>CAWFSF010000007.1:0-17833 GCA_963818475.1 Nitrospirota bacterium | reverse complement strand
AACTTGAGGGTATGAATTTTGCCCGGTCAGTTAAGGAGGCACTTCACCCTCTTAGACCTGGATGTCCTGAAGTGTCAGCAGGTCTAGAGGAGGAATTAAGAATTACTGCGTTCTCATTGCTCGACAAATTAGAATAAGTGGACTGTAGCGGACCGAGGGATTTAGAAGCGAGAGACGCAAAGATATGTTCGAGTTCAAAGTTCGGAGCTTTCTGTTGCGGATGTAATCTCTATACAATCACGGTACTCGGTCGACTGTAGATTAAGGAAGGACTTTTAAACATTTGCAACGATTCTGCCCCTTCGTCCCGCGGTCGCTGAAAATCAGGTTTTCAAAACAGCTGCTGCTGACCCTTCGCCCGGACAAATTCTTGCTCCTCCTCATCAACGTTCCTGGTCAACGAATTCCATGATGGATCATGCACCAACTGTGCCTTCCCTGCCCTGTTCTTGTCGGAATTTGCATAGCAGTACACGCATCCATGGGCGCAGGTATCGTAGGCGCCGATATCAATGCTCCGGGTGCAGGCGCATTCCTTGCGTGTTGCGGCCAGCCGCGTATCAATGGCTGCGTTAAAGAGTGCCGAAAGACGATGCACCGTCTATGCAGCTTGCCTTCTTGATCTTTTCCGACAGCAGATGATCGTTGCAGCAGGCGAACAACGAGATCCCGTATTGCTCCGCCCTTATTGCCAGACGCTCGGCGTATTCCTGCTTTAGTTCTTCCGGCACGTCGACCAGGGTATGGTCGGTATATTTGCTCAGATTGGAAAGTGCCCGCTTATAGGGCTGGACAAAGCTGATAATGCATCGGTCTGCACTCCCTTTGAGCAGCTCCGCGCATTGAACGAAGCGTTCTTCATGAACGGCAAAGGACAACTTGTCCGTGATACAGATCGGGTCGTAGCGCCAGACAAGCCGCTCCGGTCCGTAGCGTTTCGCAAGATACAGATAGTCCCGGATCACCTCGCGATGATCGGGTACGTTCAGCTCAAGTTCGCGGTTCGCGGTAATGGTAAAATGAAAAAAAAGGTTCTTCGTGCTCTGTTCGATCGTTTCGAGCCACGGGAGGAGTGGAGCATAATTCTTCGACCAGAAAACGATGGCGCTCAGGTCCTGCGGCGTCAGCGACACCTGCTGCATCTTCCCGGAATAGGGCTGCCGTCACAAAGACATGGCCCGCCTTGAGCCGATTGACGAACCATGCTGCGTAGAAGGCCGGGATATCCGTTCTCCTGCTGACCGATAGTATCTGCGGCATAGGACTGCTCCTTGCGATAAGCAGTATAATCACACTAAATAGACGAAAAAACAAGCAGCTCACATTTCTGCCCGATCGCATTTCCCGTCTTTATTTTTCCGTTTTTTTCGTGTAGTATAGCGAGCACTTACATTCCCATGACCCCCTGAGGTGCCATCATGAAGCGATTGATCCTTGCCCTGCCCCTAGCCCTGCTGTTCGTGCCGCTTCCCTGCCATGCCCTGACGCTGGAAGAAGGGCTCAAAGCCGTAACCGAGAACGGGCGGGATGTGAAGATCGCCCGGTCTGATGAAGCGGTTGCACGGGAAACGGTCTCGCTCGCCCGCGCACCCTGGCTCCCCTTTGTTGACCTCTATGGACGCGAAACGTGGCTCCGGTACCAGCCTGAGGCAAAATTCGGGGGCAATGTGGTCCCCACGTCCCAGGACCAGTTTACGACCTATGGCGTGCGGGCCACCCAGATGCTCTATGACTTCGGCAAGACCTCGTCCTCCATTGATTCGGCAAAGTTCGGCCTGAAAGCCAGGGAGATCGAGACCGTGCGGGTGAGGAACCAATCCGCCCTGGATTTTATCGTTTCCTATCTCGACCTGCTCGAGTCCGAAAAGCTCCTGCATGTGGCAACAGAGGAGGTCACGCGCTACGAAGCGCACAGCAAGGACGCGGAAGTGCGGTTCAAGGCCGGCGTCATCACGAAGAACGAAGTGCTCCAGACCGAGGTCACCCTTGCCGACTCTCGCCAGAGGCTTCTCTCTGCCGAAGACCTCCGTTCGCTCAAGGCATCAAGGATCAACAGCCTTCTTTTGAGATCATTGAACGATCCCGTGCAGGCGGACGAGGTCAGGCCGAGTCCTGCGACCGGCATCACGCTGGAAGCTGCATGGACCGCGGCTGAAGCGGAGAGCTCCGACCTCAGGGACATGGACGCGAAGATCGCGGCAAAAGCTGAGAGCGTCCGGTCTATCGAAGCGGAATACCTTCCCACGTTCTACCTTTCCGGCGGCTATGAGTACCTGGAGAACAGATACATGGTGCACCAGGACAACTGGTCCCTGATCGCGGGGGTGAACGTTAACCTCTCGTCGGGAGGAGCGAGCAGATCGAAGATCGGCATGGCAAACAGCGAACTGCGGTCGCTCAAGCTCGTCCGGGAGAAGATGCTCGATACCGTCAGACTTTCGGTCAAGGCAGCTTATCTCGACCAGCAGACCTCCCGTCAGAAGGTCGAGGTGGCGAAAACCGCTGTTGCCTCTGCTGTTGAGAACCTTCGGCTGCATAAGCTCAGGTTCAAGGAGGGTGTGGGAACCACCACCGAGGTCGTGGACGCGGTCACCCTCCTGTCAACAGCGGAATCCAACCTCTGGCGCGCCACCTATGCCATGCAGCGGGCTGAGGCCAACCTGCTGTACGCCATGGGCAAGGACCTCGTGACCGCGTACGGGCAGTGAGCATCAAGGGATAAGCACCATCCAGCCGATCATGCGTTCGTAGGGGCGGGTTTGAAACCCGCCCTTACCTGAATTTCATATTAGGAGCTATCATCATGGCTGAACAAGCACCGTCCAACAACGGACAAAAAAAGAAAAAAGCATTCATGATCGTGGGTGCGGTCGTCGCGATCGGTCTGATCGCCGGATACTTCATCAGTGCATACAACAAGACGCACATTTCGACCGACGACGCATTCATCGAAGGCAACATTCACACCATCTCAGCCAGGGTCAGCGGCAGTGTCAAGACCGTCCTCGTTGACGACAACCAGCAGGTGAAACCGGGCGATGTGCTGGTCGAGACTGGATCCCATGGACTACCGCTCCCGCCTGGAAGCTTCCCGGGCAAACCTCGAACTCCAGCGTGCTAACCTCCGCCAGGCGGAACGTGAGCTGAAGCGGGCAAAGGCCCTTTTCGACCAGGATGCCGGCTCGGCCGACCGGTACGATAAGGCTGTCTCGACGCGGGAGATCGCCGCTGCGCAGGTGAAGCTCGCTGACGAACAGCTGCGGCAGGCCGGTCTCAACCTGGGCTATACGACGATTGTTGCGCCGTCGGGCGGTTACGTCACACGAAAATCCGTCCAGATTGGGAACCAGGTACAGGTGGGGCAACCCCTGATGGCGATCGTGGAGCTTGAAGACATCCACATCGTTGCCAATTACAAAGAAACCGAACTTGCACGCATCCGGCCGGGCCAGAACGTGCGGATCAAGGTGGACGCCTATCCCGGCAGGAGCATTCAAAGGTACGGTGGACAGCATCATGGCCGGCACCGGCGTTTCCTTTTCGCTCTTCCCTGCGGAGAACGCGACCGGCAACTATGTGAAAGTGGTCCAGCGGATCCCGGTCAAGATCGTTCTTGAAAAGGACGCGGACAAGGACCATCTGCTTAAGGTCGGCATGTCCGTGGAGCCCACGGTGCTCGCAAAATGACCGTGCAGCACAACACAAAGAGCCTCGGCCTGATCGCGTTCACGGTGATGCTGCCGACCCTGATCGAGATCATCGACACCTCGATCGTGAACGTCTCGCTCGACCACATCAGGGGCTCCCTCTCCGCGGGCTATGATGAAGCCACCTGGACCATCACCGCCTACCTCGTCTCGAACGCCATCGTGATCCCCATGGCGGGCTGGCTGGCCAAGCTCATCGGCAGAAAGAACTACCAGATCGCGTCCATCGCCCTGTTCACCTTCGCTTCGTTCATGTGCGGTTCTGCCTGGAGCCTGAACAGCCTCGTTTTCTTCCGCGTGATCCAGGGGCTCGCGGGCGGCGGACTCGTTCCCATCAGCCAGTCGATCCTGCTCGAATCGTTTCCCCGGGAAAAACACGGACTGGCCATGGCCATCTTCGGAATGGGCGCCATGCTCGGCCCCATCGTCGGCCCCCTGCTCGGCGGATGGATCACCGACACCATGTCCTGGCGATGGATCTTCTATATCAACATCCCCATCGGGATCTTCGCGATAATCATGAACGTCATCGTGATCCAGGACCCGCCCTACATGCAGCGCCAGAAAATGAAGATCGACTACTGGGGGCTCATTTTCCTTTCCGTGGGGCTGGGCGCGCTCCAGTTCATGCTCGACAAGGGCGAGAACGAGGACTGGTTCAGCTCCAACCTGATCCTCAGCCTCGGGGTCATTTCCGCGGTTTCGCTCACCCTGCTCATAATCAATGAATACTATTCCGAACATCCCATCGTGAACCTGAAACTGTTCAAAGACCGCACCTTCACGAGCGGCTCCACCGTGATGTTCTTCGTGTTCCTGAATCTCTTCGGCAGCATTGTGCTCCTTCCCATCTATCTCCAGATGATGATGGGCTACACCTCGTTCTATGCAGGGCTCGTGCTCGGCCCCGGCGGCATCGCCACCATGTTCGCCATGCCCATCGTGGGCAAGTTCATCGGCAAGGTGAACCCCAAGCGCTTCCTCGTCGTCGGCATCTGCACGTGCGCCATCAGCACCTATATGATGTCGCGGTTCAATCTCACCACCGACTTCTGGACCTTTGTCTGGCCGCGGGTGTTCCTGGGGTTCGGCATGGGCATGACCTTCATCCCGCTCACCACGCTCACGCTGTCGCACATCCCCAAGGAGCACATGACCGAAGCAACGTCGCTGTACAACCTGCTCAGGAATCTCGGCGGAAGCGTGGGCATAGCCTTTACCACGACCATCCTCTCCCGCAGGGCGCAGCTGCATCAGACCCGCCTGGTCGAACACTTGTCGCCCTTTGACCCATCCTACCAGATCTACCACGACAAAGCCGTAGAGATGCTTGCCGCAAAAGGCCTTCCTGCAGCCGGGGCCGACGGCATGATGTACCGCGAGCTGGTCAAACAGTCCACGACCCTTGCGTTCACCGACGCATTCCTCATCATCTGCTTCCTGATCCTTTCCGTGCTTCCGCTGGTGTTCATCATGAAGTGGCAGAAAGCGCCGGGAGCCGGGCCACCCGTTGACGTGCATTGACCCTGCCGGGATGGAAGAAGCCGAACGCAAAAAAGCCCATCAGCATATGATGGGCTTTTTGTGCTTAACAGCTTGTTGAGCAGAGCCATTTTTTACCTACTTCGTCATCCCCGTGAAAACGGGGATCCAGTAACAGCCTGAAAAGCCTGGATTCCCGCCTGCGCGGGAATGACGGAACATGGGTTTATCGCCGTTTCCGACTTTCATTTATGCCACTATTATTTTCTCCGAAAGCACATCTCCCTTTACGCCGACGATGATCTCCGTCATGGGGATCTGCCTCCCTGAGCGGTTGATGGCCTCTTTCAGGACTGCGGTCATGCCGCCGCAGCAAGGCACTTCCATCCGAAGACAGGTCACTGTCCTGACCGTCGTGGTGCCGAAGATCTCGGTGAACTTGGAAAGATACTGGGTCGCATCGTCAAGCTTGGGGCAGCCGATCAGCACCTTTTTGCCGGGCAGGAACTTCTCGTGGAACCCCGGCGTGGCAAAGGCGGTACAGTCCGCGGCCACCAGGAGATCGGCGTCCTGCAGGAACGGTGCGGCCGTTCCGATGAGCTTGATCTGGATCGGCCATTGGGTGAGCCGTACATCTTTGTTGCTCTCTGCCGGAGCAGCTTTGATGGAGGAACAGGATGGGCAGTCGCTGGTATGGGTATTCATAGTACACCTCCTTTTAGGTTGGTGCATGGTACCAGAAATGCCGATCACCTTTCTATGATGTGCGTCATAGAGGCTGGTCAACCTTTTTATGCTGTATACCCGCTCTCACCATGCTGGCTGATATCGAGCCCCTCTGTTTCCTGATCCCGGTCAACACGAACGCCCATTACCAGATCGATCAGCTTGAAGAGCCCCAGGCTCACTACAAAGGAATAGACCGCGACCAGGGCCACGGCACCGGCCTGGACCGCAAGCTGCCGGGGATTGCCAAAGAGCAGGCCGTTCGCGCCTGCCGCATTAATGGCAACCGAAGCAAAGACGCCTGCCAGGATGGTACCAACCGTCCCGCCGACGCCGTGAACACCGAAAGCATCCAGAGAATCATCATACCCGAACTTCGTTTTTGCATTAAGTGCCGTATAGCACAACAGTGAAGCGACGATGCCGATGACCAGGGCAGGCATGGGGCCGACGAACCCGGCTGCCGGGGTGATCGTGGCGAGTCCTGCGATGGCGCCCGTGGCTGCTCCGAACATGGTCGGCTTGCCCCGGTGATACCATTCAACAAAGACCCAGGTGAGCGTGGCCGAGACAGCTGCCGTATGGGTCGTGACAAAGGCCATGGTGGCGAGCCCGCCTGAGGAGAGTGCGCTTCCTGCGTTGAACCCGAACCATCCGAACCACAAAAGCCCCGCACCCAGCACGGTCATCGGGAGGTCGTGGGGAGGCATATGCTCGTGCAGGAACCCTTTGCGCTTGCCGATATATAATGCCGCGGCAAGGGCGGAAAATCCCGAGGTTGCATGGACCACGATACCCCCGGCAAAATCAAGCACGCCGAGCTGCTTCATCCAGCCGCCCGTGCCCCATACCCAGTGCGCAACAGGATCGTAAACGATCGTGGTCCAGATGAGTGTAAAAACGATAAAGGCGGAGAATTTCATGCGTTCGGCGAACGCACCGCTGATGAGCGCCGGCGTGATCACCGCGAACATTGCCTGGTAGATCATGAACGCCATATGCGGGACCGTGGGAGCATAGTCGACATTCGGCAAAAGCCCGACGCCGTTCAACCCGATCCAGTCGAGATTCCCGATCAATCCCTTGATATCCGGCCCGAACGCGAGGGAGTACCCGAGAATGATCCATTGAACGCTCACGAGCGCAATGGCGACGAAGCTGTGCATGATGGTGCCAAGCACATTCTTCTTTCTTACCATACCGCCGTAAAACAGCGCCAGCCCCGGCGTCATGAGCATGACCAGCGCCGTGGACATTAGTATCCAGGCGGTGTCTCCGGTGTCTACCTTGGGCACTGCTGCAGCCTCTGCAGCCTGTGCGAACGCCGAGGAATCGGCCAGGGCGGTCAGTACGAGGAACAGCACCGTATGTTTTCCTTTGAACGTAATTTTCACAACAGATCCTCCTGCGTATATTTTTTCTTATTGTTTCTGCCGTCCTTTGCGTCCTTTGCGAGCTTTGCGAGAGACGCAGTTAAGGTCTTTTTTTATTATTCTGTCTTATCACATCTCACAACGCCGCCTCGCCTGACTCTCCGGTCCTGATCCTGACCACTTGTTCCACATTCATCACAAAGATCTTTCCGTCCCCCACTTTGCCGGACCGCGCGGCTTTTACCGCAACATCGATGACCTGCTGCACCATGGCGTCGGCGACCACCACCTCGATCTCGACCTTGGGTACGAAGTCCACGGTATACTCTGCGCCGCGATAAACTTCCTTGTGCCCTTTTTGGCGGCCGAACCCCTTGACCTCGGAAACCGTCATGCCGTGAATATTCAGTGCAGTGATCGCTTCTTTCACGTCATCAAGCTTGTATGGCTGAACAATACATTTCACCAGTTTCATATGCACTCCTCCCGTGCTTTATTATTGTTCAAGTGAACAATTTATTAGCAAGTCCTGTACCAGATGAATAGAACTTTTCAACATATTGAATTTCCACGATATGCGTTTTTCACTGAAAGTCAGAATTGACTAAATTATCAGCATATGATGAATAGCTGTGCAGATGAGTACGGCTGCTCCCACTTTTCCTTCCTGCGGAGGGAAGAGAGTCGGTGAGGGGGCTCTTTCAAGGATGTGATAATAGCTTCTTCGTTTTTGATTATGAAAAAAAAGGCGGGCACTGTAGCCGGCAGAACCGCATTGATAGTCTATTCTTGTCACTCGGGCTGCGCCACCGAACCTGAGTAGAATATCGTGCACTTTTTCCCTCGAATGAATTGACCCGCACTTTCCAGCGCGTTCGAAACCGATCCCGTAATCGACTTAAAAACATTCACCTTTTCGACCTGCGGTTTACGGAACGGCCCGTGCACTTTCTGGCTGTAAACAGCGCACCCTCGTTTATCGAGGACCGCTATTGTTACGTCGTCAAAACGATCATTGACAAAATTCAATCCACCCTTCATGGCGACCCGGTATTTTTTTGAAGCAAAGGCAACATCAGCCGCCCCGGCAATGCCGTTCTTTACTTTCCAGATTGAAATAAGTTTTTTGATGCTTCCCGTCCCGCCCCGCGACTCTTCGTACAAGCTTCCAAAATTATAGCTCTTGGTAAGTACCGGCCCAAAGGGGCCCGCGAGAACGTATGCCCCTACATCCACGAGGTTGAAGTTCTGGCTTCGTTCGTACTTTGGTATAAGAGCGTCGATATCAATGCGATAGAGCAGAAGGTTCTCCCCGTTCAAAGAAAGGTCGCCGTTGAGCGATTGCCTCACCTCCTTTGCGCTCTTCCCCTTTGCGGTCAGATTCGCGGAAAAGTCTGTCAGTCCTTCTATCCTTTTTTCGGGGTTCCCGGGCGAGAATTTATGGATAAGCTCTTCGATCCTGAACCGGTTGAGGGTATACATTACCCGGTAATGGGGCAACGCCCCCGTCACATCCACATGAACGCTTCCGTTCCCGGTCCCGCCGAAGATGTCCATTCTGATAGGGCTTAAATCGAATGTTCCCTTTTTGCCTGCTGTTCCCATCACGAGGTTCGTCAGGGTGAAATTATTGATCAAGAGCGTCTTGCACCTGATATCCCCGGTGAATGAGATATTTTTGAATGGTTCTGTATTCTCCTTCCTGCTGTATGAAAAGTTTTGCAGGGTCGCCTCGATGTCGTTTACTCCGATCCTGGTACCGGATATTTCATCAGTGTAAATAATTTGCCCCTGAGAGATGGATATCCTTTCCACGGCAAGGGGCCTCCCCGACGGCGTACGTTCCGGTTTTTCCACATTGAATGTCCCGTTTTTATACCGGACCAGGGAGAATACCGGATTGATAAGCCGGGTCCGGTTTATCAGGATTTCCCGCCTTGTAAGGGCGATGAACTCCAGCCCGACCTTCATCACCTCCACTGTAGCGACATCAGCTCCCTTGTTCCGCACGCTGATTTCCCTCAGCGTTATGCCGATACCCGGAAAGAGAGCGATGCCCAACCGGCCCTTGATCAGAACCTCCATTCCCAGAGCATGCGACGCGGCTGACTCGATCCGGGGTTTCAAGGCCTGCATATTGAGCAGGAGCGCGATGATCAGCGCGCAGACAACGAATATGATCACTCCCATTGCTATGAAGAAGGCTTTTTTTCTCTTGAGCGCCATGCTACCCTCGGGATAAGACTTTTACGCATCCGTAAAAATCATGTTTCTGTTTCGTCCGAACGACTCGGCACCGCCGGGGCCGAGTCCTGCCCGGTTTGGGCCGCTTTTGAGCCATATTCGTGCGAGTACACCCAGGTAAACTCGGCCCCGAGCAGGAAAATCTGCGCTGAAAAATAGACCCACACCAGCAGAACGACCAGAGAACCTGCTGCGCCGAAACCGGATGCGACGCTGGTTTTGCCCAGGTAAAGGCCGATGAGGATTTTCCCGATTTCGAACAAGAGCGCGGTTACTGCCGCGCCGATCCACACGTCCCGCCAGGCGATTCTCGCCCGCGGCATAAATTTGTAGATCATCGCAAAGAGTGACGCCGTAATAACGAAAGAAACGCTGAAATCAAGTAAATACAGAAGCGTTTCCCATCCTTTGAAATAAAAACTGCTCCATCTGCCGAACGCGGCGATCGCGGCACTGACTAACAGCGAGACCAGCATGAGAAACCCCAGTCCCAGCACCAGACCGAAAGAAAGCAAACGCGTGCGCAGCAAGGTCCATATGGTGTTCTTTTTCTCGGATGAGGGAACGCGCCAGATGCGGTCAAGGTCGTCTTGCAATTCCGCGAACACCGTCGTTGCCCCAATGAGCAGGGTAATGATGCTGACAACCGTCGCAAAAATGCTCTGAGCGGGTTCGTTGGCGCTTTTCAGCAGGCCCTGCACCGCGATTGCACCTTCCCGTCCGATGAGACCTTGTATCTGCGCGACGATCTCTCCGCGGGCTGCTTCCTGGCCAAAAACAAGACCTGCCACCGCAATGGCGATTATGAGCAGCGGGGCAATCGCGAACAGGGTGTAGTAGGCAAGCGCTGCGCCCATACTCGGAGCGTAATCGTCCACCCACGACCCTGCGGATTTCCTGATCAGGTCCCCTATCCGCCTGGGGTGAAACAAAAAAGGGGACAGGGTGCTTTTCTCGGGCCAATTCTTTCTTATGGTGATTTTCTTTCTTCTCATCGCAGAACCATCAATTTCATTGCCGCTTTAGCAACGGTCACTTGATTTTAGACTTTTCCCTCCTTTTTCTCCGGGAACGGCATGCTAAAGCCGGAGCTGTTTCATGATCGCGCGCATGAACGCGGGAAGATCGGCCGGTTGTCGGGACGTGACCAGATTGGCGTCAACAACCACCTCCTCATCTTCATAGAGCGCGCCGGCCTTTTTCAGTTCACCAGCCACCTGTAGCAGAAGGCTTTACATTTCCTCCAAAAAAAACAGATTTGCTCCTCGTTCCTTAATCCTGCCTATTTAATCAAGCCGGGACTCGACCGTTTTCGGTTTTTGTAAGACCTCAGGAATTGTCGGACAAGGACTTCAGTCCGTCGCATTGTGCTGACAATCAGAGTAGAGCTTCTTTCCCCAATCGACCGACAGTGCGTAGCTCATGCAGCGGGAAAGGGCCTGATAGTCGAAGTCCGGACAGGAAATGGACCGTTTCCGGAGGATGGCTGCGGCCTTCCCGTTCACAAAAGTCCTCTTGTCGTTCATGTAGGGAAGGTACAGAGAAATGAATCCGCCAAAGAGCGATTCCAGTCCGCTCCTGGGCTTCCTCCCGAATTCCTCCGGTCCTGCGGTACGTATTCCTTCGACACCGAAGTATTGCCCTGAAAACTCGATGAGATCTTCGATCCCTTTCGGCCTTTTGCTCACGATATGGAAGATGTCCCCCTCCAGGCAGTCCTCCATGATCGCCGCGAAGGCCTGAACGAAATGATCGACCGGGATAAGGTTGAGGGAACCGTCCCCGGACTTCTCGATCCTGATGGGCAAGTGCAGGCTGCCGTTCACCCTCGTCACCCCCATGGCCCGGGCTTTTTCCCCGCCGTTCTCCCGCAAATCCCGGTCGTAGAGGTTCCTGAGGAACACGAGAGACTTCAGGGGATAGTAGAGGCCGTTGAACCGGAGGCTCCGCCCGGTCCTCGAATCGCCGTGGATGATCGACGGCCGGTATATGTTCAGCCGGATGCCCGCATCTTGGCAGGCGTCAAGGGCGAGCCGTTCCGTCCGGTGCTTCGTCTCCTCGTACACGTTCAGGAAGCGGGTGGTCTCGACGAATTCCTCGGCGCACTCGCCTGCGCGGTCTCCCGCGACATAGGCCGTGCTCACGTGATGGAAGAACGCGCATGCGCCCCGGGCTGCCAGGGCGAGGACGTTCCTCGCGCCCTCGATGTTCGCTGCCTCGGCCTCCGGGCGCTTCCGTTCCGAGAAGGACGTGGAGGCCGCGCAGTGGATGATCTCATCGGTCTTTCGGGCGAGGGCGTCGTAGCGCTCCCGGTCGAGTCCGAGATCCGGTTTCTCGAGGGATCCTTCGACGATCTCGAGACGCGCCTGTTCCGCTATGCCCAGGCCGAACCAGTCCAGCACCCGTCCCACCCGCATAGGGGCGGTGAGTTTGCCGGCCCCCCGGCAGAGTAGCACGACGGCATGCCCCTGCTCGAGCAGGGGTGGGCGGCGATATGGCTCCCGATGAAGCCGGTCCCGCCCGTGACGAGGAAGGTCGTCTCCCGCGCCCTTCGCCGGCCTGCTATGTCCTCCGCGGTCCGCCTCATGCGTACAGGAGAAACTCGCTCCGGCTGAACCCCTGATTGAACGTGTGCCGGATACCCCTCACCCCCCTGGTTTTCAGGGAGTGCTCCTCGATCATCGCTCCCGCTTCAGCCATCGCCCCTTGTGCGGCTTCGATCTCCCGGGGGCTTGTGTGGTCGATGTAGTAGTCGTATTCCAGGACGCCCCGCTTTCCAAGGTCGAGGGGGGTAATGAACCCAAAGTCGTTCTTGATACCCCGGTTGTCGGCGATCCGCCGGAAATCGGAGATGATATTATTGATTGCTTCCGGCCGGTCCAGGGGGACGTAGACGATGAAGGCAACAACGTGCTTGCTCCTTCCCATGCGGGAGCTGATGATCCGGAACATGTTGATCCAGACCATGTCGGTCATCTCTGGCCGGGAATAGAGCCGGATATAGAAGTCGCGGAGGTCCTCATCAACTGCCGAGGCGAGGGTTTGGGCGGAGGGCGAAAGCACGGCCTCGATGAGGAGATAAAGATCTTCCCGAATGAGCAGTTCGTACAGCGGGCGGTCCCCTTCGAAACCCTTGAGGAAGTCGGACCATTCGCCGCCTGCAAGGCGCGGAAGCCCGAGCATGAACATGCGCAGAAGGCGGTTGTCGATGACCGGCGTTTTCATCTTTTTGACCGCGTCTAGAGCGTATTGGTCGCCCACGATGAAGACCGCGTATTGGATCCCGAGCGTGGCCGTAAAAAAATCCTTCAGTCGATCCGCCAGGTCCTTGGACGGCGACAGGAATGTGGAGAGATATTCTCCGCCGAGGACCGCGGCCGCGGCTCCAATCCGCCTTATGCCGAGCTCCCGGACAAAAGACAGGGCGCTGTCGAAGTCCGAAAACGGGACCATGACCCCTTCCTCGTCCGCAGTTCTGGGATGAAGCTTCACCGTCACCCGGGTGCAGATCCCCGGGGAGGGCATGTCGGTCTTCGTGAAACCGAAGAGGTTCGGCGCGCCCCGTTCGCTCAGGTTGAAGACATTCCCCTGCCTGCCGACGAACTCCGCGTCGATGTAGTTGTCCGCCGCAGTGCCGTAGGCATGGGAGAACGTGGAGAAGATACCGGAACACATGATGTTTGCTGCCACGAGCGCTGCAGGCTCGGCCACATTCGCCCGCATGCCGTGTTGAAACGCCTCTTGCTGGAGTTCGAAAGCCGCCACCCCGGGCCCGATCAAAGCGCTCCAGTTCTCGCAATCGATTTCAATGGACTTCATCCGGGTCATATCGATCACGACCCCTTCGCTCAGGACGAACCCCATGACGCTCGACCCGTTGCCCCTGACCGCGTAGGCCACACCTCCATCGTTGCAGAGACGGACTATCCGGGCCACCTCGTCCGTCGAGTTCGGCAGTACCACGCAGCGCGGCACCTTCACGGATGACACGGGACAGGGATCGTGAGAGTAACTGACCAGGATGGCGGGATCGCTCGTCGCCCACTCTCCACCCACGATCTCCCGGAGCTGCCGGAGAAGGTCGCTTTCCGGGGCTTTCTCGACCTTGTTCCCGGCCTTTACGTAAGCTTCGACGTGCTCCTTAAGCTCCCATATGACGCGCAGAGGCCGCATCTCCGTAACAAAGTGACACTGTCGGTCGCAGATGCCGCAGAGCGTGCAGGTCTGTGCGATGTGGACGAGCCCTTCCGTGACAGGGACGAGGTCGTTCGCCAGGGCGTGACAGATGTCCATCCTGCCTTGGGGATAATAAGCGACATAGTGGTGCCTGGAACCGGCCGGGCAGAGCCCTGTTCCGAGAAAATCGATCTTACACATCGCATAGTGGCGGCACTGGGCGGCGAGTGCCTTTGCTTCGGGAGATATCATGGCACGCTCCTTTGGACAAGGCAGCAGCTCTGGGACGGATCACCACCGCTGCGGCTGGACGAATACATTCGTTATGGTAATAAATATAGCAGATTGCCAAGGAACGGCGGGCGATCGTAGTTGAAATAGGCGGGTACTTTTGGGACGGGTACTTGCGTTATATCCTGGATTCTAGATTGACCTATAGAGTAGGACCCCAGGAGGATAATTGACTAGGAAAATCTTTTCAAAACAAGGAAGTCAACTTCGGACACAACGTTATCTGTCCCCAGGTGTATTATTCTTCCGGTGATCAGGCCTATCGACTGAAAAAAACCTTTGCCGCATGCGAATACCTGTATAGCGGCCTCTCACGGGATGCTTGCTGTTCTTTCTTGAGATCAGGAATCATGTTTACCTCCTGGGATGATTTTGCAGAATTCTATCAACCCTATGGATTCTTAAGCTCTTCTGCCTCAGGTTTTCTGGTCAGGAATCCTGACAAAAATAGCCCCAACAGGGTGTATGTCAGGAACAGGTAATACCCCGGCTGAAGGGAGGTACCATTCGTAGTTAAGATCTCCAGTTCCTGGCCTGCTGCCGCGCTTAATTGGCCGAACTGGTTGGTAATGATCCCATTAAATCCGATATAGGCCATAAATATGGCAACCACCATGACATCGGCCATGGACCATTTCCCGGATTTTAAGACAAAAAACTTGATCACCGGGTTCTCCCTTGCGTTGTGATAATTGTAATAATATCCCAATGACGAGGTCAGTTTCAGCAGAGGAAAAAAAATACTGAAGGTGATCAGCAAGACCCCGACAAATTTCATCTGAATATCCTTATGCGTGATCATGATCCAGAACACATCCAGAATACTTTTGCACTGGAAATACAATACCTGGTTCTCAAATTGGACAGGATGCCCCATTAAAGCAAAACTCATCCGTGAGATTTTTGCTTCCAGATCGATCATGGGCGTGATTACGCCGACTATCAGCAGCAGGATAAGAGACAGAACGAGGAGCATGTATTGGGAGGGGGCCAGGGGTTGCCTGCTAAAACCGGATAAAGCAAAAAGAAGAACCGACAGAACGATCAACAGGATAGCCTCTCTTATAGATCAGGTCCTGCTTGGCCGAAATTATCTTATTGAGCTTGATCCTCGCACTTTCGATATCCTTGGAATCGGTCCTCAGAAGGATGCGGCTCATTTGAGCTGTATCCTGTATATCAAAGGTTTTGCTGAAATATTGTTCAAGCTGTTTGTTCAGCATGGCCTTTATCTGATCAATCGTTTTTGATTTCGTCATCTCATGAATGACGGCATCCGCATATTCGGGAATGCCTTTTTTAACATCCTCCAGACTGATAAAAATATTCATAAAGGATTGTTTGAACCAGCCCGTCACGGAGCCTGCGTTCCCTTCCCTGATTTTTTTGTCGACCTGATCAATAAGCCTGTTCAACAGAGCTTCGACATGTTTTCGAAGCTCCCGTTTATCCGCCCTTGACAAATTCAGTTTATTGAGCTCCTCGGCAAGAATGACGGAAATTTGTCGTTTCCATTCTTCAACACTGAAAAGACCGTATTTGACATGATTGAGCTCGGCATAATCGTTTTTGTCCATTTGGTTGGAAATTGAATTTGAAATAATTTGATGGCATAAAATAACCGATGCGATGATGATTATCAGGGATACGATCAAATTGAGCAGTTTCATGGCAGTGCCCTTCATTGAAGTGACCTGTGAAGAAGTTTCGAGCTCGCCTTCTTATCATTGCAGGTCCTCAATCCTTCTCAGTAGTTATTCAGGTCCGAGGACCGGCCTCTTCTTTTGGCGCTGGTGGAATACTTTCAGCGGGTGCTTCAGGCCCGAGCAAAACCGCGATCCATTGTGTGTCTTTATTGTTCTGGCATGCGAACTTCAGGGTCATGGTTAACGGTATGCACAGAACCATGCCGACCGGACCGAGCAGGCTTCCCCAAAAGATCAATGAGAGAAAGACAACCAGCGTGGACAGTCCGAGCTTCCGCCCCATGAGCTTTGTTTCAATCACATTGTCCAGTATAAAGTTAACGGCCATATAACCCGCCATTGCCATAACTGCGCGGCCTATCCCCAATTGAATAAGGGCAAGAAGAACTGCGGGAATAGCGGCGATCGTGGAGCCGACACTCGGCACATAGTTGAGCAGAGAAGGCCAGGAAACCCCAGAGAATGGGAAAATCCACACCCAGAATGAACAGCCATATCCCTATCAGGAGTCCCGTGGCCAGGCTGATAAGCGTCTTGATGAGCATATAGCGTTCTATATCACCGACAAACCTGGTGAACTGGGGAAATACCTGATGAGGATGGCCGAGGACTGCACGGAGCTTTACAGGAAAGCTTGTTGCCTCGAACAGGATGAAGGCGACGGTGAGCAGGATCAGGACAATGTTCGAAAGTGCCGAGCCCAGTTCGGAGAACAAGCTTGCGGTCAGGCTCATCACCGCCCCTGGTTTGACATATCCGAGCAGGACCTTGTCCATGCCCCGGATGCCTATGGTTGAGAAAAAATTCTGGAATGCTGAGACGTGCTCCTGAAAACGGGCCTGATAAACAGGCAACTCAGTGTAAAAACTGTTGATGGATGCGCCTACGATCGCCCCGACGATCAGCAGGATGGCGACCATACCGGCCACCACGAGCAGCACCGCGACAACGGAAGGAACGCGTTTCCGCTCGAGCCAGAGCACCGGAGGCGTCCCGAGCATAGCGAGAAAAACAGCGACCAGGACGGACACCAGGACCGACTGCGCCTGATTGATGCCCCCGATGATAATCACCAGCGCCGCCGCGATGACGAGGAGGCGGAATCCCCCCTGAGAATTACTCTGTTCGGTCATGGACAAATACCTCTTGATCCTGGAAAGTACTTCCCCTCACCCCTATCAGCGCACACGTCACCTTTTCACCTCGCCTCAAGTTCTTTCTTCAGATGCAGATCTAGCGCGACAACACTGTCGCTAAACAGGTCGCACTAGACCGGCGCGGCGTCCGGTTGCCCATGTCTCGCCCCACCACTATAATATTTTTCTGCCTTGAATGATCCTTATCAACACGACAACAATTGCTATCACGATCAGAATATGGATGAACCCACCCATGGTGTAACTGCTCACGAGCCCCAGCAGCCACAGAACTATCAGTATCACGGCTATCGTCCACAACATTTTGCCCTCCTTCCGGTTTGGTAGACCCGTTCCCCACGCGCTCAGTTCTTTACGCCTTTCACACCGTTTATATCAAGAACGATTTTGGTGACCAAGCCCTTTCGACCGTGCCCGCCCTACTAATTTAAACCTGGAACTCGCGTCGTGGCAGGCGTCTTTACTGAAATCGCTCTATTGTTATTTTAGCACCATCAGGGTGTTTGGTGCCGGTGGCGTCGTTAAAAATCCCCCTTGTCATTGTTCACGCGACGTAGAGTTTCGCTTATTCAATACGATGAAAGACCCTTCCCTCCGTTCGGGGTGATAAGTTCAGGGCCTTTTACGAAGCCATCCAACATTGAACTTTACACTCTGCGCTTTTTTCAGACCCATTGACTGCTCATCCCGACCGTCAATGGAGAGCTATCCGGATGCCAGCAGGAGCATAATATATGACTATCTCGTGGCTAACAAATGCAGTCTGGGGAAATCTATTTTTAATGATGGGCGAATAATGGAGAGCGGAATAAAGGAAAAAAAGCTGAAGAAGGTAGCTTTATGCTTATCATGCCTGGGAGCACAGTCTACATCAGACGTGCCCTCACTGTCCACATCACCGTGAATACGCATCCGTTGACGTCGGTTAAGGCTAGCAACGCTTAATGGAGGAAATATCGGCACAAAAAAAA
>CAWFSF010000006.1:0-2354906 GCA_963818475.1 Nitrospirota bacterium | reverse complement strand
AAACCATTGTCAGAGAGTCAAAGGTTTTTATAAGAACCGCAGGGACGGGCTGGTTTGAAACCAGCTCGTACTTCTCTGGTTTCTTTCTTCATCTTCAGCAGGTGATTCAGGGCTGACAATTTGTATTGTTTAGCTTCTTTTTATAGCTATCATATGTTATAATAGTCTGGATGGTAAAAGAAGTATCCCGCGAGGCAGAAAATAGTCCTCTTGGTCATTTTAGAGGCCTTAACGGCCTATCTTCTTTGGCCGCTCAGAAAAACCTTGACCAGCTCCGGCAATTCACACCAAATTTTAGGGGGTAACACCTTTGATGGAAACTAATCCCTGCTACCTGAAACGCCTAACTCCGGAACCAGTGGAGAATGTTCCCGAAGCTTTCGGCGCTTATACAGCCGCCAATATCCAGGTGCTGGAGGACGGGAAGCCAACGCCACTCGTCCTGATACCGAGGGATAATCCACGCATTCTCTTTGAAAAATATCAACCGCTCCTCGATTACCTCGCTGCCAAGACCCCGTACACGTATGAGTTGGTGCTGAAGAAGAATTACGAGGATACGGTCAATGCGCTGGGAAGCGGTGATATGGATGTGGCTCTGCTCGGACCGTTGACCTACCTTGAGGCCCGTGCGAAGTACGGCGCCGTAAGCATCCTGAAACCGAAAGGCGCGAACGGGGACTCGCGGTACCGGAGCGTGATCATCACAAAAAAGGGGTCTGCGCTCAAACAACTCTCCGAATTGAAGGGCAAGAGTGTTGCGTTTTCCGCTTCCAAATCCACATCCGGGAACCTGATTCCCCGATATCTCCTGGCGAACTCCGGACTGCACCTGAGCGATCTCGGCCGCTATGCCAACTTTGACTATCACGATTCTGTTGTCAAGGCGGTTCTGAAGGGACAACAGGATGCAGGAGCGGTACGGGATTCGGTGGCGAGAAAATACAGCAAGCTCGGCATCGAAATCATCGCAGAATCGGAGCCGATACCAACCGGACCGCTCGTGGCCGGTCCGGGGACGCCGTATGCAGTGATCGAGAACATCAAGCGGGCGCTGCTGGCCCTGAATCCCGACGACCCGGACCATAAGAAGATGCTGCAAAGGCTTGATGACGACCTGAAGAGCGGCTTTACGGACGCTTCTGATGCCGATTACGCGGACATACGTTCCAAGATAAACGCCGTGCCCCGAACCTGCGGGTTGGGGTGCCATCCAAAGATACAACTGTGAGTTGAAGAGTATGAAAAGAATCTGGAACACATTTGACGGATTGCGGCTGCAATCGAAATTCATCCTGATCACCACCTCGGCCATTATCGTCCTGATGGGCGTGATCGGCTATGTTTCCGTCCAGCGGGAGAAATCCATCCTGTACAGCGATGTCGAACGGCAGGGCAAGCTGCTCGGCGAGACGCTTGCCATCCCCATCCTGAACGATCTCATCTACGAGCGGCTCGGACTGGTCGAGGAAGGCGGACTCCTCGACAACTACATCATGGAGATATTCAACCGCCGGGACCTGGACCTTCTCTATCTGGTGATCATCGACGAGGACGGCAGGGTGATCTCCCATAATGACATCACGGAATACGGCAAGGTCTATTCCGATCCTCTGACCGCAAAGTCGCGTGCGGCGGAAAACACGATCATTCAGCGATTTTGCCAGCAAGGGACATGCGGCACTTGACATCGGCGTCCCTCTATCCATCGGCAAGAAGCGATGGGGCACGCTCAAGATCGGCGTTTCCCTTGAACAGGCTGAACATGAGATCATTACCACGATCGGCAAGATCGTCCTGCTGACGCTGATTCTTGTAGCCGTCGGCTTTGCCGTCATTCTGCTGCTCAGCCGGAGATTCATCAATCCCATTACGCAGCTCGCGAGCACCATGGAGAAGGCGCGCGGCGATTACCTGGACGTCAAGGTCGACGTGAAGGGCCATGACGAACTGGCCGTGCTGGGGGAACGCTTCAACAGCATGATCGAGCGCATACGGCAGGCCAATGAAGACCTTCGGAAAGCCAACGAGAAGATGATCCAGTCCGAGAAACTGGCATCCATAGGCATTCTTGCCTCCGGCGTGGCTCACGAGATCAATAATCCCCTTGGCGGTCTCTTCAACTGCGTTGAGATGCTGAAGCAGAGCGGGACGACCCCGAGTTCCGGGAGCGATACCTTGCCCTGGTAAAAGAGGGCCTCGACAAGATAGAAACGACGGTGAGCAAACTGCTCTGGATGTCCCGGAAGTCCGAGCATGCGCCTGTTGACGTCAATGTCCGGAACGCCGTGGACGGCGTCTATCATTTTGTGGAGTACAAGATCCAGAAGAACAACATTACATTCGTCAATGACGTACCGGACGACCTGCACGTCATCGTGGATCTTCACGATTTTCAGCAGATGCTCCTGAACCTTATGATCAACGCGGTTCACGCGATGCAGTAACGGAGGTCATCTCAGAATCAGCGGGCGACCAGGATAACGGCGCGGTCAAGATCGATATCATCGATACGGGGACCGGCATAGCGCCGGAGAATGTCGGCAGGATATTCGATCCTTTCTTTACCACAAAGCCGACCGGGGAGGGGACCGGCCTCGGTTTGTGGCTCACCTACGGAATCATGAAAAACTATAACGGCGAGATCACCGTGGAGAGCGATGTGGGGCAAGGGCAGCAGATTTACCATGAGCTTTCCCGCTGGCGGCGAGAGGGTGAAGTGAAGATGAAGGAAACGATCCTTGTCATTGAAGACGAAAAATTGATGCGCGTGACCATTGAGGACTCGCTCAAAGCATCGGGTTACAGTGTCATCGCCTGCGAGAACGGCGCGGACGGTCTTGCCGCATTCAAGGAACGCGCCTGCGACGTGGTGGTGACGGATATTCGCCTTCCCGATAAGAACGGGATCGAGATCCTCAGAGAGATCGCAGCATCGAGCGACGTGCCCGTGATCGTCATGACGGCCTTCGGTACGATCAAAGATGCGGTCGAGGCGATGAAGCTCGGCGCGTTCGACTACATTACAAAACCTTTTTCCCTGGACGAGTTCCGGATGCTGATCGAACGGGCCTTGGAAATGAAGAGGCTCCGGGAAGACAACATCCGGCTGCGAAAGGACATCAACCGGTATTTCTGCTTTCCGAACATCATCGGTGAAAGCGCGGCCATGAAGAAGGTCTTTTCCACTGATCGAGAAGGTTGCGGCCTCGGATTCGACGGTCTTGATCCTCGGCGAGAGCGGGACCGGCAAGGAGCTGATCGCGACGACCATTCATTATCAGAGCAGGCGAGAAGGACAAGCCGCTCATCAAGATCAACTGCGCGGCCCTGCCGGAGACCCTGATCGAGAGCGAGCTCTTCGGCCATGAAAAGGGCGCGTTCACCGGCGCGGTCAGAAGAAAACCGGGCAGGTTCGAGCTGGCGAACGGAGGCACGATCTTTCTCGATGAGATAGGGGACATGCCGCTTTCCACACAGACAAGACTTCTTCGGGTGATCCAGGAGAAGACGTTCGAGCGAGTGGGCGGAACTGAGACATTAAAAATAGACGTGAGGGTTCTCACGGCGACCAATAGAAATCTTGAAGAAGAAGTAAAGGCCGGTCGCTTCCGGGAAGACCTGTACTACCGCCTGAATGTGATTCCCGTCGTGATCCCGCCGCTCCGGGAACGCAGAGAGGACATCCCCGCGCTCGTGGATTTCGCTCTGGGCAAATGCCGGAACAGGACCGCAAAGACCGTGCGTTTCTCGAAGGATGCCATGACGGCGCTTATGCAGTACGACTATCCTGGGCAATGTCAGAGAGCTGGAAAACATTGTGGAACGGGGCGCTACGCTGGCTGGCTCCGATGTCATAGAGAAAGACGACCTTCCTCCCGTCGTTTTCCGGAAAGCTGGAAAGCAGTGGAGTCCTGTGACGCTGTGCGGAGTTGCAGCCGGGGCAGAGAAAGAACATATCATCCGAATCCTGGCGATCGCCCAGGGAAACAAAACAAAAGCAGCAGAAATGCTCGGCATCAGCCGGAAAACCCTGTGGGAAAAGATGAACGGCATACGGACTTAAGTCATAATTCTCGTAAACCACCTATTTGCTCCAACGTCCACCAAACTTTCTTTCCTGCCGAGATCAAAAACTGTTACGAAACCGTAACACCTTCCTGTAACCCCGTTTTCTTTTAAACTTCGAACGAATTCCGTCTGTTATCCACTTTTTTTGCTATTTATTGTTCCGACGTCGAAACATCCTCTTTTTCATAATCCTTAAAGTTCAGATATTTGGAAATGGTACGTTTTTTGTAATACTACACGCGTGCGTTCTAACTCTATTACCGAGAATGTTCCTAAGTCGATGGTGGCGTGGAACCGCGAACAATTGGCAAACTGTTCCGTCAGGAATGCTAATTACGAGAGCGTTCTGACCGCTCTGAACAACTTCTTCCATGACAACCGGTACCGCATCTGCAAATGTCAACGCTGTCTGAACGACATCATCGCTCTGGCCCTCAATTATCTACCTCCCCATTACTACGTGGAAACGGGCAGAGGCGGCGAAATCGGATCTCCCTTGATCATGGTTGAAAATGCCGTGATAGAGGCAATGGATAGGGTCAGCAAAAATCCCCGACATTAAGAAAAAATCATACGTTGCGGAATGGAGGTGAACCATGTTCGGATTGGGAATGCCTGAAATAGTGATTATTCTCGTGATCGTTCTTGTGCTCTTCGGGCCGTCGCGGCTGCCGGGGCTGGGTAAGGGTCTGGGCGAGGCAATCGGAGGATTCAAAAAGTCGCTCGCGGCAAAAGAGGATCAACCTGCTAAAAGTAATTCCTGAGAGGAGGCTTGTTATGAAGAATCTGGTGATCGGCTGTTTGGCGCTTCTGCTCTCCGCTGCTGCAGCGGGAGCTGCCGAGAAGAATCTTGTCGAACTGCATAAGAACGCAGGAAAGATGGCCAAAAAGGAGTGCCTCGCGTGCCATGCGGGGATTTTGAAGGAAGTTCCGCTGAATAAAAAGTACAAGACGTTCCACAGGGTGCACCTGGAATCAAAAAAAGATACGCCGAAGAACTGCGTTGACTGTCATCAGTCCGTTGATCTCAGGAATGGCTCCGGGGCGGCACTCCGGAAGCAGGTCGATCCCCAGATTTGTTCCGGGTGCCATAGCGGCGGCGTAAAAGGCGCAAAAGAATTGTTCGTCCAGTAAAGGAGGATGTCGATGAGCGAGGATAGGACTATCACAAAAGACGAGGAAAATCTGTTCAAGGAAGTTACGGGCAAAGAGTTCACCAGGCGGTCGTTCCTCAAATGGTCGTCGGCCCTCGCCGGCGCGGCCGTCGCCAGCGGGCTTCTCTGGGATGGTCAACTCGGACTGTTCAGGGAAGCGAGTGCGCAGGAGAAAAGCCTGAAGGACGGGGAATGGATCTACAGCAACTGCAACATGTGCGGCGGCCAGTCCGGTATCAAGGTCAAGGTCGTGAATGGCCGGGCCGTGAAGATCGAGGGCATCGCCAATCCCGAACAATATCGCGAATATCTCGACAAACTACGATAAAGTGGTTGCAGACCTCGGCGGCGCTTTATAATGATAAGGATGCGGCCGGCAGGCTCTGTTCCAAGGGAAATGCAGGGCTTCGGAACCTGTACGATCCGGACCGGCTCAAGACGCCCATGGTGCGGGTCGGTGAGCGGGGCAGCGGCAAGTGGAAGGCAATTTCCTGGGATAAGGCAGTGACGCAGGTTGCAGAGAACCTGCAGAAGATCAAGGACAAGCACGGCGCCGAAAGCCTCGCATGGTTCAGCGAAGACCATTGTTTCACACACATCCAGCAGGACTTCTGCAAAATGTTCGGCACGCCGAACTACCATAACCACGCCAATCTTTGCGATGTTGCGCGCAAGGCATCATTCAAGCTTTCCATGGGAGACGAGCGTCCGCTTGCGGATTTTGAAGACACGTCCTATGCCCTGGTGTTCGGCTGGAACCTGCTCGGCGCGACCAAATGGACCCATCTGCCCGGCATCTGGAACCGGGGCAGGGCCAAGGGCGCGAAGATGGTCTATGTTGACCCCTTCAGCAGCCAGACGGCGGCCAAGGCGGACCAGTGGGTGCCGATCCGTCCGGGAACGGACGGAGCCATGGCGCTGGCCATCGGCCACGTGCTGATCAAGAAGAACCTTGTCAACAAACCCTTTATCGACGAGTGGACGTCGGGTTCGACGAATACGCAGCGTATGTCGCGGACAAGACGCCCGAATGGGCGGAGAAGATCAGCAGCGTACCCGGCTGCCACGATAGAACAGATCGCCACGGAGATCGGCGAGACGGCGAAGGCCGGGAAAGGGGTGGTCATCGACACCTGGAGCGGACCGGGCCACCACACGAACGCCACGCTCGGCGGATATGCCATTACCGTCCTGCCGGCGCTGCTCGGGATGATCGACAAGCCCGGCACGATGATGGTGCCGAGTAAGAAAGGAAATGCCTATCACGCGCTCGATGTCGATCTTCCTTCGTTGAAAAAACCGCGTGTGGACGGCAAGGGAACCAAATACATTCTCGGGCCACGGCTCGGGCATCTATGTCGAGACCAGGGACGTGGTGCTGGCGGGCAAGGAATCGACACCGGGCTCCGGCGTGCCGAAGGCGGGTGTGTTCGTGTACCAGAACTTCGTCATGTCCGTGCCGAATACGAAGAAGAATCATCGACTTCATGAAGAAGCTCGAGTACGTGGTCGTGAACGACACGCACATGAGCGAGACCGCGGAACTGGCGGACATCGTGATCCCCGGCTCGGTCTACCTCGAACGGTATGACTTCACCGGGCTATTGGGTTACCTGGCCGGTCCTGGGACTCAGGAAGCCGGTGGTCAAGTCCGTGATCAACGGCCTGACCGAAGTCGAGTTCTGGATGGCGGTCATGAAGAAGATGGGGCATGAAGGACAAAAAAGGATATTCTCCCGCGGACAATACCTATGACGCCTATTATGCCGACGAGTACAACCCGACGCCTTATGTCAAGGAACAGAACTGGGAGGCATACAAAAAGTCCACGCTCGCGATGACCGGCAAGACGGAATACGAGAAATTCCGGAAAGAGGTCAAGATGCCGGAGGGCGGCAGCATCGACGAAAAGACCGGCGTGGTGAAGGAGAAGCCGGGAGCTGACGGCAAAGCCAAGGCAGTAGGCGTTAAGATCGGCGAGAAGATCTGCAAGGGCTTCGAAACGCCGACCAGGAAGCTGGAGCTCACCTCGGCATTCCTCAAGAAGAACAAGCACAGCGGCCTGCCTGAATACAGCGCGCCCGAAGACGCTCCGACAGCGGAGTTCCCGCTCCATCTCGTGAACTACAAGCAGAACGAGCACACCCATTCCCGGACCTTCAACAACGATTATCTGATGGAAATGAAGCCCGACAACCCGCTCATCATGAACTCGGCCACGGCGGAAAAGCTCGGTCTCAAGGACGGGGACGCCATCTGGATCGAGTCTTCCTTTGCAAAGGCCAAGGGGACCGTGCAGGTCTCCGAGCGGATCCATCCCGAGGTCGTGGCCCTGCACCACGGGTACGGGCATTGGGGCTTCGGCAAGATCGCACGGGGATCGATGAACACGTTAAATAAATGGTCCGCAGCGGGAACCGGCGACGGACAGTTCCTGCCGGGCAAGGCCGAAAAATTCTCCGGCATGGCCGTTCACAAGGAAATCGGCGTCCGGGTCATGAAGGCATAGGGAGGAAATAACAATGGCGAAAAATCCAAATCAAATAGGCTGGTACTATAATGAAAACAACTGCATTGCATGCAGGGCCTGCGAGGCGGGCTGCAAGCAGGAGTTCGACCTCCCGATCGGCGTCCGCCGCAGGCGGGTGATCATCAAAGAGGAAGGCAAGTATCCGAATGCCAAGGTGCGCTATATTTCCACGGCCTGCAACCACTGCGAAGAGCCGGCATGCCTCAAGGCGTGTCCGGTCGGCGCGTACACCAAGGAGCCGGAGTTCGGCGTGGTTTTGCACGACCAGAAGAAGTGCATCGGCTGCAAGCGCTGCATGGCCGCCTGTCCCTACGGCGCTCCGCAGTTCGACGCCGCGAAAAAGAAGGTGGACAAATGCAACCTCTGCTACCACCGGCTCAAGGAAGGTCTGCCGCCCGGCGTGCGTCAGGACCTGCCTCGGGTATTCGCTCTGGCACGGGAAGATGTCCGATATCGAAGCGCAGAAGACGCCGCCGGACATTTACCGGAGGCCGTTGAAGGAAAGTTTGCCGGGATTTGCCGATCCGAAGCTGACCAGGCCATCGGTGAAGTTTTCCGAAAACAAATAGAAGGAGACGGGAGGGGCAGCGATCCTGCCCCTCCCGTATTGATCATGATGATTGAGGAAATGACAACGCCATCGGAAGCGCTTTCTTTGTTAAGCAGCATGTATCTCTGCAAGCCTTCCCGTGAAGCCCTGGAAAGCTGGAAAACGGCGCTTTCCGGAGAAACGTCGTTCTTTCTTGACGAGCTGAAGAAAACGCTCAACGACATCGACACGACGTCGGAGGCGGAGCTCGAAGAGCTGTTGTGGGAATACACCCGTCTTTTTATCGGGCCTTACAAGCTGCCTTGCCCTCCCTGGGAATCCGTATACACTTCTCCGAAGAAACTCATGATGCAGGATTCGGCGGACCAGGTTCGGGAGCTGTATGCCGGGGCCGGATTGACGATCAACACGGATGACGTGATGCCGGACCATATCGGTGTGGAACTGAATTTTCTTGCTGTTCTGCTTCAGCGGACTCAGTCGGTCACAGGCAGAAAGGAACGAGCCGGACAGGACCGGTACACTTCTGAACGAACATCTCATGAAATGGGTGCCGCAATTTACGCGTGATATGGAGAACGCCGCGGAGACGCCGTTATTCAGAGCTCTGGCACGGACGACACGGCAGGTCATTGAAGCGATCGGGAGATGATAATGAAAGCTTCTGACGGAATACATGGATTTCGAAGCTCTCTTACTGGAGTCCGTCAAGGTCCACGGCCACCTCTGCGCGGGGCAGGTGCTGGGTGTCCGCATGTCCATGCTCGGACTCCGGGAGATCGGCATCAGCGACCCGAAGGGAGCGGACAGGAAAAGCCTGATCGTGTTCGTTGAGATGGACCGGTGCGCCACCGACGCGGTCCAGTCCGTGACCGGCTGCAGCCTCGGCAAGCGGAGCATGAAGTTCATGGACTACGGCAAGATGGCGGCGACGTACCTGAATCTCAAAACAGGCAAGGCAATACGGATCGTCGCCCGGGAGGATTCCCGCGATAAGGCAAAAGGAGCATTTCCCGGAAATCGAGAACAAATATGCCGCACAGCTTGAAGCGTACAAGATCATGGCCGATGAAGAGCTTTTCGAAGTGATGGAAGTTGTCCGTGAAGCTTCGGCCCGAGGACATGCCGGGCAGGCCGATGCGCAGGGTGCAGTGCGACTCCTGCGGCGAGCATGTTCAGGACATGAGGGAAGTCTATCGGGACGGCAAGGTCCTGTGCGTTGCCTGCGCTCAGGGCGGCTACTATGAACAGTGAAGAAGGGAAGCGGTTTTTATTGGCGGTGCGTTATGCAGAAAAGTCATAACGGTTTGGATATCAGGTCAAAGATCTGGATCGAGGTCGGAGGCGAGCCGGTCTTCGGCCGGGGCAGGCGCTTTCTCCTGGAAGCCATAGATTCCCACGGTTCGATCAACCAGGCGGCACAGGAAGTCGATATCTCCTTCCGCAAGGCATGGGGCCATATCAAGGCCATGGAAGAGCGGCTGGGCGTGAAGCTGGTCGATCGGCAGACGGGCGGCAAGAACGGCGGCGGCGCCGCCTTGACGGCTGATGCGCGGAAATTTCTGAAAAAGTACGAAGCGCTGGAAAAAGGCATACAAGAGATCGTCGATAAACGATTCAGGAGCATATTCAAGGGAGGTTCCCATGTGTGACGACGCTCAGGAACGGCAACGAATCTGGCACGAAAGCGATACCGGTCAACAGGCCGTAGGCACGGTCCTTGCCCATGATATTACCGAGATACGGCCCGGCGAATTCAAGGGACGGGCTTTTAAAAAAGGACATGTCATCCGGGAAGAGGATGTCTGCCATCTTCAGCGGCTCGGCAAGGAGCATCTCTTCGTGCTGCATGTCGCCGAAGACGAGATGCACGAGAACGACGCGGCCTACGCGATCGCCAAGGCGCTTATGGGTGGAGGTGTTGCGATCAAGGGCGAGCCGAAGGAAGGCAAGATCAACATCATTGCCGAGCGGGACGGGCTGCTGAAGATCGACCGCGACGCGCTCCTGGAGTTCAACATGCTCGGCGAGGTCATGTGCGCAACGCTTCACGACAATACGGTCGTGAAAAAAGGACAGACGGTCGCGGGGACGACGGGCGATCCCGCTGGTGGTGAAGAAAAGATGTTGTTCAGGCAGCGGTTGCGATAGCGGTCGACAAAGCACGAGTCGATCATCCAGGTGAAGGAGATAAGAAAGCCGAAAGTCGGCGTCGTGATCACCGGCAATGAAGTCTACCACGGCAGGATCAAGGACGCCTTCGCGCCGGTCATCACGAAGAAGATCGAAGAAATCGGCGGGGAGCTTGTCGGGCATCTATTATGCGCCGGACGACAAGGCATTCATCGTGGACAGGCTGCGGGAACTGCTGAAGGCAGGAGCCGATCTGCTGATCACCACGGGCGGCATGTCCGTGGATCCCGACGACGTGACACGGTTCGCGATCCGGGAACTGGGCGCTGGCGACATCACCTACGGTTCAGCAGTGCTTGCCGGGGGCAATGTTTCTAGTCGCGTATCTTGAGAATGCGGAATGCGGAATGCGTAATGCTGAAATCCGAAATCCGCAATCCGCAATCCGAATTCCGAAATTCCGATCCTCGGCATTCCCGCCTGCGGCATGTATGCAAAGACCACGATCTTCGATCTGGTCCTTCCCCGCGTTCTTGCCGGGGAACGGATAGGGAGAAAAGAGGTGGCTGCGCTCGGCCATGGCGGACTCTGCATGAAGTGCGACGTGTGCAGGTATCCGGTCTGTCCCTTCGGGAAACTCGGGTAGGAGAAACTTCCGTACCTCCACGCGGATTTATCATGGAGTGAGAACATGCGTAACAATAACACCTACGTATCAGAATCGCTTAAAGACGCCTTCAACCGGCAGATAGACTATCTCAGAATTTCCATCACCGACAAATGTAATTTGAAATGCATCTATTGCATGCCGGAAAAAGGGCTCAAGCACTTCGCCCAGTCGGATATTCTTACGAGCGACGAGATCATCAGGATCGTGCGCATTGCGTGTAAATACGGCGTCAGGAAAGTCCGCCTCACCGGCGGCGAACCGCTTCTGCGTGCAGATATTGTCCCGCTGATCTCAGGCATCAAGAGCGCCGGCATAAAGGACCTCAGTATAACCACGAACGGGCAGCGCCTGGCAGGCATGGCGCAGAAACTCAAAAAAGCGGGTCTCGACCGGGTAAACATCAGTCTCGATACACTAATCGCGGACCGCTACCGGGACATAACACGAGGCGGCGAGATCGATCGCGTATGGGAAGCGGTCGCGGAAGCGGAACGAGCCGGCCTCTCGCCGGTGAAGATCAACGTGGTCCCGGTCCGGGGCGTCAATGACGATGAAATAACCAGGTTTGCGGCGCTTACCCTGTACAAGGACGTTCACATCCGGTTTATCGAGTTCATGCCCATTGGAAACAATGGATCATGGAAACCTGATGCGTATCTGAGTAAAGACGAGATCGTGGGGCGTGTAGCAGGCGCAGGCACGCTCGTTCAGCTTCCGTTCAAGGGGGGAGGCCCGTCGAGAAATTACCGCATTGAGGGGGCACAGGGTATGATCGGCTTCATCAGCCCTATCAGCGATTGTTTCTGCGGTTCCTGCAACCGGTTGCGCCTTACGGCGATCGGAAAGCTGAGACCCTGTCTGTTTTCAGAAATTACCGTGGACATCAAAACTCCGCTCAGGAACGGCGTATCGGACGACGAACTGGAAGCCCTCTATCGCAGCGCTGTTCTGTCCAAACCCGAGCGCCATGCCGTTCGAGAGAGGTCCTTACTCCGTCCCGCCATGTCTCCCATGTCGCAGATCGGGGGATAATGAATGAGTACTAAGCTGAGTCACTTCAACGACGAAGGCGCTGCCCGTATGGTGGATATTTCCGCGAAAGCGCAAACAGTGCGCGAGGCTGCTGCTGGCCGATTTTTCATGATGCCTGAAACGCTTCAGTTCATTCTGGACCGGAAGGTTTCCAAAGGTGACTTTTTGGTATAGCGCGGGTAGCAGGAATCATGGCAGCAAAGAAAACATCCGAACTGATTCCCCTTGTGCCACCCGCTGTATCTAATCCAGATCAGCCAGCGTCCTGCGTGAACATCAGGCATCGGTACGAACTAAGATGCGTTGGTCCTATCTCCTGCCAATACCCCTCACAACACATAATAGTGCAAAAAGTTAAAAAGCGAAAACATGACAAACTTTGGCTGCATGAACTCCTACAGCGTCCTATTTCTGGACAGTCTGCTGCTGTCACTGGAATTAACCTGCTGATTTAATGATTTAATAATCAGGAATTTCCTTGGTAAAAAAATTGCAAAGTAAAGCCACAGCACCATATGCATATTTGGGCTTTCGTCTGCACAGGGAAATATGCAACATTATGCGATCTAGGGCAAAATAGAGCGATCGGGTATTTAGAAAAACATTTAATTCAACTACAGGAGGGTAATTATGATCAGAAAAATTGCGTTGTTCCTATTGTCGGTTTTTTTCGTGAATGCGGGATTTGCATTTGCGGCAGACGAGCTTTCCTACAGCGGCTCATCCACGATCGGGATGTCGGTGCTGGAAGCAGGAGCGGTAAAAGCGTTCGAGCAGAAAATGGGAATAAAGTTCAAATCCATTGATCAACCGGGCTCGGGAAAAGGGATCCAGGCGTTGCTGGATGGAAAAGTGACGCTTGCCGGCGCCTCGCGCACTCTGAAGCCCCAGGAAAAAGCAATGAAACTGCTGGGCACGGCGATCGGGTATGATGCAATTGCAGTCTTCGTTCATAAGAACAATCCGGTCAAGAACCTTACGAAGGAGCAGGTCAAGGGGATCTTTACCGGCAAGATAAAGAACTGGAAAGAGGTGGGTGGTAAGGACGCGCCCATCCGGCCGAACACCGAGGTCGCGGGAGAAAAACGGGCAACGATGCTGGCGTTCCAGGAAATGGCGATGGATAATGCGCCCTATGGAACGGGCTTCAAGGAGATTGACTTCCCGCGCGATCAGATCGTGGACGTGGCGAAGAACGAGAATGCTGTTTGTGGTGTCAGTTTCGGGCTGCTCGCGGCCGTGAGTGGAGATCTTCGCGGCAATGTCAAGGCCGTGACCGTGAACGGCATCGCGCCATCGGCGGCGAACATTCAATCCGGCGCTTACATGATCTCGCGGCCTCTTTTGCTCGTGACGCAGGGACTGCCGAAAGGCGATGTAAAGAAATTCATCGATTTCATGCTTTCACCGGATGGTCAGAAGATCGTAGGCATAAATTTCGTGCCGGTAAAAAAATAGGAACAGGGCTTTTTTATCAAGCTGCCCAGAGGAAGGGGATACCCTATGTGGAGGCTTGCAAAGGTATGGAGCGGGGTGTTCCAACCCCATCGGAAACATGAAACTGCGGAACAAGCTGCTTGTGCTCACCGCGGTCGTGCTGTCGGGACTCGTCCTGACCTTCGGGATCGGTCTGTACCTGACCGGAAAGGTCAGGATCGGCAGCGACATGTACAATACGATCAAGGGGAACAAGGACACGCTTGAGCAGATCGCGAAACTGAGCACCAGGCTGAATCACTATCGCGCGGATGTGTCGATCATTATCGATGAGACGAACCAGGACCGTATCGCGCAGACCAAAGCACGGCTTGATGGTTTCAAGAAGGAAATCGACGATGGCTTTGCGGGCGTACTCAGTCTTGTCACGACCGAGGAAAAAAAGATAACGATCCAGGACGCCCAGACGACCTGGTCGGAATTTCTCACAACGGTCGAGAACGACATGCTTCCGGCCATTGAGCGGGGTGGGCATGCGGATGCGCGAGAAATGGCGATTGGTATCCAGGAGCAGCGGTACGAACGTTACAATGAGCAGATAGACGCCATGGTGATGATGATCGGCCTGGAAAACGATGAGTTGGAGGCCAATGCGGCCGCCATGGTCAAACGTACCCTGATCGCGGCAATTGCGGTCACCGGAACGATATTCATCATCATTCTTTTGCTTATTGTAGCGATCGGGCGGTCCATCATAAGCCCGGTCATGAAGCTTGCAGAAATAAATTCGCAGGTTTCTCAGGGCGATTTGCGGGACGAACTGCTGCGGAAGGTAGATCTCGGGGCCAAGGACGAGATCGGGCAACTGGCGCAGGCGACCTCCAAGATGGTTTCCGATCTCAGCGGTTTGATCCGCAGGATCAGGGAAACCGCCCAAAAGACCGTCCTGAGCGCCCAACAAATAGCCTCCGGCACTGAGATGATGTCCCAGGGCTCGACAGAACAGGCGGCATCGGCCGAAGAGGTCTCTTCGTCCGTAGAGGAAATGAACGCCACGATCAGGCAAAACGCGGAGAACGCCGCGCAGACAGAAAAGATCGCGCAAAGTTCGGCCAACGATGCCATCGAAAGCGGCAAGGCTGTGTCCGAGGCAGTCATTGCCATGAAGGATATCGCCTCCCGGATCTCGATCATCGAGGAAATAGCGCGTCAGACGAACCTCCTTGCCTTGAACGCGGCGATCGAGGCGGCCCGCGCGGGAGAGCACGGAAAAGGGTTTGCGGTCGTCGCGGCCGAGGTCCGAAAGCTTGCGGAGCGAAGCCAGGCCGCTGCGGCGGAGATCAGCCATCTGTCATCGACGACCAAGGAGGTCGCGGAACGGGCGGGCAAGATGCTGGCACAGCTGGTTCCCGATATTCAGCAGACCGCGGCTCTCGTGCAGGAGATCAGCGCTGCCAGCAAGGAGCAGGCCGGCGGCGCGGGGCAAATCGGCAGTGCTATTGAACAGTTGAACAACGTCATTCAGCAGAACGCCGGCGCCACGGAGCAAATTGCATCGACGGCGCAGGAACTATCCGCAGCGGCTGCCGAACTCGACCAGATGGTGGCTCTTTTTAAGCTATCGGACAATGGCGGCCGGACCGAGCCCCGGCTGCGGGAATCACCGAAACTGACGATCCTGGCCAGTCAAAAGGAACTCCACTGATCCGTACACCGCCGTACTGACGGATTTCAACCGACAATAGTGGTGCATGCTGTTTTACCACGTTCTGATTTCCATCCCGCCTTCCGCACTGTTGTCGCCAACCTTCACGGAGCTGAAAAATATTCTTGACAAACCCGTCCACCTTCGATAACATATAAACATTATTTTATATGAGGTGCGGGAATGCTCAAGGAATTTGCTCACTACCTGGTGTACTCGGTTTTCGACATGGCGCAGGGCAGCCGGCTTTCCGGAGCCCTGGAATTCTTCATTTACGACACAATAAAGATATTTCTGCTCCTTTCCGTCATTATCTTCATCGTTTCCATCATCCGGTCCTACTTTCCTCCTGAACGGACGAAACGCATTCTGTCCCATAAACGAGAGTTTATCGGTAATATTCTCGCCGCCCTCCTCGGCATCGTCACCCCTTTCTGCTCCTGTTCCGCTGTCCCGCTCTTTATCGGGTTTGTTGAAGCCGGTGTTCCGCTCGGCGTAACGTTCTCCTTTCTGATCTCCTCCCCCATGGTGAATGAAGTTGCCGTCGTGCTTCTGTGGGGGCTCTTCGGCTGGAAGATCGCGCTGATCTATCTGGGGACCGGTCTTCTTGTGGCGATCATCGCGGGCATGATCATCGGCAAGCTGAAGCTTGAAAAATGGGTCGAGGAGTATGTGTATAAGATCAAGTCCCTGGGTGCTGCTGCCGACATCGCAAAGCAGACATTCAAAGACCGGCTTGTCTACGCCCGGGAGAATACGACGGACATCCTGAAGAAGGTCTGGATCTATGTGATCGTTGCCATCGGCATCGGCGGGTTCATCCACGGGTATGTGCCTGAAGATTTCCTGGTCCAGTATGCCGGTCCGCAGAATCCCTTCGGTGTTCCGATCGCCGTTGCCCTCGGCGTGCCGCTCTACTCCAACGCCGCGGGCGTGATCCCGATCGTCTATGCGCTTATGGAAAAAGGCATGAGCATGGGCACGGTGCTGGCCTTCATGATGGCGGTCACGGCCCTGTCGCTTCCCGAGATGATCATTCTGCGGAAGGTGCTCAAGATCAAGCTCCTCGCCGTGTTCGTCTCGATCATGACGGTCACGATCATCGGCGTGGGATATCTGTTCAACGCGATTCTGTAAAAATGCTGAAGCGGTGAGTGGGTGAATGGGTGAGTCGGTCAGTGGGGAGGGGAGATGGGATACGAGAGTTTCAAAGAATTGAGAGTATGGCAGGAAGCAAAAATATTGGCCGTGGAGGTTTATAAGATAACGGCAAACGGCGGGCTTGCAAAAGATTATGGCCTAAAAGACCAGATGCAGCGAGCTGGTGTTTCAATAGCATCGAACATCGCTGAGGGGTATGAACGTAATAGTGATAAAGAGTTTGTCCGGTTTCTGATGATTGCCAAAGGTTCTATCTCGGAATTAAGAACACAACTGGAAATTGCCAAAGATATAAATTACGTCGCTCAGGAGACTTTTGACCCGCTTGAGGAAAAGTGCAACAAAATAGGATCAATGCTTACGAAGTTAATTATGGCGAGAAGGGTGAGTCGGTGAATGGGTGAGTCGGTGAAGGGGTGAAGAGGTTAATGAGCTTATAACGATTTACCGATCAACCTATTCACCAATTTACCAATTTACCGAATTCGGAGGTTATCATGGAAATCAAAGTGCTGGGACCAGGTTGTGCGAATTGCCACAAGATGGAAGAGATTGCGAAGCAGGCTGTTAAGGAACTCGGTGTCGAGGCCACGGTCGTAAAGATCACGGATATCGGCGAGATCGCCATGCACGGTATTCTGTCCACGCCGGGCCTTGTCGTGAACGGCAAGATCAAGCATTCCGGCAAGCCGCTGCCGACGCTCGAGAAGGTAAAAGAACTTATAAGAATCAGAGGGGTGAGTGGGTGAAGGGTAATTGCCGACTCACCGAATAACCGATTCACCGAAAAAACTATGAACGATCTCGTCATGATATTTAAAGCGCTTTCCGACGAAACGAGGCTCCGGATCATCAAGCTCCTGGAAGAGGGCGAGCTGTGCGTGTGCGACATCACCGCCGCGCTGGACATGGTGCAGCCGAAGGTGTCCTTTCATCTCAGCGCCCTGAAGGAAGCGGGCTTCATCAAGGACCGAAAACAGGGCAAATGGATCCATTACAGTCTGAACGAAAAAGACCTGTTCAGAAGAACGCTGATCCTCTCTGTGTGTGAGCGGATGCAGGACGGCTCAATATCAGCGGACAGGAAGAGACTGAATGCTTTTCTGGAAAGCAAAGATGGCGGCGGCAAGGTTACGACCCTGAAGACCCTGAAACCGAAGGCTCGTTGCTGCGGATAAGCGATGTTCTTCGAAGGCTCCATTACAAACGCTTTCATATCAAAAAGGGGGATGAACAATGGCTGAGAAGGGGGAGAAAAAACTATCATTTGTAGACCGCTTCCTGACGCTCTGGATCTTTGCGGCAATGGCCCTCGGCGTGGGGCTCGGCTATTTCATCCAGGGCACTGAAGAATTCATCAACAGCTTTCAGGTCGGCACGACCAATATCCCCATCGCCATCGGCCTCATCCTCATGATGTACCCGCCGCTTGCCAAGGTAAAATATGAAGAACTCGGCGAAGTGTTCAGGAACAAGAAGATCCTCGCCTTGTCCCTGGTCCAGAACTGGGTCATCGGCCCTGTCCTGATGTTCGCTCTTGCGATCATTTTTCTTCGCAATTATCCCGAATACATGGTCGGCCTCATCATGATCGGCCTGGCGCGCTGCATCGCCATGGTCATCGTCTGGAACGATCTCGCCTGCGGCGACACGGAATATGCCGCCGGTCTCGTGGCGTTCAACTCGATCTTTCAGGTCCTTTTCTTTTCCGTCTATGCCTATATCTTTATAACCGTGCTTCCGGTCTGGTTCGGGCTCAAGGGTGTTGTCGTCGATGTGACCATCGGCCAGATCGCCGAAAGCGTCTTCATCTATCTCGGCATCCCGTTCATCGCCGGCATGCTGACCCGCTTCATGCTTATCAAGATCAAGGACCGCCAGTGGTACGAAACGGTTTTCATCCCGAAGATCAGCCCGCTCACGCTTATTGCGCTGCTGTTCACGATCGTCGTCATGTTCTCGCTCAAAGGCAACTACATCGTCAAGCTGCCGCTTGATGTGCTCCGCATCGCGGTTCCGCTGCTGATCTATTTCGTGGTCATGTTCCTGGTCTCGTTCTATCTCGGAAAGAAGATCGGAGCGGACTATCCGAAGACCGCGACGCTGTCCTTTACCGCGGCAAGCAACAATTTCGAACTCGCCATCGCCGTAGCCGTAGCCGTGTTCGGCATCAATTCCGGCGCGGCCTTCGCCGCGGTCATCGGGCCGCTGGTCGAGGTGCCGGTGCTGATCGGCCTGGTGAATGTGGCCAAGTATTTTCAGCGGACCTATTTCAGCGTTGAATACTGCAGGGTCAAGGGAACCGATACGCTTTGACGAAGGTCGTCGGATCAGTATTGTTGCGTTGAGGTGATTAAATGAAGTTCGCGGTATTCGGAGACATACACGGAAACATCGAGGCCCTGAAGGCGGCCTATGAGGCGGCGCAGGCGCGGGTGCGGAAAAGATTTACCATCTCGGCGATCTGGGCGGATATTCTCCCTTTGTGAATGAGGTCGTTGATTTTATCAGAGAACATAATATAGAAGGCGTGCAGGGAAACTACGACGAAACCGTGGCGCCAATGACCGGGAGCACTGCGGCTGCAAGGCCGAGGATCCGGTGCAGGAGGAAATGGCAAATCGATCATTCGCCTGGACGAAGGAGCATGCCTCGGCGAAGACGAAGAAGTACCTTGGAAAGCTTCCTCGTTGAGATCATTTTTGAGGTTCTCGGAAGGAAAGTCGCGCTGTTTCACGCCACACCGCGCAAGAACAACCTCTATTGGTTCGAGGACCGGCCGGAGAAGTTCTTTCACTGAGATGGCCGGAAAGATAGATGCCGACATTCTGATCTACGGCCATACGCACAAGCCCTACCGTAAGGATGTCGAAAATAAAATATTTATCAACGCCGGAAGCGTGGGCAAGCCGAAGGACGGCGACCCAAGGGCCTGCGTGGCCCTGATCGAGATAACCGCCAAGTCGGTAAGCGTAGATTTTTTGCGGGTACCCTATGATGTGGAGAAAGCGGCAAAGGCGATCGTGGCGAGCGGGTTGCCCGTGTATTTTGCAGAGAGGCTGAAGGAGGCGAAATGAAAATCAAGTTTGCGGTGCTGGTTGTACTGTTCCTGTTGTCTATTTCGTCATGCAGCAATGCACCGGAGACATCGATGGTGTGCTGAACAAAGCGAAAGCGGAAGGCAAGATCGTCATGCTTGAGCTGGGTTCGGTCGGCTGCATTCCCTGCGAGCAGATGAAGCCGGTAATGCAGAGATTGCGCGATACGTACCCGGGGAAGCTTGAGGTCATCTTTATCGATGTGCGTGAGGACAATAAGACCGGCAGACGGTTCGGAGTGAACATGATCCCGACACAGGTTTTTCTGGACAAGAGCGGCAAGGAATTTCACCGGCATGTCGGATTTTATTCCTATGAAGAGATCGCACCTGTGCTGAAGAAGGCTGGGATATAGGTTAAATGCCCTGGCGGGGGACCGAATCTTGAAAAATCAGATTTGCTACTGTTTTGGATATTCAGAAGAAGACATAACAAAAGATGTTCTGGCAAACAACGGCCGCTCCCTGATCATGGAAAAGATCATGGCTGAGAAAAAGGGCGGTGGATGCTCCTGCGGCGAAAAGAATCCGCTCGGCAGGTGATGCCTGGGCGATGTCCGCCGTGTGGTGGACAAAGCAAAGGAAAGACTCACGGAAACTTAAAACAGCCCTTACATAAGGTATTCGCTATGCAGCACTTATTGGAAAATATTCAGACGATCATCCAGAACAATCACAGCCTGGCGTTTCTGGCCGTCTTTGCCGGCGGTCTGATCTCCGCAGCGAGTCCCTGCGTGCTCGCGGCCATACCGCTGATCATCGGGTACGTGGGCGGTTATTCCGGGGGGGATAAGAAGAAAGCCGCGATCTACTCACTCGTATTCATTCTCGGACTGTCCATCACCTTCACGGTCCTCGGCGCTGCGGCATCGGCCATGGGCCAATTCCTTTCTTTTGCGGGCCAGTGGCTGTATATCGGCCTTGCGGTGATCGCCGTGGCCATGGGGCTCCAGCTCATGGGCTTCATCTCGATTCCGCTGCCGTTCCAGAAAACACGGCAGGTGAAGTCCCGGGGCCTCTGGGGCGCGTTCCTCCTCGGACTTTTGACCGGCACCGTCTCGTCTCCCTGCGCCACGCCGGTGCTGGCCGTGATACTTGCTTACGTTTCCACTCAGGGTGATGTTCTGTACGGCGGGTCGCTTCTCTTCGTGTATGCCGTGGGACATTGCGCGTTGATCTTTATTGCAGGTCTTTCCATCGGGCTGACGGAGAGCATGGTGAGTTCGAAAGGAATTAAGAACTTCTCCTTATACTCGAAACGGTTCAGCGGTGCATTGCTTGTGGCTGCAGGGCTCTATCTTGGAATAGTTAACTTTTGAAGATCCGATCATGCGACAACGAAAAGTAAGGATTAAAAAACGTTTTTCTGTCATTTGCCGCTGCTGGTGGAATGGCTGGTGATCCTCAGAACCGCATTTGCGTTCGCCAGGGAAGAACCATGTCATTCAAACACTAACGGAGGCCTGCAATGAAAGAATTTACTGAGTATTTTGACACCGCAATGAAGTTTCACGGCCACAAATGCCCGGCCATGCCCATGGGCCTGAGGGCAGGTCTCGCGGCCATGAAGGCGCTCGGCGTTGAACGATCGAAGGACAAAGAACTCTTCGTGGAAGCGGAGACGGGCAAAGGACATGCCGCCGGGTGCTTCCTGGATGGCATCATGACCGCCACCGGCTGCACCTACGGCAAGGCTAACATCCAAAAACTTTATTACAATAAAATGGCTTTCACGCTTATCGACGCCAGGACCGGAAAAGCTGTCAGGGTCTCACTGAAGCCGGAATTCTTCGAAAAAGCGCTCAATTCGCCATTTGTACAGGAGAGGAAAAAAGGAGTGCCGCCTCAGGATATTCCCGCGTCGATTACGGATCCTCTTGTCGATCGGATAGTTGGGCTTTCCGAAGCCGACTTCCTGAATATCAGCGACGTGTTTCACAAAGACTTGAAAAAAGGATCTCCGAACTTCGAGGTAAAACGCTGCGCGAAATGCGGAGAGACGGTGTTCACCGATAAACTGACAAAGGCTCCTGACGGACGGCTTCTTTGCATTCCCTGCGCCGAGCACGGGAAATAGAGAGAAGCCTGTCGTACCCGTCGCGCGGAAAGTAAGACTTACAGCAGAGATCGCAGAGAACGGAGAGTATGCCTGTTCGTCAGGGGGGTCTTTTTTCTCTGCGTTCTTTGCCTTCCTTGAGGCAAGCTGTTCTGTGCGGGTATGGTCCGGCAAAAAAGGAGACCTGTCATGCTTGCCATTAATGCAGCCGCAGCCGTTCTCGTTTTTGTATTCACCACGGTCCTTACCATTGCGGGCGTGGGATCGGCCTTCATCGTAATACCCACATTCTACTGGCTCGGCGTACCGCTTACGGAGGCCATGGCCATCGGCCTGCTGTTGAACGCCATCAGCATGACCTTTGCGTCGGCCAACTATATCCGCTACAACCTTGTTCTGTTCAGGACTGCCATTCCGATCATTGTGCTTGCAGTCGTTTTTTCTCCCCTGGGCGCATATTCGACGAAGTACTTCCCCAAAAACGTTCTGATTCTACTATTCGTGCTCTTTCTGGTCTTCGCGGCATCGATGATGCTTTTTTATAAACCGAAAAAGAAAACGGAGGGTCAGAGAGACAGCGGAAAGGAACTCAAGACCGGCATCGGTCTGGGTATAGGCGCGGGGTACCTCGGCGGGCTCTTGGGCGTGGGCGGTGGAAACTTCATTGTTCCGGCTCTCGTCTGGCTCGGTATTGATCCAAAAAAAGCAGCGGCTACCACGGCTTTCATCGTCGTATTCTCGTCACTCTCGGGTTTCTTCGGCCATGCGGCCATGGGTAGCATCAACTGGAACCTGCTGACGTTCGCTGCCGTTGGGTCAATCGCGGGTGCGATCCTGGGATCATGGCTCATGCACAAAAAGCTCGACGCCAATCAGGTGAAGAAGATCATCGGCATCGTGCTCTACGTTATAGCGGCGAAGATGGCGTGGGGGCTACTAAAGCGGGGTCAGTCATGAAGATCGAATTTGAACCGATAGGTTTCGTGAAAACCGATGTCGGGAAGGTCCCGAGGCACTGGACCGTGTCCGAAGTTGAAGGTGCTATAATTATCAATGAAGAGTATGCCCAAGGACTTAAGGACCTCAAGGCCGGGCAGAGCATTGTCGTGCTTTTTTATTTCCATCAAAGCCTACAATTCACTCCGGAATTTCTGGTACAAACTCCTCCGCACCGCAACGAGCGGTTAGGTGTCTTCAGCATTTGTTCGCCAATCAGGCCGAATCCCATCGGCATGTCGGTTGTGGAAGTCCTCGGCGTCGAAGGCAGCGTTATTCGTATCCAAGGCCTGGACATGTTGGACGGGACGCCCGTCCTCGACATCAAACCGGCGACGGAAAAGGATAATTCCATCCGGTAATCACGGAGGGTATCTAAATTATGTCACTACTGGAGATTAACGACCTTGCCTTCCGGGCGGGCGATAAAACAATTCTCGACGAGTTCTCCTTGGCCATGGAGACTTCGGAGGTCCATGCTCTTCTCGGCACAAATGGGACCGGGAAGAGCACCCTCGCCAGTCTCATCATGGGCTGCGGGGATACCGGCCGTCATCAGGGAACATAGTGTTTGACGGCAAGGTCATCAATGACCTGAATATTTATGAACGGGCACGGCTCGGGATCACCATGGCATGGCAAGAACCGGTGAGATTTGAGGGTATATCGGTCAGGGATTATCTGACCATCAAGAATAAAGAGAGAGATCCGTCATCTTGCCTTGCGATGGTAGGACTTCATCCGGAGCTTTACCTTCGCAGAATGGTTGATAAGTCTCTGAGCGGAGGGGAGCGAAAGAGAATCGAGCTTGCGTCCCTGCTGGCGATGAATCCGCGGCTAGCAATTCTTGACGAGCCCGATTCGGGAATCGATATGCTTTCAACGCAAGACATCATCAATGTGATACAAGCTTTCAAGCAAGCGGGGTCTTCCGTCCTGCTCATTACCCACAGGGAGGAGATAGCTCTTATCGCCGACCGGGCCTCGCAGGTATGCAATGGGAAGATCGTCTGTTCAGGCAACCCGGTGAAGGTTGCCGAATACTACAAAACGAGAAAATGTCTTGTCTGCGACGGGGAAGCGTGCGCCTATGTCTGAGCTCGATGAATTGCTGAAGGCTTTCGGAGAGGCGGGCGGGGACAAGGGTGCGCTCGCTGACACGGGCATTGCCCACCTGTCTGTAAGCGGAAGTAATATTCTGAGCGCTCGTGAGGTCGAGGGAATCGACGTTCGTGCGAGGGAGATGAGGAACGGCATCAGCGCAAAGGTCACGGTCCGTGAAGGAGTTAAACTTCAGAAGCCTGTTCACCTCTGCTTTGGCGTGCTCCATAAAAAGGGGACGCAGAAGATCGAGATGGACGTGAAGCTTGAAAAGAATTCATCAGCCACCTTTATAGCCCACTGCATATTCCCCAAGGCCGAGAAAGTAAGACACCTCATGTACGCCGTGGTCGATATCGGTGAAGGGGCCGAGATGCGCTATTCCGAGACCCATTATCACGGTGTTTATGGCGGCATCGAGGTCGTACCGAAGCTCACGGTCGTTGTCGGCAAGAACAGCAGGTTCTATACGGACTTTACACTCTGTGAATGGGAGGGTCGGCAAGCTCGATATCGATTACGACGTTACCGCAGGCGAGAATGCCGTGGTCGAGCTTGTTGCCCGTGTTTTCGGACATGCGAACGACGATGTGAAGATCAAGGAGAAGGTCACGCTCGCAGGCGAGAACGCCCGAGGACTCATCAAAGCGAGGGTCGCAATCGAGGATGAGGCCACGGCCGAGGTCAAAGGAATCACCGAAGGCAATGCCGCCGGCGCGCGAGGTCATGTGGACTGCGTGGAAATCGTGAAGGACAATGCCGTGGCAAAGGCGATCCCCATGGTGAGTGTGACCCATCCGCTCGCGAAGGTGACTCATGAAGCAGCCATCGGCAGTGTTGATAAGCGGCAGCTCGAAACGCTCATGGCCCATGGCCTTTCTCCCGAGGAGGCGGTGGATGTGATCGTGAAGGGGATTTTGAAATGAAGCGATTTGTCTCTTACAAAGACCTAGGCGGAAAGAAGGACAACGATTACAAATATGCGGTGAAGTAAAAGCGGGTCAATATCAGCAGAACAAGCCCATGGATTAAACATTCGCGAAAGAACAGAAAAGTGAAGCAAAGTGCATACTCCTGCGCGATACTGCGCCGTCGACATACCTGTTGCAAAGGAAAACGTTGGTACGCAGAAAAACGGTCTTGGCACGGGAAAAGTCAACTAAACAAAGCGGCACGTGTCATAATAAAGAAAGCAGCATATGAACACGGAGCAGTGCAGTGATGGAAGACGTCGAACGTGTAGTGAAGATTATCGGCGGGAAGGCCGCCGTGGAGGTTGAGCGGACGTCCGCGTGCGCCCAGTGCGGTCTGCGGGTAAGTCGAGGACTTGGCAATGGGCGGAAGGGTCGTGTTCGAAGCGGTAAACGTTGCTCAGGCAAAGGTAGGCGACCGGGTTCGGGTGCGCCTTGAGTCCGTTGTGTACATGAAGGCAGTGGCGGCGGTGTATGGAATACCGGTACTGTTGTTTTTGATCGGCATTGCGGGAGGTATTCCGCTTGCGGCCCGGTTTGGGTGGCCGTCTGAGCTTACGGTGTTGCGCTCGGCATGCTCTGGCCTGATCGTCGGCGTTCTGGTCCTGCTCCTGTTGCGCAAAAAAGCAACAAAGAAGGAATATCTTCCCGTTATTGCGGAGGTGTCTGGAGAATAGGCGCCAAATGGTGCGGCGAAATAGCAAAAAAACTCATCAGCATCGGATAAACGCGATCTTTTAGGGTTTCGGAATAGTACTGACGGCAGCTTTATTAGCTCCCATGATCCCGAAGCAGCGGCGCATGCGCTGATATCGAACAATCAGGAGGTGATCCATGAAGATTTTACTTGCCACAGACGGTTCGGAATATTCGGATGGTGCGGCGCGTTTTCTGGCGCGCTTCGAGTTTTCACAGGCCGATGAGATCACCGTGCTGCACGTCATCCCGGATTGCCGTTTCCTCACAGCGGCGGGCCTTACAACGCGGCTTTGATGCAGCTCGGCGAGGAACTTGCGCCCAGGATCATTGATGAGACCGCCGGAATTACTGAAAGGCCTCCGGGCGAACGTGTCCACCGTAGTGACCACGGGCCATCCAGCCGAGGCCATCATCGACGTGGCCGCGCAATCCGGTCCTGATCTCATCGTTATGGGAAACCGGGGAATGAAGGCGATCGGTTCGCTGCTGCTCGGGAGCGTAACGCGGGCCGTGGCGATCAACTCTCCGCAATCCGTCCTGGTCGTCAAGCCGCCCCAGGAGAAACCAGACGGACCGCTCAAGGTGCTCTTTGCCACCGACGGCTCGGAATGCGCCAGGGAAACGGAGAGGGTCCTTTCCCTGATTCCCTTTCATCCTGACACGAGCGTCACGGCTGTGTACGTCTCGCTCTCAACGTATATGGACATTCCCGACCGGTTCTGTCCGGGCCTGGACGAGCGGTTAAAGAAGATCATGGCAGGGATGAAGGAAGCGGAAACGAAACATGCGGAAAAAGTACTGGAACAGGCCAGAACACGGCTGCAGGACAAAGTTCCAGAACGTGGCGGTGCTGATCAAAAATGGAGACCCGTCGGAACAGATCCTCCAGGCTGCGCGGGAAACACAGGGCGGACATCATTGCTCTCGGAAGCAGGGGGATGCGCGGCGTCAGCGGCATGCTCGGCAGCGTGGCCCGGAACGTCCTCGCCCACGCGGACTGCTCGGTCCTGATCTGCAAGCGTAAGGAAGAGACAGCTTAAACCGGCGGGACCGGCTTTCTTCGGTGGCTTTTTGGTGAAAGACAGACCCGCTAAAGTGTTTAATGTTTTATAGCAAGGAGGCGAACAATGAAGATCGAAGTTTGCGGTTCAGGCTGCAGTAAATGTGCGGAACTCGAAAAACGGGCAAAGGAAGCGGTTGCAATTGCAGGAGTCGACGCAACGGTAGAACATGTCTATGACATGACCAAAATTATCGAGAGGGGCATATTTATGACCCCGGCATTGGTGATAGACGGCAAAACAGTGGCAAGCGGGAAGATACCGAGCGTTGAGGAAATAGTAGGTTTCCTGAGGAGGTAACATGAACATCTCCCTTTTAGTTTCCTCAGGGCTTGAGGCTGATCTACGACTATGTGCTTGCGCATACGCTTTTCTGTCTTGTCCCGGCCTTTTTCATTGCCGGGGCAATGGCAGCGCTGATCCCCAAGGACCTGCTGTCTGCCATACCTTGGGAAAAACTCCCCTAAAGCATGTTGCCTATCCCATTGCGGTTGTTACGGGTCTTTTGCTTGCGGTCTGCTCCTGCACGGTGCTTCCGCTCTTTGCGGGCATAAGAAAGGGAGGCGCAGGTATAGGCCCGGCAATCGCTTTTCTTTATACCGCCCCGGCGACGAACATAGTGGCGATTCTTTATACCGGCAGCCTCATCGGCTGGGACGTGGCAGTGGCCCGGATATTCTTTTCCGTCCTGTTTGCCGTTTCATTGGCATAATCATCAGTAAGCTTTTTCACGAGGACGAGGAGGCGCAGGCCTCTGATACCTTTGTTAAAAGCGAGAAAAGCACGATATAAGGCGATTATTTTATCTTTTCAGCGCCCTCATCGGCATACTGCTGGTCGGGACAAGGATAAGCGTACCCTGGATCAAGTATGTGATCGTGCTCCTTCTGATCGGCATGAGCGCCGTGATCGCAAAAAAGTTCTTTATCAAAGAAGAAATCGAGAGCTGGATGATGGAAACCTGGGGTTTTGCGAAAACGATCGCCCCGCTTCTTCTTGCCGGGGTCTTTGTATCGGGCATGGTCAAGGTGTTATTGCCCCAGGAGTTTGTTACGACCTACGTGGGATCAAATTCCCTGACCGCACTGATTATCCCTGTTATCTTCGGCGTGCTTGTGTATTTCCCGACACTGGTCGAGGTGCCGATGGCAAAGGTCTTTCTCGATCTCGGCATGGCAAAAGGACCGCTTATGGCCTATCTTCTCGCCGACCCTGTGCTTTCACTTCCGAGCATCCTGGTCGTCAGCAAGATCATGGGGACCAAACGAACTGTTGCGTACGTAAGCCTGATCATTGTTTTCACGGTCTTTGGCGGGTATCTGTTCGGAGTCTTATCCTCCCGGTAAGGATATAAAAGAACGAGTGGAAGAACAGCGGGCGGAGATTAAAAATGATTGATAGTCTGCTGCAGGCATCTAATTCGGATGTCCGTCTCGCGGCGCTCCTTGACGAGGCCCGGGAGTACGCTCAAGTCTATCTTCTTGCGAAGGAGCGGAAGAAAGGCTGCGAGGGGACGGGAGAACTCATGACGTTGTGCGAGGAGTTCCGGGATACAATCGGGAAGCTGGTGAAATACTGCCGGGCAAAAGGGTATTCGTGCGCTATAGACGCCGATGATCCCGACGCGGCTGCGCGTGAACTGACATCGGGAGCGCTCAGGAGGTGATCAATGAAGTTCTTACTGGCAACTGACGGTTCTGAACACTCGGAAAGAGCGGCGCGGTTTCTGGCGCGGTTCGATTTATCGGCACTGGACAATATCACGGTGCTGCATGTTGTGCCCGGGATACCCTTTCCGCACGGCGACGATCCGTATTCCGCCGCATTGGTGCAGCTCGGCGAGGAAATCGCGCCTGGCATCATTGACGAGACCGCAGGACTTCTGAAAGACCTCCCGGCGAACGTTTCCACTGCGGTGACCACGGGTCACCCCGCTGACGCCATTCTCGCCGTGGCAGCACAGGCCGACCATGATTTGATCGTCATGGGCAGCAGGGGAAAGAAGGCGATAGGGGCGCTGCTGCTCGGGAGCGTGGCACGGGCCGTGGCCATCAGCGCTCCCAGGTCCGTCCTGGTCGTCAAACCTCCCCAGGGGAAATCCGGCGGACCGCTCAAGGTACTCTTTGCCACCGACGGTTCGGACTGCGCCAGGGAGACGGAAAAACTTCTGGTTTCCCTGCCTTTTTCGAAGGACACGACAATGACGGCGGTGAACATATCAGCCTCGATGCATACGGAAATCCCGGACCGATTTTATCCGGAGATGGACGATCGGATCAAGAAGATCGTGGCCGGCATGAAAGAGGTGGAATCGAAACATGCCGGGGAGGTACTGGAGCAGGCCCGAACAGCTCTGAATGAGAAATTCCGGAACGTGGCGATTTTGATGAAGAGCGGAGACCCATCGGAGCAGATACTCAAAGCGGCGATGGAAACCGGGGCGGACGTCATCGCCATCGGGAGCAGGGGCATGCGCGGGGTCCGGGGCATGCTCGGAAGCGTGGCCCGGAATGTCCTCGGTCATGCGGACTGCTCGGTGCTCATCTGTAAAGCGAAGCAGGCATGATGTAAGGATCGTGTGGTACTGCAATCATTACGCTTAAAATGCTTTTTCTTCTCATTGTCGCGCCTCCATTGAGTCGGTTTGCAGTGTAGTCTTCGATCGTAGAGAATCTGTCAGGCGCGGTCGAGGAAGGGCCAAGGTGACGCCTCAGGTATTCATGTCATCCTCTGAACACTTCTTTTTTCAATAAAACAGGACGCCGTAATAGCCTTTGTCATACAAGTAAATATAAGACGAAAACCGTGGACGTTCAACGATGAACTACTTCATACCAAGAGGATTCTGGTACGGGCTTTACCTCTTCATCATAGTCGGCCCGATTTTTGCGCTTTTGGCCAGCAAGCCCCTGCCGGGAAGAGACTTCTGGTGGGAATTCTCGTCGGCCCTGGGGTTCATGAGCATCACGACAATGGGGATGGAGTTTGCCCTGACGGCCCGCTTCAAGACAGCCACGGCCCCTTTCGGCATCGACATCATCTACTACTTCCACAAATACGTCGGCCTTCTCGTCTGCGGGTTCGTCGTCGTCCATCCGGCGATAATCTTTTTCACGCACCCGACGACTGTCGCGCTCCTGGACCCGGTGACGACACCGCTCAGCTTTAAGGCCGGCATCGTCTCGGCGCTGGCCGTCGTTTCCCTGAGCGTTGTGACTGTCGTGAGGCAGCGTTTCAACATCGAGTACGACAACTGGCGGCTTTGGCACCGGGTTTTGGCCGTCGTCGCGATTCTTGCCGCGATAGGGCACATCGCAGGCGTTGGCTACTCCACGCAGGAGCAGTGGAAGCGCATCTTCTGGTCCGCGCTCGGCCTGGCGTGGGCATGGCTCGTCCTGTATATGTGGATTGTAAGCCCCTTGCTGGTGCGCCGGAGGCCTTATGTTGTTGAAAAAGTAAAAGGGGAGCGCGGCGACAACTGGACGATACGGATACGTCCGAAAGGGCATGGCGGCATCCGGTTCCTTCCCGGACAGTTCGCCTGGCTTTCGATCTGGCACTCGCCTTTCGCTATGAAGGACCATCCCTTCTCCATCGCATCGAGCGCCGGGCAGGCCCCTGTCCTGGAGTTCACCATCAAGGAGCGCGGGGACTTCACGAGGAAAATCAAAACGCTCGACCCTGGAGAAACCGTCTACGTAGACGCCCCGTACGGCTCATTCAGTTGTGACCGGTATCCGGCCGAGGCTTTCGTTTTCATCGCAGGAGGCATCGGCGCGGCCCCCATCATGAGCATGCTTCGGACGCTGGCGGACCGGGGCGACGCCCGCCCGCTTTTGCTCTTCTATGCCAACAAACGGTGGGAGCGTGTGGCGTTCCGCGAGGAATTGGATGAACTCAAGGGGCTTCTGGACCTGCGGGTCGTGCATATCATTGAGAACCCGCCGCCCGGCTGGCAGGGGGAAAGCGGCTTTATCAACGCCGAGATGATCGCGCGGCATGTCCCTGAAGCGGGGGGGCGCCAGTTCTTCATCTGCGGGCCGGTACCGATGATGGATGTCTGCGAGAAGGCCCTGCGCAGATTGGGGGTTCCTGTAGCGAAGTTTCATTCAGAGCTTTTCAATATCGTCTGAGAGGAGACTGCCCATGCGCCGGTGGTATGCTCTGATCATGGCCGTGGTCACCGGGGTGATAATCATTGTCTCGGCGTTCATCTTTGCCTGGGTAAGGGGCTGAGTCTATTGGGGATAGCGCATATCCAGACACCTGGAATGCAACGAACTGATCGGCAAGGCCGCACAGCGGGATCGTGCTAATTGCTGCCGGCATCTACCTGGGTATAACAGGGTTTTAGGCGGCTCCGGGCAGCAAAAAAACAGTTGCAGTTCAGCGAATATATTGGTACTATGCACACCTTGTAATTTTCAGTTACGAGGCAGTACGACATCTATCATGACTGAGATCACAGGCTCAGCATGCAGCCAGGAGGACCCATGGTAAGTTTGACGGACGGTGCGGTAAAACAGTTTAAAACGGTTGTTGAGAAGCAGGGAAAGGCAGGGGACGGTGTGCGGATATTCGTTGTCCCCGGCGGCTGAAGCCCTTCACTGGCTATGGACATAGCCAAAGCAGCAGCACAGGGCGATATCACCCTTGAGAAGGACGGACTCAAGCTTTTTCTTGAACAGAAAGCAAACGACATGCTGAACACGACCACCATCGATTTCGTGGAAGCTCAGGGCTTCGTGCTCACGGGCATGCAACAGAGTTCCTGCGGTTCATCGTGCAGCACCTGCTAGAGCGAGCACCTCGCTTGACGCATTGATCGGCCAAATTCTACCGCTGTCCTCCCGGTGAGGGCAGCGGTTTTTTTATGCCAAAAGCGCATCTCCAATCAGGCCTTGCCTGACATGCCCTTCCGCCGTAATTTCTTGTAAAAAATGGTAAAATAAAGATAAATCATGCAGCAAGAGAGCCGGGGTACGCTCGTATGATATTCCGCTTTTTGATTTTTATTGTCCTTTTGATCTCTCTGTGCCTCAGCGGGCTGAATGCATCCGCAGGGGAACGAGTTGAAATGGTTCCGGACGGCAGCCACGAGGATGACGCAATTTTATCTATTCCGTCCCTGACACAGCAAGGCATCTGCCCGCCCGGTTTTGAGTCAGAAGCGTGTGCAGACAGTTCTGAGGGAACGAAGGGCCTGTTTTTTTCTCTTCCGCAGGGTGATGGTCCTGCCCCTTTCCCGTTCGAAGAAGGAACGGTTGCTCCTTCAGGCCGGGACAGGAGCAGCCCTGGCACACCGGATGATATAAGCACCCGGTCCTTGAAACGGAGGTTCACCGTATATTTCTTCTGGGGCGACGGCTGTCCCCATTGTGATGACGAGAAACCGTTCTTGGAGGACCTGCGGCGCGCTCCACCCGGGCATGGATATCAGGTCCTACGAAGTGTGGCATGACAAAAAGAACGCAGCACTGCTGGCCGAGCTGTCCCGTGCGTATCACAACAGCATCAGCGGCGTGCCCATGACCTTTGTGGACCGCGAGGTGTTTGTCGGATTTACCGAACAGATTGGCAGACAGATCGCGTCCGCTGTCGAGCGATGCGCCGCTGATCCTTGTACCGATCCCATGGATATTCTGAGCGGCATTGCGTCGCTCAAAACCCCGGCTTCGGAAGGCCCGGTGCTGCCGGGGTCGTTGCCGGCGTCCCGCGGCACGATAACCGCTTCTCAGGCAGAAGGGTCAACGCTGACCTATGCAGGCGAAAATACTGTCATCGACCTTCCCCTGTTCGGAAGCGTCGACACAACGGCAACGTCCCTGCCGCTCCTTACGGTCATGATCGCCGGCATGGACAGCTTTAATCCCTGCGCGTTCTTTGTGCTCCTGTCCCTCCTGGGGCTCATGGTCTATGCCCGGTCGCGCGGCAGGATGCTGTTCGTCGGCGGCGTCTTTGTGTTCTTCTCGGGCTTCATCTATTTCCTTTTTATGGCCGCCTGGCTCAACCTGTTCCTGGTCATGGGCCAGGTTGCGCTCATCACCCGGGTCGCCGGCGGGCTCTCGCTCGTCATTGCCGCCATCAATATCAAGGACTTCTTCCTGTTCAAAAAGGGCTTGTCCCTCACGATCCCCGACAGCGCCAAACCGAAGCTGTTCGACCGGATGCGCCGCCTTATTCATGCCTCGTCGCTGCTGTCGCTGCTCCTGGGCACGACGGTCCTGGCTATTGCCGCGAACTCCTATGAGCTCCTCTGCACGGCCGGGTTCCCGATGGTGTACACACGCATACTGACGCTGAACAGCCTGTCAACAGCCTCCTACTACCTGTATCTGGTGCTCTACAATGTTATTTACGTTATCCCGCTGCTGATCATTGTTGTGGCGTTCGGCATAACGCTCGGGAAACGGCAGCTGACGGAATGGCAGGGGAGGCTCCTGAAGCTGGTGTCGGGGGCCATGATGCTCGGGCTGGCGCTGGTGCTGCTGGTCAACCCGGCGCTGCTGAACAACGTGTTCGTCTCGTTCCTGCTTCTGGCAGGGGCTTTGGCTGTATCGCTGGTGGTGGCTTTTGCTGTGAAACGATGGGAGAGAACATAGGATAAACAGATCTCTGACACGGATAAGGGCTGATTTATATATGATAAAAGCGGATAAGTCTCTGACGTATCCGTGAAAATCATATTTTTATCCGCCTTGATCCGTGTCAAAAGATCTGTTGACTCAAAAAAGGTGTCCTCATGCCGCTGCTTGAGATAAACAACGTGGTCTACGGTACCGGTCCCGACGGTAAAACGCCGATCCTGGATCAGCTTTCCCTTGCCATCGAACCCGGCGAGGTGCATGCTCTGCTCGGAACGAACGGGACCGGCAAGAGCACCCTGGCATACCTTGTCATGGGGTGCGAAGGCTATCGGCCGACAGCCGGAGAGATCCGGTTCGACGACAGGGTCATCAACGACCTCGCGATCCATGAACGCGCACGGCTCGGCATCACCATGGCCTGGCAGGAGCCGGTCCGGTTCGAGGGCATCACGGTACGGGATTACCTTGCCATCAAGAACCCCGTGCTCGATGCCGCGCCCTTTCTCGACCGCGTGGGCCTCTCGCCGGACCTGTACCTGGGAAGGATGGTCGACAAGTGCCTGAGCGGGGGAGAGCGGAAGCGGATCGAACTCGCGTCGGTGCTGGCGCTTGCGCCCCGGCTGGCGATCCTGGACGAGCCTGATTCGGGCATCGATATGCTGTCCATCCATGACGTGATCGACGTCATCAGCGCGTTCAAGAACAGCGGTGCAGCCGTGCTTCTGGTCACGCACCGGGAAGAGATCGCGCTGATCGCGGACCGGGCATCACAGCTCTGCCATGGGAGGATCATCTGCTCCGGAACGCCGGAAAAGGTTTCTGAGCATTATAAACTGCAGAAATGCATGACCTGTGGTCTGGTGGAGTGCCATTATGTCTGATTTGAACGAACTCATGCAGGCACTGGGCGAGGCAGGCGGGGACCGGAGCGTGCTCGCCGATGCAGAGACCGCCCACTTGAGCGTCAGCAGCAACAGCATCCTGAGCAGCCGGCTGGTCCCGGGGATCGATGTGCAGGCGAAGGAGCTGCGGAACGGTATCTCGGCAAAGGTAACGGTCCGGGAAGGCGTAAAGCTCGCGAAGCCCGTGCATCTTTGTTTCGGCGTGCTGCACAAGAAAGGGACGCAAAGGATCTTGATGGACGTGAAACTCGAGAAGAATTCGTCTGCCGCATTCATCGCCCACTGCATTTTCCCGAAGGCTGAGAAGGTGCGCCATCTCATGGACGCGACTGTCGATATAGGCGAGGGTGCCGAAATGCGCTACTCAGAAACGCACTATCACGGCCTGTTCGGCGGCATCGAGGTCGTTCCGAAGCTCCGCGTGCAGGTCGGGAAGAACGGCAGGTACTTCACGGACTTCACGCTCACCACGGGCAGGGTGGGAAAACTCGGCATCGATTACGAGGTCAGCGCCGGAGAAGGTGCCGTTGTTGAGCTCACGGCGAGGGTCTTCGGGCATGGGAACGATGATATTAAAATAAGGGAAAAGGTCGTGCTTGCAGGGGAGAGTGCGCGCGGAATGATCAAGGCCCGTGTGGCCATCGAGGACGACGCCACAGCCGAGATCACCGGCATCACCGAGGGGAACGCCGCCTATTCCCGCGGCCATGTGGACTGCATGGAGATCGTGAAGGACCGCGCCGTGGCAAAGGCCATCCCGCTGGTGCAGGTGACCCATCCGCTGGCGAAGGTGACCCATGAAGCAGCCATCGGGAGCGTGGATAAACGGCAGATGGAGACGCTCATGGCGCACGGACTGTCGCCGGAAGAGGCCGTGGATGTGATCGTGAAGGGGATCCTGCGGTAAGCAGGAAGTCTTAATAATGAGGCAGCAACCGAACGAAAAGCGAGGATGGCTCGACTGCTGCGATTAGGGAAACACCGGCGGCATAAAAAAGGGACCCTTCATCGAAGGATCCCTTTTTGGTTCAAAAGTGCCAGATGGTCACGTCCCCAGCCGCTTCCCCGCCTCATATGCTTCTTTCAGCGCCGTCGGGTGCTTCTGCACATCTCCTTTGGCATCAACACCGCCGAAGAAGAGCGTCTCATGCTCCGGAACGCTGCAGGTCCTGAAAAACCCTTTTGCCACGGCCTCCGCACACTGCCTGCCGTCGTCCTTTTTCATGCCGCCTACCAGCAGGAGCAGGCCTTTTCTTCCGTGCGGCCCTGCGGGAATGATCTTCTTGAGCAGGTATTTCTCGCACCAGAAAGCCTGGCACCGGTCAATCATCGCCTTGGCCTGGGCGCTTAGGCTGTAGAAAAAGATCGGGGAGGCCAGGATGATCCTGTCCGCCGCCCTGATGGCAGCGTATATTTCGGTCATCGCGTCCGGGTGGATGCAGATGCCCGTTTTTGTGCACCCGCCGCAGTCCTGGCAGGGTTTGAAGTCCATAGTGTTGAGCTTAAAGACGGTGATTTCATGCCCGGCCTCACGGAGCGGCTTTAACGCTTCTTCAAGGAGGACCTCGGTATTGCCGCCGGGGCGCGGACTGCCGTTGAACGCGACGATCTTCAATCGCTATTCCGCCTTGCGAAATGCCTGTTTCTTTGCTTTGCAGACCGGGCATTCGTCCGGAGCTTCGCCTTCAGCCGTGTAGCCGCAGACCGAGCAGATATAGTAGTCGGTGTCAACGTTCTTGCCGAGCGTATCGAGCGCCTTCTGGTACAAGGCGGCATGGATCTTCTCCACCTCGTTGGCGTAGTTGAAGCTTTGGAGCGCGCCTTTGTTGTTCTCTTCTTGGGCATCTGCGATCATCTGGGGGTACATCTTCTGGAACTCGAAGGACTCGCCGCTGATGGCAGCCATAAGGTTCTCTTTCGTGGATTTGACCACGCCGAGCTGGCGCAGGTGGTTATGGGCATGGATTGTCTCGGCTGCTGCCGCGGCCCTGAACAATTTCGCCGCCTGTTTAAAGCCTTCTACTTCCGCCTTCTTGGCAAAGGCGAGATATTTCCGATTTGCCTGGGACTCGCCGGCAAAGGCGTCCTGCAGACCCTGTTCTGATTTTGACATCGTATGATCCTCCTTTAGTAATGTATGCGTTTACGGTTTTAACTGTTTTGTCCGATGAAGGGGTAGGCGGGGGTGAATACTGCAGACTTCACCCCCGCCTGGGGGAAAATTGAGGTTTACTTTATCCGTGCTTCGGCAGCCGACCAGTTGATGTTCTTGAAGAAGGCTTCGATATAGTCCGCGCGCTTCAGGCCATAATCGATCATGAAGGCATGTTCGAAAACGTCCATGATGAGCAGGAGGGTACAGCCTGCCGGATGGGACACATCATGTTCGTTGATCCAAAAATTGATGAGCCGTCCCGAGGCCGGGTCCTGGTAGAGCGCGACCCAGCCGATGCCGCGCATGGCGCCTGTTGCCCGGAAGTCCTTTTCCCAGGCTTCGTAGCTGCCGAAGCTTTCGGCTATTTTCTTGCTGAGCTTGCCATCCTTGTTGAGTCCGGCTGATCCTGATCCGCCCAGGTTCTCGAAATAATATTCATGGAGCCGCATTCCGTTGAACTCCCAGCCGAGCCTCCGCTTCAGCTCCGCAAATTCCGGCGCCGCGGTCTTGCCGTCCTTGGCCATCTGGTCGAGCGTATCGAGCACCTTGTTCGTGTTCGTTACATAGCCCTGATAGAGCGTGAAGTGGTTCTTAAGCAGGGTCTCGCTGAACCCGGACATTCCTATGAGCTTTGTATAATCCTTTGGATCGTATGCCATAAGGTGTTCCTCCCTTTGTTAAAAGTGCGGTGCCGTTAAGCAAAAGTATAGCAGAATCATGTAGGGCCGGTCTTTAGCAGCTGCAGCCGCAGGCAAGCATTGACATGGAGTCCGCATATCCGGTTGTGTGCGGGTTAAATTAGAATGATTTTAATATAGTATGAACTACTTGTCAACTGAATTTTTTCCCGAGCGCATCATTTGTGGATCGTTGAATGCCTGTTTTATGATCAGGTGCTTAATTTTATGCCGCAAAATATCAAAGTCACACCATCGTATCCCTGAATAGAATAAAAATTGTCTCATTAAATTAATAAGATAGCAGGCCATGCTGGAGTCAGGCGAGGTGGCACAGGCATTGCTATATAAAAATGCATATGCCTATTTCGTCATGTCTGGGAGCGATTCGCCTGCATAAGGAGGAGGACTGGTTTTTCTGAGGAAGTTTTTTTCTCAGCCGGGAGAATTTTTCTGCACCAGGTAGACCCCGGCAAGGATGGAGCAGCCGCCGAGGATCTGCAGGAAGGTGATATGTTCGTGCAGGAAGAGGGCTGCGAACGCAACAGCAACAAAGGGCACGAGGTAGTGATAGACGATCGTTCTGGTGACGCCGAACTGCTGCACGCCCTGATACCAGAGCGTGTAGGCGAGTCCGCCGCCTAAAAAAGCGGCAAAGCCGAGCGCGCCCCAGGATTGCATTGGGATCGATAGCCATGGCTGGGCTGCAAGCTCGGGCAAGGACAGCGGGAGCAGGAGGACGGTCCCGGCGGCCATGCTGTATGCCGTAATTTTTATCGGGGAGTAGTGCTGAAGCAGCGGTTTGGCCCGGAGCGTATAGAGCGCCCAGGAGCAGGATGCCGCAAGGGTCAGGAGGTCGCCGGAAAGCGCCTGCCAGGTGAAATGGAGGCCGCCGGTCCTCGTCCAGATGATCAAAGCTGCACCGAGGAACGACAGCAAAAGGCCCAGCGCGCTTTTCGCGGGCAAGCGCTCCTTTTTCGTAACGAGTTGCGTCATTGCAGCGAACAGGGGCGACATGGCAATGAAGAGTGCCGAGTTGGATGCTGTCGTGTATTTGAGCCCGTACATGAACAGAATGCTGTACAGGGAGATGCCGATGAAGCCGAGCACGGCGACCGCGGCGAAGTCGCGGCGCTTCATGCCGAATGATTCGCGAGTCAACGCAATGACGCCAAAGAGGAACAGTGCCGCAAGCGCAAAGCGGATCACTGTGAATCCGAGCGGGTAGAAATTGGCAAGCGCGAACTTGATAAGGGAAAAGTTCACGCCCCAAATGACGGCCACGAGTATGAGACGAAGATTGAGCATAGATTGCGGATTGCGGATTTCGGATTGCGGAATGAACAGCAGAATAAAGCAGGCAGCTTTACTAAATCCGAAATCCGCAATCCGAAATCCGCAATTGAACGGACTATATCATAAATTACCTTGAATCATCAAATAGTATGTGATATCAATAAGCATGGGCTCGGTGACGCAAAAAATAAAGGATCTGACCGCTGATATCCTCACGGGGATCGTCGACGGTGTCGTGGTGACCGATGCGCAGGGACAGATCATCATCTGGAACCGCGCGGCAGAAGAAATGACCGGGATCACAGCGTCAGAGGCGCTCGGCAAAGGCATAAGCCTCGTATTCGCCGACAACCCCGCCATGGTGAGCCAGATCGAAAAGACCTTCACGACGGGCCGCTCGTACTCTGATTACGAAACGGAATTGGCTGCCAGGCACCGGCCGCCGCTCCCCATCGGGCTCGTGACCAGCGTGCTGGCGGATGACGACGGCAGCCCCACGGGCGTGATTTCGACCATCCGCGATCAGGCCGGCGTGCGGGACCTGAAGGAGCGCATGCGCAGGTCCGACCGCCTCGCGACGCTCGGAATGATCGCTGCAGGCATCGCTCATGAAGTTAAAAACCCGCTGGTCGGCATTCGCGGCGCTGCGCAGCTCATGCGGTCGGAGCTTCGGAGCGATGCTGCGGCATCCCGGCAGGACAGCAGGAGCTTCGAAGAATACCTCGACGTGATCATGAAGGAAGCCGACCGCCTGAACAATGTGCTGGAGGGGATCCTCGATTTTACGCGCCTCAGCCCGAGCGAGATCAGGGGGATCAACATCCATAGCATCATCGACCGGGTGCTGCTGCTGCATGAGGAACAGGCCCGGGAGAGCGGCATCGTCCTCTCCCGGATGTACGACCCGAGCCTGCCGGAGGTGCTCGGCAACGAGGACCAGCTGGTGCAGGTGTTCCTGAACATCATCAAGAACGCAGTCGAGGCCATGGCCTCGGGCGGGAAGCTGACCGTGCTGACGCGCATGTCGGACCTGTTCACCAGCGTTCAGGCTGACGGTAAAAAACACCGGCTCATGGTCATCAAGGTGAGCGATACGGGCAAGGGGATCACGCCGGAGCATCTGAACGACATCTTCACGCCCTTCTTCACGACCAAGGACCGGGGGGTGGGGCTCGGCCTGGCGCTGTCATACCAGATAGTGCAGGAGCACCTCGGCACGATCCGCGTCGAAAGCCACGAGGGAGAGGGAACGACCTTCAGCGTGTATCTGCCGCTGATGGGATGAAGCAATTGCGGATTGCGGATTGCGGATTGCGGAATGAAAGGCAAAAACGAAGCACGGGTTGCTAAGGTTCTGGGTTAATCCGAAATCCGCAATCCGAAATCCGAAATTGGAAGGGCTATGACAAACGAAAAAATACTGATAGTCGACGACGATGAGAGCGTCCGCTGGGTGCTCAAGAAGTCCCTTGAAAAAGAGGGGATGACTGCGGTGCTTGCCCAGGACGCTGCCGAGGCCTTTGAGCGGCTGAGCGAGGGCGGTATTGCGATCGTGCTGATGGACATCCGCATGCCGGGCATGAGCGGTTTCGAGGCGCTCGACAAGATCCAGCGGGACGGCAAGGGGGTCTCGGTCATCATCATGACGGCCCAGGCAACGATGCAGAACGCCATCGAGGCCATGCGGCGCGGCGCCTTCGACTACATCACCAAGCCCTTTGACCTCGACGAGGTGAACATCCTCGTGCGGAAGGCCATCGACGTGCGGCGGCTCTCGCAGGAAGTGACCGCGCTCCGGGCGGAGGTGCGCGAGAAGTACGAAGGCGGCCTCGTGGGCAATACGCCTGCCATGCAGGAGATCTACAAGACCATCGGACGGGTGGCGGAGAGCGATGCCACGGTCCTGATCCACGGCGAGAGCGGGACGGGCAAGGAGCTCGTGGCTCGGGCCATCCACTATCACAGCAAGCGCGCGGGCCGCCCCTTTGTGGCGGTGAATTCGGCGGCCATCCCGTCGGAATTGCTTGAGAGCGAGCTCTTTGGTCACGAGAAGGGCGCCTTTACCGGCGCGGTCATCCGGAAGATCGGGAAGTTCGAGGCGGCCGCCGGCGGCACGATGTTCCTGGACGAGATCGGCGACATGAGCCTGCCGCTTCAGGGCAAGCTGCTCCGCGTGCTGCAGGAGCGTGAGTTCGAACGGGTGGGCGGCACCGAGTCGATCAGGACCGATGTGCGCGTCATTGCCGCGACCCACCAGAACCTTGAGAAGGCCGTGCGGGAAAAGCGCTTCCGCGAGGACCTGTTCTACCGCCTGAACGTGATCCAACTCAATATCCCGCCGCTGCGGAAACGGAAGGACGATATCACTCCGTTGGCGGAATACTTTATGCAAAAGCACCAGGCCGGGCAGGGCAAACCCCGGGTGCTTACGCCGGAGACGCTCAAGGTCCTCCGCGCCTATGACTGGCCGGGTAATGTGCGGGAGCTTGAGAACGCGGTCCAGCGCGCCATCACGCTCTCGCAGGGCGACAAGATATTTCCCGACGCCCTGCCGCCCCAGATCTTCAAGCCTGGCCATGGCGTCGCACTCTCGTTCGAGAATTTCCTCGAAGAAAAGCTCACCGACCTCGTGGACCGCATGGGCGGGCTTGAAGTGGGCGACATCTACTCCATGGTGGTCCAGCGCGTGGAAAAGCCGCTCATCACGCTGGTCCTCAAAAAGACCGAAGGGAACCAGGTGCGCGCCGCGAACCTCCTCGGCATCAATCGCAACACGCTCAGGAAGAAGATCAAGGAACTGGGAATCAAGATGCATTTCAATGAGGACGAACGTGGGCAGGAGGAAGAGCAATAGGGCAGCGGATGGTTATTCCTTATTCGGTCATTTCAGGAAGGATGGGCATGTTGGTATACCCAGCCTTTTTTAATTTCTAATTCGGCTAGATCGTTACTTCGTTATATGCCGTATAGACGTAAAGCATGAAATCGTACTGGATTCGGTCGTGACGCAGTGCGATGGAGGGCGAAAGGTTCTCCAGCGCGAATTTGACCATCTCTTCCGGGGACGTGAAGTGGAGCTCGGGGTCCCTGATGGGCGTGTGCGAGGAGAGGGCGCTCAGGACGAGCCCCTTGTTGCAGTGTTTGAAGAGCGTGACCAGGGCGTTCTTCAGGTCGTCGTTGACGCCCGGCACGTTCAGGTTGAACACGCCGCAGATAAAGATGTAATCATAGAATCCTTCGAATTCGTCATCATCGGCGTTCATGACCTTGAACGTGCATTCGGGGTACTTCTTCTGCGCCAGACTGATGAAATTCTCGTTGATGTCCACGCCCGTATATTTTACCTTGATGCCCCGCCGCTTTAAGAACCGGTAAAAATCCCCAGTCCCGCATCCGTAGTCGAGGACCGTGCTGTTGTTCAGCTCCGCGGCCGGCGCGATATCGGCAAGCATGTGATAGCGCTTGAGCTGGCCCTGCGGCGTCCAGCGGAGCGCCTCGGGCCGGTCGCCGAATTTCTTCAGGTGCATATTATAGAAGGACAAGAGCTGTTCTTTTGAATATGGATCCATGACGACCTCCCCAGTGCGCCGCCATTTTACGGCATCACGCGACGGAAATCAAGGGCATAAGGATTCAGCAGTGCGCTTCGTTTTATAACTGTGGTTTACCGGGAAAGAACGCTGTTAATTCGTCATAATGTTTTGCTTGACAAAATATTTTGCTTGGCTTACTATGCACAAGTTTCAGAAGTTGTGTTAATTTAAAATTTAATAGCAGGGAGTTTAGTGTATGACACCAAGTACCTATCTTCCAGAACACTTTTTGCCCGTAGCAATATTCCTGTTGCTCGGTACTGCTGTCGGCGTCGGCATGCTGGTTGCCGGATGGTTCATCCGTCCGCGGAACCCCTATCCCGAAAAGCTGCTGACCTACGAGTCCGGCATCACTCCCTTCATGGACGCCAATCAGAAGTTCTCCATCCGTTACTACATCATCGCCATGCTGTTCCTTATCTTCGATATTGAAGCCGTATTCCTCTATCCCTGGGCAGTGTCGTACAACCAGATCGGTCTCTACGGCTTTGTGGAGATGGTGATCTTCATCATCATCCTGCTTGTCGGGTATTTCTACGCGTGGAAGAAAGGGGCGCTCGAATGGGAGTAGTCCAGAATCTTTTTGAGGACGGGTATATCACGACCACCGTCGATGGTTTTCTCAATTACTGCCGTGCAAGCTCCATCTGGCCCATGACGTTCGGCCTCGCCTGCTGCGCCATTGAAATGATCCAGTATTATTCCGCTCCCCAGCACGACTTCGACCGCTTCGGCACCGTACCCCGTCCGTCTCCCCGGCAGTCCGACCTGCTCCTGGTAGCCGGTACGCTTTCGAAAAAGATGGCACCCATCGTGCGCCGCGTCTATGACCAGATGCCCGAACCGCGGTATGTCATCGCCATGGGAAGCTGCGCCGGTTCCGGCGGCATCTTTAATACCTACGCCGTGGTGCAGGGCGTTGACAATATCATTCCCGTTGACGTCTACATACCGGGCTGCCCGCCGCGTCCTGAGGCCCTGATGAACGGCATCATCAAACTGCAAGAGAAGATCAAGAAAGAGCACTATATCCGGAAGTAATACACCAAATATCCTGATCGAAACCGAGCACCGCGGACCTTTTGCGCGGTGCGGACCGTGACGAGGTTGTATGGATCCCTTACAGATCGCTAAGATGGTAGAAGAAAAATTCGCCGGTCAGGTCCTGGATACGACGACCTTTGCAGGTCAGGTCTCGATCATGGTCAAAAAAGACAGGATCCGGGACATCTGTCTGTACCTCAAAGATGAACCCTCCCTCCAGATGGACCACTTGGCCGACCTGACGGCCGTCGATTACTCGACCTATCCGGGTGACACCGGTCTCCGCTTCGAAGTCGTTTATAACCTTATCTCTATCGAGTACCGCCACCGCATCCGTTTGAAGGTGCGTGTGCCGGAAGAGGACCCGCGGATCGACACGGTGTCGTCGGTCTGGCAAACAGCCAACTGGCACGAACGCGAGACCTTCGATCTCATGGGGATCAAGTTCGACGGCCATCCCGACCTTCGCCGGATCCTGCTGCCCGAGGACTGGGAAGGGCATCCGCTCCGGAAGGAATATCCGCTGAAAGGATACTGATAACGACAAGCACCAAACTTCAAGCACCAAATGACAAATACATTCCAAATTGCAAGCATCAAAATACAAACACTTTGAAAATTGGAATTTTAAATTTGGATAGTATTTGAGATTTGGGATTTGAAAATTGGAATTTTATCAGATGGTGACACTATGTCAGCGACAGAGACGACAGAAAAAGAAATAGTCCAGAAAGAAATAACGCTCAACATGGGGCCGCAGCATCCGGCCACCCACGGCGTGCTGCGCCTGGTGCTCGACCTGCAGGGCGAGACCGTGGTAGGCTGCGACGCCCGCCCCGGGTATCTCCACCGCGGGATCGAAAAGTGGATGGAGAGCAGGACCTACCATCAGATCATCCCCATGACTGACCGGCTGGAATATATCACCTGCATGAACAATAACCTCGGGTACGTGGTTGCCGTCGAGAAGCTTGCCAACATCGAGGTCCCGGAGCGGGCGCAGTTCATCAGAACGCTGATGGCGGAGCTGACGCGGCTTTCGGGCCATCTGGTGTGGCTTGGCACCCATGCCCTTGACATCGGTGCCATGACGGTCTGCATGTATACGCTGCGGGAACGGGAGCTTATCCTCGACCTTACCGAGATGGTGACGGGAGCACGCCAGACCGTGAGCTATGTTCGCATCGGCGGCGTACGCAACGATATACCGCGTGATTTCATTGATAAGTGCCGTGAATTCACCGAGATCTTCCCCAAACGGCTTGAAGAGTACGATACGCTGATCCGGCAAAATCGCATCTGGCTCCAGCGCACCGTGGGCATTGGCGTGTTCTCGGCCAAGGATGCGGTCAACTACGGCCTGACGGGCGGTACGCTCCGCGGTTCCGGCGTGAACTACGATCTGCGCAAGGTCGAACCCTATGCGGCCTACGATAAGGTTGATTTCGACGTGCCGCTCGGAAAGAACGGCGATGTCTACGACCGGTACATCGTGCGCATCAATGAGATGCGCCAGAGCAACCGGATCATCAAACAGTGCCTCGATATGATGCCGCCCGGTCCGGTGGTGACCCCGGACCCGCGGTACGCCATTCCCGAGAAAATGAACGTCATGAAAAACATGGAATCGCTGGCCCACCAGTTCGTGCTCATGAGCAAGTGGGTCCCCATGCCCAAGGGCGAGGTCTACGTGGCGACCGAGGCGCCGAAGGGCGAACTCGGGTTCTATATAGTAAGCGACGGCAGCGGCCGGCCCTACCGCATCAAGATCCGCGCCCCCTCGTATGTGCACGTGAGCGCCCTTTCGAAGATGGTGACCGGCCATATGGTGGCCGATGTTATCTCATGCATCGGGACCATCGACATCGTGCTGGGTGAGGTTGACCGGTAAGTGGCTGAGGAACGCGGCATGAATTTGAAAGAGATCGTCACGCTTTTGAACGCTGAGGTCCTTGCCGGGAGCGGCCTTATAAGCGAAATTGAAGTGGATAGCTGTTTCAGCGCCGATCTTATGAGCGATGTGCTCGGTCGTATGCACGCGAATGGCATTCTGATCACGGGGATCACGAACCCCCAGGCAGTACGGACCGCTGATATCGCCGATATCAAAGCGGTTTGTGTAGTGCGCGGGAAGCGACCTGAAGCGGAAACCGTGGCACTGGCAAAGCAAAAAGAGATTCCTCTCTTCATTACGAGGTTGTCCATGTTCGAGGCCTGCGGCATCTTGTACACGAGCGGGCTCAGAGGGGTAGACGAACGGCAATAACGTGATTGCATCGCAAGGTAAAGATCAGGGAACACTGGACCGGTTGACCAAGACCCAGGAGATGGTCTACGAGCTTACCGTCGGCGAGGTCATGCCCCCGACGATGGTCACCGTAGGGCCTGAGCAGACCATGTCGGAGCTCAGGATCCTCTTGCGTGACAACCGGCTGTCCGGCACACCGGTTGTGGAGAATGGAAAGCTCGTCGGCATGATCAGCATAGAAGATCTGATCAACGCACTGACCGACAACGCGATCAATGCTCCCATCCGGGAGAGAATGAAAACAAAGGTTGAGTGTCTCTATGCTGATGAATTGCTTGTTCACTGCATAGCAAAGTTCTCCAAATTCGGTTACCGGCGGTACCCCGTTTTGAACCGGGACAATGAGCTGGTCGGCATCGTCACGAAGGGGAGTATTGTCGAAGGCCTGTTGAAGAAACTTGAGGTCGAATACGAGCAGTCGGAATCAAAGGCTGCCCTGACGCGTCAGCGTCCGACCATGCGGAAGTTCTTTGAGGATGTGACTGCGGACGAAATCAGCTTCACATTTAAATACAATATTATTGGTCAGACACTGAAGGACGCCGGTAAGGCGGCGAGCGAACTCAAGAATGCTCTCAAAAAACTGGGTGTCTGCCCGCCTCTCCTCAGGAGGATCGGGGTTGCCACGTACGAAGCAGAGATAAATCTCGCTTCATATACCAAGGGCGGTGTGATCCGTGCCCAGGTGGAAAAGTGGGGGGTTACGGTGGAGGCGATCGACACCGGGCCCGGAATACCCGATGTCGAAAAAGCATTGCAGCCCGGTTTTTCCACAGCGCCGGACTGGGTGCGGGAATTAGGGTTCGGCGCCGGCATGGGGCTGGCGAACATGAAAAAATGCGCCGATGAGATGAACCTCGTATCATCGGTGCCCGAGGGAACTCATCTGACCATGCAGTTCTATTATACGAGTTGACCGGAGACCAATGAAACTACGTGACCTGGTAGCGGAGTTCGGCTTGACCGTCAAAACCGGCGCAGGGCATCTTGATAACGAGGTGACCGGCGGGTACGTGAGCGACCTCCTGTCGGACGTCCTGGCCCACGCCGAGGACGGGAACCTATGGGTCACGCTCCATATCCACCACAACATTGTGGCCGTGGCAGCACATACGGGGCTGTCGGGCATCATTCTGATACAGGGCAGGGTCCCGGACCAGGATACGATCGCCAAGGCCGAGGTAGAAGGCATTCCGATCATGGTGAGCAACCTTTCGGCGTTCGAACTGGTGGGCAGATTGTATAAGGCAGGTATCCGTGGCGCTGAGGCGCTTTAAGGCCGATCTTCATGTACACACCTGCCTGTCTCCCTGCTCCGGTCTTGACATGTCACCGAGGGAGGTCGTGAGCGCTGCCATCGAGAAGGGGATCGACCTGATCGGTGTGTGTGACCATAACTCGGCTGAAAACGTCATTGCCGTGAAAAAAGCCGGGCTCCGCAACGGGTTGATTGTTCTCGGCGGGATGGAAGTCACTTCTTCCGAGGAAGCGCACATCCTGGTGTTCTTTGATGATGACGACGATCTCCTGGATTTCCAGAAGTTTGTTTACCAACACCTTGCCGGAAAAAATGACGGTCACTCCTTTGGACTGCAGGTGATCGCTGACGACGAGGATGGAGTAACCGGCTTTTGTGAGCGGCTTCTGATCGGAGCTACATCGCTGCCCGCAGAAGCGATCGTTGCTAAAGCCCGGGCGGCAAAGGGTGACAGCCTTGTAATAGCTGCTCATGTTGACCGGGAATCCTTCAGCATTATCGGACAGCTTGGGTTCATCCCTGATACGCTGGTTCTGGATGCGGTGGAGGTATCGGCAAACTCGAACATTGTCGAGGCTCGAAAACGATTCCCTGATTGCGCGAAGTATCCAATGGTCACGAGTTCGGATGCTCACAGCCCTGCAGATATGGGGAAGCGGTTTACATCCTTTTTGCTGGAAGAGGGCACGGTTGCCGAGATCAAAAAGGCCCTTGCCGGAAAAGATGGCAGGAAGGCTGAGTACTGAGGTAATGGAAGAAATTTCGCTCCATATCCTCGATATTGCAGAGAACTCGCTTCGGGCTGGCGCGACAAGAATTGAAATACTGGCCAACAGGGACAGTGCTCAGGACCTTCTGCAGATACTGGTGATTGATAACGGAAGAGGGATGGATGCCGAGACGCTGGCAAGGGTCCGGAACCCTTTTTTTTCGACGAAACATAAGAAAACAGGTCTCGGAATTCCGCTTCTGGCCCAGGCAGCGGAGCAGGCAGGCGGCGGCCTGACGATCGACTCAGCGCCGAACAGCGGCACCCGGGTAACGGTCACGTTCCAGTGGAGCAACATTGACCGGCCCAAGATGGGCGCCATGGCAGATACCCTGCTGACGATCATTGCGGGCCATCCTGAGCTGGATATGGTCTACGAAGAACGCGTGGACGGTGAGGTCTTCCGGCTTGACACCCGGGAGATAAAGAACGAGCTCGACGATGTGCCGATCAACAGCCCGGCGGTATTCGAAGCACTCAGGGGCATGCTGCAGCACGGTATGAGGATCTGAAAGAAAAATTCATCAGGTGAGTCGAAGAGGTTAATGATGAGTACAGAAGCAGCAGAACATACTGCCACAAACAATGAGGTCATCTTGCCCGAGATGTACCGGAAGATCGACGTGATCATTGAAAAGTACAAGGACAAGCCCGGTTCGCTGATTCCCGTACTGCAGCAGGCGCAGGAGATCTGCGGGTATCTCCCGCATATCGTGCAGCGCTATATCGCGAAAGGCATGAACATGTCTCCCAGCGTGGTCTTCGGCGTGGCCACCTTCTATTCCTACTTCACCCTGGTCCCGCGCGGCAAGCACGTGATCCGGGTCTGCCTCGGGACCGCCTGCTACGTGAAACGAAGCGAGGAGATCATCGAAAAGATCAAGGCTGAACTGGACCTCGAAGTCGGCGAGATCACCCGGGACAAGAAGTATTCCCTCGAGGCAGTGCGGTGCCTCGGCGCATGCGGCCTCGCACCGGTTGTGGTCATCGGGCAGGACACCTACGGCGATGTGGCGGCCACGAAGGTAATGGACATTATTAAGAAATACGACTAGGGCAATTTCGAAATGCGAAATACGAAATTCTAAATAATATCGAAACAACTGAAACGTTTAGTATTTCGGTATTCGAATTTAGGATTTCCCCTATGGGGGGTATATGGCAAAGCTGACGATCGCTGATTTAAAAAAGATCAAGGAAGACTACCATCAAGGGCTTCGCGAGGGTGGGTTCAGGGTCAAGATCACGGTGCATATGGGGACCTGCGGGATTGCTGCGGGCGCCCGGGGCATCATGAACACCATCATGGAAGAGCTTGCCAAGTCCAATCTGAAGGACGTGGCGATCACGACCTCGGGCTGCGCGGGCCTGTGCAGCCAGGAACCGATGACCACCATCGAGACCACCGGGGAGCCGCCGATAAAATATACTGCTCTGACGGAAGAAAAGATGCGCAAGATCTTCGCCGAGCATGTCGTTGCGGGCCGGCCGGTCAAAGAATACGCCCTGGTTGCCGGGCACGAAACGACCTATTAGTCAGGTAAAAAACGCTCGACAACCAGGAGCGAGCAGGTAACTAAGAACAGAACCTACAATTCATGTGCGGGGTAATATCGTGGAAACGACTGCATACCGTTCGAACATAATGATCTGCGCAGGCACCGGCTGCGTTGCAAACGGATCCCTTAAGGTCAAGGACGCGCTCGAGACCGAACTCATCAAGCGTAACCTCCAGAAGGAGGTCAAGATCGTGCTGACCGGGTGCAACGGGTTCTGCGCCAAGGGCCCGGTGATGGTGGTCTACCCCGAGGACATCTTCTATCAGCTGGTGAAGCCCGAGGATGTGCCGCATCTCGTGGAGGAGCATTTCATCAAGGGCCGGCCGGTCCAGAAGTTCCTGTACACGCCGCCGGCGGAAAAGAACACGATCCCGGTGATGAACGAGATCCCCTTCTTCAAGCACCAGGTTCTCCGGGCGCTCAGGAACCGGAGCCTCATCGACGCCGAGAAGATCGAGGAATACATCGCCCGCGACGGCTACATGGCTGCGGCCAAGGCGCTCACGGAAATGACGCCGGAGCAGATCGTCGTCGAAATGAAGAAATCGGGACTTCGCGGCAGGGGCGGAGCCGGCTTTTTGACGGGCCTCAAATGGGAGCTTTGCGCCCGTGTTTCGGGTGATATCAAGTACATTCTGTGCAACGGAGACGAGGGTGACCCGGGCGCGTTCATGGACCGCAGCGTCATGGAGGCGGACCCCCACTCCGTGCTCGAAGGCATGATCATTGCCGCGAAGGCGATCAACGCCCATTACGGGTACATCTATGTAAGGGCTGAATATCCCTTGGCAGTGCAACGGCTCCAACTTGCCATCGAATCGGCCAAGGACCACGGCCTCTTGGGTAAGGACATCCTCGGCACGGGTTTCGACCTCGATATTGAGATCTACCAGGGCGCCGGCGCTTTTGTCTGCGGAGAAGAAACGGCGCTCATGGCGTCGATCGAAGGCAAGCGCGGCATGCCGCGGGCCAAGCCGCCGTTCCCGGCCGTCAAAGGCTTGTGGCAGCGCCCATCGGTGTTGAACAACGTCGAGACCTTTGCGAACATACCGCCGATCATTCTGCACGGAGCGGACTGGTTCGCGAGCCTGGGGACCGAGAAGAGCAAAGGCACCAAGGTGTTCGCGCTCTCCGGAGCCTTGAACAATATCGGGCTTGTCGAAGTGCCCATGGGCACGCCGCTCAAGACCATCATTTATGATATCGGCGGCGGTATCAAGAACAACCGCAAGTTCAAGGCAGTGCAGATGGGCGGCCCGTCGGGAGGCTGCATACCCGGTTCGCTCATCGATACGCCCGTGGACTTCGAGAATATCAACAAGACCGGTGCGATCATGGGCTCAGGCGGCATGGTGGTGATGGACGAGACCACCTGTATGCCGGCCATGGCCAAGTTCTTCCTTGAGTTCACCGAGGACGAGTCCTGCGGCAAGTGCGTGCCCTGCCGGATCGGGAACAAAACGCTGCTCACCATTCTGCAGCGCATTACGAACGGCGAGGGTCGTGAAGGCGATATCGAACTGCTGCTCGATCTTTCCCAGCAGATCAAGGACACCTCGCTGTGCGGTCTCGGTCAGACCTCGCCCAACCCCGTGCTTACCACGATCAAGTATTTCCGCGACGAGTACGAGGCGCATATCAAGGAGCATCGCTGCCCGGCCAGGGTCTGCACGCCGCTCGTCAAGTTTGTGGTAGATCAGTCAAAATGCAAGAAGTGCGGCCAGTGCTTCAAGGCCTGCCCGACCGGCGCGCTCAAGTGGGAAAAAGGCCAGGTTGCATACATCGATCCTGAAAAGTGCACCAAGTGCAAATCCTGCATCAAGGCGTGCCGGTTCTGGTCGATCGATTAGCAGCGGACAAATTTACCGCGGAAAACAGCGGTTGCATACAAAGGTAGAAGAAAACCTATGCAAAAAATAACAGTAACGGTTGACGGAAAAAAAGTAGAAGTGCCCATGGGATCGACCATCCTCGAGGCTGCTAATGCGGCCGGGTCGCGGGTGCCCACCCTGTGCCATGACAACAAGCTCCATCCCTTCGGCGCCTGCCGGATCTGCATCGTGGAGGTGGAGGGAACGCCGCGCCGGTTCACGCCGTCGTGCACCACGCCGGCCGGCGACAACATGGTGGTCCGCACCACGTCGCCCGAGCTCATCAATGCGCGCAAGATGGTGCTCGAACTCCTGCTGATCAAGCATCCCCTCGACTGTCCGGTCTGCGACAAGGCGGGCGAGTGCCAGCTCCAGGACCTCGTGCATGAGTACGGACTCGGCCAGAGCAGGTTCGATGCTGAAAAGGGCTACCTCCCGCCTGATCTGGAGAGCCCGATCGTCGAACGCAATATCAGCCGCTGCATCCTTTGCGGCAAATGCGTCAGGATCTGCGATGAACAGAACGGCGTAGGCGAGTGGGCATTCACCCGCCGCGGCACCAAGGCGCGGATCAGCACCGATTTCGACCGGCCGCTGGACTGCGAGTTCTGCGGCGAATGCGTCGAGATCTGCCCGGTGGGAGCGCTCACGACGCGCCAGTTCAAGTATAAGGCCCGGTCCTGGAACCTGGAGGGGACGAAATCCGTCTGCAACTACTGCGGCTGCGGCTGCACCACCACGCTTGAGACCCGCGACAGCAGGATCATGCGGGTGAGCCCGGGGAAGGACAATTATCTCTGCGCCAAGGGGCGGTTCGGCTGGGACGCGGTCCATCACAAAGACCGGCTCACTACGCCGAAGATGCGCGTGGGCAATGAGCTCGTTGACTGCACCTGGGAAGAGGCGCTGGCAGTGGTGGCCACGAACCTCAACGTGATCAAGGGCAAGAGCGGGGCTGACAGCATCGGCGGTCTCGGGTCCGTCCGGACCACGAACGAGGACCATTATGTGTTCCAGAAGTTCATGCGCACGATCGTGGGCACGAACAATGTGGATCTGCTGGCGAGGCTCAAGGCGCCGAAAGGACTCGATACGGCGTTCTTCAGCGGTGAACTCGGCCAGATGGGCACTAACGATGTTATCCTGGTGCTCGACAAGGAAGTCGGCGATATCAACCCGCTCACCGGCATTGAGATCGTCCGCGCCGTCAATCGAAAAGGCCGCACGCTGGTCCTGGTGAACGACGGAATTAATAAATTCAACAAGCTTGCTTCGGTCGTGATCCCCCAAAGCACCGAGGCGGCGCTGGGCGACCTGGTCAGGGCGTTGTCTGCCGGACAGGGCAGCAGCGAGGCACAGCATGCTGCAGCGGTCCTGAAAGGTGCCGGAAGCGTGGCGGTCATCGTACCGTCGAAGCTCACGGACGCGGATTTCAGCCGGATCAAGGAGCTTGCCGGTCTTCTGAAGAATGTTACCTATTATCCCATCGTACGGCGCAGCAACTTCCAGGGTGCGCTCGATATGGGAGTGCTTCCGGATTATTATCCCGGATACCGGAAGGTCAGTGCTGATACGACGGCCTCGCTTGCCGGTTCCTGGAACGCGGTCCTGCCCGAGACGGCCGGCAAAAACGCTGTGGAGATGGTCGACGCGATGGCCTCCGGCAAACTGCATGCCCTCTATATCATGGGCGACGATCCGATCGGAAGCGACCCGGGCCTCAAACCGGTGCTTGCGAAGCTCGATTTCCTCGTGGTGCAGGACATTTTTATGACCGAGACGGCGCAGATGGCCGATGTGGTGCTGCCGGCGGCAAGCTATGTGGAAAAGAGCGGAACGTTCACGAACCTTGAGCGCCGCCTCCAGCAGATCAACCGCGCTGAAGAGCCCTACGGGGAATCGCGTCCTGACTGGGAGATCCTCGCGGAGATTGCGAAGAAGATGGGCGGGTCCCTGACCTATGGATCCGTGCGGGACATCATTGCGGAGATCCGGTCCACGGTACCGCTGTATGCCGGTCTTGCCGTTGGTGCGTGCTGGCCGCGTGAACAAGTCGCCCCTTGCCGGAACGGATGTTGACCTGTCGCTGGCATCCGCTACGATCATGAAGAAGGAAGTGATCACGGCCGAGAAGCAATTGTTCTCGTCCGGGATGACGATCACGCGGTCACATGAAATCGGGACCATTAAACACATTAAGATCGAAGTGTAGGAGCAGAACATGCCTGATCTGAACCTGGTACTCAACATCCTCTATACGCTCGTCATTCCCATTGTGGTGCTGCTGGCTTTCATCCTGGCCAATGCGATGTATCTGCAGCTCATGGAGCGCAAGGTGCTTGCGCATATGCAGGGGCGCCTGGGCCCGATGCGGACCGGCTGGCACGGGATCCTGCAGCCGATCGCCGATGCGGTCAAGTTCATCATGAAAGAGGACATCATCCCGGCCAAGGCCGACAAATGGGTCTTCAGCATTGCGCCGATCCTCATGCTCGTCATGGCGTTTGGCGCCTTTGTGGTCATACCCTTTGGACCGCCCACGACTTTTTCGGTCTGCTGTCCCATACGGTCCCGCTCTGGGTGTCGAACCTGAACGTAGGTGTTCTTTTTATCGTCGCGTTCGCCAGCATCGGCACCTACGGCGTCATCATGGCCGGCTGGGCGTCGAACAACAAGTATTCCCTCATGGGAGGGTTCCGGTCCGCAGCCCAGATGATCAGCTACGAGATCCCCATGGCCTTTGCGATCCTCACCGTGGTGCTCCTGGCCGGCTCGCTGAACCTGAACGATATTGTGAATGCCCAGAGCAAGCAATGGTTCATTATCGCGCTGCCCGTGGGCCCGGTGGCATTTTTCCTCTATCTGGTTTCGGCCATTGCAGAGACGAACCGTGTTCCTTTCGACCTGCCCGAGGCAGAGAGCGAGCTCGTGGCGGGATACTTCACCGAGTACAGCGGCATTCGCTTCGGCCTCTTCTTCATGGCAGAGTACATGAACATGATGGTGGTCTCGCTCCTGGCGAGCATCATGTTCCTCGGCGGCTGGCTGCCGGTGCAGATTCTTCCCAACACCGCGTTTGGCCATCTCACCTCAATAGCATTCATCAACCGGATGTTCGCGGCCCTGCCCCCGACGCTCTGGCTGCTGGCAAAGCTGTACTTCTTCATCTTTTTCTACATGTGGATCCGGGCAACGCTTCCCCGGTACCGTTATGACCAGCTCATGAAGATTTCCTGGAAGATTTTTCTCCCCTTGTCGCTCTGCACGCTGCTCGTGGCGGCAGGTATGAAGCAGCTGGGCTGGCTGTAGACGGAGAGGTTTGAGCGAGGGCGGAGTGAGGAGTAAATGACATGAAAAATAAAAAGCTGCTCAAAACGATCTTCATGATCGAGATCGCACAGGGCATGGCCCTGACGCTCAAGACCATGCTCACCCGTCAAAAACGTATGATACCCTATGCGAGGACGCGGCAGTACCCGGCCTTCAAGCGCAAACCCATCCCCGGGTTCGCGCGGGCTCCATGCCATGCGCCGCGATGAAAAGGGCGCAGCGGCGTGCATCGGCTGCGGTCTCTGCGAGGCGGTCTGTCCTTCCAAGGCCATTACGGTGGTGACGTCCGAAGGGCCAGACCATCGAAAAAGTGGTGAACTCCTACGAACTTGACCTGCTCCGGTGCGTGTTCTGCGGTTTCTGCATCGATGCGTGCCCTGTTTCGGCGATCCTGATGACCCCCGAGTTCGAGCTTGCCTGCTATGACCGGAAAGATGCGTTCTATACCAAGGACCGTCTTGTCGATGTGGGCGACCACTACATGGGCGGAAAGGCGGTAAAGAAGTAATGGCGCATAAACTTATCTTCCTGTATTTTGCCGCAGTGATCCTCGTATCGGCGGTCCTCACGGTCACCCGGAAGAACCCCATCCATAGCGTGATGTTCATGCTCCTGCTCTTCTTTCATATTGCAGGCGTATTCGTGTTGCTGAACGCGGAGTTCCTGGCTGCGGTGCAGCTTATCGTGTATGCCGGGGCCATCCTGATCCTGTACCTCTTCGTGGCCATGCTCCTGAGCGTGGACCGCGAGGTCTACCGCGCTGCGGGCAAACCGTTTCTGGCCCTGGCTCGTCGGTTTTGGCGTGCTGATCGCCGGTGAGATCGGATTGCTTGTCATTAAGGGCAGATTTCCGGCAGACGCGGGCCAACCGATGCGCGATGTCTCGAGTACCGGGGTTGGTGCCCTCGGCATTGAACTGTATACCAACTACCTGGTGCCGTTCGAGATCGCGTCCATCATCCTGCTGGTCGGGCTCGTGGGTGCTGTAATGCTGGCGAAGAAGAAAACGAATGAATAGATAAGTACATTGCGGATTTCGGATTTCGGATTGCGGCTTTTGCTGAATCTCAATCCAAATTCTGCAATCTTCCTCCGCAATGGAAACCGGAGGTTTCCATGATCCCCTTGTCCTGGTATATCCTGCTGAGTGCCGGGTTGTTCACCATCGGTGTTGTCGGCGTGCTGAGCCGCCGCAATGTGTTCATCGTCCTGATGTCCATCGAGCTCATGCTGAATGCGGCGAACATCAACCTGGTCGCATTCTCGCACTATCTGCAGTCGCTCACCGGCCAGATCTTCGTGATCTTTGTCATCACCGTGGCCGCTGCCGAGGCAGCGGTGGCTCTGGCGATCATCATCCTCCTGGCCCGCAACCGCGGGAGTATCCACGTGGAAGACTTTAACATCATGAAGGGATAAAATCGGGAAATCCCAAAGCCCAAGCGCCAAATTACAAATAAATTCCAAGTACCAAGAGGCAAATGTTCTATGATTCGAATTTGAAATTTGGATTTTATTTGAGATTTGGAAATTGAAGTTTGGAATTTACCTCGAAGAGGTGATTATGCTTAAATATGCACTGATACCGCTGCTGCCCTTCGCCGGCTTCCTGATCGCCGGTCTGTTCGGGAAATTCCTGAAGGAGAGGGCCGCCTACTTCCCCATTCTCGGCGTGGTCGGGGCGTTCGTGCTTTCCGTGAGCGCCTTCTTCGATGTGCTCGGCGGGACGATCATCAATGAGAACCTCTATTCCTGGATCTCCATCGGTACGCTCTCGGTGAATGTGGGGCTGCAGATCGACCAGTTGACCACGGTCATGCTCCTGGTCGTGACCACGCTCAGTTCCCTTATTCACATCTACTCCGTGGGATATATGCACGGCGACAAAGGTTTTGCCCGGTTCTTCTCCTATTTGGCGCTCTTTACCTTCTTCATGCTGGTGCTGGTCATGGCCAACAGCTTCCTGCTCATGTTCGTGGGCTGGGAAGGGGTCGGCCTCTGCTCCTACCTCCTGATCGGCTTCTGGTATGAGAAAAAATCAGCCTCCGATGCCGGCATCAAGGCCTTTGTCGTGAACCGCGTAGGCGACTTCGGCTTCCTGCTCGGCATGCTCCTGATCTTTGTCACCTTCGGCACACTGAACTTTCGCCGAGGTCTTCAAGGCCGTTGCCGATCCGGCCGCCAATTTCAACTACCTGCTCTTCGGGTCAGAGATCAGTGTGATTACCCTGATCGCGCTGCTATTGTTCGTGGGAGCCATGGGCAAGTCCGCCCAGCTTCCGCTCTACGTCTGGCTCCCGGACGCCATGGAAGGCCCCACGCCGGTCAGCGCCCTGATCCATGCGGCGACCATGGTCACCGCCGGCGTCTTCATGGTGGCGCGCTGTGCGCCGATCTTCTCGCTCTCTCCGACCGCGATGAATGTCGTTGCCATCGTCGGCGGGCTGACCGCGGTCTTTGCCGCGACCATCGGCCTGGTGCAGAATGACATCAAGCGCGTCATCGCCTATTCAACGATCAGTCAGCTCGGCTATATGTTCCTGGGGCTCGGGGTCGGGGCGTTCTCGGCAGGCATCTTTCACCTCACGACCCATGCGTTCTTCAAGGGGCTCCTGTTCCTTGCCTCGGGCAGCGTGATCCATGCACTGTCGGGCGAGCAGGATATGCGCAAGATGGGCGCGCTCAAGTCCAAGATCAAGATCACCCATGCGGTGTTCATCATCGGCTCTCTTGCCCTGGCCGGGATCTTTCCCTTTGCGGGCTTTTTCAGCAAGGACGAGATCCTCTGGAGCGCTTACAATGCATCGACGCTGGGCCGCGGGCTGTGGGTCCTCGGCGTGGCCGCCGCCTTCATGACGGCATTCTATTCATTCCGGCTGATCTACCTGACCTTCTACGGAAAATCCCGCATGGACCACGAGGTCGAGCACCATGTGCACGAGTCGCCGAAGGTCATGACCGTCCCGCTCATGATCCTTGCGTTTTTCTCCGTGGTCATCGGCTGGATCGGGATGCCCGGGGCGATCATTCCTCACATGAACCTGTTTGGCGATTTTCTCGCACCGCTCTTTCCGCATGCTGAGCATGCAGCTGCGGCAGAAAGCCACTGGTTCGAGCTTGGCCTGATGGTGTTTTCCGTCGTGGTCGCGCTTGCCGGGATCAGAAGCGCCTATGCATGGTATGTAAAGAACCCTTCCCGGCCCGCCTACTGGGCGGAGAAGTACAAGGGTGCTTACACGCTGCTCCTTAATAAATATAAGGTTGACGAAATCTACAACTACATTTTTGTTGACGGCCTGGTTCACAAACTGGCGAAGATTCTCTATACGATCGGCGATGTCAAAATCATCGACGGTGCAGTGAACGGCCTTGCGCAGGCGATCAGTTCGACGAGCCAGCAAAGCCGGAAGATCCAGACCGGCTATGTGCAGCAGTATGCATTTACCATGGCGCTTGGCCTGGTGGTCCTCGTGGGATTGTACTACGTTCTGCGTTAGCAGGGCGCAGCTTATCATTGAAACAGATGCCTCGTGGTTTGCGTTGACATCAGTATCCATTTGCCAAAGGAGTCAGATCCATGCTTGAATTGATCCCGAACCAGCTCGGATACCCGCTGTTGAGCCTCCTGATCTTCATTCCCGTGATCGGTTCGTTCATCCTGCTGTTCGTCAGGAACGCCGCGGCAGTACGCTGGATCGCCGTAAGCGTCGCGGTCATCGATCTTGCGCTCTGTCTGCCGCTGCTCACGAATTTTGACACGACGACCGCGAACATGCAGTTCGGCGAGAACCTGCCCTGGATCGCCGCCTGGGGCATCAGCTACAAGCTCGGCGTTGACGGCATCAGCATCCTCTTTGTGGCGCTGACAGCCCTCCTGACGGTCATCTCGATCATGGTGTCCTGGACCGCCATTCAGGACCGGGTGCGGGAGTTCATGATTGCCATCCTGTTCCTTGAAGCGGCTATGATCGGCGTCTTTACCTCGCTTGACCTTTTCCTGTTCTATATCTTCTGGGAAGCCATGCTCATCCCCATGTACCTGCTGATCGGCATCTGGGGAGGACCGAACCGGCTTTACGCTGCCATCAAGTTCTTTCTCTACACTCTCGTGGGCAGCGTGCTCATGCTCGTCGCCATCATGGCCATTTACGTTGCCGCGGGTAAGACCTTCGATGTGCTGGCCATCATGAACCACCAGTTCACCTATACGTTCCAGATATTTGCTTTCATTGCCTTTTTCGCGGCCTTTGCGGTCAAGGTGCCGATGTTCCCGGTCCACACCTGGCTGCCCGACGCACACGTGGAAGCGCCCACTGCAGGCAGCATCATCCTGGCCGGCATCCTGATCAAGATGGGCGCCTACGGCTTCCTCCGGTTCTCGCTGCCGTTCTTCCCTGACGCCGCGCTCAGCCTGGACCCCGGCCATCATGATCCTTTCGGTGATCGCGATCATCTACGGGGCCTACATGGCCTTTGCGCAGACGGACTTCAAGAAACTGATTGCCTACTCGAGCGTCAGCCATATGGGTTTTGTCACCCTCGGCATCTTTGCCCTGAACAGCCAGGGGCTTGAGGGCGGGATCCTGCAGATGCTGAACCACGGCATCTCGACGGGAGCGTTGTTCCTTGCCGTGGGTGTGATATACGAACGGACCCATACGCGGGTGATCGCCGACTACGGCGGCATCGCAGCCAGGGTCCCGATCTATGCCACGTTCCTGATGATCATCACCTTTTCGTCCATCGGCTTGCCGGGCACGAACGGCTTCATCGGCGAGTTTGCCATCCTGCTCGGCGCGTTCATGCACTATAAGCCCTATGCCGTGATCGCCTCGCTCGGGATCATTCTCGGCGCGGGATACATGCTCTGGCTCTATCAGCGTGTGGCCTTCGGCAAGATCACGAATCCCGCATAACGAACATCTTGTTGATATGAACCTGCGGGAGATCGCCGCATCGTTGCCGCTGGTGATACTGGTCTTCTTCATCGGCCTCTATCCGAATGCGGCGCTCCAGATGATCCATATGTCCGCATCCAATCTTATTCAGCAGGTGAACGCCAAAGTCCAGCACGTTCCTGCCATGGCCCAAGCGGTGGGTTCCCTGCTCGCGAAGTAGTTTTGTCAGGAGTTTTATTCCAGTGGAATCTGTGAGGAGATATCGATGTCCAGCTCGATCCAGGAAATAGCACAATCCATGACGTCCCTTGCACCGGAGATCATTATCATTGCCGGCGGCCTGCTGGTGTTGATCCTCGATTTTTTCACGGACAAGAAATATAAAGGATACCTCGGATGGTTCAGTCTCGGCTGCGTGTCATTTGCCGCCGTGGCGAGCTATGGAGCGATCGGCGCCTCCGGCTCTGTGTTCTCGGGAACGTTCCTCATCGATCCGTTCTCGACGTATTTCAAGTTCGTTTTTTACAGCGCCTGCGGCCTGGGCATCCTCGTCTCGATCAATTACCTTAAAGAAGAGGATATCCACCGCGGCGAGTATTACGCACTGATGCTCTTTTCCACGTGCGGCATGATGCTCATGGCCTCGGCCGGGGACCTTATCACGCTGTACCTCGGACTCGAGCTCATGGCCCTTTCGATCTATGTCCTCGCCGGCTTCATGCGGGGCAGCAACCGTTCCAATGAAGCGGCTATCAAGTATCTGCTCCTGGGCGCCTTCTCGTCGGGGATCATGCTGTACGGCATGTCGCTGATGTACGGAATCACGGGCACCACGAACCTGGCCGGCATCCTGCTGTTCCTCCAGAAGGCTGACCTGACGAACCCGGTCCTGATGCTGTCCATGATCATGCTGGTCGTGAGCTTCGGATTCAAGGTGGCTGCAGCGCCATTCCATATGTGGGTGCCGGACGTATACGAAGGGGCGCCGACGTCGGTCACGGCGTTCATGTCCGCCGGTCCCAAGGTCGCCGGTTTTGCCGTGCTGCTCAGGGTCTTCCTGTATGCGCTCCAGCCGCTCCATGAACAATCGACCGCGATCCTGGCGGGTCTGGCCGTGCTGACCATGGCTGTCGGGCAACATCATGGCCTTGTCGCAGACGAACATCAAACGCATGCTCGCCTATTCCTCCATTGCCCATGCGGGTTATGCACTCGTCGGCCTGGCTGCCGGCGGTCCCGACGGTGCCGCGAGCGTCATGCTCTACGTCTGCATTTACGCGCTCATGAACATGGGGGCCTTCGGCGTGGTGATCATGCTGCGCAAGGCGGGGGAGCGGGGCGAGGACATCGCGGACTTTGCCGGCCTGGGCAAGACCAACAAGACCGCAGCCTTCCTCATGCTGATCTTCATGTTCTCGCTCACGGGCATACCGCCGACAGCCGGTTTTGTCGGCAAGTTCTATATCTTCCAGTCAGCCGTACAAGCGGGCCTTGTCTGGCTTGCCGTTGTCGGCGTCCTGCTTTCATCGATCAGCGCCTATTTCTATCTGCGCGTTATCATGGTCATGTATATGAAGGACCCCGTCGGGTCATTCGAGATCTCCCGGGCCCCGTCGCTGGCGCTGGCGCTGGCAATTTCAGCGTCCTTCGTCATCTACATCGGCGTATTGCCGGCTCAGCTGCTCGATTTCGCCAAGGCCTCGATCGCCGGTTTGGCTTGCTTAGCTTTTGGACACCGGCGACAAACTGCCAGCCAATCCGCTATACTTCATCTTATGAACCTGTTCTTCCGGAATTGTGCTGGTTCAGTCGCGCTCGTCTTTTTCATCCTGATCGCACTGACGCCGGCCTCTCATGCCACTGAATTCGCTTCGCATACTCCTGGAACGGGCAGTGAAATAATTGCCCCGGCTGGCTCCTCCGTTTCCCCTGCTGAGACAATATTCCTTCCTTTAGGCGACCTCTTCCGGCCTCTTCTGGCAGACCCCAAAGAACCTCACTTCTACCTCAGTTATCGCCACTATGTGTATCAATCGCAGTCCATTAACGCCGCGACCGGCGGATTCGGCGAGATCTTCGGTATTTACCGGCATATCGACCGGGCTGAGGGGTCTGCATGGCAGATGAACTTCGGCGGTGGCATCCATGCGCAGTTCAACCTCGATATGCCGTCCCGTGCCCTGGTCAATGCCGACTATACCATCGGTTTTCCCATGAGCTACCGTAAGGGCCCTGTTTCGGTGCGGATCGCGCTTTATCATCAGAGCTCTCATCTGGGCGATGAGTACCTGCTCCAGTCCAAAACGGACCGTATCGAATTTTCCTATGAGGCCCTGAATGTTATCTGGTCCCGGGAATGGCGGGAGTGGCGTGTCTATGGCGGCGGCGAGTACTTCCTCCACAAGGTTCCGCATGAACTGCGCCCGTGGGCAGCGCAGGGAGGGGTCGAGTATTACGGGACCGACCCGGTCCTGGGCCGCGGTCGGCTCGTCGGCGGGCTCGATCTCAAGATCGATCAGGAACATGACTGGGCAGTGAATGGATCACTCAAGGCGGGGCTTCAGTTCGACAGCTCTATACCCAACGGCAGATTTATCCGCGTGCTCTTAGAGGCTTACAAAGGGTACTCGCCGCATGGACAATTCTATGTCAACAGGCTGTCGTATGCCGGGCTCGGCATAGCGCTCGGGTTCGACTAAGACCGAAGCACGTGTCCGGGAGGCAGGTCGCAGCCTTCAGGCAGAACAAGGTATGCAAAGCGCCGATCCGCCATTTCCGCCATCTGTCGCTCCTTCCCACAGCATAACATGCCGCGCTTTTTGCTTTTTATGATTTTCCTCATACACGCTCTTCCTTTCTCAATGGTATACTGCAGGCATGAGAACTGAAACCAAAGGCTATTTCCTCAAAGAATACGGCTCCTGGAGTGTATTGATCATCGCCTTCCTTGTCGGCATCGGCGTCAGCCGTGGTTTTACGTGGCTGGTTTTCCCCCTGTTTCTTGCTCTCGCCATGCTGGTCAACTCGAAGCAGGCTTTCTCGAAATGGCTCAGGAAAAAAGGGGACCAGCGGTACTTCGTCATCTTCATCTGCCAGATCGTTGCGGCAACGGCCGTTCTCGTTGCGGTTTTCGGCAGCGACGTGCCTAGGCTCCTGCCCCTTCTTGTTATCCCTACGGCATATCTGCTGATGAACCGCTTCGCAGGCGAGCATTTCCTCCTTACCGAGCTGCTCGGCTTCGCCCTGCTGAGCCTCGCGGCTGTGCTGGCGAAGTTCCTGATAACGAACGGGATCGATGTCCGGCTCTTTGTGGCTGTGGCACTGTATTTCACCGCGGGCGTATTCAAGGTCAAGGTGCTCCTGTTCAAGAAATCAATGGATCGGGTGCTCGCGGTACTGTATGTGCTGTTTGTCGTTGTTGTGTATCGCGGTTTCCACCTCTCGCTTCTTCCTCTCCTGCCGCTCCTGGAAAACCTCATAGCGGCTGCCACCCTTTATAAGGTGAGGCTGCAGACCACAGGCTGGATAGAAGTGGCAAAGAGTCTGGCTTTTCTGCTCCTTATGTTGCTGTATTATTAGTGAGTAGTTCCAAAATACCCTGATGTACAGCTTCGGTATTCGCTGAAACAAGGAGCTAAAAGAAGCTACAGTTCAGGCGGATGATCCTGAAAGAGGCGGCATGACCTCTCGTTTCGAAAAAGCAAAAAACGAAACGGCATTGTCACCGAGAGCAAGGCCATGTCAACGCTCTTCGAATATTTCCCGTCTGGTCCCGCTCAAGGATCTTATTTACTCTACGTCCTCCCTTGCAAGGACCCATTCCTCGGCCGCGTAGCTCGCTTCCGATTCAGCGCGATCCCTCCCCCTGCCGCGCTCAATTTTTGCTTGACAGCAGAGCTTTACCCGGTGTATTTTACCTAGTCATACGGCAAAGGTATTGCCGATTAAAAAGCCCCTCGTAAAGGGGCTTTTTGCCGCTGGTTGAGCATGTGCATCGCAGGCGTTTCCCCGCCTGGAGGTGATCGTTCTCGCCGGCAGCCCGGATTCCCCCTGGGGCGGAAACAAAACCATAGCGAACTCCCAAATCCGATACTCCCCGTTTATAATTGAAGGGTAGTCCCCTACGGTACCGGCAGGCGACAACGCATGGTTTTTCCTGCCCGGGTGATTTTTCCCCACCATCACTGGCGGTAAGAAGAGGAGCAACAGCATGTGCCGTTTGAGCGCAATAACATCGAGCGACTATTTCTCCCCCATGGAGAACATCCATGCGCTCGAGACCATGAAGGAAGGCCATGACGGGTCCGGGCTCGGCCTGATGCTCAAGGACCTGGGCGGGCCCTTCGCGGAGTTCAAGGGATTTCCCGTTCTTTCCGCGATCTGTTCGAACAAGGGGCTTCGGGACCTGGACGAATACATGAAGACCCATGGATTCAAGGAGAAGTTTACCTGGGCGCCCTCCATCAAGAACGTACCGGGTATCGAACGCCGTGAGCACTATATCGCCAAGGTGTATGATTATCCCGAATCGTACCGGGATAAACCCTTGCGCGAGAAGGAGGACCTGCTCATGAATACGAGGCTGGCCCTCCGGTGCATGGGCGAGCCCGACGGGTCGCTCTTTGTCTTCTCCTTCTACCCCGACGTGCTGACGCTCAAGGAGGTCGGCGATCCGCTCCAGGTGGGCGAGTTCTTCGGCCTCGACCGGTCCGACGTCAAGGCCAAGATCGTTCTTGCCCAGGGCCGACAGAACACTAACTACGCCATCTATCTTTATGCCTGCCATCCCTTTTTCATCCAGGGCTACGGCACCATGACGAATGGCGAGAACACGGCTTTCGTTCCGATCCGCGAGTTTCTCATGGGCCGCGGCAACCCGGGGTACATGGGGTACAACTCCGACTCCGAGGTCTTCACCCACATCATGCACTATACGAACCGGACCCTCGGGTATCCGCTTTCTTACTATAAGGACATTATAACCCCGATGAAGGACAGCGAGATCGCCGGCCGTTCCGACGCTCCGGCGCTCCGGCTGCTCAAAAAATCGCTCCGGCCGCTTTGCATCGACGGCCCTAACTGCATTATCGGTTTTACGCCCGACGGCACGGTCTTCATGGTACAGGACTCGAAGAAGCTTCGACCCGGCATCGTCGGGGGTAAGCAAGGCAAGTACGCGCTCATGTCCGAGGTCTGCGGCGTGGACAGTGCGGTGCCGGACCGGGACAAGACAACGGATATTTTCCCCATGAAGTACGACATGGTGATCATCGCGCCTGGCGCGCGGGAGGTTAAGGTATGGAATCAGCTGCACGGTTAGACCAGAACCATCAACTCTCGATCAAAGAGTTTCCCTATATCATCAAATGGCGCGAGGACCGCTGCACGCGCTGCGGACGCTGCACCGCCGTCTGCCCGGTGAAGGCCATCGAACCCGCGGTCAACACCCAGCGGACCGTCACGTCCGAGGGCTCCAGTCCCGAGCCGAAGGTGACCCGCAGGCTGACCCACGTGGTGAAGCAGTCCATGGAGATCGAACGCTACTGTATCGGCTGCGGCACCTGCGCGCTGGTCTGCCCCACAGAAGCGATCTTTCCTGAGTACAATTTTCAGCACAAGTTCTACCACTTCAAGAACAAGGGCGGCATCCCCTATATGCGCGGCGGCCGCAGGAACGATCCGTCGGTATCGACGCTCGACAAGCTCAAGTTCACGCGTATCTCGATGCTCACCGACCCGGCGCTCGACGCAGGACGCCATGAATTCCGCATCAGGACGCTTCTGGGCCGGAACCTTCCGGCGGAGCAGCTTCCCATCAGGGTCCAGGGCAACAAGCTCGGCATGATCGAGGGATCCTTTGTCCCTCCGGTGCGCGAGATCTACCCCATCAGGATCGGCAGCATGTCCATCGGCGCGCTCTCTCCGCATATGTGGGAAGGCCTCGCCATGGGCATCACCTATCTGAACGAGGTCGAAGGCCTTCCCGTGGTCATGTGCTCGGGAGAGGGCGGTCTGCCGCCGAGCATCCTCAAGTCGCGCTACTTGAAATATTTCATTATCCAGATCGCGTCAGGATATTTCGGTTGGGACGAGATCATCCGTTGTCTTCCTGACATGATCGAAGACCCCTGCGCCATCGAGATCAAGTACGGACAGGGCGCGAAACCGGGCGACGGCGGCCTGCTCCAGGCCTACAAGGTGCTCGGCCTTATCTCGAAGATCCGCGGCGTGCCGCAGTTCATCGATCTGGCCTCGCCGCCCACGCACCAGACGAAATATTCCATTGAAGAGGCTGTTGCGAAGATGATCCAGTCCATGTCCATGGCCTGGGGTTTCCGCGTGCCGGTCTATCCCAAGATCTCGGGCACCAAGACGGCCCGTGCCGTGCTGAACAACCTTGCCCGAAACCCTTATGCCGCGGCGCTTTGCATCGACGGCGAGGATGGCGGCACCGGGGCGGCATATAACGTGTCCATGGACAAGATGGGCCATCCCATCGCATCGAACATCCGCGATTGCTACCTCGACCTCGTGAAGCAGGGCAAACAGAACGAGCTTCCCTTGATCGCCGCGGGCGGCGTGGGCAAGGGCGGCAACCTCGCGGCGAACGCGGCAGCGCTCATCATGCTCGGCGCTTCGGCCGTGGACATCGGCAAGTACATCATGCAGACCGCTGCGGGCTGCTTCGGCGACGAGTACAACCGCTGCAATGTCTGCAACCTCGGCAAGTGCCCGCGGGGCATTACGACGCAGGATCCCAAGCTGTACCGCAGGCTTGACCCCGACAAAGTGGCTGAACGGGTCGTCGAGGTGTTCAAGGCGGCCGACGTGGAGCTCAAGAAGATCTTTGCGCCGCTGGGGCGGAGCACCGAGCTTCCCATCGGCATGTCCGACGCACTGGGTGTGGCGGACAAGGACATCGCGGATCGGCTTTCGATCAGCTACGTATGTTGATTGCGGAATGCGGATTTCGGATTGCGGATTTAAAAATAAACCGCTGAAGTGTAACTTCTCCGTGACTCCGTGGTTAATTAAATCGCTTTGAGGATAAAATGATAATCAAGGGCAATATCGACGGAAAACGCGTCTCTTCGAAAACGCTCGAAGAGCAGATACAGAAAGCCATCAAGGACGGCGCCAAGGAGCTGACGGTTGTTGCCGACGGTCAGCACGGCATCGGCGGCCGCATCTGGCCGCAATTCGGCAAGGTGAAGATCACCATCGAAGGTACGTCCGGCCAGCGCGTGGGCAGCATGGGCATGGACAACACCGTGATCTTGGTCAAGGGCTCGACTTCCGACGACACGGGCTGGCTCAATTGCGGCACGACGATCACCGTGCTCGGCGACGTGGCGAACGGCGCGCACAACGCAGGCGCACAGGGCAAGCTCTATGTCCAGGGCGGCGGCGGCGCACGCTGCGAGACAATGACTAAGAAGAATCCCCGGTTCCCGGACCTCGAGTCCTGGTACTTCAGGAGCGTGGGCGATTCCTTTGCCGAGTTCAAGGCAGGCGGCATTGCCGTGGTCTGCGGCGTTGAGCCCCGCGATCCCGAAAATATCCTGGGCTATCGCCCCTGCGTTGGCATGGTCGGCGGCACGATCTATTTCCGCGGCCCTATCAAGGAATACAGCAAGGCAGATGTGAAGCTAGTGGACCTCACCCCGCAGGACTGGGAGTGGCTTACCACGAACATGAAGCCTTATCTCACGGCCATTGACCGCATGTCCCATTATGAGGAGCTCACGAAGGACATCTCTGCCTGGAAGAAGCTCATCGCTTTTACCCCGGCTGAGAAAACCAAGGCAAAGGGCAAGCTCAAGATGGGACTCACGGAGTTCCGCCTGAACCTGTGGGAAAAGGAAGTGGGCAAGGGCGGCATGTTCGGCGCTTACCTCACCCATGACCGTTCGGTGCTTCCCTATATCACGACCGGGGAAGAGCGCCGCTGGATGCCGGTCTGGAAGAACGACCAGTATCTTCCTCCCTGCGCTTACGCCTGTCCTTCCCGGATCCCGTCGCATAAGCGGGCATCGCTTATCAGACAGGGGAGAACGGCCGAGGCGCTTGCGCTCGTGCTCCAGTACAGCCCGCTGCCGGCAACGGTCTGCGGCACGGTTTGCCCGAACCTGTGCATGACCGACTGCACTCGCGGCCGCGTTGACGAGCCCCTGAACATCAAAGAATACGGTGCAGCAGCGCTGAACTTGAAAGCGCCGAAGAAAGCAAAGTCGACCGGCCAGAGCGTCGCAATTATCGGCGGCGGTCCCGGCGGACTCTCGGCAGCGTGGCAGTTGGGGCTTAAAGGCCACAGCGTTGACCTCTACGAAGCTTCGGGCAAGATCGGCGGCAAGCTCGAAATGTGCATACCGCGCGAGCGCCTGCCGAAGAAGATCCTTGATAAGGAACTTTCACGCTTTGCCGAGATCGGCGTGAACGTTCACGTGAAGTCTCCGGTGGATAAAAAGAAGTTCGAGAGAATATACCTGGACCACGATCTGGTGGTCATTGCGGTCGGCGCCCATGAAGGCCGCGTGATCCCGTTCCCTGGGCACGAGGACGTGGTCGCGGGCATCGATTACCTTAAAGAGGTGAATTTCGGCAAGCCGAGGAACCTCAAAGGCAAGAAGGTGGTCGTGATCGGCGCGGGCAACGTGGGTATGGACATCGCGTGCCAGGCCTATGAGCACGGCGCAGCGTCCGTGACCGCTGTTGATGTGCAGAAGCCCGCTTCTTTCGGCAAAGAGCAGGAGATGGCGAAAGCCAAGGGCACAGAGATTCTGTTCCCGAAGGTGACCGAGAAGTATGTCGCAAAGGAAAAGAAAATCTACTTCAAGGACGGCACATCTCTGGACGCTGATATGGTGATCATCTCCATCGGCGAAAAGCCGGTGCTCGACTTCCTGCCGCAATCGATCAATACCGAACGCGGGTACATAACGGTGAACGACCTGGGACAAACCTCGGACGTGAAGGTCTTCGCCATCGGCGATGCGACCAAGCCGGGTCTGGTGACCCACGCCATCGGCCAGGGCAAGGTTGCCGCGGACGTCATCAACGCCCAGCTTATGAACACCGACTACGTGCCCGAAGAGCGGCGCGCGATCCCCTACGAGCGGATCAAGACCCAGTACTATGAGGTTTGCCGGTTCGACACGATCAAGTTCAATGCCAAAAAAGAGGCCGATCGCTGCATGTCCTGCGGCTCCTGCCGCGATTGCGGCATGTGCGAGCAGTCATGCTACTACGGCGCAATTACCAGGAAGAAATTGCCGAATAAGTCCTTCGAGTATGTGGTGGATGAGTCGAAGTGCATCGGCTGCGGTTTCTGCGCCGGCATCTGCCCCTGCGGTGTGTGGGAGATGAAGGAGAACGTCTAGGCAGTATCCCCGACCCCCGGGGAAAGGTAAGACAGAATCTCTCCGGACATGAAATGTAAAACCCTTCATCGGAACCATGATGAAGGGTTTTTTATTATGCTTCTCATTGACACCTCTTCCCCTTTCAGATAGACTTTCTCCGTTGTGTTTCGTGTTGGATCATGATCTTTTGGCAAGAAGGTAATGCAAAGCTGAACCATGCCTAACGAGATAAATATAAGCAGAGACTTCAATGACGACATTCTGAGGGAACAGGTCCGCCTGGCCTTCAGTCAGCTTCCAACGATGCAAGTCACCGCGTTCATTGTCGCGCTGGTCCTGTGCTATGTTGTGCGCCGTCTCGTTCCTCACGCAAACATCCTTACATGGATACTGATGATCCTGGCTATTGTTGCCGGCAGGATCGTAATGTACTACCGGTTCCTCGGCGTCCGCGACCAGCCTTTTGAAGGAGCGTACTGGAAGAACGCTTATCTGCTCCTGGCTCTTCTTTCGGGCATGACCTGGGGCCTCTCTGCATTCATTATTTTCCCGTCAGGCGATCACGGTCTCATATCCCTTTTTGTCCTTGTCGTGGCAAGCATGTCTGCTTCTACCACCATATCCCATTCTTCCCTGAAATACGGACCAGCCATGTGGGCCGTACCGGCCATGCTGCTCTATGCGATCCGCTGTTTCCTTGACGGGGGGGAGTTCGAATATACCATAAGCGTTCTTGTCGTGACCTACCTGTTCACCATTCTTAATCATTCCTTTAAACACCACAATGCCATAACTTCTTCCATCTCGCTGAAATTCGAGAACCTTGCGCTCCTCGAAGAGGTGAGGAAAGGGAACGATATTCTGCGCCGAGCTTCGACAATAGACGGCCTGACCGGGCTCGCGAACCGCCAGAGCTTCGACGAGTGCATGGACCAGGAATGGCGCCGCGCCATGCGGGACCAGCGGCCGATCTCCCTCATCATGCTGGATATCGACCATTTCAAGCTCTACAACGATAATTACGGGCACCAGGGCGGTGACGAATGCCTTAAGAAGGTTGCGGCGGTCATCGCCGGGTCAGTGAAGCGGCCGGCCGATCTTGCCGCCCGGTACGGAGGCGAGGAGTTCATGGTCGTGCTTCCGGACACTGATATCCGGGGCGCGACGGATATTGCCGAAAGGCTGAGGATCGAGGTCGAGGTTCTGGGCGTGCCGCACGCTTTTTCGGCGACCGCGAGCGTGGTGACCGTCAGTATCGGGGTGGCATCGCTTGTTCCGGGACAAAACATGGACCCTTCCCAACTTATCAAGCTCGTGGACACGAGGCTCTATGCTGCCAAGCACGACGGGCGCAACAGGGTCAAGGTAGCGTGAGGGAACGCAGAAGGCTTGCAGGCTGAGCGTTTCTCCTATCCCTCCGAAAAAGGGGACAGGGTGGAGATCGTTGAGGATGCAAACCTCGAAGTAAGCATAAAAAGCCTGCCAGTGAATACCCTGGCAGGCTTTTTTATGTCACCTGCCGCTGACGATCTGCGGCGCGGAGATTACCGGCCTTTTCTCGAAAGCTGGTAGGCTCCAAGGGCCGTGCAAACCCCTCCGGCGATAAGGACCGCCATGGTCTTGTTTGTTGGCGATCCCGTAAACGCACGCGATATTTTGGACTCGAACGAGCCGGTCATGCTTATGCCCCAGATCAACAGGGCTACGCCGGCTACCAGCAGGATAAGGCCGATCTGTTTGTTCATAACTCCTCCTTGTTATTGATGTTGCGCAGAGCTATTGTCATATTTACCATAAACTGATAATTTCGGCAAACATTAATCTTCCGAAATCAAAGGACGAAACCTTGACTCCCTCTCCGGTTTTAGATAGACTTCTGCACAGAGTCGGTCAAACGGCAGGCTATTTCAGGGGCGGGGAGGCATGCATGGCAGAGATATTGAAACAATTTAAGTTCAAGGCGATCCTTATCGGCATGGCGGTTTGCGTCCTGACCATACTCTACAGCTATTTTGTCGCGGACACGATCACGACGAAGATAACCGATGCACAGATGACGAAAGTGGACGGGCGGTTCATGATCGCCACCGAGGACCGGCCATTTGTCAACTTTGACGCCAAATACCGGTTCAAGTTCAATTCGGGTACGGTTCAGAACGACGCTGTCAGGCTGAAGGGAAGGATCGTCAAAATAAAGAAGTACGGATGGAGGCTGCCGATCTTCTCAATGTACGAAAATATCGTGTGGATCGAGGAGGTGAAGTAGATCATGGACGAACCATCAGTCCAGAACGCCGGCCCGGCCGACGTGGTGCTCACCGAGGCCACGCTGCCCCTACTATGACCGGGGTTGCAGCAAAGACGACTAACAGGGTTTTTCAAATAACTGGTAAAGCTTCCTGAACACCTGATCCGCAGTCTCCCTCCCTACCGGGTGACCACGACGATCCCCGATTCGGTCACGATGCACCCCCTCATGCGGTCCTCCTCATGGTCATAGCCGATCTCCATTCCCTCCGGAATATGAACGCCCTCATCGATGATGGCTTTCCGGATCTTCGCGTTTCTGCCAACATCCACATTGTCGAAAAGGATGGAATCATCGATCTCGGCGTAGCTGTGGATCTTGCAGGACGGGCCAAGGATCGACCTCCGGACCGTGGCGCCGCTCGTGATGCAGCCTCCGCAGACGAGGGAGTCGATATTCATTCCCCGCCGGCCGTCGTTGTCGAACACGGTCTTTGCGGGCGGCAGGTTCCCCTGATTGGTCAGGATCGGCCATTCGTAGTTGTAGAGATTCAGCTGGGGGCTGACCATGACCAGGTCCATGTTCGCCTCGTAATAGGTGTCGAGCGTGCCCACATCCTTCCAGTATCCCCGTTCGTTCGGTTCCATGCCCGGCACGTAATTGTCAAAGAAGCTGTAGGCGAAGACCTTGTCATTTGCTTCGAGCATCATGGGAATGACATGCTTTCCGAAATCGAGGTCTTCGAACTTTCGTTTGCCCTTTTTAAGGACATCAACGAGCTTCTTTGCCGAGAAAACATAGTTGCCCATGGATGCGAAGCAGGTTGCCCTGTTCGGGACCCGTGATGGGTCTTTCGGCTTTTCCATAAAGGAGGTGACCCGCAGGTCTTCGTCCACGCACAGCACCCCGAAGCGCAAAGCTTCTTCCGGAGGGATCTCGAGCACCGCGATGGTGAGTTCCGCCTTGTTCATCCGGTGATAGGCCATCATCTGCGCGATGTCCATCTTGTAGATATGGTCGCCGCCGAAGATGACCACATATTCGGCGCCCGAAGATTCGATAAAGCCCAGGTTCTGGTAAATAGCGTCGGCAGTCCCTTTATACCACTGTTCGCCCACGCTGGTCGTTTCCGGGGAGATCGTGTCGTAAAACTCGCCCAGGCCGGTCCATTTTGCCCAGGACTCCTTGATGTGTTTGCTGAGGGAATAGGCCTGATATTGCGTCAGGATGTATACCTTTTTGATCCCGGAGTTGAACATATTGCTGAGTACGAAATCGATGATCTTGTACTTCCCGCCAAAGGGGACCGCCGGCTTCGGCCTGCCGAAGGTGATCGGACTGAGCCGCTCCCCTTTGCCGCCTGCCAGGACCATGGCAATGGTATTTCTCGATATGTTCCCGTACGAGTACATAAAACGCACCTCCATTCGTCCCTGGCCAAGGTATCTGCACGCTATTTTTGCAAGTATAGTATATTTTTGTGTCACCCGCAATGTCAATCAACGGGCGCGAAGCATGAAGCTTGATGGTGGCCAATGGCACGGGGGTAAAGGGACAGGCAGAATTAAAAAAGCTCCGGCAATTTGCCGGAGCTTGTGTTGCATGCTGCTTGAGGATGGGCTTACTTTCCCTTAACTTCGATCTCGGCTGCGCGGGACTCGTACTTCACGGTCACCTTTGCGCCGACCTTCAGGTCGCCCTTGATCTTTGTGCCGGCGTCCTTGGACATTTCAAACTTTTCCCCGGCTTTGTCAACGATGATGACGTTGTCCTTGACCTCGAGAACGGTACCGGTGAACTGATAAGTCTTTCCGGCGAATGCTACCGATGCAACCAGAAGCATTGCTACTACAGCAATCATGATGCGCTTCATAGAAAACCTCCTTGAATGAGTTGAAGTAATGAGGAAACTATAGCGAATCGGAAAACTTCTGTCAAGGTTGTCGGGGCCTGGGCAGTTACCGCCTTCTGGTGCTTCCGCCTAGGATCGAACCGAGCACGCCACGGATGATCTGGCGTCCAAGCTGGCTGCCGATGGCATGGGCTGCACTTTTGGCCATGGCGCCGAGGATATCTCCCGTCTCGGACCGCGGCGCGGCGGCGCGCCCTTTCGGGGCCGGCGCTGCCTGCTCTTCATCTGCTTTCTGCTCCCCGGCACGCTGCTTCAGCTTTTCATAGGCGGATTCTCGGTCAACGGATTTCTCATAATGGCCATAGAGCAGCGATGTCGTAATAACGGCACTGCGCTCGTCCATCGTCAAAGGGGTGAGTCGGCTGCGGGGAGGGAAGATCTTGGCGCGCTCCACGACGGTGGGGCTGCCCTTGGCGTCGAGCACGGAAACAAGCGCCTCGCCCACGCCAAGCTCCGTGATGGCCTTTGCCACATCGAGGCCGGGGTCGGCGCGAAAGGTCTCGGCTGCGGCCTTGACCACCTTCTGGTCCCGGGGCGTGAACGCACGGAGCGCATGCTGCACGCGGTTCCCGAGCTGGCCCAGCACGGTCTCGGGAATATCGATCGGATTCTGGGTGACGAAGTAGACGCCGACGCCCTTGGAACGGATGAGCCGCACCACCTGCTCGATCTTGTCCTCCAGCGCTTTGGGCGTATCCTCGAAAAGCAGGTGCGCCTCGTCAAAGAAAAAAACGAATTTCGGTTTTTCCAGGTCGCCCACCTCGGGCAGGGTCTCATAGAGCTCGGAGAGCATCCAGAGCAGGAACGTGGCATAGAGCTTCGGCGACTGCATGAGCCTGTCCGCTGCAAGAATGTTGATGACGCCCTTGCCGCGTTCGTCGGTCTGCATCATGTCCTGGAGGTTCAGGGCGGGCTCGCCGAAGAAGATGCCGCCGCCCTGCTCGTCGATGGTCAGCAGGCCGCGCTGGATCGCCCCGATGCTTGCGGTGGAGATATTTCCGTATCCGGTTTTGAACTGGTCCGCGTTGTCTCCCACGAACTGAGTCATGGCGCGGAGGTCCTTCAGGTCCAGGAGCAGCAGGCCGCTGCTGTCGGCGATCTTGAAAATGATGGTCAGTACGCCGCTCTGGACCTCGTTCAGGTTCAGGACGCGCGAGAGGAGGAGGGGGCCCATTTCCGAGACGGTTGTGCGGACCGGATGTCCCTGCTGGCCGAAAACATCCCAGAACACCGTGGGGCAGCTGTCGAAGGCATAGTCGGCGACCCCCAGCTGCTTTGCCCGGGCGTTGAACTCGGGTCTGTCGCCGCCCGGCCGGGCAATGCCGGATAGGTCGCCCTTGACGTCGGCCATGAAGACCGGCACGCCGATCCGGCTGAACTGCTCGGCCATCACGCGGAGCGTTACGGTCTTGCCGGTGCCCGTGGCGCCGGCGATCAGTCCGTGCCGGTTCGCCATGCGCGGCAGAACCGCGATCTCGTTCTTTCCTTTTGCGATGAGCAGGACTGCTTGTTGTGTCATGGCGCCTCCGTGATAATCGTACCTATTCTTTGCGCGGCGGAGTGAATTATTTCACAAAGATATTTCCATTGCAAGCCTTTTATGGCGCGTCCTGCGCTGTGCATCTCTTCCAGAAAAAAATCCTGTTCCCTGGACTTCGGAAGTTCAGTTCTTCGGATACATTATTCACGGATCTCACTGTCTGCAAGCGCCCGTATGGCGCGGCCGAAATCCTCAGCCGTGCTCCTCTGGAAGATATCGATGATCCTTGAGCGCTGGAGGTTGAAACGTCCGCGGCCTGCGATGCGGGCATCTTCGATCAGCTCCCATTCCCCGGTCTGCCGAAAAAGCGCGTATGCTTTTTTCATCTCGGGGAACAGTGCTTTCTGGAAACCTTCCGCCAGCGCCAGATACAGGCTGAGTGCGCCGCGGTCCCTGGTCTCGATCATCCGCTTATAGGGCCCATGATCAGAGGTGTCGGCGATCAGGTCCTTTATGGCCCGGACATAGTGTTCCGCTTTGCGGTCTCCGGCGGTCCGGAGGAGGTCCTTCCATTCAAGCATCTGTTCCCGCGCCTCGGCACGTTCATGGTAGAGGATCGTTTCGGAGTAGCGCAGCGCCGTGCTCTTGAGGCGCTCTTCGAAGGTGCTGTCCATGATCTGCCGGATCGGGAAGCCATACTGCGCAAAAGCATCATCCAGCGCTGTTTCCTTCCGGGGGGGCAAGGACGAGAACCTGCTCATGAGCAGCATGGTCAGTGGTTCGAGGCGAAGCAGGATCGACGTTCCCTGGAGCATGCCGGAAGCCGTAAAGAGGTCCCGCACCAGTTCAGTATCCGACGTATAGACCGTCAGACCGTCGAGCTCGCGGATCGAAACGAGGCGGGCCAGAAAAAAAGTGGGCTTCATATACATGCCGTAGCCCGCGCCGTAGATGAGTCCCTGCGGGACCAGCAGGCGGTTGATCCCACCCTGGTCAAAGGGGTCATAGCTCTTCCCGTCCAGGATCAAGCTGCGGAAGGATTGCTGCTCCAGTGCCGGCCATGCTGATTCCTTTGCCTGTATCCAGGCACCGATATCATCATTCTTGATCTCTGCCCGGAAGGCGAGGCCCTTCTCGGACCGAAAGAGGTCGCGATAACGCATCAGCAGCCCGCAGATCGAAAAATAACCCCAATACTGCGCGTCCGAAACGTCGCAATTGAATTTGATGTCCCTGAGGAGGTTGCTGTCCATGGTGACCCCCGTGTTCGCTGATATGCATTATTCACCAACGAGAGGGAAAAGTAAACGGTCAAAAATGATGTTGGCGTCTGTTCTTCACGGCCTCCCGTGTGCAACCATTTTCCTTGCTGCATGAGCGCCGGGCCCGGGGAAAAAGATTTCTTCGGCATTCCCCGAAAACAATCGTAAAAAAATACGTTATAGGCGCGCCGCAAAATAAAGTATGGCCACGGCCGGAGACATACCAGATACGGTAGAAACAGAGAACTGCGAAAAAAGTATGAAAAAAATGAAGAAAAGGCTTGACAATATTCAAGTACTTATATCATAATAACTATACTTACTATAACTATCCATATTATTGTTCCTAGAGAGGGTAGCATGGTTACGCGCAAACAACCGAAAAAATACAAAACCAGCGAAATCTGCGACAAGTACGATATCTCACGTGCAACGCTGTTCCGGTGGGAGAGTCAGGGCATCCTGAGCGGGGTTGAGCGCGATTGGCGCGGCTGGAGATTGTACACTGAGAGCAATCTGAAGACCATCGACAAGATCATCAGGGGCAAGAATACCGTTTAGCCAGGCGAGTGCCGGAGAGAATATGTTCTTTACGAGAAAAAGTAGAACCAATAGCGCTGGACATCGGGTCCACCTTTATCAAGCTGGTACAGCTGAAGGGGTCGGAGAAGAACTACCAGCTCGTCAAGTTCGGAATGATACCCCTGCCGCCCGAGGTCATCGTTGAGGGCGCGGTAATGGACGCCGGCAGGGTTGTCGAGGCGATCAAGGAACTGGTGGCAAAACAGAAGGTCTCGACCAAGAGCGTGGTCATATCGGTCTCCGGCAGCTCGGTGATCATCAAACGTGTTTCCGTTGCCGACATGTCCGACGAGGAGCTTGCCGAGTCCATCAAGTGGGAGGCCGAACAGTATATTCCCTTCTCCATCGACGATGTGAATGTCGATTTTCAGAAGCTGGGTCCCGCCGCCACCGAGGGGCAGGCAGACGTTCTGCTGGTGGCGGTGAAAAAGGACAAGATCAACGATTATGTCAACCTGGTCAAGGAAGCGGGGCTTGAGCCAGTGGTGATGGACGTGGACGCCTTTGCACTGGCCAACATGTATGAACTGAACTACGAAATGGAATCAGGCGCAACGGCCCTCCTCAACATCGGGGCTTCCGTGATGAACATCAATATTATTCGGGATGGGATCTCGATCTTTACCCGTGACATCACGGTCGGCGGCAACCGCTACACCGAGGCGCTGCAGCGCGATTTCGGGCTGTCCTACGAGGATGCCGAGATGGTGAAGCGTGGCGAGGACGTTGACGGCGCCGACCGGGAGGAGCTGGCAACAGCGATCGCCGCGGTTACCGAGGATATTGTGGCCGAGACGCAGCGTTCATTTGAGTTCTTCCGCTCCACGACCGGCAACGAGCCGGTAGAGCGGGTGCTGGTATCGGGAGGATGCGCACGGATCGGACAGTTCAGCACCATCCTCTCGGAGCGGCTTGAGATTCCGGTGGAAGTGGCGAATCCTTTCAAAAACCTGAAAGTTGATCCAAAACGCTTTAATCCCGCCCTCATTGAAGAGGCCGCACCCTTGTGCGCCGTGGCGGTGGGGCTCGCAATGAGGAGGCCAGGGGACTGATGATAAAGATAAATCTCCTCCCTACCAAGCGGAAACCTGCGAAGAAAATGACCGAACTGCAGCAGCAGCTGATTCTCGGCGTGCTGCTGTTGACCGTGACCGTGGGTGGCCTTGCGTTCTTCTGGATCACATTGACAACCCATGCCGCCAACCTGCAAAAGCAGGTTAACACGGCAAAAGCAACAGTGGCAGACCAGAAGAAAAAGCTGGAGAAGGTCGCCAATGTTGAAGCGGTCAAGAAAACGGTCCTGGAAAAGATCGCTATCATTGAACAGCTGAAAAAGAATCAGAGCGGCCCCGTCAAGCTTCTTGACAAGGTCAGCAGGGCATTGCCCAAGGGACTGAACCTTACCTCGCTTTCGGAAAATGCCGGACTGCTACATATCGAAGGGCTGGCTTTTACGAACAATGAAGTGGTGCGCTTTATCGACAACCTGAAAGCCGAACCCTTTTTCAGCGATGTCGTACTTCTTGAATCAAAACAGGCCAGATTCGAAAACACTGATGTCTATCAGTACAAACTTCAGTTCAAGGTCAAAGGAGAGTAATGGCTCTCGTCAATAAAATACAGAATATCCCCGCAAAGACCCGGATCTACGGCTTCATCGGATTCCTGTGCGTGCTGATAGGACTATTCGTCTATTTTATATACATCCCCATAATCTCCGAAATCAGAAAAAATGAAGTTGTCTTAAAGGAAACAAAGGCAATTATACGGAGCAATGAAGAACGGATCATGAGACTGGCCGAGCTCGAACAGGAGGTAGTGACGCTCAATGCGAAGCTGAAGGTTCTGTCGGAACAGCTGCCGCAGGAGACCGAAGTGTCGACGCTGCTCGGCGAACTTCAGGGTCTGGTGAACAGGTCCGGCCTCACGCTCAAGCTGTGGAGGCCCGAGAGGCGGCGGACCCATGCTAGCGGACTTTATGAGGAGATTCCCATTTCCGTGGACCTGCTCGGCGGGTATCATAATGTGGGGATATTTTTCGACAGTATCAGCAAAGTAAAACGTATCGTGAACATATTGAACATCAAGATGGGCCAGGCGAAGTCTGCCCCGGACGGGGCAATGGAAATTGCTATCAATTGTACGGCAATGACGTTCGCCGCCGTGGAGAAAAAAGTTGAGACAGCGCCAAAAACACCAGCAAAAAAGAGGCAATAGCCTGACGGGGATGCTCCCCGGTTTCCTGGCAGCGTTGCTGATTGTCAGTGTCGGGTGTTCCGGCTCGAAGGACACAGCCAGCCCCCCGGCTGACAAGGCGAAGCAGACGGCGCCGGTGTCGGCGGCGACGGTCACTTCGCAAATGACGTCTACAGCGGGCGTTGCTGTTCCCAGCCAGAGCGTTGCCGACTATGCTTACTATCCCGGGGACCGGCGTGATCCTTTTGCACCCATTGTGAGCCGCTTGAGCAAGCAACCAGGCCAGACCAACCTGCCGCCGCTGGAGCGCTATACGATCAATGAGTTTAGAATGACCGGCATCCTCTGGGGGGGCTTCGGCTATAATGCCATGCTGGAAGGCCCTGACGGTAAAGGCTATTTTGTGCATGTCGGGTCGCGCATCGGTCCGAACAAGGCGGTGGTGAAAAAAATCACCGAGGATTCCTTGGTGCTTGAGGAGAAATTTAAAAATTATTTAGGCGCTGATGAACGCAGGGAGATTATTATAAATCTCCGGAAAAAACAGGAGGGGATGTAATGACGTCCGTTCAACCCCGTATCAAAATAGGTTGTGTGCTGCTTCTTGTTCCCTTTATCTTCATGCTGAACGGCTGTGCCGGTACGACGCCGTCGGCAACGCAAGAGACCAAGATGGTTGTCATTGAAAAGATAGAACCGAGAGAAACGGACGGCAAGACAGAACTGGTCATCTCCGGCGGAGAACCCATTTTGCAATATACCTCTTTCCAGCTCACGGAACCGCTCCGGCTGGTCGTTGATATCCCTGATGCTGATGTCAGGAACTTCAAGGACCCCCTGAGCGTGGATAAGGGCCCGGTGGGAGCGGTGACGCCGACCCAGATGGACACGATTGCACGCCTCGAGATCGGCCTCAATCAGCCGGTAGATACCAAGGTATACCAGTTCAATGGACAGCTGATCGTTGAACTTGCCAGGCCGGCTGACACAGCGAAGGCCGAAACCGAGGCCATCACCGCTGCCCCGCCAGCGGCAGTTGCCGAAGAGCCCAGCCAGGAAAAAGGCACGGCAACCGTTGTGACGTCGGTAAAGGCAAAGGCTGGAAAGGACGGCGTTAATGTCGTCATTGCCGGCAACGGAACCATTCATCCGAACACCTTCATGCTTGAGGGGAAGAGGCTTGTCATTGATATTCCCGGGGCCATCAGCAAAGTAAGGCCGACCGTCATCCCAGTACGGAAGGGCGGCCTCGACAAGGTGCGTGTTGGCCAGCATAAGGACCGCGATGAGAAAAAAGTGCGCGTGGTGCTCGATCTCACGAAAACCATGGAGTACACGGTCACGCCGACCGGAAATACCGTTATTATCGCCATGAATGCAGCAGCGCCAGTGGCAGCAGCAGAAACCCCGGTCCAGGAGAAATCGGCAGAGACCCCGGCATCACCGCCTGCTGCTGAAGCTGAAAAAGAAGTTGCGGCCCCCCCGGTAGCGGCGTCACCGGCTGCGCCCAAGGCAGCAGCCGAGGAAACAGTGAATCAGTCACTGACCCGTCAAGATGCTTTGGTTGTCGGCACCAGCAAGTTTTCCGGGAAAAAGATCTCTCTCGACCTCCAGGACGCTGATCTGATAACAGTGATGCGTCTCTTTGCCGAAGTGGCGAATCTGAACATCATTCTTGCTCCTGATGTGAAGGGCAGGGTCACCGTGCGCATGGTCAGGATTCCCTGGGACCAGGCCATGGACATTATTCTGAGAATGAACGGCCTGGGCTATGTACTTGAGGATGATATCCTTCGTATCGCCGGCGTCGCTGAATTGACCAGAGAGGCAGAAGAACAGACGAAATCCAAGGAAGCAAAGAAGAAGGCGGAAGATCTGATAACCAGGGTCATTTCGATCAATTACAGCACTGCTAGCGCGCTCGAACCGACCCTTAAAAAATCCCTCTCCCCCCGCGGCGAGACCGTCGTGGACGTGAGGACCAATACGATCATCGTCAAGGACATTCCCCGTAACATTGACGATGTGGTTGCACTTGTTAAAGTCCTGGATAAGGCCATCCCGCAGGTCATGATCGAGGCGAGGATCGTCGAAGCATCCCTGAATTTCAGCCGCGAGTTGGGCGTACAGTGGGGCATCGACTATAAGGCGGGGGCAGCGACGGGGAACCCGACTGGCTTGCAATTCCCGAACACGATCGGGGTAACGGGACCCCCAACCGGCGTAGCGGGGGCATCCGGTGTCGGTACCTATCTTGTGAACCTGCCGGCAGCAACAGGATCGGGCTCCGGCGGCGCGATCGGGTTCACCTTCGGATCGCTCAGCAAAGCGTTTAATCTGGACATTGTTTTATCGGCGCTGGAATCCACCGGCGAGGGTAAGGTGATCTCAACGCCACGGGTAAGCGCTCTCGATAACAAAGAAGCCAAAATATCTCAGGGTGTGTCGATACCTTTTCTCCAGCCGACAGCTACCGGCCAGCCCCAGATTTCGTTTATCGATGCCAGTTTGTCTCTTGTCGTGACACCGCACGTGACGCCAGATAATAAAATATTCATGAAGATCAAGGCTCAGAAGAACGCGCCTGACAGTTCAATTATTGTAGAAGGCTCACCGTCCATACGAAAAAACGAGGCTGAAACAGAAATTCTTCTTTCAGACGGCGAGACGGCAGTGATCGGCGGTATTTTGATCGTGGACCGCGGCGCAAGTGTCGCAAAAGTGCCGTTTTTCGGCGACCTTCCGCTTATCGGCTGGTTGTTCCGCAAAAATACCAGCCGGGAAGATAAACGTGAACTGCTCATCTTTATTAAGCCGAATATCATAAGGCAGGAGCAAATTTAAGGTACAAGTTTCGTACGGAGGTATCCATGAATAAAACGCGTTCTCATGTAATGAGAGTCTTTACAGCCTTGACCCTGGTGGCGTCGATCCTACTTTACGCTTGTGGAACTACTACTACTACTGAAAAAAGCATTGAGGCGCCGTTTGGAAGCACGATAGTAATACAGCCGGGCGATATCACATCTTCGATTGGTACGGCTACATGTTCAGGAAATATTGATGATACAACTGTTGCTGTACAAGTTCTGGGGCCGGATGAACTCCCCATGGAGAATATAACAATTTACGCAAACCTGAGTTGGGCGCCTAATTCAGTAGATCCAGCTCTGCAGATATGGCATTTATTCAATGCCGAAGGGGCACCTGCTGTTGTCCCGTATCGAACAAAAACAGGAAAATCCGGATTTGCATATTTTACCGTACGAGTGGATCCGTCCTGTCCAGCTACCGGCACGTTCAGTGTCTTTTCCGGTCCAGCGTTTCAAAAAATTGATATTACCGTAACTTAAGTGCTCGGTTCGAGAATGAAAAAGGCAGCAGTTCCTGGTCGCTTCGGTTATCTGTAGAGAGCGCGACCGCCACAGGAGGATTAAGCATGAAACAATCGCTTTATAAATATATACTGTTATTAGTTACCATTGCCCTCTTAATAAGCTGCGGCAACGAAGATGAAAAGCTTGTTCCGCCTTCATCTATCCCTGGCGGGGCGGGCGGGGCGGGAGACACCACACCTCCGACTGTAGTGACAGTCTCTCCTGCTGACGGCACAATTAATGCCGGAATAGGATCTATCCTTTCAGTAACCTTTTCTGAGGCGGTTCTTAGGTCAACAGTCACTACAGGTTCGTTCGTTCTTCAAACAAGCGGCGGCACTCCGGTGACCGGAACTGTTCTCCTGTCATTGAACGGCACTAATGCTACTTTTCAACCTTCTTCCGCTTTGGTGGGCACTACAACGTACATCGCTACTCTCACATCAGGGATCAGTGATGTGGTAGGAAATGCCATGGCTGCTAATTATTCATGGACATTTACGACCACGGCCGCTGCAGATTTAACGTCGCCTGTTGTAACTTCAGTCACTCCAACAAACGGGTCATCGAATATATCCGTTACCAATCCCAACATAGAAGCTATCTTCAGCGAGGCGCTGCTTGCGTCATCCGTTTCGACGACTTCATTCCTGGTCTCGGGAAGCGGCGGTCCTGTATCGGGAGCCGTGACTTACGGCGGAGGGATAGCAACCTTCACTACCGGCACGCTGATTTCAAACAGCACTTATACCGTAACGCTTGTGGCGGTAAATGGGATCAAGGACCTTGCTGGCAACACGCTTGCGGTTGACTACAATTGGTCGTTTACGACTGCGCCAACGCCTACGATCACGACGACGTCGTTGCCTGATGCTACGGTGTTGGGAACCTATCCCACCACCACGCTCACGGTTGCCGGAGGAGTTGCACCGTATACCTGGAGCGTGAACGCATCGATGGCGCCAGGCCTTACGGTTGATGCTTCAACAGGGGTCATAAGCGGCGTTCCGACAACGCCTGGCTCGTGGGGCGCCACGTTCAGTGTTACCGATGGTGACGGTCTGGTAGCCACGAAAGATCTGACGGTGACCGTTCATGCCGAGCCAGTGGTAACTGTCGCAGTGACACCAACGCAAGCCACCGTGACAGGAGCCTATGCGACGGATGCGGCGGCTTTTGTTGCATCATTTGGGACTGGCACCTTGTCATGGAATGCCACGAATCTGCCGCCAGGTCTTAGTCTGAATTCTCTAACGGGAACGTCCAACGGCATAAGTGGTACCCCAATATCTGCGGCAACCTACACTGTTACGCTGACGGTTACTGACATATATTCAGTGAGCGCTTCGGTCGATACAATAATTCAGGTTAATGCCGAACCTGCTATCTCAACAGCAAGTCCTTTAACTGCTTGGACCTCAGGCAGCACCGCAAATGTAACGTTTGGAGTAACTCCTGGAACGGGAACGGGTCCTTATACGTGGAGTTCAACGCCGACCCCACCTGCCTCATGGCTTACCCTTACAGGGGACATACTTTCGGGAACAGAACCGGGTATCGATCCCGTTGGAACTACGACGACCTTTGATATTACCGTGACCGATGCCAATGGGGTTTCGACCACGGGCACCTTCAATCTAGTCGTCCAATAAAGAATTCTGAAACTCTGACCAGGGCCTGCGCTTTCTTTGAAAGCACAGGCCCTTTTTTCATTTGTCGCTCTGAAAGGCAGGCAACCGTGCAGAACCTCAAGCAACAGCTCTGCGTCGCTCTTTCGTCCAACGATTTTCAAACGGTGGTTGATCATGCAAAGGAATCAAGAAGGACACTTTCCCTGCTCGTTCGTCTCGCCTATGATAAAGATACTCTGATCGGCTGGCGGGCGATCAAGGCTGTTGGGGTCATTGCCAGGGAAATGGTCAAGACCAACTACGATTTTTTGCGCGAAACGATCCGGAAGCTTCGCTGGTCCTTGTCCGATGAATCCGGCGGCATCGGATGGTCGGCCCCGGAATTGATCGGTGAGATCGTTTGTGCCGACCCCCGGCGATTTGCCGATATTGTTCCGCTGATCGCGGATGTCTATGCCATCGAGGAGGATGTGTTCAGGCCGGGAGTTCTTTACGCGTTCAGCAGGATCGCGGAATCGGCTCCAGACCTTGTAGTCCCCTATTCCGATATTATCAAAGCCGCGCTGAATGATAAGAACGCCCTGGTCCGCTTCTATGCCCTGGAAACGATAGGGAAATTGAAAGGCATGTCCGGCTTATCAATCGCAACGGATGTTATAGAAAAGCTTAAACATGACAATAGCGAAATTTGGGTGTACCAAGGAGATGCTTTCATTAATGTTGTGGTGGGTGATACTGCTAGAAATATTGTTGCTTCGTCGTAGGATGAATTAAAATTATCTTAGTTTAGTGCGTGTAGTGGGATATTTTAGCTACGCGCTTTTTTATGAAAACGTACTTGACAATGACTGACTCATATTTTATATTATAACTATTGTAAGGTTAATGGGGGATATATGGCAACTGGTACAAATAGTGATTATTACGAACTTTTGGGTCTGAAAAAAACGGCTTCCGAAGCTGAAATTAAGAAGGCATTCAGAAAGTATGCCCGGAAATATCATCCTGATGTGAACCCCGGGGACAAGGCTTCCGAGTCTAAGTTCAAGGAAATAAGCGAGGCCTACGAAGTCCTGTCAGACCCGAAGAAGCGGCAACAATACGACCAGTTCGGCCATGCAGCTTTTGAACAGGGCTTTGATGCTCAGCAGCGGCCGGGAGGAGGCTTTGGGGGCGCGGCCCAGGGCGGAGACTTCTTCAGGGGGGGCAATTTCGAGGACCTCTTTGGAAATCTTTTCGGCGGCGCAGAACGGCAACGCGGTCCTCAGAAAGGCGAGGACCTGACCTACTCGGTTGAAGTGGACCTTGAAGATGCCATTTATGGAAGGACCATGCAGGTAGAACTGCGGCGGGATGCAACGTGCGGCGCCTGTTCAGGGTCGGGCGCAGCTCCGGGCAGTTCGCGGCGGACCTGTCCCACCTGCATGGGCTCGGGCCGCATTTCCCAGGGAAAAGGATTCATGCAGATCGCCCAGCCCTGTCCCACCTGCCGCGGAGAAGGCACGATCAATCCGAATCCCTGCAGGTCCTGCAACGGCAGCGGCATCGTGCCGAAGATCGAGCGCATCAATGTCAAGATCCCTCCCGGCGTTGACAACGGGTCCAAGATCCGCGTATCGGGCATGGGAGAGGCCGGCGCCAAGGGAGGGCCTTCCGGCGACCTCTATATCATCACCAAGGTGCGGCCTCACCATCATTTTGAGCGAAAAGGCGACGATCTCTATGCCGATGTGCGCGTCACGGTAAAGGAAGCGGCATTGGGCGACAAAGTGGAGATCCCGACCGTGGACGGCATGGTCACGCTCACGCTGCCGCCGGGCGTTCAATCGGGGCAGCAGCTGAAGCTCACGGGAAAAGGCGTTCCCCATCTGGGCGGCGGAGGTGTGGGCGACCAGTATGCAACCATCAAGGTGGTTACGCCTGCCGGGTTGAGCGACCGCGGAAAAGAGCTGCTTAGAGAGCTTGACAAGCTGCATCCTTCCAACCCGCGTCAGGATACGTCATTCAAGGGTTTCAGGAAGAGAAGTTGAGTTTGGAGTTAGGTGTTCGGTGTTCGGAGTGCGGAGTAAATGTGAAGTGTGTTTTAGGGTATGTTCAATTCGCACTGAACCACGGGGTGTGTGATGGCTGAGCGAAAACATCGGCTGTATATGATCAGTGTGGTGTCGGAAATGCTGGGGATCCATCCTCAGACGCTCAGGATCTATGAACGCGAAGGTTTTATCAAACCGTCGCGGAGCGTTGGGAATACGCGGCTGTATTCCGAAGACGACATCGAGAAGCTCGAAATGGTGCTGCGGCTCACGCGCGACCTCGGCGTCAACCTTGCGGGCGTCGAGGTGATCCTCTCGATGCGCGAGAAGATGGAGCAGATGCAGCGGAGCATGGAGGAGACGATCAGGCAGCTCCAGGAGGAATTGTTCGAGATGCGGCGCCAGGAAGAAAACCGGAAAAAAGCACGTGTGCAGGTGAGAAGTATCGTGGTGAGGAGAGAGGAATGATACAGGATGCATGATGCCGGATGCATGATGAAAACTATCAGCGATTTCTTACTTCCTGTATCATGCATCGTGTAGCATGCATCGTGTATCACGCAATGGGAGGACATCATGGCACGTTATGACAAGTTCACCTTGAAATCGCAAGAAGCGGTGCAGGCAGCGCAGGAGATAGCCGGCAAGCTTCATCATCAGCAGATCGAGACCGAGCACTGCTTGCGGCGCTGCTGGAGCAGACGGACGGCGTGGTGCTGCCGCTTTTGAAGAAGCTGGGCGCTGACCCCGGCAGGCTGAAGGCGGACCTCGACGGGGCGCTTGACCGGCTGCCGAAGATCGAGGGGCTGGTGCAGACCTATCTCTCCCCGCGTCTGAACAAGTTGTTCGAGCGGGCGGAGCAAGAGGCCCAGAGGCTCAAGGACGAGTATGTCAGCACGGAACATCTGCTGATCGCCGCAGCGAACGGCGACGGTGCGGCACGGGAAGTCCTGGCGCGTCACGGCGTGACCAGTGACGCCATCTTCACCGTCCTGGTCGACATCCGCGGCAGCCAGCGCGTGACCGACCAGAACCCCGAGGACAAATACCAGGCTCTGACCCGCTACGGCAGGGACCTGACCGACGCGGCGCGGCGCGGCAAGCTCGATCCGGTGATCGGCAGGGACGAGGAGATCCGGCGCGTGGTCCAGGTCCTGTCGCGGCGGACCAAGAACAACCCGGTCCTGATCGGCGAGCCAGGCGTGGGCAAGACCGCCATCGCCGAGGGGCTGGCGCAGCGCATCGTGAGCGGCGACGTGCCCGAAGGCCTGAAGAACAAACGCGTGGTGGCGCTCGACATGGGCGCGCTCATTGCCGGCGCCAAGTACCGCGGCGAGTTCGAGGACCGGCTGAAGGCCGTGCTGAAGGAAGTGACCGAAGCGCAGGGAGAAGTGATCCTGTTCATCGACGAACTGCATACCGTGGTCGGCGCGGGAGCGGCCGAAGGCGCCATGGACGCCTCCAACATGCTGAAGCCGGCACTGGCGCGGGGCGAGCTGCGGTGCGTCGGCGCGACGACCCTGAACGAGTACCGGAAGTACATCGAGAAGGACCCGGCGCTGGAGCGGCGCTTCCAGCCGGTGCTGGTGCGCGAGCCCTCGGTCGAGGACACCATCTCGATCCTGCGCGGCCTCAAGGAGCGCTACGAGGTGCATCACGGCGTGAAGATCAAGGACGCGGCGCTGGTGAGCGCGGCGCTTCTGTCGCACCGCTACATCGCCGACCGGTTCCTGCCGGACAAGGCCATCGACCTGATCGACGAGGCCGCGTCGCGGCTCCGCATGGAGATCGACAGCATGCCCGTCGAGCTGGACGAGGTGGAGCGGCGGATCCGTCAGCTTGAGATCGAGCGGGAGGCCGTCAAGAAAGAGACGGACCCCGCATCGCGCGACCGGCTGGCGAAGATCGAGAAGGAGATCGCCGACCTGGCGGAGAAGCGGGGTGGCCTGCGGGCGCAGTGGCAGTCCGAGAAAGAGGGCATCCAGAAGATCAGGACCATCAAGGAGCAGATGGAGCAGGCGAAGATCGATGCCGAGAAAGCCGAGCGTCAGGGAGACCTGGGGCGGGCGGCCGAACTGCGATACGGAACATTGATCGAACTGCAAAAGAAGCTCGCCGCCGAATCGGCGATCCTGAGCAAAGTGCAGGCCGAGACCAAGATCCTCAAGGAAGAGGTGGATGAGGAGGATGTGGCGGAGATCGTTTCCAAGTGGACCGGCATCCCGGTGAGCAAGATGCTGGAAGGGGACATGCAGAAGCTGCTCCACATGGAGGACCGTCTCGGTCAGCGCGTGGTCGGCCAGGACGAGGCGATCGTTGCCGTGTCCAACGCGGTCCGGCGCGCCCGGGCCGGGATCCAGGACCCGAACCGGCCGATCGGGAGCTTCATCTTCATGGGGCCCACGGGCGTGGGCAAGACCGAACTGGCGCGGGCGCTTGCCGAGTTCCTCTTTGACGACGAACAGGCCATGATCCGCATCGACATGTCCGAATACCAGGAGCGCCATACGGTATCGCGCCTCATCGGCGCGCCTCCGGGCTATGTGGGATACGAAGAGGGCGGACAGCTCACCGAAGCCGTGCGCCGAAGGCCCTACGCCGTGGTGCTCTTTGACGAGATCGAAAAAGCGCATCCCGAAGTGTTCAATACGCTCCTGCAGCTGCTCGACGACGGCAGGCTGACCGACGGCCAGGGGCGGACCGTTGACTTCAAGAACACCGTGGTCATCATGACCTCCAATATCGGCAGCCAGTATATCCAGGACATACAGAACGACGAGGAAGAAATGGGACGGCGGGTCATGGAGGCGATGCGGCAGCATTTCAAGCCGGAGTTCCTGAACCGCGTGGACGATATGATCATTTTCCATCCCCTGGACGCCGAAGTGCTCAGGCACATCGTTGTCATCCAGGTGGGCCAGGTGCAGAAACGGCTTGCTGACAAGAAGATCGTGATCGAGCTTACCGAGGGGGCCAAGGAGCTTATGGCCGAGGAAGGCTTCGACCTGGTCTATGGCGCCCGGCCGCTCAAGCGGGTCATTCAGCGGGAGATCCTGAATCCCCTTGCTGCGAAGATCCTGTCCGGCGAGGTGCGGGAAGGTTCGCAGGTGGTCATCGATCGGGACGATCGCCGGCTGGTGTTCCACAGCCGGGCCGGCAGCGTAGCCGTTTCATAGCGGTTTTTCCTCCGCAGTGAAATATGGTGCAAGCCAATAATTCCATTTGCATCGGGAAAAAAAATGGTATAGTATTGACTTACTTATCCTTCCGGGAGCGTTCCCGGAAGGAGTCCAGGAAGGTCGTGCATGCCCAGGAAAACGAAGGCCCCTAAAGACGCAATGCCGGAAACTGTGCGGGAATTTAAACCGCTTTTTTACCGGAAGCTCATGGAAACGCATTTGTTCTATGAGGTGGGGAAGACCATCGCTTCAGAGCTTGAGCCCTACGACCTCGTCCAGAAGGTCATCACTGCGGTAGGGAAAGCGATCAACTTTGAGGACGCCCTCGTCTACATGGTCAGAAAGGACATGACCACGCTGGAGCCTTTTTACTTTCAAGGCCCCCTGTTCCGGGGCAGGGTACTGGGTTCGATCTTTTTCGATAACGGCGCGCCGGGACGGATTGCGGCCACAGGCGAGCCGCTTTATTTGCCGGATGCCGGCGGGTTCGATGGCTTCATCCATCATCCTGACGAGGCCTGGAAAGCCGGAAGCTATATGGGCGTCGCTTTGAAGAACGAGACCCAGGTCGTAGGCATCATCGGGTTGAGCCACAGCAAACGCAACGCCTTCCGCATCGAGGACTTCGACCTGATCCGGACCATCTCCCATTTGATATCGGTGGGGCTTGAAAAGGCCGAGCTGTTCAGAAAAACGCTCGATCTTGCGCGGGTCGACGAATTGACCGGGCTGCTCAATTACCGGGTGCTGCTCGAAAAGCTCGATGAGGAGGCGCGGCGGCAGGCGCGGACCGGCCGCGAGTTTTCCTTTATCATGATCGACATCGATGATTTCAAGCGGATCAACGACCGCTACGGCCACCTCGAGGGGAGCAGGCTGCTGGCCCAGATTGGGCCGGTGCTGCAGGCCTCATGCCGGAAGGACAGCACGGATGTCTGCTTCCGTTACGGCGGCGAGGAGTTCTCGATCCTCCTCGGCGAAACAGGCATGGAGGAGGCCGCTGTTGTGGCGGAGCGCGTACGACGCAGCGTTGATGAGTATCCCTTCACCGTCAAGATGCTGCATCCTCATGAGCCGGTGACGGTCAGCCTCGGCGTCTCCACGGTTGGGCAGGGCAACGAGAAATCAGTGAACGATCTGGTGCATGAGGCCGACATCGCACTGTACCGGTCAAAAGCAGAAGGAAAGAACAAGGTTACGTGCTATACCCGGGGCTGCGGCATGCCGGTGCGCGAGGCCGATCCGAGCCGCGGTCAGTGAGCTAAAAGCAGCCGAGCTGGCATGCGGTTATCTTTATCTTCAGCGCGTTGCAGATCCTGCCGATCTCGCTGACCGGGACCTTCAACTCCTCCGCCAGTTCGCGGGCTTTTTCACAAGACAACCGGTTCTCGGCAGCAGCCTTCCTGACCACATCGATAATACTCTCCTGATCCATGATCCCTCCCAATGATCGTTCTTTTTTCAATATAGTACACGAAGTACGATGCAGTGCGCAAGCACGGAAGTGCCTGTGGTCCGAAGACCGGTCCGCCCAGCCCTTTTGCATGGCGAAACAACGGCATGAGCTGATTCCGGGGTTGACTTGTTTCAGGCTCTTGGATAGAATGAATCATTCGTTTTACGAAGGAGGAATTGTTCATGGCACAAATGTATGACGCGATCATCATCGGTTCCGGTCCCGCGGGCCTTACTGCCGCACTGTATCTCGGCAGGGCCGGCCAGAAATGCGTAGTGCTCGAAAAGGATTTTGTCGGCGGTTATACCGCCAAGATCTCGCATATTGAGAACTACCCCGGGTATGAGACGATCAACGGCATGGACCTCACCCAGATCATGGCAAAACAGGCCGAGAAATTCGGCGCGACGATCATCTATCCGGTGGAAGTCGTGGACATGGAGCTTACGGGCGAGATCAAGCGCGTGCGCACCCGCGACGAGGTCTATGAAGGGCACGTGGTGATCATCGCGATCGGCGTGGCCAGGAAAAAGCTCGAAGTGCCCGGCGCCAAGGAGTTCCTCGGCAAGGGTGTGTCCTACTGCGCCACCTGTGACGGCAACTTCTTCAAGGGCAGGAAGGTCGCGGTGGTCGGATCCGACAACGAGGCTGCGGAGGAAGCGCTTCATCTTGCCGACCTCGCCGAGAAGGTCACCGTGGTGCCGCACAAGGAGCTTGATATCGTGACTGCCGTCCTGGCCCGGCTCAAGTCCAAGCCGAACGTGGAGATCCTTCCCGTGGCGAAGATCCATGCCGTCGTGGGAGATGAACTGGTCACGGGGCTCAGGATCAGCCGCGATGGGACCGAGGCCGTGCTGGAACTCGAAGGCGTATTCATCGCCATGGGGTCCACCCCCATCTCGCAGCTCATCCTGAAAGCGGGCGGCCTGACGGACGACCGCGGTTGCCTGATCGTGGACAAGCACCAGCGCATGAACCTCGACGGCGTGTTCGCTGCCGGCGACTGCACCTGCGGCGGGATGCAGATCGTCGCCGCGGCGGGCGAAGGGTCTGTTGCCGGGATGCGGGCCGCATCATACGTGCGCAAGATCAAGGCGAAGGCGGAAGGAAAGTAACAAGCACGAAACGCAAAATCCGAAATCCTAAATAATATCGAAATGCTGAAATTCAAGTATGAACGTTTCGAATTTGAATGATTGCTTTTTGTGATTTATTTAGGATTTCGATATTAGGATTTGGAATTTAATCATTGGGGTATTCATGACCATGAAAGACATGCTCGGCCGGTCCGGCGTAGTATCCCGGGAGGAAGCGTTCAAGGCGCTTGAGCTCCATCTGACCATTGCCTCACCCAAACCGGAAGAACTCTCCATCAGCCTGTCCCTCGGCAGGATCGTTGCTTTAGACATCGCGTCGCCTGAAGACCTCCCTGAGTTCGACCGTTCCACCATGGACGGATTCGCCGTGCGAAGCGCGGACACCTTTGGCGCAGCCGAGTCGCGGCCTGCACTGGTGACGATCGTGGGCGATATCGCCATGGGCAGCATGCCAGACCGCGCCCTGTCCGCAGGTGAAACCATGAAGATCGCGACCGGCGGCGCACTCCCGAAAGGGGCCGATGCCGTGGTCATGCTTGAGCAGACCCAGTCTGTAGACGCAGTGCAGATCGAAGTGGTGAAGCCCGTTGCACCGCTCGAGAACGTGGTCCAGGCCGGCGATGATATCAAAAAAGGCGAGATCATCCTGAGCCGCGGCCACCGGATGCGGCCGCAGGACATGGGCGCACTGGCAGGCGTCGGCATTACTCGTATCCGTGTTTTTGAAAAACCAAGGGTGGCGATCATCAACACCGGCAATGAAGTTGTTCCCGCCGACACTGCACCCGCTCCCGGCCAGGTGCGCGACATCAATTCCTACAATCTTGAAGGGCTCATCGCACAAACAGGCGGCATCCCGCTCAAGAGGGGCATTATCCCGGACGAATATGGCCGGTTGCGAGAAGCGCTCGAAGCCGCCCTTGGGGATTGTGATCTTGTTCTGATGACCGGCGGCAGTTCCGTGGGCACAATGGACCTGACCGCGAAGGTGATCAATGATCTGGGCAGGCCCGGCGTGCTGGTGCACGGCGTTTCCATCAAGCCGGGCAAGCCGCTCATCATGGGCGTGCTCAATACACCCGCAAAGCAGGTGCCGGTGTTCGGCCTGCCCGGACATCCTGCCGCGGTCAGTATCTGTTTTGAACTGTTCGTAAAGCCGGTCCTTGCGCGCATGACCGGAGAAGTGCCTCATCCCGCGCTTGCGGGTGTCTCCGCATATCGCAGCGTGAAAGCGAAACTGGCCAGGAGCATTGTCCTCCTCACCGGGGCGCGAGGACCATGTGCGGGTCATGCTCGAGAAAAAGGACGACGGCCTCTGGGCCAGGCCCGTGTTCGGCGCATCGGGGCTCATCAGTACCCTGGTCAAGGCCGTGGGCACGGTCGTGGTGCCGGTCAATAAGATCGGGATCGAGGTCGGGGAGGACGTGGAGGTGAGGCTGTTTTGAAGAAATTCAAACAAAAAAAATATCTCGACAACCTGCCGCTCGCTGAGGCGATCGCGAAATACGATGCTGCGCTGAAAAAAGCGAATATCGGCAGACCGCTCGCGGGAGAGCCGGTTCCGGTCGGCGATGCGCTGGGGCGCGTTACGTCGGAAGCGGTGATCGCGAAGCTGTCATCGCCCTTTTATCATTCCGCGGCCATGGATGGGTACGCTGTTCGGTTCATCGACACCTTCGGAGCAAGCGAGACAAGGCCGAAACGGCTCACCGTTCCGGCGCAGGCCGTTGCGATCGATACCGGCGACCCCATGCCTGACGGGTATGACGCCGTGATCATGATCGAGGACGTGGAGAAGCTGTCCGGATCCGAGATCGAGATCCTGAAGCCGGCCACGCCATGGCAGCATGTGCGGCTGGTGGGCGAGGACATCGTTGCCACGGAGCTCATCATTTCAGAGAACCATACGGTTCGGCCGGCGGACATGGCAGCCATGTTAGCCAGCGGTCACACCACGGTCATGCTGCGCGTAAGACCTGTTATCTCCATCCTGCCCACCGGGACCGAACTGGTGGACCCCGGCAGCGAGCTCAAAAAGGGCGATATCATCGATTTCAATTCGACCATGCTTGCGGCCATGGCAACGGAGTGCGGCGCGCATGCGGTCCGCAGGAACATCGTAACGGATGACGCTGCTCTTCTCAAACAGTCCATCCTTGACGCTCTTTCCGGTTCCGACCTGGTGGTGATCAACGCCGGTTCTTCCGCAGGCAGGGAAGATTTTACCGCTGATGTCATCGCGGAGCTCGGCGAGGTCCTGGTGCACGGGGTAGCCATCAAGCCCGGCAAGCCCGTGATCCTCGCCATTGTTCAGGGCAAACCCGTGATCGGCATTCCGGGATATCCGGTCTCTGCAGCGCTAACGTTCAACCTTTTTGTGAAGCCCCTGATCTATGCATTACTGGGACTGGCGTCACCCGCTCCGGTAAGCATTTTGGCGAAATTAAGCCGCCAGGTTGCGTCCTCGCTTGGCACTGAGGAGTTCATCCGCGTGAAGGTCGGCAGTGTCTCGGGCAAATTGATCGCAACGCCCGTGAGCCGGGGGGCAGGAGCGCTCATGTCGCTGGTGCGTGCCGACGGCATTGTACGCGTTCCGGCAGGAAGCGAAGGCCTCGGCGCGGGGCACGATGTACCGGTGGAGCTTTTCCGGTCTCCCCGCGACATCAGGCACACCATCGTCTGTATCGGCTCCCATGACAACGCGCTCGATGTACTTGCGAACTTTCTGAAGAAGAAACATCCGGATCTTTCCTTTTCGTCCGCCCACGTGGGCAGCATGGGCGGGCTTCTGGCGCTCAAGCGCGGCGAGGCCCATTGTGCAGGCACGCATCTGCTCGATGAGGAAACGGGCGAGTACAACGTGACCTACCTCAAGAAGCTTCTTCCGGACAAACCGGTCGTACTCGTGAACCTGGTGCACCGGACACAGGGATTCATGGTGCCGAAGGGCAATCCCAAAGGCATCAGGGGCTTTGAAGACCTGGTGCGTGAAGACGTCGTTTTTGTGAACCGCCAGGCCGGAGCAGGCACGCGTCTCTTGACGGACCTGTACTTGAAGAGATTAGGAATTGACCCAAAGTCCGTAAAGGGGTATCATCACGAGGAATTTACGCACATGGCGGTGGCCGCGGCCGTGCTTTCCGGCGCTGCTGATACCGGGCTTGGCGTGCTTTCGGCGGCCCAGGCGCTTGATCTCGACTTCGTGCCTGTGGCGAACGAGCGGTATGACCTCGCGATCCTGGGCGAGTACTACCACGATCCCATGCTGCAGGCGCTGCTCGGCATTATTCGTGAAGACAGGGCTTTCCGAGACCACATCAGGGATATGGGCGGCTATGATGTGTCGGAAATGGGAACCGTGATCCCAACGTAATATTCAAGATTCAATATGCAGAATAGCAATACCGTAATTTTTAATCGCCACTCCGGGTTGAATTCCCCGCCGCTTGCGGCGGAGTAGTTTATTTTTCATTATTGGAGGTACGTGAATGTTCGCACTGGCGGTAAGTACGACACCGGGTATGGGAAGCGGTATCTTAGGTCTGTTCCTGGAGTCTGGTTGGGTAGGCAAGGTGATCGTGGTGATCCTTCTGGGGGTCTCGGTCGTGACCTGGGCCATGATTCTTATGAAGTATCAGTATCTGCGGAAGGCGGAACAGGAGTCGAAGCTGTTCATGACGGAGTTTCGCAGGACCAAGGATGCTCAGGAACTCCTGAAGTTCGCTGAAAAAAAGAAATTCAGCCCCATGGCCACGCTGTTCATGGAAGGCTACCGGGAGGCAGAATCCATCGTCAAATCGCTGCCGAACAAAACGGTGGCCGATGAGGACCGCAAGATGCTGGGCGAAGAGATGGAAAGGGCGCTCAAGGTCACGACGCAGGATGAGATCTCGTACATGGAACGCTACCTGGCGTTCCTCGGCACTGCCGGCACGGTCGGCCCGCTGCTCGGGCTTTTCGGCACGGTCTGGGGCATCATGGATGCTTTTTACGGAATTGGGCTGAAGGGGTCGGGTGACATCGGCGCGCTGGCGCCGGGGCTTGCCGAAGCGCTCATCAACACCTCCATGGGGCTCTTCGTCGCTATTCCCGCCGTGATCGCCTATAACTACTTTTCGGAGAAGATCAGGGGCATCGCGACCAGGATGGACTCCTTCTCCATGGAATTCCTGAGCTTCATTCAGCGGACGCTCGTTCGGAGGCAGCCATGAGCTTTGAGCGCAGGAACAGCACGATCATGCGTGAGCTGAACCTGGTCCCGCTCATCGACGTGCTGCTCGTGGTGCTGTTCTTCTACATGATCCTTTCTCCTATGATGAGCCGGGGGCTCGACGTGAACCTGCCGAAGTCCGGGGCCAATACGGTCAAGCCCGAGGACCGCATCGTGCTGACCGTCACCCGCGCGCAGGAACTGTTCGTGGAAAAGGAGCGCGTGGATATCAGCAAGCTCGGGGACGTGCTCGGCTCGATCCGCAAGACCAATCCGCAGATCAATGTGTATCTCAGAGCCGACCGTGATGCGCCCTACGGCGCCGTGGTGCAGGTGATGGATATCGTCAAGCGGGCGGGCATCGACCGTCTCGGCATGGTGACCGAACCGGCTGCGGGAGGCGAGACCGGGAAATGAGGCTGATCCGCTGGAAAAGGATCGGACAGTCGGGTCAGGAGCTTGCTGCGGCGATACTTTTTTCATTCATCATCCACGGTCTTCTCATTGCCGCGGTCCTGGTGTACAATTTTGCAGTTTCCCCGAAGATCTCGATCCCGATCTCCTACCAGGTCGCGCTGGTGAGCGCCCCGACCGCGGTCGGCCCGGCGCTGCCCCAGGAAGCTTCGCCTCCTCCGCCGAAACCCGAGGAGGTGCCGGCCCAGAAAAAAACAGCGCCCAAAGCGCCTGCGGCTGCAAAACCTCCGGCGGCAGCAAAGAGCGCCATGCCCGATCTTGGCGCGCCAAAGGCGGCGAAAAAAAAGATCGAGCAGCAGCCTGAAGCGACAACGGAAAAAGAAAAACCAGCAGCGCTCTCAGGGCAGCCTTCCCCTGTCGGGGACCGCTCCAAAAAAAGAGGCAGTAGCCGTGTCAGCGGGAGCGCAAAACCAGCTTCCCGGCCTCGCGGGCTACCTTCCCTTCGTGAGAAATAAGATCGAACCGTAACTGGAAGCCTCCGCAGGGTGTCAGGGAAGCCAGGTCCAAGGTCATGTTCAGGATTCTCCGTTCGGGCAGGAGTAGCTGAAGTGAAACTTCAGGAGTCGAGCGGGAACTTCTATTTCGACCAGGCCGCAATCCGTACGATCCTTTTGTCGAGCCTTTCCACAGCTGCCGGATGAGTATCCCCGGGAGTATGTGGATATTAGCGTTGATCTGATACCGAAGGATTGAACAGCGAGGGTCAGTAATACCCTGTACCCTGAATTCCTATTATGAAACCTATCCTGAAAATTTTAACGCTCTGTATACTGATGGCAGCAGCTACCGGCCATGCCGAATATTATCTCGGTGTGATCCAGGGCGAGGCAAAGAAGATCCCGATCGCTGTCTTGGCTATCGTTGATGAAGCCGGCGCTCCTCTGCTTCGTGACGAGGCGCTGGCCGTGCTTGAGACCGACTTGCGCCGCTCGCAGATCTTTGACGTGCAGGACCCGAAAAAGATCGACTTGGTCTACTCCGGCCGGCAGGAGCCGACCGGTGAGCTCGTGAAGCGGGGTGGCACTTTCGGGCTGACCGGGGTGGTTTGGGCATCGATGCAGCGCAGCGGAAGCGCGCTCCGATTGAACGGCACACTGTATGACGCCGCTTCAGGCTCAAAACTGACAAGCATGCAGTATAACGGCAGTGCTGAGTCCGTCCGCCGCCTTGCCCATTCCTTTGCCGACGAGATCGTTGCCCGCTACACGGGTGAGAAGGGCGTTGCCCGGACCCGCATCGCCTATGTATCGGACAAGACCCGGAATAAGGAACTGTACGTCATGGACTATGACGGAAAAAACTCCCTGAAGGTCACGGCTGACCGCTCGATCTGCCTGTCTCCTGCATGGAGTCCCGACGGAAGGATCCTTGCGTATGTGTCGTACCGGGACAGGAACCCCGATCTCTTCGGTCTTGACCTGGGAACGGGCAAGCGGTGGAAGATCTCGGGGACCGAAGGGCTGAACATCTCGCCGGCATGGTCGCCCGACGGCAAGCGGCTGGCTCTGGCGCTCAGCAAGGACGGCGGCACCGAGATCTACACCATGAACAGCGATGGCCGCGACCTGGAGCGGCTTACCTTCGGCATCTCCGACAACGTGGCGCCTTCCTGGGCGCCGAACAACCGGGAGATCGTTTTCAATTCCGGAAGAGCGGGAACGCCGCAGCTCTATATCATGGGCGCCGACGGCACCAATGTGCGGCGCGTGACCTTCGAGGGGTCCTATAACGCATCGCCGAACTGGTCGCCGCGCGGCGACCGCATCGTATTCGTAGCTCAGGTCGGCGGGCTCTTCAAGATCGCCACGATCAACCCCGACGGTTCCGAGCAGCGCCTGTTGACCAGCGGCCCGGGGAACGACGAGAACCCGTCATGGTCGCCCAGCGGCCGGCAGATCGTGTTCAGCTCGAACCGCGGCGGCAGGTCGAATATCTATATCATGAACGCCGACGGTTCGGACCTAGAGCGGATCACGCCGAACGACGCCAATTACAGCTCGCCTGCCTGGTCCCCCTGAGCAGCAGGAGTTTTCCCGTCTCCGGCCGGCCAGGCTTGCGGCGCTGCTGCACGTGCTCTCTGCGAAACAGGGTGGATGTGCTCGCTGTTTCGCAGAGGGCATGGATATGATATGCTGACGCGGCGTCTTGCGGATGAACGACCGGGCGCCCCTGAGAGGAGACCGCAGCCATGGATCTGCACAAACCTGTAACGATCCTGCTGGTAGAAGACGATCCCGGTCACGCACTGCTGATCGAGAAAAACCTTCGCCGCGCCGGGATAACCAACATCATTGTCGCGCTTGACAACGGTCAGCGGGCCGTTGACTACCTGTTCAACAAGGCGGGGTACGAGAACGATCCCCATCCTGCGCCGTTCCTCATTCTGCTCGACCTCAATCTTCCCGTTCTGGACGGATACCAGGTGCTGAAAATCATCAAGAACGATCCCCGCACCAGGCAGATCCCTGTCGTTGTGCTGACAACGACGGATAATCCGCAGGAAATATCCCGGTGTTATGAACTGGGGTGCAATGTCTATGTCACGAAACCGGTGGAGTACGATAAGTTGTCCGAAGCCATCCGGATGCTCGGATTGTTCCTCGCCATCGTCAAGGTGCCGGAAAAGGAGTAATCGGCCAGGTGCGGGGGGCACATCTCGCGAAGCAGATGGGCCGGGAGAGTCAATGAGCGAAAAGCGGTATACAGGATTATCGATATTTTCCCAGCTCCTGATCGCGTTCATGATCGTTGTCATTATCATTAGCGGACTGCTGACCGCTGTCTACTATACGTTCAGCAAACGGCATATCGAGCAGCAAACCATTGAAAGTGTCCTGCAGCAGTTCGTGACGATCAGATATCATTTTAATGACGAGCTCCGGGACAAGCTTTCCACCGACCTGCGCATGCTTGCGGCCAATCCCACCCTGGACGATTTCCTCCGGTCCTCCGGCCCGGAACGTGAGATCGCTGCGCGTTCTGTCGAGCGGTTGTTTCGCGAATCGCTCCGTTATTTTCCCTCCTATCAAAACATCTCGCTTATGGATGCCACAGGCAGAGAGGTGATCACGATCGGCCGGGCCGGACGCGCGAAGCAGGCCGGGAGTGCCGGCAGGCGCAGCGTGTTCGCGCAGCTTACCACCGATGCCCCCGGATCCATTCGCGTGTCTCCCCCGGGGGAAGACCTCCAGGGGCAGGTCTCTTTTTCCATCGGCATTGACAAGACCGACGCTGATAATGGGAACTATCTTGGCGGTCTTGTTCTCGACTACAATCTGGAGGAATTCCTCGAGTACCTCGATGCTATCAGGATATTGGGTGAAAATCCGATCTGGGCGTTTACTTCCGAGGGGACCGTACTGAAGCAGCCCGAGCACCAGCAGGCGATCTTCGATCCCCGGCCCCATCTGCAGCGGAGTGTGGAGCAGGACCGGAAGTTGCTGGTGGAAGACGGCGGCATGCTGGTGTATCAGGACTTTTTCATCACGCCGGAAGCGCCGCTGCTGCGGGTGGCAATCAGCATCCCCGATGCTCTCCTGCTTGATGATATCCGGTCCATGCTCAGATTTGTGTTCATCGTGTTCCTGCTCCTCCTGGTGGTTTCGACCGTGATCGCCTATTATGTCTCGCGTTATTTTTCACGGCCCATTGTTCGGCTCGCCCATGCCGCGGACCGGCTTGCGCAAGGGGACCTTTCGGCGCAGGTGGACATGAGATCCACGGGAGAGGTACAGACGCTGGTCCAGAGCTTCAACCGCATGGCAGCCGACCTCGAGCGAACGACGGTTTCCCGGGATTATATGGACAACATCGTCTCCAGCATGATGGACACCCTTATCGTGGTCTCGCCGGAAGGCACGATCACCCGGCTGAACGAAGCGGCCTGTTTTCTGCTGGGATATCAGGTGGAGGAGCTTGTCGGACAGCCTTTTACCCTTATTCTTGGCGGAGATGCAGGAAGCACGGACTACGGGATCGCGGGCGTGCTCGCCCGGGGATCGATCAGCAACCAGGAACGATGGTATCGGGGAAGCGACGGACGGAGGATCCCCGTGCTCTTCTCGGCGTCGGTCCTGCGTGATGCGCAAGGTCTGGTGCAGGGCATTGTCTGCGTCGCCCAGGACATCACCGAAAATAAACGGGATGAGGCGCAGCTCAAGAGCTATTCAGAGGAACTGGCCCTGATCAACGATGACCTCCGGAATTTCGCCTACATCGTGTCGCACGACCTTCGGGCGCCGCTCGTCAATATCAGAGGTTTTTCCGATGAGCTTATCTACAGCATCAGAGAGCTGACGCCGATGGTCATGACCTCTCTGGACCAGCTCGATGACGGGCGACGGCGCAACTATCTCTCCATCATCGAAAAAGACATCCCCGAGGCGCTCCAGTTCATCGGGACATCGGTGAGCCGGATGGACAATCTTATTACCGCCATTCTGAAGCTCTCACGCGTTGGCAGGCGCAGGCTGAATCCCGAACCGCTCCAGACCACCGTTTTCGTGCAGGGGCTCCTGAACTCTCTGGCGCACCAGATCGAGAGCCGCCAGATCCAAGTCATGGTGGAGCCGCTCCCTGATATAATAACGGACCGCACGGCTTTGGAGCAGATCTTCGGCAATCTCCTGGACAACGCCATAAAGTACCTTGCGCCCGGCAGGCCGGGGCGCATAACGGTGGGCGCCGACCACGACGGGCGAAACATCGTCTTCCATATCTGCGATAACGGACGGGGGATGGCGAGCGAGGACGTTCCCAAGGCTTTCGATCTCTTCCGCCGCGTGGGACCGCAGGATGTGCCGGGAGAAGGCATGGGGCTGGCCTATGTCAAGACCCTGTTGCGGCTGCTGGGCGGACGCATCTGGTGCGAATCGCAGATGGGCGTCGGAACGACCTTCAGCTTTTCTGTCCCTGCAGCCCCGCCTGAGCCGGATGACCCGCAGAATGCGGATGACCGCGTCCAGCGAATAGCCGGCGGCGAGGACTGAATAAAGAAACTTCGTATCTATGCAGGTCACCAGCAAGGCGTCTCGCGCAGAGCCGCCAAGCTCGCAGAGAACTACAAACGAGAATCATAAGTAATTCCGGAGGGTGTGAAGGTCGTGGCCGATATCATAATGACCCATGTACTGTATATGGAGGATGACCCCGGCCTTTCCGTCCTGCTGCAGAAGGGCCTGAGGCGGAAGGGATTTGTCGTCGATACGGCGGTGGACGGCGAGGACGGGCTGCAGAAGGTCGCGGCAGGCCGGTTTGATGTGCTGCTTGTCGACTATAACATGCCGTTCCTCGGCGGGCTCGATGTTATCCGGATCCTGTCCGAGCAGGGGTCCTCGGTCCCGATCATCATGGTCACGGGAGAAGGAAATGAGTCCATAGCGGTCGAGGCGCTTAAGCTCGGAGCAGCCGATTACGTGGTGAAGGACGCCGAGATGCGGTACCTGGAGCTGCTCCCGGCGGTCATCGGCCAGGTGCTCTACAAACAGCAGCTCGTCAAAGAGCATCGCCAGATGCAGGAAAACCTGCGGGAGAGCGAAGAACGGTACCGCCGCCTGGTCGAGCTTTCACCGGACGGGATCGCCATCCATTGCGGGGGCCTGTTTTCCTTTGTCAATCCCGCCGGCGCGCGTATTCTCGGTGCGGCACGGCCGGAACAATTGACCAACCGGTCGATCTACGACATCGTGCATCCCGACTACCGGGCCATGGTGCGCTCGCGGATGCAGCAGCTGGAAGCGCAGTCCGGCAGCGCACCCTGGATCGAAGAAAAATTCATCCGGATCGACGGAGCGGTCATCGATGTCGAGGTTGCCAGCATCTCCTTTTCCCTGGAAGGAAAACTGACGGTGCAGACGATCTTCCGCGATATTGCCGAACGAAAACAGGTGGCGCAGCGGCTCGAACACCTGGCGCTCTATGACCCGCTCACCGGACTGACGAACCGCACGTTGTTCTTCGACCGTATGGACCAGCTCCTTGCGCTGGCGAAACGGAACCATTTTGTGCTTGCGCTGCTCTATATGGACCTGGACCATTTCAAAAAGATCAACGATACGCTGGGCCATGAAGTGGGCGACCTGCTGCTGCAGGAGGCATCAAAACGCATGGCGTCTTCCACCCGGAGGGCCGACACGATCGCGCGCATGGGCGGCGACGAGTTCATCGGCATATGCTGCAGGATCACGGCTGCCGAGGACGCGCTGGTCGTGGCCCGCAAGATCGTTGCTGTTCTTTCGGAGCCCTTTGACCTCAAGGGCCATCGATGTTCGATCAGTGCGAGCATCGGCATCAGCCTCTATCCTGGTGACGGCGAAGACGCCGAGGCCCTGCTGAACAGGGCGGAACAGGCCAGGTACCGCGTGAAGCAGGGCGGCAAAGGCGGTTATCTGTTGTTCGGCGATATGACAACCACCTCTTCCTGACGTTTCCCTTCCTCCGTGCTATACTAGAAATGGATAGTTGTCGGGTATAATGGGACTATTTAAGTCTTCTATTGTCCGGTGAGGCGCGGCAGGGGCTCAGGTGAAGGAGCGTCTGATCAGCGCATGTGCCGTTTCGGAGAGCAGACCATGCCGCATTTCGGATTAATGAATGAGCAGGAGCTGGGGCCGGTCGCAGGTCCGTTGCAGCGGGCGAGGCTGCATCTGCGGGGTGGAAAAAGAAGATTGCGCCAGGGAAAGGTCTCGGCAGGCATTGTCACGCTATACGACGCACTGGAAGGCGCAATGCTTTCCTATGCCGAATCGCCCGAGACCGGGCCGCGGCTTGCATTCCGGCCTGGAGAGCGCAGGTATGACAGCAAGGTCCTGTACGCTGTGCTTGTCCGGTCTGGGGTGCTTGACGGCTCCTTCGATTTCGAGGCATTCGACCAGTTGACCGAAAAAGCGCTGCAGCAGGAACTCGACGGATATGACACGCGGGAACTGCTCGCGGGCGTTGAATCGGTCATGATGCAGCTCGGCGTTCTGCCCTTTGACGAGGCCAGCCTGCCGCCGGAAGACCCGAGTACCTTTTGAAGCGCCAAATGACAAATTACAAGTTCCAAATAAATTCTAAATTCGAAAGTGCAAGCTTCAAACGTTTCAGTCATTCGAATTTCGCTATTTGGATATTATTTGAAATTTGGTGCTTCGGATTTGGAATTTTGCCATGAACCATCTTGCCAACGAACGATCGCCCTATCTGCGGCATGCCGCAGACCAGCCCGTTGACTGGCGGCCCTGGTCCGATGAAGCATTCGACCTGGCGCGCCAGGAGGACAAACCGGTCTTTCTGAGCACGGGCGCCGTCTGGTGCCACTGGTGCCACGTCATGGCCAAGGAATCCTTCCAGGATGAAGAGGTCGCCCGGCTGATGAACGAGTTCTTTGTTTGCGTCAAGCTCGACCGCGACGAACGGCCCGACATCGACCGGAGATTTCAGCTGGCTGTTGCCGCCATGGGCAGCGGCAGCGGGTGGCCCCTTTCGGTGTTCCTCACCCCGGACCGGAAGCCCTTTTTCGGCGGCACCTACTTTCCGCCCGAGGACCTGCACGGCCGTCCGGGCTTCAAATCCGTATTGAGATCGGTCAGCGGGTTCTATCGATCCCGGCGGGGAGAGGTGGAGGACTTTGCCGACCGCCTCAGGGAAGCCCTGAAGCCGGACCGATTCCAGTCGGGCGGGTTGCAAAAACAGGCGCTCACGGATGCGGTGGCCACGATCCTGACGCAGTATGATCCGAAAAACGGCGGCTTCGGAGCATCACCAAAGTTCCCGATGCCGGGCGCCCTGGAATTTCTGATCCGCCGTCATCCCCTGACGCAAGACGGCCCGTTCGTAGAACTGGCGATCCGGAAAACACTGGAGAGCATGGCGCGCGGCGGATTCCATGATCAGCTGGGCGGCGGATTCCACCGGTATTCCGTTGACGAAGCATGGACTATCCCGCACTTTGAAAAGATGGCTGACGACAATGCCTGGCTGCTTCGGAACTATGTCGATGCCTATGCCCTGTTCAAGGATGAGCGGTTCAAAGCGGTTGCACAGGGGATCATCCGGTTCAGCCGCGACGTTCTGTCCGATCCTGCAGGTGGATTTTTTGCGAGCCAGGACGCTGATGTGACACCCGATGACGAAGGAGGGTATTTCACCTGGACCGATGACGAGTTCCGTGAAGCCCTGACCGCTGAAGAGTATGCTGTCCTGTCGCGGCACCTGCTCGATCCGCGCGGAGCCATGCACCACGATCCGTCACACCAGGTGCTCTTTACTGCCCGGGAACCCCGGGAGGTCGCCCAGGAGCTCGCGTTGCCCCTTGATTCCGTGGAGCGAATCATCTCGGACGGGAAGGAAAAGCTCCTCCGTGCACGAAACGAGCGGCCGGCGCCGTTTATCGATCGGACGCTTTACACTTCCCTGAACGGCATGTTCATCGCGTCCTTTCTCCGTGCGCACCGCGCGCTGAAGGATCCCTGGCTCCTGGAGTTTTCAGTCGCAAGCCTGAACCGCATCCTGCGGGAGCATTATCAGTGGTTCGCAGCTTCTGCACACTGCGGGAATTCCCGGACTGCTCGATGATCATGTCCACCTTGTTGAAGCCCTGCTGTCGGCCTATGAAGCAACGGGCGATGCACGGCGCCTTGCGCAGGCCCGGGAGTTGATGCAGCTCACCCTCGCAACGTTCCAGGACAGCGAGGGAGGGTTCTTCGATACGGGGCAGGAGGTGCTCGGCACGCGGCTCAAGCGTATTGACGACATCCCGCACCCGTCGGCCAACAGCACGGCCATCATGCTGCTGCTCAAGCTCCATCGCCTGACCGGAGAGGACCGGTACCAGGAGGCAGCAGGCAGGGCGCTTTCGCTGTTCGCACCTGCTGCCGCGGAGATCGGCATCCATGCCGGCGCCTATTACGTCGGGCTCGACGCCTGGTTCCACCTTCTGACGCTGACTGTGGAGGCGCCTGCGGAGAGCATGCTTGCCCAGGCGGCCCGCGCATTTGTCGGGGCCCATACGGTCATCCGGTACAACGGTGACCAGGGCGGCCGCGTGATCCCTTGTATGGGCACGCTTTGCGGAGAACCAATCACCGATCCAACGTTGCTTGCAGCGAGCGTTCGCAGACTGCAGCAGCAGTTTTAACCGCCCACCTCCCGGAGCGGGTCGCTCAGGTAAATGGAGTAACCCGGCGCAGACGGGAGTGCAAAAAATAAATCATATTTCCATGAAATTTACTCCTGTTTTCTGCAATAATCCATGTTATATTATAGCCTGCTCCCGCAGCATTACGCCGGTTTGATATGCCATGGTAGCAGGGAGCATCCGGTATGATCGAAGTGTTTCCCACTGCGGGAGCTTCGGCCAGAAGGGTCAGGCTGGCAATGCCTTGCCGGACAATGGAGTTTTGCTGCATTTTCCGTCCAGTAACAGGAGTGCGATGTTCTCTGCTCGAACCATAGGTCCAGCAAGAAAATATGCGGAACCGGCGTCAGTCGCCGCCGTCCTGCTCGGACTGTACCTCGCCAGCCTTTTCAGTTTTCTGCTGTCCTTCAGCCTCATCAAGGCGCTCACCATCCTCCTGTCTTTCAGCATCTTTATCTTTGCATGGAATACGCGGCGGTTGCAGGAGGATGCCTTTCTTCTGGTTATCGGGTACGGCAGCCTCTCCTCCGCCCTCCTCTATCTGTTCCACGCACTAACCGAGGGCGTAAGCATGTTTCCGGAGTTCGGGATCGATCTCGGGCCGCGGCTTTTGCTCGGGTCCATGGCGGTCCAGAGCATTTCCCTGCTTGCTGCGTCCTTCTTTCTCGGCCGGAAAGGGTCCCCTGCGAAGACCGGCGCGGTCTTTGCTGCGGTCACGGCGCTGCTGCTTGGTGCGGCGTTCCTTCCGTTGTTCCCGCCCAGCTACACGGACGACGGCAAACCCACCATGTTCCTGCATGCCGGTGGAATCGGCATTGCTCTGCTCTATCAGGCTACTATCATCAATCTGCTGCAAAAAGACCGGATTTTCAAAATCAGGGTGTTTCACCTCCTGACTGCAGCCCTGCTCACCTCGGCGGTTGCAGCCTTGTTGACTGCCTTCGATGAAATCTCGATCAGTTCCTCAGATTTTATCAGGCACTGCGTCCGGTTGCTGTCCTGGTACCTGCTGTACCGGGCCGTCATCCTCTCCGGGTTCGATGAACCCCTGGCGCGTCAGGATCGCACGCTCAGGCAGAAAGAGGAGGAGCTGCGCGAGAGCGAAAGCCGCTTCCGGGCGATCTATGAGCGCTCGCCGGTCGGCATTGCCCTGCTCGACTCCCTCACCGGCAGATTTCTGCAGGTCAACCCCAAGTACTGCGACATCACCGGGTACGATCAGCAGGAGATGCTGCAGCTCAGTTTCCGGGACATCACCCATAAGGATGATCTTCAGAACGACCAGGAAAACATGGACCGGCTGCTGGAGGGAAAGAGCCGGCATTTCACCATGGAAAAGCGCTATGTACGCAAGGACGGGGCCGTGGTATGGGTCCACCTGACCGTGGTGCCCATGTGGGGTGAATACTGGGTCGAGGGGAGCGGCCCCCGTCAGCACCTGGCCATGGTGGAGGACATTACGGCGCACAAGCGGATCGAGGAGGCGCTTAAGCTGTCGGAGGGGAAATACCGCGACCTCTTTGAGCATGCCAATGATGCGATCTTCATCGTTGACGCGGAATACGTCTACCGCGACGTGAACCGCAAGGCCGTGGAGCTCCTGGGATACACGCGTGAGGAACTGATCGGTATGTCGATCTTCGACGTCATCCCCCCGGACCAGGCGTTTCGTTCCCTGGAAACGCTGCGGAAGCTCGACACCGAGGGGAGCTATGAGAAGTTCATCGGCATCATGAAGACCCGGGACGGACGACTGATCGATGTGGAAGTGAGCTCGTCGGCCATCGAGGCGTACGGCGAGGTCATCGGCTCCCGTGACATCGTGCGCGATAACACCTGGCGCAGCACGGATGGATGATGAGCGCAGGGTCGACGATCTCCGGCTCCAGAGCCTGATGGCGATCTCGCAGCATGAAGCGAGTTCGCTGCAGGAGCTGGTGGAATTCGCTCTCGAAGGAGTGGTCGCCCTGTCGGGCAGCAAACTGGGCTATATCTACCTCTACAACGAGGACACGGAAGAGTTTATGCCGTATGCGTGGTCGAAGAACTCCACTATTGCCACCCCTGCCACGGTGTATCCGCTGGCTCAGACCGGTATCTGGGGCGATGCCGTACGCCAGCGCAGGCCCATCGTGATCAACGATTTTACGGCGACCCACCCGCTTCAGAATGCGTATCCCCTCGGCCGTGCTCCCCTTATTCGATGCATGACGCTGCCGGTCATTTTGCAGCAGCGGATCGTCGCGGTGGTGGGTGTGGCGAACAAGAACGATCCGTACACGGACCTGGATGTGCGGCAGCTGCGCTTAATGATGGACGCGATCTGGACCATTGCGGAGCGCAGGAAGGCAGAACAGGCGCTCAAGGAAAACCAGGCCGTGTTCCGTCGCCTGGTGGACTCCAATATCATCGGCATCATCACCATGGACGACGAAAAGGTGCTGGTTGCCAACGATATTTTTCTTGCCATGACCGGGTACAGCCGCTCCGACCTCGAAGCAGGGAAAGCTGCTGTGGCGACGCATGACACCCCCGGAATATGCAGACCAGGAAATGCAAAAGGTGCAGCAGCTGCTGACCGAAGGTGCCTGCACGCCTCATGAGAAGGAATATCTGCGGCGCGATGGAAGCCGCATTCCGGTCCTCATCGGTTCGACGCTGATCAGGAAAGATCCGCTGCTGCGCATATCGTTCGTGCTGGACCTGACCGAACGCAAGCAGGCGGAGCTTGAACGCGAAGCCATACTCAACACGGTCGACCGGATGCGGGTCGTGGCGGAGCAGCGCGCAGACGAGCTGGCGGCGATCTTCGCGACCCTCACGGAACCGGTCGTCATTTACAACAATTCCGGCGAGATCGTACATGCCAATCGGGCAGCCTATTCTCTGCAGGGTTTTGACCCCTTTTTGATCGACATCGCAAGCAAAAAAACGATTCTGCAGATGAGGAGCCGTGACGGGAGCCTGCTGGCCCCGGACTGGCATCCTGCGGCACGGGCGCTTGACGGCGAGACGATCGTCAGTGAGTCTTTGCTTATTTGTGACATTCAGGGAAGAGATATCATCGGACATGTATCGGCTGCGCCTTTCTATTCGAACGGAGTTCTGCAAGGGGCGATCGTTGTCTGGCATGACATTACTGAACTGGAGCGGACCAAAACAGCACTGCAGCAGGCGTACGATGAACTGGAAAAACGTGTTTTGGAGCGGACGGCAGAACTTGCAACGGCCAATCGCCTGCTGCAGACCGAGATCGAGGAACGGATGGTTGCAGAGGACGAACTGGTGCAATCGCGGGAGCAGTTGCGTAACCTCTCCCTGCACCTCCAGTCTGTGCTCGAGCGGGAGCGGGAGGATATCGCCCGGGAGATCCACGATGAGTTGGGACAGTCGCTTACGGCCATCAAACTCGACCTGTCCTGGCTGCATGACCGGTATGCCGATCACGTCGGGCTGTTGAAAAAAATCGACTCGATGGTCGGCCTTATCGACATGTCGATCACGTCGGTGAAGCGGATCGCTTCGGAGCTGCGGCCGGCGATCCTCGATCATCTTGGTCTGGCCGCGGCCGTAGAATGGCAGATGAAAGAGTTCAAGGTGCGGACCGGCATCGACTGCCGGCTTGTTATCACGCCCGATGACCTTATGGTGGATCGTGACCGCTCGACCGCCCTTTTCAGGATCCTGCAGGAAGCATTGACGAACGTGATCCGCCACGCCGAGGCATCGAAGATCCTGGTTTCGCTCAGGAAAACTGACGGACAGGTCACGCTCCAGATACAGGACAACGGGAAGGGGATCACGCAGGAGCAGCGCGCGGACCATCGGTCTTTCGGCCTCATGGGTATCAGGGAGCGGGTCCTGTTCTTTAACGGCGACGTCGATATCCGCAGTGGAGAACCGATCGAAGGAACGTCGATCACCATCCGGATCCCTCTCGACAATGCGGCGGCCGCACCTTGACAGGACAGGCGACGCGGCGCGGGCATGATGCAAAAAAAAAAGAAGGAAGAATGATATTATGCTTTCAGGCGACGAGGAGATTGGCGATGATCAGGATTCTTATTGTGGACGATCACAGCATTGTTCGTGAGGGCATGAAGCAGATCCTCGCGGACATCGACGATATGCAGGTCGCCGGTGAGGCGGCGAACGGCGCCGACGCCCTGGCCAAGGTGCAGAAACAGCCCTTCGACGTGGTGCTGCTCGATATATCGATGCCCGGCCGGAGCGGCCTTGACGTGCTGAAGGAGCTGAAAAATCTTCAGCCCCGTCTTCCGGTGCTGATGCTCAGCATGTATCCGGAAGAGCAATACGCTGTTCGCGCATTGCGGTCAGGCGCCTCGGGTTATCTGACCAAGGAGAGCGCGCCTGACGAACTGATCTCAGCCATCCGGAAGGTATGCAGAGGGGGCAGGTATGTCAGCGCCTCCCTGGCGGAGAGCATGGCCCTCACGTTCGACCGCAAGACTGACCAATCGCCCCATGAGTCGCTTTCCGATCGCGAATACCAGATCATGTGCATGATCGCTTCGGGCAAAGCAGTGAAGGATATTGGCCGGGAGCTTTCGCTGAGCGTCAAGACCATCAGCACTTATCGGACCCGCATCCTTGCCAAAATGCACATGAAGACCAATTCCGAGATAACGCGCTACGCGCTCCAGAACAGTCTCGTGTCCTAGCCCTTTCCTGTCCGCGCCAACCCCTTTCTTTAAACTTCGAGACATGAAACGGAATGCCGGCAACACCTCCCCATCGTTCCCGATTTCCCCCGTCCAAATGCTCTTCTCAGCATCAAGCGCTTCAGTATTTTCACCCTGGCCAACATGAACAGATCATAAGTCTATTGTATTACCTTCCACTATCGGTCTCCACTGCATTCATCGCACAGAATGTCTGCTGAAACTTCATTTAGGTGCAGGGTCTTTCCAGATTCAACACAACCGCGCATATTCTTGTAGGACAAACACCTACTTAATTATCAGACAGATACCTATATGCTTCCGCATTCTTAATCGCTATATTCTAAACTCATGGCGCTTCTGCATGATTCACGATTTTACCATGCGTGGTAACGAGAGGGATATCCCGTTACTTCGTTGGTTGCCATGGGGAGGCATATAATGGCGCTTTCAAGTACGCATAAAAAAACATCTGGACCGACACCCGTTCCTGGTCTGCGGACTCAAAAGGAAAGTCCGAGGAAGAATACGTGGGTGCTCGTTATGGATGATGACGCGATCACGCGTCAGGTCATATGCCGCATGCTTGAGTCGAACGGCTACCGGACCTATGGGACCGACAACGGCGATGAAGCGGTCAGCAGCTACGTGAAGGCAAGGGACTGCGGATACCCCTTCGACGCCGTGGTCCTTGATCTGCACGTACCGCAGGGCAAAAATGGCAAAGAAGCGATGAAAGAACTGCTTGCATTCGATCCCGATGTCCGGGCCATTCTTGCGACCGGCGACATTACGGACCCGGTCGCGCTGAATTTCAGTGCTTTTGGTTTCAAAGGGATGCTCCCGAAACCGTTCACCCTGGAGCAATTGCACGATACGATGCGGAACGCTCTTGACGGCACAGGCGGGGTGTATGAGAAAAATATTAATTGTTGATGAAAATAAATATCTGCGCGACGGGCTGACCATGCAGCTTCGGGCAAAGCTGCGCAACTGCCTGATCATGACCGCCGAAAACGGTATGAAGGCGATGAAAGTGCTGGAGTCAGTGCCGGTTGATCTTCTGCTGACGGATCTGCGGATGCCGGGGATGGACGGGTATGAGCTTATGGAACGTGCAAAGAGGCATTGCCCCCATGTCCCGATGTACGTGATGACCAGCGATACCTGCCCCTCGGTTGAACGGCGTGCGCGGTTACTGGGCGCACGGCATTGCATCCTCAAACCGTTTAACTTTGAAAAAATAGCGCAGTTCATTTTAAATGAGCTGAATGTCGATCTCGCACAGGCGCAGGCATGCTGAATGCCGGATGAGCCGGCAATCAGCGGCCCTGCGTCATCGCAAATATGATCCGGGATTGCCCGGAGCATGGATTCTCTGCTCAAGGAGGTCATTGTGAGTACATGGAACAAGCCCGTTGACAGCCTGATGGTGGCCGAACACTACGATGCCGAGCAGCAGGAGACCGGCAGACGGAGCCATCAGAGGATGGAGAAGCAGCGCCTGCGCCGAAGACGCTCGATGTGGTCAAGTATTACCTGAAGGAGATCAGAAAGACGCCCCTTCTGACGTTCGCCCAAGAGCAGGAACTGGGCAAGCGGGTCGCCGAGGGGGATCTGGAAGCACGGGCCAGAATGATCGAAGCGAACCTGCGGCTCGTTGTCGCCATCGGCAAAAAATATATCAACCGCGGCCTTCCCTTCTCGGACATTATCGAAGAAGGAAACCTCGGCCTCATCAGGGCCGTCGAAAAATTCCAGTACGAACGGGGATTCAAGTTCAGCACCTATGCTTCGTGGTGGATCAAGCAATCCATTGAGCGTGCTATCGTGAACCAGGTGAGGACCATCAGGCTGCCGATACATGTAGCTGAGTCCGTGAACCAGTACAAACGCGCCGTTCGCCGGCTGACGCAGGATCTGGGCAGAGATCCGATGATTGAAGAGATCGCCGAAACGCTGGGGATGAGCGTTGACAAGATGCGGGGCATTTCCCAGGTGGTGCGGGAAACCTTCTCGCTGGACATGCTGATCGGCGAGCAGGAAGAGGATACGCTGAAGGACGTGCTGCATGATGAGAACCGGCCGTCACCATCAACGCATTCTGACGACCTGCAGCGACGCCAGCAGATCGATGAATGGCTTACCGAGATCTCCGAGAACGAACGAAAGGTCCTCGAATTGCGGTTCGGCCTGGGTGACGGCGAGCCCAAGACCCTTGATTTCATCGGAAAAATGTTCGGGATCACCCGGGAGCGGGTCAGACAGATCGAGACGCAGGCGCTGCAGAAACTGCGGACACTGACCAAACAGCGTGCAGATCGGTTTTGAACTGATGGTCTGATGTCTGATCATCCTGGTGGTGCTCAAACTCCCCGTGTTCTCTGCCGGAATGTTCTGCACGTTTTCAATACGAATCTTCCTGATCGCACTACAGCCTTGCCTAAATCCCTCCATCTTATCAGTGCAATATACTTGGTGATGCTAATTTGTTCCTGATCGGAAATCCGTGGGCAGAGGGTTTCCTCACGTAGTTCTCCACTATCCTTACATCGTACATCCGGCGTTTTCGCGCACATCAGGAAACATGAATTGCGGCGCGACAAGCCGGTGTCATATGCTATGATTAACACTATCATCTCACTGATGACGCGCAGTACTTCAGTGATGCGGTGTTGTGCCCGGAACATGAAGAGAACGCGTGGTGAACCTCTGTTTGGCCCTGGTAAACGGTAGGTTGTTGTTCCATGCCTGCGGGGAGTCGGCATATGAGAGCCCTGGTAACCGGCGGTACCGGATTTATCGGCAGTCGGGTCGTCGATCTTCTTCTGAAGCAGGGACAGATCGTTCGGCTTTTTTCGAGGCAGCGGGAACTCCCGCGCCGCCTCCAGGGCAAAGGGGTGACGCTGTATCGCGGAGACCTGGGCGATCCGGCCTCGCTCCTCGATGCCATGGAAGGCATGGATGTGGTGTACCACATCGGCGAGATCCGGAACACGTCGCGCCATGCGGCCGAATTGAACGTGCGGGCACTGGAGTGGGTCGTGGACGAGCTCTCGCAGGCAGGCATAGAACGGATCGTGTTCATCAGTTCCTTAAGCGTTGCCGGCATCCCTTCGCAGGTGCCGGCTACGGAGGAGACGAAGCCTGCAGTGGAGCTGGATGACCATTACACCTGGTACAAGCGGACCTGCGAGAAGATCCTTGCCGACCAGTCCCATGCCGCATCGGTTATCATCAGGCCCGGAATGGTCTACGGGCCGGGTTCACGCTATCTCGAAAGCCTGGTATCGTCGGTGCAGCGCCTGGGCCCTATCGGCTTTCCGTACATCGGCAACGGCATGCATGCTGCTCCCTTCGTACACGTAAATGATCTTGCTGCGGCAATCTGTCTTGCGGGCACAAACCCCCACGCCATATGCCAGGTCTTTAACATCACCGATGGCCTGCTCCACAGCTGGTTCGATTTTTTCAAGGCGATTGCCGAGGCGTCGAATAAACGGTTCCGGATCCTTCCCTTGCCGTCGCAGCTGATGCTGGGGGGCGGGCGCTTCGTTGACCTTTTCCTCGGCCCCCTCGGCGTGAAGCTCGGCCTGAACAAGTATGTACGCTACCTGACCTCTGACCTCCTGTTCGATCCTGCCAGGGCGAAAGAGCTTCTCGGTTGGGATCCGCAGGAGAACTTCAACCGGGGTGTGGAGGACATGGTTCGGCAGCATCGCAGGTTCTGCTGATGATCCTGCCGGCGCAATCCTCCTGTTTTAAACGGTTCACGAAACGAAAGGAGTATCGACGATGGACGCGATGAACGCTCTCCTGACCCGGAAAAGCATCAGGGTGTATACCCCCAAGCACGTTTCGCGCGAACTGATCCAGGAGGTCCTGGAGGCTGCCATGTGCGCGCCCTCGGCCGGGAACGAACGGCCCTGGCATTTCGTGGTCCTGACCGACCGAGCCTTGCTCGACGGGATCCCGAAGTTCCATCCCTATGCCGCCATGCTGAAGCACACATCCGCTGCGATCCTGGTCTGCGGCGATCCGACGATCGAAAAGCACCAGGGATACTGGGTTCTCGACTGCGCAGCAGCGACCGAAAATATATTGCTTGCGGCCCATGCGAAGGGGCTTGGTGCGGTCTGGTGCGGCGTGTACCCCACGGCGGACCGTGTGGTGAATATGCGCGCACTGCTTGAGCTTCCCGCACAGGTCATTCCCTTTTCCCTGATCCCCCTCGGTTTTCCCGCGGAAGAGAAAAAAGCAGGCGACCGCTTCGATGCTTCGCGGGTGCACGAAAACCGATGGTAGGCAACCAGTTTCGCAAATTAAATTATCGGAGCAGAGGTGAACGACAAAAAAAAACTGCCTGACTCGATGTATATCGGTAGGGGGCCTGTTGAAAACCAAGAAATGTTGACAAGGTTTTGGGAGTATGCTATGTTGCCTTCGATGCCTATACAGGTTCATGCAGCGAGCAGGACAGATTGTTTCAGATGGTTTTAAAACCAAACAAGAGTCGAATGAATCTTGCTTTTCAAAAAAGGAGGAATTACCATGAAGAATCGTTCAAAGATCAGCACAGTTTTATCATTTGCACTCATCCTGCTCGTAAGCATGTTCGTTCTCTGGGGTTGCGCCAAGAGCGCTGAGGTAACGTCCGTGCCCGAAACGCAGCCTGCACCCACGGTTGCACCTGAGCAATCAGAGGCCGCTAAGGCCGAAGCGCTGGCGCAGGCTGAAAGGGAGCGTGCAGCTGCAGAAGCCAAGGCCCGCGAAGAGGCCGAGGCCAAAGAACGCGCAGCTGCTGCACTAGCCGGCGCCGGTCTCAAGCCGATCTATTTTGACTTCGACCGCTCCTTTATCCGCGATGATGCGCGTCCGGTGATGAAGGCCAATGCCGAATGGCTCAAGGCGAACCCGAACGCGAAGGTCAAGATCGAAGGAAACTGCGATGAGCGCGGCACCATAGAGTACAACCAGGCGCTCGGTCAGCGGCGCGCCGCAGCAGCCAAGAAGTATCTTACGGACCTCGGCATTGCGTCGAGCCGGATTTCACTCATCAGTTACGGCAAGGAAAAACCGGTCTGCAGCGAGCAGACCGAAGAATGCTGGCAGAATAACCGGCGGGGCGAACTCGTCGCGCAGTGATAGTGTAACACCTACCCACCGCTCAAGCGGCGCTGCAGAGCGCCGCTTGAGCTTATTCACGACATTATGATAAAAAAAACAGTGACCATCTCCGTTCTCCTTCTCGTGGCAGCTTGTGCGCCGCAGGCGGAGCTTGTGAAGACCCGCTCCGAGCTCTCCGATGTCCGGACCGGCACCAGGGCAATTGAGTCAACGGTGCAGGACCTGCAGAAGCGGCTGGCTGCCCTCGAAAAGCGGCAAGAGGCCGCGGAAAGGTCTGCAAAGAGCGCGAGCGACATGGAGAAGGCCGTAGCCGATGCTGGCGCCCGCTCTGACCAGCTCTCCACCGACATCCAGCTGATCCAGGGCAAGTTGGAGGAGAACAATTACCGTATTTCCGACCTTGCGCAGAAGATCGATGATCGCGGCTTTAAGATCTCAGAGCTTGCGGCGCGCGTTGACGACCTTGACACCAGGGTGAAGGCGCAGGCAACCGGTGCTGTGTCCTCTGCGTCTTCAGCAACGGTAAAGGATCAGCGGCCTGCAGTCAGGATCGAGCCTTCCGAAGCGTACCGTCAGGCCAAGAGCGACTACGATAAAGGCAACTTCGAACTTGCGATTGCCGGGTTCCAGAACTACCTCGAGCAGTTTCCCGATGCGAGCCAGGTAGATAATGCCCAGTACTGGATCGGTGAATGCCACTATTCACTAAAGGAATTCAAGAAGGCCATTGATGCCTTTGCCCTGCTTATCAACACCTACCCCAAGAGCGACAAGGTTGCCGGAGCAAGGCTCAAGATCGGCCTGTCCTATCTGAACGAAAAGAACAAGGCAAAGGCCAGGGAAGCACTGAACAAGGTCATTGCGGAGCATCCCGGCACCAAAGAGGCTGATATCGCAAAGAGCCGGCTCCAGAAACTCGGAAAATAGCGATGTGCTCGCTCGTTTTTAGGGACCACCAACCTCTCATGCAGTCCTCTCACAATTAGAGCAGTAAATGCTACCATCGTAGTACAAGAGACCCTCCACCCATCCTTTTCCAGCTCACGTACCCTTAATTATCGTTCTGTTTTCTTTGTATGTGGCGCGGTCATTTCAAGTGGTCATTGTTACGCCATGTGCTGGAGGAATGTATATGCCACTGTGCTCACGGACCGTTCTGTAAAGACCCTCGTAATTCTGGATTATACATCTTTTGCCCTACCGTCAGAAATCACAGAATTATAATAAAAACGAGCAACGTGGTTTCAAGTCCGATCGCTGTAGCATATCATTTAGACATAGGATCACAGGCTTCAGCCAATCATCGAACCGACTGATATAAAATGAAAAAATATTGGCACGGGATATGCTGCTATTAAAACATGAAGGGAGATGATGTTTCATGAAAAGAGATCCAATATGCGATATGGAGGTGCATGAAGACGCCGGCATAACGGCCGAGTGTGACGGCGAGATCTTCTATTTCTGCTCAGAAGGGTGCCGGGACAAGTTTCTCCACGATAAATCCTGTAGGCGACCTCGCACCTCGTATGATCTTGTAATCGTGGGCGGCGGCCCCGCGGGCCTCACGGCGGCGGTATACGCTTCGACGATGAAGATGGACGCCTTTCTTATCGCAAGGGACCTGGGTGGTCAAGCCGTGGACAGCACCAAGATTGAAAACTACATGGGCTTCGATTTCATCACCGGGCCGGAGCTTGTCGGGAAATTCGAAGAGCAGCTTGTCCGCTCCCATTATATCGACCACGTAATCAGCGAAGTGGAAAAGATAGAACCAGGGGATGGCGGTTTCAGGATAACAACATCCGAGCTGATAACGTATATTGCCAAGGCCGTAATCGTCACCACTGGATTGACGAGAAAGAAACTGGGCGTGGCAGGAGAAGAAAGATTTCAGAGAAGAGGCGTATTCTACGGGAACATCCAGGACCTTTCCTTTGCGCAGGACAGGGACGTTGCCGTAATCGGCGGCGGGAATTCGGCGCTCCAACTGGTCGAGAATCTTCAGAGCATTGCCGGGACCGTGCATCTCGTCTCCGCAACAAAACTGACGGCGGACCCGGTAGTCATCGAGCGCATCAGGTTGTTTGATAACTTGCATATCTATGAAGAGTATAAAGTGATTGAGTTGTCGGGCAACAACGCGGTCTCAGGAATCACGATAAGAAAGATGGCAGGAGAAGAAACGATCAGCCTCCTGGTTGCGGGGGTATTTATCGCGATCGGTTTTCAGCCCAATTCTTTTCTGGTCTCTAACCTGGTCGAGTTGAATGCGCAGGGCGAGATAGTCATATATCCCGACTGTTCGACTTCCCTCCCTGGAATATTCGCTGCGGGGGACATCACGAATGCCTATGGAAAAAGAATCATCATCGCCTCCAGCGAGGGAGCGAAGGCGGCACTTGCGGCAAGGCAGTACCTCTTGGACCTTAGAAAGAAAAAAGACGTAGCTGTCTGCGCGGCGTGAGACGCCGGAGAGTAAAGTACTATCCGGCCTGAGGTGGGTATTCAAGAACGTCTTCAACAGCTCCAAGAGGGTATATAATCATACGTATAAGGAGCTCTCATTTTTCAAAGAACGCCTTGTGCAAGATATCATAGCTCCTTTCAGCCCGTGACAGGGAAGGAGTTTAAGTGGGCATTACGACGAAAAAGGAGACAGCGGATATACTCGTACGCTGGACGAGTACCGGAGGTACATGGAAGTGCCCCCGATGTTCATGCCGGAATTAGGAGGAAAACACAATGCGAAAGCTTCTGTTTAAAGTCGAGGATCAATTCTGCGACGAATGCGCCCTGGCTCTGCGAAGATTTATCGGCCATATGGAAGGGATAGAATCCATTGACGTCGAAAAGAGAGAGATTGCCGTCATTTTCGATGAATCGAAGATGCCTGATGAAGATCTGATCAGGCTAACAAGTGACAGTCTAGATAAATTGGGACATAAACTGATCGGGCATCGGCACTTTACTTAATCAAAGGAGGAATATCATGAAGAAAAAGACAATAGTAGCTTTCGCGATGCTGTTTCTGTCAAGCATTACTGCACATGCACAGACGGGCGGCATGATGGGCGAGCAAAAAGGTCAGGCAGGTCCCGGCACAATGCCTTGCGAGCAGGAGCACATGCCCATGATGAAGAACATGATGGGCCACGGCATGATGATGCAGGACATGATGCAGACGATGAAGAAGATGATCGAAGTCCAACAGAAAATCGTGGAAGGCGTAAAGCCTGCGGAGAAGAAGCAACTGGTGAAGGAGCTGTCCGGCATGCAGGAGAAGATGGACAAGATGATGGCCGACATGATGGGAATGATGTCACAGGGCATGATGATGCAGGGGATGATGGGCGGATCGGCCTCTGCCGAGCCGACGAAAGAAGAACAAACAGGAGGCCCGAAGAAAACGCAGGAAAAATCAGAGGCCGGAGTTACGGCGAAGGTTTCTCTTGAAAGCATGGACGGAACCGCGACTTTTAAAGTGGCCCTCGAAACGCATTCAGTCGATCTTGAGAAGTATAACTTCGACGAAATCGTCATTCTCAGGGCAGCCGGCAAAGAATATAAAGGCAAGGTAGTGTCGCGGGAAGGATCGGGGCATCACCGGTCTGCCGTAATTGAGTTCGATAACCCGAAGGTTAAAGAAGTAGAGATCGTGATAAAGGATGTCGCTGGCGTGAAAGAGAGGACGTTTAAGTTTTAATCGGTTTCAGCAAACAAGACAAACGACGTTAATCTGTCCGGCGACGGGAGGAAGCGATGAAGGTCAAAGATCCTGTATGCGGAATGACTATAGAAGATTCCGATGCCGCAGCCACATCAACGTATAAAGGCATGACCTATTATTTCTGCTCACCATCCTGCAAAGAGGATTTTGACAAAAATCCGGAATCGTACATCGTTGTGAAAGGCGGGCCTTCCACTCAAAACCGACGAGCCGCAGACTCGGGAAAGTGTTCACCTGCCCCATGCACCCAGAGGTTCGGCAACCAGGACCGGGGTCCTGTCCCAAGTGCGGTATGGCCCTCGAACCGGTCGAGCCGATTATTGCTTCGTCCAAGACAGAGTGGACCTGTCCCATGCATCCGGAGATCGTGCGCGATGCGCCGGGAAGCTGCCCGATCTGCGGCATGGCGCTGGAGCCGAGGACGGTCTCTCTTGAGGAAGAGGAGAACCCCGAACTCATCGATATGACCAGGCGGTTCAAGATCAGTACTGTTCTCACGATCCCGCTGGTGTATATCGCGATGGGCGGCTACATCCCTGCAATCTCGCCGGAGAAGTTCATTCCCATGGAGATGCTGAAGTGGCTGGAGCTGATCCTGGCGACCCCGGTGGTTCTGTGGGGCGGCTGGCCGTTCTTCGTGCGCGGGTGGAAGTCGATCGTTACCTGGAACCCCAACATGTTCACCCTGATCGGCCTCGGCGTGGGTGTGGCCTACGGATACAGCATCGTAGCCGCTCTGTTCCCGCAGATTTTTCCCTCCTCCTTCCGTGGTAAAAGCGGCGAAGTGGGGACCTACTTCGAAGCCGCTGCCGTAATTACGACGCTCGTGCTTCTGGGCCAGGTTCTGGAACTTCGGGCACGGAGCAAGACGGGGGCCGCGATCAAAGCCCTGCTCGGGCTTGCGCCGAAGACCGCGCGCCGCGTGAAGGACGGAAATGAAGAGGATGTCCCGCTCGAGCAGGTGAATGCCCGGAGATCTTTTGCGCGTGCGGCCCGGCGAAAAGGTCCCCGTGGACGGCGCCGTGGTAGAGGGAGCCAGCAGCGTGGACGAATCCATGATCACCGGCGAACCGATCCCCGTTGAAAAACACGCAGGCGACCGCGTTGTCGGCGCCACCGTGAACGGGACAGGCTCGCTCATCATGAGGGCCGAGAAGGTCGGCTCCGAGACGCTTCTTGCGCAGATCGTGCACATGGTGGCCGAGGCCCAGCGGAGCCGCGCGCCGATCCAGAAGCTGGCGGACATCATCGCCGGGTATTTTGTCCAGATCGTGGTTGCGATCGCGATAGTCACCTTCATCGTCTGGGCCTGGGTCGGGCCCGAGCCCCGCTTTGTCTATGCTCTCGTGAATGCCGTCGCAGTCCTGATCATCGCCTGCCCCTGCGCCCTGGGGCTCGCGACGCCCGTGTCCATCATGGTCGCCATGGGCAAGGGCGCCACAGGCGGCGTGCTGTTCAAGAACGCCGAAGCCATCGAGCTGATGAGAAAAGTGGACACCCTCGTGGTGGACAAGACCGGAACGCTTACGGTGGGGAAGCCGAAATTGAATTCTGTGGTTTCGAATGACGGATACGACGAGAAGTCGCTGCTCCTGTACGCGTCGAGCATTGAGCGGGGCAGCGAACATCCCCTTGCGGCAGCCATCGTGGCCGGCGCACAGGAAAAAGGCGTCACGCCCGAAGAATGCCGAGGACTTCCAATCCAAGACCGGTAAAGGAGTCGTCGGCAAGGTGGACGGTCATGCTGTCGCGCTCGGCAACCGTGCGCTGCTCGATGAGCTTCGCATCGATCCTGGCGGATTATCCGTGAAGGCCGAGGACCTGCGGAAGGACGGCCAGACCGTGATGTTCGTCGCCGTTGACGGAAAAGCAGCCGGACTTCTGGGTGTGGCCGATCCGATAAAGGAAACAACGCTCGAAGCAATTAAAGCTCTTCATGACGACGGCATCCGGATCGTGATGCTCACGGGCGACAACAGGACCACCGCCGAAACGGTGGCGAAGAAAGCTGGGCATAGACGACGTGGTCGCCGAAGTGCTGCCGGACCAGAAAGCAGATGTCGTGAAGCGGTTCCAGAGCGAAGGACGGTTTGTGGCAATGGCAGGCGACGGTATTAACGACGCACCGGCTCTGGCCCAGGCTCAGGTCGGCATAGCCATGGGGACCGGCACGGATGTGGCCATGAAGAGCGCGGGTGTGACGCTCGTCAAAGGCGACCTTCGCGGGATCCTGCGCGCGCGGCTCCTCTCCCGGGCCACGATGAAGAACATCAAACAGAACCTGTTCTTCGCCTTTGTTTACAACTCCCTGGGCATCCCTGTAGCAGCGGGAGTGCTCTACCCGTTCCTCGGCATCCTGCTCAGCCCGATCTTCGCAGCCGCTGCAATGAGCTTCAGCTCCGTGTCGGTGATCGGGAACGCCCTGCGTCTCAAGAGGGCGAGAATATAAGTGGGAGGCATGATTGTCCGGGAACAAGGCCTCCGTGTTTGCATGCTATTCGCGTTGTCTACCGCGATTCTTTTATTATGAAGATCAGGACATACCTTGATACAGGCCAGATCACCTGCCACGATACTGCGGGAAATGAAATCCCCTGTCCCGGCAGCGGTCAGGACGGTGAGTACAGGAAAGGCTTTCCCTGGCCTGTTCCGCGTTTCGAACCGGAGTGCGATACCGTGCTCGACCGTCTCACCGGCCTCATCTGGGCAATGGATGCAAACCTTACCGAATTTCCCATGGCCTGGCAGGAAGCGTTGAACTACATTGCCGGGATGAATCGCGAAAGGACCTTCGGCTGCTCGGACTGGCGACTTCCGAACCGCCGGGAGCTCAGAAGCCTTATAAGTCATCAGACCAGGAAGCCTGCCCTGCCCGAGGGGCATCCTTTTCGGAATGTTTTCCCCGGCTGGTACTGGACGTCCACAACTGCTGCAATCAACACCGCTTATGCCTGGTATATTCAAATGGAAGGCGCTCGCATGTTTTACGGCAATAAGGAACAATTCTTTCTGCTCTGGCCGGTCCGCGGCCAGGGGTACGGGGTGCTCCCTGCCACCGGACAGACGCGGTGTTACGATGCAAGCGGAGGGCATATCCCCTGCGGCGGCACTGGCCAGGACGGTGAGTTTCTCTTCGGTCTGGCATGGCCCTCGCCCCGCTTTGAAGTCATGGGCGATGCCGTCATAGACCGGCTTACCGGTCTTTGCTGGCTCCGAACTGCCGATCTCACGGGACAACAGGTAACGTGGAGCCAGGCTCTCGCCGCAGTGGCAGAATTGAATCAAAACGTGAAGGAGGCTGTCTGGCGGCTTCCGAATATCAACGAACTGGAGTCCCTCGTGGACTGCAGCACGCACTCTCCCGCGCTGCCGGCAGAGCATCCGTTCACGGAAGTCAGGGAAGGATACTGGTCATCCACCACGAGCATGTTCGAGCCCGACTGGGCGTGGGCCTTGTACCTTAGCAAAGGGGCAGTAGGGGTCGGACAGAAATGGGGCGCTCATTTCTTCGTATGGGCGGTATGCGACACTTGTGACCATGGATGAACTTAATGAGGTCGTTGAATAAAAATCTCAGGTCAGTCATAAAATTAGCGATAGTACGCAATGAAAAGGCAAGAGACAAGGTCATGCGAAATATCTTATTTTTGCTTATAGTATTACTCGTGTCTCTTACTGGGTGGGCTCAAGAAGAACATCACAAGCGTGAGCAGCATGGGCACCCGGAATACGCAAAGATCAAAAATCCCATTGCAAAGACAAAAAAATCTGTTGCCGAAGGCAGGAGACTCTATGAGAAGCATTGCGTAGCCTGTCATGGAGAAGCAGGAAAAGGGGGCATAGGCCCTGATCTAACGGTTCCGGGTCGGATTCACGGCAGCACTGACGGCGAGATGTTTCATGTTATTGCAGACGGCGTAGCGGGAACGGCCATGAAAGGGTTCGGGAACGATCTGTCGGAGGAGATGCGGTGGCATCTTGTTAATTACATTACCAGTCTGAGAAAAGCAAATAAATAAGTATGCAGGAAGAAACGCGATATACTTGATATATCTTTTTACCCTAAAGGAGGAAATAATCATGAAAAAGATCCTGGTAGTAACAGCAGCGTTAATTGGTTTGGCGGTGTCGGCGGCATTTGCCCAGATGGGCGGCAGCGGCGGAACCGGAGGCCAGCAACAACAGCCCGGCGGAGGCATGATGGGCTCTCAGCAGTCCCAGCAAATGATTGGCAGCCAGATGATGAGCCAGGAGATGATGCGCGACATGTCCGGCATGATGAAGCAGATGAACGAAACGATGCAGAAGATGTCCCACGCGATGGAACACAAGACCGTTACGGACCATGCCATGATGCAGGACATGGGCAAGATGATGCGCGAGATGGCGGGGCAGATGAACGAGATGGCAATGCACATGGAGCAGGGGAAGATGGACCAAGGCACGGTCAAGAAGATGCATGAAAATTTGCAGATAATGAACCAAAAACTGGATGCAATGCAAAAGAGTGCTAAATAAAAAATGTAACGACCCGTGCATGGACGGGGAGGCCGGAACAGAAAAGACTCCTGTCAGAGAAAGCTCAGAAGGAGTGCATTCGGAGGTTTTGTGGGCGGGGCGCGGGATTACTTTCCAGTCGTTCACGGGGTCGTTGCACTGCTGCTGATTTTATTGTCGCCGCTTGCAGCCGGTGCGGAGGAGGGGCGTTCCTATCTAGAAATGACCGGCGGGTATAAGACGGGAGATTTCGGCACGCCGACGAGGTCGGAATTGTACTACGTCTCACCGACGCTTGGCTATGTGGCACCGCGATATGATTTAAGTATAACTACTCCTTATCTGTTTCTGGCAAACAAGACAGATGGCGAGACAATATCTGAGAGCGGTATCGGCGATGTCAATAGTTCACCGACGGAGAATCGCCGACTTTTTGTACCCCGAAAGCAAAAGCCGTGCTATATACAGCTGTATGAAATACTACACTGCTTTGAGCAGACGCTCCAATCTTGCATATTCTTCCTCGAATTTCATCTCTATTCTGCTGATTTTATTATATAATCTAAATATTAGCAATTGCGCTGTTTGGCGCACGCCTTGCTATAGTATTGGACAGGAGGCACGCAATGCGGAACCTGGTATACGTATTTATTTTTTTTGCAGTTTTCCTGCCCGTAAACGCTCCATCTCAGGAGGTCGGTGTTACACTCAAGGACCTGGAGCTGGAGGCGCTGAATAATAATCCCGAGATCAGTATGGGCGTGAAAAAAGCCGAGGCTGCCGATGAGCGGAAATCGCTCGCTTCCGCCATGCCGGACCCCATGGTAGGCGTCATGATCCAGAATGTCGGCGCTCTCGGCACCTCGACCGTGGGCAAGGAAGAAATGAGCATGCAGGGCGTGGTGTTCACGCAGGAGATCCCGTTCCCGGGCAAGCTGTCTGTCAAGGGCAGGGCTGCTGCAAAAATGGCGGGTCGGGAGCAGGAAAATTCCCGGGAGACCAGACTCAGGGTGCTGAACAGTTTAAGGACTGCTTACTATGAGTACTTTTTGGCATACCGGTCCGCAGAGATCCTGAATGAGACCAAAGAGCTCATGAAAAATTTTCAGCGTATCGCCGAAACCCGCTATGCGACCGGTCAGGGCATGCAGCAGGATGTGATCAGGGCGCAGCTTGAGGTTTCCATGCTTCTGGACAAGGTCGCGGAAGAGGACCGGAAAAAAGAGACCCAGGCCGCACTGATCAGCAGCCTCGTGGGCCGGAACCCGCTGATGCCGCTGGGGAAGCCTGCAGAACCGCCCCGCCGTGCACTGAACAAAAGCCTGGATGAAATGGCGGCTCAGGTCCAGGCCCATTCACCTATGCTCAAGGGCAAGCAGCAGATGGTCGAGCAGAGCGAAGAGGAGCTGTCGATGAGCCGCAGGGAATATCTGCCCGACATGGTGGTGTCCGCCGGCATGTTCACGCGAGGAGACTTCAAGGACGTCTGGCAGGCAAGCCTGATGTTCAAGGTCCCGCTCTATTTCTGGAACAAGTCTACGGGCGTTAGGGCTGCGAACGCCGACCTGCATGCGGCGCGGTACGAGTATGAAGCGGAAAAACTTGCCACTCTGGCCCGTATGCGTGACCTCTATGCCATGGTGAATACCGCGGAGCATCACGTCCACTTGTACGAATCCGGGATCATTCCCCAGGCACGGATGGCGCTTCAGTCCACCTCGTCGAACTACCAGGTGGGAAAGACCGATTTCATGTCGCTGCTCGAGGCAGAGAACACGCTGCTCAAATACCAGCTCATGGAACAGGAGGAGCTGGTGAACCTGAGCAAGGCCCAGTCCATGCTCGGGGAGATCACGGGGGAAGAACATGAGTAAGAAATGCGGATTGCGGAATGCGGATTGCGGAATGACGGGCATAATGCGCATATTAATGGTCGTTCTCGTTGCGAGCCTGTATGGTGTTCCTGTGTTTTCCCAGGACCATGCAGGACATCAGCAGGGTCAGGGGACTGCCAGGGGCCAGGGAACGGTTGAGAAAAAACAAACAGCAGCTCCTGTCATCACGCTCACGCCCGACAAGGTGCAACTCATCGGTGTTCGCACAGCGGTTGCCGCGTACCGTTCGCTGGACAAGCAGATCCGCACGGTCGGAAAAGTGGAGGTCGATGAGACCCGGCTCGCCTTCGTGAACACAAAGATCTCGGGATGGGTAAAAAAACTGTACGTGAATTTTACCGGCGACCGGGTCGAGAAAGGCCAGCCGCTGCTTTCGATCTACAGCCCGGACCTCGTGACCGCCCAGGAAGAGTATCTCCTGGCGCTGCGTTCCCTGTCGACCGGTACGGGCGGCCTTCCGGAAGTGGAATCGTCGCAGCGATCCTTGGCTGAATCAGCGAAGCGGCGGCTGCTGCTGTGGGATATATCACCCCGCCAGATCGAGGAGCTCGAGAAAGCTGATAAGCGCCAGACCGACATGACCATCGAGGCGCCCTTAAGCGGCATTGTACTCGAAAAAATGGTGTTCGACGGCGCCTACGTCACTTCCGGCATGAACCTGTACAAGATCGCGGACCTGTCCCGGGTCTGGATCATCGCAGATATCTACGAATACGAGGTTCCCCTGGTGAAGGTCGGACAGCAGGCGCGGGTCACCCTGCCGTACTCCTCGAACGAAGTGCTGCACGCCGAGGTGAGCTATATCAACCCGGTGCTCGATCCTATGACGAGAACGGTCAAGGTGCGCATCGCGGTGAACAATCCCGGGCTGCTCCTTAAACCGGACATGTTCGTCAACGTGGAGATCAGGCTTGCCTCGGGCTCGCGTCTGGTCATTCCCCGGGAAGCGGTGATCGATTCCGGCACGCGCCAGATCGTCTATGTTGAGACAAAGCCCGGCGTTTACGAGATGCGCACCGTGATGCTCGGCGTACGCGGTGAAAATGACGTCGAAGTGGTCAAAGGCATAAAAAAGGGCGAACGCGTCGTGACCTCCGGCAATTTTCTGATCGACTCCGAGAGCCAGCTGAGGAGCGGACAATAAGCTTCTATTGCGGATTTCGGATTGCGGATTGCGGAATGAAAAGCGAAAGCATTTACCGCGAAGGCGCGAAGAGCGCGAGGACTTCAAAAACAAAGGATATTGCCTTAATTCAAGCTTCATAAGCTTTCCCCGCGACCTTCGCGCCTTCGCGGTGAAAGGGTTTGTCATTTTCTCTTGTTATGGATGGAGCGCTAGATGCTTGCGAAAATAATAGAACTCTCCGCCCGGAATAAATTCCTCGTCTTCCTCGTCGTGGGTTTCCTGACCGCGTGGGGCGTCTGGGCCGTTTACCATACGCCCCTCGATGCGATACCCGATCTCTCCGACGCGCAGGTGATCGTCTTCACCGAATGGGCAGGCAGGAGCCCGGACCTGGTCGAGGACCAGATCACCTACCCCATCGTGTCGTCCATGCTTTCGGCGCCCAAGGTACGCGTGGTGCGCGGCAAGTCCTTCCTTGGCCTGTCCTTCGTGTATGTGATCTTCGAAGACGGCACCGACATCTACTGGGCGCGGAGCCGGGTGCTTGAATATCTCCAGGGCGTGGCCGGCAGGCTTCCCCAGGGAGTGACGCCCGTGCTCGGCCCTGATGCCACCGGGGTAGGCTGGGGCTTCCAGTACGCCGTCACGGACGAGACCGGCAAACACGACCTTGCCCAGCTCCGTTCGCTCCAGGACTGGACCCTCAAGTACGCTGTCGAATCCGTGCCGGGCGTGTCCCAGGTCGCGAGCGTGGGCGGTTTCGTGAAACAGTACCAGATCACCGTTGACCCGAACCGGCTCTTTGCCTACAAACTCTCGCTGATGAAGGTGATGGAAGCGGTCCGGAGGAGCAACCGGGACGTCGAGGGCAGGGTGGTGGAGTGGTCCGGCCGGGAGTATATGGTGCGCGGCCGCGGCTATATCAAAGACAAGGCAGACATTGAAAAGATCGCTGTCGGCACCGACGGCAAGGGCACGCCCGATCCTGCTGCGCGATATCGCGGCGGTACAGCTCGGCCCCGAGATCAGGCGCGGCGCCGCCGACCTTGACGGCAGGGGAGAGGCCGTGGGCGGCATCGTGGTCGTCCGGTTCGGCGAGAACGTGCTGTCCGTCATCGACCGCGTCAAGGCCCGGATCAAGGAGATCGAACCTTCGCTGCCCGAAGGCGTGAAGATCGTCACCACCTATGACCGGTCGGAGCTGATCCACCGGTCGGTCGATACGCTCAAGGAAGAAATCGTCAAGCTCGGTCTGGCAGTGAGCGTGGTCTGCTTCGTCTTTCTGTTCCATCTGCCCAGCGCCTTCGTGGTTATCCTGACGCTGCCGATCGCCATCCTCATCTCCTTTATCTGCATGTACTATCTGGGGATCAGCTCGAACATCATGAGCCTCTCCGGCATTGCCATCGCCATCGGCGCCATGGTCGACGCCTCGATCATCATGGTCGAAAACGCGCATAAGAAACTGGAGGAGTGGGAACGGACGGGCCGTGTCCACGGTTCCCGTGTTGACGTGATCATCCAGGCGGCGCAGGAAGTGGGGCCGTCGCTCTTTTTCTCGCTTCTGGTGATCACCGTCGGGTTCCTGCCGGTCTTTACGCTCGAGGACCAGGCCGGACGGCTGTTCAAACCCCTTGCCTATACCAAGACGTTCTCCATGCTGTTCGCGAGCTTTCTGGCGATCACGCTCACGCCGGTTTTGATGACCCTGTTCATCAAGGGGAAGATCAGGCATGAGGACGATAATCCGATCAGCCATTTCCTGGCCAGGATCTATCATCCGGTGGCGGAGTTCTCGCTCCGGTTCAGAAAGACCGTGATCATCGTTGCCATCGTAATCGTGCTGATCACGATCCTTCCGTTCCTGCAGCTCGGATCGGAGTTCATGCCGCCCCTCTACGAAGGCACCCTTTTGTTCATGCCCACAGCGGTCCCCGGCGCATCAATAACGACCATGTCCGGCATCCTCCAGGCCCAGAACCGGATCATGAAGCAGTTTCCCGAGGTGAAGCAGGTCTTCGGCAAGGCCGGCCGAGCGGAAACACCGACAGACCCGGCGCCGCTCGAGATGATCGAGACCAATGTAACGCTCAGGCCCCTGAGCGAGTGGCGTCCCCAGTTCAAGAAGTGGGAGGATTTGCGCGACGAGCTTGATGCTGCGATCGCGATCCCCGGAGTGGGCAACAACTGGACCATGCCGATCATCGGCAGGATCGATATGCTTTCCACAGGCATCAGGACCCCGCTGGGCCTCAAGATCTTCGGTCCGAAACTGGATGAAATAGAACGCATCGGGCTGGATGTGGAGAAGGTCCTGCGCGAGGTGCCCGGTACGCGAGCGGTCTATGCCGAACGGGCGAATACGGGATATTTCCTCGATTTCACGATCAACCGCGACGAGATCTCCCGCTACGATCTCAGGATCGAGGATGTGCAGGAAGTGATCCAGTCAGCCATCGGAGGCATGAATTTAACGACCACGGTGGAAGGCCGGGAACGCTATCCCGTCAACGTCCGATACGGACGCGAACTGCGCGACGACGTGGAGAAGCTCAAACGGGTGCTGGTCCCGGTGATGGAGGGAGCCCAGGTGCCGCTTGGCCAGCTGACCGATATTCGGGTAACGCGCGGGCCGGGCATGGTGCAGAGCGAGGGCGGCAGGCTTACGGCGGCGGTGACGCTGAATATCGAGGGAAGCGATTTCGGCGGCTACGTGGAAAAGGCGCGGAAGGCGATCGCGGAAAAAATAAAAATACCAGCAGGGTATTCGCTCCTCTGGTCAGGCCAGTACGAGTACATGGAGAGCGTGAAGGCTAAGCTCTTTTACGTGATACCGCTCACGCTCCTCCTCATCATCGTGCTGATCTATCTCAACACCGCATCGTGGACCAAGACCGCTATTGTGCTGCTGGCGGTGCCGTTCTCGCTGGTCGGCACGGTCTGGTTCCTGTACCTGCTGGGTTATCACATGAGCACTGCCGTCTGGGTCGGTGTGATCGCCCTGGCCGGGCTCGATGCGGAGACCGGCATCGTGATGCTGCTCTATCTCGATCTGTCGTACAACCAATGGCACAAGGACGGGAGGATCAAAACGCTGCGCGATATCGAGGATTCCGTCATGGAAGGGGCGGTGAAACGCATCCGGCCCAAGATCATGACCGTGTCGGTGATACTGGCCGGATTGGTGCCGATCATGCTGTCGACCGGCACCGGCGCCGACGTGATGAAGCGCATTGCCGCGCCCATGGTCGGCGGCGTCATCACCTCGACCATCCTGGAGCTCATCATATATCCGGCGATCTACGTGATCTGGAAGGAACGGGAACTGAGGAAAGTGCGGAGTAGGAGTTCGGAATGACGAAGTAGGAGAGTCAGAAGCTCCGATGAACACTCCGAACTCCGAACTCTTTACTTACTTCTGCTTCGGCGGGTTCATAGCGGCATCATAGCGTTTCAGGTAGTCGCTGACCAGGCGCTCGGGTTCATACCCGAGCGCTTTTGCGTAGAGGACCAGGAAGCCGCGGAGGTAGGGCCGGGCGGGAAGCTTGCTGAAGTGCTCCGCTTCAATGAACTCGATATAACGCGAGCTGAGCTTCGTCATGTCGGCGATATTGCGCACGGTAATGTTGTGCTGTTCCCGCAGGACCTTGAGCACCGAGCCGGTAAATTCAGTGATCGTTGAAGGAAGCGGCTGGGGCGTCGGCATCACTGCGGTCGGCATCGGCGGCGCAGGCGGCTCCGCATCGGTTCGGCACTTTTGAGATAGTGATTGTTCGCTGCAAGGGACAGCGACGGCTGCTGGGGCTGCGCCTGATAGCGTTTTTCGGCAGGTTGCATCGCAACCGGCGCTGGCGGTTCGCTGCTCTGGCGGAGGAGTGCGTCGTAGCGCTTCCGGGTCTCCTCGTAGACCAGCGTACGGTAGGCATCTTCGATGCGCTGGTTGATCGATGCGGTCTTCGTCTGCCGAGAAGAGGGAATAGAGCGCGATGGAGTTCGGTTCATAGATCTTGCGCAACCGGTCGTAGGCCCGGTGGATCTCCTGCGACGAGGCGTCAGTGCTGATCTCGAGGAGTTCGTAGTAGTTCAGGTCCTCTATTTTTTTGATCATGAAATTCCCCCAAATACCAAATCACAAACACCAAATATCAAATAAATTTCAAACACCAAGTAAGGATAAAACTTCAAACGTTTCGGAAATTGAAATTTACCATTTGAGAATTATTTGCGATTTGGTGCTCGTTGTTTGGAAATTTACCCTTTCAATAGAGCATGCTGGCGGTAAGCTGTTCTTTCCTGAGCACGTTATGGACGATCCGCTCGATGCAGCGCGCCGGCCGCGAATAGGGATATTCGATCGACAGCGGCCGTTTGCTCCGGATGGACTGCCAGACGCAGTCATCGTACTCGACATAGCCCAGATATTCCAGGTTGATGCCGAAGTACTTCTGGCAGGCGCTCTTCATTGAAAAACCGATCTGGATGTCGTTCTTGGTCCGCACCTGGTTCACGATGAGCTTGGGCCTGAACTTCATCATCTTCGAGCTCCAGGGTCTCGCCGCTTTCCGGCTCCAGCTGCTTGATGCGTTCGATCAGGTCGTAGGGGGTGCGGATCCCCATGCTGTTCTTCTGGTCCATGGCCGCATCGATCAGGTCCTTGATGTTCTGGCCGGTCACGATCCTTCTTGAACCGGCGGTAAAAGGCGCTCTTGATGAACCGGTAGGCGTTCTCGATGGCCGTGGGCTCCGGCAGCACCACGAGAATGCCGTGGTCGGCGAACAGGAAAAAATCGAGGATGTTAAAGGACGTTCCGGCGCCGAGGTCCAGGAGAATGTAGTCGGCATCAAGGGTTTCGAGGTGCCGCAACAGGCGTGCTTTTTGTGCGAAGTTGGGGTTGGCCGCATCGAGGAAGTCCTGGGCGCCGCTCACCAGGCTCAGGTTCGGGATGCTGGTCTTGATGATCACGTCCTGGATGGTCTCGACGCGGCGGTTCAGAAAATCGGAGAGCGTCATCTCCGGCACGCCGATGCCGAGCGTCGTGTGCAGGTTCGCTCCGCCGAGATCGGCGTCCACGAGCAGGACCCGCTTCTTCAGGCGGGCGAGGGTGATGCCGATATTGCCGGTGATCAGGCTTTTGCCGATGCCGCCCTTGCCGCCGCCGACGGCCCAGATCTCTTTTTTGCGCAGGGCGTCCTGGAACTCTATCATTCAGCCTGGCTCTCCCCGCGTGGCCGCGGTTTCCGTTGTCTCTGCTGAAGGGGACTCCTCCTCCGGGGCCAGGTCCGCATACGCGGCCTCTTCCTCGAGGATCTCCGCCTCACTGGCCGGTGCTGCCCGGCTTCGCCTGCGGGAACTTCTTCCATGACATCCTCGCCCGCTTCAAGCTCCTGGAACTCCTTGAGCGTCGGCAGGGACGAGAGGTCCTTTAATCCGAAATACTGCAGGAAATCCTGGGTGGTGCCGTACATCATGGGTTTGCCCGGCACATCCTTCTTGCCCACGATCTTGACGAGCCTGCGCTCCATCAGGTTCCGCATGATGCCGCCGATGTTGACGCCGCGGACCGCTTCCACCTCGGTGCGGGTGATGGGCTGCTTGTATGCGACGATGGCCAGCGTCTCCAGCGCCGGCTTCGACAGCCTGGTCGAGACCTTGACGGCCTTGAACTTCCTGATCCAGCCGAAGTGCTCCGGCCGCGTCGCGAGCTGGTATCCGCCCGCCACCTCGGCCAGCATGATGCCGGCGTTGCGGTCGTCGTATTCCTGTCTGAGCACGGCGAGCTGCATGTCGATCTGTTCGACCGTGGCCTCATCGAAGATGCCCTTCAGTTTGTCCATGGACAGGGGGTTGCCCGAGACGAAGAGCAGCGCCTCAAGCGCTGATTTCAATTGTTGATCTTCCAATTTCAGAACCTCTAATAAAAATTATAAGTGTTGAGTCCTTGAAATGCAAAAAAAGAACATGAGCCCTGCCACGAAGGCACTAAGGCACGAAGACAGCTTAAGACCTGGTCAATGAGATCGTAAAGTTCTACGGTTTTTCTTCGAGCCTTCGCGTCTTCGTGGCAAAAGACTCTGTCTGTCCGGGGCAAGAGCTACATCGCCATCGGATCGCCCAGCCTGCCGAGCGCAACCTTGGCGTTCATCTTCACATCGATGTCCGTTGCGGTTTCCATGATCTTTCGTATCTTCGGGATCGCATCCTTCACGAACTCCGGATTGGAACTGCCGATGTTCCCGATGGCGGCGACCGCGTTCTTGACCGCGTTGGGATGTCCGCTGTCCAGATAGGCCATGAGCTTCGGCACCAGGCTGGCCACCTCGTTGGGATAGTGGAGGCCGATGGCGCCCAGGGCGAAGAGCACGCCGCCGCAGGTGGCCTCTTTGGAGAACTCGAGCACTTCCACGAGCTTCGGCAGGATGCCGCGGATCAGCTCCGGCGCGTTGATGCCGACCTTGCCCAGGGCATGGGATGCCGCTTCGCGCTCGTCGTCGTCGCCGGTCTCGAGCATCCGGATCAGCCGCGGGACCGCGTCCCGGACCAGGTCCGTGTGCGCAAAGCCGATGTTGCCGAGGGCGTAGGCCCCTTCCTGGCGCACGAGGCTCTGCTCATGTTCGAGGAGCGCCTTGAGCTTGGGCGCTGCCGCTGTTGCCGCTTCCTTGAAATTAAAACCCAGGTTCCCGACCGCATTGGCAGCATCGATCTTGATGAACATGTCCGGGTCGTCCAAAAGCCCGATCAGGGTCGGTAGATGGCGCCGCGTATCGTTGGGGTAGTCGAAACCCACGCGCGACAGCAGGTTCAATACGCCGGAGCGCACATCGCCGTTCTTCTCGCCGAGCAGGGCGACCAGGTCGCCGATGAGCGAGCGGTCCGCGTAGACCGCCGTCTCGATCTCGCCGAACTTTTTTTCAAATGCCAGTGCTTTGATGTCAGGTTTCATAGGAGCAGTTCCCTAACCCGGGCAAGCCGGAACCAAAATTTGCCACGAAGACTCGAAGTCACGAAGAAAAACGAAAATTGTCTAAGATACTGTTTTAATAATTGGATTAAGGCCGTACTTTGTGTCTTCGTGCCTTCGTGGCAAAATATTCTTGCCGTTTTGAGTAGAATTTGATTCGTAACTAACTAAGTTTCTCAGATCACTGAAGCTTGTCAAAGAGGTTCCCGGTTGCCGTGTCCTTGTCCTGCGCATCGATCACGGCCTTCATGATCCGGATGACGCCGAACTGCTCCATCTGAAAGACCTTGATGACCCGAGTTTTGAGCAGCTCAAGCAGGGCCATGAAGGTGCCGATGACCTGGGCCCTACTGGTGGTATTGTCAAAGAGATCGGTAAAGAGCAGACTGTCGGTGGTCTCGAAGCGCGCCAGGATCTGCGAGATCTTTTCGGTGATCGAGACGGCCTCGGGCGTGACCTCGAAGCTCGCATCGGGCACGCGCGCCATGACGTCCTTCAGCGCCGCAAGGAGATCGAAGAGATGAAAATCGAACAGCAGGGGCTGATCTTCCTCGGGGATGTCGGGAGCGGCCTCGGCCGACCGGGTGTAGATCTGTGACCACGTCTCTTCCTTGCCCTCCAGGGAGGAGGCGGCTTCCTTGAAGCTCTTGTACTCGAGCAGCCGGCGGATAAGCTCGGCCCGCGGGTCGACGCCGTCGTCGTCGGCTTCAGGGCTCTCGGGAGGCGGCAGCATTTCCCGGGACTTGATAAGCGTGAGCGTCGACGCCATCACGAGAAACTCACCGGCGATCTCCATATCGAGGCTCTTCATGAGCTCGATGTATTCGAGGTACTGCTGGGTGATGACCGCGATGGGAATGGAGTAGATATCGAGTTCGTGCTTCTTGGTGAGGTGCAGCAGAAGGTCCATGGGACCTTCGAAGATCTCGAGCTTGATCTGATACGACATGGGTGGCTGTGCCCCTCTGTGCATGGTACCGATGGGTCCGGGCCATGGAAAATTGATACAGAGAAATTAGCGTTATTAGCCCGAAAAGTCAAGAAAAAACACGGTCTGATTGTTGATTTCGGATCGCGGATTGCGGAATGAAGGGCTGTAATTGCCGATGATCGTGAATTTCGAATGGCCAAAGCCGCATTCGTTTGAATTTACCTCACTACGACCCTGGAACAGGTTTATTTAACCAAATTGGATAGCCGAAAGCACCTGTCAGTTCTGACAGGTGACAGGGCACAAAAAATCATATACACTCCCTAATAAAATTGTCGAGGGTGCTTCGATCTGGCGGGCGTGGCGAGAAAGTAAACCTGATCAATGGGATTAGGCGTTTGGGCGAAAAATTCAAGTTTTAAGTTCTAATCCCATCGGTTACCCCCGAACAATGCGGCAATTCGCAGCAGGAGGCGTGCATCCGTGATCCGGCAGTGCACACAGAGCGATTTCGATGCAATGTATGTCGTCATCAACGATGCCGCGCAGGCTACCGGGATGTAGGTGTGTCTTGTAAAAAAAAGAATGCAACACCAAAATAAAAGACCTGGCACTGGGAGGGGCACAACGACGACTATCTGATCCCGCTGTCAAAAGCCGTCGATGTCATTGCCGACAGCTTGCCGCCAGACGCCAGGGACGAGGAGCTGTTCAAAGCAGCAAGTGAACGAAGCGGGAATCCAAAATTATTGGAACCGTTCAGCAACTATCTTCTTAAGGCGCGGATTCAGGAAGAAGTGGGTGTTATCCTGGTGTGCTCGAAGGACGGAAAGGAGGGCATCATCGAAGATGTATCGTGCACCACGAGACCCGATACCTTGCGGCCGAGTGGGTTTCCGTGCGCGTATTTGCTGGATGTGAAGGCGGTCTGTGACGCGCCGTAAGAATGTCGGAATGATAGATTGGTGCTATTGATTATATGCAATATCTCGGAGTGTTGTTTGCGACATTAAGGGTATTTATATCTATTTAAGGGGGCAACATGGCAATGCAATATGTAAAGTTCGAGACGACAGCATCTGATGATTTGCGTTATTGGCTGGCTGTGGATGACCGTGACGTGAATCTACTGAATGGGGTAGGCGGACTTAACCTAGAGGAATCGGAAGAACACGTGCTGATCTGGTGGATGATCGGCAACTCTGGAGGTTCGCTCAGTATTGTGGGAACAACGGGAAAACGTGAAGTAGTGAAGGTGAAAGAAAGCAAGATTCCGGTCGGCTCCAGCAAGGGGAGCGGTTATCGGAAATTCGAGGTATAACCGACATGCGAAATTTTCTATTAGTGATCATGGCAGTTTTGATACCATCCGTTGGTATTGCCGGTGGTATCGCCGATCGAGTTAGTAGTGCCAATGGCGGTGCTCAATTGGACAGCGCGGTGTCAGCTCTCACTGGTGCTCAGGTGGTTGCAGCTAAGGGCTCAAGCAATGTGTCTGTAAAGGCTTCGCTCGTATCATCCTTCACTGAGTCGGTGGAGAGCGATGGAACCGGTACGGCCTCCTTTTCCGTATGGAGTCTGACTGCGAGTGCCCCACTCAATAAAAACGGTGATTCCGATGTTGCCAGCCTCGACGGCATGGTGAATGCGGCAAGCCTGGAACTGAAGTACAGTCAGTTTCTGGTCCCCGGCAAGCGTAATAAATTGGCAGCACGTAGATCAATCACAAAACTCGACGCGATCTGCAAACGCATGTATGAAGAAAAAGAGAAGCAGACAGATAAAAAGGACGGTGATGAGACAGGGTGCGATTCCAACCTGGTTGACGAATATGGTACAGAACAAGATAAGTACGATTACGCGAGTGAATTCTGGGATCTCGAAAAAGAATCGAATCGTTGGATCTATGGTGCGAACGCCAAGCTTGGCTACCAGAATTACGAATTCATTGACGTCTCTTCCGTAAAAAAGCAAAAACAGGATGAAACACCTTGGACGGTCGGAACCTTCCTTGCCTACAACCCTGATGCTTTGCGAACAATATTCATTCTCAATGTGCAGTATCAGGATACGTTCAAGGAATCCACAAGCGGAACTGTCTGCCCGGCGCGTGACGGATCCGGCTCGCCGCTCAGTTGCCTTACTGGGCCGATCGGAAAGGCGAAGGCGACGAAGAAAAACCTGGTTTCACTCGAGACGCGTCGAGACCTGGGTTTTGCCGGCGTAGGACTAACGGCTACTTATGATCTTGAGGGACGGGTTTGGGGTGTCGAGCTACCCGTGTATTTCGTGAAAGACAAGGAGGGGAAATTCAATGCTGGAATCAAGTTAGGCTGGCGTGATGACACGCATGATGTTACCGCAAGTGTTTTCGTTGGTACGGCATTCGGGCTTTTTGAATAATTATCGCAAAGAGATATTAAGGTTCGTAGGTTGGACAAATGATCCGCCTTGCCCAACAGCCTTAAACATAAATGCGATGCGCTTCACATCAAATCCATAAGTTTTGAGTTCAAGGTGTCGATAAATCATATCAGTTGACTGGAGAATTTAATAAACCGCCTCAAGGGGTTACAGTGCAATCTGTAACCCCTTTTTTATCTCAGCAGAACAGAAGACCCGGGATCTTGCCACTATTGGGATTCCGGGTTGCCATTCCCCATTCCACAAGGAGACCTGTCCCGATTTATCGGGAAATCCGCACTGCATCGCACCTGTCACTTTTGACAGGTGACAGCGTGCGAAAAAACGATTACAATCCTGCAATAAATTGTTGAAATGCTTCACACTCCCCTTGGTTCCTCCCATCGAAGGGAGGAAAGGTTCATTAGCCTTGCCTTTTGAGTCCATTTCCTGTACTTCGTGTTTGCATAATGTTTTTGTGCACATTGCCAATTAAAGGAATAGGGCATGCCCCTTGGCCCCGAAGACATAGCCCGGGAACAGATCGACCGCATGCTTGCGTCGGCAGGGTGGGCTGTTGGAGCCTGCTTTCTTTGCCTCGATCACGCCGGCAGCACGGTCCGTCGACGGAGCCTCTTCGAGGAGATGAAAGGCCGCGGCGTGCGCGTGATCAATGACGAAGACTTGAAGGCAGTCACTCCCGATGCTAAGGCCAAGGATCATTTCATCATCGTCGATGTCGTGGGCGTGTGCGAGCGAAATATTGAAGTTTCTAATGTGGCGTAGAAGCCAATCCATGCGGGGATGTAGGAAATATACATGAAGTGGACAAGAGATAAATTATTGTTGGAAATTTCGAATGCAGCCTTATTCGGATCGTTCGGATTATTCGTCGGTACAGGCTTTTCTAAGGATATGACCAATGATGAAGCTCCTAGTTTTGATGAGCTATTGAAAGCAATTTGCAAAGAGCTTAAGATCAAGTTTAACTTGAACGATATTAAGGCGGTCAAGGGAAAATCATATCCACGCATAGCTCAGGAAATTGTAAGTTTGATCAAGGTGGCCGATAAGAAAAAAAGCTTGAACCTATCACATGAACAAGCCGAAGGTAAATTGAAGCGAGCGATCTGTAAGATTTGTGACCTCAAGCCGGACAAACGAAAATCTGATAAGTACCGTGATATTTTTCGTGACATTCCTATGCAGTGGATTATTACAACCAATTATGACTTTCTATTAGAAGACGCTATACTTAATTCCGTCTATCTTCTGCCCGAACATCTCCTTAATGAACGATCAGATTTTGTGCCAATTTACCATCTACATGGACATAGACGAGCGCCAACGAGCATAGTGGTTACAGAATCAGACTACATTAACTTAATGGGTCCAACAGAGTATCGCCAGCTTAAACTAAATTTACTGATGACAGAATCAACTACACTGATGTTGGGCTATAGCCTTGGTGATATTAATGTTAAGGCAGCTGTTGATTGGTCGCGTACATTTAAAGATAAGCACCGGTTGACTAGTGAAAAATATCAAGCGTTAGTTGTGCAAGCTTTATATGTTAATAAAAATGCAAAGATAGAACCATATGTGGGTGATAGCGGTGAGGTTATTATCGAAATATCAGATATATGCGATTTTCTCGAAGAAGTTCGCGATGTAATCAAGGAATCAATAAAGGATCAGCAGAAAGCTAAAAAGAAATTAAAGAGGTTGCTAACGCCAGAACACAGAGCAGAGCTAATTGCCGAGAATCCAAATGCGAGGCAAAAGCTTATCAATGCCCTAAGCTCATTCCCAAGATATTATGATGTACACACACTTATAAATTTTTTGAATTCAGTCTTAGATCCAATATGGACGCGGGCAAGAAGTAGTGGTGGTTTTATATATTATGATCGTTATCTGAATGTGCTGCTGGATATACTGATTAATCTGCCCTTCGAAAAGACGCATCCGTCACTATTGCGATACCTCAGCGACAGGCTAGACGATGTTTCACTTTTTATGGACCCGGAAGGACGACAAATCTATGGAACTTCATGGGACGCATCACGAACCTGGTGTGAAAGAAAGGATGAAATTCCTGACGAAGTCCGTAGGGAATTGCTGAATTATTCTAAGGTGCATGGAAGTAATTATCTTGAAAGACTTCTCAAGCACGAATAAGTAAATCCCGTCCCGGGCAATTTAAAAAAATGGTCGCTGATTACGAAATTACCACGTGGCATGAGGAAAAAAATTATGACTACACCAGATCGAGAGCTGCGAAGAGAAATTTTAAAAAGTTTCCATACGCAATTTGCAGAAAATCAGCGTTCTAATCAGCAACTCTTCCTGAAAATAATCGGTTTTCTTGGCGCTGTTGTCCTCGGATTTGTATATGTTTATGAGAACCATGGTTATGACTTAAATAAATTATCATATGCAACGCTAGTAAGTGAGTTATTGTTATCTTTCGGTGCTGGAGCCGTTACTATAATATCTTATAGTTTCAGAAGAGACCAATATGTTAATGCCAAGATTCGAAAAGAAAGTGGGGCCATAGGAAAAAACCAAATCTTTCCTGAAAGTTACAATCCGTGCACATTTATTGCGAGTAAGAATTGTTTGTCTTGGATGCCGGACATACTTGCTTTATTCTATCTAATATTTCCGATTTTCCAAATCATCATTATATATTTGTATGTTGACAAAGCATCACTCATATTCCAAGTGGCCAACTGCAACAAGTTCTTAACTGTAATTATTTTATTTATCGCTGCTTCAACCCTTCTGACGATAATTTTACCTGCCTTCTATTTTATTAAGCTTAAAAAATTCTGCAAAACTAATAACTAGATTGCTATAAAGGAGATTGAATGTCAGGGACATACTTTTCTCAACTAATTGCAACACTGCCAAACGTAATTGCGAACATGGATCAGGAATTCGATAGCCATGCATTCATTGGGGAACTTGTAAAACAACAACCTCATCTATATATCAATACACTGTTTCATGAATACATGTCCAAATCTGAGCCGTTCAGGCTGTTACATTCTGATTTAGCCAGAGAACTTGCGAAAATGAATTCGTTAGTCCGACAGCAAAATACTAAAGAGGCGAGCCATAATATCCATTTTAGAAAAACAAATGTAGAAAAATGGAATAGACCTTAATCCAATATTTGCTTTATCTAATGCGAAATAAAATTGCAAAGATGGGAAATAGACTATGAATGATTTTTCTGCTGACTATGCATATCTCGAACAAGATTTTGTTACACGAGGAATACCGATTGATTCTCCAGGCTTTTGTGATCATCCAAACTTCTTGTCTGTAGAACGCCTTAACCCGGCATATTTAAACAATTATTCCAGCTGCTTTTGTTGCCAAAAGACCCTATTCGACCGAGTACTTGCGGGTGACTAAACAAAAAATTAAAGTTGCTGCCTCTTTACTACATCAGGAATTGGTACGGCATGGTCGTCAAGGCGCGTGCATAGATATTTCAGGAATCCTTTCACGTATATTGGACAAGGAAGGAGTTTGGAATTGTTGCATTAAGGGTTCCCTTACAATATCGTTCCCGCTTGAGTCACGAATCGACACAAGGTACTTTTGGTCAGTTGATCATGGAGATTTTTTTGCAGGCCATGCTTGGCTCTTTGTCCCGCCGTATACCGTTGTGGACATTTCAGTCAAACAACAACCCTATGGGATTGGTGAGCTTGCGTATCTTCCAGATAAGGTTCTTGCAGCCGAATTTCAGACCATGACAGTTGACGTAAATGACATTATTAGTCCTGCTCGTCGTAGAGAGCTACTTGCTGATGGGATCCCCCCAGAACTTCATCTTTCTCGGGTAGCGAGATTCATACCTGATATATTTAACTCCTTCCCGGTTATCTCCACCTCTGGTCTTCAAGGATTTATGTTGAAGTATACTCCGACTGCAGTTTTCGCGACCGATGGTCCTTTAGAAAACATCACAAGCATGATGTTTGAAGGCTTAACTCCATGGGAGTTGTACGGGAGGAGGTTCATGGGACGACTAGCGACATAAGCGACTAACCTCGCGCTCAGCCACCTCGGCCGGTTGATGCCACTATCCAATTGGAGAGGATGCCTGCTTTCTGCTATTGACAATAAAGTGTACAGTACCTATAATCCAATCACTTAACACAACGAGAAAAAATTGAAATTAAGAAGCAAAAATGACAAAGGATACATGCGCGACATCGATATCAGAAAACTTTTGCTGTTAACTCTTCAAAAAAAATACAATGATGATATTGATACATTGATTATAGAAGAGCTCGGGTTATGCCAAGGCGACTCACGCGTCGATCTTGCAGTTATTAATGGTTCAATTCACGGATATGAGATCAAAAGCGAACGAGATACTTTAAATAGATTATCTGCCCAACAAGATATTTATTGTAAAATATTTGATTGTGTAACAGTTGTCGCTAGTTCATGCCATGTTGCAGAGATAAGAAGGCAGGTGCCAAAGTGGTGGGGGCTAAAGGAAGCGCAATACAGCGACGGAAAGATCAATTTGGTGGACGTTCGTCTTTGTAGAAAAAATACCGCTATCGATCCGAAAGCACTAGTTCAACTGTTGTGGCGAGAAGAAGCTCTTGAAATTCTAAAGGAAAGAAACTTACATAAAGGAATTGTTAGCAAACCTCGAGATGTATTGTGGGATCGCATTATATCGCGCTTGCCTCTTAAGGAATTGCGTTGCGAAGTAAGAAATAGGATTAAGAAACGGCAGCAATGGCGATCTGTGAAGCAACAAGGGTAAGATGATGATTGGTTCCGATTTTCCGCCATGTGCTCATATTCCCAGGTCCTATGTTCTCCCCTGCACATGATTTAATATAGTTGTCTCCCCAGCAATAACTTTCACCATAATATTCGCTCATTTTAACAAGATCACCGGAAAGCTTATGCGTCTGCTTACTTCCGTATTTTTTGTTAGTTCCACCCCTCAAAACTAACCATTCTGTTGGCAGAGTATATCGTACATTAGGTACGAGTCGGACCTTTCTCCAATCCAGACTCAAGAGATCCGGGTGAGCAACTCCATAGTCGCCAAAAGCAGGCATCCTGTTAATTTCACTTTTTCGACCGAATAGCGCTTTCCATAAGAGAAATTCAGTCCTAGGTATTTTTTTCACTGATTGCGTACCAACATCAGCAAGTGAACCTGGGAAACCGGACGCCGCGACCGTGAGCGTGTTCCAGGTATTGACTGAAGGTAGATTGTTGATTGTGTTAATCGCAGTGGCCACCGCCCAAGGAACTTTGTCGATTTTCAGCTCTCTGAAATCAAGCAATAAATGAATACTTTTTTCAGCAACATTTAAGTCAACCAGCAGCGTATTCAGGTTGTCCGAAAGATCATCAGTGTCCACCATATCGTCGGCTAAGATGCGAACACAAAAACCCATTTCATCGTTTTTTATTATACTCGACAAGGCTTCGTTGTAGGCTTCATCACGATCAAAACCTGTTAAAGGAATTGCCTTAACTTTAATCGTTCGAAGGTGATCAAATAGATACGTCAATGGATGGCTCCCATCTGAAACGCGGTCCTTTAAGTTAATTCCGAAAAGGTCTACGAAGATGGGGTGAGTATCTCCCCATGAAGAAAGTATTTTGTTCCCAATTTTATGAAGATAAACGTCCAGTGCCTTACCGGAATTGTCCTCCTTGTATATGTCAATCACGGGTGTAATTTGCTTTTTTACTTTTTCTGTAAGCTCAGAAAGAGCGCCAAATTCACCTTCCTTCGCTTTAAGAATTGGGACATAATGTTTGTGGTCGAACATTGCTTGCTCTCCTAATTCCATTTGTATCCAGGAAAAAATTTTCTAATTTCGCCCTGTCCAATTAATTCATGAAAAAGTGCATAATTCCTGGTTTCCTGACGTATTCTACCAGCCACTATTGCCGGATGTATTCGAAGTTCTTCGGCAAGGTCTTTGATTGCTTGCTCAGTTCTTTTTAGATACGCATCGCTTCTTATCCAGACAGATCGTGGAATGAATGTTTCCCGCGTAATTCTATCTGCCTCTCTCTGCCTGTGGATCATCCTGTTGTTCAGTATCAAGATCATCGACAAATGCATCATCTCCCGTTTTCAAATGTTTAGCAATATGTACTAACTCGTGTAGAAGTGTGTACCAAAAGTTATCGATACGATCATATCTTAGAGTGAGGCCGATAACTGGTCTTCCATCTTTTGTTTGCATCGCCCCGCCATCAAGACGTGTCTGAGGCAAGTGGGGTTCGATTATAATTGCAATGCCATTTTTAGCCAAAAATTCTTGAGCCAAATGAGGGCCCTGCTTAAACCAACTTAAGCGAGACACTTCTTTTAAAAAATCTTTTGTAACTGTCCCTGGTTTATACTCTCCAGAACAACTGACATCATTTGATCGGATCAGTACGCGCGTTGTCCAGGCAATAAGCGAATATTTATCCATCTCCGTGCTAGAACGTTCATGTATTGTGCGGCGACAAATAGCCGCAGCGGGAATCGTACCACCTAGTGGTGAAAAAAACTTTTGCATTAGTTCTTCTGATCCATCTTGCAAATTCTGACTTCTGGTCACAATCCAACCGCGCTTAACCATTTCTACTATGGGGAACTTTTGCCAATCTATTTCGACATCAGTGCATTTGGTCCCTTTTGTTTTTTGAGGTTCCTGCAACAAGACTTCAGCAGGAATACCTAATCCCGCATTTAGCGCACGAATCATTTGGATAGTAAGAGGTCGCTTGCCCGACAAAACTTCGGAAACCTTGCTTTTACTGCCTATAAATGGAACTAAATCTCGCTGCATTAACCCTTGTTCTTCCATTCGAAAACGTATTGATTCAATAGGAGTGGGCATCTCAAAATGATAATGCTTAGTTTCATATACTTCAACAAGGGTCGCTAAAAGCGCTAATCGATCTGCATCAGTTGTTCCTGGTTTTGGACTAATTGCGATAAGCCGCTCAACCTCTGCGAGTGCTTCCCGATATTTTTTATCAGTGTCAATAACTTTAGGTATCATCGTAATCCCTTTATCTATATCGTTTGGTATATTCAGCATGCGTTCCAATCCACTTTACGGCGATGGCGCCGGCATTGAAATCGACCTGTGTTTCTAGGCGATAACTGTTCCCTTTAACATTAAATATAACAACAGTACCTGCCAAAAGGCTCGCGGTACAATATTGTTTTTTTATATCTGAGGGATTCTTCCACTGAGCAACTCTTGTTTCTGCAATCCACGTATTTATCCAACCACGTGCATCTGCATGTTCATTAGTGAATTGCCGTAGCTTCTCTCGACCAACTAGTACCATGGAAGTCCTTTGCATGTTTGAAGGTATAGTCTTTCATAAGAGCTATATTATAGTAGTTCCCAATAAAAGTCAATAATAAAAGTTCATAAATAGGGAACTAGGCGGTAGGAGGTTGGGGTGGGTGGGGGTAGGTTTCGGTATTGGAGCTCTCAACCGCCGCTACAGGCGCACCAGGGAAGTCGTTATTATCTTCTTTATACAATATGAATATACTGAAAACGAATTATTTCTAATAAGAAGTTGTCAATGATAGACTGGCTTGGTATAATGTTTTCGGGCGATGGTGTAATGGAAACACGCTTGCCGAAAGGTGAGAGTATAGTGGGGGTTCGATTCCCTACCGCCAAAGGGCATTTAATATTATTGTTAAGTGCTTTTTGGCGATATGAAATCGAGAGAAAAGGGCTGCAATTTTAACCGACGAAAAAACATATAAGTATCATGTTGAAAATCTCCGCTCTATAGAGATAGCAATCCAAAATGCTGCTCTTTCTGCACGCAGAGCGATTTCAGATGAAAATCAGCCTGCCACAGCATCATTTGTTAGGCTGTTTTCTTTTTTGATAGGTGCTTGGGCCGAAACACGCCTAAGAAAGCTTCTTTTTGAAAAGGGAGGCTACACGCCAGATGAGAGAAAACGGATTTTAAGTCAAGATGCACAGCTTATTCAATGGCAAAAAGCTATCGAAATTGCATTTCGTAAACATTATAACGTCCCCCATGCTCACCTCGATTCCACTACGATCCCATTTACGGCGTATGCCCAGTATAGTTCTCTCTCAGATCTTCTTAGTAACGAATTGAGGTTGATAATAGAAATTAGAAATAAACTTGCACATGGGCAATGGATATATCCCTTCAATAGCGATAATAGCGATATTGAAACGGAAAAATATAGACTGATCAATCTTGAAAACTTATTATCGCTCCAATTTAAGTTCAATCTTGTGAATAAACTGTCGGACATTATACATGACTTAGTGGTGTCTCTTCCAACATTCGAGCGCGATTTTAACAAACACTATAGGCAAATTGAAACCACAAAAACTAATTTAAAAACTAGAAAATATGATGATTATGAAAAAAGTCAAATTGCGAAACGTAAAAGGGGTATCCAAAGAAGAAAGAAAAAGCCGATATAGCTTGTAATTGATCAACATGGGAGGTATTGATTTTGCTCGGCCTGATCTTCAACAAATCCCAGAACAAGTTCCAGTACCCTTCAAAGCTGCGGCGGCTTGTTGTCGACCTGATCGATAAGGAAAACTGGTCGGTGATGAGCGCTGATGTAAAAGGCATCGCATACGAAGGGCTCTTACAAGAATTATAGGGTCACGTCTTTTATTTTGGTGTTCCGAGATCTGGCGGACTACAAGAACATAGGGGACGTTGACACGTGGCGAGCCACCTCTTATTCAATAAAAATCTTTTTCTACCACACTTCGGAAACTCGCTCAGTTTGACACCCTCGCTCCAATTTGCTATTCTGAAAATGTATTCAGCGGATAATCTCATACTCTGTAAATCATTCTTTGTTGCCAGGGAGTGTGCCATGGAATATGACAAGGACAAGGTCGACGAAATGACGCTCGCTCTTCTGTATCTGGTCATGCACGGCAGGGAAGGCGAAGAGCGCGCCTGGAAGGGCTTTGACTGGGAAACGATGAATCGGTTGCATGAAAAAGGTCTTGTCAGCGATCCCCGGTCCAAGGCTAAGTCTGTTGCGCTTACGACGGAAGCGGCGCAGCGTTCAGAGTTGTTGTTTAAGAAGTACTTTTGCGCGAGCGCGCAATAACGTCAGGCTAATCGAGGTTCTCCATGGAACTCCTTAATCATCTCCGCGCTTATCATTATTTGGCCGGTGTCCTGGCAGGCCAGCAGCACAATCTTTTCTGCGGTCAATGCAGCGCATGGAACAATACGCTGAACAACACGCGGGAAGCGCTGAAGCAGTTCGAAGCGGAACATGCGGCCGAACTTCGCGACCTTTCGACCGAGGCGGCGGCGCTCCTGACCGAGACCCGCAACCGCCTGGCAGGCCTTGTAAATGCCACGAATCCCGCTGGCCAGAAGAAGGCAGGCAACTGCAAACTGCCTGAAGGCGTCTGTTTCGTGAAAGCCTCCCGCGCAATCCTGGAAAAAGTCTGAGCCCTGAACAACCAAAATATAATGATTCCTGCAGCCTTTAACTCGGTTTGTCACCTTTCTTGCGTGCCCAAGCAAGGTGACGCCAAAGAAGGGCACCCGGCGAAAATTCTTAACGCCAGGCTCGGTCGTCCTCGGTACATTTCGGAAACTCGCCCTTCGGGCTCAGACAGTCCGAAATGCTTCACCCTCGGACTCGGTCGCCCGGCTAAATTTTCGCATGGGAGCCATGCAAGAAGCTCCGATTCTAATCTTTACCTCAAACCCCGCACGTCCACGGAACGGACCTACACTCGCGGAGTACAGGCGAAATTTTGGACCCGTCTAAGGTTACGTCCACTCGACCAGTAATAAAGCACCTTCTCCCTTTTTCCCTCTCCCCCCGAGGGAGAGGGGCTGGGGTGAGGGGCGGTCTTAATGTTGGGCGCTCAAAGAAAGGCGACAAAGAGCGCATATGAATTGTGCTACAATTTTACTAATGAAATTTTGTAACTATTCAGCATATTCACAGTTGGAATAGAGGGCTGAACTCGCGCAGAGACGCGGAGGCGCAGAGAATGACAGAAAACGAGACGGCGTCGCACAAGAAGCAAGTTCAGACGTACTTGCGACTCTAAGAGCATGCAAGCTTGACTACTTGTTGAATTTCGGCGAGGCCTTGATGAAATCCGGAATTATCCGGTATGTCAATGGCCTTGAAGAATGATTTTCTCAGCGTCTCTGCGCCTCTGCGGGAGAAGAGTATTTCATTTATGCTGAATAGTTACGAAATTTTTTTGAAAACGAGGTCGTTCCCATGTCCATCCGCATGCAGGTCTTTTCCGATTACATCTGACCCTTCTGCTACATCGGCGAGGGCATCGTCGAAAAGTTGAAACAGGAATTCGACCTCGAGGTCGAATGGCAAGGCATGGAAATCCATCCTGAGACACCGCCGGAAGGGACGCTCATGACAGCGAGGTTCCGGGCCGAGGACATCAAGCGCATGATGGAGCACCTTCGCACCATGGGCGCGCCCTTCGGGATCACCTTCGTGGACCGCCCCATCCTTTCCAACTCCCGCCCGGCCCTCCTGGCAGCGGAATTCGCCAGGGAACAGGGCAAATTCCAGGCGTTTCACGAAGCAGTGTTCGCAGCCTATTTTTCTCATGGCCTCGATATCGGCGACCTCGATGTCCTCAGGCAGATCGCAACCGATATCGGGATAGACGCAGACGCACTTGTAGCAGCTGTTAAAAGCGGGAAGTATCTGCCGATGCTCGAAAAGACGAAGGAAGATGCCGCACGTCTGGGCGTGACCGGCGTGCCCACGTTCTTCATCAATGAAAAAAGGTCCATTGTCGGCGCGCAGTCCCTTGACGTATTCCGGAAGACTCTCCGTTCTGTGTGAAATATCGTTTTCCATCCTTTGTCAAAACCTTTCTCCGCATAAAAAGCTCCCAATCGCGCCCTCTTCTCATAAGGTACGAAAATGGTATAATGTTTTCATATCGGAGAATTATGATGGCAGAAACAAGCGGCTATTCAGAAAAAGAACTCATCCGCATGATCCGCAAATGGATACCTCGCGAGCGCGTGCCCAAACGTGTCAAGGTGAAGGACACGTCGGATTTCTTCCGTGTGGACTACGATGACGTGGTCGTGCTCGACAGCGTTCCCTATTTCGTCAGGAACAACGAGCGCGAAGGCAGGTTCGGGATCGATGATGAGCAGAAGTTCTGGGTCAAGCGGGCCCGGAACCTCCTGACGGGCGACGTCAAGATCCTGAAATGGGTCTTCCGGGAGCGTTTCGAGGCCAGGATCGGCAACCTCGTGTTCGACTGCGTGCGCAGCCCGCAGAAAGAGGCGCGAATCCTCGAACTGGTGAGCGGAAAGCCGGCGTTCATGCAGGGCAAGACCGTGCTCGATACGGCCGGCAATCAGCTGCGCATCCTGGACTATATCAGGGGCAAGACCCTGGGCCAGGTGGCGCTGGAGTTGGGCTCGGGGCACGAGGACTATTTCCATAACCACTTTCCCGCGCTGCTCCACGAGTTCGTGGAACTCGTCGAGGCGATCCGTTTTCTGCATGATCACCATGAGAAGCACGGCGACATCCGGCGAGACCACATCATCAGGGACGATGCGACCGGGCACTACCGCTGGATCGACTTTGATTTCAACTACCGCCACGGCGAGAGCAGGTTCGGCTACGACCTCTTCGGCCTCGGGAACGTACTCCTGTTCCTCACCGGACGGGGCGATATCACGACCTACCGGCTCGCGCGCGAGAATCCGGAAGCCTTCGACCGTCTGACCGGGGACGATGTGAACATCGTTTTCCACAACCGGGTGAACAACCTCAAGAAGATCTACCCCTATATCCCTGAAAAGCTGAACCGTGTGCTGATGCACTTTGCCGTCAGCGCGCCGGTGTACTATGAGGAGACGCAGGAACTGCTCGACGATCTGGGGGAAGCGGGAGGGCAGATCAATGAGGAGTGATTCGTTCGGAGTCTGGAGTTCGGAATGCGGAATTCGAAATGCGGAACAAAAAGGCAAGGCGTCTCGCGCAGAGCCGCAGTGCCGCAGAGAAAAAAAATTAAAAAAGATTTAGATCTTTCTCTGCGCCTCAGCGTCTCTGCGCGAAAGTTTGTTCTATTTTGAACTGTTGTAAAATGAAAGGAGCCTTGTATGGACACCCAGCCTGAGAGTCCCATAAAAGACAAACATCTCCTTGTTGCGGTGGACGAGTCGGACAGCTCGCGCCGTGCCGTGCTGTACGTGGCTGATTTTCTCGGAGGGTTCCCCGGTTTCACGGTCACGCTCCTGAGCATCATACCCGAACCGGAACAGGATTTTTACGAGACCGAGACGGAACTGAAGGCGTGGGTCGAGGAAAAGATCGCCAAAGCAAATAAACTGCTGGAGCATTACCGGACGATCCTGATCCAATCCGGATTTCCCGAGGACAAGGTGCGCTTTCACACCTGCGTGGGAGATGCAAAGTCGCTGTCTGACGCCATCCTTGCGATCCGCTGCGATCTTACGTGCTGCACGGTTGTCGTGGGCCGCCACCACAAAACCAAGACCGAGGAGTTCCTCTTCGGCAGCACCTCGAACCGGCTTGTCCACGAAGCAAAAAACTGCGCTGTCTGGGTGGTAGAGTAGGGCAGGTTTATAAGGTAGAGGACAGAGGACAGGGACAGGTAAACCAAAAAACCTTTGACACGGATAACATCGGATAAGAGTCGGATAACGGCGGATCCTTTGTTTGACAAGTGGTTCAACCCCATTGGTGAATGTGTGACCTTGAGGTTTATCCGATTTTATCCGGTGTTAATATCCGCCGCTTCCGTGTCCCAAATGCTGTTTTTAGAGTAAAAAGGACGGAAAAAAGATGAACCATCATACGTGCCCCTGGTGGCTGGGCTATGCGCTTGCTAGCCCGTTCCGCCGCATCATGCATGAACCTGAAAAAATACTCGCTCCCCATGTCCGCGAAGGAATGACCGCGATTGACCTCGGCAGCGGCATGGGTTTCTTTTCCCTGGCCATGGCAAAGCTGGTGGGGGATCAGGGGAAGGTCATCTGCGTCGATTTGCAGCAGGAAATGCTTGATGCGCTCCACAAACGCGCCGAGCGTGCCGGGCTTGCCGGACGCATCCGGCTCCAGCGGGCGGCCCAGGACGATATTCACGTGACCGGCCCGGTGGATTTCGCCCTCGCCTTCTGGATGGCACATGAGGTGGCTGATGTACGGAAGTTCCTGGGCCAGGTTTTCTCGGTGTTGAATCCGTCAGGGAGCGTGCTTCTGGTCGAGCCGCGCATCCATGTTACTGCCCCGGAATTTCAAAGGATCATCACCCACGCCCGTGCAGCCGGATTCACGGTCGAAGAAGCTCCCCTGGTCAGGATCAGCAGGTCGGCGATCCTCAGGAAAACTTTCTAGCCGGACAAGCCGGACCCTAAGCCGAAATCAAACGGCGTCTCAACGCAGTAGTACCCTGAAAAAAGATGATGCGGAACCGCCACCTGGAGTTGTATAATACTTTAGTTCAACAGGAAGGGCCGCAATTCCCGCAAAAGGGTTTACATTCCGGCACAGGTACAGTCAGATGAAATTCATCAATCTCCATGAAGCGATCCTGAACAGCATGAGCGAATCGGTATATGTTGTTGACCGGGACATGGACATCCTCTACGCGAACACAGCAGCGGAAGGGTTGACCGGCTTCTCCCCGCAGGAATCCGTGGGGCAGGTCTGCCAGGATATCTTCTGCGAGCAATCCGAGCTCTGCAACGGCAAGTGTCCGCTGAAACAAGTCATGCGGGAGCAGACGCCGATCCTGCACAAGGATGCGGAGACGAGGACCAAGTCGGGAGAGGTGCGCCAGACGCAGATCTCGATCTCGCCCTTTTATGAAAAAGGCGAATGTGTCGGCGTGGTGCTGATCATCAAGGATATTACAGACCTTAAGGCTGCCGAGGACAAGATCCGGAAACAGAATGCCTTCCTGACCGCGGTGATCGATGCGCTGCCGCACTCCTTCACGGTCATTGACGCCGAGACCTATCAGCTCAAGCTGGCGAACTACGCAGCCTATCCGGGCAAATTGCCGAAGAATATGACCTGTCATGAGCTCTCTCATCACTGCGATGCGCCGTGCAACGGCAGCGCTCATCCCTGCCCCTTTGAAAAGGTGAAGGAAACGGGCCAGCCCGCGACCGTGGAGCATACGCATTGTGTCGGTGACGGCAAATGCCGTGACATGGAGGTCCATTGCTTCCCCATCTTTGACGACCGGGGAAAGCTCGTGCAGGTGATCGAGTATTGCATCGATATCTCTGAGCGGAAGCAGGCGACCATTGAACGGGAGAAACTGATCGTGGACCTGCGGAAGGCCCTTGATGACGTCAAGACCCTGCAGGGGCTGCTGCCGATCTGCGCCGGCTGCAAAAAGATCCGTGATGATAATGGTTACTGGAACACCATTGAATCCTATCTCTGCGAGCATACTGACGCAGAGTTTACCCACGGCCTCTGCCCCGACTGTGTAACCCGGCTCTATCCCGATTTTGCCAACAGCAAGAGGGAGAAGTAAGGTGAAAAATCACGGAGTCAGCGTGCGAGGATAAGTGCCGGGAAGCCGATGCCATGGTAGAGGTCCAGGCCTGTCACCAAGTCGCTTTTCCGGAAAAACGGATTTGAACCGTTATCGATAAATATGGTATAGTATGGACGAATTTAAAATACACGAATAAGGAGTATCGTTGATATGGCTTTGGACTGGAGTGAAAATCTAGCATCGGGATCGTCGGAGATCGACACCCAGCACAAGGAACTGTTCGTTCGCGTGAACAGCCTGCTTCTTGCCGTTGACAAGGGAACCACTGCCCGGGAAGAGGTGTCAAAGATCGTCCAGTATCTGACCGACTATGTGGTGTTTCATTTCGGGAACGAAGAGAAGTATATGGCGAAATACAATTACTCGAGCGCCACGGCGCATAAGGCCCAGCACGAACAGTTCGTGAGAACATTCATGAAGCTCAAGGACAGGCTCATGATGGAAGGCATTAATGCCCTCCTCGCTCAGGAGATCAAGGACTTGTGCGTTGACTGGCTGGTCAATCATATCAAGTACTCTGACCGGGCGCTGGGCATGTACTTGAAACTGAAAATGTAGGAAAACCGGGGATGGTCTTTAAAAGGGTTGAGAGTTCTTCTCAGCCCTTTTTGTTTTTAGAAGCAAAATGAAAACAATGGCTTTGCCACGAAGGCACGAAGGCCGAAAAAATGCCGGATCATGATTCTGGTTTTTATTAAACATTTAGTCTAATGTTCTCTTAGTGTCTTCGTGCCTTCGTGGCAAAAATGGTTTTGATTGTCTGGGGGTATAATGGTTGGAACGTATTGGTGGTTGGTTGGCGCAAAGGTGTTCTTTTCAGGTCCCTGGTTCCCGATCTTCCAGATCTTCATGATCGTCCGGGACCACCGGCAGCACCGGGACTGGCGCAGCTCGCTGCTGGCCGTCGTCTGGCCGCTTCTCTGCGTCTCCATGATCTATGTGCTGCAGGGGAGCATGGACCCGCCCTTGTTCGGCGTCCCGCTGGCTAGTTCTTTTCCTGACGGCGTGGTGGAGGAATATGTGGGTGTTCATGCCCGGCGTTTTTCTTTACTATACTACGAGCGCTGTCGTGCTCATCATTTCGGCCCAGCATGGTTCTGCGGTCCACTGGCCCTTTCTGCTGCTCTGGCCCATATCCTTTGTGCTCCTGTTCATGTGGCGCTATCTGAGGATGCGGGCGTCTGTTCGTGGCAGATCATAGGGTGTCTATGGCGACAACCAAGGCGTAAACCTTTGACACGGAAGAAGCGGATAAAAGCTATGATAAGGGCGGATACGGCCAGGCATTATCCTGCTTTTTCATAATTTAATCCGCCGTTATCCGTGTCAAAGATTCTCTTAAGGGGAGGTCCTTATGAGCGAGCGATCATCAATCGTGCAAGAGCAGTCTCTCACGCTTACGGGACGGAAGGTGCACTTCTGGAAAGGCGGTTCAGGTCCGGCTCTGCTCTTGCTCCATGCGGCATGGGGAGATGCTGAAATGTCCTGGAACAGGGTATGGGACCAGCTCGCGCAGTCGTACACGGTCATTGCTCCCGACCTCCCGGGGTTCGGCCAGTCGGAGAAACTATCCACGCCCACGCTGTCAGGCATGGCAACGATGCTCAAGGAACTTCTTGACGCGCTGCATCTCAACCGCGCTACGGTTGTTGGAAATTCGTTTGGCGCAGGCGTTGCCATCAAGTTCGAGAATGACCATCCGCAGATGGTCTCAAAGCTTGTGCTCGTGGACGGAGGATACATGCCGATCATTCCCGGATTTCATGAAAAAGCTTATTTCGCTGCCCGGGGTGAATCAGGGATTTCGTGCACTTATTCGCAATCTTACTTTTTCCAGAAAGACCCTGAAACGGTCCTTTGCAAACCCTGCCAAACTGCCTGCCGGCTTTCTCGAAAAGATCGAGCAGAACACCATGGCCTATTCCAGGATCTCGTTCGATACGATCATGAACCATAATTCACCGCTGTCGAAGTCGACAGTCTCCAACGCTGCTGGTGTGGGGCGCAGAGGACGGCCTGGCGACCTTGAAGCAGGCAGATGCGCTTCAAAAGTGGATACCCGGGGCCAGGCTCATCACGATCGACGGCGCAGGTCATATGCCGCAGGTGGAAAAGCCGGAGGAGTTTGTCAAAGCGGTGATCGCAATGGTTTCAGCGTAAGCGAACCTTTTCACGCCTCTTGTAATGCGACAATGGTCCATGTATTTTTTATGCTGCGAGCTCCGGTGCGGAGGCGATACCGAATAAGGAGAGTTATTATGAACAAACCAGACCTGGCAGGCGGACAGACGCGGTACATCCTGGTTGTGGACGCTGACTGGAACGAGCGCTTCACCCTGAGCATGCTCTTGCAGCGTTTCGGCTACACGGTTGCAAGCACGAGCAGTGCCAGTGAAGGGGTCGAGTTCCTGTGTGTGGCGCCGGCTGTAGCGGTTTTTGCGGAAGCAGGGGGGGTCGGGGCAGACCTGACTGCCCGGCTGAAGGCGGACGCACGGTTCAGGGATGTGCCGCTCGTCATGGTCGTATCCGGACCCGATCGTGGTCTCGATGAACGCCTGCGGCAGGGTGAGTTCGCCGGACTGCTTCGTACACCTGTCAATGCTGACGAGGTTTTCACGATCGTTCAGAAGGCGATCGAGCGGGGCACGCGCGAAAACATCAGGATTGCCACCGCCCTTCCGGCGGAACTGCGGGATGGGACCGGGGATGGCGCTATTCAGGGATTTGTGACCGTGCTGTCAAAGTACGGCATGTTCTTCCGGACACTGGAGCCCAAGCCGGTGAAAACGCGCGTCGCGATAGACGTTTTCTTTGGAGACAGGGTCGTAAGCCTCGAGGCTGAAGTGCTTTATATCGTCTCCTTCGAGGAAGGCCCCTTTTCCGAACCGGGCATGGGGTTGAAGTTCGTGAATATTTCGCTGGAGGACAGCGCCCTGATCAAGTTTTTCATCTTCGAACAGATCGGGGCCGGTTTCATGTCGTGCGATCCGGGCCAGGCGTGAATGGGGTGAAGGGGTAGTTTAAAGAAGGGTAATGAGCATCGTGCTTGATTGTCAAAAGGAGAGGCTCTAAGCCGTGGCAAATCGGGAAAAAGATCGCATCAGGCGCTGGTTGAAGCAAAACCTAAAAAGCGCCCCCTTGCCGACCTCCATTAAGGAAGCACGGGCCAATCTCGAAGGGCTTTCGAGCTGGGTGCCGCTGCAGCCTGATACTACGGTTGAGCCGGTCATCGCAGGCGACGTGCCGGGCGAATGGGTCAGCGCTCCTGGTGCGGCTGCGGATAGGGTCATCCTTTGCCTCCATGGCGGCGGCTATACCATGGGATCGAGCAAAGCGACCCATGTGATCGCATCATTTCTCTCGGCTGCCTCGGGTTGCCGCGTGCTGGTCATCGACTACCGCCTGGCGCCGGAAGATCCATTCCCTGCCGCGCTTGAGGATACGATCACTGCCTATCGCTGGCTGCTTGACCAGGGCATTTCGCACAGCCGCATCATTCTCGTCGGTTTTTCCGCAGGCGGCGGCCTTGCCCTGTCCACGCTGGTCTCTTTGCGCGATGCTCATGTTCCGCTCCCGGCAGGCGGCGTGCTGATCTCGCCCTGGACCGACCTTGCAGGCACCGGGGAGTCGGTTGTCACCCGCGCCGAGGCCGACCCCTGGCTCACCGATGAGATGAACCGATTTCATGCCGCGCTCTATGCAGGCGGAAAAGACCTGCGCCATCCGCTCATCTCGCCGCTCTATGCCGACATGCAGGGCCTGCCGCCGCTCCTGATCCACGTGGGCAGCGACGAGATCATGCTGGACGATTCGAAGCGTGTGGCGGAGCGGGCGAAGGCTGCCGGTGTCGAGGTGACGCTGGAGGTCTGGGAGGGTTTGTGGCATGTGTTCCACGCCTTTGCTTACCGGCTGGCGGAGGGAAAAGAGGCCATCGAGAAGATCGGGCAGTTCATCCGGCAGAAGCTGGGATAGAACATAATCCACCGCCGAGACGCGGAGACGCCGAGAAAGACAATAAAATAATGAGGATTTCCTCTGCGCCTCCGCGTCTCTGCGGTTAAATTGAATTTGTTGTAAACCTGGCCACCTCACCTCAGTCCTCTCCCGCAAGGGGAGAGGATGATGTCGATTTATCCGCCTTTATCCGCAGTTCATCCGCTTCTTCCGTGTCCAAATGATTTATGTTTTTCCGTCTCGCTTTTCCTTGCCACCTGCGTAAAATTCCGCTACAGTAACCCTATTACGTCATTCCTGTACCGATGTCTGACGTTGGTACGATCTCATTCTTAACGATCTCACGAAGGAGATACTATGCAGAGTAAAAAAAGACAGGGGAACCGGGGGCTTATCATTGCCGCTATCGTGGGGTTCATTCTCCTGGTCACATCGCGCCAGATCATCACCTTTATCGCCGACTGGCTGTTCTTCCAGGAGGTCGGCTACGCTGCGGTCTTCAGCAAGACCTTTCAGGCGAAGCTGCTGACCGGCCTGCTGTTCGGCGCGGTCGCGTTTGTCGTCTTCCTCATCAACCTCACGGTGGCGCGGCGCCAATCCTTTCCGCTCCGCGGCGTGAACCCGCTCTGGCAGAGTGTGCCGCAGTTGCAGCACCTCGACCTGGACCGGATGATGGGGTGGCTCGCTTTTGGCGTGTCCGGCTTTATGTTCCTGCTCTCGTTCACCGTGGGGATGCAGTACTGGGAACAGGCGCTCCTGTTTCTGAACAGCGTGCCTGCAGGCCTTGCCGACCCGCTCTTTAACAAGGACATCTCGTTCTATCTGTTCTCCTTTCCCTTTGTAAACATGCTGAACACCATGGTGCGCAGCATGCTGGTGTTTGCCGCCCTTCTCGTCGTCGTGCTTTATATTTCTCGCGGCGGCGTCGTGTGGCTGGGCAAATTCCTTTCCGTGGACCCGGCGGTGAAACGCCATCTGGCAATCCTGATATCGCTGTTCCTGATCAGCCTGTCCTTCAGCTTTGCGCTCGACCGCTACGGCCTCATGACCACGGAACACGGCGTGCTCTACGGCGCCTCGTACACCGATGTGCATGTGCGGCTTTTGATGCTGACCGTCATGGCCGTGCTTAGCCTTGCCACGGCGATCCTGCTGCCGTTCGTTGCGGCGAAGCGGTCCTTTGTTCTGCCGCTCATCGCGCTTGCCGTGCTTAGCGGCGTCTATTTCCTGGGGCTCAAGGTCTATCCCCAGACGGTCCAGAGCTTCCAGGTCTCGCCGAACGAGAGCGTGCTCGAGCTGCCTTACATCGCGGACCATATCAAATTCACCCGCTACGGCTATGGCCTGGAGCATATGGAACTGCAGCCCTTTGCCGCGGACAAGCAGCTGGCTTTCACGGACATCAGGAAGAACCTGTCCACGATCCAGAACATCAGGCTCTGGGACGAGGACCCGCTGCTCAAGACCTACAGCCAGCTGCAGCAGATCAGGACCTACTACCACTTCAGCGACGTGGACAACGACCGCTATACCGTGAACGGCAAATATCTGCAGACAATGCTGTCCCCGCGGGAGCTGTCCTACGCGGACCTGCCGAACAAATCGTGGATCAACGAGCGGCTCGTGTTCACCCACGGTTTCGGCCTATGCCATGGGGCCCGTGAGCGGCATCACCCGGGAAGGCCTGCCGGAGTTCTTTATCAAGGACATCCCGCCGGTCTCGAGCGCAGGGCCGAAGGTGACCCGTCCCGAGATCTACTACGGCGAAAGCCCCAATGACTACGTGATCGTGAACACGAAGACCAGGGAGTTCAGCTATCCCACGACCAAGGAGAACGTCTATACCGTTTACTCGGGAAGCGGGGGAGTGAGGCTTACGTCCTTCCTGAAGCGGCTTCTTTATGCCTCCTACTTCGGGAACCTCAAGATCTTCCTGTCCAGCGATGTGACCGACGACAGCCGCATCATCTATAACCGCACCATCCTGGACCGCGTGGCCAGGATCGCGCCGTTCCTGTCCTACGATCCCGATCCCTACATGGTCGTGGGAGACGACGGCAGACTGTCCTGGATCATCGACGCCTACACGCAGAGCAGCAGCCTTCCCTATTCAAAACCGCTTGCCGGCGGGGCCAACTATATCCGCAACTCGGTCAAGGTGGTCGTCGATGCCTATGACGGCAGCGTCGTGTTCTATGTGGTCGACCAGCAGGACGTCCTGGCCCGGGCCTATGCAGCGGTCTTCCCGAACGTGTTCAAGCCGCTGACGGAAATGCCCGCCGATCTCCGGAAGCACATCCGCTATCCGCGCGCCCTGCTCCAGATCCAGGCGCGGATGTTCACGACCTTCCATATGACCGATCCGGCGGTGTTCTACAATAAAGAAGACCTCTGGGAGATCCCGTCGTACCGCGAAAAGACCATGGAGCCCTATTACCTCATCACCAGGCTTCCGGGCGACAAGGCGGAGGAGTTCATCCTGCTTCTGCCCTTTACCCCGTCAAAGCGGGACAACCTGGCTGCCTGGATGGCGGCGCGGTGCGACGGCGAGAACTACGGCAAGGTCACGGTCTTTACCTTCCCCAGGGACCGGCTGGTCTTCGGGCCGCGCCAGATCGACGCGCGCATCGACCAGGACTCCTACATCTCGCAGCAGCTCACGCTCTGGGGACAGAGCGGTTCCGATGTGATCCGCGGCAGCCTCCTGATCATCCCGATGGAGGACTCGCTCATCTACGTGCAGCCGCTCTACCTGGTTGCCACGGACAAGGGAGGCCTGCCGGAGCTCCGCAGGGTCATTGTCGCCTACGGGAACGACGTGGTCATGGAGGAAACGCTGGACGCCTCGATCCAGCGCCTCTTCAGCGGCACGCTGCCGAGCATGCGGATGACCGAGAAGCGGCCCGGCCGCGATCATTATCAACCCCAAGGAACTGGGCTCCCGGGCGCTGGAGCAGCTGCGCAAGGCGCGTGAAGCGCTCCGGAAGGAAGATTGGGCAGCGTACGGGAAGCACCTGAAGGAGCTGGAAGAGACGCTTCGGGGGATGGCGAAGTAAAAAAAGAGTATTTAGTAGGTCAACAGCGATAACCCCTCTCATTTTTATCCTCTCCCCTCGGGGAGAGGGTACTCCGATCGTATTTATCACCGTCTAATGATATATAAAAATACTTAAAATACATATAGATACATGCATTATATGCTGTATAAGAAAATATTATCTTATTGACAATTTAATATAATAAAAGTATATTCTATACAGGAACAGGCAAACTAACTTGAGGCGGCCGAATGTCGGGAAAGGGGAAATTGTTATGTCTCGAACGGAATTAGCTGATCGCCTTAAAAGAGCGAGAGAAGCGGCAGGATTGGCGCTTAGCGACGCAGCCGCACGGCTCGGCTTTCAGAACTACCAAACTTTAAGCAGCATAGAGAAGGGTGAACGCGAGGTCAAGGCGAATGAATTGATACTGTTCGCTAAAACATATTTCTGCAACCTGAACAGCTTGCTCCTGGGTGGCGATGAGACGCTGCCGGAGGTCCATTTCCTCTGGAGAAAGGCCCCCGCAAACGAGAAGAAATTGGAAAGAGAGGCCTTAATCAAGCAGCGCATCGAGCAGTATCAACTTCTTGAAAACCTGCTCGGTCTTGAGAATAAGGGGGCCGGCAACCTCCTGCGGGTTTCTCCCGAGAACATCCGTACCAATTCCGAAATAGATACCCTGGCGAACAGGGTAGGAAACATATTCAACATCGGCGGCAGACCGGCGTTTGCGCTTCAGAAAGTAATGGAGCAAATGCTCCGCATAAAAATTCTTTTCGTGGAACTGTCGGAATTCGGTTCGGCGGCATCGACGGTGCATCCGGAATTCGGCGCCTCTATCGTGGTGAACAGTGAAGAAGCTCCATGGCGGATAAATTTTACCTTAGCGCATGAGCTTTTTCATATTTTGACCTGGAATATTTGCCCGCCGGACGAGATGGAAAAGAATGGCGCTCTATTCGGAGACCTCGAGAAAAAGGCGGATCGTTTCGCCGCAACCCTTCTCTTGCCGGAAAACGAAGTGAGGGGGGAATTGAGCAGCCGCGTAACGGACCACAGACTTACACTCTCCGATCTCATAGACGTGGCCCGTGAATTCGGCGTTTCCACGCAAGCATTGGTTTATCGCATGGTTACTTTGCACCTTATTCAGTGGGAGCAGGCCGAGGCCCTGGTGAAAAGCGACGACTTGCTGATGCTGGATCGCCGCATCAGAAAAGGCGAGGGCGATAAAATTCCCGTATCGGAGCGCTTTATACTGCTTGCGGTCAAGTGCTTGCGGAAGGGGCTGATTTCGCGCGGCAAGTTCGCCGAACTTCTGAACATCGATCGTGTTGACATCGATGAGGTCATCGAGTCTTACGGGCTGACCGAGTCGGAGGGTGAATCCGTTGAAATTGTGGCTGCTTGACGCCGATGTTACGATAAAGCTGCTGGAACTCGGCGTTTTGGACAGCCTGGCGAAACAGCACAAGGTCCACGTTGCCTCGACGGTAGTGAGTGAAGTCAAGTACTACAAAAAAAGCAGACAGAAGATCCAAGTGGATTTCCGGAAGGTTTATATTGACTCCGGGAAGATCACGGAAATAACGTCATCCGCAGAGGACATGCAGGAAGTTCTGCGCAGGCTCCCGGCGCTGAAGAGGGACGCTATTCATGCGGGTGAAATAGAGTCGCTCGCCATCCTCCTGCAAGAGGAGTTGCTGACAATCTGCACCTTCGACGCGGCGGCCATCAGGGCCGTGCCTTTTCTCGACGCAAGCGAAAGCGTAATCTCCGCGGAACGGCTTTTACAAACCTCGGGGCTCACGTTATCTCCCGGCCATAAACTCGACCCAAGGCTGAGTGAGGAATATTTTCAGTCCAATTTGGCCACAGGGCGGGAAGAGTTCATTTATTCTTCAGGAAAGTAACAATCGCGGCGACCATTACCCCGGCGTAGTCGTCGGCAGATTTCAGCACAATAAAGCCATTCATTTAGGTCGACGGTACTGTCAAAGATTAAAGAATGAAAGTTGAGGTCAAAAACATGACGACACCTAAAAAAGAAAACGGTTGAATTTGATGCGCATAAAAAAGTGAAACGCGAAGTCGAAGTCGATTTCACAACCAAAAAAGGGGACGCCAGTTGACTTCATGGCAAAAAAAATGGTTAAGGAGCCAGTGCATGTTAAATTTAAAGCCAAAAAGTAGTGTCAATCGAGCGTTTTCCGAATATTGCGCTATCGGTTCGTTTGGCAAAAGGAGGCTTCATGCCAAATAGAGACGTACACGTTCCAGTTGGCATGGGTACCGCACTGGTTGCATCATTATATCTGTCGAAAGATCAAAAGCCAGAGCACCCAAATTTATGAAGGAATTGGTGCTTTGTTCGGTGGTTACTGGGGAAGCAGGTTGCCTGATGTATTTGAGCCGGCAAATAACCCTCATCATAGGGCACTGGCGCATTCGCTTGCCGCAGGAACTGCTATTTCAGCCACTGCGATACATGGGATAAATTATATAAGGATTTCATTCAGTCTTGAGCTACGGTCCGAAAGCGAATATTGCCCACTACCTGAAACAACCGGACAGGCACAAAATATTATAAGCTGTGTTTAATGTTAAAGCTGTCCCATTAGGGCTGCGGAGCTGTTAATTGGCAGACTTATTTCAAATTACAGATGTTCATGGTGACGTAACTAAGCACGCCATTTTTCTCCATGGGCTTGGTGGCGACCCATTCAAAACTTGGCAGTCTGCGCCTGAATCTCAAGAAGGGTTGCTCCAATGGCTGGCCAACGATATTGAAGGATTAGCAGTGTGGACAGTCGGATACAGAGCATCAGTCTCGCGTTGGCGAGGCTCCGCCATGCATTTGACTGATCGCGCAACAAACGTGCTGGAACTTCTTCTCCTTGAGCCAAAGCTAAAGACTGGGGAAATAATTCTCATTGGCCACAGCTTTGGGGGCCTTGTTATCAAACAGCTCTTACTCGATGCAGAGATGGCGTCATATCAACGTGATAATGTTGCTGGGTTTTTAAAGAATGTACATCGCGTTGGCTTCCTCGCCACACCGCATTTCGGTTCGGGCCTATCAACATTAGCCGACCGCCTCCGCATATTCTGTATGCCGTCAGCGACAACAGCAAGTCTTGTACGAAACGATCCTAACCTACATAAATTGAACACATGGTACCAAGATTGGTCGGATAGACGTCGTATTGAGCATCTAAACTTAACTGAAACGCAACCTTATAAGAAATTTTTTCTGGTAGTAAAGCCTGACAGTAGTAATCCCGGCCTGCGAGCACATCCAATCCCAGTTGATGCTAATCATATCACTATATGCAAACCGATAGATCAGTCATCAGAAATATATAAGCATATTCGCGAATTCATCCAAAGGGAGCTGAAAACAGCGCGCCGCGAGCCTGAAATAGAAAGTCTTTTAAGAACTCAGGGTGAAGCAATTTCATCATTGAAGCAAACAGTAATAGATCAAAGCGAAAAAACAGCTGAAAGTATCGCGGAACGCATCCGCGCCATGGGTCCAATATCACCGCCCCTATTTAACAAGAAATATCCGAAAGATTTGGTAGATGGTGAAATTATAGAGCGACTATCAGTAATACGACGTGCTCGCTTTTTCCGAGAATTCTCTTATGCTGATCATTCACTTCGCTTGGCAGAAAAAATTCAGAGTGGCGAATTCGAGGGCGGCTCTGATGAGATCAAGAGTAGGGTTTTGGCATGGTGTGCCCGCCTTTTGGCTGTTGGTGACAATAGCACTAAAGCAGACGAACTATTGGAAACAGCAAAGCGGCTGGGCACTGGTCAAGAAATAATGCTAGCAGAAGCATTTATAATTTCTGCCAAGGGCAACTTAGAAGGAGCTTTGAGTAAACTTGCGATCTTATCATCAGCTACTGCCAAGTCCGCCGCATTTTTTATTGTAACCAACCACAAGAAGGATCCTTCATCCGCGCTTGAATGGTTATCGAAGTCAGGGATAGCTTTTTCTGACCTTGATCCAGATGGTAAATTTCGTCAATTAACTCAACTTTTCGAACTTGATCACTGGGATACCGCCCTAGAATATGTTGCCGAGCTCAAGGAAAAAGATTACCAAGATGCCCCTGTCCTTTACCAGATTGCAGCTGTCACCCATTTGGTAAAGGCTGTTCCTGATGAAATAAGGTCTATTCTTTTACAACAAATACCGTTTAATCCAAAGAATTTCCCACTTGCGTCAGATGAAGCATCACTTAAAGCTCGAAGAAGAGCTCAAGAACTATTTGAAAAATTAATTTTTGCTTCAAAGGCACTTGGCTGCATTGAAACAGCTAGCCTCGCTGATGATTACGCGCTTTGGCTCGAGCTACGTGATCCAGATAGTACGAAATCCGGTCTTCAAAAACTTCAATCAAGTATGAACGATCCAACTCTTTCTCTTCGCAGGCTTCCCCTTGCACTTGATTTCGGTCTTAAAATTGATATTGAAGCGGTTGAGAAAGAGATAGAACGGCAAACAGCGCTGTCAGGCGGTGAGTCTCGCGTTGCTGCTCTGGCCCGTTTTTCATTGGCATTTACACAAAAAGGGCCGAAAGCAATTGCCGAATATGTCAATCGTCATCGCGCTCAACTGCAAAAATACTTGACCAAGCAGTCAATCAATTCACTTGAGATCGAAATGCTTGTAAAAGCGGGTATGCCTCAGCGAGCAGAAGAGAGGTTGATGGTTCTCGTTGCCGAGGGATTGTCAGATGCTGAGCATGATAAGCTTCGTCGCTTTATCGCCGAGTCTGCAGAAATCGATCCAATAGAGGCCCAAAAAATTGCGTTTGAAGGTTCTCGTAATTTTATAGACCTTCAGCATCTCGTACGTCTGCTTGAAGAGCAGCCAGAAGAACAAAAGGATTGGTCGCAATTTTGTAATTATAGCGCTTTGCTGTTCGAAAAAACGCGAGCCTTATTGGATGCAGAGCGTATCTCAAAAGCATTGAATGCGGCACATCGCTTCGCTGAACTGCTTGCGCTGCTAAAAAAATATCCAGAGTTTCTCGACCAATCTGATGACCTTCTGATGCTTTGGAGTTGGGCGCTTTATCGTGAAGGTGATTTGGCAGGCTCAGCGGCAGCATTGGGCAAGCTTCAAGTAAAGCGTGATAATCCGAATGACAGGACTCTGACCGTCAATCTGGCAATTACTTCCGGAGCCTGGGGATCACTCCTGCCATATGTGGAAAAAGAGTGGCAGAATAGAGAGCAGAGAGAAGCTAATGAATTGATACAGACAGCGAAATTAGCGCAACATGTAAGGTCACCTCATGCTAAGGAACTGATTCGGTTCGCGGCAAACAAAGGTGCCGAAGATCCCCAAATCCTTGCGGCTGCTTACTTCACGGCAATGAGTGCGGGGTGGGAAGACGAGACGACAACACAGTGGCTAAATAAAGCCGCTGAGCTGTCGGGCGCAAATGGTCCGATCCAAAGAATGTCCATAAAAGATATAATGGATCGGAAGCCCGCGTGGGATCGTAGAGAAAACGACACTTGGCAACAAGTTAATCAGGGAGCCCTGCCAATCTTTGTCGCAGGACAACTTTTGAACAGGTCGCTTATAGATATGATCCTTTTGCCCGCGCTAGCGAATCCGACTGAACCAGACCTAAGAAAACGAGTAATTATACCGGCCTATAGTGGCGCTCGTTCTCCGCTACCTTGTACATGTCGAGTAGCAGCAATGGAAGCTACTTCTTTGTTAACCTTGTCAGTCCTCGGACTTCTTGAGAAGGTATTTGATGCTTTCGATCGCATTGTCATACCTCATTCTACTTTGAGGTGGCTTTTCGAGGAAAAACAAAAGGCATCCTTCCATCAACCGAGCAAAATTCAGGACGCCCGCAAGCTCAGACAGTTGCTTGCAGGTGGTGCGCTGAGGGAGTTTAGGGCGACAGTGCCGATGGATGCTGACTTATCAGCGGAGGTAGGAGAAGATCTCGCATTCTTACTAGCCGAAGCCAAGGTGGAGGGTGATAAGCGACAGAAGGTTGTAGTTAGATCAGCGCCGGTACACAGAGTAAGTTCTCTAATGGCGGAAGAGGCTGATCTTTCGTCATTTTACAGCCTAATCTGTAGTTGCTCGTCAATTGTTGATAAACTCAAGCAAAAGAGCCAGCTCACAGCTTTCGAGGAGCAACGCGCTCGATCTTACCTTAGCCTTCACGAGAAAAAATGGCCTAATGAACCGGTAATCAATGATAACGCTGTGCTCTATTTGGATAGTCTATCTGTCACTTATCTCCAACATACGGGCCTTCTATCTAAGTTGAAGCCGGCTGGTTTAGAGGTGTATATCTCCACGCGGGAATTAGAGGAGGTTAATGGGGTTCTTCAGTACGAACAGCTTTCTTCCGAGGTGAACAAAATAATTGAGAATCTGAGGAGTTCTCTTGCATTGGGTATTGAACAAGGGAGGGTCAAGGTCGGTCGGATGCCACAAATGGACGATTCAGAGGAACCAAGACTGCATGATCATCCTACTTTTGCAATTTATGACCTTATCGCTGACGTTGAAGCACTCATTATAGACGACAGATATTTTAATCAATACCAGCAGTATAAGACCAACGAAAGCAGTGACGAGCAGATACCGTTGTTGACAACCCTTGATTTGATCGACGCTCTCCAGAAGAAAGAAAGAGGCACAATCTCTCTCGATGAGCTACGCGAGTACCGAACACGGCTTCGGCAATCCGGTTACTTGTTCATACCGGTTACGTTCGACGAACTTCAGCAATATCTATCGACTGCCCAAGTTGCCGATAATGTACTTGAAGAGACAGCAGAGCTAAAAGCAATTAGAGAAAACCTTCTTCGTATAAGGATGAGTCATTTCCTCCAGTTACCTAAGGAGGCAGCCTGGTTCAATGGATTAATGCAAGCCATTATCAGAACGTTGAAAGCTCAATGGATGTCCGCATTAGACGAGAAAACGATGCAAGCTCGTTCCGGATGGCTACTCCAGTTAATTGACGTGCGAGGCTGGGCGCACTTTTTCGGAAATGAGCGTTGTCTGCGTATATTTATTGATATCTACGGGGCGCACATAATGTTGTTACTTACCGCACCTCATAATGCAACTACAGATATCAAGAATAAGTATCTGAATTGGATTGAGGAACACGTATTGACAGGGATTCGAGAAGAAGACTCAGTTCTTTATGCGCGGTTGCTTGATGGAGCGAAAGAACTTATTGCAAATTTCGTGGAGAGAGGTTTACGGAGGTTATCTAATAGTGAGCACTAATGTTGAAGAACGTACGGCATTCTCGATGTTCGCGCTACGGCTCTTTCCTTCCTCGATACGTAATTCGCTACTTTTAGATCGCGAATTCCGAAACGGTTATGGGATTAAGCGAGAAGTGCAGATTACATTTCATGATGGCGGTATGTCTTTTCGGCGATCGGATCTTTACGGCTGCATAAGAGCGGCTTTTATACCTAGTGGGACAAAGTCAATCCTAAAGGCATTGCATGGAGAAGAATGGCAGTTGGAAATTGTTAAGACAGGTAGTATGCAAGATTTTACGTTATCGAATGGGAAACGCAAGATTAGTCTGCCAGATTTTTCAGCATTATCACCTAACCAGGCGGAAAGACTGGCGAGTCTTGACCGAGCGGCAGAAAGAGTAAATTTACCAGGAATCGACATAGCGCGATGGCGAGAGATTCTATCCTTGCGAGCCTTGGATGATGATGAGCTGGACGAACTGCAGGCAGACCTCAAAGAGACACCGGAGTTAGTGACAGCCGCAGTCGGAATTGAGCTCGAGAGAGGGACGAGTCGTTTATCTTCGCTTGCTCCACGATCAGAACGATATTATGCCCGCTTGGCAGGTGACTGCGAGGGAAGTTCAAATATAGCGGAATATGTGAATATGAATGCTACTCAGCACATTAACGGCCTTATGTCATGGCGGCCCTACGATGGATTTTTGTATGCGTTACTCTTGGCATCCCATTCATTAATTTCTAGTTCTATAAAAACTGAATCTCTTAAGAGGAAGAACTTATCCGCGCCTATGAGTGGCTTCAAGAGAATGGTGATAGAATATCGCAGGTCGGCGCAATTGAGATCGGCCTTTCAATCTTGGATAAACAGCCCAAAATCGCGCCTTATATCAAGAACATCATAGAAAAAATCCGAGATGACAACCCTGATGATGTCGGCGGCAGATTAAAATTGACATCATCTTTAATTGTGCTTGTTGAAGGCGAGTTGTCCAGAACGAAGATTCTAAGTAGTAAGCCGCCATACTGGAGGCGATTAGCGTCAATCGCACAGGCATCGTTATTAGAGCGTGTGGTTATCAGTGCGCAAGTAGATAGCTCTGCGTTCGCTGAATGGGCGTTCAATAGCCGATTACATCAATTTTATCTTCAAACCATGTCAGATCTCCGACGCGAACCTCGTTGGTATCCCGATTATGTATACCCTCATCAGCTCAAGGCCGAATTCATAGGGAGAATTGTTAGCGCTGCACAGGTGCACGATACAAAAATTCAAACTCCGGCTCTACGTGACCTGCTATTGGGTGAGGGGCCCGAGAGTTTGCAATCTCTCGTTAAATTTCCACTAGAATATCTGCCCGGCCCACTAGAAGGCGGGATAGAGTCCCAGATTGTGCCACCGGCAGATCTTGTAAAGGAAATAGAAGAACGCTTAAGTTCGGATGTTCTAGAGCCAAAATCATTTGCCGCACTCGTGAACCCTGCCTTAATATTTCGTCTTGACTCTTATCATGCGCAACTTGCTGCGAAGGCGTTGAGATCAGTGAAACACCAACTGAAAAAAGCTGACAATAAAGAAGAGTTATATTCAGTTTTAAGAGGGCTAGCCACTGTTGCCGCAGTTACTAGAAGTAGTGAACTTGCTGATGAAATACGAATACTTATTCGAAGATGCCGGTTTGAACTTGGACATTTATTATCAGCGGAAGATGCCATCTGGATTGCCCTTGTTGCAGCGGCTTCGCATACGGAGCTAACGAAATGGTGTGATTTTGTTGGACAGTGTATAACAGATATTGCATTTCAATCATTTCAACACGATGAAGCGGAAAGATTGCACTCTCATGTCGAACAGCTGTGTCATATCGTTCCTGAACTTTGGTGTACGTGCGGTAGGGCAGAAGCAGCCCTGAAGTCCTTGATGAATTAGTCGAATCCGCTGGCTCGGTAGACGTTAAAAGTCATGGACTTTGGGCAAGGTCTTTTTATAGATCATATATTTTCAAATCCCCTTTACATTTCCCACCGGTTATAGTACGTTATTTTTCAATCTCAAGTTAATCCCTCAAATGACCAACGGAATTTATGCCCACGCTTGATTGGATCGGAAAGAAAGCTGTAGTCAACCACCACCGGGAAGTGCCGTACCGGTTGCTGCGGTGCGACAACGGCCTGTCCGCTGGCGATCCTGACGCTGGAAACCTGCTCGTCCAGGGTGACAATCTCCTTGCCCTCAAAGCGCTCCTGCCGTATTACGCTGGAAAAGTCAAATGCATTTATATCGATCCTCCCTACAACACCGGTAACGAGAATTGGATGTACAAGAGCAACGGCAAATGCCTGTTTGTCATGCCCAAGGGGAAGGATTGGCCGGCGATAGCGAATATTGTCAAAGTTCAGGAGTAAACATTGCTACGATTTGCAAACGCGCCGGATGCGGTATTTCAAGCAATTCTCAGAGAAGGCCTGAGCTTTGCCAGCGACATTATTTCCGATATGCGGTCGGACCCCGATCCTAACGGGGCTTTATCCAAGGAAACTTTCGTTGAATCCTTTCCCGTTGCGGGCAAGGTGTTTCCGCCGAGATTGGCTGTCCTGACCCTGCGCGACATGCTCCTGCGTCTTGATAGGCCTGAAATCTATTATCTTAACGACTATCACTACCTACTGCTGTTCGACGTGCTGAATTTTTTTACGGAAATTCATAATGATGGCGTTTCCATGGCAGAGAAACAAGAGGGAGAGAAAAGAGGCATCATTTGTGGATCCGTTCTATATCGAGACGATCGATTTCGATAAAATTGTTGATCTGTACTTTTTCGACACAGATTTTTTAACTTCTCCCGAGGTAATGCTCAACCTGCCCTCATGGTTTAAAGAAACCTATAATCCAGAAGCTTTTGCGCTGTCGCAGGGAATGCTGCCGCATCCGGAGGAGCTGGCGCTCAACATCGATACGATAGAAGACCCCCTTCACTATAAGGTTACCTCACCCAGGTATTTCGGGCCGAAATCGAAGGTCTATCCTGATTTCGATTATTTTGAAACAACAGGGGATCACCGGTAAGTGCGTATCGGTTGCTGTGGTGCGAAGTGAAGAGAACAAGCGCACGTGCTGGATATCTGGGTATATCGTGACAATGTCAATAATCCTGAAATCCCTAATGGCTGAGTAGTAAGGTTAAGTGGTTGATGGTTTTACATTCCGATTCTGAGCATGCCATCCGCTACCCGAGACCAGCTTTCTGCCAGTTCCAACACGAATATCCGGACCTATTCACTCCTTATAGCTCATGATATCCGCATTTAAAGCGGTGTTTTAAAGTATCAGTTTATGTTTTTGTCCTGATTTTACGCCTCTTTAGCGGGCCTAAATTACTAAAAGTATGACTATATGTTGTATAAAAATCGCCTTGACAACACAAGATGTTGTGTTATACTCCATACGAGTTTTGCGCTAGCTAGTAGAATAATTTCTATTGAATTTTTCTTCTTCCAGCTTCACCTCAAATACAACAGTAATAGGCTGCACCCAGGAAAAACACATCACGGCAGGGCCATATGAGCATCTCGCTAAAAAACTGTTTTATTTTGGCAAGTCAATCGGACAAGTTGTAATATAATGCGGGGCGGTCATAAGGTCGCCCCGCATTTATTTGTATTTATAATTTTTATTCCAGGGAGGAAATCTATGAAGAGCGCGGCATCTGCTTCAGCATCCGGCACGGGTCTGAATCTGTCCGAGAACTGCCTTAAGGTTCTTGAAAAACGGTATCTTAAGCGGAACGAGGACGGGACCGTGGTCGAAACAGCCGTGGACATGTTCACGCGCGTGGCCAGGACCATTGCCGATGCCGACCGGGCCTACGGCAAGTCCGATGCCGAGGTCGAGCAGACCGCGGCCGAGTTCTACCGGCTCATGACCTCGCTGGAGTTCCTGCCGAACAGCCCGACGCTCATGAACGCGGGCCGCGAACTGGGCCAGCTCTCGGCCTGTTTTGTGCTGCCCGTGGGCGACTCCATGGAGGAGATCTTCGACTCCGTGAAGCAGGCGGCGCTGATCCACAAGTCCGGCGGCGGCACCGGCTTCTCCTTCTCGCGCATCCGGCCCAAGAACGACGTGGTCAAGTCCACCAAGGGCGTCTCGTCCGGCCCGATCTCGTTCATGACCGTCTTCGACGCGGCCACGGAAACGGTGAAGCAGGGCGGCACGCGCCGCGGCGCCAACATGGGCATCCTGTCGGTGGACCACCCGGACGTGCTCGATTTCGTGACCTGCAAGCAGCAGAACGACCGGCTCAATAACTTCAATATCTCCGTTGCCATCACCGACACCTTCATGGATGCCGTGGAGCAGGACACGGACTACGACCTCGTGTCGCCCCGGAACCGCGACGTGGTGCGCACCTTAAGCGCCCGCCGCGTCTTCGAGACCGTGGTGAACATGGCCTGGAAGAACGGCGACCCCGGCATCATCTTCATGGACCGCATCAACCAGTACAACCCCACGCCGCACATCGGCAAAATGGAGTCCACCAACCCCTGCGGCGAGCAGCCGCTGCTTCCCTACGAGTCCTGCAACCTGGCGTCGGTCAACCTGGCGAAGATGCTGGCGCCCCACGGCAAGGCCGTGGATTTCGACAAACTGCGCCACACGGTGCAGCAGGGCGTCCATTTCCTCGACAACGTCATCGACGTGAACCGCTATCCCATCGACAAGATCGACAAGATGACCCGCTCCAACCGCAAGATCGGCCTGGGCGTCATGGGCTTTGCCGACATGCTGCTCGAGATGGGCATTCCCTACAATTCCGACGAGGCCGTGAAGCTCGGCGAGCAGGTCATGCAGTTCGTTACCGACGAAGGCCGGAAAATGAGCGAGGAGCTTGCCCGGGACCGCGGCCCCTTCCCGAACTTCAAGGGGAGCATCTACGACAAACCCGGCATGGCGCCGGTGCGGAACGCCACGGTGACGACCATCGCGCCCACGGGCACGCTGTCCATCATTGCCGGCTGCTCCAGCGGCATCGAACCGATCTTCGCGCTTTCCTACATCCGCAGGGTCATGGACGGGGCCGAACTGGTCGAAGTGAACCCCATCTTCGAGCGGGTCGCCAAGGCGCGGGGCTTCCATTCCGACGCCCTGATGAAGGAGATCGCCGAGCACGGCGGCTGCACCGGCATCAAGACCGTGCCCGAGGACGTGCAGCGCGTGTTCGTCACGTCCCACGATATCACCCCCGACTGGCATATCCGCATGCAGGGTGGGTTCCAGAAATACACCGACAACGCCGTGTCCAAGACGGTGAACTTCCCGCACAGCGCGACCCAGGACGATGTGAAGAATGTGTACATGATGGCCTACAAACTGGGCTGCAAGGGCGTGACCATCTACCGCGACGGTTCGCGCGACGAGCAGGTGCTCTCCACCGGCGCCACGGACAAGGCACGCAAGGCGGCAGCAGCCGCTGCAGCTGCCCACCCGGTCACGGTCGCCTCCGCCTCGCCCGAACTGGCCGAGGAAAAGAAGCCGCGCCACCGGCCGGCCCTTACCAAGGGCGTCACGCAAAAGCTTCCCACGGGCTGCGGCAACCTCTATATCACGATCAACGAGGACGACGAGGGCATTTGCGAGGTCTTCTCGACCATGGGCAAATCCGGCGGGTGCGCTGCCAGCCAGTCCGAGGCGGTCTCGCGTCTGGTATCGCTGGCCCTTCGGTCAGGCGTTTCCATCGATTCGATCATCAAGCAGGTGAAGGGCATCCGTTGCCCGTCGCCGGCCTGGGTCGAGGGCGGCTCCATCCTGTCCTGCCCCGATGCCATCGGCCGGGCACTGGAGCGCTACACCAAGGACGCCGGCCAGAGGCATATGCCGAAGCCCAAGTCCGCGGCCCAGCAGAACGTGGGCTATGCGTCTACGGACTGCGGCGCAGGAGCAGGAGACGGCAAGAACCATCTCGGCATCTGCCCGGAGTGCCCGGACTGCGGTGGACTTCTGGAGTTCGGCGAGGGCTGCGCCTTTTGCCGTGGCTGCGGATTCTCCAAGTGCGGGTAGCATCGTAATGCGGAGTGTACGATACATTCCCAAAATGGTCCGGAGGCATTCTTGAACGATCTCTCCCTGTATCGTAGTTTGAAAAGGCCATACGCATGATATATCAGCCGGGAGGGTTTTCTCCCGGTTTTTTTTCACCTGGAGCGGCATCGCCGTGCAAGGAAACATGTCTTAACCTATTGTATGTAAAGGAGATATATTATGAAACTCGATGACGTGATCCTGGAACTGTACCGGCTGGCCGAAACCAGGGAATGGGACGGAGCAGTAACCGATGAGGCGCTCTTTTCCGCCATCGAGGGGATGGAGCAGATATGGGAAGTGCATCAGGCGGACAGAATCAAGAGCGCCATGGTCATGGCGAACAAAAAACAGCCGAGGCTGTGGTCGTAGGCGCACGAAAGACCGCTAAAAACGACATATTTCTTGACATTTTATAAATATGATTCTAAAGTAACATTAAGCGCAGACTGCATGAACGCGCGGTTCTCCGAGTATTCTCACGAAGCTATCGTCATTGATCAGTGACCACACCCGCATCGGCGGGTCATCAGCTTACCAAGGAGGAGAATGCGAATGGGTATCGAAAAGATTATGCAGTATGAGTGCAGGATCTGCGGCAGAAGGATCGATGTAACGAGGACCGGCGATGTGTTCGAGGAGCCGATATACTGCTGCGGCATGGAGGCCGCCAGCGTGAAGGCGCCTGAGCAGTTTGGTGTTCCGGCTGCAGCACCGAAGAAGCCTGCCATGAAGAAACCAGCGAAAAAGGCTGCAAAGAAACCGGCCAAAAAGAAAGCAGTAAAAAAAGCGGTGAAGAAAGCAGCAAAAAAAGCGGCAAAAAAACCTGCCAAGAAAAAAGCAGCAAAAAAGGCTGCTAAAAAAGCCGTGAAGAAATCAGCGAAGAAAAAGGCCGCGAAGAAAGCCGTGAAAAAAGCCTCGAAAAAGGCGAAGAAAAAAAGATAAACCCGATCCCGATCTTTCTTAAAAGGCCCTGGAGATTTCTCCGGGGCCTTTTTTATATGCGATCGATTTTATCTGAGAAAATCTGCGTATATCTGCGGCCAACTGTCCTTTTAGTAACTAAAGAATAAAATTTTTCTCAAAATGGCAAGAAAGTTTACCACGAAGAACACGAAGCGCGCGAAGTTAAAATCAATATTTTGATTTTGTCTTTTTCAACTTTTTCGTGATCTTCGTGCCCTTCGTGGTGAAAAGGCTTTTTGGTTCCGGCTTGTCCGGGTTAGGATAAAGGTATTGACTTATTGACCGCCACTCCGTAGGATTTGTCCATGGGCAAAACTGATTACCGAGAAGTCCGTATCCGGAAGCTTGTCGGCAAGGCCATCGGCGATTTCGGGCTCATACAGAACAATGACCGGATCCTCGTTGCCCTGTCGGGCGGCAAGGACAGCTGGACCCTGCTGCGCGTCCTTACGCGGCTTCAGGAGCGGGCTCCGATCAGTTTTTCGCATTGTTGCGGTCACGGTCCATCCCGGATTCCCGGGATTCCAGACCAGCCTCATGGAGGCCTATCTCCAGGAGCAGGGGTACGACTATCGGATCGTGCAGGCGCCGGTCCACGAACTGATGCTCGAAAAACTGGGGCCCGACGATACCCCCTGTTCGCTCTGCGCCCGCATCAAGCGCGGCGTGCTCTATACCCAGGCCCGGGAGCTCGACTGCACCAGGATCGCCCTTGGGCACCACCGTGAAGACTTTATCGAGACGCTGCTGCTGAACCAGTTCTACAACGGCAAAATAAAGGCCATGTCGCCGCTGCTCGCCGCAGACGACGGCCGTAATATCGTGATCCGGCCGCTGGTGTACGTGCCCGAGGATGAGATCATTCGCTACGCCTCAGGGGCGGGTTTTCCCATTACCTGCTGCGCCTGCCCCGCCTGCGGCGACCAGGACCTGAAGCGCTCCCGGATCAAACACCTTCTCTCCACCCTGGAGCGCGAGCAGCCCGGGATCAAGGCCAGCCTCCTGGCCGCGCTTGGCGACGTCGAACACAGGCACCTGCTCTCCAGGGAGACGCTGCCTGAAGCGGCGTCGCGTGTTTCTCCCTGCCGCAAATCAGACCACGGCCGGATCTGAAAAATCCCTTGCAACTGCTTAAAAAATAAACTATAATTCCACACTTCCTCAAAGGTGGGTTATGGTCCATGCCTATGCAAAAGATCCTGGAGCTCCGAAAAAAGATTGACGAGCTCGATAATAAACTGATCGACCTCCTGAACGAACGCGCACGGATCGTCATTGAGGTCGGCAATATCAAGAAGACAGAAAAACTTGATTTTCATGTTCCCGGCAGGGAACGGGAGATCCTCGAACGTTTGACCAGCCGGAACAAGGGTCCTTTGCCCCAGGATACCCTTCGGGCAGTGTACCGCGAGATCCTGTCGTCCTCCTTGTCCCTGGAACGTCCCCTGAAAGTCGCTTACCTCGGCCCGCGCGCGACCTTTACGCACATGGCAGGGATGCAGCAGTTCGGACTGGCTGCACAGTACCTGTCAGTGGAAAGCATTAAGGACGTTTTTACGGAAGTTGAACGGGGCCGGGCTGACTACGGCGTCGTGCCCATCGAGAATACCACGTCCGGGGCTGTTATCTATAGCCATGATATGTTCATCGATTCAGATCTCAAGATATCGGCGGAGATCGTACTTGAGGTTTCTCAGCACCTCATGAACAAATCCGGAAAACTTGAGGATATCGTCAAAATCTATACGATCCCACCCGCAGCCGCACAGTGCCGGCAGTGGCTTGAGAAGAACCTTCCCAGCGTACCGGTCCTTGAAGCGCCGAGTACCGCCCGGGCCGCGGAAATGGCGGCTGACGACCATACGGTCGGGGCTATCGCCAGTGAAATGGCCGCTGTGCTGTACGGGCTTCAGATTGCAGGGAAAAAGATCGAGGACAACACCACGAATATCACCCGGTTTCTCGTCATTGCCCCGAAATCGCCGGGCAAGACCGGCCGCGACAAGACGTCGATCATGTTCTCGATCAAGGATAAGGTCGGGGCTCTCTATTCCATGCTCGCACCCTTTGCCGCAGCAGGCATCAATCTGAACCGGCTCGATGCCCGTCCTTCAGGACGGAACGCCTGGGATTATGTGTTCTTCGTCGACATGGAAGGTCATATCGAAGACGAGAAGGTCGCGGCAGCGATCGAGCGTTTGCGGCAGGACTGCATGTTCCTGAAGGTACTTGGATCGTATCCGAAAAGCGGGTAATTACTATTTCGGATTGCGGATTTCGGATTGCGGATTTTTCGGGTCAAAAGATTTTAATCCGAAATCCGCAATCCGAAATCCGCAATAGAAGAACGGAGTTCGATAATGATACCTGTTTCCGAAAACATAACAAGCATCACACCCTATGTGCCGGGGAAGCCGATCGAAGAGCTCGAACGGGAGCTTGGCATCAGCGGGAGCATCAAGCTGGCATCGAACGAGAATCCCCTCGGTCCGTCGCCCAAGGCGGTTGCGGCGGTCAAAAAGGCATTGGAAGGATTGAACCGATATCCTGACGGCAGCGGTTTTTATCTCTCCCAGGCGCTTGCCAAGTATTATGATGTCGACCTCGCCCAGATCATCCTGGGCAATGGCTCGAACGAAATCCTTGAGCTTGTGGTGCGTACCTTTGTCCAGCCCGGGGATGAAGTGATCTCGGCTGATCCGTCCTTCGTGGTGTATAAGATGGTCACCCAGGCGGCGGGCGGAAAGAATGTTATCGTGCCGTTCAAGGATGGGCGGCACGACCTCGATGCCATGGCTGAACGGATCACGGATAAGACCAGGATCGTGTTCATCGCCAATCCGAACAATCCGACGGGCACGATGAATACGAAGATCGAAATGGACCGGTTCATGGCCCGTGTACCGGACCATGTTCTGGTGGCTGTGGACGAAGCCTACTATGAATATGTGACGCACGCTGATTATCCCGATTCCCTGGACTATTTGCATGCTGACAAGAATGTGCTCGCGCTCCGGACCTTCTCCAAGATCTACGGCCTTGCAGGGCTGCGCATCGGCTACGGCATCACGACCGCTGCGATCGCCGAACTGATGAACAAAGTGCGGCAACCCTTTAATACGAATTCGCTGGCACAGGTCGGCGCCCTGGCCGCCCTGGCGGACCGCAAGCATGTGGAAAAATCCGTTGCGAACAATATCGAAGGGAAGCGCTTTATCTGCCAATCCTTCGACCAGTTCGGCATAACCTATTTCCCGACGGAGACGAACTTTGTCATGTTCGAGACCAGCCGCGACGGCCGTGAGGTGTACAACAGCCTTCTCAAGAAAGGCGTGATCATCAGAGCCATGGGCGGCAACAGGCTCCGGGTCACGATCGGCCTGCCCGAAGAGAACAAACGGTTCATGACCGAGCTGGAAGCAATTCTAAAGGCATAGATACCATCACGCGACTTAGAGCGAGTTCATCAAAATGCGCTTACAGCCGTACCATAAAAACAACCCATGTCAATTCACTTCAATAAGGTAACGATCATCGGCGTAGGCCTTATCGGCGGATCGCTGGCCAGGGTCATGAAGCTCAAAGGCCTTGCCGGCAGCATCACGGGAGCGGGCAGGAACAGGAGCACGCTTGAGACGGCGATCAAAATCGGCGTGATCGACCGCATGGGCCAGGGCTCTGCGCAGGCTGTTGAGGACGCCGATCTCGTGGTGCTCGCTTCGCCCGTTGGAACGTTCAAGCAGATCGTGCGCGAGATAGGGCCTCATCTAAAACCCGGCGCGATCCTTACCGATGTCGGGAGCGTCAAGGGGCAGCTCATCAAGGACATCGAGGAAAACCTCGCCCCTGGCGCCCATTATGTCCCGGCCCATCCGATCGCCGGCAGGGAGAAGTCCGGCGTCGCCGAGTCCATTGAGACCCTGTTCCAGGGCCGTCGGTGCATCCTTACTCCGACGGAACGCACGGACCGGAAGGCGCTGGAGGCCGTGCGCGACCTGTGGACCGCGGCGGGAGCGGACGTGGTCGTCATGGACGCAGACCTGCATGACAAGGTCTTTGCCGCGGTGAGCCATCTCCCGCATGTCGCGGCGTTCGCCATGATGTGCGCTGTGGCGGAATTGAACACCGGGACCGAGGATTACCTCCAGTTCTCCGGCGCGGGTTTTCGTGATTTCACCCGCATTGCGGCAAGCTCTCCGGAAATGTGGAAGGATATCTGTCTCATGAACCGCGACCACCTCATCACGATGATCGACCGGTATATCTTCTCGCTGAACAAGTTCAAACGAGAGATCATTGCCGGAGATGAACCCCGTCTGGAAAAACACCTGCGAACTTCGAGCGACGTCAGAAAGAGGCTGGGCTAGTGTCTGATCTCAGAGTATACCCGTCGCACGGCCTGAAGGGCGAGATCACGCTGCCGGGAGACAAATCGATATCGCACCGCTCGGTCCTGTTCGCAGCGCTTGCCGACGGTACGACCGAGATCACCGGGTTCCTGACCGGGGAGGACACTCAGCATACGGCGCGGGCGGTTCAGATGCTCGGCATTCCCGTCGAGGGGATCGGCTCGAGCCGTCTGGTGGTCCACGGGAAGGGCCTGGACGGACTGTCTGAGCCTGTTGGCGTGCTCGACCTCGGCAACTCCGGAACGGGCATGCGCCTCCTTGCCGGCCTGCTTGCGGGCCAGGATTTTTTCTCGGTGCTGACCGGCGATCAGTACCTGACCAAACGCCCCATGGGCAGGATCGTTGAACCGCTCCGCCTCATGGGGGCAGCGATCGACGGCCGCGCAAATGGGAAGCTGGCGCCCCTGGCGATCCGCGGAGCGCGCGGGAAGGATCAAAGCACTGGACTATACGAGCCCCGTGGCGAGCGCGCAGGTAAAATCGGCGGTCCTGCTCTGCGGCCTCTATGCGGACGGCGACACCTCCGTGAGCGAACCGTCAAAATCCCGGGACCATACAGAGCGGATGCTCAGGTCCTTCGGCGTCGACGTGCGGGAAGAGGGGCTCCGGGTCACGCTTCGGGGCAGGCAGCGGCTTACAACAACGGGCACGCTCGACATCCCGGCCGACATCTCGTCAGCCGCGTTCTTTCTGGTGGCAGCGTCGATCGTGCCGGGGTCGGATCTCGTGGTGCGGAATGTGGGCGTGAACGTCACGCGCACCGGCATCGTCGATATCTTGCTGGCCATGGGAGCCGACCTTGCGCTCGAAAACCGGAGAGAGCAGGCCGGTGAGCCGGTGGCCGATATTCGCGTACGTTATCGAAAACTTCACGCCGTCGAGATTTCCGGCGATCTGGTCCCCCGGGCCATTGACGAGATCCCGATCCTGGCCGTGGCCGCGTCCTATGCCGTCGGCACCACGATCATACGGGATGCGGCCGAGCTCAGGGTAAAAGAATCGGACCGGATCGCGACCATGGCGAACGAGCTGAAAAAGCTCGGTGCTGCGGTCACCGAGCGTCCCGACGGGATGGAGATCCGTGGCAGCGATGCGCTGACCGGGTCGCTCTGCGAAAGCCACGGCGATCACCGGGTCGCCATGTCCCTTGCGGTGGCCGGACTGGCCGCGCGCGGCGAGACCGTGGTGCAGGATACGGCCTGGATCGAAACGTCGTTCCCGGGTTTCGGGCAGCTGCTGCAGCAGCACGGCATATTGAAAGCGTAAGGAGATAGAACATGGTAAAAATGAAATCGGCGGCATGGGTGCTCGCAATGACCCTGTTCTGTTCGTTGACCGCGATGGCTGCTGAAAAGGACATCTTCGGCCCGGAGGTGTTCGATGTCAAGGAGCGCTACGGCAAACAGAATAAGTATACGCGGACCTTTCAGGCATCAGAAGACCTGTATCTCATCAAGATCCAGAACGGTGAGTCGGCTGCCGGACGGACCGACTCGCTCGAGCTCACGGTGAACGGTGAAAAGATCCTCCGGGAGGACCGGTACGGCTTCGGCGCTATCGCCTGTTTTGTGAAGCTCAAAAAGGACAATACCTTCGAGGTCAATGTCAAAGATGACAAACCGTCCGGATTCCGGAGGCCGCCGCTTCCCCCCCGTTCCGTAACGATCACCGTCATGCCGGCGCCGGCCAGGATCGGCACGGGCTGCAGTGGGATTGACGCACTGGGACGAGCTGAAAAACATGACCGCCGCCGTACAAAAGATCAAGACCCCGGGTGGGGGGGCGCTGGCATTTGCAGCGGCAAATCTGCAGAACGATCTTTCGGTGCGAACCGAAGCCATGAGAAAGCTCTCCGACCTGAAGGATCCCAGCGCCCTTGACTTTTTCCGATTCTCGTACCATAACGACCTGGATAAGCCTGAAGTGTGCGGCGAAGCAGCGCTCGCCATCGGCGTTCTGCAGGATGTAATTTCTATTCCCGCACTCATGCACGGTGTGCTTGATCCGGATGAGAAGATCAGGGTCTCTTCAGCGCGAGCCTTGTCCTTCTTCCAGGAGGCGGATACGGCAAAACCGCTTTCTGAAGCACTGACCAAGCTCGATATGATACGGGTGTCCGCGGTGATCCGCTCCATTGCCGACGCCGACTGGAAGCCGGTCAGTACGCTGATCAGCCTTGCCCAGGGTACGGATGTGAGTGTCTCGAATACGGCCGTTGAGATACTGGGGACCACCCGTGATCCGCGGGCCGTGGACGAACTGCTGAAATTTCTTGAAGCCCCGGGCAATCGGGATAAGCGGACCATCATCCTGGCACTGGGAGAGTCACGGGACACCAGAGCGCTGGAGCCGCTTCTCGTGATCGCGAACGATCCGGCCAAGCGGATGGGCCTGGAAGGGGCATTAGGAACGGCTTTTGCGAAGCTCGGCGATCAGCGGGGCGTTGCACCCATAACCGAGATGTTGAAAACACCCATGACCAGGAGTGAATTCGAGCGGCTGGCCGAGGCATACAAAAAACTCAGCGAAAAGGATGCCGCCGCCGGTAAACCGTAGGACAGGGAGCGGCTGCGGCGGCCGGCGCAGAAGTGTACGACGCCGGCACGAGTGATATGCAGGGACAAAAAAAAGACCTGGTCATCGCGATCGACGGACCGTCGGGCGCGGGAAAAAGCACCGTCGCGCGGCTGCTGGCGCAGCGACTGGGGTACACGTATATTGACACTGGCGCCATGTACCGCGCAATCGGCTGGAAGGCGAAGCGCGACGGGATCGCTGCTGCTGATGAGGAGGGGCTATCCGGACTGTGCGCCCGCACGGAGGTCACGATCAGGACGGACACGGACCAGAACGACCTCCGCATCATTGTCGATGCCATCGATGTGACAGGAGAGATCCGCACGCCGGAGATGGGAATGATGGCTTCCGCGGTCTCAAAGTCCCCTGCCGTCAGGGCGCGGCTGCTGGGATTGCAGCGGGAACTCGGCAGCCACGGCGGGGTCGTGATGGATGGCCGGGACATCGGCACGGTCGTTTTCCCGAAGGCTGACCTGAAATTCTTTCTGGATGCCAGTCCCGAAGAACGGGGACAGCGGCGGTACCGGGAACTCAGGCAAAAAGGCATGGATGTGGACCTGGACCGGATCACCCGCGAGATCCGGGAGCGGGATTGTCAGGACAGCGGGCGTGAGCTCGCGCCGCTCAAGGCCGCGGCCGATGCTCACGTGATCGATTCGAGCGCCATGAGCATCGATGAGGTACTCGACTTTATGATGGAATTGGCCGGGAAAAGGATGTGAACTGAGCATGGAGATCATTCTGGCGGACAAGGCCGGGTTCTGTTTCGGCGTCAAACGTGCGATCAATACCGCTTTTGAGGCGGCGACGACGGGCAACGTATACTGCCTCGGGCCCTTGATCCATAATCCGCAGGAAGTCGATCGGCTGCGCAAGGCAGGGGTGGAGACCGTTGATGACTTTTCGACCCTGACGGAAGGAAACTCCCTCATTATCAGGTCGCACGGCGTGCCACCGTCCATTCTTGAGCAGGCGAAGAAACAGGGACTCAAGATCATCGACCTTACCTGCCCCTTTGTGGGGAAGGCACAGCGTCATGCCGAGGCGCTCAGGGATGAAGGCTATCAGGTGGTTGTGGTCGGTGAAAAGAAACACCCTGAGGTCCAGAGCATCATCGGGTATGCAGGTAATAATGCCGTTGTGATCGAGAACGTGCAGGATGTGGACGAGGAGAAGCTTCAGCACCGTATCGGCATTGTGGCGCAAACCACGCAATCCTATGGTAATTTCTCGGAAATTGTGCTAAAATTGCTCCGTGTTTCCAAGGAATTAAAGGTATACAACACGATCTGCAATTCAACAACAGAACGGCAGCATGCAGCACAGATCCTTGCAAGACAGGTTGACGTCATGCTCGTTGTGGGAGGGAGGAACAGCGCCAATACGAGCAGGCTTGCCTCCATATGCCGGCAGGAGGGAAAACCGACGCATCACATCGAGGTCGCCGGGGAGATCCGGCAGGAGTGGTTTCAGGGCGCCCGAAAGATAGGCGTGACCGCAGGGGCGTCCACCCCCGACTGGGTGCTCAGTGAAGTGCTGGAACGGTTGCACAAAGACGATATCAGCCGATAGTCCGGGGATCGATACCATATTTCAGGAGGTATGCCAGGTTCATGAATCAAGCACGAGAAGATTTCGATGGTGACGATAACACGCGGGCTGATGAAGATAGCCAGGAATTCGCAAAACTCTATGACCAATCCCTGAAGAGCTTCAAGTCGGGATCGATCGTCAAGGGCCGGGTGCTGCAGATCCGGTCCGGCGTGGTCATGCTGGATCTGGGCTACAAGTCCGACGGCATCATCCCCGTAGAGCAGTTCACGGAAGAGGAATTGAAGGCCCTCAAACCGGGAGAAGAGCTTGAGGTCTTCCTCGAGGCCGCAGAAGATTCGAACGGCAACCTGATCCTGTCGCGGGAAAAAGCGAAAAAAATGCAGGTCTGGGATGTGCTGAATCGCGCGCACCAGACCGGTGCGCCCGTCAAAGGCAAGGTGGTATCGATGATCAAAGGCGGTGTGACCGTGGATCTCGACGGCGTGCCCGCTTTCCTTCCGGGTTCGCAGATCGATATACGACCGGTGCGCAATCTCAGCCAGCTTTTGGGCCAAACGCTGGAGATGAAGATCGTAAAGATGAACTCGGGTCGCGGTAATATCGTACTATCCCGCCGGTCGATCCTGGAAGAGCAGCAGAACGTAAAAAAAGAAGAAACGCTTGCAGCGTTGACCGAGGGTCAGACCGTCAGCGGGGTGATCAAGAACGTCACCGAGTATGGCGCATTCGTCGACCTCGGCGGCATCGACGGGCTGCTCCATATCACGGACATGTCCTGGGGCAGGGTGGGGCATCCTTCGGAACTGTTCAAGGTCGGCGACAGACTTGAGGTGGTCGTTCTCAAGTATGACCGGGAAAAGCAGAAAGTGTCGCTCGGCTTTAAGCAGAAGTCGCAGGACCCCTGGGCTGCGGCCGCAGAGCGTTATCCCCTGGGCGCCCGGGTGCGCGGCAAGGTGGTGAGCCTCACGGATTACGGCGCCTTTGTAGAGCTCGAGCACGGTGTCGAGGGGCTCGTGCATGTTTCGGAGATGTCGTGGACGCAGAAGGTGAAGCATCCGTCCAAGCTGGTCTCTGTAGGCGCCATGATCGAGGCGCAGGTCCTTAACGTCGACCCCGCCGGGAAACGCATTTCTCTCGGTATGAAGCAGATCGAACCCAATCCCTGGCAGACGATCGGCGAACGCTACCCCGTGGGCGCCGAGGTGGAGGGCAAGGTCAAGACTATCACCGACTTCGGGGCCTTTATCGGCCTGGAGGAGGGTATTGACGGGCTTATCCATATCTCCGATCTGTCCTGGACAAAGCACGTGAAGCATCCGTCGGAGGTTCTGAAGAAGGGGCAGACAACCAAGGCCGTGGTCCTCAGCATCGATGCGCAGAAGGAACGTATTTCGCTCGGCCTCAAGCAGTTGACGTCCGATCCCTGGGAGACCTTTATCCCCGGGCGTTACAAGGTCGGGCAGGATGAGACCGTGAAGGTAACGAAGACCGCCGACTTCGGTGTGTTCGTCGAGCTGGAGCAGGGATTTGAAGGTCTGATCCCAGCATCGGAGTTTATGAAGGACGCTCCTGAGATCAAGGAAGGCGAGGAAGTGACGGCGCGTGTCATCAAAGTCGACAAGTCGGACCGCAAGATCGCGCTGTCGATCAAGGCGCAGGTGAAGGGCAAGGACCGATCATCGCTGCAGGAGTATATGAGCCAGCAGAAAAAGCCCGACACGACGCTGGGGGCTTTACTCAAGGAACGGAGCTAGGAGACCATGAAAAAAAATCCCGTTCTGGTCGTACTTGCTACGGCAGCCGTGCTCGGCGCGGTTTTTTTCGTACTGTTGTTTCTGGCCTACAGCCTGACCGGCAGCAAATCATCCCCCAAACTGCCGGTCGTGGGGCAGAACAAGGTGGCACTGGTCAAGCTCGAAGGGGTATTGCTCTCTTCCGAACATATTGTCGAAGAGTTGAACGATTATGCCGATGATTCGTCGATCAAAGCCATCGTGATCCGCGTCGACAGCCCTGGCGGAGGCGTCGTTCCTTCCCAGGAGATCTATAATGCGGTGAAGCATGCCCGGCAGGAGGGCAAGAAGGTTGTGGTGTCCATGGGGTCGGTGGCCGCATCAGGCGGGTATTATGTTGCAGCCGCGGCCGACCTGATCGTGGCGAATCCCGGGACTATGACCGGCAGCATCGGGGTCAAGATGGAGTTCGCGAACGTCGAGAAGCTCCTTGAAAAGATCGGGGTCAAGGGGATGGTCGTGAAATCCGGAGAATACAAGGATGTCGGTTCACCGTTTCGTGAAATGACGGAAAAGGAAAAGGCGCTTCTGCAGGGTGTGATCGATGATGTCCAGACCCAGTTCGTCATGGCTGTTGCCGAAGGAAGGAAGCTGCCGCAGGCCGATGTGCGGGCCATCGCGGACGGCAGGATCTTCACCGGCCAACAGGCGCTGGCACTCAAGCTGGTCGACCAGCTGGGGGATCTCGAGCACAGTATCCGCGCCGCCGCCGGCCTGGCGGGGATAAAAGGGAAACCCTACGTGGTCAAAAAAGAAAAGAAGATGCCGTTTTTTGATTACCTGAAGGAAGAAACTGCTTCGTGGATCGCAGAAACCGTAGCACAGGGAATCACAAGCGGTTCCGGAAAACTACAGTACCGTTACTAGCGGGAATCGGTCAGGAGGAGGGGTTGCATGACGAAGGCGGAGCTGGTAGACAAAATATCAGAAAAGAAGCCGGGGCTTACCAGGAAGCAGGTGGAGATCGTGGTGAACACGGTGCTTGACGGCATCAAGGATGCCCTGTCCCATGAGGACAAGGTGGAGATCCGCGGTTTCGGGAGCTTCCGCATCCGGCACCGGCGTGCCAAGGAAGGACGCAATCCCAAGACCGGCGAGACGGTTTCTGTTCCTCCGAAGAAGGTCCCGTTCTTCAAAGCAGGCAAGGAAATGAAGGAAATGGTTGACGGCAAGATCTGACACCGTTGTCAGCTGTCTTTCCTCAATGGGTGTTGTAGCCCAAAGTTTTTACGATGCTATTCCAGTAACCACAAAGCCGCAAAAAGCCAAGATCAGCCCCGTCGGGGTGGTTCCCGGTTTTTTGCGGTTTTTGTTTTTCCCCGGGAAAGGAGAAGACATGGCACAGGAAATGTTCGATATGCTTGACTGCGCGGGCAGGAAAACAGGCGCTACGATCGCCCGTGACGAGGCACACCGCAGCGGTATATGGCACGGTGCGTTCCATTGCCTCATTGCGTACGAACATCACCGAAAGCACTGCGTTCTGTTCCAAAAACGGTCCGCAGCAAAGATGATCGCCCCGGGAAAGTTCGATGTGAGCGTTGGCGGGCACTATGCCGCGGGGGAGGATGCGGCGATCGCCGGGCCGCGCGAGATCAAGGAAGAACTGGGACTGGTCGTGCCCTTTTCAGGCTTGGTCAGCGTGGGGCGGCGGGTCTTTGCCTACTGTTTCACGCCGGGCATCATTGAGCAGGAGTTTCAGGATGTGTTCCTCTATCCCTGCGCTGGCGGGCCGGGCGATCTGGCGCTGCAGGCTGAAGAGGTCGATGCGGTGATCGAACTGGATGTGGAGAGCGGCATCAGCCTTTTTTCAGGAGCCGCCCGGAGCGCCACGGCCATGCTCGTAAGCCCGGGAGCGGGAACAGCGGTCGTGATCACTGTCGACGATTTCGTGCCCTGCATCGACAACTACTATCTCAAGCTGCTTCTGCTTGTCCGGCAATACTTCAAGGGCGAACGGGACCTCCTGGTCATTTGAACTTAAAAACTGCAGAAGGCAAAACGCTTTTTTCCGCAGATTTCGCAGATGGCCGCAGATTTTAAAAATAAATTCCGGGTTATTTCAGATTTTAATCTGTGAAATCTGTGAAATCTGCGGACAATATGTTGACCTGGAAAAAACAGTTGCTTCTGGTTTTTGTTTTTATCCGCGTTTATCGGATTTTATCTGCGGCCCATTACTTTTTCACTTTTATCTCACCAACCGCTTTAACTTCCAACCCATTATAAATATCCACCATCTCCTGGAGTGCATCCGAGAGCCGACGCGCTTTCCGCGGATCCCCTTCGTCCAGCGCCGCGAGGAGCGGTTCGCAAAAGAACCAGGTGCACTTGAACGCCCTGGTCCAGCGCGGCAGGGTGCAACCGGCCCGTCCCATGAACTGGCATGGCCCGTCGGGGTCACGGCCGGCCTCCAGCGGCGGAGCAGTCGAACCCAGCGCGTGCAGATAGGCGAGGTCGCGTGAGCTATGCGAACCGTGCTTTTGCCGGCAGCACACATCAACGCAGTCCGGGCAGACAGCGGCTGTATATTCCTCGATGAGCGGGGAATTCTCAATCAGCAGCTTTTTTAATCGTTCTGCCTGTTCATGGGTCATCGGATTTACAAGAGAAGAGGGATGAAGCGGCCAAGGCAGAGCGTGCACATGACCACCAAAATGTGGACATTGATCCGCCTGAAAACAGCCGCTGCAGGGAGTCCCGGATCGACGCCCAGCAGTTTATATCCTGAGAACGCAAGCCAGGCTGCGGCAGGGATGAGCGCCGCATACGTGGTCAGCGCATTCGCTCTGGTGGCAAACGGTATCGCCAGGCTCGCTGCGGCCATCGCCGCTATCCAGGTGAATGCAAGGCGGGCGATCTGGTCCCTGTTCAGCCATCGCGCAAGGGAGGGGAGGCCGGCCTGCTCATACTCCCCACCGTACTGGAGCAGCAGCAGCCAGACATGGGGCATTTGCCACAGGAAGAAGAGAAGGCTGATGACCGCAAGCCGTGGATCAAGAAGCGACCCGCCCGCAGCCGTCCATCCGATGGCAGGCGGGATCATGCCGACGATCGCGCCGGGAAGGAACGCAAGCGCCGTCCTTTTTTTGAGGAACGTATAGACGCCGTTGTACCAGCCGATCGCTATGATCCCGAGCATCACCGTTCGCACTGTACTGGTCACGCCAAGAACAGCCAGTCCTAAGGCCAGCAGCGCGATCGATACCAGCAGCGCATGGCGGGAGGTGAGTGCTCCGGACGGAACGGCCGTTCCTGGTCCTGGCCATTCGTGCATCGAGGTCCCTGTTCCTGGAACTGGTTCAGTGCTGACGAACCACAGGCAAGCAGGGCGACCGCGAGGTTGCTGTCCGAGAGCTCCTGCAGCGTCCGGATGGGCTCCCAGCGCATAGCCGGTGGCTGCAGAGGCTGCAGCGAACAGGGACAGGGGGATCCTGCAGAGGTCCGCATAGATTTTTATCTTCAGCATCATTGGCATGGTCGCGTGCTCTACTTCAGGGTTTTGAGGTGGTCAACGATCGCCCGCATCTCTTCATCGGTCATCGGTATTGCCGGCATGATCGGAGGGAAACCCTTTACCACATCAGCAGTGGGGTCTTTGATCGATCGCATGATATAGCCCTCATCGACCGTGATCGTCCTTTCTTTGCCTGCGGTAGCCACGGTTTCCTTCCTGCTGAAAAGTCCTTTGAACGTGGGGCCGACCTTCGCGCTGCCGTCCAGGGAGTGGCACGCAATGCAGCCTTTTTCCTGGATAAGCTCTGCGCCCTCGGACAAATGCGGTTTAGACCCACCTGATTCTTCTTCCGTTTTGTACCACTGCTCAAAATCCTTTTGAGACAGCACCTCTACCTTCGTGATCATGCCGGAATGGCCGGGGCCGCAGTATTCGGTGCAGAAAAGGTCGTAGGTCCCGAGCTCATCCGGCAGGAACCAGAGGTGCGTTTCCATGCCAGGCACAGCGTCCTCCTTGATGCGATAGGCAGGGATAAAAAGGCTGTGGAGCACATCGGCTGACGTGATGGCAAGCTTCACCGGCCTGCGCAGCGGCACCTTCAGCACGCTGCCCTGCTTTCCGTTCTCATATTCAAAGGACCACGTCCACATCCTTCCCGTGACCTTGACGAGCATGGCATCCGGCGGGGCAGTGCGCATGTACTGGAACCCTTTCCAACCCACCCAGAAGATGACCAGCACGAGCAGGGTGGGGACAACGGTCCAGATGATCTCGAGTGGCAGGCTCCCTGCGATGTCCTCGGGATCAGGGTTCCGTTTCCTGCTGTACCGCACGACGAAATACAGCATCACACCGGTCACGCCCACGAGGAGCGTGACGCAAATGCCCATAATGAAGAAAAAGATGCTGTCAACGGAGCCTGATAAATGCTGCCAGCCGTTTACCATAATTTCACCGGTACCAGATATCGAAAAATGTGAGTCCGATAGTGACGGTAAGTGTTGCTACCGGGACAAGGAACATGATCTTGAACAGTTTCCGCTCGTACTTGAGATGCATGAAGAACCAGAGCACCAGGCTTGCCTTGGCCGACGCGATCAAAAGCGAAGTAAGCGTGCTAAATTTTCCGAGATGCATGCTCGCGGCCGTGATCGTGGCAGCGGTAAGCGCGAGCAGGGTGAGCCAGACCGCTACGTAGGTTTTTGTCATGCCCAAATGTGCGTTTTGTTCTTCCATGATCCCCCCTACGTGATCAAATAGAACAACGGGAACAGGTAGATCCAGATAATGTCCACGAGATGCCAGTAAAGGCCTGCGTTCTCCAGCTTGTTGAAGCTCCCGCCTGAAATGCTGCCGCGGACCGTCAGCCGCAGCATGACGCCGATCGCGACCATGCCGATGATAACGTGAATGCCGTGCAGCCCGGTCATGACATAGTACAGGCCGTAGAAAAGGATCTCACCGTGGCCCCGGGAGAGCAGCTGCGGAGAATTTGGGTAGATCCCTTCATGGATGTGGCCGCTCCACTCGAAGTATTTGTTCACGAGAAAGGCCAGGCCGAAGAGGATCGTGACCGTCTGAAAGACAATTGAGGAATTCTTTTTCCCTTGCCGCAGTGCAACAATGGACAGGGCCATGGTCAGGCTGCTGGTGAGCAGGATAATGGTGTTGATTGCGCCGAGCGCGGTGCTCAGCCCTTGAGCAGCGCTATGGAACTCCCCGGCATACAGGGACCGGTACACGGCATAGAGCAGGAACAGGCCGCCGAAGAACAGAATCTCCGTGAACAGAAAAAGCCACATGCCGAGCTTGGACCCGGTGTAGTCGAAGTGTTTGTTTTGGACGAGCTGTTCGGGCATAAAACCTTAACTTTCACCACGGAGGCACGGAGACACGGAGAAAGACTCGACTAAATACGTATGATCTGGTTCAGAAGAAAATACCTTCCCGCTTGTTTTCCTCTTGTACGATCTTATCGGAACGCATACGGTCCTTTGGTGACCTCGGGGACCGTTTCGAAGTTCTCTGTTGGCGGGGGTGATGTCGTCTGCCATTCAAGCGTGGCCCCGTTCCAGGGGTTATCTCCGGCTTTTTCTCCCCGGGTGAGCGACCGGAAGAAATTGAAGAACATAAGGAGCACGCCGATTGCGAGGATCCAGGACCCGATGGTCGAGATCAGGTGGCCCGTATGATAGTTCGGCAGATAATCATAATACCGCCGGGGCATGCCCTGCCAGCCGAGAATGAACATGGGGAAATACAGTATGTTGAAACCGATGAACAGGATGAGCCAGTAGATCCGCGCGAGCTTCTCGTTCATCAGCCTGCCGAACATCTTGGGATACCAGTAGTGGAGGCGCGGCGAAGAAGGCGAAGACCGTGCCGCCGAACATGACGTAATGGAAGTGGGCGACGATGAAGTAGGTGCCGTGCACATGGACATTGGTCGCAAGCGCACCCTGCACCAGGCCGGTGAGCCCGCCGATGGAGAAGAGGAAAATGAAGCTGAGCGTGAACAGCATGGGAGAGTCGAGCTGGATCGAGCCTTTGTACATGCTCGCCACCCAGTTGAAGACCTTGATGCCGCTCGGCACGGCAACGAGGAACGTGAGGAGCGAGAAGATCATGCGTGACGTGTCGCTCATGCCGCTGGTGAACATATGGTGGCCCCAGACGAGGTAGCCCAGGAGCGCGATGGCGATGCTCGAGAAGGCGATGGCCTTGTAGCCGAAAATGATCCTGCGCGAGAACACGGGGATGATCTCGGTGATCGCTCCCATGCCGGGAAGGATCATGATGTACACGGCCGGGTGCGAATAGATCCAGAACAGATGCTCGAACAGGATCGGGTCGCCGCCCTTGGCAGGATCGAAGAACCCGATGCTGAAGTTTCGCTCGACGATGAGCAGAAGCAGAGTGATGGCGATGACCGGCGTGGCAAGGAGCTGTACCCAGCCCGTGGCGTAGAGCGACCAGGCGAAGAGCGGCATGCGGAACCAGGTCATACCCGGGGCCCGGAGACGGTGGATCGTGGTGAGGAAGTTGAGACCGGTGAGCGTCGACGAGATGCCGAGCAGGAACACGCCGAAGACCGCCAGGGACACGTTGGTGCCGGTGCGGACGCTGTAAGGCACATAGAAGGTCCAGCCCGTATCGGGCGGCCCGCCGCCGGTAAAGAGCGACGTGAGTATCACGATCGCACCGGCGAGGTAGAACCACCAGGACATGAGGTTCAGCCGGGGGAATGCCACGTCCTGCGCGCCGATCTGGAGCGGCAGCATGAAGTTCCCGAGCGCGGCCGGAATGCCGGGGATGATGAACAGGAAGATCATGATCACGCCGTGGACCGTGAACAGGGCGTTGTAGGTCTGGGCTGAGACGATCTGCCTGCCCGGAGCGATGAGCTCAAGCCGCATGGCAAGGCCGAGCAGCATGCCGCAGAAGAAGAAGGTGAATATCGACGTCAGGTACAAAAGGCCGATGCGCTTGTGGTCGGTCGAGAAGATCCAGCCGAAGATGCCGGAATATTTGCCCGGAGTATGGTAGAAGTCTTCCCATCTTATGCCGATCCTCGTTTCTTCTTTGTCGTGATCATCAAGTACGCAAAGAAGGATCCGACAAAGAGGACCATTGCCGTCCCGACCACTTTCAGGATATTGAACACATAGGATTTCTTAAGCGGGTCGTAGCTGAAGCAGTACATGAGCACCCGCCGTCCTGCAGAGCTGACCTTGCCCTCGGCGGCCTCGTTCACGGCCATGGTCACATCAAAAGGGAGGAAGCTGGTTCCCTCGAGGTAGCGGACGATCTTGCCGCCGGGTGCGATGACCACGAGCGTGATGGGATGGGAAAAATCATGTTCGCTGTCCCGCTGGAATTTGAAGCCGATGGCATCGGTGAACTTTTTAATGCTCTCGCTGTCGCCGGTCAAAAACGGCCAGTCCTGCGGAGGGAAGGGCTTGCCGATGGCCTTGAGGTAATTTCTTTTTTTGTCGAGGGCTATGGCCGGCGTGTCCTTGTCATCGAAGCTGAGCGTGATGACCTTGAAATCCCTGCCCGGCTGGATCATTTCGAGTTTGCCGAGCACCCCGGCAAGGCCGGTCAGAAGCATGGGGCATTCATGCATGCAGCCCAGATAGACCGGCGCGATGATCGTGGGCTTGTCGATCATGGTCCTGAGGTTCACCTGGGTGCCGCTCTCGTCGTAAAAGTTCGCATCTGCGGGAATGTATTGTCCGAGCTTATCGTCAAGCGCAATGTCTGCGGAGGTCGCGGTGGTCTCGTGGCCGAACGCCGGTGGCGCCAGAAAGAGCAGCAGGGGAAGTACCAGAAATGATCCGCGCATGACGTCGATCTCCGAATGATTATTGCAAGGTGTGGGAAGCTTGCTCAGGCAACGTAGTGAAAGCATAACGCAAATGTTCGGGAAAATCAAGCGAGGAGGTGGCACCCGTCCGATGGTTCATATTGACAGAAAAGGATGATTTGGTTACTATGTGCGGGAATGGCAGGTTGCAGTTATTAAAGATCACTTGATACTGACAGGGAGAATGCCCATGGAACCGATGAAGATCACGATGCAAAAAAGTGCCACCGAGCCGCAGGGCCCCATGTGCCGCCTCGACATGAAGCCCAGGGGCCTGGGAAAAACCACGGCCGCAGGCACCGGCGCTGTCTCGTCCGCCTTCATGGGCTTCCTCGTCTGAAACATCAATATTATCCTGGCCGGTCTTGGCCTGGGCAGCGTAGCGATCGGAAGCTGGATGGCGCATTACCGCTGGTACTTCGTTGCGACCACCACCAGCCTGCTGGCATATTCGTTCTACAAGACCTATCACGCCGGCTGCGTGGTGCCGCGAAAGAACAAGATCATACTCTGGGCGACCGCTGCCATCAGTATCAGCCTGACAGCTTATACCCTTATCAAACCCTATCTTCTGTAAAAGGGTGACTGCTTACCTGCCGCGAACTCCAACCCGTTCAAGAGCTTTTTGGCTCAGCTGCCGGATTTTTACATTCAGTTGCAGGATGGACAAAATTCTGATACAGTCCTGAGCAATGCTCAGCCATGCATTGGCTGAGCATTCTTTTTTAACCCCGAATACTTTGGAGGATCTTGTGGAGCAGAAAGCCGGTGGTCATTTCCGCCATATCTTCAGCCTGCCCGTCATTGTCGCGGCCCTCGGTTATTTCGTGGACATCTACGACCTGGTACTGTTCAGCATCGTTCGCGTGCCGAGCCTCCAGTCGCTTGGTTTGACCGGCAGGGATGTGACCGACTACGGCGTATTTCTTCTGAATATGCAGATGGCCGGCATGTTGATCGGCGGGATCATCTGGGGCGTGCTGGGCGACCGCAAGGGACGGCTCAAGATCATGTTCGGATCCATTTTTCTGTATTCCATTGCAAACATCGCGAACGGCATGGCCTCCTCTCTTCCCGCCTACGCAACCCTGCGCTTCATCGCCGGTATCGGCCTGGCAGGAGAGCTGGGGGCGGGCATTACCCTGGTAGCCGAGGTCCTGCATACCAGCGTCAGGGGTTACGGCACCATGCTCGTGGCCTCGGTGGGCGTTTCCGGCGCCATACTCGCGAACATTATCGCGAAAAGCTATGATTGGCGGAACGCATTCATCATCGGAGGCGTGCTCGGCCTCCTGCTGCTCATTGCGCGTATCAGTGTGGCCGAGTCGGGCATGTTCCGCGCCATGAACAAGAAATCCCGCATCAGCAGGGGCAACCTGCTTGCGCTCTTTTCGGACCGCAAACGGTTTTTCCGTTATCTTAACTCGATCCTGATCGGCGTCCCCATCTGGTTCGTCGTCGCTATCCTGATCACCTTTTCGCCGGAATTCGCCAAAACATTCGGCACGACCGGGCCCGTCTCCGCGGGGAACGCGGTCATGTTCTGCTACCTCGGGCTGGTCTTCGGAGATCTTTCGAGCGGCCTTCTGAGCCAGGTGCTGAAGAGCAGGAAAAAGGTGGTCCTCCTGTTCATTCTCCTGACCATGGCAGCCATCGCCCTTTACTTTCTGCAAGGGAGCAGGAGTCCTGCATTCTTCTACGGCGTGTGCCTCGTGCTCGGTTTTGCCGGCGGCTACTGGGCCATCTTCGTGACCGTTGCGGCAGAGCAGTTCGGCACGAACCTGCGCGCCACGGTCGCCACGACCGTGCCCAATTTCGTGCGCGGCATGGTGGTGCCCATCACGCTGCTGTTCCAGCTATTCCGCCAGTACCTGGGCCTGGAAGGCGGTGCACTTGCCGTCGGCGCCATCTGCGTGATCGCCGCGTTCATCGCTCTGGCCTTTCTGGAAGAGACGTTCCATAAGGATCTGGACTACTATGAGGAGTTTTTGTGATCCGAGAAAAAGGCAAATAACCTTTGACGCTGAGGAGTCATGCGAGGGCGTGTAATGCAGGAGCTTAAAACTTCAGATCATGCCTTTGCCTTATCCGCGGCCACCAATGCTGCGCCCAGTGCTCCGGTAATCTGCGGGTCAGGCGGGATGGACAACCGCATGCCGGTCTCATGCTCCAAAGCCCGCACAACACCGGCGTTCCTTGCCACTCCTCCGGTAAAGACAACATCCTTCACCAGGCCGACCTTTCCGGTCATGGCAAGCGTTCTGCGCGCCACGGACCGAAACACTCCGCGCAGCACCACATCAACGGCCGTACCGCTCTGGGTCAGGCCGATGATCTCCGATTCGGCGAAGACCGCGCACATGGACGATATCTCGCAGGCTTCTGGGGATGTATCCGTGAGCGGACCCATGCGGTCAAGCGGCACGTCGAGCATGAGCCCGACCATCTCGATGAACTTTCCGGTACCGGCTGCGCAACGGTCGTTCATGACAAAGTTGGACACCTTGCCATTGCCGTCAAGGCTGATCATTTTCGAATCCTGTCCTCCGATGTCGATCACGGTGCGGGCGTTCGGGAACAGATATGCCACGCCCCGGGCATGACAGAGGATCTCCGACGAGACCGCGTCGGCTTCGGGGAAATAGTTCCTGCCGTAGCCGGTCGCAATGACCTTGACCACCTCCTGCCGTTTGATGCCGGCGGAAGCAAGGGCGTCGGCGAAGGCCTTCCTCGCGTTCTCCGTGGGAGCGGAGCCTGAGTTCGTGGTGAGCGCTTCGATGACCTGCGCGCCGTCGGTCAGGACGATCTCGATGGATCGGGAGCCTATGTCAACACCTGCGGTGACCATGATTTAACCTCAAAGCTGTCTCTCGCGGAGGCGCGGAGGACGCGGAGAAAAAAGATATTAAAAGCGGCCTCTCGCAAAGGAAACATTAGGCGCTGGCCTTAGAATCAAATGACTTAACTTTCAGAGCGATCTTTGCGTGAGGTAAATGCGTTGCTTGTCTCCGCAAACTCCGCGTCTCCGCGTGAAAAATGTCCCTACAGCATCTCCACCAACGTCTGTATTCGGACTTTGATCCGTTCCCGGTCCGAATCCGAATAATCCGTCTCCACCTTCATATAAGGCATGCCGAGCTTTTCGCGCACGAACTTGTCTATCAGATAGGACTCTACATTGTACGTATGGCAGGCCTGCCACACAAGATCGACCACTGCATTCACCTTGTATTCCTTTGACAGCTTTTCGATAAGCTCAGTCCTGCCCAGATTGGGCGTCATGCAGGAGCAGGGGAGCTGGAAGTATTTGCGTGCAATGGCTTCGATCGGGTCGCCGGTTTCTTCAACCTGCACCTCCAGCGGCTTGACGCCTGAACAGGTTTCCTGTACCACGACAATGGCGCCGCATTCTTCGATCACTTCAATGAGCTTGGTCGTCTCCTGGGCAGTGGGGCAGCCGGTCATCAGGATCCGGGGCGCGCCTTTCTTTGCAACGAACTTGCCCGCCTTTTTTCGCTGCTGTGCCTCGGCAATGAAGGCCTCGAGCATGCGCAGATGGCCCGGTTCTCCGGCCACGCGGTACCTGAGATCGGCGAGCTCCTTGCCGGTCACAATGGCCGGGTCTTCCTTGCCCAGAGCAAAGGCCTCACGCAGGAGTTCGCGCTCGTGGTTCATCGCCTTGATCGCGTTCCTCAGGTCTTTTTCGGCGATCGTGATCTTGAACGTGGTCTCAAGCTTCTTTTTCAGTTTTTCGACTTCCGAGCGCCAATGGGAGAAGGCCTCTTCTTCGTTCACTTTCTGGGTCAACTCCAGAATATGCACGGGCTTCTTGTCCGCGATCAGCTCGTACATCTTCTTTTTCCCGTCGCAGGTCGTTTCTGCCACGATCAGATCGGTGACGAGGTAAAAAGGGCAGCGGTTCGTCAGGATGTAGCCGAACGAGGATTTAATCAGCGGGCAGAGGTTGGAGGGGAGCACGGTCTCTGCCGGCGGGATGGTGCGGTTGCTGGCTCCGCAGAGGCAGACCGGGACGGCATTCGCAGCCAGGATCAGTTCGCGCGGCGTGAACTCGCAGTAAATGCCGACCACGCCTTTACCCAACCGTTTGGCGTCGCGCACCAGGTCCACTTCGCGCGACATGGAATTTCTGAAATATTCCGAGGGGCTCTCGTCGTGTTTGCTGCGCTGATCAACAAGCGGCATGCTCGTGATCGAGCCTGATGGATTTCTCCGCTGGCGCAGGAGTTCCATAAAGCCCTGCATCCGCGTTACCACCTGTTCGTTCAGCCTGCCGGGTGAATAAGGTACGTCGAACGAGAGCACCGGGATGTTCAGTTCGGTCTCGACTGCGGCAGTAATAGCGGTCTCGTCAAAAGCGCAGTGGCTGGCTCCCGAGATGCCTGAGATGATGATGCCTTCGGCCCCGTATTTTTTTGCTCCTTCAATGATCCGTCTGGCGCGGAAGGCTGCCGAGCCGGTCATGGGATCGTCCATGCAGTTCTCGGCAACCGCGTCGATGACGGATATGTTCTCAGCGATCTTAAGAAAGGAATGGCTGATCATGTACTCGGTGCCGGCAATGCAGCCGCCCAGGTCTTCGAGCAGGTTGATGAGCGCAGCGTCCGTGGGAGGAGTTGCCCAGAAGACCCGCAAGGGGTCGGCTGAGAGCGGGGAGAGCTTCTTTGCAAGCCTGTCGCGCACGGTCTTCAAAAGCTCGTCAAGGACCGCAACAGCTTCATCAGGATCGGAACAGGCATGGGGAGCAATGAACTCCGCAAGCAGCATCTCAAGCCCGGGCAAGGGCGGCTGTTTCGCGCCATAGACGAGGTCGCGCAGCTCGCTTATGCGGCTCCTGATCGCGTTGGATTGGTCGCGGCTCTTCCTGAGCATGGCTTCGGTGATCGTTTTTCCGCTCACTTCTTCCAATCTGCGCACCACGCCCTTAAGCTGGGTTGCCACAAAGATCCGGGCTGACTCCAAGTATGGGGAACTCCCTGCAGACGTGTGCAGAAACTTTTCCGTGATGATCGCCGTCGATGGATCAAAGCGCTCAGCCATCTCCCACCAATGGGTTGCGTAGCCCTCGGCCTCGATAAGCTGCATGACCGCGGAGAAGTCGTCACAGCAGGCGCCTACACCGGCAATACAAAGGTCCGGCGCAGGGAAGTAGTCCAGCGTCTTCATGGCACCGAGCGCAGCGCGCACAAAGCAGAGTTCGTCGCCTGCACCAAGCCTGGCTGCTTCGTCCAGAAGATGCGATTCTTCGGCAAAGCAGGGCGCCCACCACAATTCGTCAGCATAAAAGGTGATGGACTCGGGTACGGCATAGGACAGCACCGGCACAGGGCCAAGGTCCTTCATGGCGGCAAAGATCTTCCAGCCTTTTTCCTTGGCAAGGAACAATCGGTCCTTTTCGCTGAAGATAAAGGCCCAGAGCCGGAGTGCTGCGAGCGATGAGTCGAACTTGAGCCGTCTCAGAAGCGTATCGCCACGGCAGGAATATTCGTAGGGGCTGAATAGGTAGCGGACGCCGCCGGGCACGAGGGAGCGCAGGACCGTGCACTGCTGCCGGTACGCTTCGGGTACCTGCGGCATGCGCTCTTCCCATTCCATGACGCTTATTTTTTTTACTTCGTTGAACATAAAGGCCTTCACCACAGAGGCACAGAGACACAGAGAAGATCAAAACCCTGAACAAACGCAAACCTTTTTCACCACGGAGACACGGAGGCACGGAGAACGGCGTTGAGGCTGAGAGGGTCAAGAGCCTTAGCCTTGGTTTTAAAACAAAAGCTTAAAGCTTTTGATTCTCTCAGCTTTCCTCCGTGCCTCCGTGACTCCGTGGTTAACTGTTTTTACTCCAGTGTTTCCAGAAACGCATCGATCCTGCTCAAGATCCGTTCCCGTCCGCCTTCTGCGTAATCCGAGTCAAAGACCAGCACCGGCACGCCAAAGGACCTGCGCAGCCGTTCGCGCTCCGTGTACCAGTGGTCGCAGAACTTGAGGGTCTTGACGATCAGGCCGGTTGCTCCCGATGTTTTGAGCGTCTCACCGATCCGGGTGTAGACAGCAGTATTCGGCCGCGACCTGGTGCAGGTTGGCATGCCAAAGGCTGCAAGGGCCAGCGATTCGATCAGATTTTTGCCCGCCCGCGTTTGACCTTCGCTCTCTACGGCGTTCAAACCGGTGCAGTTGAGCGGAAGCACGGTATAGCCCCGTTCTTCCAGCTCTTCGAGTAGCGCTGTGTCCTCACGAGTGAGCGGTCCGCCGCTGAGTACCACGGTCTTTGTTCCCTCAAACGGCCTGGATGATGCGATCAGCCCGGAAAAGAATTCTGCCAGCCCTTTCGGCCGGGCCATGAAGAAGACATGGAACATGTTGTGCAAATCGAGTGGAGATACCCTGCCTGACCGGGCAGCCAGGGAGAGAACTGCTGCTGCTTTGTAACGGTCCCGATGCCATTGTTCTGCTGCGTTCGCGTCAAAGCTCAGCCCGTGGCGCGTTTCGATGTCTGCCGCAACCCGCTTTACCTGATCAACGTAGTAGTCTGCCGATTCCGGTGTTCGGGTCGCGGGGAGTTGGATGGGGTGCACTTCGCAGGCAAGATGTTCGGAAAGGCTGTGCATGCCCCGGCGCATCTGGTCGCAGGTCGAAAGGCCGATCCAAAGGTCCACCTGGGCATGGAGCCCTCGCTTTTCCGCAACGTTCCCGAGCAGGGTCTTGACCAGGGGACAGACGTCCGGTCGGACCACCTTTTCGCCTGCGCTTTCAGCGTCAGCCGAGGAGTCGCAGAGGATGCGTGCAGGCCACAGGCCCAGTCCGGCAAGGACCGCGGCCGGGAACGCATGGCAGGTATATCCCGCCACTTTCCCGCCTGATGACCGGTGCTGACGGAGCGCTTCGAGTTCTGCGATATGCTTTGCGTCACAGGCTGTACGGATCAAGGATGCTTTGCGCATGGGATAATATACGGTAGTCCATCATTGGATGCAAGCGCCAACGTGCTCCTGTTAAGAAGGGTCCTGTTATAGAAAACATTCCCCCTCACCCAGCCCTCTCCCGCGAGGGGAGAGGATTACTTAATAAAATATGCCCCTCCCTTGATGGAGGGGGTGGGAGAGGGTGGTCAGTGTTTACACGCGTTCCTTGTGCGGATACTATCCCTTTACAGCCACGATCCTGGTCCTGCCGAAATTTCCCGCGCGCGCCTTTTCGAGCATGAACATCATCTCTCCGCCCATGGCCTGCATCAGGTTCATGTCCCAGTTGATGATGCGCAGGGCGTCGAAGGTGAGCTGCTTGGTGAGCATGTCGATGTAGAGCTGGATGTGGTCAGCGAAGTCAGGTGTAAGATCTTCCGATACGGTCACGGTAAAGCCGTGCTTCTTGAGCAGCGCTTCATATCCTTTTTGGCTTTCCATGTAGGGGAATTTCATGAAGCGTTCGATGCGTTCAGCATCAACGTCGATCAGGCCTTTGGGACCCTCCACCCAGTCGGTAAAAGCAATGGTGCCTCCCTTTTTGAGCACCCGTGCAGCCTCGGCGATCTGCCTGTCCTTGTCAGTCACATAGCACCATGCATCCTCGCCCCAGACAACATCAAAAGTGGACGCGTCCCAGGGAATACTGGTAACGTCGCCCAGTTTCATTTCGATGGACCCGTCCATGCCGTCGCGTTTGCAGCGCCTGTCGGCTTCTTCGACCATGTGCTGCGTGGCATCAAGGCCGTAGCCCTGCACCTTGAAGTTTTTGACCAGGAACCGCAAGCCAGCACCGAGCGCGCTGCAGAGATCGAGGACCTTCTGGCCTTCCCTGATCCCGGCCTTCTGCGCCAGCGCCATGGATGACGCGAATCCGCCTACGTGGATCTGCTCGCCCATGATCATTTCCCAGAGCTGCCCTTCAGGACCTGAATATACTCCCCTTACCTCTTTCAGCGTTACGTCGATCCTCTTCACAGTCTTACTCCCCCCTTGGCTTAATTCCTTAAAGCTACGCAGCGAACAACAGTGATGCCGAGATCACAAGACCGAGGGTCAGAATACCGATGACCACAGCTTTTGCGATACGCAGCGTTACTACGAGACGATAGAGCATTGTTCCTCCCAGAGATGAAAAAAAGTAGTTTTTCCTGAGACCGGGAAGCTATCCCAACAAAATTGATACATTCGTAAAAAGTCATTATCCACCGCCGAGACGCGGAGGCGCAGAGGAAGGCACCTTGAAATATTAAAGACTTTCTCTGCGTCTCAGCGTCTCCGCGGTTAAAATCCGAATTATTGCGAGTCCATCAAAATTGCATGATTACCATAAAGCATATGCAGGGGGAAGTCTAATTGTTGTTCTTTATAGAGTGGGCGGGAAGATGGGTGTAAAATTTATAGGTCCTGGCGATACACTGCCATCCTAACGGAATTAAACAGTTGAAACGTTCCCGCGATACGGTGCTCCGCAATTGCATTATAACAGGCTGATGAGCGCCAACACGCCGGAGATCGTAATGATCAGGCCCGCGATCCTGTTGATCCACAGCAATTCGTGCCGTTTGAAGCGTCGCTTGAAGACACTGAACACCCCGACAAGAAACAGCCACCAGAGCACTGAGCCCAGAAATACTCCCAGAATCAGAACTGCCGCGGAGAGGACACTCCCTCTGGTGCCGGTGATCCCGAACCCGGCAAAGACCGCGGCCAAAGAAAGGATGGTCATGGGATTCGTCAGTGTAAGGAGGAACGTGGAGCTATACATTTTGGTGTGACGTCTTTCCTTGTTCAATGGTGAAGGAACGTCGTTGCTCTCCGGCGGATGTTCAGTGAATGTTTTGACGCCGAGGAAGCACAAGATCGCTCCGCCTGCAAGCCTGAACCAGAACTGATAGCTGGAGAGAAAGTCAGATAAGAACGTAAGTCCGAAGGCAGCGATAAAGCCGTAGAGCACGTCTGCCGTCGATGCGCCCATGCCGGAGTAGAAACCTGCTCGCCGCCCGTGCGTCAGCGTCCGTCGCGCGCATAGTATGCCGATGGGCCCCAGGGGTGCGGCGATCACGAAACCTATAGCCAGCCCTTTTAAGAAAGATGTACTGTCCATTGAACGCAATTACCGTACATTATTGACGATTCGTAATAAGCCTGAAAAGCCGTCTTTGCGATCATAGCGAAGCAATCTCGCAGTTAGTAACTGATCGGAAAAACGAGATTGCCGCGTCGCTTCGCTCCTCGCAATGACGGCTTGGGAGATTTCTTACGGGATCATCATTATTAAATTCTCTTCTCCCGCAGGCGCGAAAACGGGGAGACACCGGGTAATTCCGGATTTTCTCTAATCCAACTGGTGAATAGGCTGAGTAGTGCAGCGTACAAGATTGCAGCGATTTTATCCTGATAATCACAATAGTATCACCTTTTTAGAGAAAAAGAGCATATGCAGCTGGCGATAATTTCTTCTTTATCCGATTCGAAAAGGAGTGAATGGATTCAGGCTTTCGGAAGCTTTTCTGTAAGGAACTGTACGAATGCGCGGTAGTGCTCGGGGAGGGCGCGCTTTTTGTTCGTGATGACGTACAAAAGCCGCTTCATCTTCACTCCCTTGATGCGGATCTCCTCGACGCGGCCTGCCTTGAGGTCATCCTTGATCACGAAGCGCGACAAAATGGAGGCCCCGAGCCCCGATTTTACCGCTTCCCGCAGCGAGTCCGTGGAGCCCAGGATGGCCTTGATGTTCAACGCTTTGAGGCTGATGCGGTGCAGGAAATGGTGCTGCTCCATGCTCTTGCGCGAATCCGACTCCTCCTCACGCATGAGGAGCGGCAGCGTGAAAAGCTTGAGCGGCGAGATCTCCTTGTTCCAGATAAGGCCCGGCGCGGCCACGAGCACGAGCTCATCCCGGAAGGAGTGGACGCGCTCGACATCCTTCGCGCTCTTCAGGTCACCCACGATCCCGAGCAGCAGTTCTCCGCCGGCGACCTTGTCAACGATCTCCTTCGTGCCGTCGATGGTGACCTGGAAGAAGACCTCGGGATAGCGTTTGCTGAATTCTGCTGCCAGAGGCGGGACCACGTAGGAGCCGGGGATGCTCGTGGCGCCGATGTTCAAAAGCCCTTTGACCTCCTTTTCTGAGGACGATAGGTCGGTCCTGATGTCCTTCAGCTGTTCAACGATCTCACCGGCCCTGGTATACAGGAGGCTGCCTTCCTTGGTGGGGATCGTTCTTCTGCCTACCCGGTCGAAGAGCTTTATTCCCAGCTCTTCCTCAAGCTTTTTCACATGGATGCTGACCGAGGGCTGCGTGAGATGCAGCTCCCTGGCGGCAAGGGAAAAGCTTTTGTTGCGGTAGACCGAGAGGAATACCTGAAGCTGGTGAATGTCCATGTGCGCCTTTTGTTATGGGGCAGCTAAGCCGTTAACGTTGATGATGATCAGTGCACATGGATAGCTTCACCACGGTCACGTTAGGATACGATCTGTCGATACGAACGATTGCATCCTACATGATTTTGCAACAGAATGTCAAATCCAAGCTTTCCGAGCGGGCATGGATCGTCACTTTTCTGCGATCAGCTTGAGGATACTTTCGATCATTTCAGGAGAGTCCCATTCCTGCTTGCCTAAATATATCTCGATGATCACTCCCTTTTTATCGATCAGAAAAGTGAGCGGCAACGCGAAGATCGCATACTTCTCGTAGTAAACTTTTTTCCCCTCGTCAATGCAGATGGGAAAGGCCAGGTGCCCGGACTCGACGAGGGACCTGACCGGTCCTTCTGTGCGGTCCAGAGAAACCCCGATGATCGTGAAGCCCTTATCCTTCAGTGTTCCATACAGGTTGTTCAGCGAAGGCATCTCAGCCCTGCAGGGCATGCAGAATGATCCCCAGAAATTGAGCAGCACGACGGAGCCGCGGTAATCGTGAAGCGATATCTTCTTGCCGTTCAGGTCCTTGAGCGTGAAGTCAGGCGCCTGGTCCCCTCTGCTGACCGGCGTGGCCTTCGCTGCATGAGCCGATCCTCCCGTAAAACAGACAACCATGAACAAGGTGATCGAAGCGATCGATAGGCCCATCCTGTTGCGCATTGGTCTTCTCCTCTATAGTTAATGAGTTTCGAGTTAGTGCAACTAATCGAAAAATATACCATGTTTTGTGGGGAAAAGGCAACACTCAAACAGCTTAATGTCAACCCAAAGTAGAAATGTCCTACTCTTACCAAGATAGAAATGTCCGCTTTTAGGAAGCAATTGGAAATTGTACATTTGCTCTGCGGAGTCTCTTCCATGGATGATCTGATGGTTGATACCGACTTGTCGGTTTCTTATTGACTGCCGGTGTTTTAGGGTTTTCTTTCGCTGGCCGTGTTTTGATCTCCCGATATGTTAATTCCAAGCCCCTGTGAGTGATATGCAGAGATCCATCGAGTCGTTCTTCCACTGCGACCTTTTGAGTCTTTATAGCGTCTTTGATCTGGTACAGTTTGCCATTATAAGCTATGGTGAAATCGTTCCGTAGCGTACGCTCCTCTCGAATGCAGAAGATCTTGTCGAGTTCCCTTATGGATAGCGCGCGTTGGTGTACATCGGCTGCAGAAACGGGTTTTACCTTGAATTTCGCATTGTATATTGGATGATACTTTATCAGGAATTCGTTTGCCTGCACAACACTGTTTACCCTGGCAAGCCTCATCTCTTTAACCAATCGATCCTGGAGCGTTCGAAAACTTCTTTCTATCCTGCCTTTTGCCTGGGGTGAATTCGCATGGATGACCGTTACCCCGAGTTCGGTTAGACTCCTTTCGAACTGGCTCATGGGTTTTCTATCTTCCAACTCATCCTCGATGCTCTGCTTGGCATTGGATTTATACGTTGAGTGCTTGTCCAAATAGACACTCTGTGGAATGCCGTAGCGCTTGATATACCGCTTGAAGCTATCCATGGCTGGCATGGTCCCCTCATAATCATAAAAGCGCCCATACACCGTTCCTGTGGCATCATCGATATATCCCATTAATACGCTCTCAGGACCCCGGCCTTCGAACCAGGCATGATGGGAGCCATCCATCTGGAGCATTTCACCAAAATGATGCTTCCTCTCGCGCCATTGCCGGTGCTTTCTACCCTTGCGCTTCTCGTAAGGGATGCTTTCCTGATTAAGCCATAGACGGAGGGTTTCGTCGCTTAGCTTGATTTCATGAACATCAAGAAGCTTCTCGCAGGCAAAGGTGGGGCCAAAATCACTGTATTTCTCCCGATACAGCTTGAGTGCCTTGTCTTTTGCCTTCTGAGGGAATCGACGATTCGAGGTTTTGCCGCGGGATCGGTGACTGATGCCGTCGTCTCCCTCCTTCCGTACTCGTTTGAGTATCCGTCGAATCTGCCTGCTGCTCAAGCCTACAAGTTCAGCAGCTGTCTTCTGCGTGATCCTTTTATCCAATGCTTGGTGGATAATGTGCAGTCTTTTTGTTTCTCTCCTGCTCATAGTGATCATGTCCATTTCTGTCACAGTACCCTCCAATTACATCAGGGTATTGTAACTTAGAATAGGACATTTCTACTTTGGGAGAATAGGACATTATCATTTTGGGAGTACACACTCAAACAGCTTAAAAGTCCATTTCCGACTGAGGCAAAACAACGATCACGCCTCTTTTTCCTGAATGTGCCCCGTCTTTACTCCGCTACCGCTATTCGTGTCTTGGCCGCTGGTCCCGTCGGCTTCCCTGATCTTTTGTGATGTGACCTGATCGTCGTTCACTGATGCAAAAGCCGTTGTGCTGAAAAGTGAGGCAGCTGTCATGATGCTTAAAATCATTAGTGCTTTACGCATTGTAGTACCCCCTTTTTAGATTCTCTGACTTCCCAGCGAGGGCCGCTTCCAGGCCAGTCACTTCGGATTGACTATACGTGTGAACTGCTGACGCAAGATCGGTGGCATGTTTTCCATCTACTGTATCAGCATTAAGTATTTGAATGGCGAATCAACGAATATGCAGGTTTATGTGAGGGGGAGGATGAATTCCCGTTGATGGGAGGAGGGTCGGTTTTCATGGGGTGCTACACATGGGTCTGTACTGCTTGACTTTTGTCTATACTTCCGATAAATTCACGCATGGTACGCCCACTTTGCATTGAATGCCTAGGAGTGTACCACATCACCTATCGGGGCAACGTTAAAAAAGCCGTATTCAAGACGACCGGGTTCGAGAGACAATTCTAAACGCCTAACCTTCGTCAATAGATGCGACCACTGGCTGAATAGAGCCCTATTAGGTGCCAAGTACATCAATTGGTTATGATTTGTGACGTGGCTACTTATTTTGTGCGGTTCCACGGCTACGCTGCTCGTGAGTGATATGACCTGTGAATAACTTCAAACGCAACGCTGCAACAGTATGCCATCTCGTCATTATTTCCGTACTAGGTGCATTGATCTACTCGAATACCCTGACGGCCTCGTTCCAGTTTGATGACAAGTTAAACATCGTAGACAATCCTTTAATCCGGGATATCGGGAACCTGTGGCCACCAGAAGGTGCACGCTGGTTCGGATTTCTGACATTTGCGCTGAATTATATGGCTGGCGGCTTAAACCCGGTTGGATACCATCTTGTGAACACAGGGATTCACATTTTCACCGCATTGTCCGTTTATTTCTTTGTTCTCCTCACTCTCAGAACACCTTATTTCAGCGGTCGCAAGGGTGCGCTCATTTCTGACGGATGGCTTGCTTTTGCGTGCGCTCTCTTGTTTGTTACGCACCCGGTTCAAACACAGGCGGTTACCTACATAGTGCAGAGATTTGCATCATTGGCTGCGTTGTTTTTCATGCTGTCGCTTGATTTTTATATCCTGGCCAGGCTGATTGTCAAAAACAGGGACTCTACCGCACCACCCCACAGATTATGGTCTCATCGGGCAGCGATACTGCTGTATTTTATCGCAGGCTTGTCAGCGCTCGTAAGTCTGAAAATCAAAGAAAACGCATATACGCTGCCCATTGTCGCAGTCATGTATGAGGCAATGTTCATTAGCGGCTTGTCACGCTTACTCACAACTTTCAGGAAACATTGGCGTATTGTTGTTTTCCTGTCAGGCTTGGTACTGGCTTTTTTTGTATTCGTCATCACTACCCATGATCTGCCTGGTCTATTTGAAAAATTCAAGGACACCAACGAAATTACGCGACATGATTACCTGGTTACTCAATTTAGGGTCATTGTCACCTATATACGGCTGCTGTTTTTCCCGGTCAACCAGACAATAGACCATCATTACAAGGTTTACAGTAATGTCTTTGAACCCGCTGTCATCGCGTCGCTGGTGGCAATTGCACTGCTGGTATGTTCGGCATGGTATCTGCTCAAGGTCTCGCGCGGTGCGCGCTCGTATTTGCGACTCGTATCGTTCGGTATTCTCTGGTTTTTTGTAACACTATCCATTGAATCCAGTATCATTCCGTTAATCGATGTCATGTTTGAGCATAGATTATATCTGCCGAGCGTCGGAGCAATTATTGCTGTCACGGCCGCGTTTGTTCATGCGCTGGAGAAAACGGCATTGACTCGCAGGCACTTGCGGAAAGCCGCGGCCTGCATCCTTGCCATCACAGTCATTGCTCTCTCGTATGCAGCCTATGCACGAAACAAGGTCTGGAAGGAAGAGTTGACTCTCTGGAGTGATGCAATTGTCAAAAAGCCCCTTAACCCGAGGGGATATAACATGGTTGGTATTTATTATCTGGAGAACTCCAGAATATATGAAGCGATATACTATTTCAGAAAAGCCCTCGATGTGGATAGCTCGTATGCGGAAGCACGCTCGAACCTTGGGACTGCATATATCCAGACAGGCAGAATTGACGAGGGGCTGAATGAATTGATGATCACGGTGAAATCAAATCGCTTTGACAATATTGACACCGGCATTCTGTACTACAACATCGGCAAGGGTCTTTACCTGAAGGGGATGCCTGACGCGGCGATAGAAAATTTAAATATTGCTCTTCGCTATATTCCAGATGAGGCTGAGGTTTATTTCCTTCTTGGTGAAGTATTTCAGCGGAAAAATCTGACTGAACAGAGTTCTACATACTTCAAAAAAGCCCACGAACTTGATCCCGGCAAATACTGACCCAACTGCATCTGAATCTCTGTGACCTTTATTTCCCTTGGACACCTAACGCCTAATGGGGTTAGGTCATTTTTTTATGAAGTTTCTATTGTGAGATGATTAATATTTTCTCTTATTTTCTGGTAAAACACCTTCCCGTCCCTTGCCATCTCCACAAGAGATGCAGGCGGGGCGAACCGCTCGCCGTACTTTTTAGCATATCCTTCGAGCTTCTCGACAATTGCCTTTGCCCCGATCGTGTCCGCATATTTAAGCAAACCGCCGCGGAAGGGCGGGAACCCGATGCCGAAGATGAGCGCTGCATCAAGAAGGTCCGGCCGGTCGATGATCTTTTCCTCAAGGCAGAGCGCGGCTTCCTTTATCATGAGCAGTATCGCCCGGTCTACGATCTCGTCCGTAGGAATAGCTCCTCTTTCACCTGTTCCTCCAGTGATCATCCTATATATTGAAGCATCGGGCTTGCCACGCTTCCGTCCTGTATAAGTATAAAAGCCTTTGCCGTTCTTTTTCCCGAGGTATCCTTCCTTATACAGTGCAGCGAGCAGGCCTGAAGGCTTGACCCGTTCGCCCAGGCCGCTATGCAGGATGTCCGCGACCTTGTGCGCGATATCGATGCCGATCTCGTCGAGCAGAATGAAGGCGCCCATGGGCATGCCGAACTTGAGCAGGACACTATCTATCTCTTCGATCGTGCCGCCTTGTTCGAGCATCTTAGCTGCTTCATTCAGATAAGGCATAAGAATTCGGTTCACCAGGAAGCCCGGGCCGTCGTTCACCACCACGGGCAGCTTGCCGATCCTGCGCGAAAGGGTGGTGATGGCGGCGACGGTCTCCGCCGAGGTCCTTCTGCCGCGCACCACTTCCACGAGCGGCATCTTCTCAACGGGATTGAAGAAGTGCATGCCCACGACCTTGTCCGGGCGCTGTGACGCTTTTGCCATCTCGGTGATCGAAAGGGACGAGGTGTTCGACGCAAAGATGGTCTGTTCCTGTGTCGCCCGTTCAAAGTCCGTAAGCACGCTCTTTTTGACATCCATGTTCTCGATCACAGCCTCGACACCGATGTCCACCCGGCCAAAGCCGCTGTAGTCAACACTGCCCGTGATGCGGTCGAAACCGTCCCGAGACTGGATCTCGGTCAGGATGCCTTTTTTCTTCCGCTTCGCGAATATTCCGGCTGCTTCCTTGAGGCCTGCGCTCACCGCTTTCGTATGTGATGTCCTTCATCCTGATTGTCATGCCTTTTTCGGCAAAGAGCTGCGCAATGCCGCCGCCCATGACGCCTGCGCCCAGCACGCCTGCAGACGAGATCGCAAGCGGAGACGGGTGAGGATCTTTTTTGAGCGTTTCGTTCAGATAGAAGACCGAGATCAGGTTCTTCGATACCTCGGTCGGCGCGAGCGTGCCGAGGAGCCGAGCCTCGTTCTGCAGGCCTGCTGCCATGCCCGTGCGCAGGCCATAGCGCACTGCTTCCAGCGCTGCAAGCGGGGCGGGATAATTGCCGTGCGTTTCGCGGAGGACGTTCTTTTCTGCCTGCTGATAAATGATCAGTTTCGTCAGGGGGTTGCTTTCGAGCACGGCTGTGAGAACCGGCCTCTTTGCGCGGATCTTCAACGGGACCTGTTTATTGACGGACTTTTTTGCCCTGGCAAGGGCAGCGGCAAGAAGCGTCTCCTTGTACGTGATCTCGTCGGCAAGTCCGATCTTCTTCGCTTTTTTAGCGTAGATGGACTTGCCGGTCAGGATCATATCGAGAGCATTGACCAGTCCCACCAGCCTCGGCAGCCGCTGGGTGCCGCCGAACCCGGGGAGGATCCCCAGCTTGACCTCAGGCAGGGCAAGGGCCGTTCTCTGGTCGTTGCTGATCACGCGGTACGAACAGGCCAGGGCGAGCTCCATGCCGCCCCCCATACAGGGGCCGTGGATCGCGGCAATGGTGGGGAAGGGGAGCGCTTCGAGCTTGTTCAGAATAGCCTGCCCTCTGCGCGCAAGCGCTTCGCCAACGGAGGCGTCCGTGATGTCGCGGATCTCGGCTATGTCGGCGCCGACGATGAAGCTGCCTTCCTTGCCGCTTCGCACGACCATTGCCTTGATATCGCGCTTGACCGCAAGCTCGTCGAGAAGGAGGTCCAGCTCGGACATGACCGGCATCGTGAGCTTGTTGATCTTTTCACCGGGCAGGTCGAAGGTGAGGATGGCGATGTTGTCCTTGTTTATTTCATAGGTGAAGGCGGACATGGGATTACCTCAGTTCAAAGTGTAAAGTGCAAAATGCAAAATGGGAAGTGATGTGGCAAAGGAGTTTAAACTTGAGCTTTGCAATTTGAACTTTGCATTTTGCATTATTTTCTCTCCACGATCATCGCTCCGCCCTGTCCGCCGCCGATGCACAGGGTGGCAAGGCCGGTGGACAGGCCGCGCCGCTCCATCTCTTTCAGGAGCGTGATCACGATCCTGATGCCCGACGATCCCACGGGGTGGCCGATGGCGATGGCCCCGCCGTTCACGTTCATGATATCGCGCCGGAACTCGCCAAAGGGCTCCTCGCCGGGAAGGTGTTTTTTGAAGAACTCCTTCGACACCGCGGCCTTTTCGCAGGCATAGACCTGGGCGGCAAAGGCCTCGTTGAACTCGATGAGCTCGATGTCCTTCATTGCCATGCCTGCGATCTTGAGCGCCTTGTGCGTGGCAAAGACCGGCCCCAGGCCCATGCGCGACGGATCGAGCCCGGCAAAGGCCACGGCCCTGATAGTGCCGAGCGGCTTGTACCCCAGCATTTTTGCCCGGTCCGCGCTCATGATCAGCGCTGCGGCGGCACCGTCGGTGATCGGCGAAGAATTGCCGGCCGTGACCGTGCCGGACGCCCGGTCAAAATAGGGCGGCAGCTTTGCCAGCGCTTCCAGGGTCTGGTTCTTGCGCGGCCCGATGTCCTCTTCCACGGCTTCGAACTTTGGCGGCACATAGAACGGCACGATCTCGTTCCTGAACTTGCCGGCCTCGTTCGCCGCGGTCCAGCGCTGATGGCTCAAGAGCGCGAATTCGTCCTGCTCGCGACGCGTGATGCCGAAGTCCCGGACGAGCACCTCGGCGGTCTGTCCCATGTTGAGGCCGGAAACAGGGTCGGTGAGACCCGAAACCAGTCCGACAACCGGCACAAAGTCCCCTGGCCTGAGTGAGAGGACTGCCCGGGTACCGGCAGCAATGCTCTTTGCCCGCTGCACGGACGTAATGACATCGCGCAGTTTCTTCTTTATATAGAAATCGAAACTGGACATGGACTCGACGCCTGCAACCACGGCGATATCCGTCATATTCGCCAGGATCTGCGTATAGGCGCTCGCCGCCGCCTGCATGCCCGAAGCGCAGTTGCGCTGCACGCTGTATGCGGGAATGCGCTCGGGAAGGCCAGCACGGAGCGCGATCACCCGGGCGATGTTCGCGGCATCCGCGGGCATACCCGCATTGCCCACGATCACCTCATCGATGAGGTCCTTATTGATGCCGGTCCGCGCTGACGACCTCCTTGACCACGGCTGCACCGAGGTCAACGGGGTGCACGTCCTTGAAGACCGTGCCTGCTTTGGCATAGGGTGTGCGGAACCCGTCTATGATGACAACTTCTTTCATGTGAACTCCCTAATTCATGGGACACGGATTGACACGGGAAAGACGGATAAGTCCTTGGATCCACGACTGTTGAAGTTAATCTGACCCTTCCGATCTTATCCGTGTCCAACCCTGTTTTGGATCGATCTTTTTCATTTCCTCATCCCTGAGCACGCGCCTGAGCACCTTGCCGACCAGGGTCTTGGGCAGTTCTTTGCGGAACTCGACCTCTTTCGGCACTTTGAACTTCGACAGCTGCTCACGGCAGAACTGGATGATCTCAGCGGCAGTTGCGGTCACTCCTTCTTTTAAAACGATATATGCCTTGATCTCCTCCCCCAGGAACTCCTGCGGGATCCCGACGACCACGGCATCCTTTACCTTGGGATGGGTGAAGAGCACTTCCTCCACCTCACGGGGGTAGACATTCTCGCCCACGGTCTTGATCATGTCCTTGATGCGGTCCACGATCATAAAGTATCCGTCCTCGTCCATTTTCGCGATATCTCCGGTGTGGAGCCAGCCGCCCCGGAGCGCCTGGGCCGTTTCCTCCGGCTTGTTCCAGTAGCCCTTCATCACCTGCGGGCCCTTGACCACGAGTTCGCCCGCCTCACCCACGGGCAGCTCCTTCTCGCCGGTCTCGATGTCCACGATCCGCGCCTCGACATCGGGCCAGGGCACTCCGATGGTGCCGAGCTTCCTCTTGCCGAAAATGGGATTGGCATGGGTCACCGGCGATGCCTCGGACAGGCCATAGCCCTCGACGATCCTCGCTTTGGTCAGCTGTTCGAACCGGTCCTGCACCTCGCGCATGAGCGGTCCGGCGCCGCTGATCGCCGCTTTTATGGAGGTGAGGTCGTACTTGCTGATGCTGTCGATAATTCCCGATGGCAAGGTACATGGCCTGGATCCCCGGGAAGATCGTGGGCCGGTGCTTGTTGATCATCTGGAGCACTTCTTTGGTATGGAACTTGGGGAGGAGGATCAGCTCGGCGCCGATGAGCACGCCCAGGTTCATGGCCGTGGTCATGCCGTATACATGGAAGAAGGGGATGACGCAGAGGATCCGCTCTTCGCCCTCGTTCCGGAGCGTGAGCCATGCTCTGCTCTGCGCCGCGTTCGTCACCAGGTTCCGGTGGGTCAGGATCGCGCCCTTGGGCACCCCGGTCGTACCTCCGGTATACTGCAGGAGCGCCGTATCGTCGGGTGAAATATCCGCTTTTACCGGCGTCGATGGGGCTTGGCTGAGCAGGGACACAAAATCGTAGATCGGCGGCACCCGTTTTACGCTCACCCACTGCTTCTCGATCTTCGCTTTCACCGGATAGAGGAGGTTCAGCGGGAAGGGCAGATAGTCCTTGATGCCGCAGAGGATGAGGTTCTTGACGCCCGTCTTGTTCAGAACATTCTTAATAACAGGAAAGAACATATCAACGGCCACCAGCGTTTCGGCCCCGCTGTCCTTCAGCTGGACCTCCAGCTCGTGTTCGTGGTAGAGGGGGTTGGTCGGGACGGCGACGGCCCCGGATCTGAGCGTGCCGTAGTAGGCAATGACCATCTGCGGGATGTTCGGGAGCATGATCGCCACCCGATCGCCCTTGCGGATCCCCAGCCCGATGAGCGCCTGGGCGAACCGGTCTACCTGTTTGTCCAGTTCGCCATAGGAGATCTTTTTCCCGAAGAAAAGGAGCGCGGTGTGGTCGGGGAATTTCTGTGCGGTTTGCGCGAGGACGTTTCCCAGCGTGCTGTCGGGATAGGTGAGCGAGGGGAGCACTCCCGGTTCATAGGACCGGGTCCAGGGACGATCTGCGTAGGTTTCGATGGTTTTCATCAATCCACCTCCTCGAGTCCGGCTGGCATATACACGGCGTGGCCGAGAAAATGCCGGATCAAGGACAGATTCTGTCCGGAATTATCTCTCGTCCATAGTATAGCACATATTGCGACTTTAGGAGGAGCGGGCGTTTGTTTTTCGCTGCGGCCGTCTGTTGCCGGGGCCGCCGGGACGGCGTGATCCGGGGCCTGATGGAGTGCGGGCCAGCCGTTCCTGGTCGTGCTTCTGTTTTTCTTCCTGTGTACGCCGGATCTCCCGGAGATACATGCTTTCATCTGCCCATTCGACCGGTATCTTCTGGCCGATATATTTTTCTATGTCTTCGAGGGAGTACACATATTCTTCGTCCGCCATGCTGATCGCCTTGCCGGTCTCACCTGCCCTGCCGGTCCGTCCGATGCGGTGGACATAATCCTCGGCATCCTGGGGGAGGTCGATAGTTGAACACATGGGTCACTCCCTTGACGTCGATGCCGCGGCTGGCAACGTCGGTGGCAACGAGGACCGCCAGGTTCCCGGCCTTGAAGTCCGCGAGGATCCTGAGCCGTTTTTTCTGCTCGATCTCTCCGGTGATGGCCTGGGTCTTCCAGCTGTTCCGGTTCAACCGTTCAACGACCATCTCGGCGGCGCGCCGCGTGTTCACGAAGATCAGCGCGCGCTCGGGCGCTTCCCGCTTCAGGAGGCCGAGCAGCAAGGGGATCTTCTCGTGCTTGCCGACGTGGTAGAGCACCTGCGCGACCTTCTCGACCGTCAGGGTCTCGGGGGTGATGGATATCTTCTCCGGCAGGTTCATGTGCTCGTAGGCCAGCTCCATGACGCGGTACGACAGCGTGGCCGAGAAGAGCATGGACTGCCGTTTGGTATAGGGCGGCAGCTTCTTGAGCATGAACCGGATGTCATCGATGAATCCCATATCGAACATGCGGTCCGCCTCGTCGATGATCAGGTAGCGCGTCTTTTTCAGGCTGTACACATGCTGCTTATAGTAATCGATGAGCCTGCCCGGCGTGCCGATCAGCACATCGACGCCGTTCTGCAGTGTCTCCATCTGTTTCCGGTAATCGATGCCGCCATAGACCGCGAGCATCCGAAAGCCGGTGAACTTGCCGAGACGCTCCGCCTCGTGGAAGATCTGGTCGGCCAGTTCGCGCGTGGGAGCGATGATCAGGGCCTGGGGAGAGTCGCCGGAATCGACGGCAGGGTTCCTGATCATGCGGGTGAAAAGCGAAATGAGAAAGGCCGCGGTCTTTCCCGTGCCGGTCTGCGCCTGCGCAGCGATGTCTTCGCCGCGGATGGCACGCGGCAGCACCGCTTCCTGCACCGGCGTGCACACCGTAAATCCGGCGTGCTCGACGCCTTGCCGGATCTCGTCCGGAATATCTAGTTCACTGAAGTTCATACATCTCCGATCATGGTGGAGGACATTTTGTCAACGGATATTGAGGCCGCAGTATACCATTACGAGGCGGAGATGTCGAAAGAAAAATCGCAGAACGTGATGCAGTCTGTAGTTGGATGCTCGCCTTCTCGTCAACAGACGGAGAAACAGAGAGAGCAGGTGAGAGCTCTTCGTTGGATTATCGCAGCGTCTGCATTATATTTTCGCGAAACAGGTGAAGAGGCTGTGCTGTGTCGGCCTGCTTATAAACGGCGCTGTCCATGCGGTCATTTTTACGGACATATCGGACCGTTACGCTCCCATAATAATTATTTTACGCAAATTCGCGACTTAATCCGCCCCCTAGTATGCCTTGGGATGGGAGCCACAAAATATGGTATGGCGGCAAAATTACATAAAATATTGGTACCAAATTTAATTGGAATGTTATTGGCTGTTGATAAATTGTCTAACATACGGAAATATAATTTTTATATTTTTCTTGTTGACAAAAGGTACACTCTTGTTGTATATTTGTCCACATGAGGTGAGTGAATTGCTTACGAAACTCTTCTCTTCTACAAGAGCGGAGCTTTTAAGTCTGTTCTTTAACAATCCGGATAATAAGTTCTACCTGCGGGAGATAGCGCGTCACATCAACAAGGATGCCGCAGGGATCAAGCGGGAACTGGACACGCTGGTGAAGATAGGGCTCCTGGCAAAAGAGCAGCGTGGTGTACAGAAGTATTATTACGCTGACAAGAACTCCCCGATCTTCTCCGAGATGAAGGGTCTGATCTTTAAGACCACGGGAATTCAGGGATCCATCAAGGCGACGCTGTCCAGGCTCAAGGGTGTGCAGCTCGCGTTCATCTACGGGTCCTACGCAAAGGGGTCTGAAAAAGAGGACAGCAACATCAACATCATGGTGATCGGCCAGGTCAATATCACCGAGTTGAACGACATGGTGATGACGCTGGAAGAAAAACTGAAGCGCGAGATCGATTATCTGGTCTTCGATGAGCAGGAATACCGGAAGCGCAAGGATGCAAAAGATCCCTTTATCCGGGAGATCGTGAAAAGCAAAAAGATATTCCTGGTAGGCAGGGAAGATGGACTATAAAGAACTTGCAGGACATGGGGATGCTGGAGGAGCGGGTCACCGAGACCGTCGAGGTCATCGGCCTGATAACGAGGGCCGAGCGCGATCTGGCAACCAGCAGACTGCTCCAGGAAAAAGATGAGGAATGGGCCTTTGCAGCGGCCTATCTCGCGATGGCCCGGTCTGCACGGGCACTGATACTTTCCGAGGGGTACCGGCCGAAAGGCGTCCGGGGCAGGGATATCCAGAAGACCATCGTAACGGCGGTGGGTGTTATTCTGGGAGAGCAGTACAAAAGCCTGATCAACAAGTTCGACCGCATGCGTCGTAAATATCAGAACTTTATGGAAGAGTCGAGCAGGGTGATATCGAAGTACGAGGCCGGCCAGGCGATCAAGGATGCGGAAGAGTTCTTCGGGCTCGTCAGCGGCAGGATCAGGGAAAAATACTCGCAGATGTCGCTGCTGAACGACGTACCACAGCTTGTTTCAAGATAACGCCGCATAGCTTATACGCGGTAGCCGAAAGGGGGTGGACATATAATGCCGGCAAAAAAGAAAGCAGCAAAGAAGAAAGCAACCAAGAAGAAGGCCACCAAAAAGAAAAAGTAGTTTTTATAAAATGTCCCCATATGGGGGGCCCGCCGGGGGCCTCGTGCCCCCGGCGTATTTCATCCTTAGTTTGCGTGTACGGTTATCATATCATCATTCTTTACCAGGAAGTTCGTTAACGCTCATGAGCATAACGTTTTGACCGGAAGGGGGTGATGAACACCATGCCAGCAAAGAAAGCCCCGGCCAAGAAGGCCAAGAAAGCCGCAAAAAAGAAATAACCGTTGAAAACCATGACAGCTGCTTGTTGATATGCACTGCAACTCTACCACGAAGAGCATCTTCGTGGTTTTGTTTTTTCGCTCGATTTATTTACTGCATCACGTTCTGAATTGCTCTACAATATCCTTATCGCACAGTACGAGCGTATCCTTCCTGCCCTGTTCTTATCGGTGCACGGCGCCTTGCATGATGCCGGGGAGTTCTTATGGTCGAAGCGAAACTATGTGAAGGCTGAGCGTCAGTTCCAAATCACCGTTCAGGAAGCGGCTGGTCATAGCGTCAGGCGTCCTGCTCGGCATCTATCTGCTGGTTTCATTCATCTTCGGCGACATGGGAGTAGTGAAGTATTACCGCATGAAGCACCAATACAGTGCCGTCAACGAGGAAATGTCGGCATTGCGCCAGGCTAATGTTCAATTGTCCCGGGAAGTGCATTCCCTGAAGACCGATGCCGCCTATATGGAACGGATCGCCAGGGATAAATTGGGGCTTGCACGGCCGGGTGAGATTGTGTACTATTACGGCGAGCCCTGAGCCCTCCCGACCGCACTTGTTCAATCACGCAGTGCTGAAAAAAATCACAAGCCGGTCAGGCTGGTCAGGTTTTATTCGCTCCGCCGGACCCGCGTCGGAGAAAGGGCTGCTCATCCCTGTGTCATGTCCGATCACCCTCTTTCCATAGCCTTTGTATGGCACATGCACCAGCCGTACTATAAGGACGACCTTACGGGATCTTATATCCTTCCCTGGGTCCGCATGCACGGCATCAAGGATTATTATGATATGCCGGCGCTGCTGACCGATTTTCCGGACATCCATCAGACCTTCAACCTTGTGCCGTCCCTTCTGAAGCAGATCAACGACTATGTCGGCAACGGCGCGACCGACGCGTTTCTCACGGTCGCGCTGAAACCGGCGTCCGCTCTTGCGCTCGAAGATAAGCTCTTTCTGCTCAAGAACTCGTTCATGGCGAACTGGGATACGATGATCAAACCCTATCCCGGCTACTGGCGCCTGCTCGACCGGCGGGGTTTCAGCGTATCCCACGACGACCTGCTGAACGCGACGCGCTATTTTACCGATCAGGATTATCTCGACCTGCAGGTCTGGTTCAATCTTACCTGGTTCGATCCCCTGTTCAAGCAGACGGACCCGCTGGTCAAAGGCCTGATCGAAAAGGGATGCCAGCTTCACGGAGCAGGAGAAAGTGCTGCTGCTCCAGAAACAGCGCGAGGTGATGGGGCTCATCATCCCCGAGTACCGGCGTCTCGCCCAGCAGGGCAGGATCGAACTGACCACCACGCCCTTTTACCACCCGATCCTGCCGCTCCTGTGCGATACGGACCTGGCGAAGGTGGCCATCCCCGACATCCATCTGCCGTCTAAGCGGTTCATGCATCCCGAAGACGCACAGATCCAGGTTGACCGTGCGATCAAGTTCCACGAGCAGCTGTTCGGCAGCCGGCCGACAGGCATGTGGCCTGCCGAGGGTTCGGTCGCAGAAGAGGTCCTCCCCATGCTGGCCGGAGCGGGGATCACGTGGATCGGCACTGATGAGGGAGTGCTGGCCCGCTCGCTCGGGACCCATATCGAGCGGGATTTTGCCGGCATCATGAAGAACCCCGCGATGCTCTACAAACCCTATCTGGCGGGCAAGGGGGCCAACCGTGTTTCGGTGGTGTTCCGCGACCATACGCTTTCGGACCTCGTCGGCTTTGTCTACTCCAAGTGGGACTACAAGAACGCTGTTCACGATCTTATCGACCGGCTGCACCGCGTCCGGCGCAGCCTGCCGAAAGGACCGCACCTGGCTTCGATCATCCTCGATGGCGAGAATGCCTGGGAGTATTACCAGAACGACGGCCGCGACTTTTTCCTGTACCTCTACGAACGGCTCAGCCGCGAGCAGGGGCTCCGGTGCGTGAGCGTCGGCGAATACCTGAAGGAGAACCCCGCGCAGGAGCAGATCGAGCGGCTCCATGCAGGCTCGTGGATCAATGAGAATTTCCGGATCTGGATCGGGCACGAGGAGGACAACCGTGCCTGGGACCTGCTGTCACAGACGCGTGATGCCCTGAGCGAGTATGCGTCACGGGGGGGTGAGCCTGCCCGCCTTGAGAAAGCCTGGGAAGAGATCTATATTGCCGAGGGAAGCGACTGGTGCTGGTGGTACGGGGACGACCATTTTTCGGAGAATGACAAAGAGTTCGACCTTCTGTTCAGAACACACCTGATGAACGTCTACCGCATTATCGGCCTCGATATTCCCGATGAACTGTATGTGCCCATCCTGCGCGAGGACCGGCAGGCGCTTCCGACGGTGCAATTGACGGCGTTCCTTGCGCCGACCATCGACGGGCGGGTGACGAACTACTTCGAATGGCTGCCTGCCGGGTTCTACGACGTGAGCCAGAGCGGGGGCGCCATGCACCGCGGGGACTCCATTATCACGCATATTTATTACGGATTCGACCTGAAGAACCTGTTCCTGCGGCTCGACCCGAGCGGGAACCTCCGCGACGAAAAAGTATCCGAACTCGCCTTCTATGTCAATTTTCTCAGCCCCAAGGGTATGGACATCGAAATGCGTATCGTGCCCCGGGAACGGCGGGTAAGCGCAACGCTGTTTCGCGGTGAGAACAGTGTGCGGAAACAGGCTGCCCTGATCAATACGGTGGCAGCCTACGAGATCATTGAGCTTGCCGTGCCTTTCGAACTGCTCGGCGTCATGCCCAATGACGAGGTGCAGCTTTTTATCACGGTCGAACGGGACGGCTCCGAGATCGAAAAATGGCCCTACCGGGGATTCATCCAGTTCAAGGTGCCGACCGACGATTTTGAGGCCATGATGTGGCAGGTTTAGCACCGGTGCTGCCGGCCAGTCAATGATGAGTCTTGAAGATCTCGACACGCAGCTCCTGCTCCTCATCAACAACGGTCCTTGCCAATCCCAGTCTCGATGCCGTCATGATATCGCTCTCCGATTTCGGCTATCTCCTGTTCGTTCCGTACCTGCTCTATATGCTTATCCGGGGATGGTCCTGTGGCGCAGGCACTGAGACCACGTCATTAAAACAGGCGTTCCTGATCGTGCTGATCTCGATCTGCTCCTTCTTCATGGCAGATTTGCTTGCTGATCTGCTGAAACCTGTTTTCGGACGGATCCGGCCCTGCCAGGCTGTTCAGGGAATCCGGTTTCTGGTCCGCTGCCCTCACAGTTTTTCCATGCCATCAGGCCATGCCATCTCATCCTTTGCAGCTGCAACAACGCTTTTTTACCTTCCCCGGTATTTCGTCCCAATCCTTGCCAGATGCTATCCCCTGGTGCTGGCTGCGGCTGTTGCCTTTTCCCGGGTCTATCTCGGCGTCCATTATCCTTCTGATGTGATCGTCGGCGCAGCACTCGGCAGCGCGGTCGCCATGCTTTTCAGCCTGCTTTACGAGCGGCTGCAAGTCCAGGCAACTGCGGCAATCATCTCATAATAAAATTAAATAACTGTTTCGATATCAGCGTCTGACAAGGATAATACTGGTCAAAACGCCGATATTTTCTTGACAACATAAGGTTTTTTTGTATAATGGCACTCTATTTATCTATCTTTCCATGATTTTTCAGGCAGGGGCAATCGTTGACATTTCAGGATCTTATACTCACCTTGCAGAACTTCTGGGCCTCCAGGGGCTGCGTTATCCATCAACCGTATGATACCGAGGTCGGGGCGGGAACGTTCCACCCTGCAACATTTTTGCGGGTCCTGGGGCCTGAACCGTGGAAAGCGGCATATGTTCAGCCGTCGCGCAGGCCGACGGACGGCCGTTACGGCGAAAATCCCAACCGGCTGCAGCACTACTATCAGTTCCAGGTCATTCTGAAACCCCATCCGGAAAACGTTCAGGACCTCTACCTCGACAGTCTCGTGAGCCTCGGCATCAATCCTTTGAAGCACGATATCCGCTTTGTGGAGGACGACTGGGAGTCGCCGACCCTCGGCGCCTGGGGACTGGGCTGGGAGGTCTGGCTGAACGGCATGGAGGTCACCCAGTTCACCTATTTTCAGCAGGTGGGCGGCATCGATCTGAAGCCTGTTTCAGCCGAAATCACCTACGGCGTGGAGCGGCTCGCCATGTACCTTCAGGGCGTGAACAACGTGTATGACCTCGAATGGACCAAAGGCGTCAAGTACGGCGATGTCCATCACGAGTCCGAGGTCCAGTTCTCAAAATATAATTTTGAGCTGTCCGACCGGGACATGCTTTTCCGGCAGTTCGAGGCCTATGAACGGGAAAGCGAAAAGCTCGTGAAAGCGGGTGTTGTGCTGCCGGCATACGATTACTGCCTTAAATGCTCGCACACGTTCAACCTGCTCGATGCCGCAGGCGCGATCAGCGTGACCGAACGGACGGGCTATATCGGGCGGGTCAGGAAGCTTGCCCGGCTCTGCGCCCATGCCTACCTGGCCATGCGCGAGGAAAAGGGCTTCCCGATGCTTGAAGAAATAGGGTCCAGGGGTCCAGGGGTCAGGGTCAGAAGGTAAGAATCAAAAGCATTAGGAGTGTTTTTTGTCTAAAGAATTTCTATTAGAGATCGGCACCGAGGAGATCCCTTCCCGGTTCATCAATCCGGCACTGGAGAAAATGAAGGAGCTTTTTACAGCGCTCCTGGCCGGCGGCCGCGTGACGATCGACGGCGGCAGCCTGCAGGCCTATGGCACGCCGCGGCGGCTGATCCTCGCGGTCCCGCAGCTTGCCGAGCGGCAGCAGGACCTCTCGAAAGAGGTCGTGGGGCCGCCGAAGAAGATCGCCTTCGATGCCGACGGGAAACCTACAAAAGCAGCCCTGGTCTTTGCTGAAAAGAACGGTGTCGCGGTCGAAAAACTGACGATCAAGCAGACCGACAAGGGCGAGTACGTGGCTGTCCGGATCGACGAAGCAGGCGGCGATACCGCTGAATGGCTCCGGCAGGTGATGCCGGGTTTCATTCTGTCGATCCCGTTCCCGAAGACCATGCGGTGGATGGACAAGGACATCCGGTTCGCGCGGCCGATCCACTGGATCCTGGCGCTCTATGGCGGTACGGTCATCCCCTTTGAACTGGGCGGCATCAAGAGCGGCAACCTTTCCCGCGGCCACCGGTTCATGAGTCCCGGCGCCTTCCTGGTCAAGGACCTGAAGTCCTACCAGGCCCAGGCTGAGCCCAACTTCTTTGTGATCGATCCTGCGGTTCGAAAACAGCGGATCGTGAAACAGACTGAAGAGCTGGCTCTCGCAAAGAACGGCAGGGTGCTTGACGACCAGGGCCTTGTCGATGAGGTCTCGAACCTCGTGGAATATCCCGTGCCGGTCATGGGCTCGTTCAACAAGGAGTTCCTGCGGGTCCCGAAGGAAGTGCTGATCACGGCCATGCGGGAGCACCAGCGCTACTTCAGCGTTGTTGACCAGCAGGGGAACCTGCTCCCCCATTTCATTACGATCAGCAACACCCGGGCCGAGGACATGGACGTTGTGCGCGCAGGGAACGAGCGGGTGCTCACGGCGCGGTTGTCCGATGCCGCCTATTTCTTTGATCACGACGTAAAGATCCCGCTTGCCGACCGGGTCGAGGGCCTCAAAAAGGTCACGTACCAGGAAAAGCTCGGCACGGTCCACGATAAACTGGAGCGCGTTAAGAAACTGTCAGTCTCGCTTGCCGCGTACCCTGGGCGCTGATGCGAAGGTAGCTGAGCGCGCCGCTCATCTGTGCAAGGCCGATCTGCTCACCGGCATCGTAGGCGAGTTCCCGAAGCTGCAGGGCGTCATGGGCAGGCACTATGCGCTCCTTTCCGGTGAAGGCCCCCGGGTCGCCGATGCGATCCTGGAGCACTATCAGCCCCGCTTTGCCGGCGACACGCTTCCGGCGTCGCTCGAAGGCGCCTGCGTCGGGATCGCCGACCGGATCGACACCATTACGGGCTGCTTTTCCGTCGGTCTCGTGCCGAGCGGATCGGAAGACCCCTACGGGCTTCGCCGGCAGTCCGTCGCCATCCTGAGCATACTGTTCGACCGGAACAAACGGCTGTCCCTGTCCGCGCTCATCGCCGGGGCATGCACGGGACTGGGGCTGAAAAAAGAGGATGCGCTGCGGGTGCAGTCGGAAACGCTCGATTTTATGCGTCAGCGCCTTGCCGGCATGCTGATCAGCGAAGGGCTGCGGTCCGATGTGGTGGATGCCGCGCTCTCCGTGAATTTCGACGACCCCTTGATCGCGAAAGAGAAGGTCAGGGCGCTCGATCTCTGGAGGACCTCCGAGGATTACCGGCCCCTCGTAACGGCGCTCAAACGGGCCGGGAACATCGTGCCGAAAGGCTTTTCCGGCGTCGTGAACGACGGATTGCTGAAGCAGGACGAGGAAAAAACGCTCTACGCCTCGTATGTACAGATCAAGGACCGGGTCGCCGATAAAACAGCAACGCTCGATTTTCGCGGCGCTCTGGCGGATATTGCGTCGCTGCGGAAACCGGTGGACGCCTTTTTCGACAAGGTCATGGTGATGGACAAGGATGCTGCCGTGAAGGAGAACCGCCTGGCGCTGCTTGCCGGCATTACCGGGCTTTTTTCACAGATCGCGGATTTTTCGCGCCTGGTCCTGAGTTCCGAAGAGACGACATAACAGATTCCAGAAGTCAGCCGACCGGGTTCGCCGAGAGACAAGTCTCTTGAACTCCGGTTCCTGGCTTCTGAATACTCGGTGCATTAAAAATTTTCCAGGAGGTATGGTCATATGGCTACGGGGGAGAAATACATTTATTTTTTCGGCAGCGGCAAGGCTGACGGCACGGGGGCGATGAAGGACCTGCTCGGAGGCAAGGGAGCGGGCCTGGCCGAGATGACGAATGCGGGCGTTCCGGTCCCTCCAGGGTTCACCATCACGACCGCGGTCTGCAACCTGTTCTATGATCTCGGCAAACGCGTGCCGGAAGGTCTTGACTCCGATATGCGGGTGTACATGAAGAAGGTCGAGGACGCGCTGGGCGGCAGGTTCAAGTTCGGCGACGCGAGCCGTCCGCTGCTCGTCTCGGTCCGTTCGGGCTCCAAGTTCTCCATGCCCGGCATGATGGACACGGTTTTGAACCTGGGCTTGAACGACCAGACCATCGACGGCCTGATCCGCATGTCCGACAACGAGCGCTTTGCCTGGGACGCCTATCGCCGGTTCATCCAGATGTTCGGCAACGTGGTCATGGGCATCGAAAAGGACGTGTTCGAGCACATCATCCACGAGGTGAAGAAAAAGACGGAAGGTAAACCTCGATATCGATCTCACGGCCGAGGACCTGAAGGGGCTCGTCGACAAGTTCAAGGTCAAGGTAAAACAGATAACGAAGCGGCCCTTTCCGCAGGACCCTTTTGAGCAGCTCACCATGGCGCGCGATGCGGTCTTCGGTTCCTGGAACAACCCCCGCGCCATCACCTACCGCAGGCTGAACGACATTCCCGGCAATCTCGGGACCGCCGTGAACGTCCAGGCCATGGTCTTCGGCAACATGGGCGATACCTCGGCCACCGGCGTGGGCTTCACCCGCGATCCTTCGACCGGCGCCAAGGAATTCTACGGAGAGTACCTGACGAACGCCCAGGGTGAGGACGTCGTGGCAGGCATCCGCACGCCGCACCCGATCTCCGAGCTGGCCAAGGAAATGCCGCAGGTGTACAAGCAGCTCCGCGAGATCACGACCAAGCTCGAGAAGCATTACCGCGATGTGCAGGATTTCGAGTTCACGGTGCAGGACGGCACGCTCTACATGCTCCAGACCCGCACGGGCAAGCGCACGGCCCACGCCGCGGTCAAGATCGCGGTGGACATGGTAGGGGAGCGGCTTATCTCCCGGGAGGAAGCGGTGCTTCGCGTTGAGCCGGCCTCGCTGGATCAGCTGCTCCATCCCATCATCGATCCCAAGGCGAAGATCCAGGTCATTGCCAAGGGCCTTCCGGCATCGCCCGGCGCCGCATCGGGCAAGGTGGTTTTCACCGCCGATGAAGCGGTCAGGCTTGCAAAGAACGGCAAGGTCATCCTCGTCCGGCCCGAGACCACGCCTGACGATATTCACGGCATGGATGCGGCACAGGGCATCCTGACGGCGCGCGGCGGCATGACCTCTCACGCTGCCGTCGTTGCCCGCGGCATGGGCAAGCCCTGCGTGGCCGGCTGCGAATCGATCCGGGTCGACCTGAAAGCGGAAAAGTTCACCGTCGGCAAGGTCACGGTGAAACTGGGCGACCACATCACCCTCGACGGCGGCACGGGCCGCGTCATCCTCGGCAAAGTGCCGACCATGGAGCCGGAAGTGAGCGGCGATTTCGGAACGCTCATGAAATGGGCCGATGAGATCCGCACCATGGGCGTCCGGGCCAACGCCGACATTCCGCGCGATGCCATGATGGCCATGAAGTTCGGCGCCGAAGGCATCGGGCTCTGCCGCACGGAGCACATGTTCTTCGCCGCGGACCGGCTGCCCATCGTGCAGCAGATGATCCTGGCCGACAATATCGAGGACCGGGAGAAGGCGCTGGCAAAGCTCCTCCCCATGCAGCGTTCCGACTTCAAGGGCCTCTTCGAGACCATGGCCGGCTTCCCGGTCACGATCCGTCTTCTCGACCCGCCGCTCCACGAATTCCTGCCCAAACGCGAGGAACTGATGTGCGAGGTAGCCGTGATGCATGCGAAGAAGGCGCCCAAGGCGTCCATCACGAAGAAGGAGAAGCTTCTCCATCGTGTTGAGGAGCTGCATGAGCTGAACCCCATGCTCGGCCACCGCGGCTGCAGGCTCGGCATCGTCTATCCCGAGATCACGCGCATGCAGACCCGGGCCATCATCGAGGCCGCCTGCGAGCTCGCGAAGAAGGGCAAAAAGGTGGTTCCCGAGATCATGGTGCCGCTCGTCGGCATCAAAAAGGAGCTGCAGAACCAGAAGGAGCTCATCAAGGCAACGGCTGAAGAGGTCATGAAGAAAAAAGGCGTGAAGATAAACTATCTTGTCGGGACCATGATCGAACTGCCGCGCGCAGCCATGATCGCGGACGAGATCGCCAAAGAGGCGGAGTTCTTCTCCTTCGGCACGAACGACCTGACGCAGACCACCTTCGGCTTCAGCCGCGACGACGCGGGCAAGTTCATCAACTACTACACCGAGAACGGCATCCTGGAGAAGGACCCCTTCCAGACCCTGGACCAGGAGGGCGTGGGCCAGCTCGTGAAGATCGGCGTGGCCAAAGGCCGCGGCACCAGGCCGAACCTCAAGGTCGGCATCTGCGGCGAGCACGGCGGCGACCCGGCAAGCGTGGAGTTCTGCTACCGGAGCGGGCTCAACTACGTAAGCTGCTCCCCCTACCGGGTGCCGATCGCCCGGCTTGCGGCTGCACATGCCAAGCTCAAGGAAAAAGGCATCGGCGGTTCGGGGACCAAGTAACCAGCAAGCTATGAATGTATGAGAAGGGCGGCGAAAGCCGCCCTTCTTGTTTGAACCTGCATCGCAAAATACTTTACAGCGATTTATCGTATGTTATAATGGCGTTATAACGTAACGCGTCAGGAGGTGTTTGATGCATAGAAAAGTCTTCTCCGTCGGGAATAGCAGGGGAGTGTCAATTCCTGCCGACTACCTCAGCAAACTTGATCTGGCCGTAGGCGCCGAGGTTGATGTGACTCTTGATGAGGTCCATGACCGCATCGTCATAGAACCGGTGCGTAAGAAGAAATATCCCAAGAGCGTGGACCGTGAGTTTGTAGCCCAGGTAAATGATTTCATTGAACGGTATCGTCCCGCGCTCAAGGAACTTGCGAAAAAGTGAAATACCTGACCGAAGAACAGATTCTCTTCATCCATGCGAGGATCGTCGATGAGACCGGTGGCGCTCATGGCGTTCGGGATGTCGGCCTCCTGCAATCCGCGGCAGCGCGACCGAAGGCAACCTTCGGCGGAGATGAACTCTATCCGGATGTTTTTTCGAAAGCTGCCGCTCTGATGGAATCATTGGCGAGGAATCATCCTTTTCTGGATGGGAACAAGAGGACTGCTGTTACGTCAACGGGGTTGTTCCTTCAGATAAATGGTTTGGTGTTGGTAGCACCGCAGAAAACATTCGAACGGTTTGCTTTGGACATGGCTGTTGGGAAACTGGCGACTGGTGAAGCCATTGCATGGTTGAAAAAACATACCGTTCCCCGGAAGAAATAAAAAATGACCAAACAACCTCTAGACGAAAAATACATGCGCATGGCGCTTCGCCTTGCCGAAAAGGCCAGGGGCAGGACGAGCCCGAACCCCATGGTGGGCGCCGTCGTGGTCAAGAACGGGAAGGTCGTCAGCCGCGGCTATCACCGGAAGGCCGGCGAGCCCCATGCCGAGGCCATTGCGCTTGCGAAGGCCGGCAAAGCAGCTAAAGGGGCTACGCTGTACGTGACGCTTGAGCCCTGTTCGCACACGAACAAGCGGACGCCGCCCTGTACACCGCTGGTCGTGCAGAGCGGCGTTAAGCGGGTCGTGGTGGCGATGATCGATCCCGAATCCGCACGTATCCGGCGGCGGCATCAAGGCACTGCGCAAGGCCGGGATCGAGGTGCAGACGGGTGTTCTCGAAGCTGATGCGAAAAAGCTGAATGAGGCATTTATCAAACACGTGACCACGGGCATGCCCTTTGTAACGCTCAAGATCGCTCAGACCCTGGACGGCAGGATCGCGACGGCATACCGGCGAATCGAAATGGATCACCGGAGAAGAGGCCCGTCTGGAAGGGCACCGGCTGCGGGACCAGCATGATGCGATCCTGGTGGGCATCAACACCGTTCTGAAGGACGACCCGTCGCTCACCACAAGGGTCCCTCATGGCCGCGACCCGCTGCGTGTCGTCGTTGACTCGAAACTGAGGGTCCCGTTGATTGCAAAGGTCCTGACGCAACATTCGGCCGCAAAAACCTGTATTGCCACGCTCGACAGCATGCCCAAGGACAGGCTCGATAAACTGCTGGATGCAGGCGCAGAAATACTGATCGTGAAAGAAAAGAACGGACAGGTGGACCTGAAATGATCTTATGCGCATGCTCGGCAGCTTCGGCGTCACCTCGGTCCTGATCGAGGGTGGTTCAACGGTGAATGCTTCAGCCTTGAGGTCGGGCATTGTCGACAAGGTCGTGGTGTTCTCAGCCCCCCTGCTGATGACGGGTGCAGATTCCCTGTGTTCCATCGGCGGGAAGTCGCCGGCCAGGCTCAGCAAGGCGATCAGGCTGCACCGGGTCACGTCGCAGTGGGTCGGGCAGGACTTGATGGTCGAGGGGTATATCCGGCCATGACCACGATCAACGAGATCAAACAGGCGCTCTCCACCGGAGACATCGATTGCGTGCTGCTCGACATGGACGGAACGCTGCTCGACAAGTATTTCGACGATTACTTCTGGGAGCATCTTGTTCCCGAAAAGTACGCGGACAAACATAACATCACGTTCGGCAGGGCAAAAGAAGAGCTTCTGGCAAAGTATAAATCGCACGAAGAGACCCTGAACTGGACCGATATCGATTTCTGGTCAAGGGAACTGCATCTTGATATCCTGGCGCTCAAGGAACAGATCCGCCATATTATCGAGGTGCATCCTCATGTGGAGAGCTTTCTCAAGCTGATGAAGCAGCGGGAAAAGAGGACGTTCATTGCCACGAACGCGCACTACAAGGTCCTCGATCTGAAGCTCAGGAAAACGGATCTGGGAAAGTACCTGACCGGATCCATCACGTCAGATGCGATAGGGTTCCCGAAAGAGAAGACTGATTTCTGGCAGCGGGCCGAACAGCAAATAGGGTTTCACCGGGAGCACACCTTGTTCGTTGATGATACGCTTGCTGTGCTGAAAACCGCAAAGGCCTTCGGGATCAAGTATGTTGTCTACAAGGCACTCGGCAACTCAAAGCTCCCTCCCGGCACGTCCACTGAGTTCCCCGCGGTCATGGACTTTAATGAACTGATGTAAGCAAAAATCGAGCTCACCGCAACCTGTCGCTGACCATTCCCACTTGACAACCTTTTTCAACTTTTTCGTGATCTTCGTGCCCTTCGTGGTGAAAAGGCTTTTTGGTTCCGGCTTGTCCGGGTTAGAATCTATTAGGCGTCATCCTGAACAAAAGTGAAGAATGACAAATCTGATTGGATGTCGAGAGTTTCACTGCCTGTCGTCTATCCGCGTAAATCCGCGTCCAAAAAGTTCTTTTCAGGTTCACTGAATCCCGATAAGCGTAAATATGCCGCTCCTGATCATCTTGACGGCGATGGCTGCAAGCAGCAGTGCCGCGATCTTGGCAAAGGCGCGGGAGCCGCTGATGCCGATGAGCCTGATGATCCGGTCCGCCTGGGAGAAGATGGCCCAGGCCAGCAGGATGTTGACGATGAGCGACAGGATGACGGGAAGATAGCCGTAGGTGCCGACGAGCACCAGGGTGGTCGTGAGCGTGGCAGGTCCTGCGATGAGCGGCGTGCCGAAGGGGACCACGCCGATGGTGGGGCTGATCAGGATCTTTCGCTCGCCGGCGCGCACGATCTCGCTTACGGCGATGATGAGCAGCACGATCCCGCCGGCGATCATGAAGTCCTCGACCAGGATGCCGAGCGCATGAAAGACCGCCTGTCCCAGGAACACGAACCCGATCGTGATCAACAGCGCGGTGAGAATGGACTGGCGCACGATCGTCCTTCGCTCATGCTTCTTGATCCCCTCGGTCATGGCAACGTAGAGGGGGAGCGTTCCCGGGGCATCGAGCGCCACCATGATCGGTATAAAACTGAGCAACGATGCCTTCGCCAAATCCATGATCTGCATCTGTGCTCCTCTCCAGGGTGCAGAGTATTCTGCAGATCGTATCTGCGAAGAGTATAACCCATCTTCCCAGGCCTGTCCAGCACCTGGGCGGCGCATGTCAATCGGCGCAGCTGTCGCAGAAGGAGAAGACGACGAATCAGACAAGCTGTTATGGCCGTTACTTTCCATTGACAGGTTCCGCAGCCCCATGATACACTTTGTTGCACGTTGTCCTCTAAGGAGAATTATTCATGACTAAAAGGCTCTTTCTCGGTGCCGTATTCGTCATTGCTGCCTCAAGCTTGTTCTGTTCTTCTCCTGCCTTCGCCGCTTACAGCTGGGTCGATGACAACGGAGTGTTCCATATTACCGACTACCCGAAGCCGGTCAAAGGTGTGGAGGAAGAAAGCAACTCTGAAGAAGAAAGCAAATTTGCAACGGTTGCTCCTGCTCCGGTTGCTTCTCCTGCCACGCCTGAAGTGAAACAGAGTCCCTTGCAGACCGCTCCCCTGGCGCCGATACCTCCCCAGGGACAAGTAACGAAGGCCACTGCAACCGTGCCGTCGTCAGCAGGTACGCCGACGATCAGGCCTCGCGTCGCCGATTTCACAGCCTACGACGACCCGGGGTGGCCATGATGTCATGGCGACAGCTGCAACGGTCTCGCAGCTTACAGCAACAGCACCACCACTGCATGCGATGAGCTGCGCTCTTCCGTTCCTGAAGAACTGCAACAGACTGACGAATGAAGGTATCATGGCGTTCGTGGCGGCTTTTTTTATGATCTTTCTCGCGCTGGGCGCTGCTCTCTATGTTTATTTCTCGTTATGCCTCTTCCTGATCGCCAAAAAGCTGAATGTGCAGGCTCCCTGGACAGCATGGGTCCCGATCGTCAATATCTGGACGCTCCTTCAGGCAGCCGGCAAACCCTGCTGGTGGGTCTTGCTCTTCTTTATTCCTGTTGTGGGCTTCGTCGTTATTATTTATGTCTGGATGTGCATTACTGAAAATCTCGGCAGGAACAAATGGCTGGGTCTGCTCATTCTGGTACCGATCGTCAGCCTCGTCTATATCGGCGTCCTGGCCTTTTCAAAGCAGGAACAACTGGCATATTCGCACGGATAGGCAGGCATGGTTCAGGAGTGATGGCGGATTCCGGTTACATCTCGTCGAGCAGCTTCGTCATCCGATGGAGCTCTTTCCAGCGACGATACCGTTTTTCCGCACCGGCATTTTGACGTGCCTGAGCGACCTCACCCTGCGGCACGATCCTTTTAATGTCCGCTGAAGACAAAACCCCCAGAGACAGACCGGCAAGCAACGCTGCTCCCAATGCCGATACCTCCTGCTCAGCGCTTACCTGCAGGTCCTTGCCCAGGATGTCGGCCTGGACCTGAACAAGGTAGCTGAGCGATGCCAGGCCTCCCGAAACTGAAAAGGATGTTGGCTCGAGCCCTGCCTTCCCGACTGCTGCAGCGATGTCTTTCATGAAGAAGGCGATGCTCTCGACAGCGCTCCGAACGATGTCGCCCGGCCTGCTTTCTGCGGTCAGGCCATGGATCGAGCTCGAAATGTCCCTTTCCCAGTGCGGCGACCCGGTCCCGTTCAAGCCGATGAAGGCAACGACATCAGTTGCCGCCTGCCAGCAATGGTCGTCCAGTTCAGCGTAATCCTTAAAAACCTGCAATTGTTCCCTGAGCCATTCAAGGCTGTCGCCCACGGCATTGACGCTCCCCTCGACCAGATAGTGCCGGTTTTGGTCCGTTGAGTAATGGATCGACGCCATCAGTCCCGGGGCGGGCACGAGGCTGCTGCCGGTGTTCACCATCAGAAAGCCGCCCGTTCCGTAGTTAATGCCTCCGTCGTTCTTCTCGAGAATGCCAAGGCCTGCCATGGCCGCCTGCTGGTCGCCGATGCAGGCGAGCAGGGGGATCTTTTCCGCTGCAGCCTGGACAGTGCCGAAACTTTGCAGTGTCGGCGTGATAGCAGGGAGCCGGATATCCGCAAGTCCGAAGAGCTTCAGTAGTTCATCATCCCAGGCGCAGGAATGGATGTTCATGAGCTGCGTCCGGGCCGCGTTCGTATGGTCGATGAATGCCTTGTCCGCATTCGTGAGGCGCTGGCAGAGAAAGCTGCTGAGGGTGCCGAAGACAACACCGGGACCGCGGGTTTCCTGCATATGGTCTTTCAAGCCAGCGAAATTTGGAGGCTGCGTAATAGGGTGTAAGCGGCAGGCCGGTGAGATCGAATATGCGCGGTGCGTTCGTGCCGAGACCCTGCACGTACTCTGCTCCGCGCGTATCGCGCCAGCTTAAGACGGGTGACAGGGGCTTTCCCGTCTGCTCTTCCCAGGCCAGGCAGGACGAACGCTGGCAGGCAAGCCCGATGCCGCTGATCGTAACGCCGGCGGAGCGAAGGTACTGGATCGTTTCGTCCAGCACCTTCCGGACCGAATCGAGGATGGCAAGAGGGTCATGCTCAACGCGCTGGCCGTCGCGATACGCAGGCGGAAGGACCTTCTTCGTCTGGTACAGGACCTGGCCGTCAAGGCTCAGGGCAAGCGCCTTGGTAGAACTGCTTCCCTGGTCAATGCCGATAAAACATGATCGGAGCATCACGTCCTCCTGTTCAGCTCTGAATAAACCTGAGATGCATCTAGTGTACACACTCAGTTGGTCCAGGTCAAACTTCATATCGCTTTTCTCGTCGTTGCTTGCGGATGTGTGCGCATGCTCAGCACGGGGCGGCTAATCGGGGCCGGTAAAAATGTGCTTGACATTTATATTAAAACATAATAATGTTTGCATATAATTAATTGCAGAGTAGGGGGATATAGTTATTTATGAAATTGACTGAGCCTCTGGATATCATGCTTGACAGTTCCATTCCAGACAAAAAGAGGTTGATGGCAGAGTTGAGTAAGTTGTCCCCGGGAGATACGCTCCTGGTAAGAATAGATAACAGCATCGCATCGAAAGCGATGGTAGAATGCTTCCTGAAAAATAAGTGGTGCAGTGTCCTTAAAGCCGTGGATCAGGAAAATGCAAGCATCATTCATATACGATTGGATGGTCCAGGCCTGATCGATACATGAAAGCGTACCGGTCGCCCTGAGGAGAAATACCCATGGTCCCCATAGAGAAGCGCTTTGAAATCCTGAAGATCATCGCCCACCCCATACGGATCAGGATCCTTGAAGATCTTACACAGGGCGTGAAGTGCGTGAGCGATTTCGAGGAGACCCTTGAGATCAGCCAGCCGAACGTATCCCAGCACCTGACGCTGCTACGGACGAACGGGATCGTTGATTTCTTCGTCGACGGCAGGCTTAAATGCTACTTCCTGAAAGAACCCCTCATCCCTGATCTGCTCAATCTGCTTAAAAAAGAATATACAGAAGATGTCCCCGCACCGGCCTGCTGCCCGGTGACGAAAAAAGGAGCATACCCAGGCGAAAGGAGACGTTAATGTATATGAAAAAGCATACGATCACTCTCTACATGAATGATCCCATGGGCAAACGCTGACTATCCATCATGGAAGCCGCCCGTCGGGCGGAGAAGGAACTCGGCGCGGAAATTGTCGTTGTTAAGAAAACCTCGAAGGAATACAGCCAGGAAAAAGACCCGCCATCTTGTCCATCAGTGATGGTGAATGGCCGGATCGTAGCGCCGTCATACACTTTGATTGGGACAGCTGCCGTTACCTACGAAGATATACAAGCGGCGATGCTGAGCAACAGCGGATCGGAGGCATAATGGAGATCCCCCTCTTGATCACCCTTGTTTCGCTCGGTCTGGGTGGCGGCTTTCTTTCCGGACTATTAGGCCTGGGAGGTGCGATCTTTATGATCCCGCTGCTCCTCTATGTGCCGCCGCTTCTTGGCGTCGGGCAGTTCGACATGAAGCACGTGGCTGCCATCAGCATGGTGCAGGTCCTGTCCGCCTCTCTCACGGGCGTCATCGTCCACAATAAGAGCAAATTTGTGAGCAAATCACTGCTCCTCTATATGGGCGTCTGCAACGCCATCGGAAATCTTGCGGGCTCTTTTTACTCACAGCACACGAAAAGCTCCTTTTTGCTCGCCATCTTTGCAACTCTGGCGGTGATCGCCGCGGTGGCCATGTTCATCCCCAAGCGCGAACAGGGGAAGGATATGTTGCCAGACGAACTCAAATATAATAAGCCATTGGCAATGGCCGTGAGCCTCGTCATCGGCGTGTTCGGAGGCATGGTGGGCGCGCCGGGCGCATTTATCTATATCCCGATCATGATCTATATCTTGAATATCCCGACGCGGATCGTGATCGGCAGCACGCTCGGGATCGTATTTCTGGGAGCGCTTGCGGGGACTGTCGGCAAGATGGTCACCGGCCAAATTCTCTGGCCCGCTGCGCTGGCGCTTGTCGTGGGTACCGTGCCGGGCGCCCAGTTCGGAGGAGGCGTAAGCAAAAAAGTAAATACCAAGCACTTGCGGATCGCCATTGCAATCATCATTGCCGTTACCGGGCTTAAGATGTGGTATCAGATCTTAACGCAGTGACACTGGAGAAAAATGAGTATGGCCAAAACAATCACGATCTATCTGACCAGCTCTCCGTATTCCTTTGAAAATGCGGCTTCCAGCATCAGGATCGCGGAATCCGCTTTGAACAAAGGCCATCGGGTGAACCTTATCGCATCGGCGGACGGACTCTACTGCTTTTTATCCAAGCAAAAGGCCAAGGGGATGCCGCATGCCGAGCAGGAGTTTGCCCGCCTCATCGACAAGGGGCTGCAGGTCCACCTCTGAGGCGGCTGCATGAACTTTCGCCGTGCGGCGAAAGAAGATTACATTCCGGGCGCGCAGCTCGGCTCGCTGAAGGTCCTGTTCGCGACCTTGCGGGAAACGGATGTCTGGATCAATATGGGAATATGACTCGGAGGGAACATGGCGGATGTCGCGATGATAGTTCAGCACGTTCCGTACGGCACGGTGAATGCCGCGGAGGCGGTGCGCCATGCGCTGGGAGCGGTGGTGAATGAATTGAGTGTGGATATGCTTCTCGTTGACGGCGGAGTTCTGCTCGCGAAAAAAGGACAGGACGATGCCGGGACCGGCCTCACCGGCCTTGAAGAGACACTGCGGGACTGTTTGGACATGGGGATTACCGTGTATGCCGATGCGTCGTCTCTGCTGTCTCAGCGAATAACCAGGGACGACCTGGTCGAGGGCGTGCAAACGGCCTCGGGCGAAGATATTGCCGGTATCATTAAAAGCGCCAAATCGACAATTTTGTTTTGAGAGGTGGCCTTCATGATCGTTCTTATCAAAAGCGCGCCGGACACTGCCGACGCCATGCGGGGCGTGGCTCTTGCCCGGGACAGCGCAGCTGACCTTGTTTTGCTTCAGAATGGCGTGTTGTTCGCCCAGAAGGGGAGGCTCGCGGGTTTTCCCGGCGCCATTCATGTCCTGGATGATGACAAAAAACTCAGGGGCCTCAGGGATGACGAGCTGGATGGCCGCGCTAAAACCATCGATTACGACAGCCTGACGGACTTGATGGTTGAAAGCGATAAAGTCGTGGGCATGTTTTAAGTGCTGATCAGGGAGGTTTTATGGAGACATTGACCGGTATCCTTCGGTTCATCCACGTAACCAATGCCATGCTGATGATATGGCCTTTCTATGCGCTTGTGGCGGTGAACCAGCGCGGAAGGCTGGGACCGCCGCTCGGCGACCGGGTTGATGTGTATATGGAGAACATCATCAAGAATCGGACGATCCCCTGTTTCGTGTTCCAGGCTACGGCCCTCATTTCCGGCGCAATCCTCGTAGCGCTGCGCGGCCGGAGCCTGGGGGCTCTTTTTACCGAACCCGTCCTTGCGATCAAATTTTTTCCCCTTCTTCTGATCGGCAGCCTGCTGACATACGTTCATGTGTCGTTGCAACCCCGAATCGACGCTCTCTTCGCGCAGGCCGGCGGAGCGCCCGCGACCCCGGAACTCGCAAAGCGGATCGGGCCGCTGCGTATTCAGCGGAAACGCCTTGCCACGGTTTGTTTGTTCGTGGTGCTTCTCTCCACCATGCTGGGGGTACAAGTATGGGCCCCCTTTCCGATCTGGCTCACACTCGTGCTGACCGCGGTGATAGGTCTCTTTACCTGGAGGTCGTATTCCAGCGTTACGCCCTATGGATGGGCGTAAAAGTTCGCGAATTTTCGCCAAAGGAGGAAGAGTGCCATGCCTAAGATCGTGAAAAACGTTTCGGTGATGTGTTTCCATGAGGAACTTTGTCAAGTCTACAACGCCCTTATGACAGCATTGAGCCTGCTGCGGGAAGGCTCGAAGGTGACTATGTTTTTCGGCTCGCGCGGAATCAACGCGGTCCACAAGGAAAAGGTGAAGATGCTGAAATGTCTTCCTGACCAGCCCAAGGAAGAAGGCGACGCAGTGATGAAAAAAATGGAGGAGATGGAGCTTCCCTCCGTAGAAGACCTTTTCTTCATGCTGATCGCGGAGGGCGGGACTGTTCTTGCCTGCCCTTTGAACGTGGCGCTCTTCAATATCCAGAAGAATGATCTCATCGACGGCGTGAAGGTTGCCGATCCCGCAAAATATTACAAAGATACGGTCATACCGGCGGACATGAATCTTACGTTCTAAAGCCGGGGTGCGATGTTCATCGCAGGATAGAGTCTGATCCTGTACAAGAAGTTGAAATCCCAGCCCCATAAGGATGATCGTATTTTTACAGAAAGGAGATGCGCTGTCATGAAGTTCAAACAACTTGATCTCCACGAGCTGAATCTCCTGAATCAGAAACGCTATGCCATCACCGCATGGGTATACGATATTCTGGATTACCCCTGGGAACTCCAATACCGGAAATGGCGGCCTGAGCTTTTGGCTGATGTAGACGGTGAGGTGCTGGAAGCGGGGATCGGGACCGGACGAAACTTGAAGCATTACCAGCCCGGGGTCAACCTGACCGCTGTTGACTTCAGCCCTGCCATGCTGAAACGCGCTTCGAAACGGTGCAACGAGGCATCCTGCACGGTCCGGTTTGTCCATGAGGATGCCTGCAGGATGGAGACCATTCCTTCGGACCGCTACGACTGGGTAGTTTCGTTCTTCCTCTGCTGCGTTCTGCCCGATGAACTGCAGGACCAGGCAATCACGGAGTTTGCCCGCGTGCTCAAACCCGGCGGCAGGTTCCGCCTTCTGGAAATGAAGTATTCAGAAAATCCTGCTTTGAGAAAAAGGCAGGACCGTTTTGCGCGTTTTGTTGAAAAAGTGTACGGCGCGCGATTCGACCGGCAGACACTGGCGCATGTTCAGAACAATCCCAACCTGATCGTGACGGGAACGCGATATGTGAAGCATGACACCTATTTGCTCATTGACGGCATCCGGAAGGCATGATGCGGCAGCGCTCCGCGGTACCTCCTCGAGACCGATGGTTAAAATCCCATCAGTCATTTCCTCATTGACACTCTCGCCTCCCCTGTCGTAAAGTATACCGGAATCATAGATGAACATGACTGAAATGACGGGGGGTGGTGGACTGTGGAAATCAAACTTACACAACTTTCCAGCTGCGCAGGTTGAGCGTCAAAATTCAGCCCTGCTGAACTGTCCCAGGTCCTGGGACAATTGCCACAGATAACCGATCCGAACGTGCTGGTCGGCGCCTCAAATGCCGACGACGCCGGCGTCTACCGCATTACCGACGAGATCGCCATGGTCCTGACCGCGGATTTCTTCACCCCGATCGTGGACGATCCCTACTGGTTCGGCGCGATCGCGGCCGCCAATTCGCTCTCCGACGTCTACGCCATGGGCGGCAGGCCGCTGGTCGCCCTGAACATCGCGGCGCTTCCGGCGGGAGCGGAGTTTTACGAGATCAACAAAAAGATCATGCAGGGCGGCATCGACAAGATGACCGAGGCCGGCGTGTTCATCATCGGCGGCCATACGGTCAAGGACAAGGAACCGAAGTTCGGGTATGCCATCATGGGGAATGTCCACCCGGATAAAATACTCGATAATGCAAAAGCGCAACCAGGCGACGCCCTGATCCTCACGAAACCGATCGGCACCGGCGTGATCTCGACCGGGATCAAAGCCGGGAAATGCAGTGCCGTGACCGCGGAAGCGTTCACCAAATCCATGGCTACGCTCAACAAGCGGGCCGGAGAGATCATGCTCGAGGTGGGTGTCAGCACGGCCACGGATATCACCGGCTTCGGCCTCATCGGACACCTGAACGAGGTGCTGACGGCGAGTAAGCGCACGGCGCGTCTCCACGCGCGTCAGGTCCCTGTTTTTGAAGAGGCAATAACAATCGCGGAGACTGGGCATGGTCCCGGGGGGCACGCGGGCAAACCAGAAGAGCTATGATCCCATTGTGGAATGGAGCGCCGACGTTTCCGCGATTGACCGGATCCTGATGAACGATGCTCAGACCTCGGGCGGCCTCCTGATATTCGTGTCCCAGGAGAACAAGGCGCGGCTTATCGCGGCGCTGCAGAAGGAGAATATCCTGGCAGCTTATATCGGCGATGTACAGGACGGGGCGGGACAGGGTACGAAACGGATCTTTGTGGAGCAATAGCATGGACGTCACTCTGTATCTGTTCCTGGCACTGGTGGGCCTGTCCGTCGGATTTCTCGCGGGCCTGCTCGGCATCGGCGGCGGGATCGTCATGTTCCCGCTCCTGCTCTATGTGCCGCCGCTTTTGGGCCTTGGCGGCATCGACGTCAAAGATATCACCGGCCTCACGATGGCCCAGGGTTTTTTTTCCGCCCTGACGGCGCTGTTCTTCTACCACAAAAACGCGCTCGTGAACAGATCGCTCGTTCTGACGCTCGGTTCTTCGCTGTTCCTGTCGTCGCTTATCGGTTCGCTGGTGTCAAAGCAGGTGCCTGACGGCCTCCTGCTTCTGGTCTTCGGGACCTTGGCATTGATCGCAGCGGGCATGATGCTCGTCCCGCGCAGTTATGGAGAGGACGATTTGACCGAGGATGCGGTTGTGTATCATAAGCCGACCGCGGTGGTTATCGGCATCGCGCTCGGCTTCTCCATCGGCCTGGTAGGGCAGGGCGGGGCGTTCATCCTGATACCGATGATGCTGTATGTTTTGAAGATCCCCCTGCGGGTCGCCCTCGGCAGCACCCTTGCCATCGGGCTCTTCTCGTCCTCGGCTGGGTTGATCGGGAAGGTCGCCACGTCGCAGGTGCCTTTTCTGATGGCACTGCCGCTGGTCCTTGGCGCCATTCCCGCTGCACGATGGGGCAGCATCGTGGGGAAGAGGACAAGAACACAGTTCTTACGATGGCTGCTCGCTGCGCTTATTTTGGCTACCGCGGTCAAGGTCTGGAGCGATATTGTTAAATAACGATAGTTCCCGGATGCGGAATGCGGAATTCGTGAACAAAGCAGCGGGAATGAGGATGCGGAACAGGGGAATTGAGGGATAATATGCAAAACGAATGCGGATCGCGGAGTGCGGAACAGTTGTCAAATAACTGCTGTAGTACGAAGGCGGAAGCAGGAAGGCTGAATCCGGAGACGGGGGACAAGAAACATCTGCTGCTCATCATCGGCACCGATGCTCTTGGCAAGGACGAGGAACTCGGGAAAAAACTGGTAAAAGGGTTTTTCGATACGATGAAGGCGACGAAGCAGCTTCCGCACACGATCTTTTTCCTGAATGCAGGCGTCAAGCTCACCACGGTGAACGACGAAACCGCGGGCGTGTTGAAGGAAATCGAGGCCATGGGCGTCGAGATGTACTCCTGCGGCACCTGCCTCAAGCACTATGACCTTGAGTCAAAGCTCAAGGTCGGCCATCGGGGCACGACGAACCATATTGTGGAAGGATTGCAGGACTTCGATAAGGTGGTCTGGATCTAGGGATCAGAGGTCTCTTCGGGAGATCTTTTTTTGGCCGGGCTGCGGAGTGTCCGAGACGAGCAGAGAACCGTCCTCGGCGTATCCCATGTAGACCGTGTAGCGCGGGACGTGCAGCTTTTTCTTTCCGTTATACAATCCGAGGACCCGCTGTACATAGTTCTGTGTTTCCTTGAAGGGCGGGATGGTCCCCCATTTCTTGACTGCGGTCTCTCCTGAGTTGTATGCAGCGAGCGCCAGCGAAAGGTTCCCTTCGTACCGGTCGATGAGATAGCGGAGATATTTGACGCCGCCGTCGACGTTGTCGCTCGGATCAAAGGAGTTCTGCACGTCCATGTCCATGGCCGTCTGCGGCATGAGCTGCATGAGGCCCATGGCCCCTTTCCTGGACAGGGCATAGGGGTTAAAGTCCGATTCGACCTTCACGAGCGCATGCACCAGCGCCGGATCAACACCGTGCCGGTTGCAGGCGGACTGGATGATGTCGAGATAGGTGCTCGGCATATTTGCCGAAGAAATCGTATTTCTTGAGGGCGTTGATTCCTGCGGGAGGAAGGCTGTCTCAGGCTGGATCTTCTTCGGGGATTCTGATCTCACCCGTTTGTGGTTCTTGCCGCCACTAACGTTGGTGAAATGCAATACTCCGTTCCCATCGGTATACTGATAAATATCAGCATGGGCAACCGGGGGCACCAGGGAAACGATCAGAGTTGCAAAAAACGCGGCAACAGCGGTTCTCAACAGATGCCCCTTTCAGACTCAATTCAAGTGCTCAATTCTTATAGACTTTATACCATATTTATATTGATATGTCAATGCATCTATGCTCCGTGTGTCATCTATGCTCCGTGCTCCGCTGCAACGACCCTGCGGCAAGATCCGACCCTTTGCTCAGTTTCCAAGCAATAGAGCAACCGTACGTAGAACAGCCGGCTGACAATAAAAGATGTTTTTTGAAAAATAAATAATTGACAATACAGGCTCCTTTTGATAACGTACTGCTGTTTTGGTTTATATATTTTTTAAGGTTATGGGAGGCATTCCATGTTGTTACGCTGCATGACGATCCTTATGGCCGTTCTGTTCTGTTCACAGGCGGGAACGGCTGTTGCTGCTGAGAAAAAGGCTTTGCGCAAGACGACCGTAAAGAGAACGGCTGTTGCCGTGCAAACAGCTCCAGACACGAAGATGAGCCTGACTCCGCGTGATGGCGGCTTGATCAACAACTCGAAGCCGACGATCGCTGCGGAATACATGGATGACGGCATCGGCGTCAGCACCACGGACAGCAAAATGTACGTTGACGGCCAGGACGTTTCAGCAGCCGCTCAGATCATGCAGAACAAGATCACCTATGTGCCGGCAGCGCCCCTGACTGACGGAAGCCATAAGGTGAAGCTCGATATCGTTGACAAGGCCGGCAACACCGAATCGACCCTCTGGTCTTTCACGATCCATACCCTGCCGCCGGTCGTGAAGATAACGTCGCACAAACCAAACCAGTTCTTGAACAACTCGCCTGTTCTGATCGTCGGTACGGTGAATGACAGCAGGGCAAGGATCGTGGTGAACGGCGTGGTCGCTGCTGTTGAAAAAGAAGCTTTCAGCGCCAGGGTAAACCTGGTCGAAGGCACTAATACCGTAACAGCCACCGTGACCGACGAGTTCGGGAACACGGGAAGCGACAGCGTCATCCTGGTCCTGGACAGCAAGCCGCCCGTGATCAATATTACGGCGCCGTCTTCGAACAGCCTGCTGAGCACCGGCACGGTCACGGTAACGGGTACGGCGGACAAAAACGTGGCGTCGGTCACCGTTGCAACGCGCACGGGCCAGGAAGTGCAGGCCGTGCTCGCTTCGGGCACCTTCACGGCAAATGTGAAGATGGATGAAGGCCCGAACGTGATCGTGGTCAAGGCCGTGAGCCTGGCAGGCAACGCGGCCACGGTCTCGGTCAAGATCACGGTTGATACGATCGCGCCCACCATTACGCTGACCGAACCGAAAGAGATGATGGTGACGAACAAGAAGATGATTACGGTCACCGGCACGGTCAATGATCCCATGGCCATGGTCAAGATCAACAACACCCCGGTCCAGGTCTCGAAGGGCGTGTTCACCCTGTCCAGTGTGAACCTGATCGAAGGCAAGAACACGATCACGGCAACCGCTGTGGACCGGGCGGGCAACCAGGCAAAGCCCGCGACCATCAATGTGGTGCTGAAGACCACCCCCCCGGCTTCGCCAACCCTGAATGCGCTGCCGCCGGTGACGCGGATCCCGGCGCTGACGCTGACCGGCACGACCGAGCCGGGTGCAAAGATCGACGTCTATGTGAACAGCGCGACCAAAACAACGGTCAAGGCCGACGAAAAAGGAGCTTTTTCCATGCAGCTGACGCTGACCGAGGGCAACAACGGCATTACCGCGATCGCCTATGACGAACCGGGCAATGCAAGTGCTCCGTCGCCGGTACTGAACGTGTTTCTTGATACAAAACCGCCGAAGATCCTATAATTATCTTGACATTCGGACGGTTGTGATTTACTATGCAACCTCATCGCGGGGTGGAGCAGTCCGGTAGCTCGTCGGGCTCATAACCCGAAGGTCGTCGGTTCAAATCCGGCCCCCGCTACCAAACTAATCAAGAGGTTACAGCACATGCTGTAGCCTCTTTTTTATTGGATTCAGTACAACCACCCTACAGCTACAGCCCTCTATCGCTACCCCACGATCGTTGGGATGCATCCATCCTTAGTTTTAGTATGCTCTGAATTAGCGCCCCTTTCTATCAAGTGACCGCCATGCATCGAGCTATGTCAAAGGGATCCGACCGCGAGAAAACCGGAAAAATCTGCATTTTAACCCTATATTTTGCAACTATTGGCATCCTTTTGCATATACCCTGAAAATACCCCGACCCCTGCTCAAGCCGCTAATAGCAAGGCTTTTATATCACTTGAGTTAACGTTTTGATAAAAACAATAATACTAAAGGTTGACAAACATAAAGTGGGTGCTATACTTGGGCACTTTCAATTACGAATGCCTCGCAAGCGGAGCGCTGTACGGCACCGGCGCATCGAGACAATGATTTGACGACTAATATTTTTGTTTGCTTAAAGTCAGCATTATGAATATGTGAATGAAAATTCAAGTAAATCCGGTCATGCATGGAGTAGAGGAGGTTTATTGATATGAAACGGTACGCACTGAGTAAGGTTATGTTGAGCTTCTTGATCCTGGCGCTATGCATCTTGCCCGGTCGTGCGGCGTATGCCGCATTCGACAGCGGCAGCACCGGCGCGGACGGTGAATTTGCGCCGACGAGCAATACGGTACTGCAGATCCCGGAAAGCGGCATATTCAACTTTACGACCATCAATATCCCTTCCGGAGTGACGGTCACGTTCAAGAAGAACTCGCAGAATACTCCGGTAACGATGCTCACTACGGGTGACGTGACGATTGCCGGAACCATTAATCTTAATGGTTCTAGCGGTAGTTATATAATTCCGGGAGTTGGCGGGCCCGGCGGTTTTGATGGTGGACAAGGCGGGGTTGTGATTCAGGCTGGCAAAAGAGGCGAGGGGCCTGGGGGTGGCTGGGGAGCTTCTCCAAACACAGCCAACGGTAATCCTGCGGGTGGCGGCGGTGGTGGTGGATTTGCGGTAAATGGTGGAACTGGTGGCACTTATTCTTCTTCTACGGGCGGTGCAGGAGGTTCCAGTTACGGAAATGAACGGATTCTTCCTCAAATTGGAGGGTCTGGTGGTGGTGGAGGTTCTGGTAACACAAATTTAGTAGGTGGAGCGGGTGGCGGAGGGGGCGGTGCAATTGTTATCGCGTCGTCCGGCATTATTAATCTTACCGGCGCTATCACTGCTAATGGGGGAACAGGTGCACTCGGGGAAAGTAATGGATACGCTGGCAGCGGTGGTGGTGGTAGTGGCGGAGGTATAAGGCTCATCGCAAATACTATTTCCGGGAATGGCACGCTATCTGCTACTGGTGGCACCGGCGGTTCTTCAAGCTGGGGTTTCGGTGGTGCTGGTGGTATTGGTAGAATTCGTCTTGAAGCTTCGAGCGTCACGCGGACAGCTGGAACGACCCCCCCTTTCTCCCTTGATTATCCCTATGCCGTTGTTCCGCAGAACATGCCGACGCTCACTATTACTTCAGCGGGCGGTGTGGACTCTCCTTCCGTTCCTAAAGGTTCTTACGGGTCACCTGATATGATGCTGCCGTTTAATATGCAGAATCCAATTACGGTAGTCCTTGCAGGCGCAAATATTCCTGCCAACACTACGATCACGCTCAAGGCGTCTCCTGCTGTCGGGACGGCTACGACGGCGACGGGAACTCTGGCTGGAACAGACACCTCGTCTTCCGCTTCTATCCAGATAAACATATCTAAAGCCTATCCATCTATTCTGACTGCATCCGTGACGTTCCAGCTTGCCTCTCTCGGCATGGGACCGATCTATGCTCAGGGGGAACTGATTGAGAAGGTACGGGTAGAAGCGGCCATGGGTGGCGGTTCCACGATGACCTATATCACCGCGAGCGGCAAGGAAATACCGGCGAAGCAGTTGAAATCGTAAATAGCTTTGTTACATCTTGAAAATCCCCTCACCCAACCCTCTCCCCTGTGGGGAGAGGGCTAACGTGGGCAAAGCAGTAATGAATTTAAATGCCTTCGCGTCTTAGCGGCACCTATTGGTTCTCACTTTAACGCTCCATGACGGAAAGTCAAAGGACACTAATGAAATTTAGAGCCCTGTTGAACATACTGATCTCTTATGTACTGCTATTTCCTGCAGGTGTCACCAATGTGGGAGCCAATACCATCTCCTACCCCGTCTCTGTCGCCGTACCTACTTCGGTAAACGGTGAACTGGACAGCAAACCGGTGAGCGTTGCTGTTCCGACCGGGATGCATGGCGAGCTGGACAGCAAGCCGGTGAGCGTGTCTTATCCATTCACGTCAGCGGACGGCATGTACATGGGCAAGCCGGTGACACTGGCAGTGAATCCGGAGAACCAGGGTGACCCGGATCTTGTCGGTCTGTGGCACATGGATGGAGATTGGGCTGATTCATCAGGCAATAATAACAATGGAGCTCCTGTTAATGCACCTGCATTTACGACTGATAATCACGGCGGGACACAGGCTGTCAGTTTTAACGGGAGCAGCAGTTTTATTCAAGTGGCAGACAGCGCCAGCCTGGACCTTACGACGGCCATGACGCTGGAAGCATGGATTAAACCAGGCGACATCGGCAACTACCGCCAGATCGTGAGCAAGTTCGGCAGCTCGGGAAATTATTCCTACCAATTCGGGCTTGCACCGTCAGGCAATCTGCGGGTAGACATCAGCGGCACCGGCACAGCATATGATAATCTTGCTACCACAACCGCGCCCATTATCGTGAATGCATGGAATCACGTGGCAGCTACGTTCAACGCCGGCGTACTCAATCTGTATGTAAATGGGATACAGGCTGTCCAAGCGAAAACGTCAACAATTACGGCTCTTAAAGTGAGCACTACCCCCCTTAACCTTGGGCGCGACCCTTCCGGAGTTCAATATTTTAACGGTCTCACCGATGAAGTCGCCATTTATAAACGTGCCCTCACACCAGAAGAAATCGCATTACATGCCAATGCCGTTCCCGGTGATCCAGCAGCCCCGCCTTCTCCTATTCTCGATCCCGTGCCCGCTGTGGTCGGTACCAGCACCATTACGCTCTCTGGGAGCAAGACAATCAGCACCTCCATCTGGGTGAACAATAAGAAAATCGCTCCGCTCGACAACACTGCAGCATGGCTAGGAACATACGGTACTCTCCTGCCGGGAGTAAATCTCCTGAACATCGTCGCCGTTGATGCAACATTCAAACAAAGTTCTCCCGTATCAAAATCGGTCATCTATGACAATATGCCGCCGGTAATAGAAAGCACGTACCCGGCGAATAATTCCGATACGGCCAGACCGGTAACATCGGTCGCGATCAATCTGACTGATATTTATTCCTCCATCAATCTTGACGAAAGCAGGGTGGATGCCACAATAAAGAATTCCGACGGCCAGGCAGTTTCGGGTTTGTGGATGAATTCAGGAACAAAAACGATTATTTTCACACCGTCCACAACGCCGCTTCCTTCCGATAGCTACCTGGTTACGATTTACCCCGCGGACGCTGTCGGAAACAAGGGCCAGCAGCAGATCGCGTTCACCACCCACGATACGTCAGCTCCAATCACGACACTGTCCCTGAAAGAGACCAAGGGAAAAGATGGCTGGTATTCTTCCGCAGTCACCATAACGTTGACGGCTTCGGACGGTGGTGAAGGGTCCGGCATTGCAAGGATCGAATATAGTTTAGACGGGACTTCATGGGTAACGTATACGTCATCCTTTGGGCTGGACACCGATGGAGTGAACACGCTCTCATACCGGTCTACGGACAAATCCGGAAACGTCGAAGCGACAAAGTCCGGCGAAATAAGGATCAACAAGACAGGTCTCGTAGGTCTATGGCACATGGATAATGATTGGCAGGATTCATCAGTCATCGGCAACCATGCGACGCCGTACAGCGGCGCTACGTTCACCTCAAGCGCCAAGATCGGGACCTATGCCGGAAGTTTTGATGGTGTTGATGATTATGCAATGGCAGGTGCCGGTTCTTATGCCGGAGCAGCAAATACTTTTACTGTCATGCTATGGGCATATCCTACCGCCACCCGCAATGTTACTTCCGAAAGCAACTCGGGTATTTCAGGCACGAGTGCTCAACGATATGCTGTTGGCCCTGCACATGGTGGTAATAACGATGCAGGAGTGGGAATATCGGTGGGAACCAACGGGATCAGTGTATTTGAACATGGGAGCAGCTATCTGCCGTCTCTGCTTGTCCACAACGTATCGCTAGCCGCTTGGAATCACATTGCGGTGGTGTACGAAAATAAGCAACCTAGATTGTATTTGAACGGACAATTTGTTAAAACCGGACTGTTAAGCCTGCGGGAGAATGTCTATGCTTCTACAACATTTGGCAATGTTGCCACCTACGGGCCGTATAAGGGTTCAATCGACGATGTAGCCATTTACAACCGCGCGCTTTCGGACACGGAGATCCAGGAAAACTACCGCTCCTACAGCATCCAGCCGCCGACGGTTGAACCGGTGCAGACTCCGACTACTTCTTCGACCATCACGCTTAGCGGCTCCAAACCTGCCGAAACAGCCATCGTCGTGAATGGAACAACGATAGTTCCGCTCGACAGTCAAACTACCTGGCAGGCGAGTTATACCCTGCAGCCTGGCATGAACAACCTGAGCTTCACGGCAATGGATGCCGATGGGTTCCATAGTCAGGCTGTCCTCGTTCCCGTTGCCCTCGACCTGAGTTCGCCGGATGTTTTAAGCACTGACCCGGTCAACAATGGATTGTTCAATACATCGGTCGGATCGATCAAATTCAACCTCAGTGAGCCGTTCTCCACCATCGACCTGGACGCAACTCTGACCGGTGCTTCTGTAACAAAAACATCCGGCGCCGATCCCTCGGGCACCTGGGCCACGTCCGGCGGAGGTTCAACTGCAGCAGTAACGTTCACACCGGACGATACCATGACCGAAGGAACCTATACGGCCACGATACACCCGACCGACCTGCTGGGCAACCGTTCATCTTATAGTATGACCTTCACGGTTGACGCCACGCCGCCTCCGCCTCCGACGATCGATCCCATACTCGTTCCGAGCCGCACGACCACAAAGACGATTAACGGCACGAAGAGCCTGGATTCAATAAAGATCATAGCCGCATGCGCAGGCGCGACAGTCGGCGCCGTATCCTATCCTACAGCCCTCACCTGGAGCGTCACGGTATCCGGACTGGACGAAGGAAGCAACACTGTTACTGCATATGCCGTTGATCAGGCAGCGAACCCGAGCCCTTCAGCGCAAATGACCTTCACCGTGGACACGCTTCCTCCGGCTGCACCAATCGTCACTCCTCAGTCAACGCCGACGAAGCTGAGTTCGATTACCTTAGCCGGAACGAAGGAAGCGGGTTCATACCTGTTCGTCAACAATGTCAAGACCGGCGCGGCATATGGTGATAGTGCATGGAGTTATCCCGTTAACCTCACGAGCGAAGGGAATAACGCTTTCGTCGTCTTTGCGCAGGACGAGGCCGGCAACCCGAGTCAGTCGGTAACCGTGAATGTTGTCAGGGACACCACTGCTCCGAGGATATCGTCCACAACGCCTTCTATCAACGGATTCACGAACCAGCTCGCATCAATCGACATCGTCTTGGTTGACGATAATTCAGGCGTCGATCTTCAGGCGTCGATCCAAAACAATGAGGTCACGTATTCGAACAACACGGTCATCAGCGGTTCATGGACCACGCAAGCCGGCGGCCATATTGTGTTCACGCCTGATCCAGGTACTGTTTTGGGAGACGGAGTGTACACGGTCAAGATAAAACCCGTTGACCAGCTCGAAACTACGATAACGCTTACCTTCAGCTTCACCCTGGATACAGGACTGCCCACGGTCCAGTCTCTCACCATGAGCCCCACAAGCCCGCACAAGACCGAGAGCGTGCAGTTCAGTATCACATTCAATGAGCCGATGTCCACAACCATCGACCCGTCGGTTTCATTTGTGAAGTCTTCTTGTCTCATCTTCTGTACCATAACGCCAGTTTGGACTGGCAAAAGCTGGAGCAACTACAACAAGACTTGGAACGGCAGTCATACGTTCAGCAGCGGGACTGGCGACGGCACCTATACCGTAAATGTATCGGGAGCCCAAGACATAGCCGGGAACGTGATGACCAGTGCCGCGACCGGCACCTTTGTCCTCGACACAACACCGCCTGCATCACCAGGCCTGGATAACGTCACAACGCCCACCAACAACCGGAACCAGATCCTGAAAGGCGCCAGAGAACTCGGCTCAGCCATCTACATCAATGGGACTCAGCGGGTTGCTGCAGATCCGAACCCGACAACGGGTGAACCATGGAGCTACAGCTACCCCCTCTCCGAGGGCACGAATGCACTCTCCATCACGGCCCGCGACGCGGCAGGGAACAATTCGGTTCCCACGACCGCGGCCATCGTGCTCGACACTACTCCGCCGACGTTCACCGTGAACACCTATCAGAACCCGTCGTCGGTGGCAACGCAGACCCTGACCGGAACGAAGGAGCCGGGCTGTATCGTGAAGCTCGGCGACACGCAGCTTTACGGCCCGGCCGATATCAGCGACACCTGGTCCTATGACGCAAACCTGATATCGAGTATTACGAATCGCTATGTCTTCACCGCGGCCGACGCGCTCGGAAACACCACGACCAGGACGGTCGATATTCTGTACGATACCGCTCCTCCCGCGCCGCTCGGCCCCGGTGTGCTCATTGCGGACGGCAGCGGCAACGGCACTGAGGCAACCTTGTCGTGGACGGCCTATCCCGAGACGCCCGACGTCGGCTACTACGTCGTCTACCAATCTCTCTCGGTCTTTGGCGATGTCGCCGGCATGATACCCATCGGCACGGTGAACAACGGCACCAGGACCTACACCGCAACGGCGCTTACTCAGGGAACCACCTACTATTTCGCAGTCGTGCCAGTGGATCAGGCAGGGAACCAGATCGATACCGTGAATATCGCATCGGCAGTGCCGACCGATACAAAGGCTCCCGAAGATGTCACGAATCTTGCTGCGGCAGCCGATTACGCAGACACGCAAGGAAACTTCATTGCCATCACCTGGAATGCCAGCCTTAACTCCACCAATGATCTCGCGGACCATATCGTGTACGTGGACGGCGGGACAGGGTACGACACCGGAACGCCGCTCGGAAAGACGGCAGCGACCTATACGAAAACGGGGCTCTCCGACGCAACGAAGTACAAGTTCAAAATAACGGTCAAAGACACGCTCGGTCATGAGAGCCGTGGCGCTGTGGTCGAAGCGGTAACGCGGCTCGCGAACCCCACGAATCTCACCGCCGCAACAAGCAGCGGCAAGGCTGCACTCTCCTGGAGCGCGGTAAGTTCGCCGTACGTGAAGCAATACAATATTTACAGCAAACCTTCGACAGCGCAACTGACCAGCATCGGCACGATGACCCTGGTCGGTAATGTTGCCAAGACTGCAACGACCTACAACGCCACGGGCCTCACAAACGACACCACTTATCAATACGCGGTCACGGTACTGAACACATCAGGCGCCGAGCGGTCCGATGTCCAGAGCATAAGCGTGACACCCCTGGCCGACTCAACAGGACCGGCCATCGATACCTTCTCGATCATCACCGGCCAGGTGGTCACCGGGCCGATCACGATCACCGCAACAGCGTATGATGTTGAAAGCACGATGGGCTCGATGGAGCTTTCCATCGATGGCACCGTTGTTGCGACCCAGAACGGTGGCAGCCTTTCTTACTTCTGGAATGTGGTTGCTGCGACCGACGGCAATCATACGATCAAGCTCAGGGCAACGGACAGCAAAGGGAACGCAACCGAAGACCCGCGACAGGTCATCGTGAGTCTTGCACAGCCCGCTTCCCCGAAGATCACGGGCCATAGCGAGACACAGACGACACCCAGCTATATAGTGACCGCAACGGGCACGGCCCCGCTCTTCACGACCGTCACGCTTAAAGTGAACGGTGTCGTTGTCAACACGGCCCAGACCGCAGGTACGACAGGAACGGGAACATTCACCTTCCCGTCCATAGCACTTGTTGAAGGAGACAATGTCCTTGCAGTCAAGGCGAGCCATCGCGGAGGCGAGAGCGCCTATGCGCCGGATTACAAGATCCTGGTCGACACCGGCGCACCTCCCGCTCCTCAGAATCTTGCTGCACAGGTCCTGACAGGAGGGCTTTTGCGCTTTACCTGGACGAGCCCGACGGGTGAGATGCCTTCAGGTTACAACCTGTATATGAGTCCGTCCTCCTTCAGTTCAAAGACGGACGCAGGGGTGACGGCGACGAACACTTCTCCGATAACGTACCAGTACAAGGAATACAACCCTGGAGACGACGGCTTCAGGTACTATGCCGTAACGGCTTTGGACAGCGCAGGCAACGAGAGCGGGATATCGAATGTTGCAGCACTGTCTACGGACGGGACTGCGCCGTCCGTCGCAACTATCCAATACAAACAGAACTCACAACTCATAACTCCGAACTCGGCTGTCGGTCCGGGCAGCGTGGAAGTTGCGGTCACGGTGAGCGAGAAGCTCAAGGAGCTGCCGTTCTTCAGCCTCGAGCCGCAGGAAGGCTCTCCCATCGTGGTCACGATGAACAAGGTGGACGACACGCACTACGACGGCGCCTTCACGATCACCGCACAAAGCCCTCAGGGAGCGACAACGTACAAATTCTCGGGCAAGGACATGGTCGGAAATCGCGGGAACGGGCAGGGGGCAGGCATCACCATCGACGTCAAAGGACCGGAAGCCGCAGTCCAATCTCCAGCGGCGACCTTGCAGATCAAGTCCGATCCTGCTGCCGTTGCCGTCATCCTGAATGAAGCTTCAGTCGTGACACCTGAAATTACCCTCAAGGGGTCGGATGGAACGACCTCGCTCGTAAGCGGCATGACGTCGACGGACAATGGCATTCATTGGGCGGGATCCCTCAATGTCTCCAGCATGCCCGAGGGCAAGGCCGAGTTCATCATGAACTCAGCACAAGATACACTCGGAAATGTGGGCACTATCGTCTCTACAGGCCGGTATATCCTGCTGTACCGCGATCAGGTGCCGTCCCCCGGAATACCGGACGGCCTTGCAGCGAAATCGGAAAAGGCAGGCGCAGTCACGCTTACCTGGTACCCGGTCATGTACGAACAGCTGAACAACATAGGCGGCTCTGCCATTACCTACAACGTCTACCGCAGAGCGGAGAATGAATCGTCCCCGACAAAGGTTATAACCGGAAGTGCAGGATCGCCGGCCCAGGACACGCCGCCGGATGACGGCACTTACTACTATGCAATAACATCCGTGGGCCTTATGGGAAGCGAGAGCCCGCTCTCTGCCGAAGTGCAGGCAGTCTCCGACAGGACAGGACCTCCTGCTCCTCAGAATTTATCGCTTTCTCTCGGAAGCGGCGGCGTCTCCGCGACTTGGGACGCAGTGGTCGATTCTCAATCCGTACTGCCTCTCAAGGGCTATCATCTGTACCGGTCGAACGCCGCGTTTACCTCATCAACCGGTCTCACGCCCGTGGCAAAGGTCCCGATCTCGACGGCAGTGGACGCTTCGCCTTCGAAAACCTATCGCTTCTATGCAGTTGCCGCCGTGGACAGCCTCGGGAATGAAGGCCTGCTGTCTGAGATCAAGGAGATCGATTTCCCGGTGTCTCCGGTAAGAAATCTGGTGCTCCAGCGTATCGATGATGCTGCTCCCACGATCACCTGGCAGTCGCCGCAGGACGGCACTATTGCAGGCTATCATATCTACCGGAACGGAAGCCGCGTTACGCCGTACCCGGTATTGGATCTCTCCTATACCGATGGCTATGGTGCGTCGAACACGACCTACGGCGTCTCCGCAGTGGACAATCTGGAGAATGAAAGCCCGGTCAAAGAGGTAGCACTACCCGATCTAACGCTCGGCCTGAAAGAGGGGACTACCCTCAGGAGGGGTGTGCTCGAAACCGTGCCCATCATCATATCATTAGCTTCTGGCTTTGGCCTGAGCATTGATTCAATCGACGTCAAGGTGGGTACTGCTCCTGCAAGCACGATCCTGGGACCGTTCAGCCTCGCCGCCAACACCACGCTTCAGCTGGAAAAGGTTGCGGCCACGACAGCGGACGCTCTTTCTCCGGTGTCCGTATTCATCCAGGCAAATTGGTCGCCGTCGCCCGGCGTTGCCATTAAGCTCTCCAGGACCACGTCGGCAGAGGTCCAGGGATCGAGTTCGAGCATGGAGATCTTCAATGATCCGCTTGTTCGGAACACGGACGCGAAGGTGCGGCTCAAGGTGAACAACATCGGCACGAGCCAGATGGAGCTCGTCACGAGCGAAAACAATACGAAGACGACAAAGGTCAGGATCAATCTCAAGGACCAGGATGGAAACCTCCTGTCCACCGGTTACCTGGACCAGCGCGTAGGCGCTGCTATCGTGAACGGTGCGGGATACGCGGTTGCGCGGATCAACCCGAACGAAAGCTTCATGACCGATCCGATCCTGCTGCCCGTGCCTGTTTCCGCCCCTTATAAGGTGATCATCGAGGCAGTGATCGAGAACACCTATTATCATTATTCGAAGTCCGACCAGGTCACGGCGCCGGGTATGAAAGGCTCAGTGGAGTCCTATATCCAGGAGACTGCTTATCGCGCCGTGGCAGCGCCTGATAAAACCTTCTATGCCATGGCCCAGCCGGTTATCATCAACGGCTCGGCTATCTCTAACACTCCCTCTACCCTCGCGGGAGAGGGCGGGGGTGAGGGGGCGCTTGTTCCGAACGTTCCGGTGAAGCTCGGCATTTCCGTGAACGGCTTCGACCGGTTCTACACCGTCACGACCGATGCCTCCGGCAATTTCAGCTACACCTTTACGCCGGGAAGCAATGAGGCAGGCACCTACAGCCTCTGGGCGGTGCACCCCGATGTCAAGGACAGGACCGTCCAGGCCACGTTCTCCATAGCCGGAATCTCCGATCAATCCGACCTCGGCGACTGTCAGACTGGCGAGAAACCGCAGTCTCGACATCCCGGTCACGATCAGCAACTTCGGCGGCGGCGCTCTCACCGGTCTGGCGTTTGAAACCACATCGAGCAGCGGCATCGTCGCGGGAGTTATCAACAACGGCGACACAACGCTTACCGCAGGGGAAAAGCAGTCGATCACGCTTCGTCTCACGGCGGATACGTCCGCGCCTGATACCGGTTGGGCGACAATGAAGGCAACGACCGCTGAAGGACTCTCCGTCACGCTCAATGCTTCGATCATCATGGTCAGCCTCAGCCCGATCATCAGCACGAGTCCGTCCTATATCGATACCGGTATGGTGCGGGGAGACCAGAAGATTGCCACCTTCACGATCTCGAATACGGGAGAGGACACCCTCAAAAATGCGCGGATCGAAGGTCCGTCCACATCATGGATGAGTCTTACACAGGACAAAACCATCGGCGATATTCTGCCGGGTTCTTCCAAGTCGGTCAGCTTCATGTTCAGTGCCGTCCAGCACCCTTGCGCAAGGAGTTTATGACGATCAAATCGTTATTTACTCCGATAATCATATACCCTATACGTATCACATCCAGGTGACCGTATCGAGCAACGCGGTCGGCAGCGTATATTTTACCGTGCAGAATATGCTGGCGGAAAAAATGCCCGATGCCACGATCACATTCCAGAATCAACTGCTCACGGATCTTATCTATACCGTAAAGAGCGGTACAGACGGCACCGTCATGAAGAATGACATACCCGAGGGAAGATATTCCTTTAATGTGACGCCTCCGCCGGGACATTTGCCTTATTCCGGGACATTTGTCGTAAGTCCGGGAATAACAACCACTGCCTCCATAATTTTGGAAGTAAAGCTTGTCGACGTCACCTGGAGTGTGGTGCCGACGACAATACAGGACAAATACGAGATCGTAATCACTCAGACATTTGCTACCAATGTACCGTTACCCGTGCTCGTCACTGAGCCTCCAGTCATTAATCTTCCCGAAATGCTGCCTGGGCAGGTCTTTAACGGCGAATTTACCATCACCAACTACGGGCTGATAGCTGTAGTTGACGTTAAAATAACTTTCCCGACCAGCTTCTTGGACTACGACGTAGAAGTCTTCACTTCGTCGATACCGACCAGAATTGGGGCGCAACAGAAGATAACGATGCCCTTCAGGGTCACTAAACGGCAAACAGTGGCCGCGAACTTAAACCTCCGTGATGCAGGAAATGACGCATGTAACCCCGATTCTTCACTTCAATTGTTCGCTGCTTCAGCTTTGTCCTCGCTTTTTGAAGAAGTACGCGGATACGGAGCAGGATGTGTTTCCTCATTCCCCATAACGGCATCCGGTACGGCGGAAACATGTCCTGTGTCAGGAGCGACAGCAACCGCGAGCACCAGCGGGAATGTCGGCGTACCAACGACCTGTCCGACAAGCGGTGGCGGCACGGTGGTAGCGGTGGCGGCAGCGGCGGCGGGTGGTACGGTGGCGGTGGCGGTAGTTCAGGCGGAAGCGGCGGGGGTGCTCCTGGACAGCCCGGTCCTCTGCCGACAGGTGACTGCGGCTGCATGAACTGCGATGACAATAACTCATGTACGGATGACTCCTGTTCAAACGGTGCATGTACCCACGAGCCTGTAGTGTGCGACGGCGGCGACCCGTGCACAGTGAACTGGTGCGAAGACGGCTGCCAATCCTATCCTCTGGATTGCGACGACGGCAACGGGTGCACGGACGATTCGTGCGGTTCCGGAGGGTGTGTCAATACTCCCATAGATTGCGACGGCGGCGACCCGTGCACAGTGAACTGGTGCGAAGACGGCTGCCAGTCGTATCCTCTGGATTGCGACGACGGCAATCCGTGCACCGATGATTCCTGCGGGGCTGGCGGCTGCATCAATACACCCAGAGATTGCGATGACGGCAATGCGTGCACGACTGATTCATGCGTCTCGGGAAGCTGTATCAATACATCCCTTGACTGCGATGACGGAGACGGGTGCACAGTTAACTGGTGCGAAAACGGCGGTTGCCAGTCCTATCCCCTTGACTGCGAAGACGGAGATCCCTGCTCGGTCAACTGGTGCGAAAACGGCGGATGCCAGTCTTATCCGTTGGATTGCGACGACGGCAATCCGTGCACCGATGATTCCTGTGGGTCCGGAGGCTGCATCAACACTCCCAGGGATTGCGACGACGGCAATTCCTGCACCAATGATTCCTGCGAGGACGGCCTCTGTATCAACACGTCCATCGATTGTGAAGACGGAGACGGATGCACGGTGAACTGGTGTGAAAATGGGGGTTGCCAGTCCTATCCCCTCGACTGCGAAGACGGCGATCCGTGCTCGGTCGACTGGTGCGAAAACGGCGGATGCCAGTCTTATCCGTTGGATTGCGACGACGGCAATCCATGCACCGATGATTCCTGCGGGTCCGGCGGCTGCATCAACACACCCAAAGATTGCGATGACGGCAACGCGTGCACAGACGATTCTTGTCAGTCGGGAAGCTGTATCAACACATCCATTGACTGCGATGATGGAGACGGGTGTACGGTTAACTGGTGCGAAAACGGCGGTTGTCAGTCCTATCCTCTGGACTGCGAAGACGGCGATCCGTGCACGGTTGACTGGTGCGAAAACGGCGGATGCCAGTCTTATCCTCTTGACTGCGACGACGGCAATCCGTGCACCGATGATTCCTGCGGGTCCGGCGGCTGCATCAGCACACCAAAAGATTGCGATGATGGCAACGCGTGCACGACAGATTCCTGCCAATCGGGAAGCTGTGTCAACACGCCCAGCGACTGTGAAGACGGTGACCCGTGCACGGTCAATTGGTGCGAGGGGGAAGGCTGTCAGTCTTATCCTCTGGACTGCGAAGACGGCGATCCCTGCACGGTAGATTGGTGCGGCGCGAACGGCTGCGAGTCATATCCGCTGGATTGCGACGATGGCGATCCATGCACGGATGATTCTTGCGGACCCAATGGGTGCGTCAACGCTCCCAAAGATTGTGAAGACAATGACCCATGCACCGTGAACTGGTGCGAAAACGGAGGTTGCCAGTCCTACCCGTTGGATTGCGACGACGGCGATCCGTGCACGGATGATTCTTGCGGACCTAACGGGTGCGTCAATACGCCCAAAGATTGTGAAGACAACGACCCGTGCACCGTGAACTGGTGCGAAAACGGTGATTGCCAGTCCTATCCGCTCGATTGCGACGACGGTGACCCGTGCACCGAGGATTCATGCGGAGCGAATGGGTGCGAGAACACGCCGATCACAGGGCCCATCCCGGATGACATGTGTAATCAGTGCCAGGATGGGGTTAAAGTGCCTGTGCCGGATGATCCTGCGACATGCTGCAATATTGATGGAATCTGTAAAGCGGGAACGTGCGAGCCGGTCGTTTTAACGAGCGTCAGTCTTCTCGTTAATCTTAATAAATCGGCGGTCGTGTATACCAATCAGCCGGTGAGCTTCACGGCAATTCCGGATGGAAATTGCAACTTCACGTACTTCTGGGATTTCGGCGACGGATCGGGTGATATGTCGACAACCTCGTCCATATCGCATACCTATACTGCCATCGGCGCGCATCTACAATGCCACAGTCTACGTGAACTGCGATTGCACCGATGCGCAGCCTTCGGATACCGTCGAAGTCGTTGCGTGTGCGGACGCTCAGACTACTCAGACTAGCAGTTTAAAGGCGGGATCGTTATCACTGTCCGCAAACAGCTTACTCGATCTCAATCCGCAGCAGTGCAGCGAGTGTAATCTCAAGGCGGAAGGCGAATGCTGCAATCAGAATACGCCAAATCCAGGCGTTTGTAAGGCGGACCTTTTCGGGAATAAAACGTGCGAAACGATAAGTTTAACAATTACATCAGCTTATGCAGATGGAAAGGAGACGGATGTCGTACCAATAGACCAAACGGTCAATTATTCTGTAACTGCTACTGGGAACTGTGATATTACTTATTTCTGGGACTTTGGAGACGGATCAGGAGATTCAACGACAAGCACGACTATAAATCATTCATATTCATCGCCAGGCGTTTACGATGTCTCTGTATATGCCAACTGCAATTGCTTTAACGACCAGCCGATGTATATGCTTCAAACGTATGTTGTAAAGATAGATTCTATTAGTGGTCGTGGAAAAACATCGGATACTGATAGTCCGGATACTACTAAAACTATTTTTATAATGAAAGGATCAATAGTTACTTTCACTGCTGCAAAAACACCTTCCAGTGCTCCATGGCCAGATGGGAAACCTAGTTGGAGCGGAAGTTCGGGCGCGTCTGGGTCAGGAGAAACAATAACTGTGACCTTCGATACGGTCTCATCAAGTAAAACAGATTATAAGACAATTGAGGCTGAATGTGGCAATAGAGTCAAACTAAACGTTCTCGTTTATGACACTGTTCTAGGTGTTCACTCATCATTACAAAATGAAATAGATCCGTCTTATACTGATGGTCATGCGTGGATTACAGTGACAGACGTTACGTCCGGTCTTGTAACAACCTATGGGCTGTCGGCCTGACGATCACTGGCTTGTCATCCAAAGAGGGGATAATAATGACGGAAGCGATGTCAGGGTTAATTATGAGTCATCCTCGGGCAATCACAATAGATACTACATGCTGTTTGCTGATGAAAAGCAGGCTTTGATTAGTTATATCAATACACCAAGTTACTGGACTATCACCAATACCTGTGCTGCATGGGCATCAGATTGTATTATGACTGTTGTCGGAGAAGATGTCGATGCCGATGACATGTACGGTTTTGAAACGCCTCGAGAATTAGCCGCGAGCATAGACGCATTGGAGGCTTCTGATCCGACCAGTAGATCCAGTCCATCAACCGGACAAGACGGTTTGAGCAGTTTTTAAATTTAATTAAAGATATAAACAATCTAAAGATGATAAACGAGGAGATTAATAAATGTATTTGAAGAAAATATTATATCAGGTGCTAATAATAATGTGCCTAGGGAGCTCTAACATGAGTTGGGCAGGTAAAGACGCCGAATTGTTTGAAGCAATAGATAAAGGTAATGTCAAATACGTTGAAAAAGCACTAGAAATGGGTGTGAATGTAAATTTAAAAGATAAATATGGGTCGACTCCGCTTATGCATGCCTCAGCTAAGTGTGATCTGGAAATAACTAGGATTCTGTTGAACAATGGCGGAAAAGTAAATGTTATAGATAATAAAGGATTCACCGTATATAACTATATATGCGTTAACCCGAAAACTGCTAGCCCAGACGTAAAGCAGGCAATAGTAAAATTGCTGGATAAGGCACGGTTGCTAGAGACTTTACCTGCATCATTCGATCCTGCTAAAGAACCAGAGCTGATAAAAGCTGTTTACGGCCGAGACATCAACCTGATTCAGAGTCTTATTTCTAATGGTCATAATGTCAACTTGCAAGGTTCATACGGATGGACGCCACTAATGCATGCTACCGCGATGTGCAATTATAAAATTGTCAAATTGTTAATAGACAGCGGCGCTTCAGTCGAGATAAAGGACGAAGCAGGGCGTTCTGTTTTTGAACATGTTTGTTTACGGGCTGAAGTAATCGAGGAAAAAAACCGAGAAAAAATATATCACATATTGAATCAATCCAAAATTAAGGGCGTCAAGAAGTGAATTTCGTTTCAAGTGACTAGGGATGTTAAGGATATTATTGTATGCCGTGTGGTGTTGTTTGAACTTAATAAACATTCGGAGGAGTTGTTGTGCAGTCTACAGGATCATTAAAAAATAGAATGAATAGCCTGAACATACTCTTAGTTGCCGTTATTGTGCTTTTAATCCTGCCGCAGTTTGTTTTTGCAGAAGTGGAATGGACGCTCAAAAAGCAGCTCACCGTAGAAGCCGCGCCGCTTGATACGGCGTTATCGACAGACGGGCAGACGGCATATATTCTCACACCCGGAGAAATAACGGTCTATTCCATTGCCGAGGACAAAGTGCTGAGCAAAATCCCGGTGGATAAATCGTTCGATCGGATTTCTAACTCCTCCCAGGCGAATGCAAACACTCTTATGCTTTCAAGCAGTACCACAAAAACGATCAGACTCATAAGTGTGGAAGTACTGCAGAAATTCGACTTGAGCGGACTGGCTTTTAAAGGGCCTGAGAGCGCGCCGGTGACCATAGCGATCTTCAGCGATTACCAATGACCATTCTGCGCGCGGCTCGATCCGCTACTCCAGCAGGTGCTGGAGAAATATCCCAAAGAGGTCAAACTGGTCGAAAAGAATTTTCCGCTTCCGATGCACAAGCTTTCGCGTACGGCTGCAACCGCAGCTCTTGCGGCTCATAAACAGGGAAGGTTCTGGGAGTACCATCATAAGATATTTGAAAATTTGTCAGGCCTGAGCGAAACAAAATTTATGGATATCGCCAAGGAACTGAGCCTTGATCTTGATAAGTTCGGTAAAGACATGAACGGCCCGGCGGTTCAGGGACTGATCAGCCGGGATCTTGCCGAGGGCAATCAAGCAGGCGTGCACGGCACACCTACCATTTTTGTAAACGGTAAGCAGCTGAAGGACCGCAGTTTGCATGGTTTTGAGACAATTATCGAAACGGAACTAAGAAAGAAGAAATAGATCTAATGAAGCGAGCGAGAACCAGTGTATTTTGTGCCTTATTCATTCTCTTGGCTCCCTCTTTGCTACGAGCCAACGAAGGAGTCGATGTTTCTTTTTCTGTACAAGCGCTCGGCATTCAAGATCAGAGTCGCAGCGCGACTCTCGGATAAAACAGAATGGTCACTAGCCGCAGTAGACATCGCATCAGGAAAAAAAGTGATTCATGCGGGAAACGCAGAAAATCGGTTTTTAATCCCCGGATCGCTTTTAAAGTTGTTTATCACTGCAGCGCTTCTTGAGCAAAATAGCCGCTCAGCAGTCGATTTCTCCACCGTCATCTCAATTCATGGAAGCATTTCAAGTGGGAAGCTTCATGGAGACGTTATTATAAAAGGAAGCGGCAATTCATTGCTTTCGACCAAAGATTTGCTTGCCGCGGTAGGGAAAATAAAGTCATTGGGCATCAAGGAAGTAGCCGGAGATGTAATCGTCGACGATTCGCTCTTCGATGTGAAGGGATGGAACGGCAAATATGCCGGGCCTGCATATGGAGTCCCATCTGCCCTAGGTCTCGATCTGCACACAGTTTCAATTGCAATTGAAGGAGAGCGTATCGTTGTCGATCCAATGAATGACGCGGTCAAGGTCAGTCTTAATCCATCCAATAAACTGAGGATACGCCAGATCGACGATCTTACTTATGAAATAACAGGCGAGGTAGGGAATACTCCCGCTTTTCACGATCGTTTTTCGCTGCGCGATCCGGCACTTTATGCAGCAGGCGCTTTCCTAACACTGCTAAGGAAACAAGGAATTATGGTCTCTGGAGTGACCAAACGAGGAATTCTGCCTTCTCACGCGAGTGAAGTTATTCGTGTAAGCTCGTATGACGTTAACGCATTGATCAGAGACACTAATAAACAGAGTTTGAATGTTGCGGCAGACAATATGCTTTTCTTACTAGGAGCTCTAGCATACGGAGCTCCCGGTACTCAGGAAAAGGGAATCCGGGCCGTAAACAGTTTTTTGAGCGAACTGGGTGTCCAGCTAGGCGGACTCGTGATCGCTGATGGTAGCGGTGTCTCAAACAGGAACCGGATTTCAGCCGAGCAGATGGTCACGTTTCTGCAAGTTTCAACGGTCAAACCGTGGTTCAATGTTTTCTATGAGAGTCTGTCGAGGCCGGGAATGGATGGAAGATTACAGGACTTCGGATACCGGTCCGAGCGTATTCGAGTGAAATCCGGACAAGTAGCCGACGCCTATAGCCTTGCCGGATACATCGATCGGATGGATGGTAAAAAAATAGCGTTTGTTTATATGGTGAATGGATCAGGGTTGGATACACCAATGGCCACTTCAACCGGTGCCGAAGTGCTGCGGCAACTCTCGGAGTAGCGATCAGACCGCAGAATTTGGAATGCAGAGTACGGAATGAGAGAGATGTAGTATCGGGTTAGCCCTACGATGAGCACCGATCGGACACGGATAAAGCATAGCGGCAGAAAAAATTATTTCATTGAGTCTTTGAGGCTAACTTACAGCAGGGAAGGGAATATGGACGCTAAAAAAAGAAAATATCGTAATCTGCTTCTCATATTCGCGGCGCTTGTCCTATCATTCCTTGCTGCGCCCCGCACCTCCTGCGCCATAGGAGCTTGTTCCGAGGTCAAAATAGAGATTCTCCAGGAACTCACTCTCGAACGGATCGCATTCGACGCGAAAATGGTCATCACCAACAACGTTCCCGACAAGGACCTTACCAATATCCGCGTAGATGTGACCATCAAGGACGACGAAGGGAAAGTGGCAAAATCCCATTTTTTTCACCCGGGTTTCATCAGTGCAAAACATCGCGGCAGTGGACGGCACGGGAACAGTGAAGGCGGCTACCGCGGCAGAAATTCACTGGCTGATCATTCCGTCGCCCGGCGCAGGCGGAACAGTATCGACCGGCCAGATATACTGGGTGGGCGCAACACTGACGTACACTGTTGCCGGCAAACAGGAAGTGGTTACCGTGAATCCCGACCGGATCATCGTAAAACCCGAAGCGCAGCTTGTTCTTGATTATTTCACCCCCTACGAAGTGCTCGGGGACAACCCCTTTACCTCCCAGGTTGAAGCTCCGATCCCGTATCCTTTGGCTGTCCGCGTTTTGAATGACGGTTACGGACCTGCGATCAACCTCAAGATCGAATCAGCCCAGCCGAAGATCGTCGAGAACGAGCAGGGTTTGCTCGTAGACTTCAAGCTTATCGGATCCGCCGTCAACGACAGCGCCGTTTCCCCATCGCTCACCGTTTCCATCGGGACCCTCGACAGCATGAAGATCGCGACGGCCTTTTGGGAGATGATCTCGACGCTGAGCGGCCGGATAACCGAGTTCAAGGCGACGTTCTCTCATGATTCCGAACTCGGAGGCGAGCTTACATCGCTTCTTAAGGAAACAAATACTCACTACCTGACGCACCGGGTCAAGGTGAACCTGCCGGGCCGTGACAGCCGGCTTGATTTTCTCGCTTATTCAACGGACCTGACCAAAAACACAGATCGTCTGCCGGACTCGATCTTTGAATCCGAAATACCTGGCAATACGGGAAAAACCGACGATGCCCGCTCTCCCGTCGCTGTTATGCAGGTGGTGACGCCTCCGGCACGGCCCACGCCATCAGCACCGGAGGTCCTGGTGTCGCTCCAGACAGGTACGACCGGATGGCTATATGCGCGGCTCCCTGATCCGGCGCAGGGGATGCTCACGTTGCTCGACGTGGTGCGGGCAGACGGTGTTCACCTCGATCCGAACAACTTCTGGATACAGGAAGGCCTGGACACGAACTATAAGCAGATATTCAGCCTGAACTTACTTGATTATCGGGCCGATGCCTCCGCCCCCGGCACGTATAAACTCGTCTTCACTCAGCCTGCGGAAGATACCTTCCCGCCGAGCACGCGAGTTATCTTTGATGGACCTGCGACCGGAACAGATCCGACGTACTACATCACGACCGCAACGAGGGTCGTTCTCCTTGGAACGGACAATGACGAAGGAAGCGGCGTCGGCCAGATGTTCGAAAAGGTTACGGGGATAGATGAAGATTTTATCCCGGCCTATCCATTCACTATTGAAGATCCCGGGACCTATACGCTTGAATACTACAGCGTGGACCGGGCAGGGAACACGGAAACTACTAAGACAGCGACCATCGTGGTTGACGATAACGCCCCGACGGTCCTTACCTTCCAGGCGTCGCCCTCCACCATCTCGCCTTATGCCCCGAGAGGGATTGCAGCTGCCCGGACAACGAACTTCGCGGTCAAGGCCACCGATGACCAGAGCGCACTCCAGGCAACGATCGATATCGCAAAAGGAGAAACCTATTCCCCGACAGCGGTCGTCCGGACCCTGAAAACAGCATTGACCAAAGATGTTGAGGCGGTTCTCTCGTGGGACGCCAGGGATTCGGTTGGAACGCTCGTCCCGACCGGCACGTATACCGCTCGTTTGAGCGTTACCGACGGGCTCGACAGCAGTCCAACCACCAGCCATACGACCACACGAACGATCCCGATCACGGTGGCTGACTGGTTCACGGGACAGCCGCTTGACCCGAATGTCGCGGGCGCGCAGCAGCATCCCAGGATCTCGGGTACGCGCGTTGTATGGCAGGATGACCGGAGCGGCGCCTGGCAGATATATACCAAGGATACGTCAGCAGGTTCTTCTTCAGTTGCCGTCACTGCCAATTCTTCAGACCACCAGTACCCGGCCATCGACGGCAACATCATTGTCTGGCAGGACAACCGGAACGGCAATTGGGACATCTACGGTTATGATCTGACGACGAATCAGGAATTCCTGATCTGCAACGATGCAGGCAACCAGGAACGGCCTGTTGTCGCAGGAAACTGGGTTGCGTGGCAGGATGACCGGAAGGGGAACTGGGACATTTTTGCCTACCATCTTACAACGCACAATCAGACGCAGATGATCAGTCATGTGCGGGACCAGATGCATCCGGCCCTGGCAGGCACGAGTTTGAGCTGGGAAGATTACCGGCACGGCCTCGGGGAGATCTATACGTACGATCTGACGAGCGGACCGGAGGTACGGTACACCGTGGACAGTTACAACCAGACGCTGCCTTCACTTTCCGGCAACGCCCTTGTCTGGACAGATCAGAGGAACAACCAGAGAGATATCTATTACTCGCCCGCGCCGAACAGTGAGATACGGGTGACCTACGGCGCTGGCGATCATTCACAGGCGACCGTGCTGGAGAAGGTCGTCGTCTACACGGACTACGAGGCAGGGATCGACAACCCGAACCTTGCATTTTTTGACGCGCAATCGGGCCTCGGGGCGCTGCTCACGGCAAACCCCGCCCGGCAGGAGGAACCGGCGCTCGGGAACGGCGTGCTGGCCTGGCAGGACGACCGGGATGGTATCAGCCGGATCTACTGGTCGCCTTTCCAGGTGGAAGCCGTTCCCCTTGCGGTGGAGATCAAACCCGGACTCAATCTCATTGCGGTAGGGAACAAATTCGCCGGAGCATATCCCACGACCAGTTCGCTGATAGCAGCGAATTCAAACGGGATCGGGATTGAAAAGGTCGTGGCTTACAGCAGCCAGAACGGGACCTTCATGGACACATCAGCGGGTGCAGATATTGCGCTGCAAAAGGGCATGGCAATCGGTCTGTATGCCGAAAACAGCGGTTCTTTGGAGGTCGCCGACAGCGGCGAAACGGGTTTATATACTTTGCTTCCGGGCACGAATTACATCGGAATGCTCACCCTCCCGAACGGATACACGGCATACACCCTGCTCGAGTCAATCGGTCTCGATAATGTACAGAGTGTGCGGAGATTCAACAACCAGACGGGTCTCTGGGAGACGGCTGCTGTGCGTCGCGAGCTGCTGGGGAATGTGTCCGCCGCAGGCGCCGATTTCGTGCTCAACCATGGCGACGGACTGATCGTTATCATGAAAAACCGGGTGGATGGGTGGAAACCCTAACTCCACTCCAGTGCGGCTTGTGGAGTGGGCAAAGCACGAACAAAAACGAGGGGCCCGAATATATTTTTTTTGATTTAGAAGTCAACTTTAGTCTTATGTTTATTAATGCAAACGAATTAAATATTGTTACAGTCCCCCCTCTCCCTACCCTCTCCCCGCTGGGGAGAGGACAAAGGTGAGGGGCAAATCAGTAACGAATCTAAATGCGTTTGGAAATCTGGACAATGATATAATTTTTTTGCGGTCTTCTCGGTGAACTGCGGCTGACGTCTTTTTATGGATACAAAAATGAAAATCTTAATTTTAAATTTCTAATTTTGAATGTGCAGCTGCTTTGCATGACAACCCTTCTGCTCATTGGAGACGTCGCTCACGCGCCACCGGCTGGCAATGGGTCGACGGACAGCGGGTGATGAATTATATGAACGAAGGGAGCGGCCTGTGGCTGATAGACGTTCGGGCTGCCTCGAATTATGAAACCGGCCACATCGAAGGCTCGGTCAATATTCCGTCGGACGTTCTTATTCACAAGAAATTTCCACCGCAGAAGGTGCTCATTCTCATTGATGATGCTCTCGGCCAGAAGTCGGCACGTGAAGCGGCGCAGGTGCTGGTGAAAAAGGGGCATGAACGGGTGTCTGTGCTTGAGGGCGGGATTGCCGGATGGAAGAGAGAAGGCCTCCCGATTATCGAGACCAAAGAGCCAGACCGCGGAGTGACCGCCGCCGACCTGAAATGGGCGATTGCCAGTTCGGTGCCGATGAAGGTATACGATCTGCGCGATGCAAAGAAACAAAAGCAGCAGCCCAGTCAACACAGCGAACCTGTTCCCGGCAAAACCCTCGATGAACGGGTCGAAAAGCTGAAGAGCATGCTGGCGGGCACGGGAAAAAAGAAGGACCTTGCAGCGAAAATGCTGAAGCCGCTGCCTGTGGTCCTGATCTTTGCGGCTGCGGATGATGCTGAGGGATATACCAACAGGATACTGCAGAGTACGAAAGACGATGTCAGGTACCTGATCGGCGGATATGAGGCAACGATTTCTGAGAAGTTGCGCAAACAGCAGACAACAGGGGCATGCCCGACCTGCCCGGGAGGTGTGCGGTGAAAAGATTGACATGCAAGCAGAGAATAGGGGAGTCCTTCAATTTTCATTTCGCAAGCCTCATTCTTTATCTGGCATTTTGTATGTGTGCATCGCCGGTTTACGCTGTTCCTGAAACCAGCGCTGTCCGTGTCAGCGATGTCACACCTTCCTCTTTTTCCGTAATCTGGATGACCGATGTCGTTGCCGATCCGTCGGTAGAGGTGTATGCGGATAATTCTCTGCAGCAGCGGTTGACCGAAGGAATACTCATTACGCCGATGCCGGCGGCGATCAGCAAGGCTGCGCAGGCAGCACGGGAAAAGGGGATCGTCAAGGTTCGCGTGTCGGGCGTTCTGCCTGCGACAACCTATTCTGTCAGGACCGTTACGAGAGATTCGCTGAATCCCGGCAGCGTCAGCTACTCGGCGCTCCAGCAGGTAACCACCGCCTCGAACATTGTACTGTATCGTCCCGTGAACGGCATGGTTCAGGCACTTGCAAATGATCTCGTGACTTTTCCCGTATATATCCGGCCCTCAGACACGGCAGCCGAGCCCGGTTTAGGCGATCTGGTCGTCCTTGAAGAGGAGGCTTCCCTGTATCCGATCAGCGCATTTGTCGGTGACGGAGCGGTCTCTCCGGAAGGCATGCTGGACCTGAACAATCTCTTCGGTGACGACGGCTCGAATAGTATTGTAGCGGGTAATGAAACGATCACGCTGCGCATCTATCGGGCAGGAAATCTTGCCACCCTGGTCCATTACAGGAAAGCGCCGCAGAACAGCTCGCTCGTTTCGATTGTCGGTCCGGTGCCGGGCTTCTTTGCCGATAGCAACCTTGATGGGAAGGTCGACGACCAGGACTTTGCAGCATTCAAGGCCCAATACAGGACCACGCGCGATGACGGCATCTACAACCCGGATTATGATTTCGTGGCTGACACGGGAGGCAAAGTGGATGTTCGTGATTTTTCGAAATTCTCGAAGGAATACGGGAGGACCGATGTTCAGTAAATCACCGATCGCACGATTGTCCGGAACAGCGGGAACTCTCCTGCTGACGTCCTGCCTGGCTGCGTTCGCGCTGTGCTGTATGGCGGGAACAGCGTCGGCAGCCGGTATCAAGGTCGTTCCGTCCGCTTCCAAGGTAACGCCCGGAGAGAGCTTTTACGCCGATGTTGTGGTCGAGGGCATCCCTGCCGAAGGCCTGGGCGCCATCCAGTTCCGGCTGAACGTAAGCGCGCCCGGATCCACGGTAGCGCCGGTTTCGGATACTGCCCAAGGCCAGCCGGGGGACATTTCGGTTTCCTCGCCGCTCATCGTCGGTCCGGCCACAACCAGCCGCTCAGGAGTCGGTGACTTCTTCTGGAATTCGAAAGGATCCCACGGGATCCTCGTGATGGACAATGAAATACTTCAGAATGGTTCCGCGTTATACACGCTGGGCCAGACCAACGGAGCCGCACTGCCATCAGGCAGCGGTACCGTCGCCCGTTTTCAGATCAACGCCGGCAGCCAGGCGGCAGCCGAGAAGATCGTTATATCTCTTGTCGATGTCGCCTTGCTTGAGGGGAGCACTGTTTATCCCGTCGAGAATAATACGGGGGCCACCGTGGATTTGAAGTGCTATACGCAAGCGCCGAACCTGATCGGACTGTCGGGCGAGGACGCAACGGCTGCATTGACCACGGCAAAACTTTCTCTCGGAACTGCGTATGAATTGGACAATTCGACGGGAACACATGCGCTCAATGCGGTATTGGTTCAGTCGGTAAATGCGGGGACCACGCTTCTCTGCGAAACAGCCGTTGATCTTGCCATCAATACTGCGCCATCCGAGGTTACCAATGTTCACGCTGTTGACAAAGCCGGGGACGAGAGCGGCACGGCAGTACTGTCCTGGCTTCCTTCGCCGTCTTCGGATACCGCAGGATACCGCGTTTATAACGCCTCCGGCGTCCGGGTAAGCGACATTGTGAATGCCGCCTCAACCGGCGTTGAAATGTCCGGGCTCGCTCTGGGCCAGGCATCACCGGTCAGGATAACCGCTTACGACGCCCATGGAAACGAGAGCTCCGGCGTTATCGTTTACGCCGCGGCAGTGGACGACGTTGCCCCGAGAATCACGGTCAGCGGCATATCGAACAATGTGTACTATCCTTCCGACGTCCAGCCGGTCATTACCGTTCAGGATGAAAATCTTGCATTCAACGAGATTACGCTGAACGGCATATCCTATGCTCAACTTCCGATAAGCGTGGAAGGGAATTACCTTCTGAAGGTCACCGCGACCGACACCGCCGGAAACAGCAGCGTGAAAGAAATTGCATTTACCGTTGACAAGACCCCGCCTGCGATCTCCGTGGCCGGCATTGCAAAAGGCATCTACTATAATACGGACCTCAGCCCGATCATCTCGGTGACGGATGCCGATCTGGAAATGGTGGAGACCTCCCTGAACGGGGACGCCTACACGAGCGGGACGCTGATTACCGCGGAGAACAACTATGAGCTGCGGATACAAGCCCGGGACAAGGCGGGAAACAGCTTGAGCGAAGTCTATGCGTTCTTCATAGACAAGACCAGGCCCACCAGTACGATGACCATAGGATCGCCGACGTTCGAGAGCAACGGACTGCTTTACGTTGCCGGCGCGACTCCGTTGACCCTGGCTGGGTCCGATCCGGGCACGATCATGTCCGGCGTGGACAAACTCGAGTATCGGACGAATGAGGCGGCGTGGAACGTGTACCAGACGCCGGCAGCACTTGCAGGAATGAGTGATGGACCGCTCACTCTGGACTATCGGGCCGTCGACCGGGCAACCAACACCGAAGAGTATCATACTCTTGCCGTAACACTGGACACAACAGTCCCCGTGACGACGCTCGCTTCGAGCGAGCCCAGGTATATCGGACCGGACGGCTCCGTTTATGTCACGCAAAACACGTCCTTCACGCTTTCAACCGTGGATGCCCTGAGCGGCGTGGCCATGGCCGAATTCAAGCTGGATGCCGGGCCGTGGATCACGGCTGCTCCCTTTTGGATCCCGGCAGAAGGCAGCCATACGATCCTTTATCACAGCAGGGACAATGTTGCCAATTCCGAGCCGGATAAGACCTTTGCAGCAATTGTGGACAACACGCCGCCGCTGACAACGATCACAACAAACGGACAGCAGTTCACTGCCGCTGACGGGAAACTGTACATCACGGACGGCACAACCGTTACGCTTGCCGCAGCTGATAATCTCTCCGGTATTGCGGCCACCGAGTACCGGATCGACGGTGGAGCATGGACGACCTATTCGCCTTTTGCAATTTTAACGGAAGGCACGCACACGATCGACTATTACAGCAAGGACAACGTATCCAACGCTGAGACCTTCAAGACGCTTGCCGTGCTTGCAGACAAAACCCCGCCGGTGACGACCATTATGACCGGCGAGCCGAAGTATACCGCGGCTGACGGGAAGCTCTATGTAACGGGTTCCACGACGTTCATCCTTTCCGCGACGGACAATATCTCCGGCGCTGCTCTGACCGAGTACCGGATAGACGGCGGAGAATGGACGACATATGCGCCGTTCACGATTGCCTCTGAAGGTATGCATTCGATCGACTACTATAGCAGGGACAATGTATTGAATACGGAGACCTTTAAGACGCTTGCCGTGATCGTGGACAATGCCGCGCCGGTATCAACGGTAACGGTTGGAGTTCCTCAATACCCGTCTGAGGGAAAACTGTATGTGAGCAGCAGCACCGGAGTAACCATTACTGCCGTGGACGCGGTAAGCGGAGTAAGTAAAGTCGAATACAGTATCGATGGAGGACCGTGGAGCGCTTATACGACCATGTTCACGCTGTCTTCCTATAATGAGGGAACCCGCACAATCAGATATCGGTCCGTCGATAACCTGGATAATCGCGGGGACATAGAAGAACTCGCCGTCATCCTTGACAAAACAGCGCCGCAGACCTCGATTTCGGCGTCAGACCCGTTGATTGAGGGTGTAATCAATACGGTGTCTCCTTCGACATCTTTCAGCTTGATGCCGGCTGATGCCTTATCCGGCGTAAGAACAGCCGCGTACCGCATCAATAATGGCGCATGGCAGGTGTATTCGGGAAGCTTCAGCCTTGCCGGGATGAAGGCAGGGCAATATACTCTAGCTTATAGGGCGACGGACAACGTCCTGAACGAAGAGGCTGAAACATCGATCACCGTGCGGCTGATCATCATGGAGATGGAGAAGAAGACAGCAGCCGACTCGATCATCCTTGTCGGCGTTGAGAGCGACAATTCGGACCTTGCTCAGAAGCAGGCAGATTTGCAGATGTTGAACAGACTCCTGACGTCACTCAATCTGACCTATACTGTCACTGAAACAGTGGACGACTTTACGATAGCGCTTCGATCAGGAAGATACAACACCTACATCCTGATCGATGTCAAGGACCCGCTCATCGGCGGGGAAATCCGGGAATCGGTGTTCTCCGGTGACGGGCTTATCTTCATCAAGACAAAACCGAATGCAGATCCATTCCTGGACGACGCCTTCGGCCTGAAATTCTCTGGCAAGACGACCAGCGATAACCTGACGATAACGTTGCAAGAGAGTCCTGTCAGCATCGAGGGATCTCTCCGGGCAACCGGAAAGAGCATCGTATCGGCGATCACCTCCACGACAGCTCAGATGTTTGGCTCGGTTCTCGATAAGAAGGATGTCTATCCTGCCGTCGTTTTCAACCAGTATGAACGAGGCAAGGTTCTTCTCTACACCTTCGATCTTCTGAACGCGGACGATCAGTCGCTTGCTTCCGCACTGCTCATCGAAAGCCTCAACTTCGTACGGCCTGCGGCGCAAACGTCGAGTGCCCTGGGGAGCGCGCCCATCAGGATAACCGTCACGAATTCAACCGAACCTGTGGAAATGAAGATGATCGAAAGCCTCCCTTACGGTGCGACCGTTGACACCGTCGTTCCTCGGGTAACGCCTGTGGATGACACATTAACATGGCAGAAATCCATGACGGCGAACGAAAGGGCCGGATTCGGGTACTATCTCAACCTTCCGGATGCGGCCGGCAGCTACCTGACGAAAACCGAATTGGCCTACAACAATAACGGGTTCTTCAGGACGTACGGCCAGTATGAGCTTATGCTCACCGTGCAGAACAGCTCCGGCGAACAGCTCGGGATGGTCCTCGCTGACTTGCGTGCCTTGGCCGTCAAAACGGTTTCCGATGCTGATCGGGTCGCGAAAGCCATCGACCTTCTGATGCTCGTGGATACGAATGCCGGAACCAGGAGGGTTGCTGAAGATAACATCAAGCTCATCCTCCAGGCAATCGAGGAGGTGCGAATGCTATCGATTGATGCACCCGCTCTACGCACCGGGCTCGATGAACTGCTCAAGGTCTGGGAGAGGAAGTGGTACCTGTTGGAGTTGATAAATTAGATGAAGCCGGAAGGGAACACGACCGGCCCGAAGTAAAGAAGGCCCCTGGATATTCCAGGGGCCTTTTCATGCAAAGCCTTCCTCTTTGTTCCGAATTGCCGCCAAGATCAGCCCTGAAAGAAAACGCTGTACTCCCCGCCCTTCAGTGAATTGGAGACAGACAAAAATAACCCAATCCTGATAGATGCTGCATTAATCATTAATATAGTAGGAAAAAAAGGGGTTGCATTCTTGTTTAGGCGCCCGCAGCAACAAATGCATTGACAGTATGCTGGTATAAGGTTATAGTGAGTGCATTGAAGTGACTGCCATAACCGTCGTTAGAGACTCTCTGCAGCTATCCGCTCACAACGTCCTCCTAACACGAAGATCATCGGTCATATCCTGCTTCAGCTACCAATGTTACACTGTTTTTTCGATAGGGCTAAGGACTGCCAGGAGCTTTTTCCTGTCCGCCGTTATGCCCAGGCGGTCGTTCCCCCAGCGACAGGGGTCTGTGCCGCTTTTCACCTGTTGTCGCACAGAAAGTAGGTACCATGGGTTTCAATTCGTTCAAGCTTCATCCGCAGATAATGACGGGCGTCAAGGCGCTCGGCTATACCACTCCGACCCCCATCCAGGTCCAGGCCATCCCGCCGGTGCTCGAAGGCAAGGATGTCATGGGCCTTGCCCAGACCGGGACCGGCAAGACCGCGGCTTTTGTGCTGCCGATTCTGCAGCGCCTGCTCCCGGGCACGCGTGGGAAGGTTCGCACGCTGATCATCGCGCCCACGCGCGAACTGGCGGAGCAGATTCACGTCGCGATCGTGGCGCTCGGCCGCGACACGAAGCTGCGAAGCTGCACCATTTACGGCGGTGTGGGCGTGAACCCGCAGATCCAGCGGCTGCGCGAAGGCGTCGACATCGTTGTCGCCTGCCCGGGCCGCTTGCTGGACCACATCAATCAGCGGACCATCGATCTTTCGCATCTCGAGGTCCTGGTGCTCGACGAGGCGGACCGCATGTTCGATATGGGCTTCCTGCCCGATATCCGCAGGATCATGAAACAGCTGCCGGTGAAGCGCCAGAACCTCATGTTCTCGGCCACCATGGCCGACGACATTCGGAAACTGGCCCATGAAGTGCTGCATAGCCCGGTCACGGTCCAGGTGGGCCATACGGCCCCGGCCAACACCGTGTCACACGCGCTCTATCCGGTCGAGCAGCATCTGAAGACCGGGCTCCTGATGGAGCTCCTGAAGCATACGGACACGGAATCGATCCTGATCTTCACGCGCACCAAGCACCGCGCCAAGCGCATCGGGCAGCAGCTAGAAAAAGCAGGATACAAGGCCGCCTCGCTCCAAGGGAACCTGTCCCAGAACAAACGCCAGGAAGCGCTCGACGGGTTCAGGAGCGGCGCCTACCAGATCCTGGTGGCAACGGACATCGCTGCCCGCGGCATCGATGTTTCGTCCATATCCCACGTCATCAACTATGATATCCCGGACACGACCGATGCTTACACGCACCGCATCGGCAGGACGGGCCGCGCGGCCAAGACGGGCGACGCTTTTACGTTCGTCAGCCGTGAGGACGAGCCGCTGGTTCGGAGCATAGAGCGGGTGCTGGGCGAGAAGATCGAGCGGCGCACGCTGAAGGATTTCGATTACAAAAAATCAGCCCCTGCGCGCGATGCCGAATTCGCCCGCCCGCCGCGTGAGCCGCAGCGCCGGAGAACCCAGCCGAAAGCGGAGCATGGCGGATCGCACGGTGCAGGAGCACGGCCGAAGACGCATGCAGCTCATCAGCAGCGCAGCGCTGGACCAGGGGGATCGTCAACGCCGACGGCCCGTCCCGCCGGCGCCCGGTCGTTTCGGCCGCACACCAGCAAACCGGGCTCGACCCGCTGATTATCGCCAGGTTCCGCAAGGCTCAAGCAGTAACGGCGAGAAGATTCAAGAATATAAAAAAAAACGGCTGTCAGGGAATGCCCTGGCAGCCGTTTTTATGTGCTGTGATCTCTGGTATTAAATACGTTTGTATCTGTCCGATGGCCCTATTTTCTTAGCACAGGTCTCAATGATTCGTTCAGATGCTCGTCTCGATAGGATGCTACCAAGTCTGTGGCACCCGGTCAGGCCGAGGCGTGAATTTCAGCTTTTCGTCCCCTTTTCAGCAAACCCCCAGAAACTCGTCTTCCTTCCATGCTTCCCGCTGCTCTTCTTTCGTGATCCTGAGTATCCCATCCCGCACCGTGCAGGTGCGGCATTCCTGGGTAAGGATGAAGTCGAAGACCTTGTACATGCAGCTGTTGCACACCCCCAGCAGGGTGTCCAGTTTCCTGAGCGCGATCCACTGTTCAATCTCTTCGCGCATAGTCTCTCTCTCTTGGCGTAAAGTTTTTCTGTTTGGAAGAAAACTGAGATTCATAAGGCACCTCCTGAAATGTTTGCAACAGCGCGGAACCTTCGGCCAGTGAGCCTGTTGAGCCGGATCACGCTTATCTCCTCCCTCTACGCTATAAAGCAAACGCTGTGCCATGTGTGATTTTGCGACGTAACCTGTTGATTCCCGGAGTATAAGTTGTACGCATCCGGTTTATACTGTCTGGAGACTGGTCTGAAGTTGTCTGGTATTTCCTGCGTAAATACGTGCGTATTAACGACATATGAACGACTTTGCTCGATATAACAGGACGTTCCCTGGTGTATGAAAATTCCTTCTTATGAATGCAGGTTCAGACCCTGGTCATGGTTGCAATATGCCATGCAAGGGTACAGTCGGGCGAAACAGGTTCTTGGTATTCGTGGGAAATGGTTTGCGCTGTTCGTAGGCTGCCCCTCTTAGCGGCAGAAGGCCCGCGGAACGCAAAAAAAGGGACCGGGAAGCCGTCAGCGAGCACGAAGCGGCTATCAGCATGAAAATATCTATAACGAGAAGGATGCCTTCGAGAGATCATCCGGTCGTCCTGTATAGCTTCTCGAAGAGCGTCACATACCTTCCGTAACCTTCCTTGACAAGGTCTTCCTTTGCAATGAAGCGGAGCGCTGCCGAGTTCATGCAATAACGGAGGCCCGTGGGTTTTGGGCCGTCATTGAACACATGACCCAGGTGCGAGTCTCCCTCTCTGCTCCGGACCTCGGTACGGACCGAGAACCAGCTCCGGTCCTCCTTCTCCACGATGTTTCCGGGTTCAAGCGGCCGGGTAAAGCTTGGCCATCCCGTGCCGGACTCGTACTTATCCAGGGAGCTGAAGAGTGGTTCGCCGGATACGATATCCACATAGATACCTTCCCGGTGGTTATTCCAGTACTCGTTCTTAAAGGCAGGCTCGGTGCCGTTCTCCTGAGATACTTTGAACTGAGTAGCTGTCAGCTTTTTCTTCAACTCATCCTTGGACGGTTTTACAAAAGTGCCGGCAGCAGCGTTGCCACTTTGCATGGCTTTCTCCTTTCCCCAGACCTTTTCAAGGTACTGGTCCCGGCCTGAATTGTAGCGGTAGAACTTATACCGAACCGGGTTCTTTTTCCAATAATCCTGGTGGTAATCCTCGGCCCGGTAAAAAGGTCCGGCAGCACGGATCTCGGTCACGATCGGTTTGACGAAACGCCCCGATTGCTGGAGCTTGCTTTTCGAGGCCTCAGCAAGCCTCTTCTGCTCATCGGTATGGTAAAAGATGGCCGATTTGTACGACGTGCCGCGGTCCACGAAGGACCCGCCGGCATCGGTGGGGTTTATCTGTCTCCAGAAGACATCAAGAAGTTTTTCGTAGGACATTTTCGCCGGGTCGAAGGTCACCTCAATGGACTCGAGATGCCCCGTTTTCCCGGCCGTAACTTCTTCATAGGTCGGGTTGACGGTGCTGCCTCCGGTATAGCCCGATACGACCTCCTTCACGCCGTCCAATTTCTCAAAGGGTGGTTCCATGCACCAGAAGCAGCCGCCTGCAAAGGTCGCTTTCTGCAGGGAAGGGACATCAGCGGCATCAATATGGGTGACCAGCAACGGCAAAAGGATCAATGATCCTATGAGTATTTTTGAGATCATGGCTTCATCCTCTCTTTCTACTCTATTATACACCAAATATAAGACAAAAAAAGTCCTTTATTGGCGGAAGATGGTGATGTTGATATTTCTTTTTTTGGTTGCATTTTTATTGATGATCGCTTTTATCAGACCGAACATTTATTGGGGGGATGCTCCCAAAATTCCTTGCAATTTATTGTGCTTTTTTGTATTCTATCGCTCTTGTAATAACGCTTTGTCGGATCGAGAAGGAGAATACAGAATTATGAGTGCTGGTTCAGGATGGGTGGAAAAAGAACTCCTTGAGACGTTCTATTTGATCGTGGAGGAATTTAAGACAGGCTCCATCGATGAGAACATGTTCCACGACAGGATCTACAAGATCGCAGAACGATATGGACGGCATGCAGGCAAAGAGGAAACGAGCAAGAATCAGATGCCGCTGTTCTCTGCCTGACCGTTCAAGCCGGGCAGGCAGTGTGCCGATAGGATGCCATGCCATTCCCCTGGAATAGCGATCTCCCTATCAGGAAAGAGGGCAATGGGGCGAGCGGAGGACGTCTTGAAAATAAAAAAAGGCGGTGATTGCTCACCGCCTTCGTTTTGCATCCACACTCTCACTTATGCTGCCTGAGCTGCTTCCTTCCGACTGCGGAGCGATGCGGGGGCAGATGCGATGAACCCGGCCGCCGTGCCGAGCAGTCCGCCGACCACAATGCTTACCGTGGCTGCACAGGCGATCCCAACACCGATGCCCATCACGATCGCGGCCCGCACAAAGAGCGTAGGTTCAACAGCGCCGCCCATGATCTTTTGGAGCAGGATCAGGGTCCCGAAGCTGCCGAAGTAGAATCCCGGTACGATCCCCGCCACCACAAACACCAGTCCGCCCACTGTTGCACCGATCTTCATTCCCGTTTTTACTGTTTCGTTCTTCATGACAATCTCCTTTTACCTGTTTGGTGATCTCGATGGATCACGTTGATTTTATTAAATCGTCTGTTAGTTTTTCTTTGCCAGAACCTGCATTTCAGCTTCTGCCGGCGATCTGAACATTGTTACTGCAGTGTTGCCGACGAGCCACCCTGCTGCTGAGGTTGCCGTGACGATCGTGATGCCGGACGCCATGACGCCGACAAGCATGGATGCGAGTACCATGGCGCGAGCCGCGAGTCCTGATTCCAGCGGGAGGCCGTAGAACGCTCCTGCAAGCTTGATCCCGGCTGCGCCGCCCAGCAGGCTTCCTGGGATCAGTCCGAAGAGTGCGAACAGTACCAAGCCTGCTCCCGCTCCTCCGAATGCCGCTTTTTTTGCTATGGTGGTCTTCATTATTGTTTCCTCGCTTTCGTTCTTTCTTGCCTGTCTTATTGCATCAGGCGTGCCAAATCTTAACTGATTGAATTAACGGCGAACTCATCAGAGGATTCATTTGCAAAGGTGAGAATAGTTATGAAAAATTAGTAGGGATGCAAAGGAACACCGTTCTATTCGGTTCTTTCGTACGATAGGTTTGCTCTGTTCGTGTAGTTGATTTCCTTGCGCTCTCTAAGGCTCTGCGTGAGACAGTCGTTCGTACTTCTGGTTTAATGAGTTCTGTATTGGGAAATAAGCGTTGGAACCGCTAATGGACGCTAATGAACACAAATCAGGAAAACCAAAGAGAAATTATTAGCGTGTATTCGTGTGTATTCGCGGTTGATAATGGGAGAGGTGTTCGGCTTCTTTCAATAATAAAAAAAGCGCCTCGTGAAGAGGCGCTTGATGAATAAAATGACTTCGGTTGAAGAGGAGCTTATGCCCAGCGGGACGGGCGGGCCGGCCGGGAATTGAAATCTCCGGTCTTGCCGCCTTCTTTTTTCGCGCTCCACTTCCGGTCGCTGAATGCAGGTTTGGCATCGAAGGACTTCCGGTCCCGGTCGCCGAACGCCGGCTTGGCATCATAGGACTTCCGTGCCGGTTTTGCACCAAAGGAGGGTCGTGCTGACGTGTTCTGCCCGTAGCGCTTTCCGGCCGATGCACCCTGCCAGCGCTTTCCTGCTGACGGCGACGAGGGGCTGCTGCTGCCGGTGCGGCGAAGCGTGCGCATCGGCTCCAGTCCCGTGATCACCTGCTGGGGGATGGTCTGGCCGATGTAGCGCTCGATGGCGCGGAGCGCGTCCACTTCCTTGCCTGAAGCGAAGGAGATGGCGATGCCTGTAGCGCCTGCCCGGCCGGTACGGCCGATGCGGTGCACATAATCCTCGGCATTCTTCGGAAGGTCGTAATTGATCACATGGGTGATGCCGGTGACGTCGAGGCCGCGCGCAGCCACATCCGTTGCCACGAGCAGCCTGATCTTTCCGTTTTTCATCTTCATGATGGTCCGGTTGCGGGCGTTCTGGTTCATGTCGCCGTGGAGCGCCGCTGCCGAGTGCCCCTGGGCTGAGAGCTCATTGGCCAGCTGATCGGCATTCCGCTTGGTGCCGGAGAAGATGATCGCCCGGGTCATGCCGCTGTCGGCGATCAGGTGCTTCAATAAGCGGTTCTTGTGCTGCATGTCATCGGCGGCATGAAGACGCTGCTCGATGGCTTCCAGCGTGGTCTTCTTGCCGGCGATCTCCACCCGGACCGGGTTGTTGAGCAGACGCTGGGCAAGTTTTGCCATGGCGTTGTCCATGGTCGCGGTGAACATGAGGGTCTGACGATTTTCCGGTGTTGCTGCCGCGATCTGGTCCACGGCTTCGCTGAATCCCATGTCGAGCATGCGGTCGGCTTCATCAAGGACCAGGAGCTCAACGCGCGAGAAATCGATGCGGCCGCGCTCCAGATGGTCGATGAGCCGTCCCGGTGTTGCCACGATGAGGTCGACCGGCTGCGACAGAAGGCGCTGCTGCTCGAAGTAGGGCATGCCGCCCAGGATGGCGCCGCTCCGGATGCGCATGAACTTGCCGTAGGTGCTGACCGCGGTGGTGATCTGGTTCGCCAGTTCGCGCGTCGGCGTGAGCACGAGCACGCGGGGGCCTTTTGATCTTTTGGTCGAGGCTGACGGCACGCTCAATCGCATGAGCGCCGGCAGCACAAAGGCCGCGGTCTTGCCGGTCCCGGTCTGGGCCGTTGCGATCAGGTCATGGCCGGCCATTGCTTCGGGAATGGCCTTCTCCTGAATGGGCGTGGGCGCGGTATAGCCGCACAATTTTATTGCTTTGAGGATCGGTTCGTTGAGCTGCAGTTTTGAAAAAGGCATAGTGTTCCTTTCACGCGACCATGGTTGTCACAAAAAGAAGAAGCATCAATCAAAAGTCCTGAGGCGCCGATCCAGTGACGATCAGTGCAAAAGAAATTTCGCGCGTCTGTTTCTTTCCGTGACCCGATGGTCAAAGAGGTTTGCGTGCAGGCCGCAGGAGCACACAAGTGTCCCTGAGAGCGAAGACGGCGCCAGCACAAATATGACCGGCATAACTACATCGTTCGCCAACCATATATGCTGATGCAATTTCAGAGCGGAGGCTGAAAGCAAGGGGGGTTAGTGATCGATGATATGAAGGGCAGAAAGATGGTGACGTGTGGATGTACTTCAGTCAAATCCTGCCACAATGTTAAACAGTCGAGGTGCATAATACAGTATTCTATTGAAAAAGCAAGAACTATTTAAAAAAAACAAAGGTATCAGGTTTTTCTGCAAAAAACCAAAGAACAGAATATCCAATTATCAGGATTTAACTTTGAAATTCGGCTTTTCAGGGGTAAAAACAGGATTCATGGCGGCATGGCCAAGAAGCCCAAGGGTCTTTTTGTGGCCTATGATATAATTTGAATAGAAACGGTTCTCATCAGCAGATGTAAAAGGGAGGTGAAATACGATGAAAGAATTCCCATGCTCAAGTGTAATGCCGAATTGCAGCGAAGTCTTGAAAGCGCAAACAGAAGAGCTGCTTGCCGAGTTGGTGGCGCTTCATCTTCGCGATGATCACGGGATGCTGGCGGTCCCGCCGGAAAAAATCGCGCAGATCAAGAAACTTTTCATCAGCCCTGCGAGCGCTGATTCCGCCTTTGTGGTCGATCGCATTTTCGAGAAATACAATTGTGATAGCGATCCGGAGTGTACGTGGCGGTACATAGTGCAAGCCGAGACGATCCTTACGGGCCGCGATAAGGTCCCTGAACGGGAACTCAAAGCTGCGTGACGAGAGCGGCGGATCGTCAGGCGGAAGCATATTGTCTGCGCGAGGTTGATGATTAGGTGTTTAAACAGAAAGATGCCTCCCGAAAGGGCGGCATCTTTTTTTGCTTCATGGTGGCAGAGATCTTAATAAAGATACCGCCGTTCCACGCGTCAAGCCAAAAAAAAGAGGCCGTGGGATGCATCTCCGCCGGCCTCTCCCTGACATTGCAAGCCTTTACCCGCCGAGATATCCGCCGGAAAAGTCGGACAATGTTTTATCGGCAGGACCTACTGAAACGGTGTTCTCTTCATACTCGGCAGAGCCTGTCCACTCATAGGGGCAGGCATGCGAGAGTATCTGGAGCTTCCAATCGACCTGGTCGACAAGCTCGCGGAGGTGCCGATCGAAAAGCCCGAAGACATTCATCTCACCGCCGTACGTGCGTGCGAGATCGTTCCGCAAAACAACGAGTTTTTCCTTCATGTCTGAGAGCCCGCTATATACGTCATCACAAAGATTATTTTTTATGTTCTTAATGGTTGCCATAACCGCCTCCTTCATGGGGGAGCAATGGACCGCCTGCTCCCTTCCAAAGTTATTCTCATGTAATAAGTATAACACATCAGCAGGTATGTGGGAAAGAGGAGCATTTTTGTATGCTTTATCATTGCCGGCTGAGAGGTAATGCTGCTTCTTCAGAAACCTTTTTGGTGACAAAAGTCTGATGACTGGTCCCAACGCTTCGAGGAGGGCAACGTCCAATTTGCTGGCTCCGCAGGAGTCTCGAAGCAAGCAGCAACTAAAGCGGCATGGTCGGGCGTGGGTTCAGGTCCAGGCTTGAGGTCTCGCCGCGTCTGTGGTGGAGATATCCGGCGAGGGCGATCATGGCGGCATTATCGATGCAGAGGTTCATGCCCGGGAGGTAGAGCGTCATGCCGCGTTGCTCCGCCTCCTGCTTCATTCTGCTGCGGAGCGAACTGTTTGCTGCGACCCCGCCAGCAACCACGATCTTGTCCACGCCGGTATCGACTGCGGCTTTCATCGTCTTCTCCACGAGCGTGTCCACGACCGCTGCCTGGAAGCTTGCGGCAACATCCCTGATGTTCAGGGCCGGGTCGATTCCCTTGTCCTTGCTCTTAAAAAGAGCGACATGGTTCCTGACCGCGGTCTTCAGCCCGCTGAAACTGAAGTCATACCCCTCCTGCCTGCTTCGGGGGAAGTTCACGGCGAGGGGATTCCCCTCCTGTGCGAGCTTGTCGATCACGGGGCCGCCGGGGTAGGGGAGGTTCAGCAGTTTTGATACCTTGTCATAAGCCTCGCCTGCAGCATCGTCCCGCGTCTGACCGAGCAGCCGGTAGTCGCCCAGGCCTTTGACATGATAGAGGGCTGTATGGCCGCCCGAGACGAGCAAGGCCAGATAGGGGTAGCCGATGCCGGGATATTCGAGGTGGGCGGCGAGGATATGACCCTTCGCCGTGGTGCACGCCGATGAAGGGGACTCTCTGCGCGTACGCGATCGCCTTGGCCGTGGACACGCCCACGAGGAGCGCGCCGATCAGGCCGGGCGTGTAGGTGGCGGCCACGAGGCCGATGTCGTCAAGCTGCACCGAGGCCTGGGTCAGCGCTTCGCGGATCACGGGCATGATGTTCTTCAGATGCTCGCGCGAGGCGAGTTCGGGCACGACGCCGCCGTATTTCTCATGCAGTTTGACCTGTGACGCAACGATGGAGGAGAGGACGATATCGTCCCTGAGCACCGCAGCAGCGGTTTCATCACAGGAGGTTTCTATTCCGAGGGTGAGCATAGGTTTTAGGGATGGATTTGATGGTGGTGCAATGGGTGCAGGGAGTCAGGTTTCAGGGAAGAAACTCTCGTTGTAAATTCTTGTCGTCCTCATTTCTGTACCCTTAACCCTGGACTCCCGGCCCCTGATTCACTGCATCAGCTTCGACACCGGTACGATCGTGATGCCCTGTTTTTCAGCATCAGCCAGCCATTTTTTGAGCTCGCTGATCGTGGCTGGATGCGGGTGCCCGATGCCGATGGCGTGGCCTTTTTCTTTCGCAACACGTGCCAGTTCATTCAGCTGATTGCGTATGTATTCCGCATTCTCACTTTCATTATCAAGAAAAACATCGCGCTTTGCCGCCTTCATGCCGAACTCTTTGGCCGTGGCATAGGCCACGCTCTTCGCGCTGGTAAGGCTGTCGAGGAACATCAGGTCGCGGGCCTTGAGCTCAGCCATCAGGAATTTCATGGCTTCCAGGTTCTCCGTAAGCGACGAGCCCTCGTGATTGTTCACGCCGATCGCGCCGGGCACCGAATCTATGTCCTCGCTGATCACGTTCAGAAGATCCATGGGCGTCATGGTGGAGCGCAGCATGCCCAAGGCAGGCTTTCCGTTCTTGCCCCGGTATTCCATGGGCAGGTGGAGCAGCACTTCGTGCTTGTCCTGTCTTGCCAGTTCTGCGGTTTTCTTCGAATGGGGAAGGCCAGGCATGACCGCAACGGTGACCATGCCGGGCAGGGCAAGGACCTCCTGCGCTGATCTCAGGTCCTGGCCCAGATCGTCGATCACGATCGCGATGAACGCCGTCTTTTCTGCGGGCCTGACAACGAAAAGGTTCTCCTGTTTTTTGGCAGTTCTAGTTTCCTTGTGCTCTTTTTTCTTAATTTTTTCTGTTGTTTTTTCTGCTGCCGGCTTCTTTAGCATTGCCGGTTCAATCTTTTTTGTTTGCTCGATGGCCTTTTTCTCTATGCTCGGCCGGTACTTGCGCAGCGGCCCCCAGAGGGAAAGCCCGATGGCGATGAGCGCGACGATAATACCGACGATGATCCATCGGTCGAGGTTGCCGCCTTTTCCGCCGGAGCGTCCTTTAGCCGCTAGTGGTTTCTTTGCAGGTTTCTTTGCCATGGCATGTTTTTATACAATATTACTATGAAAAACACCAGAAGTTTTTTGTATGAGACCTCTGCACTCAGCCGCAGAGTAGGATGCTGAACCGCTTTTTGGCTTGACTTAACCGGATGCGGCTTTTATACTGCCAGCGAAAAAGAAACCAACGGGAGGGGATACCATTCCTATGAGCTTCGTCTATACACGTGAGATACCGAATCCCGGAGACATCATCGCGGCCATGCCGGTCTCTCCGGAACTGCAGGAGATCAAGAAGAAACGTGATGCCGAGATCCGCGCCGTCTTTACCGGGGAGAGCAGCAAGTTCGTCCTTATCATCGGCCCCTGTTCTGCCCACGATGAAGAGGCGGTGTGCGACTACATCGGCAGGCTGGCAAAGGTCCAGGCGGAGGTAAAGGACAAAATCCTCTTGATCCCGCGGATCTATACGAACAAACCGCGCACCACCGGGATCGGGTACAAGGGGATGGCCCACCAGCCGAACCTCCAGGAAGAACCGAATATCGTCGAAGGCCTGAACGCCATCAGGAAGATGCATCTCCGGGCACTCCGGGAATCGCACCTCCCGGCTGCCGACGAGATGCTTTATCCCGGCAACTATCCCTACCTTGAGGATGTGCTGAGCTATGTTGCCGTGGGCGCCCGCTCGGTCGAGAACCAGGCGCACCGGCTTACCTGCAGCGGCCTCGATATTCCTGTGGGCATGAAGAACCCGACCTCGGGCGACCTCGAGGTAATGTTCAATTCCGTGCAGGCTTCCCAGGCAGCGCATATCTTCAGCTATAACCGCTGGGAGGTCAAGACCTCGGGCAATCCTCTGACGCACATTATTCTGCGGGGCGCCGTGGACCATCACGGCACGAACATCCCCAATTATCATTACGAGGACCTGATGACCGCTGCCGAGGCCTATAAGAAGCGAGGTCTTGTCAATCCCGCCATCATCGTGGACACGAACCACGCCAACTCGAACAAAAAGTACAAGGAACAGCCCCGGATCGCCATAGAAGTGATGCAGAGCCGTCAGCATGCAACGCTGCTCAAGGACATGATCCGCGGCTTCATGATCGAGAGCTTCATCGAGGAAGGCAGCCAGAAGGTGACGGAGAATGTGTACGGCAAGTCCATCACCGACCCGTGCCTGGGGTGGAAGGATTCGGAGAAACTGATCCGCGATCTGGCGGAGATGGTGTAACTATTGCAAATCCCAAATAAAGCTCAATATCCAACAGCCAATTTCCGAAACGTTTGTAATTTGCCGATTGGAGCCTGGAATTTATTTGTTATTTAGTGCTTGTGATTTCGAGCTTGCTGTAATCTATGGACCTATTTGACGCCATCCAGGGAAGAAAAAGCATCCGCCGGTTCAAGCAAACCCCGGTGCCGGACGAGGACATCAAGAAGATCCTTGACGCAGGCAGGCTCGCGCCGTCTGCGAACAATACACAGCCCTGGAAGTTCATCGTGATCAAGGACCGCGAGCTTCTGCGGAAGATGGCGGAAGCTGTCCGTGAGATGGTCAATACGATGATCCCTTATGCCGAGAGCGAGAAACAGGCGCAGCGGCTTGCGGCGTACAAAAGCACCTACTACACTTTTTTCGAGCATGCGCCAATCGTGATCGCGGTCTGCATGGAAGGGTATGACGCAGGAACGGACCTGCTGCTCGCCAGAATGGGCTATGCTCCGGAGGATATCAAGCGGCTCAGGCCCATGCCCGGGCTCCAGAGCGTTTCAGCGGCGATCGAGCATATACTGCTGGCGGTCCATGCTCTCGGCTACGGCTCCTGCTGGATGACCGGGCCGCTCGTGGCGCAGGAGGCATTCGGGAAACTTCTCGGCTATGGAAAGGAAACGTTCATCGCCGCACTGCTTCCCGTCGGCTTGCCTGACGAAGACCCGTCTGCACGAAGCAGGAAACCGCTGGATGAGATCATGAAGTTTGTCCTGTGATATGGTCCGCCATGAAGAATGATTTCGCACTCCGCATTTCTCCTGCCCCGGTTTCTCCGGAAATCCTGCGATCGCACTATTACCCTGAAATTACACCGTCAAAGTTCTTGTAAAGAATGCGAAGAGAGAATATACTTTTGCAATAATTCGTTCATAGAGGGATTCGATTCACCTATGTCAGAAGCCTGTCTTTCCTGCGGTACGCCTGGATGCAGCGATACTCCTCATCATATTACGGTGAGTGAAGCGCGTGCACGCTTTGAGTATCGCCTGCGCTACGAGCCGAAATATATCTTTCGTCTCGCTTGCGACAAATGCGGCAAATCCACGCACTTCACCTATGAACAGGTCCTCAGCCTGCTCCCGCAGAACAAGCGCCCCAAGCCGATGCCCCATGACCATTTCTGGGCCTACATACTGTTCGAACTGAAAGTATGGAAGGACCGGGGCCAGCGCGCATACCTGGGCGGCCGGGTGCTGGTACAGCGCCTGCTGGTCGAACCCGGCGGGGACTGGTACGGCACGCTCAAGTCGAGATCTCCCTATGCCCCGTCCCTGCAGATCGGATGCTATGTAAAGGGCAGGCCGCGCGGGAAATATGAAATATGCCTTACGGTCATCGAGCACGGAAATCCGAAAACCATTCCCGTGCCCCCCAAGATCCCCCGGACGAGAAGCTTCGGCATGTTCGTTGCTCCCAAAGAGAGCGGTGGGGAATTTTTGCTCGCAAATGTCGCCTGCAGCAACCCTTCCTGCAATCACGTCTATAGTGCCATGACCTATACTAAATTCAAGGAAATGGTTGCGCAGGCGCAGAAGGAGCGGGAGGATGATACGTTGTATGATGAAGAAACCTATTTACCGACCCTGCTGCTTGAGTGTCCTGCCTGTGGGATCTCACGCGTTATCGATGAAGATTCATTTGACGGGCTGTATAAGGGGAAATAAACAGCGGCAACGTCTGCGTTTTCAGTCGCCTGTGAGCGCCATAAGCTGAGATGCTCGGCATTGATGTGAGGATATTATTCCCCGGGTTTTTGGGGTTGTGGAAAACGGTTACTTCTCGTTGGTTACCATCAGCAGCAGGGGCTGCGTTTCATCCATGGACCGATCTATTTTGTATGATTGAATCCAGGGGAAGCGTTAGAGATATTTCCCTGATGCCATCAGTGAAAGCAACTTGTTGATAAGCTCCGGCAGGATTGTCATTCCCTGCTTCTGCATTCCTGCCTGAATATCTGACAGCTGATCTTGATAGTAGTTCAGGAGTGCGGGTACATAGTGGTAAGCGGCGATCAAGAGGAAGATGAGGACGAGCCCGAGTACGACGGTTGACTTGATCTGAGGAAAGACGCCCCTTACCCATCCCTGCGTTCGGCGGCGGTTGTTCGCAGACTTGATCCTTTCGAAGAACGGTTCCTTCTTGAGGTCATCGAGGCTGACTTTCAGGGCATCATAGCTGCCGAAGAGCCATATGAACGGTATCAGCGGCGCAAAAAGCACGGTGAGTAACAGGATTTCCTCAACGACAAAACGGGTTTCTGATATCTCCAGGAAGGGCCAGGCCACGAAAACGGACGGGATAGATACGAGTGAAAAAAGACCGAGAATCGAGAAGCCTGAGAAAATACTTCCTTTTATCGGTTGTCCGTTCAGGAACTGTCCCCAGCCGGGAATGAGCAAAGAACAGAGAAAGGGATACACACGACTGTGGACACCCCTAAATGGTTTTCTTCCCGTTTTTGCCGCCATATGGTATGCATCGCCGGCATTGTACATCCAGAAGATCAATATAAAAAAGAACAGGACTTCAGTCCCGAGGAAAGTGTCAGCATTCGATAGGCCATGGGAGTGCAGAAATTCAAGAAGGGGTTTCCAGTAAATGAGAGAAAGAGCAATGCCTAAGCAAAAAATGATCAAGGACAATTGAAACAGCAGGCCTTTCCCCCGTTGCTCGTTATAACTCTGCCCCCCTCCCCAGAAAAACAGTGAAAGGGTGTAAGCCCTGGCAGGATTTTTTGAAGGGGGTAATTCCCTCGTTATGCGCTTCTTTTTCTGAGGATGAAGATACTGATCGGGATCTTTTATTTCCCAGACTTTTTCCATGATCTGTCCCCCCGGCATGTACTTTCGGATGAGTGATATTTTCTCTGTGTTGTATATCACAATAATGGAAATTAATCAAACCTCATTGATCAGTTATTATCCTGGTTTTAGCTGGTATCGTCGCCAGAATTTGGCGTGAAAGAGGCTGTAGCAGATAAAAGGCTTATGGCGATGTTTATGCTCTGTGTATTCTGTGTATATGGTTCTGTGGCTCCAAATAGTAACGCATTGATTTTAAAATGAGCAGTCGCACCGTTAGGGTGCATTTTTTGGAGTGTCGAAGCTTTTAAACAACCTGTCGGAATACAAAAAAGGCGGATGGGTTTGCCCATCCGCCTTTTTTGCATTCGTCCTTGTGCTGATTTCCTTCTTTATATCCGCTCTTCCGCCATGGCTGATGCTCTCGCCTCCTCCGGCAATTCCGTTCCTTTGGCAATGACCACGATGCCCGATGGCGTCACGTGGTAACGCTTCCTGTCCTCTTCAAGGTCATAGCCGATCTCGGTCTCCGGCGGGATGATCACGTCCTTGTCAATGATGGCCTTCCGGATGCGGCAATGTCTGCCGATGTCCACGTTCTCCATGAGAATTGACTCATGTACCTCGCTGTAACTGTTCACGCGCACGTTCGGCGACAGCACCGAGTTCTGCACACGGCCGCCGCTCACGATGCACCCATGCGAAACGATCGAGTCGAGCGCGATGCCGAGCCTGCCGCCTTTTTTTTCCTGGGCAAAGACGAACTTGGCCGGAGGATTCTGGGACTGATAGGTGCGGATGGGCCATGCTCCATCATACAGGTTCAACTGCGGATCGACGCTCACCAGGTCCATGTTCGCTTCCCAGTAGGCGTCGATGGTGCCGACATCGCGCCAGTATTTCGCTTCTTTCTTGTTCTCATCCTTAAAGTTGTAGGCGCAGACGCGTGACGTCTTCATCATCTGGGGGATGATGTTCTTGCCGAAATCGTGGGACGTATCCTGGAGCGCATCTGATTTCAAATATTCCAGGAGGGTCTTCGTATTGAACAGGTAGATGCCCATGGACGCGAAGGCCGTGTCCGGGCGGCCCGGGATGTGCTTCGGTTCCCTGCGGCTTTTCCTCGAATCCTACTATTCGGAAGTCATCAACGACCTCAATGACGCCGAAGGAGGTGGCGCTCTGCCGGGGGATCTCGATGGCCGCGACCGTTGCATCGGCATGGTGTTCCTTATGGAACTTGAACATTTCCGCGTAGTCCATCTTGTAAATGTGGTCGCCAGCGAGCACCAGCAGGTGGTCCGGAGCATCCTTTTCGATCATATAGATGTTCTGGTAGATGGCATCGGCCGTTCCCTGGTACCATTTGTCACCCACGCGTTGCTGGGGCGGCACCGATATGATAAATTCGTTCAGTTCGCCGGAAAAGAAGTTCCAGGCCATGCGGAGGTGCTTGTCCAGGGAGAGGGATTTGTACTGGGGGAGCACAGCGATCTTCCTGATGCCGGAGTTGATGCAGTTTGACAGGGTAAAATCAATGATGCGGTAAATGCCGCCAAAGGGCACGGCCGGTTTTGCCCGGTGAATCGTGAGGGGGTGGAGCCGTTCTCCCTTGCCGCCTGCAAGGATCATTGCCAGAATGCTCATCGTGTATCCTCTCTTTCAACAGGCTGATAGTACGTTGAATATAGCAGGCGAATCCGGGTGTGTCAAACAGTCAGGGGAACGCGGTATTCGATGGACCTCGTCACACTGGACGAGAGGTCCTCAAGCATTGAGCAGCCGCATAAATAGAGAAATATAATTTCAATATGAAATTTATTTATAGTATTTTCCCTTGATTTTTTACCAAGTGGTTGCTAATATGCACACTCCCTAATGCGCAAAAATCATTGCAAATATTCTCAATAGTTACAAAAAGTAGCACATTCGCATTTCGCGGTACCATCACCAAAAATTATGTCAGGGATCCGATCTACCGTACCGAATGCACCAGTGTACGGCAGGTGAGGGGAGGTTGATACAGTGCTCGAGCAAGAAGATCTGAAAGAAGGTTAATACTGTCCTCGACGATGCACAAGGCCAGCGAGGCATGCTCATTGCTGTGCTGCAGCGGGTGCAGGAGAAGGTGGGCTATCTGCCCGAGGATGCGATGACGATGATCTGCGGACCGCATGTCTCTTTCGATTAACAACGTGTATGGCGTGGCTTCGTTCTACAAACACTTCCATTTCAAACCGCGGGGCAAGAACATCGTCAAGGTCTGCATGGGTACGGCGTGCCATGTGCGGGGCGCCAAGGACGTGCTGACCGAGATGGAAGCCAAGCTGGGCATCAAGCAAGGCGAGACCACGGCTGACCGTTCGGTCACGCTTGAGACCGTGGGCTGCGTGGGCTGCTGCGCCTTGGCACCGGTAGCCACGGTGAATGACCAGGACCTCTACGGCGAGCTTACGCCGAAGATGGTGGATGATATCATTGCGATGGCGAGGAGTGAACATGGAACTCACGTTTAAGCGGCTAAACAGCGTTGCCGAGCTCGCGGCCCTTCGCACCAAACTGCAGAACGAGCGTAAAGAGAAGGACACTCACCGGGTCCGGGTCTGCTGCGGCACGGCATGCCAGGCCTCGGGTTCGAACAAGCTTGTCAAGAAGTTCGAGGAAGAAGCCGCGGCAAAGGGTGAGAACCTCGAGATCGTCAAGACCGGCTGCCAGGGGTTCTGTCAGCGCGGCCCGGTCGTTGTTCAGGAACCGCAGGAGACCTTTTATCAGAAGGTGAAGGTGGCTGATATTCCTGCCCTGTTCTCCGGATCTGTACTGCAGGGCGTGCCGTACCGAAAGCAGCTCTACCGCGAGGTCCCGCTTGCTGAGCCCAATGTGGCCATGCAGGACATCCCGTTCTACAAAAAACAGAAACGCCTGGCGCTTCATAAGAACGGCATCGTCGACCCTTGCAACATCTACGACTCCATCCGCGAGGATGGTTATGCCGGCCTGGCCAAGGTGCTGACCGAGATGAAGCCCGACGAGGTCATCGACATCGTCAAGAAGTCGGGCGTGCGCGGTCGCGGTGGCGCAGGCTTCCCGGCAGGGCTCAAGTGGGAGCATACCAAGAAATCGGGCGCCAAGATCAAGGCCGTGGTCTGCAATGGCGACGAAGGCGATCCGGGCGCGTTCATGGACCGCGCGCTCATGGAAGGCGATCCCCATTCCGTCATGGAAGGCATGATCATCAATGCCTTCGCTATCGGCGCGCAATTCGGTTATATCTACGTGCGGCACGAGTATCCCCTTGCCGTGAAGAACCTCGGCATTGCCATCAAACAGGCCGAGGCGATGGGGCTTCTGGGCAAGAACATCCTGGGCAGCGGCCTCGATTTCGACCATGGAGATCAAGGAAGGCGCAGGCGCCTTTGTCTGCGGCGAATCAACAGCTCTTGTTGCCTCCATCGAAGGCGAACGCGGCATGCCGCGTCCCCGTCCTCCGCGGCTCTCCGAAGCGGCCGGCGGCCTCTGGAACATGCCCACGAACCTGAACAACGTCGAGACCTTTGCCAACATCCCGACGATCTTCACCAAGGGGCTTGACTACTATACCTCGATCGGCACCGAGAAATCGAAGGGCACCAAGGTCTTCGCCCTGACCGGCAAGATCAAGAACACGGGCCTCATCGAGGTCCCCATGGGCATCACGCTCCGCGAGATCATCTTCGACATCGGCGGCGGCATGCTGAACCCGGACAAGGCAGTTCAAGGCGGTCCAGACCGGCGGACCGTCGGGCGGCTGCATCCCTGCCCAGTTCCTCGACATGCAGGTCGACTTCGACACCCTGGCGACGGTGGGCTCGATCATGGGCTCCGGCGGCATGGTGGTGCTGGACGAGGACGACTGCATGGTGGACGTGGCCAAGTACTTCCTGTCCTTTACCAAGAGCGAGTCCTGCGGCAAGTGCCCGCCCTGCAGGATCGGCACGTGGCAGATGTACGAACTGCTGGACAAAATCACGTCAGGACAGGGTGAAAAAGGCGATATCGAGCTGCTTGAGAAAATGGGCAAGATGGTCGTGGCCGGATCGCTCTGCGGCCTCGGCAACAGCGCCCCGAACCCGGTGCTTTCCACGATCAAGTATTTCCGCGAAGAATATGAAGAGCATGTGAACGACAAGTTCTGCCGGGCCAAACGCTGTCAGGGACTCGGGACCTTCCGCATCCTTCCCGAACACTGCATCCTCTGCGGCATGTGCAAGACTGCCTGCGCTTTCGACGCGGTGGTCGAGACTGCGGGACAAGTTCTTCATCGACCAGGACTACTGCACCAAGTGCAAGGCCTGCTACACCGTCTGTCCCACTAGGGCCATTGTCGTGGAAAAAGGAGGGGCCCATGTCGCAGCAAGAAAGTAAGTGCCCGGTCAACCTGACGAGAATCAAGCTTGAGAAATTCTACAACGACGACTCCAAGGACGGCATGTGCTCCAAATGCCATCCCTGCAAACTCGGCATCTACGACGCCATAAAGATCTTCGAGACGATCCAGGCCGGCAAGGGCGTGACAAAACATATCGCACAGCTCAAACGGATCGCTGTTGATGTGAAGGACGGCGGCATGTGCAAGAAGGGCAAAGACCACGCCGACATTCTGGCCGCCTTTCTGAACGACCATGCCGCGCTTGCTTGAACGTCATGTCCAGGGGGTCTGTACGATCAATGAATGCGCCGCCCTCGTTTCCTACAACATCGATGCGAACCGCTGCACCATGTGCGACAAGTGCCGTGAAGTGTGCAAGGACTTCGCCATTGAGGGCCAGAAGAAACAACCCTATAAAACGGGTTTCACGCCCTACCGCATCAGGCAGAAACGCTGCACCCATTGCGGCGAATGTATAAAGGTCTGTCCCGAGGGTGCGGTCTATATTTACGAAGCCGCCCCGACGGTCGAGGAAGAGCCCGCGAAGCCGGTACGGCATGTGGTCGGGACATGCCCTGTTTAAAACAAGCACCAAATCCCAAGCACCAAATTACAAATAAGCACCAATGACCAAGTATCAAGCCCCAAACGTTTAGACCAGTCATTGGATTTTGAGATTTGGATAGTATTTGGGATTTGTAATTTGAATTTTGGAATTTGCTTTACACGGAGGATGCTATGATGAAGATGATAAATATGGAATTTGACGGCAAGGCCGTTTCTGTTCCCGAGGGTATGACCCTTGTTGATGCGGCCGCGACCGTAGGGGTGCACATCCCGAACCTGTGCCATATCAAGGAACTGCGCGGCGTGGGCGCCTGTCGTATGTGCATGGTCGAGATCGAGGGCATGAGGACGCCCGTCACCGGCTGCACGACCAGGACCAAGGAAGGCATGAAGGTCCAGACCAAGACCCCCAAGGTCGAGGAAATCAGGAAGTTCGTGACCGACCTGGTGCTTTCCTTCCATCCCCTCGATTGCATGACCTGCCCCAAGGCCGGCGACTGCGACCTGCAGCGCTATGCTGCCGATCTCGGCATCCGGGAGTCATCCTTCGGCCGCAAGAGTTTTAATTATGAGCTGAACGATAAAAGCCCCTTCATCACGATCGACAACAACTACTGCATCCTGTGCGGTCGGTGCGTACGGGTCTGCAAGGAGCAGGGTACGAACGTGCTTGATTTCATGGGCCGCGGCATCACGACCAAGGTATCGACGGCCCAGGACAAACCGCTCCATGAGTCGGGCTGCACCTTCTGCGGTTCCTGTGTCGAAGCCTGCCCGGTGAACACGATCATGGAACGCGACCGCTGGCAGCATGGCCGGGAGTGGGACCTCGATAAGTCCGAATCGGTCTGCACTGCCTGCGCTTCGGGCTGCAGCGTCGTGGTGAGCAAGAAGGACGGCCGTATCGTTAAAGTGAACACCAAAGAAAGCAATGGTTATATCTGCGCCATCGGCCGTTTCGGCTTCGATGCGCTTGCGTCAGTGAACCGGATCACCGCGCCGATGAAAAAACAGGGCAACAAACTGGTTCCCACAACCTGGGAAGATGCATCGAAGATCGCGGCTGATGCGCTCAAGAAGGCCGGAGACAGCGCCGGATTCATCGTTGCAGGTTCACTTACCAATGAAGAGGCTGCAGCGCTCGAGCTGCTGGCCCGCGATGTTGTCGGGAGCCCCAACATCAGCACGCCGGCAGCGGCCTACGCGGGCGGCGCGATCGCTGCGCTGCGTGCCGTCTACGGTGATAACGGCATTGCCATTGCCTCCAAAGCTGACCTTGCAGCCGCCGACTGTGTTGTGGTGATCGGCGCTGATCCGTCGCAGAAAGGCCAGTCGCTCCAGGAGATCGACGTCATGATCCGCCGCAGGGCGCAGGCAGGAGCAAAGATCATCGTTGTGAACCCCGATAAGATCGGGCTTACCACCCATGTGAATGCTATTCATCTTGAACTGAAGCCGGGGACGGATACGGCGCTTCTGGCCGGTGTTATGTCTGCGGCCCTGGCCGAGGGTCTGACCACCAAACCGAAAGAAGTTGAAGCACTCAAAAAAGATCTTGTGGCTGCGGACGAAGCCTCCTCGGTCAGCGGCGTACCTGTTGAAAAGATCGTTGAGGCAGCAAAAGCCTATGCAGCAGCCAAGCAGCCCGTGGTCATCTTCGGCACCGGTATTTCGGCCAGCGAAGATGCATCGCTCCAGGCCCTGAACCTCGCAAATCTGAAGAATGCCGGCGTCATGCCGCTTATGCTCGAGGCGAATGCGCTTGGTGTCATGCAGATGGGTTGCCTTTCCGATCTGGGCCCGGGCTTTTCCGCGATCAAGAAAACAGGAAAGAACTACGGCTCAATGAAGTCCGGAATGGGTGTACTGTTCGTTGCCGGCAACGTGCCGGATAGTGATTTTAAGGCAGGCACGCTGATCGTTCAGGCGAGCCATGCGAACGCACTTACCGAGAAGGCCGATCTGGTGCTTCCAATGACCGCCCTTTACGAAAAACAAGGCACGATCATCACCACCTATGGCCAGCAGAAGGTTTTTGCCCAGGCGCAGTCTGCTGCCGGTGATGCGAAGGACGGCGCTGAGATCGCCGAAGTAATATCGGCGGCGGTGAGTAAGACCAAAGCGATCAGTGCAAAGGACGTTTCTTCGCTCGTAAAGAAGGCAAAAACCGGCAAGATCGCAGCTGGAGCGTTAATGCCTGTCAAAGCAGCAGCAGGAAAGCCCTATGGCATATCCACGACAATACTTCTTCTGGCCATGAACCAGGGTCTGCTCTCCAGATCGGCCGTGGTCACGGTCATGGAAGTCAAGCAGCCGGTCCTGCAGAAATAAATGCATGGCACAGGCGCGGAACCGTTGTAGACGAACTTAGTCTGGTTTTTTAAGTGTATTTTCGTATAATACATAAGCTTTGTACGAGGGACCGTTCCCTCCATGTGAAAGGAGTTTACCACACTCATGAAAGAAGAACTAAAATCCGTTGATCCCGGTGCCCAGGCACTGCTCAAAGTTGCCGGACTGAAAAAGTATGAGACTTCATTTGAACGGGCTGAAAAGCTGAAACCATGCCCCATCGGTCACCAAGGCGCCTGTTGCAAGATGTGCCACATGGGACCCTGCCGGTTGGTTGGCAAGGAAGACGAGGCCATGGGTGTATGCGGCGCATCGCTGCCGGTCGTGACCGCGAGGAATTTTGCCCGTATGGTCGCCGCGGGCACTGCGGCGCATTCCGATCACGCCAGAGACCTGGCGAACACGCTTCTTGCCGTAGCGCGTGGTGAAGCCAAGGATTTCAAGATCAAGGACGTTCGCAAACTGAACCGCGTTGCCGGTTACCTTGGCATCGATGTAGAGGGTAAACAGGTGAACGAAGTTGCCGAGAAGGTGGCGCTGAAATTTCTCGAACAGTTCGGTCAGCAGCGGGGAGAGCTCGCCTACCTGTCCCGGGCGCCCAAAAAGCGTCAGGAGATCTGGAAGAAGCTCGGCATCGCGCCGCGCGCGATCGACCGTGAAGTCGTGGAAATGATGCACCGCACGACCATGGGTGTGGACCAGGAAGTGAACAATATCATGCTCGGCGCCATGCGCGCGTCGCTCGCGGACGGGTGGGGCGGTTCCATGATGGGGACGGATATTTCGGACATCCTCTTCGGCACTCCCAGACCGCTCAAGGCCCGGGCCAGCCTTGATGTGTTCAAGGAAGACCATGTGAACCTCGTGGTTCACGGTCACGAACCGTCGTTCGCCGAAATGCTGGTTGTTGCGGTGGAGGACCCGGAGATCACCGCATATGCAAAGTCCAAGGGTGCCAAAGGGGTTAACCTCGTGGGCATGTGCTGCACCGCGAACGAGATCCTTGTCCGCCACGGCATCGACACCGCCGGCGGATTCCTGCAGCAGGAACTCGGCATCATAACCGGTATGGTAGAGGCCATGGTGGTGGACGTGCAGTGCATCATGCCTGCAATCGGTGAGCTTTCAAAAAAATACCACACCAAGATCGTTACGACGACGAATAAGGGCAAAATGAAAGATGCGGTGCATATTGAATATGATGAGCACCATGCCCTGGATCAGGCCAAACAAGTCGTTCGTCTCGCGATCGATAATTTCCCGAACCGCAAAAAGGAAGATGTTGCTCACGCCAACGTCAAGCCCGCGGACATGATCGCCGGGTTCTCTGATGAATATATTGAATACATGCAGGGCGGACAGTACCGGGGTTCCTATCGGCCGCTGAACGATGCCATCATTGCGGGCCGTATCCGCGGCGTTGTCGGCCTGGCGGGGTGCAACAACCCCCGCATTAGCCAGGACAGCATTCATAATTTTCTTACCCGCGAGCTCATTAAGAACGACGTGCTCGTGGTCCAGACCGGATGCTCGGCCCATGCTTCGGCCAAGGCAGGCTACATGACGCCTGAGATGGCTCTTGAAAACGCCGGCCCCGGTCTTCGTGAGGTCTGTGAGGCCATCGGCATTCCTCCGGTGCTTCATCTCGGTTCCTGCGTTGACAACTCGCGTATCCTGACCATCGCATCTCATATCGCTGAAGCGGGCGGTCTCGGCGACGACATCGGCGGTCTTCCTGCGGTCGGTATCGGTCCGGAGTGGATGAGCGAAAAGGCCATCGCCATCGGCACCTACTTTGCAGCATCCGGTGTACCGATCATCTTTGGCGCCGGATCGCCGGTCAGCGCAAGCAAAACGCTTACCGATATCATGGAAAACAAGTGGTGGGATATGGTGACGGCAGGCTTCTATTTCGAGGAAGACCCTGGCAAGATCCTTGAACTCGCGCTGAAGCTCATCGACACGGCGAGAGAAAAGCTGAAGATCCGCAAATACGAACAGGGTGCATTTGGCACGGAACGCGTGCTCATGGATATGGCCGCACGCCGCGGGACCTTTGCTACGCCGCATGGCGAAGTCGTATAAATACGTTAATGCAATTTCAGGAGAGGTCTCAAAGGCCTCTCCTTTTTTTATTGGTGGTTGTCTCTCATTCAATCGGTCGGAGGATGTTTGGCTGACATCCGTGCTTTTTTTGACTGAAAAGAACTTTAGCCACTGAACGAAAAACAACAAAGAATTGACAGGGACAACCTGAGTCACCAAATAAAATGACCTAAATAGCAAGATTTCTGCTATATTTTCTTTGTTCTTGTGCGGCTTTGCTCGTCAGCTCGTTTTCACGGTGAACTCTCTGAGTGTGTGATCATATGTATCGTGATGAGAAGTTCAACAGCATCACCCATTTGATCGGAGCAACGCTGGCGCTTGTCGGGCTCGCTGTTCTCGTCGTATCCGCCAGTCTGAAGGGTGATCCCTGGAGGATCGTCAGTTTCAGTATCTATGGTATTACCCTGTTCGCTCTTTATCTTTTTTCCACGCTCTACCACAGTCTTCGCGGTAAAGCGAAGGTCCTATTCCAAAAGATAGACCACACGGCTATCTACTTGTTGATTGCCGGTACCTATACCCCGTTCACGTTGGTAACCATGGGGGGTACTTGGGGGTGGACGATTTTCGGCATCGTATGGGGGCTCGCGACAGTAGGCATCATCCAGGAACTGGCGCTGCAAACAGGGCACCGCATACTTTCAGTAGTGATCTACCTTGTCATGGGCTGGGTCGTCGTTATTGCAGTCCGTCCGCTTATGAAAGTGTTGCCTGTCTGGGGCATGGTGTGGTTGGTTGCAGGTGGCTTGTTTTATACTGTTGGTGTCATTTTTTACGTTTTTGACAAAAAAATCCATAATGGCCACGGCATATTTCATATTTTCGTGCTTGCCGGGAGTATCAGTCATTATATTGCCATATTATGGTATGTAGCATGATAAAGATACAGGCTGGAGAAGTGCTTTTTGTTTGTAAAGACCATTTAATCAATATGTTGACTTATGTTGTCCGACATGATCTGATATCGGATCATCATTCCTCAATCAATAGTAATGCATATGGCAATTATGCCAAAAAAGGCTTTTTAAAATATTCTGGAAAAACAAAATATTATACAAATTTTAATAATTTGTATGGTATGATTACCAAAATTAAACCTGATATTTCAGAACGCTATTAATGCAATATTTTGATTATTAAGTGGATTGTTGATTCAATGAGCATATTGCCAAATGGCAGCTATATTGCATTATCAGTCTGCTCCTGTAGTTACTGATAGCATTTGTTGTAACCTACTGTAATTATTACTTTGTTTTGTATTTTCGGTACGCAGTGTAATTATTTTAAGTTATGCTTTAATTAGTTTTTTTTATTTGACTAAAACGGGTAGTACACATACAATCATACGTCTTTCATGTTTTTTTTGTAATCAATGACTCACCAGACGTGCCCGCCAAACTGAAAAAAAATATTTAGAAAGGGGGACCACGCGGCCTATATCATTCTGAACGACCCGTGTTTCTATCTCCCCTGCATTGCCAGGGGTAGCGGCCGTTCTCGACTCTCGTAAGGTACAAGACTATATCGCAGCAAGGCAGTTAGCTTCAGTGTGATAATTCTATCCAAGGAGGATTTCCTACATGAGCAAAGATGCAAAGACACCGATGCTTGATGAACTGGAAAAAGGCGCATGGCCGAGTTTCGTAAAAGAGATCAAGAAGTCCGCAAAGAAGAGCAACACCGCGCAAGACCTGCTCAATATCCTTGAGCGTTCCTATCGTGACAAGGTGACCCACTGGAAGCACGGCGGCATCGTCGGCGTCCTTGGTTACGGCGGCGGCGTTATCGGCCGTTACTGCGATCTTCCCGAAGAATATCCGGGTGTCGCTCATTTCCACACCGTCCGTATCAACCAGCCTGCCGGTTTCTACTATACAACGAGCGCTCTTCGCGATCTCATGGACATCTGGGACAAATACGGCAGCGGCCTGACCAACTTCCACGGCTCCACGGGCGACCTGGTCCTCCTCGGTACGCAGACCGACAAGCTTGAGTCCATCTTTGCTGAAACAACGGCAAAGGGCTGGGATCTCGGCGGTTCCGGCTCCTGCCTCCGCACCCCGAGCTGCTGCGCAGGTATGTCCCGCTGCGAGTTCGCGAACATCGACTCGATGGAGATCTGCGATACGCTCACCCACAAGTTCCAGGATGAGCTCCATCGTCCCGCGTTCCCCTACAAGTTCAAGATCAAGGTTTCCGGCTGCGCCAACGACTGCGTCGCTGCCGATCGCCCGCGCTGACATGTCCATCATCGGCACCTGGAGAGACACCATCCGTATCGATGCAGCAGAAGTAAAGAACTATGCTTCAAAAATGGATATCAAGACCGAAATCGTCGAAATGTGCCCGACCAAGTGCATGAGCTTCGACGGCTGCTGTGCTCAAGATCAATGACAAGGATTGCAACCGCTGCATGCACTGCATCAATCAGATGCCGAAGGCGCTTCGCCCGGGCAAAGAAAAAGGTGCAACCATCATGCTCGGCGGCAAAGCCCCGATCGTGACCGGTGCCCTCATGAGCTGGGTCATCGTTCCTTTCATGAAGCTTGAAGCACCGTACGACAACCTTGAGGACCTTATCCGCAAGCTCTGGGAATGGTGGGATGACCATGGCAAGAACCGCGAACGTATCGGCGAACTTGTTGACCGTCTTGGCATGAGATCCATGCTCGAATCAACTGGTCTGCCGCCCGTGCCGCAGATGGTGAAAGCCCCAAGATCGAACCCGTACGTATTCTGGTCAGCAGACGACGTGAAATAACTCAAGGAGGATAACTTAAAATGGCTGATAAACCTAAGAGAATAACAGATATTGGAGCTCCTCACTTTAGCAAATTCCTGCCGCCCGTGATCGCGAAGAACTACGGGAAATGGAAGTATCACGAACAGATCAACCACGGCACCATGAAGCACGTTTCCGAGACCGGCGACGAGCTGTATACCGTGCGCATGGCATCGCCCCGTCTCGTGAGCTCTGATTTTATCCGCGAGATATGCGAACTTGCCGACAAGTTCTCCGGCGGCCATCTTCGTTTCACGACGCGGAACAACATCGAGTTCTTCCCGGACAAAGCACAGGTCGATCCGCTCCAGGCCGAGCTCAAGAAGCGTGGTCATCTGGTCGGCGGCATCGGCTACGGTATCAGCAACGTAGTGCATACCCAGGGCTGGATCCACTGCCACACACCGGCAACGGACGCCTCGGGTGTTGTGAAGGCCGTCATGGATGAGCTGCATGAATACTTCACCACCAAGACCCTGCCGGCACGCGTCCGCATCGCGCTTGCCTGCTGCCTCAACATGTGCGGTGCGGTGCACTGCTCCGACATCGCCATCCTCGGTATTCACCGCAAGCCGCCGAAGGTGAACGAGGCGACCATCGCGAACCAGTGCGAGATCCCCACGACCATCGCTTCCTGCCCGACCGGCGCTATCGCCCGAATCCGGCGGCGAAGTCCGTGAAGATCAAGGAAGAGCGCTGCATGTACTGCGGCAACTGCTACACCATGTGCCCGTCCCTCCCGCTCGCCGATGCGCACTGGCGACGGTATCTCCATCTATGTGGGCGGCAAGGTTTCGAACGCACGCGGTCCGGCACGCATGTCGCGGCTGGCCATCCCGTTCCTTCCGAACAATCCGCCGCGCTGGCCGGAAGTCGTCAAGGCCGTGAAGCACCTGGTAGAGGTCTACGCCAAGGATGCCAAGAAGCATGAGCGCTTTGGACGAGTGGATCGAGCGGATCGGCTGGGAGCGCTTCTTCAAGATGACCGGTATACCGTTCACCTATCAGCATATCGACGATTTCACCTTTGCACGTGAGACGTTCAGAATGACCCCGACCTTCAAGTGGGAATAGTCGTATAATGTCATGCACGGCCCCGGTCGCGGACCGGGGCCGGTTTTATGATGACGTGAACAAACTAATTCGGAGGGGTGAGCATATGGACGCTGAAGAACTGCAAAAAAAAGTATACGCCCTGGTAGAAAAAAGTCAGGGAAAAAAGAAGCTGAAGCCCAAGGACATCAGCAATGCCATGGAGGCGGAAGGTGCGACCCAGGCTGAAGATCAAAGCGGCGCTTCGCGTGCTGATCGACGGCGGCAAGCTGGTGTATTCGTATTTTGGCGGAACAGCCGTTGAGATCCCGCACACGGAAGGTTCGGCTAATCCGCAATCGTAATGCCGATTGATGCCGAGGCTGGTAATTTCAGCCACGCGCGGAGGGTCGGGTAAAACGACCTTCTGACGCTCGGCATTGTTGCTGCCTGGCGGAAGCTGGGCAGAAGCATTGCGGTATTTAAAAAAGGCCCGGATTTCATCGATGCCGGGTGGCTCGGAGCTGCAGCAGGAAGGCCGTGCTACAATCTCGACCTTTTTATGATGGATCGTGAACCGCTCGTTCGGTCTTTCGTCGGTCATGCCGCCGGGTGCGACGCAGCAGTTATCGAAGGCAATCGTGGTCTCTATCGACGGTGTCGATGAGTCTGGAACGTACAGTACGGCACGTCTCTCCACATTGCTTGCGAACGCCGGTTGTGTTGATCGTTGATTGCACGAAGGCATCGAGTACGGTCGCTGCAGTGGTTCTCGGCTGCCGAGACTATGATCCCGAGGTTGAGATCGGGGGCGTGATTCTAAACAATGTTTCACCGGGCAGGCATGAAACGGTGATCCGGAAGGCCATTGAACAGAGCAGCGGTATTCCGGTTGTCGGTGCTGTGCCCCGGCAGCGGAAGGGCGAATTCCCCGAGCGGCATATGGGGCTCACGCCCTTTCAAGAGCATCCCGACGTGGAGCAGGCCATACAGGCATCAGCGGCAGTTGCCGAGCGATATCTGGACCTGGGCACGCTTTGGGATATTGCAAGCAGCATCACAGGCGATCGATGCTCCGGCAGAAGTTTCACCCTGCCGGAAGCGACCGGAAGACTGATCAGCCGGTCATCGGGGTCATTCGGGATTCTGCTTTTCAGTTCTACTACCCTGATAATCTGGAAGCGCTCGAGCAGCAAGGTGCCCGGATTCAGTTCGGATCAACGCATTGACCGATGCGGTCACTTCCCGATCTCGACGCCCTCTATATTGGCGGCGGATTTCCCGAGACGCAGGCCGCAGAGCTGGCAGCGAACGAAAGTTTCTGCCGGTCGGTAAAGGCTGCGGCTGAGAAGGGATTGCCCATCTATGCAGAGTGCGGTGGCCTGATCTATCTTGGCAGGAGCCTCACGGTCGGCGAAACGAGATCTATCCCATGACCGCGGTGCTGCCGGCTGATTTTGTTCTTGAAAAAAAACCGCAGGCGCATGGCTATACGGTACTCGAAACGGTTGCCGAGAACACGTTTCCTTGACAAGGGCGTGATCATAAGAGGCCACGAATTTCACTATTCGAGGATCGTGAATCTTGACCAGCCTGTCGCCAATGGCATATCATGTAACGCGAGGCGGCGGCATCAACGGAACGGGTGACGGCCTGGTCTATAAAAATGTGCTGGCGGCGTATACCCATCTTCATGCACTCGGTACACCCCAGTGGGCGAAGGCCATGGTCAGAAAGGCGTTGGAATACCGTAAGCATAAGCAGCCCGCATAGAAGGCAGGTCATATTTTGAGAACGGGAAGACGGGAAAGCATTGAACCAACGTGCCCGTTTTGCAAAGGAGCACTGCCGCGGCCAACAGAAAAGCGTTTAAGCGCGACAGAGACTGTGCTCAGCGGCCGCTGTAACGGTTGCAATGCTCTTTATCATTGTGGATCCCACGAGCAAGAATGTTGGAGAAGTGATGATGCAGAGCCTTGCAGCTGGCGGCGGAGGAACTGGGCCGAGACCTGACAGACGCTGGTATCCGGGCGAAGATTACGAAGACGAGATCCTGAGTTATGATCTGGGGACCCATCGGTCTTCCGGAGTCCCCAAGAGCGTGATGGATCGGGCATGGCAGGCTGTATATCCTCAAGGTGATAAAAAAGTAACTGGCCGGATCAATCGGACAGCGTATCTACACAGAACATATCAACAACCGAGTGGCGCGTGGCGCCCGATTACATTAACGAAAGGGGAATGAACAATGGCAACGATAGACGTAAAGGGCAAGACGATCGAAGTGGATGAAGACGGATTTTTGGCGAATCTGGACGACTGGAACATGGATGTAGCGAACTATTTCGCACAGGTCGAAGGCATCGATATGAGCGAGCAGCACTGGGAAGTGGTGAACTTCCTGCGCGACTACTACAAGCAGTATCAGATCGCGCCGATGATCAAGATCCTCGTGAAAGAGATCGGCAAGAAGCTTGGGCCCGAGAAGGGCAACACCAAGTACCTCTATGAGCTCTATCCGGGCGGACCGGCAAAGCAGGCCTGCAAGATCGCCGGCCTTCCGAAGCCGACCGGCTGCGTATAGTTCCTTTCGTTGCGGCGTTCCCCTGATCTGTCAGATACCAGAGCGGTGGTATGCTGAGGGAGTTCCCTCAGCATATCGCGCTCTTCCTGCTGATGGGAGTATGGCTGTCGGCAGAGCAGGCGTTGTGCGGGAGATGTCGGAAGAATGCAGGCGGTTGATGAGGCTAATCCTGATGAGGAGGAACAGATCACCATGATATGGTAACAATTGATAAGGCAAGTGCGATGGTGACGGCACCTGCGCCAATGTATGTCCCCAGTCGGTGTTCAAGGTCGAAGGCGGCAAGGCGGACCCGGTGAACATGTCCGAGTGCATCAACTGCCTGACCTGCGTTGAGAACTGTCCGCAGCAGGCCATCACGGTCAAGAGACTATAATGACGGTAGAGAACATGCATCACGAACAAAGGGGATAGTTGAATAACTAATCCCCTGTTTTTTTATTAAAACAGTGCTCTCAGGGAGGTGAAACGATGAAACTAGCAGTATTTTTAAGCGACTGGAGAAGGACCGAAGACACCTTCGAGAGAATGAAGGCCGACAAAATGGGCGTGATCCTCGTGGGCAATGGCATCTATCATGCAGTGGTCAAAGAAGAACGGCAAGGATTCGCCGGTGCTGTCCAAGGCTGGCGCAAGCTTTTACGTTTTGGCGGACGATCTGACCACCAGAGGTTTTACAGCGGCGACAGGTGAACTCCAAGGTGAAGGTCATCAGCTACGGCGATATCGTCGATCTCATTATGAACGACTATGAGAAGACTGCCTGGTTGTAGGACTCTAAATTCATGAAGGACGATTGCGTTGATCGCAGGCATGCAAAGCATTCTTGCTGTCGCTCGTCCGATCATAGAACGTTAAGGAGGATAGCATGGGAGAATTAACATTGGGAGTGTTCCCGTCCCTGGTCGGCTCGATGTCGCTTGATTTTGCATTCAAGCTTGCCGAGGCCGGAATTGCCAAGGGCCACAAGGTGAATATGTGGCTTTCCGGTAATGCCGTGATGATGGCCAAAAAGGGACAGAAGGCGTTCAAAGATTACTCGCATAATGAAAAGCTCATGAAGGAACTGATGGGCAAGGGCATGGAGATCACCGTGTGCGAGGCATGTGCCGAGGCCCGCGGCTATCACAAGGAAGACGTGCCCGAGGGCATGAAGCGTGCCAGCATGGACTGGTACCTGGCAAAGACCGTCAAGACCGACAGGCTGCTTCATATCGGAGGTGAGTAAATGGGTGCCGTAAATTTATTGTTCGTTGTGCAAAGGCCGCCGTATAAGAGCGAGAATCCCCGTCTTGCGCTCACCCATGCCATTGCAAGCCAGACCGCGGAGATCTACATGGATGACGGCGACTCCGTGGTCCCGACCATCGTCTTTGTGGGTGACGGTGTGCTGAACGCAGTAAAGGACCAGCAGGCGATGAAGGTCTATGGTGTGACCAGCACGGAAAACCATATCAAGAGCTGCCTGATGATCGATCTTCCTGTCTGGGTCTGCAAAGAAGACATGGAGCGGCTCGGCCTGAAGGAAGACCAGATGATCACCAATGCCGAAGATATGGGCGCCGACCTCGAAGACGAAATTTGTTTCCTTTGCAGAGATCCAGAAGGAAATGGATTCGGTGAAGCACCTGCTGTTCTTCTAGTCACGGACCCGACCTGCAGCCGGGAAGGTGAATGCAATGAGCCTTAAGAATATTCTTCAGGAAAAGAAGTCCGCGATCGTTAAACAATGGTTCGAGGCGTTGGTCGAGACCTATCCGGAAGGCACGCGCAGTTCTCTCCGGAAGCAGGATGCCCAGTTCGCCAACCCGGTGGGCTATACACTATGCCGAAGGCGTTGAGGCCCTGTTCGATGCTCTTGCTGGAGGGCATGCTTCCGGATACGGTTTCGTCTTTTCTTGACAGCATGATCAGGATCCGCGCGGTGCAGAATTTTACTCCGGCGCAGGCGCGTCGCGTTCATCTTCCAGCTCAAGAATATCGTGCGCGCTGCGCTGGGAACCGAGATGCTGCAGGACCGGAAGCTTTGCGAGGAACTGGTGGCACTTGGAATCTGCCGTCGACGATCTTGCTCTTTTTGCCTTCGATCTCTACATGCACTGTCGCGAAGGAATTTACGACATCAAGGCCAAAGAAGCCGGGCGAGCGACCTTCAGGCTGCTCCAGCAGGCCAAAATTATCACCGAGTTTCAGGAGTAGCTTTATCGTTCTCTGCAGGCGAACGCGGTTAACCTAAACGAAAAGAGGTAACGAAATGAAAGTCATTACTATCTTTCATCGCAGTACTTGCTGCTTGTACTGGTTGCCTATGCGGGAGTGGCGATGGCAGAATATGCATTTCTCTTCGGAGTGGTCATTCCCTATGCAGCGGTTGCCACGTTCATCATTTTCATGATCGTCCGTATTCTGAAATGGGGAAGTTCTCCGGTGCCGTTCCGCATCCCGACGACCTGCGGACAGCAGAAATCGCTTCCCTGGATCAAGCAGAGCAAACTGGAAAACCCTTCCACCATGCTTGGTGTGCTCGGCAGGATGGCGCTCGAAGTCTTTTTCTTCCGTTCGCTTTTCCGGAACCTGAAAACGCAGAACTGGAGGAAGACAACCAGACTTGCCTACGGCGAAGCAAAGTGGCTCTGGGCTGGCGGGCTTGGCGTTTCACTACTCCTTCTTGATCATCTTGATCAGGCATCTTCGGTTCTTCACCGAGACGCTGCCGTTCCCGGTCCAGATCGTTGAGGGGCTGGACAGCTTTCTCCAGATCGGCACACCGCTCCTGTATATGACCGATCTGGTCCTCCTGGCCGCCGTGACCTATCTATTCATCAGAAGGATCGGCACTACCGCAGGTCCGCTACATATCCCTTATCGCCGATTACTTCCCGCTCTTCCTGATCCTCGGCATCGGCATCACCGGCGTCCTGATGCGATACTTTCACAAAACAGACATCGTGAGCGTGAAGATGCTGGCCATGAGCGCTGGTCAGCTTCAGCCCGATAACCCCCGCGGCGGGCAATCGGCCCGATCTTCTACATCCATCTGTTCCTCATCTGCACGCTGTTCGCCTATTTCCCCTTCAGCAAGCTGGTGCACATGGCCGGTGTCTTCATGAGCCCGACCCGCAACCTGGCGAACAACAGCCGCTAGAAGAGGCACATCAATCCCTGGAACTATCCCGTCCATGTTCATACCTATGAAGAGTACGAGAATGATTTCAGGGACAAAATGAAAGACGCCGGCCTGCCGGTAGAAAAGGAGTAATCATGGCGAAACTTCCGAAACCAGAAGAACTGTCAAAGATAGATTACACGCCGCCGAAGACGGGCTGGATGGATACGCCCGTGGTGTTCAAAGAGGGCATGTTCTGCCATGGCTCGAAGCCGAAAAGCCTTGAGATCGTCGGCTTCCCGAACCCCCGGGACTGGCGGCCGGCGGACGCGGACTGGAAACTGCCCGAGAACTGGAAGCAGATCCTGCTCGACGGGATCGCGGAGCGCCTCGAAAAGTACCGGTCCTTCCGGCTGTTCATGGACATCTGCGTGCGCTGCGGCGCCTGCGCGGACAAGTGCCATTTCTTCATCGGCACCGGCGACCCCAAGAACATGCCGGTGCTCAGGGCCGAGCTGCATCCGTTCGGTCTACCGAAAAGAATACACCCTGGCCGGCAAGATCTTCGGCAAGATGGCGGGAGCCCGCGAACTGACGCTCGATGTGCTGAAGGAGTGGTGGTACTACTTCTACCAGTGCACCGAGTGCCGCCGCTGCTCGGTCTTCTGCCCCTACGGCATCGACCAGGCGGAGATCACGATCATCGGCCGCGAGCTTCTCAATCTGCTCGGTCTGAACATCGAGTGGATCGCGGGGCCGGTCTCGAACTGCTACATGAAGGGCAACCACCTGGGTCTCGAGCCCCACACGATCGTCGGCAACCTCGAATATATGCTGGACGATATCGAGACCATCACCGGCAAAAGGATCAAACCCACCTTCAACCGCAAGGGCGCCGAGATCCTGTTCGTGACGCCCTCGGGCGACCTCTTCGCCGATCCCGGGCACCTACACGGCCATGGGCTACATGATGCTGTTCGAGGAGCTGGGGCTCGACTATACCTGGAGCACCTATGCTTCAGAGGGCGGCAACTTCGGGTTCTTCACCTCGAACGAGATGGGCAAACGGCTCAATTCCAAGATCTACGCCGAGGCCAAGCGTCTCGGCGTGAAATGGATCCTCGGCGGAGAGTGCGGCCACATGTGGCGGGTGCTCTCCCAGTACATGGACACCTGGAACGGTCCGGCCGATTTCCTCGAAGTCCCGAAATCCCCGATCACCGGGCACGGTGTTCGAGAACGCGAAATCGATGAAGATGGTCCACGTCGCGGAATTCACGGCCGACCTGATCAAGAACAACAAGCTGAAGCTCGATCCGAAGCGGAACGATCACCTGCAACGTCACCTGGCACGACTCCTGTAACACTGCCCGCGGCATGGGCCTGCTCGAGGAGCCCCGCTACGTGCTCAAGAGCGTGGTGCAATAACTTTCATCGAGATGCCCGAGGACACCATCCGCGAAAAGACCTTCTGCTGCGGCAGCGGCACCGGCCTGAACGCCTCGGAAGACATGGATCTCCGGATGAAGGGCGGATTCCCCCGGGCGAACGCGGTCAAGTTCGTGCACGAGCACCACGGCGTGAATATGCTCGGCAACGTCTGCGCCATTGACCGCGCAACGCTCAAGGCCCTGATGGAATACTGGGTGCCCGGTGTGGGTGTCTGCGGTCTCCATGAACTCGTGGCAAACGCCCTGATCATGACGGGCGAGAAGGAAAGAACGACCGATCTGCGCGGCGAACCGCTTCCGTCAGTCCAAGTGAAGGAGGAAAAAGCCTAATGAAACTCTATGACGGCGGAAAAATATTCATCGGGCTCGTCGTCTTTCGTGGCATTTGCGGCTTTCCCGTTCTATTTCAACATCGGGAAGGTGAATGCGAAGCCTGAGCCGAAGACGGACACTCCGGCGATCCAGGAATGGGTCGCAAACTGAACGGCAAGAAGGAGTGCGTGGAGTCCAAGGAGTTCATGCGGACCGAGCACATGCAGCTTCTGAACAACTGGCGGGATTCGGTGGTCCGCGACGACAATCGCGGATATATCGAGCAATGCGAGCCATAAACGATTCAACATGAGCCTTCAGAACGGATGCATGACGTGCCATTCCAACAAGAAGAAGTTCTGCGACGAATGCCACAACTATATGTCGGTCAAGCCGTATTGCTGGGACTGCCATATCCAGCCGAGGAGAAGGAGGAGGTTAAATCATGAGCATGGATAGAAGACAATTCCTGAAAATTGCCGGCATTTCCTCCATCCTGGGCTTCGGAGCATCGGTGGCATCAGCCACGCACAACGTCTGGTCGCCGGGCCTGGATCCGTCAGAGGTGGACCGAACAAGGAGGCCCTGACTGCGAAGCGCTGGGCCATGGTCGTGGACATGAGCAAGTTCACGACCGACGAAGACGTTAAGAAGGTCATTTCGGCCTGCCATCAGACTCACAATGTACCCGATTTCCGGAACCTGACGGGTCCGTCAACAGGAAGGACGAGATCAAGTGGATCTGGAAGGCGGCGTACGAGCGCGCCTTCCCGGGTCAGGACAATCAAGTACATGAGCGAGCACATCAAGGAGATGCCGTTCTTCGTACTATGCAACCACTGCGACAACCCGCCCTGTGTCCGGGTCTGTCCGACCAAGGCAACGTTCAAGCTGCCCGACGGGATCACGATGCAGGATGATGCATCGCTGCATCGGATGCCGGTTCTGCATGGCCGCATGTCCCTATGGGGCGCGGAGCTTCAACTGGAGAGATCCCCGCGGCAAAAATCCGAACGGGGAGCCGTTCATCAAGAATGTGAACAAGGAATACCCGACGCGGACAAAAGGCGTGGTGGAAAAATGCACGTTCTGTACCGAGCGGCTTGCGGTGGGGAAACTTCCAGCCTGCGTTGAGGCGGCGCCCAAGGGCGGCCTGCTCTTCGGAGACATGGAAGACCAGAACTCCGAGGTCAGGAAGATCGTGACGAACCAGCTACACGATCCGGCGCAAACCCGACCTGGGCACCGGCCCGGCCATTTACTATCTCGATAGGAGGGAGCGAGCATGCTTGAGAAAGCACTAGTAGGAAGTAAAAAATACTGGGCATGGCTCATGTTTCTCGGTGCCCTGTCACTGGTGCGGGGTGTACTATTACTTACCAGCAGTTTACCTACGGGTCTGGGACTCACCGGCCTTCACCGGGATGTATCGTGGGGCCTGTACATCGGCCAGTTCACGTTCCTGGTCGGTGTTGCGGCCTCGGCCGTGATGCTGGTCATTCCGCACTACCTGCACGATTACAAGAACGTTCGGCAAGATCGTGATCCTCGGCGAGTTTCTCGCGATTTCGGCGGTCATCATGTGCATTCTGTTCATCATGGCGGACATGGGCCAGCCCATGAGGATCATGAACATATTCCTGCATCCCACGCCGACTCGCGATGGTGTTCTGGGACACGGTGGTGCTGAACGGCTACCTGTTCATCAATCTTCTGGTCGGCTGGGTGACCCTTGGTTCGGACCGGAAGGGCATTGCCCCGCCGAAGTGGATCAAGCCCTTCATCTATCTCTCGATTCCCTGGGCGATCAGCATTCACACGGTCACGGCATTTCTGTATGCCGGTATCCCGGGACGTCACTTCTGGCTCAGCGCCATCATGGCAGCGCGGTTCCTGGCCTCGGCATTTGCCGGCGGTCCGGCGCTTGCTGATCATCCTCGCCCTGATCGTTCGCAAGATCAGCAAGTTCGATGCGGGCAAGGAAGCCATCCAGGCAGTCGGCAAGATCGTGGCCTATGCCATGTTCGCGAATGTATTTTTCCTGGGACTGGAGTTCTTTACGGCGTTCTACAGCGGCATTCCCGGGCCATGCGCATTCCTTCGTGTATCTGTATACGGGGCTTGAAGGCCATACTGAACTCGTTCCGCTCATGTGGACCTCAACGGTCTTTGCGCTTGTCTCTCTGTCCATGCTCTGGGTCCCGGCGATACGGAAGAATGAAGGTACTGCTGGCCCTGGCCTGTGTCATGCTCTTCATCTCGCTCTGGATCGACAAGGGTTTCGGACTGATCATCGGCGGTTTCGTGCCGAATCCCTTTGAGGAAGTGCACACCTACTGGCCGACGCTGCCGGAGGCCATGATCACTATGGGAATCTGGGCCATCGGATTCCTGGTCCTGTCCCTGCTCTACAAGATCGCCATTACGGTCAGGGAAGAGACTGCAGGCGTAGAAATAGAACATTAATAGGAATCATGCAGATGAAAACAGCAGGGCTCATCCCGGACCGGGATGAGCCTTTTTTTGATCTTTGCGAGCATTTATCTATTGATTTTAGTCAGCCAGGCAGGTATTATGTCCCCCTGTTGGCATCATACTTTTACTGAAGGAGGAACAAGGCCCATGTACATGGTAACAGTGGACAAGAACAAGTGCGATGGCTGCGGCACCTGCGTCAACGTTTGCCCGCAGTCCGTATTCAAGCTGGAGGGCGACAAGTCCGAGCCGGTGAATATGTCCGAATGTATCAACTGCCTGACCTGCGTGGAGAATTGCCCGCCGCAGGCCATTACGGTCACCGAGATCTAACCGGAACCACCATTCATTAAAAAAGGGGACAGAGCATATGCTCTGTCCCCTTTTGTTTTTTCTGCTGCGTGCTGTTTTTCTTCAGGATTCCTTCTTTTCCACCATGTTCTTGGAAATGCCGATACAAAGTCGATCGGAAGCGGGAAAACGATGGTCGTGTTCTTCTCGGTGCCGATCTCGGTGAGCGTCTGCAGATACCTGAGCTGAAGCGCGATCGGGTTCTTGCTGATGACCGCTGCCGCTTCTCCCAGTTTCGCCGATGCCTGGAGCTCGCCTTCGGCATGGATGATCTTGGCGCGCCGTTCGCGCTCTGCCTGCGCCTGGATCGCGATGGCGCGCTGCATCTCAGCCGGGAGGTCCACGTTCCTCACTTCCACGGTCGTCACCTTGACGCCCCAGGGCTCGGTCTGCTGGTCGATCACCTTCTGCAGTTCTGCGTTGATGGATTCCCGGTTCGAAAGCAGATCGTCGAACTGGTTCTGGCCCAGGATGCTGCGGAGCGTGGTCTGCGAGATGAGCGACGTGGCATAGTAGAAGTCCTCGACCTCGACGACCGCCTTTTTCGGATCGATGACCCGGAAGTAGACCACGGCATTCACCTTGACGGTCACGTTGTCCCTGGTGATCACGTCCTGTGCCGGCACATCCATGGTGACCGTGCGGAGGCTCACCCGCACCATCTTCTGTATCCCGGGGATGAGAATGATCATTCCCGGTCCTTTTACGCCGCCTTCCTGGGCAACTTTGCCGAGCGTGAAGATCACTCCCCGCTCGTACTGCTTGAGGATCTTGATCGTGTTGAACAGAAACCAGGCAATAATAATACTCGCAAACGCTAATCCCAGTCCTAGTGCTTCCATATCGTGAACCTCCTTGTTATTTCTTTCGTGTCATGATTTTTCGTTGTTCTGCCGTTCTTCATTGGAGCAGATCGTTTCAGTCAAGCGGTATATACGCGCATCTCTATGGCCGGGAAGCTTTCTTAACTTTGACTCTGAGCCCCGTGACAGACAAGACCTGTCACCCGTTCGCCTTTTTGGATCGGCTCATCGCTCCAGGCGTTCCAGTATTCTCCGCGCACAAACACCTGGCCACGTGCATGAACGTCGGTCTTTGCTTCCCCCTCAAGTCCGAGCATGCCTTCTTTTCCGGTATCCGGCTTTTTCACGCTGGACCCGCACGGCTAATGACACCGTGATAATGAACAGGAGGGATGAAAGTGCAACAACCGGGATGATGACGGCCCAGGATATGCGCATATAGGGTAACGGGGAATCGATCAGCATGACCGAACCGATCGCCATGGCGATGGTGCCGCCGACGCCGAGGACGCCGTGGCTCGTGATGAATGCCTCGGCAATGAACAGCGCGATGGCGAGGATGATCAGCATGAGACCGGCATAATTGATCGGCAGGTTAGAGAGCGCATAAAAGGCCAGGATAAGGCTGATGGCGCCGGCAACGCCCGGGAAAATGGCGCCGGGGTTTGAAAGCTCGAAGTAGAGGCCGTAGAACCCGAGGATCAGCAGGATATAGGCAATGTTGGGGTCGCTGATGAGATCAAGAAGTTTGAACCGGAACCCCATCTTGATCTCCTTGACCTGAGCGTTGTTCTGTATCGAGAACCCTCTTGCCGAGCGCCAGATCAACGGTTTTTCCGTGTATGGCCTTAAGGAGCGACGGCATATCCGGCGCGATCAGGTCGATCACCTTGAGCTTGAGCGCCTCGGTCTCGGTAATGGATACGCTTTTCCGTACGGCCTCCTCAGCCCATTTGGCATTCTTGCCGCGCTTTTCAGCGAGCCCCCGAACCATGGCGGCAAGGTCGTTCACAGCTTTTGCCTCCTGAACATCGTCCATCTTTCCCGCCATGGTCACCGGATGGGCAGCGCCGATATGCGTGCTGGGCGCCATGACAGCGATGTTGGCAGCCAGCGTGATGAATACCCCTGCCGATGCAGCCCGGCCGCCCTGCGGCGCAACGTAGACCACGACCGGAACGTTTGCGGAGAGCATCTTCATGACGATCTGCTGCATGGTGTCAACGCGTCCGCCGGGAGTGTTCAGCTGGATGATGAGCGCTTCAGCATTGGCTGCAGCAGCGCGGTCTACGGCCTTTTCGATGTATTCGGCAACAACGGGGGTGATCGCAGCGTCGATCGTGAGGACATGGACCGTTTTGGGAGCAGGAGGAGGCGCTGCTTTTTCCGCCGCCCCCACTGCAATTCCGATCAGGCCGATGATCATTGATGCGAGCGAGAGGAAAAGAACTGCAAGTCCAGGGACTGTTCTTCGTGAAGGTTTATTCTTTATCATGAAAAAAGTATATACGCATAGGCCTGCAGTGTCAAGAAAGGCTTGACTAAACAAGCTGTTTTCTGTAGCATCGGTTCACCTATGCTGTTCTAATGGGCTTGACTTCAGCCCCTCACCCAGACCCTCTCCCCGGAGGGAGAGGATGAGAAAGGGTGACTTATGGAAAAACTCAATTTTGCGCAAGGAGTTACTACTCCTTGGGAAGAGAAACGTGACCTATGAGGATCACTGGCGGCACAAGCAAAGGCAGGAATCTCAAGGTTCCGGCAGGTTCAAAGGTCCGGCCGACTTCGGACAAGGTGAAACAGGCGCTGTTCAATATTCTCGGCGAGAAAGTGAACAAGTCCTCGTTCCTCGATCTTTTTGCCGGCGCCGGCGGGATCGGCATCGAGGCGCTCAGCCGCGGGGCGGATCGGGTCGTGTTCGTAGACGATGCGCGGGACTCGCTGCACGTTATTAAAAAGAACATCGAACTGATCGGTTTCAGCAAGCGGACGGAGATCGTCGGAGCGAAGGCGGAGAAATATCTGAAAAAAGTATCGGAACAGTTTGATATTGTTTTTCTCGACCCGCCCTATACGCTCGAACAGGAGCCCGTGCTCAACCTTATCGCCGAGTCCGGGATCCTGAAGCCTGATGCGATCGTCATTGCCGAGCATTTTAAAAAACAGCCGTCGCCAAAACAGGCAGGAGAGCTCATGCTTTCGCGTGAAGCGGTGTACGGTGACACGGTGCTGGCGTTTTATACATTCGGGAGTCAGGAGACAGAAGTCAGAAGTCAGGAGGATGCAGCAGATGCGGTATGATCTGAAGCCACGGATTCTGATAACTCTGCCTTTCGTAAGAGGATTTCAGTCTCGCGCTCTCCTGCCTCTGGGGTAGATATGATCTATACGAGTTCATCATAAAGGAGCTCCCATGAAACGCATCGCTGTTTATCCCGGAACCTTCGACCCCGTCACGAACGGACATATCGATCTGGTTGATCGAAGCCGCAGGATCTTCGATGTGGTGATCGTGGCGGTGGCGGAGAACCCGAAGAAAATACCGCTTTTTTCTCTCGAAGAGCGCATAGCTATGCTTAGACGGGTGACGGCAAAGCGAAAGAATGTCGTGATCGAAGGATTCGACGGCCTGCTGGTGGATTATGTGAGGCAGAAAAAAGCCGTGGGGATCATTCGCGGGCTGCGGGCGGTTTCAGACTTCGAATATGAGATGCAGATGGCGCTCATGAACCGGAGGCTGGACAGTGATATTGAGACCGTCTTTCTCATGCCGAACGAGGAATATTCGTTCATCACTTCGACGATCGTAAAGGAAGCGGCAAGCTACGGCGGCGATGTTTCGAGCCTTGTGCCGTCGCTCGTGGTGGAGAAGTTGAGGAAGAAGTTTAAGAAGTAGAAGTTCACACGTTGAAGCATTCAACGATGATCTGCGGAACGGAGCGATAGTGGCCATCGGTGGTTAGCAGCTTAAGTCCGTACTGCATAGCCGTAGCAGCGATCCAGAGGTCATTCGTTGGTATCGGCGTCCCTTTCGACCGGAGATAGGTGATGATCGCCGCATACCGTTCAGCAGTTTCCTCATCGAGTCCGGCGATCTGAATTCGCGGCGATGAAAGAAAATCCCTGAGGATCTCCCTGTTTTTCTTCTCCCTGCTTCCCTGGGCGAAACCAGAATAAAGTTCGCCAAGTACGATCGCATTCAGATAAATTTCATCCGCTTCCTGGAGTGCCCGTTTAATCTCACCATTCCCCCGGAGAAAAGCCGAATAAGCGGACGTATCGAGCATTACTTTGTGCTTTTCCATAGCTCAGCATCCACCTTTCGCTGGGATTTTACGTTCTTATCGAATTCCGCAGCTTCCTCCCGCGACCAAAGCCCGGAAAAGTGATCGAGGTCATGATAGAGGATCTTTTTTTTCTTTTCCGGAGACTTGCCGCTCACCGCCCGTTCAAGGAGTGAAATGAACGCCTTGTTCAGGCTAAGGCCTTTCTGCGCGGCCTCCCGCTGAACGGTCTTCCTTACTTCTTCGGGAATGCTCCGTATGGTAATCTGTTTCATGGGTGCCTCCTTATGACTCACTAGTGCCTCAACGTGAATCTATTATTGCAGCATAAATGGCGAAAGTCAAGCGAAAGGGATGAAGTGGTGTTAAGTGGGTTGAAATGCAAATAAGTCAACAAATCAAGCCTGGCTATTAGCAGGTTGTTGGAAAAAACGAAATACCAACTATTTGTCATTCTGAGCGTAGCGAAGAATCTCGGTTTTACAACTGCTTCAGATCCTTCACTTCGTTCAGGATGACACTTTAAAAAATGCTTTTTTCAACAGCCTGTTAGGTCCTTGCCTGCCGGGGGATCACATGATAAACTCAATATATGACGATGTACTTCAATGATAAGGAAACTTGCAAATGACAAAGCCAGACCCAAGACGGCTGATCGAACAGTCAGGCTTATTTAAGCAGGATTCATTCGATTGGATATTGGAAATTATATTGAACAATAGAGAAGCAAGCTACGGATCAATTGATCGAAAGATACGGACTTCGGGTGAACTTCTGTCCGGAGACGAAATAGAGAAACTTGGGTTGAGGGCAAATTCAAAAGTTAGCAGTAAATATTACCATTCCTTGTCGGATCATGGCAAAGAAGACATATTGGGGGCTGCCTTCCTGGTTACTCAACGTATACTTCATGCCGAAAGCATATTTTATCAACACGAACAAATACGTAAATCAGTGCAAAATGCGCAAGATGTTTATGAAGCTGAAGTTGTGCTGTCTAATGATGGGGATGACGAAGGTAGCGATGCCTGTAATGCCGCATTGAGTTTACAGGGAAAGCGTTTTCGGTTTAACGAGGTCCCGGAGTTGCCATTACCGAATTGCGATGCGGACTATTGCCGCTGCATGTTGCGATACCATAAGAAGTAAAACCCGAAACTGAGGTAAGTTTATAGGATCGCCTGAAACCCTTCTTTCCCTGCCGCTTCATTCAGCATGCGGTCGTAGCATGCGAAACCCGTTTCAACTTTCCCACTGTTCCTAATCACGAGCGCCGATGCAAGGTGAATCGCATCAAAGCCTCTCAGTGCGTGTTTCCGCGCTAGCGTTTCAATGCGTTCGTTCAGGCCTGCGCTGACGGGCACTAGAATGACGCGGCGATAATCGCTCTTAAAGGCAGTTGCCGTTCTGGTGTACTCAGCGGCTGATAACACGCCTTCCCGCCTTTTACGGTTCAGCGCTGCGATCATTTCCGCGAAGGCGACAACCGATGTTGCAATCCCCGTTGCCCCGTTCCAGAGGGCATTGACGCGATCTGATCCGTCCTCCTCCACGTACCGTTTGATGAGTGCGGAGGTGTCGACATAGAGCATCATCGCCGGTCCTCGCTGATCGCTTGGGAGAAGGGAGAGCCCTTTACTTTTTTCCTGAATTTCGGCAGGCGCGGCGGTTTGTAGGATGGCGGGAGGATGATTGCGCCCGAGAGCGCCAATTTGACGAGCGCGGAATGCAGTTTGCTTTCCTCTGCCGGAGCGCCTACCGGTACTATGCGGGCGATGGCCTTGCCCCGTTCCGAGATAAGCAGCTCCTCGCCCCGTTTCACATCCTGTAGGTAGCCGCTCAGATGGGCTTTCATTTCACGAATTCCTATGGTTTTTGTCTGCATGTGGTCATAGTATATCAATGTGACCTCATTGTCAAGCAGGGCTTTTACATACGATTTACTAACAAATACGTAAATCAGTGTCAATGCTCAAGATGTTTATGAAACTGAAGTTGTGCTGTCTAATGATGGGGATGACGAAGGTAGTGATGCCTGTAAATGCCGCATTGAGTTTACAGGGAACGAGGTCCCGGAGCTGCCATTACCGAACTGCGATGCGGACTACTGCCGCTGCATGTTGCGATACTATAGGAAGTAGCTCGATAAAACATTGTTACGCAGGGAGTAACTATTCAGGTAACTAATATCCGTCATCCCCGAATGACCCTATCGGGGATTCAGTGACGTTGAAAATCTCTGGATTCCCGATTAAAGCGTTCGGGAATGACGAAATGGTGCGATTATGGCAGATCAAGGAACGCCCTTGTTTTCTATGATTTCAAGCCACCTGAATAGTTACCGCAGGGACGGATGTAATGATGTCCGTAGTAACATGTTACCGCACCACCCTCTGCCAGAACGCGGAGTTCGCCTATGACTGTGGATTCCGATTAGTCAGAAGAATTAACGATTACCGGTTGAAACTTGCACGTGAACGCTTAAAGCAGTCTCGTCTTTTTGCGTCGGCTGTCTTTACTTGTTATGAGGGAAATCGCTCCTTAGCTTCTTCCTCATACTTTATACCGTTTTTACCCCAATCAGTTTCACTCCGGAAGTAATTGTGAAGTTCTTTAAGGTTTTCGGGGTCGTTGGTTATTACTTTATATCTCTTATCAGCTGGTTCTCTTTTGGGAACTTCAGATTCAAATACTTCACCGTACGCCATATTTTGAAGGCACACTTGAAAATCACTAAAGTACATTTGAGCATCACTGGTTAGCTCTAGTATGCGTTCAAGTACGTAAAACCTATCTTCAGCAAACTGAATTGTTAGTAAGTCATGGTGTATTGACTGAAGTGAAAACCTGAAAACACGAAATAGCATTAGATTTACAATCTCATGTGATTCGACTTTGATTATTACCGCTATAAGTGCTTGGCCAAACTTGCTCATAATATCCAAGTATTCTAGATGATTGATATCCGACTTCATCTCGATATTGGAATATTTTTTCCTCATACAATATGAATTCACCTCACGAATGATCGAATCAGATTGTTCCATTAGTCCGCATACCTCTTTAAATAGTTCTATGCGAGTATTTCTTTTCTGTTCTTCAATCTGAGCCTTGAGTGTGTTTTTGTGCTGTGCAGCTATTTGCTTAAAAGCGTATTTCACACTGAAGAATGCCACCGCTACGGCAATAATCGGGCCTGAAAAGTCTTTAACAATTTCGTAGCAACTTACATCTGATATACACAAGCAGCTTTTTATTATTGTTTCAGGTGCTGGCACGAAATCTCCTTTTAGTCATAACGAGTCTGTAGAAAAAGCCAGTTTGAATAGCTTGCCTGTTCCCCGTTATATGGTTCTTTGTGTATCCTGGTGCGGGGAAGTTTTTATCGATTCTGCTGATTTATCGGTTTAGGAGAGCTGATTTGTTCTCGCTACCGCATTTTTCATTCCCTTTCGGCTTCCCTTTACCTCAACTACCCGCGAATCCAAACCCGTATCGATGCACCTTCAATAGATTGTGCACGACGCAATAGAGCCGCCACTGAATGCTCACCTTCTTTTTCCCTCGGAGACTGAAGCGATCCAGGCCAAGGCTGCTCCGGACATTGGCAAAGACGGGTTCGACCGTCGCCATTCTTCGTCCGTAGATCAGCTTGCCGGCGACCGAGTCTATCTTCTCCCGCATCTTCTGAGTAAACGTCTTCTCCTTGTTCTCGGTCCTTCCGGTAAAGTGCGCGAACTGTCGAACTTCAGTCCGGTCGGGTTTCTTCAAGCACTTCTCTCTAAGTTGACAAGGGATGCAATCGCGTTTCGCTCCTTTGAACCTGACAACCTGTAATCCGTGAAACGGTACATTCCCGTGACGGTACATCCGTTTCCCGGCAGGGCAGGTGCAAAAGCTTTTGTCAGGGCTAACCGTGAAATCTCTCGGCTGAAAAATGATCGGCCGGTCGAATTTTTTGGCCATTTCTTTGTTGAACCGTTCCTTATGTTTGTCCGCATCCGCAAACCGGGGATCGCGGTGACGAAACTTGTTGTCGGCGATGTATGCATCGATGCCGTCCTCAATTACCATCTCCACGTTCTTTTCGGAGTGAAAGCCGGCGTCGGTGGTCAGTTTGGTCTTTTTGAAGATGTTCTTTTCCTTGCCGATTGTCCTCGAAGTTCTCTCGCGTTCCTTCGACCATGGGTTTCAGTATTGCGGATTCGGAATCTCCGGTCGCTTCCGCATGGACCACTACCTGGTGCTTGCTGTCCACCATCGCCACGCCGTTGTAGCCCTGGACCACGCCGTGCGAGGTCTTCATGGTGGCGCTTTCGTTGTCGGTTATGTTGCTCTTCCGGGGCTTGCCCTTGCTGCCGGGCTTGTCGTCGTTTTCAGCAAGCCAGGTCTTGATCTTCTTGATCTTCGCCTTGAGCGTTGAAATGTACTGTTCTTCCTTCTCGATGACCGCCTTGTCGGTCTCGAGCTATGTCTCGTTCCTTGTGCTTGCGCGATCATCTCCCGGATGGCCTTCTCCATCTTCGCTTTTTTATGTTCGAGTTCCTCCTTGGTTCCGCTCCACTCCTTCGAGGCGTTCGAGGGGAGCTTGCAGCCGTCTACGGCGAACATCTCTTTGCCGATCAGGCCCATCTGGTCGCAGATCAGGAGGACTTCGAGGAAGAGCTTACATCGTTTCCTGGTCATGGGAGGAGATGAAGTCGGCGATGGTCGTGAAGTGCGGCCGGGTGTCGGCGGAAAGGGCCATGAAGATGACGTTATCGTTGCAGCAATCGGCGATCTTTCTGCTTGAGGTGATTCCTTTGGAATAGGCGTAGAGGACGATCTTTAAGAGAATCCGGGGATCGTAGGCCGGAGCGCCGGTCTCATCGTTCTTGTACTGGAGATCAAAGGCGGAAAGGTCGAGGTCGTTGTCGATGAGATAATGGAGCGTGTGTTCGAAGGTGCCGTGAAGGATCTGTTTGTCGAAGCTGATCGGGATGAATTTGCCTTGGGAATAATCGTAATCTTGTATTTCGCCATGCGCCTCCCGTGGGTGAGGGGTTTTGATGATTCCGTACAGCGTTTTGATGGCGTCATTATAGCATAAAATGACTTTTCCTACAGGTTCAACGCGCGCGTGAGCCGCGTAGCGGCGGACTCGACGCGCTGGTTGGTATAGCTGTGTTGTCAAGTCTTAACGTGCGTCACAAAACCTATACTTTTAGCTAATTTTATCTATCTCTATCTCAGTAGTGTCCGGTTAAATATTGAATAAGTTCAGTTGATTAGCAGTATCATACTGCTCCTGAAATAACAAAGTGCCTGAGAATGCTTGAGATAACAGTGTTTTCTCAAAGACAGACACTGAAATAATCTGTAGCAACGTATAGAGAGATGAGCCCAAATGAAGCTCCCGCTTAGCAATAGCGATCAGCACATAAGTTGCGACTGCGCACCAGATTTGCGTTTTAACCGCATTTTCGCTTGTGCCGATAAATCGCTTGATGCGCAGATGCTGTTTGATCCATTTAAAGAACAGCTCGACCTGCCAGCGCCCTTTATACAGCGCGGCTATGGTCAATGCGGGCAGCGCCGTATTGTTAGTCAGGAACACGAGCGTTTTACCGGATTCCGGGTCTTTAAAGCGGATACGCCGCAATTGCTCAGGATAATCCTGCGCGATATAGAACCCATCCAACATAATGCGTTGGTCACAAATTACACCTGTGTCCCGGTCAGCCGGCATCGAATACACGCGATATGCATTCATTCCCCGCTTGGCACGCGTCACAAAGAATGCACCTGCCTGATGCAAAGCAAACAACCGGCTGAAGTCCAGATAACCGCGATCCATCACATAGAACGCACCCGCTTCGGCAATCAGCATATCCAGCACATTGACCTCATGGGTCTTGCCGTCCGAGATGTGAATGAATGCTGGGATGTTGCCACGCAAATCAAGCAGTGTATGCAGTTTAACAGCCGCCTTGGTAGAACGAAACGGCGCCCAGGGAAACAACGACAGGCACAAATCAATGGTTGTGGCATCCAAGGCGTAAACAGTGTCCTAGCGACCAGTTTATGATAACCAGAATTTAAGGAAATAGGGTGACACTCCAAAGTTAGGTTTTGAAAGGAGTGTCATCATGAAACCAGAAAAGAGTATACAGCAAGGCGAGAGGAAAAGGAAGTTCCCGAAGCGAAGCAAGAGGTATGGATCCGATTTCAAGCTTCAAGTAGTCAAGAAATTTGTAGAAGAGAGCATCCCGGTTTCGGTGATTCTTCAGGAATCCGGGTTGAGCAGTGGGACGGTAGGGCGTTGGGTGCGCGCTTATCGTGCTGACGGTGAAGCCGGACTCGCCACGCACTACCGGGGCAAGGGCCGCAGCCTTCCCTCCCCGGTGAAGCAGAAAATCGTCGAACTCAAAAAAGCCAACCCTCCCTTCGGCATCAAGCGCATATCACAGGTTTTAAAGAGAGCATTCTTCCTTTCCGCCAGCCCCGAGACCGTCAGAAAGACACTTCACGAATCATCCCTGATAACCGCCCCACCCAAGAAGCGGCAGCACAACATCACCCGTCCCCGGTTTTTCGAACGAACAGCGCCGAACCAGCTTTGGCAGACGGATATCTTCACGTTCCGCCTTGGCGGCCACTATGCGTACCTGATCGGCTACATCGACGATTACTCCCGCTATGTAACCGGGCTCGAGCTTTTCAGAAGCCAGACAGGGCAAAACGTTATCGAGATATACCGGCGGGCGGCCGCCGAGTACAACCCGCCGAAAGAGATGCTTACGGACAATGGGCGACAGTATACGAGCTGGCACGGGAAGAGCCGTTTCGAAGCGGAGCTCAAGAAAGACAAGATCCACCACATCAAATCGCGGCCTCACCACCCGATGACGCTGGGCAAGATCGAGCGGTTCTGGAAAACCATCTACCTGGAGTTCCTGAGCCGGGCTCAGTTCGCGAGCTTCGAGGACGCGGCGGAACGGATACGGCAGTGGGTGAAATACTACAACCACAAACGGCCGCACCAGGGTATCGGCGGCCTGTGCCCCGCGGACCGGTACTTCGAGATCCAGAGCGAGCTTAAGCAGACAATCGAGCAAGGCATCCAGGAGAACCTCCTGGAGATGGCGCTCCGGGGCAAACCGCGTCTGCCGTTCTACATGGTGGGCCGCATGGAGGGTCAGTCAGTGGTGCTGCGGGCAGAAAAGGGCAAACTGCGGCTGTCGGTTGACGACGAGGAAGATGACACCACGCAGGAAGTAGTCTACAATCTAAACGAAGAAGGAGCCGGCCATGGAGAAGGCGGAGAAGATAAAAAGCGAGAAGAAGCGGCAACCGACGAACCACGGGGCGATGGAGAAATGCCGGGCGGTGCTGGCGGTGTGGACGGAGCGTCGGAGGCCGGCGGAGATATGCCGGGAGCTGGGGATACCGTGGATGGTGCTGGCGCAGTGGCAGAAGCGGGCGATGGAGGGGATGCTTCAGGCGCTGGAACCCCGGGTGAGACTGGACAAGGGGCCGGCGCTCTCCCCGCGCCTCCAGTCAATGCTGGAGAAAAAGCGCCTGACGCTTCCGGCCTCGATCCGGCTGGAAAAGACGCTGTCGAAGGCGCAGGAAGCAAGGAAAGCGGAGGCGCCGTCAAAGGATCAGAAGCCCTCCGGCGAAGCCCCGCAGACAGCGGGACGCAAGGCTGATAACCCGTAACGGAAAGGCCGGTGCGTATGAGCGACTCAGCAGACAAAGAGCTTGCCCTAAAACGAGCCGCGGTGATCTTTGCGGTCAGGAGCGGCCAGATCACAGCCGAGGAAGGCGCGCGGAGACTCGGCGTGTCCCGGAAGACCTACTATGAGTGGGAGAAACGGGCATTACAGGCGATGACGGAGGCTCTGGAGGACAAGACCCCGGGAAGGCCGAGTATACCGCAGGACGAGGAGAAGCAGCGTTTGCAAGACGAGATCATCGAGCTTCAGAACAAGCTCTTTGTCGCTGAGAAGACCGTGGAAGTGCGGGACATGCTGCATGCCTATGAGCTGCATAACGCCAAAACAAAGAAAGGCATGTCCGAGGAAAAAAAACGAAAGCAAAGGAAGAAACCATAACCCGTATGCTTGCTGTTATTGATCAGATGAGGGAGAAGACCTGTATGTCCTACCAGGCGATCTGCAGCGCCGTGAGGCTGCCCTACCCGAGCTTTATACGGTGGCGTCGAAGGCAGAAGAACGCCACGCCTCTCGTGCGGCAGCCGGGGCCTCCCAAGGTCAAGCCGCCGGATCTTGAGAAACTTGGACTGGATATAGCAGGGTTGTCTCACGGGCAAGACCGGACGCAGGGCACGGGCGCACTCTACGGTCGCTACGCATCCTCCGTATCAAGGCGTGAGCTGCAGCGCATGATAGAAATGGCACGGCATGATCTCAATACGTTACACCGTCAGAATCTGCGGCGGATCAGCTGGAACGTGCCGAACGTCGCATGGTCCATGGACCCCTGCGAATACGACGGACGAGATGCGGCCGGAGCCAAAGTGTACCTGAACCATATGCAGGACCTTGCGTCCCGCTACAAGTTCACACCCATGACAGGAGACGTTCCCTGCGGCGAAGAGATATCCGGCTATCTCGCGGCGACCTTCGACCGCTTCGGGGCGCCCCTATTCCTCAAACGGGACAATGGCGGCAATCTGAACCATGCGGCGATCAATGCCGTGCTCGAGGACTACTTCGTCCTGCCCTTGAACAGCCCGGTCCATTATCCACCTTACAACGGGGCGATCGAAGAGGCGCAAACCGAGCTGAAAAACGGGCTTGCTGCAAAGCTCGCGTATAAGACCAGCTGCCAGCGCGAACACATGGAAGCGTATGCATCGACGGTTGAACATGACCTCAACCACCAACCTCGTCCTTGCCTACACGGCAGCAACGCCTGCCAAGTGTACTTCACGAACAAAAGAACGGTTACCAAATGGGAAAGGAGGGATGCCTATGCTTGGATGACAAACTTGCAGGATGATATACTATGCAGTAAAGGAGGTGTTCACCCGCAAGCGGCCTGGCGGATCGCCGTCGAGGCCTGGCTGAGGATGAAAGGGCTTATTACAGTTACGATCAACGGAAAAGTGTCACCCAATTTTCTCTCAAATTTTTATCATTAACTGCTGGCGTGCACAATATACTGATTTCAGACAATTTCAGACAAATATATTCCTGATTCATACCGATGTCAACGAGAATGCGTTTTAAGGGCAGGTACTGACAATTACGATTTGATGCTTTATATGTTTCAGGAAATGGCAACATCAACGACTTCAGGAAGAAACTTGCACCGAGGCACCGAGACTACCGCACCATCCTCTGCCTGAACGCCTCATATAAGATCACTGCCGCCGCAGTCGCCACATTCAGCGAGTCGATCGTTGATGCCATGGGAATGCGGACCTGCTGATCGATGTCCGCCATGATGTCCTGCGGCAGTCCGGCGCCTTCCTGTCCGAGGACCATCACCGTTGGTTTCTTAAGGTCGATATCGAAGTGGGTTGTCCTTCCGGTCAGAACTGTCGCCACTGTCTGAAAGCCCTTCTCTTTGCAGGTCTTGATGAACGCCGACGCATCTCCACTATGAACGATCGGCACGCGCAGGATGCTGCCCATGGACGCCCGGATGGCTTTGGGGTTAAAAGGGTCCACGGTGTTCGACGTGATCGCCACGCCGGATGCGCCTACTGCCTCTGCGGTCCTGATGATGGTCCCGAGGTTCCCCGGGTCCTGAAGCTGATGGGCCATGACAATGAGGCCTGCGTCATTCGCCAGCAGGCCTTGCTCGGAGGATATCTTCATCGTCACCACCGCCATGACCGGCTGGGGAGTTTTGCTTTCAGCGATCGTGTCCATTAAGCGCTCTGAGATCCAGAGCACTTCAACGGACCGGTTCTCGGCGAGTTTCAGCACACCCTTGCCATGGTGCTGCATCAGGGAAGGGGAGGCAACAACCATCTTGACGCCCAGGTTGTCCCGAAGCGCTTCCTCGACCATTTTGACGCCTTCGATCAGGAAGGCCTGTTCCTTTTTTCTCTGCTTGGATTCCGAAAGGGCGTGCAGATGCTTGATGGTAGCGTTGTCTTTGCTCGTGATGGGGTTATGGGGATTGGTCTGTAACATGCCGGGAGTATAGCATAATTCGGAAATCACGAACATGAAACAATATACTTGACAGAAATAGTCAGGTTTGATATGTTAAGCATGAAGCTACTGAGGACGGAACCAGTCCTGTATTTATCGGACTGGTTTTCCTGCAGCCAGTGAGGGTGTCCTATGAAACTGTCCACTAAAGGGAAATACGGCGTCCGGGCAGTATACGAGATAGCCCGGCACGGCAAGGGGCCGATCACCATCAAGGAGATCGCCGAACGCCAGGGCATATCGCTTTCCTACCTTGAGCAGATCCTGCATAAGCTCGGGAAGGCGGGACTGATCGAGAGCGTGCGCGGCCCGGCAGGAGGCTACCTGCTCGCGCGGAAGCCTGTGGAGCTGACGATCGGCGATATTGTCCGGGCCCTTGAGGGTCCCATAGCCTTGTCGCACTGTCTGGAGCCCGGCGAGTCTGCGATGACTGCCTGCAGGCAGACGACTGTGTCGCCCGCATGGTCTGGACAAAGGTCGGTGCCAAAATAGAAGAAGCGCTTGACAGCATCAGTTTTGAGGACCTGCTGCAAGAGAGCCGGAAAAGCGAACCTGAGCTTCTGAAGCCGAAAAGAAAGCTCGCTGTCGCAGGAAAGGGGGCATGTTGATCATGAGAAAAGTATATCTGGACCACGCAGCCACGACGCCTACCCATCCCAAAGTGGTAGAAGAAATGATGCCCTATTTCACGCTCAAGTTCGGCAACCCCTCGAACCTGCACGACATCGGACGGGAAGCCAAGAACGCTGTTGAAGATGCGCGGGCAAAGACCGCGGCCCTCATCGGCGCAAAGCCTGAAGAGATATTCTTTACCTCCTCCGGTGCGGAATCCAATAACTTTGCGCTCAAAGGCCTTGCCCAGGCGAACAGCCAGAAGGGCAAGCATATCATCGTGTCCCAGATCGAGCATTTCTCCGTGCTCCATCCGGTCAAGACGCTCGAAAAGTCCGGATTTACGGTCACGGCACTGCCGACGGACCAGTACGGGATCGTGGACCCCGCGGATGTTGCCAAGGCGATCACGAAGGAAACGGTCCTTGTCTCGATCATGCATGCGAACAACGAGATCGGCAGCATCGAGCCGATCGAAGAGATATCGAAGATCACCAAAGAAAAGGGCGTTCTGTTCCATACGGATGCGGTGGCGACCGTGGGCTGGATCCCGGTGAACGTATCGTCCCTGGGCGTTGACGCGCTTTCGCTCTCGGGCCACCAGTTCTACGGCCCCAAAGGCGTGGGCGCGCTCTATGTGCGAAAAGGCGTGCGGATCAAGCCGCAGATCGAAGGCGGGATCCAGGAAGACGGCAGGCGTTCCGGCACCGAGAATGTGCCCGGCATCGTGGGGCTGGGCAAGGCTTGTGAGCTTGCCATGGCCGACCTTCCGAACCGGATGACCACGCTGACCACGCTTCGCGACCGTCTACAGAAAGGCCTGGTGGAGAAGATCGACCATGTGGTGATCAACGGCCATCCCACGAAGCGGCTGCCGCAGAACCTGAACATGTCCATGTGGTATGTGGAAGGGGAGTCCATGCTGCTCTTCCTGAACATGCAGGGGATCTCGGTTTCGAGCGGTTCCGCCTGTACGTCGCGGTCGCTCAAGTCATCGCACGTGCTGACCTGCATCGGTACGGACGCAGCGGTCGCCAACGGAACGCTGCTCATGTCGCTCGGCATGGGCAATACCACGGAAGATATCGATTACGTCATACAAGCGCTGCCTCCCATCGTTCAGCGGCTCCGGGAGATGTCGCCTCTTTATGAAGATATGATCAAACAAGAAAAGGCTCGCTGAGGAGGAAGATATGGAACAGTACAGTTCAAAAGTGATGGAGCATTTTGCACAGCCTCACAACGTGGGGGAGATCGAGAACGCTGACGGCGTTGGCACGGTCGGCAATCCGGTATGCGGCGACGTGATGCGCCTGTACATCAAGGTGGAGAACAACATCATCACCGACGCCAAGTTCAAGACCTTCGGTTGCGGCGCGGCCATCGCCACGAGCAGCATGGTCACGGACCTGGTGAAGGGCAAATCGATCGATGAAGCGCTCAAGATATCGAATGCCGCAGTTGCCGAGGCTCTGGGCGGCCTGCCGAAGGTGAAGATGCACTGCTCGGTGCTGGCTGAAGAGGCGCTCAAGTCCGCGCTCGACGATTACTACAAGAAGCAGGGCAAGTCTTCGCCGGTAACGCTCTCCGCTGACGCAGGACACGAGCACGAGATGGAATGATTCATTGCGGATTGCGGATTTCGGATTGCGGATTTGAATACCGTGGGCAACCTGCGTTGCGTCTGAATGAGGATTCCGATGGAGAGTAAAGACACTAAACCGGATTTTAGCATCGATTGCGTGGGCCTTGCCTGCCCCATGCCGATCTTCAAGACATCGAACAAGATCAAGGAAATGCAGTCGGGACAGGTCCTTGAGGTGCTGTCCGATGACGACGGGATCGTAAAAGATATGCCTGCCTGGTGCAAAATGACAGGAAATGAATTTCTCGGGATCACCAGCGAGAACGGCGAGTATAAGGCGTATGTCAGAAAAAAATGATCGATCCTCGCACGTAACTCCCGCATTATCCATCTCACCGAGGAATGTTCAGCAATGTAAGCCGGCCAGGCATTGTGGCCGGTTTCTCTTCTCTGTGGAAATGGCTCGGAGCTCTTCCTCATTGAAAAAGTAAAAGATTTTGGATTGCATCCTTGTGCATGATGGAGATGCATCTGCATCGGTTGTTTTCCTGCAAAACTCCGTCTCCGCCGCCAGTTTGGCCGCTTTCTGTTTGACATCGCCGGGGGGATGGTTTATTATCGCCCACAGGAGCAACGAGAAAGGAACACATGCAGACGATAGCATCTCTCAAAGAAGGCGACTGGGTGGAAGAGATTTACCTGGCAACGTCAAAACAGGTTTCAACCGCCAAAAATGGAGTGACCTACCTTTCGATCAAGCTTTCCGACAAGACCGGCGAGATCGACGGCAGGTTGTGGGACAATGCCGATGAGGTCGCCGGCAGGTTCGAACGCGAGGATTTTGTCCGCATCAAGGGCATCGCAGCGAACTACCAGGGCTCGATGCAGATCAAGATGAAGACCCTGGAGAAGGTCGACGATTCCCGTGTCGACATCGCCAATTTTCTGCTGGCCTCAAAACGCAACATCGATGAGATGGTGGCGGAGCTTCAAGCCGCGGCAGCCGGCATCACCAATCCTCATTTGAAGCAGCTCATGAACTCCTTTCTGAACGACCAGGCCTTCATGGACCTGCTCAGGCGCACGCCGGCGGCAAAGGCGCTGCATCATAATTTCATCGGCGGGCTGCTGGAGCATCTCCTGGAACTGATCTCCCTGTCGCGCGACGTGGCAAAGCATTTTCCGTCCATCGACGGCGACCTGCTGACCGCCGGCGCCTTTTTGCATGATATCGGCAAGGTCCGCGAGCTGGCAGTGCGGAAATCGATAGAATATACGACCGAAGGAAGGCTTATCGGCCATATCTCGCTGGGCTATGAGATGCTGGTCGAAAAGATCAGCACGATCCCCGGGTTTCCGGCGGAGCTTACGATGCTGCTGAAGCACATCATGCTCTCGCACCACGGCGAGTACGAGTTCGGCTCGCCCAAGCGGCCCAAGATCCAGGAAGCGGTGGTCATTCATTATCTTGATGACCTTTCGGCCAAGATCAATAATTTTCAGGCCACGCTGCAGAAAGAAAATATCGTTGAGGGCGGATGGACCGGTTTTAACAAAATGCACGACCGCTATCTGTACCGCAAGGCAGGCTATGCTGAAGCGGATTCTCAACTGACAGAACAGGATGAGGCGCCGGGAAACGATAAAGCCGTTGGTATTTCGGGAACGCGGAATGAACAGCGTGCAGGACGAAGCGCGGCGGTGCCGTCGGAAAAACTGCCGCTTGACCTGTGACGGTACCGAGGTCATTCTTTTTATTGTAAGGGGTTCTTATGCTGGGTGTATTTAAAAGTCTGAGCGATGGATTGGCAAAGACCAGAAAGAATATTGCTGATAAGCTCGGTACGCTTATTCTCGGCCAGAAGATCGACGAGACTTTCCTCGATGAACTTGAAGAAGCGTTGATCGCATCCGACGTGGGGGTTGAAACCGCCGCCTTTGTGTTGAAGGACCTGACCGAGCGGTTCAAACGCCAGGAGCTTTCAACGCCGGACCAGGTGCGGGCGCGTCTCAAACATCTTCTCCTTGAGATCCTCTCATCGACATCGTCGAAGTTCGTCGCTTACTGCCTCACCGTCGGTGGTCCTCGTGATCGGCGTGAACGGCACGGGCAAGACCACCACGATCGGCAAGCTGGCGCACCGGCTGCAATCACAGGGCAAACAGGTGATGCTGGCCGCAGGAGATACCTTCAGGGCCGCGGCGTCCGAGCAGTTGTCCATTTGGGGAGAGCGGGCGGGCATTCCGGTGATCAAGCATCAAGAGGGCGCCGATCCGAGCGCGGTCGTGTTCGATGCCGTTACTGCTGCCAAGGCCAGGGCCGTGGATGTGCTCATGATCGACACGGCCGGCAGGCTGCATACGAAATCGAACCTCATGGAGGAGCTCAAAAAAGTGAAACGCATCGTATCGCGCGAGCTGCCGGGAGCGCCCCATGAGACACTGCTGGTCCTGGACGGCAATACGGGCCAGAACGCCCTGGTCCAGGCAAGGATGTTCCATGAAGCGATCGGCGTCACCGGCATCGTGCTTACGAAGCTCGACGGGACGTCGAAGGGCGGCATTGTCTTTGCCATCACGAAAGAACTGGGGATCCCGGTCAAGTTCGTCGGCATCGGCGAAGCCATTGAGGATCTGCGTGAGTTCGAACCGAAGGAATTTGTGGACGCGCTGTTGTAAGAGCAAACACCAAATCACAAATAGCAAATCACAAATAAATGCCAAGCGCTAAGCATCAATTTCCAAACGTTTCGGCAATTGAAGTTTTGAATTTGGTTATTATTTGGGATTTGTTATTTGGAAATTGGAATTTTGGTGAATAGTATGCAAAGCGTACAGGTTGAAATACTCGGTCAGGTATACAGCATCAAGGGGATGGAGGACCATGCCTACATCCGGGAACTGGCCGCTTTTTGCGATGCTAAAATGAGAGAGGTGCAGAAGGGTACCGGTACATCAGATGCTCATCGGGTCGCGATCCTGGCTGCTCTTACCATCTCGGACGAACTCTTTCACCTGCGACAACAGTACCGGGCCCTGGAAGAATCCACTGAACGGTCGGCGAGGCGATTGCTGGAATTTACCGGCGATGGTGAAGAAGATAAGTAACCGCTCAGGATCGGGGTATTTTCAGGGTAATCCTTCTTCCTTATTACGAGTAACTTGTTGAATTAAAAAGGTATTATTGTGCTTGCCGTAAAACCGCGTATTATTTTATTCTTGCCATTTTTTTTCTATTCTGGTATATAAATAACAGGCAGAAATATCAATTCCCCTGCTTTGCGCGTGATAGGTAAACTTGTTCCTCGTGAAATGAATAAAACGGGAGCTTACCTCGGAACGTGTGAGCATGCCCAGACAAGACTGGGAAGCCTGATCGAGCCGACAGGGCGCCCACCTGGTTACGACCAGGAATCAAGTTAATCTGCACGGCAAAAGCGGGGGTTTTAAAAGGTTTCTTAAGTGTTAATCAGCGCCTGAAAGGACCGGTAAGTAAGGAAGGCTCCGGCGCTTGTGATAGTAACGCATCAGCGGATCAAGCGGAAGGCAAGGTATCGGAGTAAATCCGTTACGTTGCGGCCGCGATGACATTTCAACACTGCACCAGATCGCATGCCAGTTCAAGGAAACGATATTACGAAACGTGGGATCACCAATACATACATATAGTTACGCAAAGGCTGTCCTGACAGGCAACGCTCCTGGAGGGGCAACAACAGACCCCCAGCAGAAGGGTGTCTCTCGACGGAATGGTCATGTCATTTCTCCTTTGCCTGCTCATATCCCATATCCCGTACAATCCTGATCTGGCACGACGATCCGGTTCTCCATCCGCTGCTATCACTTGCCCGCGTAAGCCCTCCTGAAACAGCACGGTGGGCCTCAAGAACCTCACAAAAAAGATAGAGCCCCTCGCGGCTGATCTCGAGCAGTCAAAGGCACCGCTTGCCTGGAGGATGCGTCCCCGCGACCTTTCCGAGTACGTGGGGCAGGACCATATTCTCGGTCAGGGCAGACTTCTGCGCAGGGCCATCGAAGCCGACCGTTTCATGTCGCTCATCCTCTATGGTCCTCCCGGGTCAGGCAAGACCGCGCTTGCCCATTTGATCGCAGAGCGCAGCCTTGCCCGCTTCGTGTCCCTCAATGCCGTTACCGCAGGCGTCGCAGACATTCGGCGGGTGACCCAGGAAGCCTCGCTTGAGCACAGCCAAAGCAGCAGGCGTACGATCCTTTTTATCGACGAGATCCACCGGTTCACGCGTGTCCAGCAGGACGCGCTTCTGCCCGATGTGGAACGGGGAATTATCACGCTCATCGGCGCGTCAACGGCAAATCCTTTTTTCGCGATCATCCCGGCACTTTCCTCCCGCTCCCAGATCTTCGAATTCAAACCCCTGAAGGACGAGGATATTCAGACCGTCATCACGCGCGCCCTTGGCGATGCGGAGCGGGGACTGGGGAAACTGTCCGTGAACCTGACGCCTGAAGCCCTGGCTCTGCTGGTCGCCCGGGCGAACGGCGACGCCCGCCGCGCGCTCAACGCTCTCGAACTGGGTGTGCTTTCCACCGCGCCGGGCCCGGACGGGACGGTCCTGTACGATCTCCAGACCGCCGAAGAGTCCATCCAGCAAAAAGCGCTCGCCTATGACGAGGACGAGCACTACGACACCATCTCCGCTTTCATTAAAAGCATGCGGGGGAGCGATCCCGACGCAACGCTCTACTGGATGGCCAAGATGCTGCACGCCGGCGAGGACCCGCTGTTCATTGCGCGCAGGATCATGATCGCTGCAAGCGAAGATGTCGGGAACGCCGACCCGCGGGCGCTCTTTGTCGCCACCTCCGCCTGCCAGGCGCTGGAGCGGATCGGCATGCCCGAGGGACGGCTGCCGCTGGCCCAGGCAGCGGTCTACGTTGCCGCGGCGCCGAAGAGCAACGCCTCCTATCTTGCCATCAATCAGGCGATGAAGGACATCGAAGACGGCGCCCTGCTGCCGGTGCCCGACCACCTGAAGGACGCTCACTACCGGGGGGCAGCACGGCTCGGCAGGGGCAAAGGATACCAGTATCCCCATGATCACCCTGGCCACTATGTGGCGCAGGATTACCTCCCGCAGATGCGGGAATATTACCGGCCTACCGAGCAGGGCGAAGAGAAGCGGATCAAAGAACGCCTTGCCGGGCTGAAGAAGAGACACCAGGAGGAACGAGCATGATCGAGTATATTGCCATATTGATCGCAGGACTTGCCGGAGGATTCGGCATAGGACTCATGATCAAGGGAAGGGTTGCAGCAGGAAAGATCAAGGATGCGGAGGCCGAGTCGTCCCGCATTATCGCGAACGCAGAACGCGAGGCAGAGACCAAACGCAAGGAAGCCGTGCTCGAGGTCAAGGACAAACTGTATCAGGCGCGCTCCGAGTTCGAAAAAGAGAACCGCGACAAGCGGCAGGAGCTTCAGAACCAGGAACGGCGGCTGACCCAGAAGGAAGAGAACCTGGAAAAGAAGATCGACCTCGTTGACAAGCGGGAGGCTGAGACCATCCGGCGCGAACGCGAGCTTGCGGCGCGGGAAAAGGTCGCCATCGAGAAGGAAGAACGTTTTGACAAGGGGCTCCGCGAACAGCGTGAGCAGCTCGAAAAGATCGCCAGCATGACGGCTGAAGAAGCGAAGCGCCAGCTCATGATGACCATGGAGGACGAGGCAAAGTACGAGGCTGCCAAGAGCATCAAGCGCATCGAGGACGAAGCCAAGGAAGAGGCGGACAAAAAGTCCAAGAACATCATCAGCCTGGCCATCCAACGGTACGCAAGCGACTATGTCGCCGAGGCCACCGTGTCGGTGGTGAACCTGCCGAACGATGAAATGAAAGGCAGGATCATCGGCCGCGAGGGACGGAACATCCGTGCGCTCGAGGCGGCCACCGGCATCGACCTTATCATCGACGATACGCCCGAGGCGGTGATCCTTTCCTGCTATGACCCGCTCCGCAGAGAGATCGCGAAGCTCACGATCGAGCGTCTGATCCTGGACGGCCGCATTCACCCTGCGCGGATCGAGGAGATCGCCGAGAAGGTCAAGAAGGACCTGGACATCACCATGAAGGACGAGGGAGAAAAGGCGGCCTTCGACCTTGGACTCCACAACATCCATCCCGAGATCATCAAGCTCCTGGGGAGGCTCAGGTTCCGGACGAGCTACGGCCAGAACGTGCTCATGCACTCGCGCGAAGTCGCCTACTTTGCAGGCATCATGGCGGCCGAGTGTGGCGTTGACCAGAAGCTGGCGCGGCGGGCCGGCCTGCTCCATGACCTCGGAAAAGCGATCGACCACGAGGTGGAAGGCACCCATCCGCAGATCGGCGGGGACCTGGCCAAGAAGTACGGCGAAAATCCCAAGGTCATCAATGCCATCATGACCCATCACGGCGACGGCGAACCGAACTGTGTCGAATCAGTGCTGGTGGCTGCAGCGGACGCACTGTCGGCAGGAAGGCCCGGTGTCCGGCGCGAGACACTCGAAAGCTACCTCAAGCGGCTTGAGCAGCTCGAGACCGCGGCCAATTCCTTCAAGGGCGTGGAAAAGTCCTACGCCATCCAGGCCGGCCGCGAGATCCGCATCATCGTGAAGCCCGAAGACCTCTCGGATGCCCACTCGGCCCAGCTTTCGCGCGATATTGCCAAGAAGATCGAGGCCGAGATGTCCTACCCCGGCCAGATCAAGGTGACCGTGGTCCGCGAGAGCAGGTACGTGGAATACGCCAAGTAGGAACAAAACCGATTCAGGATACATGATGCCGGATGCAGGATGAAAGCCTGATCCGGCATCGTTTCTATCATTCATCGTGCATCATGCATCGTGCATCAGGAGGTCTCTTGAAAGTACTTTTCATCGGCGATATCATCGGCGAGCCGGGCCGGAAGATGGTGCGGGCCCAGCTCCGCGGGCTCATGGATGCGCACCGTCCGGACCTGGTCATCGCCAACGGCGAGAACTCTGCCGGCGGGTTCGGCATAACCTCAGATATCGCTGATGAGCTGTTCTTCATGGGGATCGATGTCCTTACCTCGGGCAATCATGTCTGGGACAAGAAGGAGATAGAACCCTATCTCAACAAACAGGACCGTCTCATCAGGCCTGCCAACTATCCTTCAGGGAATCCCGGGGTGGGGAGTGTTGTTGTTTCCACGCCCGGAGCAGGCAAGGCGGCGGTCCTGAACCTTGAAGGGCGTGTTTTTATGTCCAACCTGGAAGATCCCTTCCGGTACGCCGAGCGCGAGATCGAGCGGTTGAAAAAAGAAACGCCTGTCGTGATCATCGATTTCCATGCGGAGGCCACGTCTGAAAAGATCGCCCTCGCCTGGCATCTCGACGGCAAGGCCAGCGCTCTCGTCGGCACCCATACCCATGTTCAGACCGCTGACGAGCGCATCCTGACCAACGGAACGGCCTTTATTACCGATGTGGGAATGACCGGGCCGACCGAGTCGGTCATCGGGGTGCGGAAGGAACAGGCGATCGCGCGGTTCCTGTACCAGACACCCCACCGGTTCGAGATCCCCAAGGGGCCGGTCCACCTGAACGCGGTGCTGATCACGATCGATGAAACAACGGGAAAAGCGAGCTCCATAGAACGGATCCATGTAAAGTCATAGAAACCCTTTTGTCCGCAGATTTCGCAGATGGACGCAGATTTTAAAAACAATTCAGGTTTTTTTATCTGCGAAATTTGCGTAATCTGCGGATAATCTTTTGATCTAAGCAGTTTCAAAGTAATGTTAATAACTTTCATAATGCGTTTTGAATTTGGAGTCGGCTCCCGAAATCCACACTATGAAAAGCCACATCATCACCGTCACGCAGCTTACCGCGCAGATCAAGAACCTTCTTGAAGGGGCCTTCCCCGATGTATGGGTCGAAGGGGAGATCTCGAACCTCAGCATCCCCCAGTCGGGACACTCCTATTTCACCTTAAAGGACCAGCAAAGCCAGATCCGTGCCGTCCTGTTCCGATCGTCGCAGCGTTTCCTCAAATTCACGCTTCAACACGGAATGCAGGTGGTCTGCCGCGGAAGGGTGGGCGTGTACGAGCCGCGGGGAGAATACCAGCTCATCCTCGAATACATCGAACCGAAGGGGCTCGGCGCGCTGCAACTGGCCTTCGAACAGCTCAAGGCAAAGCTTGAGAAGGAAGGCCTATTCGACCTGGAGCGCAAAAAAGGACTTCCGCTCCTGCCGCAGCGCATCGGCATCATCACCTCACCGACCGGCGCCGCCATCCGCGACATGCTGCGGGTCATCAAACGCCGCCATCCGAGGATGCATATCATCATCTATCCCGTTCCCGTGCAGGGGGCGGAGGCCGCTCCTTCCATTGTGGAGGCACTGCGGTATTTCAACCGTGAAGGGAACGTCGATGTCGTGATCACGGGCCGCGGCGGCGGCTCTCTTGAGGACCTCTGGGCCTTTAATGAAGAGTCGGTGGCGCGCGCGATCCATGCCTCGAAGGTCCCGGTCATCTCAGCCGTGGGCCACGAAACGGACTATACGATATCGGACTTTGTCGCAGATCTGCGCGCCCCTACGCCCTCTGCTGCGGCCGAGATGGTGGTGGAGAGCGAACACCGGTTCCGCGAGCTTATTGGATCGCTTGAAACCGGGCTCATGCGGAGCATGCGTCAGCAGATAGAACAGGGCCGCTCCTCGCTCCGCGAATGCCTGCGGGTGCTCCGTGACCCGCGAAGGATGCTCGAGCAGTACACGCAACGCGTTGATGAACTGACCGGCAGGCTTGCCCCGGGACTGAACCATCACCTTCGCAGGGACCGAGCCCGGCTTCTGTCCTTGATGTCCGCGCTCGACCATTTGAACCCGCTCAGCATCCTCTCCCGGGGGTACAGCATTACGACGGCGCTCCCTTCCGGTATGATCCTGAAGAACGCTTCAGCGGTCAGCCCCGGAGACCTGCTGAGCACCAGACTTCATCAGGGAGAGGTGGTCTCCCGCGTCGAAAAGATCACCTGATCGTCCATGCGCGGCATTCGCGTTGGCATCATAAGTCGCCGTGAAATAGATTTCCGCTTTTGACACTCCTCTCCTGTTGTGGTACTCTAAACCATGGTAAAAGAAGCAAGTCAACAAGAAGCGCTTTCACCCGAGGTCCAGGAAGTCATGCGAAGCCTGATCACGGCGATCAGGGTGGTAAAGCTCTATCCCCCCAACAATCCCATCTATGCTCAATCTGTATCAAAATCGTATGAGCTCCTGGCCCGTTTTCTCGCGACCACGCCTGAATACCGTGTGGGCGTCAACAAGACCTTTTTTACCTATCTCGCCACGCCCTTTGGCAAGGACGCTGCGCTCAACAAGGCCATTGCGCAGGACCTGTTCGCGAAGGAGGTCAGGGAGATAGTCTTCAGCGAGGGGATCGTCGAAGGGGAGCTGATGGTCCTCTTGAAGGCCCTTGCCCTCTCGCCGGAGGAAATGGCCGTGAAGAGCGGGATCTCGTCAATTCTCTGGGAATATGGAGCGACGCATATAAAGGTCGTTGAATCAGGGCTTGACGACGTCATTACGACCAAAGCAGAACAAGGATGGGACCGCAAGCCGTCTGCCGAGTCATCCGCCGATGCCGGTAAAGCGTCACGAGAAAAGAACGCGTCCCTCTTCGCCGGCCGCACGCTGGTCCTGGGGAACCTGATGGTCGACCCGAAAGGTTTCGGCGCCAGCATGCTTGAGCTTGCCAGGCAGACGCGCGGGGAGCACGAGAGTGTGGAAGACCGGCTCTATTCGCTCTATCAGGAGGCGGGACAGAAGATCAGGCAGGACCATCCTGATCAGAGCGACACGCTGTTCGAGAGTCTGGCACAGTCGGTCCTTTCCCTGGAAGGGCACGTTCGGGAGGGTTTCGTTGCCGGCAAACTATATGCAGACCTTGACACCGAGCTCGCCAGCGATCATGTTATCGATGCTGTAGAGCAGGTCCCCAATGCGCTGCAGGAGGTCCAGGCGGGTCGTTTCTCCCATGACTGGAATGTGCAGCATGTGGCAACGTTGCTGAAAAAAACATCGGGAAAAAAGAGCGCACCGCCCGCTGCCGCGCCCGATCCCTCAGCCTTCGTGGTCACGCCGATCTCCGAGGATATCACCGGCAAGATCGCGCCGGACCTGACGGCCTATACGCAGGAAGAAATGGAGGCGCTCAAGGCGATGAGCGGCGTCGGCATGGAGTCGGACATCATCCAGGCAGCGGTGCGCACACTTATCTTCCTGATCCCCCTCGTAAAGAATCCCCACGGGACCGCGTCGGAGCAGAATGAGATAAAGCTTTTTTCAGGTGTAATCCGGCAACTGGAGGAACTGCTCGGCTATCTCCAGAAGAAAAAGGAGTATGAACTTGCCGCGGTCATTATCAGGGCTTTGCATTCCACGGTGGACCCTGCTTTCAAGCCTCGCATGGCCGAGGCCCTCAAAAAGACGGCTTCCAAGTCCGCTGTCACCGACATGATCGCTGAAATGCGGGCGCACCCGCCAGGGTCGGCGGAATATAATGCAGCATATATCTATCTGAAGACCCTTGACCGGGCAGGAACATCGCTGCTGCTGGACCTTCTGGCCGAGGAGATGGATCGCGATGCACGGCTGTTCCTTATCGAACTTCTGAAGGACCTGGGCAAGAACCAGGTAGCACTGCTCGGCGAGCAGTTGTCCGACCGGCGCTGGTATGTGGTGCGGAACGCGGTGCGGATCCTGGGAGATACCGGGACGGATCAGGCCATTGCATACCTGCACAAAGTGGCGGACCATAAGGACGTGCGGATCCGCGAAGAAAATATCCACGCGCTGCTCAACATCGGAGGACGAAAAGCGGCCGGCATACTGGCGCGGTACCTCAAGGACAAGGACGAGGGCATCCAGGTCGCTGCGCTCCGGGGCATCGGCAAGCTTCAGGGGCTGGGAGACACGGAGGCGCGCTACGTGATGGACTATGCGGAGCTGCGCAAGCTCAAACAGCGGGAGCAGGAGCATGCGCTCGAAGCGATCGCGGTTCTCGGGGCGATCGGCGGCAGGGAGTCGGCGGAGTTCCTGGCGCGCTACACAAAGATCCGCTGGTGGAAACCGCGAAAGCTCCAGGAAGAGCTCAGGGACGCGGCGCGTGGCGCCATTGCAGCGATCAACAGGAGACTGGCCGATGCCGGAAGAGAAAAACGATAGGCAGGGCGAATCGAGACAGTCCTTCTTTGCCAGGCAACAGCTGATCAACACCGCCAAGTCAGCGTTTCAGCTGCTTGCTGCCGTGCTCAGGAACTCGACCCTCTATCCGGCCTCGCATCCCTTTGTCCTTGCGTCCGCAGACAAGTTCCTGCTCAAGATCAACGAACTGCTGGTGGACCGGAACGAGGCCCCCTTCTATCTCGTGGGAGGGGAATTGTTTTTTGAAAAGGATTCGGTCCCCCTCGACGAGAGCCTTACGGTGCTCATGGAGTTGTTCTCGGGCCGCGATATCGGCGGGATCGTCTTTAAAACGGGCCTTACCACGAATGAGATCACGGCGTTTGCCGATCTGATGAACAAGGACGCCGCGGCCTTTACCGCGGAAGGCGGCGTTGACGACCTCATTCCCAAGGCGCAGATCGCCCATATCGTTCTGCGCCGCGTTCTGATCGTAGATAAAAAGATCGGACGCGTGATCAAGGAAGGGAAAAAGAGGGCTACAGAGGTCTTCATGGACGCTATCGAGACCATGAAGGAGATGATAGAATCCCAGCAGCTTGACAAAAAGATCAATATACGCAAAATAAACACGACCGTTCAAACCATGGTGGACAACATTTTGGAGAACCGGGACACCTACATCGGGCTGACGAATCTTAAGATGTATGATGAGTACACCTTTGCCCACTCGGTGAACACGTCGCTCCTTGCCTCCTCGCTCGGCACGTTCCTGCGTTTCGAGAAACCTCAGGTCGCGGCCCTCGGTCTTGCCGGGCTGCTGCATGATATGGGCAAGGCGAGTGTCCCCAATGAGATCATCAATAAGCCGGGCAAGCTTACCGACGCGGAGTGGGAACTGCTTAAACGCCATCCCATTGAGGGGGCTCTGGTCCTTGCCGACACCCCGGGCGTGACCAAGATGGCCATGGTGGCGGCGTTCGAGCATCATCAGCATGGAGATCGGGGGTATCCCGCCATCGGGGTCCGTCAGCATCTGTTCTCGCAGATCGTTTCTCTTGCCGATGCCTATGATGCCATCACCGCCGCAAGGGTGTACTACAGCATCCAGACGCCGCCCGACCAGGCCATCCGTATTCTGTGGAAGAAGCGCGGTACGTCATTCAACCCGGTTCTGGTAAAGGCCTTTGTCAACATGATGGGGATTTTCCCCGTCGGAACGGTCCTCAAACTCGACACCGGCGAAGTGGGGCTGGTCATGCATCAGACCCGGGACCTGATGCGTCCCCGGGTGCTGCTCCTGACCAGGTTCGATGGCTCAGAAAAAGAAATGAGCGCCGATGTCAGCCTTCTTGAGACCGTTGATGGAAAGTTCAAACGCGCCATCGCCGGCACCATCGATCCCTACGTTTCCCACATCGATCTGAAGAAATACCTGACGTAACGGTCCTGTCTTTACCTGCGACATCGGGTTCTTATTTTTGCCCTCACCGTGACGTAATCTCCTTCCGGAAGAGAAAATCATAGATGAAAGATCGCTTTTTTGCTCAGAATGTCGTATTTCGCCTTGATTTTCCTGTGGTTGTCCGTATATAATAAAAGCGTTGCCGAACCTGAGTTTGGAGAAAAACCCCCATGGCGGAAAAGAAGTTTGAAACTTCTCTGGAGCGTCTCGAAAAGATCGTGAAGGAGCTTGAGCAGGGGGACCTTCCTTTGGAACAGTCGCTGAAGCTTTTCGAAGAAGGGATCAAGCTTTCCCGCATCTGCAACCGCCGGCTGGAGGATGCCGAGCGCCGCGTAGAGATCCTGCTGAAGGATGAGGCGGGGAACGTAGTTGCACAGCCTTTTAACGAGGAAGAGGAGTAACACCACCGCGGTCATGGATATAAAAGCCTATCTTCAGAAAAAAAAGGTCGTCGTCGACAGATCGCTTGAAAAACTGGTGCCGCCTGCGAAAACGTTCCCGCCTGTCGTGCATGAAGCGATGCGCTACAGCCTCTTTGCCGGCGGCAAGCGGGTGCGGCCGATACTGGCCCTTGCTTCCGCTGAAGCGCTGGGTGTGCCTATCGCCGACCTGCTTCCCATTGCCGGATCGCTCGAACTGATCCATACCTATTCCCTGATCCACGACGACCTTCCTGCCATGGATGACGACGATCTCCGCCGCGGCAGGCCTACCTGCCACAAGGTGTACGGAGAGGCCATTGCCATTCTTGCAGGAGACGGCCTTCTGAACATGGCCTTCGAGGTCCTGTCCGATCCCCGGCGCTTGAAAACAGTGCCTGCAGGCAGAATGCTGGCGATCATCAAAGAGCTCTCGACCGCGTCAGGCGTCTTCGGCATGGTGGGCGGCCAGGTGGTTGACATCCAGTCCGAAGGCAAAGAAGTGGATTTTCCCACGCTGGAATACATCCACACACACAAGACCGGCGCACTGATCCGGTCGTCCGTGCGCATCGGCGCGCTCTATGCCCGGGCGGGGAAACGCCAGTTCGCGGCGCTCTCCCGTTACGGTGAGATGGTTGGCCTCGCGTTCCAGATCGCAGACGACATCCTGGACCTCACCGGCACCCAGGAAGAGATCGGCAAGGACGTGGGCAGCGATCTCAAAAAAGGCAAAAAGACCTTCCCGAGCTTCTACGGACTGGAAGAGTCGCGTCGCAGGGCCGTGGAAGTCGCAGACAAGGCCGTTCATCTGCTCAAGGATTTCGACCGCAAGGCCGACCCGCTCAGGGAATTGGCGAAATATATTGTACAGAGAGTGAATTAAAAGCAAATTCAAATGCGAAGCACAGAAGCTCTAAAGTACAATTGCGAAATTCTGAACTTTGAAATTTATCTCGTATTTAGATATTCGGATTTGGATTTGCCTGGAACGAGGTTACCATGATTCTCGATGACATCAACAGCGCACAAGACCTGAGGACGCTTTCGCAGGAGGAACTGCCGACGCTCGCGGGCGAGGTGCGGGAGGAGATCATCAACGTCGTGTCCCGGACCGGCGGCCACCTGGCTTCCAGCCTCGGCGTGGTGGACCTGACCATCGCCTTGCACTATGCCTTTGACACGCCGAAGGACCGCATCGTCTGGGACGTGGGCCATCAGGCCTATGCGCACAAGATCCTGACAGGACGGCGCGCCCAGTTCTCGACGCTGCGGCAGCATGGGGGCATGAGCGGTTTCCCCAAACGCGAAGAAAGCCCCTGCGACCACTTCGATGTGGGCCACGCGAGCACGTCGATATCAGCGGCACTCGGTATGGCGGCGGCACGGGACATCAAGGGCGAAGAATACCGCGTCATCGCCGTGATCGGCGACGGTTCCATTTCCGCCGGCCTTGCCTTCGAAGGAATGAACCAGGCAGGGCATCTGAAGAAGAACCTGGTCGTGATCCTGAACGACAACGAAATGTCCATATCGCCGAACGTGGGAGCCCTTTCATCCTATCTCAGCAGGCTGATGACCGGAAATATCTATACGAAATTCCGCCGGGAGACCAAGCATTTTCTTCAGGGGATCCCCCGGGTCGGGGAAGCCATGTTCAACCTTGCCAAAAGGACCGAGGAATCCATCAAGGGCCTCATGGTGCCGGGCATGCTGTTCGAAGACCTGGGGTTCCAGTATGTCGGTCCCATCGACGGGCATAACATCGAGCATCTGCTTCAGACCTTCAACAATATCAAAGACTTCACCTGGCCTGTGCTTATCCATGTGATCACGAAAAAAGGCAAAGGCTGCGAGTTTGCCGAATGCAGCCCGTCGCAGTACCACGGCACGCCGCCTTTTGATCTCGCGACCGGCAAAACGAGCAAAAAGACAGCGGTGCTCAGTTATACCGATGTCTTCGGCCAGACCATGATCAAGCTTGCGGCGGACAATGAAAAGATCGTGGCGATCTCCGCAGCCATGCCTGAAGGCACGGGGCTCGATAAATTCTCGGAGCAGTTCCCGGACCGGTTCTTCGATGTAGGCATTGCGGAGTCGCACGGCATCACGTTCGCCTGCGGCCTTGCGGTCGAGGGGCTGCATCCGGTGGCGGCCATCTACTCCACCTTCACGCAGCGGGCCTACGACCAGATCGTGCACGATCTCTGCCTCCAGAACCTTCCGGTGACGCTGGCGCTTGACCGCGCCGGACTGGTGGGCGAGGACGGGCCCACGCACCATGGCGTGTTCGACATCGCCTACCTGCGCCATGTGCCGAATATGGTCCTGATGGCGCCGAAGGACGAGAACGAACTGCAGCATATGATCAAGACCGCGATCGCATATCCCGGCCCGACGGCCGTGCGCTACCCGCGCGGAACGGGGTACGGCGTTCCCATGGACCAGGAATTGAAACTGCTTGAAATCGGCAAGGCGGAACTGCTCCTGGACGGGACCGAAGTCGCCATCATTCCCATCGGCAATATGGTCTACCCTGCGATGGAGGCGGCAAAGCGGCTGGCTGGTGACGGCATCTCGGCAGCAGTGGTGAACGCCCGGTTCGTGAAGCCGCTCGACGGGGAACTGATCCAGCGGGTCGCTAAAAAGACCGGCAGAGTGGTCACGGTGGAGGAACATGCGCTGATGGGCGGTTTCGGGAGCGCCGTGCTCGAAAGCCTTGACGCGGCAGGCATGACCGGCGTGAAGTCGCTGCGGATCGGGTTGCCTGACTCGTACATCGAGCACGGTACGCAGGCCCTGCTCCGGAAAAAGTATGGACTGGACGCCGACGGGATCTATGCCTCGGTCAGAGAGTTCGTCATGCAGTCCCGGCTCAAGGCAGTGCCGCCGGTGGTGAACCTAAAAGCCAAAGATGCATGATAAAAGTTCGGAGTAACGGAGCTGATGGGATACGCAAAAGGCGCTAAAAGATTTCTTGGCGCCTTTTTTTATGATCGCGGGTGCGTGTCGATCCTGAAAAACGCATGGACGCAGATAAATCTGTATTGGTTTTATCAGCGATAATCCGCGTTCATCTGCGCCAGCTGCCGCTGCATGGTCAATTAAAGGTGATCATGTCTGATGAAAAAAAACAGAAGACGGGAAAAATCCGCATCGACCGGCTCCTGGTCGACCGCGGCCTCGTTGAAAGCCGCGAACGCGGGCATGCCTTGATCCTGGCGGGCCAGATCCTGGTGAACGGCCAGAAGCAGGACAAGGCCGGTGCGCTCGTGCCGGAAGATGCGGAGATCCGTATCCTCGGCGAGGTCCTTCCCTATGTAAGCAGGGGAGGGCTGAAGCTTGCAGCGGCCCTGAAGGAGTTCGGACTGTCCGCAGACGGCAAGGTTGCGCTCGATGTGGGCGCCTCTACCGGCGGGTTCACGGACTGCCTGCTGCAGCACGGCGCGAAAAAAGTATATGCCGTGGATGTGGGCTACGGCCAGATGGCCTGGAAGATCCGGCAGGACCCGCGCGTTGTGACGATCGAACGGGTGAACATCCGCGCGATCGAACCTGCACTGGTCCCGGAGCCGGTCGATATCGCGGTCATCGATGTGTCGTTCATCTCGCTCGAAAAAGTGATCCCCTCCATTCTGCAATTTCTGAGGCCCGGTGCGGAGCTTGTTGCGCTCATCAAACCGCAGTTCGAGGTTGGGCGGGAGCAGGTGGGCAAAGGCGGCATCGTGCGGGATGAGGCGGCGAGGCAGGCGGCGGTCGAAAGGATCACGATCATTTGTTCAGGAACAGGGTTTTGACGTTAAAGGCGTCATTCCATCGCCGATCACCGGGCAGGACGGGAATGTGGAATTTCTCATTTATGCCGTTAAACGCTGACAAGGTCTTTGTCATTGTTTTCGGCGTCATTCTGAGCGGAGCGAAGAATCTCGTCTTTCCCTGGCGGGTGAGTTCCACGAAGAATCTGACACTGAAACAAACGACATGAAGCAATTCTACGTTTATTTCTGACGAACAACTCGAAAACTCTTTACACAGGAGCTTTCGAATAATCTTGATTTTGTCTAGCGTCTACTAAGACATTTCCAAACAGAAGCTCGTTTCCGGATTTACGTCAACTTACAATATGACGCGGCTTCGTCTATTTGCCTGAACATCGCAGATGGTAACGGCGGGACCATAAGCAGAGATTCAAACAGTATCTAAAAGGATGGCGCGAAGATCAACAGAGATCGGACTTGCGAATCAGTAAGATACCCAGAATGGAAAGATCTGAGCTCTGAATGGTTTTAATAGACTATTTGAAAAGCATTTGAGGTGTCATCCTGAACGAAGTGAAGGATCTGAACTAATTGCTAAAACCGAGATTCTTCGCGTTGCTCAGAATGACAGCGAAGTCCAACTCCCTACGCATCACCCCGTTAATCTCCCCGCAAACTCCTCTCCCAACACCACGATAGACTCGATATCCAGATAGCGCGGCGCAGTCCTGTCGAGCAGCAGTTTGCACTGGGCAGGGAAATTCTCTTCTGCAACAGCATCGTAGAATAACAGCAGCGCCGGATAGTGAGGAAAGAACCGGAACTCGTATGCCGCGTCATGGCTGCCGCTGAACTCACTGGGCACACCGCCGAACTTTTCGCAGGCTGTCTTTAAGGCGGCAACGTTCCCCGCAAACTGTTTGGCGATCACGTCTTCGACATGGCCTGCCCAGGCCTTGTCCTTTGCATGGGACGCGGGTATCGAACTGAAGGTTATCCATTCGCCTGCGGGCGCGGGCGGATCGGGCATGCAGAGATGATTGTAGATCAGGATCGAGATCCAGGGGCGCGGTTCTGCTCCGGACGGGTTGGTTATCTTCTCTTTCGTAATATGGTACTGCTCGTTCAGGAACGTCAGCTCAAGGCTGTCAGGGCCGGTGAGTGTGGCGCCGAAGAGGGCTGCAGTCTTCCGGAAGTCCAGTGCCTGGATCTTCGGCTGCAGCGACCGGAGCGCCTGCTCGTACACGGTCCCCGGCGATGCGCTCCTGTTCGCATCAGCTTCTTTCAGCGCTTCACGGGCCGAGGCGGTCATGGCCGGGCAGTCGTCAGGAGAGGCCTGGTGAGAGGCCAGTCTGGCGGCGAAGCCGAAGCAGCTCGTGGTGCCGCATTTGCCGCAGTTCGTTTTGGGGAGGAGCTTGTATATTTCAACGGCTGTTTCATCATCGTCAAATTAACCTTTTTAGTGAAGAGAGTCAATTTGAATCTTGGTATGTCTCGCGGCATAGCGGGGTATTTTCGGGGTATTGCTATTTCCCGCTCCATCTGATAGCCTCTTCCAGAACTGAGCTCAAAGGCATTTCAGGAATGGAGGCCCATGGATCTCTTTGACCGCATCTACTGCCTGGACCGGGTACTGCGCCAGTCGCGCTATCCGGTCCCTCACGCAGTTCTCCAGGAAAAGCTCGAGTGCTCCCGCGCAACAACCAACCGGATCATCCGAGATATGCGCGATTTTCTCGGCGCACCGATCCAGTACGACCGCAAAACAGAAGGCTATCGCTATACGCAAACGGGCGACCAGCCCTACGATCTGCCCGGCCTCTGGTTTAATGCGTCCGAACTGCACGCTCTCCTGACGGTCCAGCATCTGCTGGCGGAAATACAGCCCGGCCTGCTCGAAAGCCATATTGCGCCGCTTCGGGAACGCATCGAGCGCATCCTGAAGTCAAAGGGCACGGCACAGGGCGACACGACAAGACGCATACGCATCCTGCGCATGGCTGGACGCAGATGTGACCCTGAAAACTTTCCCACGGTTGCAGGCGCAGTGCTCGGGCGAAAGCGTCTCCTGATCGTCTACCATGGCCGCACCAACGATAAGACCACCAAACGCACGCATCTCTCCGCAACGCATCGTTCACTACCGCGACAACTGGTACCTCGACGCCTGGGACCATGCCAAAAAAGCGCTCAGGAGTTTTTCCGTGGACCGCATCCTGCAGGCCCGGATGCTCGGTGAACCGGCCCGGGATATCCCTGATGATAAACTGAATACTCACTTCGCGTCCGCCTACGGCATCTTCGCCGGGAAACCGAAACAGAAGGCTGTGCTTCGTTTCTCTTCCGAGCGTTCCCGCTGGGTGGCGGACGAAGTCTGGCATCCGGAGCAGAAAGGGCGCTTTGAGGATGGGCAATACGTTCTTGAAGTGCCGTATTCCGACTCTCGGGAGCTTGTCATGGATATTTTGAAGCACGGGCCGGAGGTGGAGGTACTTGCGCCGGAATCTTTACGGACGGAGATCGTAAACCTGCTGACAAAGGCATTAAAGAGGCAGTGTTCGATTCCTCGGGGAAGTAAACGATGAATGTCTGCGCTACAGCCTGAGAAATTGCCTTTGTTGTCGCATTCACCCGCCTGATCTTACCCTGTCACTTCTGACAGGTGACAGGTAACGCGGCATACTCTATAATTCTCCCAACAACTGCTGTGAAGACTTGCCGGCAGATGGCAGTCTTTTCTCGAAGTGCAATTCTCCAAATTCTTTTTCGCAGGCTCACGTTTTGAGCCTGGCATTTGGTAGGATATGAGACGAAAAACCGTAAAAGATGATGAGGGAGATAGGTGCACGAGAGCTGCGGGGCGATTCATCGCCGTCGACGTGGAAACAACCGGACTTTCGACAACGCGTGGAGATCGGATCATCGAAATCGGCGCGGTTGCGGTGGAAGGGATGAATCTTTGCGAGGAATTTCATTGTCTCATCAATGTGAAAGAGCGGATTCATTGGGCGGCGCAACAGGTGCACGGAATTAGCGAAGAGATGCTGCTTGGTAAACCGAGAGCGGACGAGGTCATGCCGGAATTCAGGAAGTTCATTGCGGACTGTGCGTTGGTGGCCCATAACGCGAGATTCGACATGGGATTCATCAGCCATGAATTCCTGCGGCTCGGCATGGGGCTGACGAATCCTTGTCACTGCACGCTGGAATTGAGCAGGAGACTGTATCCGAAGCTGCGGAATCACAAACTTGAAACTGTCTACCGGCATTTGTTCGGCAGAATACCCGAGCAAACCATGCGCCACCGTGCACTTGACGACGCGAGATTGGTGGCGAGGATATGGTTGGAGATGATGAAAAGATGATGGATAAAACTTACGCCAACCTTTGGGCGAAAACGTCCAAGGTTGATAAAACCGCGTGGCATCCCCTGATTCTCCACATGCTGGATGTGGCTGCCAGTGCGGACGCCATCCTGGCTCGTGAACCGGAATCTACTCGCATAAGGATGGCAGCAATGCTTGGGGATGGATTGGGAAGATGCGCGACCCTGGATCTTGCTTGTGGTTGCCTGCCATGATCTGGGAAAGGCCTGTCCGGGTTTCCAATGTAAGTGGCCGGAAGCTCCCTGACAGGGCTGCAATCTGCCTCGAAGTCCAAATACCGAAGATCAACCACGCTTTCGTGAGCCAGATTGCTCTGGCGGAGCTATTGCAGGAAAGGGCTGGCCTGATGAATTGGCCGACTTGGTGGCCGATGCGGTGGGATGTCACCATGGGAGCCGTGCTTCTCCGAGCACTCTCGATAACCTGAAGGGAGACAGGCGTGCCATTGGCAGTGATGACTGGGCGCAAGCTCGTCGAGATCTCGTGGATGATTTGCTGGAGGTCTTCAAACCAGGCAAGATTCCCGTCAAACAGACTCTTTCCGGCCCCGAATTCATGCTGTTGTCGGGACTCACGAGCTTTGCCGACTGGATTGGCTCCAACGAAGATTGGTTCCCCTTTGGTACCTCCGAGGACTGCGATGATCTTGCAGGGATGGTTTCAAAAGCGCAGAGCCATTGCCGAACAAGCCCTGGACGCCATCGGATGGGAACCCCGAACCCCGCTTTCCTCAGAGCCAAAGTCCTTCGAGCAGGTATTTGGTTTCGCTCCCCGCCCCTTGCAGCAGGCGGTTGCCGATGCTCTTGGCTGATTTGAAGGAGCCCGCCATTCTCCTGGTCGAAGCTCCCATGGGCGAGGGCAAGACCGAGGCGGCCTTCTTTGCGCATCTGGAAATGCAGCGACGTTTCGGGCATCGTGGCTTGTATGTGGCCCTGCCGACCAAGGCCACCGGAAATGCCATGTTCAAGCGAACCCTCAAGTTTTTGCGCGAGCCAGGGAACGAATCGAAAGCTCGACCTGCAACTGTTGCACGGAGCGACGCTGCTTAACGACACCTTCCAGAATCTGCGTCTTTCGGGCATTCACGATTCCGAAACAGGCGGCGAGATTCGCGCAGGAGAATGGTTCACCCACAAGAAGCGGGCGCTCCTTTCGGAATACGGTGTGGGAACGGTGGACCAGGCTCTGCTGCCCATTCTGCCCGTGCGGCACAACTTTGTGCGGCTGTGGGGGCTTGCGAACCGGGTGGTGGTCTTCGACGAGATCCACGCATACGATGCCTACACGGGCACGCTCCTGGTTCACCTGCTGCGCTGGCTTCTGGCGCTGGGCTCGTCGGTGGTGCTTCTCTCGGCGACCCTGCCGCCTTCCATTCGGCGCAAGTTGGCAGGAGTGGTGAACGCCGACTTGCCGGAACAAGAGGTAGGAATATCCGCGCCTTTCCGTATTCTGTCCCGGTGAAAGGTGGATCAAATACATTTCGAGGCCGATCCTGCGCGCCGCCTGACTCTTGCGTTGCAGGGAATTCCCCCGGATCTGCCGGCATGCGCTCTGCTTTGGAGGAGCATCTGCCAGTGGCGGAATGGGGCTGGCGCTTGTCAATACGGTGCAGCGCGCCCAAGAACTTGTACCGGCTTTTTCCCGAGGGTGAGCCTCTGGAACGCGAAGGCCAGCGTGTCGGCAAGCGTCTGTCCGATGGGACGGAAGTGTTTCTCTTCCACGCCCGTTTTCCGGCTGACCGGCGGCAGAAGCGCGAGGACCAGGCCTTGGAGACCTTTCGGTGAGGGTGGAAATCGGGACGGCCGAAAAATCCTCATTGCCACCCAAGTGGCGGAGCAGAGCCTTGATCTCGACTTCGACCTGATCGTAACCGACCTCGCGCCCATTGACCTCGTGCTCCAGCGAGCGGGGCGCTTGTGGCGGCATGCGCGGGACTCCAGACCTGTTTCCGAGCCGATCCTCCTGGTGGCGGGACTGACCGGCGACGAGCCGCCGTCATTCGGAAAGCCGTTATGGTGGGGGACGGTGTACCGCGAAGACCTGCTCTTGCGCACATGGTGTCTGCTTCGCGAGCGGCAGAGCAATCTGATGCTGCCGGACGAAATCGACAGCTTGGTGCAAGCGGTGTACGAAGAGCAGGTGGATGTGCCGGAATCCCTGCAGGAGCGACTGGAGAAAGCCTTGGTGGCACGAAGACGGAGAAGACCTTGCCCACAAGGGGCAGGCGAACCAGGCGATCATTGGCTTTCCCGACGACGCATCGTGGAACGATCCGGCGAGATTCGTTCTTTACGACGAAGATGAACCCGGTGTGCATCGAACCCTCATGGCCCAGACCAGACTTGGTGAAGACTCGATCGTCGCTATTCCGTTATTGCCGGAAGATGGATTCGGTCCTGAAGCAACGCCGGATTTCGCCCAGGCCAAACAGTGGTTCCTGCGGGCCATGAGTCTTTCGCGAAAGGGTGTGGTCAAGAAACTTCAGAAGCTGGGTGTACCGGAAGGCTGGAAGAAATCGCCGCTCTTGCGCAATTGTTTCCCGCTGGTGCTGAACGCGGAGGGCCGCTGGACGGAGGATGCGATGGTGCGCCTGGATGACGACCTGGGACTGGTTTACGAATCAAAGGAGGCCGAATGAGCCGATTCAACCTGATTGACGAGAAATGGATTCCGGTGCGATTCCCTGACGGAGTCCGCGGCGAACTGGGCATCCGCGAGACCCTGCTGCGATCTGAGGAAATTGCCGCAATTGAGGATCCGTCGCCGCTGGTAGTGGCGGCCCTGCATCGCTTTCTGCTTGCAGTCCTGTACCGCGCCCTGGAAGGACCGACCGACATCGATCAAGCCAAGGCTTTGTTCAAGGCAGGGTTTCCAGTCGAAAAAATCACAGCCTACCTGGAAAAGTGGCGGGATCGGTTCTGGTTGTTCGATGAGAAGTATCCGTTTGGACAAATTCCAACATTTGAGCCGAAAACCTGGAGAGCCTGGACGGTTCTTGCTGCCGAGCATAATGCCGACAATGCCAAGGTTCTCTTCGACCACGTGGACATCGAAGCACCAGGCGTAATTTCCGCGGCTGCGGCAACCCGCTGGATCCTGGCCACTCAGACCTTTTCGGTAAGCTGCGGTAAAAGCGAACTATCGCACACCGGTACAGCACCCTCTGCAACAGCGGTGATGGCCCTGCCTCTTGGGGACAATCTCCAAGACACCCTTCTGCTTTCCCTGGTTCCCCAGAATCGGCAAATCATTGCTGCCGACAATCCTCTATGGGAGAGATGCCCGGATTCGGTGGAGAGTTTGAAAGCGGGAGTGGAGCGTAGAGCAAGTGGGCTTGCCGACCGTTACACTTGGAGGATTCGCTCCATCCGTCTGGAGGCAAATGATTCAGGCCGGATCGGGAAACTTGCTTTCGCCTCTGGAGTTGGAAACTCATCCCCGGATCAGACCGACCCAATGCTTGGCTACCGGGTCGACGATACAAGGGGAAAGCTGCCTATCAAGTTCCGCAACCGAGGTTTTTGGCGAGACTTTGACTCTCTCCTTCCTGACGAATCGCATCTTGCGCCTCAGGTGATCGAGCACGCGACGGCATTGACCAGGTCGGACCGGAGCCGATTTCCAGGATCAGTGATGGTTCTCGGTCAGGTAAACAACAAGGCCAAGATCGAGTACTGGCGTATGGAACTCTTTGCTCTGCCGAAGGCTTTGTCAGGAGACCGCTTCATCCGGACGGAGATCCGGCAACTCCTCATCGATGCAGAGAATGCTCAAAAATCCCTCTGGTCAGCCTGCCGTTCTTTTGCACGAGATCTTCTGAGTCGAGGGGAACGACCGCCAGACGGCAAGGATATCAAGGGATTTATGGAACAGATGCCGGCGATCCCCTGGTACTGGTCCACCCTGGAATTCAGCTTTCATCAGATCCTGCGCGAATACACTCCCGACCGGGATTCCGAAGATATTCGGCACCAGTGGCTGAAATCCGTCAGGGACACCTTGCTGAAAGCCTGGAAACTGCACCGTGCCTCTGTCTCCATGGGCGATGCTTGGGCTATCCGTGCTCTCGTGAAAGCTGAGGGGCCTGTGCTGCACAAATTGAAGAAATTGAATGAGGAGATCCAGAAACTGGAACCGCAGAAGGAGGATGCATGAACGGATTCATAGAATGGCTGGAGGGCCTGAATGAAAAAGACACCAGGGTGCGGGCGGTGCTGCGCCGAAGCCTCTCTTTCGACCCCGGAAAATTCGCACCAGCCTATCCCTACGTCGAACCCTTCGTTAAGGATGAGGATAATTCCTTCCGGCGGGAGATGTTCTATCTGGTAGCTGGCCTCTGGGCCGCACACTGGCGCGAAAGCCAAGGAAGGCAACCGATGTCTCTCGGGAAGGCGTGTGCGGCCTACCAAAAGGCAAGCGGATCCACGAGCACCGAACGCCGCTTCATCAGCCTGCTGGATGCCGATTCCGACCAACTGCCACACCGTCTGCGCCAGATGATCGCCCTTCTCAAAGAGCAAGCCATTGATTTTGGCTCCTTGCTAAAGGGGCTTCTGTACTGGAGCGACGATCAGAAGCGTACCCAGAACGCCTGGGCCCGCGACTTTTACCGGAACCTGAATTACGAAACAGCTACCGAACAGCACACCGATAAGGAGATCAACGAATGAAAACGATTGTCGAGGTTCACGCTTTGCAGAACTTCGCCCCGTCCAACCTGAACAGAGATGACACCGGTGCTCCCAAAGATGCCTTTTTTGGTGGCACCCGCCGCGCCCGCGTGTCCAGCCAGTGCCTCAAGCGTTCGATACGGCGGCATTTCGCGAGTTTGGTTGAACAAAAAGTTTTGGCGACGGATGATGTAGCCGTGCGCACCAAACGCGTTCTGGAGGCCCTCACCAAGTCCTTGGTCGCTCAGGGACATGACGAAGCTGAAGCAGAAGAAAAAGCTCGCTTGACATTGGCCGCCATGGAACTTTCGGTGAAAGAGGATGGAAAAAGCGAGTATCTTCTGTTTCTGGGGAAACGCGAAATTTCCGAAATCGCCAGAATTATCTCCGAAAAGTGGGACTCAGTCACCGCCTTCGCGAAGGCCCCGACCGAGGGGAAAAAACCCGGCAAGGCCAAGAAGCAGGCCGCTCAGAGTGCTGATCCCGAATTAAAGAAAGCACTTGAAAAAGTTTTTAACGGCGGAAAGGCCGTGGATGTTGCACTGTTCGGGCGAATGCTCGCCGATATGCCCGAAAAGAACCAGGATGCCGCCTGCCAGGTTGCGCACGCCATTTCGACCCATGCTGTCGAGCGTGAATTCGACTTCTACACGGCCGTGGATGACCTCAAACCCGAGGACACCGCCGGTGCCGACATGATGGGAACTGTCGAGTTCAATTCGGCCTGTTTCTACCGCTACGCCGTGGTGGACTGGGATAAGCTTGTGGATAACCTCCAGGGTGACAAGGAACTGGCAGCCAAGGGTCTGCGAGCCTTCCTGGAGGGCTTCGTGGTGGCTGAACCCACCGGCAAGCAAAACACCTTCGCGGCCCACAATCCACCGGAATTCGTGGCCGTTTCGGTGCGCCGTAATACCGCACCCCGCAACCTGGCCAATGCCTTTGAGACTGCCGTCCGCGTTAAAAAGGATGAGTCGCTGACCAGAAAGTCGGCAGAGGAACTTGCAAAGAAGGCTAAAGCACTGCAGGCTGCCTTTGGCGGTGAGGGGAAGACCTTCGTTCTCAATCTCGTTGAGGCCAAGTTGGATGGTTTCGGAACAGTCGTGCCGGCGCTGAAGGATATCCTCGACAAGGCCCTTTCGGCCATACAGGAGTGACCCCATGCCAACCTTGTTGCTTCGCTTGGTGGGACCCATGCAGTCGTGGGGAACCACCAGTCGCTTTGACGAACGCGATACCGGGAAGGAGCCGTCCAAGTCCGGCGTTGTCGGACTCTTGGCCGCCGCCCTGGGGATCGACCGCGAGAACTGGACAGATCTGGAACCGCTTACACGGCTCTCCATGGGGGTTCGTCACGACCGGCCTGGGATCCCCAAGCGGGACTACCAGACAGCGGGATGTGCTGCAACCGATACCATCATCAAGGCCGATGGAAAGCCGGCCAGAGATGGGGGCGTTGTCTCTCAACGCTTCTATCTTGCCGATGCTGCTTTTCTGGTGGCGTTTGAAGGAGATGACCGCAAGCTTCTGGAAAAGGCTCACGCTGCCTTGCGCGATCCCGTTTGGCCGCTGGCCTTGGGGCGCAAATCCTATGTGCCTTCCGAGTCTATCTGGATGAAGGACGGACTTCAGGATGCTCCGTTACGGAAGGTTTTGGAACAGTGGCCGTGGATCGCCTCACCGCGGAAATGGGAAAAACTCCCCGAGAAGCTTTTGGTCTCGTTTGAGTCCGAGGACGAGGCTGGTGTACTCAAGATGGACCAGCCGCTGTCATCGTTTTCCGAACGCCGCTTCGGGGCGCGGTTCGTGCGTTCGGAGTGGATCCCCTTCTCTCAGGAGGTTACCCATGTTCCTGCATAGAATCCATCTTGATCCACGTTGCCGGGAGGTTCGACGGGACCTCTCCGACCCCTACCAGCTTCATTCCACTCTTTGTCGGGCGTTCAGCGTGCCGGACAAAAAATGCACTGAAGGTGAATTTTTGTGGAGGTGTGAGCCGGAGACGGATCCTGCCGGCTACCCGCGCATTCTTGTGCAAAGCCTGACGATCCCTGATTGGACCGGAATCGGCGTGAAGGGGTGGTTGGCCAAGGCCGATCCCGGCATCGATCTGAAGGATCGGCTCAAACTCGATTCACTTAAAGTCGGGCAACATTTTCGTTTCAGGCTGCGTGCTAACCCTTGCGTGACCCGCAACGGCAAACGTCTGGGATTACTGCGGCTGGAGGAGCAAGAAAAATGGATTGAGCGCAAAGGGAAGTTGCACGGTTTTTCGTCTGCCGCAACTGGCATCCTTCTACCTTCCAGAAACCTCGCGGAAGCGGGTCGATGTCAGGATTTCTCAGGAACAGATGCTCCGAGGCAACCAACATTCCGGTAATGCTATCCGGATTTTTTCGGTGCTGTACGACGGGATTCTCATTAGTTACCGAACCGGACAGTTTCAGAAATGCTGCTGCAAGCCGGCATCGGCCACGGCAAGGCCATGGGACTTGGGCTCCTGTCGGTAGTGCCGATAGTGTAAAGGAGGTAACCATGACCGAACCTATTCTTCCGCCACTCAAGCCCATACCCATCAAGGACCGTCTTTCCGTGCTGTTCATTGAAAAGGGAAACCTCGACGTGCTGGATGGGGCGTTCGTGGTCGTCGACAAGACGGGCGTGCGCACCCATATCCCGGTGGGCGGCGTGGCCTGCCTTATGCTTGAGCCGGGGACGCGGGTATCGCATGCGGCGGTGACGCTGGCGTCGCGAGTGGGGTGCTTGCTCGTATGGATCGGCGACGGCGGGGTGCGGCTCTATGCCTCCGGTCAGCCGGGAGGAGCGCGGGCCGACCGGCTGCTCTATCAGGCGAAGCTGGCGCTGGACGACGACGCGCGGCTGAAAGTGGTGCGCAAGATGTATGCGATGCGTTTTAAGGAAGAGCCGCCGGAACGGCGAAGCGTCGAGCAGCTGCGCGGCATCGAGGGCGTGCGGGTGCGGAAGATGTACGAACTCCTGGCCAGACAGTACAGGGTGGAATGGAAACATCGCAACTACGACCACACCGAATGGGGGAGCGGCGACGTGCCGAACCGGTGTCTCAGTTCCGCCACTGCCTGTCTTTACGGTATCTGCGAGGCGGCGATTCTGGCGGCGGGGTATGCCCCGGCGGTTGGGTTTCATTCACACCGGCAAGCCGCAGTCCTTTGTCTACGACATCGCCGACGTTTTCAAGTTCGAGACCGTGGTGCCGGTGGCGTTTCGTATTGCGGCGAAGAATCCCCACAACCCGGAGCGGGATGTGCGGATCGCCTGCCGTGACGTATTCCGGCAGTCGAAACTGCTGCAGCAGAATCATTCCGACGATCGAGGAGATTCTTGCCGCAGGCGGCTTGGAAGTCCCGAAGCCGCATGAGGAGGCCGTTGCGCCGGCAATCCCGAACAAGGAGGGCATTGGCGATGCTGGTCATCGTGGTTGAAAACGTGCCGCCTCGTTTGCGGGGACGGCTGGCGATATGGCTGCTGGAGGTGCGGGCCGGGGTCTATGTGGGCAAGGTCTCACGGCGCGTGCGGGAAATGATCTGGGACCAGGTGGAAAAGGGGATCGAGGACGGCAACGCGGTGATGGCATGGAGCACGAACACGGAATCGGGTTTTGACTTTCTGACGCTCGGAAAGAACAGAAGGATTCCGAAAGAGATGGATGGGATCAAGCTGGTGTCCTTTCTCCCTGAAAATGGCGTTTCAGACGATGCAGAGACGGCAGAATAGGCATAACTGGTTTATTCAGTATTTTGCTCGGTAGATTTTTGGCCCGCGAAATTGATCTATGATTTCGCGGAAGTAGAGGAAGTATGTTCCCCGCACGTGCGGGGATGAACCGGCCTTCTGCCGATCCAGGACGTGCATCCGCATGTTCCCCGCACGTGCGGGGATGAACCGATGATCGGAGCTGTCCACGATCGAGAACCGGATATGTTCCCCGCACGTGCGGGGATGAACCGATCTCATCCGCGCCTCGATGCATCGGCAACGCATGTTCCCCGCACGTGCGGGGATGAACCGCCGTCGCTGCCAGGTTCTCGAGCCAATGATCGAATGTTCCCCGCACGTGCGGGGATGAACCGGTCATGTCCTGACGCTCGGATACATGACGCTAGCATGTTCCCCGCACGTGCGGGGATGAACCGATAGACAAGCTCCTGTAGTAGGTCTGTTACGCAATGTTCCCCGCACGTGCGGGGATGAACCGCAGCATCGGCAATATCGGCCTCGCGCCTGCGGAATGTTCCCCGCACGTGCGGGGATGAACCGCTGTTCCTGGGAAACCACGACGGCCATCGATGCATGTTCCCCGCACGTGCGGGGATGAACCGAAGCATGGACCGGTGCCAATATGGCAAGGTCGATATGTTCCCCGCACGTGCGGGGATGAACCGCTATCGAGACATCGCGGCAGCGTGCACGGACAGATGTTCCCCGCACGTGCGGGGATGAACCGGACGAGCTGCAGCTGATCCGGGCCTGCGAGAAATGTTCCCCGCACGTGCGGGGATGAACCGGTCGTAGGTCTGATTGCCAGCTAGTCTCGTTAGTATGTTCCCCGCACGTGCGGGGATGAACCGCCGTCCTTGTCGTTTGACCGCTCATGTATCATGAATGTTCCCCGCACGTGCGGGGATGAACCGAGTTGCTGCGTCTGTCGGTGTGTGCTCTGATGTATGTTCCCCGCACGTGCGGGGATGAACCGGGGTGCAGGCAGCGTGACCCCCGATCGTGGAGATGTTCCCCGCACGTGCGGGGATGAACCGGTGTTCGAGCTCGATTGAAACAGACAATGTAATGTTCCCCGCACGTGCGGGGATGAACCGATACGTCGCGCCATCTTTACGAGATAACAACCATGTTCCCCGCACGTGCGGGGATGAACCGATGGTCATCGTGCCTGCATGTCTCGAATCAAATGTTCCCCGCACGTGCGGGGATGAACCGGAAACGATGAATCGCCGGACGCCACGTCCATATGTTCCCCGCACGTGCGGGGATGAACCGACGGCCGTGACAGCGGGATCCGCTATCGCGCCATGTTCCCCGCACGTGCGGGGATGAACCGATGTCAGCTGTCACGTAAAGCTAAGTCTCGTGTTCCCCGCACGTGCGGGGATGAACCGAGCCGTATGCGACCTGATTAGCGCGCTCGACGAATGTTCCCCGCATGTGCGGGGATGAACCGGTTGCCTACGATCAGCGAAAGCATCGATGCCGACATGTTCCCCGCGTGTGCGGGGATGAACCGGTGTCAGTCTGATTCCATGCAGGTCGATAGTCAATGTTCCCCGCGTGTGCGGGGATGAACCGCATTGACGCTGTCGAGCGTCGGCCTGGACGAGATGTTCCCCGCGTGTGCGGGGATGAACCGGCGAGGTCGCCGATGTCGTTGTTCCATGTCACATGTTCCCCGCGTGTGCGGGGATGAACCGCGCATCGATCGTCGCGCGACATCTGGCTGAATGTTCCCCGCATGTGCGGGGATGAACCGACTGATAACATAGCTATGACTGTGTCAGAGTTATGTTCCCCGCATGTGCGGGGATGAACCGTGCTCCGTGCGTCGCAGTCTCTGACGCGGTTATGTTCCCCGCACGTGCGGGGATGAACCGTGATTGAGTAACGATACCTGACGTTATCAGGAATGTTCCCCGCACGTGCGGGGATGAACCGGTTTTAGAACGGAGAGTAACGCCCGGATGAAATGTTCCCCGCATGTGCGGGGATGAACCGCGATCAATATTCAAGGAGGACGCTAATGATAATGTTCCCCGCATGTGCGGGGATGAACCGGTGCGAACCGACGCCATGCGCCACTCCGAAATGTTCCCCGCACGTGCGGGGATGAACCGGCCTTGTGGTTGCTGACAGCACGGAAATTGAATGTTCCCCGCACGTGCGGGGATGAACCGCCGCTGCAGGATCACTCGTACATGCCACAGTCATGTTCCCCGCACGTGCGGGGATGAACCGATCTCGCGGCCACGATCGTCCTCGGAGCTGGATATGTTCCCCGCACGTGCGGGGATGAACCGGAATACGGTGTCGAGCGGTTTAGCGGCATAATGTTCCCCGCACGTGCGGGGATGAACCGCATGCGACCATTGCCGTGCTGTTGCCTGTGCAATGTTCCCCGCACGTGCGGGGATGAACCGAGATGTCATCTGGATTACTACAAGCGATAAAATGTTCCCCGCACGTGCGGGGATGAACCGTCCGGGCACCGGCGATCCTCGATGCCGTGCCATGTTCCCCGCACGTGCGGGGATGAACCGGATCGACCGAAGAGCGGACCACGCGGAGGCATGTTCCCCGCACGTGCGGGGATGAACCGGACGGACGCGGCGTTAGATCCGAACAGCTTACATGTTCCCCGCACGTGCGGGGATGAACCGCTGTACGTTGGACCGTTCTGTCCGGATATCCGATGTTCCCCGCACGTGCGGGGATGAACCGATTCGTTGGACCTGTGACGCCACGATGGTCATGTTCCCCGCACGTGCGGGGATGAACCGGCCTCGGTGCAACGATCGAGGCGGCCATGATCGGCATGTTCCCCGCACGTGCGGGGATGAACCGCTTGCCGTGCGCTGATTCGGTGACGATCGCTCGATGTTCCCCGCACGTGCGGGGATGAACCGGCGGCCGTACTGAAGCGTCCGGCTGGATAGCATGTTCCCCGCACGTGCGGGGATGAACCGGCGAGCTGCGAGCACGGTATTGAGTGACCGCTACTGTTCCCCGCACGTGCGGGGATGAACCGATAGGCGTCGCGCTGCCCTGACGTATATCGCATGTTCCCCGCACGTGCGGGGATGAACCGCATTGGACGCTTGTGTATATTATGTCAAATCGATGTTCCCCGCACGTGCGGGGATGAACCGATAAAGAGAACAAAGATAATTGCTGTACATCGCATGTTCCCCGCACGTGCGGGGATGAACCGTAGGGCAGGTACCGATGTTTGCATGGGTACATGTTCCCCGCACGTGCGGGGATGAACCGGCAGGTACGACGATGCTGCAGGAGAAGCGTGCATGTTCCCCGCACGTGCGGGGATGAACCGTGTGCTGCGCAGTTGATCGTGGATGCTCGACAGCATGTTCCCCGCACGTGCGGGGATGAACCGACGACTTGCAGGAATTCTTATAGGCTTTTATATCATGTTCCCCGCACGTGCGGGGATGAACCGACGGTGAAGAGGATGCTTATCCGTATCGATACATGTTCCCCGCACGTGCGGGGATGAACCGGCTGCATTCAACGTGGAACTGAAAGCGAAGCAGATGTTCCCCGCACGTGCGGGGATGAACCGCACGGGAATCGTCGAAGTCGACCCCGCCGAGCTATGTTCCCCGCACGTGCGGGGATGAACCGGATCGTGTATCGTGTGATAAGGCTGACTCGATGTTCCCCGCACGTGCGGGGATGAACCGTCATGAAGGTGCGACGATTGGGCCGAATATGTTCCCCGCACGTGCGGGGATGAACCGCGGCCGAGCCTGCTTGGCTTTTCCGACCATGTTCCCCGCACGTGCGGGGATGAACCGCAGGGTATCATCACCTTCGCCTTCGGGACAGAATGTTCCCCGCACGTGCGGGGATGAACCGGCGTAGACGGTCCGAGGTCCACTTCTTCGGCATGTTCCCCGCACGTGCGGGGATGAACCGTACACTGCCGGGCGTCTTGCCGTAGGTGCCGATATGTTCCCCGCACGTGCGGGGATGAACCGCCGGTACCGAACCCGGTCGGTCTCTTGAAGAGATGTTCCCCGCACGTGCGGGGATGAACCGGTTGTTTCAAAATATCGCCATAATTCACCGGCATGTTCCCCGCACGTGCGGGGATGAACCGGCGAAGCGGGAGCTCGATGAGATACTGGTAGAATGTTCCCCGCACGTGCGGGGATGAACCGGAGTTGGCCAAACGCGGACACGCCCCAAAATCATGTTCCCCGCACGTGCGGGGATGAACCGGTAACACGGCTTGACCTCGCTATAGATGACAAATGTTCCCCGCACGTGCGGGGATGAACCGAAACTCACCCTTAGAAATTCTCTTTTTTCTTTATGTTCCCCGCACGTGCGGGGATGAACCGGCCGTGATCTGGAAGGAGTCGAATTTTAACGTATGTTCCCCGCACGTGCGGGGATGAACCGGCCTGCCATGATGGCCGTGTTCGTGCTCATTCATGTTCCCCGCACGAGCGGGGATGAACCGTCATAAGACCCCCCAATTTTTACCTGATAGTAATGTTCCCCGCACATGCGGGGATTAACCAGCGGTCATGCAAGAGCTTGCGACATTCCAGGGATGAATCGGGCGGGCTTTGAAACTCGCCCCTATACGCCTCCCTGTGCATGTGCGGTACGAATTACGGCCATTGTAAGTTCTCTTTTCAGCATTCTTGACATTATCCCTCAACCCCATTATTATTCATTATCTTTATTGTCGTTAGGAGGTTCCCCATGGAATGGTCGGACAAATTAGCCGTTGGTGTGGCTACCATCGACAGCCAGCATAAGGAATTGTTCAAGCGGATAGACAATCTCGTTCTCGCCATCAAGCAGCACCGCTGCAAGTCGGAGATCGACGGTACGCTTAAATTCCTCGATGATTACGCGCGGGTCCATTTTGCGGAAGAGGAAAAACATATGAAGGAAACACACTATGCAGGCTACGAAGAGCAGGTCGAGGCGCATAAAAAGTATCTGGACGCGCTTGTGGAATTGAAGGCCGAGGCGGCCCTGCCGCGCGTATCCGGGAGCTCCTACGACCTGTCGGCGACTACGAACCAGGTGGTCGTAGACTGGATCGTGGACCATATCCTGAAGCTGGACATGCAGTTCGGAGAGTACCTGAGAAGCCGAAGAGGATGATTCTTATTTCGGATTGCGGATTACGGATTTCGGATTTTAAGGCGCAGAGGGACAGGTATTAGTAAAAGCAAAACCAGATTTCGCATTTCCCGATTCCAATCCGCAACCCGCAATCATTTGTCCAGCACTTCCCGTACTTTTTTCAGTAACATCGTTGGTGAAATCGGCTTCAGGATGAAAACCATGTCGGGATCGAGGATCCCCTTTTTGTGGATGATGTCCTCCGTGTAGCCGCTGGTGAACAGCACTTTTATATCAGGTCGTGTTTGCTTGATCGCCAGGTATGCATCCTTGCCGTTCTTTTTCGGCATGATGATGTCAAAGACAAGCAGGTCTATGGCGGTGCTCTGCTCGTTGAATTTCTTCACCGCGTCCTCTCCGTCCACCGCTTCGATCACCCGGTAGCCGAAGTTCTCGAGCACCATCTTCGTGAGGTTGCGGACCTCGCGGTCGTCCTCTGCAAGCAGCACCGTTTCTCCGCCCCGCGGCTCGCCTGCCGGCGCCTTCTTTTCCGCTTCCAGTGCGCCGCCGGCGACAAGCGGCAGGTAGATGCTGAAGATGGTGCCTTTCCCCGGTTCGCTGGAGACCGTGATGTAGCCTTTGTGCTGTTTGATGATCCCGTACACCATCGACAGTCCCAGGCCCGTGCCCTTCCCGACCTCCTTGGTCGTGAAAAAGGGTTCGAAGATCCTGCGACGGGTCGCTTCGTCCATGCCTTCACCCGTATCCGATATGGTCAGCAGGGCGTAGCTGCCGGGCTCTCCGTACGCATGGGTCCGTATGAATTCCTCGCCGATCTCGAAGATGCCCGTTTCGATCGTGATCGTGCCGTGGTCCCGCACGGCATCGCGGGCGTTCATAACCAGGTTCATCAGGATCTGCTCCACCTGCACACTGTCGGCAAGGACCGTCAGGTTCCCGTTGCAAAGGTTGGTCTTGAACTCGATATCCGCGCCAATGAGCTTGATCAGGAGCGAATTCACCCGCTGGACGATCGCATTGAGGTCCACGGTTCTGAGATCGATGACCTGCTTTCTGCTGAAGGCGAGCAGGCTGTGCGTCAGCTGGGCGGCCCGCTCCGCAGAGGCGAGGATCTGTGAAACAAAGGGGCGTACGGCATCGCCGGCAGGCAGCTTCATCAGGCTGAGGTTGCCGTAGCCGATGATGGCGGTGAGGATATTGTTGAAGTCATGGGCAACGCCGCCCGCCAGCTGCCCGACGGCCTCCATTTTCTGCGCCTGGCCCAGCTGTGCTTCAAGGTGTTTCAGGGGAGTAATGTCGGTGATCAAACCGTCGTAGTCGACCAGCCGCCCCTCGGTATCGAACCGCGGTACGGGCGTGTTCTTCACCCACCGGATCGTTCCGTTCTTATGTATGATCCGGTGTTCGAAGGGTGTCACGGGAGAGCCGGAGAGGATGTCGTTCGTCTTCTTCAGGATGGCGTCACGGTCCTCTTCGAAGATCATGCGGTACCACAGGTAAGGGTCGGCGTGGTATTCTTCCGGGGAATAGCCGGTCACGGCTACGCAGCCCGGGCCATGGACGGTTTCAACGACGCGGCCGTTCTCGACCTTTACGGTATAGATGTAGTCGGTGACCGATTCAACGAGCCGTTTGAAGCGTTTCTCGCTGTCGATCAGCGCCTGTCCCGCTTTTTTTCGTTCGGTGATGTCCCGGGTCACCCCGAGCATGGCGGTTATTTCGTTGCGGTCATTGCGCAGAGGAACGGCACGGGTCTCCAGCCAGAGCCGGCGGCCTTTGATCCCGACGATCTCAAATTCAAGAAAGCCCGGCCGTCCCTGGAAGGCCTCCGCAATAATGTTCATGAAAGCATCCCGGTATTCGGGGGCGACCAAGGGGGCGACAGGCCTTCCCCGCACTATGTCGAAGGACTCGGCCTCGATCATTGACAGACCCGCACGGTTCATCATCAGGAGCTTGCCGTCCTGGTCAAGCAGCTTGATGCAGTCCGGCTCCGTCTCAATGATGGTCTGGAGGATTTTCTCGCTCTGCCTGGTGAGCATATTGTCAGAGTTCATCTGTTTCATGAATAGGGGCCTCGTGGGTCGAACAGCAGGTAGTAAAAAGAATGAGGATGGTTGCTAGACTTTATCAAAGTGATCACTACTTGTCAATGAATCGCCCCCATAATTCAGATGGTATCGGAGTTTAGCGTACCTGTTTTCGGTAGTGCTCCAAATGTTCAGAGCTCAATGGCTGCCGTTGTTCCATTTAGATGAAGGGTCTGTTTGCCAAATGGCAAAGACACGGGATGACCGGATATGCCGGAATGGAAAAACGTTCTTGACAAGTGAACAAGTGTTCACTATAATCAAATCATTACCAATGAATAACGAACAAAAGGTAGGGGCGGGTTTAAAACCCTCACCTATGATTCTCGTGCCCGTTGATGGATTTAAAATGCGCATATACGAGAAAGCCTGAAAGGATAACTCCCATGGTGTCTTCTACGCTCTGTGATAAATCCGCAATCTGCAATCCGAAATCCGCAATTAAAACGATTTTGCATGTGGACATGAACGCTTTTTTCGCCTCGGTGGAGCAGCGGGCGAATCCCGCGCTCCGGGACCGGCCCATAGCCGTGATCGGTTCGAAGCACCGGGGCGTGATATTGTCACCCTCTTACGAGGCCCGTGCCTATGGTGTAAAGACCGGCATGACCTATGGCGAGGCGAAGAAAGCTTGTCCCGGGATCGTCATGGCGATCGCCGATTCCGCAAAGTATTCCCAGGCCTGCGAACGCCTGATCGCCATCTGGAGCGAATTCACGCCCGTGGTCGAGCTATTCTCCATTGACGAGGCTTTTCTCGATGTGACCGGCTGCGAGGCGCTGTTCGGGGACCCGGTTCGCATTGCTCTCAGGATCAAGGAGCGGATCTGGGAAGAGATGGGGCTTCTCTGTTCCATCGGCATTGCGCCGAACAAGCTTTTGGCAAAACTGGGAAGCGATCTCCAGAAGCCGGACGGCCTGGTGCTGATCACTCCCGACTTCGTGGCCGATGTGCTGGAAGACCTGCCGGTACAGCAGATCTGCGGCATCGGTCCGAACCTGACGAAACAGCTCGCGTCCATGGGGATCCAGACCTGCGGGGAACTGGGTCGCGCTTCGGTCCGCATGCTCACAGCCCGGTTCGGCATTCTCGGAGAACGGCTTCGTGACATGGCCCGGGGTATCGACGACGACCCGGTCGTGTCTGCCGCGGAGCAGGAGGCTGAAGCAAGCAGGTCCATGGGCCACAGCATGACGCTCGAGGAGGACTGCGCGGACCGGACGATGATCGAACGGCACCTGCTGCAGCTTTCCGAAAAAGTGGGCCAGCGGCTCCGGCGGGGCAGGATACCGCGGCAGGACCGTTACCCTGACCATCCGATATTCTGACTTCCATACCTTTTCGAAACAACGGCGGCTGCAGCATACGGTCAACCACGGACTGGATATTTATGCAGCCGCAATGGGCCTGCTGCGCGAACTGCCTTTGCACCAGGCAATAAGGCTGGTAGGCGTCAGCATGTCGGGCCTTGAACGGAATGCAGTGCAGATGCCATTGTTCACCGAAGAGCGGAAGCGCGGGTTCATTGCCGAGGCCATGGACGATATCAACGACCGGTACGGGAACTACACTGTCACCTGGGGCACGCTGGCCGAACGCGCTCATCACGAGAGGGTCATTTCGCCTGCATGGCGGCCGGCAGGGGACAGGCAATATTAGGAATTTCGGATTGCGGATTTCGGATTGCGGATTTAAAAGGCAAAATCGGAAGGACGTAAATATGGATCCTGAGACTATGAAAGTAAGGATGAAGAATTTTTCACTAAGAGTTGTTAAGATGATTGATACGCTTCCTCAGGGTAGGGCGTCTGATGTGATGGGCAGGCAGTTGTTGAGGTCGGGAACATCGGTGGCGGCGAACTATCGGGCTGCCTGCAGGTCAAGGTCCTCTGCTGATTTTATCAATAAGATGTGTATCGTTGAAGAAGAAGCTGATGAGTCGATTTTTTGGATGGAACTTCTTGGGGAAAGCGGCCTGATCAATGAGCAGCGAACAAAAGAGCTTATGAAAGAAGCAAACGAACTCTTGGCAATAACGGTATCTTCGATTAATACGGCAAGAAAAAAAACAAAGGCCTGAGAGCACGCTTCATATATTATTTTCATAATCCCTCGGGCAAAACAAATATCCGTTGGATTTGAGGTTCCCTTTTTCGGTGTTAATCCGAAATCCGCAATCCGAAATCCGCAATTGAAAGGGGTGTTATATGGCCATCACTGAACGGCAGCAGGAGATCTACGAATTCATCAGGGCATCCATCGACGAACGCGGCATCCCACCGACCATGCGCGAGATCGGCGCGGAGTTCGGCATCAAGTCCACGAACGGTGTGGACCGCCATCTGGCAGCCCTTGAACGGGGCGGTTTGATCACGCGAGAGCGCGGGAAGTCCCACGGGATCCGCCTGACGTCAGGAGAGCGGCCCATGGCGTCGATACCCCTGCTCGGCAGGGTGGCGGCCGGCACGCCGGTGCTCTCGCCCGAGCACCGGGAAGGGGAGATCAAGGTCGATCTCTCCCTGTTCAGGCTCAGATCTCCGCAGGGAATATTCGCCCTGAAGGTGAAGGGCGACAGTATGGTGGACTCCCATATCGTGGACGGCGACAGCCTTATTGTCCATTCGCAGAACGTGGCGCGTGACGGCGATATCGTGGTCGCTATGGTCGATGGCGAGGCAACGGTCAAGCGGTTCTTTATGGAAAAGAACCGCGTACGGCTGCAGCCGGAGAACCGCACCATGCGGCCGATCTATGTTGAGCAGGGCGATCTGCGGGTGCTCGGCAAGGTCGTGGGGGTGCTCAGAAAAATATGACACGGAAGAATCGGATTACTAAGAAATGCGTTAGTATGCACCACCTGATCGTCATTCCCGCGAAAGCGGGAATCCAGTGATTTCGCTGAAAAACGACTGGATTCCGGGTCAAGCCCGGAATGACGGCATGAGGTTTTACTTCTGAATGGTGTAGTAAATGCCGTTTATAAGATATTCCAGGTTTTCTGTATTCTGTGAATCCGCATTAGTCATGCAGACCTTTTTCGTCTATCTGGCGGCAATCCGATTTTTTCGAGTCCAATGGCTTTTTCAGGATCCCGCGCGGGGCCGGTCCAGGACCTCGCGCACCCGCCTCAGGAGCTCACGCGGCGTGACCGGCTTCAGGATGAAGTCCGGGTCATTATCGATAATGCTCTTTTTCCGCAGGACCTCCTTGGAATAACCGCTCGTGAAGAGCGCCGGGACGTCCTGCCGGATCGTCCGCATCTCCCCGTAGGCCTCTCTGCCGTTCTTTCTTGGCATGATCGTGTCCGTAAGCACGAGATCGATGCTGCCCGCGTGTTCCGCGAACCGGTCGACCGCCTCGGCGCCATCGGCCGCCTCAATGACGGTGTAGCCGAAGGACCTCAGCACGGTCACCACGAGCTTTCGCACGGTAGCATCGTCTTCAGCCACGAGTATGGTCTCCTTGCCTCCGATCACATCCTCTTCCCGAGCAGGCTCCTCTTTTCTCTCCTCGACCTTTGTTTGAATGAGCGGGAGATAGATCTTGAAGGTCGTGCCAATGCCCTGTTCGCTGTAAACACTGATGTACCCCTTGTGCTGCTTGATGATGCCGTAGACGATCGCGAGCCCCAGTCCCGTGCCTTTGCCGAGCTCCTTGGTGGTAAAGAACGGCTCGAAGATCCGGGCACGCGTCTGTTCGTCCATGCCGCAGCCGGAATCGGCAACGGACAACACCGCGTATTTGCCGGGCTTTCCATAGGGATGCTTGTTAGTGAATGACCCATCCAGTTCCATGGTAGCGGTTTCCAGGAACAGCGTTCCGCCGTCCGGCATCACATCCCGCGCATTGGTCGCCAGGTTCATCAGGACCTGTTCAATCTGTCCTGTGTCGGCCAGCACGGTCGGGTCGAGGCTGGACAGGAACGATTTGAGCTCGATGTTCTCGCCGATCAGGCGGGCAAGGAAGTTCCGGGCCTTCTCGACCAACTCGTTCAGTTTGAGCGGTTTGGGGTTGATGATCTGTTTTCTGCTGAAGGAAAGGAGCCCCTGCGTCAGTTTGGCGGCCCGGTCTGCTGATGCAAGGATCTGGTCAATGTTGTGCCGGAGCGGTTCGCCCGGCTTGACCCGCATCTGGAGAATTGAACCGTAGCCGATGATCGCCGACAGGATATTGTTGAAGTCATGGGCGATGCCGCCGGCAAGCTGGCCCACGGCTTCCATCTTCTGCGCATGAAACAGCTGTTCTTCGAGCTTCTTGCGCTCCGTGATGTCGATCATGACCTCGACAACTCCTCCCGTGGTGCCATCGGGATTATGAAAGACAGCCTTGTTGAAGATGACGTCGTGGGCCGTTCCGTCGGCGTAGATCACCGAGCTCTCGTAGGCATGCTGTGGGTCTTCCTGCTGGAGCAGCGCCATGTCCGCTTCGTGGTACATGTCGGCAATATGTCTCGGTGCGACATCGTCGATGGTCTTGCCGATCAACTCCGCGTCGCTCTTCCCCACAACGGATTCAAAAGCTTTGTTGAAACCGAGAAACACACCGTTAGCGTTCCTGTAGAAGACCGGTGTCGGGATGGTATCGATCATGACCTGTAAAAAATTGTGGTGCGACTGGAGCGTTTCTTCAGCGTGCTTGCGCTTGGTGATGTCCCTGACCACATGGATAAGTCCGGTCAGATTGCTCTTGCTGTCAAAGCGCGGGATGGCCCGGATCTCGATAAACTTATTCAAGTGGGGTTCGAACACCTCGACGTTCGTGGGCGCCCCGGTCAGGAGGCTCTGGCAGCTGGCGCATCCCGAGGGTGGGCAGATCGGTCCCGTGGTACTTTTCATAGCACTTCACCGATGACGCGCCGAGGGTCGGAAGGCCCAGAATCTGCTCGGCAGCCTTATTCGCGCGGATGATATTGAAGTCCTTGTCATGGACCGTGATCATGTCGGTGATGGTATTGAACGTGTCTTCCCAGTCCCGCTGGATCTGGTACATCTGCTCCTCGGCCCGCTTGCGTGCGGTGATGTCCCGTACGACCTCGATCCCTGCGACGATCCTGCCGTTCACGTCCCGCAGAGGGGACGCCGTGGTCTCGACATGCAGGGTCACGGTCCCGGCCGCAGCGCTCAGTTCCACCGTGTGGACCTTCCCGTCCATGAACGTCATGGCCACGGGGCATACTTCGCACCGTTCATTTTTATGTTCAAAGGCCTGGTAGCAGTACTCGCCGACATGATCGCCGGCAAGCTTCTTGTGGATCTCGTTCTGGTACAGGACCTTGAAATCGGTGTCCAGAATGCTTATGCCGTCTCCGATGGCCGCAATAATCGCCTCGGTCCTCGCTTTTTCCTCCTCAGCACGCTGGACCGCTTTTTGGAGTTCAATATCTTTTCGCGCATGTTCGTCGATATGTTTTTGACGCTCCAGTTCAAGGCCGATCCGGTGCGCCAGGATCTTGAGGAGGTCCTTATCCTCCTCGGAAAAGTCACGCTGCTTGTCGTCGAGGATGCAGATCACGGCCACCACCGTGCCGTTCCCGTCCAGTGCTGGGAATCCGCAATAGGTATAGGCGTTGAACGCCCGCAAAAAAATCGCTTCCGGGAACTTTGTCATGACATCCTGGTACACCCGGAGGTCCTTCGCCTCCTGGACGGTCGCGCATGGCGTATTTTCGAGCTTGCAGGTCCCGGTATAGGTTCGCACCTCGCCCTTCGCATAAGTGCTGAGAAAGAAAAGCTCCTCTCCCCGGATCTCGGAAAGGTTCACCACCGAGACGTCCAGCAGTTCGCCGATCATACCGGCGATATGGCGAAACACGTCGATGGGATCGCCGGTCAGGGCAAAACCGAGCTTGGCCAACCGCTTCAGCCGGTTAAGGCGTTCGTCAGGCTCCGGCAGGGCACGGTCTGGCCCGTATTCCAGCAGCGTTGTTCCTGAAGGGCCGTTCTCCTGGATCTGTGTAGAGGGTTTCACGTGATCAAACCTCATCGTGCTGCTTAGTCTGTCTGGTCATGGTGTTCAACAGCGTTCGCCCATCCCGCGCCGGACGTTCTTGCCTCAGCTGCCGTGTACCGGGAAGTTCTGACGCAGATGTTCTTTCAGATCGTTGATCTCATGTTTCATAAAGCTCCGGTCCGCACCGCTGGCAAGCAGGGCCGACCGCTCCTGTGGAGCGACCCTGTCGGAAAAAACGATGATATGGATATGGGGGCAGTTCTTTTTGATCGATCTGAGCGAGGTGAGATCGCTCAGGCATGAGGTCGGGAGATCTATGAGAACGACGTCATAGGCCGGATGATCCGCGATATGGGCGGTCAATTCCTTGCCCGCGGGCATACGTCCGACCCTATGCCCTTCGTCTTCCAGTTCGTTGCCGAGAACGTATCCAAGGTTCCCGTCAATAGCACCGATGAGGACATTTGCCATGTTTCTCCCGGTTGGTCGCCATTCTAAATTCGCAACTATTCAGCACGCCAGAAATCAGAATGGCGATACGCCAGAGAAAAATCTTTTATCCGCAGACTTCGCAGATGGACGCAGACTTTTACCTCCGTCATGCGCGGTACGATCAAACCTGCGCTGCAGGGGCCGGAGCCGGTTTCATCTTATTAAGGAGCAATGCGGAAAGCTTGAAGCCCGACCGTTCCTCGGCCCTGGTGCTCTGGTAAAAATCGCACTGTTCGCAGGTTTTATACTTCATGCCGAAGGTCCCCTGAATTTTTCCGCCGCAGAGCGTACCGGCGATCATCCAGCAGGCACGTCCGCCGTTCTTTCCGTCATGGACGCCATGGAGCCGCTTATCGGTCGTGGCCGGGCATGTTCCCAGTGCCGCGGCGTTTTTACCACCCGGCTCTCTTCCACAGTTCTTGTGCTCCCAGCAGTTCTTTTTCAAAGCGCTTCATTCTCCTTTATCAATAAAAACAAGTTAGCCATGTCGGACTGCCAACCATACGTACAGGACCTAATGGTCGTTCACGTTCCGGCCCGCCGCTGTCGGGGAAAACGGGGCAGCCGTCTGCTTTTCGATCGAACGCTCCATGCCCAGGCGCGTGGCCGAAAATCCGAGCGGAGCGGGCTCTTCCTCTTTTTTAACGAGATTCATGAAATCGCATCTCCAGCAGTTATGCAGCTTCTGCGCATAGGTCCCCTGGATCTTTCCGCCGCAGAGGGAGCCGGCAATCGCCCAGCAGGCTCTGCCCGCGTTCGTTCCGCTGTGTGCCCCGCTCAGTTCCCGATAGGTCGTGACCGGGCATATGCCGAGTTCCTGTGCTTTATGTCCGCCTGGCTGTCTTCCGCACTTTTTATGTTCCCAGCAATTGACTTTCATGGCACCCCTCCTTGAATCTCTCTCGGTATCTCACTCTGCAACAGTCTGCAAGAGATTTGCCAGGTAGTAACTCTTTGATTCTTCAGGAGATGCTTTGCTGGCAATCCTTGATTTGTCGGGGCGAATTGTCCTTGCGGAGTGGCATAATGCCCGACGTGAGGAGGAGCAGCCGATGGGAGGCGCGCAAAGTCCGGCAGAACGTCAAGATCGTGCGGGAGATGAATAATTATCCTGAAAAAGATAGTGAGTCGCGAATTTCACGAATGAAGGCGAATTACACCAAGGAAGGGAAGGTGCTGCTCAGGTCAGATTAAACCAAGCCTGAATTATGTTTAAAATCTGCGGCCGTCTGCGGAATCTGCGGATAAACCCTAAAAAAGCATTTGGACACGGATTAACACGGATAAGAGCCGGATAACGGCGGATTATTTCTTTTATAAGAGGTTCACCCAATAGGTGAATGCTTTGCTTTAGAATTTATCCGCGTCGCTTAGAAGCGCCTACTTCTGGTAATCAGATGTTTCCGATTCTTCCGTGTCCAAATACCGTTTTTAGGATAAAAGGGTTTTTTTTCTCGTGTAATTCCCTTCAGGTTTCAGCGTCATTGCTTCACCGGCAACGTGATCGTGAAGGTCGTGCCCTTCCCCTGCACGGACACCAGGGTGATTTCTCCCTTGTAGTTGTCCACGATCTTTCTGGCGATAGGGAGGCCGAGGCCGGTGCCCCCCTGGCCGGACTTTGTGGTAAAGAAGGGATCGAAGACCCTGCTGACCAGTTCCTGAGGGATGCCGGGGCCGGTGTCTCCGATCGTGATGGAGAGAATATTGCCCTCCTCGCGGGTCGCGATGGTGAGCACACCAGAGTCGTTCATGGCGTCGAGAGCATTCGTGATGACGGCGATGAAAACCTGCCGCAGTTCGCCTTCGTTCCCCTGCAGCGGCGGCAGCCCCGAAGCAAACTCCTTATTGATCTGCAGGTTCTTCAACCGCCCCTGATATCCCATGAGCTCGATGGTCCGCTGCAGGGCAACATTGATATCAATGGTCCCCTTCTCGTAGGTCGCATTTCTCGAAACAGAGAGCATGTTGGTCGTTATATTCTTGCATCGCGCCACCTCTTCCTGAACGATCGTCAGGTACTTCTCGAACAGGACGGCATCATACCTGTCCTTTTTGACCCGCAGATGCAACGCATCGGCGCAGCCGAGGATCGATGCGAGGGGGTTGTTGATCTCGTGGGCGATGCTGGCTGCCATTTGGCCCAGGGAGCCCAGCCGCTCTGCCATGATCAGCCGCATCTCTTTTTCCCGGTCTTCCGTAACATCCCTGATGAGGCTGACCAATCCGCCGAAAGTTCCATCCGTCAGCGAGTAGGGGAAATGAGACACCACCAGGGTCTTTTTACGGACCGGGTCCGTGATCTCGACATCAACAGGCACGCCTGTTTTCTGCAACGACTGGTGTGGACAATGCGGGTATGGTTCGCCGGTCCCGTGGAGCAGCTCGTAACACTTCCGGTCCAGGACCGCGGAAAAGGGCTTGCCCACAAAATCGATGAACGCCTGGTTGGCCCGTTTGATGGTATAGTCCGTGTCGGTGATATAGATCGGGTCCTGGATATTGTCGAAGGTATCCTGCCATTCCCGCTGGGAGTTCTTGACCTTGTCGATCAGCTTCTGCAATTCCCGGGCGATGTTCTCCCGTTCCCGCTCAGCCCGCTTGTGCTCGATGCCCAGCGCGATCTCATTGGCGATCGATGACAGCGCCTGCAAAGCGGACTCGGACAGCTCGTTGCGGAAGAACATCCCCATGACGCCGACGAGGCGTTCCTCCACGACCAGCGGATGACCGGCAAAGGCAACGACCTTCTCCCGGCGCGCCCACTCCTGGTCGCTGATGAGCGGATCGCCGATCATGGCATTGGTGAGGTGCGGTTTCCGGTTCTTTGCGATCCACCCGATCTTAGAGTCATAGCGGTCGAGCGGTATGCGGCTGTGGGGGCCGTCGAGATGCGTATAGGCACCCGCACTCGCCTGTAGTTCAAGGGTGTTCTCGTCCTCGTTCAGCGTCCAGATCCGCGCCAGGAACGCGTCAAGGTGCCTGACCTGCGCATCCGCGCAGGACTGGAGCATGGAATGGAGGTCGTCTCCCCGGGTCAGGGCGACGCCGACATCGGCGCCGAGCAAGGCCTGCTGAGTTCGTTCCAGCAGGTCCGCCTCCGATCGATTCCGGGCGGTAATTGCCCGGTCCCTTTCCGCTTCTGCTTTTGCTAAGGCCTGTCGCAGGGTCGCTACGGTCGTGTCTTCGGAATGGTCTTTATTGTCGTGCATGTTTTCATTCCCTCATGGTGAAGAACGGGGAAACGGCCTGTTCAGGCGGATAGAATGAAGGCTGAAGACTGAAGGTGAAAAATAACAATGCTTCTGCCGCCTTCATCCTTACAACCGTTAACCTGAATAGTTATTCCCCTCACTCTTTCAAACCATAGGCGGCCAGTTTGCGATAGAGGGTCTTCGGGTCTATGCCGAGCGCCTCGGCAGCCCGGTTCCGCTGGCCGTCGGATGCTTTCAGGACCTTCAGGATATGCTCCCGTTCGACGTCCTCAAGGCGGTCGCTGCCGGGCTGCTGCGCCCCGCGGAGGTCCAGGGGGAGGTCAGATGGTTCGATGACATCGTCCTTCGACAGGAGGAGGGCGCGGTGAAGCACATTTTGCAGCTCCCGCACGTTCCCGGGCCAGGGGTATCGTGACAGGACCGCAAGCGCTTCCTTGCTGAATTGCTTATGACGGAACTCGGGAGAGCGATTTTTAAAATACTCGATGAGATCCGGAATGTCCTCGGGACGATCGCGCAGCGGCATGACCGGTACAATGAACGACGAGATGCGGTAGTACAGGTCCAGACGGAAGGAACCCCGCGCGATCTCGGCCTTCAGGTCCTTGTTTGTTGCTGCAACGATCCTGATATCCACCGTCTGTTCCCGGATGCCGCCGAGCCGGAAAAAGACCCCTGTTTCTATGACGCGGAGCAGCTTCACCTGGAGCGCCAGGGGCATGTCGCCGATCTCGTCAAGAAAGAGGGTCCCTTTGTTCGCCACTTCAAACAGGCCGAGCTTTCTGTCCTGGGCGCCCGTAAAGGCGCCTTTTTCATGGCCAAAGAGCTCGCTCTCGACCATGCTCTCGGGGATGGCGGCGCAGTTCAGCGGCGATAAAGGGCTTGTCCGGCCGCTTTGATCCGGCGTGAATGCTCGCTGCAATGAGTTCTTTGCCCACGCCGCTTTCACCGGTGATCAGCACCGGGTAGTCGGAAGCAGCGATCTTCCTGACGGTTTTCAGCAGCTCCAGCATGGCAGGGCTTTTTGCCACGATGCGGCGGCTGTCCTGCTGCCGTTCGATCTGCGTTTTCAGAATGAGGTTTTCGCTGCGGAGCTTCTTTTTTTCAAAGGCTTTTTCAATGACCGGTGAGAGCTCCTCCATCCTGAAGGGCTTGGTCAGGTAATCGTAGGCTCCGAGCTTCATGGCCTCGACCGCAGCGGAGATGGTCGTGTTCGCGGTCAAGATGATCACTTCGGCGGGCATATCGAGGGCCCGCATCTTCTTCAGGACATCGATGCCGCCCATGCGGGGCATGTTCAGGTCCAGCAGCACTACGTCGTATTCCGTTTTTTCGAGAAACTCCAGGGCGGTGAGGCCGTCCTCTGCAGCATCGACGTCATCGCCCTCAGCGGCGAGCTCGACCGCAAGGACCTGCCGCAGGTTCTTCTCATCATCAACGATCAGGATCTTCATCAGGCAGCGCCTCGTTAACTGCGGACTCGTGACAGCGTTATCGCGCCAACGGAACAGGATCTGCGATGATCCGGATATTCTGTCTGGCAGATGCAGATTTAAAATACAGCAGAACGGTTCTCAGTGTCAACTGATTTGAGGCAGGGAAATGGGTGATGGTCGAAAACCGGAGAGACAAATAGGGTACCACCGAAGGGTACTGAGGAATGCTCGGAGGTGGTGAACTACTCGGACAAACAGTGGTCATAATTTTGAAAAATGTTGGAATACCTTTTTTACCGTTTAGTGAAATAGTGCACTTTATGGTATCATAGAGGAAAGCGGGGTCCAATCATCTTGGATGTTCATCCGCGAAGTGGTTGTTTGCAACCATTTATTATTCCCCCTGGATTTTCACGGGCAAAGAAGGCATAACTCATGACACTTCGCGCCGATATTCTTGCCAGGATCCTGGCCATGCAGAGCATGGTCGGCCAACTGGCCGAAGAAGATGCCATTTTCAACATGGTTTGCAACGGCCTGAAAGATGTGCCTGGTGTTCAAGATGTGAGGCATGATCATGACGGGACGGCAACCGACCGTGACGATAGAAACCTGGCCAACGCGCACCATTTTCCGCTTCGCAGCAACGATAAACACTTTGGCGAGATCATTATTACCGTCTCCGATCCGGAACAATTCCTGCCTTACTCTTCCTCCATCCGTTACCTGAGTTTTATGGCGGCAATCATTCTGGAGGAGCGTCAACAGCGCCGCCTGAACGATTTCCCTCAGAGAGATATCGAAACCCTGATTCAGCAGCGCACCCAACGACTCTCCGAGCAGATCTCCGAATGGCAAGCCGCAGAATCAAGGGTTTCTGCCAAAACCGGCTTCGTCAGTCCAGGAATAGACATCTCCGACCGCAAGAGCGCCGAAGTGGCGCTGCGAGAAAGCGAGTTTTTTCTGAACACGCTGCTCAATGCGATCCCTATTCCGGTTTTTTATAAGGACAGGGATGGACGATACCTGGGCTTCAACAACGCTTTCGAGACCTTTTTCGGCGCAACAAGGGAACGACTGATCGGTAAGACAGTGTTCGACATCAACCCGCAGGAGCTTGCCGAAATATATCGCGCCAAGGATGCCGAGCTTTTCGAGAGCGGGGAGGTGCAGCAATATGAGTCTCAGGTAAAGAACGCGCACGGCCTGCTGCGCAATGTCATCTTCAACAAGGCGGTTTTCACGGACAGTCAGGGAGCCATCATAGGGCTGATCGGGGCAATCCTTGACATCACGGAGCGCAAAAAACTCGAAGACCAGCTCCGCCAATCCCAGAAGATGGAGTCCATCGGCACCCTTGCCGGCGGCGTGGCCCATGATTTCAACAATCTGCTTACCGCCATCATCGGCTACGGCAACATGGTGCTTAACAAAATGCCCAAGAGCGATTCTCAACGACAGAATGTCGAACATGTGCTGGAAGCGGCAGACCGGGCAGCGCATCTCACCAAAGACCTCCTCCTGTTCAGCAGAAAACAGCCCATCGACCGGAAACCCGTTAAGCTGAACGAGCACATCCAGAAGGTGGCCATGTTCCTTTCGCGGATCATCGGAGAGGACATTGCGTTCAAAACCACGTTATCCGGAGGCGACATGCGTATTTTTGCGGATTCACACCAGGTCGATCAGGTCCTGATGAATCTTGCCACGAATGCGCGGGACGCCATGCCTCAGGGCGGTATTTTCAAGATTACCACAGAACAGGCCTGGCTTGATGAAACGTTCGCTTCCACCCACGGTCTCGGGATGTCCGGCAGGTATGTCTTGATAACCGTATCGGATACGGGCCAGGGAATGAATGAGGAAACAACGCAGCGAATTTTCGAACCTTTCTTCACAACCAAGGAGGTCGGGAAAGGCACCGGGCTCGGCCTGGCGGTCGTGTACGGCATCGTGAAACAGCACGAGGGCTTGATCAATGTATACAGCGAACCGGGCCAGGGCACGACCTTCCGGATCTATTTCCCCGTTATCGCAACAGGCGTGTCCGAAGAAAAGGAGAATGCCGCGGAGGAACCACCCGTAGGAGGCTCGGAAACAATCCTTTTGGCGGAAGATGATAAGCGTGTCCTTGATATCACCGGGCAAATACTGCGGGATTTTGGTTATACGGTCATCACGGCTGTTGACGGAGCAGATGCAGTTAAGAAGTTCACGGACAATAAGGACCGCATCCAGCTCCTCCTGTTCGATCTCATCATGCCCAAAAAAACGGGCAAGGATGCCTATGATGAGATCCGGAAGATGCGGGCGGACATCAGGGTCATTTTCGCGAGCGGATACGATCCGGATTTGATCCGTCAAAAGTCGCTGCTTGAACGGAAAGTGCCCGTGGTCTATAAGCCCGCGTCGATCCCGACGCTGCTGAAAACGATAAGAAGCGTACTGGATAATGGAAAAACATGAAACAGATCGTCATCCAAGGTTGCTCGTACTCTGTGAATTGTTTCATTGCGCATAAACGCAGCGTTTCTCGTCAGGAGGCTTCCCTATGTCGCAAAAACACAGAATCTTAAGCATTATTGTTTCGTCTTTGCTCCTGGCAGCCGGGTGGACTGCGCAGGCAGCGGAACCACCCCTCCAGATCGTGGTGAGCGTACCCGGACCGCGCAGCCTGAGCTATCTGCCCATCGACCTTATTTCAAAGATCGGCGCGGATAAGGCGGAAGGAGCCGTGGTGACCGTGCGCTACTTAAGCGGCGGCGGCGTGGTGTATAAGGAACTCATGTCGCGCAATACGGATTTCGGTGTCGCAGGCACGCCCGCCGCCATGTCGCTGAAAAACAATGGCGGAAGTGTCGTTGTAATCGCACCTCTCAGCGGCAATGTGCCCATTTTTATTCTCATGGTCCGGGCGGATCTCAAGGACAAGGTCAGGACCATTGCTGACCTGAAAGGGAGGGTGATAGGGATCTATACCAGTTCGTTATCAAGCAAGACCGTCTCCCAGCAGCTTACCGAGATGGTGTTGAAGGCGAACGGCGTGTCTCCGGAACTCGTCCGTTATGTCTCCGCGGAACATAGTTACGAGTTGCTCTCTGCGCTGTTCAAAAGCCACACCGTGGACGCAGTGATGGGCAGCGAACCCTTTGCTTCGCGTCTCCTGGCTGAAAAAGAAGTTTTTTTTCTTATGAATCTTGCGGACCCGTCAACAGCAAAAAAGATTCCTGACGCGGGATTCCTCCACGCTGTTGTGGCGACCCGGGGGGAGGTTGTTCAGCGCGAACCAAAAAAAGTAGAAGTCATGGTCAAAATAGTAAAACGGACCCTGGAGTGGATGTCGAAAGCCACACCGGAGCAGATCGTGGATAAACTCGAGGTCCAGGATCCCGAGGAGAAGCGCTGGCTGCTTCTGACCTTGAAAAAATACCCGAACATGTTCAGTCCGGATGGACGATTTTCCAAACAGCAGATGCAGGAGACCGAGCGGTTTTTCAAAGGTTCTTTGCCGGCATCATCATCGCCCCTCTCCCTGGAGGGCCTGGTTGACGATCGCTGGTCCGGGAGCAAGAAATAATGTTCCTCCCTGTTGCCGCTTCGATGAAAAAACAGGCATTCTTACGACTGTTGTCGGTTTCGTGTGTTGCCATCGTAGTCGTGGCTGCTGCCGCGTTCTGGCTGAACAATGCCGCTTTTCAGAAGGCAAAGTTGACGGTACGGAGAAACACGACCAACCATTTCAAGGAACGGCTTGAACGGCAAAATCAGATTTGGGAAGAGGAGGTCCTGCGCACCAAAACGCTTGTTGAGCTGACGAAATATCTGGAGGATCGGGTGCTGCGCTGGGAAAAGCTCCAAGCCTATTTTATCGCCCAGGGAAGCACCCGCCAATACTCCTTTGTGGCAGTCTCGGACAGCAACGGCAAGATGCTGTTCAGGTTCGGAGACGGCCCGGAGATGATCCCGTTTGTTTCAACTACGCAGGTGGAGTGGTCGCAGGAGTACCTGCAGTTCAAGGAAAGGATCTATCGCGTTTTCAGGCTCCCGGTGTTTATGGGTTCCGACGGAATGGGTTATCTTCTCCTGCTGAAACCACTTGACAACGCTTTTCTCGGAGAGATCTCCTATCCCGATACAGATCTCTATTTAACCTGGAATGGACAGGCGACCGCATCGTCACAGGGGTATGAAGGCATTGCGCAATTTTCGAAGATCGCGGGGAAACGTGTCATCGACAACAGCTATTACGAAGAGATCCTGCTCCCCTTCACCGGAGCTAACTTGAGTAAACCGGAAACGCCGGTTCTGGTGATCAGGAGGCACGTCAGCCGTCCCTTCAGCGCCGCGGAGACTGTTTTGCTCAGCGTGGCGGTGCTTGCCGCCCTGGCCGCGGCCATATGGCTGTCCCTTGGCTCCTGGATCACCCGCTACATCCGCCGTCTCCTCTTTCTGAGCAATGCAACCGAGCAATTTGCCCGGGTACGAAAAGTAGATCCTCTGTTCGCAGCAGGACTCGCCGGCGATTCCAGCAGGCACGATGAGATGGGAGCCTTCGGGAACATGACACTCACCATGATGCAAACCATTGAGGCGGGCGACGAAGAGCGGCTGCGCTACGAGGACAAGCTCAAGAAGAGCAACGAGGAGCTTGAGCAGTTTGCCTATGTGGCCTCCCATGACCTGCAGGAGCCGTTGCGCAAGATCGCGAGCTTTTCCGAACTGCTTGCATCGCAGTATAAAGGCCGGCTGGATGCCGAGGCCGACCGGTATCTGGAATATATCATCGACGGCGCATACCGGATGCAGACGCAGATCCGGGAACTGCTCGAATACTCGCGCATTGACAGCCGGGGAAAGGAATTCAGCCCGACCGATTGCAACGAGGTCCTGGACAGTACGCTCAGGTATATCCACCTGGCCATCGACGAGGCGGGCGCTGCCGTAACCTATGACCCTCTGCCGACTGTCAATGCCGATGGAGTGCAGCTCGGCCAGGTCTTTCAGAACCTGATCACGAATGCAGTAAAATTCCGCGGCACAGCGGCCCCCGCAGGTTCATATTTCCGCGGAACAACGCGACAAGGAATGGATCTTCTCGGTGCAGGACAACGGCATCGGCGTCGCGCCTGAGTATGCTGATCGCATATTTGTCATGTTCCAGCGGCTTCATACGCGGACGGAATATCCCGGAACCGGCCTGGGTCTCGCTATCTGCAAGAAGATCGTTGAGAGGCATAAGGGACGCATCTGGGTCGAGTCGGAGCAGGGGAAAGGGTCGACATTTCGCTTTACCATTCCTGCGTAAAGGGCTTCAGCGCAGCCGGATGCCGGCAGAGTGATGTAATCCCATATTGAGTGCTGGAGGTGAGTATGAAAGAAGCTGCAGATGTGCTGCTGGTCGAGGATGACCCCGGCGATGTGGAATTGACCAGAAAAGCTTTGAAAACCGCCAAGATGATCGTCAATCTGCATGTTGTCCCAGACGGAGCATCGGCGCTCAAGTACCTGAAGCGGCAACACCCCTATCCTGCCGCAACCCGTCCTGATCTGGTCCTGCTGGACCTCAATCTGCCGAAGAAGGACGGACGCGAAGTGCTCAGAGAAATCAAGGGTGATGCTGCCCTGAGGTCGATCCCGGTGATCATTCTCACCACCTCGGGATCGGATTCTGATATTGCCAAGTGCTATGATCTCGGCGCGAACTGCTACCTTGTCAAGCCTCTCGGTTTTGAGGCCTTTATCAAGGTCGTACATGAGATCGATGATTTCTGGTTCTCGCTCGTCAAGCTCCCTTCCGGCGGAAAGGAACTGCCATGACCTCCGATACGATTTCCATACTGCTCATCGAGGATGATGACGAAGACGCATTGCTCATCCAGAAATTCCTGGCGCCTTCGGTAAAGTGCTCTTTTCATATTACCCGGGCTGTTCGGCTCGCCACGGGGCTCGAATCTCTTGAAAAGGGATCGTTCGATATCGTGATGCAGGATCTCGGCCTGCCTGACAGCCAGGGGCTTGATACCTTTCTCAGGGTTCAGGAGAAAAGCCCCGGTCTGCCGGTCATTGTGCTGACCGGCAACGACAATGACGAGGTTGCCACCCTGGCCGTGCAGAAGGGGGCCCAGGACTTTCTCGTCAAAGGACAGGTGACAGGGGGAATGATGACACGTTCGATCCGTTATGCGATCGAGCGGAAAAAGCTGCTCACCCAATTGGAAAACTCCTTGAAGGAAATAAAAGTATTGCAGGGCTTATTGCCGATCTGCATGCACTGCAAGAAGATCCGCGATGACCAGGGCGTCTGGACCCAGATGGAAGCTTACATCAGTACCCATTCCAACGCTGAGTTCAGCCATGGCCTGTGCTCCGAGTGTGCGGCTAAGATATATCCAAACTATGTGCAGAAAAAATAGGCGGCATGCCGGTCTTTTGTCCGAACTCTTGCTGCGGGTGTTTTGCCGACAGGAGCAAGAAAAGCAATGCAGGAGATCTTCTTTGAAAAGGGGCGTCCTCTGTATAATTCGGCGCCTGATGACCTCGATCGTATAAACAGATTCAAGAACGGCGATACCGCAGCATTCGGCGAGATCGTCCTCGAAGCAGGAGAAGATATACAGCCTCTGCCGCCATACGCTGGGCAACCCCCACGACGCAGAGGATGCTGCACAGGATGCTTTCCTGAAGGCATACCTGGCCTGCCCCGGTTCCAGCCCAAAGCGCTGCTCTCCACCTGACTCTATCGCATCGCAACGACACCTGCATCGATTTCAAGAGAAAGCCGATCTTTGCGTCACTCTTCGGAGACTCCGGGGAAGGGGAGAGGCTTGTCCGACCCATCCTGCTTCACTGTATCGCATGACAAAGCCTGCATGCGGAATAAAACGGTATTATATTTCGACAACATTGGCTTAAAAAGTAAACTTTCATTAAGCAAAACTTGACAACAATAGCCGTGCCTGCTATCGTTGTGAGCATATGCTCATAACAAAAAAGGGGTAAGCATGTCGCCAAGGTGTAAAAAACCGCGAAACTGCAAATGCAAGTTTAAAGGCAAAGCTTTCAAACCCACATGCGTAATGATGTCCGAGGTAAAGCAAATACCACTCTTGCGGGAAGAGCTTGAGGCTTTAAAGCTCTGCGATCTTGACGATCTTACGCAAGCGCAGGCCGGCGCGAGGATGGGCGTATCGCGAGCAACCATTCAGAGAATACTTGCTGTTGCGAGGAAAAAAGTTGCGAAGGCACTGAGCAAAGGTCAGGCTATCGTATTTGAATAATCGTCGTATAAATGATACAGAGGAGGAACTGCACATGAAGGTCTGTTTTCCCGTCCAGGATGATAATGGGATCGAGAGCACGGTGTACAACCACTTTGGCTCAGCGCCGGTATTTGTCGTTTTCGATACGGAAACAAACGGCGTTGCGTCTATCAACAATCAAGACCAGCACCACACACATGGCTCGTGCAATCCAATGAAGGCGCTCGACGATCAAAAAGTCGATGCGATTGTCGTTGGCGGCATCGGGGCAGGAGCGCTCACGAGGCTGAACCAGATGGGGATCACGGTGCATCGTTCACAGGGGGAAACAATACGAGAAAATCTTTCGATGTTTCACGCTAAGACGCTTCCCGTGTTGACGGTTCAGGGATGCTGCGGCGGCCACAGTAATGACGGGGGCTGCGCGCATTAAATAATTACATCACTATCACGAGGGAAATAAAATGGAAAATAAGGAATTCGTATTTGTTCTCACTCATTCGTATGATGCGATTGAACGCGCGGCCGCAGCGCTCCAGCTTGCCACCAACATGCTGGCGTTTGATGCCAAAATAGATTTCTTTCTCATGAACGAAGGCGTGCATCTGGTACATAAGGGATTTGCCGAGTCGGTTACGTTTCAAAAAGGGTTTTCGCCCGTTGCGGAACTTATGAAAAGCCTGGTGGAAGACTTCGATTGTAAGTTCTATATCTGCGCATCATGTGTGAAGCCATATGGCCTTGCAGGAGCCGAGTGGATAAAGAACGCAGAAGTTAAGCCGGGCTCCTACCTCGGTGAGCTGCTTATGAAACGACAGAACGTGACATTTTAATTCATCACCATATTTTAATGAACGGTTGTGTGTAGTTCCGTCGATGTTTAAATGACCGAGAGTGATGGTATGAAAGAAAAAATACTGGACTTCCAATCGCAAGTCTGCAAAACCTTTTCCAATACTAAACGTCTAGAGGTTCTTAATCTCTTGAAGGCTGGGGAGATGGCCGTCAGCGATATTACGAAAGCGTTAGGAACTACGAAGGCCAATACCTCTCAGCATCTCATGGTGATGCGCATGCGAGGTATCCTTAAAACGAGAAGAGACGGCACGAACATCTACTACAGAATAGCGAATGAGCAGCTTATTAACGCTTGCAGTCTCATGCAGGAGGCTCTTACCCAGATCATGGACGGCAATCCTCATGGATTCGGCGTAGAATAAATGCTGCTTATGGATGGAGCGATTCCAATATTTAAAGCCTGCGCCATTAACGCCGAACGGACACTGGCGGAAGCATAGGCATTACGCTTACCGCGAGGGACGACGCACTGCATGTTGCCATTACGGATGAGGGCTCCAGGAAGATAAACTGCCCTATATGTTTGGCGCATTTTTTCGTATAAGCCTGGACTCAAAAGGGTCCGGGCTCGGATTGTTCATCGTCAAAACGATCATCGAGGCGCATGGCGGAAAGATAGGGGTGGTAAGCACGCTTGGGAAAGGCAGCACTTCAGTTTTACTTTACCCAAAAACGGATAGGTACCAGAGCACGCTAAATTATCCCGGCTCAAAGGAGGCAGTCATGAGAACAGCAAGAATTATCAGCATGGCAGTTGCGTTATCAGTGCTTTTTGTCTCTTCAATCGCCCTTGCGGGCCCCTGGAAAGGCTGGCGAGGGAGCGGCGGGTGGGGCATGGGCTCGTCCTACCAGAGAATGTACGATCCGGCAACGGTGGAGACCGTTTCGGGCGTTGTTGAATCAGTGGACAAGATCACGCCGACAAAGGGGATGTACTCCGGCATCCATCTCATGCTTAAGACGGACAAGGAGACCATAGCCGTTCATCTCGGACCGGAATGGTACATTGAGCGGCAAGACGTAAAGCTTGAAAAAGGCGACAAGATCGAGGTGAAGGGGTCAAGGATAACCTTCGATGGCAAACCTGTCATCATCGCGGCAGAGTGCAAAAAGGGTGACAGTGTCCTTATCCTGCGGGATAGCGCGGGCGTTCCCGCATGGGCGGGATGGAGAAGATAGAAAAAAAGACCCGTTCCAAGCCGGGGCGGGTTCTTTGCTTGACAAACGTGAAAAGAAGCAATGGGGAGTCATTATGTCTGAGAACGAGAAGGAAGGACTGGAAGAGTCTTTAACCGGATATAAACAGAAAATTAATCATGTGTCCAAAGCGACGTTGACTTGGGACAAGGAACTGATATTCGTTGGTAGAACACAAGAAGGGTATGAGATAGAGTTTGACGCCCATGTCCAGTGGGGTTGCAAACCAACGGACGCTCTACTCTTGAGTCTTGCCGGTTGTATGGGGATCGACGTCGTTATGTTTTTGCAGAAGATGAAGATGGCGCTGGAGAACTTCAAAGTGGATATCATTGGAGAGCGGAATACAACGCCACCGCAGTATTTTAAAACTGTTGACATAATCCTTCATCTTACCGGGAAGAACCTGAATGCCAAAAAAGTCGCCCGAGCCGTATCCCTGTCGCACGAAAAATACTGTTCTGTCTACAACTCATTACGAAAAGACATGGATGTAAAAGTCTCGTATAACATTACAGATACCACATCTATCGAAATGACAGATTAATGAAACCTCTGCGCCACGGTCAGAACATTTTAATGCCGTGTAACGCCGGTTTTTTTCCCCGACCGGAGGGGAAAGCCAGCTTCCGACCAACGCTCCGGGCTCAGCCCTTGCTTGCCTTCAGCAGCTTTTCGAGCTTCTCTGCGCCGACGCATTCTTTGGCAAAGGCGCACCACTCGACGCAGGACGTGCCGATGGGCCTGGCGTTCAGGTGGCCGCACTTCTTGCATGCCGTGTCCGGCTCATCGGACCAGATCTCGATCTTCTCGCCGCACTGCTGGCAGCGGATATCTTCCGGCTTGGGCGACCGGATCTCTATACTTCCTGGGCATCCTTCTTTAAACATGGGTGAACTATACTCCTGTGCAACTACTCTTTCTATGATGCACGTCATACGCGATAAGATCATAAAAAATTTTGCCACGAAGGCACGAAGACACGAAGTGTGCTTTAATCTGAACTGTAAAACAACGCCTTATTACGGTGTTCGTTGTTCTTTGTGCCTTCGTGTCTTCGTGGCAAATTATGTTCAGGTGTGTCCGAGCAGCGCTACAGCGTTACCGTGAATTCCATCTCTTTATCGCCAAGCAGGAAGCGCTTTCGCACGACCTTGACCGCAAGGGCATCGCCCTTCTTTTTGTAGAAGAGCAGAAGCTTCAGGTCCTCCACGGTGCTGATGGCCGAATTGTCAACGGAGATGATGGTGTCGCCTGCTTTGAGCCCCGCCTGCTTCGCAACGCTCCCTTCCTGAAAATCAACGATGTTCAACCGGCCGTCCTGCTCCTTGAGCGACACCATGAGGCGCGGCGCGGTAAGGCCGTCCAGCGGCTGGGGGTAGACGATATAGTTCGCGGCTCCCGGTTCGATGTCCGCATCGTTCAGGATCGTCACATAGGGGTAGCTGTTCCTGCGGAAGGCGCGCAGCGGAATGCCCGATTCGAAGGCGATGTGGCCGCCGCCTGCCAGGACGACCATGCGGAGGTCCGGGTGCTGCTTCAGGTACCGGTCGATGGATTCCGCCATGGTCTCGTCCCACAGGATCTGCGCCTGGTAGAAGAAGTCGAAGCTCCGGTCGCGGCACTTTTGTGCTGGCTGAAGACCTGCTTCAGCCGGCCGCGATAGTCGTCATCGGAGAAGTCCATCTGCAGCGGCAGCGCCTTCTTCTCATCATCGGAGAGCGCGTCCATGCCGCTTTTGGACACCTTTTCGACGATCTCGCGCGTGAGGTTCAGGGCGACGACGGGGATCTTCTCGGCGCGGGCGTAATCGAGGATCGGTTTGTACAGGTTGTAGTCGAAGACCCATCGCTTGAAGTATTCCGACTGCTTCAGGAACTCGCGTTCGTCGATGGCGCCGCCCAGGTAGTCGTCCAGCGTTTTCTGGAAGGGCCGCTGGAACATCTCCATGCCGATGGCGAGCTTCGGGTCCTTCTGGTGGAGGCTTTTGATGACCTGGAGCTGCACGTTGTGGTGCGCGAAGCGGTCGTGATATTCCCCCACATAGACGATCTTTTTCCCGTGCTGCGCCGTCGATCACGGCGGCCATCGTCTTGAGCAGCGACAGGTCGATGACCAGGGCCTCTTGTCCCAGTTCCATGATGATCCCCCTTTCGGAGTCTGCTGTCTGCGCCGTTATGTTCCTGTTGAACCGGATCGTGCTCGATGCGCCGTAGCGGGCGAGTTCCTGTGCTGCGACCGCAGCTGCGTGTGCCTGACCGCGCCTGGACCAGAAGCGCCACCTTGTCATGGTTCAAGGGATTCTTTTTCACCACCACGGCAGCGTCGGCGATCCCCGCGTCCATCCGCCCAAAGAGCCTGCCTATGACGGGGTTGTCGCTTCCGAGCAGCACGAGCGATGACCGCCTGATGTCCTCGTCGCGGAGACTGTCTGCTTTCCGCTCTTCGGCGCCCTGTTTCTTGAACAGCTCGCGCAGGTCCTGGTAAACGTCCGGCTGCGAGACCGGCAGCACCACGATAGGGTGTTCGTCGCCCAGGAGCGTTGCGAGCAGCGGCGGCGTCTCGTCATCAGTGAGCATGCCGCGGGAGGTCATAGTCCCGGTCGATCACGAGCGAAAGCGGTTCGTCATCAAAGGTCAGGGTGATCTTCTTTCGTTCTTCGTCGAGCCTGATCTTCTCCGTCGTACTCCTCCCCGCTGGAAGGATACGGTCACGGGCAGGTCCAGGATATATACCCCGTTCTTCTGGAGCACCTCGAAGCTCACTTCGAACCTGCTGCCGCTCCTTCGCATGGTCTGGATTTTCCGCATGCAGGTCGGGCAGCCCTTTGCGGCCGATCCACTGGGTAAAGAACCAGCCCAGGTCCTGGCCGCTCTCTTTTTCAAAGACCACCCGGATGTCGTCCCAGGAGAGCTGTCCTGACGGCTGCTCCTCACTGAGCTTCGCAACGGCACGGGAGAAGGCCTCTTCCTTGATCATGGTCTTGAGGAGGTGGAAGACCAGGGCGGCCTTGCCTTTGAACTGGGCCGCTGAGGCCGGGTCAGTGCCTCCGGCAAATGCGCTGAGCGGGGTCTCGTTCCCGGCATGGACGAACGCCCCATAATCGAGCAGCGCCTGCTTGCGATGCGTCCAGTCTTTTCCCAGGATATCCTGCACAACGGGATCGGCAAAAAAGGCCTTGAGGTCCTTGATCCCCGAGTCTTTTCAATGCCTCGTCGGCAGTCACTGCTGTTGATCTCCGGCACCGGCGGCAAGGGAGGGCGATCTCGCCGCTCCGGTAACGCAGCCTGTCTGGAATACCACGAGCAGCGAGAGCAGTAATAATGATCTATAAGCCATTGAGCGTCTGTCCTGACCTGTTCCTCGATTTGAAAAGTTCATTGTTCAATAATAACAGAAACAGGCGAAAATGGCTAGACCTTGCCTTGCTCGTGACCTGGCCCCGCATGAGATGCCGTTATTCCGATGAACAGGCCTAAAACAGCTATTTCACCGGGATCGTCATATTTATTTTCAGTCTGTCACAAATTGTCTTGAATTTAGTCAGAGACGCATCTATAATCACTACCAATATGGATGCGGGAATGAGGATATTCCGGCCGGCAGTTTCCGGAAGTCCTACTCTGGTCAGGAGGTAGTGAACATTATGGCGGTAAAAAAGGGAGCCAAAAAAAAGAAACCTGCCGTTGCCAGGCCCAAGAAGGCAGCGAAAAAGAAAACTGCCAAAAAAACAGTGAAGAAGCCGGCAGCGAAACCCGTAAAAAAGAAGGCGAAAAAAGCCGTGGCGAAAAAAGCGGCAAAAAAGACCGTCAAACGTGTGGTCAGGAAGGCAGTTGCCAGGAAGGCAGCGAAAGCAGCCAAACCGGCGAAGAAAACGACCACGGCCGAGCCCGAAGGAAGATGCGGCGCATCTGTCGCCGGCCACGAAGAAGCGCTATGCGCTCTTAAAAGCGATCCTGCTGAAAAAGCGGAACGAGGTCGTCGACGGGGATCGAGGCGAGGATCGGCCGCAAATTGACGACCGAATCAGGCCAGAAAGTGGATTCCGCCATGGACAGCGCCGACATGTCCTCCCACGATGTTGAGCAGGGGATGGACTATTCGCTCCTGGAAATGAAGTATGAGCAGTACAAGGACATTGCCGATGCCTTCCGCAAGCTCGAAAATGTCAGCTTCGGCCTCTGTGAAGAGTGCGGCGAGGAGATCGACATCAAAAGGCTTGAGGTCAATCCCCTGGCCCGTTTCTGCATCGCCTGCAAGACCCGCAAAGAAAACCTTGAACGGATACAGAAGGAAGAAACGCGGTTCAAGGAGTAAGAGTCCGGTCCCGAGTGGTTCTGCCCAATGCTTCACCCTCCCCGTGACGTTTTTGTCATGCGGGAGGGGAGTTCCTGCTGGAACCCCGCCAGCAAAAACGCCCGCCCTCGACAATATGCCTCGTTGTCCACAATGCAGCACCTCTGGAAATCCCTCAGCAGTACGCGTTTAACATATTGCATGGCCGGACCAAAAAGAGTTACAATGATCTGATCTTGCTGGTAAAGGAGGATGAAAACACTATGTCGGAACAAACGATCAATATTATTGTCGGCATTCTGTTCTTCGCGGTCACTCGGGATCGTGAAGAACCATTTCGGCATGGGCTGAGGACCCGGCCCTGATCCCTTCTGTAGAAGGGACGAAAAGCCGGATGAACAGAACGACCAAAAAAAGAACAACAAAAGATAATCCTATGAAAAGCAGTGAGCCAAGCATATAGGTCACCGTTAAAATCCACGATACCCCCTAGCTTGCTACGGGGCGGTTCGTTCCGGGAAGGCATTATTTTTTAATACTTATGAAAGAAATTACCAGTTTTAAACTTATCATTCTCGCTGCCATTTTTTTGATTACCGCTGATAATTTAACGTTTTTTTCCAAATGTTACCGAGATTTATCCCGCTAATCTGAAGAATATCGCATTTCTGGGTTCTTTGGTCCTTGTCTTTGGCAGCATTCCTGTTCTCCTGCTCTCGTTAGTCTGCTATAAGCATACCATCAAGCCGGTTTTAATAATAATCCTTTTATTTTCTTCTTTTGCCAGCTACTTCATGGATAGTTATAACGTGATTATAGACAGCACCATGATACAAAATCTTGTCAATACCGACATGGCAGAAACTCGGGATTTGATCACGCTTAAACTGATTTTGTACGTCACCTTGTTAGGCATCATCCCATCACTATTCGTATATAACGTGAATGTCAAATTTGAAGGCCCACTGCGAGAGGTCGCTTCAAGGGCCAAATTATTTTTACTCGCTCTCGTGACGGCCATTTCAGTGGTGCTGATTTTCGGCAGTTTTTACGCATCTTTTTTCAGGGAGCATAAGCCATTGCGATATTATGCAAACCCTTCCAGTTACCTTTACGCTACCGCGAAATATGTACATGCGCTGAGCAAAAAAGACAGCCTTCCTTTGATACAAGTCGGGACCGATGCCAAAATCCTTCCGACGGACAGTGAACGGGAATTGATAATTTTCGTTGTCGGAGAAACGGCAAGGGCAGACAGGTTTTCTCTGAATGGATATAAAAGAGAAACCAATCCCTTGTTAAAAAAAGAAGAGGTGATTAGTTTTACCAACTATTGGGCTTGCGGTACATCGACCGCCGTTTCTGTTCCCTGCATGTTTTCTATTTATAATGAATCCGAATACAATGATGCAAAGGCACAGGGAACCGAGAATCTGCTTGATGTATTGCGGCACGCCGGTGTTAATGTGCTCTGGTTGGACAATAATTCGGACTCACATGGCGTGGCTTTGAGGGTTGCTTATGAAAACTATAAAATAGCGGAAAACAACCCGATCTGTGATGTGGAATGCAGGGACGAGGGAATGCTGTCTCATCTCCAGAAATATATCGACGAACATCGACACGGTGATATTTTTATCGTTCTCCATCAAATGGGCAATCATGGACCGGCATATTACAAAAGATATCCGCCCGCGTTTGAAAAATTTTTACCCGCCTGCGGGACGAATCAATTGGAAGATTGCACTATGGACGAAATAGATAATGCCTATGATAACGCCATTTTATATACGGATTATTTCTTGTCCAAGGTGATCGGGCTGCTTAAGAAAAACAACGCGAAATTTGAACCTGCCATGTTCTATGTCAGTGATCACGGCGAGTCCTTGGGTGAGAATGGTGTTTATCTTCATGGTATGCCGACATTTATCGCGCCCGATGCGCAACGGCGGATCCCGGCCATTATGTGGTTCGGAAAGAATTTTAGTGAAGCAACGGTGAGCTCACTGATAAAAAAAAGGGACAAAAAGTACACTCATAATAACGTTTTTCACACGATATTGGGCTTTATGGAAATTGAAACATCTGTCTATGAAAAGGAACTGGATATTGTTCAAAGCGCCCAATAGTGTGGTCTCGAAAAAATCCCCCTAACGGTTCTTGCGAGGAACGGCGACGCGGCACTTCAATTCATCCGGCAGATAGGAAATACGAGATTGCTTCTGACCGGAGCCCAATGCTAAATTGACATTCTCTCTTGCCCATGGTATATCTACCCACCTGCTTACTTCCTGCTCTGGAGGTCTCATGATCGGCACGAAAGTTGTGGTTTGCAGCTCGTCAGGGATCAGAAGTATCTCGCCTTTAAACACAGGAGACCTTCACGAAGCCTATGCTGCCCTGCCTGAGGGAGATTCATGAGCAGTCTTCTCCCCGTTCTCCTACCGATGCGGTTTCACGCGCAAGGGATATTTGCCCGTCCGGGATCATCCGCTTATCAGGCGTTCATCCATATTTTTCCATGTCCAAAGGTTTTTTAGATTAGAGGAGGAGGAATCATGGAGTCTATCACCAGACTGCTGAACCAGATAATCGCGCATTATGAAAAAAAGGAATATGAAGCAGCTGAGAAGCTGGTGGATGGGCTTATTCTCTCTCATCCTGATTTTCACCGGGGACAGTTCATGAAAGCAGTGATCCTCGAAGAGACGGGGAGGGCCGATGCTGCAGAACAGCATTACGGGAAGTCGGGGAACCGGTACACCCTCTGGAGCCGTCTTGCCCTGCAGCTTCACGACATCGATCCCGCGAGGGCGCTCACCTATTACGAACGGGTGACCAAGGCGGATCCGCAGAATAATGCGCTCTGGTTCGGTCTGGGAGATCTCTACGAAAAAATGGGAAGGCCCGCTGATGCGCGGGCATGCTACAGGAACCTTTCTCCGGTCAAAGAGATCCTCTCAAGAATATTCATCCCTCTTGGTTTTATGATCTTTCTTCTCAGCGGTGCGATCGCGATGATCCAACGCGGTGAAAAGGGTCTTGCTGTTGTGGTGATTGCTGCATCGGTCTTTTGTGTTTTCTGGCTTAAGCGGGATGCGGGCAAAGCAGTGCAAATGGCCGTAAAGAAGTATAAAGCAGGAACGTAGCGGTTAAGGAAAAACCATTAGTGCCTGGAACTGTTTTTGGTCTGCAACAACGTGCGAATTTTATGTGTCCTCCTGTCCGGTTACTTATTGTATCCTGTCCATTCTTCTGGTGATTACCATTAGTTACACTGGCATCGAAAAACAGATGTGCGCCACGGTAATCCAAATGAAGGTAATAAAAATATTTCACCTAAGTGTCTATTTATAGAATGTAATTTTCTATAACTACAACTTTATGTGTATGCGCTATAACCCTGCCGTGCCTCCTTCCTTAAACACGCTATTGCACAAAAAACTCTCGATTTAATTATGATTTATCATGTCGCTGCCAGTTTCCAGTATACAGCGTAATTAACTCATCTTGTTCATAATCAACCCAAACAGGTTGCCGCAAAGGACAGGCCTGCGTCCCGAACGCAATTGTTTCTAGAATCTGCGTGAACTGGTATTTAATTTGCTTAAATAGTATACATGATACCTGTTACTCCGTCGAATCACGGCAACAATGTCATCCTGGAAGACGTGGTCGCCTTTCTGAAGAAGGTCCCGCCGTTCCAGTTCCTTGACGAAGCGAACCTGCAGTCTGTTGGCCCGGAACCTGTCCATGGAGTTTTACCCCAAGGACACGGTCATCCTGAAGCAGGACGGTCCGCCCAGCGACGCGCTCCGGATCATCAAGAAGGGCGGCGTCAAGGTGTCCATGGTCTCCGAGGACGGCGACGAGGTCGTCATCGACTACCGGGGCGAGGGCGATACCTTCGGGTTCCTGTCGCTCGTGGGCAAGGACCGGATCCGGTCGAACATCACGGCCGTGGAAGACACGCATCTGCTACCTGCTGGGCAAGGAACTGTTCCTGAAGCTCCTCGATTCGCACCTGTCCTTCACCGAGTACTTTCTCAAGTCCCACATCACCAAGTACATCGACCGGACCTACCGGGAAATGCAGGACAAGAGCATGTTCTACGGCGGCAGCGACCGTCTCCTGTTCACCACCCGGGTCGGGGACATGGGGATCAAGGACGTGGTCTGACCGCGCGAGGAGAACCGTCCATCCGGGAAGCGGCGCAGATCATGTCCGAGAACCGGATCAGCTCCATCATCGATCATCGACCGGAACAATCTGCCCGTCGGGCATCGTGACCGACCGGGACCTGCGCGAGAAGGTGGTGGCCCGGGGCAGCGGACGTTCAGGATCCGGTGAAGAACATCATGAGCGCGACCGCTCATCCGCGTCGATGCCCGGGACTACTGCTTCGAAGCCGTGCTCAAGATGATCAAGTACAATATCCACCATATCCTCGTGATCAAGGACGGCAAGCTTACGGGCGTGATCACGAACCACGACCTGATGATGCTCCAGGGCACGTCGCCGCTCTCGCTTACCAAGGACATCGAGAGCCAGCAGACCATCGACGGGCTCGTCCCGGTCTCGAGGAAGATCAACAGCATCGTCGGCCTCCTGCTGAAGGAAGGCGCCAAGGCGAGCAACATCACGAAGGTCATCACCGAGATCAACGACCGCCTGGTGCGCAAGGTGCTCGAGTTCGCCGAGCGGAAGCTCGGCAAGCCGCCCGTGGCCTACTGCTGGATCGTGTTCGGGAGCGAGGGCCGCAAGGAGCAGACCTTCAAGACGGACCAGGACAACGCGCATCATCTATGCCGACCCGGACAACCGCGGCCGAGGCCGAGGCGGCCCGGAAGCTATTTCGCCGCTTTCGCCGAGTTCGTGCGCGACAGCCTGCTGCAGTGCGGGTTTCCCGCCCTGCCCGGCAAACTACATGGCGAGCAATCCCCAGTGGTGCCAGCCGCTCAGGGCCTGGAAAAAATATTTTTCCACCTGGATCGCCACGCCGACGGCGGAGGCGATCCTGCAACTCCGTGGCTTTCTTCGATTTCCGGCCCCTCTACGGGCGAGCTCGCCTGCTTGCCGAAGCAGCTCCGGGACCATCTGCACTGCGCTACTGAAGGACCAGAAGGTGTTCCTCGGCTACCTGGCGAACATGGCGATCAAGAACCAGCCGCCCATCGGGTTCTTCAAGTCCTTTGTCGTGGAGAAGGACGGCGAGCACAAGGACGAGCTGAACCTCAAGATCAAGGGGATCGCGCCGCTCGTGGACATCGTGCGGCTCTTCGCCCTCGAGAAGGGCGTCCGGGAGACCTCGACGCTGGAGCGGATCGAGGCGCTGCGGGGCAATGCATACGATTGTGGAGGAATACGCCGACGAACTGGAGCAGGCCTTCGAGTTCATCACGCTGCTTCGGATCCATCACCAGTATGCGCAGATCAGCTCGGGCGGGCCCCGGACAATTTCATCAATCCGAACCGGCTGAGCAACCTCGAAAAACGGTCGATCAAAGAGGCCTTCCAGCTTGTCTGCAAAGGTGCAGGACCTGATCATCGAACGGTACAAGTCGCTGATCTGGTAGGAGAGGCGATTGCGGAATGCGGATTGCGGAATAAGAACTGCGGAGCAGGCGCAATGCGGCAGAAAGTGTAGCCGCTCATGCTTAGGACTTGTTCAATAGGAAAAAGAAGACTGTCGTTGACGAATCAGACGCCGATCAGCGATGCCGGTTCGTGGTCGTGGACACGGAGCTGACCGGGCTTGACGAAAAAAAGGATTCCATCGTTTCCATTGGTGCGGTGCGCATGACGGGCGGCACGATCCACCTCGGCGACCAGTTCTACCGGCTGGTAAGTCCGAAGACGGAACTGAAGGCCGACAGCGTGGTCATCCACGAGATCACGCCGTCCGATGTGGCCGAGCAGCCCGGGATCGAAGCGGCGCTTGATGAGTTCCTGGACTTCTGCCGGGAACGATGTTCTGGTGGGACACTTTATTTCCATCGACCTGGCGTTCCTGAACCGGGAGATGAAGCGGATCCATGGACGCGAGCTGCCGAACCCCGCGCTGGACACGTTCAGCATCTATGAATGGCTTCGGAAACGGCAGCGAGCGCGTGATTGTTTTACGACACCCATCGGCCGGGTACCGGCTGTATGACATCAGCAAATGTTTCGATATCCCGGTGGCAGGACGCGCACAACGCGATCATGGACGCATTTACCACCGCGCAGCTGTTTCAGCGTTTTATCCCGCTATCTTGCCGAGGCAGGGGTACGGACATCGGAGAACTTGTTAAGAGTAGGAACGCCATTCGAAGGAGGTGATCAGTTCAGACAGATCAGGCGAGTTCGGCAACTTTTAAACACTCACAGCAGCTAAATAAAAGGAGGAGGGAACATGAGTAAATTAAAACACGAAGACATTTTGGAAGATCCGGATTTCAAAGACCTGTCTCGACAGAAGTTCACTATCTCGTGGATCCTGACGATCCTGGAGCTGGTGCTGTACTTCGGGTTCATCGGCCTGATCGCGTTCAACAAGCCGTTCCTGGCGCAGAAGATCTCCGAGGGCTCGGCCATGACGATCGGCATCCCCATCGCCGTGGGCACCATCCTACTTTCCTGGGTGTTCACCGGGCATCTACATCTGGTGGGCGAACAGCAAGTACGATGTGCATGGTCAAAAAAGTCAAAGAAAAGGTGGGAGGATAACCATGCCACAGACAATCATTGGACAGATAAACCCGATTGCAATTATGTTCTTCGTCCTGTTCGTGCTGAGCACGCTCGGCATCACCTACTGGGCGGCCAAGCGGACACGGACCACGAAGGATTTCTATGCAGCAGGCAGGAGCATCACCGGTTTCCAGAACGGACTGGCCCTTGCCGGCGACTACATGAGCGCGGCCTCGTTCCTCGGCATCGCCGGCCTCGTGTCGACCAAAGGGCTATGACGGCCTCATCTACTCGGTGGGCTGGCTCGTGGGCTGGCCCATCATCATGTTCCTGATCGCGGAGCCGCTCCGGAACCTCGGCAAGTACACCTTTGCCGACGTGGTCGCCTACCGCCTGCAGCAGCGGCCGATCCGTGCAGCAGCGGCCACGGGCTCGCTCGTCGTCGTGATCTTCTACCTGATCGCGCAGATGGTCGGCGCCGGCACCCTGATCAAGCTCATGTTCGGTCTTCCCTTCGAGCTGGCCATGGTCGTCACAGGCATCACTCATGATCTCCTACGTGCTCTTCGGCGGCATGATCGCCACGACCTGGGTGCAGATCATCAAGGCCGTGCTGCTGCTGGGCGGCGCCACGCTTCTCGTGATCCTGACCCTCTCCAAGTTCGGATTCAGCTACGGCGAACTCTTCGGCCAGGCAAGCAATCTTTACGGCGCGAAGTTCCTCGAACCGGGCGGTCTGGTGACCGAGCCCCATTGACGCCTTCTCGCTCGGTCTCGCGCTCATGTTCGGCACCGCCGGTCTCCCGCACATCCTGATGCGGTTCTACACCGTGCCCGACGCCAAGCAGGCGAGCAAGTCCGTGTTCGTGGCCACCGGCTTCATCGGCTACTTCTACATCCTGACCGTGACCATCGGCTTCGGCGCCGCGGTGCTCGTGGGCCAGAAGGCCATCATGGGCATTGACAAGGGCGGCAACATGGCCGGCCCGCATGCTCGCCGAGGCGCTGGGCGGCAACATTTTCCTCGGCTTCCTGTCGGCCGTGGCCTTTGCCACGATCCTCGCCGTGGTCTCCGGTCTGACCCTTGCCGGCGCATCGGCGCTTTCCCATGACCTGTTCGTGGGCGTGATCCGGCGCGGCGTGGCGAACGAGAAGGAAGAAGTGAAGGTCGCCAAGATCGCGACGGTCGCGCCTCGGCATCTGCGCCATCATCCTGGGTATCTTCTTCAAAGGCCAGAACGTTGCGTTCCTGGTCGGTCTGACCTTTGCGATCGCCGCAAGCGCGAACTTCCCGGCGCTGCTCCTTTCCATCATGTGGAAGAAACTGACGACCTACGGGCGCGGTGTGGAGCATCTACACGGGCATGATCGTGGCCATCAGTGCTCATCATCCTGAGCCCCACGGTCTGGGTCGACATCATCCACAAGGACGACAAGACCAAAGTGGAAACAAGCAGGTCAAGGAGATCGATGCGGCCAGATGGCAGGCCGTGACACCCAGGTCGCTGACCTGCAGAAGCAGGTCGTCGCTGCTGATGCTCTCGCCAAACTGAAGAAGAAGGAAAAGGCGGCTGCCGAGAAGAAGAACGAGGCACTGCAGGCTGCCATTGACGCCAAGACGCAGGAAAAGGACCAGCTGGCGGCAAAGAAGAAGGAAGCAGGCACAGCCATGCCGAAGCCGATCTTCCCGCTCAAGAATCCCGGCATCTACTCCATGGCCGCGGCATTCCTCATGGCGTTCTTCGTCTCCATCCTGAGGCCTGAGAAGGCTGCAGAGGACAAGTTTGCCGGCGTAAAGGTCCGTGAGTATCTCGGTATCGGTTCGGAAGACTAGCACCATCAACTCCTCTGCAGTGCTTTACAAATCTGGGCAGGGGCAGGCCGGTATTCGCGGTCTGCTCCTTGCCCTTGACTTTTTCTCCAGCTTCCCCTACAGTTATCTAAGTATGCAGAGCAACAGGTTCTTCCCAAGAGAAGCATTACTGAACAGGAAGGAGAAATAATGGCAGACGACAGTTTCCAGGTACTATCGACGGAGAAGCGGACCGTTCCCTCCGTCAAAGGAGTTCAGCGCAGAAAGCGCACATCAAGAGCATGGAAGAGTACGAGAAGCTCTACAAGCGGTCGGTGGACGAGCCCGAGAAGTTCTGGGGCGAGATGGCCGAGAAGAACCTGACGTGGTTCAAGAAGTGGGACAAGGTCCTGGACTACGATTTTCACAAGCCCTACATCAAGTGGTTCTCGGGCGGCAAGCTGAACGCCTCGGTCAACTGCCTCGACCGGTTCATCAACACGGCCACGCGGAACAAGGCGGCCATCATCTGGGAGGCCGACGGCGGCGAGTACAAGACCTTCACCTACCAGCAGCTGTACATGGAGGTGAACCGCTTCGCCAACGTGCTCAAGAAGAAGGGCGTCAAGAAGGGCGACCGGGTCACGCATCTACCTTCCCATGATCCCCGAGCTCGCCATCTCCATGCTGGCCTGCGCCCGGATCGGCGCGATCCACTGCGTCGTGTTCGGCGGTTTCTCCGCCAAGGCGCTGCATGGACCGCATCCAGGACTGCCAGTCGAGCATGGTGATCACCGCCGACGAAGGCGTGCGCGGCGGCCGGTTCGTGCGCGCTCAAGGCCAACGCCGACGAGGCGCTCAACGAGTGCCCCACGGTCAAGAACATGATCGTCGTCCCGCGCGCCGGCAACAAGGTCAACATGGAGCCCGGCAGGGACACCTGGTGGCACGAAGAGATGAAGGCCAAGGACATCGCCAACTTCTGCGAGCCCGAGCAGATGGACGCCGAGGACCCGCTCTTCATCCTCTACACCTCCGGCTCCACCGGCAAGCCCAAGGGCGTGCTGCACACCACCGCCGGGTACATGCTGTACACCAACCTGACCTTCAAGTGGATCTTCGACTACCACGAGAGGACATCCACTTCTGCACCGCCGACATCGGCTGGGTCACGGGCCACAGCTACATCGTCTACGGCCCGCTGTCCGCCGGCGCCACCTCCTCATGTTCGAAGGCATCCCGACCTATCCCGATCCGGGCAGGTTCTGGGACATCGTGGACAAGCACCAGGTCAACATCTTCTACACCGCGCCCACGGCCATCCGGGCGCTGATGAAGGAAGGGGAGAAGTGGGTCACGAAGCACGACCTGTCCAGCCTCAAGGTGCTCGGCAGCGTGGGCGAGCCCATCAACCCCGAAGCCTGGATGTGGTACCACAAGAACGTGGGCCACGAAAAGCTTCCGATCGTCGACACCTGGTGGCAGACCGAGACCGGCGGCATCCTGATCACGCCGCTTCCCGGCGCCATGACCACCAAGCCCGGTTCGGCCACCCGTCCCTTCTTCGGCGTGGTGCCCCAGGTCGTGAAAGAGGACGGCTCGCCGGCCGGGCCAACGAAGGCGGCTACCTCGTCATCGACAAGCCCTGGCCCGGCATGCTGCGCGGCACCTACGGCGACCCCGAGAACAAGCGCATCAAGGAAGTCTACTTCAGCCGGTTCCCGGGCAAGTACTTCACCGGCGACGGCGCGCGGGTCGATGAGGACGGCGACTACTGGCTCATGGGCCGGGTGGACGACGTGATCAACGTCTCCGGCCACCGGCTCGGCACGGCCGAGGTGGAGTCCGCCCTGGTCAGCCACGAGGCGGTCGCCGAGGCAGCGGTCGTCGGCTACCCGCACGACATCAAGGGCGAAGGCATCTACGTGTACGTGACGCTGAAGGACGGGTCAGAAGCCGACCGACGACCTCAAGAAGATCCTGATCGGCCATGTGCGCTCGGTCATCGGCCCGATCGCCACGCCGGACAAGCTCCAGTTCGCCCCGGGCCTGCCGAAGACGCGGAGCGGCAAGATCATGCGCCGCATCCTCCGGAAGATCGCGCACAACCAGGTGGAAGAGCTGGGCGATACGTCGACGCTGGCCGATCCGTCGGTTGTGGACAACCTGGTGAAGGGGAAGTTGTAGACCCGCACTGCGGTGAACTGAAATGACCAGGGGGATTGGAGCAGTTATCCAATCCCCGTTTTTTTGCTGCAGACGACGGTATCTTTGGCGGTTATGGCATCCTCCGGCAAATTCCTTGCAGTAATCAACCATGCATAGTATATTTGCTCAGCACAACTGCAGGGAGAAGCTCTTGGCGGGGGATTTTGGAAGTCAAGCGAAGAGGAAAAAACCGAAAACCGCTAATGAACGCGAATAAACACGAATTCAGAAAGAGTTATTAGCGTCTATTCGCGTTCATTCGCGGTTGCTTAGACTGAAAGTGTTTTTAATCCGCATTCATCTGCGTAACTGCGGAAGAGATGCTGAATAGTTGCAAAAAGGAAGGGGAAATCCTGAACAGGTCTGGAAACTATGAATACTTTGCTGATCATTGTTTTCGTGATAGCCTATGCGGCAATCGCTCTCGAACATCCGCTCAAGGTCAATAAAAGCGCACCCGCCCTGGTAGGCGCCGGCCTGTTATGGACCATCTACGCGGTCTTCACGGGCCAGGTAACCGAGCAGCTGAACGAAACTCTTTCCGCAACCGCGCAGATCGTTTTTTTTCTTATGGGCGCAATGACAATCGTTGAGGTCGTCGACGCGCATGACGGTTTTAACGTCATTACGGACAGGATCAACACGGCAAAGATGACGAGCCTGCTGTGGCTGATCGGCTTTGTCACGTTCTTCCTGAGCGCTGTGCTCGACAACCTGACAACGACCATCGTGATGTTGTCTCTGACCCGGAAGCTGTTGGGCAAGAAAGACGACAGGCTGTTCTTCGCGGGGATCATTGTCATCGCAGCCAACGCCGGCGGCGCGTGGTCGCCCATTGGAGACGTGACCACCACCATGCTCTGGATAGGAGGGCAAATTACCGCTCTCGCGATCATCAAAGGCGTCTTTATCCCTTCCGTAGTCAATATGGCGGTGCCATTGGCCGTCATCAGCTATATGATTCGGGGAAAGCCTGTTGTCGGCCCCGAAAAGGCAGCGGAAAACGAAGGCAGATATGAAACAACCTCATTCGAGAGGAGCTTCATGTTCTTCGCAGGGATCGGCATACTCTGCGCCGTTCCCATCTTCAAAACCTTGACCCACTTGCCCCCATTTATGGGCATTTTGTTCGGCCTGGGACTCCTCTGGCTGGCCGGCGAGCTGATCCACCGCAATAAAGAAGAAGGAGAGAAGCAGCGCTTGACGCTTGTGTCGGCCCTTCAACGGATCGACATGTCGTCGCTCGTATTCTTCATCGGGATTCTTCTTGCCGTGGCGACGCTTGAACACACTCATATCCTGACCTCTTTGGCACAATGGCTCGACAAGGTTGTTGGCAACCAGGCGATCATTGTTTCCATTTTCGGACTGGTCAGCGCGATCATTGATAACGTGCCGCTTGTTGCGGCTTCCATGGGAATGTATTCCATGACGCAGTTCCCGACCGATTCGTCCCTGTGGGAGTTTCTCGCCTACGCGGCAGGAACAGGCGGTTCGATCCTGATCATCGGGTCAGCAGCGGGCGTCGCCGCTATGGGCATCGAAAAGATCGAGTTTTTCTGGTATGTCCGGAGGATCAGCCTTCTTGCCCTCATTGGCTACATAGGCGGTGCGGTTGCCTATGTACTACTACACTGAGGGATGCGTTTGACACAAAGGCTTCTATAGAATATACTCAAACTGTTAATAAAAATGGTATCTGCGGACTGACGCGCCTGACGGAGTTCCAAACCGTCGGGAGAGAGGGCTGACAAAAAGTTAATTCTTTTTGCCGGCCTTTTCTTTTTTCAGCTTCGGGGAGCATGTCCATGGAAGTTTCGGAGTTCTTCATCAAGCTGCTGGTGATCATCCTTTCGGCGAAGCTGTTCGCCGAGGTCTTCGCGCGCCTCCGCATGCCGCCGGTGCTGGGGGAGGTCACGGCCGGGATCGTGATCGGCCCGAGCCTGCTCGGATTCATCCAACCGGATGCCACGTTCTAGCTCCTGGCGGAGAGCGGGATCCTGCTGCTCCTGTTCGAGGTGGGGCTCGAAACGGACGTCGGCCGGATCATCAAGGTCGGCGTCCAATCCGCACTGGTGGCCTTGACGGGCGTCGTTGTTCCCGCGGTCGCGGGCTTTTACCTCGCTTATTTCTGGTTCAACCTGGCGCTGATCCCCTCGCTCTTCATCGGAGGGACCGTCGTGGCCACGAGCATCGGCATCACCGTGCGGGTCCTGACGGACCTGAAAAAACAGAACACGGTCATCTCGCAAATCATCCTGGGCGCCGCGGTTCTCGACGATATTATCGGCGTGGTTATCCTCGCGGTGCTGTATGACTTTGCCGTCAAGGGAGCGGTCAGCATTGCGGACACGGTCAGGATCGTGGTGTTCATCACGGTCTTTCTGGTTGTCGCCCCGGTCATCGCCAAGCTCTTCGTGCCCACGATGGCTAAGCTTTCCGCGAACAGTAAAACGAAGGGCATGATCCCCACGCTCATCATTTCGATGATCCTGGGACTGGCGGTCATTTCCCACAAGGTGGGCGCTCCCGAGATCCTTGGTTCTTTTGCCGCCGGCATCGCTCTGGCAAGACGGTTCTTTCTTCCTCTAGGATCGGCCATCGAACATTACAGCCAGAGTATCGCGAAAAAGATCGAGGACAGCATGACGCCCATCATCGATCTGTTCGTTCCCGTATTCTTCGTCATGGTGGGCGCCTCTATCAATTTTCGGGTGATCGACGCGACCTCCGGAGCGTTCTGGTGGTTCGCCGGGTCGCTGTCCGCGGCTGCCATTCTTTCCAAACTCCTCAGCGGTCTCTGGGTGAAGGGCGGGTGGGACTGCAAACTGTCCACCGGTATGGCGATGGTGCCGCGCGGCGAGGTGGGGCTCATTTTCGCCGAAGTGGGCAGAAGGAACGGCATATTCGATGACTCCGTCTACGCCGTGGTCGTTTTCGTCGTGGCGGTGACGACGCTTCTCGCTCCTCTCGCGCTGAAACCGTTGATGAAGAATCTGCCCGAAGAATGTTCCGTTTAACTTGCACAGACGAGAATGAACGCCGGGATACTTCACCCTCCCCTTGATCCCCTCCCATCGAAGGGAGAGGAGAGTTGGAAGCTTGCTATGGGGAGGTTCATTACCGCGAAGGGAGTTCTCCCATGACGTTGCTGTGGTTTGAGTTCCTGTTCTGCTCCGCCCTCATCGTTTTCTGCGGTACGAATCTGTCGCGCTACGGGGACGTGATCGCGGAAAAGACCGGGCTGGGGAGAGCGTGGATCGGGCTTATCCTGATGGCCGGCGTCACCTCCCTGCCGGAGCTGATCACCGGAGTCAGTTCCGTTGCCTTCGCCGGGGTTCCCGATATCGCCCTCGGAGACGTGATGGGGAGTTGTGTGCTCAATCTCTCCCTTATCGCCCTCATGGACATGCTGCACGGTCCGAAACCGATCTTCTCCCGAGCCGAGCACAGCCACATTCTGAGCGCGGGATTCGGCGTGATCCTGATGGGGATCGCCACGTTTTCCGTCGCTGCTGCAACAGGGATCCCTTCGGTCGGACAGATCTCGCTTTCCACTCCGCTCATCATCGGATTATATGCTCTTTCCATGCGGAGCGTATTCCTGTTCCAGAAACGGCAGGCGGCCCCCCACATCGGAGCAATCGCCCCCGCGCTTCAGTACGGACATATTTCCACAAAAGAAGCATCGATCAAATATGGACTGAACGCCCTGGTCATCGTCGCTGCCGCAACATGGCTTCCGTTCATCGGCGACCGGCTGGCCGGGGCGACCGGCCTCGGCAGGAGCTTCGTGGGGTCCATCCTTATCGCCATGACCACGTCGCTTCCGGAACTGGCCGTATCGATCTCGGCGCTCCGGATCGGAGCAGCGGACATGGCGATCGCGAACCTCCTTGGAAGCAATCTGTTCAATATGGTGATCCTCGCCATTGACGATCTTGCCTACCCGCAGGGCCCTTTATTCAATGCGGTGTCCCAGAATCATGCGATAACCGGAATAATCGCGATCATTATGACGGGTATCGTCGTCGTGAGCCTCATGTACCGGCTGGAAAAGAAAACTGCTTTACGCATCGGATGGGACGCGCTCGCGCTGATTTTCGCCTATCTCGTGAATATCGTCCTTTTATTCCGGCTGCGAGGGAGGGGATAGCTTCAGCCCTGCATAGCTTCGGAGAATGCTGATCATTTCAACTTTTCACCTGTCACAGTAATACTAGCATGGGGAATTGCTATACTTAATTATATATAAATCCGGAGAGCTTATCATTTCTGGCATGGAGCTGAGTCCATAGAATGGATCCCGTCATGAAAAAGATCATCACACCGGCAGCCGTGTCGCTGGGGTTCATTGTCGTTCTGCTGATCGTCAGGTCGGTGTCGTTCCGCATTCTGCATCGTTGGGCCGGGAAGACCGCAACAAAGGCCGACGATATGATCATGGAGTCATTCAGGGTGCCCTCGGTCTTCTGGGCTCTTGCGCTCGGCGTCTATCTGGGCATCGAAGTTTCGGACCTTCCCGCGCGGTATGCCCTGCCTATCGCCAGAATGATCCATGTGCTGATCATCCTCTCCGTCACGTTCGCTCTGGCAAAACTGTCGGTTAAAGCGGTCCACCAGTATGTGGGAAAGTCGAACCTGCCCATTTCCGCGACCGGGCTCGCCAGCGGCGTAATGCAGGGCGCCATTTACGGCATCGGCATACTGATCGTCCTCAGCTTGCTCGGCATTTCCATCACCCCTATGATCACCGCCCTCGGTGTGGGCGGGCTGGCAGTTGCGCTAGCGCTCCAGGATACGCTCGCTAACCTCTTCGCCGGCATCCATGTCCTAACGGAAAAGTCCGTCAGGATCGGCGATTTTATCAGGCTGGAATCCGGGCAGGAAGGCTATGTCGACGATATCACCTGGCGTACCACGCGGGTGCGAATGCTGCCGAACAATATCGTCGTTGTCCCGAACAGCAAGCTTGCTCAAAGCGTGGTGACGAACTATTACCTCCCGGAAAAACAGATGTCCCTTCTTATCCCGATTTCCGTATCTTATGCCTGCGATCCGGAGCAGGTGGAGAGGGTACTGGTCGAAGAAGCGAAAGAGGGGGCGAAGAACATTCCGGGGCTGCTCGCCGAACCCGAGCCCTTTGTGCGGTTCATCCCCGGATTCAGCGAGAGTTCGCTGGATTTCACGCTCATCTGCCAGGTCGCCGAGTTCACGGACCAGTATCTCGCGCAGCATGAGCTCAGAAAGCGGATATTCAAGCGGTTCAAGGCGGAAGGCATCGAGATCCCGTTCCCGCAGCGTACCGTGCATCTGCGCGAGAAAGGGAACGCTTCGTAAGGAAGAAAACGTGAAAAGATACCTTTCAGCAACCCGCTAAAACTTCACGCTGCCACGCATGGCCTGACAGGCAAGCACGAACATGGCTGCGTTCCAGGACTGCCCAGCCATGCCCATGGGTTTGCCGGTCTTGCCGTGCAGCCATTCGTTGAACTCCCAGTTGTTCAGTTTGCACGCCCCGGCGTATCGTTCCAGCTCTTCTTTCGCCAGATCCCTCCGTCCCAGCTTGAGCAGCAGCAGTATCCAGAAGCCCGCAACGAAAGGCCAGATGCCGCCGTTATGATACTGGTAGGGCCGGTTCTGCTTGTGCCGGTCCATATAGGGCCTCCAGAAGGAGCTGTCCTCGCTGATAGGAGAGAGCATCGTGCGGATGGGCCAGGGCTGGTTCGCGCGCCGCTTGAGCAGGCGGTCGACAATGAGCTCGCGCTTCTCTGCGGAGGGGATGTTGAACAGGCACGCCAGGACGTTTCCGAACACGTCCACGTCCTCGCCCCAGAAGGAGAAGTTCACAAAGCTAAGGAAAAAATCGCGCTGTTTTGCCCCGCCCATCACGTACTCGGTCAGTATTTTGGCGCGGTGGTGTTCGGAGCAGGACTGGTCAAAGGGGAAGAAGATGTGGCTGAAGAAGTGGCGCGTTTTGGCGGCGGTGCGGATGCCGTACTGCTTCTTCACCGCGTACCACAGGGTGTTTGAATAAAGCACGAACCCCGAGCGCGGCATGATGTCCGCCCAGTCGCTCGCTTCGTTTTGCTGCACCAGGAACATGCCCTGATGCTCCTGGCAGAAAAGCCAGCCCAATGCCCTGGCAATCTTTGGCTCCAGCTTCTTCTTGAGGCCCGAAGAGGGAACGGCGCGGTCGAAGTTATCCACCGCATAGAGCCACCAGAGCGTTGCATCGATGCAGCCGGAGTACCAGAAGTCGGACTCGCGTTTTTCCGGCTTCACGTATTTCGGGATCTGGCCGTTCGGCGCCTGGAAGCGGGCAAGGGTGAGGAGGCTCTTCTTCGCGTGGCGGATGAGCGCTTTGTCGCCCGAGGCGACCATGCCGAGCGAACAGATGGCCGCGTCCCTGCCGAAGATGCTGGCATAGTTCCGGTCAACGGACTTTTTCGTCAGCGCCGCCGCGATCACGCCGTGTCCGTGGGAGTTCTTCTCCAGGAGTTCAAGCGAACGAGCGTAGCATTCGTCGATGATATTGGTTGCGATTGACGGGAAACTAGGCATGCGCGAGGGCATGAATACCAGCAAGGCGCTTACCGATGCTCGCCTTCGCAATTTTTAAATCGTAAGACGCCTGAAGATTGAGCCAGTATTGCGGCGTCTGGTTAAACGCACGACCAAACAATAACGCCAGTTCCGCCGTTACCGGACGATCCCCCTTGATTACATGCGAAATCCGCATCGGCGATACCCCGATAGTGCGCGCGAACTCAGCCTGAGATATACCCATCTCTCCCAAAATTTCTACCAGGAATTCTCCCGGATGAATTGCAGGCAAACCATTCTTAACCATGTCTGTATCTCCTTTAGTGATAATCAGCGATTTCAACGTCATAAGCATCGCCATTTTCAAAACGGAAACATACGCGCCACTGGTCGTTAATGCGAATGCTCCATTGCCCGGCGCGGTCACGAGCGAGGGACTCCAGTCTGTTTGAAGGAGGGAAACGCAAATCTTCGAGGCTTGCGGCCCCATCCAGCTGCGTTAAGCGCATTGCCGCACGCTTCAATATATCCTGCGGCAAGCGACGTGATTTCCCGGTGGCAAAGAAGTGTTCCGTTTCGGAAGAGGCAAACGTCTGAATCATGAAGAAATTATAAACAAAATGTTTATAAATGTCAAGCGTTGTGACTGGGGCAGATGGAGGAGACCGCTTGGAGTTCAAGTGAACGAGCGTAGTTACTAGAACCTATCTCAAAATTGATTCTCTATTCAAAGTTCGTCATACTCGCGAAAGCGGGTATCCAGAAAAGGCCGAAAACACTGGATTCCCGTTTACACGGGAATGACGCAAAAAGACGGACGAAAGCAAAAAACTGATTTTGAGATAGGCTCTGATCACTCACCTTGCCGGTCACATCACCTGTTCACCGAGATCGAAATAAGATCCTCCGTGGACAGGGTAAGCAGACTGTACGGACCAAGAGCTTCCGCAGCATCATAGGACCGGGTGCGGACCGCTTTTATCACAACCGTGTCCGATGACGCGGTTTCACAGGAGCTGCTGTTTTCGTACCAATGAAGATCCGGGTCTCCTGCGCTATAAGCGACGGAATTCGTTGGTTCCGGAATGAATTTGTAGGCGTACACGCAATCTCCCCTCAGCTCAAGATCGACATGGTCGCCTGTTTCTCCGGCCTGCCATGAAACAGTCAGCGGGTCGTCCGGGAAATGTATGTTGCTGCCTTGTGACGGCGAGCTGAACACCGGATTGGGAGGCAACGTGCCGGCAATCGAACCATTATCGCCCGAAAGCCGGGAGAAATTGATCGTGACCGGATTTCCTCCGACACCGTTGTCAAACAGAGCAGAATAGCCATAATAATACTGGCACGGACCGACAGGGCCGTCGCAGCCGTAAATTCCACTTTCGTTGATCGTCAGGGGTATACCGCCGAGAGTAACCGTCAGATCGTCAGTGCTTCCGAGCCGCACAACTTCCAATGTGTCGTTCCGCCTGAGATGAATGGTCATTGTGCCGTGGGTCGGGTGAAGATCATCCAGGTAGTACGTTTCTGCGACGATTGCGAGGTTGGACGTCTCGATATACTGGCCATCCTCTCCGGATGTGGTAGGTGAAGGCCTCGTCTTAATAATATTGAGAAGAGAGTCGTCTCCGCAGGAAGCCAGGCTGCACGCGAAAGCGGCAAGCAGAACCAGGCTACCAGTCGCTTTCACGAAAAGAGAATGCAGAAATCCTGTGATTATTCTTGGCATGACATTCTCCTCGATCCTCTACGGATCATTTAAAGCCCATCTCACACGAAGCCACAGAGATCACAAAGAAAGGCGAAAGGCTTTGGCTGCCGCAAGAACGCGCCGGTGGGCCCCGCGCCTATCAGCGCGGGACTCGACCGGCTGGTTTGGATCATTTTTGTTTCGGCTTTGTATATTCCAAGAGGGCATCTATGTTATGAGGAAGCGCACCTCTTGTATTGTATATATTGTCCTTGTCCTCGAAATGCTTGGGCCTATTCTGTGTTCCCCCTATCAAGGGATGGTTGCGCTAATACCTGGGCCTGGCACTTCGAGATTTCCGGCCCTGTCCTTTGCGCGACTCTGTATCTTGAATTTCTTTCCATGATACTTAGTCCATGTTGACGGCACGCTGAACGTATAGCTCCACTTGTTTGTCCCGTTGGCAGGCTTCCATACTGTACCTATAGTTCCACGGGGTATGACTAAGCGGCCGGGCAGGGTCAACCCGCCGATTTGGGCAGTGGAGAATCCGACCTCCACGCGCGACACGCCCGATCCGATACCGTCTGCAGCAGTGCCGTATACGGTAATGAACCATTTATTATCAATTTTTTTCCATTTAACGCCTGCAATTGCCGATGCCGGTCTCGTGTTGTCTACCACCACTCTGATCCCGACTCCCGGCACCTCTTGGTTGCCTTGCGTGTTTGTCGCACGTGACTGCAGAGAATAAATCCCGTCGCTCGGCAATGTCCAGGGATAGCTCCAGGATGTCGTACCGGTGGTTGTTTGCCAGGCTCCTGCATTGATCGATACTTCGACCTTGCTCAGGCCGGATGGGCCTCCCGATGCCGTACCCGTGATCGCAGAAGTGATGCCCCTGAGGGTGGCGCCGTTCCGGGGTGCTGTTATCGTCGAACTGAGCGTCAGCGGAGCGAATGAATAGCTCCATACGTTATAATCCTTTTCGGAGAAAATAGTGGGGTCAGTGCTGTAATTTGGAACCACGGCAACGGCATCGACAAAGTAAGTCTCGCTCACGGGCGAGAATCCGACATTTACCTGGGTCCAAGTCGCCCCGCCGTCGGTTGATTTGATCACACCCTTGCCGGCTGTTCCTGCGAATACTGTGCGGTCAGCAGCGTAGTTAGGAGAAACGGCGATGGATAGAATGTTATACGTGGAACCGTATGCCCAGCTCGTGGGCCAGACGGTCGCGAAATTATTGTTTGTTACGATCACGCCGTAGATCGTTCCGGCAAATACGGTCTGGTCGGCAGCATAACTCGGAGATATGCCCACGGCGCTTACCTGGAGATCAGTAAAGATGGCGTTTGCCAGGGTGCGGGTCGCGGCGCCTGAGGGGTTCTCAACCACTTTATAGAGCCCGTTGCCCGGGGTCCCGGCGAAGAGCGTATGGTCAGCGGCGTAATTCGGCGATACGACGAACGACGTGAAATAGGTGGGAAACGATGTGATCAGTGTTGCCGTCGGGCCGCTCAACAGATCACTTATCTTGTACATCCCCTGGTTCATGACGGCCGCAAATACGGTGCGGTCGCTTTCGTAATTTGGCGACACGGCAACGGGATAGATGTCGGGAATACTCGGCCACAATGTCACGTTCACCTCCGTCGTGGTTCCGCCGCCAGAACCATTGTCGATGAACTTGTATAAATGTGTGACTGTCCCGATATACAGCGTATGATCGCTTGCATAATTCGGTGATATCGCAAGCCCGCCGACAAGGTTCCCTTCAAACGGCAGTCCGATGTTCGTCCAGGTCTCTTCGCCGTTGACCGATCTGAAAACGCCATCCCCCCATGTACCGGCATAGATCGTGCGATCAGTAGCATAGTTCGGCGATACAGCTATCGCTTTGACTGCCGAAACATTAGGTCCGTTCGTGGTCCATACGTTGTTGCCGGCAAAGGCCTTATTCTGAGAACCAACCGATGCGATGACAAAAAATACTGCAACTCCCATACTGATAATTAACTTTCGCATAACCTGACCTCCTTTTTATGATCTGTTTATCGTCAAGCTTCTACTTGCCTTTAGATAATTCCTTTCAACGCGGGAAGAATTCCATTCAGGTACGCTGATAATCAAAAGCCACGCCATGAAGCGGAACCATTCTTTACCAATCGTATCTGCATATTTTGCAGATCAAGCAATCGGAACGTCTTTTTCACTGTATAACACGCGGCTGACGCACCGCCTTTGGCGCGTTGCTGTCGAGGCGCTGGTTAAAATCAGTTTTATCGGCCTGATAGCAGCGACTCGACGCGGTGTGGATCACGTGCACAATGAAATAGACCGGTTACGATGATCTGGTCATTCTTTATAGTGAAGTAGATAGCGTAGGGGAATCTTCTGATCAAACAGCGCCTGAATTCTTCGTACACTTTTCGATAAAGGAGAGGATTGCGAGGAATATCGCCGGCGCAGGCATAGAACATTCGAAGAAATTCATCGCCTAATCCCGGCGATTTCGTTTCATACCATGAAAGGCCACTGACGGCATCATCTTCGACTTCGGGCAGAAAACGAAGATGATATGTCATTTTCTCTTTTCGATTCTTGTTCGAAGGTCATCAAGAGACAGGAGGGCGCCCGGAGTAGATTCATATCGCTTGAGTCTCGCATCGAGTTCTGTTTTGTGGCTTTCTGGTATTGGAATGGATGTTTCATCCGCGGAAATACTGTCCCATAGGTCCTCAACGAGCAAAATTTTCTCAGGGATGGTTAAATTGGATATTTCAGGAAGGTCTTTAACGCGCATAAAATACCTCCTTCGCTTTGACCTGTCTAAATATTATCATTTTGCGGATATATTTACAACGATCATTTCAACGCTCACGAAATTGCTCTTTCAGTATTCCCGGCAATTCTTATCATCAGTTTTACAACAATATTAAGAATGACGAAGAACATGCCGACTGCAACGCTGCAGAATATAAGGGTAATGAGAAATAGCATCAACATTGGTTCCTTCATACCTTCGGAAAATCCTCTGATAAGAAGCCATGTTGTAAATAAACCGCCGAGACCTACTAAAATCCAACCAACCACGCCAATGACTTTTACAACTTTTTTTTCGATGGGATTCATAGCGCACCTCGTCTGAGAATTGATTAACACGCGGGTGAGAGGCGCATTATCAGCCGCCCCTCTCGACCCGCCGGTTAAATCAATTACGAGATATCTTTTCTTTATTTAGGGTATCGAGCAGCTACATAGGAAACTCACTCCTCTACATTGCCTTATCCAGTCGGACCAAGCATTTGAAGTTGGGCTCTTGTCGTATTACCAATATCCGGTTCTTTGGCAGTGATCAAATACATCGCCGTGCCAGTAGCAAGCGTATGTTGCAGTCTTGCACCAATTTATATCCCCCTTGCCTACCCCACATGTGACGCTGCCATGAGTCGATTTGCTCGTCGATTCATCTGCTTTGGGTAGCGTAGGCATAACGATAAGCCTCTCTCCGATTTGTGTCAGGGATCTACCGTCCGACAATATTACTGTAAAGATAGGTTTGGCATCCCATGTGTCAATGACTGTTTCTGCTACGCCTTCAGGTTTTGGAAGGTTTAATGGTGCTTTTTGACAAGTATCTAAATTATTTCTTTTTGATACTGGTAAAGAGTAAAATTTAGTAACGCACATTCTTAGATGCTGTCGGATTGTTGCCGGTATGTCTTGCTGTTCTTCAGCATAAAGATTATTTCCTATTACCGTTAATGACAAGGAGCAAATCACCGTGAATATAACCCGAAAAATCTTCATATTTTCCTCCTGAAGTAGTTAAAGTTATCTTTCGCCAAGAACTAGATTAGCAGATAATGACGTTGCCAATATTGATTGCACATCACCTCCTTGCTATGGATTAATGTTGACTGAACACTCAATTGCTCTAATCTCTGAAATGGTTAACGACGAGTTGAGCCGCCATAGGCGGCTCGAACGACAGGTTATAACGTGTACTTCTTATAATATATCAAGCTTCTTTCTCTCGTCGGAAAGCCGCCTGGCATGGCTTGTCAAACCATCCGGGATGGGCGCGCTCTACATCACTTCACCTTGATGTCTTGATCGGACTGCATCAATTCTTCGATTAAAAGTAACGAAGTCAATTTGCGTATGATATTTAATGAACATCTCCCACGCTATTATTAAATGCAAAATGATGTCAGTAGCAGGAATTAAGCTGCCATCATAGTTTATGACATTTGCCACTTCGTCAATCGGATCATCGGGTAAACTCTTGTCGCCTTTTCGATCATAAAATATATAAGTATAATCATGCTTGGCAGACTTGGCATTTCTTCCTCGTATTCCATGTTTATGTATATTTACATAATTGGCGGCCACGCGAAACGATCTAAATTCATCAATGGCTTTAATCTCTGCCGAGATTGATCCGATAGCAGCGAGATACTTTTTAACATTGTCCTGCAAGTGAACAAGCTCATATAATGCATCGACTTCCTGTTGCTCTATCCGAGTGAGTAATCTCTTTAGGTTTGCGTAGCGCGCCGATGAGGATTTCAAATCAGCGCCAGTATATTGAGTGAGCTCTTTGCTAAGTGCATCCCTTTCTTCAAAATGGAAAGCAATTGTATTTAATCTATCAGTAATATCTTTTTCTAGTGCGATTTTCCTCTTATCGCTCACAGGCGTTGTTGTATGTTGTCGTTTGACTGCTTTTGCTGCAGTTGACATTAATCCTCTCGGAAGTGGTGCACTGTGAACTGTATTCTTATTTTTAACGTTCAGGATTCCTTTTTCAAACTCTTTGATATCAATTTCCGTGTGATTTAGCAAGAACATATCCCATATTTTTATCAAATCTAGAATTAGTTCAACTACCGGGAACAAATCGCCATCATCGCCAGCAAAGGATACATAGGCCAGCACAGGTGTCATGTCTGCTGACAACGATGGTTTGTTATTGAAGATAAGCGAGTAATAGTTTCCTTTAGGTGGGGTACCGTTTTGTTCTTTTTTGTTCTTCTTTATAAAATGCAAAGCAAGCTGAAACGGTTTAAAAGCGGCAACCATTTCAATTTCTTTTTTGTTTAATCCGTGAGCGGTAAAATATCGTTCCACATCGTCTTTCAATGCGACTAACTTCTGGAAAATAGCAATTTCTTCTGCCTGAATACTTGCGAGCAAATTAGCAAAGTCACGTCTTTTGGCAGCTTGAGGTTCTGTATCGGCTTTCTTATATGATGGCAATTCGCTGCAAAGATTATCGCGCAACGCGAAATGGTCTGCAATTTCGATCAGTCTGCTTAATACGCTTTTCTCAGAATCTGCTTTACTTGACTCGTTCAAGTTAATCTCCACTCAAAACTATCGACTCAGTTCACCGGGCGGCGATAGGCGCCGAAGGCGACTGTTGACGCTCCGGTGCAACTGAAGGTTGGGCGGCATGTTATGGCGTTCGCCCCTTCCTCACGGCGCGGCCATCATGCGGAACTTCACCATCAGCCTTCCATCCCACAGAACTTGTGACTCCTGCGAATCGATCTGCCGGATAAAGGGGTCGGTACGCAGGTAGTCCGCCACCTTCGCGATGCCAGCGGCATCTGGCGCCGAGACGGTCACCGTGTAGGGTGTCGGATCGCAAACCCCGTCCGGGCGCATGAGGCCATGGATAATGCTGGATGAGTAATTTTCAATCTCCACCTTTGGCGGCAGATTTGCCTTCAGGCGCTGGAAGAACACCGCCTCATGGTCGCCGGTGATCTGGCACTTCGGAACGGGCCTGGCAGGACGATTGCGCTCAGGCAGCTCCTCCGCGCGGATGGGGGTAAGGTCCTGCGCGGGCGCAACCGGCCATTTGCTCGAGCGTGCTGACGACCCCAGGCGTATGGCGAGATATGGGGTATATAGACTCTCCCTCAGGAGCACCAGGGTCCGGTGCTCCTCCGCCTTCAGGCTGACCGAGCCGTCCTTGTCGCGCCCCAGCCAGAGTTCCAGTTCGCGCGTGCCTTCCATGCCACCTTCGAAATCGGGCGGGCCATCGCGATGCCCGGGGCCTGAAACAAGAAACCAGCCGCGCTTGCACTGCTTGAGCTGCAGGACCTCGTCGACCCCCCGGAAAACCGGACCAACGCTCCCGAGTCGCCCGAGCCAGTCATGCTCGCTGGCTATGCCGAGCGGCAATGGCAGCTTGGGATCGCGCAACATCCTGTCCAGCCATACGTCGTACCTGTAGGGATCGCGCTGGGCCAGCGATCGGGCCGCCGCCAGGAACTCCTCCCGGGGCGCGTGCCAGATCAGCGTGAAGCCACCGCCGTGGCGCTGGAACATGGCGAACTGCCGGGTCCCCATCCTCGGGCGCTGCCCCAAGGGGTGGACCCTATCGGCCCACGCGGGAATGCGCACCTCATAGGTACCGGTCAGATCCGGACACTCTTTGGTGGAGGGTTCCGCCACACGTGAATCTTCCGCGCAAGCCTGAAGCGCTGCGCAGCACACGGAGATTGTCAGCAACAGGCTGCAGATCTTCACTGTCATTTCGACTCCCGAGAAACTGTGTGACAATGATCGGCTTTCATGCTGCCCAACACGCCGGTCACTCGCCGCAAGGCGAGTCGATGTGGACCGGCATGTTGGTACTCATTCTTTCTTTTTTCCAAGAATCTTGTCTTCGGCCTTCAGATGAATATCGGATTTTTCTTGTTCAAGCATGACGTAAACTGCTTCCTTTGTTTCTTTGATTGTTTTTCGATGAATTAGAATTTGTGCGCTCTGCCATTGATTTTCGGCTTCTTTCTTTTGCCCCAGTGCTTCCAACGCAACGGCCAGTTTTCCCCTGTCAAACCCTTCAACAATCTTACGGCCTTTCTTAATATTTGCGCCTGAGGACATCCACTTCAGCATATACATGTCAAAGGGGTATGTATATGGTTGATCATCAAGTTCAACACCATGTTCTTGAAAGACGCGAAACCCCTCATCCGATTCAGCATTGACTACAGCCCATCGATGAAATGCTGCCTCAAGATGCTTATTCTCTCGGGCAGCACGGGAGGCTAGGAATTCTTGCTCCGTTTTCAAATGCGTTCTGATGATTAAATCGCGGTAAGATGGGCGTAAATGCATTTCAATGGTCTCAATAAGAAAGGCGCCGATAATAAGACCGGCGAAAAATACAGAAAAATACTTCAAGGCATTCTTTAATCTAACATTCATCTTGCTCTTGGATTGTTTAGCAACGTCAGCTACAAATGCTTCTTGAGTATCATTTAATGATGATGCTTGAGCCGTATTCAATTTTCTTATTTTTACAGTGTTTCTAAAATCTTCAGCCAGCACCATCCAGAAACGTCTAGTGAACAGCAAATGTAGTGACGAGTACACGGATGATCGCTTGATTACTGGCAGCTCAAAGAAACGTGGATAAACACGCTCGACAACACCAATAATCAATATGCTGGGCGCAAAATATATGATAAGAATTCCTTGAAGCAAGCTAAGCATAACGACTTTGGTTAAACGACATCCACTTTTTATCACACTGTCAATCTGCGTTTGATAAACGCGCTCTAAAGATCTAAGGAAGATTGGCAATAGCATATTGGTGGCAAGCCACGCCCCAATGATTCCTAGTATAATTGAAATTTTCATAATAGATCTGACCTCTAACGATGAGTTCACACGCCGCGAAGCGGTCGGCGTGGAACGATTTGTTATTACCTTTCTAATTGTCATTCAACTAATATATTTTTTGTAATCTCGGCAAATGCCTTACTGAATTTGTATCCCATTTCACTTTTAGTTTTTATTGTTCTGTCAATAATATTGGAATACTCTACAGTAAATTCGATATCAAAAATAAAACCTTCTTTTTGTGCTAACTTCCAGGCAGCTTCCTTACGAAATATCGAATCGATCCAAGAGAATGCTTTCAATAAGAAGTTTGCTTTTCCCTGGGTAGATCACCATTTTTTCGATGCTGTTTTCTATAGTCTGTTTTGTATTTTTATTGCGGTTATAAAATACAAATTTTGATATTGATACATCAGTAATAGGCACAGCGCCTGTATTCTCAAGTTCAAATTGAAAGCTTACTTGGACACCGGCAGCAGTTCTTTTTAATGTGTAATATTCATCATTGCCTGAATATTTTTTAAATTTTATATCTAAATATGGTTTTGCAGTTTTTTCACTAAGGGTTAATGAAGCATCCGAGTGCCAAAGGCTTATACCTGAAAAAAATAGAGCGATAACCGAGATTATGATAGGAAATATATCGCTCCAAAATTTGTATTTCTTATTTTTCATCTTCCCTACCTTCTCTCAGGTATAACCCCCGGGGCTGAGCCATGGACCGCAGGTCCATTGGTCTCCAGCTCCTGGTTCTCCCGGCGCGCTCGCGCCGGGAAGGAGCTCATGGCTCAGCCCCGGGGGTTCTCTCCGGCGCGCAGCGCCGGAGAGAACGACGAGTTCACACGCCGCGCAGCGGTCGGCGTGGAACGACTCGTTATGACGTTCTTACCGATGTCTCCGTTCGGTCAACGGTCCGTGCAGTACGGCTCTGTCCATTCGATCAGTTTGGCTCTATTCTCAGTCTGAGGAATGTCTTTGAGTACGACTCCGCAATAGGACTTTCTCGCTTCGGAGACATCAAGACGAGGGTCAAAGTTCTTGAGCTCCGACACCATTTGGTCATGATAGGTCTCGGTATTACCATACACTGTTGCAATTTGATCTCGATTATATTTGTCTTGATACTGTTCGAGCGCCTTATCGATCGATTGGATTTTTTCAAGTGGCAATAGTTGGGGAACCTTACCGCAGTCTTTGATGGGCAGATAAGTGATATGAGGAATAAGGTGAGAAGTCTTTGGGCGCCTCAATATCCGAATTTTCTTTACTCGATATCCTAATGCTTTAACACGAACCTCCAAGGTTGTGTTATGACGGAATCCCGAGCAACGAGCAGCAGGTATGGAGAACACCGATCCATCGGACCGTACTCTGTAGGCATTCCGGCATAGCGTTGTAGCATACTCCATCACACTGACATCCTTGTACCATTCCGCAATAGCGAATACATTCTTGACTGGATTACCGGTTTTCGCGTCAATCGCCGAGAAAGAGCACGTTGGGTAGTCATCTGTAAAATGCATTACGTCCGACACCGCAGCTGCTTGGCTTTGTAGTGTACACACCACAAAGAACGCAACGACTGAAAGGAGGGCATGTAAAAGATATCGAGAACATTTCGTCATGTCACACGTTCCTAGTGCTCGACAGTCAATATAACGGCTCGGCTGAGGGCGCGGTTTTCGCGACCCGCTCAAGCCGAATGGTTAGAATCATCGTCGGAGTGATAGCCCCGCTAGGCGAATTTGATATTCGCCTTCTGAAGGGCAGCCTGAATAGACTTTCTTTCGTCATCACGCAATTCAATTATTGGTAGCGTCATGAGGAAGTGACGGCCTGATAGCAGCAGCCAGTAATCAGGATATTGCCATACCTCGGTGATGGTCCGCCAAGTAATCTCATACGACCCAATTGCAGATCGCACTACGAGTCCGTTATCAGTGATGGTCATGGTTGCGGTAGCGTCTGGCATTTCAGCGAGCTTTCGGAGACCGAGACGTATGTGCCCAAACATTGCTGCCAATGGAACGAGAATACCAAAACCTAAGATTGCTCCCATTATGCCGACAAACCATGAGCGGTCTCCCCCATTCAAGTCATACATGAGGTAGCCGACAAGCAGGAGAAGTGCAATGAAGTAGCTAGCACCCAGTTTCCGAAGAAAGAATGACCGTACCGCCCTCGTAACCAGGTCTCTTGAGTATTTTAGAGTATGTGTATTGTTCACAACGTCCTCCTAACACGCAGCTTTTGCGCGTCGTGCCCGCAAGTTAGAATCGCACTTTCAAAACAACAAAAATAAAATATAAAACCAATGAAATATCAAAAGATATTACGAATACAAGAAGCCCCATCGGAGAAAACACACCGAGCAGCTTTAGCTCTTTTGTCCGGAATTGATTTCCGCATTGCGGACACTTCACGATATTAAAATTCCACCATTCCTTATGCATATTTTCAAGAGCTGGTGATGGCCACATTTTCTCTTCTTTTGGAAGTGAGTCAAACACGAATAAACGATTATTCCGTGGGTCAAATGAGTTGTTACAGTTCTTGCATTTTATCTGTTTGTCCATTCTATCAACACCTCAGATACTAACGGCTCGGCTGAGGGGCGCGGTTTTCGCGACCCTCTCGAGCCGAATGGTTAGCATCCTAGATAAGTTTTGCCGGCCCATCGGTCCATGCTAATATTTCGCGTAGAACCTCAGGAACAGGACGGCCTGTTATCATAAATCGGCTGCCATTATGCCAAATACCATAATTGAATGCACCTTCGTTTTCCTGCATAAGAGGGTAGTATTGATTGGATGGCTCCTTATGCATATCATCCATTACCAAGAGTCTGCGAGGTGACAGAGGAAACATCACTATCGTCCCCTCTGTACCAAAGCCAAATGTCTTTTTTGATTGATGCTGCAGCAGAACAGGCTTGTCAGATGTTATGAACATTTCCCTTTCGCTGAAAACAATAGACCAACGTTTTTTCATAAGATGGGTCGCGATGCGCTTAGCTTCCGTTTCGATCGATCTAATAAAGAAACGGTCATGATCATTCTTGCTTGCAGCACGATATTTTTGCCAATCAGTCACGTCAAAAGGACGGTTTACTCCTTTGATTTCGACTGAGCTAATGGCGGGATAACCGTCAGGTGTCAGAGGCAATTTTTCAAAAGGAGATCACAGGGGACGTTGTTTCTATGCTTGCCTTACGGCCTTGCCCCAACCCATGCAAGGAAAGCATGGATGGAAACAACGTCCCCTTATTTCCCCAGAATCAACCCCCAGGCATGATTAGGCCAGTCAAAAGATAGAAAGCCACAAAGAGGCCGCAAATAACTATCGCTTTTGGAAATACTGAATTGAATTTATCAATATAACTTTTAGTACGAAAACCAGCAATAAGAGCGATTAATAGCGAGCTAATAATTGGTGTGAACATCATTATTAGAATGAAGATAATCGTCCCACTATGAATTCCGCTGCCACCCCAACGAATTGATATCGGAATATCAAGCATGCATAATACAGTGTAACCCAATAGATAGGTCCAGCTTTTTTTCGTCATAAAGGCACCTCGTTTAATTTATTTTAAAACTAACATGTTGTTGACTATAAGCAAGTCGGTTTATGATAACATAAGCAAGTTTATGATAACGTAAACCGGTTATTGCTATCATAAACTTTTACGGTTTATGATAAACTTTTCCAATTCGGTGCCCTTGATTTTCCCGAACTGGACATGCCATGCTCGTGTCTTCGGCCCCTATTTCCCCTCCGCTGCCTTGGCCTTTTCCCGCAAAGCTTTTTCGCCATACCAAATACGCACAGGCACATGAGTGTCATCTTTGAATCGGTGCGAGGGTGGCGTCCAGGGTTTTTTCCGACCTCAGCCCAGGGACAAATGAACAAAATAAATTCCCTGACAGGAAGAAACAAGTGCTCAGGAGACGGATGTAAACGGAGAGCAGGGAAAAGCGCACTCTTTGGAAAGTAGTAAATGGGATCAGCGACAAAAAAACTATATTTTATTCATTCAGGCATGTCAAGGTATATTTGCCAATGTATTGGATCACTTCCGGCGGAATCCCGGGCAGGTGTAAGAGGCGCTCTCGATGAGCCGATTTTATTATCGAAAAACTTGCCGCTCTGAAATGTTCCGCGAATGACGGATGGTTTATAGTCCGTTTGCCAGCCACGTCTTCTTCAGTCATGCACAAAGCGCCGAATGGCCGTACCGGATCTCTTGGAAAAAGAGGGTTCGAGCCCGCCGCAGCCCTGGGATGCATCTGTTATAATTAAATCAATAAGTTCCGGGCGATATAGAAAAATAACCACGGAGATCACCATTTCCATTATTTTTTCGGATACTAAATGAGCACCCTCCCCAACCCCTCCCATCAAGGGAGGGGCTACCTCTTACTTCCTCTCCCCTTCGTGGGAGAGGGCTGGGGTGAGGGGGATTTTCGCTACTGCGATGGATGCTGAAAAATCAGTTTTGAACCTAGGATACGGCAGTTGGCCACATAAGTCACAAAATTCACATAGTAACATCAGTCTCTTAACGCAAAAAGCATAGTCACCTTCTTGGTGAAGCGCTTTATCAAATTATTGCTTGCTTTTTATGTGCTTTATGTGCCTTTTGTGGCTGAACTGCTCTTTTTAAGTTGAAAGGAAATATCCCTTGGCAGAAGACGGCAGAAAACGGGTCGTTATCGAGAATGTGAAACCCGAGATCAACTGCGGCAGGTTCCCGGCCAAGCGCGTGATAGGTGAAAGCGTGGTCGTGTCCGCGGACATTTTCTCGGACGGCCATGACTCGCTCTCTGCCCGGCTCCTGTATAAACATGAGAAGGGCGGGGCATGGAAAGAGGTCCCCTTCGAGCCCCGGCTGAACGACAGGTGGGAGGCGCGGTTTACGGTCACGGAACTGGGCGCCTACGTCTATGCTCTGGAAGGCTGGGTTGACCACTTCAAGACCTGGCAGCGGGACCTCAAAAAAAGGGTGGACGCGCAACAGGACGTGAAGATGGAGTTTCTGACCGGGCTGATCCTGATCGAGTCTGCGCTTGGCCGCGGAGAAGATAGCAAGGAGCGACAGGAACTCCGGGCGCTCCGCGACCGGCTGGCGGATGCGGTGAAAAAGGACGACCCAGAGGCCGGGTCCCTCGCCTTGAGCGAAAAGCTCGCCGATCTCATGGCTGCCTTTCCGGACCGCGCTTTTTCCGTGTCCTACGACAAGGAACTTGTCGTTGTCGTGGATGTTCCCAAGGCGCTCTTCAGCACCTGGTACGAGTTCTTCCCGCGCTCCTGTACGCCGGAGCAGGGGACCCACGGGACCTTCCGGGACTGCGAAAAGCTCATTCCTTATATCAAGGAGATGGGGTTCGACGTGATCTATCTCCCGCCCATCCATCCCATCGGCAAAACGGAGCGGAAAGGGAAGAACAATGCGCCAAAGGCTGGGCCGGGCGACGTGGGGAGCCCCTGGGCCATCGGGTCCGAAGAAGGCGGCCACGACGCAATCCATCCGGACCTCGGCACGATCCCGGACTTCGAGCGGTTCGTACAGAAGGCGAAGGAGCAGGACATCGATGTGGCGATCGATCTCGCGCTCCAGTGCTCTCCCGACCATCCCTATGTGAAGGACCACCCGACATGGTTCCGCTGGCGGCCCGACAATACGGTGCAGTACGCGGAGAACCCTCCCAAAAAATATGAGGATATTTATCCCCTCAATTTCGAGACCGAAGACTGGAAAGCGCTCTGGGAGGAGATCGGGCGGGTGGTGCGGTTCTGGATCAAGAAGGGCGTGCGCATCTTCCGCGTGGACAATCCGCACACCAAACCCTTTGCTTTCTGGCAATGGCTCATTGGCGGTATCCGGAAAGAGCATCCGGAGGTGTTCTTCCTTGCCGAAGCCTTCACGCGGCCCAAGACCATGTACCGGCTCGGCAAGGTCGGGTTCGCCCAGTCCTATACCTACTTCACCTGGCGGTATACCAAGCGGGAGTTCATGGAGTACCTGACCGAGCTGACGCAGAGCGACCTCCGTGACCTCTTTCGGCCGAACTTCTGGCCGAACACGCCGGACATCCTGCCGGAGCACCTGCAGTACGGCGGCAGGCCGGCGTTCATTACGCGCTATCTGCTGGCAGCCACGCTCTCCTCGAACATCGGGATCTACGGACCGGCCTTCGAACTCTGCGTGAACGAGGCGATCCCCGGGAAGGAAGAGTATCTTAATTCCGAAAAGTACGAGATCAAAAGCTGGAATCTCGATGATCCCAAAAGCCTGCGTGACGTGATCGCGCGCATCAACCGCATACGGCGGGAGAACAAGGCGCTCCAGACCACCTGGAACCTGGAGTTCTACGAGACCGAGAACGACAACCTGCTGTGTTACGGCAAGTCGACCGAGGACGGCGAGAACAGCCTCATCATCGTGGTGAACCTCGACCCCTTTCACACCCAGTCCGGCTGGGTAAAGGTCCCGGTGGAGGAACTCGGGCTGGGCGAGCACAAGCCCTACCTGGTGCACGACCTGATCGGCGACGACAAGTACATCTGGGAAGGGGAGCGGAACTTCGTGCAGATCAACCCGCAGGTCATGCCGGGGAACATCTTCCGGGTGCGGAAGAAGCTGAAGCGCGAGACGGATTTTGATTATTTTCTGTGACACAGCGAAAAGATTTTTTCCCGCGGAGACGCGGAGGCGCAGAGAGAGCAAAAATTTTAATCTTTGTTTTGAACCGGAACAAAAACCTTGTTTTTCTCAGCGTCTCTGCGGCTCTGCGCGAGACAGCCGTTCGCAGTTGATTTTTATTTTTATAGTTTAAAAAACCGGGACGTGAAGATTTCCTTTGCGTCCTTTGCGAGCTTTGCGAGAGACGCCGTTGCTTTGAGCGTTCCTGATAAAAGACCATGCCAACACGAAAACGCATAGAGTTCGAGGACGACCCGCTCTGGTACAAGGACGCGGTGATCTACCAGACCCACGTGAAGTCCTTCTGCGACAGCAACGGCGACGGCATCGGGGACTTCCCCGGCCTGAAGACGAAGCTCGACTACCTGGAAGGGCTGGGCGTCACGGCGATCTGGATCCTGCCGTTCTATCCCTCTCCGCAAAAGGACGACGGGTACGACATCTCCACCTACTTCGCCGTGCACCCGGACTACGGCAGCATGGCGGACTTCAAGCTGTTCCTGCGCGAGGCGCACAAGCGCGGCATCCGGGTGATCACCGAACTGGTGCTGAACCACACCTCGGACCAGCACCCCTGGTTCCAGAAGGCGCGGCGGGCGCCCGCGGGCTCGATCCAGCGGAACTGCTACGTCTGGAGCGACTCGCCGGATAAATACAAGGACGCGCGCATCATCTTCAAGGACTTCGAGACCTCCAACTGGGCCTGGGACCCCGTGGCCAAGGCCTACTACTGGCACCGGTTCTATTCCCACCAGCCGGACCTGAATTTCGAGAGCCCCTTTGTGCAACGGTCGTTCTTCAAGATCATGCAGAACTGGCTCGACCTGGGCGTGGACGGGCTGCGGCTCGACGCGGTGCCGTACCTCTACGAACGCGAGGGCACGAACTGCGAGAACCTGCCCGAGACCCATGCGTTCCTGAAGCGGCTGCGGAAGCACATCGACGGCAAGTACAAGAACCGGATGCTGCTGGGCGAGGCGAACCAGTGGCCCGAAGATGCGGCCGCCTACTTCGGCAGCGGCGACGAGTGCCACATGGCCTTCCACTTCCCGGTGATGCCGCGCATCTTCATGGCCCTCCAGATGGAGGACCGGTTCCCGATCATCGAGATCCTGGAGCAGACGCCGCGCATCCCCGACTCCTGCCAGTGGGCCATGTTCCTCCGGAACCACGACGAATTGACGCTCGAGATGGTGACCGACGAGGAGCGGGACTACATGTACCGCGTCTATGCCCGGGACCAGCGCACGCGCATCAACCTCGGCATCCGGCGAAGGCTGGCGCCGCTCGTCGCGAACAGCCGGCGGAAGATCGAGCTGATGAACGTCCTGCTCTTCTCCCTGCCGGGCACGCCGGTCATCTACTACGGCGACGAGATCGGCATGGGCGACAACTACTATCTCGGCGACCGGAACGGCGTGCGCACGCCCATGCAGTGGAGCGCCGACCGCAACGCCGGCTTCTCCCAGGCCAACGCGCAGCGGCTCTATCTGCCGGTGATCATCGATCCCGAGTACCACTACGAGGCCGTCAACGTCGAAACGCAGGAGCGCAACACCTCGTCTCTGCTCTGGTGGACGAAGCGGATCATCGCCATGCGCAAGCGCTTCAAGGCGCTCTCGCGCGGCGAGACCGAGTTCCCGGCGTCGGATAATCCCAAGGTGCTCGTCCTGGTACGGAGCTACGGCGACGAGCAGATCCTGGTGGTGATCAACCTGTCCCGCTTCAGCCAGGTGGTGGAGCTGGACCTCGCCAAGTTCAGCGGTCATGTGCCGATCGAGGTCTTCAGCCGGAACCGGTTCCCGATGATCAAGGACACGCCCTATGTGCTGACCATGGGCATCCACGATTACTTCTGGTTCGTCCTTGAGAAGGAAAGGCGGGCCAGCGCGAGGGAAGAGCTCAGTTTGCCGGAACTGGCGGTAAAGACGAGCTGGGCCGCCGTGCTTGAGGGACGTTCCCGGACGCGGTTCGAGGACGAGGTCCTGCCTGCGTACCTCAGAAGGGTCCGATGGTTCGGCGGCAAGGCAAGGACCCTGCAGCGCGTCAAGATCAGCGAGGTGATCCCGACTGACCGGGAGAAGAGCGGGGCTCGGGTCCTGCTGCTTGAGATCTCGTACATCGAGGGGGCCGTTGACACCTACCTGCTCCCGCTTGCCTTTGCAACAGGAGACCGGGCGGCCCAGATCACAGCGGACCTGCCCCATGCCGTACTGGTGCGGCTCGGCGTGGACGAGACGCAGGGCGTGCTGTACGACGCGGTGTACGATGAAGAGTTCCGCGCGGACCTGCTCGGCATGATGGCCGCGAAGCGAAGGTTCCGCGGACGAACGGGCGAGCTGGTTGCGTTGCCGGGTCGGCGGTTCCGGAGCCTCATTGCCGGGAAAGGCGTTGCCCTCGCTTCGCAGGTCCTGAAGGCGGAACAGAGCAACACCTCGATCATGTATGAGAACACCGTCCTCCTGAAGCTTTACCGGAGACTGGAAGAAGGGCCCAACCCCGACCCCGAGATCGTCCGGTTCCTGACCGAGCGCGCAGGGTTCGAGGGAACGCCGGTCTTCGGCGGCAGCATAGAATACCTGCGGCGCGGTGCGGAGCCGGTGGTGATCGGACATCTGCAACAGTTCGTGCCGAACGAGGGGGACGCCTGGACCTATACCCTCGATGCGGTGCATCAATACTTCGAGCGCATTCTTTCCGAACCTGCCGAGGGCCGGGAGGCGCCCTCCCTTCCCGCGTCGCTGCTCGACATGAACCCTTCGGCGCTGCCGAAAAAGCTGCAGGACCTGATCGGCGGCATCTATCTCGATATGGCTACGGTGCTGGGAAGGCGGACCGGGGAAATGCACAAGGCACTGGCCCGGGGAGCGATGGACCGCGACTTCGAAGCTGAGCCGATTTCCACGCTCTACCAGCGGTCGATGTACCAGTCCATGCGCAACATGACGCGCCGGGTCATGCAGCTGCTCCAGAAGAGCGCGAAAAAGCTGCCCGAGGAGATCCAGAAACGCGCCGCGGGGATCGTCGACGCCGAAAAGGACATCCTGTCGGTCTTCCATTTTCTGCTGGAGACCCGGATCACGGCCACGAAGCTCCGGTTCCATGGGGACTTCCATCTCGGCCAGGTCCTGCGCACGGGTAAGGATTTTTGTATCATCGACTTCGAGGGAGAGCCCGCGCGGCCCCTGAGCGAGCGGCGTCTGAAAGCGTCACCGATCCGGGATGTGGCGGGCATGATCCGGTCGTTCCACTACGCCGCTCACAGCGCGCTCCGGTCCTACGGATCCATCCGTCCCGAGGACGTCGACCGGCTCGAGGTCTGGGCAGAGGCGTGGTATGTGGCCATAAGCGGCATCTACCTCAATTCCTACCTTTTCACCGTTGAGGACGCGGCCTTTGTGCCGAAAGACCGGAAGGAGTTCGAGGTGCTGCTCAGGTGCTTCCTGCTCGAGAAGGCGGTTTACGAAGTGGGCTACGAGCTGAACAGCCGGCCGGACTGGGTTGCCATCCCGATCAGGGGGATCGAGCGGCTGCTGAAGCGGGCGTGAGGGGAAAAGATGTGAAAAATGCAGGGGACGCGGATAACGGCGGATGAACGCGGATACGGCTAGGGCATTTTCTCGCAGAGGACGCAGAAAAAGGCTAAGCAAAGCGTTCTCTCGCAGAGGCGCGGAGGCGCAGAGAGAGCAAAAATTCTAAGCTTTATTTTGAAACCGGAACAGAAGCCTTATTTTTCTCAGCGTCTCTGCGGCTCTGCGAGCGATAGGTGTTGATTTTGTTATTGTCTTGATGTTCACCGTTTAGATTCTCTTTGCGACCTTTGCGAGCTTTGCGAGAGATCGAAGTTGATTTTGATCGTTAATAGTCTGGACTTTCTCTGCGGCCTCCGCGCCTCTGCGAGAGATGACCGCAGTTGTTTTGTTGCTTTAACGGAGATTATTTATGATTAAAAAGAAAAAGAAGGTAAGCGCGCCGAAAAAGCCGTCGACGCAGGCTGCTCCAAAGGCCCCGGTCATCCACGGGGCAAGTCTGCTGACGGAGCAGGATATCTATTTGTTCAAGGAAGGCAGCCACTCCCGGCTGTATGAGAAGCTTGGTTCGCACCTCATGACCGTGGACGGTGTGGCGGGCGTCGCTGTTCGCGGTATGGGCGCCGAATGCCGAACAGGTCTCGGTGGTGGGCGATTTCAACGGCTGGAACAATTCCTCCCATCAACTTGCATCGCGGTGGGACGGATCAGGCATCTGGGAGGGTTTCATTCCCGGCATCGGGAACGGCAGTCTCTACAAGTACCACGTTGTATCGAATCAACGCGGATACAGCGTTGACAAGGGCGATCCCTTCGCTTTTGTGTGGGAGCTGTCGCACAAGACAGGAAGCGCATCGGTGGTCTGGGACCTTGCCTACCCGTGGCACGACCAGGACTGGATGAAGAACCGAAAGCGGGCGAACGCCCTGGACGCGCCCCTGTCGGTGTACGAGATGCATATCGGCTCCTGGCGCAGGGTGCCCGAGGACGGCAACCGGTCGCTCAGCTACCGCGAGATGGCGGAACAACTGCCGGGATATCTCAAGGACACGGGTTTCACGCATGTGCAGTTCATGCCCGTGATGGAGCACCCCTTCTTCGGGTCCTGGGGATACCAGGTGACGGGCTATTTTGCGCCCACGAGCCGCTACGGCACGCCGCAGGATTTCATGCATCTCATCGACCGCCTCCACCAGGAGGGCATCGGCGTGATCCTCGACTGGGTGCCGTCGCACTTTCCGAGCGACGAGCACGGCCTGGCATTCTTCGACGGAACCCATCTCTACGAGCATGAGGACCCGCGCAAAGGTTTTCATCCCGACTGGAACAGCTACATCTTCAACTATGACCGGCACGAGGTGCGGTCGTTCCTCTTGAGCAGCGCGCTCTTCTGGTTCGACCTCTACCATGCCGACGGGCTCAGGATCGATGCCGTGGCCTCGATGCTTTACCTCGATTACGCCAGAAAGCAGGGCGCGTGGATCCCGAACAAGTACGGCGGGAAGGAGAATCTCGAAGCCATCACCTTGCTGCGCAAAATGAACGAGGAGGTCTACCGGGTCTTCCCGGACGTGCAGACCATTGCCGAAGAGTCCACGGCTTGGCCCATGGTGTCGCGGCCGGTCTTTGTGGGAGGCCTCGGGTTCGGCATGAAGTGGAACATGGGCTGGATGCACGACACGCTCTTCTACTTCTCCCGCGAGCCGGTGTACCGCAGGTATCACCAGGGTCAGCTCACCTTCAGTATCTGGTACGCGTTCACCGAGAACTTCATGCTCGCCCTGTCCCACGACGAAGTGGTGCACGGCAAGGGCTCGCTCATGGGCAAGATGCCCGGGGACGACTGGCAGAAGTTCGCGAACATGCGGCTGCTCTTCGGGTACCTGTACGCGCACCCGGGCAAGAAGCTCTTCTTCATGGGCGCCGAGATCGGCCAATGGCGTGAATGGAACCACGACACAAGCCTCGACTGGAACCTGCTCGAGTATGCGCCGCACGCGGGGCTCCGGCGGTGGGTCCAGCACCTGAACATCCTGTACCGCGGCGAGCGGGCGCTCTATGAGCTCGATTTCGATCCCGCAGGGTTCGAATGGGTGGATTTCAGCGACGCGGATAACAGCGTGATCACCTTCCTGCGCAAGGGGAAACGAGCGGAAGATACGGTCCTGGTGGCCTGCAACTTCACACCCGTGCCGCGCCACAACTATCGCGTCGGCGTTCCCACGGGAGGATTCTGGAAAGAACTGCTGAACAGCGACGCGCCGGAGTACGGCGGCAGCGGGCAGGGTAACTTCGGCGGTCTGGAGGCCACGCCGGTGCCGTCCCATGGGAAGTACCACTCCCTGTCGCTCACCCTCCCGCCGCTCGGAATGGTGGTGTTCAAGAGACAGGGATAAATTACGAACAGTAAAACAAGACCGGTTCAATATCTTTGACACGGCAGGACTGATTCCGGATACGCCGGGAGCCACGGATTTATTTAGCCGCGAATGTACGCGAATAAACGCTAATCAAAAAGCAGTACTTATTACTTTCATTTAGTTCGCGTGAATTCGCGTTCATTCGCGGTTCAAAAAAGGGTGCCGCCTGAAGAGGGTGATCGTGGGCAAGTTTAATGTGATTCTCGAGGGCTCGTCGATCGGTTTCGACCATGAGCGCGACCGCCGGGAGGGTAAGTACCATGTCGACGGGGAGGCATCGTGGTCGTTCCCAAGGCGGGGCGGAAGATTGAGAGGACCTGTTCAGTATGAAGGGGATTGGCGCCATGTATGACCGCAGGACCGGGGCCTGCATCTTCCGCGTCTGGGCACCGTTGCGCGAGCGTGTGGAGGTGAAGATCATTGCTCCTGCTGATCAGATCGTCCCGATGGCCCGCGATGCAGAGGGCTACTGGAAGGCGATGGTGCAGGGAATCGGGCCTGGTGCGCGGTATGTCTTTCGTCTGGAAAACGACCGGGATCGGCCTGACCCCGCCTCACGATACCAGCCCGCGGGGGTGCACGGGCCGTCGGAAGTGGTGGACCATACCGCGTTCAGCTGGACGGATAAAGGGTGGAACGGCCTCGCGCTTTCGTCGATGATCATGTACGAGCTTCACACGGGAACGTTCACACGCGAGGGAACGTTCGAAGCAATCATCCCGCGTCTCGACGCGCTCAGGGAGCTTGGGATCACGGCAGTGGAACTCATGCCCGTGGCCCAATTCCCCGGAGTGCGGAACTGGGGTTACGACGGCGTCTATCCCTTCGCAGTGCAGAATTCCTACGGCGGCCCGGAGGGCCTGAAACGTCTCGTGGACGCATGCCATAAGCGGGGCATGGCCGTGATCCTCGATGTGGTCTACAACCACCTGGGACCGGAAGGGAACTATCTCTGGGACTATGGTCCCTATTTTACCGACAGGTATAAAACGCCCTGGGGTGATGCGATCAACTTCGACGGGCCATACAGCGACGAGGTGAGGAACTTTTTCATTCAGAATGCCCTGTCATGGGTCACGGACTATCACCTGGACGCCCTCAGGATCGACGCCATCCATGGCATCTTCGATTTCAGCGCAAAGCATGTTCTCCGGGAACTGGGAGAGGCGGTGCATGCGCGGGCAGGAGAACTCGGCAGGCACATCTACGTGATCCCCGAGAGCGATCTGAACGACGTACGGGTCATAAGTCCTGTTGAACTCGGCGGCCACGGACTCGATGCCCAGTGGAACGATGACTTTCATCACTGCCTCCGTACGCTGCTCACGGGTGAGAAGAGCGGATATTACGAGGATTTCGGCACGATCGATCAGATGGAAAAGGCCTATCGCGACGGATTTGTCTACTCGGGCCAGTATTCTCCCTTTCGGAAGCGGAGGCACGGCAGTTCCTCGAAAGACCGGCCTGCCCGGCAGTTCGTCGTATTTTCACAGAACCACGACCAGGTGGGAAACCGTATGCAAGGAGAGCGGCTGTCGAGCCTCGTGTCCTTCGAAGCGCTGAAACTGGCGGCAGGCTGCGTGATCCTCTCGCCTTATCTGCCGCTTCTGTTCATGGGAGAGGAATACGGGGAAACGGCGCCGTTTCTCTATTTCGTCAGCCATGCAGATCCAGGTTTGATCGAGGCGGTGCGCAAGGGCAGAAAAGAGAAGTTCAGGGCCTTCGGATGGGAGGGCGAGCCGCCTGACCCCCAGGACGAAGGGACCTTCCTCGCATCGGAGCTTCATTGGGAAGAGCGGACAAAAGGCAGCCATGGAACGCTGTTGCGATTCTACAAGCAGCTTATAGCCCTGCGAACGGGAACGCCCGCGCTCTTCGAGCTCGAACGGGAACGGACCGAGGTCCGGGACTGCGCGGCGGAGAAGGTCCTGACCATGCTGCGGAGGAGCGGTGACGGAAAAAGCCGTGTATGCGTACTGCTCAACTTCATGGCCAGCGACGTCTCGTTCCAGGCAACGCTCCCTGAAGGGCCGTGGGAAAAGATCCTGGACTCCGGCGACGGCATGTGGGAAGGTCCCGGCGCAATACTTCCCGGGAGGCTTGGGAATGGCGATGCGGTCACCACCTGCGCGGTCACAGCATAGCGGTCTATTCGGTGCTGTCTCAAGAATGAAGGGGTTGTTTGCACATCCCCTTCGCGGCCTTAACACTCGCAGAGTGCAGGCGAAATTTTGGACCCGTCTAAGGCCACGTTCGCTCGACCGCGCAAACTCGGCCTGCGGCCTCAGACAGTGCGCGTTCGCCCTGCGGGACGCTTCCTTAGGCCAAGACGTGTGCCCCAAAATTTCGTAGGTCCGCTCCGGGGACGTGCGGGGGTTTGGGTAAAGACTTAAGAGCAGTCCCATAAGAAAATTTAGCCAGGCGACCGAGTCCGAGGGTGAAGCATTTCGGACTGTCTGAGCCCGAAGGGCGAGTTTCCGAAATGTACCGAGGACGACCGAGCATGGCGTTAAGAATTTTCGCCGGGTGCCCTTCTTTGGGTCACCTTTCTTGGGCACGCAAGAAAGGTGACAAACTGCACAGGTGGGTATGGGGGGAGAAAACAAGTTTTTGACATTGCGGTCTATTCCGCTGGGAAGGAAAAATGATGGAACGATATATCTGCATCCACGGCCACTTCTACCAGCCGCCGCGTGAAAACCCCTGGCTTGAGGCGATCGAGATCCAGGACTCGGCCCACCCGTACCACAACTGGAACGAGCGCATCACGGCGGAATGTTACGCCCCGAACTCGGCTGCGCGGCTCCTGGACGGGGACCAGCGGATCATCGACATTTCGAGCAATTACGCGAAGATCAGCTTTAACTACGGCCCCACGCTCCTGTCGTGGATGGAGAGCGCGGCGCCCGATGCGTACCAGGCAATACTCGAAGCGGACCGGCAGAGCAGGGAGCGGTTTTCGGGCCACGGCAGCGCCATCGCCCAGGCGTACAATCACGTCATCATGCCGCTTGCGAACGGCCGCGACAAGAAGACCCAGGTCCTTTGGGGAATCAGGGACTTCGAGCGACGGTTCCAGCGCGCTCCCGAAGGTATGTGGCTGCCCGAGACTGCGGTGGACCTGGAGACGCTGAATATTCTTGCCGAGGCCGGGATAAAATTCACCATCCTCGCGCCCCATCAGGCTTCACGCATACGGGCGGTTGGCAGTGAAGAGTGGGAGGACGTAAGCGGCGCGACCGTCGACCCTACACGGCCCTATCTGTGCAGGCTGGCGTCCGGCAAGGAGATCGTCCTGTTCTTCTATGACGGCCCGATCTCCCGTGCCGTGGCGTTCGAACGGCTGCTCACCCAGGGAGAGGACTTTGCGGGCCGTCTCATGGGAGGATTTTCCGACGAGAGACAATGGCCCCAGCTCCTTCACATCGCAACCGACGGAGAAACCTACGGGCACCACCAGAAGTTCGGCGACATGGCCCTCGCCTACGCCCTTCACCACATCGAAACCGGCGGCCTCGCGAAGCTCACGAATTACGGCGAGTATCTCGCCAAGCACCCGCCCGACCACGAGGCGGAGATCATCGAGAACACGTCATGGAGCTGCGTCCACGGCATCGAGCGCTGGAAAAGCAACTGCGGCTGCAACTCCGGCGGCCATCCCGGCTGGAACCAGGAGTGGCGGGCGCCGCTGCGCCTGGCGCTGGACCGGCTCCGGGACGACCTCGCGATCCGGTTCGAGGAAGAGGGGAGGCGGTACCTGAAGGACCCCTGGCTCGCGCGGGACGAATACATCGAGGTGGTCCTCGACCGGTCGGAGGGGAACGTGGACGCGTTCTTCAAGCGTCACGCCGTGCGGGAGCTCGGCGAGGAAGAGCGGTCGAAGGCGCTCAGGCTGCTCGAGCTCCAGCGCCACGCCCTGCTCATGTACACGAGTTGCGGATGGTTCTTCGACGAGCTTTCGGGCATCGAGACCGTCCAGGTCATGCAATACGCGGCCCGGTCGATCCAGCTCTGGGAAGGCCTTTCGGGCGAGAACCTGGAACCGGGCTTTCTCGATGTTCTCAAGGAAGCGAAGAGCAATGTTACTGACCATGGGGACGGTGCGAGGGTATACGAGAAGTTCGTCAGGCCCGTGATGGTAGACCTCATGAAAACGGCAGTCCACTATGCCGTGAGCTCCCTGTTCGAGGACTACGGCGACCGCACGGCCATTTACTGTTACGATGTCCTGCGGGAGGATTATCAGAGGACGGACGCAGGGAGGACGAAGCTGGCTGTCGGTCGTGCTTCCGTCATTTCGGGCATCACGAAAAAATCCGAGCGCGTCAGTTTTGCGGTCCTCCATCTCGGCAATCACTCGCTGAATTGCGGCGTGGGTGCGTTTCAGGGAGACGAGTCGTACCAGGCCATGAAACAGGAGATCGGCGCAGCATTCGAATCCGGCGACTTTGCGGACGTTGTCAGGCTGATGGACAAGCATTTCGGCGTGAACAACTACTCGATCCGCGACCTCTTCCGGGATAAACAGCGGAAGGTGCTGAACCTGCTTATCGACAGCACGCGGGAGGATTTCGAAACGTCCTACCGCCGCATGTACGACGACAGCCGGGCGCTCATGGGATTCCTCCGGGAGACGGGTATGCCTCTGCCGAAGGCCTTCCTCGCTGTCGCCGAATTCATTCTGAACACGGACATGCAGAAGGCGTTTGCGGAGGAGACGGTAAACCTGGAGCGCCTCAAGACGATCGCCGACGAGATGAAACGCTGGGACGTGGCCGCGGACCCCGTGAACACTGAATTTGTCGTCAGGCGCCACATGGAGCGGAGTGATGGACCGTCTCGAGGGAAATCCCGGGGACGCAGGCCTTCTCCGCGAGCTTGCGGAAGCGATGGTGCTTCTGCAAACCGTGCCTGTCGACGTGGTGTACTGGCAGGTCCAGAATACGTACTTCAGAATGACGAAAACGGCATATACCGAATTCGCCACCCGCGCGTCCGCCGGCGACGATGCTGCGCACGTATGGGTTGAGAGCTTCACCAACCTGGGTGAGCAGCTCTCCTTCAATGTCGGCGAGGTGCTGAAAAAGCGAGAAGCGCCGTCCTCCGTGGCGCATTTGAACCCGCCGGCTCAGTCCACAACGGGAAATGCGTAACGCGAGGGCAAAACCGAATAGCCGCGAAAGAACGCAAGGAACGCACAGAATTTAAAACTGAAATACACGATTTTGGGTTTTCCTTTGAGTTCTTTGCGTTCTTTTGCGGCCAACCTGGGCAGTTACGATCGTTTACCATGAACCTAAAAACGGCAGTTGGACACGGAAGAATCGGAAACATCTGATTAACGCGGATAAATTCTAAAGCAAAGCATTCACCTATTGGGTGAACCTCTTATAAAAGAAATAATCCGCCGTTATCCGGCACTTATCCGTGTTAATCCGTGTCCAAATGCTTTTTTAAGGATGAAAGGAATGGAATGGATATCGTCCATCTTCCTGATCCCAAAATTCCCGGCTCGACCTACCGGCTCCAGTTCAACCGGTCGTTCACGTTTCGCGACGCAACGAGGATCATTGCGTACCTTCACGATCTCGGCATCACGGACATCTATGCCTCGCCTTACTTTGCGGCAAAACCGGGGAGTCTGCACGGCTATGATATAACAGACCACAATTTGTTCAATCCCGAGGTTGGAACCGAAGAAGATTATTACGCAATGATCGCCGAGCTGAAACGCCATGGCATGGGACAGGTACTCGATATCGTGCCGAATCATATGTGCGTCGAATGTACGGACAACGCCTGGTGGATGGACGTGCTCGAGAATGGTCCGAGCTCTCCCTATGCCTCTTACTTCGATATCGACTGGACGCCGGTAAAAAAAGAACTTAACCAGAAGGTGCTCTTTCCAGTGCTTGGGGATCAGTACGGCGATGTCCTCGAAAACGGGGAATTGACGCTTTCGTTCACCGAAGGGGCATTTTACATCTCTTATGTTGATCACCGGTTCCCGCTGAGTCCTCAGACGTATTCAATACTCCTCGAACATCGGATCGAGGAGTTGATGCAAAGTATGGCAGATGAAGGTCAGAATTATGAAGAGTATCTAAGCATCGTCACCGCGCTCAAAAACCTGCCGTCCGTATACGGAAACCGATCCCGCGAAGGCCGAGGAACGTCGTCGGGAAAAAGAAGTGATCAAACGCCGGCTATCTGCTCTCGCGAAACTGTCCGGCAAGGTCATGGAGCACATCACCGAGAACGTCCGGCTCCTGAACGGGAACAAGGGAGATCCCCGGAGCTTTGATCTTCTCGACCGCTTGCTTGGCGAACAGATTTTCCGCCTTTCCCACTGGCGCGTGGCCACGGAGGAGATCAACTATCGCAGGTTCTTCGACATCAACGGCTTGGGCGCCATACGTATGGAGCAGTACGACGTCTTCCATGCTGCCCACCAGCTTATTTTTCGGCTGATCGGCGACAGCAGCGTGACGGGACTGAGGGTGGACCACCCGGACGGACTCTTTAATCCCGTGGAATATTTTCACCGGCTCCAGCGCGGCTGCTTCATCAGGCAGATGGTTGGACCTGGCGAAGCAGCACCTGAAACAGAGCGCGAACTCGGTGAGCGGTACGATGAGGTGGTCCTTGCCGATCCTGCCTACCGGCCCTTTTACATCGTTGGTGAGAAGATCCTGACGAAGAGCGAACGCATGCCCGAGGACTGGCCGATCTTCAGCACCACAGGCTATGTGTTCCTCAATTCCTTGAACGGAATTTTCGTTGATGGCGAAAGGACAAAGGCCTTTGACCGGATCTATGAAAAATTCATTCGTGCGAAAATTGCACGTTCCCGAAGTGATGTACGAGAAGAAGAAACTCGTCATGCAGGTGGCCATGGCGAGCGAAGTAAATACCCTGGGACATTATTTGAACGACCTTTCGGAGAGGAACCGCCACACAAGGGACTTCACCCTGAACAGTCTGAGCAGCGCCATTACCGAGGTGATTGCCTGCTTTCCCGTCTATCGAACGTACACGAATACCTGGACCGTTTCGGATAGAGACCGCCAGGTGATCGAGCATTCAATCGCGCGGGCGAAAAAAAAGAATCCGGCCATTAGCGGATCGATCTTTGATTTTCTGAAGGATGTACTGCTGCTCCGGTTTCCGGGCGAGCAGAAAAATGAAGATAAGGCCGCATGGCTCGACTTCGTGATGCGGTTCCAGCAGATCACCGGGCCGGTTATGGCAAAAGGCGTCGAGGACACGGCCTTCTATGTGTATAACCGGCTTGTTTCTCTTAACGAGGTGGGCGGTATGCCGGAGCGATTCGGCACGCCACTGGAAACTTTTCATGGCCAAAACATTGAGCGCGAAAAAAACTGGCCGCATGCGCTCATAACGACCGCTACACACGACACGAAGCGGGGCGAGGATGTTCGCGCCCGGATAAACGTCTTGTCGGAGATCCCCCGCGTATGGGGAGAACGCATTCGGGTTTGGGCGCGGATGAACAAAAAGAAAAAGACCGTAATAGACGGCGTTGAAGCGCCGGACCGGAACGAGGAGTACCTCTTGTACCAGACGCTCATCGGCGCCTGGCCGGTAAACCAGATGGACGAGCATGGCCGTGCTGCCTTCACCGGACGGATCACTGACTATATGCTCAAGGCTTCCCGCGAATCAAAGGTGCACACCAGTTGGATCAGCCCGAATGAAAAATACGAGGAAGCGCTTGTCTCTTTTGTCCATGCCTTGCTCGCACCCGTGGAAGGAAATCGATTTCAGAACGACTTTCTGCCGTTTCAGCAGATGATCTCCCACTATGGGAGATACAACTCCCTGTCCCAGACGCTGCTCAAGATATGCTCACCCGGCGTTCCTGATTTCTACCAGGGGACTGAGCTGTGGGATTTCAGCCTCGTGGACCCCGACAACCGCAGACCCGTGGATTTTGAACAACGGATCAGCATCTTTGAGGAGCTGAAGCGGGAAGAACGGGAGATGACCGGCGCGGCCCTTGCGTGGGAACTGACACAAAACGCCGTTGATGGCCGCATAAAATTATACGTTATTCAAAAAGCGCTGACGCATCGGCGGGTCAATCGGGGGCTGTACGACCAGGGCGAGTATCTACCACTGGCCGCCAAAGGGCCTAAATCCGAATGTGTCTGCGCTTTTATGCGGCGAAGGAACGGCGGGTCGACGATCGTCGTTGTGCCGAGGTTCATGACCCATCTTATTCCGGGGGCCGGAGCAGCGCACTTCGGCAAAGGGGTTTGGGAGGATACGATGCTCATGCTGCCCGAAGCTGTTCAAGGAGAATCCTACCGGAACGTGTTTACCGGAGAAATCGTTGCAACGAATGCGGAGGGCGATGAAAAGGGCATACTGTGCTCAAATATATTCAGCAGCTTTCCCGTCGCACTTCTGGAAAAAACTCCTGTATGACGTAATAATATCTCCTGGGAAAAGCACTTCTTGGCATTATTTTGATCCGGAGAGATTGAGAGAGCGGCGGGAAAGAAGGTCGGTGATAAGGGCTGTTGCCTGAGGTGATCCCTGGGTATGGTAAATGAGGATATTTGTGTCAAGCAGATAGTCAGTTTCGGTCATTACGATCCCAATCATTTCTCAGCTTTGATGCTTCCCTGTCCGCGTCGATGTTCTTGTATAGCCCCGCTGTTTCTCGTACGAGCGTCATCACGTCCGTTTCCTCATTTTGCTCATCGGTGTCGTAAATTATGCGGACCGTGATCTTGCCCTTGGGCAATTCGGTATCCACGTACGTTATTTCCCCATTTTCTATTATTGCTTCCGCCACTTTATGTCCCACCTGAGCGCACCCCCTTCCTGTAGCATGTATTTATATTATATGGTCTGGATAAAAAAAACAAGTGGCAAGTGTGTTTCGTGTCAAGTGTGTTTCGTCGACCGGGCTGCCGGGCGACGCGAACATTGCTCAAATAATTTCAACAGCTTTCCCGTCGCACTTCTGGAAAAGTCTCAGCGTGCTCTCCTCTTTCATCTTTCTTCTCACCCAACGTCTCTTTTCTGGACAATTGCAGCCACTTGTAGTAGAGTTTTCGAGAATAAATTCAGTCCAATGCTCGTGGGGTGATGATGGGGCTGCCGAAAGAAATCTCTGAACTGATCGAACGCTTTGACCGGAACCTTGAAACCTACAAAGGCGGGCAATACAACGAAACGCAGCTCCGGCAGGAGTTCCTCAACCCGTTCCTTGGCGCTCTCGGCTGGGACATGACCAACAAGCGGGCTATGCCGAAGCCTACAGGGATGTGATCCACGAAGACGCCATCAAGATCGGCGGCGCAACCAAGGCCCCGGATTACTGCTTCCGGATCGGCGGCGTGAAGAAGTTCTTTGTTGAAGCGAAAAAGCCCTCGGTCAACCTCAAGGACGATGTCAGTCCCGCCTTTCAACTCAGGCGCTATGCCTGGTCCGCAAAACTGCCGTTAAGCATCCTCACCGACTTCGAAGAATTCGCCGTCTACGACTGCCGCATAAAACCTGTCCAGACCGATAAGGCTTCAACCGGCCGCGTTCTCTACTTCACGTATAAAGACTATCCGGCTAAATGGGATGAACTCGTCAACATATTTTCCCGCGAAGCCGTACTTAAAGGTTCCTTTGACAAGTATGCCGAGTCCTCGAAGCTCAAGAAGGGGACGGCAACGGTTGATGACGCCTTCCTGACCGAGATCGAAGACTGGCGCGACATGCTCGCCAGGAACATCGCGCTCCGGAATGCGGACCTGACCACGCGGGAACTGAACTTTGCGGTGCAGCGCACCATCGACCGCATCGTGTTCCTGCGAATCTGCGAAGACCGGGGCATCGAGGAATACGGCAGGCTCCAGATGCAGCTGAACGGCACGAACGTCTACAAGCGGCTCGTGCAGCTCTTCAGCCAGGCTGATGACCGGTATAATTCCGGCCTGTTCCATTTTCAGCGGGAAAAGGAACGGCACGAGGAGCCGGACAAACTCACCCCGAACATCTCCATTGACGACAAGCCGCTTAAAGACATCATCAACCGGCTCTACTATCCTGAAAGCCCGTACGAATTCTCCGTGCTGTCCGCCGACATCCTCGGTCAGGTGTACGAGCAGTTCCTCGGCAAGGTCATCCGCCTCACCGCCGGACATCAGGCGAAGGTTGAGGAAAAGCCCGAGGTCAGAAAAGCGGGCGGCGTCTATTACACGCCGAAGTACATCGTTGATTACATCGTCAAGAATACGGTGAGGGAAGCTGGTCGAGGACAAGAAGCCGAAGGAGAGTTCGAAAAACTGAAGATCCTCGATCCGGCCTGCGGGTCCGGTTCGTTCCTGCTCGGCGCATATCAATATCTTCTCGACTGGCATTTGAAATGGTACATCGAAAACGAACCCGAAAAATGGGCAAAGACAAAGCAGCCCTCAATTTATCAAGGCCCATCGCCCGATCCCAACACGCCGAATTGGAATCTCACCACATCGGAGAAAAAGCGCATCCTCCTGAACAACATCTACGGCGTGGACATCGACTCCCAGGCTGTGGAAGTGACGAAGCTGTCCCTGCTCCTCAAAGTCCTCGAAGGCGAGAACAACCAGACCCTCGCGAACCAGCTTCGCATGTTCCATGAACGCGCGCTGCCCGATCTCGGCGACAACATCAAGTGCGGCAACTCGCTTATCGGACCTGATTTCTATCAGCAGCAGACCATGCTGGACGATGAAGACAGGTACCGCGTCAATGTTTTCGATTGGGATAAAGAGTTTTCAGCGATCATGAAGGCTGGCGGTTTCGATGCGGTGATCGGGAATCCGCCGTATATCCGCAGTCAATCGCTAGGCGAAGAAATGCGAGAATATTATTCGCAGGACTATCGCACCGCGACCGCCACTTATGATATTTATGTTTTATTTGTTGAGAGAGGTGTTTCTCTTTTAAAAGAGAAGGGAAGACTCGGATTTATTCTTCCCAATAAGTTCTTTACAACAGATTATGGCGAAGGTCTGCGCGGATTACTTGCAGATAATAATCTCATTGATCATATCGTAGATTTTGAAGACGCTCAAATATTCAGGGGTGCAGGTACTTATACAAACTTACTTTTGCTGCAGAAACACAAAGATAGCCAAATTTGTCGTTACGCGCACTTAGGGGCGATATACAAAAGTGAAGGAACCAGTGGGTTATCGCAGGCGCTGTCTGAGGGTAACTTTGATTTTAATTCAATAGAGCTTGCTCATGGTGGGCAACGATGGACAATTGCCGTGGGTGCGGGCGGCAACCTACTCACAAGATTACAGTCCGAGTTACCTTTGCTGAATAGTATCGCTCCACACTGTTTTCAGGGCCTTAAGACGAGCGCTGATAAGTTATACATGGTGACGCGTCAGTCAAAGAAAGGCAATATTTGCAGAGTAACTAATGGCCTTAATGAGATAATAGAAATTGAGCAGGCAATATTACGACCGGTTGTCAAGGGTGAGCATGTTAAACGTTATGTGACAGATAGATCAGCACAGCTGTATATTATTTATCCTTACTTTGTTGATTCAAACGGCCACGCCAAGCTTATTGCTTCCGATGCACTACAGAACGATTATCCTCTTACATGGGCATATTTCAAATCGAAAAAACAGATTCTCGGTGATCGCGATCGCGGCACTTGGAGCTCTCGACCGGATTGGTATGCTTATGCTCGCGGTCAAAACATAGCGACGTTTATTGGCAGAAAAATACTTTTACCGTACATGACTACACGTCTTCGGGCCGACCTTGATGAGGATGATGATCTATTTTTTGTGAATATAACGACAGGTGGCTATGGTCTTCGCTTCGATAATGCAGCAGATCACGACCTAAAGTATATTCTCGGCTTGCTGAATTCAAAGTTGTTGGATAACTTTATTCGTCAAATGACAAATGCTTTTCGCGGTGGCTATTTTGCAGTAAATAAACAGGCTATTGAGAGGCTACCATTTCGCCCGATAAACTTTGACGATCCAGCTGATAAGGCGCGACATGATAAGCTCGTCGGCTTCGTAGATAAGATGTTCACACTCACTCGGAAATATCCGGATATGAAAACAGATCACGAAAAAACGTCTCTTCAGCGCCAAATCGATTCGATAGACCAACAGATTGATCAAGTGGTGTTCGAGCTTTATGGTCTGACTTCAGAAGAAATAAACGCCATAGAAGGATGCAGATAATCATATTTGAAATGACTCTAAAACGTAAAGGTAAACGTGCGAGAAACAAGACCGGTGGCAGTGCTGGTGGAGGCGGCTTTAACTACCAAGCAGCTGCGACCGCGTTTGTTTCTGCCCATATATTGGCGAAGCGAGAGCTTGGCTGGTTCTCCGGTGATCTGAAGGATGTTCCCATCGCCGTAGCATCCGAAACGGGGGGGCCTGGTGATGATATAAAAGTTCGTCTGGATGGTTCAGCTAACATTGAAGTACAAGCTAAACATGGTCTGCAAAAGAGTGAAAACTTTTGGCAGGCTATGATGACTCTCGCTCGTGGCCTTAGTGCCGATCGCGATCTGCGCGCTGTACTTCTTGTTGATTCAACAGCGAGCCTGACAATACGCGATGAATTGCGATCAGATGTGATCCGCGTTAGCCAGGGAAGACATGATGATCTTAAGTCTATTACAGCCGAGTTTATTTCAAAACTAAAATCTGCTGGATTAGCAGTAGACGAAATATTCTCACGGCTGAGAATTAGTGTCCTTGATTTGTATCCAGGCTCAATGGGTGAGGCTGTCGGACGGCAATATATCGGGCAAACTATTGTTGATTCACGTCAAGCTCAGTCCACCTGGGCACTATTAGTTAAGGATGGCCTCGATCTTATCACGCATAGAGGACAGCGTGACGCGTCATCGATAGCGCGTTTTCTTCAGTCTAATGGGATTGTATTGTTGAAAACGAGCGAAAACGCGGCTGCTTTACTTGAGATCTATAGCCATTGGGTAATACGCACAACCGAAACTTTCCAAGTAGCAGGTTTTGATGTAGCGTTGCCCATTTCGTCTGCCTGGGTAAAGCTCAATGCATTGCATGAAACGAGTGCCACTCCCAGTGAGGAGATAAAAAGCATCGAGAAGCTTATCGCTCAATATCATGAGTGGGAGAGGCTTGCGGATAGAAGCCATCGGGGGAGAACAATCAGGGATGCGGAGTTTATAGCAGACTTTGCCAAACAAGTTGTTATAATAGGCGGACCCGGAGCGGGGAAAAGCACCCTCCTAAAAAGGCTTGCTCATAGATATGCTGAAATGCATAAAAATATCGTAAGAGTCAGGCTGCCTGTTGTTTTGCAGCGAATGAAGTTGAATGGCGAACGCTTTGAAGATGCGATTATTAGCGCAGCATGTGACGGGTCAGGAATATCACTTCACGGCATCAAGCCGATGTTATCTGCTCCAGATTATTTTATCGCTGACGGACTAGACGAATGTGACCCTCAGCGATTAGAAGTCGCCGATCTATTGTCTAAATGGGCAATCGGTCATGAAAAGACTACAATAGTTGTAACGACTCGTGCTATTGGCCATGATCCAAGCATGCTCCCCGGATGGAAACATTACGAACTACTTCCGTTAAGCAAGCAGGATACACTCGATTACGCTGAGCAAATCCTATCAAGTTATTATAAGGACAGTCCAGATCGAGTTAAATGCGAAAAGAAAATATTTGAAGATAATTTGCAGAAAAGCAGCGCGGCATCCTTGGCTGCCACCAAACCCTCTACTATTAGGCTTCTTGATTCAGTTGTCTGTTAACAAGCTTGAACTTGGGCGACAAAGAGCTTCGCTATTTGAACAGGTAATTGATCTTATGGGACGCTCACATCTTCATGAGCGAGCATCTCAAATTACCATTGAGTCATCATTAGCTTTGAGGGCGCTCAGTATTATTGGATGGATTATACAAAATAATCCTGCGATTGATACACATACGTTGTTTAAGCGGAGTGGCGCTATCCTCTCAGAAGAATTGAAAGCACCAATTCTTGAAGCAGAGAGGCAAATCGAGATTGCTTTCAAATATTGGGAGGAACGGCGTCTTCTTGAGCGTCTCGCAGCTGGCGGACAAGAGGCTGTTGCTTTCGTACATCTTGCTCTTGGTGAGTATGCCGCTGCGCGATTTGCCGCCAGCTTAAATGATGAAAAGTTATTTCAGTGGATCGTCAATATCCGCAAGCTACCGCGATGGAGAGAAACGATCCTCCTAACAGCAGGTTCTGGGAGCGCAGATCGGATAATTCGAAAATTAGTAGAACTTGATGACATAGAAGACCCCACCTCGACGGAAGCTTTACTGGCAGCCTCCTGTCAATCTGAAACAGATAATGTCTCCTCTGAATTGTCATCGATAGTTGCTGATCATTTAACAGCGCGACTATCCTCCAATATACCAGTGATAGCTTATGAATCAGGTCGAGCCGCTTTGGGTTTCGCTCGACTTTCTCCAGCGGTCATAGGGCCACTCGCAAGCAAGTTATTGAATCACGATCAGAGATGGACAAAATTGATTGCTACCACTATAGCGTTATTAGCGGGAAAGCAATATGTAAATTTAGATATTTTAGAGCGCGATTTTGAATCTATGCTTGAGCCCTCAGCTGTAAGTGCTCCGGGAGGGGGGCTAATGATAAGAAGTGATGTGAGTGAGATCGTTGATATATATCTTTCCCATGCTACTGAGTTACTTCTTGCTGAGCGAAAGTCAGAGGACATTCTTGGGAAGATTTCTCGCATTTTTCTGAGCGGTCATTTTTCGCTTAAGATCATGGGGCATCTGCGTGAAGTCCTTATAGAGAAGGGCTGTCGTGATTTAGTGCAGGAAGGCGACAAGCGATGGGCGGGACCAATTATTGATAACATCGGTAACATACAAGATTGGAGAAAATCACACGTTGAGGCTGATAAAGCAGTCTTGGAGGCTATCATAACCGCATTTGCTGAAACAACCCCTGGTCGAGTTGAAGCGGGCGATTGTGATAAGTATATTTCGCTTAGCGCCTTGTATCAGGTAATGCGATTTCCGGAAATTGAAGCGAGTCATTATCTCATACTTGGTAAGAGGCTCCATGTTGATATGCTAAAAATGGCTATCCGCGGAGCTGCAGCAGCTGCTAAGTTAGCACCGAGTCAGCTTGTCGCAGAGGCTAATTCAGCATTGAATCTATTACATGATGATAAAATTAGAAGTCTATTCGACTTGTTGTATGATGTGACTGTCGATGCTGACTGGCGCATTGCAAGTAAAATGACGTATGATCCCGCCAAGCTCGCAATGGCTCTGATTCATCCTTCTGAAGTGGTTGGGATCACCGCAGCTCAATTACTCGTAGCTGGTGCGGGTGGATTAGAGGGAAAGGCTGCGGTCGAAGCCGTAATGTCTAAAGGGGGTAAAACTGCACTTTGGCTGATTAGCAATATAGCTTCTGAAATCTGGAATGAAATGGCGTGCGCTAAGGTGCTTAATCGACTTGATGAAAAATTAACACGCGGCTGTGAATACCTTTTTCAATGTTTGCCGAAGATATGTGAAAGTGATGGGCAAGCTGTTACTAACGCTGTTACAAAGATACTGCTTAAAGGGATAATGGCATCCGATGCGAACGTTGCTGACGGTGCCGCAGAAGCGTGTGCGAAAATGAAGTTACCAGCTTCATTCTCTGCCGAACTACAACATGCATACAATCACTGGAAAGTTCATGAGGCGCCGTATCCAGTTAAGGGTGGGTTCATCCCTACGAGCCCAAGAAAGAATCTGTTGAAAGCCATGTTGAATTTGTTGGATGATCATAAACTTGATGACTTATTGGTTTATTATTCTTGACGTAAGAAGCGATGTCCGAGACGAGGCGGCCAATGCAATAATGGAAGTGATGAATAAAGACAGCAGCGAAGTGCATCGGATTTTACCCGGTATCGAAAGCGGAGAAATATCGGCGGGACTACTCAAGAAAATGATGGATCTGTCAACAGATGTGTTACAAAGTGCCAAGGTGGGAATTTTAAAATTGCTCGATTCTAAACGAGCTGATTTACGTTCAATTATTGTATCTGCTCTTGATAAACCTTGGATCGGGAAAGATGAAGCAAAAGCAATCGCAATGAAAATGCTTCATGATATCGCGCCAGAGGTTCGCGACCGAGCAGTTCGATCATTGCGAAAGATAGAATTTATTGCTGAAACTGCTGTGAGTGTAGCAAAATCAGGGAGTAAAAATTAGTTACCTGTAGATTACTTGTACCGTATCTTCATCTCCATTACCACCCCGACGATCCGGTATTCCTTATCCTTGTTCAAGACGATATCATTGTACTGAGAATTAATCGCGTGGAGGATTTTCATATTGTCGTACTATCGGAGGGGCTAAGGGGGAAGATTAGCAAAGGCAGAGGGCTGCCGCCAGGCGGTTAAATTGCCAGACGAACTTCAAAAGTGCCCTCTACTCGCACATCAATATGCAGTCTCTTTTGCTGCGGTGTCAGGCGGACTCGGAGAAGAAGCGCTGAGCTTTATCAGGCATGTTTGACACAGAGGATCAGATAGAATATAATAAATGCATTAAGTGTTAACGTGTAGTAGCGGACTGACGCGCCCACAGAACCATCATAAGAAATTACGATGGCTCTGCGGGAAAGAGGGCTGGTGATGAGCATTGACGATGCTTCTGCCGGCCTTTTTCATTTCGCGAGAACGTATTGTACGTCTACGCACTGAATGTTGTCTTCCTCAGTGCTTTCCGATGAGGTCGCCGAACCCATGAAAAAATACGGTTTCATCATGCATGCTGATCGCGGCAGTGGCCGTCTTTTCCGTACAGAATGCACCGCCTGTATCGGTGGCGGTACTTTTCTGGAATTTTGAGACGCCGCTCACAATCGTGATCGTGGCAGCCATGCTGATCGGCATGCTCGCCGGCGGCCTGATCGCCCACCGGCCGGAAACAAGAGTTCAAGAAGATAAAAACAGAGAAGAATGACCATCATGACTGAACGAACAGCGCCTTCCCCGCGCCTGATCATTGTAACCGATCTGGACGGTTCTTTGCTGCATCCGCGGACCTACTCCTTTGAAGAAGCGAGGCCCGCGCTCGAGCGGATAAGGCAGAGGGAAATCCCGCTGGTCCTCTGTTCCAGCAAGACCCGGGCGGAGATCGAAGTGTACCGGAAACGCCTGGACAACGCACATCCCTTCATTTCCGAGAACGGCGGGGGGATATATCTTCCAGTGGGATATTTCCCGTTTCATAAATCCGGTGACCGGCGGAACGGGTATGAAGCTGATATCTCTTGGCATGCCCTATGAGGAGATACGAAAGCGGTTCATCGCTTTGCGTGACCGGCTCGGGATCGCTGTCCGCGGTTTTGGCGATATGAGCATTGACGAAGTTGCCGCACTGACAGGACTGACTTTTGAGGAGGCACGTCTTGCCAAACAAAGAGATTTTGAGGAGCCTTTTATTTTTCTGGATAAGCCGCCTGATGAACGATTCCTCAGAGAGATTGAAAGCGAGGGGCTTCGCTGGACGCAGGGAAGGTTCTTTCACTTCATGGGTGACCACCATAAGGGCAGGGCGGTGAATATCCTCAGAGGGCTCTATGAACAAAAGGATGGACCTGTTACGACCATCGGTATCGGCGACAGTTTGAATGATCTTCCCTTTCTCCTTGCCGTGGACCGGCCGGTCCTGGTAAAGAAAGAAAACGGCAGATACGATGAGCGGATCGACATCCCGGGGCTGGTCCGGACGGAAGGCATCGGCCCTGCCGGGTGGAATGAAGCAGTGCTGGAATTGGTGAAATGATGAACAATGGACCTTTGCTGGACATGTTCCATGCGGCCCTCTCGGCAGTAGACCCCTTTCGTGCGGTGATCAAGGCTTTCAGGGTCGAGAACAATCTGCTCATGGTCGGGGGCGGCGTTTACAACCTTGACGTATTTGACCGGATCGTGGTTGTCGGCGCAGGAAAAGCCTCAGCATCCATGGCGAGCGCCGTCGAAGAGGTTCTGGGTAAAAAGATCGATCAGGGCATCCTTGTCGTGAAATACGGACATGCGAAGAAACTCTTGACGATCGAACAGATCGAGGCGGGCCATCCCATTCCTGATCATGCGGGAATGCTCGGCACGCAGAGGATCCTTGATGCGGTCCGCCAGGCTGATGAACGGACGCTCGTGATCTGTCTTCTTTCGGGCGGCGGATCATCTCTGCTGGTCGCGCCGCTGCCCGGGCATCACGCTGGAGCATAAGCAGCGGACCACGGATCTTCTCCTCAAGGCCGGCGCGACCATCGATGAGCTGAACACGGTCCGGAAGCACCTTTCCGCTGTCAAGGGCGGCAGGCTTGCTCAGGCGGCCCGCCCGGCTACGGTGGTGACGCTGATCCTCTCCGACGTCATCGGCGACCGGCTCGACGTGATCGCTTCAGGACCGACGGCGTCCGATACCTCGACCTTTGCCGATGCCGTACAGGTGATCGAGCGGTATAAATTAACGTCGGCGATCCCCGCGGAGGTGGCCTCGTTCCTTGAACGGGGAAAGGCGGGACAGGAACCGGAAACCGTGAAGAGCGGAGATGCCTGCTTCCTGAAGACCAGGAACGTGATCATCGGCAGCCTTGCTCAGGCCCTTGCCGCTGCCAGGGAGAAGGCAACAGCCCTCGGATGGAGGGCTGAAGTCGTCACTGCGGAGCTTCAGGGTGAAGCGCGCGATGTTGCCCGTTTGCTGGCGCGGCAGGCGCTGCAGATGCAAGATGAGCTCAAGCCGGGCGAGCGGCGGTGCCTCCTCTCGGGCGGGGAGACGACGGTCATTGTCCACGGGAACGGCAAGGGCGGACGGAACCAGGAGCTTGCCCTGGCCTTTGCGATCGAGATAGCGGGCACGCCCGGCGTCACCCTGCTCTCGGCCGGCACGGACGGCACCGACGGCCCGACAGACGCGGCCGGCGCCGTCGTTGACGGATTAACAGCACAACGGGCCCGGGAACTCGGCGTCCATCCCGAGTCCTATCTGGGGAACAACGACTCGTATACGTTTTTCAGCAAACTGGATGCTCTGGACCATGAAAAACGCCTCCTGGTGACCGGCCCGACGGGCACGAACGTGATGGATATCCAGATCCTGCTGATCGAACGATAAGTGAACGGCGATGTCCGCCAAAACAGCGACCTTGGGCTATAATAACAACATTGGGATATAAACCTATGGCTGAGATCATTCATCGTCAGGAAGTCCGGAATTTTCTCGATCGGGTCGGGTCGGCCGATATCGTTGTGGGCATCCCGAGCTTCAACAACGCCCGGACGATCGGCCATGTGGTCCGGGCGGTCCAGGCCGGGCTGGCGAAATATTTCCCGGACAAGAAGAGCGTGCTGGTCAATTCCGACGGCGGTTCAACGGACGACACCCTCGATGTGGTACAGAACACCTCCATCGAAAACTATGCTTCCATCCTGCTTCACCATCGCGTGGAGCCTCTGTTCAAGATAGCGACCCCCTATTCAGGGATCCCGGGCAAGGGAAGCGCCTTTCGTACGATCTTTGAAGTGGCCGGGGCGCTTGGACGCAAAGGCCTGCGTTGTCGTCGATTCGGACCTCAGGAGCATCACGCCCGAATGGGTGGAACTGCTGGTGAAGCCGGTGCTTGAGGGCGGGTTCGATTATGTGGCGCCGCTGTACCACCGGCATAAGTACGACGGCACCATCACGAACAGCATCGTGTACCCGCTGACCCGGGCGCTTTACGGCAAACGCGTGCGCCAGCCCATTGGCGGCGATTTCGGCTTCTCGGGCAGGCTTGCAAAATTCTACCTCACCAAGGACGTCTGGGAGACCGACGTCGCACGGTTCGGCATCGACATCTGGATGACCACGACGGCCCTGGCGAACCAGTTCAAGGTGACCCAGTCTTTTCTCGGCGCCAAGATCCACGATGCCAAGGACCCCGGTTCCGACCTGAGCGCCATGCTCTACCAGGTGGTCGGCGCCACGTTCGAGCTCATGGAGACCTATGGTGATGTCTGGAAGCCGATCCGCGGATCTGAACCGATGAGCGCCTTTGGCTTTGAGTACTCGGTCGGCCTGGAGCCGGTCAACGTGAATACCCCGCGGATGCTGAATATGTTCCGGGAAGGTCTTAAGAACCTCGGCGCACTCTGGAACGATATCCTCGGGACCGGCGATTTCAGGGAAGTGGAAAGGCTCGGCACGCTGGGAGACCGGGAGTTTCGGTTCCCGCTCACGCTCTGGACGCGGGTCATCTATGATTACGCCCTGGCCTATCACAAAAAGAAACTGCCGGTCGAACATCTGATAAAGTCCCTGACGCCGCTCTATCTCGGGAAGACCGCATCGTTCATCCTGGAGGTGGAGCAGATGGGCCAGCAAGAGGCGGAGGCGGAGATCGAAAAGCTCTGTCAGGAATTTGAGAGCAACAAGGAATATCTGGTAACAAACTGGAAATAATCTTCGGGAGGTGAACCCATGACGGATTTCTTTAATCTGATACTCGAACCGTTGCAGGAAGTGTTTCTCATGATAAAGACTTTCCTGCCGAACCTGCTGGCCATGCTCGTCATTCTGCTGGTCGGGATCCTGCTGGCCCGGGTCGTCAGGATCGTGTTTGTGAGGTTCCTGGCAGCGATCAAGTTCGACAGCTGGTCGGACAGAATGGGCGTAACATCGATCCTCCGCAAGGGAGACCTGTGGGCGAAACCGTCCCTTGCTCTCGGCGCCATCGTTTTCTGGCTCCTGATCATTGTTGTGTTGATGACCGGCCTGAACGCACTCAAGATCACGGCCATCGATCAGCTTGTTGCCCAGTTCTTCATGTATCTTCCCCGCGCTTTTTCCGCGGTCCTGATCCTGGTCATCGGCTATGTTTTTGCCGGGTTTCTCAGCCGGGCCGTGCTGATCGCCGCCGTGAACAGCGGATTTCACTTTGCCAAGCTCCTTGCGGAGGCCATACGCCTTCTCCTGACGGTCCTGATACTGGCCATGGTCCTGGAACAGCTCCAGGTCGCGCCCGGCATCGTGCTTGCCGCCTTCTCGATCATCTTCGGCGGCATCGTCGCAGCCCTCGCCATATCGTTCGGCGTGGGCGGCATTGACGCGGCGAGGCGGATGATCGAACGGGAGACCGTGGAAAAAAGCGCGAGCGAGGCGAAGGACGATATCGAGCACATCTGACCGGAGGAAGGTTCATGACCGATTTTTACCAGACCGGGATCATTACGACGCTCCACCAGCTCGGCAAACCTTCGCTCGAACGGCTCGAAGGCGAGCTGCTGCAGTTCTCGCGGACCCGACCGGTCGCGCTCGTGCTCCCTGCGCTCTATTCCGAGTTCGAGGGGCCTGCCATGCCGGGGATCGTGCAGGAGCTTGCGAAGGTGAAATACCTGTGTGAGATCGTGCTGGTGCTGGACAAGGCATCGGACAAGGAGTTCCAGCGTGTCAGGGAGTTTATGGCCCCGATCCCGGGCAAGGTCAGGATCATCCATAATGACGGCAAACGGATCATGGAAATTTATGATACCTTCAAGCGGAATGGACTTGATGTCGGCGAGCGGGGAAAGGGACGGTCCGCCTGGCTGGCCTATGGATATGTGATCGCGAACGGAACCTGCGATGTCATCGCGCTCCACGATTGCGACATCGTGAACTACAGCAGGGCGCTTCTCGCGCGGTTGTGCTACCCCGTGGCCAATCCCAACCTGGACTACGCCTTTTGCAAGGGATACTACAGCAGGGTCACGAGCAAGATGCACGGCCGCGTTACCCGCCTCCTCGTGACCCCGCTCGTACGGTCTCTCCAGAGTCTGGGAGGGGAACACGGGTTTCTCAAGTTCATCGACAGCTTCCGTTACCCGCTCTCCGGCGAGTTCGCGATGAGCACTGACATGGCGAGGGTCAACCGCATACCCTGGGACTGGGGACTGGAGGTCGGCTCGCTGGCCGAAGTATACCGCAACTACTCGCCGCGGCGGGTGTGCCAGGTGGACATCGCCGAGACGTACGAGCATAAGCATCAGGCGCTTTCCCCCGATGACGCAAATCAGGGATTGATGAAGATGACCGTTGACATCTGCAAGTCCATCTTCAGGACCCTGGCCTCGGAGGGTGTCGTGTTTTCAGACGGATTTTTCAAGTCTCTGTCCGTGGTATACCTGAGACAGCGCGGAGGATGCCATCATGAAATACGAAGCCGATGCAGCGATCAACGGACTTGAGTTCGACCGGCACGAGGAGGCAAAGGCTGTGGAAGCCTTCACGCGCGCCATCGCTCAGGCAGCGCAGGTTTTTATGGAGAATCCGCTGGGCACGCCGCTTATCCCGAACTGGAACCGGGTTACTTCGGCCATCCCGGGCATTCTCGATATGGTAAAAAATGCAGTGGATCGGGACAATCAGCCGTAACCCGATTAACGACAGCTAGCCACAAAAAGGCTGATGTTCTTCATCTCAATTTTAAATGCATGGAGTGCAAGGTATCTTTACAAGAAAGCCTCCGAGAACAAAAGGGCATGGGCGCTTTTCGGGTTCTTGGGGAATATCACTGCTATATTTGTTCATTGGCTTTATACTTCGGCAAAGGACCAATGGAAAGAAGGCTGGCATTTTTTTGCAGGCAATGACTGCACTGGATAGAATTTTTGTGTATAATGCCCTAGCAGAGGACTGAATGAATGGAATTTGCGTGGGACCCTAAAAAATCGGAAGCGAACCGAAAAAAGCATGGAGTCTCTTTTCATGACGCAGCAACGGTATTTGCTGATCCGCTTGCAATAACATTCGCTGATCCTGATCACTCTCGCGGAGAACATCGTTTTCTGACTTTCGGCCACTCCAAATTGGGGCATCTGCTCGTTGTCGTTCATACTGAGCGGCATGGAAAAACTCGAATAATAAGCGCAAGACGCGCTACACGATATGAGAGGACAATATATGAAAACGGCTAAAACTAAAAAGGACGATATGAGAAAGGAATACCGGAGGGAAGACCTCGGCCTCGGCGTTCGCGGCAAATACTTTAACGAGTATAAGAAGGGTACGAATCTTGTGCTTCTAAGCCCTGATGTGGCCGCGGCTTTCCCAAATGAAGACTCCGTTAATAATGCTTTGCGCGGTCTTTTGAAACTCGCAAAGCAGTCCGCGAGTCTGACCAAGCGCTCTTCACGCACCGAAAGAAAGCAGGCGGCTGGTTAGCACCACGCTCCTATTACTTGCCTTCCGCCGCACGTTCCCCGTTCCGATATTTCCAACTTGCGCCTCGACAGCGACGCGCCAGAAGGCGGCGCATCAGGCGCGTTGCTCCCGGTGCTACGCAATTGCCGGGTATCAATTTTCGTGAGGATTAATGAAACTGATCCCTATACTTGCCATCCTGTTCATCCTAATGTCCCCCTTCGCGAGCGCTGCAGAGGAAACCTTGAGCGGTTACATTCAAATCACGTTGGAATATAAACCCCTATTCTCAGGCAAAGTGCAAGTGCTTGACGGGGTATGCAAAGGGTCGAGAAGCATCGAGTGCGCCAAGGCCAGCATCAAGGTGAACGGCGAAACCTGCAGGCAAAATCCCCTGCCGGCCGAATGCGAGGAAGCGAAAGCCCTCCTGGATACATCCTTTTGCATTGAGGGGCTCATATATGAGAACAGGAGCAGTCGCGGAGAAAAAATACCCTTGAAAATCTGCACTTCGGATACCGGGTTCGGAAATATATTCGTACGGGAGATTGATAAAGGGAGTATTTGGACGAATTATGTTTTGCTCAACGATGGACAAACAGTGTGTTATCCCTGATATAATACGTTTATGGTTACTGGCACACTCCTTTCAGCGGGAGAGATCGAGGGGGATTGAATAATGGTTCTGAACCCGGGCAAGGACAAAAGACGTGAAGCTGAAGCGCGAAAAAAAACAATATGGAGCACATGCCTCCTGTCCGCGCTTTTTGTTTTCAGCGCCGGATTACTTATTTGGACACCGGCAGCCACTGCCGGGACCGCCAAAGGCTATATGGGCCTCGGTATCGGTTCAGTGCTGGATGCAAGCCCCGATAAAGGAAAAGTATATTTTGACACACCTGATGTTCAATCGGACCAGGTCCTCCGGTTGTTCGGCGGGTATCAGCTCAATGACCATCTCAGTATAGAGGGTTCATTCCTTTACCTTGAAAAAGTTCGTGTGAACGACCAAGCCTCTGGCGATTACTATCAAAGCAAGGTGACCGGATTTGAGCTCACTCCCGTTGTTTCCCTTCCGATTGGAAAGTATTTCACGGTTTTCGCAAGAGGGGGGCTTATCTTCTGGCGTTCTGACGTGAATTTCCGTCTTGTCGGATCAGGATCGGGCAGCGGATCGAAAAGCGCTTCGGGCGCTGATTTTGTCCTTGGCGCCGGAGCTCAGTATGACTTCAACAGCCAGTTTGGCGTACGTGCCGAATATTCGATAAATACTATCGATAAAACCGGCGCGGGTTTTGGCAATTTTCAGATCTTTATGATGAGCGGTGTGATCGCTTTCTGATATAGCGTAAATGAAGCCCGAAGCAGCCACAGGAGAGGAGAACAGTACATGAAAAAGCTCATCTTCATAATGATAGTTGCGCTCATTTCAGTGTCTGCCTTTGCCGACGAGAAGCGCTTTTCCGTGCCCATCGGCGATTCTCCTTCAACCGGTCCGCTGAACGCGCCGGTGACGATCATCGAGTTCCTCGATTTTCAATGACCTCACTGCATGGCGGCCGGTCCGACCGTCAAACAGATCATGGAGGCCTACCCGGGCAAGATCAGGCTGGTGATCAAGAACTATCCCTATATCTACCGCGATTATTCCCACATCGCGGCAGAGGCCTCGCTTGCCGCGAAGGACCAGGGGAAGTACTGGGAAATGCACGACCTGCTGCTCAAGCGCTCCCCCGTGCTCGACCGGGAAAGCCTCATCAAGTATGCGCAGGAACTGGGGCTTGACCTGAAGAAATTCACAGCGTCTCTTGACGTAAAGAAACATGCCCGGGAGATCGAGCGGGACAAGAAACTCGCCGTGGACATGGACCTCTATAATACCCCCACGTTTTTCATCAACGGCCGCAAGGTCGTGGGCGAACGGCCCTTTGCCTATTTCAAGAAGATCATCGACGAGGAGCTGCGCTAAGGCGGATTGCGGAATGCGGAGTATCTTTAGGGGACTCTCAATATATCGGATTTAACCAGATGCAGAGGCGCAGAGGAAATCCTTATAATGCAAAGTATTCTTACATCCCGGAACCTCCCCCTCACCCAGCCCTCTCCCTCGTTGGGGAGAGGATAGCGGAGAGGGACGAAAGCAGCGAGATGCTTTTCTCCGTGTCTCCGCGTCTCTGCGTTAAATTCTGACTTTTTTGAGAATGCATCGTTTGTAAAGGAGGCAATAATGTGGAATGGCATGATCATGGCGATAGGGGTATGCTTCTTGTGTCGAGCATTGCCCTTGCCGGCAACCTTCTTCCCCTCACCGCTGTTCCCGTACCGGAGCAGAACCCCCAGACAGCGGAAAAGATCGAGCTCGGCAAGAAGCTGTTCTTCGACCGGCGGCTTTCGGGCGACGGCACTATGAACTGCGCCACCTGCCATGACCCGGAAAAAGGGTTCTCCGACGGTCTCGAAATATCGCTGAACTATCCCACGACGAGGAACTGGCGCAATTCACCGACGCTCATCAACGTCGGGTTCCAGAAATTCCTGTTCCATGACGGCCGCTCCCTGACGCTGGAGGACCAGGCGCTGTTCCCCATGATGTCGGCCTTTGAGATGAACCGGAATCTCGATTACCTTGAAGAGGTGATCAGGGCGGTCCCCGAATATAACGCGTCCTTCCAGAAGGTCTTCGGCGGCGAGGTCACCCGGGAGCGGATCGCGATGGCGATCGCGGCGTTCGAGCGGACGCTGGTATCGAAGAACGCCCCGCTCGACCGGCATCTGCAGGGGAATACGGCGGCACTGTCCGATGATGCAAAGAAGGGGCTCGTGGTCTTCATGGTACAAGGGAAAGTGCGGCGAATGCCACGGCGGGGTCAGCCTTTCCGACGACCGGTTTCACGCCTTGAACGTCCCGGAAAATCCCGAACACCTGACCGATGCCCGCATCACGGCTACCCGGCGGTTCGTGGCAAAGCTGAACCACTTCGATGACTATCGCACGCTGAACGAGGACCTGGGCAGATACCTCATCACCAAGGACAAAAAGGACTGGAAGGCCTTTAAGACGCCGACGCTCCGGGAGATAGCGAAGACCGGCCCCTATATGCACAACGGCATCTTTGCGACGCTCGAAGAAGTGATCGACTTTTTCGATAAAGGCGGCGGCAAGGGAAACGAAGCGCTCAAACCGCTCGGCCTGAGCGCGGCGGAAAAAGCTTTTCTCAAGACGTTCATGGTCGAAGCGCTGTCAGGCGAGGATATCGTCCTGCAGTATCCGAAAGTGCCGTAGCAGGAGTGCTGAAAGACAAAACCCTTTTATCCGCAGATTACGCCGATGTACGCGGATTTTAAAAAACATAATTCCGGTTTGCTTTTAATCTGTGAAATCTGCGCAATCTGCGGATAATGAAAGGACAATACTGCGCCATGCACATGACTATCGATGAACTCATCGCACAGAAACCCCATCTTACGGACCTTTTCCGGTTCTATGCACGAACGACGACGTTCAACAGGGTGGTGCGGGAACTGCTCGCAACGGAACAGGCTTTTCCGGATAGCACCATGAGATCGTACCCCCCTTCGGTCATCGAGCCGGTGTTCCGGCATTTTGCGGTCCTCACGGAAGTGCCGCAGGACATGCTGGACCCGCTTGAAGCGGGCCATGGAGGTGGGCGATATCGACCTCACCCGTCTCCCGTTCCGCGAAGTGCCCGCTTTTTCGCTGCCCTATCCCGAGGACGATCTGTCCATGCTTCTGTTCCTGCTGAGCAGGCCCTATTTCTCGCTGCTCCGTGATGCACGCCCCATGGACGGGCAGGCATGGGAACAGGGCAAATGCCCTGTCTGCAGCGGCCAGCCGGCGCTTCTGTCCAACGGGCCTGACGGTCCGAAGCGGCTTCATTGCTCCTACTGCGAGACGACAGGGCCGATTGCATCGACCGGATGCCCCGTCTGCCTCAATGACGAAGATGGTCAGCGCAGCCGTCTCACCTTCGACGGTGAAGAAGGATTTGCCATAACGACCTGCGACCATTGCCGTTCCTACGTCAAGACCGTTGATGCGGCAGTGCTTCGGCACGCGACCCCGGACGCTGCCGACCTCATGAGCCTGCCACTCGATCTGGTGGTGCAGGAAAAGGGATATGTGCGGCGTGCTCCGAATCCGCTGGGAATGCTCAGGATGTCCACGGCAGGGTGAACATGCGCAAAAACCTTTGGCCGCAGATTACGCAGATGGCGCAGATTTTAGAAAAATCATTCAGGTTGTTTTAATCTGTGTAATCTGCGGAATCTGCGGATAATACCTTGACCCGAAGGAATAGCTTCCCTGGGAGGTTGTGGCGGACGGTGGTCAGGACTTCATGGTGCGGTCGAGCCACTGCACCAGCTCGATCTTTTCCTTTGGCGCGCCATCCAACCGTCCCAGCAGCCTTCCATTCCGATAGAGCATGAACGTCGGCGTTGCTTTGACCATAAAACGCCGTGCCAGGTTTGGTTCGGCATCCACATCTGCTTTCAACACCTTCAGTTGTCCTGCCCGCCCTGCAGCCAGATCGTTCACCACCACCTCAACCATGCGGCAGTACCCGCACCATTTAGCCCAGAATTCCACGAGGACGAATTCCGGCCAATCGTTCACTTCGCGGTCATAAGCTGCTGCGGTGACGTTCAAGGGGCTGTGCGGAACTTCGAGCGGCGTTTTGCACTGTCCGCAGACGGGACGGCTGCCGAGCTTGTCGGCTGGGACGCGATTGATCGTTCTGCAGGACCTGCATCGTATAAGAAAAGAGCCTTCGGACATAGGCGAACCTGGTGATATCTCACCCCTCCTTCAGTTTTTTCTCACGACGCCAGGCCGCAGCCTGTTTTTTCTCTTGAGCGTATTTCAGCACATCACGCCGGCAGTCCCTGTCCATATCCTTGAGTATATCCACGAGTTTCCGTGTTATATCATCATGGCCATTCGCAGCCGTCTGCTCTGTTGCATGATCCGCCGGCAGTCCACTTTCTCCAGTCATAATCCAGTCAACAGATTTTCCGGTAAGCTTGGATATCTTTTCAATAACATCACGCTTTGGAGCCGTCTCACCGGCTTCATAGCGTTGATACGTTCTAAAAGGCACACCGATCAGTTGAGCAAAATCAGACTGTGATTGCTCTCCTCGCAACTGTTTAAGCCGAAACCCAATAAATGAAAAGCGTTTTTCATATGTCAAATTCTGGCGCATTTTCCTCTTGACGATATGCCATATTTTGGCGTATACTTGCACCTAGCGATTACACACGTCAAGTTTGAGGTACAAAAAAATGACCAAGACCGTAAAAAAGCTCCTGATCGATAAAGACATGACTGTCGCCGACCTGGCGCGCTGTATAGGTAAGTCTCGAGTGTGGACCAGTTACGTCGTTAATGGGCACATTGATAGCCCGGCGGTTCGTAAAGCCATCGCCAATACGCTGGGTGCCAGCGTTGCGGATCTTTGGGATAACGGCACCAAGCCAGCTGCATAAGCCGCAATGTATGTCAAATTGTAGCCTTTTTTTTGTGCCCTTGCAACGTATTTTCGTGCATGCATAATAACACCGGTTATTCACGTAAATCAAAACTGAAAGATTCATCCGCGAATGATCAGTCAACATATCAAAGAGCCGCTTCGCGACAGCACCGTTTTAAAGGCGATTGTTGACGGCATCGGCGCCGTCAGTATCCAGGGTGTTGACTTCAAGGTTTTATTCCAAAATAAAGCTCACGAAAATCTGCATGGAGACCATGTCGGTGAATACTGCTATAAGGTGTTGTCATCACTGGAATAATGCATGCGAAGGCTGTCCTGTTCTCATGGCTTTTCAGGACGGCAGTGGTCATTCCGCGGTTAGATCATGCACTACTCTCAGGGAGTCATTTACGCAGAGACGACCGCATCCCTCTAAAAAATTCAGAAGGCAGGATTGTAGCCGGCATCAAGGTTGCCAGGGAGATTACCGATCGAATGAAGACGGAGAAATCTTTAAGCGAGACAAAACAACTGCTTGAGGATGTAACGCAAGGCATTACGGAAAGCATTCTTCTCCTTTCCGCGGATTATAAAATATTATGGGTGAACAAAGCAACATTGCAACAGACCGGCCTGGAAGAGAGAGCACTCATAGGTGACGTATTGTTACAAGGCTGCTCACGGCAGTGACACGCACTGCGAATCTCCCGACAACCCCTGTCCCGTTCGTGAACTCATTAAAACAGCGGAGCCGGCAACCACCGTGCATCAGCATCACGGTGAAAATGGCAAGACGGTTTATGCTGAAGTCAGCGCATATCCCATAAAAAATAATGACGGCACTATTGTCAGGTTCGTTCATATTTCAAAGGACATCACAGCGCGCATCAATCTTGAAAAAGAACGTGAAGAACTTATCCGTGAACTTCAGAAAGCGCTTGCCGAAATAAAGACTTTAAAAGGCATAATCACCATTTGCTGCTCGTGCAAAAACATACGCAACGACAGCGGGTACTGGGAACAGATCGAATTATACATCCATAAGCATTCTGAGATTGAATTCACTCATGGAATTTGTCCTCACTGTGCCAAAAAACACTATCCCGATTTTGTGAAGGAAGACCTGCGTTAAGAATTTTTTTCGGCTGAATGCGTAATCTAAAGATCAACCGACATAGGCCGCTGCGGTGACATTCAGGGGTGCAGGACCCTGCATCGCATTGGATCGCATTTTAAGGAAAGAACCTTCTGCCATTATAGGGATCAGCCATGAAATCAGATTGCCCTACATTACCCTGTCGGTGTATTTTAAAGGGTATAACGTGATTTTTTTGTTGACAATTATTTTGGGAAATGCATAATAGGATGGTTTTTGTAAAATTATAATTAGGCATCTCCTTATATCTACGGTTTATTTTAAATGAATATGCTGAAAGCCTGGTGCCTTGCGAATGAATACGGAAAATTCTTTAAGCGAGACAAAACAACTGCTTGAGGATGTAACGCAAGGCATTACGGAAAGCATTCTCCTCCTTTCCGCGGATTATAAAATATTATGGGCAAACAAAGCAGCAATGCAGCAGACCGGCCTGGAAGAGAGCGAACTCATAGGCACATATTGTTACAGGGCCGCGCACGGCAGTGACACGCACTGTGAATCTCCCAACAGCCCCTGTCCTGTTCATGAACTCGTTAAAACAGGGGAGCCGGCAACCACCGTGCATCAGCATCACGGTAAAAATGACAACGTGGTTTACGCAGAAGTCAGTGCATATCCCATAAAAAATAATGACGGCACTATAGTCAGGTTCGTTCATATTTCGAAGGACGTAACAGCGCGCGTCAATCTTGAAAAAGGACGTGAAGAGCTTGTCCGTGAACTTCAGACAGCGCTTGCCGAGATAAAAACATTAAAAGGTTTAATCACCATTTGCTGCTCCTGCAAAAATATACGCAACGCCGGCGGGTACTGGGAACAGGTTGAATCATACCTCAGCCGGCATTCCGAGGCTGAATTCACGCATGGAATTTGTCCTCACTGTATCAAAAAACTTTACTCCGATGTTGTGAATGAAAACCCGGGTTAATCCAAAGAACACCCATTGATAAAAGGAATTGTCACGTTATCATGAAGAAAAAGAACTGCTGGGAACACACCAAGTGCGAAAGACAGCCGGGAGGACGCCGGGCCCAGGATCTGGGCATTTGTCCCGTAACGACCAATCAGGATCTTGCCGGCGTGCATGACGGGCAGAACGCAGGCAGGGCCTGCTGGGTCGTGGCAGGTTCGCTCTGCGGCGGCAAGGTGCAGGGAGCATACGCGCAGAAGCTGCATAACTGCTGGAAGTGTGATTTCATGAACTCCGTAAAAAAGGAAGAGGATGCAGGGCCTGTCGGCTTTTCAGTCACCAGGCTCGGGATGGAGCGGTCGCTCCAGAAACGGGATCGCTCTCCTCAAGAACCGCAGCACTGATCCCGTTATGAACTATAGATTCTCATACAGGGAGAATGTACATGGCTTGGAATAATGTCAAACTGGGCAGGAAGATGATGATCGGCTTCGGCAGCATCCTGTTCCTTTTGCTTGTCATTTCCCTCTTTTCTTTGCGCGGCATGTCCTCCCTCTTTGATGCAGGCAAGACCGTGACGGAGAGCAGCAGGATCAGCGAGGAACTGCTGCAGCGCGAGGTCGATCATCTGAAATGGGCACAGGAAGTGGAGCGTTATTCCAATACAAACGACGACGGACGGGTTTTGTCAGTTCAACTCGACCATACGCAGTGCGGTTTCGGCAAGTGGTTCTACGGATCGGGAAGGAAAGATGCGGAGAAGACCATCCCCGAACTGAGCGAGTCCCTCCAGTCCATAGAAGAGCCCCATCGCCTGCTGCACGCCTCCGCAGCCCGGATACGGGACGTACGCGGTCAGGGCAATGTCCCGGAAGGCCGGCAGATCTTCGCGGAGGTCACGTTGAAACATCTCGGCGAGGTGCAGGGACTGCTGAAAGCCATGGTGGAAAAATCGAAAGAGAATATCGCCAGGGCGGAGAGCTCCATGAACCAGGAAGCCATCGCCATTCGCACTGCGCTATTGGTGCTCGGTATCGGGGCACTGCTCATCGGCGCTGTGCTGGGAGGGCTCATCACCCGGTCCGTGACCCAACCGCTCCGGAGAAGCGTGGATTACGCACAGGTCGTTGCCCAAGGGGACCTGACCCGTTCACTCGCCGTCGCCGGGCGTGACGAGGTGGGCGTACTGGGCGAGGCGTTGAATACCATGGTCGTCCGGCTTAAAGAGGTGGCGCACAGCGTCAAGACAGCCTCCCACAACGTTGCCACCGTCAGCCGGCGCCTTTCAGCCGATTCGGAGCAGATCTCGCACGGCGCCACGACCCAGGCTGCGACCGCGGAGGAGGCTTCTTCCGCAATCGAAGAGATGAACGCCAGCACCGGCCAGAACGCGGCCAATGCCCGCGAGACCGAGGCGATCGCGCTCAAGGCCGAGACCGATGCTCAGGAGAGCGGCAGGGCCGTGCTGGAAGCTGTCACGGCGATGAAGATGATCGCCGAAAAGATCAGGATCATCGATGAAATCGCCCGCCAGACCAATCTGCTCGCCCTGAACGCGGCGATCGAGGCAGCCCGGGCCGGGGAGCACGGAAAAGGTTTTGCCGTGGTGGCGGCCGAAGTGCGCAAGCTGGCGGAGCGGAGCCAGGCCGCAGCGGGCGAGATCGGGCAGCTTTCGTCATCAACCGTAGAGGTCGCGGAACTTGCCCGCGTGATGCTCGAACGGCTGCTGCCCGAGATCCAGAAGACGTCGGAACTGGTCCGCGAAATAAGCGCATCCAGCAAGGAGCAATCGAGCGGATCGGACCAGATTAATACATCGATCCAGGAATTGAACCAGGTGATCCAGCAGAACGCCGGAGCGGCAGAGGAAATGTCCTCCACGGCCCAGGAGCTTTCGGTCCAGGCGGACCAGCTTCAGGAGGTCGTCGGTTTCTTTAAGGTGGGAGAGAATGAGCTGTTCGACCGCGAACCGGTCAGAAAAACGGCCGCGGTTCCTGTGGACCGGGTTGCCGGGAGGCGCTTTGTTCCCGCCCGTACACTGCGGTTCGCCGGCGCTTCTTCCGGCTCGCACAAGGCGATCGCCGACCTCGCGGCCGGGAACGGACAGGGAGACCAGAGAGATTCGGATTTCGAGCGTTTTTGAGTGAGCGATCGATGCAGGGCGCGGGGGATCGCATGGACAATTTGGACGAGCGGATACGGAAAGCCGTGAGTGCAGCTCAGTGTCTTGAGATCCTGCAGTCCCTGGCACAGGAGACCGAACGGATCATTACCGACAATCCGGTAACTGCCGGGGAGACGCAGGCCATGGCCGAGTGTCTGTCCCAGATACGCGGTCTGCTCGCGGAACTTATTGTTGCCTGGCGAGAAGCGCCAGCTAACGATCCGGACACGATCTCAGCTCTGCTGCTTTTCGAACGCATCAACGATCTCGAAGGCCGGGTCAAAGAGCTCAGGAATGACCTGGACCGGGAACGGACCAGGGTGGTGCGGTAAGAAAGTCGATACGCCTTCTCATCCGGAAGGAAATTACACTGTTCTATTTTTCCCCCATAGCGCGTTAAATTCTGCCTGAATCCACTTAAAAACAACCTGTTTATAAACCAACAAATAAAATATTGACAGCGGGAATGTCTTCCTTTAACATGCCACTCCGTTTTATTGGTTCTTAAAATTCAGATCAGGAGGATGTTAATATGCGTACCGTATATATTCGTCTTGTGCTGTCGATCATGCTGCTGTTTGTTATTGCCGGCGAACCGGACAGGCTGCGGAGATCAAAATAGCGATCACACAGGCCCAGGCGGGCGATGCCAGAAAATTCCAGCCGCTCCTCGATTATTTCGGGAAGAACGGCATCACCGCTTCATTCACGACGACCCAGAACTACCAGTCCGCAGCCGATCTATTCGCCAGCGGAGGGGTCAATGCCATGTTCAGCGGTTCGGGGATCGCCGGCACCATGATCATCAAGGAATTGGCTGATCCGGTGGCGCGCCCCGTTTCGATCGACGGTGTCAGCACCTATGTTGCTGTCGTGATCGCTCCGAAGGGATCGCCGCGTTTTGCCGGGTCCCCCGACTACTTTAACGGCAAGCGGGTGATCTTCACTCCCCTCGCATCTGCCGGAGAGTTCTATTTTTATTCCCTCGGCACCTCGCGGCCGAAAGAAATCCTGAAGGCTGCTTCTCATGGCGCCGCAGTCGACGCCTTGAGCCGGGGACAGGCAGATGTGGCGATCATCAAGAACCATGTCTGGGCAAAGGAAAAGGACAAGTACCCCATGTACGAGATGGTTGGGGGGGACAAGGGCGAGAATCCCGACGGAACCCTGATCGTGTCGCGCAAAATGGACCGGCAGACGGTGCAGAAGATCGCAGCTGTTCTTCTGGGTGTGCAAAACGATACGTCGGCTGAAGCAAAGGCGGTGAAGGAGTCGCTCAAGATCCGGGGGTTCATCCAGACCACGGTAAATGATTTCAAGCACACGCTCGGCTCTACTCAAGAAGGCGGGCGTAACGAAGGCGTTCACGTTCAAGTTCTAGAAGCGCAGGGGAATAGTATGAAGAGTACGGTAAAAACATCACTGGGTGCAAAATTTCTCGTGACCACGCTCGGTCTGGTAATCGTGCTCTTCGGCGGGCTCGGCGCGTTTCTCGCAGTACAGAATGTACGCTCCATACGCGCTTCGCTTGATTCGAAGGGCAATTCAGTGGCCGATCTTGCCGGGCATGTAGGCAGCGACTATCTCGCCAATTTCAATTATCTCGCACTCGATAATTTCGTAGAAGATGTCCGGAAGGACCCGGATGTGTCGTTTGTGGGATTTTACAACGAAGAGCAAAAAAAGCTGACGAAGCAGGAAGAACCGGAGCGGGTCCAGGATCTGCTCCTGTTCAAGCGGGAATTGCATGACGCCGATAACCGCAAGCTCGGGTCTTTTACGATCGCCTACTCCACCGCGTCGATCAAAAAATCGATAACGAGCAGCATCATCATCATAGCAGCCAGCACGCTGACGGCTGTCATCTGTTTTGCATTCGGCATTGTTCTGCTGGTCCGCAGCGTCACCCGGCCGCTCAAGGAGTGCGTCGCTGTCACGGCACGTTTGGCCCGGGGAGAATTGAATATCGCCATTGCCAACGACCGAACAGACGAATTGGGCCAGCTCCTGGAGAGTATGAAAAGCATGGTCGCCACCCTGAGCCGGGTCGTGGTGAATGTCAAAGCCGCGGCCGCGAGCGTTTCGACCATGAGTGCCGATATCAACGACAGCTCCTCCCGGATGTCGCAGGGATCAACGGAGCAGGCTGCATCGGCGGAAGAAGTTTCATCCTCCATTGAGGAAATGAACGCCACGATCAGGCAGAATGCGGACAACGCGCAACAGACCGAAAAGATCGCGCTCAAGAGCTCAGGCGACGCGCTCGAAAGCGGCAAGGCGGTGAATCAGGCCGTGTCCGCCATGAAGGAGATCGCCGGCAAGATCTCGATCATCGAGGAGATCGCGCGCCAGACGAATCTGCTGGCGCTGAACGCGGCGATCGAAGCCGCCCGGGCGGGCGAACACGGGAAGGGTTTCGCCGTTGTCGCGGCAGAAGTGCGAAAACTCGCCGAGCGAAGCCAGGCCGCCGCGGGCGAGATCAGCCTGCTTTCCGCGTCGAGCGTTGAAGTTGCGGAAATGGCGGGGGTCATGCTGACCAGGCTCGTGCCGGACATCCAGAAAACTGCCGAGCTTGTGCAGGAGATCAGTGCGTCATCGAAAGAGCAGGCCTCGGGGGCAAACCAGATCAACAATGCTATTCAGCAGCTCAACGAAGTGATCCAGCAGAACACCGCAAGCGCCGAAGAAATGTCATCCACAGCGGAAGAACTGGCTTCCCAGGCGGAGCAGCTTAATGACAGCATAGCTTTCTTCAAGGTTGAGCAGGAGCCGGCTGCGGGAACCGGCAGCAGCGGGGCAGCGGCGAGAGCGGCTCAACTTACCGGTAAGGGGACCGCTGCGGAGCAGGCAAGTCTGGACGGCCGGAGATTCTTGCGCTGAAACCCGGCCGGGCTGATCGGGGCGAAAGCGGGTACGACCGTTTTTAGGTCCCGCGGGTAGAGCTCACAGACATATTTACGCATGGTCAAGGAGGACCGCTGATGAAGAACAGAATCAGAGTGGTAGTGCTGATAGCAGTTGTGATGATGGTTGGACTGTCTGCCTGTGCGAAGGCGCCAAGAGAAGCATCCGGTAAAGCTGAATCGGGGAAAACGTCGTCCGTCAAGGGAACAAACCTGCTTGTGTTGATAGATCGGGGCATCGAACCATCATTCACCAATTATCAAGCGAATAATCGCGACCAGGTAGGCGAATTCATGGAGCGAGACCTTCCAGCGGTGCTTAAAAAGTCCGGTTTCAATGCGCGTCTTATCGATAAGCGGTCGGAATATAAGCCGGCGGCCGGCTTGTACCTGTTGACGGTCAAGATCACGAATTATAATGCCGGCAGCAAGGTCGCCCGGAGGTTCGTGGGATTCGGTGCCGGCGCGACCTCGATGGACACGCACTTTGAGCTGTTCGGCAGTGACTCGAAGCCGCTGCTTTCAGATGATCAGAGTGTGGGCTCGGCTCGGGACTGGAAAAATGTGGTCAGGAAGGTCAATGAGTTGACGACCAAAGCGGTCGCAAAAAAAGTGAGCGAATTGTAGAATTTTTACTATCAGGAATGAAAAAGGCTGTCAGTATCAGTTTCTGGCAGCCTTTTTTGTATTTGTGGGCAGCACTTATCATCTTGCAGCGCGGGTCTTTACCTTCTTTGCGTTGTCGCTCTGGATGGTTATTTCATAAACAATGCTTGCATGCCCGGGGGCAAGGGTCTCGTTCTTGCCGCAGCAGGATATTTTCCCTTTTGACGTTTTCTTCCGGCTTTTGACCAGGGCGGCAACAGCCGCTGTCAGGTCAAAGCCCCCATTAGTGCATTCATCCCGCATGCATTCCATGCGAAAATAAGCATAATCAGTGGAAATAAAATTCAACGTACGCACCATCAGGACCGGCTGGGAGATCTTTTGGTAGTAGGTCATGCGAAAGACGATCTCGGAAACTCCGGGAAAACGTTCAGACACCAGGCCGGCGGCAAGCTTGTTCTTCTTAAGCTGTTCCTGCTTTTCCAGGTGGTTTTGTCTGCTGTTCATGGCGCCTTTCTCTGGTCATCTGAAACCATACTCATTATAATACCCATCGTTAACCATGATTGAAGATAAGTCAATATATGATTTAGGTTAAGACCGGTCTGTACAACTGCCGTCGGGATGATAAAGAACGCGTGGCCTGCCTGTCAGTCATGTCCAGGTTCATTCCCTGCTCCACGGTACGGAATCGCGGTGGGGCAGAAAAAGTGGGTATCCTCATAAATCCTCTTGATTTTCACCGGGAAAGTATTATAATCGCTCCGCTCAGTTATCCGAGCGACAGGAACTGAATCGGTGGCAGAAAAAAACGGTGAGGTGCCGTCGCAGGACGAACTATAAGTATTGTCTCATGCCTGCAGCGCGTTCTTTATCCGATTTATTCTATTGCGGTAAACGTGCTGCAGATATATCCAGGGAAGGAAAGGGGGTGAATGAATATGAAAAAGATCTCGGCAATCATAGCTGTTCTCGTACTTGCTGTTGCTTTTACGGGATGCAAGAAAGCAGGAGGCTCCGGCGCCTGCAGTGGAATCGACAGTCACTTCCACGGCGACCACGACAGCGGCACCGGCAGCACCGGCAGCGCACTAGGCTGCAGCCGAAACAAAGGATAGGGCCCTTCGATCATTCGGAGGGCCTTTTTTCTTGAGCGTGCAGCAGGCGAAGGCTTGTCCGGCGTGAAAACTGAGCCTAGAAATTATCACTGAAAACTTCATATTGCTTTATCCTCCCTCATGATTTATAATCTGCAGCCGATACGGGAAAAGAAATGGTTTTTTAACGAAGTGAGCTGCCTCTCATCGATGTGCAGGAATGGCTGCAGGTGCAGGCAGCAGGAGGATCTATTTTGGCGACAACGTATACGGCAAAGGACATCACGGTCCTGGAAGGCCTTGAACCGGTCCGCAAGCGGCCGGCCATGTATATCGGTTCGACGGATGTGCGCGGACTGCACCATCTCGTCTGGGAAATGCTCGACAACTCCGTGGACGAAGCGCTGAACGGCTACTGCACGGCGATCACGCTCCGGATCGAGAAGGACGGCGGCGTGACCGTGACGGACAACGGCCGGGGCATGCCCGTCGATATCCATCCCAAGACCAAACGGCCGGCCATCGAGACGATCCTCTGCACGCTCCATGCAGGCGGCAAGTTCGACCACACGGCCTACAAATCCTCGGGCGGGCTCCACGGCGTGGGTGCTTCGGTGGTGAACGCGCTTTCCGAGGTGTTTATCGCCACGGTAGAGCGAGACGGCTACGAGTGGACCCAGGAGTTCTCGCGCGGGAAGCCCAAGGGGAACCTCAAGAAGGGCACGCCGACCAAGGCGCACGGCACGTCCATCTATTTCCGGCCCGACCCGGAGATCTTTTCCAAAACGATCTTCAACTATAAGAACATCCTCGATGTCTCCGAGAGCAAGGCCTTTTTGAACAAGGGCCTCAAGATCACCATCGAGAACGCGCGGGACGGGGAAAAGCCGGTCACCTTTAAATACGACAACGGCATCCAGGACTATATCAAGCGGATCGTTTCGGGGACGCTTTTGGTGAACCCGGAGCCGTTCTACTTCGAGAAAGAGGATGACTTCAAGATCGAGTGCGCCGTGCACTGGACCACTGCCACGGACACCGAGATCCATTCCTACGCGAACTCGATCAACACGTCCGACGGCGGGACGCACGAAATGGGGGTCAGGGCCGGGCTCACCAAGGCCGTGCGCGCCTATGCCGAGCGGAAGAACCTTATCCCCAAGAACATCAAGACCATCGCATCGGAGGACGTGTACGAGGGGCTGTACGGCATCGTGAGCGTGCTCGTGATGAACCCGCAGTTCCAGGGCCAGACCAAGGAGAAGCTGAACAACCCCGAGATCCTGTCGCCCATCGAGGCCTCGGTCAAGAACGCCTGCGAGGCCTATCTGCTGGGGAACCCCACCATGGCGGACGCTGTGGTAAAGCGCGTTCTGCTGGCCGCCGAGGCCCGTATGGCGTCGCGCGCTGCCAAGGACAATGTCACCCGGAAACTGTCTTCGCTCAAGCTGAACCTGCCGGGCAAGCTCGCCGATTGCTCCTCCAATAAAGTGGAGGAGACCGAGGTCTTCATCGTGGAAGGGGAGTCGGCAGGCGGCTCCGCAAAAATGGCCCGTGACCGGAAGACCCAGGCCATACTGTCGCTTCGCGGCAAGATCCTGAACGTGGAGCAGGTGGCATCGCTCGAACGGATCCAGCAGAACAACGAGATCAAGAACCTGCTTGCAACGCTCGGCTGCGGCGTGGGAGCGCATTTCGACCTCAATAAGCTCCGGTACAATCGGGTGATCCTCATGACCGACGCCGACGTTGACGGCGCGCACATCAGCGTGCTGCTGCTGACCTTCATCTACCGGTACATGCCGGAGCTGATCGCCCACGGACATGTCTATCTTGCCATGCCGCCGCTCTTCAAGATCGAGGCCGGCAAGGACGTTTTCTACGCCATGGACGAAATGGAAAAAGAAAAGATCGTTGCGAAACTGAACAACAGAAAGTATGAAGTGGGCCGCTTTAAAGGTCTGGGCGAAATGAACCCGGAGACCTTGAAAGTCGACGACCATGAATCCCAAGACGCGGACCCTCATGCGCGTGCAGGTGCTGGACCATAAGGCGACCGGCGACGTGTTCGAACGGCTGATGGGCAAGGACCCGAAGGCACGGTTCACGTTCATTCAGGAACGGGCGTCCTATGCAGATCTGGATATATAGCCAACGATAATCTGCCAACCCTGTTCTGCCGGCCGGCATCGCTTTCGCGGGAAGAGCTATTCTTGTGATTCCTTGCACTGAATAACAGCCTGTGCCTGAACAGCGTTGTGTTCATATGAGGGTCTTAAGAACCAGATGGTCGAACCCGCAGCGCCCGGCCTCTTTGCCGCTCCTGTCAGCTTCCTGTGCAGTCTTTCTGATTGACACCTCTTTTCATTATCTGGTATAGTACTTAAACCTTTCATTTTGCAAGGAGTTTTGCGGCATTTTATGATACAGCCATCTTTCGAACAGTTTAAGCTGCGGGCGAAAAAAGGCAACCTGATACCGGTCTATCGCGAGATCCTTGCAGATATGGAAACGCCGGTGTCGGCCTTCCTGAAGATCGACGACGGGCGTCATTCCTTTCTTCTCGAAAGCATGGAAGGAGGGGAGAAGTGGGCCCGCTACTCCTTTCTCGGCAGTCGGCCGTCGGTCATCGTCAAGAGCTCCGGCCGCATCGTGGAGATCACCCGGGCCGGCAAAAAGCAGAAAACGCAGTTCGACCGCGACCCGCTTGAAGCGGTCAAGGCCCTCCTCGCCGAATACCAGCCCGTGCCGGACCCTTCACTGCCGCGTTTTTTCGGCGGCGCCGTAGGGTTCATGGGATACGATGTGGTCAATTATTTCGAGGAACTGCCTGCCAGGCCGAAAGAAGGGCTGGACATTCCCGATGTCTTCTTCATGATCACGGATACCCTCGTGATCTTCGACAATGTCACGCACAAGCTGAAGGTCGTGTCGAACGCGCACGTGAAGGGCCGTTCGGCCGAGGCTGCCTACAAAGAGGCCGTTGCGAAGATCAACCGGCTGGTAAAAAAAATCAAGACCGGGGTCACAGGGTCAGGGGTCAAGGGGCAAGGGGAAAGCCAAAACAAAGCCACATACGCTCACCTCCAATTTCACGCAGCCGCAGTACGAGCAGGCCGTGCTGAAGGCAAAGGAATATATCAAGGCCGGCGACATCTTTCAGGTCGTGCCGTCCCAGCGGTTCCAAACCAAAATTTCCGTCGAGCCCTATGAGATCTACCGCGCATTGCGGCTCATCAATCCCTCGCCCTACATGTATTTTCTGCGCTGCGGCACGGCGACCGTTGTGGGCGCATCGCCGGAGGTGATGGTCAGGCTCGAAGGGGAACGGATAGACCTCAGGCCCATCGCCGGTACGCGCAAACGCGGCACGACCGAGGAAGAGGACCAGGCGCTGGCCGATGAACTGCTTGCCGATCCCAAGGAGCGGGCCGAGCATATCATGCTGGTGGACCTCGGCAGGAACGACGTGGGCCGCGTGAGCGAACCGGGCAGCGTTTCCGTTTCCGAGCTGATGGTGATCGAACGCTATTCCCACGTGATGCACATCGTGTCGAACGTGCGCGGCAGGCTGTCGCCGGGCAAGGACTCCTATGACGTGATCCGCGCCTGTTTTCCTGCAGGCACCGTTTCGGGGGCGCCCAAGATCAGGGCCATGCAGATCATCGACGAGCTGGAGCCCACGAAACGCGGCCCCTATGCAGGCGCGGTCGGCTACTTCGGTTTCTCGGGCAACATGGACACCTGCATCACCATCCGGACGCTCGTGATCAAGGACGATACGGCCTACATCCAGGCCGGCGGCGGCGTGGTGGCGGACAGCGACCCTGCTGCCGAGTACCAGGAGACCGTGAACAAGGCCCAGGCCATGATGCGCGCCGTGGAAATGGCGGAAAAGGGTTTGGACTAAATACAAAAGCCAAAACGGTTTTCTCGCAAAGGCGCAAAGCTCGCAAAGAAAAACAGGTCAAAATCGAACGAGACGTATAACGATTTAATGACAGAAACTTAAAATAAGGCTCTGGTCTAGATTCTAGAAGTCAAAAGATTTCCTTTGCGCCCTTTGCGCCTTTGCGAGAGACGATTTTCAGAGGTTCTTATGTTATTAATGATCGACAATTACGATTCCTTCACCTACAACCTGGTCCAGTACTTCGGCGAACTGGGGCAGAGCCTGCAGGTCTACCGGAACAACAAGATCTCGATCGCGGAGATCGAGAAGATGAAGCCCGAGCGCATCGTGATCTCGCCCGGCCCCTGTACGCCCAAGGAGGCGGGGATCTCCATCGACGTGATCAAACATTTCGCGGGCAAGGTGCCGGTGCTCGGCGTCTGCCTGGGGCACCAGTCCATCGGAGAGGCCTTCGGCGGCGACGTGATCCGCGCGCCCTACCTGATGCACGGCAAGACCTCCATGATCCACCACGACAACAAGACCCTTTTTGCCGGGTTGCCGAACCCTTTTGAGGCAACGCGCTATCATTCGCTTATCATCAAGCGCGAGACCCTGCCGTCCGTGCTCGAAGTGACGGCCTGGACCGACGACGGCATCATCATGGGCGTGCGGCACAAGCAGTTCAAGGTGGAAGGCGTGCAGTTCCATCCCGAGTCGATCCTGACCAACGCGGGCAAGGACCTGCTCAGGAATTTTTTAAAGCTGTGATCGTAGACCGCAGATGAACCGGTGACGGCTATGCCACACACGCAGATCACGAAGAGAACCGGCTTAAGATCAATTTCGTGTCTTAGTGCGCTTCGTGGCGAAAATCTGCGGTCGAAGAGGTCTATGATAAAAGAAGCCATCGCAAAAGTAATTAGCAAGAACCAATCTGACCGAGGCCGAGGCCGAGACGGTGATGCGCGAGATCATGCAGGGCGAGGCAACGGACGCCCAGATCGCCGCGTATATCACCGCGCTGCGGATGAAGGGCGAGACCGTTGAGGAGATCACGGGTTCCGCCCGGGTCATGCGCGAGAAGGCGGTCCCGATCAAACTGGACGCCCGCTATCAGGTCGACACCTGCGGCACCGGCGGCGACATGGCGCATACGTTCAATATCTCCACGACAGCGGCCTTTGTGGTCGCCGCCGCGGGCGTGACCGTGGCGAAGCACGGCAACCGGTCGGTCTCGAGCAAGAGCGGCAGCGCCGACGTGCTGCAGGCGCTGGGCGTGAACATCGAAATACCCTCGCATCGTGCCGAGGAATGCATTAAGGACATCGGCATCGGCTTTCTCTTTGCGCCCATGATGCACCTGGCCATGAAGTACGCCATCGGGCCGCGGCGCGAGATCGGCATCCGCACCATCTTTAACGTGCTGGGCCCGCTCACCAATCCCGCCAAAGTGACCGCGCAGGTCATGGGCGTTTATGCTGCTGACCTGACGACGCTGCTGGCCCGCGCCCTCGGCAATCTCGGCACGACCCATGCCTTCGTGGTGCACGGCATGGACGGTCTTGATGAGATCACGATCACCGACCGCACCAAAGTGTCGGAGTTCAGAGACGGAAAGGTCGAGGACTATTTCATCCATCCCTCCGACTTCGGTCTTGCGACCGGTAAGGCGGAAGACCTGAAGGGCGGCGATGCAAAAGAGAATGCAGCCATCACCATGGATGTGCTGAAAGGACAAAAAGGTCCGCGCCGCGATATTGTTCTGCTGAACGCGGCTGCAGCGCTCGCCGCAGCCGGACGGGCGACGGACCTCAAAGAAGGCATCACCCTTGCCGTCAGCCTCCATCGATTCCGGCGCTGCCATGAACAAGCTGGAGCAGCTCAAGTCGTTCACGAATAAGCCATAGGGGATTGTTGATTGCGGAATGCGGATTGCGGAATGCGGATTGAACATCCAGGGGACAGCGGGGCAATATGATCCTGGACGATATCATCGCGTATAAAAAAGAAGAGCTTGCAGAGACGAAGCGCAAAACGCCGCTCAGCGAGATAAAACAACGGATAGCCGATTCCGCTCCCACGCGGGGATTCGGCAAGGCGCTTGCACAGGGGACGGAGATCCGGCTCATTGCCGAGGTGAAAAAGGCCTCGCCGTCCAAGGGTGTGATCCGCGAGGATTTCGACCCGGTGAAGATCGCAGACGTGTATCAGGAGTCCGGCGCTGCCTGCCTTTCGGTCCTCACGGAGAAACAGTTCTTCCAGGGAGACCTGGCTTACCTCGGCCGGATCAGGAAACAGCGTGGACCTTCCGCTGCTCAGGAAGGACTTCATCATTGACGAGTACCAGATCCATGAAGCGCGCGCGTTCGGGGCCGATGCCATCCTGCTGATCGCGGCCTGCCTGGAGCGGGGCCAGATGCAGGACTACCTCGGCATCGCAGCGGGACTGGGACTCGACGTGCTCGTGGAGTCGCATACCTACAAAGAATTGGACAAGTCTTTGCTGGCCGGGGCCATGCTCGTGGGCATCAACAACCGGAACCTCATGACCTTCGAGGTGACCCTGCAGACGACCCTGGACCTGCTGAAAGACATTCCCGATGACCGCGTGGTGGTGAGCGAAAGCGGGATCAGGACGCGGGACGATGTGGTGATGCTTCAGAAGGCGGGCGTGGACGCCATCCTGGTCGGCGAGAGCCTGATGCGGGAAAAGGATATCGGAAAAAAAGTGAAGGAACTATTAGGGAAAGCGCTAAATTCTAATAGCGAAATCCTGAACACTATTGAATGTCGAAATTCAAAACATTGGTTATGTGAGTTTTGTGATTATTTAGAGTTTACGATTTCGGATTTCGTGCTTGAGGTAAAATTATGATCAAGATCAAGATCTGCGGAATAACGAATCTGGATGATGCAATGGCGGCTGCCGAGGACGGCGCGGATGCGCTGGGGTTCATTTTTTACAAGAAAAGCCCCCGCTACGTGGATCCCGAGAAGGCGGCCGAGATCATTCACCAGCTGCCTCCTTTTATCACGCCGGTCGCCGTCTTCGTGAACGAGCGCGAGGAAAAGATCAGGGACATCCAGTTCACGACCGGCATCAAGGTCCTGCAGTTCCATGGCGATGAGCGGCCGGAGTTCTGCGACCGCTTTGCGACCCGCGTGATCAAGGCGTTCCAGGTCAAGGACAAGGACAGCCTCAAGCACATGGCGCACTACCATGTGGGCGCACTTCTGCTCGACAGTTACCGTGAGGGCGTGCGGGGAGGCACCGGCACGACCTTCGACTGGCACCTGGCGGTCGTGGCAAAGACCCTGGGCAGGGTGGTCCTGGCAGGGGGGCTTACGCCGGAGAACGTGGCCGAGGCGGTGAAGCTCGTCCAGCCCTATGGGGTCGATGTTGCCGGCGGCGTTGAGCGGGAAAAGGGACTCAAGGACCACGCCAAGCTCAAGAAATTCATAACCGAGGTCCGGAGGGCATCGCGGCCATGAGCATTCCGGATAAAAAGGGACATTTCGGCATCTACGGCGGGAAGTTCGCTCCCGAGACGCTGATGCCGGCGCTGGCCGAACTGGAGGCCGCCTACCTTGCGGCGAAGAAGGACAAGGAGTTCCAGGCCGAGCTCGATTATTACTCCCGGGAATTCATCGGCCGGGCCACGCCCCTCTATTATGCCAAACGGCTGAGCGACCATCTTGGCGGCGCGAAGATCTATCTCAAGCGCGAAGACCTCTGCCACACCGGCGCGCACAAGATCAACAACTCCCTGGCCCAGGTGCTGCTTGCCAAGCGCATGGGCAAGACCCGCGTGATCGCCGAGACCGGCGCGGGACAGCACGGCGTTGCCACGGCCACGGCAGCCGCCATGTTCGGCCTCGATTGCGAAGTGTACATGGGCACCGACGACGTGGCGCGCCAGTCGCTGAACGTGTTCCGCATGAAGCTGCTCGGAACGATCGTGCGGCCTGTCGATCTCGGCAGCAAGACGCTGAAGGACGCCATCAACGAGGCCATGCGCGACTGGATCACGAACGTTGCGAACACGCATTACGTGCTCGGCACGGCCTTCGGTCCCCACCCCTTCCCCATGATGGTGCGGGACTTCCAGTCCGTGATCGGGCGCGAGGCAAAGAAACAGATCATGAAGCTTGAGAACCGGCTGCCGGACGCCCTGGTCGCCTGCGTGGGCGGCGGTTCGAACGCCATCGGCCTGTTCTACGAGTTCCTTGAAGATGCTGACGGTAAAGATGTACGGCGTCGAGGCCGGCGGCCTCGGCATCGAGCGCGGCAAACATGCGGCGCGGTTCGCCGGCGGTTCCCTCGGCGTACTGCAGGGCACCAAGACCTTCGTGCTGCAGGACGAACACGGCCAGATCGAACTGACGCACTCTGTTTCCGCGGGGCTTGATTACGCCGCTGTCGGGCCGGAGCACGCGTTCTACCGTGATTCAGGACGCATCGAATATACCTATGCCATCGATGAAGAAGCCATGGAGGCCTTCGACCTCCTGTCGCGCCTGGAAGGCATCATCCCTGCCCTCGAAAGCGCCCATGCCGTTGCCTATTGCCTTAAACTGGCGCCCACGCTCGGCAAGGACAAGATCATCATCTGCAACCTCTCCGGCCGCGGCGACAAGGACGTGATGCAGGTGGCGAAGATCAAGGGCGTGGAACTGTAGCATCGCATTTCGGATTGCGGATTTCGGATTGCGGAATAAACTAAGAGGATCTGGAAAAACCTTATGTCTAGGATCAAGAATACTTTTAACCGGCTTAAGAAAAAGAACGAGACAGCGCTCATCCCCTACCTTATGGCAGGGGACCCGGATATGTCCGCAACGAAGAAACTCGTCCTTGCGCTGGAGAAGACTGGCGCGGACATCATTGAACTCGGCGCTCCTTTTTCCGATCCTCTGGCAGACGGTCCGACGATCCAGAAGGCGGCCATCAGGTCGCTCAGGAACAACACGAGCATAGCCGATGTCCTGGGCCTGGTGGCGGATGTACGCACCGAGAGCAGGATACCGCTCATTCTCATGACCTACTACAACCTCATTTTTCATTACGGCGAGGAGCGCTTTGTCCACGACTGCAGTGGCCGCAGGCCTGGACGGCATCATCCTTCCCGATCTTCCTCCTGAGGAAGCGGGGACCCTGGTCGCGCTTTCGAAGAAGGCTGGATTGGACATGATCTTCCTGCTCGCTCCGACGAGCACGGACGAGCGTATCAAACTGGTCACCAAATTATCACAGGGATTCGTTTACTATGTTTCTCTCACCGGCGTAACGGGAGCGCGGACCGGCTTGCAGCAGTCGATCCAGGAGTCGCTCCAAAGGATCAAGACCATGACGGACAAGCCTGTTGCCGTAGGATTCGGCATTTCAACGCCGGACCAGGCAGCGCAGGTTGCGCAGTGGGGCGCCGACGGCGTCATCGTCGGCAGTGCTCTGGTGAAGGTGATCGAAGAGAACGGCAGCTCTGCAGACCTTATTGAAAAGTCCGCAGCCTTCGTCAAGGCGCTCAAACAAGGGGTTCTGGCGGGACATGGCAAGTAAAAAAAGCAAGGTTGCCGGCACGCCCCGGAAGGCGGGTGCCCAGTCCCGTCGGAGTGTCCCGGCGGCAAAGAAGCCGGCTTCCGTGAAAAAGGCGGACTCAAAAAAAGCCCCTGCGGCACTCCGTGCCGAACTGAGTGCGCTCAAGAAAATGGTCCTGCTCCAGAAGGTCAAACAGGAGCTGCTCACCAGCAAGAACATCGGTTCCGTTGAACTGGACACCCTGCTCTCCAATTATCTCACCGTGATCCTCAACCTGACCAACACCACTGCCGGTTCCATCCTCATGCACGACGGCGAGAACCTGGTGTTCCGCGCCAGCGCCGGCCCGGGCTCTCAGAAGCTCCTCGGCAGGCAATTGTCGACCGACGAAGGCATCGCAGGCTGGGTGTTCAAGACCGGCAAAACCTATCTGAGCTCGGATGTGGCCAGGGACACGAAGTGGAGCAGCAAGATCAGCGCAGAAATGCGCTTTCCCACCCGCAATATCCTCGCTTCGCCGCTTACGACCTCGGGCGGCGTGATCGGCGTGGTCGAGATCATCAATAAAACGGTAGGCAGGCCCTTTGGCAGGGAAGACAAGGAAATGCTCGATACGCTCGCCGGTCAGCTCGCCCTGGACGTGGCGTACACGGTCCTCCTGTCCGGCAGCAGGCTGGAGGCGCAGCGCAGGACAACGCAGATGGAGCTCGCCATGGTCCTGAACTCCACGCTGAACCAGCGGGAGGTGCGCCAGCGTGCCATCGAGGCGGTGACCAGTCTGCTGGGCGCCGAGGTGGGGTCGCTGCTGCTCGTGGACGAGCGGACCAAAGACCTCTACTTCGAGGTGGCGCTTGGTGAAAAGGAGCTTCAGGTCAAGCAGATGCGCCTCAGGATGGGCGAAGGCATTGCCGGCTGGGTCGCAGCGAACGACCAGCCCGCGCTGATCAATGATGTGCAGAACGATCCCCGGTACTTCAGGCGCGCCCGGACGATCACAGATTTCATCACCCGGAACATGGTCTGCGTGCCCGTGCGCTCCCGGGGAAGCGTGATCGGCGTGCTCCAGGCCGTGAACAAGAAGGACGGAGCGCTCTTTACCGAAGATGACCTCGATGTCTGCTGGACCCTGGCCAATCAGGTGGCAGTGGCGCTCGAGAACGCACATCTCTATGCCGAGCTCAAGGAAACATTCCTGAACACGGCCGAGGCGCTTGCAGCCGCTGTTGAGAAAAAGGACCCCTATACGGGCGGTCATATCAAGCGCGTGGTGGAATACAGCGCGGCGATAGCGCGGCATATGTCCCTGACGGTGAACGACGTGGAGGCGCTGCGTCTGGCTGCGGTGCTGCACGACATCGGCAAGATCGGGATCAGGGACAGCGTGCTGTTGAAGGAGGGCGGGCTCAACCACGAAGAGATCTGCCACATGCGCGAACATCCGCTGGTGGGTGAGGACATCCTCGACCATATTGAACAGATGAAGGATGTCAGGAAGATCCTGCGCGCCCATCACGAGAAATGGGACGGCAGCGGCTATCCCGACGGGCTGAAAGGCGGAAGCATTCCGGTCCACGCTCGGATCATCGCGATCGCCGATACCTTTGATGCGATCACGACCGACCGCCCCTATCGCAAGGCGGCGGACTGGAAATCCGCAACTGAGGAGATCAAGCGCTGTTCCGGGACATTCTATGATCCGGAGATCGTAGATGCCTTTCTCAGGGCGTGCGAAGCGGGAGATGTTACGATCGTCGGCGGGTGACGAAACCTGCCGGCAGGACGCCGCGCTACGGCAACGAGCGGCTGACACACTGGTTCTATTCAGTCAATGGGACCATTGACCAATTACCAAGGGGGTTCGTATGAGCGATGTCCAGGTTCCCAGATTCGGCAAAAAAATCCCGCCCGGCACGGTGCTCTTCAACGAAGGCGACCGGGGCGAGGAAATGTACATCCTGCAGTCCGGCAGGGTGAAGATCAGCAAGCGGATCCGCGGCGTGGAAAAGACCCTGGCGACGCTCGAAAAGGGCGAGTTCTTCGGCGAGATGGCCATCCTGAACGACAAGCCCCGCTCTGCTTCGGCCGAGACCATCGAAGAGTGCGAGATGCTCATGATCGACCGCAAGACCTTCGATGCGTTGATCCGGGGCAACGCCGAGATCGCGGTCCGCTTCATCAAACGGCTTGCCGACCGGCTGCGCGAGACCAACGACCAGATGGAATCCCTGATGATCAAGGACAATACGAGCAGGCTTGTGAGCATCCTGGCGAAGCATGTGCGCGACAACAAGAAGAGCGGGGAGTTTACCATGACCGTCGATGACCTTGCCGGCGTGGCCGGCATCGAGGCCGCCCAGGCGAGGACGATCCTGGAGAAACTGGCCAGCGTCCGGATCGTGCACCTCAGCGAGGACAAGGTCCATATCATGAACCAGGAGCAGGTTGACAAACTGGTCCGGTACCTCGAAATGCGGGAGATCTTCGGGGAAATGGCCTAGCGTCTCGACACCGGGCGGGAGGAGCGCGCTCAGGGGGAGAACATGAAGCAGTCGGCAGGGAAAAAGGCGGGGCTCACCATAGCGCTCATCGTGGCGCTCGTACTTTCGATCATGCACGTCATGAACGTAGGATTCATGGATATGCTTGAGGAGAAGACGCTCGATTTCCGGTTCAATGTCCGGGGCGCCATCACACCGGGCCCGGAGACGGTCATCGCCGCTATCGATGAAAAGAGCATTAATAAGCTCGGCCGGTTCCCCTGGTCCCGCTCGGTCTGGGCCCGTGTCGTCGACCGCCTGACCGAACTCGGCGCCCGGGTCATCGTGTTCGACGTGTTCTTTGCGGAGTCGGAAAATGTCGCCTCCGATGATCTGTTCCAGCAGGCGATCATGCAGAGCGGCCGCGTGGTCCTGCCCGTGGTATTCGATTTTTCCGAAACGGGCTACAAGGAATCGGGCTTCACCGACAAAAAGCTTGACTTCATGACGCCGTCCGCCTTCGCCGTGCTCAGGAACACGGGAGAACCACTCAGCCCGTTCCATGCCAGGATGGTCCTGCCGCCGCTGCTGCGGTTCTCTGCGTTCGCGAAAAATCTTGCGCACATCAACATGGTCCCTGATCGAGACGGCACGCTCCGGTGGGAGTCGCTGGCCATCGAGTACCAGGGGGACTACTATCCGCCCATCGGGCTGCAGGCCGCGCGGTTGTACCGGGAGCTGGGCCCCGAACAGGCGGCACTCGACTTCAGCGGCGCGGTCCAGCTCGGACCGCACCCGTATCCCGATCGATGAGTTCGGCCGCATGCTCATCAACTACCGGGGTCCGAACAACACGTTCCCCCAGTATTCCGTTGCGGACATCCTTGACGGCCTGGTGCCGGCAGAGAAGCTCAAGGACAAGGTCGTGCTGATCGGCGCAACGGCCATCGGCATTTACGACCTCCGCGTCACGCCCTTTTCTCCCAACATGGCGGGAATCGAAAAGCATGCAAGCGTCGTGGACAATATCCTGCATGAGGATTTTATCTACCGCACGGCGATCATGGACGTTCCGCTGGTCTTTCTGTTCGCCATCATCCTCGGCATCGCGATCCCGCGGCTCGGGGCCAAGGCCGGCGCCGCCCTGTTCCTCGCTGCTCTTTGCGTCCTATGCCGGCGTTGTGTACTATCTCTTCGTGGGAAAAGGGATATGGTTCAACCTGGTCTATCCCGCCTCGGCGCTGTTCTTCGGTTACACCAGCCAGACCGCCTACCGCTTCTTCACCGAAGAGCGGCGTGCACGGGACATCCGGAAGATGTTCTCCAGCTACGTTTCGAAGCGCATTGTGGACGAACTCATCAGAGACCCGAGCAAGGCCAAGCTGGGAGGCGACCGCAAGGAGATCACGGTGCTCTTTTCCGATATCCGCGGCTTCACGTCCTTTTCCGAAAAGCATCAGCCCGAGGAAGTGGTCTCGCTGTTGAACGAGTATCTGGGCGCCATGACCGACATCGTCTTCGAACACGAGGGGACCCTCGATAAGTTCGTCGGAGACGCCATCATGGTCCTCTGGGGGGCTCCCATCGGCCAGCCCGACCATGCCGAGCGTGCATGCCGATGCGCCCTTGCCATGATCGAAAAATTGAAGAAGCTGCAGGCAAAGTGGGCGGCCGAGGGCAGGTATGTCATCGATATCGGCATCGGGATCAACACCGGAGAGATGGTGGTCGGGAACATGGGCGCAGCAGGCAAGAAGATGGATTACACGGTCATCGGCGACAATGTGAACCTCGGCGCGCGGCTGGAAGGCTTGACAAGACAGTATAATAATCATATCATCATATCGGAATATACCTATGAAAAGGTGAAGGATATCGTGGTTGCGAACGAACTGGGGTCCGTGACCGTCAAGGGGAAACAGTTCCCGGTGGTCGTGTATGACCTGGTGGGGTTGAAAGAATAACAAGCACCAACACAAATACCAATAATCAAATGGATTCCAATAACCAAATGCTAAGCTCCAAACTGTTTGGTTATTGCAATTTGGTCATTGGTTGTTATTTGGAATTTGTCATTTTGAGATTTGTAATTTGCCGTTCCAAGGAGGGTGAATGAAGGTAAAAATACTGGGCTGCTCCGGTTCAGAAGCGATAGGGCACAATCCACCGGGATTTCTGGTGAACGACGTCGTCATGCTGGATGCCGGCACCATAACCGCGGCATTGAGCATCCAGGCGCAGAGCAGGATCACCGACATCTTTATCAGCCATACCCATCTTGATCATATCAAGTCGCTTCTGTTCCTTGCGGACAACATCATCGGCCGCATCAAGCAGCCGGTCAATATCCGGGCGATCCCCAAGGTGATCGATGCCATCAAAAAGCACCTGATGAACGACCTGATCTGGCCGGATTTCACCAAGATCCCGACGGCGAAGAACCCGGTGCTGGCTTACAAACCCTTTTCTGCCGGTGTGCCGATCGCCGTGGCAGGGCTCAAGGTTCTGGCCATCCCGATGAACTCATCCGGTGCCTGCCGTGGGGTTCATGGTGAGCGACGCCAGGTCAACGATCATTTACAGCGCCGATACCGGTCCCAACGAAGATCTCTGGAAGGTGGCGTCGAAAGCAAAAAATCTCAAGGCGATCATCGTGGACACATCGTTCCCGAACAGTATGGACATGATCGCCGGCTTGAGCGGCCATTTCACCCCGGCGCAGCTCCATGCCGACCTCACCAAGGCCAAAGTCAAGAGCACGGTGCCGATCTACATCTACCATATCAAACCGGTGCACAAGAAAAAAGTGATCAGCGAACTCCGGGCGCTTGGCAGGAAGAATGTGAAGGTGTTGCAGGAAGGGAAAACGTACAACTTTTGAAATTCCAAAGTTCAAATTACAATTACCAAATAAGCTCCAATGTCCAAACTAGAATGTTCGAAACGTTTTGAATTTTGGTTCTTGAAAATTCGGATTTATTTGTGATTTGATGCTTGATATTTGGTGCTTGTCGTAAAGGAGTTATATGGCTTGGTTTAAAAAAGAACGATCCGAGAGCGCGGCACCGGAAGCTCCGGCAAAAAAAGTAAAGATCCCCGAGGGGCTCTGGGTCAAATGCGACAATTGCAAAGAGATCATCTACCGCAAGGAGGTGGACAAGAACTTCAAGGTCTGCCCCAAGTGCGACTACCATTTCCGCATCTCTGCCTCGGAGCGGCTGCCCTACCTCGTGGACGAGGGCAGTTTCCTGGAGGTCGAGGACGGGCTGTCACCCAGGGATTTTCTCGGGTTCAAGGACTACAAGGACAAGCTCAAGGCAAGCCGCAAGAAGACCGGGCTTAAGGACGCGATCATTTCCGGCGAGGCGAAGATCGGCGGCAGGCCCGTGTCCCTGGTGATCATGGACTTCAATTTCATGGGCGGCAGCATGGGGTCGGTCGTGGGGGAGAAGATCGCGCGGACCGTGGAACGGGCCATCGAGAACAAGACCCCCTTTGTTTCGGTAGCCTCATCGGGCGGGGCCCGCATGCAGGAGGGGATCCTCTCGCTCATGCAGATGGCAAAGACGTCGGCTGCCGTTGCACGCCTGGGTCAGGCCGGCCTTCCGTTCATCTCGATCCTGACGGACCCGACCTTCGGCGGCGTCACCGCGAGCTTTGCCATGCTGGGCGACATCATCCTCGCGGAGCCCAAGAGCCTTATCGGTTTTGCCGGGCCGCGCGTGATCGAGCAGACGATCAAACAGCAGCTTCCTCCCGGTTTCCAGCGGGCGGAGTTCCTCCAGGAGCACGGGATGATCGACATGATCGTTTCACGCCGGGAAATGCGCGCCACGGTCGGCAAAATGCTCGATTTTTTCGCGGAGTAAGCCAGCGGTCCCGTAAAAAGCCTGTAGCAATCGTCTTTCATCATTTCCGCGGAAACGGGAATCCAGTGTTTTTCTAACTGTTCCTTAGTGCCCTTGATACCCGCCCCCCGTTTTCACGGGGGCAAGTTTATCCCCGCGGAAGCGGGGACGGGTATGACGATTTATTGCGAGTTCAGCAAGCTTGACGATATTTATTCACCTTGCCTTGATCCGGCATCAAGGAGCGTTGTACCATGGGTGATCTTGCAAAAACCATCATCATTCTCGGTGTCCTTCTCATCATCGCAGGTCTGGTAATGCTGGTCATTCAAAAGACGCCGTTTCCGGGCAAACTTCCCGGCGACATCGTGATCAGGAAAGAGCACTTCACCTTTTATTTCCCGCTGGCCACTGGCATCATCATCAGCGTCATTATCAGTCTTATCCTCTACCTCATCGGGAAGTTCAGGTAAGCCTGTTATGCCGGAGACCATGCCCTCAAGCCAAGCCGCAGCGCCTGCGATGGGGAGCGATTCTGTCAAACGAGCGGCACTCCTGATCGCTGTTCTTGCTTCCTTCCTGACCCCCTTCATGGTCTCCTCCATCAATATTGCCATTCCCGCGATCGCCCGGGACTTCCGCATGAGCGCCGTGGCCATGAGCTGGGTCGCAACCTCCTACTTGCTGTCGACAGCGCTGTTTCTCCTGCCCTTCGGCAGGCTGGCAGACATCCATGGCAGGAAGAAGATGTTCACCCTCGGCATCGGGATCTATACCCTGGCCGCCTTGCTGCTGGCCTTTTCCCCGTCGACAGCCGCGCTCATCATGCTGCGGGCAGTACAGGGATTCGGCAGCGCCATGATCTTCGGCACGGGGATGGCGATCGTGATATCGGTGTACCCGGCATCGGAACGGGGCCGGGTACTGGGGATCAATGTCGCCGCGGTCTATACCGGCCTTTCGCTCGGCCCCTTTCTGGGCGGGTTCCTTACCCAGCAGTTCGGCTGGCGGAGCATCTTTCTGGCGAACGTGCCGGTGGGGGTGCTGGTGATCTACTTCGTTGCAACGAGGCTCAAGGGGGAATGGGCCGATGCGCGCGGCGAACGATTCGATCTTGCCGGGTCCGTCATCTATGGATTGTCGCTTGTTTCGCTCATGTACGGCCTGTCACTCCTGCCTGCGCTGCACGGTGGGGGACTCGTTCTCGCCGGGATCATCGGGATCGGAGGATTTGCCCTCTGGGAACGGTCCACGGCCAGCCCGCTCCTCAATATGGACCTGTTCCTGCATAACGCGACCTTCGGGTTCTCGAATCTCGCGGCGCTGATCAATTACAGCGCTACCTTTGCCGTCACCTTTCTGCTGAGCCTGTACCTGCAGTACATCAAAGGATTTACCCCCCAGCACGCCGGCTTCATCCTCGTGGCGCAGCCCATTGTTATGGCGGCTTTCTCGCCGCTTGCGGGCCGCCTTTCTGATAGAATTGAACCACGGATCGTTGCTTCGCTTGGCATGGGGCTTTCCGCCGCAGGGCTGTTCCTGTTCAGGTTCCTCTCGCCCGCGACCCCTGTCGGATTCATTGTCGGCGTCCTCATGCTGATAGGCTTCGGCTTTGCCCTGTTCTCGTCCCCCAACACGAATGCGGTCATGAGTTCCATTGACCGGCGTTTCTACGGCGTGGGGTCGGCAACGCTCGGCACCATGCGGCTTACGGGCCAGATGCTGAGCATGGGCATTGCGACGGTCATTTTCGCGATCCATATCGGCAGTGCGCGCATTACTCCGGAATATTATCCGCAATTCCTGGCCGGTTTGAGAACAGCATTTACCCTGTTCGCCGCCCTTTGCTTCGGCGGCATCTTCGCGTCGCTCGCGAGGGGAAAGGTGAGGTGACCTGTGGAGAGGAGAAAATTCCTGAAACTTGCGGCTTTGACCGGCGCAGGGCTTTCGCTGCCCGAAGGGTTTGCATCCCTTGCCGAAGCGGCGGAGTCGGCAATGCGGCCCGACCTCGTTGTGGCGCACGGCGCATCTCCGGCGACGATCGTCACCGCTGCCGTCGACGCTCTTGGCGGCATTAAACGGTTCATCAGTCGCGGCGATATCGTCGTGATCAAGCCGAACATCGGCTGGGACCGGACACCGGAGCAGGCGGCCAATACGAATCCGGAGGTCGTCGCTGCCGTGGTCAGGCTGTGCTTCGAGGCAGGCGCAAAAAAAGTAAAGGTCTTCGACCGGCCGGTGAACGATCCCCGGCGGTGTTATGTGCAAAGCGGGATCGCGCCTGCGGTCAGCGCGCTGGGAGCGGAAGCGGCGTATATGGACGACCGCAAGTTCAAGGACATGACACTCAATGGCCGGGCGCTCAAGTCCTGGCCGCTGTACACCGATATCTTTGAAGCCGACAAGGTGATCAACATTCCGATCGCGAAACACCACGGGCTTGCGAAGCTTACGCTGTCCATGAAGAACTGGATGGGCGTCATGGGCGGTTCGCGGCGCCAGATCCATCAGAAACTGGATGAGAGCCTCGTGGACCTTTCGATGAAGATCAAACCCACGCTCACGATCCTCGACGCGGTGCGCATCATTACGGCGAACGGGCCGCAGGGCGGAAGCCTGGAAGACGTCAAAAAGCTCGATACCGTGGTCGCAGGCATCGATCCGGTGGCCATTGACTCCTATGGCGCCACGCTCTTCGGCATGAAGGGGAGCGATCTGGGCTATGTGACTTTAGGCCACAAGCTTGGATTGGGACAGATGGACTTGAATAAGATGCGGATAGTGAAAATCAACGTTTAGCCGGGGATTTCGTGGGTATTTCATGACGACCGAGATAAAGACGAACCTTCCCACTATGCAAAACATTCGAAGACTGACGCAAGGCCTATTCCTCCTCCTGTTCCTCTTCCTGTTCATCCAGACCGAATCAAAGGGGAACGATGAGCTTGGCTACCCGGTGCGTTTGTTCCTTGATTTTGACCCGCTCATCTTTGTGACCACGCTGCTTTCCGCCCACGCTGCTGCAAAAGCATTCCTGCTGTCGATCATAACGATCGTGCTCACCATGGTGTTCGGCAGGGTCTTCTGCGGATGGGCCTGTCCTCTCGGCACGCTGAACAACCTGGTGGGTTCGCTGAGAAAACAGGCGGCGCCTCACCAGGGCAGGGACTGGTACCGGGTCAAATATTATATTCTGACCGGCATCCTCGCATCAGCGGTCTTCACGCTGCAGCCCGCAGGCATCATGGACCCGCTCTCGCTCCTGATCCGCTCTTTTTCCATAAGCATCTATCCGCTGTTCAACTATGGCGTGCGGTGCGGTCTTCGATACGATGTACACGGTAAATCCGCTCGGCGCAGCAGCGGCAACAGAGCCGATATTCACCTTCCTGAAAAAGACCGTGCTCTCCTTTGAGCAGTCTTTTTACGAACAGAACGTCTTCATCGGCGCGCTCTTCTTTGTCGTGCTCGGTCTGAACCTCATCGAAAAGCGGTTCTGGTGCAAATACCTCTGCCCGCTCGGCGCATTCCTCGGTCTCCTTTCCCGGATTCTCTCTGCTCCGGCGTTCGGTGAGCGAGGAGTGTACGGAGTGCGGGGCCTGCAACCGGGAGTGCCAGGGGAATGCAGCGCCTCATCAGAAGGAAAAGTGGAAGGACACCGAGTGCCTTTACTGCTGGAACTGCGACGATGTCTGCCCCCAGAACGCGGTACGTTTCGGTTTCCGCAGTAAAAAAGCAACGGCAGCCATGGACCTCGGCAGAAGAAGGATCATCGCGTCAGTGTTCAGCGGCATCGCTGTTGTGCCGTTCCTGCGCATCACGCCGCTTGCCAGGACCAATGCCCAGGATCCCGCTCTGATCCGCCCCCCGGGTTCTCTTGCAGAAAAAGAATTTCTCAAACGCTGCGTCAAGTGCGGTGAGTGCATGAAGGTCTGCACCACGAACGGACTGCAGCCCACCTTGCTTGAGGCAGGGGCCGAGGGCATCTGGTCTCCCATGCTCGTGCCGCGCATCGGGTACTGCGAATACCGCTGCACGCTCTGCGGCCAGGTCTGCCCCACGGGCGCCATCAGGAAGCTGGCGCTCGAAGAAAAGGTCAAGGTCAAACTGGGCCTGGCCATGATCGACAAGAACAGGTGCCTGCCCTGGGCGCATGCGCGGCCGTGCATCATGTGCGAGGAGGTCTGCCCAACGCCAAAGAAAGCGGTCTGGTTCGAGAAGGTGCAGGTGCGTGACCGGCAGGGGAGGGTCCTTACCCTGCAGCAGCCGCATGTTGACCTCGAACTGTGCATCGGCTGCGGCATCTGCGAGGCCAAAGTGCCCGGTGCTCGGCAAGCCGGCGATCACGGTATCGAGTATCGGAGAGTCCCGCTCCAGGGACAATCAGCTGTTGCTGGAGTAGCACGAGAAGCTTGCACTTTTAATCAATCGAGAGGCTGGTGAACGATGAGCGTGTTGATCGGGAAAGAAATAGAAAAAGCTTTGAAAAATGGATCGATCGCGATCGAGCCGCTTGACAGCTCGCAGATCGGACCGGGTTCCATCGATCTTACGCTCGGCAATGATTTCAGGATCTTTAAAAAACAGTCGAAGATCTATCACATAAAAAACGATTCTCATTTCCAGGATATCACCCGGGACGTTCATGTGAAGGACGGCGGGTATATCGTTATAAAGCCGGGTGAAATGATCCTGGGGATCACGAAGGAGAAGATCACGCTTGCCGACAATATCTCAGGCCGGCTTGAAGGACGCAGCAGGTTTGCCCGTTTCGGGCTGGCTGTTCACGTTACCGCCGGCTTTATGCATCCGGGCATCTCGAATCATCAGGCTCTGGAAATAGTGAATTTAGGGCATGGACCATTAGCGTTATATCCCGGTACCAGGATCTGCCAGTTTATATTTGAAAAATGCGACGGTCATGCCACCTATCAGGGGAGGTTTGTCGGGCAGGTCAAGCCATAGGCGAGAGGTATGGAGTACGGAATATTAGCGTTTGACAGTGAAGGTTTCAAGTTGTATTATAAGCCCCGATTTGATCATGTCCGCCCGGAGACCTTTTGCGCGGTCATTCGAGAAACGATCCGTAAGGAGAGAAGTGCATGAAGAGTTTTAAAGCTGGTATCGTAATGGTGGTGGCGCTTGTCATGGCCGCGCTGGGCTTCATGAGCTGCTCTTCTAATAGCGCAAAACTCGTATCGATCACCGTAACGCCCACCGATCCTGTCTATGCGAGCGGGACTCAATTCACCGCTACCGGTACCTTTTCCGATGGGTTAATATTGAACTATACGTCAGAAGTGATCTGGAGCTCATCGAATCCCACCGTTGCAACGGTTGGCATGACAGCTGGCACCGCAGGTTATGTTACAGTCTTGTCTGCTGGCATAACCACGATCACCGCGGTCGAGCCGTACAATAATTTTACCAGTTCTTCCCTGCTCACCATTGTTACGCCCAGTACCATTACCATAACTCCGGAAAATCCGGTTATGGCTGAAGGGACAAGTTATCAATTTGCTGCAATAGCTTTATGGTCCGAAGGCAACAGGCTCGCAAAGTCTGATGTCATCTCCAACGCTGACCTGGACTTCATCAGATTCCTCGATTGCAACGGTTTCGCGAGGTTTCGTTACTACCGGCGTGACAACCACAATTACCACTGTAAACATTACCGCAACCGATACGTTTTTCACCAGCCCAACCAGCACGACCAGTATATCCTTTACGACAGCCATTAAGATCACTCCTACTGCTTTGACGTCTATTTCGGTGACGTCGCAAGCTCCTAGCATGCAGGTTTTCTCAAGCCAGACGTTCTCAGCAATCGGTACTTTCCTGGGTAATACACAGATGGACATTACGTCGAATGTGAACTGGTATTCGTCACCAACGGGGAGCGTGCTTGTTAGTAAAGGTGTTGCAACTGCAGGAGGAGACATCGGGCAGGTGTACGTTATTGCCACTGACCCGATAACTAGTGTCACGGGAAGCACAAGCGTGACCGTGACGGGTCCTTAGATGCTAATGTGCATGTATTCCAGCTTATGCCCCGCATCTCTGAAAGGAAGAGATAGCGAGGCCTGATCTTTTCATGTAGCGCGGCTGATAACGGTGCTTGCTCTCATTATTTTGAGAGCCCTTAAGTGCGTCCACCTTCCTTCGTAATCCTCATCGCTTCCTCCAATGCTTTGTTCACGATCTTTCCCTGATAGGTGTTCAGTGCGCTCCGGATGCTGTCTTCCTCCATAGATCTCTCGATCCCTTTTTCTGCGAGCAATTTAATATAGGGAAGCGTGGCATTGGTGAGCGCCAGCGTTGAAGTCCGGGGATAGGCGCCGGGCATGTTGGCAACGCAGTAATGGAGGATGCCGTCGAGCTCGTACACGGGATCGTCATGCGTCGTGGGGCGCGAGGTCTCTATGCAGCCGCCCTGGTCCACGGACACGTCCACAATGACCGAACCTTTTTTCATGCTCCCGAGCATCTGACGCGATATAAGGATCGGCGTCCTTCCGCCCGGTACGAGTATGGCGCCGACGATGATGTCGGCCGTCTTGATCTCTTCGGCTATGGCCTGGCCCGTGGCGGGCATGGTTTCCACCCTTCCCATGAAAAGCTCATCGACCTTCTGGAGCCTTTCCGTGCCTTTGTTCATGATCATGGTTTCCATGCCGAGGCCGCTTGCCACCCGGGCCGCGTTCGTGCCGACCACGCCTGCGCCGAGGATCACGATCCTGGCAGGCCGTACACCGCTTGCTCCGGTCGCGAGAATGCCGGAACCGCCTTTGAACTTCTGCAGATAATAGGCGCCCATGAGCGGCGCCATCCGTCCGGCGATCTCACTCATCGGCGCGAGGAGCGGAAGGACTCCGTCGCGGGTCAGGGTCTCATACCCGATGCCGGTTATCTTCTTTGACAGGAGCACGTCGGTTAGCCGGGGATTAGGGGCAAGATGAAGATAGGTGAACAGGGCCTGCCCCTTCTGGAGGAGATCATACTCCTGCGGGAGCGGCTCCTTTACTTTGATGATCAATTCGGCTTTTTTTAAAGAGCTGCTCCCGGTCGACGATCACTGCTCCGGCCCGGGCATATTCCTCATCGGAAAAGCCGCTTCCGGCGCCCGCGTCTTTCTCGATGAGGACCGCCTGGCCGTCCCGGGTCAGTTCCTGCACCCCGAAGGGCGTGATGCCGACACGGAACTCTTCTGTCTTGATCTCACGAGGGACACCGATCTGCATGCGCAGCTCCTTCCGGAAATACCGAATCAACACTATTGATAAAATAGTAGCATGGCGACCGGCTGTTTTCAACGCGTGGGGCAGAAAGTCCAATGTTTGTGTCGCCGCGCCGAAGACTCCGTGGTTGCAAATGCATCATAAGTATGTTAGAATTTTTTTATTGTCGGAGGTGCTATGCTCGGTTTTTTAGTACGCTGGTCAATTAATCTTCTCGCACTGGTAACAGCCACGAAAATCATAGACGGGATCAGGATACAGAGCCTTGCAATGGGCATTCTTGCCGCTGGTATTCTCGGCATTGTCAATGCCGTGATCAGGCCCGTCGTGCTCATCCTGACGCTGCCGATCAACCTGCTGACGCTCGGTCTGTTCACGCTCGTTATCAATGCAGCCCTTCTGAAGCTCGTTTCGGATGTCGTCCCCGGTTTCATCATCGAGTCGTTTCGGGCGGCGTTCCTGGGCGCGCTCCTCATCAGCATCATCAGCTGGGTGCTGAATATCTTTATCGGCGGAGACGGCCGCGTCGTCTTCATCAAGGGAGCGCACAAGAACGGCGGACACGACCAATGACCGCACGCGAGGCGGCAGGGAAGGGCAGCACCCTATGACGCATATGCATATTCCGGACGGGATCCTTCCTGTCTGGCTCTGGCTCTCCGGTTTATTCCTCATGGCTCTTGCCCTGTCGATCAGTCTGGCCAGTCTCCGGTCCATGGACGCGAAGAAGAAGATCCCCCTGCTGGGTGCTGTCTCGGCGGTCATGCTCGTTGCCATGAGCCTGGAGATCCTCCCGATCGCATATCATATCAACCTCTCGGTGGTAGCGGGCATCCTCCTCGGCCCGGCGCTCGGTTTTGTGGCCGCCTTCATTACGAACCTTATTCTGGCGCTGATGGGGCACGGAGGGATCACGGTCGTCGGACTGAACACGCTGCTGCTCGGCGCGGAAGCAGTACTGGGGCACACCTTGTTCTCCCTTATGGGGCGGCGTCTGCCCGTGTTCTGGAGGGCCGCCATCGTTACGGTGCTTGACGCTGCTCACGACGACGTTGCTTCTGATCGGCATGGTGTCGGTGTCGCATATTGACGTGGATGCCGTGCTTCATGGTCATGAAGAAGGGATCCATGCTCAGACTGCTGCTCCAGAGCCCACCATTACAACCTTTGCGATCGTTGTGCTTTCCCTCGGATCGATCGGATGGCTCATCGAAGCTGCGATCACCGGAGCCGTCGTGAAGTTTGTCGCACAGGTCAAGCCGGAACTGCTGAAACACGGGCTGCATGACGCGCAGAGGTCCCCCGGGCCATGAGGTTCCCGTCATGATAGATGTTGCACGGATCGATTATTGGGCAGCCAGCGGCACCGGGCCGCTTCACCGGGCCTCGGTGCTTTCCAAGGTCATCTTCCTGCTGCTGGTCGTGACAGCGTCGGTCATGACGCGCAATCCCTATCCCCTTGCGGCAGGGTATGTCGTGCTGCTGCTTCTGGTGGCCTCGTCCCGCCTTCCCTGGCTCAGGGTCGTAGCGCTCTCGCTCTATTCCGCCGTATTTGCGCTTCTCTACGGCCTGAGCCTGCGGGGCGGGAGCCAGGCCTACGCGCTGCTGATCCTCAAGGCGATCACGCCGGCGCTGGCCATGCTCACCCTTATCGTGAGCACGCCCTATCCGAAGATCTTCGGCCTGTTGAGCACGGTGCTTCCGGAGCTGCTGTCCGCGGGGCTGTTCATGACCTACCGGACGCTCTTTATTCTGCTCGACATGATGGACAACTTTGCGGTGTCCATCAGGCTTCGCGGCGGTTTCTCGCCGGGCAGCATTTATAAGAACGGCACAAACATCTCGAAGGGCATCGCCATGCTGCTCGTCAAGGCCGTGGAGCGCGCGTCCCGTCTCTATGCCGTCATGGCGGTGCGCGGGTATCATGGCAGCATGGCCCGGGCCGGCGCCGGCAGGTTCCGCCGTGACGACTGGCTGCCGCTCGGGACCGGCATCATAGTTCTGATGCTCGTACTCATCTGGCGCTAGGCGTGACGGAGACGTTCGCTTTTGCACCGGTGCCGGTGCTCAATTGCCCTGTTCCGTCTTGCAGGGAATGAAGGATGGTATGGAAACCCTCGTAAAAGTAAGCTGTCTGAAACATATTTATCCCGACACCACGGAGATCCATATCTGCGGCCTGGACTTTGTCGTGAACCGGGGCGAACGCGTGGTGATCCTGGGCGGGAACGGATCCGGCAAGACCACGTTGCTGTTCCATATCCTGGGCCTGCTCGCACCGAATGAAGGAAGCGTGTCGGTCTTCAACATCAACCCGGCCCTCAAGTATAATACGGTCCGCGAGCGCATCGGTGTGCTGCTCCAGAACGTCGATGATCAGATCCTGTCTCCGACGGTATGGGACGACATCGCCTTTACGCCCCGCAACTATGGCTATGATAAAGAACGGACCGCTCAGATGGTGGAGCGGGTCATGGCCGAACTGGGGATCAGCCGGCTGGGCGACAAGATCTGCCATTATCTGTCAGGCGGCGAAAAACGGAAAGTAGCGCTTGCCGGCGCCCTGGTCATGCAGCCGGAGCTGCTGATCCTGGATGAACCCTTCGAGGGACTTGATTCCCGTTCCCGGGGCGAGCTGGTGACGCTTTTGAATGAACGGCACCGCGAAGGAATGACCATCATCATGTCCACGCACGACCTTAACCTGGTGGCCGCATTCGCCGACCGGGTCTATGTGCTGGCCCGCGGCAAGGGGGTGCTCACGGCAGGCACTCCTGCTGAGATCTTCTCGCAGGCCGAGGCGCTGAAGGCCTCCAATATCGACCCCCCGCTGCTCACCGAGCTGTTTATGAAGCTCCGGGAGCGGGGACTGGACGTAGCTATTCCGGAATCCATGGACCATGCCGTGCACGACCTTGTCAGGCTCATCAAGGGCTGATACGGACAGAGGGCTGACGCAGTTCGCCCACAGGAGGGATGAACCATGCAGCATACCGATTTAGAGCAGGGCCCGACGGACGTCAACCGGAAGGGGGTCCTGATCGTTCTTATTGCCCTGGCGCTTGCCGCAGCCTGCGCCGGCGGAGCCGCCGGCATGTTCATCGCGCGCGGCGAACAGGGGGAGATGCTCATCTCCTTGTTCTGCGTGCCGCTCATCGTGCTTCTGGCCTACGGTTTTTACCGGAGAACGATCGTCCCCTACTTCCGGCGCCTCGAAGACGCCAATCTCGAGCTGCACCTTAAGCAGGAAGAACTGCTCGATATGAAGGACGACCTGTTCATCAAGTTCCTCGGCATCTACGATGTGAATTACGCTGCCAACTCGCCGCGCCTGTTCCCGGACCGTCTGAAAGACGTGGCCGATATCACGGCCAGGGCCATGGATGCCGACAGTCTGTCTTGTTTTTCTGTATGACAAGAAAAAGGACGAGCTGGTGCTTGCGGCAACGAACGGTTTCCGCAGCGAGGCGGTCGGGAAAACACGCATCCCGCTCGGCCAGGGGATCGAAGGCTGGGTCGGCAGGCGGCTCGAACCGGTCATGCTGAAGGATTTCAATAAAGACCCGCGGTTCCGCGAACTTCCCGAGCTGATGCTTTCCGAATTCACCTCGGTGTACTGTCTGCCGCTCTACGTCTACTCGAACGGCGCCCTTGTCGGGGCGATCGAGGTGTTCTACAGCAAGGCAAAGAATTTCACCGATGAGGAAATCAACTTTTTCACCACCCTTGCGGGCATCATTTCGACGACAGTCCAGAACGAGGACTTGCAGACGGAGCTCCGCAAGATGAACATGGAGCTGGAGCAGTGGGTCGCGGAAAAGATCGAGGAGCTCCGCTCGTCCGAAGAGCGCTACCGGACCCTGGTGGAGCATGCAGCCGAATCCATATTCGTGCTTGCCGAGAACGGCGATGTTCTCTTTGCCAACGATCAGGCCGTACAGTTGACCGGACTGGGGAAGTATGACCTTGTTCACAAGAACCTGTTCGAGCTCCTTGTCATGCCGGATGCTGCGCAACAGATACTTGCCGAGGCCGTGCAAAACAACCATACGGTCCTGCAGGGGGACCTTAAAAAGTCCGATGGATCGGTCGTACCGGTTGAAATGAGCGTTGTGGAGCTTGTTTTGATGGGAAAGCGCTTTATCCAATCGGTAGTGCGCGACCGGTCGTCCACTGTTCGCCTCGAGAAGCTTGTTGAGGAGCAAATGCGTGAATTGACGTCCCTCAGGGAGCGGATCAAGGACTGACCTCGAGTTGCAGCGCATATTTCTTCCAACCCATAAACTATTTAGTCTTTACTTCAAAAGCATCCTATGGTATAAATTATGCATATGGCGGCAAAAGAAGCCGCCATATGCCTTTTAACCGTCATGAACATAAACGTAGACAGGGGTATCATTATAGCGCTGGGGAGCATCCTCGTCCTCATTGTGGCACTTTACAGCGCCTATGTACTGTTGCGCGGTACAGACCGTGTCATGCCCGCGCTGTTTCAGCCTCCAGCGGGCAATCGCCTGCTCATGAGCATGGAAGGTTTCAGGTTTGTCGAGACGGAGAACGGCAGGGTCTCGTGGCGCATGATCGCCGGCAGCGCCGATCTCTACGAAAGCAAGGAAGCGCAGTTAAAGAATGTCGAGATCACCTTTGTCGCCCCGGACAGCCGTGAAGCACGGCTCCTGGGAGAAGTCGCTACGCTGGATACGGTCACGGGAGATGCTTCCATCCGACGCGGCATCCGCGAGGTCAGGATCGTGACCAGCGAGGGATATCTCCTGACGACCAATTCGCTGTTCTGGCGTGCCGGCGAGCGGATTCTGCGGACAGCGGACCCTTTTAAATTGCTCGGCAGCGAGCTGTATCTCGAAGGGCAGGGGCTCTCGGGAAACGCCGATATGCTTACGATCGAGGTGGACCAGCATGTTAAAGCAGTGCTTCAGGAGTAGCCTGCTTGTCGCTGCTGCGATGATGCTGACGGCCGCTGCGCCTGATGAAGCGCGCAAGCTTGAGCTTAAACGAGAGCCGATCGTGGTCACCTCGGCCCACATGAAAGCCGACAAGCTTGGAGAACGCGTCATCTTTTCCGGAGAAGTGACCCTCAAAAAAGAGACCATGACGCTCAACTCGGATACGGTAACCGTTTTCTATGACTCCGGGACCCGGGGCATCAGGGAGATCGAGGCCTTGGGCAATGTGATCGTGCGCAAGGAAGGGCGGACCGCGTTTGCCAACCGGGCGCTGTATTACAGCAAAGAGGAAAAGATCGTGCTGACCGGCGATGCGCGCATCATCGAAAATGACAATCAGCTGGGCGGGGAGCGGATAACCCTGTTCATGCGTGATGATCGCAGCATTGTAGAGGGCGGCAACGTCCTGTTCTACCAGGAGAAACAACCGGAGAAAAAGCGGGGCCGGTAGCCCGTCGAAATGATCATGCAGGCACTCGAGGCGAAAAAACTAGAGAAGGACTACCGGGGAAGGAAGATCGTCAGAGGCGTCAGCCTCCAGGTGCGATACGGTGAGGTCGTGGGTCTGCTCGGGCCGAATGGAGCAGGCAAGACTACGACTTTCTACATGGTCGTGGGCCTGGTCAGGCCGGACCAGGGCCGGGTCGTGCTGGACGGAACCGACATCACGCAGATGCCGATGTACCAGCGCGCACGGAAGGGAATCGGGTACCTGCCCCAGGAACCATCGGTGTTCAGAAAACTGACGGTGGCCGAGAACCTTACCGCCGTGCTCGAGACGCTGGGCCTGTCGGCGATGGAGCGGAATGAGCGCCGAGACCGCCTGATGAACGAACTGGGAGTTACGCATCTGGCAGACAGCAAGGCATACACGCTTTCCGGCGGAGAACGGCGACGGGTGGAAATAGCCCGGGCGCTCACCCTGGATCCGAAGTTCATTCTGCTGGATGAGCCCTTTGCCGGCATCGATCCGCTGGCGGTCCAGGATATCCAGGGGATCATCTCGCTGTTGAAAAGCAAGGGGATTGGTATTCTGATCACCGATCATAATGTCCGTGAAACGCTCGCCATTACCGACCGTGCTTATATCATCAACGACGGAAAGATCATTGAAGCAGGGACCGCAGACGAGATCATGGCAAGCCCGCGGGTGCGTCAGTTCTACCTGGGCGAAGCGTTCAAACTGTAGGATCTGGCACGCTCCCGGCACAAGCAGGACGCTAACCCTGAAAGATAGCGGATCAACAGCTGATCTAATCCCTTGGAATATCTGGATTCTCCAGACTGAACAGGCGCCGTTCAGTGTAAAGAAAGTTGATGGCCGCTGCTCAGGTTGAGAAGGATTGTATTTTAGTTACTCTTGTTGAAAGGGAGAGCGTGCGGATCTCGCATCTGAACTATGGAAGCACGGCTTGAACTAAAACTTTCCCAAAAACTCATCATGACGCCGCAGCTGCAGCAGGCCATCAAGCTGTTGCAGTTGTCCCGGCTCGAGTTGCAGCAATCGGTGTCTCAGGAGCTCATGGAGAATCCGGTCCTCGAGGAGCTGCCGCCGGAAGCTGCGGACGAGGCCGGTGAAACAGAAGGCGACGCAGCTCCGGAGGGGACGCAGGAAAAGCTGCCGGACAGCGCGCCCGAGCCTGAAGTGACCGGCGAACTGAAGAGCGATCTCGAACTCGGCCCTCAGTGGGACGAGTATTTGAATGAAATGAGCGACGGCCGCGACTACGGCAATGCCGAGGCTGATGACAAGGAACTGCCGTCCTACGATCAGACGCTCACCCGCCTCCCGTCATTAAGCGATCACCTGATATGGCAGCTTCGACTCTCGACCTCTGAACCTTCGCTGATCAAGGGCGGTGAGTGGATCATCGGCAATCTCGACGACGACGGTTACCTCCGCTCTCCGCTCGAAGAACTGGCCCAGCAGTCCGGGGTTTCACCGGTCGACCTGGCGCATGCACTGGAACTCATTCAGAGCTTCGACCCGCTGGGGATAGCGGCCCGGACGCTCCAGGAGTGCCTGCTGATCCAGATCCAGCAGCTTGATCTGCAGGGGACGATCGTCGAAAAGATCGTTCAGGGCCACCTGGAAGACCTTGAGAAGCGGCGTTATCAGAATATTGCGAAGGTGCTCAACATCACGACCCAGGATGTGATGGAGGCAGCCCAGATCATCATTCATGATCTGGATCCGAAACCAGGGCGGCCCTATGTCGCAGCCGATACCCATTACGTTGTACCCGATGTCTATGTGTTCAAGATCGAAGACCACTATGTGATCCAGCTGAACGACGAAGGGCTGCCGCGGGTCAGGATCAATCCGTACTATCGGAAGCTTTTGAGCCGCAAGGAGAGCGTCGACAAAGTGACCAAAGAGTATATCGAGGACCGGATGCGGTCGGCCCAATGGCTCATCAAGGGTATGGAGCAGCGGAACAAGACCATCTATAAGGTTGCGGAAAGCATCGTGAAGTTCCAGCTGGAGTTCCTTGATCAGGGAATCTCGCAGTTGAAGCCCATGGTGCTCAAAGACGTGGCGGAGGACATTGCCATGCATGAGTCCACGATCAGCCGGGTGACGACCAGCAAACATATGCATACGCCGCAGGGCATCTTCCCGATGAAATTCTTCTTTACCACCGGCTTTGCAGACGGCACCGGTGCAGAGGTCTCGTCCCTGACGGTCAAGGATGTTATTCAGAAGATGGTCAAGGAAGAGGATCCGGCTGCGCCGCTGAAGGACCAGCAGATCGTCGATGTCCTGAAAGCCCGCGGCATCGATATCGCACGACGAACCGTGGCTAAATATCGTGAAGAGCTCCGGATTCCGCCAACCAGTGTGCGGAAGCGGCTCAGCTGACAACAGTACCAGAGACTACCGGTGTGATCACACACCTTTTGAAGGAGGAGCATATGCAGATTACGGTTATTGGAAGACACATGGACGTTACGGATGCGCTCAAACAGTATGCGGTCGACAAGTTCGGTAAACTCGAGAAATATTTGCCGAAGAACATTCAGGTTACGGTCACGCTGTCGGTCGTAAAAAAGGTGCATCACATTGCCGAAGCAATGCTCAAGACCGATGGATTGCTGGTTCAGGCCCACGAAGAAACCGAGGAAATGTATTCCTCGATCGACCTGCTTATCGAGAAGCTCGAGAAGCGGATCCGGAAATACAAGGAAAAACTGGTCGACCATAAGCATCAGACCAAGACGGAACCTGTTGAGGCTGCACATCCCGACGATCGGATCCCCCAGATCATCAAGACGAAGCGGTTCGACCTGAAACCCATGCACGCTGAAGAAGCGGTGATGCAGATGGACCTGCTCGATAAGGAGTTCTTTGTGTTCTCCAATGCAGCGAGCGGACATATTACCGTTATCTACCGTCGCAAGGACGGCAACGTGGGGCTTATCGAACCTGCTGTGTAGAGGAAACGATGGCCACACTGAAGGATCTTCTGCGAGGAGACCTGATAATCGCGGACATCAAGGCCATTGACAAGGCTGGGGTGATCCGTGAATTTGCAGCTCAGGTGTCCGCCACCGGCAAGGTACGTGATGCCGACGAACTGGCGCGCGTGCTTATGGAACGCGAATCGATGGGCAGCACGGGAATCGGCGATGGCGTGGCCATCCCGCACGGCAAACTGCATGATATGGATGGTATTGTCGTTGCTTTCGGAAGGTCGCACCGGGGTGTTGACTATCAGTCGCTGGATGACAAGCCAGCATACCTTTTCTTTCTGCTGATCACGCCGGACAACAGTCCGGGAGAGCATCTGAAAATGCTGGCTCGCATATCACGTATTCTCAAGAATCCGGCCTTGCGTGAGAAGCTGCGTACCGCCGACGGCCGGGAGCTGCATCAACTGATCCTTGAAGAGGACAGCAAGTACCCGCAAAAATGACGATCACGGTTAAAAACCTGGTGGGACGGTCAAAAGTGCTCGCTGGGAGCTGCGGGCTCGACCGGGAAGTAACGTCTCCGCAGGTCCTCAGTCCCGTACTCTCTTCGATCTCGACCGTGAAGGGGATGGCGTCGAGCCTTCTTCACCTTCCTCCGAGTCAGTCCGCCTTCCTGTGTTCACTGCCGAAGCTCGAACGGACGCGGCTTGTCCGGACCCTGATGCGGCAGCGACCGGCTGGCATCGTGCTGACCGGAGGCGCTTCCTGCCCGGAGCTTCTGGCCGGCGCCGAACATGCCGGTGTCCCGGTGTTCATGAGCAGAGACCTGCAAAAGCTGGCCCACCTCCTTTCCCGCAAACTGATGCAGCGTGTGAGCCTTCACGGCGTCCTGGTCCAGATCTTCGGTCTCGGTACCCTGCTCATCGGCGAAAGCGCCATCGGCAAGAGCGAAGCGGCCCTCGATCTTGTCCTGCGGGGGCATAAGCTCGCTGCAGATGACCTGGTGCTCCTTGACCGGGTCGATGGTACGATTGAGGGCAGGGCGCCGGAGATGGGCGAGGACCTGCTGCAGATCAGGGGTCTGGGCATCATCAATGTCCGGGCGCTCTACGGCGAGTCGGCCACCGTGCCGTCCTGCCGGGTCGGGCTGGTGGTGGAGCTGGAAGAGTGGAAAGAGGGGCATCACTACAGCCTTGTGGGCCTGCGCGAACGCCGGTACCGGATCCTTGGTTTGAATGTTCCCTACCTGAAGCTGCCGGTCAAACCCGGCAGGAACATGGCTACGCTTATTGAAGTGGCCGCACGGAACCAGATGCTGAAGAACCGCGGTATATTCACGGCGCGTGAGCTTGACAGAGCATTGAAAAAGAGGCTGGCGGGATGACGCAGATGCGCATGGTCGTGGTGACGGGTCTCTCCGGTTCGGGGCGAAGCGCCGCATTGAAGGCGTTCGAGGACATGGGATATTATTGTGTCGACAACCTTCCCCTGTCCTTGCTGACGGCATTCGCCGATTTTTCCCGGAGCACGGAGGATGCCTACCTGTCCGCCATCGGCATTGATGTCAGGGAAAAGGATTTCCCCAGCAGGTTCCCGGCGCTGTTCGCGGAACTGCGTGCAGGCGGCCGTGCCATAGAAATGCTGTTCCTGGATGCTTCGAACCAGACGCTGGTGCGTCGCTTCAGCGAGACGCGGCGGCCTCATCCACTGGCGCGGGGCGTTACGCCGCTCATCGACGGCATCAGGAGGGAGCGGTCGGAACTGGGCGAGGTCAGGAAGCTTGCCGACCGTGTCATCGACACTTCGGACTATACGGTCCATGACCTGCGGCAGGCCGTTGAGCGGCTGTATGCCGAGGGCACTGCCGGCCGTCCGATGGTGATCACCATCGTCACCTTCGGGTACAAGTTCGGGGTTCCCTTTGACCTCGACCTGATGTTTGACCTGCGCTTTCTTCCCAATCCCCATTTTATTCCCGAACTGCGGCCCCATACGGGCGAGGATGCGGGGGTGCGGGCCTATGTTATGGAGCAGCCGGGTTCCGAGGAGTTTCTCTCCCGGCTCCTGGGGTTCCTCACGTATCTGTTGCCGCGCTATAAAAGCGAAGGGAAAAGCTATCTTACGATCGGGTTCGGCTGTACCGGCGGCAGACACCGTTCCGTCACCCTGTCGCTGCTGGTGGCGGAACAGCTCCGGCAGCAAGGATACGATGTCACCGTGAAACATCGCGATATCGGCGCATAGTTGATCGATCGCGGCGTCGCTATTGAGCACCGCGGTTGAAAGGAGAGGTGAACATGGTCGGACTGGTGGTGGTATGTCATGAGGATATGGGCGTAGAGCTGGTGAAGGCCGCTGAAATGATCGTGGGGAAAATTGGGGCAGTGGCAACGGTCAGTGTGAAGCAGGACAGTGCGCCCGAAATGCTCCGGGCGGAGATCGAGGGCGCGATCAAAAAAGTTGACGGGAAAAAAGGCGTCATGCTCTTTACCGATATGTTCGGCGGCACGCCTTCCAATATCGCCCTGGCATTCCTGGGCGACACGGTCGAGGTGGTTACCGGGGTCAATCTTTCGATGATGATCAAGTTCGCCAATCACCGCGACGAAAAACCGCTGGCCGAGCTGGCCAGGCTCGTTCAGGAGGCGGCGCAGAAAAGCGTGGTGATCGCGAGCCAGATGCTGAAGGGGAAAAAGTAGCAGGTCATGGTGCTCTTCGTCCGCATAGACGATCGTCTGATCCACGGCCAGGTCGTAGAAGGGTGGGTTCACTACCTGAAGGCGACCCGGATCCTCGTTGCCGACGACCGCGTAGCGGCCAATGCGCTTCAACGCTCAATCATGGAGATTGCCGTGCCGCAGGGGCTCACGGTCACGATCGGCGGCGTCGAAGAAATCTGCAGCCAGATACGTGCTGCGGGAAAAAACGAGCGGGCGATCCTGCTGTTCTCTAATCCGACGGATGTTCTGCAGGCGCTTAAGTACGGCCTGCTGTGCCAGACGATCAATCTGGGAGGGATGCACTATGTTCCCGGGAAGCGCAGGCTCCGGGATGTCCTTTCCGTGGACGATGCCGATATCGCGTCTCTCCGGGCTATCATGGCCCGCGGCATCACGGTCTGCATCCAGTCAGTGCCGAACGAAAAACCGCTGCAGCTCGCCAAGGTGTTCGAGGCCGGCAGCCTGAGCTGAAGGATGGGATAACTGACGAAGGAATAATCTTAGATCGAGCAGTTGAGCCACAAAATGCACAGAATGCTCAAAAAAATCAAACGTAGGTGTTTTTGGAATCCTTTACCGATTTGGTGACAACTTTAATCGTTTCCACTTATTGTTTTGTCTATGTGATTTATGTGCTTTATGCGGCTAACCGTCTTTTATAGCATGATGGGGCAGGCGCTTTGACCGTTTCTTGATAAGGATGGCGATGTTCGATCTTCATATGGTGCTTGCCATAACCGGCGTTGCCCTTGTCGGCGGTCTTATCGGCCTCGACAGGACCGCAGCAGGGCAGTTCATGATCTCGCAGCCTATTGTTGCCGCGCCGCTCGCCGGGTGGCTCCTTGGGGATGCCGCCGCCGGGCTGATCATCGGCGCCATGCTTGAGCTCATATGGGTGCTCGATATGCCGGTCGGCAGCTTTGTACCGGCTGATGCGACGGTCAGCGCCGTAACAGCGACGGCAGTAGCGGCCCTGACGTGCCCCGGCGGGGCGCCCCGTTCGATCATCGGATTCAGTATTCTTCTGAGCGTGGGTACGGTGCCGTTCACCATGATGGCTGATGCCTACGTGCGGAGCTGGAATTCCCGGCTTGTTGATGCGGCGCATGCCGGCGCCGACGCCGCGCGCAGCCTTTCCCGGGCGCACCTGACGGGGCTCTGCACATTCTTTCTGAAATCAGTGCTTCTCTATGTTCTGCTCCTGCCGGCAGGACTTGTTGCGGCAGCCCTTTTTATGCGGACGCCTGCCACGGTTCAGATCGCCATGGAACTGTTCCTGAAGCTCCTTCCGCTGCTCGGCGCTGCTCTTGTCGTGCGCCGGCTGTCGATCAGTTCCCTGGACCCTTTTTTGCTCATGGGCTTTATTACGGCAGGTTTGGCAACGCTGGTGCTTCATATTCATTCGCTGATTATCACGCTGCTGACGGCAGTGTCGGGCTGGCTGGGAGTGCGATACCGTGAACATCGACTATAAGCGTTCCATCGGGACCGGCGATCTGCTCACGGTATTCTGGCGGTCGTTGCTGATCCAGGCGTCATGGAGCTACGACGGGATGCAGGCGCTCGGTTTTTCCTACTCCCTGGCGCCGGTTCTGAAGAAGCTCTATCCTGACCGCGCAGAGTTCGAGGCGAGGCTGCGGCTGCACATGGAGTATTTCAACACCCAGCCCTATCTCGCGGCGTTCATTCTCGGCGCGGTCGTGAGGCTGGAAGAGGAGCGGGCGGCGGGGCGTGCTTCAGCGGCCAGCGATACCGCCGGGCTGAAAGCCGCATTGATGGCGCCGCTGGGAGCGCTGGGAGACAGTTTTTTCTGGGGTGCGCTGAAGCCGCTGGCAGCCGTGATCGCCGTGGCACTGGTCATGGTCGGGATCTGGTGGGCGCCGATCCTTTTCCTGGTGCTCTATAACCTCTGGCACGTGGGGCTCAGGCTGAGCGTGTTGTTCAGAGGATATCACAGCAGCGGCGACGCCATGGCACTGATGGAACGGTACCGTTTTACGAGGATGACACGGCTGTTCAAAGCGATCTCCCTTGCGGTCCTGGGAGGGGTCCTCGCCACTGCCTCCGGCTGGCGGCCGGAGTTCGGCGCCAACCTGCCGCTGCCCGGACCGGTTGTCGCCGTTGCTGCGCTGACAAGCACCCTGGTCCTCGTTGCTGTTCTGCGGAGAGGCGGCTCTCCCATAAAACTCATGCTCGGCCTGGCCGTGTTCTGCCTTGCCCTTGCATATGCAGGAGTGGTTTGATGAAAAAGAAGGAATTGATGATCGAGAACAGGCTCGGCCTGCATGCGCGTGCCGCTGCCCAGATCGTAAAATCGGCAAGCGCTTATGCTTCCAAAATAACGTTGACCAAGGATGGCCTCGACGTTGACGGGAAAAGCATCATGGGGATCATGATGCTTGCTGCCGGAAAAGGAAGCAGCGTCGTCGTTGAAGTGCACGGTGACGATGAAGAGCGGGCGCTCTTGGGGCTCGAACAGCTGTTTAAGGACAAGTTCGGCGAAAAGGAATAAAGGCGCAGAAAATGAAAAAGGGAACCGTCGGGCCGGGAAGACAGGAAATCGGTAATGCACGAGAAAGTGTTCAGAGGCATCATGGCCTCACCGGGCATTGTGATCGGGCGCGCATATCTTCTCGATCGGCGCAAAGTGGTGGTGGCCGGGCAGCGGATCGAGGAAGTCAGCGTCAAGGATGAGGTGGCGCGCTTCAAGCGGGCGGTGGAGCTTTCGAAAAGCCAGCTTGAGGACCTGAAAAAGCGTCTTACCAAGGGGATAGGAAAGTCCCATCTCTATATCCTCGACACGCATATCATGCTGCTCGAGGACAAGATGCTCGTTGACGGCACGGTCAAGCGCATCAAGGAAACCCGTCTGAATGCCGAAGGGGCGCTGAAAGAGACGATCGAGGCGATCAGCCTCAAGTTCGATACGATCGAGGATGAGTATCTGCGCGAGCGCAAACACGATGTGGAGCAGGTCGGCGAGCGCATCCTGCGGAACCTTGTGGGCCACAAGCAGGAGAGTCTGGCCGATATCAAGGGTGAGGCCGTGATCATTGCGCATGATCTGGCCCCTTCGGACACCCTCATGATGCGCAAGGACAAGATCCTGGGGTTCGCTACCGATGCCGGGAGCCGGACCTCGCACACGGCGATCCTTGCACGTTCCATGGGGATCCCTGCTGCCGTGGGTCTCGAGAACATCACGGCGGCGGTCAAGACCGGCGATGTCGTGATCCTGGACGGCATCCACGGCGTGGTCATCATTGATCCCGACGAAGAAACCTTCCTCGACTATCTTAAGAAACAACGGCGCTATAAATACTTCGAGCAGGAGCTTGAGAGCATCAAGGACCTGCCGGCTGAGACCCTCGATGGCCAGGTCGTGCTGCTTGAGGGGAACATTGAACTGCCCGAGGAGGTCGCATCCGTTGCAGACCACGGCGGCCACGGCATCGGCCTGTACCGGACCGAGTTTCTGTTCATGAACCGTTCGACACTGCCGACGGAAGAAGAGCACTATGTGGCTTATCGTCAGGTTGCGGAACGCGCCGCTTCCCCAGGAGGTCGTGGTCCGCACCTTCGATCTCGGCGGTGACAAGATAGCGATCTCCACGGGTTTTGAACAAGAATCGAACCCCGCCCTGGGACTGCGGGCGATCCGGTTCAGCCTCAAGAAACAGGACATTTTCAGGGTCCAGCTCAAAGGCATCCTCCGGGCGTCGGCCCACGGGAATATAAAGATCCTGTACCCCATGATCTCCGGCCTTCCCGAACTGTATGCGACCAAGGCCATTCTCGCAGACGTGAAAGCGGAGCTGCGTGCGGAGGGCAAGGCTTTTAACGAGAACATGCCGATCGGCGTGATGATCGAGATCCCCTCTGCGGCGCTGATCGCCGATCTGCTCGCTGCCGAGGTCGATTTCTTCAGCGTCGGCACCAACGACCTGATCCAGTATACGCTGGCCATCGACCGTCAGAACGAGCACGTTGCCTATATGTACGAGCCGCTCGACCCGGCCGTTCTGCGCCTGCTCCAGAAGGTGTCCGACGCGGCCCGCGAGGCGAACATCCCCCTGGCCATGTGCGGGGAGATGGCAGGAGACCCGCTCTATGCGGCGATCCTGATCGGCATGGGCTTCACCGTGCTCAGCATGAACGTGGCATCGATTCCCTGGGTAAAAAAAGTGATCAGATCGGTGCGCATGCAGGACGCACTTGAGCTGGCATGCGCTGGTGATCGCCCAACCGACAGCGGAACGGTCCCGGCAGACCGCCGTACGGTTCATGGAGGAGCGTTTCCCGGATCTTGCGGCGGAGCTGTAGCAGTACGGTAATCATGCTCGACGGTTCCATTCGAAATCCGAAATTGAAATGGAGCTGGCATTGCAGAACAGGGAATGTGATGTAATGGGAATGATGCAGGGAGCACAGAAACAGCAAAATCCGAGGACCCATGGCGGGAACATCCGCGAGGCGGTTCAGCGCTACGGCATAGCGGAAAAGACCGTTGTCGATTTCAGTTCCAGCATCAACCCGCTGGGGCCGTCGCCTGCGGCCAGGCGTGCGGCCCGGAAGGCGATCGACCGCATTGACCGCTATCCCGATCCGGACATGTCCGACCTCCGGGCCGCGATCGCCCGCTATTACGGCATCAAGTCAGAACAGGTCGTCTGCGGGAACGGATCGAACGCGCTGATCCACCTTATCCCGCGCGTGTTCAAGCCGAAAAAGGTCCTGATCCCGATGCCGACCTTTTCTGAATATGCTTCAGCGGTCGAGGCTGCCGGTGGCGAAGTCGTACCGTTGCTGCTGCAGGAACAGAACGGTTATCGTGTTGATCCCCTCGACCTCTCCTTCGCGCTCAAGGGCGTGGATATGGTTTTTCTCTGCAACCCCAATAATCCCACCGGCGCGCTCACCACGAAAACCGAAATGCTTGAGATCCTTAAATTGTCGTGCGAGAACGGCGTGCGTCTTGTGGTGGACGAAGCTTTCATGGATTTTGTGGATGACCATTCCATGGCCAAGGACGCGGTGCAGTCGTCCAACCTGATCGTGCTCCGCGCGTTTACCAAGTTCTATGGCATGCCCGGTCTGCGGGTCGGCTATGCGATCGCTGAGGCCGGGACCGCCCGGCGGCTCCGCCGTGGTCAGGAACCCTGGACCATAGACTACCCGTCCGAGCGGGCGGCCATTGCAGCGTTGACCGACTGGGGCTATGCAACAAAGACCCGCCGTTACATCGCCAGGGAACGCGACCGTCTCCTCTCCAGCCTGCGCCTCATCGGAGAAGTTGAACCCTTTCCGAGCTCGGCAAATTATATTCTTCTCAAGCTCACCGGGATCGATTCGCAGCTGCTCACGGACAGGCTCGGCAGGCGGGGCCTGCTGGTCCGGGACTGTTCCTCCTTTCCCGGCCTCGATAACCGTTATATCAGGATCGCTGTTCGGACTTGGTGGCAGAATCGGCGTCTCTTGAAAGCCCTCCGGGAGATCCTCCGTTCCTGACCACTCCCCGCCGAAATTTATTTTGCAAAATGAACTTTGCTGTGATACAGTTACTCAGCAAATATGCTGAAAAACGGCTTATTTTTCATGCTGCTGCGGTCCTCATAAGGCAACGGCGAGTCTCCCGTTGCCGTATCAGCTTTGCAGCATCCTGTGCGTGGATGTCGGAGGAATGATGGCGGAACCGATCATGTGCCCTTACTGCGGCGGAACGAACCTCTTCCAGGAAGACGACTATGGCCTCGAACTGGACTATGAATACTGGACCATTCATCACTGGGACTGCCTCGACTGTTCCCAGTCTTTCGATAAGATAGAGATACTGCCTGCATCCAGCGCCTTTGAGGAGATCAATGAGAGCACCATCCACTGATGCGGCTGCATTCGGTTCCCGGGTTGCCTGCGGGAGCCGGCGCAGATCGGCCGACGGTGGCGCGTATATCGCTCAGTGCGCTCACGCATAACTTCGAAGAGGTGACGCGCCGTGCCGGCGGGCGCAAGGTGCTTGCCGTGGTGAAGGCGCGTGCGTACGGACACGGACTAATTCCCGTAGCGCGGCATTTGCTGGGATGCGGAGCGCACATGCTCGGCGTCGCCCTGGTCGAAGAGGGAAGAGAACTGCGCGAGGCCGGGATCGATGCTCCGGTCCTGGTCATGGGCCCGGTATTCCCCGAGCAGGCCGACGCGGTCGCGGCATGGCGTTTGACGCCTGCGCTCTCGAACGCAGGGTCGCGCGCGCCCTGGCCGATGCAGCGCGAAAGCGCTCCCTGCGCATTGCCGTGCATGTGAAGATCGATACCGGCATGGGCAGGACCGGTGTTTCACCGGAGGCCGCTCCGGACCTGATCCAGGAACTCATGGCGCTCGAGGGTATCGTGGTCGAGGGCCTGATGACGCACTTCGCGGATGCCGATCTCAGGGACAAGGCGTTCGCCGCCCAACAGATGGACCGGTTCGAGACGCTCCTGGGGGCCCTCGCTGACCGGGGGATCTCCATTCCGCTCCGCCATGCAGCCAACAGCGCAGCGATCCTTGATTATCAGCGGGCGCTGTTCACGATGGTCAGGCCCGGGCTCATGCTGTACGGTTACGACCCGGTGGAAGGAACTGCATCGGGCGCCGATCTGCAGCCGGTCCTGTCGCTCGCGACGAAGATCTTTTTGCTGAAACAACTCCCTGCAGGCACGCCGGTCAGCTATGGCAGGACCTTTGTGACCGGGCGCGAGAGCCTGATCGCCACGATCCCGATCGGCTATGCCGACGGCTTCAGCCGCAGCCTTTCGAACTGCGGCGAGGCGCTCGTCCGGGGAGTCCGGGTGCCCGTAGCGGGACGGGTCTGCATGGACATGACCATGCTCGACGTCACCGATGTCCCCGGCGTCCGTGAAGGCGACGAGGTAGTGCTTATCGGCTCCTCGGGCAGCGAGAAGATCACTGCCGCCGACCTTGCGGCAAAGACCGGGACGATCCCCTACGAGGTGCTGTGCGGGATCAGCGCCAGGGTGCCGCGGGTCTCCGTATAAGACAAGTCAGCAACAAAAAGTTCGGGCTGCTTTCTGATGGCCCGGTGTAAACCGAATGCGCGATATGTAAAGGTGGCCTCATTCATGATCCGCTTGCTTGAGATGCTGGGCAGCAGAACGTCCGACGTGGTGACCGAGATCGGCAGGGTCCTCATGTTCCTGGGCCAGACCCTTCGCGCGACCATGAGCGGCCCCTTTTATGTGAGGAACCTGTTGAAGCAGATGGAGCTGATCGGCGTGAATTCCATTCCGGTCGTTCTGACCACTGCCCTTTCCACGGGCATGGTGCTGGCGCTTCAGAGCTACACGGGGTTCAAGCGCTTCGGGGCGGAATCGCTCATCGGCACCGTTGTTTCGCTGTCCATGACGCGCGAGCTGGGTCCCGTTCTGACGGGGCTCATGGTTGCGGGCAGGGCCGGCGCGTCCATGGCGGCGGAGCTGGGGACCATGAAAGTGACCGAGCAGATCGACGCCATGGAGACCCTGGCCACGAGCCCCATGAAGTATCTGGTGGTCCCGCGGTTCGTTGCGAGCACGATCATGATGTTCTTTCTCACGGTGATGGGTATGCTCATCGGCATTTCCGGCGGTTACTTCGTGGGAGTCAAGGTGCTCGGCACGAACCCGGTCACCTATGTGAACCAGAGCATCGACAATACCGAGGTCTCCGACATATGGTACGGGCTGATCAAGGCGCTGGTGTTCGGCGCGGTGGTGGGTCTCATCGGCTGCTACAAAGGATTCAATACCGAGGGCGGGGCGGAAGGAGTGGGCAAGGCGACGACCGGGGCCGTGGTGGTGTCGTGCATGCTGATTCTTATTCTGGATTATTTCCTGTCTGCGCTGTTGTGGTAATAAGTACAAGAGGCCGGGAGTCAGGGGCCCGGGGCAGGTAGGGGCGGGTTTGAAACCCGCCCGTACAGAAGAGCGGGAGTCAGGAGTCTGAAACCGGAGATTGAATTCTGACTTTTTTTGATAATTATGATCGAGATCATCAACCTCCATAAGGGATTTGGCGAGCAGCGCGTGCTCCGCGGGGTCAATCTCACCGTCGAGAAGGGCGAAAGCATGACGGTGATCGGCGGCAGCGGCAGCGGCAAAAGCGTGCTGCTGAAGCACATCATCGGATTGCTGTTCCCGGACCAGGGCCGGGTGATCATCGACGGACAGGAGCTGAACAACCTTGATCAGCACGGCCTGAACGAGGTGCGCAAGAAGTTCGGCATGCTCTTCCAGATGGCGGCGCTCTTCGATTCGCTGAGCGTATGGGAGAACGTGGGTTTTGCGCTGAAACAGCACACCAAGATGTCGGACCGGGAGATCCGCGCCATGGCGACGGAAAAACTCGCGCTCGTGGGGCTCAAGGGCATTGAGGACAAGATGCCCGCGGAGCTGTCGGGCGGCATGAAAAAAAGGGTCGGGCTGGCCCGGGCCATAGCCATCAACCCGTCCATTATCCTGTATGATGAACCGACCACGGGACTGGACCCCATTTCAGCCGACGCCATCAACGACCTGATCATCGACCTGCGGAAAAAACTCGGCGTGACCTCGGTTGCGATCACGCATGATATGCACAGCGCGTACAAGATCTCGGACCGCATCGCCATGCTCTATAAAGGCGAGATCCTCGAGATCGGAACGCCCGACGAGATCAGGCAGACCTCGCACCCCATCGTGCACCAGTTCATTACCGGGAGCGCGGTAGGGCCGATAACGGCGGACTAATTTTCAATTGCGGATTGCGGAATGCGGAATAAAGACAAGTCTGGGTCTTCAACGTTTTTGAAGTTTAATCCGCAATCCGAAATCCGCAATCCGAAATAAACAGGGAGTTTTCATGGCTAATCTGAGTGCAGAGGCAAAGGTGGGGTTGCTGGTCATTGTAGGATCGATCACCCTCCTCATCATGACCTTTATGGTAGGAAAGTACGAGTTCGGCGAGGCAAAAGGGTATACGCTTTCGGCGCTCTTTGACTCGGTGGCAGGCCTTGACGAAAAATCGGCCGTTCGCATGGCCGGGGTCAAGATCGGCACGGTCGAGCGCGTGGTACTCTCCGACAGCCGCGCCAAAGTCATCTTGCGGATCGATCCGGACATCCAGATAAAACGCGGATCAGAGGCCACGATCAAGACCATGGGGCTCCTGGGGGATAAATTCGTGGATCTTGTTCCGCCGGAGCGGAGAGACGGACGGTCCCGAGGGCAGCATGCCCGATGCGGCAGGGAAGCCCGGCTATTATCAGCCCGAAGAGACGATCCAGGCGACCGTATCGCCCAGCGACGTGGATAAGCTCATTAACCAGCTAAGCGGCATAGCGGGCGACATCAAGGAGGTGACCGGGTCGTTGCGCCAGGTCCTGGGTACCGAGGCAGGTGCCCGGTCCATGGAGGACATCCTGCACGATCTGCGCGAAACCATGGCGAACATCAAGGAATTTTCCATCACGCTTCAAGGCGACGGGAGCGAACTCGTCATGCGGCTGAATGAACTTGCCGACAGCCTCAATGCCGTCGTGGGCGAGAACCGGGACAACCTGAAAGTAAGCATGGAGAACATCCGGGAAGCATCGCGGAACGCCGAGCTTGCCCTGGCCTCGATCGAGAGCGTCGCCCGGAAGGTGGACCGCGGCGAGGGAACGCTGGGCAAGCTGATCAGCGACGACAGCATGTATAACAATATCGACAGCGCGGCCAAGGGGATCAGCGACTATACGTCCCGGATCGAGCGTATGCAGACCGTGGTCGGCTTCCGCACCGAATATATGTTCCCGAAGTCAAAAAGCTATTTTACTCTTGAGCTCAAGCCCAAAAAGGATAAATACTATATCTTCGAGATGACCAACGATCCCTACGGCAAATACGCACGCACCACCATGACCACCACGCCGGGCAGTTCGGTCACGACCGAGACCTATGAGGACCGTTTCAAATTCAGCCTCATGTTCGCCAAGCGCTGGGGCGATGCCGCGCTCCGCGTTGGATTGATCGAGTCCACAGGCGGCATCGGCGGCGATTACTTCCTGTTCAGCGACAAAATGAAAGTGAGCGTAGACGCCTGGAACTTTAACAGCAGGGAGTCGGAGAATATCAATGCTCATATGAAGGCAACGGCGAGCTATATGCTCGGCAATACCCTGTTCGTGAACGGCGGGATCGACAACTTCCTGAACTCCAAGCGGTCCGCGCCCTTTGTCGGCGTCGGGCTGCGGTTCGATGACGAGGACCTGAAATATCTGATCGGGAGCGTGCCGATCCCCAAGTAGTCTCAGTTTCGGTTCTAGTTCTTGACTTTTCGGGCATTGTCTCATAGAATGCACATCTGTTCCCGCTGTGCTCAAGTGATTGATTTCATTGTTCCAGGGAGAGGTGACGAATGACCACAGGCATCGTGAAGGCGGTTTTTCCCGCTGCCGGACTGGGTACCCGCTTCCTGCCGGCAACCAAGGCGTCGCCCAAGGAAATGCTGGCGCTCGTTGACAAGCCGCTCATCCAGTATGTGGTGGAGGAAGCCGTTGCCTCCGGCATCGAGGAGATCGTGCTGGTCACGGGCAGGGGGAAGCGCGCGATCGAGGACCACTTCGACGTGGCTTTCGAGCTCGAAGAAGATCTCAAGGCAAAGGGCAAGCACAAACTACTTTCCGAGATCCAGCGCATCGCGAACCTGGTGACCTTCTGCTATATCCGCCAGAAAAAGGCGCTCGGTCTCGGACATGCCGTGCTGACGGCCAAGCTGGTGGTCGGCAACGAACCCTTTGCCGTGCTGCTCGGCGATGATATCATCGATGCGGAGGTTCCCGCACTCAAACAGATGATGGGGGTCTACAAACGGTACCCATCGACGATCCTTGCCATCCAGAAGGTTCCCCGGTCCCAGACGCAGCATTACGGCATTATTGATGCAAAAAAGATCGAGAACGGGGTTTACCTCGTCAAGGACCTGGTCGAAAAGCCGTCACCTGACAAGGCGCCTTCCAACCTGGCTATCATCGGACGCTATATCCTTTCTCCGGGAATCTTCCGCGCTCTTGAACAGACCAAACCGGGCAAGGGTGGCGAGATCCAGTTGACGGACGGGCTCCGGCTGCTCATGGAGGACCAACCGATCTACGCGTACGAGGTCGAGGGCACCCGGTACGACGCAGGCGACAAACTCGGTTTTTTGAAGGCAACGGTGGAGTTCGGGCTGAAGAACAAGGATTTCGGCCCGGAGTTCAGGCAGTATCTGCAGAAGTTAAAGCTGTGACCCCTCGCCCGTACGAGCGCGAGGGGCCGGACATTGTCATTATACATGACGCAAGGAGGCTGGCTTGGCAAAGACTGAATCAAAAAATATCGATCTCCAGCAATCCATAGAGATCCCGAAAAAACTGCCGCTGCTTCCGATACGGGACATCGTCGTATTCCCCTACATGGTACTTCCGCTCTTTGTGGGACGGGAAATGTCCATCAAGGCGATCGAGGTGGCCCTCGAAGGCAACCGCATGATCTTTCTCACCTCGCAGAAGGACATCAACATCGAGAACCCCTCGCCGTCCGACCTCTATTCGGTCGGCACGGTCGGCGTGATCATGCGGATGTTGAAACTGCCTGACGGCCGCATCAAGATCCTGGTCCAGGGCGTTTCACGCGCCAAGACCGTGAAGTTCGTTCAGAAGGAGCCCTTCTACCAGGTCGAGATCAAGACCTTCCCCGACGTTCCCCTGATCGTGGACCTCGAGACCGAGGCGCTCATGCGGAACGTAAAAGAGCAGATCGAACGGCTCGTGTCGTTCGGCAAGGTCATCCTGCCGGACATCATGGTCGTCATCGAGAACGTCGACGATCCCGGCAAACTAGCCGACCTCGCAATCGCCAACATGGGGCTCAAGGTGGAGCAGGCGCAGGAGATCCTGGAGATCACCGACCCGGTGCTGCGCATCAAGCGGATCAACGAGGCCCTGGGCAAGGAGATCGAACTGCTCTCCATGCAGCAGAAGATCCAGGCCGATGTGCGCGGCGAGATCGACAAGACGCAGCGCGAATATTTCCTCAGGGAGCAGCTGAAGGCCATCCAGCGCGAGCTCGGCGAGACCGATGACCGGTCCGAGGACATGCGCGAGCTGCGCGAAAAGATCAAGGACGCCAAGCTTCCCGAAAAAGCCGCAAAAGAAGCCGAGAAGCAGCTTCGCAGGCTCGAACGCATGCACCCCGACGCTGCCGAAGCGTCCATGACCCGCACCTATATCGAATGGCTCGCCGAACTTCCCTGGAGCAAGGCCACCAAGGACAATCTCGACCTCAAGGCGGCGCACAAGATCCTCGAAGAAGACCATTATGACCTTGAGAAAGTAAAGGAGCGCATCATCGAGTATCTCGCGGTGCGCAAGCTCAAGGACAAAATGAAAGGCCCCATCCTCTGCTTTGTCGGGCCTCCGGGCGTGGGCAAGACCTCGCTTGGCAAATCGATCGCCCGCGCCCTGGGCCGCGAGTTCGTGCGCATCTCGCTCGGCGGCGTGCGCGACGAGGCCGAGATCCGCGGCCACCGCAGGACCTACGTGGGCGCCCTTCCCGGGCAGGATCATCCAGGGCATCAAGACGGCAGGCAACAACAACCCGGTCTTCATGCTCGACGAGATCGACAAGATCGGCGCTGATTTCCGCGGCGATCCCTCGGCGGCGCTGCTCGAAGTGCTCGATCCCGAGCAGAACAACTCCTTCAGCGACCATTACATCGGCCTGCCCTTCGATCTTTCGCGCGTCATGTTCATCACCACCGCGAACATGACCGACCCGATCCCGGGCCCGCTCAAGGACCGCATGGAGATCATCCGGCTGTCAGGCTATACGGAGCAGGAAAAGCTCGGCATTGCAAAGAGCTATCTCATCCCGAGGCAGCTGAAGGAGCACGGCATCACGGACAAGCAGATCAGCATCGCTGACAAGACGCTCATTCAGGTCATTGCGCAGTACACGCGCGAAGCAGGCGTCCGGAACCTGGAGCGCGAGATCGGCCATCTCTGCCGCAAGGTCGCGCGGAAGGTCGCCGAGGGTGAAGATGAGCTCTATACCATCACGCCGCAGAACCTCCAGAAGTACCTTGGGGTGCCGAAGTTCATGCCCGAAGTGGAGCGCGAGAACGACGAAATGGGCGTGGTGACCGGCCTGGCCTGGACCGAGACCGGCGGCGATATCCTGTATATCGAAGCAACGTCCATGCTCGGCAAAGGGCAGCTGACCCTTACGGGCCATCTGGGCGATGTGATGAAGGAATCTGCCCACGCGGCGCTCACCTACGTGCGCTCCCGTGCGGAAAAGCTCGGCATTAATCCCGATGTGTTCGCGAAAACCGATGTCCATATCCATGTTCCTGCCGGCGCCATCCCCAAGGACGGCCCCTCGGCCGGCGTGACCATGGCCACGGCCTTGGCATCGATCTTCACGAACAGGCCGGTCCGGAGGGACATTGCCATGACCGGCGAAGTGACGCTGCGCGGAAGGGTGATGCCGATCGGTGGCTTGAAGGAAAAGACGCTTGCCGCGCGCAGGGCCGGGATCAAGACCGTGATCATCCCGAAAGAGAATGAAAAGGACCTCGAAGATCTGCCGAAGTATCTGCGCAAGGACATGAACTTCATCTTCGCCACTACGGTTGATGACGTGCTTGCTGCGGCCTTGAGTGCCAAGGTCAACGGCAAAGGTGTTGTAAAAACTGTCAGGAATACTGTTAAAAAAAGCGTCAAAAAGAAGGTCATTGTCAGGTCCAGGGCGACGCATTAGGCGTAAGAATCAGGTAGGGGCGGGTCTGAAACCCGCCCATCAGGAGTAACACTATTCGACGCCCCGCACTTCGGTGCGGGGTTTTTGTTAGGAAGGCAAATCGGTTTATCCTGAAAAGAGCATTTGCCGCGGATAATATGTGTTGAACGCGGATAAAGACAGATACAACTCTTTCGAGTTTAAAAAAGACGCATCTTTGCGAATTAAACGATGAAAATATCGGACCTCGGCGAATTCGGCCTGATAAAGAAGATCAAAGAACAATCCAAAGGCAGATCACCTGCAACGCTGATCGGCATCGGAGACGATGCTGCCGCGCTTTCACTCTCACCTTCCAAAAAGCTGCTCACCACGACCGACATGCTGCTCGAAGGCGTGCATTTCGACCTGTCCTATACAGATTTTTATTCTCTTGGCTGGAAATCCGCTGCCGTGAACCTGAGCGATATTGCCGCCATGGGAGGCGTTCCCCGCTTCTGCCTCACGGCGCTCGGCATCCCAGCAGGCATCTCCGTGGAGCAGATCAAAGAGTTCTATAAAGGCTTTAATGCCCTCTGCCGCAAATACCGCGTTGACCTCGTAGGCGGGGATACCTGCGGCTCTGAAAAGGGCCTTGTGATAAGCGTCACTGCCCTGGGAGAGGTCGAAAAGAAGAAAATGCTTACCAGGACAGGGGCGCGCCCGGGAGACCTTATTTTCGTCACCGGAACGCTGGGGGATTCGGCCGCGGGGATGGAGCTTTTGAAGGCAGGGGCCAGGGTTCGGGATCCAGGGTCCAAGGGTAAAGGGTATAAATCCGCAATCCGAAATTCTCAATCCGAAATTGCGCGGCTTATAAAGAGGCACCTACAACCCGTGCCGCGCATCGAATCGGGAAGGAAAATCGCTCTCTCCGGCTGCGCCACAGCTATGATAGATATCAGCGATGGGTTGTCATCCGATCTCGGGCATATTTGCGAAGAGAGCAGGGTAGGTGCGGAGATCCGTGCCGATCAGATACCTTTTTCAGAAGATATGCGCAATGCAGCCTATCATCTAAATGCCATTCCGCTTCATTACGCCCTCTCAGGAGGCGAGGATTATGAGCTTCTGTTCACTCTCCCGCCTTCAAAACTCAAGAAGTTCCTTTCTCTCAAAATAGTATCTACGCAGATCGGCACGATCATTGCTGGAAATAAGATGTTTTTAAATGATAATGGCGAGCGGGCGGTCCTAAAGCCGACGGGATATAGTCATTTCGCTGGCTAGGGTCTGGGCCAATGATAACTTTCTGAACTCAGTGTAGTCGTATTTATTTATTTAAAACACATCAGGCTACATTCTGTATCTGTGGTAGACCCTCACATTCGACATTGTTGACATCGGTTTTTGAATATATTCAATGATGGATAAAATCATCTGGAAATATGTGCTATCAGAACTTTAAAGCGAGGAAATGAATGGGCACTGAGGAAAAAACATGAACGAAATCCTTTCCCGGATAGTTGCCGATCTCTTTGGAAAATCGAAGGGAGACGAAGAACTATCATCCAAAATCCATCGTCTACGCGATGAAATAAAAAAAGTAATTGAGGGCGAGGATACAATATTCGGAAAATTCCGTGGACTCGAGGAATCGTTCCGGGAAGTCATTCCTGAGGAGAAACAGCGTTATAATGCCGCTATCAAGGCGTTGTCGACGACTTCGAAACTAAGCCGGCAAGAGATCATTGCGGCAGTCAACAATCAGCTTGATGAGCTTAAAATACTCGAGAAGGGCTTAATGCCTGCTCTCCCCGGCTGGCATGACGAACGTAAGGTCATGGAAACCAAATCGCAGGAGATGAGAGGCGAGATAGCGAAACTACGTGAAAGAATAGTATGGCTTGAAAGCGAAGAAAAAGGGCTCCTCAATGGCATGGCGACACGTGAAAAGGAAATGGAACTCGTCGAGAAGGCCATGAGGGAACTCTTTACGGATATCGGGGCGGAGATAACCTATATCAAAAAAAAGGTCGAGGAATTTGCTGCTGAAAGCGCGGCCGCTCAGCCAGTCCCGCACAGGGATACTCCCAGCGAGAAAAAGGAAGTCGGCGAGCAGAAAATCGAAATCCGTGAGTCTTCTGCGCCGAAGGATACGGAATGGCAGAAAAAATGCCCTATGTGCGGTGGGCGAATGGACTTCCTCATTGATGGGAAAATGTGGATGTGTTATTCCTGTGCATACGAAGAATTAAAAGAGGATGAAGTTCAGGGTAAAATCGAAGAAAAAAGTGAACATACGAACGCACCGAAGCCCACTCCGCATAGGGATTCTATTGAATGGGATATTCCCATCGAGAAAAAGGAAAGCGGCGAGCAGAAAATCGAAGTCCCTGATTCTTCTGCGCCGAAGGATACGGAATGGCAGAAAAAATGCCCTATGTGCGGTGGGCGAATGGACTTCCTCATTAATGAGAAAATGTGGCAGTGTTATTCCTGTGCATACGAAGAAAAAGGTGAACAGACGAACGCACCGAAGCCCACTCCGCATAGGAATTCTATTGAATGGGATATTCCCAGCGAGAAAAAAGAAGTCGGCGAGCAGAAAATCGAAATCCGTGAGTCTTCTGCGCCGAAGGATACGGAATGGCAGAAAAAATGCCCTATGTGCGGTGGGCGAATGGACTTCCTCAGTAATGAGGAAATGTGGCAGTGTTATTCCTGCGCATACGAAGAATTAAAAAAGAATGAAGTCCAGGGTAAAATCGAAGAAAAAAAAGAACATACGGACGCACCCAAGCCCGGTCCAGCTTCGGCGCCGATTTTCGATCCATTTTCGCCCCTTGCCGACTCTTTGACATCCCTGTCGTCGAACGAAAACGAGGAATCAAAAAAGAAATCATCATCGTCCAATAAGCAGCCCTCGACCAAAAAAAAGGCTTGCCCGGTCTGCCGTAAGAAAATGCAGTGGTACCAGACGGAGAACGCCTGGCGGTGCCCCTTCTGCGAATACGAGAGAAGGATTTAAAATATGCAGATTTACAGGATCGGGCTGGTCATATGACCTCAATTCTTCGCTATGGGCGGGAAGCCTTTAATCGCAGGCGTTTATTCCCGACCTGGGGATTCTGCAACGAACGACATGATCCGATATTGAATAATTTCGGCGTAAAAGCATCGCAGCCGTTGTTGTCTGGCAAAAAAAGCTGGGGCATCTTACTGACCTGAGGGGCCAAGCTGTGACGCAGGGTCGGAACAATAAAGGCAGCCGGCACGAGACCGACTGCCTTTTGCTCAGGGTCAATGATCTGAAAAATCAATACTTGCTGCCTCCAGCACCGCTTTCCGATCCTCCGCTCATACCGCCTGCCGCGCTCCCAGAAAACGAATCGGCAAGAGCCTGTTTGATGCTCTTATGACTGTCGTTCTCGAGGCTGCTCAGTTTGCTTGCCACCTTTCCAACATCCACGTTCAGGTTCTGTGCCAGCTGCGCCCAATCCCGCGTTTGCTGCCGCATGCTCGAGACCTTGGTGATATTCTCCGCGGTGACTCCTCCGGGCATCTCGCTGGCGAAGGCCAGGATCGCTGCCGCGTCTCCGTACTGTGCTTTGTTGCTTCCCATCAGGGTACTGGCTCCGATCAGGCTGGTGACCCTGTCGCTGCCGACCTTGAACGTATCCATCAGTTGCTTCGTGATTATTTTGTCACCCTGAGGCAGGCTCGCGTTGGAGTTGAGCATGGTGATCTCGGCATTTAGTTCCCCAACGTCCTTCGGTGATGCTGTTGATGCGGCTGTCGCAAGGCCGGTCACGAAGACCATTGTGACCGCGACGACTGCAAGAATAAATGCTGCATGTGTAACCTTTTTCATGACAGAAACCTCCTTTTAATTTAGGTTGTCCAGCGCGCTGTACTGAAAAGCTAGCTCCGTCGCGTTGGAATGTCAATTAATGACAAGAATATCGAAATACTATAGTAGGTCCTGACCGCTCAATAGTAAAGGTTGAGATCGATGAAATGCTACTTACTTATCATGTAGTCATTTTTATTGATCCGAAAGAAAAAAAGAGATGATATTTTGCTCTGTTGATCTATATTGATATTGAAGTGATTATTATGCAACGGTTTGCAAGCCATATGAGAGGAAACGAAAAAGCCATGGCCGAGATGGTCGCTTACTGCGGTTTAATCTGTCGAACATGTCCGATCTACCTGGCAACGAGGCAGGGGAACAAAGAAGAAAAAACAAGAATGAGGTCCGAGATTGTGAAGCTGTGCAAGGAAGCGTATGGGATAAATTACACGTTGGAAGAAATCACTGACTGCGATGGTTGCCGGATAGAAAGTGGTAGATTATTCTCAGGATGCAAGAACTGCCCTATGAGGAAGTGCGCGCGGGAAAAGAAGCTGGAAAACTGCGCGTATTGCACCGAATATGCATGCAACCAGCTTGAAGCGTTCTTCAACACAGATCCAGCTGCCAAGGCACGTTTAGACAAGATAAAGCGTGGTCTCATATTACGTGAAGGGTAAGCGAGGCGAAATAACGTTGTCAGTGGAGTTTGATTTTTAGTTACTGCTATGAACTGCCAGATGGCTCATCGGCTCTCCTTTTCATTCGATAAAGCCGGGACAGCCTTTGTCTGTTGAAAAGAACCATTGCCGTTATTCGAATTCTGAAGCAGCAGCTTTGCCAGCTTGAACACATTGAGCTTCCAGCCTTTGATCGGCCAGTCAAGTTCGTGCTTGTCGCAGACCAGGTCCAGCGTATTCAGGCTGAAGATCTCCTCCCGCAGCGAATCGTCGATGCTCGACAGGTCCTTGATCTTCGCATTTAAGGCCACCGCGCGTTCAAGATGGTTCCTGACCTTTGCCGCGGTCTTCTGGCTCGATGGCGCCGTACTGTTCCTTTAGCGTTGAGCAGCCCCAGCGCCCCGTCATAGGTCGCCCTCACGATCTCATCGCGGTTCATCCATTTCGTCTCGTAATTCAACGCAAACTTCCAGCTCGGCATGAGCATGGCCTTGCGGTGTTCCGTAAGGGTCTTATAGAAGAACGTGTACCCGTACTTTTCCGGGTCCTCGAAGATCATGCTGCCCGGATCGATGAACGGCGCGAGCGGGGCGATGAGCGGCAGTATCTTGCCGGTGTCGCCGTTGCTGCCGAACCGGTCCATGAGCGAACCGCAGTACTTCACCGTATCCATGACCGAATCATAGGTCTGGTTCGGAAGCCCCACCATGAAGAACAGGTCGATCCGCTTGCACCCGACGCTGATGAGCGTTTCGATCATGTCCTCCAGCGCGTTGTTCTCGTAATTCTTCCCGAAGATCTTTCTGCACGTTGATGTCGTGGGACTCCGGCGACATCTCCACGTTGAAGGTCCTGATGGAATCAGCCGCCTTTTGCAAGGAAATCGGCTGGAGGCGGGGTGAAGAACTCGATGCAGACCTCGTTCCGGACGTGGTGCTTCTTCATGGCATCCAGGAACCGGTCGGCATAATTCCTGCCGGCCATCAGCAGGTCTCCCAGCACGATGACCGGCGCTCCGGTGTATTCCGACATTCGTTTGATGTCATCGGCCACGAGCTCGGGCGAGCGGAAGCAGGCCTTGGAGCGCAAGCAGACCTTGTTGAACGCCGAGAGCGAGCCCCCGCAGGTGCCGCAGTTGTGGTTGCAGCCTCGGCAGGTGAAGACCGCGGTCACGGGGTAACTGAGCCAGTACTTGAAGGGGATATAGCCCGTGGGGTCGAGATACTTGAGCACCATCTTCATGAGATGGGGATAGTCGAAATCGATGTAGTCCATGGTCTCGGGCTGGAAGGACCGCTCGTTCACGACCGCAGTGCCGCCGGCGTCGCGCCAGACGAGGTTCGGGACCTGCTCGTACCCGTGGCCCGCCTTGATCGCTTCCATGAGCTGACGCAGCGGGCTCTTCCGTGGAGTCGCCGCACAGGACGAAGTCCACAAAGGGATAGTCGCGCATGATCTCTTCGTGATAATAGGTCGCGCTCAGGCCGCCCAGGATGACCGGGATGTCGGGATGGTGCTTTTTGACAGAGCTCGGCAAGGCTCAGGCTGCCGTCCACGTGGGGGAGCCAGTGGAGGTCGATGCCGAAGGCGATCGGCCTCAGTTTGGCTTGATGAACGGTTCCGGATCGAAGTGGCGGTCCGCAGCATCTTGAGCGCCAGGTTGACGATCCGGACCGACAGGCCGTGCGTGTGCAGGTACTGCGACATGGTCAGGAACCCGATGGGGTAGATCTCGAAAATGGACGACGACGGCACGACATCGCTCACCGGGCCGAAAAAGAGCGGCAGTTCGCGGAATTTGAAGACGCTGGGCGGGTGGAGCAGGATCAGGTCCGTTCTGTGCATGCGACATTCTCCCCGGAACAGTTTCTCGGCATACTCGTCGACCATGCTTGCTGCGACGGCCTCCATGGTGTCGAACATGTTCTCGGCAAACAGGCTGATCGCCCGGTTGAAGGGCGAGAAGAACTTGATGGAATCGGTCAAGCATCCTGGTCTCCTGGTTGTACAGGTGAAGGATGTCCAGGATGACTCCGCGGAACTGCGATTCGCGTGTAGGTGTTCCGGACCACTTCAGAGAACGATGATGATCCTTCCCAGTGCCTGCAGCATCTCGCCGGCCGTTGTTGACAGCCGAGCGATCCGTTTTTTCCTGATGTCGGCAATGTCCTCGTAGCGCACCTGGATCGAGAATGAGGGGATCAGAAGACGGCGGACGAAGGCCTTGTCGACGGTTTTTGTTCGCTCGAAGATATCCTCGATGTCCACATCGCCCGGTTCTTTCCCCGCGGCAAGGGCTTCCGCCGCATGTTCGATGATCAAGCGGTCCTTGTCCGCTTCCTTTTTGATGTTTGCTTCCAGATAGGCGGAGAGAAAAGGAAAAGGGACCGGGAACAGCGAGTGGCCCGTACAGGCGCTCGATGCAGCGCCGTGAATAGTCATGCAGAAAATGCGTTGTCCTTTGTCGCAGAAAATACCGACGTTATCCACGTTTTACCGCCCCGTAGATCGTCGCGATCCCCATGGTCAGGGAATCGACGGTCACGTCTGGTAAAGCCGCTTTCGGCGATGATCTGCCTGAACTCGTCCGGGGGATAGAAGGCGTTGATGGACCGCGGCAGATACAGATAGGGGGCGGCTGTCTTGACGACCAGTTTTCGCGATGAACGGCATGATCCAGAAGACATACCATTCGTAGAGGCTGCGGAACCAGGCCAGGTGCGGCCGTGTCAGCTCAAGGCAGATGAACCTGCCGCCCGGCTTCAGCACCCGTTTGATCTCTTGCAGCGCAATGGTCGTGTCGGGGATGTTCCTCATGCCGAAGGAGACCGTGACCAGATCAAAGATGTTGTCGGGGAAGGCCAGGGCCTTGGTGTCGGATAGGATGAAGGAAAGATTCGTGTGACGGTCCGAGGATTTCTTACGCGCCCGGTCCAGCATCTCGCTGCAGAAATCGGCGCCGGTGACCAGGCCGTTCTCGCCGACCTTGTCGGCAAGCAGGAACGCCAGTTCCCCGGTGCCGGTGCAGACATCGAGCACCCGTTCGCCCTCCGCGATCCCGGCGCGCCTGACCGCTCTGTTTCGCCAGTAATGGTCGAAGCCGAAGCTGAAACCGGTGCTCAGGAAATCGACGTGAGGCGCGACCGTCGAAAAGATGTTTTTTATGAAGAGGTCTCTCTGTTGTAAGGACATGAGTTAATACACGAACTGTCCGAGAATGATCAGGACCAGTAGACAAATCCGATCAGAACCGTCAGGAAACCGAAGATGATGCCTGCATCGGTGATCCAGGGCGCCTGGGCCTCGGTCGCGTATTGGCCAAGCTTGTTCTCGGCTACGAGGCGCTCGTATTCGAGGGGCCGTTCGTGCTTCAGCTCCTCGAGCGTCAGGTTTCCGGTAAAGATGACCGGATCCATGGGGAACTTTTCCGGCCGCATATGGGTGTTGAAATAGTGGATCGTGAAGATGAATCCGGCCGCCAGGAGCGCTTCGTCACTATGAATGACGGTCGCGATGTTAAAGGCCCAGCCGGGTAAGAACTGGCCGAAGAACACGGGGAACCACAGGAACAGTCCGGAGACGCCGATCATGCCCACGCCCCAGAAGACGGCCCAGTAATCGAACTTTTCCCAGTAGGTCCACTGGTCCAGCTGCGGGCGGGGACCCAGGCCGAGGAACCACTTGAAGTTGCTCGATGATGTCCTCGAGGTCCTTGAGCCAGGGGACCATGGATTCAGGGCCCGAGGGGGTTGAACTTGAACTTTCTGACGATAACGATGTCGTACAGGACATAGCCGATATGCGCCGCGAAATAGCCGAAGGTGATGACCGCGCAGATGCGATGGATCAGGGCCGCTCCCTGCGTATCCCCCGAGAAGCTTCGTCAGCCACGCGGCCCAGGGCGCCTGGGCATACTTGATCGGCATGCCGGATGCGACGAGGCCGATGAAGCTGACGGCCATGGCGACATGCAGGATCCGGTGATAGGCGTTGAACCGTTTGACCAGTGCCATGTTTACATCCCTCCTTTTTTCTGTATCCGCTCTTTTAACGCGCGGTACGCCCACAGGAACGTGTGGGTCAGAAAGAAGGCGAAGACCCCGATGAGCAGCAGGGTCATGAACACGAAGGTGTAGTAAAGGACCGGATACTTTGCCCGGTTCGTCTCCTCCGCATGGGCATAGAATTTGGTAAAGCTTTCTGTGGCGCCGGGGTGGCACTTTGCACAGGTGGCGACCAGATTCTTTGACGACAGCGTGGAATGCAGGGTCATTCTGCGGAAGGATGCCATGCGAACCGTGGCAGTCCCAGCACATGGCGATGGTCGTATAACCGAGACGGGTCACTTTGCCGTGATAGGTCTTCTGATACGTGTTCATCTCTTCGGGATGGCAGGTGCCGCATTTGTCGATCAGCGACAGTTTCCACTTCGGTTCCGAGGCGCCCGGAATGCGGTGCTCCATATGGCAGTCGAAACAGGTCGGAGCGCTGTTCATATTGTTCTTTGAGGAGGAGCGATGCCATGGATGCTTTTTTCATACGTGCCGAGCTCGGCCGCATGGCATTGGCCGCAGAGGGACGGGATCTTCTCCCTGCCGGTCGTTGACCGGGGGTCTGTGGATCGGTAGATCGCATGAGAACCATGGCAGGTCTGGCAGGTCGGAGCCAGGGCAATTCCCTTGCCGGCCGCACGTCCATGGACGCTCAGTTTATACTCCGCGGCCTGCTCTTTGGGAGCGCCTTCCCTGCCGAGAAAATGGCAGATGCCGCAATTGACTTTGGATACGATCCCATGGGGGTAGGGCGAGATGCCGAGGTGGCATTTATCGCAGGCCATCCAGCCGTGGACCGACTGCTCGAAGGCATCTTTGCTCACATAGGTTCGGCCGCCCTTTTTCCCATGGCAGGAATAACAGTCGTCCGTTGCAAAAGCGTGAGAAGAGAAAAGCAGGCATGCGATGATGCTGATCAGAAGGGGTAGGTTCATGGCTCAAGTGTATCAAAGAACTGGTGCTTGTCAAGGCTGGCTCAGTGTAAATGTGATGATCGTGGTGAAAAAAACAATGGGGATGACGGCAACTCGATGGAATTGTTGAGGTTGGGCAGGTGTTAGTCAAGAGATTACATCCAATGCAACCATTGCAGGGACGCAGATCATGCCGGACCATTATTCGTACCAGGTTTTTCCTCCTCATGTGTTCTTAGTTGCGGTCATTATCATCATTCCTTTTTCTTTCCGTGAAACAGCTCACTGCCGGCTCCGGGGTAAACGGTGCGCTCCTCTTTTGGTGTCGGTCGTGCGACAGCCGGCCATGCTTCATATCGCGGTTCAACCCCTTCGAGTGCTGTTTTCACCGGCGCCCGGTCGGCCATGAACGGCTTGCTGCGCGGATCGATGTTCTTGACCGGCACGCTGAACTCGATCGGGATGCCGTTGGGATCAAAGGAATAGATGGAATGTATGAACCCGTGGTCGATCACTTCCGACACCCATATCCCGGCGGCAGAGATCCTGTCCTTCAGTGCCCAAAGACCGTCTTCGCTCTCCACGCCGAAGGAAACATGATCGAACAAGAACGGTCCAGCAACCGGACGGCCATGCTCCTTTTCCGGCACCGGAAGAATACCCGGCCATTCAAAGAAGGCGATCATGTCGCGGTCCGATACCTCGAAAAAGTAGTGCCGATACCCGGGTTGCCCCAAGCCAGCGACCATACGCATGCCGAGCAGGTCCCGCCAAAAGCGAATGGTGCCATCCATGTTGCCCGTAGCCATTGCAAGGTGGTTCACTCCGCTATACCGTATCATCTTGCACCTCCTCTGTTGATGCATTTTACCGCAGGCAGTGGTTAATGCAAGTGCTGTGATGCGCATGCTCGTTTTTTCTGTCTTATGTCGGATAATGGGCTAAAAAAATGCACTGTAGCGGAATGTTGCATACTGTCCCTCTAAATGTAGCTGTTTTTTTTTGCTACAATTGAAGTATGGACAACAATGTTTTGAGCGAGGTCATCGAGGTAGAGCGGGAGATCCAGAAGTGCCTTGAAATCGAACAGGCAAAGGCGCGCGACTGGCTTGAAAAGGTGAAAAAGGTTTGCGAAGACGAGGTCCTTAAGGAAGAGGATCGGATCAAGGACATGCTCGCAGCGGCAGAGGACCGGGCGAGGAAAGAAGCAGAGGAGAGCACTGCATCGAGCGTGAGGGCTGCGGCAACGCTCGTTGAACATATGGACCATCTGGACAGAGCAGTGTTGCAGGCGATTGTGGAGAAGCATATCCGTACCATACTCCCGGGATGACGCATGATAGTCAGGATGTCCAAGATCGAGATCGTCGGCGAAAAGCCTCTGCTGCAGCAGGTTCTGTCCCTGCTGCGGGAAATGGGCATATTTCAGATCGAACCGGCCACCGTGGGGTACATCGAAAAAGAATGGGAAAAGGACGTTCGCTCTTTCATGCTGGATGAGAAGACCGTTTTTGAGCGCATGTTCCTCGAGGAACTGCGCCAGAAGATCGAACTGCTCTTTGCTGAGCTGCCCGCCCTTGCCGTAAGAAAAAGCTATATCGAACCGGTCTCCATTCTCGATACGGTTTCCAAGACCATCGACCGGCACCGGGAAAGTGCAACTGACCTGTCCAAACGGCGCGAAATTCTGGCCAAGGAAGGGGCCGAGCTTGGCCGGTACTCGATCTTTCTCAACGCACTTGCGTCACTCGTCGAGACCACCACGGAAACGCCTGACCTTGATTTCATCGGACTGACGATCCGCGAACCCGAGATGGTCGAACACCTGCGCGCGGCCCTGTCGAGAATAACGGACTGGAAATACGAACTGCAGACCGAGCCGGCGGAGGACGGCACCCTGGTGGGTCTCATCACCGTGGAAAAGAGCGTTTCCGAAAAGGTAAAAAAATCCCTGAGCGATGAACACGTTCCCGAGCTCACGTTCCCTGAATCCTTCGCCAAATTGACGTTCCCGGAGAAGGTGTCCTTTGTGAAAAAGCGGGCAGACCAGGTGCTGCTCGAGATCCGGGCGATCGATGCGGAACTGGCAAGTTTTACCCGGCGATGGGTCCCGATCTACCAGCGCGTGCAGGAATGGATCGACGACCGTCTTTCGCTGCTCAACACAACGGCCTTCGCTTTCGAAACCCGCATGTGCTTTTTTATTCACGGATGGATGCAGTCGGAAGACCTTCCGCGGCTCAAACAACGGCTGCGCGATGATTTCGGCGCCAGGGTCATGATCGAGGAAAAAGAAATGCATGAAGAGGAGCTCGACCAGGTGCCGATCGTCCTGAAGAACCCCTCCTACTTCAAGCCCTTTGAACTGTTCACGAGCCTGCTGCCGCTGCCGGCCTACACGTCCTACGATCCTACGCCGTTCATCGCGATATTCTTCCCCATATTTTTCGGCATGATCCTGGGTGACGCAGGATATGCCCTGGTGCTCGGCATCACGTCACTCATCCTGCTCAAAAAGAACCGTCAAAAAGGACCGGTCAGGGACGGCGCGAAGATCCTGTTGATCGCCTCGGCCTATTCGGCCTTTTTCGGGATACTCTTCGGTGAATTCTTCGGCGATCTTCCTGAACGGCTCTTTCATATCGAGCCGCTCTGCATGGAGCGTCGCACGGCTATTGTGCCGATGCTCGCATTCTCCGTTGCCGTGGGCGTCGCCCATATCATCCTTGGCCTGATCCTGGGCGCCATCAATGCATTCAAGCATAAAATCATGAAAGAAGCGGCGTACAAGGCGCTGAGCGTTGTCATTATCATCAGCCTAATGGTGATCATCGCGTCGTTGTTCGGCTATTTCCCCGCGTTGCTGGCTCGTCCCGTCGTTCTGGTGATCCTGTTCCTCACGCCGTTCCTTTTTTTTGCCGGCGGTCTGCTGGCGCCGCTGGAACTTCTCAAAAGCATCGGCAACATCATATCCTATGTCCGCATCGCGGCGATCGGGCTCACCTCCGTGCTGCTCGCCTTTGTTGCGAACAATCTGGCCGGCGTGACCGGCGACGTGGTCACGGGGGTCGTCGTGGCCGGACTGATCCATTTGCTGAACATCATTCTGGGCGTTTTTTCTCCCACCATACACTCCCTGAGGCTCCACTATGTGGAGTTCTTCAGCAAGTTCATTGAACACGGAGGAAGGAAGTTCGCTCCGTTAAAGAAGGTTTAAGCGCTGAAAAAATCTAGGCAAAATGAAAAACATAATTCTGCCACGAAGGCACGAAGACACAAAGGAATCTTTAGGTTTGCAGATTAAATAGACGGTACAATCATTGAGGATTTCTTCGTGCCTTTGTGTCTTCGTGGCAAAATGGTTCCGGCTTGTCCGGATTAAATAAAAGGAGGTCCTATGAACTACGAAAAAGTATTGATCGCATTTTGTGCAGCCCTGGCCATCAGCGTACCCGCGATCGCAACGGCCTGGGCGCAGTCACGGATCGGGGCGGCCGGCGCGGGCACGCTGGCGGAAAAGCCGGAATTGACCGGCACCATCGTGATCCTGGTCGCCATTCCCGAGACCATGGTGATCCTGGGATTCGTGGTGGCGACCATGATCCTCTTTACGGTGAAGTAACATGGGATGCAAGGAACTGATCGAGTCGCTGCGATCGGCCGCGAGCGAGCGGGTGGATGCCGTCTGGTCGGAGGCGAGCGCAGAGGCTGATACTGCCAGGGCAGCCTGCGCACAGAAGATCGATCAGGCGAAAGAGGAGGCAGGTCGTATCATGGCGGCCAAAGTGGCTTTGATCCGATCGCAGGCCCTGCTGGAAACGCGCAGTAAAGAGCGGGGACTGCGCCTTGCCGCGGACCGAAAACTTGCCGATCTTCTCTATGCGATAGCCGGATCCCGGCTCCGCATGTTGAGAGAAGGTGAATACGACGCGGCTTTTCAGGCCATGGTGCAGGAACTCCCGCGGTTCACCTGGGCAAGCGTGAAGGTGCAACCCCGACGATGTCGAACGCGCACGGAAATTACTTCCCCAACGCGAAGATAACCGCGTCGGAAACGATCTCCGGCGGGCTGGAGGTGACCAGTGACGACGGTCTGGTGACGGTCGTCAATACCTGCGAGAAACGGCTGGAGCGCGCATGGGAAGCCATGCTCCCGGAGCTGATCAAAGAGGCCAGCCAATGGAACTTCTACTCGATCTTGAAGACCGGGGTTATCCAGCGGTGTACCTGCTGTCCAGGATCAGGGGCAGGAGGGCCGGACTGATCAGGGACTGGAAGACCCTGCTCTTTGATGCTGCACCGCTGGAGGCGCTCCTGTCATCGCGCTCCCGCGGGGGTGTTGTCGAAGCCTCTCCGGATGCGGTCTGGCGTCGGTTGATGAAAGAATATCGCTGGGTATACGGGCAAATGAACGGACGCCTCAGGGAACTATTCGGCCTCTTCTTCCTGTATGCCGAGCTCAGAACGATATGCATCTGCCTCCGGCGGATGAAGGACAGGAAGTCGGCGCGCCTGGAGGAGCTTTTTACCGAAAGTCTGCTCTCGAACGAACTACGCAAGGCCTGCCTGTCGTCAACAGACAGTTCGACGGCCATTGACGAGGTCAGTCGCATTTTCAGCAGACTATCTCCGGCCTTTGCCGACCTGCCGCAATACTTTGCCGAAGAAGGGCTGCGGGGCGTTGAGCGTCGATTGACCAACCTTCTCCTCGAATACGCGGCACAGCAAAAACTGCATCCGCTCATCAAAACATTCATGGTTCGTATGATCGATGCCCGCAATCTTATACGACTTGCCGTTTCCGTGCTGCAGGAGTCCGTGAGCACACCCGATTTTATAGCCTTCGGCAGTCTGCCGGTGGAGCAGCTTGTCCAGATCCAGCAGCGGAGGGACCTTCTGGCCGCTGGCGTGCTTATCAGGCAGTATGCCGGTGTGAAGATAGAGCTGCAGGACCCCTCCCAGGTGGAGCACGCCCTGTACAGGGCGACGACACAGTATCTCAAACAGGAGGGAAGTGATCCCCTTGGCGTTGGAACGATCCTGGACTACCTCTGGCGCTGTTCCATGGAGGCGATGAATCTGAGCATCCTGTTCTACGGAAAAAACGCGGAACGGGACGTGATCGAGAACGAGCTGGTCAGCTGAAGATCGGTTTTGATAGGCCATGAAAAAGATATCGTTCATAACGCCTCCTGATGCGTCCTACGGATTCAGCCTGACCGGTCTTCCCCAGGCTGCGGTCGAGGCGGATGATGCCGAGGAAACGCTGCAGAGGAGCATGACCGATCCGGATGTCGGCCTGGTGATCATCGATGAACGGCTGATGAGCCGGGCACAGAACGGGCAGGGGATGTCGTATGAACGGGTGCAGGAACTGGAACAAGGATGGCACGGGATACTGCTCGTACTGCCTGCGCCGGAAAAACCGCCTGAGGATGTAGAGGATTACACATCACGCCTCATCAGGCGGGCCATTGGATACCATGTGCGGTTGAAGCTCTGACTGGGGCCGGGAACAGATTGTTGTGACCGAATCATTTGGACACGGAAGAATCGGATTAACGTATGATAAGGGCGGATACATCAAAAGTGAGATTCTCATCAGAAAGGTGAATCTTTTCCCGCAAGAGAAAATCCGATTTTATCCGATGTTTATCAGATCTGATCCGTGTCAAAAGGTTTGTTTAAGATTATCAGTACAACAACGGGGTCTCTCAATGAGTGGAAAAATCCAGGGAATATCAGGACCTACCGTTACGACCGACCTGAAGGGGCTTACCCTGTACGAGCGCGTCTACGTCGGCCACGCCATGCTGACGGGCGAGGTCGTTCGTCTCGAACGCGAACGGGCCGTGATCCAGGTCTATGAGGACACGCGCGGCCTGGGTGTCGGAGAACCGGTGAAGGGCGTTGGTATGCCGCTTACGGTGCGCCTGGGGCCCGGGCTTCTCGTCGGGCATGTTCGACGGGCTCCAGCGCCCGCTCGAACGGCTCAGAAAGGAAATGGGGCCCTTTATCACCGGCGGCAAGGAAATGTACGCCCTGGATTACATGAAGCGGTGGCAGTTCACGCCGATGATGAAACCGGGAGAACTGATCACGCCCGGCGCCATCATCGGCTCGGTCCAGGAAGGTGCATTCAAACACTTTATCCTCGGCGGTTCGGGGGACCGTGAAAAGATCGCCAGGCTTACCGAAGGAGACATCAGCCTCGACGAACCGCTGGGGCAGTTCGAGTCCGGCCGGGACATACCGGGCTGCCATGAGTGGCCAGTGCGTTTCGCGCGGCCCTACAAGAGAAAGTTCGCGCCTGCTGAGCCGCTCGTGACCGGCCAGCGCAGCATCGATTTTCTGTTCCCCCTGGCGCGCGGCGGGACCGCCATCTTCCCCGGCGGATTCGGCACGGGCAAGACGATCCTCGAGCAGTCGGTGGCCAAGTTCGCTGACGTGGATATCGTTGTCTATGTCGGCTGCGGCGAGCGCGGCAACGAAATGGCGGACATGATCGCCGAGTTCGGGGAGCTGCGCGACCCCTGGAGCGGCAGGCCGCTCCGGGACCGCACGGTGCTCGTGGTCAATACGTCGAACATGCCCGTGGCTGCGCGCGAGGCGTCGATCTATACCGCCGTCACCATGGCGGAGTACTACCGCGATATGGGCTACCATGTGCTGTTCCTTGCCGACAGCCTTTCCCGATGGGCCGAGGCGCTGCGCGAAATTTCAGCCTCGTTGGAAGAGATGCCCGGCGAAGAGGGCTATCCCACGTATCTTGCGTCGCGGCTGTCCGCGTTCTTCGAGCGGTCCGGCGTGGTCGAGACCCTGAACAACAGGATCGGCTCGCTCAGCATGATCCTTTCAGTCTCACCGCCGGGCGGAGATTTCACCGAGCCGGTGACCCAGGCCTGTCTGCGCACGACCGGCGCATTTCTGATGCTCGACACCTCCCTGGCGCACCGCAGGCATTATCCGGCGATCAACTGGTTCCAGAGCTACTCGCTCTATGCCGGAGACGTGGCAACGCATTACAAAAAAAAGGTCTCTTCGGAGTGGGACGCGTCTGCTCGCGCGATGCCGCCAGATCCTGCAGGAGGAAGAGTCGCTCCGCGAGGTCTCTGAGATCGTGGGGGCTGAAGGGCTGCAGGATGCGGACCGCCTGCTGATGCGGATTGCCGAAATGATCCGCACCGAGTTCCTGCAGCAGAACGCATACAGCGACGACGCTTTCTCGCCGCCCGAAAAGACGCTGGCGATCATCAAGCGGCTTCTGGACCTCCACGAATCCGCAGCAGCCTTGCTGAAACAGGGAGTGGGGCTGGAAGACGCGATGAAAACGGTTGGCTGATACAGAATAAAGTTGGTAAGCTCATAAGTCCAGAAAACATCTTGGACACTGAAGAAGCGGATTAACACGGATAAAAGCGGATAAAGCAATAAAACAAAAAGATACTTCTATCATCAAGAGGGTGAGATCTCTGTCCGAAACAATCCGCAGTTATCGGGATTTTATCCGATGTTATGTATGTCAAAGGCTGTTTATAGTTAAGAGGCTCCTGGATTCTGCATCGAGCATCAGGGAGATTGTCATGCGACTTTCCGAACACATCTATCGTACCACAACGACCATTGCGGGCCCGCTGCTCTTTGTGCAGAACGTTCAGAACGTGCGGATCGGCGAGGTCGTGAACGTCATCGCTCCTGACGGCAGACGGATGGAGGCCGAGGTGCTCGAAATAGACGGCGACACGACCCTGGTCGAGGTTTACGGATCCACCCAGGGCCTAGATGTAGACCGTACGAGCGTGGTCTTTACCGATGCTATCAAGCGCGTGCCGCTGTCACCGGATATCATCGGCAGGATCTGCAACGGCTCCTTCGAACCCAAGGACGGCATGCCCCTCTATATCCCGGAGCTCTGGAAGCCGATCACGGGTTCGCCTATGAATCCTTCTGCCCGGGCCCGGCCGGAAGACTTCATCGAGACCGGTTTCTCACCCATCGACGGACTGAACACGCTGGTGCGCGGCCAGAAACTGCCGATCTTCTCCGCAGCAGGCCTGCCTTCCAAGGAGGTGGTCGGCGGCATCCTGCGGAATGCCCGGCTTGCCAAGGCGGAGCAGAAGTTCATCGTGGTCTTTGCGGCGCTGGGACTGACGTTTCACGAATATTCCTTCTACCTGAACGTGCTGCAGGAGATGCAGTCGGGATTCGTGGCCTTTGTGAACATGGCCGATGAACCGGTCATGGAGCGGCTTCTGGCGCCCCGCTTCGCGCTGACCGTTGCGGAGTACCTTGCCTTCGACAAGGGCATGGACGTCCTCGTCATCATCACCGACATGACCAACTACTGCGACGCCCTGCGTGAAATATCGACGGCGCGCGAAGAACTGCCCGGCAGGCGCGGCTACCCGGGCTACATGTATTCCGATCTCGCGTCGCTCTACGAGCGGGCGGGCCGGATTTACGGGCTTGAGGGGTCGGTCACCATGCTGCCGGTGGTGACCATGCCCGAGGACGACATCACCCACCCCATCCCGGACCTGACGGGGTACATCACCGAGGGACAGATCGTGCTGAGCCGGGAACTGCATCAGAAGGGGATCTTTCCGCCCATGGACGTGCTGCCAAGCCTTTCCCGACTCATGCAGAAGGGCATCGGCGAAGGGCATACCCGAGCGGACCACCGGAAAGTGTCGAACAATCTGTATAAATACTATGCCAAGGGCAGGGATCTGCGGCGGCTCGAGGCCATTGTCGGCAGGGATGGCATGACCAAAGCAGATATCCTGATGCTCGATTTCGCAGATGTTTTTGAGCACGAATTTGTGGGCCAGGGGACAACCAGGCGTACGGTGCACGAGACGCTCGATGTGGGTCTGCGCCTGATGAAGCAGTTCTCGCTGGCGGTTACGTAAAGAAATACCGATTGAAAATTGGAAAGTGAAAATTGGAAATTTAAAATTGGCGGTATGCCCTGCGGGCATAGTTTCTATTTTAAACAATTTACATTTTTAAATTTAAAATCTCCAATTTCCAATTATCGCGGAGCGATATGATCCATCCTACCAGAACGAATCTGCTGCTGTTGAAAGAAAAGTCCCGGTCGGTCCTCAACAGCATCAGTATCCTGAAGGCGCGCAAACAAGCGCTGATAAAGGAATTCCTGGCCACGACGCTGCCGTTCCTGCGGTCCCGGGAGGAGATCAGGACGACCTATGGCAAGGCGCTGCTCAAACGGGCGCTTGCCCTGGGTCATGAGGGCAAGGATGCGGTAGAATCGATCGTGGTTGCGACAGAGCGTGAATTCGGGATCGATGTGGCGGAAAAAAGCATCTGGGGCCTCCGGTACAAGGATATTGCCTACCATGATGCACCGGTGCGCGATGCGGACAAGCGCGGCTACGACGAACTTTCGGTGACGCCTCACCTTGCGGCCGGGGTTACGCTCTTTGAAAAGCTGCTGGAATCAATGCTGGAGATCGCGAAGTACGAGAGCAAATTAAAGCGGCTCAGCCAGGAGATCCTGCGGACCACGAGAAGGATCAAGGTCCTTGAGGAGATGGTCGTGCCCACCCTGCGCCTTCAGATCAGGACCATCAACCAGTATATCGGCGAGCGGGAACGGGAATCGTTCTACCGTCTGAAACGCGTGAAGACCATGCTGCAGAAAAAAGGCTGATTGTGCAGCCTTTCGTATTGCGGTCCGAAACAACCTGTTGTAATCTCGTAGTGTTTATACTATAATTTCATCTATCAATAGAACCGCACAAGGAGGATACGGCAATGGCGAATATCGTAAAGAAGGTGTCCATTAATTCTCCCGTTGAGAAGGTCTTTCAGTTCGTGACCAGCCCTGGCAACTGGACCCGGTATGTGACGAGCCTGACCGATGTCAGGGACCTCTCGTCCCCAAATGTTGAACCAGGGACGACGTTCGTCTGGGAATACCGGATGCTCGGTATAACATTCAGCGGTAAGGGTCATGTTACGGAGAATGTCAAAAACAGCAAGTTCGGCATGAAAATGGAGGGAAGCTTTCCCATCCAGGAGAGCTACTCGTTCACACCGGCGAACGGCGGCACGGACCTTGCCGTCGAGATCACGTACGAGATCCCGGGAAAGATCATGAGCACGGTCTCAAAGAGCAGTGTCGTGGAAAAGCTGAACCAGAAGGAAGCTGACGGCGTGCTCGAAAAAATAAAAACATTTTGTGAGGAGCTTTGATTTTCATTTGACAGGATCGCAAGGTTTTCAGAATGGGAATAAAGAACGGCCCGTGATCGCTTCCCATTTGATTCTGCGCCTCCTGTCACATAGTTAATCTTCTGCATTGCGATGAAATTACTGCTCATTTCCCCGCCTTTTGGCGAAAAGGGCCAGAAGTCAAAAGGCCTCCCCATTGCACCCCCCGTTCTCGAGTACATGACCGGCCTTACCCGCCAGGTCAGGCCGGATGTCGAGGTCCAGCTGATCGATGCGAACAAGGAGTCCTTCGACCCCGCCAGAGCTGATGCCGACCTGATCGGTTTCACGGTGCTTACGCCGCAGGCACCCTGGGTCTATCGCACGGCAGACCGCCTGCGCGAGATGGGGAAGAAGGTCATCCTCGGCGGAATGCATGTGACCGCTCTTCCTCAGGAGGCCGGTGCGCATGCCGATGCCGTTGTCCTCGGCGAATCAGAGCATATCTGGAAAGGCCTGCTGGAGGACGCCGAGAAAAACCGGTTGCAGCCAGTGTATAACGGCACGTTCCACGACCTCGTCAGTATGCCCCGTCCGGTCACCAACCTCTGGAACACGAAGTACGTCTATGGATATTTTCAGACGTCGCGCGGCTGTCCCTTCAGCTGCTCCTTCTGTTCCGTGCACAAGTTCTTCGGCGGCAAGGTCCGCATGCGTCCGATCAAAGATGTTGTCGAGGAGGTTGCCGCCAGCAAACGGCATCTGTTCTGGGGCATCGACGACAACATCTGGGGGGTGAACGTTGACCGCTCCATCGAGCTCTATCGGGAGATGAGCAGGAACATAAGGGGAAAATGGTGGTTCGGTTCCGGAGACCTCACCTCGGTGCAGCATCCCCGGTCGCACGAACTGCTGGACAATGCCCGCAAAGCCGGTCTCACGGCCGTGCTCGTGGGTTGGGAATCGAACAATATCGAGAGCCTCAAGGAATACAAGGCTGTGAACAAACAGGGCCGTGAGCGCCGTGACGCCATAAAGAAGATACGGGACCACGGCATCGAAGTGATGCTCTTCATCATGGTCGGCGGCAGGCAGGACGTCCGCGGGGATTTCGACGGCATCAGCAAACTCTGCGACGAACTCAAGGTCTCGGCCCATCCCGTGATGACCACGCCCTTCCCGGGCACGGACCTGTACGATCTTTACAAACCCCATCTTCTGCCCGGCCTGGACTGGGACAGTTTTGACGGGAACCACGCGACCTACGAACATCCCACGATGACGCCTTTCGAGCGGGAGGATGCGATCGTCCAGCTCAGGTCCGACCTGTTCACGGTGCCGAAGATCCTGGACCGCATCAGGCAGATATCATGGAAAGGTTTTCCCATGAGCCATTTCACATCCTGGATGGTCCAGTTCCCGCAGGGCAGGGCGTTCAAACAGTTCGCCCGCGAGCGGGAAGAGATGAAACGCACGGGTGAAATAGCGGGAAGCAAGAAGTAAAAAGTAAGAAGTCAGGAGTCAGGAGTCAGCGGAGTCAGGAGTAAAGACTTCTCCCCGGCAGGAGTTCAGCTTCTGCTGTTTTTACCACAATGAGTTATTTGGAGTGTGCATGAGTCCTTCCTTTGCAGTATTCATCCTGATGAACAATTATTTTCATGATGTGGCGACGTCCATGCTGCTCGCCACCGCCATCGCCATGCGGCTGGTGCTCGGAAGGGTGGAAGCGGGGAGCGATGGTGCAACTCTGGGGTATGTCCGGAAGCTGGCGAAGAACACGATCCGTCTGCTTTGGTTCTCCGTTGCCTGGATCATTGTCAGCGCCATACCCCGGGTTCTGACATTCCGAAGCTTTGAATGGGCCAACGCTGTTCAGCTTCATCATGAGGCGGGGCTGATCGCCAAGTATGTCATTGCCGCAGGGATGATGATCGCCGGCGTCTGGCTCTGGGCAGGGCTGCTGCGCGACATGCGGCAGCGCGGACTGCTTGACGACTGATCCAGACTCACACCCGGACTGAAAAGGAATTGCATGTTCTGTTCGCTTCCGCTCGGAGAGGAAACACAATCCATAATCACGATCGTGCTGCTGCTTATCCCCGCGGCCTTCTACATCATGGGTCTCATGGAGGGGCGTCTGGGGCAGGGGTTGTTCGTGGCTGGCGTCATCGCTCACGTCGCAAGCCTGGTCCAACGGGGGCTGACGATCGGAACAATTCCGCTCACTGAAAAGCACGACAATATCTCTTTTTTCGCCTTTGCCATGGCGCTCATCTACTGGTATTTTTCCCGACGGAAAGATATGCAGCGGTTGCGAGACCTTGCCCTGCCGCTGATAGCCACGACGCTGCTGGTCGCGTTCTTTTATGAACCGATCAATACCATTTCCCCCTTCCTGATGACGCCGTGGTTCTTCCTGCATATTTTTTTCTATTTCACGAGCTATGCGCTATTCGGCATCTCCGCCTGCATCGGTCTGCTGTACCTCCTTTCGGGGAGGAACGAGCACGAGTCCCTTCAGTACCGCGGGGCGGTCCATGGCTGGATCCTGCTCTCTGTAGCACTGGTCGTCGGCAGCGTCTGGTTCTTCGTTGCCTACGGCACCTACTGGCTCTGGACGTCGCGGGAGCTTTGGGCCACGCTGATGTGGTTCTATTACGGCGCTTATCTCCATGCGCGGTACGTGAAGGGCTTGAGCGGCCGGCCGGCGGCGATCATCGGCCTGCTCGGTTTCCCGGTGGCTCTTTTTGCCTATTTCGGTGTCGGCACGATCCTGCCGAGCCCGCCGACGCAGTTTTAAAAGTCCTTCGTTATGCCGGAGATCGAATGAAACTGATCATGCAATTCCTGCTTTCACTGAAAACAGCATTCTGGCTGTTCACGGCGTTCATCATTATTCTCTTTATCGGGTCGCTCTCGCTTCCCGGCAATCTTGCCTTCTTCTCCGGCATCGATGAGACCCCGCTGTTCCGATGGCTGTCCGCCGCAGGCACGATCTCGATAACCTGGTGGATCTACGTGATGATCGTTATGCTTGCTGTTCTGGCGGTCAGCACCCTGTTCTGTACCGCACAAGCGCTCTTGAACCGGACCGGCTGGCAGGCATTCCTGCTGAAGCTCTCGCCGCAGGTCATGCACATCGGCGTTCTGTTCATCATGCTGGGCCATTTGCTCACGGCATCCATGGGATTCAAAATGGATGTGTTGCTCAAAGAGGGTGAACCGAAAGTCGTGATTGGCGATAAGGCGTTGTTGCTCCAGGACGTTATTGTACGCAAAGACCACCAGGGGTATGATGCGGACTGGGAGGCGAGGCTGCTCTGGGATGACGGAGGAGACGTCCGGATCACGAGCCTCAAACCGCTCCATCCTCGTTATTTCGGCCAGTTCGGGCTCTATAGCAAGTCGGTCAGCAGTGGTCCGGAAAAAACAGCCCTTGTCCGCGTTTGCCGCGATCCTGGCGCGCTCTGGGCGCTTTTGGGAGGGGTACTGCTTTCTATCGGAGGGGTTGGTTTCCTCTGCGGAAAGTTTTACACGACAGCCTCAAGGGTTGCATAAGGCTAATTCATCCAGCAGGCCCGCGCCAACCGGCTTGCGGTCCGCTACAAAATACCATGCCCGCGGTTACTTCTGCAAAAGATCGTCCTTCCAGCGGTGGAACTGCAGGATGCCCCACTTGCTGTAAAATTCCTCTTGAAAACCGACCAGCAGGCTGTCCCCATCCAGTACAGCAGCCATCTCCTTGCGGTACCAGAAGAACCGTGACAGCATCAGAACGCCCCCTCCCAGAACGAGCAGGATGCCTGCGTAGATGAATCTGAGCGCAGGATCGACGGCATAGTGCAGGGTGATGAACCTGCTGTCTCCGCCGAGCGATAGTGTGGCCCCTTTCGCGGCAACCTGTTCATTGGAACGGAGCGTCAGCTCCTGGGGCGGGGTCTTCGAACCGCCGTTCTGCACCATGATCCGGTAGCGGGGGGTCTCGAGGTTATATTGCTTCCCGGTCAACAGTCCTTTGGAGATCGTCTTCTCGGGCTGCAGCGCGATGGTGAGCAGGAGACCGCTTGGCACGGGTGCCACGAGCTGGCTCTTTCCCGGCGGCAGAACGTCAAGGTCCAGCTTTTTTGAAAACGATCCTGTGTCCGTCGTTACGGTGATCGGCTGGGTATAGCCGAAATGGCTGATCCGGCAAAAGCGGCCCGCGATCCGGACAGGCCAGCGCGTGTCAATGATCTGGTCGGCGCCCTGTGCTGTAAGCACCGCCGAGACGTCTTTGAGTTTGAACGAACTTTCATCGCCGACCTGCAGATAATCGGCCGGCAGCGGGGCGTTGATGGCGCGCAGCGCGACCTTTTCCCCGAAAAGATCGCCTTCTTCCCCCTCGTGCAGCGCCAACTCGCCGGTTTTCCTCGTATGCGCGCTGATCAGCAGGGCTGCCATCAACAGCACGATGCCTGCCCGCATGATAGTGCCCGGCAGGAAGGAGTATTTTCCTTTGATCGCGGAAACCGTGTTGCCCGTGATGGCGGCGGGAAATTCCCGGCCAGTCATCCATGCTGCGGCACGCGAAGCAGCATTTGCACCGGATGCGGGAACCGTGAACCAGGTGTCCATGGACATGACCGTATCCCGGGAAGGGAGCGGCCTCTGAAGAGGCAACAGCACGACACGGATGCTGACAAGCATGATATTGATTGCGAGGCCGCAGTAGAGCGCGAGCCCTGTCGGGGAAAGCAGGAGGAACGATATCCAGCGTGCAAAGGGGTGCTCTCCAAATGTCGCGGCAATATAGGTTGCGAGCATCAGGATGCAGAAGAGAGCAGTTAGCCACCAGGATGCCGTAATGCGCATGGCGAAGGATCTCATCACAGATGCGTCCCCTTTTTCTCCAGTGCCTGGGTCTTGTCATAGATGCCGGTCAGGTCAGCAAGCTTGATCACGATAGAGCCGTCCTGAACGATGAACGGGATGGGGATGGGGTTGCATCCCCCGGGGTTGTTGACCGTTGATGTGGCGATGGGCGTCATGCAGTATTTGCAGATGAGGTGCTCGCCCTTCTGGGCATAGCCTTTGGCATCGGTGTTCCAGTCCGCGGGTCTGCAGATCTCGCATTCATCCAAGGCCACGCCTACGGCCCCATCAGCCTTCAGGATGGCGATGAAGATGATCTGCTTCGCCCCGTAGTAGTAGACATATTTTCTGAGCTTTTTGTCGCTCAGATCACCCAGTTTGTCGGCAAAGGGGATCTTGACGACCTTTGCCTGTTCTGCCTCTCGTACCGGCACCGGCGTCGGTTCGTAGAGCGGATTCATGGATACATTCACCGCGTGCAGCATGATCACCAGGACCGCAAAGACCGTCAGGACCGGCACGGTCTTGAAGAGCAGCTCATTTCTGAAGAAGGCGATCTGCGTCCGGCGCTGCGCAGCCACCGTTTCACTGCCGATGATGGGGTCGGGCTGCGAGAACAGCCGGATGAGGATAAGGACGGGCGGGGTCATGATGAAGATCACCGTCAGCATGAGCGCAGTGCGGTCGCCGCCGATGAAACGCGCAAGGCCGTCCCAGTTGACGTCGAGGAACGGGTGCTCGGGGATGAGCAGCGTTTTCTGGACCGCCCTGACCGCATCTCCCAGGAAGTTCTGCAGCCCCCGCTGAAGCGGGGTCAGGATGTTCTCCCGCTCGAGTTCGGCCACTCCGCCAAAACCGAACTGCAGCGCACCGATCGTCATCAGGAGGCTGGGCAGGGTAAATGCCTTCTCGAAAGGAATCCTGCGGAGCATTGGTTTGAGCAGGACGAGCAGGGCAAAACCTGCTACCAGGCCTCCAGCGGCAGAAGCCAGGGCGCCCTGCACATTGTCCTGCATGGCGCCCATGTCCTGGATGATGAACGCCGCTGCGCGGGATTCGAAAAAGAAGAGCGAGAACCCCAGCGCGAACAGGGCAAGGGAGAGGACAACAGGCGGGGCTTTGATAACAGGCCTGGCAACGAACAGGATGCTGAGCGAGAACAGGAGGGCTTCGGCAAGGTGCCGCCAGTAGGTCCAGGTTTCGTGCGACTGCAGCGCTTTGCTGAGAGCGGGGAGATAGCCCAGAGGGAACCCGGCAAGGAAAGCGAGAATCACGCCGGCAACGACGCTGGCGGCATGATCCTTCCGGTCCCGCACGGAGGGATAGTACAACACCAGCGCCAGGAGAAAAGCGCACTGGAAAGACTCCCGGAAGGATATGAAAAACGTTTCAGACATTCCTAAAGGATCTTTTTGAGCGCGGCCTCAAGGCTGGCGGGAGAAAAACCCTTCGGGACCCGCATCTTGACGACGCCGGTCCGATCGATGAATACGACACCGCCGCCGTAGGTCATGCGAAATTTTTTCGACATATTCTCATCGCCATCGAATAAATAGTCGGGGATATTGTTCTTTTTTGCATATTCCGTGAGCTTTTCCGGTCGGTCCTGGTGGCCCACCCAGAGCACGGTCAGTTTTTCGTTCTTGTATTTTTCTTCTGCCCGCTGGACCAGCGGGATCTCTTCAACACAGCGTGTTCACCAGCTGGTGAACCAGTAGATGATGGTCGGTTTTCCTTTTATGGATGCAAGACTGACCTCGGTACCGCTCAGGGGGCTCTTGAGCGTAAAGTCCGGGGCGGGAAATTCTGCCGGCAGTCCTCCTGCACAGGCAAGGATCAGCACCAGGAGTAAAGCAGCGGATAGCGTTTTGATCCTGCGGGGCATCATTTGCGTGCCGGCCCCCGCTTATAAAGGTAAACGATCGCGGCGATCAGGATGCCGAGGCCCGTGCCGGAAATGTCATGGATGTAGGCCATGGGGGTGGTTATCTGGCCTGCGCCGAAATAAAGAACGCCGAAGAGTAGCCCGCCCACCAGGCCGAGTACTGCGCCCATTACGAGAGTTCTGATCATTCTGCTGCCTCCTTAAGAATAACTAACCGTGCTTCAGCTGGAGCTGCTTTACGCGTTTGGCAAGCTTGGACCAGTAGAACAGACCGGTGCCGACGAGCAGGAACATAACAACATGCTTGATGATGATCGCGATGACCTGCAGGTCTCCGGCCGCATCGGACCATTCATACTGAGTGTAAAAAACGATGCGCGGCACGCCCGCGGCCAGGATCCAGAACAGGGACAGTTTCGCAAGCCTGGTGATGCCATGGTAGGTTGTGACAAAATAGCGTTCCATGCCGATCGAGGCTTCCGACGGGTACAGGCTCGACAGCATCCACAGAAAGGCCCCGCTGACCGCCAGCAGCGCCGTGGCAATGTCGTGCGAGTAATTGATGCTCATGATAACCACGGGAATCATCGGCGTCATATTACTTGCCTTTACCGCCAAAGTCAACGGTTTTTGGCTTGCTGTAGTCCGGAAAAGCCTTGACACTTATCGTGTGTCCTATTAAGATGGGCCCTCATATTTACAACCAGTTCATAAGATCAAGGGTCGTCGTTCATGGTCAAAAAACTCACGGTCCTCGTTGCTCTCTCCAGGAAGAAGATGCATTTTCTGCTTTTTAATGAGCTGATTATCTGGTAAGATAACGGACATTCTCGCGGCTGTTTTGGCATGAGGATGCAAGAATTCCGGAATACGAAAAAGAACAGGGTGAACTCAGGATGGGCAACAAGAAGGTCCTCTTTATAACAGTCCCGTTCCATGCGGGCGTGGTCGAGGTGGCGGGCAGCTGGGTGCCGCTGTATCTGGTATATCTTGCCGGCGCCGCGCGCCAGGCAGGCTATGAGGCCGCAATCTACGACGCCATGACCAAGAACGTGGGCTTTCCCGAGATCGAGCAGAAGATCAGGGAATACAAACCGGATTTTGTGGCAGTGTCCGTATTTACCTGCACGTCGCCTGACGGCATGCTGGTCATCGAGCTTGCCAAGAAGGTCGATCCCGCGATTACGACCATCCTGGGAGGCGTGCATGCGACCTTTATGTACGAAGAGATGTTCGGCCTGGCTCCCGGGCTGGATTTCGTTGTGCGCGGAGAAGGAGAGCGGACGATCGTGGAGCTGCTGAACGCCGTGACCGGCAATCACGACCTTGCCGCGGTCAAGGGTCTCGTTTACCGGAAGAACGGAGCGCTTGCGGTCACCCCGGACCGGCCGCTCATGCAGAACCTTGACAACCAGCCCATGGGATGGGACCTCCTGGACTGGAGCGATTACCACTATTACGTGCTGCCCGGTTCGCGCCTCGGCGCAGTCGACACGTCGCGCGGCTGCGACAAGGAGTGCACGTTCTGCTCGCAGCAGAAGTTCTGGCACCAGAAGTGGCGCGCCCGGAGCCCCGAGGACATTGTGCGGGAAATGCTCGAGCTCCGGGACAAGTTCGGCGTTGACGTGGTGCTCTTTACCGACGATTACCCCACGCCGGACCGGCAGCGCTGGGAAAAGCTCCTGGACCTGCTGATCGAGAAAAAAGTGGGACAGTATATCCTGATGGAGACCCGGGCCGCCGACATCATCCGGGACGAGGACATCCTCCCCAAGTACCGCAAGGCCGGCATCATCCACATCTATGTGGGCACCGAGTCAACGCAGCAATCGAGCCTGGACTATATCAAGAAGGACCTGAGCCTCGAGGAATCCAAAAAGGCGCTGGCGCTCTGCCGCGAGCACGGCATCATCACCGAGACCTCCATGATCCTCGGTTTTCCGGACGAGACCGAGGATTCCATCGCAAAGACGCTTGAACTGGCCATGGAATTCAATCCGGACATGGCGCACTTCCTCGCCATCGCACCCTGGCCCTATGCAGACATCTATAACGACCTGAAGCCCTATATTGCGGTCACCGACTACCGGAAGTATAATCTGATCGATCCGATCATCAAACCGAAGAACATGACCCTGGAAGAGCTCGACCGGGCGATCGTAGACTGCTATCGCGCGTTCTATATGAACCGCTATGCCGAAATGACGCTGCAGGAACGGGACGAGTTCAAAAAGAAGTACATGATGACCGCTATGAAGCTCATGATGAGCAACTCCTTTATCAAAAAGAAGATCGGCGCCATCGGTGAGATGCCCGCCGAAGTGAGAAGGATCATCGAGTCCGTCGAGTTCTAAAGCAGTTCATCACCCGCTGGTTTCCGCAAAGGCGCGCAGGACGCAAAGATCGAAAGGATCTTTCCGTTTTGGCGCCCTTTGCGTTTCTACGAGGACGAGCCTATGGAAGAGAATGAGATGCGGGCCATGCTGATCGAGTACATGGAAAAGGGTTTTCTCGACAATATCATAGCCATGTTCAGGCAGGACCAATCCCTCTGCCGGTTCATCGCCGACATGGTTGGTGACGAGCAGATTCGCGTGCGGCTCGGAGCTACTGCGCTGGTGGAAGAGCTGGTGGGTGAGCACCGGGAAGGGCTTGATGCTGCGGTGCCGGGCCTCATCGCCCTCCTGAAGCATGATAATCCCACCATCCGCGGCGATGCGCTGTCCGTTCTGGGGACCATCAGGGCACTTGCGGCTCGAGCGGCGATCGAGGCCTGCATGGCCGACGTCCATCCCGGGGTGCGTGAAGCTGCAGAAGAGGCGCTTGATGCGATCAACGAGGCGGGCTAAAATGCCCAGTACTTTCTCAACGCATGGGCGATCAGGACGCCGGCGAGGAAGACCGTACCGGTGATCCCGATGAACGTGAAAAGGGAGTAGACCGCTTTTTTCTGCCATGACAGGTCCGCGGTCCTGATGGAGCGGACATAGACAAGCACGCTGAAGCCGAATCCGAGGAGAAAACCTGTTGTCTCTATCATGGGAGGAATAGTAGCCTTTCTCCGGAGATCTGTCAACAACGCTAGTATCAGGATTTTTTATTTGACTCTCCCGGTGCTCTCCATTACTATTTACAAGTATAACCCTATGAAACGGAACGATGATACAAATAATAGTGACGACGGGTGGGCCTATGGCGACGTCTGGGACCAAGGGACAACCGATGAGCCGGAGCCCGATGAAGCTGTCGAATATGTTGAGGTCCTGCGCGGAGATACGGGCAAGGGATACAGCGACACCACCATGATGGAATACATCCTGTATCTCGGCGCGGCCGGGATACAGGCCACGTTCGACGCCTATCCCTTGCGGGAGATCAAGATCTACGTCCTGAAGGTGGAGGCGGGCAGGGAAGAGGAGGCCGTGAGCCTTCTGCGTGAGAGAATGAAGAACCAGGGCTGACACGAAACGGGGGGCAGCGGTGAGCATCCACCGTACCTGGCCCTTCCATTTTATTATAAAGGAGTGGTATATGTCTGAGGAAAAAGAGATCAATGAGCTGGACGAATCGCTCGAAGCGTACAAATCAAAAATATCGCAGGTGAACAAGGCGACCCTTACCTGGGACAAGGAACTCATCTTCGTGGGCCGCACGAACCGGGGGTATGAGGTCGAATACGATGCAGCGCAGCAATGGGGCTGCTCGCCCACGGAAACGCTCCTGCTGAGTGTGGCCGGGTGTATGGGGATCGACATGGTGTCGTTCCTCAAAAAAATGAAGATCGAAATAAAGTCCTATAAGATGGACATCGTAGGTGAACGAAATCCCACGCCTCCTCAGTATTATACTTCCATCGAAATGATCATCTCGGTGACCGGCACGGGATTGACCGCGAAAAAGATCGAACGGGCAATATCGCTGTCGCAGGAAAAGTATTGCTCGGTCTATCATTCCCTCAGGAAGGACCTGAAGGTGAAGGTGGAGTATACGTTCGAGAATATTTAAATGCAAATTGCAAATTGAAAAATGCAAAGTGGGGGGAAGATCTCACGTTCCTCATTTTGCACTTTGAACTTTGCACTTCGAACTTTGCACTGGTATCGTCGCCATGACATCCGTCCGTCTCCTCAAAAACGGCATCGAGGCTTTCCCCGCCATGTTCGCAGCCATCGGCGTGGCCCGTACCTCTATTGCCCTTGAAATGTATGTTGTGGCCGACGACGAGACGGGGCGGGAGTTTCGCAGCCACCTTGTTGCTGCCGCCCAGCGGGGTGTCGGTGTGATGGTGCTGGTGGATTCCTTTGGGTCCTGGGCGCTCCCTGACTCTTTCTGGGACGGGTTGCGCTCTGCGGGCGGCGATGTCCGCTGGTTCCGGCAGTTCAAACACGGCCTGTTCCTGTTCCGGAACCACCGGAAACTTCTGCTGATAGACAACCATGCTGCTTATATCGGCGGCTTCAATGTCGCTGACGAATATTACCGGGGCGCCTACGGTGAGCTTCCCTGGCGCGATAACGCACTGGAGATAACGGGTCATGAGGTTGCACGGCTCCGCCCATCTTTTGCCCGGATGTGGGTCAGGGCGGAATTGCCGATCCACCGTATGATCCGCCGGCTCAAACTTATTAGCCTTCGGCGCGAGCGCACGGTTCCGAACATCCCGCAGGACGGCGTGCGGTTTCTCGAAAGCGGGCTGGATAACCCGCTGCAGCCGGTGCGCAAGAGATATGGCACGGTGATCGGCACTGCCGCCACCAGCATCGACCTTGCCATGGGGTACTTCTATCCTCCGGGAAGCATTATGCGCGCACTCAAACGGGCGGTGCGGCGCGGCGTGCGCGTGCGGCTTCTCTTCTCCCGGAAGAGCGATGTGCCGATGGCGAGGTGGGCCGCGCGCGGGCTTTACGGCAGACTGCTGCGCGCGGGGATCGAGGTGTGGGAATATCTTCCGACCATGCTGCATGCCAAGCTGGCGGTCGTTGATGATACGGTCATCGCCGGTTCTGCAAATCTGGATATCAGGAGCGGACGGATCAACTACGAGCTCGTGGCGGTGGTTCACGATCCGGCGATCGCGGCGCAGGCACGGTCGAACTTCGATGAAGATTTGAAACAGTCGGAACGTATTTCTCTTACGCAATGGAGCGAGCGGCCCTGCATCCAGAAGGGGAAGGAGCGGATCAGCTACTGGCTGCTTGCCCGTGCCGATATCTTTGCTGCGCGAGCTGAATTGGCGAGGCGGATGCGGTAGGTAGGGATCGGTTTTGCCGCAGATTTCGCAGATAAACGCAGATTTTTAAGAAAAGTAGTACAGGTTTTTTTATCGGTGAAATCTTCGTGATCAGCGGATAGTGTTTTGACCTGAGCAGTACGGTTATTTCACAATGGAGGATGTATGGCACTGAAAGGCACAAAGACCGAACAAAATCTGCTCGCTGCTTTTGCAGGTGAGTCGCAGGCGCGGAACCGCTATACTTACTTCGCCAGTGCGGCAAAAAAAGAAGGATATGAGCAGATCGCCGCTCTTTTCCTTGAGACCGCAGATAATGAAAAGGAGCATGCCAAGCGGTTCTTCAAGTTCCTGGAGGGCGGACTGTCTGAATTTACGGCGTCCTTTCCTGCCGGCCGGATCGGGACGACCGCCGAGAACCTGAGGTCCGCAGCAGAAGGCGAGAACGAAGAGTGGATGAAGCTGTACCCCGGTTTTGCGAAGGTCGCGGAGGATGAAGGGTTCCGCGAGGTGGCCGAGGCGTTTCGTCAGATCGCGAAGGTCGAGGTAAAGCATGAAAAGCGCTACCGGAAACTTCTGGAAAACGTTGAGAAGGGGAAGGTTTTTAAGAAGGACACTTCCTCGTCATGGAAATGCCGCAACTGCGGATATCATCATGAAGGTGTGGAGGCGCCTGACCTCTGCCCTGCCTGCCAGCATCCAAAGACGTACTTCGAGGTTGCAGCGGAAAATTATTAATGCAGCAGATATATTCGTTTGGGGTAGGCTCCGGAAAGCAGTGAAAAGCGAAAATTCTTTATAAAACAGCCACTTAGGCTTGCAGCTACGAGGGGGAGGCAGCTTGTCTCCCGCTGGCTGCTGGTCCGGTCTTTTCACTATTGCAAATGCACCAATGCTGTCGTATAATGCTCCTCTTATCATGAGGAGGTAATGGTGTATGGATACGACGACATGGAAAGTAAGGGAAGCACCGACCTGTCCGCACTGCAAAGCGCAGATGGAACAGATGGATTCGCGCCACCTGGACTGGGACTCGCCCTATCTCTGGGTCTGTTTCAACAATGACTGCACACTCTTCAAAAAAGGGTGGGACCACATGATGCAGACCGTAGGGCAGCTCGTGTCCTACCGCTTTATGATCCATCCTCAGAACGGCGATACGGGAGTGATCCCGGCATTCAGCCACCAGTATCTTCAGGATCATGGCAAGCCGGCGAACCCGAACTACGAAACAGAATAATATTCACGCGTTAGGACGGGTTTATTAGAACCGCTTCTGGTCATTCTCTATGATCCACCTGGTCCGAAAGGGCAGGTGGATTTTTGTTGCGTCAGGGGGGTCTCTTCTGTGACGCGTTAGTGTAGTGCTCTACTGCGGCGCGAGCATGCGGTTCAGGGCGAATTCCCGGGCAGCCTCTTGCGTTCTCCCCTGCATGCTGTACACCATCCCGAGATTGTAATGAATGCTGGCTGAGAGAGGATCGAGCTGCGCGGCGGTCCGATATGCCAGCGTGGCTTCATTTCCATTGCCTCGCTTCCAATAGAGATTCCCAAGGTTGTTGTATGCAGCAGCCAGGTCAGGTTTCAGCTCCAGGGCGGTCAGATACTCCTGAAGAGCATCATCGAAACGCCCCAGCAATTCATAGATGAATCCCAGATTGTTGTGCGCCGTCGCATCGCCGGGATCGAGCGATATGGTCGTTTGATACTCTTCCAACGCTTTGTCAAGACGGCCGCTCTTCTGGTACGCATTGCCGAGGTTTCCGTGAGCGCGCGCCTTGCGGGGGCTTTGCCGTATAATGTCTTCGCATAAGAGCGTTTCGTCTCGCCACGCTGTGTTCCTGGTATAGGCGAGGACGAGGAGGCTGACCACGAGGAGCACATGGAGGGCTCCCCTCATATCGCAGCCGCGCTGTATGTTGCTTGAAAACCCCATAACTCCTTCCTATGCTTCTGTGAGAATGATTCAGCTCGAGGACCGCGCTGGTGTGGTGGTCTGCGTGTCCGGTGCTGCGGTCAGCCCAGGTTGTCGATGCCCGGTTTGATATTGTATTTTTTTATCTCTTCCAGTGAAAAAACAGGGCCTTCTTCACAGATGAGCTTTCCCCCGCAGAAGCAGTGCCCGCACTTTCCCACACCACACTTCATATGCGCTTCGAGCGTTGTGATGATGTGATCATCGGGCATGCCCATGAGCGACAGATCTCGCATGGCTGCCTGGATCATGACATGGGGCCCGCAGATGTAAGCAGTACTGTTCTTGTAGTCGACGTTCGCCTTGGCAAAGTGATCGGTAACCAACCCCGTACATCCCTTCCACCCCTCGATATTGCACACATCTACGGTCATGACGATGTTGGCGCCCCGTTCCTGCCATTGAACGGCCTCATCCATGAACAATACTTCCGAGGGGTTCCGCGCGCCGTACATGACCGTTACGCCTGTTTGTGCGCCTGCTTCACGGCTATTCAACATCTGGTTTATCAGCGGCCGCAGCGGCACAATGCCGATGCCTCCACAGATAAACAGGGAGTCCTGGTGACTGTTGATCGGGAAGGACCTGCCGTAGGGACCGCGGATCCATATCATATCGTTTGCGGTAAGCGAGTTTATCGCAGAGGAAACGCGTCCGACCGTGCGCACGCAAAGCTCAAGGTCCTTGTTCTTCCCGGGTGTGGACGTGATCGAGATCGGGACCTCGCCGGCGCCGATGACCGATACCATGACGAATTGGCCGGGCTGATAGGTGAAGTCAGCGGGGACGCTTATAGAGAACAGCTTCACGTCCTTTGCCACCTCTTTGACGTTCGTGATCGATGTCTTGAACGGCAGGTAGATGTTAGTTGTGGTCATAATGAAACACCAAGCTCCAAATCTCAAGTACCAAATTACAAATAAGTTTCAAACGGCGAAATAGTAAATTCGAAACGTTGGAAAATTGAAACTTTGATATTGTAATTTATTTTGGATTTGCTATTTGCATTTTGGAATTTTGCCTCCATGCTATTTTTCTTCAGCCTTGCCCTCACCTTTGATCCTGAGCGCCACCGTGGCCATGTCTATGGTCCCGGGGCAGGAAATGGCGCACCGGCCGCAGCCAACGCATCCGAAAGCCCCGAACTGCTCCGGCCAGTGGATAAGCTTGTGATGGAACCACCGCTTGGTGCGGTTTATCTTGGCCTCGGCAGGAATGACTCCTCCAGCAGTTCTCGTAAACCCTTTGAACATGCAGGTGTCCCAGAGCCTGACCCGCTTGCCCGCGTCGGATGACGACGCGCGGTCGATGACATTGAAACAGGTGCAGACCGGACAGTTATACACGCAGCCGCCGCATTCAAAGCAGCGGAGTGCCACCGATTCCCAGAACGCATCGCTCACGCTCCCGGCCAGGATGCGCCTGCGCACCTGCTCCAGATTGACCCGTTTCTCAAATTGGCTCTGGGAAGCAAGCCGTGTCTCGTACAGGTCGTCGCTATCCGTCGGCTTCGGCTCGGTGAAGATGTGCGGATAGGCGGTAACGAGCGACGCGCCTGTCTCCGATCCTGTCTCGACCAGAAAACGGTCTCCCAGGTCGGTGAGCTGGAGGTCAAAGCCGCTTTTCAGGAATGGGCCGGTACCGAGGCCGATGCAGAAGCAGGTCGGATCGGGATGGTTGCAGGCAATAGAGATCAGGACGGTCCTGGAGCGGCGCGCTTCGTAATAAGCGTCCCTGGTCTTGCCGAGATAAAAGGTGTCGAGGATCCTGATGGCCGAGACGTCGCAGGACCTGATGCCGAAGAGGACACGGGGCCGCTTGTTCAATGCTTCTTCAATCCCTTCCTCGGAGTAGCAGAAAAGCTGCTCCATCTGAGGAAGCAGGAACTCCTTGGGAGAGGGCATGAGTGCAGGCCCGTCGAGCGCTGTTTCGTGCATCTGCGGCAGCTCGGTCAGCACGATGTCGCCAGAAACGTCCCGCACGGGCGCGATCAGCTCATGTGTGGTCTTGAGCCTGCGGAGCCAGAACGAGAGGTGGTTTTTGTTCAATATATAGGTTTCGGTCATGATCTATCCGTGTTCAGCGTTCCATTTCTTCAGGCGGAATATACAGGTCAAGCCCCTTTTTCATTCCCTCGTGATAGCTGAGCCTCGGCGCCGGCCGCGTACCCGGTTTTTTCCGGACCGCTTCGATCGACGCTGCACAGACCTTAAACTCGGGGATCTTGGCATCGGGATCCACGGCGTTTATCGTAAGCAGGTTCACTGCAGCTTCGCGGAAGTGGAAGGGGATGAAAATGATCCCTTCGGGCACGACGTTCGTGACCCGTGCTTTAACCTCAATGCTGCCGCGGCGTGTCTTGACGCGCACGGGGTCGCCACGGCGGACTTCAAGCCGTTTTGCGTCAGCAGGATTGATTTCGACGGTGCATTCGGGCTCTTCGCGTTCCAGCGTTATGGTCCTTCTGCACATGGTGCCCGTATGGTAGTGGAAATAGCTTCTGCCGGTGGTCAAGAGGAACGGATATTCGCTGTCCGTGGGCTCTGCAGGCGGAATGAACTCCACGGGGATGAATGCGCCCATGCCGCGGGTGAACTTCTTCCGGTGCAGGTAGGGTGTGCCGGGGTGGTCCATGCCGAAGCAGGGCCACTGGAGCCCGAAACCGGCGTCCAGACGGTGATGGAGGATGCCGCCGTAGGACGGTGTGAGGATGGCAATCTCCTCCATGATCTCATGGGCCGCCCGGTAGTCCATGGGATACCCCATGAGCCGGGCAATGCTGCAGATGATCTCGTAATCCGGCCTTGACTCGCCCACGGGCTGCACGGCCTTCCTGATCTTCTGGACCCGGCGTTCGGTGTTCGTATACGTGCCGTCCTTTTCCGCGAAGGTTGTGGCCGGCAGGATCACGTGGGCATACTCCGCGGTATCCGTGGGGAAAATATCCTGGACCGCGAGAAAATCAAGTTTTGCCAGGGCCGCTCTCACATGGGCGCTGTCGGGGTCAGAGATCACCGGGTTCTCGCCCATGATGTACAAGGCGCGGATTTTCCCTTCATGAATGGCGTCCACCATTTCGGTGAGCGTGAGCCCCGGTGTTACGGGCAGGGGCCGGGACCATGCCCGTTCGAACTTTTTCCGCGCAACAGGGTCGGCCACCTTCTGGTAACCGGAAAAAACGTCGGGAAGCGCTCCCACATCGCATGCGCCCTGCACATTGTTCTGGCCGCGGAGCGGGTTCAGGCCTGTCATGGGCTGGCCGATGTGCGCGGTGAGCATGACCAGGTTGGCGCAGGAGCGGACGTTGTCCACGCCCGTGATGTGCTGGGTGATGCCCATGGAATAAAAAAGCATGGACCGTTTTTCGGATGCATAGATCCGCGCCGCCTTGCGGATTTCATCGGCAGGGACCGAGGTGATCCGCTCGGCGACCTCCGGCGAATAGGCCAGTACGCCTTTCTCGAAATCATCGAAGTTCTCGGTGCGCTGGCGGATGAAGGAAACGTCCACCAGGCCTTCGGTGATGATCACGTTCATCATGGCGTTGAGCAGCGCCACGTCGGTGCCGCTTTTGTGCCTCATGTGGAGGTGGCTGAATTGGGCGATCTGGGTGCGACGGGGATCGGCGACAATGATGGTGGCGCCGCGGTCCTTTGCCTCAAGCATATGCATCCCGATCATAGGGTGCTGTTCCGTGGTGTTCGATCCGATAACGAAGATGACCCGGGCGTCCCTGATCTCGTCAATAGAGTTCGTCATGGCGCCGGAGCCGAAAGCAGCAGCCAGGCCGCCCACGGTGGAGGAGTGACAGAGCCGGGCGCAGTGGTCGACATTGTTCGTGCCGATCACCGCGCGTGCGAATTTCATGAGCAAGAAGTTGTCCTCATTCGTGCACTTGGCGGACCCCAGGATGCCGATGGCATCGGGGCCGTAAGTGTTCTTGATCTCGGTGAGTTTTGCCGCGGTTTTGTTGAGCGCTTCCTCCCAGGTGGCGCGCCTGAAGGCCGCTCCTTCCTTAACAAGCGGTGTGGTCAGGCGGTCGGGATGCTGGACGAACTCGTGGCAGTTCCAGCCCTTGACGCACAGCGTCCCATGGTTCACCGGATGGTTGCGGCTCGGAGACACACCCGTGATGATATTGTTCTCAACATGCAGGTACAGCCCGCAGCCGCAGCCGCACCAAGGGCAGGTCGTGGAGATCTTGTCCATATGAAATTATAACTCCGCGGAGCCGAAAAAAAACAAAAAAAGAGCGATGGGGTCTTGTCACCGCTCTTATTTCGGTACTTTGCAACAGGTCAAGATATGCCCGATCGTTAAAACCCGGAGATATAATCCTTCAAATAATGGATCTCCGTAGTGAGCTTCGTGACCTGGGTCTGGATGATATCGCGGATAGACAGCATGCCGATGACGTGGCCGTTCTCTACCACGGGCAGGTGCCGGATGTTCTTCTCGACCATGGTGGCCGAGACCTCGTGGATGTCCTCATCAGGAACAGCAACAATGAGGTCCTTGATCATGAAATCGCGTACGGAGATTTCCTTGAAGCTTTTTCCGGCAGATGCGATGTAGGTCCGCACAACATCCCGCTCTGTGAAAATCCCGACGCTCTTTCCATTCTCCATCACCATGAGGGCGCTGATCTTCCGTGCGTGCATTGACCGGATCGCATCGTCCACCGAGCTGCTCGCATCGATCGAGACCGTGTCCTTCCCCTTGGTTTCCATCAAGTCGCGTACTTTCATCGTTTTCGTCCTCTCTTAAAAAAGATATGCGCATTCATTAAGTACTGCGCTATTCATTCATCATACAGCCAAAGAGTTAAAACTTTGACACGGAAAAATCAGAGAAAGGCTATGATAAAAGCGGATAAAGCAGGGTGTATCATGCTTCTTCATAATTAAATCCGCACTCGCTTAGAAGCGCCTACTTGGTATCCGTGTCAAAGATTCTCCTTTCTTGCCGCTATAAGATTCATGCAATTACCGGCCTATGACCTCTTTTTCGACTCCAGGCTCGTCGCCTCGCCCACCCGGTGGATCTTCATCATGTTGGTGCTTCCAGCAACGCCGATGGGCACGCCTGCCGTGATCACGATGAGATCGTGCTGCTTTGCCAGCTTCTTTTTGAGCATGATCCCTTCCACGCTCGTGATCATGTCGTCGGTAGTTTTTTTTGCCTTCAGGATAACCGGTGTAACTCCCCAGTAGAGCGAAATTTTTCTGGCCACCTGCTCGAAGGGCGTCGGCGCGATGATAGGCATCCGCGGACGGTGTTTCGAGACCAGAAGGGCGGTTGATCCGGACTGGGTAAAGGGCACGATGGCCTGCGCCTGCTGTTCCTCGGCTGCGCGGCAGGCGGCATGGGCAACGCTTTCTCCCATGCCGGCAACGTCAACGTCCGGAGGCCAGGGATTGACCGATGTCTCGACTTGCAGCGCGATGCGCGCCATGAACTCCACGCTCTGGACCGGATACTTGCCAACCGCGGTCTCTCCGGAAAGCATGACGCAGTCCGTGCCGTCGAGAATCGCGTTCGCCACGTCCGATGTTTCGGCGCGCGTGGGCTGGGGGTTCTCGATCATGCTTTCGAGCATCTGGGTCGCCGTGATCACCGGTGTTTCAGCCCAGTGGCAGGCTTCGATGATCATTTTCTGGAGCAACGGAACCTTTTCGGGCGACATCTCCACGCCCAGGTCGCCGCGGGCGACCATGATACCGTCGGCTTCGCAAATGATCTCATCGAGGTTCAAGATGGCCTCGGGTTTTTCGATCTTCGCGATGATCGGAATATCCGCTTTCAGCGACTGGATGAAAAGTCGGGTTTGGAGGATGTCCTTTGCCGTGCGCACGAACGAGAGCGCGATGTAGTCAACACCCTGTTTGACGCCGAACCGGAGGTCCTCACGGTCCTTGGTCGACAGCGAGGGAAGCGAGAGCTTCGCCCCGGGCAGATTGACGCCCTTGTGGCTCTTGAGCACGCCGCCGCGGATGATCTTGCAAGAGAGCGTCTGCGCGTTTTTCTTCACGACCCTGAACTCCAGCCTGCCGTCGTCGAGCAGCACGGTGTCGCCGACCTTCAGGTCCTTGGTAAGCCGGGGATAGGTTATGGATACCTGTTCGCTCGTGCCGACGATCTTCTTCGTCGTAAGCACGATGGTGTCGTTGCGCTTGAGCACTGCCGCGTCGTTCTTTATGGCGCCGACGCGCAGTTTCGGTCCCTGCAGATCCTGGATGATCGCGATATGCTTTCCCGCCTTAGCCGCCTCGCTGCGGATGAGGTTGATGCGCTTGATATGGTCTTCTCGCTCGCCGTGCGAGAAGTTCAGCCGAGCCGCGTCCATGCCAGCTCGGATGAGCCTGGCGATGATCGCAGGGGAGCTGGATGCCGGGCCGATGGTGGCGATGATCTTGGTGCGTTTGGTCATGTAAAACCTTTCCTTTTAACCGCTAATTTACGCTAATGAACACGAATGAAAACTTTAAGACATGAATTATGTTTCTGATTTATTCGCGAAAATTAGCGTTCATTCGCGGTTCAACTGTCTTTAAGGTTCAATCCTCACCAATTCGTACTTCCTTGTACCGAGCCCCAGCTTCTCCGCTTCGTCGATTTGGATGCTGCATTGGCCTGGGGTTCAATTTATAACAGTATATCATCTCCTGGAGCAAGTTGCAGATTCTTCCGCAGCCGACTGGGGCAGGGGAGGGGCGGTTTTGAGCATATCAAGGGACGCCTGTTCGATGGCCACGATATCATCGGAGATCATGATGCCCTGGTCCTGGATCATCGGCACGTCGGCAGTCGGCATGCAGTCGCACTCGGGCTGGATCTCGTACAGGAAGTTGATGTAAATGACCTTGCCTTTTTTGAAGGTCGAAAGAACTGCAGCTGCAGCCTCGGCAAGGCTTTTCTGGAAGGTAACGTCGTCCTGCGGCAGCGTGAGCGCGCCTTCCTGGCAGACCCGGCTGCACCTGCCGCAATGCCAGCAGGTGTTCTTGTCCACGGTGAATGCCCCGTCTTTAAAGTCGATGGCGTTCAGGGGGCAGATGCTTTTGCACTGTTCGCAGAAGGTGCAGAGCTCCTGGTTCCACTGCAGGTTCGATTCCCCGTGGCAGTGCATGGAGCCGCGGCCTTTTTTCCAGCCATGGTCCCGGTGGCGGGAGCTGACGCAGCCCATTGCCAGGTTCTTGAGCGCCCCGGCATAGCCCGAGTTGATGTGGCCTTTCGTGTGCGTGCAGACGACCATGGCCGGAACGTCGTGGATGGTCGAGGCAACAGCGATCTCGCCCAGGATCGGGCCGGCCTTGACCAGGATGCTGTCCTTGCCGTAGAGCCCGTCAGCCAGCACCACCGGCGCGCCGCAGGAGAGATGGTTCAGGCCGTTCTGGTTCGCCACCTCGATGTAGTCGAGCCCCATGATCCTGACCGTGTCCGTGACAAAGGGCTTGGCGCCGGTTTCTTTGACCGCTTCAACGACCTTGCGGATCATGACCGGAGGCACGATGCGGAACGCGCCATGGGAGCCCCAATGGGTCTTGATCGCGACCCATTCGTCTTCCGTAAACCGGTCGGAGAAGTTCATTTTCCGGAGCAGGGTTTCGAGCTTGCCCGGCCCGCTGTGGCTGTAGTCCCAGCGGAGCGTGCGGGCGGTAGAGAAGTAGACTTTGGACATATTCAACCTCTTGTTTAGATGGTTGGGATAATTTCGTCGGGGTTTTCACTCTGCCCGACTTGCCTACGGTATTCTGACTTGCTCAGTGAAACGAAATCTAGTATTATGACGACCAGGGTCAATTGAAAAACTGTTGTAGAACTCTCAGGAAAAACGATGAAACTGATGAATACTGTGCGTGTTGGATTGTTCCTTTTATTGTGTGCCGTGGTATCGTGTTCAGAGGAAAAGAACCCTGTCCAGCAATACGGGAACACGCTAACAGAATCATATAAGACCACCAAAAAGCTCGATAAGGATGTGAATGTCCAGCAAGTTCAGCAGTCGATCCTGGAATTTAATGCCGCCAACGGGAGATATCCCGCGGACCTCAGTGAACTGTCGTCCTTCAGCAAACTGACCCTTAAGAGTGACAATTACGAGTATAATCCCGAAAACGGCACACTGACGGAAAAGAAATAATTATAAGTTGTTAGTCGACTCTTAGTCGAAAACAGCTTGATACAGAGCAATAGGGTATACGACAGGGAAAAGAATTAGCGTATCCAACAATAGGCTGAAGGGGAGATCTAATTTTGGATAGGCCGGTGGTTCTACACCATACTTATCGCTGTAAACGCGGAGTATCTCATCGTGATTTGCGCTCGCATGTAAGTCAAGCCTGGTTCCGCTATATATCATCGGGCTTTCTGGGGTAAAGTGCGTAGCGGTAGTGAGTGTTGCACAGCCGGTGGTTAACAATGCACAGATCAACAGAGCCGAGATCAACCGCGAATGAACGCGAATGGACGCTAATAACTTCCTTGTTTTTGTTCTTAATTCGCGTACATTAGTGTTCATTAGTGGTTCCTCCTGGTGTTGGCATAGCGTTTCCATTCAAGCTGAGGCGCACCGAAATTGACGACCAGCCCAAGCGGAAGATTCGTTGCCTTCAAGTAATTCAGGATCTGAGCTTCTTCTATCCCCGTGATCGCTTTGATGGCCTTGATCTCGACCATGATCCGGTCATAACACAAAAAGTCCGCATTGTACTCTTTTTTCAATATCCTGCCTTTGTAGGGGATCTCTATCCGCTTCTGGGGCACATGAGGAATCTTTCGCTCATCAAGTTCGATCTCCAAGGCTTCCTGATAAACCGCTTCAAGAAAACCGCACCCTAATTCATTAGACACTTCCATCGCCGCGCCCACGATTTGAAAGACTTCATCCTTCAAGATCAATTCGTGTTCGTTAGCGTTCATTCGCGGTTCCTATCATCCTCTATCTTCAAGCTTTCCTTATACACTTCCTTCTTCGGCAACCCAAGCTCCTCCGCAGTAGCAGCGATCGCTTCTTTCTTGCTCAGGCCCCGATGCAGCATCAGGTTCTTAAGATATTCACCGGTATCGATATCCTGCTTCAGCGGTTCTGCTGACGCGCCGTGCACGATGACGGTGAACTCGCCTTTGATCGAGCCCTCGTTCAGGCGCTTGAGGATCTCGGAAAGGGTTCCCCTGATGGCTTCCTCGTGGATCTTCGTCAGTTCCCGGGTGATGACTGCATGGCGGTCGCCGAGAACTTCGAGCATGTCCTCGACTGCTTTAATGATCTTATGCGGTGCTTCGTAGAAGATCAGGGTGCGTTCTTCTTTCACCAGGTCCTGAAGCCGTTTCTGCCGGGCCAGGTGCTTGGCAGGGAGAAAACCTTCGAAAATGAACCGGTCGGTCGGCATGCCTGAGATCGAGAGGGCGGCAATGGCTGCAGTTGCGCCGGGGATAGGGACGACGGGTATCTTCTGATCAATGGCGAGGTTGATAAGGAAGTAGCCAGGGTCTGATATACCGGGAGTTCCCGCATCCGACACGAGTGCCACGCTTTTCCCTTCGAGAAGACGGGCGACAAGGACCGGAGCTTTCTCTTCCTTGTTATGGTCGTGGTAGCTGGTGAGCTGCGTGTCGATCTGGTAGCGGTCGAGCAGGTGCCGGGTGTGGCGCGTGTCCTCGGCAGCGATGAGGTCCGCTTCCTTCAGCACACGGATAGCCCTGAGGGTCATGTCCTCAAGGTTACCGATGGGTGTGGCGACTATGTAGAGGGTTCCTGTTGACATAGAGTCGACTCGCGAGGCCAAAGATAATCAAAAATTATCTCTCGCAAAGGCGCAAAGTGCGCAGAGTAGATCAAAAGCAAATTGCAAATAACAATTACGTGTTGCTTGTTAAGACTCAGAATTTAGCCTTCCTTTGCGACCTTTGCGGACTTTGCGAGAGATGATCTTGGCCAATTTAGCCATACTCTGCGCCTCTGCGAGAAAACAGTTAAAAGCTCTTATATCGGTTGGTAATCGGAAATCGCCTATCCTTGCCCAGGCCCCTCGGCGTGATCTTGATCCCCGGGGGCGATTGTCTCCGCTTATACTCGCTGGAATCCACGAGCCGGATCACGCGTTCCACGGTCTTTTTGTCAAAGCCCATCTTGAGCATTTCATCGAACGACCGGTCATCCTCGACGTAGGCTTTCAGGATCGGGTCGAGCACCTCGTACTCAGGCAGGGAATCGCTGTCCTTCTGGTTCGGGCGGAGTTCGGCAGTCGGGGCCTTGGTCAGCACGCGTTTGGGGATGATCGTTTTTTTGGCAAGACGATTAATGCATCTGCAGACGTCGTAGACCATGGTCTTGGGCACGTCCTTGATAACGGCAAAGCCGCCGGCCATGTCTCCGTAGAGGGTGGCATAGCCCGTGGACATCTCGCTCTTGTTGCCGGTCGTGAGCACCAGCCAGCCGAACTTGTTCGAAAGCGCCATGAGCGTGTTGCCCCTGATCCGTGCCTGCAGGTTCTCTTCGGTCACGTCGGTCCTTGTTTTCGAAAAGGTATGGCGGAGCGTATTGAGATAGGCGTCGAAGGTCTGCTTGATCGGGATATCCAGTATGCTTATCCCGAGGCGTTCCGCCAGATCGCAGGCATCCTCCCGGCTTTCGTTCGAACTATACTGGGACGGCATGAAAACGCCGGTCACGTTTTCTTTGCCGATGGCAGCAACGGCAACAGCTGCCACCAGGGACGAATCGATGCCGCCGGAGAGGCCGACGACCGCGGACTTAAAGCCGTTCTTGGTCATGTAATCCCGCGTGCCGAGCACCAGCGCATGATACACCTCTTCGCAGACCGGGAGCGGTTTGCTCTTCCGTCGTGGTGGGAGCGATTTCTTTTTACCTGCAGGCTTTTCGGAAATAACAACGTAATCGATGTGGTCCTGATATTGGATCAGGTCTTCGGGAAGCGACGGTTTTACGCCTGCTACGCTGATGTCCACGGTCATCAGCTCTTCCTCGAATTGTTTGCCGACGGCGATCAATTTGCCGTTCCGGTCGATCACCATGCTCTGTCCGTCAAAGACCAGTTCGTCCTGACCGCCAACCGTGTTGGTGTAGGTAACGACGACGCCGCTCTCCTGCGCCCGTTCCGAGATCGTGGCCCGCCGTTCTTTTCCCTTTCCCTTATGAAAAGGCGACGCGTTGATGTTCACGATCACTTCAGCGCCTGCAAGCGCCTGAACAAAGGTCGGCCCTTCGGCGTACCAGATGTCTTCGCAGATATTCACGCCAACAGCAACGCCTTTGACCGTGATGACATGGCAGCGGTTGCCGGGTTTGAAGTAGCGGTATTCGTCGAACACGCCGTAGTTCGGCAGGAGAATCTTCCGGTAGGTGTAGATCTGCTTCCCGCTGTCCAGGATAGCGGCGGCGTTATACAGGTCCTTGTCTTTGCCGTCAATAAAGCCGACGATCGCCGTGATCCCTTTGGCCGCCTGTGCGATCTCCTTGAGCGTGCGCAGATTGTCTTTGACGAATTGTGGTTTCAGTACCAGGTCCTCGGGCGGATAACCGGTAACCGCCAGTTCGGGAAATGCGACGATATCGGAACCGAGTTTTTTCGCGCGGCCGATGTAGTCGATGATCTTGTCCCGGTTGCCCTTGAGGTCGCCGACGATCGGATTGATCTGTGCCATGGATATGCGGATAGTTCTCATAATTAATCTCTCATGTGATGCAGTGCTCAAAAGTCATAAGGCAATGATACTATCAAGTCAAGGGCGTCTCTCGCAAAGGCGCAAAGGTCGCAAAGGAAGGCGTAGGCCTGAGTTAAGATCAAAGTCCATTGGCTATACGAATGATACCATCTTTGATCAACTCGACATTAAAATTGACAAGAAGTCCGAGTCTCATTTTAGTTAACTTTAAATAGGTCACGACTTGTTTCTTATGGACAGGTAAAATGTTCTCAATGGATTTCAACTCAACGATTATCTTATTGTCTATTGCTAAATCCGCTCTAAATCCTAAGTCCATCTTTATGTCTTCATATGAGACCGGGATTCCTATTTGCCGTTCAAACAGGATCCCGAGCTTTTTCAGTTCATATGCCAGCGCCTCTTCATATACTGATTCTAGCAACCCTGGACCGAGAAGCCTATGTATTTTTAAGCAAAGATCCACAACGATTTTTGCCAGCTGATTCTCGGTCATTTGTCTTTGATTTCCTTTGCGACCTTTGCGCCTTTGCGAGAAAACAGACCCTTCGCTTCTTCCATAACTTGCTTCAAGGGTACATGTTTCTCTTCCGCGATCTTCTTGCAGTCCTCATACTCCGGGGTAATCGTGAGTATTTCCTCTCCCCGCTTGCTCACTTTGACCCTGACCTTTCCGTAGGCCGTTTCAACGAGCTCTATCTCGCGGGTCAGCTTCTTTCTGCCCACTTCCTGGATCCGGACGCCGATGCTGGTGGTCTCGCGGAAGATCGTTTCAAGGATGGCGCTTTCCTTCATCTTATCCGTCAGAACTGAAAGAAGGATCGCCGGCCTCCCTTTTTTCATGATGATCGGCGTGAGGTAGGCGTCGTGGGCGCCCTGCTGCAGGAGTTTGTCGATAACATGCTCATAGAGCTGCGGGTTCATGTCATCGATGTTCGTCTCAATGACGACAGATTTGTCCTCGTCATAGGCTGAAGCAGGTTCGCCGATCATGAGCCGGAGCACGTTCGGCTGGCCCGGAATTTCCTTGTTCCCGGCTCCGTGTCCTGTCCGTGACACGTTCATCTGCGGCATGGGGCCGAAAGATGAGCTTAAGGTGCTCAGGATGACCGCTCCGGTCGGCGTGGTGAGCTCAAAGGGCACTGATGACCCGTAGGAGGGGATGCCCTTGAGCAGTTCCGCCGTGGCTGGCGCAGGGACCGGGAGTACGCCGTGTGCTGTTTTGATCGAACCGGAGCCAAGGTTTACGGCAGAGCCGGCAATGGTCGTGATCCCGAGCAAGTCTAGCCCGATGATCGAGCCCACAATGTCGACGATGGCGTCAACCGCGCCGACCTCGTGAAAGTGGACCTTGTCAGGCGTTGTGCCGTGAACTTTGGCTTCGGCTTGGGCCAAACGTTCGAATATCCTGATGCTCTTTTGTTTGATCGATGTGGACAGTTCTGAGTCTTCGATGATCTGACCGATGTCCGCGAGGTGGCGCGCGGGTTGAGGTTTAGCATCAAGCCTGACATGCACCTTTGTTGCAGAGATGCCGGAGCGCATCACCTTCTCTGCCGTGATCTCGTAACCGGGCAGGTTCAATTTCGCAAGCTCTGCGCGCAGGGCATCGATGCTGACGCCTGCATCCACGAGAGCGCCGAGGGTCATGTCGCCGGATATGCCGGAAAAGCAGTCGAAGTAGGCTGTAGTCATAATTTTTTAGCGAGGAAAAGTCTGAGACCGAAAAAACAAAATTAAAAGCGTTTCTCGCAAAGGCGCAAAGTACGCAAAGGAAATCTAAGGTATAAAAACCTGAGTACGATGTTTTTTATTAAGACAACGCTTAATGCTTTTTGTTTTTGACCTTCTTGGCGACCTTTGCGCCTTTGCGAGAGAAAAAGGTGTTTATTTCGACTCTCCCAACAGGTTGATCCTATGCGCCATTACGCCTGCCCCGAAGCCGTTGTCGATGTTCATCACCGCCACGCCTGCGGCGCAGGAGTTCAGCATGGTGAGCAGCGGAGCCAGGCCCTGAAAGCCTGCGCCATAGCCCACGCTCGTCGGTACGGCGATCACGGGTTTGTCCACCAGGCCGCCTACGACAGACGGGAGGGCGCCGTCCATGCCCGCCACAACAACGATCACCCGCGCGGAATCGAGGATTTCCTTTTTGCTCAGGATGCGGTGGATGCCGGCAACGCCCACGTCATAGACGGTCTGAACGCTGCTGCCGAGCATTCCTGCGGTGACCGCGGCCTCCTCGGCAACGGGAATGTCCGAGGTGCCTGCCGTCAAAACGAGAATGACACCGGTAGTCAGCTTTTTCTTTGCATCCTGGACAACGATGGCACGGGACGCTTTGTGATAGATTGCCCGGCGGTCCAGTTTTTTGATCGCTTTAAACACTGCTTCCGATGCGCGTGTTGCCAGGATATCGCTTCCAACCTTGAGCATGCGCTTCGTGATCCCGACGACCTGCTCGAGCGTCTTGCCTTCGCAGTAGATCACCTCGGGCATGCCGTGGCGCAGATGACGGTGGTGGTCGATGTGGGCATAGGCAACATCCTCAAACGGCAGGTCCTTGAGCCGGTTGAGCGCAGTTTCCACGCCGGTCTTGCCCGCGCGTACGCTTTCGAGGAGTTTTGTGAGGTCTGATTTATTCATAGGGTCGCAGGCGTGATGTTGTATTGATCACTCCGCCTTAAGGTCCCTGGCCATTAGGTCCTTGAGCGCCAGACCCGGGTCCTTGCCCTCGTAGAGAATGCGATAGACCTGCTCTACGATCGGCATGTGCATGTGGTATTTCGCCGCAAGCTCGCGCGCTGCTTTGGCGGTCTTTACGCCTTCGGCAACAGTCTTTGTGCCCTTCATGATGTCGTCCAGTTTCTCGCCCTTGCCGAGCCGGACGCCGAGCGTGCGGTTCCGCGATAAACCTCCGGTGCAGGTCAGTACGAGGTCCCCCATACCGGCGAGTCCCGAGAACGTCTGGATACTGCCGCCCATGGCAGCACCAAGCCGTGCCATTTCCGCGAGCCCTCGCGTGAGCAGCGCGGCCATGGTGTTGTACCCGTAGCCCAGCCCTTCGAGCAAGCCGGCTGCGATGGCGATCACGTTCTTGAGCGAGCCGGCAAGCTCCACGCCGATGACGTCCGTGTTGGTATATACGCGGAAATAAGAGTTGCTGAAGATCGCCTGTGCTTTTATCCCCACAACTGTGTCATAGGAGGCAAGGGCGACAGCGGTCGGCATCTTTTGCGCTACTTCCTTGGCGAAGCTCGGGCCGGAGAGGAAGCAGAGATTATTGTGGTGGTGCGGGGCCAGGACGTCCTTGAAGACTTCCGACAACGGCATGAGCGTCTCGATCTCGATGCCTTTGGAAGCGCTGATGATGATGGCGTCTTTGGCAAGAAAAGTCGCGAACTGTCTGGCCACCGCGCGCACGGTGTGCGAGGGGACGACGGACAGGATGACCGGCATATCCTTGACCGCCGATTCAAGCGATGAGGTTATCTTAAGGGAAGCCGGCAGGGTAAACCCCGGGAGATACACGCGGTTCTCGCGCGTTCTGCTTGTCTCCTCGGCAAGGTCCTTCTCGTACATCCAGAGGGTTACGTCGTGCCCTTTGTCAGCCAAAAGCATTGCCAGGGCAGTGCCCCAGGCGCCTGCGCCGATCACTGCGATCTTAGTGTTCATAGGCTGGAATTATAAAGGGAATGTGACGAAGAGTCAAAAGAATTGTAGGGCAACGGCAAGGCTTTTTCACCACGGAGGCACGGAGACACGGAGAAAGGCTGAAAACGTTCATTGCTTAAACGACTCGGCTTACTGGTTCGGTTCGATAATGACCTTCATGCAGCCGTCGGGTTTTGCGCCGGTCATGAACGCTTCGCCGATCTTGTCGATAGCGAAGCGGTGGGTCACCATGTCGGTCACGGTCACGGTGTTGTGCCGAATAAGTTCGAGGGCTTGCAGATTGTCGAGGGGGGCTGCGCCGTAGCAGGTCTTGATCGTGATATCGTCGCGCCAGAAGGGGTTGAAGTCGACGTCCACGGTCTCGCCCGGTTTGGGGACCGCGAAGAAGAGGATGGTGCCGCCTTTTTCGGCTGACATGAGCGCGGTCTTTGCCGCAGGAAGCGCGCCGGCGGAGAGGATGACTACATCAGCCAGCCGGTTCGTCGTTGACCTTTCTGACGAAGGCGGGAACATCTTCATTGGCGGTTATCGTATGCGTCGCGCCGAATTGGCGCGCCTTCTCAAGGCGGTAGGTGCTGATATCCGTTGCGATGATCGTGCCGGCGCCCATGGCACGGGCCAGCTTGATCAGGAGCAGGCCTGCAACACCGCTGCCGCAGACGAGCACGCTCTGGGCGGGTTTCAAAGCCACGGTCCGGAGCGCCCGAACAGCGGTCGCCAAAGGTTCGATGAAGGTGGCCTGTTCAAAGGTCACGGAATCGGGAAGCACGAAGGTGCCGGTCTCAACGCTCTTGCCGGTCACGCGCAGGAGCTGGGAAAAACCGCCGGGCTCGAAATTATTGACGGTCTGGAAGGTCGTGCAGGCGGTCTCATGGCCGGTGCGGCAATGGTAGCAGCTGTTGCAGGGCACGTGATGGGTGACAAAGACGCGGTCCCCGGGTTTGACATTGGTCACGAGCTTTCCGGTCTCGACAACGGTCCCTGCCGGCTCATGGCCCAGCACCAGGGGCGCCCGTTTGATGCGGTACCATTCAAGCAGATCAGATCCGCAGAGACCGCTGGCCATGACCTTGACCACGATGTCGCGGTCGCCGGCTTTGGGTTCCGGACGCGTTTCCACACGGACATCGCTGTTTTTGAAGTAGACTCCTACTTTCATGTGAAGCTCCCCCCTCACCCAGCCCTCTCCCACGAGGGGGAGAGGGGACGAAAAATAACCCCTCCCTTGATGGGAGGGGTGCGGGGAGGGTGAGGTCCGGTCTGCTCCCCCGTTACGCTGTCATTACGGATGAACTTCTACTTCTTCTTCATATCCAGATAATACTCGTACGCTTCCTTGACGCTTACGTTATCGTGCACGACCTTGCGCACGGCGCCGATCATGGCGACGGGGGACTCGGACTGGAAGATGTTCCTGCCCATGTCCACGCCCGAGGCGCCCTGGTTGATCGCATCGCGCGCCATCTGCAGGGCGTCCTTCTCGGGAAGTTTCTTGCCGCCGGCGATGACGATCGGCACCGGGCAGGCCGCGGCGACCTGTTCGAAGCCCGGGATGAAATAGGTCTTCACAATGGAGACGCCAAGTTCCGCAAGGATACGCGTCGCGAGGCCGATATACCGGGCGTCGCGCACGAGTTCGGTGCCGACTGCCGTAACGCCGAGTACGGGCATGCCGTAGCGCATGCCCATATCGACCAGCCGGGTCATGTTATTGACCGTCTGGGTCTCATTGGCGCCGCCGATGAAGACCTGTACCGCCACGGCGCTCACGTTCATGCGCAGGGCGTCCTCTATGTCCACGGCGATGCGCTCGTCGGAGAGCTCTTTCAGGATGCTGGGCCCTCCGCTTGCGCGCATGACCACCGCGTTGGTCGACGACGGGTCGATAACGGAGCGCAGGATCCCGCGCGTCAGCATCAATGCGTCCGCAGAAGGGATGAGCGGCTTGATCGTGATGTCGACCCGCTCGAGCCCGGTGGTGGGGCCCTGGAAATATCCGTGGTCGAAGGCCAGCATCACGGTCTTACCGGACCGCGGGTTGAAAATGCGGGCCAGCCGGTTCTTCATACCCCAGTCATAGGAGTTCGATCCCTTCAGAAAAAATGCTTCGCTCTTTTGGGGAATGTCGGTATAATAATTTTTTTCTTTTTTCGAGAAATCCTGCTCTGCCATGAGAAACCTCCTTGCAGTCAATGAGTTAATAGGGCTATAATCTAATGCAAGCTTCACGATAAATCAAGGGGAAAATGGCGTGATGACGGTCGCCTGCAGCAGGAACATATGAAAGGAGAACTATCTGCCGTGTTGTTCAAGAATAGAAGTGATGAAAACCCGGCACAAGAACAGGTTGACCTGTGCGTCGCCTGCTTTAAAAAAGGGATAAACTGTACCCAGGCTGTCGTGTCTACTTACGGCCGGCAGTTAGGCCTGGATCGGGAAACGGCGCTCAAGATCGCTGCTGCCTTCGGCTCCGGCATGGGCCTGGGGGAGACCTGCGGCGCCGTGACCGGAGCGCTCATGGTCATCGGGCTGAAGCACTCAAGGGTAAAGGGCGTTACGTTGCTTTCAAAAGACAAAACTGAGGAAGTCGCCCACGAGTTCACGGAGAGGTTTAAGACCCGGCATGGGACGGTGGTCTGCAGGGAGCTGCTGGGATGTGACGTGACAACCTCGGAAGGACTCAATTCGGCGAAACAGGAAAAGCATTTCAAAAAACGCTGTCCTGGATATGTGAAGGATGCGGCAGAGATACTTGAAGAGCTATTGAAGGATTGACTCCTCAGGTGGATAGACTGAAGGTGGAAGGCTTTCAGGTGAAAATCTCCGGAGACCTTCAGCCTACATACCTGAGTAGTTACTATTTCTGTATCAGTGAAACAATGCCCTTCAGGATCAGCAGCACCCACGGCGTGCCATGCAGCACGAGATCGAACCAGTCAATGGGCCTCACAAGGTGGCCCTTTGACAGCATCTGAAGCTTTTCCCAGATATGGGGTGGTGAAAAGGGGGCAAGCCCCAACGTCAGACAGGCAAGAATGATCAATACCCACGGCATTTTTGAAATGAATTCCATACGAACCCCCGTTCTTTCCGGTAATTAATATACCATACGATCAAACCTGCGCATAGCCTTTCCTGCCCGCCGCCAAAAAAAACGCTTTTTAAATACCTGCGTTTTCCGTATACTTGCGAAAGCCGTCCGGAATATCATTCGTGCGAAGGGGGCCGACACCCATGGATTTTATCATCACAAAAACACTGCTCCTCCTGATGCTGCCGCCAGCGAGCATCCTGGCGCTCATGATTCTGGGATTCCTGCTGCAGCGGTCCCATCGCCTCGTGGGCCGGCTGCTGATCACTGCTGCATTTCTGCTGCTGTACGGTCTGAGCATCAGCCCCGTATCGGATGCCCTGATCTCACCGCTGGAGGCCGACTACCGGCCCGTTGACGTCAAGAGCGTCAAGGCCGATGTTATCGTGGTGCTGGGCAGCGGGGCCGTTGATCTTACCACGCTGGGCCTTGAGCCCATGCCGAGCGCCGGTTCGCTTGAGCGGGTGGTGGCCGCGGTGAAACTCTATCGCTCCTTGCATGTCCCGATCGTGATAACGGGCGGCGCCGGCGACCCCAGCAGGCCGCAGCTTTCCGATGCAGCCCCGATGGCGCGTATTGCCCTTGACCTCGGCGTGCCGAAAAAAAACATAACCGTCGACAATACCTCGTTCAATACGCAGGCCAGCGCCAGGAATATGAAGGCCGCCTTTGCCGGAAAACGCATGATTTTAGTAACCTCCGCCTATCACCTGAAGCGGTCCGTGGCCCTGTTCCAAACGCAGGGCCTCGAGGTGATCCCCCATCCCTCTGCATTCCTGAGCGGGCAGCGGGACCGCTCATTCTATGCTGCGATACCCAGCCTGGAATTCCTCGATATCTCCTCTCGAGCGCTGTCCGAACGCCTCAGCCTGACCTGGTACCGCCTCAAAAAAGAGCTGTAGTAAAAAATGGCGCATTCGAAAAAAGTCCAAAAGCCGTCTTTGCGAACGTAGCGAAGCAATCTCGCTGTTGGCAGGAAAAACGAGATTGCCGCGTCGCTTCGCTCCTCGCAATGACAGACCGGTGATCTTTTACGAGACCATCAGAAAAGAGCCTCTTGACTTTCCGAAGCGTTGCGATATAATTAGTTTAACATTGAATGGTTAATTGGTGAACTATTATGGGAACACATTACAAGGGATCTCCGGAGGTCAGGCAGGCGCTGGACGCCTATATCAAGCTGGTCCGGGCGTCTGAATCCGTGACGTCGCGGGTGGTCAGGCATTTGGACGATGATGGACTGACCGTAAGCCAGTTCGGGGTGCTCGAGGCGTTGTTCCATCTTGGCCCCTTGAGCCATCGGGAGCTGGCACAGAAGATCCTCAAAAGCGGCGGCAATGTCACCATGGTGGTCGATAATCTCGAAAAGCGGGAATTGGTGAAGCGAGAGCGGGATGAAGAGGACCGCCGTCTCTACCGGATCACGCTGACCCCGTCAGGTATAAAACTGATCAAGAGCATCTTTCCTCGCCATGCGGCGAAGATCGCTTCTCAAATGAATGTGCTTACGAAGGAGGAACTGCAGGAGCTCGGCCATCTGTGCCGCAAGCTGGGGCTGCAGCAGGCAGCATGACATAAGCAAAGGTGTAGGCGACAGGGTAAGAGACCGGTCACGGTGGATCTGGAGGCATGCACGGGTGCAGGGGATTTGGATCGGACCATTTTGAATGGAGGTATATATGTTAAAGAGGTTATTTCAAACGGACGATGATACCGCTACCATGATACTGAGGGTTCTGCTGGGCGTGGTGTTCCTTCCCCATGGGATGCAGAAGCTTTTGGGCTGGTTCGGCGGTTACGGCTTTGACGGGACCATGGGGTTCTTCACGGGAACGCTTGGGATTCCCGCAGTCTTAGCATTTCTTGCGATCATTGCAGAAGGGCTGGGATCGCTCGGCCTGCTCACCGGGTTCCTGACGAGGATCTCGGCATTCGGCATCGGCGTTAATATGGTCGTTGCGATTATCCTGCTTCATTTGCAGCACGGATTCTACATGAACTGGAGCGGCAAGCAGGCAGGGGAGGGGTATGAATTTCATCTCCTGGTGATCGCCATGTCGATCGCGCTGATCATCAAAGGCGGCGGGAAGTGGTCCGTTGACAGGATCGTTGCAGACAAACTGTAGTCGGCAGTGTAACCAGGTGGAGTATAGATGGGCCATCGGGAGATGGCCCTTTTTCTGCCTGTGGTGAAACAGGTTTGTTTTTTACGTCTTTTGCGACTTAGGATAGGGAAGGTCTAACTCCCTTCTACGCCGTCTATTTTGATGATTCCTTTCTGGATCGCAAATTTTATGAGGCCTGCACGCGTATGGATGCCGAGCTTCTCGCCAATGTTCGTTTGATGGGCGATGACGGTTTTGGTGCTGATGGTCAGCATGTCGGCCACATCCTTGTGCGTATACCCCTCCGCGACCAGTTTTAACACCTGCTTTTCCCGGTCGCTCAGCTTCTCGTAAGGAACTTCAAGATTGACCTTTTTCTCTCCCTGGAGAAAGCCGGCAACCACTTCTGTTGCGATCGATGAATAAAGGTAGAGTTCACCCCGCGCGATCGCTTTCAGGGCCGCAATCAGGTCGCTCCCGACCGCCTTCTTCAACAGATACCCTGATACCCCTGCTTTGAGGAAACGCGAGATATATTCCCGGTCTTCGTATTGGGTCAGGACCAGGATCTTGATGTGAGGGTGCGTTTTTTTGATCTCGACGGTCGTTTCCAGTCCGCCGAGCTTTGGCATGTTGATGTCCATGATGATGATATCGGGGTGGTATTTGCCGGTTTTTTCAAGGGCCTCGATCCCGTCGGAAGCTTCCGCGACCACCTCGATGTCGTCGCAGAGCTTGAGAAATGCAACGATTCCTTCTCGTACGAGGGCGTGGTCATCGGCAATAAGGACCTTTTTTTTAAGCATGTGCCACCTTCGATTCCATAAGGGGTATGCGGATATCAACCTGCGTTCCAACGCCGGGTTTCGAGCACAGATGGATCTTGCCGCCGATCAGGGCCACCCGTTCCTTCATCCCGAGGAGGCCGAGTCCCCGCTTGTCGATCACGTCACAGCTTGCGCCGGAATACAGTAACTTGAGATTGAACCCTTCTCCATCGTCTTCGATGTCCACATGGACGGTATCGTCGGAGACCTTGATCATAATGAAAAAGTTGTCAGCGTTGGCATGGCGCGCCGTATTTGCGACCGCCTCCTGCACGATCCTGAAGAGGACGATCTCCAACTCGGGCCGGAAACGCCGGTCCGTCACACTCGCGGTATTGAGGAAGTAGTTGATGCCCTTTTCACCGAGATGCAGGTCAAGGAGTGACTTGATCGCCGCAACGAGGCCGACGTCATCAAGAAGGGTCGGTCTCAGGTTCTGGATGATGCAGACCACGCCGTCCAGGGAAGTTACGATGATCTTGCGGATGTTTTCAATATACTCCAGGGACATCTTCTCCGGGTATATCTTGAGCATGTCGATCCGCATCAGCGCTGCTGACAGTTCCTGAAGCGTGTCATCATGGAGCTCGCGGCCTATCCGCTTGCGCTCCTCCTCCTGCGTTGAAATGATCTTCTGCAGAAGCACCTCCGCCCGTTTCTGGCTTTCGTTGATCTGTCGCGTCCGCTCCTGTACCCGCCCCTCGAGCTCCAGCGTGTGCTGGTTGATATGGTTCATGGATTCGACGAGCTTGAGCCGCATGGTCTCGAAGCTCCGGCTCAGCTGTCCGATCTCGTCGCTGCCTCCCGGGGATACAGGCTTCGACAGTTGTCCCTGTGCGATGCGTTCAGCACCGCGGATCAGCGCGTTGAGCGGGTCAACGATGCGCCGATTGATCCCGATGGTCAGGATGAAAGCGGTTCCGACGAAGATGATCCCGAGGGCCGCGAAGGTCCTTTTGAGCCGTTCCGCGGAAGCGAACACCTCCGTCTCCGGCTCCTGGATCGAAATGCCCCAGGGAGCTGTTTCGAGGGGGACAAAAGCCAGAACGGTCCGCTGTTTGTCCGCCATGGTCTCGGAAAAATGGCAAACGTGGCAGGTCGCTACCCGCTCTTCCCTGGCGGCGATGATCTTGGTGAAAAACTTCTCCCGGTTGCACTGGGTCAGGATGCGCCGGGTATTCGACGAGGAAATAATGACGCCGTTGGAGTCCACGATATCTATGAACATTCCCTTGCCGATGTCCGAAAGGCCCAGTTTCTGGATAAGGGTAGGGTTGGTCGGGTCGATCTGGCCGCCGGCGGCGCCAACCGTGACGCCGTTCTTGTCCTTGAGCGGAACGATGAAGTAGAGGGTCTTTTTCCCCGTATCCATGGTGTAGATGTTCGAGACAACCGGCTTGCCCAGCGACAGCATTCTGCCCACGGGTTCTATGCTCAGGATATTCAGCGCCGTATCCCTGATGCGTTCGGGATAGCTGAGGATGATATTGCCCTCGTTATCAATGAGAAAGATGCCGTCGGTAAAAAGGGAGTACCGATAGGCTGACTTAAGGGCGTCCTTTTCCGTCTCAAAGTTGCCATCCTGCAGGTTGACGCTTCCTGAAAGGGATATATCGTACAGGCGATTGATGTTGTCGGTGATGATATTGTCGATATTGTTCCTGATGAGGCGTGAGAGGGCAAGCCGCTTGTTGAGCGATTCCTCGATATTCCGCTGAATGATGAAATAGCTCACGATGCCCAGGCTGAACAGGATGATCGATATGCCTGCCAGGACGAACAGCCTTATGTGCCTGCGGAGCCCGCCGTTTTTACCCCTCATAATGAATAGTATAGACGAAGGTGCCGTAAAAATATAGGGGGCTCTGTGCTGCACGATAGTCGATTAAGTGCAACAAAACGTGCCCCCAGCCCGCATCTCGCCTTTGGCTATTCATGGGAGGTTTCCGCGTAAGCGCTGTCCTGGTGATGGGACATGATCGCTGCAAGCGGTTTTCCCTCCAAATCCGCAAGTTCGCGCGGATGTTCGTGGATCATGCGTTCGCGTGAGATATATCCGGAAAAGATCGCCTTGTCCAGAGGAAACACTTCCGGGCTGAAGATGGAATTATAGATATGCCACGTGATGATCACCAGAAATGCGAGCAACGCCTCGTTGGTGTGCAGCGCTTTGGCTGCGGGGATGATCTCGCCGGGCAGCAGGGAGGCAACGGCAACCGGGAACCAGAGCGTCAATCCCGTGGCGATCATGAGCAACCCTCCTACCACAACGCCCCAGTACTCGAATTTCTGCTTGTAGTCGTAGCGGCCGCATCGTGCGGGGTGGTTCGTAATGCCGAAATAATACTTCATGTTGTCGATAGCATCGGTGAAGTCGCTCAGGTTGATCACCATGGTGGGCTGCCATTTCTTCAGAAGGACCCCCAGAGAACCCATGACGATGTGCGCGACCGTAAGGGCGGCAAAGACGATGCCGGAATAGCGGTGGATAAGCCGAACAGCATCCACCCCGCCCAGTTTGGTGACGATCCATTGCGACAGTGCATACTCATGAAACCGCTGGGACAGGCCGGTGACGACCAGTATTGCAAAGACCAGGGCGTTAAGCCAGTGTTCCGATATGCGGAAAGCACCGAAGCGTCTGATTTCAACCGGTTCAGGTACAGTCATGATAGTCTCCTTTCTCAACAGCATTACCGGTTCACGATATAGCGCCAGATGTGCAGCAGGATCTGGAGGATCAGACCGGCCATCATGAACGGGATGAAGACCACGTACATGAAGTTGATCCCGAATACCAGAGGTGCGCTTGCGAGCGACGGTTCATAGTGGGACAGCCAGGTGTCGGGAAATTCGTCGGTCGCTCCCGCGTGGCACTTCGCGCACCGTTTCACCAGTTTGGCCTTAACGGCAGCCGCACTGACGCCGCCGGACTTGGTGATGTCGTGGACGCCGTGGCAGTCGGTGCAGGTGGCGATGGATTTCCTCTTTACCGCATCAGGTGATTTTTCCTGCTGCTTGTAGAATTTGAGCGTCACGCCGTGGAAATCCTGAAGGTAGGAATTCACCACATTGGTGCTGAGCCCGTATTTCTTCATGATGTCCTTGTTCGCGTGACACCGTCCGCAGATGTCGGGCACTTTGTCGCGGTAATTCACGGTTCGTGCGTCCTCGATGGTGTGCGCAGTATGGCAATCCACGCAAACGGGCACGTCGGTGTTCTTTTCGTTGAGCATCGCGTTGCCATGGACGCTCACTGCATAGGTCGCAAAAATTTCGCGGTGGCAATTTCCGCAGCGATGGGCTCCTGCCGGTGAACCGGACCGTGCCAGGGCGACACGATGGGCGCCGTGGCAGTCGGTGCATACCGGAGCTTTCAGGTTGCCCTGGCTCAGCATGGTGTAATGGATGCTTTCTATGGTCTTGGTGTATTTGTCGAAATGACACCGCCTGCAGGCATCGGAATGCATGATCGAAAAATTACGGCTGTCCTTGAAGTCGCGCTTCGGATGCTGGCTGGTGGAGAAGCCGAAGTGACAATCGAAACAGCTCAGCTTGGCGTGCACCGAGTTTGCCAGGTGGGCCTCTTCAACGCGCAGGGGGATCGTTTCCCCGTTCTTCATCCTCATGCGCAGGTCATGTTTGTGGCACCCGAGGCAATACTGTTGCTCCGTGGCATACTTTCTGCCGTTCGAGAGCGCGGTGATCGCATGGGCGCTGTGGCAACTCGAACAGACCGGCGAGGTGTCGCTTTTTTCCAGCAACGCCGCATGGATCGGTGATTTCTTGAGTTGATCGTCGGCATGGCACTGCCTGCAGACGAGGGATGATTTCAGGGAATATTGGTCTTTCGACAAAAAAGTACGCTGCGGATGATTGCTTGCGGAAAAATCGGCATGACAACTGGAACAGGCGAGCGAGGCGTGCACAGACGCTCTGAACTTTTCTGCATCGACAAAGGCTTCAAGCTTGTCCTTGTTCTTGAAGTCGACCAACAGTCCATGCTGGCCGTGGCATTCAAGACACGCGGCGGATTCATCCGACGGTGGGGCGCCGGCAGCGCGCACCGTGCCGGGGAATACGAGGAGCGCTGCAACAGCGAGCACGTTGAGCGCAATCGTTTTGAATTTAGCTGTTCCACTCATAGCGGGACCTCCCAGGCATGCAGAAGCAGTGAGGCAGAAAGCGATTGCCCGTGGGCATCCCGGTTCTGCCTCGCTCTTGTGCAGGTTCGATGCATCACGATTTCCCATCCTTCCTGCTTCCCCGCGGTCCGCCTTTGCGGCGTTGTTTTCCGCTGAGATACGCCTCGATCGGCCTCCAGCTGAAGGTCGTGCTCTTGACCGCCACATGAGCCGCTGCGGTGATCAGTTTTTTGCCGATCAGGCTGAGAGCCATGGCGATCCCGATGAATGGCAGGAAAACGGCGAAGAGCAGCCCTAAGGCCGGGCCTGCGATCAGGATCATGGCGCCGGACATTTTAATATATCTCGTGCGGCTGTTCCCGGGGAGCGCCGCCTCGCTGCTGATGTCCACCCGCTGACCGTTCATTACGTTCCAGTACGTTCCTTGAGAAACCGTATGTCCTCCTTTATGTGTCAACATGGCCTGTTCCTCCTTTCCTTCTGGCGGCCTCTTTACGCTCTTCCGCGGTCCGCTCCGGTCACTTCTTGTCGTTCTTCGCATTCTTCTTGTTTCGTCTGCCAGCCAGATACGACTCGATCGGTCTCCATCCGAATGACGAATGGGTCGTCGCGACCACCAGGCCTGCGAGCTGCTTCGCGATAATGACGAGCGATGCAACGATCCAGGCAAAGGGCAGCAGCACCACGTAGAGAAGACCGAGAAGCGGCCCGACTACCAGCATGACTGCGTTCTTTCCGACATTGGCCATGTCCATACTGTGTCACCTCCTTTCTTGTTCAGATCGCTTGTTGATTTGAATATATCAATGGAGGGGTGCTTTGCCAATTGGAAGAACAGCCTAGATCCGGGGGTAATATATCGTAGTCAAAAAATAACTGAAAGTAGCAGTCCCGAAGATACAGCGTCAGTGCAGCATGCTCCCGGCGATCCTGATCAGTTCAAAAGGGGGGGCTTTCATGATAACGGCCAATCGGTACTCGCCTTCCTGCCACTCGATGCGGCTGCACGGCTCCTCGTTCCTGCAGGCGCCTACTTCGAGAAGGGCGTTGCGGTTGTGGAGCTTGTAGGGCGCCGACTCGGCGATCTTGACCAGCGTGAGCCCCGGTTCATGGGCGAAGGCAGTGGACGCAGTCTGGGTTATGACGAGCGACTCTTCATCGCTGCCGGTCCGGTGAAACGTCATCATGACGGCAAGGGAGGGCCTGGACTGCGCCACGATCGCGGTGGGCGGCCAGCTGATGGTCTGCGGGAAATAGGCCGGCACGTACAGGTCCTTGATGCGCAGCGATGCCTTCACCTCCTCGACCGAGTTGTACCGTCTCAGCGTATCGTGCTGGAACGCGAGCGGCAGCCAATTGACCGTCTTGATAAGGACGACCACCACCGTTGTTATGAGCAGAAAAAAAATAAATCCGAACGTCTTGCGTTTCAAGGCTTCCACCTCCGGTTAGACGACATAATAGTTAATGACTGCGATGATGGCGAACGATAAAACCAGGGGGAACCATGCTTCCTCCCGCACGGGCGGTCTCCCTTCCTCGAGACGGGCGATCCGGGTCTCAAGCTGAAGATTGTGGCTGTATTCTTCAAGGCTCACCTTGCCCGATGCCTGGCGCGGCGCCTCGCCCTCCACCAGATCTTCCTCGTGTTCGAGGGAGTAGAATTTCTTGAGCGTTTCCGCAAGAGCGGAGGGTTTTCCGGTCAGGGATACGGCGATATCGTCGCAGATCTTCTCTTCATTCCGGATGGCCCTTCTGAACTCGACGAGCACCACGGGATTAAAGAACATCAGCGTCCGAAGAATGAATCCGGCAAGCAGGATCGAGTATTTGCTCCTCGCGATATGGGCCATTTCATGGGCAACAGCGGCCTGGAGCTGTTCCGCGGTAAGCTTTTTTGCGAGCCCCGCCGACATATAGATCGCCGGCTTGCCCCGGGTGTTGGAAAAGAGGACCATTTCCTCGTCATGAATGATGAAAAGATCGGGCAGGTTCGCCGAAATTCCCCGCAGCGCTTTGCCCACCGGAGAGGCTTTGGACGGCCTGATCACCGCGAACTGAGGATCCACGGTCGGTTCGATGAAATGCCTGAGGATGGGGACCATTTCCTGCAGCACAAAGATGACGGAGGTGACCACAAAGAGCGCCACGAAGAAGAGCGACAACGGCACGACGCTCCAGAGCTCCATTTCCAGCCAGCGGGAGCTGTCGAAAAGAGCATCGAGCCGAAAAAAAAGCGTGCCGCGCTCGGGATTGATCAATTGGTACACGGGGAATGAGAAGATGGCGATCAGGATGACGCTCAGCCGGAAGCGCTGCCGCACGATAGGGCTGTCGATCTTCCAGGCCTCGATCGCCGATCCCGTGATGATCGTGGCGATGAGGGCATGAAAGAACGACTGGACAATGTACATGCCGGGATACGTATGGATAAAATCTGCAATGTGCATGGTGGTATCGTTGCCGCTCATTGATCATGCAGTAATGCTGGCAGGATTTGCTTAATTATAGCGTACTACCTGCATGGTTGCCGGAGGATAATTTTCTGCGTGCCATGCGTGGTTAAGGTGAAAATCCGGGATGTGGTTGCCTGTCGCGCTTTACGAACCTTGCGTGAAGCAGGTAAGGTGGGGGGCATTTTTGTGTCAGAACTTGACATGCCGTTCGATCACCGCGTCAAGATCTTCGATCGAGGCCTCGTCGGGCAGGCCGGTCAATTCTGAGGCAAGTTCGTAAAATTTTCCCTGGAGGAATTGTTTTACATAGGATGTTTTGAAGGGAAATTGAAAGAGCAGCGTCTCCTTTGAGATCGACTCCTCAGGCAGGGACGCACACGCCCATGCGCCCATACGGACACCTGCATACAGCCACCGGGCTTGCTGGGGGGAACAGCCACCCGCGCGGCAAGCGTGAAAAAACATAACGTCGGCATCCTTTCGGCCAACTGCTGAATCCTTGCAGGCAACATCGTGAACAATTGATGCGCGCCGGTAGTCGTCGGTATAGGGGCTGCCGACCAGCGACCACAGCGGGCGGGGAATGCTTGCCCCGTTAATGATGCTTCCCGCCGGAGCCGGCCACTTTTTCCCGTCCGGGTCGACGTACCAGAAGTCCTCAATGACCATCATATTTCTATCCGCGCCGTTGGAATCAACGAGCCATTCGGTCTTTGGGTTTCCGGAAAACGAATTGTGGTTGCTCATGGGAGCCCTCCTTGAAAATTCAACGCGCGCCTCACGCGCCGCCCTTCGGCGCGTCGCTGTCGAAGGCGCTGGTGTAACTTCTCTAGAACTTGTAACATCAAGGACTTGATTTCGTTTTTTTCTGTGCCAACGCTAAAGCTCATCCCCTGCTTCTATGTATTTTTTCGGTCACTTGTGAGTCAGATATGATTCTGAATTATTGTCTCATGTATGTTTGTGTTTTGGAGAACTTCAAGAAACCCAACACTAGCGGCCGCTTGGACGTACGGATCACCTTCAGCGTGCCATTGCTCGATCACCTCAAAAATGCGTGGGAATGTTTCCGTTTCGCCTTTTTCCAACATCGACAAGACGTGTCTAGCTAAGTCTGCAAGTGCAAGATATAGGGGTAGCCCCTTCTTATCGTCTTTCCAATCAGTCAGAAAGGCTGCCCAAGTGGGGGCGAAGGAAGGGCATACCTCCTGCATACGGACCATCATTTCTTCTCGAGTTATCATTTCTTTCAGGTCAACACTAAGGGTGTCGGTCGTGGTGTTCGCGCCCATATCGACCCGTTTGTCTAGTTTTCGCTGGAGGAAGTCGATCAATCTTTTAATCCTGTACTTCCTCTTTAAGGTATTCACCATAAGCATACATTCAGACAATCAACATAACCATCTTTGCCCCTTAATAAGCACCCACCGCCATGATGGTCTTCCTCTTTCAATGACAGGGCCTCATATTGGGAAGTGTCCTTCGATCATCCATTCCCAGTTTGGCTAACTCTTATCACTTGATGTCAACGTAAAACCCGACGCGCGTCCATCTACGATGACGGATAGGAGGAATTAGCTGATTTGCAAGTATCGAATGTGGATAATCTTCCTTAAACCAATCGATAAAGTCTTGATCTAATCGGTTGAACATATTTTAATTATTTACCTCTTGATGCCCGGAACGCGCTCCTCGGCCGACTCATTGCTGCGTCCAGAGACTTCATACTAGAAATAAGTTAACAAAATTCTTGGAAGCTGCCATTTCATAAGCAAAAAAGAAGCAAGGATCGCTTGGTTCGAACCGATTCGTCATCCTCATAATCGCCGGTTCCCCAGGTTTCGGGACACCGAGCCGGTACGTCGGTATAGCTTGCGAAACCTGACATTCTTCAGTTCTATTCATTACTTTTGTGACTGTTCCGAGCAGAATCAGAACGTCGGGTTTCGACAAAGTCATTCTACCCGACCTGCCGACGTGGACCCGCAGGTTAGTTCGTAACTTGAGTTAAACGAAATTCAACGGCATCTATGGGTTTCGTTTCGTTCATCCCAATCGAGTTGACATTTCAAGACGCCTTCTATAGAATTCATTAGTATCAACGTAGTTTGACAATGTCAGCCATATGATTTTGTTGCTTCTAATTTTCCAATGAACTCCTGTAGTCGTTTGGGAATGCAGTAGTAGAAGAAATCCTAACGGTAACTCGCTGCTGCTTCCAATCTGGTACTCTTGCAAAGCAGTTTGGCCGTCTAAAAAATAGGCGCTATAATTGTTTAGCTTTTCCTGTAACAGATATTTAAATTCATCGCTGTCTACCCAAGGCTCATCCACGACAATAATCAAAAAAAATTCACCCGTCTTCGATTGAGAAATTAAATCTACTTTGTTTATTTGGCTAATACTCAGAAGATATTCCCCGATGCGGTTAGAAATGCAACTAAACGGCTATTGTAGAGTTAATGCATTCAGCTCAACCTGCTGAACGCGGAGGTGAGCGCGCGTCTGTGGCCCGTCGGTCTCGGCCGAATGATTAGAATCAAAACGCCCAAACGGTATCCCTTTATATCCCGGACTCCCAGTGGCAAATGTCAAACGATCTGTTTCCATCGAAGGCAATGACATCGCCATGTGCACCTTCATAGCCATAAGTCCCTGAACCAATCATCAGCAATTCATCCTCAATTCTTAGACTGTTTATACTATTACCCTGGACGAGCACCGCATATCTGTTGTTTACGAACATGTAAAGAACCTCTGTCTCTAGCAAGTGCAAGCGCGCCCAGAATACTTCTGATGAGAAGTGGATCTGTTGTATTCTGCAAATCTGCGAGTCCGAGCTGAAGCAGCTTTTGCCAAGCTTGTTCATATTCTTTGAGTAGCCAAGAAGGAATGGCCGGATTAGCTTTCCGATGCCTTTCAATTTCAATTGTTGATACCAACGCATAAATATTCCAGTCTCGCTCAGCAACTGTCTGGCTAATTTTCACAATATGGGGTACAACCGCGTACGATGCCTCGCCAACATCGCCTTGATGATGTAGGTTCTCCCAAAGCTCGTCCCAGGCTGCTTTATCAAGTTCAAGTTTCCGCAGGACAGGCGTGGGATCGTATTCAATCTTGTATCCGCCCTTAAGCTTTTGCCATCTTGGGTCATCGAGTTCCATCGTATTCCCTCAGCTAACGAGTCTGTAGAAAAAGTCACTTTGCGAAAAACTCTTTCTACAATTTATCGTCTGTGATCTGTTCTGTCTGTTCGGATTATTGCTTTAGCGTGGTGATCGGCTGCATTATATCATTGTTTCTTGCCTGACGCTTATCGTTTACTTCTCTTTACTGCCCTTCGTCCTACTGACTACGCAAACTGCCTCTGCCGCTTCGATGCTGTAAAGCTATTACTGGCATCAGGCGAGATCTTCCCGAAATAGAAAGAATGCCCCTGTTGATCGGTAGTTTATGAGAGACATGCACCTTGAAGATCCATCTACACTGCATCTCTCCGATCCTTTGCGGGCTTCGACCGATAAAGCACCGTTTACATTCGTCACTTCCATGGTCATCCTCTGACGTCCTTCCCCGGCCCGAGCTCTTCCGAGGTGCTGCTCATCTGCGACGAACGTGCCGGGAAGAATTTGCCTTGCGAATAGTCGTAGTGTTTGTATTTCGCCATACGCCTCCCGCTATGAGGGGTTTTGATGGGTGTTTACTGCCTTTGCATGGCGTCATTATAGCATAAAATGGCTTTTCCTACAGCTTCAACGCCCCGGGTGAGGGGCGGTTTTTCGCGCCCCTCTCGACCCGGTCCCTGGAATTCTTGTTCTGATATTTTGATTACGTGCCTATGCTATTTCGAGTCGTATAATCTGGGAACGACCGCTGGATAATCCGTCCGTTAAGCCTCTGGGTTCACCAACTCTGACCCCGTATCAACATGGTTTACATGCTGCATGGCTTCAGACAGTGAGAGCCCTCGACGAGCGACAAGCAGTTTGGCTGCGGAGATGCGATCACCTGACGCCAGCAGAGTGCGGACCAGTTCATCCAATGCTGCATCGTCTAGGGTTTGCCAATCGCCGACCTCGTCCTTCACGGTTTTGCCGGCCCTGCCTCTCAATGTCACTTCACGTAAGACGGAATCGATCGACGGCACCACATGGGTGCGCCCGCGCCACTTGATTCGCACCTCGTTAGAATGAGGCAGTGTAACTGGATAGTCAAGGGTCTTTGATGACACACTTATGAAGCCTAACACTTTACGTTTCGCTTGTTCCAGCTCATGCTCCGACTGGAGCGCTTCGCGCAGTTGCTCCGTATCGCTGTGCGCCAGCTCAACCTGCAGATGAATCGTCTTTTCGAAAGTAGTTTCTCCACGAGAGGTGCCGGGCGTTGAATGGGTTTCCACGTATTTTCTTAAAGAGACGATTTCTGCAATGTCGATCCAGACCGCGGTTCGGCCAGCTGGGAGGTGACTGTTGAAGCAAGACCGAATATTAACCCACAATCCATCGGGTTGAACAACTAGTATCCAGTTCGATTCTCGCCAAAGAGCAGGAATATCTGTGAGAAGGGACGGAATGAAGAGGAGGGAGAAAAATCCTATAAATAAGCATGGCCAGAGTGAACCCCGATCCCCCAAGAATAAGATAGGAACCGCCAACGCACAGATCATGGCAATCCTAAAAAGGATACCCACCAGACGACCCTGACGACAGACTAGTCTTTTGTGACCGAAGACGACCTCTGAGACATTTAAAACTTTCATTATTTCCTCTGGATTCAACACGCGGGTCTGAGGCGCGATTCATAGCGACCCACAGCCGCGTGTTGTGAAATTGGACCTTTTGAACATCTATTCCTTACCTCGCTTTGACAATTTTCGAAAATCTGACTGCAAGAGAATCAAGATCGTTCTCTTCGAATGAGAGTTGGTGGTTGTTTTTCTGTCGGCAATGGTGAAACAGTTTGTCAATTACATCTTTGAATTCCTCTTTGAGCGTGACAAACTGAGCCATGCTGTTACAGCCTTTCTGCCTTTCTTTCGCGAGAAGGTATATTTGCGAGTATTCCTGAACTTCTTCCAAGAGGGGCAAGGAGGGCATCAGTCTTGGATTCTTGGAGAATGCAATCCAAATTCATATCGAGCCAATCTTGAATTGACCAAGATAATTTCGCAACTTTTCCGCGTCTTCTTCTTTCAGCGACGGGCAATCATTCTGCCCTTTGATCCCGTCAACGGCAAGAGAGGAAAACATCATGCAGGTCGGTTGGCCGCACTTACGGCAATTGGTCTTGGGAAGGAGCTTATAGACCTCGAGAATATGTGGTTTAGAAGCGCCGACGAATTTAGGAACTATCGTTTCCCGATTTATCCAGGCATTGTTGATTTCTTCCTTCAGCCACTCGAGAAAATGATGCGCTTCGGCCTCATTTTTTAAAGCATTTACTGCAATTTTCCGAGCATGGACGGTAATGAGCTTGCCATGGGTCTTGAACGTAACCGACGGCGGACTCTTGATATAGGTGTCGCCACCCAGCACAGCGTTCAGATATGGTAGGACCTCGCCGATATCCTCATCCAGGTGTGCGATGCAGTGGACCGACTGAAAGTTGGAGTTGCAGGTTGGATTGAAGATCTCCTTACGGTATCCTTTTAACAGCATTGGCTCGCCCTCCTCTGGTACTTTATTTATTTAGACGGCGGCAAGCAAGAAAAGGATACGCTTTCTTTATATTTTCCTGAGCTGAAGATAGCCGGGTTTCCGGTCGCAGGCCAACTCATTGCGTTCATCGCGGTAGAACTGGCACTGCGCATTGAATTCCTTTCTAAGCCGTATCCTGGCCCGGTGCAGCCTGATTTTCACGGTGTCCAGCGTGAGGCCAAGCACCTCGCAAATCTCGGCATTCGTCATGCCTTCCACGTCGCTCAACACCAGCACGGTCCGGTAGCCCTCCGGCAGGCTATCCACAAGGCTGCGAATGCACTCGTTCATATCCTTCCGGATCAAGAGCGTATCAAGGGCCAGTTCGCTCTCTTTCGGCAACATATCGATCTCGGCCGCAAGGTCATCGTCATCAACCGGGCGGTTTGTTGTGTGCCGGACGTGCCGGAGCGGCGGCTTCCGCAAATGGTCCATGGCCGCATTGGTGGCGATCCGATATATCCAGGTGAACAGCCGGGACTCGCCCCGGAAATCGCCCAGTCCCTTGTTCACCTTTACAAAAACCTCCTGTGCCACGTCCTCGGCATTTGCTTCGCCCACGAGCCGGCGCAGATACCCAATGATCTTCGGATGATACTTCGCGAAGATTAGCTGAAAATCCATATCCTCGTCAGCCATAGTCCCTTCCCGGTTCAACAACGAGTTGACCCCCGCGCCATAGAGCGCGGGACTCGAACGACAGGTTAAACTACCTAACGTTTATCGTCCTCCCGAGCACCACTCAAGGAAATGTATTATGCAAGTAATTTGTGGTTTATTTAATACTGATAGTCGTTGCAGGGTACCTGTTTCATATTCCCGTTCTGGACCGAGATTGTAAATAAGAAATTCGGTTTCCATCTGGTTGTACTCTGCCTCTGGTGTCAGACAAAACTGTGTGGGCGAGCGGCACGCGGTCAAGGCTGGAATGAGCAGGAAAGCCTACTGGCATCTTGCGAAGACCGAAGCGATAAACGTGGGCTTGTCCAACGCATATCTCACGAAGCAGGGGCTTACGTCAATGCGAACACTGTGGATCAAGATTCACCATACGGCCCGATGACTTTCGCGAACCGCCCGGTGCGGACCCGCACGCCGGGTGGTGTGGGGGCTGGGGGAGGGAATCCCCCGGCTACCTGATTAATACTACAACTCATCACCGGGCAGCGGTTTTCTGGAAGGAACCTTTGCCAATATCTTCTTGAAATCTTCCCGCTTCGCCTTCTTTGCGCGCCCCCCTAAATAATCTTCTGTCATCAATGCGGATATCTTTTCAGCTACCGCAGATGAAATTAGCTGGTTTATGGAAACTCCTTCTTTCTTCGCTATTTCCCTGATATGTCGATGAATAGAGCCCGGTAAACGTAAACTTAAAGTACTCATAATATTACCTCCAACAGTTCTTTTGGTGTAATTGACTTAACTCCGAATTTTTCTGCACCCTTAAAATCCGCCGTATTGAACGTCACCACATATTTTACCCCCGAGGCAACTGCCAATTCCAATACAAGGTCGTCTTTGGGGTCTGAAAGACGTGGTCGCCATAGATAATATATCTTTTGGTGCTCGCTCAGCAAACACAGATTGTCTAATATTTTTTCAATGCCCTGACTCGACAGATTCAATATTTCCTGATTTCTCTTTAAAATATCTTCATACTCAAAGAGCAGTGCCGTGGATAATACAATTCGCAGTTTACCTTCATCTATTGCACGTAAAACCTTGAACGAAGCGCCCTGAGATGAATAAAGACCCGCGTACAACACGTTGGTATCCAAAACTATCCGCAGTTTTTTGTCAGGCATGATAGTGATACTATATGCGGTATCACCAAATTTGTCAAGGAGTATTGTGCGAAGGTCTAGTTAACGAGGGAGTAGGAAGCCATGTGTTCACTTTACAGTATACTGGTCACTCCACTTAGGAAGACCACAATGAACGCAGCGACGAGCAAATGGATTATGGAACCAGCAGGTATAGAAGAATGAACGATGGCACCGCGAACAGGGGAAGGATGATAAGTAGATTGAAGAAATGACAAATGCGAGCATCCAAGCTCCGGCTATTGCGTAAACAGGCATTCCTGAGTAAAACATTTTTGAAAGAGGGTAGCTAAGAATAAATACCCCGGGAACATATGTGACCCAAATAACGAAGAATATACGTCGCCGTCGTGATAGTCTTGCCATGGTGAATGATTTTCCTGTTGTCTCATGAGCGAACGAGTCTGACTTCAAATTAACGACGCGGGTGACGCGTCGCCGTTGGGCGCGTCGCTGTGGACCCGCTCCGTTAGAGTCATTTACTGTTTCTTTTACGACATTCTACCCAAATAAGGGGTTCATTCATTTCTGTACTTGTAGCGCGACTCCGGCAAAACTTGTTTAATTCTCTTCACAATCTCCGCTCTTCGATTCTGTGCCCAAGGGGGACACTTAGTTCTCCAATTATCCTCACCCGGAAGGTAAATGACTCGGTTAATTGGGCCGCTCCCCATAAGCTCAGCATAGATAACAATCTCGCCCTTTCCGCGCTCCACGTAGGCAATTTCATCCCGTCCGTGACCGATGACCATCCAGCCTCTTATTAAGAAACGGATATGACGAAATGCGAGCCATCCGACGACCCAAAGCACCCCGCCTGCGATCAGAATCGGTATGATGTATATTTAATCATTTTGTACCTAACGCGTCGCTGTCGAGCGCCAGGTTGGCATGGAATGGCAAATGCTCAATAACCACTTATCCATTGGCATTGTTTACTGAAGTAGTCCCGAATTATGCAATATTCCGAAGTTGGATATTGAAGCGGTTGAGAATATAATTTATTATTACTTTCATCAGGAATCCCTAATCCAACCATGTCACGTCCGAACATAAGAAATTCGACTGTGGTGCGTTCATCTTGACTAGATCCGTACGACGTCGCAATTATTTTTGCATTATTTTTATCGATTGGTTGTATGCGAATATCGGCGGGATGAAAGCCTATATCTTCCGCTCGAATATACTTTCCGTTCTTATCCTGCAAATATAGGTGCCACTCGGGTACGGCTGTTCCGAAAGGCCAAGTATTTATCGCTATATCTCGTAAACCGTCATTATTAAAGTCAGCAATAACTCGCACAATGTGGCCATAATCATCGTCTGCACTCAATACGCGTACATCTGCAATAAAATCTTCAATAGGATCAGTGATCGCTCCCGCCGGTAGAGAACCATTCTGGGCCTGAAGTTTTCTTAATTTCCTTATATCATCTATTATCTTTGATTTAGATTCAGGTGGTAGCCTATAATTGATGCCCCACTTGTAACGTTGGATCGCGTCATCAACTTTATTCATTTGAGAAAACATGTCTCCCAAAGCAAGGTTAGCTGACCAACGTTGTTCACCATCGGGTGATGAATCTATTTTGATGCCAGCCTGCAGATATTCGGTTGCCTTATCGAAATATTCTTTTCCTTTGTTGTAATATGCGTAGCCCAGACGATAGCTAATTTCATGATTGGCAGAAACACTTAGGCCGGGAATTCTTGTAAGCTCAGCAGCCTGTTCCCACAGCGCAATAGCTTTTTCTGTCTGTCCTTTATCAAGAAGGGCTTGAGCAGCTGCATTCATCTTATTTGATACGGCAAGATTGATTTGCTCATACGTTTGGCCGGTCCATCTGAAATATTGTTTCGATTGACCGAATGCATCCTTCTTTCCATATATTGCTATTCCAGGATATTTATCTTTGACCGGATAATAATACGCGGCATAACCACCAGGATCAGATACTAAAGACCTGCATCGATTATCTTCTTCTAAATACACTGTCATTAGACGTTCTTTATTAACAACTCTTTCCATAGCAATTAAACGTACTTTGCGGCCATTAATCCAAAATGAAAATGTCAGATCGGGTCTTGCAGATATTTTATTGCAGTCAACATTATTGACGTTGGAGAATTCTATCGCAGTTAAAGGCGAGGCCGACTGCTTCTTTTTGAGAACTTCAACTCGGTCTTTATACGCTTCTTTTAGGCAGGCGACTATGTTCTTGTCGTTGCCGCAGTCGTTTCGTGTCCTTAACCAAGTAAGTTGATCTTCTTTCAGCTGCGATTGCTCGGAAGTGGACATGCCAGACAGAAGACTCTTATATATCGAGGCCATCTCGACATCTGCTTCTGCTAGCTCATGAATAGAACAAATCGCTTTCTCAGTTGCGGATGAAGCCTTCGAGCAAGCAAAACTCGCCTTGATATTCTCTTTATATACTGTTTCAGAGAATGCACTTGATATGCATGTTGTAAAAAGAATTGAGAGAGCGATGAACATTATTTTGAATTCACTGAATCTCATTTATCTCTCCGGCTAACAACACGCGTGAGGGGCGTGATTTTAGCGACCTCTCTCTCAAATGGTTAGAATCATCGCTGACATCACGAGGTTCTATATACCGCGCGTATAATACCAGACACGCGGTTTGCCGTTATCGTCTACTGCGCGAATCCAGCCGTTTAACTTTTCAACAATTTTTCCATCCTCCATCGAAGGATGCTTATCATAGCGATTAACTACTACCTCGGCCCAGAAGCCGTCGTTTTTCCCAGTAAAGCTAATGTAATCTAAATCCCCACCTATCGAAGCAATCGTATCACTTGCCGAATCCGAATTAGGAAATTTCCTTAACTCAACGTTATTGTATTGGTAATGATATTCCCTCTTGCTTGATACCAGATAATTCAGCCAGCTTTGAGCTTTAAAGTTATTGGCGTTTAAATCGGCTTTGCGAATCCAGACACCTTCAGGAAGGGTATATGTAAGGATGTTTGCATATTCTTCATCTTCCTTATAATATTTAAGAACGTTTCCTTCATAAACGATTTCGATTTTGTCGGCGTCTGCAATGTCAATACTTTTCAGGTTGTTGTCGATTAAATTTAATGAGTACCGGCTAACACGCCCAATAGTTCCAAGCACGGATCCACAGGGTGCATCATATACGTCAATCCTTTTATCAGGAAAACTTGTTTTTTCGCTTTCATATTTATTGTCCGATCTACATATTATTCCAATGTCTCTGTTTATAGTTGAACTCAACTTATTCTCAGCTTTGAACTTCTTTAATGTTTCATCGTGTCTTGTTTCGGCCGCTATATCAGCTTTGTGCCACTGGTACCTGTCTACAAGATAATCAAGATTCTTCACAACGAGTAGGATCGCACCGACTGCTAAAAGCACTGCGATAAAAATGACTGTTTTCTTTTTCATTCGAGACGACCTCCACGATCTGCACTCTGGAAGTTAACGCTCGCGTGAGGAGCGTGCTTTTCGCGACTCACTCGACGCGATGGTTGGACTTCATTCTCGTCATCTCAAATATTGTTCCAAGCGTGATATCGTGATCAGTCACCTGCTCCAGTCCGAAACCGTATCGTTTTTTTAGATTCACTGAAAAGGTTTCAAGTTCGAGCGCATCAGACCAACCGGTCGTAGGATAAAGAGAGCGGTAAATATCCATAACTGGATCATCAGGATTGAATTTTAGTCTCTTCTTGCTGCTGAATGCCAAGCCATCTATAAAGGCTTCTAAGAAGTCTCTTATATCCTTTTTGGGCACATTAGGAAAACGCTTCTTCCAATCCCGTCCCGTACACGACCGTGACCAGTATTTATTAAGCCGACGACGTCTCTTTATTTCAAAAGGGATCGCGATAGCTAAAAACAGTAGAATGATAATTCCAAAACTGACGAGTTTGATCATTGGTTCGAGCCCCGCTTCACTTCAACGGTTTCCAATTCATGCTTTTTGAAATTATATGCTATTAAGATGGTTTTGGAGGAAGGATCACCGATCGACAATTTATTGAGTACAGCTTCAGCTATCGTTTTATTATTATATGCGGCGAGAAAATTCAGGAAGGCCTCGATGATTATTTCATAGTCAATATCTGTGATGTTATTTTGAATTAACAGTTTGAATCTTTGATTGTTGTCCGCTTCCGCATAAATTGAAAAGGTAAAAGTATATGTAGATTCTTTTGAAATCTTGCCTGCTGAGCCCGTCAACTTAATAAGTGAAAAGTCTCGTAGCTTGGATTTGAGTTTAATCAAACCTTTCTTCAGTAAAACATAATGATCTTTGCCCATCTCCTTAAGAAAACCATCAAAATACGATTTCCCAATGTAAACAACCAAAGCAGTAGGCAGAAGCCATTCTACCCCAGCATAGACCGAATCCTCCCTGGTTTCCGTGCGTAGATCGAGCTTTGGATGTGAGATTGCTGCCGTGAACTCATCAATGACGCTTTGCGGGATAGAGTTTAGATGGCTTACCGCGATTTGGGGCAAATTCATTAAGTCGCTCCATGTCTAACAAGTTATTAGTTCTTCGGGATACAGTAGCACGGAACCGTTTTATGAGTCAATGAATTTAAGAAAAAACTTGATGTATCTTTCTGATTTAATTAAACTTCGAGCAAAAGGCTAATATGCATATAATAATATATTCCCAGAATTCGAACTAATATGCAAATACGGTATTAGCTAATTCCAGGAGGAGACCGTGCAGCCTATCCCGGAAGACATTCTTGTACAATTTAATGCGGTTTTAGAACAGAAGGCTGTATCGGCGACATTGAGGGATGACTACCGGAAATTGCTTCGCTATTACCTTGATTTTCTGGTCAAGTATCCGCCGTCAGATGCAAAGTCAGATCTGAGCGACAAGGACGTACAAGAGCCGCTGTACAAAGCGGTGCGCAAGGCCCGGCTCACGCAACGCGTTACATCCCACACATTCCGCCATTCATTCGCGACCCATCTGCTTCAAGCTAATTACGATATCCGCACGATCCGGGAAATGCTCGGCCATGCCGATGTCAGGACGACGATGATCTGTACCCATTGTGCTCCGAGCAGGACGATGAAGGAAAGAAAAAGTCCGCTGGATTTTTAGTCGGGGAAGCAAGAAGAAAGGCTTGAACCGCGAGGGCGCGAGGGTGCTCAAGGACACCATGAAGCCCACCGTCTTTATTTCTGATTGTATTGAACCGAAAACGAGGCATTAAGCATTTTGTCGTCCTCGCGTCCCTTGCGCCCTCGCGGTAAAGAAGTTTTTTTGGAGTCTCAAAGATAAAGCCGCTGAAATGAATCTCAGCGGCTTTTTGTGTGCCTGGCAAGTACAACGCAGCTTAGCAGCCCTTCGGCGCTTTCGGTGCAGGAGCCACGGTCGTGGTAACGGACGACTGTTCTGCCGGTTTAGGAGCTTCTTCTTTTTTGCAGCCAGCCAATGCAAAAACCGATACAACTGCCGCGATCATCGTGATGGCGATCATTTTATTCATTGCATACACCTCCTTTCATCTTCCCAGGAGGAAGCGAATTCTCCGTTCGAGCACTTAGCTTGCGATGGCGTTTCAAAGTGACGGAAAAGAAAGAACCGCTGAAGTTCATTCAGCGGCTCTTCGTATGCGTGGCAAGTGCTGCTGCATTATCTCAAGGACGAACTAATCCTGCTTCTCGTTCTGCTTGCTCTTCGGCCGCTTGTTCTGGTCGAGCACCTTCTTGCGGAGCCGGATGGAGGTGGGCGTCACTTCCACTAGCTCGTCTTCCTTGATGAACTCCAGGGACTGCTCCAGCGACAGCTGACGGTGGGGCACGAGGCGGAGGGCTTCGTCAGCGCCCGACGCGCGCATGTTCGTCAGCTTCTTTTCCTTGATCACGTTCACGTCCATGTCGGTATCGCGCGAGTTCTCGCCTACGATCATGCCTTCGTAGACCGCGGTGGTCTCGCCGATGAAAAGCTCGCCGCGCGGCTGGATGTGGTAGAGAGCGTAGGTCGTGGTCTTGCCTGCACGGTCGGCCACCAGTGCGCCGGTGGCGCGCTTGGCGATCGGTCCCTGCCAGGGTTCGTACCCGTCGAAGAGGTGGTTCAGGAGGCCGGTGCCGCGCGTATCGGTCAGGAACTCCGACCGGAAGCCGATGAGGCCGCGGGCGGGTATGCGGAACTCGAGGCGGACGCGGCCGTGGCCGTTGTTCGCCATCTTGGTCATGCGGCCCTTGCGGGAGCCGAGCTTCTGGGTCACGACGCCGATAAAATCCTCGGGGCAGTCGATGACCAGGTTTTCCATGGGTTCGTAGGTCTTTCCGTCGCGGACCTTGGTGATGGTCTCGGGCTGGGAAACGGAAAGCTCATAGCCTTCCCGCCGCATCATCTCGATCAGGATGGCAAGCTGCAGTTCGCCGCGTCCCAGGACCCGGAAGCTGTCGGTCGCATCGCCTTTTTCAACCTTGATGGCCACGTTATAGAGGAGCTCTTTGTCGAGCCGCTCCTTCAAATGGCGGGAAGTGACGAACTTGCCTTCCTTGCCCGCAAAAGGGGAGTTGTTGATCGCGAAGATCATCGAGATCGTGGGCTCGTCCACATGAATGCGCGGCAGCGGTTTCGGGTTCTCGGGGTCAGTGATCGTATCGCCGATGTTCACGCCTTCGATTCCTGCCAGGGCCACGATGTCGCCGACGGTTGCAGTGGGGGCATCCACGCGCTTCAGGCCCTGGAACGCGAACATGGACGTGATCTTGGTCTTGACCACGGCGCCGGTGCTGGTCACCACGCCGATGGGCTCGGAAACCTTAGCGGTGCCGGCAAAGATCTTGCCGATGGCAAGTCTTCCAACGTAATCATTGTAATCGATGTTCATGACCAGAAGCTGGAGCGGCGCTGTTTCATCGCCTTCAGCCGGGGGGATGGTCTTTATGATCTGGTCAAAGAGCGGCTTAAGGTCAGTGGCCTCGTCTTCCATGTTCAGTTTGGCGAGGCCGTCGCGGGCGTTCGTGTAGACGATCGGAAAGTCGAGCTGGGCGTCATTAGCGTCGAGGTCGATGAACAGGTCGTAGACTTCGTCCACGACTTCGGCGATCCGGGCGTCGGGGCGGTCGATCTTGTTGATCACGAGGATCGGAGGCAGACCGAGCTCGAGAGCTTTTTTGAGCACGAACCGGGTCTGGGGCAGCGGGCCTTCGGAGGCATCCACCAGCAGTAGCACGCCGTCCACCATCTTGAGGGTGCGCTCCACTTCGCCGCCGAAATCGGCATGGCCGGGGGTGTCCACGATGTTGATCTTAATGTCGCCGTACTGCACCGAGGTGTTCTTGGCCATGATCGTGATCCCGCGCTCGCGCTCGAGGTCGTTGCTGTCCATGACCCGTTCCTGGACGCGTTCGTTGTCGCGGAAGGTGCCGCTCTGGCGCAGGAGGGTGTCCACCAGCGTGGTTTTGCCGTGGTCAACGTGGGCGATGATGGCGATGTTTCGGAGGTCTGTTCTTTTCAGCATTCTGTTTTGTCCTTTTTTTTACCACGAAGTGCAGGTCGCGCAGGAAGAAGTTCTTGGTGACGTGGGGTTCCGTGGAACGAAATGGATTCTGTATGAAGCTGGGCATAATACCCTGTGAGAGCATGATTTGTCAATTGAATAATAATAGAAATCCCTGTTTTTATCCCGGTTGCGATAAAAGTCTGGTATGCTTAGGTCAGATTGGGTCGTCTGCAGCCGGACCGGCGCTGATCATTTCGTTCTTTATGAGGAGGATTGCATGAAATTCGTAGGCAGGGTGGGGCGGTCATCATTGCTGGTCGTAGCATGCACGCTTGTGTTCGGAATTTCTAATGTCCATGCCCTTACGCAGGGTGACCTGGAGGTCTATGGCCTCATAGAGAGCTTCACGTGGAGGGAATTTGACGACGCCGGAGGGCAGCTTTTGAAGGAGTCGGGTCCCCGTTTCGGCGTGGGGGGGGCGTATGCGCACGAGTTCCCCAATCATATGACCCTGAAGCCCCGGGTCGAGCTCAACGGCGGTTCTGTGGATTACGACGGGCAAACGAATGCGATACCGCCGGAAGCCGTGTCCACCACGACAAATTATTTCGGGTTCAAATTTGAGCTTGACCTGGGGGGGAAGATCAGGCCATCGCAGGACTTTGTTCTCGAACCCTTCGGAGGCATCGGAATCAGGTCCTGGGCGCGCGATATCGAGGATGGCAATACTGCGGACGGGTCTCCGGTAAGCGGGTATACAGAGAACTGGACCACGTTTTACGGACGTCTCGGGGTCAGGGGAGAACAGTCTTTGGGAGAGAACAATAAAATATTCCTTGAGGCAGGGGTGAAGCTGCCAATCTACACCGAAAATTATATCGATGACGACAATGTTTCCTACGAGTCAATAACGCTCGAACCAGGCAACAAACCGTCGTTGTTCGCCGAGGCCGGCGTAAAGCTGCAGCGCTTCAGGATCAGTGCCTTCTACGACAGCATGCGCTTCAAAAAATCATCAACAGTTGTTGTGTACGACCCGTATTCGGGGTTCTATGTCGGATATTATCAGCCTGAATCGGAAGCGGATATGCTCGGCGTGAGGATCGGGGCTTCGTTCTAGGGCGCGAAGGTTTATCATCCGATTTTATCTATGGTATGCCGTTTTTTTCCTGCGTTCAGAAATACGCGTTCACTTCGGCTCCTCCAGCTTTCCAAAGGCCTTCAGGACCACTTCCGGCAGCGCCGGATGGATGTGCATGCCTTTGGCGACCGACCAGAGATTGCCGTCGGCTGCCATGGCGTTCACCACCTCCTGGATCAGGATCGAGGCCTGCGGCCCGATGATGTGATACCCCAGTATCTTGCCGCTCTTTCGAAGCACCACTGCTTTGGCAAACCCTTCCCGCTCCATCATGGCCTTGCCGCGCGCCACATCGGTATACATGGCCTTGCCCACCAGCAGTTCTTTTTTGCCTATGAGCTTGATTGCCTGCTCTTCGGTCAGTCCCACCGATGCGATCTCGGGGTAGGAGAACACGGCATGCGGCACCGTGAGATAGTTGATGCGCGACTTTTTCCCGTGAATGGCATTGTGCCAGGCAAGTTCCGCCTCTTCGTTCGCGGAATGACGGTACATCTTCTTGCCGATCGCGTCGCCGAAGGACCAGATGTTGTTTTTCGTGGTCTCGAAATGGTCGTCGACGACGATATAGCCTCGCTCATTCGTCTTCACCCCTGTTTTCTCCACCTGCAGCAGGTCCGCATTCGACTTTCTTCCCGCCGCTAGCAGGAGCGTCTGACCTGAAAACTCCATGGTCTTGCCGCCCCGTTCACGGGCAATGACCGTGATGCCTCCGTCGCTCCTGCGCACTTCCACGGCTTCGGTGGACCTATGGATCGTCATGCGGCGGGCGAGGTTTGTTTGCAGCAGGTCCGCGATCTCGGGTTCTTCGTCCGGCACGAGGCGTAGATTCCGCTGGATGATCGTCACCTTCGTACCGACGGCCTCGAAGAAATGGGCGAACTCGACCGCGATATATCCGCCGCCGATAATGATCATGCTCTCGGGCCGCTCCGTGAGTTGGAGCGCGCTCTCGTTCGTAAGGTAGGGGACGGCATCGATGCCCTTGATGGGAGGGATGAAAGGACGGGCGCCGGAAGCGATGAAGATCGTTTTTCCCTTGATCGTCTGGCCGTTCACGTCGAGCGTGTACTCGCCGGTAAAGTGGGCTTCGCCAAAGTAAAAATCGAAGTCCTTCGTCTTTTCGAGTTCTTCCTGGATGCGATCGTGGCTATCTTTGATCGAGCTGCGCATCCGGTCCATGATGGCCCTGAAGTCGATCTCTTTGATCTCGGCCGTGATGCCGAGCTTCTTCGCTTCGCGGATCTCCATGATGCGGTCGGCGGGGTAGACGATCAGCTTGGTCGGGATGCAGCCCACGTTCAGGCAGGTGCCGCCGACGGGCCCTTTGTCCACGAGCGCCACGGTCTTGTTGTGCCCCAGAGCATCATTAACAAGGTTCGCGCCGGCCCCGGACCCGATGATGATCACGTCGTATTCTTTCATGGTTCACCTCTTTTTGCATTGTAGCATGTTTAGGGAGAGAGTCAACGCGGGCCTTCTCCGTGCTTGACTTCCTGAGGGAACAACGATATAAAAAAGGTACCTCTTCAGGTGAATAGACTGAAGGCCGAAGACTGAAGGTAAAAGATAAGGCTTGTGCTCAATCACACAAGAAAATCCTAACGAGAAAGATCAGACATCACGTTTTACCACCTTTAGCCTTCAGTCCTACAACCTTCAACCTGAAGAGTCACTAAAAAACCATGTTCATCAAGGTCGCAACCAAAAACCATATCGAGGCCGTCGAAGCCCTGGCCAGGGAGATCTGGACCGAACACTACATCCCCATCATCGGGAAAGAGCAGGTCGCTTACATGCTCGCCCGGTTCCAGTCCGCACAGGCTATTTCAGAACAAATTGCGAACGGTTATCTCTATTTTTTGATCCAGGAAGCGGGGCAGTTCATTGGCTATATAAGCGTCCAGCCGAAAGAACAGGAACTGTTCCTCAGCAAGATCTATGTGCTTTCATCGTGGCGCGGCAGGGGGTACGGCAGGAAGGCTGTCAGGTTTGTTGAAGGCCTGGCGAAAGGAAAAGGCCTGACAAAGATCGTTCTCACGGTCAACAAGAATAATACCCTCGCAATCAAGGCCTATGAGGCGATCGGTTTTAAGAAGGTCGAAGCCATTGTTCAGGACATCGGCCACGGTTTTGTCATGGACGACTATAGGATGGAAAAGGAAATAGAAGAGGGAAGTGAGAAGTCAGAAGTCAGAAGTAAGATGTGAGAAGTCAGAAGTCAGATGTAAGATCAGGGGCCAAGAGCCTGACCCCTGACCCCTGACCCCTGACCCCTGACCCCTAAATTTACGGTTTTATCGTAATAAATATTGATGCCCCGTCGCGGTAGATGAGCATCAGCACGCCGTCCTTGGGCCCGATCTTCGATACGATCTCGCTGTACTCCTTCACGTTCGCAACTGGCCGGCGCTCCACTTCCATGATCACGTCGCCCTGCTGCAGCACATTCGATGCCTGATCAACCTGCGAGACCACCACGCCGGCGATATCAGCGGGAATGTTGAGCCGCTCTCTGAGGTCGGGCGTCAGGTCCTGAACGACCACATCCTTCAGCACATTCTCGAAATCAAAGTCAGCCTTTTCTGCAACTTTGGTATCCTGGAACTCGCCCAGGGTCACCTTCAGCAGCTCCTTTTTATCTTTGCGCAGCACCGTGACGGTCACGGTCTTTCCCGGAGCATTGTCGGCCACCATGTTCCTCAGCATGCGCGAGTCTCCGACCGCTTTCCCGTCCAGTTCGGTGATGATATCGCCGCGCTTAATGCCGGCCTTTTCAGCCGGACTGTCCTTCATTACGCCTGACACCAGTGCACCCGCGGTCTCCGTGATGCCGAGCGATTTCGCCAGGTCCGGGGTGATGTTCTGGATGCTGACGCCGAGCCAGCCGCGGACGACCTTGCCATGCTTGATGATGCTGTCCATGACGGTCTTTGCCATGTCCATGGGAATGGCGAAGCCGATGCCCATGTAGCCGCCGCTGGTCGAAAAGATCGCCGTATTGATGCCGACGAGCTGGCCGCTGGTGTTCACCAGCGCGCCGCCCGAGTTTCCCGGGTTGATGGCCGCGTCGGTCTGGATAAAGTCCTCATAGTCCGCGATCCCCACGTTCGACCGCCCCACAGCGCTTACGATGCCCATGGTGATCGTCTGGTTCAATCCAAAGGGGTTGCCGATGGCGAGCACGACATCACCGGTCTTGAGCTTGCCCGAGCTCCCGATCTGGACGGTCGGCAGGTTCGTGGCGTTTATCTTGACCACGGCGAGGTCCGTTTTGGGGTCGCCTCCCACGATCTTGCCTTTGAACTCGCGCTTGTCGGACAGGACGATCTTGATCTCGTCAGCACCCTGCACCACATGGTTGTTGGTCAGGATGTAGCCGTTCTCGGATACGATCACGCCGGAGCCGAGGGCCGAGGACTTCTGCTTTCTTTTCTGGCCGGGGTGGCCGTTTTGGCCGTTCCCGTCGCCGAAAAACCTGCGGAAGAGCGGGTCGTTGAACATGTCTCCAAAGGGGCTCTGATCCAGGGTGACCGTGGTGGTGGTCGAGATGTTCACGACCGAGGGGCCTGCGGTTTCTGCCACTTCATCGAGAGCGATGCTCAGCTGGGACAGGAATTTGGTGGATTCGGGCGAGACTTTCGCTTCTTTTGCCGAAAGGCCGCTCCCGGAGAGGGTGAGTGCTGCGATGATGAGTAATGCAAAAAGTCCTGTTCGTAGATGCGTCTTTTTCATGATCTCCTCCTTATGAGTAGATGATATTGAAAAAAATCTCTAAAGCTGAAAACAATGATCTTGCCACGAAGGCACTAAGGCACGAAGTAAATCAGTGACAAGAATAAATCGTCAAGTCAGGTACTTCATGAAGAATATACCCCGGATTTTCTTTGTGTCTTCGTGACTTCGTGGCAAAATTGTTTTTTGGTTTGTTCGGTTTACTCGTGTCAATGCCGGTCTGTACTCCATAAGTATAGCGCGCATTTAGCCGGCTGCCGTTGATCGTGCCAGTAATTATAAAAAAAATAATGCCGGTGGTCAAGAGGGTGGGGCGAACAAAGGGATCAGACGGATACGGTCAGTTCCAGGCGGGCGCTGTCGAGGAAGAGGAGGTGGCCCTCGACCCGGTGAAGGCGGAACAGCTCCTTGACCGCTTCGCAGTAGACTTGTACCTGGGGTCGATAATGGTCTTTCCAGGCAGCGGCCTCTGCTTCATCCTGAACAGCGATGGCCTTGTAGTCGATCACATACCCGGTGTCTCCCTGGATGACCACGCGGTCCATGATGCCGCTGATGAGCGTTTGTCCGCGGCGGCAGATGAAGGGCAGTTCGGAATAGGAGTCTGTCGCGCTGCTCGAAGATCCACGCGAAGGCCGGTGTGGTGAGTACTTTTTTCAAGACCGCATCGGCGTCGGCAGCGAAGGCGGCCCGCACCTCGGGGCTGACGGCGTGCATCTCGGGGTATTCGCCGATGATCGGCTCCAGGTCGCAGGCGCCGGTCTTCGTATGCTCCTCAAGACAGCGGTGCAGGATGCTTCCGCGCGTAAGCGGCGATATGCATGTCCCCGCTCTTTTCCAGGGAGAGGCTGCTCGGCGGCATCCTCCCGGTCCCGTGAAATGAGGTCAGTGGCTGTTCTCCATTCGAGCGAGGTTGAAGAAGGAACGGGCGCGATGTTCTCCAGGATGATTTGCGCGTTGACCATGGTGCGCGTTTCTTCCTTCTGCTCCTTCTGGAAAACGCCCGGCCTGCAGAACAGGAAGCATCTCTGCCTGCCACTCAGGATAGGCGGAAACCGTTACACCGGGCCGTTCCGGCCGCGACCGTCCGCGCTCACGGGGATGGCCTGATGCAGGTAGTTGAGCCAGGCACTCTCCTTGAACGGTTTACTGTTCTTCTCCAGCGTCCCGATCATGACCAGGCAGTCCCGGGCGCGCGTCATCGCCACGTAGAGCAGGCGCTGGTGCTCCCGCTGGAGCTCTTGCTTCTCCTGGTCCCACAGCTCTTCATACAGGGGGTTGTCCCCGTCCTTGACCGCCAGCCTCATTCCGCTGCTGCTGTTCTCCACGATCGCCAGCGGGCCGGTGGTGACCGATCGCGGCTGCTGGTTCATGGCGGGCAGGAACACGACGGGAAATTCCAGACCTTTTGCCTTGTGCACGGTCATAATGCTTACCGCGCCCTTGAACCCCGGCAGGTTCATGTCCGCCGTGGCCTCGCGCTGTTCCGCTTCGCGGATGTTCCTGATCCATTCCACGAAATCCTGGAGCGTGGTGTAGCCCCTGCGGTCGAAATCGCGCGCGGTATCGAGCAGCTTGTCGAGGTTGAAGATCGCCTGCGCATTGCGCCTGCCGAACCGCACATAGGCGCCCGTATCGGCGATGATCCGGTGCACGAGCACGGAAAGCGGGGCCAGTCCGGCGTTCCGCTCCCATCCCTGGATGAGCATCCAGGCGTCGGGCCTGCGCTCTTTGAGGCCTTCGAGCATGTCCCTGCTGTCCAGCATGAGCTCGAGGATCTCCCGGTCGGTCATGCCGAAGAGCGCCGACCTGAGCGCCGCGGCGAGCGAAAGCCTGTCGTCACGGTTCCAGAGGAAGAAGAGCACGTTCAGGATGGCCTGGACCTCATCCTCCTCATAGAATCCGATCCCGCCGACCACGCGGAAGGGGACGCCTGCCTCCTGGAGCGCTGCTTCATATTCCTTCAGCCGTGTCCTGGACTGGATGAGGATGGCGCAGTCGCCGAAGGCTGCGGCCCGCTCGTTCCAGGCGTCGCCTGATTTTTCGTAGATCATGGTGTTGCTGTCCACGATCTGCCTGATCTCCTGCGCCAGGATGGCGGCTTCGCCGAGGAGCCCGGCCTGTCCTGTCATCATCGGGCGGTTCCGGCAGGATCTCGATGAGCCGTACGCTTCCCGCATGTTCGGTGCGGTCCGGATCGGACGGCTGGTAGGCGTCGCCCCAGAGCGCGCTGAAGACCCGGTTCACGGTCTCGATGACCGCGGGAGTGGACCGGTAGTTCTTCTTGCAGCGTCAGGATCTCCCGCGCTTCCGGCAGCAGAAGTGTTTCCATCTTTTCCTGAATGTCCCTGATCAGGCGGTAGTTGGCCTCGCGGAACCGGTAGATGGACTGTTTTTCGTCGCCCACCACGAACAGGGTGGGGGCCATGCGTTTTTCCGTGCCCTGGCCCGCAAAGATCTCTTCGGTCAGCTTGTTCAGGATGGCCCACTGGATGTCGCTCGTGTCCTGGAACTCGTCCACGAGGAAATGCAGGATCTTCCGGTCGAGCCAGTAAAGGATCTCCGGCGATTCCATGCCCTGGAGCAGGCGGTAGGCGTAGATCTCGAGGTCGTCGAAGTCCAGCAGGCCTTCCTTCAGTTTTGACCGCTGGTAGCGTTCCTCTGCGAGCAGGTAGAGCTGCAGCAGGCTGAGTGGCCTCTGCTGCCCGCCTGCAGCACGATGGTATGCTGATCTGAATCGCGACAGGGCATCGGTCACCTGCGAGCAGAGGCGTTTCATATACCGGATAGGTGCACCTGTCGGTCTGAGCAGAACTTGCCTTTTGCGATCGGCAGCTTCTTGCGCGGTTCGTCCTTGAGCGTAAAGTAGACCGGCATGAGCGAAGTAGCGATACGATAGGCGGCCTGCCTGTCCGGCGCTGAAGCAAGAGAACGATGTGCCGCTCCCCTGCAGGCCTCATACAGATCCGGCTGCGACCTGAGCAGGAGCTCCATCTGCATGAACAGGGCGCTCCATGCCGGGCTTCCGACGAGCGAACCCAGCTCTGCTTCGAGGGCTTCCCTGTCCATGCCGGCCTGAACAGCGCGGAGCATGCCGTCAGGCCCTTTGGCGTCGATCTCGACGCGCTTCAGCCTGGTCCTGATCTTGAGCAGGAACTCGATGGACTCAACGAGCTCGTCTGCGGTAAAAGCATTGAGCGGCGCCATGACGGCCGGATCGCGGTCCGCTTCTTCGAGGCTGTCCTCGATGGCCTTCCGGATCTTGTACACCTGGTCCCGGGAGTCGAGCACGCCGAAGTCCGGCGGCAGCCCTGCTTCGAGCGGGTAGCGCTTCAGCAGGTTCATGCAGAAGGAATGAATGGTCGAGATGCGGAGGTCCTGCCTGCCGCGGATGATCTTCTTGAGCATGGCGTCGGGCAGGTCGTGCATCACGCGCTCTTTGATCTCCGCGGCCGCCTTGTCCGTGAACGTGATGGCAACGGCCTGGTCGATGTTGAGCCCGCGGAGATCGAGCTTGTCCAGGAGCGCAAGGTAACGCTCCTTGAGCGCACGGGTCTTGCCCGACCCGGCCGAGGCCGAGAGGTGGATGGATCGTTCGGTATCGGCCGCCTTGTTGGCTGTCTGGTTTTTTGAATCGGTGGTCATGTCGTTATCTCGTAGGGGCGGGTTTCAAACCCGCCCTTACATGATCTGGATTCTCTTCGTCCTTATCCCATCCCGCGGGGTTGGTGATGATATACTCGCGAACCTTGTTCAGATCTTCTTCGTACCTGATGACATGTTCATAATAATTCCGTTGCCATACCGTCATGCCGGGGGTGTTGCGTGCCTGGTTAATACGGCGTGCTGAAAATGTTTTGAATGCGCGGATGATCTCCGGCAACCCATGGTGTTTAGATGAATGTCTGGAGTGCATCCCATGGACATCTATTGTAGGGGCGGGTTTAAAACCCGCCCTTACAGGGAAACCCGCCCCTACGGCGGCATTAGACAAAATTATAATCCCATGCACGTGATTCGGCATTATCTGAAATGCGTCAGGAATAAAGTTTTCGTAATGATTTGGCAGATCATTCCAGCATTCGTTCACAATCTTGCCGTGATCGTTCGCCTGCATCTGTCCTTCCGAAATAGTGCCAAATAAACATGCACGGTTCTGTGCGCAGATGGTTACGAAATATGCCCCTGCATGCGCATAATCGTAATGTTGCAAACGGATGGACCTGCGATGATGGATTTCAGGATCGAATGTCATAATTATCAATTACCGTAGGGGCGGGTTTGAAACCCGCCCTTACATGCAAACCCGCCCTCTACATGCAAACCATCCTCTACGTGCAACCCGCCCCTACGCCTCTTTTTCCTCGCACATCACCGCATTGGGACAATACCTGCATTTGTTCTCATCCTGCGGTTCTGAGGCGAAATCGCCTGCCAGGATGCCTTCGACGGCTTTGCGGGCCTTGTCCATGCTCTGCTTCAAAATCAGTTCAAAATCCTCTGCGCTTTTCGGGCTTGATTGCGGTTTTATGACTGGCTGGTCGAGGCCCACGTCCTTGTTGAAAAGAACGACATCCCTGGCCAGTCCCTTGTTCTTCCCCATGAGATCGTAGTAGGCAAGGCCGATGGGCTTGCCGCAGGGCTCCTGCTCCTTGCTCGGACAACATCTGCCGCGCCATTACCGCGTAGACCGGGAGCTGGAAGATATCCTGATCACCCTTTGTTTTCGGTGTTGGATACTTGCCGGTCTTGTAATCAACAATGATGAAGTTGCCCTGCTCGTCCACATCGATGCGGTCGACTTTGGCATTGATCTCGACCTCGCTGTCGTCCGACAGGGTCAGCTTGTACGATTCTATCTTTTGCTCAAGAAATACGGGTTTCATTCCCTGTTTCCAGAACACTTCCTCTGCATCGAGGAAGCGCTCCGCGATAACGGTGAGAAAGAGCTGCTGGTCGCGGCGGTTGCGGAAGGTGTCGGCCACCAGGGCGCGGTCATAGGCAGTATCGGCTAGTTTTCGGAGCAGCGCCTGCCGCTTCGTTCCTGCTCTCAGCAGTAACGGGCCTGTCCCATTCCTTGTAGAAGCTATGCAGGATGCCATGTACGGTGCTGCCCCGGTCCAGGGGGGAGATGTCCTCGGTCACTTCCTCAAGGGGCTTAAGCCGGAGAACATGTTTGACATAGTAATCGTAAGGGCACTGGAGGTAGTCGTCCAGCTCCGTGACCCGGAAGGTCTTCTTGCTCAGTGATAACAATGCCCGTGCAACTGAGGAGGGATCGAAGTCGTAAGCGCTTCTGATCGCAGCCATGTTCGGAATATCCGCGCTCAGGACCTGCTCGATGCCCGCTACCCTGCCTCTGCTGCCAACGGCTTTTGCCAGCTCGGAGATGCTTCTGCTGTCTTCAGGCTTGAGGCTGAACTGGATGCCCGAGGTCCGTTCGATCCCCCGGTTGACGAGGCCTGCCCGCTTGAGCGGCGTCAGTTCGGACAGGAAGGGTGATGCCACGGTCGCGCGGTCTCCCTCGTTCTCAGGCCAGGTGAGCGTGACCTTTTCCGCTGAAAGCAGCAGCCGGTAGAAGTGATGTGACGCGGTGAGCCGCGCTTTTTCGAGCGTTCGGATCCCGAGCGGCTCGAGCGTTGACTCGGGCAGGAAGATGTTCTGCGGCAGGCGCTGGGGGAATTTCGTGTCAACGAGGCCGCCCAGGTAGATCGCGGTCCAGGCATGCCCCATGGTCTCGCCGAGGCCCAGGACCTGCACCCCGCCCTCGTCATCGGGCGGTACCTGGTACCGTACGTGCATCAGCGTTTTTCGCAGCAGGAAGAACCATTCGCCGAAGGTGTAATGGTATTCAGGGAAGAGCCTGCCGGCAGCCGTCAGGGAGGCGAAGGTCTCCTCCAGCTTCTTGTGCGCCTGAAGGTTGCTGTTGAGCGGACCTTTGATGAGCAGCACGCGCGAGGCAAGCTTCGACCAGACAACGAGCCGGTTAAGCCGCTCCATCCAGACAGCGAGCGGGGCAGGATCGGGCAGTGCAAAAGGGTTCCAAAGCTGCGAACAGGTCCGAGAGCGGACCACTGAGCACGTCAAGGCTGCTTTCGTCGGGGCGGTGGTATCGAAGCGCGGTGAGCAGGCGCTCTTTGCCTCCCATGATCTTCTGGTCGCGCAGGAAACGGTCAAGAGCAGGCGCAAGGGAGCGGTTCTCTCCGAACTTCAGAAAGGGGGAACTGAGGACCCGGAGCAGGGACGGCCCGGAGAACTCTTCGTGGCAGGCGCGCAGGAGAGAGACGGCCGCTGTCGTGACCGGCGACGTGCTGAGCTGCCTGCCGAGCGCCCGGTTGTAGGGGATGCCGCAATCCGTAAAGATCTCTTCCACCAGCGGGCCGTACTCGTCGAGCGACGGGAACGCAACGAGCAGGGAATCAGCCACAGCCCCGTCGCGGAGCGCCTTCTTGACCTCGCCGGCAATGAACGATACCTCTTCACGGGGATTAACCGCGGAGAGCAGGTGTACTGTTTTTTCAAAGCAGGGAAGGCTGCGTGCCTGCTGTTCTATTTCTGCAAAGGTTTTGTCGGAGAAGAGTGCCTGCGCCAGGAACGCGTTGTCGCCATCCATGGTACTGCCGTCCTCTCCCGGCACGACGTTGATCTTTGCAAGGAAGTCCTTCGTGATCCTGAGCGGATGATACTCCCCGGCCCGCGCTACGAGCCCTCCCGGTCCTTCACCGATATAGCGGCAGTTCCGATGCTCCAGGATCCCGGCCAGGATGCCTGCCTCGAGGTCGCCGGCATCGGCAATATTGTCGATGATGATCGTGTCATAGGGATCGAGCCAGGCAGGATCGAAAAGCCCGCCAAGATGGGACAGCATGCCTGCAGGGTCAACCAGGTTCCGCTCCCTGAGAATGCGCTCGTAGGCGTCGTAGATGTCCATGAGCAGGACGACCTGCTTCTTGTCAACCGAGTCCGTCGGCGCCAGGGCAGCGCGGAGCTCTGCCGGACCGATGCCTGCATGGGCGAGCTGGTCGATCATGGCTGCCAGCGACGCCGAGAGCGACGGGGCGAGCAGCTCGGGACTCTGGCTGAACAGCATGCGCTCGGCGAGATAATTCTTGACGATCCCTTCGACCAGCACGAGCCGGGTGTTCTCATCGATGAGCGCCGGGCCCGGAACGCGCGCCGAGAGAGAGGTCAGAAAGCGATGCAGCGTCTGGATGACGGGAGGGATGAGCGCTGCTGCGCCATGGGCCTTTTCAACGGCGTCGAGGAACAGCTTCCGGTAAGCACGGGTCATGCGGGACGAGGGGACGAGCACCAGCACCCGGTCGAAGCGGAACGGCGGGCCCGGACAGGCTGCCGCGAGCTCCTCGAAGAGCTCTCTTTTCCGCGCCCAGCCGGTGCTGCCGTATGGCAATAAGCAGTGTTTCACGCGCAGATTATGCCACAAGTTCTGTAAATAGACAACGCCGGATCCTACCGGAGGGCAACATTAATTTTGCCACGAAGGCTCTAAGACACGAAGAACGTCTTGAAAATTATTGAGTTAAACAATCACGAAAGCATTCAGGCATTTCTTAGTGCCTTCGTGTCTTCGTGGCAAAATTGGTTTCGGCTTGTTGCTTATTTACGGGCGAACTAAAAATTATTGACAATGCCCAGGGCATGGTTTATTATTGCAAACGGTTGTTATATGACGTATCGAGTCAATGATAAAACATGCACGGGATGCGGCTCCTGTCAGGATATTTGCCCGGCCGATGCCATACGGATGGTCGATGGAAAGGCCGTCATCACCCTGGAATGCATCGACTGCGGCGCCTGTCCCCGCGTCTGTCCCGAAGGTTCGATCAGGCAGGAACTTTCTGCAACTATTCAAAATACACGATAACAGGGTTTTAAGGAGGATGGAATGGCAGAAGCAGTGACGACCGCAACATGGGAGCAGGAAGTACTGAAAGCAGAGGGCCTCGTCCTGGTGGATTTCTGGGCCGTCTGGTGCGGACCGTGCCGGATGGTGGCGCCGATCGTTGACGAAATATCAAAGGAATATGCGGGCAAGCTGAAGGTCCTCAAGCTGAACACGGACGAAAATCCGGATGTGGCCGGCAAATACCGTATCATGGGGATCCCGACCCTGATGTTCTTCAAGGGAGGGCAGACCGTTGACCAGGTAGTGGGTGCGGTGCCCAAGGCACAGCTCAAGTCGAAGGTCGACACCCTGCTGAAATAGCCCGTTCCCGTACCTCCAGTAAACGATTGTGAACCTCCGGCAAGAGGGACATCGCGTAAAGGCGAGCGCCGCTTGCCGGATTTTTTTAAGGAGATGCACCCGATGTTCAGGAGATTCATCACCGTATCGATCATAGTACTTGTCCTGCTTCTGGGCTGCACCCGGTCCGATGAACGGTCAACGGTTGCATCGGGCGATGCGCCGAACTTCAAGCTCAAGGACCTGAATGGAAAGACGGTCCAGCTCTCCGATTTCAAGGGCAAGCCGGTCGTGCTCGACTTCTGGGCAACCTGGTGCCAGCCCTGCCGCGACTCCATTCCCGGCATCGCAAAGCTCAACGCGGACTATGCCGGCAAGGGACTGGTCATTCTCGCCATATCGGTCGACGGAGATGCAGCAGCGGATATCAGCACCTTTCAGAAAGAGCACGGCATGACCTATACGGTGCTGATGGGGACCGATGAGGTGGCTGACCAGTACAGTGTCCGCACGATCCCGATGGTGGTAATCATCGACAAGTCCGGCAAGATCCTGAAGCGCTTTCTGGGGTCCGGGAATGAAGAGGAGATAGAGCAGACCGTCAAACAACTCCTGTAGCCTCCAGTTTTTTAATTGACATCGGTTACCCATGCCGATATAATCCTTTTCGAAAAAGCGGGCGTAGCTCAGCTGGTAGAGTACAAGCTTCCCAAGCTTGGGGTCGCGGGTTCGAACCCCGTCGCCCGCTCCATTTTGACCTTGAAAGACAGCGCGTGAACCTGACCCCTGCCTGAGACAACCAGGTAGGGGTTTTTTATCTGGATGAACGCGGTGAAATGGGCGCGTAGGGGCGGGTTTAAAACCCGCCCTTACAACCCGCCCCTGCAAATAAGACAGGATCCTATGGCTACTAAGATCTACTTCATAACCGGCGGCGCGCGGTCGGGAAAATCAGGCTTTGCCGAACGCCTGGCGCATGAGCTTGAAGGGAAGCGGGCCTACATCGCCACGGCGCAGGCGCTCGATCCCGAGATGGCAGCGCGGATCGAGAAGCACCGCAAGGACCGGAGCAAAGCCTGGGACACCTATGAGGAGCCGCTTGCCATTGCCGAACTGCTCCAGAAGCTGAGCGCCCGGCATTATGATGTTGCGCTTCTGGATTGCCTGACGCTCTGGTTGAGCAATATCATCGCCCATACGGTCGACGGCGATGTCATCAGCGCCCATTCTGAAGAGCTCATTGCCGCCATTCGCGATTTCAACGGCACGCTGCTCATCGTCTCGAACGAGGTCGGCCTCGGGATCGTTCCCGACAATCCGCTGGCGCGCCAGTTCCGCGACTATGCCGGGCTTTTGAACCAGAAAGTGGCCCAGGTCGCCGACGAAGTGTACTTCACCGCTTCGGGGATACCGATAAAGATAAAGTGATCTTATTGCGGATTTCGGATTGCGGATTGCGGAATTAGAACAAAAAATATTTGGGGAGGTAACACAGGATGAGTAAATTGCAGGATATCATAAAAAAGATCCAGCCCGTGGACGCATCGCGATCGAACGCGGTTCAGGCAAGGCTCGATAATCTGACCAAGCCGCAGGGCAGCCTCGGCCGGCTTGAAGAGCTGGCGAAAAAATACTGCCTCATCACCGGCAGGGACAAGCCGAGCATCAGGAACAAGATCATTTTCACTTTTGCCGGCGACCATGGTGTTGTAGCTGAAGGGGTGAGCGCCTTCCCGAAAGAAGTGACTCCCCAGATGGTCTACAACTTCCTGCGCGGCGGCGCCGGTGTGAACGTGCTCGCCAAGCATGTGGGCGCGCGCGTGATCGTCGTGGACATGGGCGTTGACCACGATTTTGAACCCATGGAAGGCCTCGAGATCCGGAAGATCGGCCACGGCACGCAGAACATGACGCAGGGCCCGGCCATGACGCGCGACGAAGCGGAGCGCGCCGTGCTGGCAGGCATCGAACTCGTCGAAAAATACCGCGACCAGCTCGACATCCTCGGGACCGGCGATATGGGCATTGCGAACACCACGCCTTCCTCGGCCATCGTGTCGGTCATCACGAACACGGACCCCGAAAAAGTGACGGGACGCGGCACCGGCATCGATGATGCTTCGCTCAAGCACAAGGCCGCGGTCATCAGGAAGGCGATAGAAGTGAACCGGCCCGATCGGTCGGACGCCCTCGATGTGCTTGCCAAGGTCGGCGGCTTCGAGATAGCCGGCATTGCCGGTCTTGTGCTCGGCGCCGCGCTCTATAAGATCCCGGTTGTTATCGACGGTTTCATCTCCACTGCGGGCGCCCTGATCGCCGCCGAACTGAACCCGCTGGTCAAAGGGTATATCATTGCCGCCCACCAGTCCGTCGAGATCGGCCACCGGAAGATGCTGGAGCATCTCGAACAGGTGCCGCTTCTCGATCTGAACCTCAGGCTCGGCGAAGGCACGGGCGCGGCCCTGGGCATATCGCTCGTAGAGGCGGGCGTCAGGATCCTGACCGAGATGGCGACCTTTGCCGATGCCGGTGTTGCTGAAAAAGAAGGGGACCCCGTAAAGCACTAGCGCAAGTACCTGATGACCATGAAAGCAATGCTAAAAAATTTCATAACCGCGGTCCAGTTCCTGACGATCTTCACCCTCAACAAGAAGCACGAGGTGGCGGAGAACGACCTCGCGAAGTCCATGGTCTACTTCCCGCTCGTAGGTTTTGCCCTGGGGTTCATCCTGGTGAACGCGGACAAGGGGCTCTTATGGATGTTCCCGAATACCATCGTGAACGCAATGCTCATCGTCATTCTGGTGCTGCTCACCCGCGCCTTTCACATCGACGGTCTGGCTGACACCCTGGACGGCCTGATGGGCGGCTACGACCAGAGTCCCGGCTCCATATCATGAAGGACAGCAGGCTCGGCACGGCCGGCGCTATCGGCATCGTACTGCTGCTGCTCGTCAAGTACCTGACGCTGAACAATCTGTTCTCGGGCAGCAAGGTGGAAGCGCTGCTGACGGCTCCCCTGCTCGCGCGATGGTCCCAGACGCTCATGGTGTACAAGGCGAACTACGGCCGGGAAAAGGGGATGGGCAGCGCCTTTGTCGGTCACTTGCGCGGAAACAATATGATCGCGGCGTTCGCGATTGCCTTCGGGCTGGCGATCTGGGTGAACGGATGGACCGCCCTCTACCTGGTAGCGGGCGTTCTGGCGTTCACGCTTCTGGGTCGCTGGTATCTGGTGAAGAGGCTGGGCGGGGTCACCGGCGATGCGATCGGGGCCATAAGCGAGCTGAACGAGGTCCTGGTCCTGCTGCTTCTGGTGGTCCTGTCAGGTGCGGAGTAATTGATGCTGACGCGGGTCTATCTCATGCGCCATGGTGAAGTGGCGAATGGCGGACAAAAACGCTACAACGGCCATATTGACGTGGACATCACCGAGACCGGTGTGGAGCAGATGCACCGGCTGGCCGGGATGCTGGCGGACAAGCCCATCACCGCGGTCTATTCCAGCGACCTCATCCGGTCGGTCAAAGGCGCCGACATCATCTCGAAGCGGCTCAATATTTCCTATACTCCCCTCCGCCAGCTGCGGGAGCGGAGCGTCGGCGTCTGGGAAGGGCTTACGGTCGATGAGATCAAGGAGCGCTTTCCCGAGGAGTTCCAGCTCTGGCGGGCCGACCTTCTCAACTACCGTCCGTCCGGCGGCGAATGCGTCAGCGACGTGCGCGACCGGATCATCCCCGAATACGAGCGGCTGGTGTCGGCCCACCCGAACCAGGAGATCGCCATGCTGCTGCACGGCGGCGTGAACCGCGTCATCCTCGCCCATGTCCTCGGCCTCGACCTGAACAACCTCTTCCGTCTTGACCAGTCTTTCGGCGCGCTCAACATCATCGAACATTACGAGGACGGCATGGCTGTCCTTAAACTGTTGAACGGTTGAATTTCTCTGTATGCCCTACAACGCTGTTCCTGATAGCGCCATTATCCTTAAAAAAGCATTTGGACACGGATAAAAGCCGGATGATCGGATTATTTCTTTTATAAGAGGTTCACCCAATAGGTGAATGCTTTAGAATTTATCCGCGTTAACCAGATGTTTTCGCTTCTTCCGTGTTCAAATGCCGTTTTTAGTAACAAACAAATCTAATTCTACTCAAAATGGCAAGAATATTTACCACGAAGAACACGAAGTTCACGAAGAGAAACGTATACGGACGTTGTTAAAGACATTAGCACGTTGAATTCCTTCGTGCTCTTCGCGGCCTTCGTGGTGAAAATATTATGGTGCCGGCTTGTCCGGGTTAGAATAATCGACCTTACCCGTCCCCCCGAAAAGTACCGCATCTATCGGCATTCTATGTTATAGTCGTCTGGAAAATATACTTTCTGGAATAGCACCTCACTTTCGAATGTAACGACACAAAAACAGGAGGGCAACGCTTATGAGTCTTGATGATCTTGAAAGTCGTGTTGCTGCCATAGAGGCGCGAGTCGCGGGAATTGAGGCGCATCTGTTGAAGCGGGCGGCTCAGGCGCAGACGGTTGTCCGCCCGCAAACGACCGTGGCTGCACCGGCGGCTCGGCCAACTGTCCGCACTGCGTCACCTCCTCAACAGCAAACGGAATCACAACTCATCGGCAACGTCCTCGGCTGGGGCGGGGCCATCGCGCTTCTGCTGGCAGCGTCCTATCTCATCAAGCTGGCGATCGACAGCGGCTGGCTGACGCCGATCAGGCAGGTCGCCTGCTCGGCCGTCTTCGGGCTGCTGCTGATCGGCTCAGGTTTTGCCCTGCGGAAAAATGACCGGGACTATGCCGGCCTGCTTCCTGCCGCGGGCATCGCCGTCCTTTTTCTCACCATCTACGGCGGACACCTGTATCATCATCTCATCAGCGTGCAAGAGGCCGGAGCTGCCGTTATCATCGTGTGCGGCGCTTCGCTCTGGCTCTGCAGGGCTTTCGAAAGCGACCTCTTCGCCCTCTTCGCCGTGGCCGGCTCGTACTTCGCCCCCTTTCTGCTCAGGGGCGCGGCAGGCCCCCTCACTGACGTGGCGATCTACTACTCGGCATGGAGTGTCGTATTCAGCGTCTTTTCCATCTGGCATGGCCGAAGGCTGATCTATCTCCTGGCGCTCTACCTTGCGCTCATCGGTTTTGACATGCTCTGGAAGATCCAGGGAGCGGACCAGTGGAGCGCGGTCATAGCTTTTCAGACCATCCAGTTCGCGATCTTCGGCATCGCCACCGCCGTCTTCTCCGTCCGGCATAACGAACCGCTCAGTCAGCAGGACGCGCTCGCGCATTTGCCGCCGCTCTTGCTCTTCTATTTTCTGCAATACAGCCTGCTGAACCAGCATCTGCCCGCCATTGCGCCCTGGATCGCGGTTGGCAGCCTGGCCGCTCTTGCCCTGATCTATGCTGTCGCTCGTTACGCGCTGCAGGAGCAGCTTCCGGGCGGGGAGCTGCTGTTGTGGTGCTATGCGGCGCTCGTACTGTTCCATGCGGGCTACATCGAGTCCGTGCCCGCAGCATGGGGTCCCTGGATCGGTTTTCTGCTGGTCCCCGTTGTCGCGATTATCAGCATACGGAGCGATGACGGATTCGGCTCGCGATGGCCCATCTGGGTAGCCGTCGGCATCATCTTCACGGTGAACTACCTGCGCATCCTCTTCAATGCCGATATTGACACGGTACCAGCCCGGCAATTGCTCTCCGTCTCTTACGCCCTGCTCCTCTATCTCGGCTATTGGTTCTGCCGCCAGAATGACCTGATCGGCAGCGCGACAACACTGCTGATCGCCATGGGCCACATCTGCGCCATGGCCGCGGCGATTCACCTTCTGCACGAACCGATCATCGAATCGGTCGCATGGGGAGTGCTCGCCATCGGGAGCCTCGGCCTGTCGCTGTACGTGAAGGACAAACTGATGGGACAATCATCCCTGGCCGTATTCGGCGCCACAGCTGGAAAGGTGCTGCTCTTTGACCTGAGCGGCGCATCCACGGTCGCGCGGATCATCGGGCTCGTTGTTCTCGGAGTGACCTTCTATGTCGGCGGGATGCTGTATCAGCGTCTTTTGGTGAAGAATGAGGAGCAGGATAGCTGGTTTGTAGGGAAATAGTCAGGTAGGTTGGGCAAAACGCCACACCTTGCCCAACAGAATATAAAAGATGTTGGGCTGTGATGCGTAGCCCAACCTACAAACTGGATGGAATCCGCCGCAGCGCTATGATGCGGAAGCGCTGGTGCCTATGCGCATTAGAGCCGACGACATGCCTGCTCGTCTGCAAGCCAAAACGGCAGGAGGAAGGTGGAATCCTGAGAAACTGCTTTGGTTTGTGAAGTATGGTAAAATCGCTGGCACGTCTCAGGAAAAACATATACAGGTAGATGATTCATAGCAGTTTGTTAATTTGAAAAGTTATCTACCGGTATATGGAAGCTTGCTATCTACAGGTAGATATTTTCATCTGCCGGTAGATGAATGTATATACCTGTAGATATATGGCCCCTTATAGTAAACAACTTGTTAATTTGGAGAAAGACCATATGGGAACATGTTGTATGATAACAAAATATGATTGGTGCAAACAGTTAGGCGGACCAACATATAAAGATGATGATGGTAAGGAATATTGCACTCTGCATGCCCCTATAAAATTAAGAGAACGACTTGGTTTAGATGATGAATTTAATACTTATAAAAATAAACACTACCAGTGCAATCGTGATTACAGCGGCATTGAATTTAGCAGCAAAGCACCATTTACGAAAACGGGCAATCCCTACAAACAGAAAACAATATTAAGAGACTGCAAGTTTCGTCACTCGGTCGATTTGTCTAATGATGACTTTGTTGATTTAGATTGTTCAGGTTCTGAATTCGACGATGTTGTATTCGATCGATCAACTTTTCGGGGTAGCTCTACATCGTTTGCCGGGGTCGTTTTCAGAGGCAAGGCAACTTTTCGAGAATGTAACTTCTTGACCAAGTCTAATTTTCATCAAATCGAGTATAACGCACTAGATTTTGAAAGAGCTACTTTTTCGGGCGACTGTATTTTTGCCTCTGCATCTGGTCTAAGTGACGCAAAAGACATCGCTGCAACCAACTACGTTAAGCTAAACTTCTCCCATGTTATAATCGCAGCCGACCATAGAATTATATTCCACAAATCCAGTTTGAAAAACTGCATGTTTAGCCCCAGAGGCAATGGGGGACTTGAATTTGCCGCCAGTTCTCTCAAGAATGTATCTTTTATATCTGCTGATTTATCTAATTGCGTTTTCAATCACATAGATTTAACGGAGGTCTTTTTCCTTGGTGCTAAATTGCTAAATGCAAGATTTATAGATTGCAAATTTAATGAAGCAAAATTCCTGTCCGCCACTCGAATAATATTGTTTGATGAATTGTTCAATTCCAGAGCAGGAAATTATTGGAGCGAAGGTTACAATTGTGGTTTTAATGCAGCTAGTGAAATGAACACCAATAATCAGTCTTTGAAAGAAACATATTGTTCCTTCAAAAATAATTTTGAAACGAATAAGGACTACGTCACTGCGGATAAATTTCACTACTGCGAAATGGAGATGAAGCGTTTCCTTACGGGTGCAACTCTTGCCGAAAAGATCGATAAGAAGAATCCAAAGTTGTCCTTCTATGCGCTGATGTATTGGATGAAAACTGACGTCTTCTCTTTTTATGCTTGGTACAAATATACAAGTGGGTATGGGATAAGCTATATCCGACCGCTGGTGTTAATACTGATAAGTCTCCTTGTATTTTCTTCAATTACTATGTTTACAGGGTTGCCAAATATTCAATACGAATTTGGGATACCAAACGACCTGGGTGGCATCCTACATGATTTTTATGAATCACTATTTTATGCCATTGGAAATCTAATCCCGGGGATTGCAAGATATTTTACGGAAATCAAATCTTCATCGACTATCAAGATCTACATTTTACAATTCATCGTTATGTCGACACTTATCCCACTCTTTATATTAGCATTAAGGCGCCATTTTAAAAGATAAGATCAAAAAGTATCTAAGTCCGGAGAGATCACGACGGAATCTGTCACGATGATCTCAACCAGCGCGTCGAGTCCGCCGCGAAAAACTCGCGGCTCACGCGCGCGTTAGATTTATATAGGATAATAAAATCTGGAGGAGTAAGCCAATGTTTGAAGATACGATGAAGACAATAAAGGCTATGCTATACGAACGCATATCGAGCCCTCTGTTGGGTACCTTCGTTCTTTCATGGTGTCTTTGGAATTATCGCTTTCTCATTATAATCTTTTCGACGATACCAGTTAGTGATAAATTCAATTTGATTGATGCAATCATCTTTCCAAGCCAAAAGATAGCATTGCTCAAAGGGATGGCATATCCTCTCATGACCACTGCATTCTTTATTTATGTCTATCCATATCCTGCGAAGAAGGTGTACGAATTTTGGCGAGCGCGACAGAAGGATTTAAAGGAAGCCAGGCAAAGAATCGAAGATGAAGAACCACTAACAAGAGAAGAAGCGACAATGATTAGAAGCGAAATGTACAGAATGACAAAGGAACATCAGGAGGAAATTACAAAGAGAGATGCAGAAATCGAGAGAATTCGCGACATTTATACGGCTCTCAACAAAGAGAAACCTCAATATGTGCCAAATGAACACAGTTTGTTTCTTGTGGAACTAACCGAATTGCAGAAATACAAAAATGAAGTAATATACTTCTTTGGCTTATTCAAGAATTCATCTGAAAGTTACGAATCAACCATCATGCAAGGCTTAACTAAGAAATTTGGCTGCTCAAAAGTTGTCTCGGAATTCATTTTAGGTGAGCTTGTCGCAAAGAATTTAGTGGTTCGAAATTATAATCAGGAGATGCGTATGCAGAAATATGAACTAACACATAGTGGCCGGAGAATGGCTCTGCAACTCGGCGTGGGGAATGAAGACTCTTCGGAAGAAAACAGCAGAAAACAACAATGATAGACCAACGAGCCAGTCCACAGCGACGCGCCAGACGGCGGCGCGTGACCGGCGTGTTGAACTAAGCCTATATGACAAAATATCTTTGCATAAAGAATGACGACCGGCTGGAACAAGTGTTGTTTGATCTATCTCGTTATTTTATGCGTGACAAACATGCGGCGAAAGACAAAAGCGAAGGAATTGTAGTAGGCTGTAAAGAGATATGCACAGCATTGAATATTAGTAGCAGGGCAGATAATCATGATGCAAATAGAAAACGACTGTACAGATTGTCTAGAAAGTATAATTTGCCTGTTCATCATAAGAACAGGCGGATGTTTATGTACAAAAAAGATATTCATTTAATAAATGAATTCTACTTGCTCGGCATTGGAAATATCGCACGTTATTTTGGAATTCATGTTAAGACGTTTAAAAAATGGCTAAAAAGATTTCCTAAAATGCCAGTTGATAGAAAAAAAGAAATTGCTTTCATGCCAGAGCTTAATCATTGGTTCGCTACGTTAATCTACGATCGCATAAACCGAGGTCGTTCATCCAATAAATCACTGAAGAAAGACGCTCCGATCACTGCGAGCGTTTTATTTACTCTTGCCAAAGTAAAATATCTTCGCATACCACCGAGAGAACTAAAACGTTACATGAGATTCGAAAAAGAAAAGATATTGAATTAACCTTGATCATAATATTTTTCAAATACGGCGATTTAAAATGTTTTATTCGTCTCCGACGACTTCCCATGCCGATCTAAATACTTCACATGACGTTCATATGGTTACTCGCGCAAATGCGACCTCTTTTTTTACAGATACTTACACTTAATATTTTTCCACAAAAAAATCCTAAATGATTCCAATTTTGTCCCAACAAACGCTTTTTTATAAGTCTCTTAAACTGCAGGTGAATGTTTTAAAACAAGATTGAAGTTCCTTTCATGGGTGGCGGGTTAATAAAGCCCTTTGTTTTTGAAGCGATATTAGTTGTAAAATTCTTTATAAAAACATATGGGTATTACGCCTGCGGATTCTCAAGAGAGCATGAGAATAAAAAGTCGAATTGATTAAAAAAGCAATTGAGGTGATTATAAATCCAATATTACATGATCTCTATGAGCTAATTCCTAGAGCAGCTGATCTGCAAACACCAATTGAAAATATTTCAGTATGCTTTATAAATAAGTTAATTATGCTTCGTAAATCAAAATATCAAAAAAATGGATTCTGGCAAATTAAATTGATTGACGCGATCAGGTCTCCGTTCAATCTGCTTGCCTTCATCTTAACAATCTCCGAGTCTGTTCTATTGATCGGATTAGTATCTGCACCCTCAGAACTTAAAGGTGCAATGCTTTTTGCCGGTATAGCATTTATTTTCCTCGTGTTACTAATCGTCGTTGTTCTGGCAATTTGGCGTCCCCAAAGTTTATATTATTCTGAGTTTCAATTCGGTGAATTATTAGCCGCCGACATTTTTGAGGCTCTAGCCATAAAGGCACAAAGATCAAACAAAGATAAAAAGGAATCGCTTAGAGACGTTATTTCTTTCATAAGAAATTCTCAAGATATTCAGCATTCTCGCGTACGTCACTGCATAGCCAATGCAATTGAATATCGTCTTGATATTTTAGAAAAAAACACCATCGACGGTGTCAAGCGAAACGCTACCCAATGTTCCAACCTGCGGCTCAAGTCCGACGCGCAGAAACGCGCGTCTTAGCCGCGTGTTCATCAATAAAGGAAGCAGTACACTTAACAAAACCGACCGGTGACAGAATGCCACATATATCCTCAATCGCCATTTTCATCGTTATTCTATTCACTTCATCTTTCACCATGGCAGGGGAAAATTGTTCCATGTTGAACGGTACCTGTCGGGCTGCGTGCGGGCAGGCCGAGGAAGCGCAATTGGGCGCTTTTGAGGACTGCGGGGAAAAGCAGGAATGCTGCCTTGGTAAGGATCCATCGGGGGAACGGGTGAACTGCTGTATCTATTCCTTTGCGGTCGGGGATTTCGGGCCGCTCAATTGCGGTTTGCCGACAGGCAATCTGTGCCCCAAAGGTTCGGGAAGCGCCCTGGCTTGCGAAAAACTGAAGATGTGCAAAGAAATACACCAGTAGGTCGAAGCGTTTTACCGTGAAAGATCAGGAAACGCCTTTGTCGCTCAGGAACAACGCATAGCGCTTGTCCACTTCGAGAATGTGGACATCCAGCCAGTTGCTCAGAAAAAGCATGACATCCATGGCGCGGGATCCCTTTCCCTGTCTGAAGTCATCCCTGAACTGCCTTGCCTTCTCTGCCAGCGAATCGTGCTGTTCCTTATGCTCGTCGTGCTCCGGGTAATCGTGCTGCAGCATGAGTCGCTCTTCGGATTCGAAATGATAGGTCGTGTACTCTACGAGCTCGGTCAATACGGGGCCGAGCACGTCCCGTCCTTTGCCCGCGCGCATGGCGTCGTACAACTGGTTGGCCAGGGCGATCAGTTTTTTGTGCTGATCGTCTATCTCCGGTACATTGACCGAATAATGGTCATTCCATGTTATGAACCCCATATGTTCTCTCTTTCCCTCATCCATCCACCTGCCCGCGCAGCGTCAACAGGCCCGCAGCCTCGTCCAGGTCGCGGTGCGCGCCGAGCAGCACCAGAATGTCATCGGATTGGAGCGTATAATCCGGGCCGGGATTGGTTGCTGCCTCGCCGTTCCTGACCACGGCGATGACCGTGGCGCCGGTGGCGCGACGGATGTCAAGGTCCTTCAGCGTTTTGCCGATGGCCGGCGATCCGGACTGGAGCTGGATATTGTCCACAGTCGCGCCGGCAAAGAGCGCCGCCACGCGGCTGAGGTTCTCCTGATCCAGAGAGATGCCGCGCAGCATCTTATAACCTTCGAAGCGCACCAGCTGGATCTGGTTCGCGATGATGTTGCCGGGGACGTGGTACTGATGGAGGACGCGCGAGAAGATCTCGATCGATGTCTCGAACTCCTCGGGGATCACCTGGTCCGCGCCGAGCTTGTACAGTTCATCCACATCGGCGGCATAGCGGGTGCGGATCAGGATGAAGATCGACGGGTTCAGTTCGCGCACCGTGCGCACGGCGATGCGGGTCGCGGCAAAATCGGAGACGGCAAAGACCATGACCTTGGCGCACTCCACTCCTGCGCGTACGAGCACGTCCTTTCGGGTGATGTCGCCGTAGATGATGGGCTCGCCCGTCGTCCCGTGCCCTCCGGATGGTGTCAGCGTTGACCTCCAGGACCACGTAGGGAATGTGCGTCGCCTTCAGCGTTTTGGCAAGGTTCATGCCGTTCAGACCGTAGCCGGCGATGACCGTATGTCCCTTGAGTCGTACAGACATTGTTCTTGCTTGCGGCCGCAGGCGCCAGTTCCGGAAGCCGTGCCGTGAACCAGGGGCCGGCCTGCATCAGGAACGGTGTGGCGAGCATGCTCAGGATCGATGTGCTGATGAACATCTGGAACACGTCCTGGCCCATGAGGCCGCGGTCGAGCCCCTGCTGCGCCAGCAGGAACGAGAATTCGCCGATCTGCGCCAGCCCCAGCCCGGCCAGCAGCGCGCTTCGGATCGGGTAGCGCAGCGCCCGGGCCGTAGCGACGACAATGCCCGACTTGACGAGCATCAGCAGCAGGGTGAGCATGATGACCATGGGCCAGTGCGCCAGGAAATGACCGGTATGGAGCAGCATGCCGATGGAGATAAAGAAGATGCTCGCGAAGTAATCGCGGAATGGCATGATCTCCGACACGATGTGATGGCTGTATTCCGATTCAGAGATGATAAGGCCGGCAAGGAACGCGCCGAGCGCCAGGGACAGGCCGAGGCTGTAGGTGATCCAGGCAGTACCCAGGCAGATGAGCACGATGAGCAGGAAAAAGATCTCCCGGTTCTTCAGGCGGATCACCTGGTGCAGGAGAAAGGGGACGACCTGGCGCGCCGCGATGAAGACGACGACCAGACCGATCACTGCCTTGCCCAGCGTGGCGGCGATCGAAAGCAGCGAGACCGACCCGGCCGTGCCGGCCTCTCCCAGGACCGGCAGCAGCAGCATCATGGGAACGACGGCGATGTCCTGGAACAGCAGGATGCCCGTGGAAAGCCTGCCGTGGGTGGTGTCGAGCTCAGCGCGGTCCGAGTAGATCTTGAGCACGATGGCCGTGCTGCTGAGCGATGCGAGGAACCCGAAGAAAACGGTCTGGGGGAGCGGGTAGCCGAGCGAGAGTGCGATGCCCATGATCACGGCGATGGTCAGGACCACCTGGGAACTGCCGCCGATAAGGAGTTGGCGTCCCGATTGCGCGATGTCCGCGATGGAAAACTCGATGCCTACCGTGAACAATAGCAGGACCACGCCGACCTCGGCCAGCCGTTCGATCACCTGGATCTCGGTGATGATTGCCGTGCCGTAGGGGCCGATGAGCACGCCCGTTATCAGGAATCCCACAAGCGCCGGCAGCTTAGCCCGGTGGAAGAGGTAGGTGATGGGAAGAGAGGCCGCGAGGATGATAATGAGCTCGCGGAGTATGGTGATCTCTTGCTCGTGCATGGAATTATAATAGCATAGTTTGATGAATTGTCACAACCGGGAAAATCGGAAGCTGAAGCGGCTGAGAGGTACAGGGAGCGATAATCTAGCAGTCCGCTGCAAGGACGTTCTGTTATGTGTTCTTTATATCTGTGTCTGCAAGGAAGTCTATGAAGGTCTTCAACAAGGTGATGTCCCGGTCCGTCAGGTTGGTGAACTCGACCCCTATGTCGTAACGTTTGCCCCCCTGATCATCGTTCCTTTGGCAGGCAGCGATCCTTCCGATGAATCGAACCGGATTTTCGGCATCGAGAGACAATGCCATGGGGATCCTGCTTTCTATTGCCAGGGCCTGCTCTGTCCGGATGAGCATGCCGCACAGGCTGATCGTCTTTACGGTGAACTCAGCCGGATAGCTCAACATCGTGTCCCTGGGGCCGCCGAGCAGGAACCTGACGTCAACCCGCCGGTCGGCGTCGTCCACCTTCTTCATTCTCTTGTGCTGTTCTATTGGCTTGAGAAAGTCGGCGATCCTGTCGGTCGAACCCTCCTTGAATATCATGCCTGTTGTGTAGATCGAGACACTTTCGCCGGTGGCCCGCTGCTCAATGCCGCTCAATTCCGCGCGGGCGACAATGCATCTTACGTCGAGCGTTTTATCTTTTTCCCGCAGCTTCAGCAGATATTCTCTGCCGATATTCAGCCGACGGTCCACTTTCAGGGCGATCCCGCCGAGACTGATGTCGAGTATCTCCACTTTGTCGGTCAGGCTTATCTGGCCGTTCACCTCAATAAGATCGAGCCGATATCGTTTGTGCCGTCTCATGTTCTGCAAGACAGTGCCCTCCGAATTTCGTGCTGCATGATAATGGCATCACCGCAGGAAACGACCGGCTAAAATAATTCGCTCATCCCTTTGGCTTCGCTGCATCCTTGGTGGACGCGCCTTTTTGCATTATTTTCAGATCTCTTATCAAACCGTCGGAGACAGAATAGATCCAGCCGTGAATATAGAGCTTTCTCTTCTGTTTCCATGCTTTTTGCACGATCGTGTTGTGGGAGAGGTTGTCGACCTGTTTGATGACGTTCAATTCGCACATTTTATTGTGCGTGATCTTTTTGTGCGCTGGAATCGCTGCTTTTACATTCCCCAGCCAATGCTCCAGGAGGCCCGAAGTCTTGTTTTTCATGACAGCAGTGATGCCGCCGCAGCCGTAATGGCCGCATACGATGATGTGCTTCACTTTTAGTATTTCGATTGCGTATTGCAGAACGCACATCAGGTTCATGTCGGTGTTAATGACCTGGTTGGATATGTTCCGGTGAACGAATACCTCGCCCGGCAGCAGACCGGTTATCTGGTTCGCAGGGACCCGGCTGTCAGAGCACCCGATCCATAAGTATTTCGGGTTCTGTCGTGAAAGTTTCTTGAAGAAACCCGGGGTTTCTTGCTCGACCTGTTTGGCCCATTCCCGGTTATTGTTTATGAGCGTACTGATGTCTTTCATTGTTTTCCTCAAAAAAAGAAAAGCATGATAAAGCATAAAAGTCGGATTTAACCACGGAGGCACAGAGGCACGGAGGAAACCCATGTATTAATGTATTTTGCTTTTCTCTGTGTCTCTGTGGTGGATCTTAGCTTTATCAAGTATTACAGTCTGTAAAGTTTGTCGAAAGGCCTTATTTCTTCATGCCGCCGGACTTGCGTATTTCCGCGAACAGCGCCATGGAGGCTTCTTTGGGCCCAGCATGCTCGAAGCCGCCGATGCCGAGGCGAGTGCGGATCTGGCCAACCTTGACGTCCGACCTGAACATACGTTCGAAATACTGTTTTGCGATCCTCTCGTGCTGGTCCTTGCGCTGCGGAGCGCCGAAGGGATTGGCGAAGTAGGTGTGGACCAGTCCTTTTTCATCGGTCGTTCCCTTGGCAAGCCGGGCGGCACTCCTGAAGGTTGAGAGGGCTTCCTCGGGGGTTCCAAAGAACTCGATCGCAGGGACGTCGTCATTCACCTGCTCATAATTGTTCGCATAGAGGAACATGTTCACGGGATAGCCTTTAACGATATGATGGTATCGCGTGATTGGCATGATGAGGCGCGCATTGGTCTTGTCGGGATTCATGAAGATGCTTCGGTCGATCTCCTCGTAAGCATAGCCGGACTGAAGATCGTCGAGCCGCACAAAAGCGCCGATCTCTGTCCCGTAGCCCACGACCTTTCCTTCCGCGTCAAGCCCGATCGATCCCATGTCGTCGAAGATGATCGTCATCTCGCAGATGTGCTCACCGGCAAGCGCGCGCAGGGCCTCGATGGTCTCTGATTTTCCCGCGCCGCTGTCGCCGACGATAATGACATTGGCCGATCCCCCATCCTTCAGTTTGATGCAGACCATGGCGCCGTGCAGAGGAAGGCGGTCCCGCTTGAGCATGGCGATGTTGTGCAGCGTCAGGGTCATCTTCTTGAAATAGCCGAAGTAGTCCACTTCCTCGGAATGTCTGACCAGGCCGACGAGCATCTCGTTGGCCTTATCCTCATAGAAGAGGGTGTCGCCCGGAAGGTCGGTTGCAAGGCCGAAGACGATCATGATGTCCGGAGTTTTTCCTTCGATATCCTCGTAGTCCGCGATCTCGAAGAGATTGCACATCGAAAGAGCCAGGGATATAAAATCGTGGTGAAAGTAAATAAAAGCGGTCAGGTCCCCGACTTTGGCGGGATAGCAGTACCATTCTTCTGCGTTCAGAGAGAGCATGCCTTCCTTGATGTCCGGAATCTCCTCGAATTTTCCCTTTCGTTTGTTCATGGCCGGGTAGAGGATCACCGGCGGCTCGATCAGGGTGAGCCGGATAAAGGAAATATCCCGCAGGTTCGTGTACGCTGCCGGGCAGTTCCATCCGACCCGTTCGAGCAGCATCCCCATGTTTGCTCCCGCAGGCAGCTGGCGGTAGACGCGCGGGTTCTTCCCGCTCAGGTTCTCGCTGATGCGGCGGTATACGTAGAGCACGAGGTTCTTGAATTCTTCGTTCGATTTGATGAACTGGGCATGGTGGAGGCTGTGCTTGGTGTATTTGGACCGCTGCGGAGCTTCCAGATAGATGAACCGCTCGAAGCGCCGCCAGAAATTGTACAGTTCCTCGATGAGCTCGAAGAGCTTTTCCTGGTCCGCGAGAATGGGCGCGCATTCGCTGTTCATGGCGGTGATCTCTTCAGCGGTATGGCTCGCGAGCAGTCTGAACACGTTGGCCAGGTTTGCCGTCATTTTGCCCCGCTCCATGGACGGGCAGGCATCCCGCAGGAACGCGAAGAGCGAGCTTCCCCGTGAAGCGATGCGCTCGATGAACCGGTCGACGATCTCCAGGAAGAGCTCGCTTCTGAGCAGTTTTTCCGGCGTCTCGCAGTAAATGGTGGAATAGTCGAAGATGACCTTTCCCCGGGTTATGACATAGGGTTTTTTAACGGTTGCCACGAATCGTTCTCCTGGGGGTGCAGTTCTTCCCGGCCTTGTCCTTTATGTTGGGCGCATGGTAGGTATCACAGGTGGGCCTTTGCACCATTTCTGTTCCTACTTTCGCATGGAAAAACAGTGACGGGGAACAGGGTATGCGATTACCCCCGCAGCACCCTCTTGTCGCCGATCCGCTGGGTCAGCTTCTGCGAGTCGAAATATTCCATGATGGGCACCGCGAACTTGCGCGAGGTCTTGGCGATGTCGCGGAACTCGGCCATGGTGATCTCTTTCTTTTCTTCAAGATACTTCCTGAGATCGGCCTTGATCGTTTCGACGATATCGCGGTCCAGGTGAAGCGAGTCGTTGATCCTGACGGTCCTGCCTTCGTCGGCAAGGAGCTTGAGCAGGTCCTTCGCGTCCTTTTCGCTGATGCTGAACAGGGCGGGGAGCTCTTCCCGCACCGGGGGCTGGGTGCCGCCTTTCTTGATGGCGTCCACGATCCTGTTCTTGACCTCGTCGCTCACCTTGCCGCTGGCGGCCTTGAATCCCGGGAGCCTCAGCTTCGACGCATCGGCCTCGAGCTTTTTTTCTTCACGAGCCCGTCAACGGCCAGGTTCAGCACTTTGGGGCTGATCCGCATGCGGAGCATGCCCTTGAGCTCTTCCTTGTCCGGGCCGGGCTTGAGCGGGTTCTCCTTGTGGAACTGAGTCACGAGGTCGACGATCTTCTGCTCCAGCGTGCCGAGATGGGAGGCATGGACGTAGACGGTTGTCGACGCGCAGCACGGTCTTCTTCTGGGAAAGCGACGGCCAGCGCTGATGCGATATCGGGTTTGTCCGCGGCGACGGCGCCGATGACCTCGGCCTCTTCCATGCCCGCAAGGCCGCGGCCGGAAATAAGGAGCGCAAGCCGTTCGTCGAGCGAGCCTTTTTCAAGGACGGCGAGGTTTTTGAGCGATTCCTCCATGGTCTTCTGCTTGTGCCTGCGGGGATGGGGGTTCAGGACCATGCCGCCGCCCAGGGTCTCCATGGGCGAATAAAAACGCAGGATGAACCGGTCGCCGTGCTGCACGATCACGGGTTGTTCGAACCGGAGCTGGACATAGGCCTCTTCGCCCGGCGCAAGAGTGTTCTGCCCGAGGATGGTGATCCTGCCGATGGCCTCCTGGGTGGTATTGTAGAAACGGATACGGGAGCCGGTCTTGAGCCCGCGCGGCGCCTGCTTGAGCAGGTCGAGCTTTGCGTCGAGCGTTCTGGTCGGCGTGAAATAACCCGGCGCTCACGATCGTGTCCCCGCGCGAGAGCTGGTCCTTCTCAACGCCCTGGAGATTGACCGCCGTGCGCTGGCCGGCGACGGAACGCTGTGCGGCCTTGATTATGGGACTGGATGCCGCGGACCTTTGTGCGTATCCCTTTGGGCAGGATCTCCACCTCCTGGTCCGTGCTGATCGTGCCCGAAAGCAGGGTGCCGGTGATGACCGTGCCGAAGCCTTTCATGGTAAAGACGCGGTCGATGGGCAGGCGCAGGATGCCGTTCGATGATTTGGGCGATACCTCGTTCGAAAGCTTTGCCAGCTCCTGGACGAGCAGCGGCAGGTTCTCGCCGGTCTTTGGACGAGACCGGGACGATGGGGGACTTTTCGAGGAAGGTGCCTTTGACGAACGCGCGGACATCGTCCTGCACCAGCGCGAGCCAGTCCTTGTCCACCATGTCCATCTTGGTCAGGACGATCAGGCCTTTTTTGACCTGCAGGAGGTCGCAGATGGCGAGGTGCTCGCGCGTCTGGGGCATGATGCCTTCATCGGCGGCGATCACGAGCATGACGATATCGATGCCGCCGACGCCGGCAAGCATGTTCTTGATGAGCCCTTCATGGCCCGGCACGTCCACGATGCCGAGGCGGTTGCCGCCGGGGAGGTCCAGGGACGCGAATCCCGAGATCGAGCGTGATGCCGCGCTCCTTTTCCTCCTTTAAGCGGTCGGGGTCGGTGCCGGTAAGGGCCTTGACCAGGGTCGATTTCCCGTGGTCGATATGTCCGGCAGTGCCGAGAATGATGTATTTCATAGGGTCAGTGTCGAGTACGAGATACGGAGTCACGGAGGATAAATCAACGGCTATGCACCGGTTTACATCAGATTCCAGCAATAAATCATTTGGTCACGACTAATCGTACTTGTTCAGTGTTGATCAGTGTCAAACTGGACGTATTCCTGATTTCTGACCTTGTTACGAGGTGAGCAGCTTTTTCACCGCTTCCACGATCTTTCCGATCTCATCGTCGTTCAGCGTCCGCGGATCGAAGAGGACCATGCCTTCCTTGATCCGGGTGATGATGTGCGGTTTGCCCAGCCGGAGGCGCGGATTCGATCTGGTTGGCGCTCATACGGTCATGGCGGATGCAGACGGTCCTGGTCGGGAAATTGCCCAGTGGGCAGCGCGCCGCCGCCGCTCTGTGACGTGTCGTCCTGCATCAGCGACGGACAGGCCGGGATCATCGATCCTTCGAGCCCGATGACAGCAGCTCCGCCTTGCGCTCGATCTCGGAGAGCGGCTGGGTCAGCATCCAGAGCGTGGGGATGTCGCGCACGGCCTTGTCGCAGTCCAGATACTGGCGAAGCGTGGCGTCGAGCGCGGCCAGGGTAAGCTTGTCGATCCGGAGAGCGCGGGCAAGGGGATTGGACCGGATGGGGTCGAGCTACGTCTGTCCTGCCGAGGATCATGCCTGCCTGCGGCCCGCCCAGAAGCTTGTCGCCGCTGAAGGTGAGCACGTCCACGCCGGAATCAACGGCCTGCTGCACCGTGGGTTCGCCGCCTGCGCCGTAGGCAGCGAGATCGATGAAGCTGCCGCTGCCGAGGTCCCACATGACCGGCAGGTTGTATTTTTTGCCGAGCTGCGCAAGCTCGTCGGGCTCGACTTCCTTGGTGAAGCCCACGATCTTGTAATTGCTCGTATGGACCTTGAGCAGCAGGCCCGTGTTCTCGTTGATCGCCTTCTCGTAGTCCTTGAGATGGGTCTTGTTCGTCGTGCCGACCTCGCGCAGCTTGGCCCCGCTCCGTTCCATCACGTCGGGCACGCGGAAGGAGCCGCCGATCTCGACGAGTTCGCCGCGCGAAACGATCACTTCCTTGCCGCGGGCAAGGGTGTTCAGGCAGAGCAGGACGGCGGCCGCATTGTTGTTCACGGCCGTGGCGGCCTCGACGCCGGTGAGCCGCGTCAGGATGCCTTCGACATGGACGTGTCGTTTGCCGCGCTCGCCTGCGGCGATGTCGTATTCGAGGTTCGAGTAGCTGCCGGGCGGCCTCGGCAACGCGCTCGATCGCCTTTTCCGACAGGATCGAACGTGCCGAGGTTCGTATGCACGACCACGCCGGTGGCATTGATGACGCGGCTGAAGGCTCGGTTCGGAGAGTTCGGCCAGGAGGGCTGCCGGCCAGATCCAGGATCGCTGGCAGGGAGAGCATCCGCTCATCGAGTGAAGCGGCCTGTGCCGACGGCTCCAGGATCGCCCTGCGCCTGGTCGGTCCAGGGCCGACCGGATCGCATCGAGCACCAGAACGCGGGGGTGGGCCTCAAGCCAGTGCTGGGTCCTGGTTTCCTTCAGGATATCGTCCACGGACGGAAGTTTTCTGAGCAGTTCCTTCATGGGTGTAACATAGCATAGATAGCAAGGGAAATATCAACACGGCAGATGCCGTGCATGACCGATTGATTGTTCTGAGCGCTTGCCCAATTTTTTGCCCTTGACAGTTCATCCGGGAATATGTCAACTTTACACGAGCAGATGTTCCGCGTGTTCGAGATCACGGACGAGACTCAGAAAAGGGGATGGAATGGTGATGAACAGACGTAATTTTTTGAAGGGCCTGGCGGCCGGCAGCGCCGCAGTGAGCGCATTGGGCATCAGCAGGCGATTGTTCGTGCCCTTTGCCGAGGCGATCGAAATACCGAAGTTCTCCTTTGCCCACATTACCGACCTGCACCTCGACGTGAAGGGCGAGAGCACCTGGCAGTACCGCGAGAAGAGCGTTCCCCTGTTCATCGATGCGCTGCGCCAGCTCGGACCGGCTGCCGAAACTGAACTTCGTGGTGTTCGGAGGAGACCAGATCCACTACGGCCCGAACGACAAGGAATCGCTCGACGTGTTCCAGAAATGGACGGCCCATCTGAACATGCCGTATCTACATCCTGCTCGGCAATACCGAGGTGTCGCCGGTCAACGGTGTGTCCAAACTGAGCAAGGAGGATTATCTCAAGGCCTGGACCGGCAAGGGGCTGCGGCCGGGCCATTCCTCCTGGGCCTTCGATCCGGTCAAGAGACGTGCGGGTCATCGGTTTCGATGTGACGGTAGACGGCAAAGCCGCACGGAGAGGCGAGCCCGACCGAGCTCAAGTGGCTGGAGAATGAGCTGAAGGCGAACAAGGACAAGAAACTCATCATGGTCTTCACGCACCAGCTGCTGCTGCCGACCACGGCGCAGGACAAAACGCGGCGGATGGTCGCTCTGGATGGTCAAGAACAGCCTCGAGGTGAATGATCTCCTGAGCGAGTATCCGAATGTGCGCCTCGTGGTTTCCGGCCATCACCACGTATCGAAGGTCGAGACCGTCGGCAAGATCACCTATGTGTCCGACCCCGCGATCGTGACCTATCCCTGCGCATTCCGGTCCTTCTCGGTCACCGCGGGACGGCATCTCCCTCAAGAATATCGGCCTCGACGACACGGCCACGGTGAACCGTGCCAAAGAGCTCCTCGATCTCCGATCCTTTTGCCAGGATGTATGATCCCGAAGCGCCGGAGAATGCGGCTGTGTACACCAGTGGATTGAACTTGCGCGACCGGGAAGCCACGATCAAGCTGTAAACGAGCTTACTGAAGAAGACCATCCAAGACCCTTCGTTCATTGAACGCAGGGTCTTTTTATTTGTGGAAGGGTGGGCCAACGGTGATTAGGGAAGGATGTGGCAGGTCGTTTTCGCAGAGGCGCAGAGAAAAGGTGAACCTACTAAACGGCAGTTAGCCACAAAAAGCACATAATGCTCATAGTTAAAGCAAGAATTGAAACAAATGCAGTGATCACCAAATTAGGGATGTTTCACAGACACAGGTACTTGCTGTTTATGTGATTTCTGTGTATTTTGTGGCTCAACTGCTCTTCGAGAAAAATGAAACCACAGGAGCGGCGAACCTAGGTCGGCCAGCGAAAAATCGATCTTTTTCCGGACCGGTGTCCACGCGGTCAACGCGCACGCGCACCGTGTCGCCGATGCGGTAGACCTTCTTGCGTTGCTCGCCGCGCAAGCAGTGGAGCTTCTCGATGATAATGATAGTAGTCATCGGTCGAGCGCAGAAATGTGGACCAGCCCTTCGACGAACAGCTCCTGCAGCTGCACGAAGAAGCCGAACTGCGCCACGCCGGTGATGATGCCGTCGTAGATCTCGCCCAGCTTGTCCGTCATGAACTGCAGCTTGAGCATGGTGATCACGTCGCGTTCGGCCTCCATGGCCGTGCGCTCCCGCAGCGAACAGTGGGTCGCGGCTTCGGGCAGGGTCTGCTGCGAGATGTTTCGTGTAGGCCTCTTTCTTCAGCAGGCCCCGATGTTGCCGCCTTCAGGATGCGGTGGACGATCAGGTCGGGATAGCGCCTGATGGGAGAGGTGAAGTGGGTATAGCTCTCGGCGGCGAGGCCGAAGTGGCCCACGTTCTCGGTGGAATAGCGGGCCTGCTTCATGGTCCTGAGCAGCACGGTGTTGATCAGCATTTCCTCCGGCGTGCCCTTGGCCTTGGCCAGCGCCTTCTGCAGATGGAGCGGCTTGATCTTCTTGGCCGTCGGGCAGGCGTGATGCCGAGCGTGGCGAGGAAGTCGACCAGGTCCTGTCACCTTTTCCTCGGCCGGCTCCTCGTGGATGCGATAGATGAACGGCTTCTCCATCTGTTCTCGACATGGGACGCCACGGTCTCGTTCGCCGCGAGCATGAACTCCTCGACGATCTGGTGCGCCATGTTCCGTTCCGCCCTGATGATCGTCCGTCATGCGTCCCTGGAGGTCGAGGACGATCTCGGGCTCCGGGCAGGTCGAAGTCGATGCTGCCGCGCTTCGACCGTTTTGCCTTGAGGACCTGCATGAGCTCTTCCATGAGCTCGAATTCCTTCAGGATCGGCGCGTAGCGCTTCCGCTGGGCCGGGTCCTGTCGACCAGGATCTCCCGCACGGCGGTATAGGTCATGCGTTCGTTGCTGTTGATGACGCTTTCGTAGATGTCGTACTTCAGAATCTCGCCCTGCGGGCGAGATGTCCATCTCGCAGGTGAGCGTCAGCCGGTCCACTGCCGGGTTGAGGCTGCAGATGCCGTTCGAAAGCGCAGTGGGGAGCATGGGGATGGCGCGGTCCGGGAGGTACACGCTGGTGCCGCGCTGATAGGCCTCCTGGTCCAGGAGCGTGCCTTCGACCACGTAGTGCGCCACGTCGGCGATATGCACCCAGAGGCGGTAGCCCGTCTTGATCCTCTGGATCGAGATGGCGTCGTCGAAGTCCCGCGCTTTTTCTCCGTCGATCGTTACGGTCGTCAGTTCGCGGAGGTCCTGCCGGTCCTTGCGCATGGCAGGCGTCACCTGCTGCGGCAATGCTGTCGGCCTCTCGCAGCACAGCGGGAGAGAACTGGACCGGAAGCTCGTACTGCTCGATGATGAGCTCGGAATCGATGCCGGGCTGGCCCGGCTTGCCGATGATCCTGATGATCTTGCCTTCAGGCGGCCTGTTGCGCAGGGGATAGGCGATGATCTCGGCGGACACGATATCGCCGGGGCGTGCGCCGCCGGCGTGCTCGCGGCTGATCACGATGTTCTGCGTGATCCTCGGATTGGACGACTCCACAAAACCGAAGCCGCCGGGGCGGTCTTCCTGCAGCACATAGGTGCCGACGATCTTGGTCTGGGCGCGCTCGACGATGCGGACGATCGCCCCCTCGCGCTTGCCCGTCTGCTTCCGTCTGCCCGCAGGAGGGGACACGCGCACCACGACTGTGTCGCCGTCCATGGCATCGAGCCGGCTCGCAATGGATACGAATACATCGGGATCGCCCTTTTTTTCAGGGATCACGAAGCCGTAGCCCGGACGGGTGGGCCTGGAATCTGCCGGTAACGAGGTCCATCTTTTCCGGCAGGCCGTAGCGGTTGCCGCGTGTTTTGATAATTTCGCCCTTTTGCGCCAGCATCGTCAGGGTCTGTTTGAAGTCGTGGCGGTCCTCGGGTTTGAGCCGCAGGAGCCGCATCAACTCGCGGACGAGCAGCGGTTTGCCGCCTTTGGCCTGCATGATCTCGATGATCTGTTTATTGGTGTATTTCATATTCGTATCAGTTTTCCTTTTGCTTCGGCCACGATCACCGGGCCCCGCCCTATCGCTGCTTCCGCCCGGACCAGCCGCCGCGTTTCTTCCACCAGCCTGCCGGTGATCATGAGCTCTTCTCCCGGAGCAGCCGAGGCTTTGAACTTCACGGTCATCTCAGCGGTCACGGCCGGGATGCCGAGCGCGACGGAGAGTTTGGCCATGGCCTCGTCCAATAGCGCCGAAAGGATGCCGCCGTGGACAATGCCCTCAAAGCCTTGATGCGCGTTTCGGGGAGTGAAGCGTGCGCTTATGGATCGTGCCTTATGGTCGATTTCGAAATGAACGCCGAGTCCTTCGGGATTCTTTGTGCCGCAGACGTAGCAGCGTTCGTTGTCGCGTAATTCCTTCATATCTTGAAAGTATGTTTGTACAAAGAGCCTGCAAGGCGTGATTTTTTCCACGTTGTATCTTTCAATGCTTGTCAGTATAATATAAAAAATGTCATTTTACAATTATATAACGCCTTCGCAGGAAGCAATTGCGTGCGCTTCGGGATAGAGGACCTAGCGCAGGCGCTGAAGAACCTTGAGTATCTCCGGACCGGTCTCGGCGAAGGCGTCTGCAGCGAGGTCCTGCCGCTCTTCTTTCCCGTCCTTTCCCGTACTGCTGACCCGGACATGGCACTCAATAACTTCGAACGGTTCGTCAGCGGCCTTGACGATGTCCCGGCGTTTGTATCACTTCTCCGCGCCAATCCAGCCCTGCTCGTGTCACTCCTGACGGTCTTCGGCGCGAGCCGCTTTCTCTCGACCTTTCTCATTGCATACCAGGAACAAGGGCTCGCACTCCTTGCCAATGCCGAATTTCTTGCCCATCCGGCAGGCGCGTCTGCTCTTGCCGCGCGGCTGGACGATCTGTTGCATGACACCGGGACCGACAAGGACGTGTTCCGCGTCCTGCGGCTCTTCCGAAAGCAGGAGATGCTCCGCATCGGCCTGCGCGACCTGCTCGGCAAGGCCGACCTCCAGGAGACGGTGAACGAACTGTCGGACCTTGCCGAGGTCTGTCTGCAGAAGGCCTACGAATGGGCAGATGGTGAGCTGCGGAAGCGCTATGGCCGGCCGGTCGTCGCAGCGAGGACGGGACGGTGCAGCCTGCCGGTTTTGCCGTCATTGCCATGGGCAAGCTCGGCGGCCGGGAACTGAATTTCAGCTCCGATGTGGACCTCATGTACGTCTATTCAGCGGACGGCGAGACCGAGGGGACAGCGTCGGCGGACGGCGCTGCAGCGAACAGGATCACGAACCACCAGTATTTCATCAAGCTTGCCGAGAAACTGAGCGCGGCCATCGGCGAAAAGACCGAAGACGGGTTCGTGTTCCGCGTCGACCTGCGGCTTCGGCCCGAGGGGCAGCGCGGTCCGCTGGCGCAGAGCCTGGGCGGCTACGAGATCTACTACGAGTCCTGGGGCCAGACCTGGGAGCGTTCGGCGCTGATCAAGGCGCGGCCCGTGGCCGGCGATGAAGCGCTGGGCAGGGAGTTCGTCGAGCGGATCACGCCCTTCGTGTACCGCAAGTACCTCGACTACAGCGCCATTGCCGAGATCCGCGACATGAAGCAGAAGATCAACAAGGACGTGGAGCAAAAAGGCAGGACGCACCGCGACGTGAAGCTGGGGTACGGCGGCATCCGCGAGATCGAGTTCGTGGTCCAGGCGCTGCAGCTCATCTATGCCGGCAGGGACCGGTCCTTGCGGGAAAAGAACGCGCTCAAGGCGCTGCACCTGCTCGCCCAGAAGGGGCTGATCACCTATCAGGAGCAGGCAGACCTGTCGCGGGCCTATGTGTTCCTCCGGACCGTCGAGCACCGCATCCAGATCCTTGACGACCTGCAGACGCAGACCATGCCGCTGGACGACCGGGAACTGCGCGCCCTGGCGCGGCGCTCGGGGTATCTGGAGCCCGGACAGAGGCGGAGCAGCTGCTCCAGGACTATGCCGACCATACGCACAAGGTCAGGAGCATCTATGACGATCTCTTTGCGTTCACCGGCGAGGACAGTGCCGCCGCAGTCGGCGATCGCAGTGATTATGACCTGCTGCTCGATGCGTCGATCACGGAGCAGGAAGCCGTCGCCGCCTTTGCACGGTTCGGGTTCCGCGACCCGGGCAAGGCATACCGCAACCTGCTGATGCTGCGCGAAGGGCCGGCCTTTGTCCACCAGACGCCGCGGAGCCGCAAGCTGTTCAACGATATATTCCCCGCGCTGTTCCAGGAGATCGTCTCCTCGCCCGACCCGGACATGGCCCTGAACCATCTCGAGTCCTTTCTGGCGGCGCAGGGCTCCTGGGAATCCTTTCAATCGCTGGTGAAGCTCGATCCCGACGTGGTCAAGACGCTCATTGCGGTCTTCGCCAACAGCGAGTATCTGTCGCGCATGCTCATCAGCAGGCCTGTTCTTGGTCGAGAACCTGCTTGAGTCGCGCAAAGCCTTCGGGACCGGCACCGCCCGGGTGTTCTCGCAGGAACTGGCGACGCTCTGGACAAGGCCCCGGGCATCACGGAAAAGCTCGATGCGCTTCGCCGGTTCAAACACCATGAAGAGATCCGGCTCGGCATGGCCGACCTGCTTGCCGATGCAGATCAGGCCGTGGTCTGCCGCGATCTTTCGAAGCTGGCGGAAGCATGCCTCTCGTCAGCGCTTGCGCTTGCCGCGGCGGAGATCGGCGAAACGGTACGCCCTGGAGGCGTCGGCCGCGGGCCTGGCGGTGATCGGCGTGGGCAAGCTCGGCGGCAGGGAACTGACCTACGCATCCGACCTCGACATCCTCTTTGTCTTCTCCGAGGAGCGTGCCGCGCCCCCGCCCGCGGGCATGACCGTGTTCGAATACTTCAGCAAGATCGCAGAAAAGACGATCGCCTATCTTTCGACGCTTACGCGGGAAGGTTTTGTGTTCCGCGTGGACACGCGGCTCCGGCCGACGGGGTCCAAGGGGCCGCTGGTGCAGAGCATCGAGCGCTGTCAGGAGCTATTATGCCGCGCAGGTAGAGACCTGGGAGCGCCAGGCCATGCTTCGCGCGCGAAGTGTGGCCGGGGACCCCCTGGTCGGCCGGGAGTTCTGCCGCGCCCTGCCCGGCCTGATCTACCGGACCGTCGATCAGGCGGCGCTGGCACAAGATATCCGCAGCATGCGCAAAAGAATGGAAGAAGAGGTCGGCAAGGAGAGCGCAGGGGCCTATAATATAAAACAGGGCGCCGGCGGCCTGGTGGATATCGAGTTCCTTGTGCAGTATCTGCAGCTTTTGCACGGAAACCGGCATGCATGGGTGAGGGTCCCGGGAACCATGAATGCGCTGCGGGCATTGCATAAGGAGCGGCTCCTTGCGCCTGAGGATTACCGTTTTCTGGCGCCGGCATGCCGATTCATGCGTCTGCTTGAAAGCAGGATGAGGATCGTGACGAACCAGGCGACGAGCGAACTCGCCCGTGACCCGGAAAAACTTCGCCCGCTGGCACGCCGGATGGGTTACGACGATGACGGCATGCCTGCAGGCCGGAAGCTCCTTCAGGAGTACGAACGGACTAGTGCGGGAGTGAGGGCTGTGTTCGAGCGGATAGTACGAGTGTAGCGCCCATGAATTCACCGCCGAGGCGCGGAGGCGCAGAGAGCGGCACGTTAAAATAATTAGATCTTCTCGGCGTCTCAGCGTCTCCGCGGTAAAAGCTGGCCTCGCCACTCTGTCAACCCCAAAAAAACTTCGTTTTTTCCCCCAACCATAAGCTATTTTTATAGCCCGCTTGAATGTTTTAATGGTGATTACGCCGAGCAGAGGTATATTTTTCTTGACAACTTCTCCATCATTATAATAACATGATCAGCCGTGCAAAATGAAACCCCATGAGTGCATAACGCAATAGTTTATCCGCTGAAAATATTTCAGTACATTGATTTAAATAGCTAAAGGGAGGGAATAATAAGAAATGCCACATCGTTATTCAAGGATCATAATCATGATGTTGCTCGTAGCGGTTGCGCTTGTTACGGCCACTGCGTCGTTTGCAGCGCATGACGCTGCGCCTGCCGCCGTCTCCGCTGTGACAGAGACCGCGCACGGGGATGCGCATGCTGCCGCGCCGATCGCTTCCGCCGTTCCCGAGTCGGCCGCACCCTGGTGGATCTGGCCGCTGGCCCTGTTCATCGTCACGTTCATCCTCGGCATCCTGGCGGTGCTCGGCGGCGTGGGCGGCGGCGTGCTGTTCGTGCCGATCGTGGGCGGATTCTTCCCGTTCCATATCGACTTTGTGAGGGGCGCCGGTCTGCTCGTGGCGCTTGCGGGTGCGCTTGCCGCCGGGCCGGGCCTTCTCAAAAGGAACCTGGCGAGCCTCCGGCTGGCGCTTCCCGTTGCGCTCATCGCCTCGTCAGCCGCGATCGTCGGCGCCATGATCGGCCTCGCGCTCTCGGCTAATGTGATCAACACCCTTCTTGGCGCCACCATCCTGTTCATCGTGGTCATCATGGCAACGGCCAAGAAATCGGATTTCCCCGTGGTGCCGAAGCCGGATGCGCTGTCGCAGAGCCTCGGGATCATGGGCATCTACCGCGAAGAGTCGCTCGGCAAGGATGTGGAGTGGAATGTTCATAAGACGCCGATGGGCCTGGCCCTGTTCGTCGTGATCGGCATCATGGCAGGCATGTTCGGCCTCGGCGCCGGATGGGCGAACGTGCCGGTGCTGAACCTGCTGATGGGCGCGCCGCTCAAGATCTCGGTGGCAACGAGCAAGTTCCTGCTCTCGATCACCGACACCTCGGCCGCCTGGGTCTACCTGAACCAGGGCGCCGTGCTGCCCATGATCGTGGTGCCGTCGCTGGTGGGCATCATGCTCGGCTCGATGATCGGCGTGAAGATCCTCGCCAAGTCGAAGCCAAAGGCCATCAAATGGATGGTCATCGGTCTCCTGCTCTTCGCAGGACTCAGGTCCCTGCTCAAGGGACTCGGAATCTGGAAATAGGAGGGATATACAATGTCGAACTTAAAAACCCAAGCATCTGAAGAACAGATGGCATATGCAAGCGTTTTGAATATCGGGATGTGGCTGGGGCTCGCGGTCATGGTGGTAACCTTCTTTGTGTATGTATCGGGGGTGCTCCCGAGCTTTGTGCCGATCGATGACCTGCCGAAATACTGGACCATGCGGGTCCATGATTTCAATGTGGCGCTCAACGCGCCGACCGGCTGGGGCTGGGCGCCGCTGGTCGGGAAGGGCGATTACCTGAATTTTATCGGCATTGCGATGCTTTCGGGCCTGACCATTCTGTGCTACGCGGTCATTCTGCCCATCCTGTATCAGGAAGAAGGATACCGCCTATGTTGTTATCGCGATCGTCGAGATCCTGGTGCTTTCGCTTGCAGCAAGCGGCCTGTTGAAGGTCGGCGGACATTAATTACCAGTCATAACTGAAGTGCAACGAACACCGAGGGCGGCCAAGAGGCCGCCCTTTTTTGTCAGTAAACTTTGAAGGGTTTTGTCCTAAAACCTTAGATATATGTTTGCGAATCATAGTGCATCATTACTTCGAATTATACCTTTACATCGATATCAGAGTTCTATATAGTTATAGCAATATGTTTGTGCTTTGCCTGTTGCTTGTCGTAAACCTTATTCGAAGGAGACTATGATGTCACCAAAAAGGCTAGGTTGGTTTTTGACCATTTTCGCATTGTTTGTCGTTACCCTGCCATCTGGCTGCTCGAAATCCGATCCTTCTACGCCAGCAACAGCATCGCAGCCGTTAATTACTGGTGTTACGCCGACGGAGGTAAAGGCAGGCGCGACGATCACCATAGCAGGCTTCGGATTCGGTAATAACAAGGGTACGAGTGTGTTGACCGTCGGCGGCGCAGCGGCAGCTTCGATAGTGTCCTGGAGCGATTCAGAGATAAAAGCTATCGTCCCCGAGGACGCGTTGACCGGTGCGATTAAAGCAACAGTAGCGGATAAGAACAGCGATGAGAAGCATCTCGTCGTACTGTGGGATAAGGAGAATCCGCAGAATGTCATCATCCCCGGCAACCATGTGAGTCCTCTGCACGCGCAGCTCATCGCGGAGGGAGTTGGCGGCGCCATTCTTGTCTGGAATGACCACCGCAGCCAGGTAAATATCTACGCTCAGCGTTTGAACAGCCGGGGCAAAATAATATGGAATTCCGATGGGGTTCCCCTTTCCACGGCAGCCGGAGGACAGTATTTCCCCCAACTCGTTTCTGACGGCAATGGCGGGGCTATCGTCGTGTGGGAAGATTACCGGAACGGGAATGCAGCCGATATCTACGCGCAGAGAATAAGCCCGAGCGGTGCTCTGGTATGGGCGTCGAATGTTGCTGTCTGCACTGCCGGAGGGGGCCAGGAAAAGCCAAAAATCGTGTCCGACGGCGCCGGCGGGGCGATCGTCGTCTGGCATGATTACCGGAGCGGCAGCCGGTATGAGGTCTATGCCCAGAGGATCGACGGGAACGGCGTACCGCAGTGGACCGCGAACGGAGTCGCGATCTCAAGTGCTTCCAATAATCCGCAATTCCTTTTCCCCGAGATCGTCACTGACGATGCGGGCGGCGCGATCATCGTCTGGCAGGACTACCGCTCCGGCGCCTGGAACATGTATGCGCAAAGGATCGATAGCGCAGGCGCCGCTCAATGGACAACCAACGGCATTGGCATCTCTACAATTGCCGCATCCTATCAGTACGTGCCTCATCCCCTGGCTGACGGGGCTGGCGGCGCAATCGTCGGATGGAAGAGCAGCAGCGGTGACATTTATGCTCAACGAATCAATGGAAGCGGGACGGTGCAATGGGGATCTGCAGGCACGATTATTTCTGCTGCTACCGCTGACCAGACCGCTCCCCAGATGACAACAGATGGCAGCGGCGGAGCAATTATAACCTGGGAAGACTGCCGTGCCGGCTCGGCAATCCGGGACATCTATGCGCAACGCGTAAATGCATCGGGGACCGTGCAATGGACAACAGACGGCGTGCCCGTCAGCACTGCCGCATACAGTCAGTACGAGCCGCAGATCATACCGGACGGCAGGGGCGGCGCGATCATCACCTGGTATGATTATCGAAATTACAATAACACGAACAGCAACGGAATCCTTCAGGGAGTGGACACGTTCGCGCAGAGGTTAAACAACGACGGAGGGATATTGTGATGTCAGAGCTTCGTTGACGTCCCTCACGACCTCATCGCGTACGAACTTTCTGATGAACTCCTTGTCCTGGGGGGCAATACTCGAGAACATGAGCCCCATGGCAGGCGAGTCTGAAGGCCCGGAATGAGCAGGAATGTAATACCGTACCGAGCCTTCAACCGAGATGGTCCTCTCTTTCATATGAAGCTGTATGACGACCTGCTTATTCCTGGGATAGGGTTTGTCTATCGGCACCCGCATCCCTTGCTCAGACAAGTCTATGCTGCACTCTTTTGTGCCGCAGTCAAGCGGCAGGTTGTCAACCGATACCGGCATACGGGTGCCGATGCGCATGCTGGCGCGCGGTTTTGGTTCTATGACATGCTGGACCGCCCGATACAGCTCTTCGGCCTGTACCGGCTTTGTGATACAGCCCGCTGCACCGTAAGCCATACAACGGTGCTCCGCTGCCGCGTCTCCCGGGGGGACCATAAAGATCACGGGAATGGACTTCCCGTCCCGGCTTTCCCGGAGCTTCATAAAAAAGTCCATACCACCCATGTCCGGCAGGGCAAGGTCGGTAAAGACCAGGGCGGGCCGGTCCGCTGAAATGCGTTCGAAGGCCTGTGCTGCCGTGTTTGCAATAAAAACCTCGTAGTTAAAGCGTTGGAGCAGCAGCGAGAGGGATAGTATGTTCCGGCCACTGCTGCCTGCGGCCACGATGAATCGGCGCCCGCGTTTCTTTTCAGGCATGGTATTCATGATTTCCCCTTTTTCTTACCCATCTATTATTTTCTATCATCTGCCTAAAGCCCACTTTAATTCGGCACCAGCGCAGACCGATACTAAATAGTATAGCGTATAAATCTCCCTTCATAAAACCATCAGTAAAGGCGGATGAGAGCGTTTTCGGATAGTTCTTATTTATCAGTCTAAAGTATCAGATGAGATGGTCTGCTGGTAGTTAGGGATGGCAGGACAAATTGAGTGTGCAGACGTTTAGAAGGTGATGCCCTGAGGTTTGAGCGCCAGTCCGTCTTGCCTGCTCAAAGTTTTGAATTGCAGTTCGTCGGTTTGGGCTAAGTGCATATGAGCACTGCTGCCCTTCTCCATGATCGGCATGTTCACTATTGTTTATCTAACGGGCAGGTGAACACGCCGGTCACGCGCCGCTTCCGGCGCGACGCTGTGGACCGGCTGGTTAGTATTTTATGGCTTTTTGTGAAATAACATTTCATAACCAATGTGTGTTATTAATGTATCCTGAGTGAGCTTTATAATTCGAGCGGTAATAGTCGTTGTTCGTCCATTTTGATAATCCATGTTAATTTCTAACACTCGATTATTAATGCTCCATGTTCCTACAAAGTTGTCGCCTCTATGATCATCGTCTGAATATGTTGTTCCAGAAAGAGCTCCATTTGCTTTAAAGACAAATTTGTCTATACCACTCGAAACCTTATGATATGACCAGCTACCAACAATAATCTTACGACAAGACATATCATCAGGCGGATTTCCGTATCCGATTTTTTCATTGTCTGATATGAACCGCTGAAATAGAGGCAATTTTCTCTTAAATCCGTCCAAGCCAGCAGCTTCAACCACATCAAGTAGGCGGTAATAATCACCAGACAAGGCGGCCCCCTTTTCTACAATTTCGCCCTGCAAGGGTAGCACAAGAATTTGGCCGCTAGTAACAGAGTCGTGTTTATCACTTGAATAGACAGCGTAATTGCCATGTTTTTGCGATATTCGATATATGAATGGATTTGACCCTACGATATATAAATATTTCTTGGCTTTTTCCAAGCCGAGTTTTTCAATAACAACCTTTATCTGAGAAATATGTTCATAGTCGGTCAATCCCAGTCCTTTTGCCTTTCTATAATTGGGCGACTTCTCATGTTCACCGCGAATTTCTTGCTGTTCCTTATTAGCGATTTTCTTTTCGTATTCCTCTCCTTGTGCGATAATTATTTTTGATGCTTTTACCTTATCGTCACACATTTGCTTTTCCTGAAGAATTATATCTTTTTGATCAACAGCTTTAAGTGAATTAGCCATCCTTTTCAAATGAAATTTAATGGAGCTTATAAAAACAACGTCCGACCCAGATTCCATCTGTTTCTTAACTTCATCTAATTCGTTATCGAGGGTTTTGCAACTATCAAGATAGAAACTCCAGTTTTGCTCACTTGAGTACATGTCGTCCCTAGCAAATGCACTGCTGCAGCTAATTATAAAAATAAGAGTGATCAAAGCACAAAAACGATGTCTATTGTTCATCATGCTATTTTCCCTTTCCATATGGACAGCGGCGCGCGGCGATCTATCCCGCGTCCGAGTCCACGCGATGGATAGACAATGTATTAGCATATTTTTGTACGCATACAACTGGCTAAACATTCCAATATTGTTGCCTTATTTTTGTTTGGAAGTCGCCAATACTCTGAATTCTTGTGATTTGCTTCTCTTTCTGCGACATACCAATATCCCCCAAGCTCATTAATATCGAGAGCATTTTGGACCTTTTCTTTTCCATCGCGCTTTAAGAATATTCTCCTAAATGTATTACGATCTGTTTCAGTAAAAGGATATCTCGGTATTAAATGAAAGTGCAAATGCTGTATCCCATCGCATAAAGTTGATGTATAAATTTTTTCAGGCTTTTCGTTATGCTCATTAATTAAGCAGCACTTCATCGCCTGAGCTATCCTTTGCGTTGTAATTATAAATTTTGATAATAGATCTGGCTGGATGTTATCAGTGATGTCTCTGACATGTTACTTTCAAAATAATCAGAGCCTCACCATGAGAGTGCTGCTCTGGTTTTAATACTGCATAACAAGACTCATTTTCGTAAATCAATCTGTTACACGGTATTTCATTTCCAGTATCAAATTTTACTTTCGTTGAGATAAGATTTTCGTCGCAAAATGGGCAGCCTTTTACTTTCATGCTCAGCCTTTTCAGAATTTCAAATTTCAGCCTAACCAGGTATTATCGGTACCGAAATACAGTAGCACGGATTCGAAAAGTGGTCAATGAATTTAAGAAATATAGTGACGCATCCTGGTTAAATCATTGAGATTTGAGCAAAAGACTAATGTCCGATAAATGGAATATGTGCCAAATAAAACTAATATGCAAATACGGGTTTAGCTTTTTCAAATTTAGTTTGGGTTAAGCGTCTGCGCAACCCAATGGCATTTGTCGGGTTTCGCTTTGCTCTACCCGCCCTACAAAACTGACCTACAAACCAAAATAGAAGTGTAACGATCATCAAGGGCGGCCGGAAGGTCGTCCTTTTTTGTTTTTGTAAGGTGCCAGATGCTGTTTTGCCGCCCGTCTCACGTAATTCCGATTGACCGATATTGCCGGCACTTTGAAGTCGAAACCATTCAGCAACCGGATGATCCGTGCCGATGCCGTGCATGAAGTTGTAAACCGCTTTGTTCAGGCCCTGCGTAAAGGCCTGATGGTCGCACCCGCGTGGGATCTTCATGCTGCAGGTCATTTTTTGCAAACCTGCCGGCAGGCGGCTCGATGATCTTGCACATGATATTTCTCCGGATTTATCCCAACGTCGCTGTGAACAGTGGCGGTGAACTGGTGCCAGAACGCGGATTGGATGAGCCCCTGGTCGAACAACTGCCGTACGATCTCAAGGGAATCAACGGTCTCCTGTGCAGTTTGCGTCGGGAAACCGTACATGAGGTAGGCATGCACCATGATGCCGGCGTTGCTTAAGTTGCTGCATACCTGGGCTGCCTGGCGAACGGTCACGCCTTTGTTCATCAGCTTCAACAGCCTGTCAGAGGCTGTTTCCAAGCCGCCGGTGACGGCAATGCAGCCTGATGTCGCGAGCAGCCTGCAGAGGTCCTCGGTAAAAGCTTGTTCAAAGCGGATATTGGTCCACCAGGAAATGCTGATCTTTCTTCTCAAGAGCTCTAAGGCCAGTTCTTTCAAAGCCGCAGGCGGAGCAGCCTCGTCGACAAAATGAAAGCCGGTCTGGCCTGTCTGGGCGATGATGCGCTCGATCCTGTCGACCAGCACGGTGGCCGAGGCGCTGTCAAAGCGATTGATATAGTCGAGGGTAGTGTCGCAGAACGAGCATTTATGCCAGTAACATCCATGCGCTATCGTAATCTTGTTCCAGCGCCCGTCGCTCCAGAGGCGGTGCATGGGGTTGGCAAGATCGATGAGTGACAGGTATTTGTCGAGAGGCAGGTCCGAGTAGTCCGGAGTTCCGATGTCCTTATGCGAGATACACGCTTCCTCTTCACGGTTCACATATTTAACATCACTGCCAATTCTCGTAAACGTTCTGGTGAACTCTCCGGACTTCCGTTTGCCTCCAATAACCTCCAGAATATCCAGCAACGGGCGTTCGCCGTCATCCAGCGTAATAAAGTCAACATAGTTGAATACCGTAGGCTCGGAAAGCTCACGCAGTTCCGTGTTCACATAACCGCCGCCGGCGATAACTTTGATGTGAGGATAGTTCCGCTTGACATATTGTCCGCATTTGAGCGCGGCATAGAGATTCCCGGGAAAGGGAATGGTCAGCCCCACAACATCAGGACGCTGCTCTTCGATATGTGTCTTCAATAATTCGAGCATCCAGGTCTCGATGATATTCTCCGGCTGTTGCAAAGCCTGGTCGATCGGATCAAAAGAATGAGCGGACATTCCCAGCTTTTCGGCATAGCGGCTGAAGCCGAAATACGGAGTTATGCCTTCTTTTATCAGATCTCCCACATCTTCGATATACAGAGTTGCCAGGAACCGGGCCTTGTCGTTCACTCCGACGCTTCCAAAAGACCATTCCAGATCAGGCAGCTGGTCAAATCGTGATGCCCTTGGCAGAAAATGATCAGAGCATATGCGCTGTGCAAGCGTTGTGTCCTTGTATTGCAGGAAATTCATGACCTGGTTCACGGTCTGGATATAGTAATCTTTATTGTTCAGGATGCGGTCCGAATTTTGGGAGAGCTGTTTATTGCCGCTCGAAAGGTGGTCGAAGAGTTTTTGAAATCCTTTTTGCGAGAAAAGGGCATTCATTACTTCGATGCTCAGGTCGGCTTGAAATACATCATAGCCATGGTGCTTCAGAAATCCTTTCAAATAAGGCGAAGCAGGATAGGGGGTGTTGAGCTGGGTGAAGGGCGGCGTGATGAGGAGTATTTTAATTGGCATAGGATTGGATATTAGAAAAACATATTCTGATTAAAAGGGCAAGGATATTTTCTCGCAAAGCACGCAAAGGTCGCAAAGGAAACCCAAAAAAAAGCGGCTTGGTTTTAAAAGGCCATTTCCCCAGTCCGTCGTTCCCGCGCAGGCGGGAATCCAGGATTTTTAAGGCTGATGAAGTTGTAAAAAATGAAAATTGCCACAAAATGCACAGAAAGCTCAAAAGTGCGGCATTAAAAAACTAAGGATTTCTTTAACCCTTTTGTGTCTATTTGCCTGGGATACTTATTACGGTGTCAAAACCGAAGGAACCGCTGATTAACGCTAATTAACGCGAATAAAGTAATAAGTACTCTTTTTTGATTAGCGTTCATTCGCGTACATTAGCGGTTAAAAAAGGTTTGCTTTACTGGATCCCCGTTTCCACGGGGATGACGAATCATGAATAAAGAGTTATGGATACAAGGTTCCCTTTGCGAGCTTTGCGAGAGATGCCTTTTGGGTTAGGTGTCATCGCTTGGGCAATGCGTTGGAGGCCAGGAGCAGGCCGTGGATCAGGGCCTGGGGCGAGGGCGGGCAGCCGGGAATGAAGACGTCCACGGGCATGACGTTTTCGGCGCCGTCCAGAACGGCGTAGTTGCCGCAAAAGATCCCTCCGGAAATGGCGCAGCTCCCCATGGCGATCACGATCTTGGGAGCGGGGATCGCCGCATAGGTCCTCTCGCAGGCGAGCTTCATGTTCCGCGTGACCGGGCCGGTGATCAGGACGCCGTCGGCGAACCGGGGAGAGGCGGTGGAGCCGATGCCGAAGCGCTCGAGATCGTACTGCGGCGCGGTCGTCATATTCACCTCGACCTCGCAGGCATTGCAGGAGCCCGAATCGAGCTCGCGGAACTGGAAGGAACGGCGGAGCAGCGAGCGCAGGCTCTTCGCATCGGGATTGATCACCGGGTTTTCGGTGTTCTGTTCCGCGGGAAGGAATTTCCCTCCTTCGCGCCGATGTCGCTGCAGGAACGCGGTCTTGTCCCGCGCTGCAACGGGCAGACGGAAAGCATAGGCCAGCGCGCCTGGCGTACAAGCCGTGAGACACCTTCCGCACCGGATGCAGAGTTCCCCGCGTACGAGGAATTCGGCGGTATTCAATTCCAGCGCTTTCGTGGGGCAGGCGGCAACGCAGGCGCCGCAGCCGGTGCATTGAGCGGGATCGAGCCGGGGGACTTCGATCCTGCGGGCCTCGGCGTCGGCGAGAAGGTTCCGGAGCGACTCCGTCGTCGCCGGGGTGGTCAGGTATTTTTTGATGATCGCGAACATATAATGGTTAGTCCTTTGTAGCTATTAAGGTCAAAAGCAAGTGTCAACCCAAAGTAGAAATGTCCTACTCTTACCAAGATAGAAATGTCCGCTTTTAGGAAGCAATTGGAAATTGTACATTTGCTCTGCGGAGTCTCTTCCATGGATGATCTGATGGTTGATACCGACTTGTCGGTTTCTTATTGACTGCCGGTGTTTTAGGGTTTTCTTTCGTTGGCCGTGTTTTGATCTCCCGGTATGTTAATTCCAAGCCCCTGTGAGTGATATGCAGAGACCCATCGAGTCGTTCTTCTACCGCAACCTTTTGGGTTTTTATGGCGTCTTTGATCTGGTAGAGTTTGCCATTATACGCAATGGTGAAATCGTTCCGTAGCGTACGCTCCTCTCGAATGCAGAAGATCTTGTCGAGTTCCCTTATGGATAGCGCGCGTTGGTGTACATCGGCTGCAGAAACGGGTTTTACTTTGAATTTCGTATTGTATATTGGATGATACTTTATCAGGAATTCGTTTGCCTGCACAACACTGTTTACCCTGGCAAGCCTCATCTCTTTAACCAATCGATCCTGGAGCGTTCGAAAACTTCTTTCTATCCTGCCTTTTGCCTGGGGTGAATTCGCATGGATGACCGTTACCCCGAGTTCGGTTAGACTCCTTTCGAACTGGCTCATGGGTTTTCTATCTTCCAACTCATCCTCGATGCTCTGCTTGGCATTGGATTTATACGTTGAGTGCTTGTCCAAATAGACACTCTGTGGAATGCCGTAGCGCTTGATATACCGCTTGAAGCTGTCCATGGCTGGCATGGTCCCCTCATAATCATAAAAGCGCCCATACACCGTTCCTGTGGCATCATCGATATATCCCATTAATACGCTCTCAGGGCCCCGGCCTTCGAACCAGGCATGATGGGAGCCATCCATCTGGAGCAGTTCACCAAAATGATGCTTCCTCTCGCGCCATTGCCGGTGCTTTCTACCCTTGCGCTTCTCGTAAGGGATGCTTTCCTGATTAAGCCATAGACGGAGGGTTTTTCGTCGCTTAGCTTGATTTCATGAACATCAAGAAGCTTCTCGCAGGCAAAGGTGGGGCCAAAATCACTGTATTTCTCCCGATACAGCTTGAGTGCCTTGTCTTTTACCTTCTGAGGGAATCGACGATTCGAGGTTTTGCCGCGGGATCGGTGACTGATGCCGTCGTCTCCCTCCTTCCGTACTCGTTTGAGTATCCGTCGAATCTGCCTGCTGCTCAAGCCTACAAGTTCAGCAGCTGTCTTCTGCGTGATCCTTTTATCCAATGCTTGGTGGATAATGTGCAGTCTTTTTGTTTCTCTCCTGCTCATAGTGATCATGTCCATTTCTGTCACAGTACCCTCCAATTACATCAGGGTATTGTAACTTAGAATAGGACATTTCTACTTTGGGAGAATAGGACATTATCATTTTGGGAGTACATAAGGTCAAAAGCAAGGCGTCTCTCGCAAAGGCGCAAAGGTTGCCAAGGAAATCCTTAAATAAAAGAAGGTCAATTTCTTATCCTTTGTTTCAAGCCGTTGACTTCTCTGCGTCTCCGCGTCTCCGCGAGAAAATGCATCTGAATCTGACTTGCTTCCTTCACCCGTCGCACCCGGAATAGGAAAGGCCGAAGCTCTTATTCAGCAGCGGGAAGTCGGGGACGATCATGCCTGAAATGGCCTGGGGCATGGCGTGCCAGTTCAGGAACGACGGCGACGTGATCTTTACGCGCCCGAGCTTTCCTTCCCGCGTCTCCACCCAGAACAGCACCATGCCGCGCGGGGTCTCAGCCCAGCCCAGCGCGCCGCCATCGTCAACCCCGGTCACCGGGGCGGCAACCGGGCCGTCGGGGATGGCGGCGATCAGCTCGCCGATATACCGGATGGATTCCCGCAGTTCGCCCACGCGCACCATGATCCGCGCCTGCACATCCCCATCTGTTTCGACCACTACGTTCGGCCGGTGAATGCGGTACACGGAATAGGGAATATGGAACCGCGCGTCGAAGCCGATGCCCGAGCCGCGCGCAACCACGCCGACAGTGCCGAAATCCAGGGCCTCTTCGCGACGGAGCGGCGCCGTGGTCCTGAGCCGGTCCAGGATCGAGGAGCTGGACTGCATGATCTTGATGATGGACTCCGCCTCGACAAGGATGCGGGCCAGAAGCTTGTTCAGGGAAGTAAGATCGCCGCTTGAAACGTCCCTGGCCACACCGCCGGGGCGGACCACGTTGCGCAGGAAGCGGCTGCCGAACAACCGTTCGCACTCGCGCATGAGCGATTCCTTCTGACGCCAGAGGGTTGCTGCCCCGAAGTTGAACGCGGTACCGACGCAGATGTTGCCGATGTCGAAGAGATGCATGGACACCCGCTCCAGCTCCGCCGCGATGCCTCGCAGATACTCGGCCCGCAAGGGGACGGAGACGCCGCAGATCCGTTCAACAGCATGGACATAGGCAAAGGCGTGGCTGAAGGACTCGTCGCCCGAGATCCGCTCGGCGAGCGCAACCATGGCCAGGGGGTCTTTGCCCTCGAACTGTTTTTCGATCCCTTTATGCTTCCAGAAGAGCCGCGCTTCAAGCTTGATGATCGGCTCGCCGGCCACGGAGAACCGGAAATGGCCCGGTTCGATCACGCCCGCATGCACCGGTCCCACGGGGATCTCGTACACTCCCTCGCCTTCCACGCGCTGATACGCGAATTTCGCGGTCTGCACCGTCGGCCGTTGGCCTGCGGGATAGTCCTTGCGAAGCGGGTGCATGCCGGCAGGCCAGTTTTCCGGGAACAGCATGAGCGGACGCGGATCGAGATGGCCTTCCATGGTGACGCCGAAGAGGTCCTGGATCTCCCGCTCGAACCAGGCTGCCGCGTGCATCGATGGGCGAGATTGCCGGGAATTGGGGAGCATCGGAATGGCACCGTAGAATGACGAACAGCCCCGAGGCCCGGATCGAGAAGACCAGCACCAGCGTGTATCCGTTCTGTCTCCTGCGTGCAGAACACCGAGCTCACCACGCCGCGCAGATCACGGTGAACGTGTTTCGCGATCTTGACCAGGTCTTTCGGCTTGACCGTGATGGTGTATTCGTTCCCATTATCGTGCGTAGCGTTGTAGGTATGGATGAACGTATATGCTTTGCTTCTCATGGTTTCACCCCGAACAAACCGGCCGCTTCGACCAGGAGGCGGTGGAGCGGAGAGGGTATGTAAAAACCGAACAGCAGCATCGGAACGAGCAACACCACCGGGATGATCTGCTGGATCAGCGCCACCGGCCGCGAGTCAGCCCGGCACTCGTCCCCGAAGGCGACCTTGGAGAACTTCACGTAGAACGCGGTGAACACCAGAAAGAGCGCGAGCATCAGGACCCCCACGGCCAGGTAGCTGCCGGACTGGATGCCGCCCCGGATGATATTGAACTCGGACAGGAAGAGCGAGAACGGCGGCATGGCGGTCACCGCCACGACTGCCGCAAGGAACCCGATCGTCATGAGCGGCGTGCTCTTGATCATGCACGACAGCCTTCGCACGTCCTTCTCGCCGGTGGCGCTCACCAGGTTGCCTGCCGACAAAAAGAGCGCGGTCTTCATGACCGAGTTGTTCAGGATGTGGAGCAGCGCGCCGTAGATGCCGAAGAAGGTCCCGAAGCCGAGCCCGACCGTGATGATCCCCACGTGCTCGATGCTCGAGTAGGCGAAGACCCGCTTTACGTCGTTCTCGGCGATGATGAGCGGCACGGAGAAGGCAACGGAAATGATGCCGAAGAAAATGAGGTAGCGGCTGACCGTGGCCGCGCCGAGCACGGCGCCGCAGAGGACCGCGAAGCGTACGAGGGTGTAGAGCGAGCAGGCCACGAGCGCGCCGGCGAGCACGGCGCTGACCGGGGACGGCGCCTCGCCGTAGGTCTGTGGTTTCCACCGTGCCATCGGAACGAGCCCGGCCTTGGTGCCGTAGCCCAGCAGCAGGAACAGGAAGGCGAATTTCATGGACGCGGGATCGATCGTGGCGGCGCTTCCCAAGAGCGTTCTCCAGCTCAGGCTCCCGCTCTCGGGCCCTGCTGCCTGGCTCGATGCATAGTAGGTGAGGACCGTGCCGAAGAGCGCGAAGGCGATGCCGATGGAGCAGATCAGGAGATACCGCCAGGCCGCTTCCACCGATTCCCGCCGGTTGTCGAAGCTGACCAAAAGCGCCGACGCCAGGGTCGTGGCCTCGATGGACACCCACATGACGCCGATGTTGTCCGCCAGCACCAGGAGGGTCATGGCGAAGAACAGCAGGTTGTACAGCGCGAAGTACTTGCGGTATTTGCCCGGACCGAGACTGTGCCGTTTGATCTTATCGGCGATAAAGGACGCCGAATAGAGCACGCCGGCAAAGCCCACGAGGGCGATGATCATGAGGATGAGCAGCGTCAGGGCGTCGTGATGAAAGGGCCCGGTTGCGCGTCCATCAAGCCCCGAGAGATGGGACCGGACCAGGAGCGCGGTCACGACCCCGTAGGCCAGGTACCCGCTGACGTTCACGACGTTGACGACGCGCCGCCACGGCAGGGCGATCGAAAGCAGGGCCAGCGTGCCGGGGATGATAAGCAGGGTCTCGAAGGCCGTCACAGATTCTCCTTGTAGTCCATGTCCGAAAGGGTGTCCCAGATCTTGAACAGCATGATCCCCATGATGAGGATGGCCACGAACACGTCAAAGAAGATGCCGAACTCGACGAGCAGCGGCATCCCGTAAGTCATGGCCACGGCGGCCAGGAACACGCCGTTCTCGACGAACATGAGGCCGATGATCTGGGTCAGGGTCTTCTTCCGGTTTACCATGATGAAAAAACCGATCAGCATGATCGCGACGGCCACGGCGAACACGCCGGCCACGTTGAAGGTTGCCTTTGCCTGGATCACGCGCAGGGTCACGGCGTAGGCGATGATCGTCAGGATCGAGCAGACGATGAGGGCCGAGGGAATGTTGATGAAGTCCTCGATCTCCTTCCTGATCTTGAGCCGGTTCATGATGTAGGTCAGCACCAGCGGGATCAGTATGACCTTGAACACGATCGTGAACAGGGACGCGTAGAACATGTGCGGTTCACTTGGCCACGCGGGCGATGAGCGCCGTGCCGCAGGCGAGCAGAAAGGACTGGAGCCCGAAGAGACGGATCATCGACGGGATGCCCGAACTCGCCACGGCCCAGATAACCACGGCCAGGGCGAAGACATAGATCAGGTTGATCAAACGCGATTCCAGCAGGATATCAACGGGCACCGGCCACCTCCGTAGCATAGTAGGCGATCAGCGCAATGAGCGAGAACACGAAAGCCAGGGTAAGCAGATCGGGAAGGCGGAAGAGGCGGTACTTGGCGTTCGCGGTCTCGACGTATGCTATAACAACAGCGGCGATGAAGAGTTTCAGGAGTAATGCGCCGAGCGAGATCATCAGAGCGTAGGTTGTCACTTCCGTTGCGAGGCCGAAGGGGAAAAAGACGTCCAAGGCCACGACCGTGAGCGCCAGGAGCCGCGACGCGTGCGCCCACTGGAAGACGCCGAGGTCCCTGCCGGAAAGTTCAAGCACCATGCCCTCATGGACCATGGTGAGCTCCAGGTGCGTCGCGGGATTGTCGAAGGGCACCCTGCCGTTCTCGGCCATGATGACGATGGAAAAGGAAAGGAGCGTCAGGATGAAAAAGGGATTCACGTACTTGCCGGGCAGGTGGATGAGTTGGGCTGTCATGACCGAGATGTCCATGCTCCCGGCCGCGGTCGAGATCACGATGAACCCGAGCAGGATCGCCGGCTCGGCCAAAGACGAGAGGGTCATTTCGCGGCTCGAGGCCATGCCGCCGAAGGTGGAGCCCGCGTCAAGCCCGGTGAGCGCCGTTAAAAAACGCGCCAGGCCGAAGAGGTAGATGAATACGATGAAGTCGCCGGCGAAATGGAAGGGGACCGTCGTGCTGAGCACCGGGACCATCAGAGCAGCGACGCAGACCGCGGCGAAGTTGATCGCCGGCGTGATGCGCGTCACGAAGGACGACCGGACCGAATAGATGCGGTCCTTCTGCAGCAGCTTGAAAATATCGTAGTGTCCCTGCAAAAGCGGCGGCCCCTGCCTTCCCTGGAGCCGGGCATGGACGATCCTGATGAAGTTCGCAAACAACGGTCCCACCAAAAGCAGCGTCAGGACCTGGAGCGTACTGAGCAGAACGAGAACAATCATCGCGCGCCTCCCGCGAGCAGCATCAGGATGAACAGCAGGAAGATGTAGGCCAGGTAGCCGTTGATGTTGCCTTCCTGCCCGGCGAGGACCTTCCGGGAGAGCTTGTTGGCCACGTCGATGAGCGGGAGATAGAGGTAACGTTCAAAGACGTTCTGCGTCATGCCGTGGAACTTGATGGACCGGATCTGGTATTTGTTCTCGGCGGTCGTATCCACGACGATCTGTTTTTTGGGCTGGTAGAGGGCGCTGAAGATCCTGCGGATCGGTTTCGAAAATCCCGTTGCCGTGTACTGGTGCCTGCCGCCTGCCTCACCGCCGCAGGCCCAGGTGATATTTTCAGATGTTCTTCCCTTCCCAAAGGCACGCGTAAGGAGCAGCCCGAGCGCCAGGAAGAGGAATAACGCGCCGAACACCGCGAGCGTCGAGATGGAACCCGCGTCGCCGGGCGCGGCAAGGAACCGGGGACCCGCCGCGATGAGCGCATCGGGCCCGAAGAAGGCCGTTCGGATGTCCCGGGTGGCGTTGATCACGAGGAACGGGAACGCCCCGGTCACGATACATACCAGGGCAAGCAGGAGCTGCGCCAGCCGCATGGGGACCGGCAGTTCGTTCGCCGTCAGGGCCTTTTCGGAGCGCGGCGTGCCGAGGAAGACGATGCCGTAGACCTTCACGAAGCAGGCTGCTGCAAGCGCGCCGGTGAGCGCAAGCATGGCGCCCGCCAGGGGGACGGTGATCCGGAGAACCTGCGGCACCTGATCGATCCGGTAGACCTGGATGATCGAAACAAAGGACATCCATTCGCTCACAAAACCGCTGAGCGGCGGGATGGCCGAGATGGAGAGCGCGCCGACCAGGAACGCGGCCGCGGTCCAGGGCATGAGCCGGGCGAGGCCGCCCAGTTTCTCCATGTCCCGCGTATGCGTCACGCTGTGCACGCCGCCCGCGCCGAGGAAGAGGAGCGCCTTGAACACCGCATGGTTCAGTGTGTGGAAGAGCCCGGCGGTGAGGGCGAACCCGGCGAGCACGGGCATGCCGGAGGCGCTGAAGATCAAGGCCATGGCCACGCCGATCAGGATGATCCCGATGTTCTCGATGCTGGAGTAGGCGAGCAGCCGCTTGAGATCGTGTTCCATGAGCGCATACATGATGCCGAGCAGGGCCGAGACCGATGCGACCACGAGCAGCAGAACGCCCCACCACAGCTCCGCCGAGCCATGGACGATCAGCAGGATCCTGAGCAGGCCGTAGATCCCCGTTTTGATCAGCAGGCCCGACATGAACGCCGACACGTTCGACGGCGCCACCGGGTGGGCCAGCGGCAGCCAGATATGGAACGGGAAAACGCCCGCCTTGCATCCGAAGCCGACGAGCGAAGCGATGAAAACGAAGGTGAGCGACCAGCGCGGGAAGTTCCCGAGCTGAGCGGCGGTCTGGGAAAAGAGCATGGTCCCGGAGAACTTCTGCAGGAGGATGAACATGGCGATCAGGAACAGGGTGCCGAAATGGGTCACGCTGAGGTAGTACACGCCCGCGCGCACGGCCTGCTCCTTCCGGTATTCATACACCACGAGGAAAAAGGCGAAGAGCGTCATCAGCTCCCAGGCGATCAGGAACTGGAAGCTGTTGTCTGCCGAGAAAATCATCAGTATGGAGAGGGCGATGAAGTGAAAGAACCCGGCCAGGACCCCGACGGGGGTGCCGTCGTAATGGTCCAGGTAGCGGATCGAATAGAGCGAGATCGCGGTCAGCAGGATGGAAAGGATGAGGCAGAAAAAGGCAGAGAGCGCGTCGATCACGAATGCCGGAGGCTCGGGCGGGAAGAGGCCCGCGGGCAACTCGAATCTGAGCGGCACGTTGTTCAGCAGCGCGCCGATGGAGAAAACCGCGAGCACCATTCCGGCGAGCACGCCTATTGAGAAGGATAATGCCGCGAGCCGCTTCGAACGCGGGAAGAAAAGCGGCAGCAATCCGGCGATCGCGAGCAGAACGATCGAAGCGATGAACAGTCCGGAGAGCATTTCCAATCCTTCGGGCATTGCCGGTACTCCTGGGTAGTTACTCAAGAATCAAATTCAACTCAAAATGGCAAGAATATTTTGCCACAGAAAGCACAAAGGGCACAGAGAAAAGCTGGAATGTGTTAAAAACTGTTATGGTTTTCGTTTTCCTTTGTGTTCTTTGTGACTTTTGTGGCTAAACTGTTTTCCGGTTTGTCCGGGTTGGGATGAAGAGATATGATCACTCAACGCCGGCCCAACACCGCACTCTTGCGGCTACCATACTCGTTTCCGTAAGGGCTGTTTATTCCGAAGGCGTATTTACTCCCGGCGAATGAATGAGCTGCGGCGGGATCCCCTGTGCGCCGAGAATTTTTACGATCCGTTCCATGCCGCCCGAGATGCCCTTGAGTTCGATCACAGACAGCTTCTCAAGCCCTGCGACCAGGGTGCCTGTGGCGACTTCAGGAGATTTATTCACCAAGGCCTGCCCTTTCGCGGTTAACTCGAGGTGTACAATTCTGCGATCCGTCAGAGAACGGACTCGCGTGACAAGGCCCTGGAGTTCGAGGCGGTCGAGGATCCCGACCACGGTCGCGGGGTGAAGGTACATGCGGCGTGCAATATCGGAAACCATGATCGGCGATTCCTTGGATATGACTTTGATCGCCCAGAGCTGCGGACCGGTAAGCCCGGTTTTGAGCTCCGCCTTTTTCGCTTGCTCGTTCACCACCTGAAAAACACGCCTCAGGTTGTCGACGATTTCCGCGACCATAGCTGTTTTTTGGGCCATAAGAACTCCTTCAGGATAATTTCCGGAAAAAGGCCGGGCTCGTTATGGTAAATAGTTGGCAACGCAAATGATAATATACACAAAGGATAAATATTGCAAATAAAATTTGAGGCACAGATCGCAAACGGGCATTTTCACCTTGACAGAACACGCCAAGTTGTTGTACATTTGCTCGCTTTTGTTTTTCGGCATCACGGCCTGGGACCAACTTGGCAGCACCACGGTCGTCGAACTTTGAAAATCGAGATTCTTCGCAATGCCCGGCGGCATGGTCCGTCAGGCTCTGCGTAGTCTTTAAAACATGGACGTTGCAAATATATTATCTCTGGGCATTATCTTTTTTCTTTCCGGCGCAGTCGCTTCACAGCTCCCGCTCTCGAAAGTACGAAACTTCAGCTATCTCTTCTCCACGACAGGCGCACTCCTCTTTCTCGCTGCAGGCGGGTATCTTCTCTTTACTCCGCCTTTTATCGGCACGACAATCCCCATAACCTCGATCTTCAGTTTTGCCTTCTCCTGCGACGCGCTCTCGGGCTTCTTTGTCGTCCTCATATCCCTTATCACCATCGCTGTCTCTTTTTACTCCATCGGTTTTACCCGAGGGATCAGGAACGCCGGCTACCTGGGGTTCTTCTATAACATCCTCGTTCTCAGCATGTACGGTGTGGTCCTTTCGGCGAACATCATAACCTTTCTGGTATGCTGGGAAACCATGGCAGTGGCCGCCTATTTTCTCGTGGTCTTCGACCGGAATGCAGAGTCGGCAAAAGCAGGCCTGTTTACCGTAGTGATGACCCACATCGGAACGGCCTTCATCATCGTTCTCTTCCTCGTGCTGTATCATTACACCGGCAGCATGGAGTTCTCGTCCATGCGCGCCGCTGCAGCAGCGCTTCCGCAGGACGTCAGATCTCTGGTATTCATCTTCGCGCTCATCGGCTTCGGCACCAAGGCGGGCATCATCCCGCTCCATACCTGGATCCCCCGGGCCTATCCGGTTGCGCCTTCGAACATCACACCCCTCATGTCCGGCGTCATGATCAAGACCGCAGTGTACGGCTTTCTTCGGATCGCCCTGGACGTGCTGGGAGCGGGGCCCGAGTGGTGGGGGATTACGGTCATCGTGGTCGGCGCGAGCTCGGCGGTCCTGGGCATCCTCTACGCGATCATGGAGAACGATCTCAAGGTCTTTCTCGCCTACTCGAGCGTGGAGAATGTGGGTATCATCCTGCTGGGCATCGGAGCATCCATGATGTTCCGGAGCAGCGGGATGCTTGCTTTGTCAAGCTTTGCCCTTGCGGCTGCGCTTTACCACGCCGTGAACCACGCCCTCTTCAAGAGCCTCCTGTTCCTGGGAGCGGGGTCGGTCGTAAGCGCCGCACGGACGCGGAACATGGAGAAACTGGGCGGGCTCCTGAAGACCATGCCCTGGACGGGTGCTCTGTTCCTCGTGGGCGCCCTCGCCATAACGGCCCTTCCGCCGCTGAACGGGTTCGTGAGCGAGTGGCTCACCTACCAGTCGCTCCTGCTCGGTTTCAAGTCTTCATCCGTTCTTGCAAAGATCGTTTCGCCCTTGGGAGGAGCGGCTCTGGCGCTTACCGGAGCGATCGTTGCCGCCGGGTTTGTCAAGACCTTCGGCACAACCTTCCTCGGCATGGCGCGGAGCGAGCACGCAACCGAAGCTCGGGAATCATCGACATGGATGATCGCTGGTATGGCGCTCCTTGCGCTTCTGTGCATTCTCTTCGGTCTTTTCCCGAGCATTCCTGTTTCGCTGGTCTCTCCCGCAGTATTTGCCATTACGGGCTCCCCGGTAGAACTGGACCAGCAGGGCATCCTGATAACTCCCGGTGGTGCGGCATCGCTCTCGACCGCTGCGCTTGCCGGGGTCATGCTGCTGATCTTCATCGGGGCCGTTTTTTTCGTGAGGTTCGCGGGCAGCAGGAAAAAGACCGTGTACGCTGACTCATGGGATTGCGGCATCCGCGGGCTAACGCCGCGCATGCAGTACACGGCCACGGCATTTACCAAACCGCTCAGGATCATCTACAAACGCATCTATCTCCCGAGCCGTGATATGAAGGTTTCGTATATCATCAAGCCTTTCTTCGTGCGGTCCATTCACTACGGCGGCGAGATCACGCCTTTCTTCGAACGATACGTCTATGATCCGGTGACACGCGCTGTGCACGCCGCTGCAGGTAAAGTGAAGCTGCTCCAGTCCGGCAGCCTGCAGCTGTATCTCGGGTATATTTTGATTACGCTGATCGTTTTGTTGATATTTGGCACGTAACTGGGACAAACCGTACCAATTTGCCACGAAGGCACGAAGACTCGAAGAGAGGCCTGGCTCTTTAAAGGTTTTATAAATCATAAATCGTAAGGAATTTCTTTGTGTCTTCGTGCCTTCGTGGCGATAATTGTTTGGCCTTTTTACATGGATTTTTAATAGCAATTAGCTCAGGACTCTCGTGTACAGACTCTATGGAATATTTTCAGTTTCTCATAGTCATCTTCTTCTCGCCCCTCGTGAACGGGGTGATCAAGAAGCTGAAGGCGAACATGCAGGGCAGGATCGGTGCCGGCGTGCTGCAGCCCTACTATGATCTGCTGCGTCTGTTCAAGAAGGGCATGGTTGTCTCCAGCGTGACTTCGTGGATCTTCACGGCCACGCCGTACATCGTTTTTACGTCTGCCGCCGCCGCAGCCCTGCTCGTCCCGGTTCTTACGACGCAGTCGGTCTTCAGCATGATGGGAGATGTCATTGCCCTCATCGCTGTCTTTGCGCTGGGGCGGTTCTTTATGGCCCTTGCCGGGCTTGATGCCGGCACCGTCTTCGGGGGCGAGGGGAGCAGCCGGGAGATGACGGTGGCGATCCTGGTAGAGCCGATGATGATGCTCGCACTTTTTACAGCGGCCATTACCGCCGGTTCAACGAACATTGCCCGCATAGCAGATGCGCAGCGTGCGCTGTACTCTCCGTCGCATCTGCTGGCGCTTGCAGCCCTGATGGTTGCGATCACCGCGGAGACCGGGAGGGTGCCGGTGGATAATCCCGACACCCATCTGGAGCTCACCATGATCCATGAGGGCATGATCCTCGAATACTCGGGACGATACCTTGCGCTCATGGAATGGGCGCATTATATAAAACAGATGGTCCTGTTCACGCTGGCGATCGACATCTTCCTCCCGGTGGGCATTGCACAGGCAACTGGCGCCGGCGCGCTCGCCCTGCCTGCCGGCATCTATGCTCTCAAGATGCTCGGCCTCTGCATCGCGATGGCGGTTGTGGAGTCGACGCGGGCAAAGGTGAGATTTTTTCAGCTGCCGTCCATTCTCGGCGGAGCATTTGTTCTCGCATTCCTTTCGCTGGTGACGCATATCATGATGGGGAAATAGGGCCGACACGCGGGGCGTGTCGGATTGAAGATTGGAAATTGAAGATTGGAAATTTTAAAATGGACGGCGTAATGATCGTCAGTTGAGTATCAATCTGATTCGTCTGATCCATTGTCACGATGATAAAAAGTGAGAGCATTGCAAATTTAAAATTTCCAATCTTCAATTTCCAATGGAGCGCAGCGACCATGGAAAACCAGGCCAATAAGCTTGCAGAACGCTTACTCGATTATGGTGCGTCGATATTCAAGCTCACCATGAAACTTGATGCCTCATTGCCTGGCAAACACGTGGCAGGACAGTTATTCCGGTCCGCGACCTCAACAGGCGCCAATTATGAAGAAGCGTGTGGTGCGTCGAGCAAGGCTGATTTCATCCACAAACTTCAGATAGTACTGAAGGAACTGCGCGAATCACATTACTGGTTAAAACTATTGCAGAGAGCAGAAATGCTCCAGGATATCGATTTGCACGCGCTCATTGAAGAGACAAAACAACTTATTAATATTATCGCTAAATCGCTCATCACGGCAAAAAAGAATAAATGAGGGTCTCGCAAATTTTAAATTTCCAATTTCCAATCTTCAATTTCCAATGGAGCGCAGCGACATGAAATCATGGCTCGAGGCTTATTCCATAGTTGATTTCATCTCTGTCGGTCTTCTTCTGACAGCGGTTACGCTGAATGCTTTTAAGAGCATCGAATCCTATGTGAAGGCATATACGATCAACTCCTGGCTCCTGGCATGCCTTGTCGCCGTGGTGGCAATCCTCGTTGACGAGTCGCATCTCTATGTCGCGGCCCTGCTCACGCTTGCGACAAAGGGTGTTTTGATCCCGCTTTTTCTGCGAAAGATCGTGCGCCAGATGCGGGTGACCCATATTATACAGCCCTCTATCAGCAATACGCTTTCGCTTGCCGTATCGAGCATCCTTGTTGCCGTGGTGTATGCATCGCTCAAGACCGGCATCACGGTCACGGGATTTTCCCGGAATGTGCTCCAGATAGCGATTGCGGTGATCCTTATCAGTCTTTTTATCATGATCACGAGAAAGAAGGCCCTGACGATGGTCATGGGATTGCTGTTCATGGAAAACGGCCTGTTCCTCGCCGGTTTTTCCCTGACCTTCGGGATGCCGACGATCATCGAACTCGGGGTGTTGTTTGATATGCTGATGGGCGTGATCATTCTCGGCATCTTTGCGGTGCAGATCCGGCGGACCTTTGCTACGGCCGATCTGGACAAACTGACGGTGCTGAAAGGATAGCCGGCATTCTTTGAATGCCGAATTGAAAATTGAAGATTGGAAATTGAAGGTTAAAAAGAACACGTGCTGTAGCTTTAAAATTTGAAATTTCCAATCTTCATTTTCCAATTTCCAATGGAGTACGGAGTGCAACGGAGTGAAACGACCAACGTGCTAATCATATTGCTCATTCCCTTGGTAACCGCCATGGCATGCTACGTGGTGAAGAGTCCGCGGCTGATCGGCTATGCGAACCTTGCTGGTATTGTTGCGCTTGCGGCCTATGCCGCACCGATCATCATCGGCGCGGTGTCCACGCCCGTCACCGCGGCAAAGGGCGCGCTCTTCATGGATGCATTTTCGGCCTACATCATGGGGTTGATGATCCTGTACAGCCTGGCATCGGCGGTTTATTCGATCGGTTATCTCGATAATGAGCTTATTGCCGGGCTTATTGATTTCCGTGGCATGCGGCGTTATTACGGCCTTTTTCATATTTTTGTGTTCACCATGCTGCTGGTGTCCATGGCGAACAACCTCGCGCTCATGTGGATCGGGATGGAGGCAACGACGATCGTCTCGGCGCTTCTCATCGGACTCGGTTTTCGCAAGCGGCCGCTCGCTGTTGAGGCTGCGTGGAAATATATCGTCCTCTGCACCGTGGGTATCACGTTCGCGCTCCTCGGCACGTTCATTACCTACTATGCCTCGACCGCGGTCACGGGCGCTGAAGGCGCGTTGAACTGGACGGTGCTCAAAGGCATTGCTCCGAAGCTGAACCCCGAGACGATGAAGCTCGCGTTCATCTTTGTGCTCGTGGGATACGGGACCAAGGCCGGACTTGCGCCAATACACAACTGGCTCCCTGATGCTCAGGGTGAGGCTCCGAGCCCGATCAGCGCTCTCTTGCCCGGCTGGACCGCGTTCTACGCCATCATGCGCTTTGTCTCGATCGTGGAACCGTCGACCGGCGATGTCTTCACCGGCAACCTGCTCATCATTTTCGGCCTCATCTCCGTGGGTATTGCGGCCGTATTCATCCTGGTCCAGAACAACTTCAAGCGGCTGCTTGCCTACAGCAGCGTCGAGCACATGGGCATCATCGTTCTTGGTGTCGGTATCGGCGGGCCCGTCGGCGTTTATGGCGCATTGCTCCATGTCCTGAGCAATACCTTTGCGAAACCCCTTATGTTCTTTGCTTCCGGGAAGATCCAGGCGCGGTTCGGCTCCACGAACATCGCGAATGTGAACGGGGTGCTTTCAACCATGCCGCTCCTCGGGACGCTCACGTTCATCGGCGCCCTGGCCCTGTCTGGAACGCCGCCGTTCAATATTTTCATGAGCGAGTTTACGATCCTGAAGGCTGCCGTGGACAAGGGTCTGTGGCCCGTGGTAGGCGTTTTCCTTTTCTTTATAGCGCTGGTTTTCTACGGCGTGCTTTCCGCGTTCGGAAAGATGCTTTTCGGCGCCCCGGTCGCAATGGATGCAGCGAACACCGCACGCTGGCAGGCGTCGCGTTTCGGCATGGGCAACATACTTGGCAATGTGGTCATGATCGCCATGGCTGCTGCAATCATCGTGATGGGCATCAGGATCCCCGGGTTCATTGACGGGACGATCAGGACCTGCGTGCTGGTTCTGGGAATGAAATAAGTATGGAAAGTATTTTCAATAAAGGACGTGCCAGGCGGGACCAGCTCAATGAAGTCTACGTCGAAGTCGACAGCACTGATTTCAGGGAGGTCTGCGTCTCGCTCGTCATGAAGCAGCATGCGCTCCTGCGGCTCATGTTCGCAGCGGACGAACGGGAAAAGGACGGATTGTTCCGGATCTATGCCGTGTTTACGATCCCCGGCGCCGACACCTTCACGTTTATTGTTCTGCCGGTGAAAGAGGACGTTGCGTCATTTCCCTCTCTCACGCCGATGATCCCGGCTGCTCACTGGTACGAACGGGAGATCAGCGACCTCCTCGGACTCGTTCCCATCGGGCATCCCGACCCGCGCAGGCTTGTATTTCACGAGGCCTTTCCCGCAGGCGGCCATCCGCTCCGCAAGGATTGGAGCATCTCCGATCCGGAGAAAAAAGAGTGGGGCGAGGGGACGGCGATCAAGGTACCCCATCCCTTTCTGGAGGTCACGGGCGAGGGAATCGTCCAGATCCCGGTCGGCCCGGTGCATGCCGGCATTATCGAACCCGGCCATTTCCGGTTCAGCGCTATCGGGGAAACCATCTTCTTTCTTGAGCCGCGGTTGTTCTACACCCACAAAGGCACGGAAAAGCAGTTTGAGCGACTTGGCTTCATCGATGGTGTCAGGCTCGCCGAGCGTGTGTCCGGCACGTCTTCCTTTTCCCATGGAGCAGCATACTGCATGGCCGTCGAGCGGATGATGGGCATCGAGATCACGGAAAAAGCAGCAGCCGTCAGAACACTGGTCCTTGAACTTGAGCGCCTGTACAACCACATCGGCGATATCGGGTACATGTGCGCGGGAACGGGACTGGCCGTTGGGTACGCCAAGGGAGCGGTCATCAAAGAACGGCTCATGCAGCTGAACGAGCGGCTGACCAACAGCAGGTTTCTGCGCGGGGTGAACGTCGTGGGCGGCGTCACGCGGGATGTCTACGCTCAGGCCGATGATATCCTGAAGACCCTGGATTGGGCTACGAAGGAATACAAGGACCTTATGCAGCTCCTGATCGGGTCAGTCTCTCACATGGAACGGATCACGAACACCGGCCGGCTGTCCAAGGACATCGCCCGAAAACTGGGGGTCACGGGAGTGGCCGCACGCGCCTCGGGACTGCCCGATGATATCAGGAAATCCCATCCGCATCTGCTCTACGACAGGCTGATATTTGAGGCCCACACGTATGAACAGGGCGATGTGCTCGCACGCATGATGATCAGGGCAGAGGAAACGGAGTGCTCGATCTCCATGATCCAGGCGCTGATGGAAAGCGGTTACAAAGGCGAACTGGCCGTACCGCTTAAAGCAGTGCCGGCTTATGCCTCCGCTTTAGGGTATGTTGAAACGCCGCGGGGTTCGCTGTTCTACTGGGTCATGGCTGACAGGGACGGCAAGCCGCTCAGGGTGAAACTCCGATCGCCTTCATACTGCAACTGGCCGGCGGTGCCCTTCGCCGTGCATGGCAACATCGTGCCGGATTTCCCCTTGTGCAATAAGAGTTTTAATCTGTCGTACTCGGGAACGGATATGTAGAACGGCAGGGTTCAGGGGTCGGGGTTCAGGGTCCAGGGTCAGATAAACACTGAGTACAAGGTTAAACTATGCTGAAAGAGATATTCAAAAACGTATTTACAAAAAAGAAGGCCATCCCTTTTCCTGAGGGATTCAATGTCACGCCCGATCAGGCGGCGAAGATCATTGACTTCCAGCGGAAAATTGATACAATCTTCCATAGATCACTCAGGATCAGATTTGTGGATGCGGGGTCCTGCAATGCCTGTGAGTGGGAAGGCATTGCGCTCATGAATCCCATCTACGATATCCAGCGGTTCGGCATCGATTTTGTCGCTTCGCCGCGCCATGCAGATCTGCTGCTGGTAACCGGCCCGGTAGCTCGACAGATGGAATTGGCGCTCAGAAGGACCTACAGTGCCGATGCCGGACCCGAAGCTCGTTGTTGCCTGCGGGGATTGTGCAATGAACGGCGGTATTTACCAGGGAAGCTATGCAGTGACCGATGGCGTGGGGAACGTGATTCCGGTGGATGGTCATATCCCCGGCTGCCCGCCGACGCCGACTGCCATCCTGCTCGGGCTTTCCAAGATCATTGATAACTGCACGAGATGAGTTGGTGGAGCAGATGCAACAGCTCAGTTCAACAGAGTATCCGCAGATTTCGCAGATTGTGCGGAGTGATAATTCTGATTTCTAATTTTTAAAATCTGCGTTCATCTGCGAAAATCTGCGGATAAAAGGGTTTATAGGGAGATCGTTTCGTTAACGCGCCAGAGAACTAGAGCGAGGTTGCAACGTGGTTCTTGCACCGGTTAGCCTCATAGCCTCGTCGTTCGCAGTGTTTCTGCTTCTGCTCGCACTGACGCCGGTGCTGCGCCATTCTCAGCGACTCTTGATTACCGTCGGTTTTTCCTTCGCAACCATTGCCTCTTTTCTTGCCACGGCTGCGGGTGTCTGGACCGTGGCAAGCGGCGGCACATTCCAGCTCGTCATTCCCCTCGGTCTTCCCGATCTTCCGTTTCATCTGAGGCTTGACGTCCTGTCGGGTTTTTTTCTCATCGTCGTCGGACTTCTGTCCACGTTTGTCTCCATCTATTCCATCGGATACGTCAAAGGTTTTCTGGGGCACCGGCCGATCACCAGCCTGGTGGTATTTTATTCCGTTTTCCTCATCGGGATGCAGCTGGTCGTCCTGGCTGACGACGCCTTGTTCTTTCTTATCGCCTGGGAATTGATGGCTGCGGCCTCGTATTTTCTGGTCCTCTTTGAAGACGAACGCGTTGAGAACAGAAGGGCCGCGTTCCTCTATCTCGTCGTGGCCCATGTGGGCGCAATCGCGATCCTTCTCTCCTTCGGTATCATGGCAGGGCTTGCGACCGGGTTCTCGGGGTTCCAAAGTTATACCTTCGACGCCATGCGCGAGACGGAACTCCCTGCGGGGCTGGCAACAGCCGCCTTTCTGCTGGCCTTCTTCGGTTTCTCCGCCAAGGCCGGCGTGATCCCGCTTCACATCTGGCTGCCCGAGGCCCACCCGGTGGCGCCTTCGAACGTCTCCGCGCTCATGAGCGGCGTGATGCTCAAGACCGCCATCTACGGAATGGTGCGGGTCATCTTCGACCTCATCGGCGTATTTCCCTGGTGGTGGGGCGCTCTCGTATTGGTGTTCGGTCTGGTTTCCGCGGTCCTGGGCGTTCTCTATGCCCTGATGCAGCATGATCTGAAGAGGCTCCTCGCGTATCATTCCGTGGAGAACATCGGCATCATCCTGATCGGCATCGGCCTTGCGATGATCTTCACCTCCTTCGATATGACCCTGCTGGCGGCCCTGGCGCTCGTTGCAGGTCTCTATCACACGCTGAACCATGCCATGTTCAAGGGGCTTCTCTTCATGGGAGCGGGCGCGGTGCTCCACGCCACGCACGAACGGAACATGGAAGAGATGGGCGGGCTTATCCGTTTCATGCCCTGGACAGCCGCGCTCTTTCTTGTCGGGTGCGTATCGATCTCCGCGCTGCCGCCTTTTAACGGATTCGTATCGGAATGGCTGACGTATCAGGCCTTTCTGCTTTCTCCCGCGCTTCCCAGTCCGCTCCTGAACATGCTCATCCCGTTGGGGGCCGCGCTCCTTGCGCTTACGAGCGCGCTTGCGGCTGCCTGCTTCGTGAAGGCCTTCGGCGTGACGTTCCTGGGGCACCGGCGCGGTCATCATCTCGCAGGGGTGCATGAGGTGCGCTGGTCCATGCGCATCGGCATGCTGCTGACCGCGGTTACCTGCTTCGGACTCGGCGTTTTCCCGACCTACCTGATCAACTTGATGGACCCCATCACCGAATTACTGGTGGGCGACACCATCTCGTCCTCGGCTGCGGGGTTCGGCTGGATGTGGCTGACCCCGATCTCCCATGAGCGGGCGTCCTATTCAGCGCCCCTGGTTTTCGTGGGGATTCTTGCCGTCGTGGTCGTTACGTACCTCCTTCTGCATACCCGCCCCGGGGCCATCAGGCGGGTGCCGCTCTGGGACTGCGGTTTTGCGAAAGTAACCAACCGGATGCAGTACACTGCCACTTCCTTTTCCATGCCCCTGCGCAGGATCTTCGGCTTTCTCTTCAGCATAAAAGAGCACGTACGTCTGCTTCCGGAGACCGCGCACCGTGCCTTTCCTGAGCGACTGCAGTACCATCTCCGGATACGGGACCGCTTTTGGATATGGATCTATCAACCGATCGCGGATGCGAGCTTCTGGATATCGCGGAGGATCGGAAGAATGCAGCATGGCCGTATTCAGGTGTATCTCATTTATTCGTTCGTGACGATCATTGTGCTGCTGATATTCACATAAAAACCTATAAACATTGATTTAACCACGGAGGCACTGAGGCACGGAGAAAACCTATTAATTCTTGTGATTCAGTTCTCAGTGTCTCTGTGTCTCCGTGGTAGACATAGATTTATTACGATTCATTCTTACTCGTTCAGGAGATCTTGATTGAACATCCATCCATTTTTCATAGCGGTTGCCCAGGTCGCACTTCTTCTATTCGCTGCCCCGCTGTTCGCAGGCTGGGTGAAGATGATGAAGTGCTGGTTCCAGGGCAGGACCTCGCCGAGCCTTTTCCAGCCGTACCGGGACCTCAGGAAGCTTTTCTCCAAGGATGTCGTGCTGGCTGAGAATGCATCATGGATCTTCCGATTCACTCCCTACCTCGTGTTCGGCGTCTCGGTCATGGCAGGAAGTATTATCCCCACCTTGTCGACGGACCTGCCGCTCTCGGCGATAGCCGATGTTATCGTGCTGGTCGCGCTTTTTGCCATTGCCCGGTTCTTTACGGCACTGGCCGGCATGGACATCGGCACCGCCTTCGGCGGCATGGGGTCGAGCAGAGAGATGACCATTGCTTCCCTCGCCGAGCCGGCCATGCTGATGGCTGTGTTCGCCGTATCGCTGGTGGGCAAGTCCACCTCCCTGTCCCAGATGACCGCGGTCATTTCCCAGGGCGGGCATGCCATGCTCAGGCCGTCGCTCGTGTTTGCGCTTTTGGCGTTCATCCTTATTGCTCTTGCCGAAACGGGGAGGGTGCCGGTTGACAATCCGGCCACGCACCTGGAACTCACCATGATCCACGAGGCCATGATCCTTGAATATTCCGGCAGGCACCTGGCCCTTATCGAATGGGCGGGGATGATGAAACTGTATCTGTTCGTCGTGCTCGGGATCGCGTCATTCTTCCCCTGGGGGATCGCATTGAATGATGATCTGTTCGCCGTCTTCGCAGCGCTCGCGGTCCTGTTGCTTAAACTGGGGTTTGTTGGAGTGGGACTGGTGCTGATCGAGACCGGGCTTGCGAAAATGCGGATCTTCCGCATAACGGAATTTCTCGGGAGCGCTTTTCTTTTTGCAACACTGGGGATGATGTCATATTTCATGCTGGAATAGCGGAGGGAACATGAATCCATGCCATCGCAGCGCAACTGAACAGTCTTCTCGCCGCGTTGATCCTGCTCACCGCGTTTGCCCTGGTGGTGCAGCGGAGGATGAACGCGTTGCTCCACATTTTTGCGTGGCAGGGGTTCCTGCTTGCCGTCAGCACCGCCATTGTCGGGTTTGTGGGCGGCGCGCATCATCTTTACATCTCTTCGATCCTGACGCTCTCGGTGAAAGTCCTCCTCCTCCCGTACATTCTGCATAAACTGGTCCAAAAGCTGAAGATCCATAAAGAGATCGATTCGCTCATCAATATCCCGACCACGATGCTCATCGGGATCGTTCTCGTGATCTATTCCTATCATCTGACTGCGCCTATCAGGGAACTTTCGACGCTCGTGACCCGTTCGACCATTGCCGTGGCCCTTGCCACGTTCATGCTCGGTTTTCTGATGATGATCACCCGCAAGCACGCGGTGACGCAGATCATCGGGTTCCTGGCCATGGAGAACGGCCTGCTCTTCGCTGCGACCAGCGCGACCTACGGCATGCCCCTGGTGGTCGAATTGGGCGTGGCGCTCGATCTTTTGATCGCAGCCTTTATCTTCGGCATGTTCTTTTTCCATATCAGCACCACCTTCGACAGCCTGGATGTTGACCAGATGGCGAGGTTGAAGGAAGAGGATTGATGTCAAGATGTTCCGATACGCCAGTGTACCCTCACCCCTTGTGGGAGAGGGCGGAGGGTGAGGGGGACGGCTTTTTGAAGTTTATGGACTACACCAAGGGATCACTTGTATCATACACACGATTCTGCTATATTTGGTGTATGATTATTTAAGGAGAATTTATGTCAAGAACGAACATTGATATAGACGACAAGTTGGTAAAGGAAGGGCTCAAGGTCACACACTTGAGGACAAAGAAAGAGCTGGTGAATTTCGCATTGGAGGAATTGGTTAAAAAGGCAAGAAGAAAACGCATCCTGGAACTTGAAGGCAAGGTCCAATGGGAGGGAGACTTGAGCCAGATGAGGGCGAGCAGGGTATGGTCCTGATTGATACCAGCGTATGGATCGATTTCTTTCGAGGCAGGGACACTCCATATCGCGACATTCTCCATAATCTCATCGTCGAAGAGGAAGACCTCTGTATTACCGGTATTATACTCACCGAAATACTGCAGGGCATAAAGGATGATAAGGCGAACAATGAAACAAAAGGATACCTTCTTGAATTTCCTCTGTATGGTCCTTCCGACATCACGACCTATGTTGAAGCTGCAAATATTTCCCGGCGATGCATGAAAAAAGGCAAAACCATCAGAAAGACAATTGACTGCCTGATCGCTGCGGTCGCAATCGAGAACGAACTTACCTTGCTGCATAATGATTCCGATTTCGATTATATTGCGCAATGCACGGCGCTCAGAGTGATGAAACTGTAATTGCTGATGCAGAAGAAAAAGTCGGTAGGCTCGGTAGAGCAACGTAAAACCCGACAAATGCTGTTGGGTTGCGCTTCGCTTAACCCAACCTACGAACTGCACTTCATATGAACCGTTTGAGGTAAAATAATGCACTACTCGGATGGAACTGATATCAGAATTGGCGATAAAGTGAAAATCGCAGATGACGATTTCGGGGTTGTCGTTTTCTCAATCGATACGAATGAATATTCGGCCGATTTTCCCGCTCAAGAATGGAACTACTTGAAGAACGGCATTATGATAAAAAGCGGAAAAATGGGCCTCGTCCACTATGCGAAATATTCAGAAGATATTCAATTAGTCAAAAGAAACTAAAAATAACCAATCTCTCCCGCCAAGCGGGTTAGCTTATCATTAATCGCAATAATACGGTTCACTGTTATAACGCGCTGAGGTTCTCATGTATCTCCTGATTCTCTTAGTCATCCCGCTCATCTCCTCGCTGATGCTGGCCATCATCGGCGACCGGAAATATGCGCCCGAGGTGAACATCCTCGGCTCCGCAACGACCTGCGCGGCCGGCATTGTGCTGGCGTTCCAGGTCTACGAACAGGGCCCGTTGCTGGCCTGGAACGACTTCTTCTTTGTCGACGCTTTCAGCATCTACCTGTCCGTACTTACTGCATTTGTTTCCATGACCACCGCCATCTTCAGCAGACGCTACATGCGGCGTGAACGCGAGCACGGGACATTGGGGCACCGCAGGATGCGGTTCTATCACGCCATGTATCAGCTCTTTATCTTTGCCATGCTGCTCTGCCTCCTGACGAACAACGTCGGCATCCTCTGGATCGCCATGGAGCTTGCCACGCTGTCGACGGTCCTCCTCGTATCGCTCTACCGGACTCCTGCATCGATCGAAGCAGCATGGAAATATTTCATCCTCTGCGGCGTGGGGATCGCTCTTGCGCTGTTCGGCACCGTGCTGCTCTACTTTGCGGCGGAAAAGGTACTGGGCGCAGGCGGCGCCGCACTCCACTGGACGAACCTTGCACAGGTGAGCAGCCAGCTCGAACCGACCATATTGTCTCTTGCTTTTGTGTTCCTCATGGTCGGGTACGGCACTAAAGTCGGGCTCGTTCCGCTCCACAACTGGCTTCCCGATGCCCACAGCGAAGGACCAACTCCCATCTCGGCCGTGCTCTCGGGCCTTCTGCTGAACATCGCGCTCTATGCGCTGGTCCGCTGCAAGGTCCTGGTGGACGGATCAACCGGGACGCACCACTCCGGGAATATCATGATGGGATTCGGCCTGCTCTCGATCATGGTCGCATCCTTCTCCATCCTGCGCCAAAAGGACATCAAGCGCATGTTCGCCTATTCATCGATCGAGCACATGGGCATTGCCACCTTCGCCTTTGGCCTGGGCGGCCCGGTGGCCACCTTCGGAGCGCTGCTTCACATGCTGGTCCACAGCCTGACCAAGTCGGCCATCTTTTTTACCGTGGGCCATGCGTCGCAGATGCACCGGACGCAGGAAATGGACAAGATCAAAGGGCTCATCCGCGGCAATCCGCTTGTCGGGTGGGGCATGGCGCTGGGCGTTATGGCGATCGTGGGAATGCCGCCCTTTGGGGTATTCACGAGCGAGTTCCTGATCCTGACGGCGACCATCAAGGACGCGCCTTTCCTGGCCCCGTTCCTGCTGCTGGGCCTCGCGGTCACCTTTGCGGCGCTGTTCAGGAAGGTCCAGCCCATGGTATCCGGGGAAATACCACCTTATCAGAAACACCTGAAAGTCGCTCATATTCCTGTGCTGCTGCACATGGCGCTTGTTCTGGTGCTCGGCCTGTACATGCCGAAGTTCCTTGCCGGGTGGTTCCAGACGGCAGTAGTGCTGCTGAAATAATGAAGACATTTTTTACCACGGAGGCACGGAGACTCAGAGAAGAGATAACGGCGCCTGCAGGATCAACGAAGGTTCTGATATGACATCAACATCAGGCTTTGCTCTTTATATATTGTCAGTACACGGCATTGTCCTTCTCCGTGTCTCTGTGTCTCCGTGGTGAATGTCTTGTTCGCGAGATTACTATGATCAGATTGAAAAACCTAGTTATGGCTGCGCTCGGTGACGATGCGAAAGAGGATGACTGCTATTGCTCCTTCTTCGGTGATGTCCCTTGTCGTACCGCGGAAACGGTTCGCTGAAACAGCGCGGATGCTCAAGAAGGAATATGCCCTGCTCGCCGGGGAGTGGGCTGCTGATGAGACGCTGATGGGCAGAGGGTTCGCTGTTTACGCCTGCTACCGGAGAGAGCGGGAGTACCTCGTGGTGAAGACAGAGGTGCCTGTCGAAGATCCGACCTTCCCGAGCCTGACCAAAAAGTTCGTTGCCGCCTATCGATTCGAACGGCAGATCCAGAGCCTCATGGGGCTGACGCCGGTGGGCAATCCGGACGACCGTCCCTGGATCAAGCACGAGGACTGGCCGGTCGATGCCTGGCCGCTCAGAAAGACCTTCGACGCCTCCACAAAACTGCCGCGGGTCCCCGGAGAGTACCGCTGGATCCGGGCCGAGGGCGAGGGGATCTACGAGATCCCGGTCGGGCCGGTCCATGCCGGCATCATCGAGCCCGGCCATTTCCGTTTCCAGGCCATGGGCGAGGACGTCATCAATCTTGAAGAAAAGCTGGGCTACGTGCACAAGGGCATTGAAAAGCGGTTCGAGTCGCTCTCCTGGCAGGAGGCAGCGCGTCTGGCTGCACGCGTGTCGGGCGATACCACGGTCGCCCACAGCCTTGCCTATGCCCAGGGCAGTGGAGGCGTTGACCGGCACCATCCTTCCTGATCGGGCCATGTGGCTCCGGGCGCTGTTCCTTGAACGGGAACGCATCGCGAACCATCTCGGCGACCTGGGCGCTATCTGCAATGATGTCGCTTTTGCGATCCTGTTGTACCAGTTTCACCGGCTGAAGGAACACCTGCTCCGCACCAACCTCAAGCTCTTCGGCCACCGGTTCATGATGGACCGGATCGTGCCGGGCGGCGTAACCACTGATATCGATGACTCCGGTATCGCGGCTATCCTTGAAGAACTGGACCGGCTGGAAAAAGATTTCGAACGGCTCGTCGTGATCTACGATGAGAATTCATCCCTGGAAGACCGGGTGCGGGACACGGGCGTGCTCAAACCGGCGCGGGCGCGCGACCTCGGCGTGGTCGGGATCGTAGCGCGGGCAAGCGGTCTGAACCTTGACTGCCGCATCCATCATCCGTTTCCTCCCTATGACCGGATCAGCGTGAATGTGCCGGTGCTGATCTCCGGCGATGTTCATGCACGGGCCTGGATCAGGGTGGAAGAGGTGCGCGAGTCCATCAGGATCATCCGCGAATTGCTGGGGTCGCTTCCCGACAGGCAGGATCAGCGCAACTCGTTGGCTCTCCCTTGCCGGACCGGTCCGGTTTCGCTGCGGTCGAAGGATGGCGCGGAGAGATCCTCTATTGGGTGCAGTCCGGACATGAACGGAGAGATCAACCGCTGCATGGTCAGGGACCCGTCGAGCCTGAACTGGCTGGGGCTTGAGCAGTGCATCCACGGGAACATTGTTCCCGACTTTCCGGTCTGCAACAAAAGCTTTAATCAGTCCTATTCGGGGCATGATTTGTGAGGCAATTTCGGCATATTGTAATAACAATCGCCGCTGAACGGACGGTTTGAAACTTTGACACGGATTTACGCGGAAAAAACGGATTAAGGATGAAAACAAAACGATTTTTTCTTATCCGATGTTTCCGTGTAAATCCGTGTCCCCATAGGATTCTTGTTTTCTCCGTGCCTCAGTGTCTTCGTGGTTAATTTTTCGTATATGTTTGGAGTCTTATGATCAGGATCCTCAAACAGATATTCCGTACCGGCATTGTCACGGAAAAACTGCCTCCCATTACCGACCCGGAGCTCGAAAAGATCGGCGTCAAACTGGAAGAGGTCATCAGGCGTCGTTTCCAAAGAAGCCTCACGATCCGTCAGGTGGATGCCGGCTCCTGCAACGGGTGCGAGCTTGAGATCCATGCGATCAATAATCCGATCTATAACTGTCGAGCGCTTCGGCATTCACTTCACGGCGTCGCCGCGATTTGCCGATCTGCTTCTTGTCACCGGTCCGGTAACGCATAATATGGAGATCGCGCTCAGAAGGACCTATGATGCAACGCCGACGCCGAAGCTCGTGATCGCCGTGGGAGACTGCGGATGCAACGGGGGCGTTTTCGGCGAGAGCTATGCTTCTCTGGGCGGAATAGACAAAGTTATCCCCGTGGACGCTGTTATACACGGATGTCCGCCCACACCGACTGCGCTGCTGCAGGGAATTTTGAAAGCCGTCAGCGGATAGCGCAGTGGCATTTTCTGCGAATCCGTTCGTGGATACTATGGCAAGGAGGGTTTAAATGATCAAGGAACGCTTTTCTTTTCTGCTGTTGCTGTTTATGGTACTTCTGCCGGTGGCCGTTCCGGCTGCAGAGAAAGAAGCCCCTACGTGGTGCAACAAGTGCAATATGAAGATACCTGAGGCGAACAGGAAGTATTCGGTCACGCTGACCGAGGGGATAGAACCAATGGCGTTCGACGATATCGGGTGCTCCATGCTCTGGCGCGACGGCGAATGTGCCATGAGAATGTCGGCCTTTGACAGCAATGCTCGGGTCTATGACTACCTCACGGGCGAGCCTGTTGTCATCGAGAACGCCTTCTTCGTCTCCGGGCCGGAAATTAAAACACCCATGGGATATGGCATTATTGCGTTCAAGACCAGGGAGCAGGCAGCCTCGGTCGCTGCCCGGTCCGGAAAGTCAAAGGTCTTGACCTATCAGGAACTTACTTCGCTGCAGTTGAAATAACCACGATCAGTTGCTCGATCATTTGCGAAGTGGTTGAACCGTCAGCGGATTTTATTTGGCGAGGAAGACTTTCTTCATCGGGCGTCGAGTTTTTGAATAAATTCTGTTATACTATAACGCAGACAGGGCTGTCCAAATCTTTCTTCAGAGAGGGGTGGGGGAATGAAAAAGATATTCACGATGTGTTTTGTTTTCAGCATGATGCTTGCTTTTAATGCGGATGCCGAGATGGTTGGCGGCGGTGATCTTACGTTACGGCCCAAAGGGGCCGCTCCGGTCGTATTCAGTCATGAGATCCATGTGAAGGGCAAGGGGCTGAAGTGCTCGGGTTGCCACTATCAGGTCTTCCAGATGGCACAGGGTTCCTATAAAATGGATATGACCAAAATTACAAAAGGAGATTTTTGCGGCAAGTGCCACAACGGCGAAAAATCCTTTGACGTGAAGGATACGAAGAACTGCACCAAGTGTCACAAGTAAATTCGTCGGGAAAAGTATCGCACGGTAGAACAGCTCTGTTATTCCCTGCTGCGCTCGCATGGCGGGACGAGTGTTCTTATGCCACACGGGACGGCCTGCTCAGATGGCCGTCCCGAATTGTTTATGATCTGCCCCACTATTCATGAGGTTAACGGCTATGCCGGCACATGCGGATCGTCAGGGAGTGCGGCGCAGGGCGGAACGCTTCCGCCGGTCCTTGTTCAGCAGGGTGTCAGGACTCTTATACTCGTTCATGATCCTGGCATCTTTTCAGGTCGGCTGCTCCAGGCCGCTTACCGTGCCGATCGAAATAGTGCGTTTAGCCGGTACTGAACAACCGCACCACACCCTTCTCATTTACCTGCCCGGCAATGGCGACGCAAACGATGCCTTTAGGCGGAACGGCCTCATTCCCCTGCTTCGGGAACGGAACCTGTATGCCGATATCATCGGTGTAAACGCCCATCTCGGATACTACCGGAACGGCTCGATCATGGAGCGGTTAAAGCGAGATGTGGTCGATCCTGCAAGAAAAAATGGATATGACCGTATCTGGCTTGTGGGAAACTCACTGGGTGCATATGGATCGATCGTTTACGCATCCCGATATCCTGCTGATATTTCCGGCGTAGTACTGCTCGGCGCCTATGCCGGAGATCGGGCGATCATACGCGAAATAGAGCAAGCCGGTGGATTGCACACCTGGGACCCGGGAACTATCAAAGACAAAGACTGGGAGCGTCAGCTTTGGTCATGGCTCAAGCAGTATGAGGGCCATGCTTCGGAATATCCTCCCGTCTATCTGGGGTACGGGCGTGGGGACCGATTTACCTATGCCCAGGACCTCCTGGCAACCGTATTGCCGGCTGACCGCGTCGTGGTGGTTGGAGGGGGACATGAGTGGTCAACCTGGAAAAAGGCCTGGGGGCTTCTGCTTGAGCGGATGGCATCACAGTTCAGATAGAAAGATCGTGCTGAAGGCTGCATCTGAAGGCGCCGCCTTTACCTTGCGGCTTGACCTTTGCCACGGGACTTTTTCTTGACCTGTTTCCGAATTTCCAGTACAGTTACTGAGATGTTTTGAGGAAGGGCATGCAGCGGAATTAAGCTGCTGTTCGTCCAATCAAAGTGGTTTTCCAGAAAGGGACAGAACGTAATGCAGAAGAAGTTGGGTGCATGGTGGGGATTGACAGGGGTCGTCCTCTTGCTCGGGAGCGCCATCTATCGCTTGACGCCGATGGCGGTCAGCGCTTTTTCATTCGATTTTCACTGGTATCACACGGTCACGCTGGCGCTCGTTGTTTTTTTTATGGCCTACGTCGAAGGGTACCGCGCGTTTCAGCAGGGTTTCTCGCCGCGCGTCGCAGCCCGCGCACGTTATCTCAAGGATCAGGGACGCCTCTCCCACGCTATCTTCGCGCCGCTCTTCTGCATGGGCTTTTTCCATGCCACGCGCCGGAGGCAGATCACGTCCATCTCGGTGACGGCCGGCATCATTGTCCTCGTGCTGCTCGTCCGTCTTCTGGACCAGCCATGGCGCGGTATTGTGGACGCAGGTGTGGTCGTCGGTCTTGCCTGGGGCCTGGCCTCGCTGGTCTTGTTCGGCATACAGGCCTTGACCTCAGTGACATTTCCCCATTCTCCGGAGGTGCCCGAATGAAAGGCCGGTCCTTATCGATGAAAGAAAATATGCACGATCGTACCGTATGCTCCTCTACCGCTGAAAAAAAACGTTTTCTGCCGGTGCTCCTCGTTCTCATCATCTGCCTGCTTGCTGCTCCTGTGCAGGCCAGTCTGCGCGACCGGATAAAAAAAGCGTTGAACGAACAACGGAGCGGGGGATCCGGTGAGCTTGATGCGAGCACGATCGCTGCGGGATTAAAAGAGGCGTTGTCTGTTGGTGCCAGGAACAGCGTCACGACGGTCTCGAAGGTCGATGGCTATTTCGGCAACCAGCTGATCAGGATCGCGGCCCCGGAAAAGATCGGGAGGATCGAAAAGGTCATGCGAAGGGCCGGCCAGGGAAAGCACGTCGACAAATTCATTCTCAGCATGAACCGGGCTGCAGAGAAGGCGGCGCCGCAGGCGCTTGATTTTTTTGTTGCAGCCGTGAAGGAGATGACCATTCCCGATGCGATGGCTATCCTGCGCGGGAACGATACGGCGGCGACCGCCTATCTCAGATCGAAGACCTTTGACCGCATCTACGGCTCATTCAAACCGGTAGTCACCGCGACCATGAACGATGTCGGTGTGACCCGGTCGTTCAAGGAAATGATGGACAAGGCCAGGACCATACCGCTCTTGAAGAATGAAGTCGTGGACCTCGACCACTATGTTACGAGCAAGGCTTTAGATGGTCTTTTTACCATGGTCGGCCAGGAAGAGCAGAAGATACGAAAGGATCCGGCTGCCCGGGTGACGGATTTGCTGAAGCAGGTTTTTAAGAAATAACGCGCAGGCGCTCAATGGCTGCTTTGTTCCAAACACGATGAGGTCTACGATCATGGATGCAGAAAAAACATCAGTACCCGGGCGGCTGGTTGTTTTCCTCTTTGGCGAAACGGATATGAACCTTGAGGCCACGGAGGTTGTCGCAACCAAGACCGGAAAAAGCGCGCCGAGCTACCCGGACGTGATCCCGAAACAGAAGATCATTAGGATCGAAAAGCGGGAATGCGACGGTATCGAGGTCCGCTTTATCGTCAAGTCTTATTTGCCGGATGTGGTCGTTGTTGAGGCTTCGCTGGACATGGACGATCTGTTGTCCGGCACCACGCTGGAATTCAAACGCGGGCTCATCAATGAGTGCAGGAAGATCCTGGGTGAGTTCGGATGCGATCCGCTGTTCGATGAAGAATACAGCGTCTATTGCATCTCCGGATACAGCGGAGACCCGGAAGTGTATCTGTCCCGCTTCGGAGACAGGATCGCAGCGTTCCTCAAAAACGAACGGATCGAGCTCGACGAAGAAGAGGTTAAAGCCACGCTGTCATCGTACCTGAAGTACGGCAAGAACGACATTACCATCGTCGACTGGGACGGCGCGTTCATCTTCGATTCATCCGGTGATTTTGCGAGCAATATCGAACTCTTCGAGATCGCGAACCTCCAACTCCTGAAATCGCGCATTCTCGACTACGATCTTGATGTGCGGCTTGAAAAAACCCTGCGCCTCATGGGCGCCTCAAAAGGGCTTCCGGTCCTCAGGTCGCGGGATGTACGGAAGATCGTGAAAGAGATCATCGAGATACGGACCCAGTCCATTCTTGAATCAGAAGCAGTGGAACGGAACATCAAGCTGATCGGGGACTGGTATTCCGCAAAGCTCTATTCCCTGATCTCAAAAAAATTCCATCTGGATAGCTGGAAAACGGAGATCAAGGAGAAGCTCGATACCCTCGAGGATGTGTACACCATGGCCACGGAGAATTTCAGTGTGTCCTACCGGGCGACGCTGGAATTCATCATCCTCGCAGGCTGGTTCATACTGCTGCTGCTGTACGTGGGAGAGTTCCTGTTTGCGCGATAGCGTTTCAAGCTGTAAGAGCAATTCACGACACAATGAACCGCGAATGAACGCGAATTCACGCGAATAATTAGGGTCATGGAACGACTTTTCGATTAGCGTTCATTCGCGTAAATTCGCGGTTAAGATATTCGTGAGCTTCAGTTTGTCCGGCTTATAAATATTTGCACGTATTTCGAGGAGGTTTGAAATGAAGGTCATTGCTTTTAACGGTAGCGCACGAAAAGACGGGAACACGGCGATACTCTTGAACCTCGTCCTTGATGAATTGAAAGCTGAGGGGATCGATACCGAGCTTTATTCCCTGGCCGGAAAGCCGGTTCAGGGATGCATTGCCTGCTACAAGTGCTTCGAAAAGAAAAACAAACGCTGTGCCGTGGAAAAGGACATCATGAACGAGTGCATCCAGAAGATGGATGAAGCCGACGGCATTCTACTCGGATCGCCCACGTATTTTGCCGATGTTTCAGCAGGGATGAAAGCTCTGATCGAACGAAGCGGCATGGTTGGCCGCGCGAACGCGGATATGTACAAGCGCAAGATAGGCGCAGCTGTGGTCGCCTGCAGGCGAGCAGGTGCGATCAATGTTTTCAATTCGCTGAACTATTTCTTTACCATCAACGAGATGATCATCCCGGGGTCAAGCTATTGGAATATCGGCATGGGAAGGCAGCCCGGCGAAGTGAATAATGATGCCGAAGGCGTGCAGACCATGAAAACGCTTGGCAAGAACATCGCCTGGCTGCTGAAAAAGACAAGGGGATAATCGCTTGGCCTTTCCCTGAACGGCTGTCGTTATTCTTTCTGTGCTGCGACAGCACTATTGCCTATGAATGCCTGCGCTCGTCCGCTTTGTCGCGAGGCGCGTTATTTTTTCCTCTCAGCGGATCTATGCCTACGCGCACCCAACCGTTGTTGCGCTGGAACATCGATATGGCGCCAGCCTTAAGCTGCTCATTCAGGCGTGCGGGATTTATAAAATCGTATTTATTGTCATTGTAAACTACGCGGATCAACATAGTTTCCCCTTTCTTTGGACCGGCACGAAGGGGATGGGTTTGAAACCCGCTCATCCCTCTCCTGTCGTCTGAACAGGCGTTCATTTGCGTGTCTTAATGAACCTGATTTATATTTATCAACGGGCGTGCTCTTTGTCAACAAATACGGAACAAGATGTGTTCATGTTAAATCCTTTTTGCGGAGTTGCCTGACTTTGCTGATACTATTGTTTGCATGTAGCGCTTTCAGCCTATTGTTTTATGCGACCTGCGACTAAACCGTAAAAGTGGGGAATAAAATTCTTGACAGAAATCTGCGGTTAGGTTATTGTATCGCCGTTGTATTGATTCTCTTTAAGTCTGGTCCTGTGAGGCCAGGAAGGGCATGAAATGAAAAATTTCCGCGTCAAAATATCGTACTGTATAAACACGCATACCTTCTTTCCATTTTGGAGAGAAGGTTTTTTTGTGTCTTTTTAATATGTTAGCTTCTGGGAGTTCAACGCGATGAATCAAAAAGAAAAGGCCCTTATTCTTGACAAGGCAGGTATTGACCGGGCTCTTACGAGGATAGCACATGAAATCCTTGAAAAGAACAAGGGAGCGAAGGAGCTCGTCCTTGTCGGCATTCAGCGCGGCGGTGTGCATATCGCAAAGCGGCTGGCAGCCAAGATCAAGCAGATCGAAGGCCTGGAGCCTCCTGTCGGCAGCCTCGACATTACCATGTACCGCGACGACCTGGCAACCCGCAAGTCCCAGCCGGTGCCGCAGGCCACGGACATCACCTTCGATATACAGGACAAGATGATGGTGCTCGTCGACGATGTGATCTTTACGGGCAGGACCATCCGGGCTGCCCTGAACAGCATTATGGACTACGGAAGGCCGCACCGCATCCAGCTTGCCGTGCTCGTGGACCGCGGGCACCGGGAACTGCCGATCCGCGCTGATTTTGTCGGGAAGAACCTCCCGACCTCGGCAAAAGAGAAGGTGGAAGTGATGCTGGTCGAGGACGGCGGGGATGAGAAGATAGTGATCCTCGGTGAGTAAGAACCATTGCGGATTGCGGATTTCGGATTGCGGATTTTTTTCAAAAACGAACATCTTATGGCTTAGAAGGGTTGATCCATGAGTTTAAGTTCAAAAGACCTGCTGGGCATAAAAGGCATGGCTGCCGACGAGATCAAACTTATTCTCGATACGGCTGCCACGTTCAAGGACGTGTCCGAGCGGGACATCAAGAAGGTGCCGACGCTTCGCGGCAAGACCGTAATCAACCTGTTCTACGAAGCAAGCACGCGGACGCGGACATCCTTTGAACTTGCGGGCAAACGTCTTTCTGCTGATGTGATCAACATCTCGACCTCGACCAGCAGCGTGGTCAAAGGTGAAACCCTGCTCGATACGGCCCGGAACATCGAGGCCATGAAGTGCAATATGATCATCATCCGCCACCCCTGCTCGGGTGCGCCCGAGTTCCTGTCCACGCGACTTAAGAGTGCCGTGATCAACGCCGGCGACGGGTTCCACGAACATCCGACGCAGGCGCTGCTCGATATGTTCACCATGCGTGAAAAACTCGGCAGCATCAAGGGGATCACGGTCGCGATCGTCGGGGATATCGCACACAGCAGAGTGGCCAGATCGAACATCTACGGGCTTCTGGCCATGGGGGCGAAGGTCCGTGTCTGCGGCCCGGCCACGATGATCCCGCGCGGGATCGAGCACATGGGCGTCGAGGTCCATTACGACATGGACCGGGCTGTTGAAGGCGCTGATGTGATCATGATGCTGCGGCTTCAGGTTGAGCGTCAGACCGCGGGCCTCTTTCCAGGTGTGCGCGAGTATGCCCGGTTCTACGGATTGAACCAGGCACGGCTCGCTTGCGCGGCAAAGAACGTGCTGGTCATGCATCCCGGCCCCATGAACCGCGGCGTGGAGATCGCATCGGATGTGGCGGACAGCACGCCGGTCATTCTCGATCAGGTCACGAACGGCGTGGCAGTCCGGATGGCGGTCATGTTCCTGTTGTCGGGCGGGACGAAGGCTGAAGCATGATTCGATTGCGGATTGCGGATTTCGGATTGCGGAATGCATAAATCAAATGCCTTAGTCAGTTACGCCCAAGCAATGAACCGCGAATGAACGCGAATTGACGCGAATTAAATAAAAAGAATAAATACTGTTTTTTAGCGTTCATTAGCGTACATTCGCGGCTAAATAAATCCGTGGGTTTCGGCTTGTCCGGGTTACGTTTTCTTTGGTGAAAAGGTCAAATCATGAATATTATAATCAAAAATGGTCACATCATCGATCCCGCGAACAAGGTTGACGAAAAGCTCGACATCCTGATTGCAGACGGCAAGATCGCGAAACTCGGTAAAGCAGGTTCGATAACGTCTAATGATGCGCAGGTGGTCGATGCTGCGGGAAAGCTGATCGTTCCCGGACTCATCGATATGCATGTTCATCTGCGCGAACCAGGGCTCGAATATAAAGAAACGATCGCGACCGGAACGGCTGCAGCAAAGGCAGGCGGCTTTACGTCGGTCTGCTGCATGCCGAACACTAACCCGGTGAACGACAACCGATCGGTGACCGAGTTCATCCTGTCGCAGGCGGCGCGTGAAGCTTCTGCCCGCGTGTTCCCCATCGGCGCGATCACCAAGGGGTCGAAAGGCGAAGAACTGTCCGAAATGGGCGAGTTGCGCGCTGCGGGCTGCGTGGCGGTCTCTGACGACGGCAGGCCGGTGATGAATGCGGCCATCATGCGGCGAGCCATGGAGTATGCACAGGTCTTCGATCTCCTGGTGATCTCGCACTGCGAGGACAGTTCTCTCTCGGCCAAGGGGGTCATGAACGAGGGCTTCGTCTCGACCGAACTGGGGCTCCGCGGGATACCGCGTTCAGCAGAAGATGTGATGACCGCGCGGGACATCTCGCTTGCCGAGCTGACGCGTAGCAGGGTGCATATCGCCCACGTCAGCACCGCCGGTTCGGTGGACCTGCTGCGTGCGGCAAAGGCGCGCGGCGTCAAGGTCACGGCAGAGACCTGTCCGCACTATTTTGCTTTGACCGATGAGGCGGTGCGGGGTTACAATACCATGGCAAAAATGAACCCCCCGCTCAGGACTGCCGAGGATGTTGCGGCTATCAAGGACGGCCTCAGGGACGGGACCATCGACGTGATCGCGACCGACCATGCCCCGCATGGCATGGACGAAAAGTCCGGCGAGTTTGATTATGCGCCTTTCGGCATTGTGGGTCTTGAAACAGCGTTGGGGCTTTCGTTCCAGCTGGTGAAGGAAAAGGTGCTCACCCTGCAGGAAGTTATCTGCAAGCTCAGCCTGAATCCCGCATCAGTGCTCAAGATCGGAAAGGGAACGCTCCAGGCAGGTGCTGACGCAGATATTACGGTCATCGATCCGGACCTCGAGTGGACGGTAGATGCATCTCTGTTCAAATCAAAATCAAAGAATACGCCGTTTAACGGAACGAAGCTGAAGGGCAGGGCTGTTCGGACGATCGTTGGGGGAAGGGTGTGAAACTTCGGATCTTGAATTTCGGATTGCGGATTGCAAAACTGACCGCGGTCTTTTTTATTGTCTTCGGTTTGGGTATGGTCGCTGTTGCTGCCCAGGACCAGCAGATCTATCAGAAGCTCGCCGCACTCGAAAAGCTTCCACCTAAGTTTTCCTTCGTGGTCCTTGGCGATAACCGTGCGGGAGACCCGGTGTGCGACGCGGTCTACCGGAAGGTCATCGCTGCAGCGCTGGAGCGGAAGCCCGATCTCATGGTGAACACCGGCGACCAGATCAGCAAGCCGGGCAGCGTTGAGCACTGGAAACGGTTCCGGGAGATGTCGAAGAACGTGACGATACCCCACTTTCTTACCGTCGGGAATCACGATGCTCATATTGAGGTGGTGGGAAGCGAGCAGACCTACAAAGACCAGGTGGATCTTCCCGGGAACGAACTCTATTACTCCTTTGTTGCCGGGAACTCGCTCTTTATCGTGCTGGACTCCTCTATCAAGGGAGAGGACAAGAAGATCACCGGTGAACAGTTTAAATGGCTGGAGCAGGTCCTTGCAAGCTCCAGGCAGAAGCATAAGTTCATTTTTCTCCATCATCCCCTCTATCCCGAGCAGGGTAGGGGGAAGCACTACGGCAATAGCCTCGACCGGTACAAGGAAGACCGGGACCGGCTCCAGGCCCTGTTTGTAAAGCACAAAGTGACCATGGTGTTCCTGGGACATGAGCACCTGTATCTCCGCAAGACAGTCGACGGCATTCCCCACGTCATTGCCGGCGGCGGCGGTGCGCCGCTGTACGCGCCGGACGAGAACGGCGGTTTCCATCACTATGTCCTGGTGACCGTGGACGGGGACCGCGTGAGCGGGGAAGTGGTGGATGTGAACGGGACGATACGAGATAAATTCTGACTATGGAATGGAAGGCAATGAAAGATATGAAAAAAGCGATGCTTGCATTGGCGGACGGCTGGGTCTTCGAAGGGTCATCATTCGGAGCGGAGGGTGAGGCTACCGGTGAGGTCGTGTTCAATACCAGCATGACCGGGTACCAGGAGATCCTGACCGATCCGTCCTACAAGGGCCAGATCGTCACCATGACCTACCCGCAGATCGGGAACTACGGAACGAACGATGAGGATGTCGAGTCTTCCAGGCCCTGGGTCGAAGGATTCATCGTGAAGGAGTACCTGGACTTCCCGAGCAACTGGAGGTCCAAGCGGTCCCTTCATACGTATCTCACGGACAAGCGGATCGTCGGCATCCAGGGGATCGACACCCGGGCGCTTACGCGCCACATCCGCGATGTGGGGGCTCAGCCGGGCGTGATATCCACCACGGATCTGGATCCATTGAGCCTGGTTGCCAAGGCAAAGGCTCTTCCCAAGATGAACGGCCTCGACCTGGCGCAGCATGTTACCTGCAAGAAACCCTATGTATGGAGCGAAGGCACCTGGGACCTCGGCGCCGGGTACGGAGCAAAAACATCGTCACGGTACCGTGTGGTTGCTTACGATTACGGCATCAAACGCAACATCCTCCGTCTGCTCACGGATGCGGGCTGTGATGTCACCGTGGTTCCGGCAACCATGCCGGCTGAAGAAGTGCTGGCCATGAACCCCGACGGCGTGTTCCTGTCGAACGGCCCCGGCGATCCCGAGCCGTGCACCTATGCCATCGAGAACATCAAAAAGCTGCTCGGCAAAAAACCGATCTTCGGCATCTGCCTGGGACAGCAGCTGCTGGGCCTCGCCCTCGGCGGCAAGACCTACAAGCTCAAGTTCGGCCACCGCGGCGGAAACCAGCCGATCATGGACCTCTCGACGCGTAAGGTCGAGATCGCTGCAGAAAACCATGGTTTTTCTGTTGACCTGGAAACGGTCAAGGACAGCGTTGTCATGACGCATCAAAACCTGAACGACAAGACCTGCGAAGGAATTCAGCACAAGACGCTCCCGGCCTTTTCCGTGCAGTACCATCCGGAGTCATCGCCGGGACCGCATGACAGCCGCTATCTGTTCCAGCGGTTCGTGGATATGATGGAGAAGCACAAAGGCTAGTAATTCTACCACGGAGGCACGGAGACACGGAGAAAATCAAAAGCGAGGGGTCTTAAGTCTAAGAACAAATTCCTTGTTTCTGATTTATATGTTAAGCATTGAGTTTTTGTCGTTCTCCGTGTCTCCGTGTCTCCGTGGTGAAAAGGTTTCCATGGTTTCTCAGATCGAACTAGAACATCGCATCGAGGCTGCCTACGGGCTCCTCGAAGCCTGCCGTGTCTGTCCCCGCGAATGCGGGGTGAACCGGCTCAAGAACGATAAACTAGGCTTTTGCCGGTCCGGTCTGAATCCGGTCGTTGCGAGCGCCAGTGCTCATCATGGCGAAGAACCGCCGCTGTCGGGAACCAGGGGATCGGGAACGATCTTTCTGGCCAACTGCAACATGAAGTGCGTCTACTGCCAGAATTACCCCATCAGCCAGATGGGGAACGGTGTTGAAAAGACGCCGGCAGAGCTTGCCTGCCAGATGCTCTGGCTGCAGGAGCAGGGCTGCCATAATCTCAACCTGGTGACGCCGACGCATTTCATGCCCCAGATACTCAAGGCATGGGCGATCGCCAGGGAACGCGGCTTCACGCTGCCGCTGGTGTACAACACGAGCGGCTACGACTCAGTGGAGGCGCTCCGACTGCTGGACGGCATCGTCGATATCTACCTCCCGGACATGCGTTACTCAGACGATCGCGTTGCGATGCTCTATTCGATTGCGCCGCATTATGTCGAGGTCAACCGGGCCGCGGTAAGAGAAATGTACCAGCAGGTCGGCAACCTTGCAGCTCGATGAGCATGGCATAGCGAAGCGCGGGCTCATTATCCGCCACCTGGTGCTGCCCGGCGGGCTTTCGGGAACCGAGGGCGTCATGAAGTTCCTGGCTGAAGAGATATCGAAGGATGTGTATATCAGCCTCATGTCCCAGTACTTTCCGGCATACAAGGCGAGCTGAGTTCAAAGAACTTTCTCGAAGGACCACGACAGATGAGTACGAAGACGCCTGCCGGATCATGGAAATCGTATGGTTTGGAGAACGGATGGGTGCAGGAACTGGATTGAGGCAAATTCTAAACTCGAATATCGAAATCCTAAACAAGCTCGAAATCCGAGTGTTTGAAACATTTGCAGTTTTAAGTTTTCGAGATTGTTTAGAATTTCGGATTTAGGATTTTTGAATTATTGAGAAGGGGTAAGTGCACATGCCGAAACGGACAGACATTAAGAAGATTCTTATCATCGGTGCAGGACCGATCGTGATCGGCCAGGCCTGCGAGTTCGACTACTCGGGAGTGCAGGCCTGCAAAGCGCTCAAAGAAGAGGGCTATGAGGTCGTGCTGGTGAACTCCAATCCGGCCACGATCATGACCGACCCTGAGATGGCGTATCCGCACCTATATCGAACCGATCACTCCCGCGGTGGTCGAGAAGATCATCGAGCGTGAACGGCCCGATGCTTTGCTGCCGACCATGGGCGGCCAGACCGCGCTCAACACTGCCGTGGCGCTTGCGGAACTGGGCGTGCTCGATAAATACGGTGTGGAGCTGATCGGCGCCAAGCTGCCGGCCATCAAGAAGGCCGAGGACCGCGAGCTGTTCAAAAAAGCAATGGAGGACATCGGTCTTGAGGTGCCGAAGAGCGGTTTTGCCACGAACCTGGACCAGGCCTACGAGATCCTCGAGAACGTGGGCTTTCCCGCGATCCTGAGGCCGGCCTTCACCCTGGGCGGCACGGGCGGCGGCATCGCCTACAATCGTGAAGAGTTCACCGATTTGATCACCCGCGGCCTTGAAGCGAGCCCCGTGAACCAGGTCCTGGTCGAGGAATCGATCATTGGTTGGAAAGAGTATGAGCTCGAGGTGATGCGCGATGCCAAGGACAATGTGGTCATCGTCTGTTCCATCGAGAACCTCGACCCCATGGGCATCCATACCGGCGACAGCATCACCGTGGCGCCGGCGCAGACGCTCACGGACAAGGAATATCAGATCATGCGCGACGCGTCCCTCAAGATCATCCGCGAGATCGGTGTGGACACCGGAGGATCGAACATCCAGTTCGGCGTGAATCCCGACAACGGCAGGCTGGTCATCATCGAGATGAACCCCCGCGTGTCGCGCAGCTCGGCGCTGGCGTCCAAGGCCACGGGTTTTGCCATTGCGAAGATCGCGGCGAAGCTGGCCGTCGGATTCACCCTGGACGAGATCACGAACGATATCACCAAGGCGACGCCGGCGTCGTTCGAACCGACCATCGACTACGTGGTGGTCAAGTTCCCGCGCTTTGCTTTTGAGAAGTTTCCCCAGGCCGACGCCACGCTGACCACGCAGATGAAATCGGTGGGCGAGGCCATGTCCATCGGCAGGACCTTTAAAGAAGCGTTCCAGAAGGCGCTCCGCTCGCTCGAGATCGACCGCTATGGACTGGAGTCCCGGCGGGACCGCGATGGAGATGCCGAAGAGGGACGGACGGATATCCGCCAGAAGATCAGCGTTCCGAACTGGGAGCGGCTCTGGTATGTTGCCGACGGGCTCCGCCAGGGCATGAGCGTGGATGAGATCTTCGCGCTCTCGAAGATCGACGTCTGGTTCCTGCATCAGATCAAGCAGATCGTGGACATGGAAAAGGTCTTGGGCGACCAGGGCGCGCGCATTTTGAGCGATCGGACCCCCTCCCTGGACCATCCGCTCAGAAAGGCGAAAGAGTACGGCTTTTCCGACCGCAGGCTTGCCAGGCTGTTCACGACCACGGAAGAGGCGGTACGAAAAGCGCGCTATGACCTCGGCATCATTCCGGTGTTCAAGACCGTGGATACCTGCGCGGCAGAATTCGAAGCGCATACGCCCTATCTGTACTCGACCTATGAGAAACCGTTTTATAAAATTCAGGGTCCAGGGGCCGGGGTCCAGGGTCCTGGTAGGGCGGACTGCGAGGCAAATCCGACGGAGCGTAAGAAGGTCGTGATCCTCGGCGGAGGGCCGAACCGGATCGGCCAGGGCATCGAGTTCGACTACTGCTGTGTGCACGCGGCATTCGCGCTGAAAGAAGATGACTTCGAGACGATCATGGTGAATTGCAATCCCGAGACCGTGAGCACCGACTACGACACGTCGGATCGCCTCTATTTTGAACCCTTGACACTCGAAGACGTTTTACATATTATACATCGTGAAAAACCGGTGGGTGTGATCGTGCAGTTCGGCGGCCAGACGCCGCTCAAACTAGCCGTTCCCCTCGAAAAGGAAGGGGTGCGCATTCTCGGCACCTCTCCGGACAGCATCGACCGGGCAGAGGACCGCAAACGCTTCAAAGAGCTCCTCGATAAGCTGGGGCTCCTGCAGGCAGAGAGCGGAACAGCAGTGTCCTGCGACGAAGCGGTCGGCGCCGCGAACAAGATCGGCTATCCGGTCATGGTGCGGCCGTCCTACGTGCTCGGCGGCAGGGCCATGGAGATCGTGTACGACGAGGAGAGCGTCCGGGACTACATGACCCGGGCGGTCAAGGCCTCGCCCGAGCGTCCGGTGCTTGTCGATAAATACCTTGAGGATGCGGTCGAGATCGATGTTGATGCGATCTCGGACGGGAAGACTGTGGTCGTCGCGGGCATCATGGAGCATATCGAGGAGGCAGGTGTGCACTCAGGAGATTCCGCCTGCTCCCTTCCGCCCTTCTCGCTCTCGCAAAAGATCATCACGGAGATCGACCGCCAGGCACGCATGCTCGCGCTGGAGCTCGGCGTTGTCGGCCTCATGAACATCCAGTTCGCGGTAAAGGAAGGACGCATCTATGTGCTCGAAGTAAATCCGCGCGCTTCGCGGACCGTGCCCTTCGTGAGCAAGGCCATCGGCGTGCCGCTTGCCAAGCTCGCGGCCCGGGTGATGGCAGGCAAGACGCTGGCCGAACTGGGATTTACCAAAGAGGTCAACAAAAAGTATATCGCGGTCAAAGAAGCGGTCTTCCCCTTTGCCAAGTTCCCGGGAGTGGATACGCTGCTGGGTCCCGAGATGAAGTCCACAGGCGAAGTGATGGGCATTGATATGGATTTCGGCATGGCCTTTGCCAAGTCCCAGATGGCAGCGGGAAATCCCATGCCGATATCCGGCAGAGTGTTCCTGAGCGTGAAGGACAAGGATAAGGCCGGATCGCTTGAAGTGGCGCAGGGACTGGAACAGTCCGGCTTCTCCATTGTGGCCACGCGGGGCACGGCGGACTATCTGCGGAAACGGGGCATCACGGTCGAGACCGTGAACAAGGTCACTGAGGGCCGGCCGCACATCGTCGACCAGATCACCGACATGCAGGTCGATCTGGTGATCAATACGGTCTCCGGCGCGCAGTCGCAGAAGGATTCCTACTCCATCAGGCGCACGACGCTGATGAAATCGATCCCTTATTTTACGACGATCTCGGCGGCCAAAGCTGCCGTGCGCGGCATCGCCGCGATCAAGAAAAATCTTTTGCAGGTGAAATCCATACAGGAGTATCATACATCATGACACAGAAAATCCCGATGACCCAGACGGGCTACGATAAGCTCAAGCAGGAACTGGACCGCATTGTCAAGGTGGAGCGGGGCAAGAACATCAAGGACATCGAGGAAGCGCGGGCCCATGGAGACCTTTCGGAAAACGCCGAGTACCATGCAGCCAAGGAGCGCCAGGGGCATTTGGACGCCAAAAAACGCGAACTGGAGCAGAAGCTCGCCCACGCCCAGATCATCGACGTGTCGAAGCTGACGAACGAAAAAGTGGTTTTCGGCGCTACCGTGACGCTTGCTGATACGGAGTCCGGCAGCATCAAGAAATACACGCTCGTGGGCCAGGAAGAAGCTGACCTGAAACTGGGCAAGATCTCCATTCAGTCTCCCGTGGGCAAGGCGCTTATCAGCCATAAGGTGGGCGATGTCGTGACGATCAAGACGCCGGTGAAGACCGTGGAATATGAGATCCAGGAGATCGAGATTGCCATCGAATAGGCTTCACAAGGCGCTCATTGTCTCGAACAAGCCTGTTGGCCGAGAGTACTACCGCCTCGTTCTCAAAGCTCCTGAAGCGGCGCGAACGGCCCTCCCCGGCCAGTTTGTGATGCTCCGGGTATCCGATACCCTGGACCCGCTTCTCGCCCGTCCTTTCGGCATATCCTCCGTCATGTTCCGGTCATCGATCGAGATCGTGTACCGCGTTGTAGGCAAAGGCACCACGATGCTGACGGGCGCGAAAACCGGTCAAACCTTGAGTCTGCTCGGCCCGCTCGGAAAAGGCTTCCCCCTGCCGGATAAAAAAACAATACCCGTACTGGTTGCCGGCGGCAGCGGTTTCCCGCCGCTGCATTTTCTGGCTCAGCGTGCCGGTTCGCTCGCCCACCTTTTTCTTGGAGCACGAAACAAAGAATGCCTTCCTCCTGCGAACATCGTGCGCTCGTTCAAAGAAGCCACGGATCGCGTCCATATTGCGACCGATGACGGCAGCGCCGGCGTGCAGGGCACGTCCACCGATATTCTGAACGCCTTCCTGAAGAAAATGGAGCAGAAAGCGCATCTTGTCCTCTATGCCTGCGGACCCCATGCCATGCTCGCCGCCGTGAGCAGGATAGCTGCCGAACATACGATCCCTTGCCACGTCTCCATGGAAGAACGCATGGCCTGCGGGCTTGGCGCGTGCATGGGATGCTCGATCCCGATGAAGGCAGGCGGGTACAAGCGGGCATGCAAAGAGGGACCCGTTTTCGATTCGCGGGAGATCGACTGGAGCGAACAGGTGCTTCTGAAGTTGAGAACGTAGGAAGGTGGAAAGGTGAGCACGACGCTGGACAAAAAATCCGCAATCCGCAATCAGAAATCCGTAATCGGAAGCCCTGACCTCTCCGTCACCTTCGCCGGGATCAAGCTGAAAAATCCCGTGCTTACCGCATCCGGGACCTTCGGCTACGGCGAGGAGTTTGCCGAGTTCGTAAATCTGAACCAGCTGGGCGGCGTGATCGTCAAGGGTATTTCCCTGAAACCGATCAAAGGAAACCCGCCGCCGCGCATCTGGGAAACGCCGTCGGGAATGCTGAACGCCATCGGGCTCGAGAACCCGGGGGTCGATGTATTCCTCAACGAGAAAATGCCCTATCTGAGAAAGTACGATACGGCGGTGATCGTGAACATGTTCGGCTACAGCCTCGAGGAGTACGTCGGCGTGGCCGAGCGTCTCGATGGCGCCAGCGGGATCTCCGGCATCGAGGTGAATATCTCCTGCCCGAACGTAAAAGCAGGCGGGATGGCCTTCGGCACCGACCTCCGGGCCACCTTTGACCTGCTCTCGGCCGTTCGCAAGGCAACGCGATTGCCGCTCATCGCCAAATTGTCGCCGAACGTGACCGACGTGACCGCCTTCGCCAGGGCGGCGGCCGATGCAGGCTGCGACGGGCTGTCCCTGATCAATACCCTGCTCGGCATGGCCATCGATGTTCGCTGTAAAAAACCGCGGCTCGCCAACTGCACGGGCGGCCTTTCCGGTCCCGCGATCAGGCCAATTGCCGTGCGCATGGTATGGCAGGTGGCGCGGTCCGTGTCCCTGCCGATCATCGGCATGGGCGGGATCGTCACAGGCGAGGACGCCATCGAGTTCATGTTGGCCGGAGCATCGGCTGTGGCGGTGGGGACGGCGAATTTCGTCAACCCGCGCGCCACGCTTGACGTGCTGAACGGCATCGAGGGCTTCATGCGGGAGCAGAAGATCGGAGACCTCCGGGAGATCATCGGAAAGGTGGATGCCGGGTGAGGATCATCTCCAGCCTCAAGAGCAAGATCATCATCTCGGTCTCCGCGATCCTCGCCGTGACCATCGGTGCCGGGACCTGGATCAATATCGGCTACCAGCGGGCGCAGATGGAAGGCGCTTTGGAAGATAATGTGCTGGTGATCGCCAATACCATCGAACGCAGCCTGTCCAACGCCATGCTGAACGGCAAGAGCAATGAAGTGCAGCATATTATCGAGGCGGTGGGCGGGTACCATAATATTCAGGAAGTGAAGATCTTCAGCCCCAACGGCGTTGTCCTTAAATCCTCGAAGCGCGGGATGATTGGGAGGTCCGTCGACCCATCGACCCAAAAGTGGTTCCTTGAGGGACGGTTCAAGAAACCGATTAAGCGTCGGGACGAGGGCGTCTTCTCCGTGTTGTTCCCGATCGACAACGACGAGCGCTGTTATCGCTGCCACGGTTCTATCATCAAGCTGAATGGCATCCTAACGGTTGATGTCTCCATGGCGCAGACCCAGGAAAAGGTGGAAGACCTCAGCAAAACGATGTTCCTCTGGGCCTTCGGGGTCACGGCAGTGCTCGCCATCTCGCTTTCCATGTTCCTCACGCGTTTCGTTACCAACCCCATCCAGGAGCTTATTGCCACCATGGAGCGTGCCGAACGCGGTCTCGAGGCCCGCGTCGAGGTGAAAAGCTCCGACGATATTGGCAGTCTCGGCGAAGCCTTTAATTCGCTTCTGTCGAAGCTTGAGCGCGCCCGCAGGCGGGTTGAGCAGTACCATTTTGAACAAATGAAGCGGGCGGACCGGCTGGCCTCCATCGGAGAGATGGCGGCAGGCATCGCCCATGAGATTAAAAATCCGCTGGCAGGCATTGCAGGCGTCATCCAGGTCCTGAAAAAAGAGATACCGGTCGGTGAACCGAAGCGGGCCGTCCTGGAGGAGGTCTTGTCCCAGGTGGAACGGATGGACAAGGCTGTTCGCAATCTGCTCTCCTTCGCCCGTCCGCCGGAGCCAAAGATGTCGCTGGTCGATATCAACGAAATGATCGGGAAACTGCTCGATTTCCTGGCTCCGCAGTTCGCCAAACAAGGCATCACGACCGAGCGCAGATTGGCGGCAGGGCTTCCCTGGCTGACGCTTGATCCCGACCTGATACAGCAGGCGCTGATCAATATTGCGCTGAATGCGATCCAGTCGATGCCGAACGGCGGCAAATTCACGGTAGAGACCAGATCGGCGAGCCCTTCGGCGGACTCTCCCGGATCCGTATCGATCATGCTTGCCGACAGCGGTAAAGGCATTTCCACGGACAATCTGAACAGGATCTTTAACCCCTTCTTTACCACACGCCAGCAAGGGACGGGGCTGGGGCTGTCGATCACCCAGCGGATCGTTGAACAGCATAACGGCGAAATCAGCGTCATGAGCTCTGCGGGCAATGGGGCGACCTTCGCGATCACGTTCCCCTATCCGAAGCAGGGGACGTCAGAGCAAAAGGGATAACAGCGAGGAGCAGGATAGATGGTACAGAAGATTCTGGTCATTGATGATGAAAAGTTGATTCGCTGGACGCTGGAACAGCATCTGGTCAAGGAAGGGTACGATGTCGTCACGGCAGAGTCCGCGGAAAAAGGATTGGAACTGCTTACGGAAGACACCCCTGACCTCATTCTGCTCGATAACCGGCTTCCGGAAATGACCGGACTTGAGCTGCTCGAAAAACTGCATGTGCAGGAGCGGGGGCTGATGGTCATAATGATCACGGCCTACGGTATGGTCGAAACCGCTGTCAAAGCTCTGAAGCTCGGCGCCTATGACTATATCAGCAAACCGTTCAATCTCGAAGAAATAACCTTTGTGATTAAAAAAGCGCTCGAGGCAGGCTCTCTGCGCACACAGGTCAAACAACTCCGGAAGGAAACCAGCTCACAGGTCGATGCGATCATGGGTGAATCTGATGATATGGTCAAGATCAAGAACCTGATCAGGAAAATTGCCCGAAGTGATGCCACCACGGTGCTGATCCAGGGCGAGAGCGGCACGGGCAAGGAACTTGTCGCGAAGGCCATCCACTACGGCAGTGCGCGGGCGGACAAGCCGTTCATGGCGATCAACTGCGCCGCTTTGCCGGTCACGCTGCTCGAGACCGAGCTTATGGGGCATGAGAAGGGCGCCTTTACCGACGCAAAGGCCGCCAAGAAAGGCCTGTTCGAGCTCGCCGACAGCGGCACCGTATTCCTGGACGAAATCGGCGACATGGATATGAGCATGCAGGCAAAGCTGCTCAGAATGCTCGAAGAGAAGACCTTTAAGCGGGTTGGCGGAATAAAGGATATCACTGTCGATGTCCGGCTCGTATCGGCAACGAACCAGGAACTATCGAAAGCAATGAGCGAAGGAAAGTTCAGGAAGGATCTGTACTATCGCCTGCAGGTGGTGCCCATTACCCTGCCTCCTCTCAGGAACCGGGGCCGTGATGTTCTATTGCTCGCACATCACTTTATCAACCATTTCAGCCAGGAGTGCCATAAAAACATTCATCGGATCAACAGGGACGCAGAAGAGATACTCCTTGCATACTCCTGGCCGGGAAACGTGAGAGAACTGAAGAATGTCATCGAGCGTGCAATGATCCTGGAAGTCGGGGACGAGATCCAGCCGGAACATCTGCCGCAGGAGCTCCTGGACAGCGTTTCTGATACCGGTGCGCCCGCAGGAGGCGTCTCGGGCGCGCCTGTTTCCCTGGATGGCTTTGTCATTCCCGAGTCGGGTCTGTCGATCGAGGATGTTGAGCATGCGCTGGTCAGAAAATCGCTTGACATGGCGAACGGCAACCAGACCAAAGCTGCCCAGCTGCTGAAAATGCCCCGGGATGCCTTCAGGCGTCGTATGAAACGATTCGGGCTTATTTAAGCGGGCAGTCCCGTGTGAACAGAACGGCTGACGATCAGCGTTCCGTCTGCATTATTTGTATTATTTTGCCTGACGAATGAACTGCTTCAGTTCAGGATCGTCAGGCGCCATCTTCAGCGCCTTCTCCCAGGTTTCTTTCGCCTTGTCCTTCTTGCCGATCGCATAGTAGCCCGATCCGAGCCTCTTCCACGCCAGAATGTTCTTGGGCTGCAGCTCAATGACGATGGTGCACTTCTGGATCGCGAGGTCGTACCGGCCTTCATAAATGTGGTTCAACGCGGTAAAGAGGTACTGGTCTATAATGTTCATGTCGCCGACCGGCGCTTCCATGGTCGTCAAAATAGAAGCGTACTTGAGTTCCAGAAATCCTTTGACCGCGGTGGTGAGCGGTGCCGGGTTCAGCTGGAAGGCGTACCAGGCGGCAGCCATGGATGCTTTGCGGTTGCCGTCGGCGGCAATGAACTGTGTCATTGCCTTGCGCATCATGTCGCCGGCCGGGCCTTTCTCGTCGATCTTGAGCGACACCTTGATGACGTCGTCGAGGCGCGCGATCATCGTCTTGACATCCAGGTCTGTCGGGTTGTCCGCAATGATCTTGTTGTAAGAATCGCGCGAGGTTATGTAGTCGCCTCGCTCATAGGCCTGCTTCGCCTCGACATAGAGGCTGCCCATCTTTTCGCGGACCGCCGATGCGATGTATCGTGAGGCGGCTTCCTGGGAATCGTCGATGTCGAGGATCTTTTTCCATTCTTCGATGGCGCGGTCGTATTGTTTTTCTTTGAGGTAGGCGTCGGCCTGATCGTAGTGTTTTTTGGTCCGGACATCGACGACATTGCTCTTGGCAGTGTTGAGGAGGCTGCTGGCCTGCCGGTCGTAGGGCCTGACCGCCAGGATCTTTTCCAGTTCGTTGACTGCGGACTTGTAGTCGTCGTCCTGGATGAACTTTTCGGCGTGCTGGTACATTTTGGCCGTTGTCTTGTCGGTGATCAGGTTCTTCGTCGTATCGATCAGGCTGTCGAAGACGGCGGTCTTCGGGATTCATCTTGAGCAGCTTATCCCACATCTCGATCGCCTTGGCGTAGTCCTCATTCTGGAACGCGTCGGCGGCATCCTTGCAGTACGGCTCCATGGCCTGCTGCTTGGCCAGGGCAAGGTACCGGGCAGCCGTCTTGTCAAAAGGATCGATGGCCAGGACCTCGTTCAGGAGCGGCGCCGCCTGCTCGAACTTGCCCTCCCGAAAGAGCGAGACGACCTCCTTCTTCAGCTGCTCGATCCGCTCCACCTGCTTCGGCGTTATGGCCCCGGCACCGGTTGCGATGCAGAGCATGGCACCGATGACAAGAGTAAGTATTTTTTTCACTTTGTAGCTCCTCTGACCACGGTGATCTCGATACGCCGGTTCTTCGCCCGGTCGGTCTCCGTCTCGTTCGTATAGGCAGGCCTGAACTCGCCGAAGCCATGGGCGACGAGGCGTTCAGGCGCAATGCCTTTATTGAGGAAGAAATAAATGACGCTGAAGGCACGGGCCGATGACAGCTCCCAGTTCGAGTCGAACTGCTGGTTGTGGATCGGGACGTTATCGGTATGCCCTTCGGCGATGACCATGTTGTTCATGGGCTTCAACTGCTCGTTCAGGTAGTCGAGGAAGAACAGGATGTCCTTCTTCACGTCGGCGCTCCCGCTGTCGAAGAGCGCGAAGCTTTCCATCTTGATCTTGATGGAGTGCGGAGTCATGACCAGCTGGATCTTGTCCGTCAACTTGTTCTTTTCGATGAAATCGCGGATATTCTTCGCCAGCGCGATCTCCTGCTTCATCTGCTTGACCCGGGGGTCGTTCGGGTTGGTGGACGCCAGGTCGGAGAGCGCGGTCTCGTATTCCACGGAACCGGACAGGGAAAAGGCGTAGAACATGATGAAAAGGATGACCAGCGTCAGCATCAGGGTGCTGTAGGGCAGCATCCAGAGCTCGGTCTCCTCCATCGTGCTCTTCACGTATACTGTACGAATTTTTTCAGGACCGACATCACTGCGTGCTCCTCTGCCTGGCGGACGAGGGTGATCTCGATGCGCCGGTTCCTGGCCCGGTTGACTTCCGAATCGTTCGGATAGGCAGGATGAAACTCGCCGTAGCCGGCGGCGATCAGCTGCTTCGGGGATCGATGCCGCCGGCAGTGAAGAAGTTGACGACCCCGACGGCCCGCGCAATGGACAGCTCCCAGTTGGAACGATAGGCCCCTCCGCGCACCGGTATCGTGATCGGTATGGCCTTCGATGATGATGTCGTTGGGGAACATCTGGATCAGGCCCGACCAGGCTTTCCAGGACATTGACCGTGCCGGGATTGAGTTTGGCGCTGCCGATGGAAAAGAACGATCTCGGGATTGAGCGCGATATTGACGGCCTTGTCCGTCACCGCTGATCGTCGCTTTTCCCGCAAGCGTTCCGTCGGCGACCGCCAGCTGGAGCCGCTTGATCGCCTCTTCTTCGCGCTGCATCTTGGCCTGGCGCTCCAGCTCCGCCTGTTCGCGGGCGGACTGATTCACGACCGTGCTCTCCATGCCGGCGACCACCATCTGCTTGTCCGATGCCGTCATGCGCGTCATGGCGAAGAGCATGAGAAAGAAGAGCATCAGGTTCGTGGTGATATCGGAGAAGATGATCAGCCAGATATTGCCGATTTCTTTTCTTTGTTCGATCATGCTCGGCAGCCTGTTCTGTCGACGATGTACGTTCACGCGGTATCCGATCTCTGCCTGCATATGGGCCATGATGAAGGCGGTCAGCTTTTTCCTCAGGATGAGGGGAACATCGCCCTGCTGGATCGCCATGATGCCTTCGGCGATCATTTCTTTGTTGATGATGTCGCGCTCGCTGTGGTCCGTAGAGTTTGGTCGCGATCGGGATGAACACGTTCGCGGAAAAGATGCCGTAAAAGGTCGCCGTGACCGCATTGGACATGGCGGCGCCCATGCTGGCCGGGTTGGACAGGTTCCGCAGCATGTCCACGATGCCCATGAGCGTGCCGAGCAGTCCGAAGATGGGAGCGACCGTGGCCATGGTCCGGAAGGCGCCCGAGACCTTCTGCTGGTTGTGGCGCGTATAGAAAATCTCGCGGTCGAGGTTGTCCTTGATGACATCGTGTTCAAGCCCGTCAACGAGCATCTGGATGCCATGGATCAGGAACTTGTCGTTGATCTTCGGCAGCTCGCCGGCCAGGCTCTCAACGCCGTCCCGCCGGGCCTTTTCGGCCAGCGAGCGAAAGCGTCGCGATCATGTCCTCCATGTCCTTGATCGCTATGTTTGCTGGGGAACAGCATGACCCGCAGCGACGGGACGATCTCCTTGATCACGGCCCAGGGATAGGCGATCAGGGTCGCGCTGAAGGTACCGCCGTACACGATGATCAGCGCCAGCGGGTTGAAGAGCATGTGCAGGATATTGCCTACGGCCAGTACATACAGGATCGTCAGCAGGATGGCGACGAGCCCGATTATGGTCATTTTATCCATTTTTTCCATGTTAGTTGTTTTCAACCTCCACAAGACCTTCGCTGATCAGCCGCCGCACCAGGACCATCAGGTTCTGTTTTTCCCTCCGGAGGCGCACGCCGGAGAGAGGTCGGCTCAGCTCCATTTCCTGCTTGAGCCGTTCGGCGGCGCCGGCGCTGAGCGAAGAGATGACCTTCTGCTGGATGTCTTCCGGTGACGCCTTCAGGATCTGGGCGAACAGCGTGGCATCGATGTTCCGGTACAGGGTCTGAATGCCGGGAGCAGGCAGTTCCCGAATGATCGATTCCAGGCTCTTGATCCTCTGACTTGAGGCGCGTCGCGGTCTGGGCGTCCCTGGTCTCCAGTGTCTTGACGATCTTGTCGCGAACATCCTCGTTGGTCATGTCGAGCAGGGTGATCAGCTTGTTCTCGCCGCCGACGACATAGGTCAGCCTGCTCTTGACCATCTCTTCGAGGGCATGCACCTTTTCCATGTTGATCTCTTCCTGGCCGAGGATGAGCGCGACCTCAACCTGCTTGTCCTTCGGGAACAGCTCGAGGAGCCGCATGCCGATGGCCGGGTCGAGGTAGTTGATGACGATGGCGATGTCCTGCGCGGTCTTGTCCTTCAGCAGGAAGGCGAGGCACGGGATGTCCCGTTCCCGGATGAAGGAGAAGGGAACGGCTTCATCCTTAGCCCCCGCCAGCGGCGCAGGTTCCTTGTCTAGGATTGCCGGCCGTCCGGACAGGACCTCTCGCTCGTATGTCATCGGTTCGCTCGGCCGCTCGGTGAACCTCCGGTTCCGCGGATCAGGCCCCAGTCGATGTTCTTTAGCGCCGGCACGATTTTTTTAAGCGGATCCATGAAGAACATGCCGACCGTTACCAGCATGAAGCCGCCGACCAGCGTCAGGATCAGCCAGAAGAAGTTCGGCAGCGCAAAGAGCGCTCCGGAAAAAGCCCTTTGACTCGAAGTCGACCTTCTTGACGTTGATCTGGTCGCCCCGGTTCTGATTGAAGCCGATCACGTTCTTGGCGATATCCTGGATGAGGTCGACGATGGACCCGGGCACGCTCTTGTCGATCCAGATGGAAAGGATGATCTTGTTGACCGTATACTTGCTGCTCCCGGCGCCGATCACCATCTCGGACTGGCCGGAACCGATCTCCTTTTTTTCCGGGACTCCGGGAAGCACCAGCGCGTTCGTCTTCTTCTTCTCGAGCATTTTGCCTCTCTCGCCCCGGGCGGAGAACAGTTCGGCGTTCACGAAGATGACCACTCTGTCCGTACCGGTGATCTCCACGATGACCTGCTTGAGCTTTTTCTCCAGCTGGTTCTCGAGGGAAATCTTGAGAGCATAGTCATCATTTACCTCTGCAAACGAGGTCTGTGCGAAAATGATGAAAGACAAAGAGATAAAAAACACGTTAAACAGGATTGAACAGGTTTTTCGGAGCATGTTTTTTTTATTCCCCTATTTTTAGTTTTTTGCATCGGTAAAAATAGAACAGTACTTTGCAAAATAACATATTGAGTGAACATTTGTAAAGCTGAATCTTGCATTTGTTCATCATTATGTGTATGATGTGGTCGTTCTCATGGTCGTCATTGAGAGAATTTCCCTCGGGCGTTTGAACAAGCAATCGGCGATCGACCTTTTAGGAAAGCGGGAAGGATATGCGTAAAATAGTTATTGTTTTTGTCTGTTTTATCATGGCTTCACTTGTGGCGACTGGAGCAGTCGCAAAACCCAAAAAGGGCTCTTCAAAAAGCAAGGAACCAGCAAGCCAGGAAAAAACGGCGGCCGCCGACCCTGTGCAGCCGCCTGTCCAGTCCGAGAAATCGGGAGCGTCGGCAGAGCCGGTCAGTACGCGTTTTACCGACAGGGGTGATGGTACGATCCTCGACAAGAACACCGGACTCATCTGGCTCAAAGACGCGAATGTCAGCACGCTGCACCTCCCGAACGAAGGCGCCAAACAGTATCTCCAGGACATGAACAGCGGGAAAAAACCGAATTTTGGATACGCCGACTGGCGTTTTCCAACGATCGATGAGCTTGAAACACTTGTTGATAAATCCAGGTACTATCCCGCACTTCCTGTCGGCCACCCTTTTAAAAATGTGCAGAATCACTTCTATTGGTCCTCCTCCAGGGGAAAGGACGTTATTGATTATCTGTGGATCATGGACCTGGCGTCGGGAGAGATGCTGATGGACTATGTGTCCTTTTGCAGCTACAAATTTCTCTGGCCGGTCAGGAGCGGCTCGATGCCTGCGACGGCCAAGGCGAGTGCGTCCATAACCGGAGCACAGAATGATTTCGGCAAGCCCGGCGTCGGCTCTCCCCCAGCCCGTAGCTGGGTGCCGGGGAAGGCGAATACGGTCATGACCGGAGGGCTGAATGAATTCGGCCAGCTTGGCGACGGCACCCCGGGGGACCGTGATGTATTCCTGTCCGTGGGCGGGCTGGAGAACGTGGTAAAGGTATCCGCCGGTCACGAACATGCGATCGCACTCAGGTCCGACGGCTCTGTATGGACCTGGGGCAGAAACACCAACGGACAATTGGGGAACGGCGCTGTCCAGGACAGTCGCATTCCTGTTGCGGTCAAGGACCTCTGGAAGATCACTGATGTCGCCGCAGGCATGGTTCATACGATCGCGCTCGCTTCTGATGGAACGGTATGGACGTGGGGAGGAAATTCGTATGGACAGCTCGGAAGCGGCTCTACTGCTGACCGCATGACCCCGGTACGGGTCAACGGCCTGTCAGGAGTCGTGAGGATAGCTGCAGGCATGTATCACTCTGTTGCGGTCAAGTCCGATGGTACGGTCTGGGCATGGGGCCGGAACGAATTTGGCCAGCTTGGCGACGGCTCGAACAAGGACCGCGTGAGCCCTGTGCAGGCAGAGGGTATTTCCGACGCCGTCAGTGTTGCTGCGGGTCTGCAACATACGGTGGTGCTGAAATCGGACAAGACCGTCTGGGCTTTCGGTGCGAATATCAACGGGATGCTGGGCGATGGTACGAAGACCAACCAGTTAAAGGCTGTCAAGGTCGCAGGTCTTTCCGGTATCGTAGATATTCAGGCCGGCCTGAATCACACCCTAGCCCTTAAGACAGACGGGAGTGTATGGGCGTGGGGCAGGAACGAGTACAGCCAGCTTGGCAAGAAGGTTGCGGACGGCTCATCGGCTTTCAAGGTCGAGGGCTTGAGCAAAATAAAAAGGGTCTCTGCCGGGATGTATCATTCCATGGCATTGATGTCTGATGGCACGATATGGGTATGGGGCAAGGATCAAAAAAATAAACCAGCCAAGATCAATCCGGAGAGGATCCCGGATGTTGCAGGTATCAATGACATAGCTGCCGGAAAGTTTTACGCAATCTTGCTGGGCATTGGTCCAGCAAGCGGAAAGTAATTCAAAAGGGCAGCAATAATGTTTGAATTGCATTCAAGCCTTAGCAGTCATATTTCGGATTATTTTCAATCGGTTCTCAATTTAATTTGAGCGGTTATGAACAAGCTTTGAGCGGTTATGCTCAAGACTTGGGTGCTGATTGGTTTTTTTGTCGAAATAACACTTGATATTCAAATTGTTCGCACGTTTGCCGTCTGACTGTTAAGGGCATATTAATTGCACCTAAAGACGTTTGATTACTATTATCCTGTTATCCTGTGAATGACTAGGGAGTAGAAAGTATGGTTAAGCGAGATAAAAAAAGTATATTTTTTCTCACTTTGTGGTCTTTTGCGTTGATCATCGCTGTTTCAAAAGGAGCTGATGCACAGACTGAAACCTGTGTCTCCGCCAGTTGTCACGCGTTGATGGGGACGGATAAGTTTGTGCATAATCCTGTGAAAGAGGGCATGTGTACGACCTGCCACACGGTGACCGCGGAAACCAATAAAAAGACCAAGCATCCGGATAATCTGACGATCACCTTGTCCCAGCAAGGCGCCGACCTCTGCAATATGTGCCACGAGCCGAAGGATAAAAAGAAAACGGTTCATGCGCCGGTCATGGGTGGTGATTGCATCTCCTGCCACAACCCGCATCAGTCCGCGAATAAGGGAATGCTCAAGGAGGCGCTGCCGAAGCTTTGTTTTCAGTGCCATCCTGAAGATATGATGAAACAGGCGAACATGCACCCTCCCGTGGCTGCAGGCGATTGTTCAGGTTGTCACGACAATCACCAGAGCGATTTCCCGAACCGCCTGATCCAGGAGGAGAGTTCTCTTTGTTTTATGTGCCATCCGGACAAGGAGGAGGGCATAAAAACGAAAAAGACAGTGCATCCCCCGGTGAAGCAATCCTGCACCCAGTGCCACAGCCCTCACGGCTCGGCAAATAAAGCCATGCTGATCGATGCGGTCCCCGGGGTCTGTTCCACCTGCCATCCGAACGAAACCGCCCTTGTGAAAAAAGCGATCTCCCCGCATGGCCCCATGAACGATGCGAAGGCCTGCATGAACTGCCACGACCCCCACTTCTCTGATCAGCCCCGGCTTCTTCCTGTGGCGGAGATGGATCTCTGCCTCGGGTGCCACAACAAAGAGCTGACGACCGGACAGGGTGCGATCATTGACATGAAGTCGTTTCTCGCGGCCAACAAGGACAGCCATGGCCCGACAAAGAGCGGAAACTGCGTCGCCTGTCATAACCCCCATGGTTCCGATTACTGGAGGATACTGGCAAAGAATTATTCTTCGGCATTCTATACCCCCTTTGCCGAAGGAAATTATGCGCTCTGCTTCGGCTGCCATGACAAGGCGGCGTTCAAGAAGCTCACAACAACGAGCGAGACGAATTTCAGGGATGGCTCGCGGAACCTCCACTTTCTTCATGTGAACAAGAATGGAAAGGGAAGGGCCTGCCGCGCCTGCCATGAGGTGCATGCCTCGAACGGCACTCCGGTGCATATCAGGGAGACGCTCGTGTTAGGCGGATGGAAAATGCCGATCGATTTTACGAAGACCGCGACTGGCGGCACCTGTGCGCCCGGCTGTCATGGCGAGAAAAAGTATTCACGGGAGATGCGGATAAACGGAAAATGATCGCACCTGCTGAACTCAACCCTTCTTGTCGGGGCCTGCGCACGATGGTTCTAAGAACACTCTTCATGTTCATAATGAGCGCCCTGGTTGCCTCTGCTGCGACAGCAGAACCGTCGGCGCTTTCTGTTATCTATCCGAAGCCGAACTCTGTTGTCGGCAACAAGGTAAATCTGGTGCTTGATCCGGCATCGGACTGGTCAACGGTGCCTTATTTTCAAGTAGTCGTCGGCGGGACGGTATCTGAGGTCATTGATACTTCCTCGGGACGGCATGCGATTCAGGGCCTGGACCTGCAACCGGGGATGAACACCATCACCGTAAAGGTCCTGCTCCTTGTTGATGCCGGGAAGAAGGACGACAAAGGAACGGAACTGAAAAAAGAGTTTAAGGAAGTTCTGGTCCGTCAGATCAGCGTCTTCAGCAAGGTGGAGCTTTATACCGGACGGAAGGCACCTGAGGGATATGCGCCTGATTTGTTTCACTCAAGGGACAATGAGGCTGCCTGCTCCGGCTGCCACCAACTTGAGGCAACCTCTCCCGCGTCACCTCCCAACAAGCCTGAAGAAGCGATCTGCTACACCTGCCATCGGAGCATTCCTACAGGCCGGCATGTCCACGGACCAGCAGCGGTCTGGTATTGCCTGTCGTGCCATAATCCGGACCTTTATCCGGTAAAGTACCAGTTCGCGGCCGTCGACCCCTGGAAAGCCTCAAAGTTGATCCAGCCTGTCGTACCCCGGGTATTCACCTTTGCCGCAGAAAGCCTTTTTAATCCCCTCTCTGCTGCCTTTACTGACAAAGAGAAGGCCAGGGAATTGATGAAAGATGTCTTCGCCTATCTGAAGCAGAGCCCGGGTGAGCGGATGCTCATTGAGGTCCACACTGACAAGAAGCCCCTGCCGAAGCAGAAGGAGAAAAAACAGCCATTCAAAAGTAATCTGGCGCTTACCCAGGCGCGGGCCCGGACGCTGTCAGCGTTGTTCAAAGCGAATGAAATACCGTTGAAGCGTTTCACTGCCGTGGGCATGGGCGACCGGCTTGCCAAGAGCCCTGACATTACGCCGGAAGGCCGGGAATTGAATAACCGCATCGAAATCGTGGTCTATCCAGCCGATGTCAAGGTGGTCAACAGTCAAAAGCTCCCGATCCTGACAAATCGCAAACAGGTGCTCATGAGCCTTCAGTATGCGCAGGGCCCGGTAGTAAAAAAGCTCCGAATTACGGAAAAACTGGAAAAGAACATGCAATATGTGGCCGGCAGCAGCTACTACCGTGGCAAGGCAGTAGTCCCGACAGTCAAAGCCGATGAAGTGCGGTGGGAACTGGGCGAGATGGAAGCGAACAGTGCTGAGACCCTGGTATTTGTCGTCAAAACCAGGGATAGGAAGGTCAAAAGCAAGGATAAGAACAAAGAAGTGACCATCTTTGATGCAATCGATGAAGGGGCCATCTCTGATACGATCAACCTGTCCTATGGAAACGACGGCCCCGCGCGTTCCCGGGTTTTTGATCCGAAGATGCCGGTGGTCGAGAGCTCTACCATACGTGATGCCTGTCTTAAGTGTCACAACGATGTTATGAGCAGATCGTTCAAACATGGACCCGTTGATGCAGGCTTCTGCACGCTTTGCCATGATCCCCATGCCAGTGAAAACGCCGCCTGGCTCAGAAAACCCGTGTGGGACCTGTGTGTGACCTGCCACGATGAAAAAGCCACGGAACGGCATGTTCTGGTCGGCACTGGGAAAAAAAAGAAGAGAAAGCTCAGCCACCCGACAAAATATAAGCGTGATCCGTCGCGGCGCGGGAAGCCGCTGACCTGTGTCAGTTGTCACGAACCGCATAGCGCAGAAAGCAGTTATCTCTTTGCCTTTGGCGTGCAGGAGACGCTTCGATCAGTGTCGTTTTTGCCACAGGAAAAAAGTTTAAAAATTTTGGATGTTCGGGGGACAGTACGATGAACTGTCTGGAACCATGAGACGGTATATGAAGAAAATCAATGCAACACTGATGCTGGCAGGCAGCGTAGCGCTGGTATCCCTGGTCGTCGGCGGTTGTACTCTGCTCGCCGGAGCCGACGACGGGCAGGAGTTGTCGGCCGGACCGCGGATGCGCTTCGTCGAGACGCTTCGCAATCAGGAGAGCCTGGCCGGCGAGGGGTGGCGTGAGGGCATTATCTTGAGCGCTCCCACGACCTCGGATCTTCAGCTGTCTCTTCAGCGGCCGAACAGTGTATATGCTGACGACTTCAAAGTGTACGTAACGGACCGGTCAGGCCCACCGGCACGGGTGTTCGTGTTCGACCGCGGCGCCAGAACAGTGACGATCCTTGATAAGGCAAATGGGGTAAATCTGCTCGATCCCTCCGGCATCGTTGTTGATGCCGCTGGTATTATTTTTGTGGCTGACGCCCAGCAAGGCAGGGTCTTCGGTTACGACCTGCAGGGGCGGAACCTGTATACGATAGGGAAAAAAGGCGAGCTGCAGTTTCCTGCAGGGCTTGCGGTCGATAAAAAACGAAACAAGCTCTATGTGGCTGATGCACACGCTCATGTGGTAAAAGTCTTTGATAATATGGGGATGTTCCTGTACGACGTTGGGACGAGCAGCGGCCCCGGGGAACTGAAATATCCCGTGGCAGTGGCTCTCGACCGGACCGGCGCTGTTTACGTTCTGGACGGACGGCGCAAGACGGGTAGCTTATCTACGATAGGGATGGCCGTTATGTCCGCTCATTCAAACTGTCCCGCGATGCGTCTGCGGCATCGCTGAAGCCCCTGGGGATCGCGGTTGATGCGGAAGGGCGGGTGCTGGTGACCGATGAAGCGAGCAGCAATGTGCTGATGTACGACAACGGGGGAACGCTGGTGCTCACCTGGGGTAAAACCGGAAGGCTCGTCGGCGATTTCTGGCTGCCCGCGGGTATTTTTATAGACGACCGCGGTATGATCTACGTTGCCGACCAGATGAATAGCCGGGTCCAGGAGTTTCAGTACATAAAATGATTTTTTTGCGGACACTCTCTCGATATTGTGCATCGCTGTGCAGGCATCGTTCTCATCAGCGCAGCTTGCAGCCCTGCTGTGCAGCGTTTTGAACCTACCGACCTGGTGTGGCCCCCGCCGCCGAGCCAGCCGAAGATCAAATATGTCCAGTCGATCTATACTGAAGACGACATCGGCAGAATCTACTCGCTGAAGGAGCGTCTTTTCGGCAAGGAATATGATGATACGCTGAAACGCCCCTATAGCGTGTTTGCAGCTCGCGGGACGATCCTTATCTACGGACATCGGCGCGAAGTTCGTTGAGGTCCTTGATCTCACCGCGAAACGCATGAGGGTCGTGGGCGGGGACGGCACGCTGCGATTTCCGGTTGCCGCGGTATCAGATGCTTCCGGGCGCTATTTACGTAGCCGATGCCGGCAATGCGAAGGTGATGGTCTACGACGGGAACGGCAGATACCGGACGTCCTATGCCGTTGATAGAGGCAAACCGGTGGCACTGGCTATCAACGAGCGGCTCGGCATCCTGTACGTGGTGGACCGTCAGCGCCACCAGGTCATCGCTCTGGACAAACAGGGGCAGCAGCTGTTCACCTTCGGATCTTTTGGCGACGTCAACGGAAAGTTCAATGTGCCCCTCGCCATTGCCATCGGTGCAGATGACAAACTGTATGTCCTCGACAGCGGCAACTTCCGGGTGCAGGTCTTCGATGCCAGGGGTGCCTTTCTGTTCAAGTTCGGCGCCGTAGGCGACCGGGCCGGCCTTTTTGCAAATCCCAAGGGAGTCGCCCTGGATTCGGCAGGCCATATTTATGTCACTGATGCGGCGTTCAGCAACTTTCAGGTCTTTGACCAGCAGGGGAACGTGCTTCTCTATGTCGGCTCAATAGGGCCTGAACCGGGCCAGATGCACCTGCCCGGCGGCATCTCCATCGATGAGCAGGACCGGATCTATGTGGCGGACCAGTTGAACAAGCGGATCGAGGTCTTTCAATATTTGAAAGATACCCGTAAGACCGCTGCTGAGCTGAAATTCCGATGCTTTGCCCAAACCGTGTTTCTGCCGTTCTCTCAGTGTTCAACTTCCTCTCTGCGCCCAGTCTTTTCCCCCCGTTGCTTGCTATTTAAGTAGTAATGACATACAATCGGAAATAATAATTGCGATCTTCTTCTCCGGGGCATGCTGAATGGAACAGGATCTGCAAACCAGATTTTTAACATATCTTGCCGTGGAAAAAGGCCTTGCTCCCAACACGCTGGCATCATATGAACGGGACCTGAAGAAATACTTTTACACCATGCGCGGAAAGGATCCCGACGACATCACTCCCTCCGACGTGAACGCCTTTCTGTCAGACCTCACGGGCTCCGGGATCGCTGCTCCGTCGATCGCCCGCAATCTTGCAGCGGTGCGCGGCTTCCATAAATTCCTTCAGATCGACAGCCTGGCGCAGAGCGACCCTACCGTAAACCTGGAAACGCCAAGGGGATGGAAGCGCCTGCCCAAAACCCTCTCGATGTTCGAGGTCGACGCGCTTCTGGCTCAGCCTGACCGGTCGACCCTGCTCGGTCTTCGGGACAAGGCCATGCTCGAACTGCTCTACGCAACGGGGATCAGGGTGAGCGAGCTTGTGGGGCTGAGGATAGAGGACCTGAACCTCGAACGGGGGTTTCTCGTGGTGATGGGGAAGGGCTCCAGGGAACGGGCCGTGCCGCTGGGAGAAGCAGCCGCAGTCGCCGTCAGGAGCTACCTGGAGCGTGCGCGGCCGCTCCTGTTGAAAAACGGCGCTTCCGAATTTTTGTTTATCAGCGCTCGCCGCCGGGGGATAACCCGGCAGATGTTCTGGGAGCGGATCAAACTCCACGCCCGCACGGCCGGCATCACCTCCTCCATTTCGCCCCACACGCTGCGCCATTGCTTTGCCACCCATCTTCTTGACAACGGAGCGGACCTGCGTGCCGTGCAGGCCATGCTTGGCCATTCCGATATTTCCACAACGCAGATCTATACGCACGTATCGAGGGAGCGGCTCAGGCAGATCCATGAGAAGCACCATCCGAGAGGATAGGGAGAATTGCGGATTGCGGATTTCGGATGCGAATGAAAGAAGGAGAAACAGGTAATGATGCTCAAGGCGTATAATCCGAAATCCGCAATTCGAAATCCGAAATTGAAAATCCGCAATTCGAAATTGACCTATGGACATCATCACCAGTCATACGAACGCTGATTTCGACGCTCTTGCCTCCATGGTCGCGGCAAAAAAGCTCTACCCGGAGGCCACGATCGTGTTCCCTGGATCGCAGGAAAAGAACATGCGTGATTTTTTCCTGGAGTCCGCGTTCTATGCCGTAGAGACCGAACGGCTCAGGAACATCGATATCGAAAACGTAACGAAGCTCATCATCGTGGATAACAGAAATCCGGCCCGGCTCGGCAAGCTTGCCGGAGTGCTCGGCAGGCCGGGCGTTTCCGTGCTGGTCTTTGATCACCATCCCGCGGCAGAGGGCGATATCCGGGGCGACGTCGAGGTCGTGCAGGAGGTCGGCGCCACCACCACGATCATGGTGGAGCTTTTGCAGCAGCAGAAAGGTCCCGATCACGCCGACCGAAGCCACGATCCTGGCGCTCGGCATCTATGAAGAGACCGGTTCGCTCACCTTCGTATCGACCACTGAACGGGACGCCCTGGCTGCGGCCTATCTGATCTCGCAGGGCGCTCATCTGAATGTGGTATCCGATTTCCTCTCCCGGGAACTTACGGTCGAACAGGTCGCGGTCCTGAACGACCTCGTCACGTCTGCAAAAAGCTATGAGATCAACGGCGTTCCCGTGGTGATCGCGGCCATGGCAACCCCGCAGTACGTGCCGGACCTCGCGAACCTGGCGCATAAGATCAGGGAGACCCAGGGTCTTGACACGCTGTTTCTCGTGGTGCAGATGGGAGACAAAGACCCATCTGATCGCCCGAAGCCGGATCCCCGCGGTGAACGTCGGCAGGGTCCTCGAAGAGTTCGGCGGCGGCGGCCATGCCTCTGCTGCTTCTGCCGTTGCCCGGGACATGACCTATCTGCAGGCACGGGAACGGCTCATCGATGTGTTGAAACGCCACATCATTCCGGGCAGGATCGCGAGCGAGATCATGACCGCTCCGGTCAAGACCGTTCCCCTGGGCAGCACCATTCACGCGGCAGGCGAGGCCATGACCCGCTTCAGCGTCAATGTGCTGCCGGTGGTGGAGCGAGAACGGTTTCTGGGCATCATAACGCGGGAGGTTGTGCAGAAGGCGCTCTTTCACGGCCTCGGCGAACAGCCCGTTGAAGCGTTCATGACCTCAGGCGGCCCGGCAGCAGCGCCGGACATGCCCATGGACGTGGTGGAGCGGATCATGATCGAAGAGCATCAGCGGTTCATCCCGGTCCTCGACCGGGGCGGAGCGATCGTGGGAGCCATAACCCGCACCGACCTGCTGCGCTCGTTGCACGAAGAGCGCCTGCAGGACCTGTCCGGAGACGTTGAAGGCGCCGTTAGTCAGGTCCGCAGGAATGTCAGACACTTTATGGAGGAGCGGTTCCCCGCGGATGTTCGCGATGCATTGACGATCGTCGGAGAGGTCTCCGAAGAAACAGGCTTTCCCGTGTATCTGGTCGGCGGCATCGTGCGCGACCTGTTCCTGCGCGTGCCGAATTTCGACGTCGATATCGTGGTCGAGGGCGACGGGATCACCTTTGCGGGCCTGCTTGCCAACAAGACCGGCGGCAGGCTCAGGACGCACCAGAAGTTCGGGACCGCCGTGGTCGTGCTGCCGAAAGGGCTTAAGATAGACATTGCAACGGCCCGGCTTGAGTATTACGAATCGCCGGCAGCGCTGCCGACAGTCGAGCTGTCGTCCATCAAGAAGGACCTCTACCGGCGTGATTTCACGATCAATACCCTTGCCGTGCGGCTGCAGAAGAAACGGTTCGGTGAGCTCATCGATTTCTTCGGCGGTCTGCGCGATATCAAGGAAAAGACCATCCGCGTGCTGCACAACCTGTCCTTCGTGGAAGACCCGACCCGGGTCCTGCGGGCGATCCGGTTCGAACAGCGCTTCGACTTCAAGATCAGCAAACATACGCAAAACATGATCAAGACCGCAGTTGCCATGCGGCTCTTCGACCGGCTCACGGGCGAGCGCATCTATACCGAACTGGTGCTCATGTTCGCCGAGGCAGAGCCCATTAAAGGCTTAAAGCGCATGAAGGAGCTCGATCTGCTGAAGTTCATCCACCCGTCGCTCACGGTGACCCCGAACACGGACAAGCTCTTTGACGGCCTGAGCGAGAGTCTTACCTGGTTCAGGCTGCTCTATCTCGATATACCGATCGATAAAGGTTTCGTCTATTTTCTCGGCTTACTCGACCGGCTAAAGGGTCCCGAGGCGGAGGAGTCGCTTGAACGGCTGGCTGTGCCGGTACGCATCCGGGAGCGGATCCGGCTGGCACGGGTCCGCTGCCATGATGTGCTTCCCATTCTGTCGCGTGAACCGTTGCTTGCGCCGAGCCGCGTGTACGCTCTGCTTCATCCTCTGGATATTGAGTCGATCCTGCTGATGATGGCGAAGGCCAGGCAGGAGCGGGCCAGGAAGTACATCTCTCTCTACCTAACCCATCTGCGCGGCGTTACCGTGGCGCTTACGGGAGACGATCTGAAACAGCTCGGTATCCCGCCGGGGCCGCAATACAAAAAGATCCTCGCCGAGCTTTTGGATGCAAAGCTAGATGAGCAGGTAGGGACGCCGGAGGACGAGAAAGAGTTTGTAAAGCGCAGGGCGGATACACAGCTGTGAAAGGACTGTTTCGGTTCACCATAAACAGCTCTTTACATGCATTCGCCTTAGCAGCTAATCTCGCAGTTTGAAGGGCTTTGATACTATGCTGACGATGTTCAAGCTTGCTGTTTTTGTCGTCGTGTCCGTTGCGCTTTATCATATTTCACGAGAATCATTGCGCAGGTATCGCTCCCATGGGTTTTACCGGTTTTTCGCCTGGGAAGCGGTTGTGGCGCTCATATTGCTGAACCTGAACATTCGCGCCTATCAACCGTCCAGCACGCACCACTACCTGGCGATCGCGTGCCTGATACTCTCCGGGATCCTGGGGATCCATGGATTTCTTTTGCTGCACAGGGACGGAAGGCCCGACAATCAACGGGACGACCCGACATTGCTCCCGGTCGAAAAAACGACTGTTCTGGTCACGTCTGGAGCATATAAATACGTTCGCCATCCGCTCTATTCTTCCTACCTTCTGCTGATCTGGGGTTCTTTTTTATTTATCCCCTCATGGCAAGCCGGTCTTCTTGCCATTGTGGCGACGCTGAGCGTCATTATTGCCGCCAGGGTTGAGGAACGAGAGAACCTGCTGTATTTCGGCACTGCTTACCATGACTATATGAAACGGACGAAGATGTTTATTCCTTTCGTACTGTGAATGACAACGGTACTGCTGTGAAGAAATCCGCAACAGGGGGAAGTCATACCGGGCTGCGGTGGGCGATGGGATCGGGTCGTCCTTCTTTGATACGTGGTCATCATTTTTTACCTCACGATCTCAACTCAATATAAAAAACGTCATGTTCCACCTTTCCGTTCAGCACTACGATTAACGCGAAGTGGCGTTGTGGCCAGAAAATACATATGACTTCGCGACCTCGATGGGCGATAGGGAAGACATCGTCTAAAACGGGGTTTTAAAACGCGAACGATTATTTAAATAGGAATTTGCATCTTCTGGCAAATTTGCTACAATCACACCACCATACTGATATTACTGCGAATTTGCTCTTGGAAAGATGACATGGCTGATGAACAGACATCGGTGGGACGCTGCGGGTGGATCGTGCTCGTCTTCGTTCTCCTCTTCCTGCACGGGATCCTGCCCGGCTCGTTCCTGGGAGGGATCGCCGGTATGAAGGCGGCAGGCGCCGTGCTGGGACAGGCCACAGGCTCCGATCTAGTCATACGGCTGTTCGTGCTTGCAGGCATGATCGCGAGTTTCCTCGTGTTGGCAATGATCAGCATGGTTGTAACGATGGTTGTCAGCAGGATCGTCGGCAGCCGGAGAAAGCGGCCCGCCGTATCGGCAAAAAGTGGAGAGAATGGTGCTTTGGAGCGATAACAACTGTATCGTTCTGCCCGTGTCGGGAACGATCCGTTGCCCGCGTATCGATTCCGTCGTAAAGAGGCGACACGATCTGTTTATAAAGATCCCGGGCGCACTGCACCGCAGTTCTACAGGTCCCACCAGAAGCCTATCCCGATGACCGATTCCTTATTCCGGAAGAATTCACCCAAGGGGGAGCGGCCCCGGTAATATTCAATGCCGAAGCGATAACGCCGCCCGGTCTCTTCCTGCGGCAGCACCACTCCTGCTTGAAGTGCGGTATTTCCATGCCATTCGTTCTCCTGATAGGCGGAGCAGTCCAGAGCTGCATACCACGACAGAGCGCCGCCCCACACTCGGTAGGGAGATTCGTAATCAACGCCAGCTTGCGCGCGCAAAAGGCCCATCTCTTCTTTGTTGCTGCGGTGGTATGCACGCCCAGCCTCGCCATAGGCGCGCCACCCCTTCGGAAGGGACCGGCTCACGCCCAGCACCGCTTCTTCCCGCGTATATCCGAGCCGCCGCCTTCCTGTTCGCTCCGCATACTCGTCACCCACGTGGCTCGAGTCGTGAAGCGTTCCGAGCTTCAGCGCTAGTCCCTCGCCGTCCGCCCAGGTGAACGTCAGATGATAAATGCCGTCCCAACCGATATTGTCCAGGGAGTGGTCGACGTCGAACTGCCCGAGAAAGTTCGCCCCGATGTCGACCTGGTATCCCTTGTCCTGCGCTCCCGGAGGATGGATCCTGAACAGGCCGTAGCTACCCCCCATCCTGATCAAGAGCCGGGAGTCGCCCGCCTGGGAGATCTCCGGATCACTATAGTGACCGTAGATGAACGCGAATCCTGAACGATGCGGGTCCGCGATCGGCCGATGATAGAGTTCGTCGGGAGGGCTCCAGAGAAGCATCCATCCGTCAGCCCCGTCAGAAGCGGACTGTGGGGTCCTCTGTGCCTCAGGCGTCTCCACATTCTCTGCGGCAGCCTTCGCCATGCCCTGCATTGCAGGGGCCGGCGTTCCTGCCAGAAGAAGAACAAGTGCACACTGCAAGGCCTTCTGCATGGTATTCTCACTTACACTGTCGGCAACGTATGTAGTTATCATATCTCGCGATTGCAGACAGTCAAGCCGATCCGCCTGACAGGTATTGTTATGCACTATACGAAGGGATGGGTGCAATCGCATTAGCTAAATATATGCCGGTGGATGATCGTGATCGTTTCATCAGGAAAAAAATCGCAGAGTGAACCGTCGGGAGGCAAAAGTCCTGGTAGCGGTCAGTTTCCCGTTGACGAACCAGGGGAAATTAGGCATAGTACATCATGATAGTCATCAGCCTCTTCGGCGGAGTTCTTCTTCTTCTGTACGGCATCAAGCTCTTGAACGACGGTTTGCAGAACGCGGCGGGCAGCAGGATCCGTTCGCTGCTTCGTTCGCTCACCAGCAACCGGCTTTCGGCAGTGGGGGCTGGTGCGTTCCTGACCGGCCTCATCCAGTCGAGCAGCGCCACATCGGTGATGCTCGTGGGCTTCGTGAGCGCCGGGCTGATGACCTTCCGGCAGACCCTGGCCGTGATCCTCGGTGCGGACATCGGCGCCACACTTACGGTCCAACTGATCGCTTTTCACGTCTACGATTATGCCGTACTGCTGGTCGGGGTCGGCCTGTCGTTCACCCTGTTTACGAAAAACACGTTTTACAAGAATATCGGGCAGGGTATTCTCGGCTTCGGGTTCGTTTTCCTTTCGCTCAAGATCATGATCGATGCGATGCTGCCGCTCCAGGGAAACGAGCTCTTCCGGAACGTGTTCATCGCCCTCACCGGCACGCCCTTTATCGGCATCCTGCTGTCGGCCGCGGTCACGGCCCTTATCCACAGCAGCGCCGCGACCATGGGAATCGCCCTGGCCCTTGCAACGAGCGGTTTGATCCCGCTGCAGTCTGCGCTCCATATCATCCTGGGCGCGAACATCGGAACCTGCGCAACGGCGCTGATCGCGAGCATGCGCTCCCCGGCCGAAGCGCGGCGTGTGGCCTGGGCGCATGTGCTGTTCAAGGTATTCGGCGTGCTCCTGTTCCTGCCGCTGCTGCACCCCTATCAACGGCTGGTGGAACAGACGACGCCGGATGTGATGCGCCAGATCGCCAATGCCAATACGCTTTTCAATGTGATCATGGCCGTGGTCTTTCTGCCGTTCCTCGGGCTGTTCGCCCGGTTGCTCGTGAAACTGGTTCCTGAAAAAGCCGAGGAAAAACGGTTCGGCCCTATGTACCTTGACGACCATGTGCTGGGCACGCCTTCACTGGCCCTGGGACAGGCCACGCGCGAAGCGCTGCGGACTTCCGATATCGTGCGCGAAATGCTGACCGATATGATCAGGGGGCTGCAGAGTGATGATCCGGCCATCGTTGAGGACATTAAACACAAGGACAACCTGGTTGATCTGCTGGACCGTCAGATACGGCTGTATATCGCGCGCCTGTCGTCCTCTACGCTCACGGAATCGCAGTCACGCCGCGTCATGACCGTTCTGGAAGTGACGCGGGACCTTGAGAATATCGGCGATATCATCGACCGGAACATCATGCCGATCGCGCTCAAGCGCATCACCAAGGGGTTCGTGTTCTCGCAGGAGGGGATGGCGGAGATCGTTTCGTTCCACAAAAAGACGATCGAGAACTTCGATTTTGCCATTGCCGCCTTCGCAAATAATGATCGCGATCTCGCCGAGCGGGTCCTGAGGAATAAGGAAGAGTTGGGCCAGCTCGAACGTGAACTTGTCCAGGCCCATCTGGAGCGGCTGCGCAAGGGGCTGCGGGAATCGATCGAAACAAGCCATATCCACCTGGACATCATCGGGAACATTGCGCGAATAAATTCGCTCATCACCCACATCATCTACCCCATTGTCGAAGAAAAACGCGGCCGGGGGCGGGAGGATATGGGAATATAAAATTTCGGATTTCGGATTGCGGATTGCGGAATGTAAATCAGGGACGGAAAAGTCTTTGGCAGAATCAGGGGTTAATCCGAAATCCGCAATCCGAAATCCGATATAGAAGGGGGTTCTCATGATCAAACAACTGAGGGTAAAGTCAAGTGCCAGGACCGAGTTCGTGGATATCACCGCGGGCGTCCAGCGGGTGGTGGCCGAGAGCGGCGTGCGTTCGGGGATCTGCCATGTCTACGTGCCCCATACGACATCGGCCATCACGATCAACGAGAATTCGGACCCCAATGTAGGGCGCGATATCCTGAAGGAGCTGAACAAGGTCATTCCATTTGACGATCAGTACGGCCACAGCGAAGGCAATTCGGCTGCGCACATCAAGTCGAGCCTTATAGGCGTTTCCAAGGTCATCATGATCGAGGATGGCCGGCTCGCGCTGGGTACCTGGCAGGCGATATTCTTCTGTGAGTTCGACGGACCCCGGGACCGGCGTGTGCAGGTGAAGGTGATGGCGGGATAAATGCCCGGGAATGCTGGTCACCGCTTGCCCAGGTCGAGGAATTGTTTAATGCGAAAAATGTTCAGAGCGGCTATCGTTGTTCTTACGCTTATGCAAGTGATCGCCGGAGCCGCGGCCTCTCACGCTCAGACGACGGAGCAGAACACGGCTGCCCGCTACCTCAAGACGGGCATGGATCAGATGAAAGCCGTCGATTATCAAGCTGCCCGGGAATCGTTCGAGCAGTCGCTGCGATACGATGATTCCTCTGCAACGGCCCATCTTGGCCTCGGCGTCGTATACTTTCATTTGCGCGACGATAGCTATGCCGAGCGGGAGCTCACGAAAGCCGCTGAGCTTAATCCCGGGGATGCGACCGCATACCAGGTTCTGGGCGAGCTATTTTACCGCAGGGACGATCTCGAGACCGCAGTATCCTACTGGGAGAAGGCTGTGGAACTTAATCCTGCTGCAGCCGATATCCGTGCTCGGCTCGAACGGATCCGCAAGGAGCACCGGACAGAAAAGGATTTCAATCGCGATGTGACGAGCCATTTCCTGGTAAAGTATGAAGGCAGGGAAAAGATCGAGGCGGGCCGGATCGTTCTCAGGATCCTTGAGGATGCCTACGGTTCTGTGGGGCGCGGCCTGTCGTACTATCCTGACCGCGAGCTGCAGGTCGTCCTGTATTCCGGCCAGCAGTTCCAGGAGGTGACCGATGCTCCGGGATGGAGCGGCGGGATCTACGACGGAAAGATCCGCATCCCGATCGGCGGCATCGAACAGGAAACGCCTGGCCTCAGAAAGCTTTTGTATCACGAGTACGCGCATGCGGTGATGCGGGCGATCACGCCGAACTGTCCCACCTGGCTGAACGAAGGACTGGCGCAGTACTTTCGAAGGCCGGGAGCTCGACAGCCGCCAGAAAGAAGCGCTTAAAAGAATCGCCCAGGCCGGGAAACTCCCTTCGCTTTCGAATCTCGAGGGCTCGTTCATGGGGCTTGGTAATACGCAGGCCATGTATGCCTATCTCTTCAGCCTTTCCTCGGTCCGGTATATGGTTGATTCTTTCGGTATGTATCGTGTCAAGACCGTACTGGAAGAGCTTGGCAAAGGCGCGGACACGGGCAGGGCCGTCAGCAGCGGTATCATGATCTCCTATGAGGAGCTCGAACGGGGCTGGAAACGGTCGCTTGAGTAGAACCAGCACCAAATCACAAATGCTAAATGACAAATAAACACTAAAACTAAATTATCAGATTCCAAACGGACCATTGAAGTTTGGAGCCTGCTGATTACTTATGATTTAGGATTTGTTATTTGGATATTGTTCCTAACTATGGTACTATCCTGCCATGATCGTCCCGGCCGCAGACCAACTCACCCTCGCTGATTTTGATTTCGCTCTTCCTGAATCGCTTATTGCCCAGGAGCCTGCTCAAGAGCGGGACCGTTCGCGCCTTATGGTCCTTGATCGTCTCTCCGGCGTTGTTGAACATCGCATTTTTCTGGACATTGAGCACTATCTCCTCCCCGGCGACCTGCTGGTGTTGAACAATACCAGGGTTTTTCCCTGCAGGCTGCCTGCAAAAAAGCCAGGCGGAGGCAAGGCCGAGATATTCCTGCTTGCCGAGCAGGGGCTGAATCTCTGGGACGCTCTGGTCAAGGGAGGAGTTCCTGCAGGAAAGCAGTTGGTCCTTGACGCTGGTGTTGAGGCCGAGATCGTCAGCAGCGGCGACGATGGCACGAAGCGTGTTCGTTTTCATGGCGTTCCGGACATCAGGAGCCTCCTCGCCGACGTTGGCAGGACGCCACTGCCTCCCTATATCAAGCGGGAGCCTACGAAGGCGGACCTGGACCGCTATCAGACCGTGTATGCAGCCCATGAGGGAGCGGTAGCAGCTCCCACGGCCGGTTTGCACTTTACCCGCGATTTGCTCGACAGGCTTGCAGCGAAAGGCGTGGGCTCGACCATGGTCACGCTTCACGTCGGGCCCGGCACGTTTCAACCCGTCCGCGCAGAAAAGATCGTTGAGCACCGGATGCTCCCGGAGCGCTTCGAGATCGCTCCTGATGCCGCCGACGCGATCAATCGCGCCCGGAGCGAGGGCCGGCGTATCATTGCGGTCGGGACTACCAGCGTGCGCACACTTGAGACGGCCGCTCGGGCAGAGGGAACGGTCGCGGCAGGGGAGGGAAGTTCCCGGCTGTTCATTTATCCGGGCTTTGCGTTCAGGATCGTCGACGGCATCATCACGAACTTTCATCTGCCGAAGTCGACACTCCTGATGCTCGTTTCCGCATTCGCCGGAAGGGAACGGGTCCTGGCGGCATATCAGATGGCGGTTGAGCAACAGTACCGTTTTTACAGCTACGGCGACGCGATGTTCATTCGTCCAGAGAACATCAATTAATGCTCGTATTCTGAATGTTTTACACAAAGATGAACTCTTTATAAGTCAGATATAACCACAGAGGCACAGAGGGCACGGAGAAAAGCCATACATTTTTATCTTGTTCTTCTCCGTGTCTCCGTGTCTCTGTGGTAAATTTAGACTTCTTGTGAATGCTTCAATTCCCGTGCGGGCTACTCTATTTCGTTTTATAACGCGCTGCAGGTTACGATAGAGAAACATCCTGCGAAGCTGCAGCGGACAGAAAGGCAAGCATATGAATAATCAGCGAGGCGGCATTATTTCCAGCATTCTGATCGTGCCCATCGGCATCGGCCTTATGATCGGCATTTTCTTCCTGGGGTATTATATCGGTTCGACCAGGGCCAAGGCGGCTGCTACAGGGGAACCGCTTCCGCCGCTTCCCGAGGTGCTCTCGCAGCAGATACCCAAGCCGGAAGAGTTCACTTTTTACAAGACACTGACGGAAAAGGACAACAAGACGGTCTCGATCGATGTCAAGCCCCGGCCTGCTGAGACGGCTCCTCAGGCCGTTAAGCGGGAAACTGCGGCAGAGATGCGCCCGAAGCCTGATACCAAGGCCGATCTCAAGCCGTCTCCGCCTTTAGCAATGCCCAAGCCAGCGCCGACCGCAGGAGGGCAGCCTCGCTATACGATACAGCTTGCTTCCTACCCGGAAAAAAGACTGGCTGAAGAGGAAGTGAAGAACAAGAAGAAACAGGGGTATGCTGCATTTGTCGTGGCTTTTGATCAGGGCACGAGCACCTGGTACCGCGTTCGGCTTGGCCGGTTTTCGAATCGGGCAGATGCGGAGAAACTGCTGCAGGAGCTCAAGTCAAAGGAAGGCGGTTCGCCGTTCATAACGCTTGAGTGAGGAGAGGGGAACTCAGTGGACCATCTGTTGCTGCTGCCCGGCCAATTGCACTATCAGCGGGACCAGACTGATGCGCTCGTTGTCAAGGAGGATCTCCACCCAGTAGGTGCCGGCGGCGGGGAAGGTGGTGTTAAAGCGGACGGCAATGTCCCGATGCCGCTGCGTTTCGCTGTACAGCGCCAGCTTGCTCTCCGACTCCGAAAGGACCTGTGCTTTGTCCGGAGCGAGGAGCCGTATCTTTGCGAGGAACTCGCCCTTGCCGCCGGTCCACTCGTTCACGATGGCAAACCGCGGATGGACCGCCGGGAAGCTGCCTGAGAAGATGCTCTCGAAGAGCCCCATGAGGCTGAACTTGCCGCCAAGCTCCTGACGGACATCATCGCAAAGCAGTGTATAGCTCAACACTGGTTTTATCTTTATACTCGCCATAACTCACCTTATCATACGCTTACGACCTCAGTCAATCTGTTTTTTCTTGACAAAAAATATCAATCCACGTAATCTTAGCCGCACTGTATGGCACAAATCGACCTCATAGCAATGCTCGAAAGTCTCCACCCGCTTGAGCACAAAGTGCTGCTCTGCTTCGAGCGCGGCGGATCTTTTTCCGCACCGGACATCATGCAGTGCTCCGGCCTCGATGAGTCGCGGCTGGACATGGCGTCGGGCTGGCTCCAGCCCAAGGGCCTGCTCCTGGTGACGGACGAATCGATCACGTCGCTCGTCACCCTCACGGAAACGGGCAGGGACTACCTCGAAAAAGGCACGCCCGAGATGCGGATCATCACGGCGCTTCGCGAGGGCAAACAGTTCACGGTAAAGGATGTCATCCAGAGCTGGGGCATGGAACCTTCCGAAGTGAGCTCGGCAATGGGCGGGCTCCGGGAGGCCGGTGTTGTCCGGATCGTTCAGGGCGGCGTTCTGGAACTCGTTTCCGGCGCCGATATCACGGCCTATGAATTCCTGTCCGGTCTTATCAAGACCGCATCAGAGAAAGAACAGGCGGAGCTGGAATCACTTTCTCCGAAGCGCATCAGGCTGCCATCCAGGCGAACTTTCACAAACGAGGCAAGTCCAAAGGCATTTTCCGCATCACCGAAAAGAAGAACCGCTCCTATTCGCTGACCCCCGAGGGCAAGGACATGCTCCGGCTGATCACGGGAGCGCGGAGTTGTTGCTGAAGAAGCATCGTTGCTCACCCCGGAGATGCTGAAGCAGGGGACCTGGAAGAATAAAAAGTTCCGTTCCTATAATATCGCCCTCAACCCCCCTCGCCAGAGCATCGGCAGGAAGCACCCCTACAAGGAATTCCTCGATTTCGTCAAATACAAGTTCATCGGCATGGGGTTCGAGGAAATGCGCGGCCCGCTGGTGGAGAACGAGTTCTGGGACATGGACGCGCTGTTCATGCCGCAGTTCCATCCGGCGAGGAACATTCACGACGTCTATTTCGTGAAAGAGCCTTCTTCCTGCAAAAAAATAGAAGAGCCTTTTGCAAAGCAGGTCGCGGCAGCGCACAAGGACGGCGGAAAGACGGGTTCGACCGGCTGGCGTTATCCCTTCGATGTCGAGCGCGCAAAACGGCTGATCCTCCGGAGCCAGGGCACGGCCGTGTCGGCACGCACCCTGGCCTCAGGGCCGAAGATCCCGGGGAAGTATTTCTCCATCGCCCGCTGTTTCCGCTACGATGCTGTCGATGCCACGCATGCGCCTGACTTCTACCAGGTAGAGGGCATTGTGCTCGGCGAGGACATTAACTTCACCACCCTCCTGGGCCTGCTGCAGCTCTTCGGCCAGGAGATCGCCAAGGCCGGGGAGTTCCAGTTCCGCCCGGCCTATTTCCCGTTCACCGAACCGTCCGTGGAGCTGCATGTGAAGCACCCTGAACTGGGCTGGATGGAGCTTGGCGGCGCAGGCATATTCAGGCCGGAGGTCACGAAGCCGCTCGGCGTCGATGTGCCCGTGATCGCCTGGGGCCTCGGTCTGGACCGCATGGCCATGGTCGCTCTCGGCATCCAGGACATCCGCGAGCTGTTCTCGCGCGATCTGGATTTTATAAGGACGAAGAAGATACAACTAGGGTAAGCAAACTTCAATAACAAATAAGCTCCAAATGCCAAAGGATCCAGGGGACAGGGTTCAGGGTTCAGTAAAAACTGGATCCTGACGACCAGAACCTAACCCTGACCCCTAAACCCTGTACCCTGAACCCTGATTTTAAAACATGCCTACTATCGACATCAAAAAACGCGACCTCGACGGACTCATCGGAAAGAAACTTTCCCTTGAGACGCTCGAAAAGCAGCCTCATGCTTGCCAAGGCCGAGCTCAAGGAATACATTGCCGAGACCGACGATCTCAAGGTCGAGCTTTCCGACAGCAACCGGCCCGACCTGTGGTCTGCCGAGGGCATCGCGCGCCAGATCAGGATCTTCCTTGCCGGCAAGCCGGAAGCTTCTCCCTACTTCCAGCACGGCAGGAAGGCGACGCGGGAGATCCGGGTCGCCAAAGGCATGAAGACCGTGCGGCCCTTCATCGCCGCCTGTACTGCCAGCGGCATGCGCATGAGCAGCGATGTTCTGGCGCAGATGATCCAGAGCCAGGACAAGCTTGCCGAGATCTTCGGCAGGAAGCGCTCCACGGTCTCGATCGGCATCTACGAACTCGACAAGATCGCCTTTCCCGTGGACTACCGCCTGGCAGAGCCGTCATCAGTATCGTTTACGCCGCTCGGCATGGACCGGAAGCTGACGCTTGCCGAGATCCTCGAACAGCACCCCAAAGGCATCGCCTACGGCACTATCGTGAAGTCCTTCCCGGAGTACCCGGTCCTGACCGACAGCCTGGGTCGCGTGCTCTCGTTCCCGCCGATCATCAACAGCACGGAGATCGGCGAGGTGAAGCCGACGACGCGAAGCGTGCTGATCGAGGTGACCGGAACGGATTTCAGGATGACGGTGCTGACGCTCAATATCCTGGCTGCCAGCTTCTACGACCGCGGCGCCGACATCGAGCCGGTGAAGGTCCTGTACCCCTATGCCACCGAACTCGGCAAGAGCATATCGTTCCCCCATGATACCTCCGTCAAGATGAAGGTGTCGCTCGAAACATTTTCAGCCGGGCTCGGTGAGAACGTTTCTCTTAACCGACGTGAAAAAGCATTTAAGCGCCTACGGGCACCGCGTCACCGCCTCCAGCGGGGCAGTAACGGTCGTGGTGCCGCCCTACCGCGACGATATCATGCACCCCATGGACCTCGTTGAGGACTATGCCATCAGCAGGGGATATGGCTCGTTCCAGCCGATCATGCCGCAGCAGTCGACGGTCGGCTCGTTGTCAGCGCTTGAACTGCTGTCGGACACGGTGCGCGGGAACATGGTCGGGTCGGGCTTCCAGGAGATCATGTCCAATATCCTCTGCTCCCGCGAAGAGCTGGAGGATACGCTGTCGCCTGATGAGAAGCTCGTCGAAGTGGCGAACCCGATGTCGCTCGCCTATTCGGTGCTCAGGAACCGCGTCGTCCCGTCGATCCTGAGCGTCGAGACGGCAAGCTCGAAGGCGTTCTATCCGCATCGCATATTCGAGGTCGGCGAGGTGGCCGTGCTCGACCCTGAGCAGAACATGGGAACGCGCACGGACCTTCTGCTCGCGTCGCTCATCTCGCACCCGACCGCGAATTTCTCCGAGATGCACTCGTTCCTCGATATCCTGCTCTATTACCTGGGCATCGAGTATAAGCTTGATCCCGCGGAGCACCCGCTCTATCTGCCGGGCCGTTGCGGCAGGATCGTTGCGTCCGGGCGCGAGGCGGGGTTCATCGGCGAGCTGCGGCCTGAGGTGCTCGAACGCCGTCAGATCACCATGCCCTCGGCTGCCTTCGAGATAAGCCTGGACGTTCTGCTGGCGCTGAGGCAGAAAAAAGCATAGAAATCGTTAACTTCTTTATCGTTATAGCAAAGGCCCTCCGGTCATAGGAAGGGCCTTTTTATATTTTGAGGTGAAACTTCCACTTTTAGTTCGTCCATTGAGAAAAATACGTTTTACGGATGTTCAGAAGTAATGGGGCGATTCCCATTACTCCAGCCGTAGTAAAAGGCATACCTTGAAATTAACCCCGCCCAAAACCCTGATATCCTTGACCGAAGCAGTTATGAACAGTCATGCAGGTAAAAGATTAAATATGGATGAAATTGATTGACGGTATGGACAATTGTTGGTAAAGTGACCGTATTGAAATGCGTAATGGAGGTGCTATGAAAACGACGCTTAACATACCTGATGACCTGGTTAAAAAGACCATGAAGCTGTCCAAGAGTAAGACAAAGACCGCCGCTATTGTTACCGCTCTGGAGGACTATATCCGCCGCAAAAAGCTCGAAGATATTATCAGTATGGAGGGAAAGCTACATTTTTCTCCTGATTGGGAGAAGTCACGGCATGAGCGGTAAAATACTTGTCGATACTTCTGTCTGGATCGCTTTTTTCAGGGACGCCAATGCAAGCGTGTCAATGGCGGTTAAACAGTTGCTCAGAACAGGGGCTCCTGTTTATACGGGGATCATCGCCACAGAGTTGTATCGAGGTGCAAAATCGAAGAAAGAGACAGCGGTTCTTGATGATCTTTTGTCGTCGATTGAGTGTTTAACCGTAAAGGATGAGTACTTTAAGGCGGCAGGTGAGCTCGGTTATGTTCTCTCTCAGCATGGGATTACCGTTGGAACCGTGGATTTGTTGATCGGCGAAATCGCCATTGCGAACAAAGTGCCTGTTTTCACATTAGACGCTCATTTTATTTCCATCGCGCGTTATTCACCTCTAAGTCTTTTTCAAAGGTAATGTGAGGCGATTCTCATTACCCCGACCGAAGCAATAGGAATCCCCTCCGGCGCAGCATGGAGAATCGCCTTGGATAGAACGACCCCATGAGATACATTTGACTGTTCCCAAGAGCAAGTGCCCTCCGGTTTTCCGAGAGGGCCTTTTTTTATTGAAGTAAATTCCCCATCGTAGTTCATCTATAACTGCAATTATTATCACCTCCATAGCCCGGCTCAGGGTATTTTCAGGGTATTGACCGCAACGGTAATCCATGATACAACAGCTGCACTGCGATACGCATATACCTATTGTAATCTGAAGATGGTATATGCCGTGTCCGCCTCGGAATTTCAACTCAATGGGCGTACTCCGAAGGATATCTGCATACCTGTCACTTCTGACAGGTGACAAGTAACAAAGACCATGCTACCTTGATGCACATTTTCTAGTATTTAGTAGCGTTATCGTATTTTTGCAGCACCCTATCAGTGGAGGAATCATGCGGACGTTCCATCGTGTCTTAAGAAACATCTCAGCCATTACGCTTTTCTTTTTCTGCTGGAGTTTTTTGCCGTTATGGCAGGCGGTTGCGTATGCGGCAGAGCCGGAGGCGCGCAAGTCGGGAACCAGGTCAGGATCAAGTAGCAAATAGCAAGGGGCAAGGACGGCCCGAGGAACGGTTTGAAAAAGCCCTCGACGGGATCCGGGAGAATGTTGACAAGGCCAGGGATAAAGAAGACAAAGGCGAAGACGATACGCAGGAACGGGAATCTATCAAGACGAAGAGGGCTGAGATCGACTCTGCGGATGTTGAGTTCAAAAAAGAATTCAGCGCCACGGAGAAGAAGCTTAAAGACGCAAAGCTTCCGAAAGAGATCCTCGACCGGCATTATAAATTCGTAAAACACTATGAAAATAATCTGAAAGAGCTGAGGGCGAACCTCGACGGTATCGAGCTGGCAAAGACCAAGATCAGACCGCAAGGCCAAAATTGAAACAGCAAGGCTGCATCTTGAAAAGGTCAAAGCGCCATCAAGGCACCAGAAGCTCGACCCGAATAATCTCCCTTTCAGAGCGCGGACTGCAGGGAAGATGCGCGAACCGAGACTCAAAAAAGAAGAATTCGAGAGAGACTTTCCACAGCGGAAGAAGACCCGCTGGATTGCGTAATATTGTAGCCGCAGACTACAGTCTGCGTGAAAGAACCAGGCAAAAATCGATCGTATTGGCTTACAACGACATCGCCAGCGACGCTCCCTTCCAGCTTCCTCGAACCGCAGGGAACAACCTCCCTCTCCCCAGCGTGGGAGAGGGCTGGGGTGAGGGGGCAATTTCGCAGGTAGCCTTCGCCGATTCATCACAATTTCTCCTCGCGCAAGCGACAGTCCAACCCTCCGCTGAAGACTTAGCGGAAACGCCAGACGTACAATTTACCGACGCCATCCGCGCCAAGGCGCAGGAACTGGGTGGAAAACCGCTCAAAATCTACGAATGGGTGCGCAATAATATCGAATATGCACCCACCTACGGCAGCATCCAGGGCGCGGACCAGTGCCTCCAGTCAAAGATATGCAACGATATGGACACGGCATCACTGCTCATTGCTCTGCTCCGCGTGTCCGGTGTCTACTCCCACTACGAATATTCCACAGTCGAAATCCCGATCGAACAAGCCATGAACTGGGTCGGCGGCGTGACCGATCCGAAGATGGTCGGGACGATTCTCGCCACTAATGGCATTCCGGCTAAAATGCTTGTTTCCGGCGGAACATATAAGGCTGTTCAGCTCGAACATGTTTACGTGAGCGCGTTCATCGACTATATCCCGAGCCGTGGTGCCGTCCATCGTCAAGGTGATACTTGGATACCGCTTGATGCGAGCTATAAACAATATGACTATAAACGTGGCATGGATTTGTATGCCGCAATGGAAATTAATGGAGTGAAGTATATTCAGGATTACATAGCAGACACTTCGTCTCTGACGCTTCTACCAGAATTACAATCCGTATTTCCCGCATATACAATTAGCCCATATCAATATTATAGCAAAAGATTGATCGATTATATCGATGCGAATTCCCCGGCGGCAACATCCCAGGATGTCTGGAAAGAGAATAACTCTTTCATATGTTCCCGCCACAAAGGCAGATGAATTACTCGTAAATCAGTATGGTACGCTTCTTAGCGTTCCACCATATTTATTGAATGTCACGGTGGTATTGAAGATTAATGGCGTAACGTTAGCAACGGGCAATCCGGTTGGTCTAGGCCACGAACAGACATTCAATATGACTTTCACGATACCCAATTTAGGAACGGAATTTGTTGCGAATAAAGTGACGACAGGGGATTATTCGGCAATTGCCATTTTATCCCAGAAGGTTCCTGTTACGCAGGCAGGCGATAAAATGGAGACACTTATAAACAACATCGGAAGTTCTAATCTCGATGACTTGCTAGGACAGATGCTTTATAACGTCGGGATATCGTATTTCCATCATCTCAATTTCGAAGAAGAACTCTATGCTAAGAATTTTCAGATGATTGTGGTAAAAGGGATTTCTGAGGCAATGATTACTTCCCATGCAGTCACGAATTCGCTCTTTGGTGTACCTTACAATATTTCGGAAGGTGGAATTGGCATTGATGTCGACAAAAATGAATATTTGCCTTTTTCATACGACGGTAGCCAAGACCGCGCAAGAGATTTTATGATTGTTTCAGGACTCGGAAGCTCTGCATGGGAAGACAGGGTGTTGCAAGCTTTTTATGATATTCCGTCCGTTTCGGCAGCAAGGTTGCTCAGATTGGCCAATCAGCAAGGTGTGCCGGTTTATACTATAGATAGCGGTAATATATCCACGACATTAACGCAAATACAGGTTTCTGCGGAAGTCTCAGATGCTATCAGGAATGCTGTCAACGCTGAGAAAAAAGTCATTGTCTCACAGACGTACGTGCAATACGAAGGCTGGAACGGCATCGGTTATATAGTTCTCGATCCATCGACGGGAGCGGCTAGTTATATGATCAGTAGTGGTACAGCAGGCGGAAATACTACGCGACAACCAACTAGAACTGTGAGAGACCCTTTTCAGTTTTTCTGGGGTGACGGTTCAGCGCTAAAAACGATTTTTGGTAGAACAATGATTGTTATGTATGCAATGGCTCAATTGGAAACCCCGTATGTTAGGGCAGGTTCAGATCCAGATACTGGATTTGATTGCTCCGGTCTTGTTCATTATGTATTTACTGCTGTATATGGTACGCAAATGTTCGGAGGAATAAGACGTACCGCAAGTGGGCAGCATCAGTATCTGCTGAATAAAAAGATGACCCACCCGTACGATGAAAAATTAGATGGCGATATCCTTTGGAGTGATAATTATGGACATACAGGAATATATTACGGGAAGCTGTATACAGGTGAAATTGTTGTAGATGACACGGTTATCCACGCAACTAGCTCACATTTCAAAAACGGGGATAGCCTTAAGAAGGTTGTGATTACTTATACGAATCATCCTGCTTTTACAGGCGCCGGCGGGATTACGGCCGATATCGGAAGGCCCGTACCTGATGCAGTTGAAATACAAGACTAACGTGCAATATTGTCTACATGTGGTAAACTGTTTTTTTGTCAGATTGGCCTGAATAGGCAATAGCAATTTGGAGGGTTTATGCAGTCAAATATATTATTTAGATGTTTGCGTCAATTCCAATGGATAATTTTAATGTGTCTCATAGTACTGCTTTCATCACCTGCTTTATGCGATGATGCTTTACTGAAAGTATATGGTGGTGGATTGAAATTGTACGATGGAGATTCAACGCCTATAAGAATGGAGTCTGAGGCTGTCAGAATTGAGCTCCATAAGAAGACCTATACTGTTGATGCTACTTTTGAGTTTTTTAATTATGGAAAAACTATGAACGCTCAAGTAGGTTTTCCGAAAAGTGGTTACGGCTATATGCCTGGTTTCAGAGGTGTCATAAATTTTAATAGCTTTGAAACATGGGTTGACGGCGATAAAGTTGATGTTAAGGAAATGCCTGGTGAGATGACGATTAGTCGTAAAAAAGTAGATTCAGCACAGATGGCGCAAATAAGAAAAGGAGACTTATCTGGACCGCTCGAGGAAACACACTGGCTCGTAAAAAACGTTACATTCAAGGGGAATGCAAAAACATTAACACGCGTTAAATTCACGGGACCATATGGTGGTCGCCATGAAGATAAAGGTGAATATTTGTATGGCACTGGAAAAAGCTGGAAAGGGACGATCGGGAAAGCACGATTTATTGTAAAGGCATCTCCTAGGGTTACGCTGCTCGATGTTGCCTTTACCGAGAACGGAAATGAACAGAATATCAGAAAATTCGAGTTTAGGCGTCTGGGCGAGTACGAATATGAATATACTCTTAAAGATATTGAACCAAAAGAAAATGAAAACCTCAAATTCTTAGTAACGTCGAATTGGGAGGCTTGGGATGGACCAGCATACTCCGAAAAGATTGTTGAACGTTCACAATTGGAACTTCTCTCTTCTTGGCAGCTAAAGATATTAAGAAATACGATTTATGCCTATCATGGAATGATCTTCAAAGATCCAGCGCTTGATAAATATTTTAGAAAATACGATTGGTACAAGCCGAGGCCTGACTTTAAAGAATCAGGTTTAAATAAAATAGAAAAAGACAATGTTACTGTAATCCTGGAATATGAAAAAGAATTAAAAGCTGCTTTAGATCGCAAGTAATATTGATAGAAATAAAATTGCTGCTATCAATAGAATTGCATTCAAAGAGGACTTTGATGCAGGCGTTGTATTGCTGAAATGGTTTTCAGACCTTGAATTTATGATCAGCAAGGATCGTGACAATATAAATGTTTTATTTATTCTCCATCATAAGCTAAGTGTTGTTAGGAGGAAACATGTTGAGAAGGTCACCTTGCTTCGGTCTTTGCGTCGCCTCATTTTTAATATTATTCTCTGCCTCTCTTTCCATTGCGGGGGCGCCGCAAATTACTAGTGGCATTTCCTGGCTCACATCGGCCCAGACATCCTCGGGTAACTGGTTGGAAGTTGATAACACGGAATATTACTCCACGGCAGCGTCACTCGACGCGGTCTATGCCATCGAACCGTCAAGCCCTGCGTATACGACCGCTTTTCAGTGGATGACCGGACAGATGGTTTCCCCGACGGATTACCTCTCCCGTCGCATCATTGCACTCAAGCGGGCAGGGCTGGAGATATCAAGCGAATTGGAAGTTCTGCTCCTGTATCGCAATTCTAACGGCGGATGGGGTGGGGAGAACTCTTACCTCGGCGATAATCTCGACACCGCCCTCGCCCTCCACGCCCTCAAGGCCGCGAACTACCCCGACCTCTCAGTAAGCAACACCGCACTCGCCTATCTCACGAATAGTCAAAATACAGACGGCGGATGGGGTTTCTTTAAGGATAATTCCAGCAGCGTCTACATGACCGCCATCGTCTCCGCCACGCTCCAGCAATTTCCCCAGACCACGACCCTTGCCACAGCCATCACCAAAGCCACAGCATATCTCTCCAGCCATCAGAACACGGACGGTGGGTTCGGATACCCTTCGTCCACTGTGTATGAAACATCTCTCGCGTATTCCGCATTAGTCGGCATATCAACCGACGCGACGATCCTCGGCAATGCCCTGAACTACCTCACAACCACGCAATCATCCAATGGTTCCTGGAACGACGATCCTTACAGCACTGCCCTTGCGCTCAAGGCGCTCTATCTCTCCGAGCACATACCCGCCTCGCCGCCGCCCGCAGCAACAACCGGCTCGGTTATGGGCACAATCGTAGATGCAACGACTAATACGCTACTATCAGGCGTCAGCATTCAGCTCACCGGTGATCCATCATACACCGCCACATCGAACGCAAGCGGCATGTTCGCGCTCTCCGGCATCCCGGTCGGCAGCCGGCAGATAACCCTTTCCTTGGCCGGATATTCGCCGCTCACCGTCACCGCATCCATCAGCGCAGGCACCTTCATCAACCTCGGCAAGGTCGGCATGTCCGTCAATCCCATATCCGGCACTGTCATGGGCATTGTTTGGAATGCTGATAATAATATCCCCTTCGCGGGCGTAACCGTACAGGCGACTTCGGGTATCTACACCCTTCAGGCGATTTCCGCTGCTGACGGCTCGTACAAGATCACGGGCGTCAATCCCGGAACCATCACCGTCGGGACCCCCGCTGGACCCACTGGGGACGTATACTGGAACGTGCCCATCACCGGCGATCTGGCAGCCGGAGGGGTCCTGATCTACAACCCCATGATGTCCAAGACCCCTCCCGCGTTCGTGAATGTCTTTGCCCAGACCGACAAGGCGATCTACAGAAAAGGCGACACCGCCGGCGTTTCCATCACCATCCGGAACAATCGCTCGATCGGATATCCGGTCACGTTGAAAGTGCGGGTAAGCGATCCCTCCGGCGCGAGCGTATTCGACACGAGCCTGGACCTGAGCCTGATCGCAAAAAGCCCGACTGTCCAGAGCCTCAACTTTGCGCTGCCCGCAAATCCCCAGCGCGGTTTCTACACGGTCCTGGCGGAGGTCTATGACGCAAACGCGGCGAAACTAGGGGATGTATCGACCAACTTCGGCATATTCACGAGCCAGATATCAGTGACCCCCGTATTGCCCGCCGCATTCATCACCGGCGCAAACACTGTCTCCTTCAACCTTGCGAACACTGGCACATACGCCGTATCCTCCGGTGCGCTCAACGTGATCCTCACGGACCCCGACGGCCAGGTGATATCCAGCGCGACGCAGTCGTTTAGTTTGGGAACAAGTGAGACCAAAACTCTTGCTTATGACCCATCGCTACCTGCGATTAAGTTCGGCGCATACACGCTCACATATACGCAGAGCGATGAAACGATGGACGGGCAGGCGATGACGATCCAGCTGCCGAACACGGTGAACGCTACCATGATGTTCGACAAGGCATCGTACAAGATCAGGGAAACGGCGAATCTCGTGACCAGCCTGAGCAATACGGGAAATTTCAGCCAGGAGGGCATGACGATCACGCTTGCTGTCCCGGATGCGGGTTTTACGAAAACAATAACGCTTCCCCCCTCTCCCGCAGGGGGCGAGGGTGCCGGAAGTGTTCAGATACCGGTTTCCTTTGCAATCCCTGATACTATGACTGCCGGGCAGCATACGGCAACCATAACGCTCACCCTGCCGTCGGGATCGACTACCGTCCAGAGTGCGCAGTTCACAATACCGGAATCCGCTTTGTCTCTGTCGCTCGACCAAACGGCATATACTGCGGGCGGAAGCATCAGCCCCGTTATTTCGAACACCGGGGGAGTTGATACTACCGTTCAGTATACGCTGGATCTCTTCGATTCAAAGGCCGCATTAATTTCCTCGGGAAGCAATAGCCAAATTGTACCGGCCGGATCGACCGCTACACCATCCCTCGCCATTCCTATCGGCGCGGTGGACGGCAGTTACAGCATCATCGCGAATTACAAAGATGAATCGACCGGAAAGACCGAAATTGTGAGCATGCCCCTCACGATTGCCGGCATCAAGGCCGGCCTGTCAGCCCAGACCGATAAGCCGAGCTATCTCACGACCGAAAATATCACGAGCTACGGTGCGATCACCAACACCGGCACCGCGCTCCAGAATGGAAACCTGCATTTACAGGTCACTGCGGCAGGGGACAGCCAGAAGTCGAAGACCTGGGCGAGTCAAAACGATTTTCAAGAGGGGGTTAGAAACGGTGTAGACACATATGGCATGAATGACTGGCTGATACCGAATGATGATTTCGACAAAACTTCTCTTGATAGCAATAAATGGTCCTCGTGGGGCAATGTCAGTATTCAGTCGGGCAAACTGTACATAAATGATGCTACGACTGCATCCGGTGCGAAAAGTTTATGGCAGCTTGACGGTGATTTCGATATTCAGGTTGATTTTGATTCGAATAACAGTGCCCTGGACGAGGGCCCTGAATTCGCTTTATATGCGAGTACTTACTGGGTCTTTGTGAAAAATATGTCATCGGGCGGCTATTCAAGCGGTATTAACATAAACGGAAGCAGGGTCGCTTCGGCGGGCGCGGGAAGCTATGTTTCCTCCGGCCGCTTGAGGATTACGAGAATGGGCAGCAATATTGCGACTTACTACTGGAATGGTTCCGGCTGGACTCAAATGTTAAGCAGGACGTATTCACAGTTTGCGGACAAACCCTCCGTTCAATTATGGATATGGCGAGGGCAGGGATATTCGGCAAACGCCAAATTTGATAATTTTAAGATCAACTCCGGCAGGATTGTAACCAAGAACGAGACGGTTGATTCCGTGCGGCTGCTGCCGGCTAATGACAATTACGATCCCGGAGTATTGAATATGGATCGATGGGAAAAGCTCGATCTGTGGGGGAATAACTCGGGGTCATTTGTCACCCAAAACGGCAAGCTGTATATCAAGGTGAATAACGGTTTATACGGCGAGAACGTAGAAACAAAGAACTGGTCTTACTTATTGAACGATTTTGACATCCAGGTTGATTGGAGCGAGTTCAGCACCAATGCCACTGGAGATACAGGACCGGAATTGGCTATTGTCGCGGACGCGGGTCAATTCTCGGGTAATTTTGCGATGATCAAACGGATGCATAACAGCAGCGGCGAATTTTATCTGCGAGGTATCAAGGTCAATGATGTGATGGCAAACACGGATGAAGTCCCCACTTCTAACACTTCGGGAAAACTGCGCATTGCCAGAACAGGCAGCCAGCTTAGCACGTATTACCATGATGGAACAAATTGGGTCATGCTTGGAAACGTAGCGAATTTTACAGCGGAACCGGTGCGACCTCTTATGAAGGTGTGGATGGGGAGTAATGGAAACGCAAGCGCAGGTTTTGATAACTTCACTGCGCGCAACACAAAATATGCTTCATCCGGTACGTGGCGCGCTAAATATGACGGCGGCCAACAGTCTCATTGGGAAAATATAACCTTCAATACGACTACTCCGCTCGGCACATCAATAAAGCTTCGCACCCGCAGTTCTGACACCGACGCTGGATTGTCCATCGCAACGTGGAGCGACTATATCACAGCCAGTGGATCGGCTATAACCAGTCCGAATGGCCGTTGGATCGAGGTTGAAGCTGCTTTGGCGACAACAGACACGATAACTACTCCTCTTCTTAACGATATTAAAGTTACCTATGGTTATTACGCGGGAGACGTCCTCTGGCAGACCGACGCGCCGATACATCTGGCGCAGGGCATGGTTTCTAATCTTACAAATTCGATCGGCACGCTCGATGTTCCCGGCAAGCTCTACCTGCAGGGCACGCTGACCTCCAGCACCGGGCAGACCATCGCGACCTCGGAATATCCCTTCTATGTCATCCAGGGGAATACCATACTCTCCTTCAGCACGGACAAAAAGATTTACAAACCCGGCGAGACGGTGACGATCACCGGGGAAGTGAGAAACCTGGCATCTATCACAGCATCGGCGCTCGGTATTCAGCTTACGGCCGGCAATCAAGTTCTTTATACGGCACTTGTCGATGTGCCGGCCAACGAAAGCTATCTGTTTACCACGACAACCACTGCGGGACCTGTCGGAGTCTATTCGCTTGCAGGAACGGTAACGCAGACCGGATCGAATCTTGCCGAAATAGTAGACCAGTACGAGGTTGGCTCACCGTCCGTGACGGCAACTCTCACCGCGCCTGATACGGCCGGGAACGATCCGTTTACCGTGACCCTGACGCTTACGAACACCGGCAAAACAGAAGCGAGCGCGGAATGCGGAGTGCGGAGCGCGAATATTGATACATCAGAGCAAATCATCGTGCTTCCCGGAGAAACAAAGCTGTTCCAGTACTCGCAGCAGATAACCAGCGCTATGACGTACACCGCGACCTGCACCGGCGATTTAAACCAGACGATAACGAAAACCGTGGCATACAGCGGAAGCCTCGACGCAAGCATCAGCGTTGCTCTTGTCACGGACAAAATATCCTACAACGCAAACGAACAGGCAACGATAACGTCCGTCATCACGAGCCAAAGCGGAGAGGGTGTTCACGAAAACCTGACGGCGAAAATAACAATCGCAAAGGCCATGGATCAAGGGTCAGGGGAGGGAAGCGCACTCTATTCGGAAACAAAGACCATCACAACCCTCATGCCCGGCGCGTCATTCACGTTCAAGGCATTCTGGAACACCGCCGCATACGCCCCGGGGACCTATCCCGTCACGCTTGAAGTGAAAGATGCGACAGGATCGATCATCGCCACAGGCGCGCAGAACCTCGTGATCAGCAATTTCGTAACGCCCAAGTCCGCACTCCGGGGTCAGGTGTCCGTGGACAAGCAGAGCCTCATGGCCGGCGAGCCCGTGAACGTCTCTTATTCAGTGACGAACATCGGAAATGTCGACTTGCAGGATATATCGCTTTCCGTCCAGACCGTCCATGCCGTCAACCAGACCGTGTACGATGCCCTCTCGTCCCAGGCGACGTTGTCCATCGGTGCCGCCTATTCAGGGAGCGGAACGATCGATACCACGGCCTACAGTGCCAAGGACTATCTCGTCGTTCTCCGGGCGCATATCAACGGCATCGAAGAAACGCTTGCAGCAACATATTTCAGAGTTGAAGGCGCGCCCACCGTCCCGGCGCTCTTCTCGCCCGGCGCCGGCTCTGATGTGGACACATTCACACCGTTCCTCACGATCAGCAATGCTGCGGACCCGAACGACGACCGGATCACCTATGAGTTCGAAGTATACGCAGACGGTGGGCTTGCGCACCTGGTCGCTTCGTCCGGACCGATCTGCTGAGCAGACCGGGACGACCGCCTGGGTCGTGCCGGCCGATATGCAGGAAAACAGCACGTATTTCTGGAGGGCCAGGGCCTATGACGAAAAGCTGTACGGCCCGTGGATGGCGGCAGCATCGTTCCGGGTGAACACCGCGAACGATCCGCCCTCGGCGCCGACGTTGACCAGTCCGGCTGACGGCACCTGGGTAGACACGCTTGCCCCGGTGCTCGCGGTCACGAACGCCGCTGATCCGGACAGCCCGGTCCTTACCTATAATTTCGACCTGGCCCTCGATCCCGATTTTGCACAGATCACCGCGACCATGAAAAAGGTTGCAGGTGGCGAGGGTACGACGTCCTGGCAGGTCCCGGTAAACCTCCAGGAAAATGCCTGGTACTTCTGGCGGTCACAGGCCGATGACCAACAGATCGAGGGACCGTGGTCGACAACGGGCAGATTCTTCGTGAACACGGAAAATGATGCGCCGAGTTCGCCGCTGATCACCGCGCCTCTGGACAACAGCACGGCAGCGTCTCTTGCCGCCGATGTGGTCGTTAGGAACAGCGCTGATCCTGATTCAGCTGTCCTGACCTATTTCTTCGAGATCGACACGGTCCTGACCTTCGACAGCGCAGAGATCTTCCGTTCCGGAGGCATCGCGGAAGGACAGGGAACCACTTCCTGGCACGCGGAAGGGCTGCAGGAAAATACGCAATACTTTGTTCGCGCGAAAGTGAGCGACGGAGCGGCCGAGAGCGCGTGGTCGCAGATTATCAGCATCTTCGTAAATACCGCGAACGACGCTCCAAGCGGTCCTGTTCCGGCCAATCCTTCGAACGGTTCCGGCGTGACGGTGTCCAACCCCGTGCTGTCAGTTTGGAATTCGACTGATCCCGACAGGGACGTCCTGACCTATGAGTTCGAGGTCTATGGAGATGCGGGACTGTCAACCCTGGCAGCGAGTTCCGGGGTCCTTGCCGAAACGCCGGGCAATACGACCTGGACCGTTCCGGTGGCGCTTTCAGAGAACGGCACTTATTACTGGCGGGCTCGTGCCTTTGACGGCGCTATTGCAAGCGGCTGGTCGGACGCGTCCTCGTTCTTCGTGAACACCGCGAACGACGCGCCGGGCGCGCCGGTCCTGTCTTCTCCGGCGGAGGGAAGCACCGTTGCGACGCTTAACCCGCTCCTTGCAGTAACGAACGCTGTTGATCCCGACAGCGACAACCTCACGTACGACGTCGAGATCTACAGCGGCATGGCGCTTATCCAGTCCCTCTCCGGCGTGCCCCAGGGCGGCGCCGGTATCACGACCATGACGCTTGCCGCGCCGCTCTCAGATAACACTGCTTACCAGTGGCGGGCGCGGGCCTTTGACGGCGACCGGTACGGCCCCTGGATGAACAACGCGTCCTTTACGGTCCATGTGCCTCAGACCGGCATCAATGTCGATATCGAGGTGGAGCCCGAGACGCTCAATAAAAAGAGCAACGGCAACTGGGTCATGGTAGAGATGGAACTACCCCATGGATACCGGGCATTGGACGTGGACCTATCCTCGATCAGGCTTGAAGGTGTCGTCCCTGCCGAGACGCGGCCTTATGATCACAGCTATCATCACTACGATCACGGGTGCGATCAAGACCGCGCGGAGCATGATCATGACGTGCTCAAGGTGAAGTTCGATCGAAGCTCAATGATCGCAATCCTTCCGGACGGCGACCAGGTGCCTGTCCACGTGACCGGCAGGATAGGGAGTGCGACGTTCGAAGGCGTGGACTTCATCAGGGTGATCCATTAGGAGCGAAGTATTACTTCTCCATTGCCAGATTATCATTAGCAACCCATCCACCTTAATCCTCCCCTCGAAGGTGAGGAAACCCGCATCTACAAACAGCAAAGGCCCTCCGGTTTTCCCGGAGGGCCTTTTTATGGTGCTTACTCTTACGTAAAAACGCTTTCTGTCACTCCATCGTGATCCTGTTCGGCCAGGTGTAGATGTTCATGCGCTCACCCCGGGCGAAGCCGATGAGCGTGATGCCCATATCCTCGGCATAACTTATGGCCATGCAGGAAGGCGCGGCGCGGCTGATCAGGACGGGGAAACGGTTCCTGGCCGCCTTGGTCATGATCTCCGATGTTACGCGGCCGCTGGTGAGCAGCACCTTGTCCTCTATGGGAACGGATTGTAAAAATGCTTTTCCGATGAGCTTGTCCACGGCGTTGTGCCTGCCGATGTCTTCCGAGAAGAACAGGATGTCTTTGCCGTCGGAGAGCGCGGCGCTGTGAACCCCGCCGGTTTCGAGATACAGCGCCGATATGTTCCTGAAGGTCGAGAGCAGCCGTCTGATATCTCCCAGGCTCATGACCTTGCCCGTAAACGGTATGCGACGGTCCGCTTCGGTGCGGAAACTCGTAAAGGTGATGCCTTTGCCGCATCCCGATGAGATGGTCCGCGTGGCAAACAGCGCGCCGAGGTCGGCGGGAAGATCGGCGAGCTCAATGCGGACCGTGGCTTCCTGTTCGAGGATCTCGATCTTTTTGATCGCAGACCTGTTCCGGAGCAGGCCTTCCGACAGGAGAAAGCCGACAGCGAGCTCTTCGAGCTCGGCAGGGGTGCAGAGGAGCGTCACGAACTGCTCGTTGTTCAGCACGAGCTTGACCGGGAGCTCCGACGCAACCTCGTCAATTACCCCCTCGACAGCGGTGCCTGTTACCTTTAAGATCAATGCTTCGCGCCTGGTATCCACGAGGGGAATATAACATGGGGGGTGTGGGTTGTCAAAACGCTTTTAGGCGCAAAAAAAGCCTCCGGTCCAATAAACCGGAGGCTTTGCTCGTTCTGTTATATGATAGGCTTCTTGTTAGAAGTTGACATTCAGCCGAGCCGTATATTCCTTTATGTTCGAGAAGGCGCCTTCCACGACAAGATTGACAAAGGGGAAGATCTTCATCTTCGTGCCGACAAAGACCTTTGTCTTGGTAATATCTTCCTTCTCGAGCGGAAGCGAGGAGGTCGGGCTGTGCGGTTCGCTCGTGATCCAGACCTGGCCCACACCGGCATAGGGCGTGAAGATCAGGATGCCTTTGCTGATGGAAATGTCGAGCGATTTCGTGGAAAGATCGAGCACATCCACACCGGAGAGCTTGGTATAGGCTCCGCGGATCGCGACTGCCGGCATGGCAAGCCCGCCCTCAAGCACTGCATATTTTATTTCGTAGCCGGTCAGTTTCATGTCGCTGCTCGGGATGCTTACATAGCTGACGCCGAGATCGATGGGGATGATCGGAAGTCCGATCTGGACATGAATGCGGGGAATGACCAGCGCGTTGGGAAGCTCGCCATTGCCGGCTAAGGTATCCATCTTCTGGAAGTAGGATGCGCCCTTGTCGAGCTTGACGTAGGAAACTTCCACGCCTGCGTCGAAGCCGGGCAGTTTGTCTCCCAGCGGGGCGGCAGGGGACACGGGCTGGTAGCTGAAGGCCATGCCGAAATCTTCGCTGAACGACTTGAATTCAGCCTGGCTCAAAGTGTCGATATTGATGGTTGTCTTTGCCATTGCAGGGACTGCCATGACGAACACCAACAGAACTGCAAGAATGATCTTTTTCATGTGAAGCCTCCTTAGATCGTAGTAGTACAAGGAAAAATTGAATGCCCTGTTTGCGCTGAAACAGTGATTCAGGGTATCAAACCATGTTCTTTTTGTCAAGATGATTCCATTTTCATGGGCTTATTGTTTCCGCTTGACCCGGCAGTTCCTTCCTCCCGCAAATACGCCTTTTTACGCGCATATCCCAAGCCAAAAGAAAGTTGACAATGTTCACTGTGTGTGTTATTTAATTAATAATCGTAGCACTGGTGGTCGGATAATGTACTGTGTTTATGGCTCCCGTTTCAGGTGAACAGGGAACCAGGAGAAATTATCATGCACATGGCAGATGCTTTGTTGTCCCCGGCCGTGGGCGCGACGTTTTGGGCTGGAACGCTTGCGGCGATCGGCTGCGCGTCAAAGAAACTGAAAGAGAACATAGATGACAAAATGATCCCGCTCATGGGGGTGATGGGCGCTTTTATTTTTGCGTCCCAGATGATCAATTTCACGATCCCCGGCACCGGTTCGAGCGGCCACATCGGCGGCGGCATGATCCTCGCCATAATTCTCGGCCCTTACGCTGCTTTTCTCGCCATGGCCTCGGTCCTGACGGTGCAGGCGCTGTTCTTTGCCGACGGAGGTCTGCTCGCGCTCGGCTGCAATATCTGGAACCTGGGGATCTATCCGTGCTTTTTCGCCTATCCCTTGATCTATAAACCGACTGGCGGGAAACGGTCAAAGTTCGCGGCGGATACTTTTCGCATCGCTGGTGAGCGCTGTCGCTGCGCTTCAACTCGGCGCTTTTTCCGTGGTCATGGAGACTGCCCTGTCCGGCAAGAGCGAACTGCCGTTCGGCGCTTTTCTGCTTCTTATGCAGCCGCTCCATCTTGCCATCGGCATTGTTGAGGGCTTCGTGACCGCAGGGGTGGTCAGCTATGTCCGCTCGACGCGGCCGGAGCTATTAGGAAGCGCCGCCCCGTTGCAACCTGGAGCATCGGTTTCCTTGAAGAACATTGTGGTCGGTTTTGTGGTTCTTACCGTCATCACCGGCGGGGCTGCTTTCGTGGTTCGCCTCGACCCGTCCGGACGGGCTTGAGTGGTCCATCAGCAAGATCATTGGCAAGACAGAACCGGCCGAGCAGGAGCAAGGGCTGCCGAAGGCACTGAAGGACATCCAGGAAAAGACCGCTCTCATGCCTGATTATGACATCAAGCCTGATGCTGATGCGGTAAAGCCGAAGGAGAACGCTCCGTCATGGCCCGGCATCGAGACCGGAACGTCTGTGGCGGGAATTGTCGGAGCAATCCTGGTGCTCGGCCTTATCCTGCTGATCGGCATGGGAATCAGAACGGTCAGGCGCAGGCATCCCTGAACGTCTACGTCAGCGGATCTCCAGTTGTGTTACTAACGGTCTGAATCGTCCAGGAACTACAGTGCAAAGGGGAATAAAAATTGTAACTGCTCAGGTTTGCCACAAAAGAGCGCAGAGAACTCAAAGAAAAGCGCCAGTTCTTGGGTTTCAGCTTTAAAAGCTCTCTGCGTTCTATGCGATCTTTCGCGGCTAATGGTTTTGACCTGAGTAGTTACTGAAAATTGATGTTTATTCGGTTGCCTGACCATCACCCTCCCCAACCCCTCCCATCGAGGGAGGGGCTACGACGTGCTCCCTCTCCCCTCCGCGGGAGAGGGCTGGGGTGAGGGGAGATGGTAAGGGTTGGGGTGGTGGTTCTCGATCATGTTGTTTCTGTTTTGAGGCGATAAATTCAGTATGTCACCGGCGGCGATAAACCATGAGCTTTGACGAAGAATATTTCAACATCGGCCGGCTTGACCGGCTCTCCTATCAGAACACAGTCATCCACCGGCTGGACCCGCGCGTGAAGGTCGTCAGCACTCTCTTGTTTCTTTTTACGGTCATCTCATTCTCCAAATACGAGATCGCAGGCCTCATCCCGTTCTTTCTGTTCCCGGTGCTGATGGTTACGCTGGGAGACCTTCCCGTCGGATTTTTGCTGAAAAAGATCGTGATCGTCTCGCCCTTTGCTGTCTTTATCGGTATTTTCAATCCGATCCTGGACACCAAGACTGTTGCGATCATTGCAGGGGTCCCGCTGTCCGCGGGCTGGCTGTCCTTTTTTACGATCCTCATAAAGTTCACGCTTACCGTAAGCGCGGCGCTCCTTTTGATCGCAACCACCTCCTTTCCCGGCATCTGCCATGCGCTCCGCAGGCTCGGCGTGCCCGCGGTGTTCGTATCGCAACTGCTCTTTCTCTATCGTTACCTTTTCGTGCTGATAGAAGAAGCAATGAGGCTTGTCCGGGCGCGGGACATGCGGTCCTTCGGCAGCCGCGGCAGCAGCATGAAGGTCGTTGCCCGGCTGATCGGTGTCCTTTTTCTCAGGACCGTGGAGCGCGCGGAGCGGATCTACAGCGCCATGCTCTCCCGGGGCTTTAGCGGCGACATGCCTTCGCTGAAGGAGTATCGTTTCCGTTCCAACGACGGTTTGTATATCTCCCTGACGATTGTGTTACTGGCCGTGTTTCGCCTTTTCCCGGTTACCGACATGCTCGGAAGTTTTGTTCAGGAGGTCCTGCGATGAGCCACCATTTTGTCGAGTTCAAGGATGTGCTGTTCCATTATCCCGACGGCACCGAGGCGCTGAAAGGCATTTCGTTCCGGATCACGCACGGAGAGTCGGTCGGCATCGTGGGCGCCAACGGCTCGGGCAAGTCAACGCTCCTGCTGCACATGAACGGTTATTTCCTGCCGTCGAAGGGGACTGTAACGATCGGCGATATCGAGCTGCAGAAGTCTACGCGACAGGAGGTCCGCAGGAAGGTCGGCATCGTGTTCCAAAACCCCGATGACCAGCTTTTCATGCCGACCGTTTTCGATGACGTCTCCTTTGGGCCGCTTAACCTGGGCATGAGCCCCGAGTGCGTCCGGGAACGCGTTCACGAGGCCTTGCGCACGGTCAATTGCCTGGACCTCAGGGACAAACCGCCTCACCACCTTTCCGGCGGGCAGAAGAGCGCCGTGGCCATCGCATCGGTCATTGCCATGGAACCCGACATCCTGGTGATGGACGAGCCTGCGGCCTACCTCGACCCCAGGTCCCGACGATCGCTCATCACCATGCTCAAGACCTTTGTCCATACGAAGATCATTGCCTCGCACGACCTCGACCTTATCCTCGATGTCTGCGCCCGCTGCATCGTGATCAGGGACGGCATCGTTGTGGCCGACGGCCCGTCGAAGACTATCCTCTCCGATAAAACGCTCATGGAAGAAAATAACCTTGAACTGCCGCTTTCGCTGCAGCGCTGCTAAAAGTTTTACCACGGAGTCACGGTGACACGGAGAAGATCAAAACCATTGACACGGATCAAGGCGGAGAACGGCTATGAAGAGGCAGGATACGACTAAGCGAATTACAATCGATAAAGATCATGGTACTTGTATGGATCTTCACTTCCCATGGTTTACAGGTTTCCTCCGTGTCTCCGTGCCTCCGTGGTGAAAAAGACGTTTGTCTGGCCGTTGAATATATTGACAAACCATCCCTGATAGCTTTACAGTGTCCATCTGCTGCTCCAAAGGAGAGCCCATGTCAGACCTCGTACGGTTCGGCGTTTCGATCGACGGCCAGCTCATGAAAAAATATGACACGCTTATTTCCCGCAAAGGATACAAAAACCGCTCCGAGGCCATCCGCGATCTGATCCGCGACCGGCTGGTCGATGAGGAATGGGAGGGCGGCGATGAGGACACGGTCGGCACCATCACCATTGTCTACAATCATCATACCCGGGAACTGGAGCATGCCCTTACGGACATGCAGCACAAATCCTTTCATCAGATCATCTCGGCGCTCCACGTCCATCTTGACGCCCATAACTGCCTGGAGGTGCTGGTGGTGAAGGGGAAAAGCCGTGAGATCAGAAAGATCGCGGACAGGCTCATCGGCACCCGGGGGGTCAAGCATGGGAAATTGACCATGACGACGACCGGGAAAGAGCTGGTGTAGCCGGCCATTTACGGAGGGACCATGCACGACAACCACAAACACCATCACGCACACGATCATGCCCATGAACATCCGGACGCCGGAACGGAATCCCTGCGCAAGCTGCAGGCAATGCTTGAGCATTGGGTCGAACACAGCGACAGCCATGCGGAAAGCTACAGGGAGTGGGCTGCCCGGGCGGTTTCGGCCGGCGAAGAGGAAGTCGCGAGAGAAATTCATCTTGCCATTGATGACAGTGAGTCGATCAAAGCACATCTGAAACGGGCCAAAGCGGTCCTGGCGGCGAAGCTGGTGTTGAAAAAATAATTCGATTTCGGATTGCGGATTTCGGATTGCGGATTGAGAAAGTGCTTAATCCTGTCACTGTAACCTGCAATTATGGAAAAGAGAGGTTCTTATGCAGAATAATTTCGATGCTGATCTCCGTGACACGGTACAGTTCCACGGCCACCTCTGCCCGGGCCTTGCGCTGGGCTATCGCGTGGCAAAGGCAGCGCTCCGGGAACTTAAGGCCGATCGGCCGCACGACGAAGAGCTCGTGGCAGTCGTCGAGAACGACTCCTGCGCTGTTGACGCGATCCAGTACATAACGGGCTGCACCTTCGGCAAGGGAAACCTTGTTTTCCGGGACTACGGCAAGCACGTTTATACCTTTTTTAATCGCAGGACCGGACAGGGTGTGCGCATCTCCGAGGACTACCGGGGCTTTGAAGACGATAGCCGGTTCGGGGAGCTCGTGAAACGTCAGCAGGCGGGGGAAGAGGTGTCCCGCGAGCTGCAGCAGCTGAAAATGGAGAAGGCCGCCGCCATTCTCAGCGCTGCTGAACAGGAGTTCCTGGCCATCCAGCCGGCAGCTGCACTCACTCCCCCCAAAGCGACCATTCGCGCCTCTCTGCGCTGCGCCCGGTGCAACGAGAAGGTCATGGAATCCCGCAGCCGCGAAAAAGGCGGGAAATCCTTCTGCATTCCGTGTTTTGAGGCGCTATAAGTCCTTTTCGCGCCACAATATTCTTGACAATAAACCCTGCTGAAGTTATTATAACGATGCTTTTTTATCGCCTGGACATGCGTCATATTCTAAAGGAGGAAATAATGAGAAAGATTCATGTTTTTCCGTTCGTTGCCTTCCTGTTGCTCACCGGTTGCGTTTCGCAGGCTGCATTCGATACAAAAGCCAAGGAAGCAGACACGCTCGCCGCATTGAGCGATAATCTTCAGGGCCAGGTCAAGAACCTGACCGCCGAGGTGGATGCGCTCAAAACGGACAAGGCGGCAGTCGAAAAAGAACGGGACCTCCTGTCGCAGAAAGCAGAAAAGGCTGAACAGCTTGAACGGGCGACCCAGACCTATCAGGACCTGCAGAAGAAGCTCGAAAAGGAGATCCAGGAGGGGAAGGTCCAGCTCACCGAGATGAAGAACCGTCTGACCATGACCATGGTGGATAAGATCATCTTCCCCTCGGGCAGCACCGACATCAGCAAGGACGGGAAGCTGGTGCTGGACAAGGTCGTCAGCATCCTGAAAGACATTAAAGACAAACGCATCCAGGTCGAGGGGCACACCGATAATGTGCCGATCGTGAGCGCGCTTAAAAAACGGTTCCCCACGAACTGGGAGCTTTCAACGGCCCGGGCGACCGAAGTTGTCCGCTATCTCCAGGAACAGGGCGGCCTCGACGCCAAATTGTTGTCCGCCACGGGATACTCGGAATACCAGCCGGTCGCGCCGAACGATACGGACGACGGCAAGCATAAGAACCGCAGGATCGAGATCGTTCTGCTGCCGCTCGTGCAGTAAGTTGAAACAAGCACCAAAACACAAGCACCAAATTACAAATAAATTTCAATTACCAAAAGACAGGCACCAAACAGTTTGAGTTACTGGGAACTTGTAATTTGGTGCTTATTTGGGATTTGAGATTTGTAATTTGGGATTTGGATTTATCAGAGGATTGGGATGTTTACCGGCATTGTGGAAGAATTGGGGAGCGTCAAGGCGCTCCGCCGTGACGCAGGAGCGGCCCGTCTGACCGTGTCCGCATCCCTGGTTCTCGGCGGCACCGTGCTGGGCGACAGCATCAGCGTGAATGGCGTCTGCCTTACCGTCGTGGAGATGGGGAAGGCCGAGTTCTCCGCAGACGTGGCCCTGGAGACCCTGAAAGTTACGAACCTGGGCGATCTCAGCGTGGGGCAGCAGGTGAACCTTGAACGCGCTTTGCAGCTCTCGGCGCGGATCGGCGGACACCTGGTCTCGGGGCATGTGGATGCCGTCGGACGCATCAGGGCAAAGAAACAGGAAGGCAACTCCTGGCGTATTACCATCGATACTCCTGCACCGGCACTCCGGTACATCATAAAAAAAGGCTCCGTTGCCATAGACGGCATCAGTCTGACCGTTGCCGACGTTGATGCTTCGGGATTTTCCATCGCCATGATACCCCATACGGCCAAGTTGACGACGCTGGGGTCAAAGCATGCCGGCGACAGCGTGAACCTCGAAACGGACCTTATCGGGAAATATGTTGAAAAGCTGCTTGCCGGAAGGATTGAAGGCGGCGTCAGCCTGGAGCTGCTGCAGAAGAACGGATTTGCATAACACAGTTCGGAATGTCACGGCGAACGACCGGGGCAGGCTGAATTTGTATCTGAAAGAAGGGTGGTAGCATGAAGTTCAATACGATTGAAGAGGCCCTGGACGATATTAAAAAGGGCAAGATGGTCATTCTCGTGGATGACGAGGACCGGGAGAACGAAGGCGACCTTACCATGGCCGCCGAGGCGGTGACGCCGGAAGCGATCAACTTCATGGCCACGCATGGCCGCGGCCTCATCTGTCTCTCGCTGACATCGGAGCGCGTGGAAGAACTGCAGCTGCCCATGATGACGACGGACAATACGTCGTCCTTCGGCACGGCGTTCACCATCTCGATCGAGGCGAAAAAAGGCGTGACCACCGGCATTTCCGCTGCTGACCGGGCAACAACGATCAAGACCGCCATCAATCCGGCGTCGGGACCGGAAGACCTGGCACGGCCGGGACATGTGTTCCCGCTCAGGGCGCGTCCGGGAGGCGTGCTGCAGCGCACCGGGCAGACCGAGGGCTCGGTGGACCTGGCACGGCTCGCCGGGCTCTACCCGGCAGGTGTGATCTGTGAGATCATGAACGATGACGGCACCATGTCGCGGGTGCCGCATCTTATGGAGTTCGCAAAGAAGTTCGGCCTGAAGATCATTACGGTGAAGGACCTCATCGCCTACCGGGTCAGAAAAGAATCGCTGGTACGGCGCGTGGCGGTGACCAAGATGCCCACCAGCCACGGGAGCGATTTCACCGCGATCCTCTATGCGAACGACATTGACCAACTGAACCATATCGCGCTGGTAAAGGGCGAGATCAAACCTGAAGACGAGGTGCTTGTCCGCGTCCATTCCGAGTGTCTCACGGGCGATGTGTTCGGTTCGCTCCGCTGTGACTGCGGCGAGCAGCTGCACAACGCCATGGAGATCATCGATAAGGAAGGCAAAGGCGTCATCCTCTACATGCGCCAGGAAGGGCGCGGCATCGGCATCGAGGGAAAACTGAAGGCCTACGAGCTTCAGGACAAGGGCAAGGACACGGTCGAGGCCAACCTGGCCCTCGGTTTTAAAGCGGACCTCAGGGATTACGGCGTGGGCGCGCAGATCCTGCGCGACATCGGTGTGCGCAAGATCAGGCTGCTGACGAACAATCCGAAAAAGATCGTCGGCCTTGAAGGCTATGGCCTGACCGTTGTGGCCCGCATGCCGATCGAGACCCCGCCGCATGCCAAGAACATAAAGTATCTCAAGGTGAAGAAAGACAAGCTCGGGCATATGCTGGAAAAAGTGTGACCTCATTGCGGATTGCGGATTTCGGATTGCGGATTCAAAAGGCAAAGCCGAAAACTGCAAACCATGCTCAGGGATGGACAAATATGATGCGGTTTGTGGACTGGGGTTGAAAAAAATCCGAAATCCGAAATCCGCAATCCGAAATTGTACGGAGGGTTTGATGGCAAAGACGATCCAGGGAAATGTGACGGCGCAGGGGCTCAAGTTCGGCATCATCGCCGCGCGCTTCAACGATTTTATCACCGGCAGACTGGTCGAGGGAGCGCTTGACGGGCTCCAGCGCCATGGAGCTGCAGAAAACGATATTGAGATCGTGAAGGTGCCCGGGGCGTACGAGATACCGCTTGCGGCCAAGATGCTTGCCCAATCGAAAAAGTACAACGCGATCATTTGCCTGGGCGCGGTGATCCGTGGCGCTACGCCGCATTTCGAATATGTGAGCGCCGAGGTCAGCAAGGGCATCGCGTCGGTCTCCCTGGATTCCAACGTGCCGGTCATCTTCGGGGTCCTGACCACGGACACGATCGAGCAGGCCATCGAACGGGCAGGCACCAAGAGCGGCAACAAGGGCTGGGATGCGGCGCTTTCGGCGATCGAGATGGCGAACCTCATGCGGCAGATCGCGTAACGACCGATGCGTATGAACGAACAGCATTCGGCAGATGGAAGCGTATGAAACGACGCAAGGCACGGGAGTATGCGCTCCAGATCCTCTTTCAGCTGGACATCAGAAAAGACAAACCCACGGCCACGATCCTGAAACGCTTCTGGGCGGAGCATGAAGTCGACGACGAGGTGCAGGCCTTTACGGAAGAGATCATCAAGGGCACCTATAAGCATTTGCCTGCCATCAACGAGAAGATCCATGCCTGCGCAAAGAACTGGAGCATCGACCGCATGGCCGCCGTCGACCGCAATGTGCTTCGCATGGCGGTCTATGAGATCCTCTACCGGGCAGATATCCCCACGAGCGTGACCATCAATGAAGCGATCGAGATCGCCAAAAAGTTCGGCACCGACGATTCCGGCTCTTTTGTGAACGGCATCCTCGACAGCGTGGCGAGAATGGTCGGCAAGCTGGACGAGGGAAAGATCGAAGACTAGCAGGCGAGGAAGGCCCGGTTTGGGAATCAAGGTCATTTTGCAGGATATAAAAAAGCTTGAGACCGGAGCACTGATCGTTGGTTTTTTCGAGGATGTCCGGCCGCTCAAGGGACTTGCCGGCGAACTGGACTGGCTGCTCTGCGGCTCTCTGTCTTCCCTGATCATTAAGAACAAGCTGCGCGGCGCCCTTGGTGAACTGGCGCTCTTGACGTCGCGGGGCAAGGTGCCGGCCTCAAAGATATTCATGCTCGGCCTCGGCCCCCGGGAAAGCGTTTCTCCTGACACCTTGCAGGAATCGGCGCGGTCGGCTGCAGCTGCGGCAGTGGGCGCCGGCGTGACCGCTGCGGCGCTCGAGTATCTTGTAATGTCTGAACTATCGACAGAATCAGCCGTGAGCGCGCTCCGGCAGGGACTGGCTGACGGTTCCCAAGGGCATTCGATCGAGATCTCGCTGCTTGCGCCTGATGCCGCTTCATATGAAAAGATATCCCGATTGATAACCGCATGATCGTGACCGTTCCACCGATGGATGGTCGCCATTGCAATAATCCTCATGAATAACTCAGGAGAAACAACAGCATGATCCCTCGCTACAGCAGGCCGGAAATGTCCGGTCTCTGGGAACCCGAAAACAGATACCGCGCATGGCTCGAGGTCGAGATCCTGGCATGCGAAGCGAACGCCAAACTGGGGTTGATCCCTGCCAAGGCGCTTGCCACGATCAAAAAAAAGGCGGACTTCAAGGTCAAGCGGATCGACGCTCTTGAAAAGATCGTCAAGCACGATGTGATCGCTTTCCTGACGGCCGTGGGCGAACAGGTCGGACCCGAGTCGCGCTATATCCACTTGGGGCTGACGTCGTCGGACGTGCTCGATACGTCGCTCGCCATGCTCATGCGCAAGGCTTCTGACATCATCATCGACGATATCCGCACGGTCATGAAAACGCTCAGAAAACAGGCGCTCCGCTACAAGGATACGGTGATGATCGGTCGTTCGCACGGAATCCACGCCGAGCCGGTCACGTTCGGCCTCAAGATGGCGCTTTGGTACGAGGAAATGGGAAGGGCGCTCGACCGGATGGTCAGGGCCCGTGACGTCATCAGCGTGGGCAAGGTGTCGGGAGCGGTCGGCACCTTCGCGAACATCGATCCCTCGGTGGAAACCTATGTCTGCCGCAAACTGGGTCTTGTTCCCGAGCCGGTGGCCACGCAGGTGGTGCAGCGTGACCGCCACGCCGAATTTCTTTCAGCGCTTGCGTTGATCGCCTCCTCCATCGAGAAATTCTCCATTGAACTCCGCCATCTGCAGCGCACCGAAGTGCTTGAGGCCGAAGAATACTTCTCCGAAGGGCAGAAGGGGTCGTCCGCCATGCCGCATAAGCGGAACCCCATCTCGGCCGAGAACCTCTCCGGCCTTGCCCGCGTCATCCGCGGCAACTCGCTCGCAGCCATGGAGAACGTGGCGCTCTGGCACGAGCGGGACATCTCACACTCCTCGGTCGAGCGAATCATCATCCCTGACAGTACCATTCTCATCGACTATATGCTCGCCCGGTTCAACAAGCTGGTGGACCGCTTGTTCGTGTATCCGAAGAACATGGAGCGGAACATGGCCATCTCCAAGGGACTCTTCCATTCAGAGACCGTGATGCTGGCGCTCGTAGCCAAGGGAATCGCGCGCGAGACGGCCTACTCCTATGTTCAGCGGAACGCCATGACGGTCTGGAAAGAGGGCGGGGATTTCAAAGAGCTCCTGAACAAGGACAAGGATGTACGCTCCTACTTGAGCAGCAAAGAACTAGATTCGTGTTTCGACCTGAAGCATACGCTTAAAAAGGTGGATTATATTTTTAAAAGGGTCTTTAAGAAAAAATCAAAATGATCCATGATCCATGATCCATGATGCATGATGCATGATGACGGCTTTTCCGTGCATCCGGTATCGTGCATCCTGCATCGCAATAAGGATGTAACTATGTTTGACAAACTCCACGAAGAATGCGGTGTTTTTGGTATATTCGGCCATCCCGATGCGGCCAATCTTACCTATCTGGGGCTCTATTCGCTCCAGCACCGGGGCCAGGAGTCGGCAGGCATCGTTTCGTCGGACGGTAAACGACTGTACGGCGAGAAGGCCATGGGCCTCGTGGCCGACATCTTCAACGAAGCACGGATCAAGAAGCTTCCCGGGCACATGGCCATCGGGCATAACCGCTATTCCACCGCCGGGGGAAGCTTTGCTTTCAATATCCAGCCGATCCTGGTAAATTTCGCGCTGGGCGGCCTGGCAGTGGCTCACAACGGGAACCTCGTGAATGCCGGGCTGTTGAAGGACGAGCTTGAGGCCTATGGATCGATCTTCGTGACCACCGCGGACACCGAGGTGATCGTGCATCTGATCGCCCAGTCCCGCATGGCCACACTGCACGAGCGGATCGTCGACGCGTTGAGCCATGTTCAGGGATCCTACAGCCTGCTCATCATGACGGAAGACGAGTTGATCGCCATTCGCGATCCCAACGGTTTCAGGCCGCTCTCGCTTGGCGAACTTGACGGGGCGTATGTAGTTGCATCCGAGACCTGCGCCTTCGACCTGATCGAGGCCACCTATATCCGTGACATCGCCCCGGGAGAGATGGTCGTCATCAACAGCCACGGCATCAAGTCGTCCTTTCCGCTCAAACCGGCGGAACCTTCCCATTGCATCTTCGAGTTCATCTATTTTGCACGGCCCGACAGCATGGTCTTCGGCCAGAACGTGTACACCATCAGGAAGGCCTTCGGCAAGCAGTTGGCACGCGAGACCGGGATCGAGGCAGACGTGGTGATCGCGGTTCCCGACTCCGGCGTACCTGCCGCACTGGGATATGCCGAAGAGGCGGGAATCCCCTTTGACTTCGGTTTGATCAGGAACCATTACGTGGGCAGGACCTTTATCGAGCCGCAGCAGAGCATCAGGCACTTCGGCGTCAAGATCAAACTGAATCCGGTCAGGGATGCGCTCAAGGGCAAGCGCGTAGTGGTGGTCGATGATTCCATCGTGCGCGGCACGACCAGCAAAAAGATCATCAAGATGATCCGGAACGCAGGCGCTGCAGAAGTGCATATGCGCATCAGTTCGCCGCCGACCTCCTATCCCTGCTTCTACGGCATCGATATGCCGACACGGCAGGAGCTTATCGCCTCAACACACAGCATCGAGGAGATCAGGAAGTATATCACCGCAGATACGCTTGGCTATATCAGCATGGACGGCATCCAGAAGGTTGTACAGCAGCCCATGAACTATTGCTCAGCCTGTTTTGACGGTACCTATCCGGTTCCTTTCCCCGGGGAAAAGATGACCCAGCTGGGACTGTTCGACAAGGAATAGATTCTGCAGGCAGTGTTCTTCTGTATGCAGCCGAAAGGTCCCGCGATGAGCGGGACCTTTTTTGTTTCCGCGCCTTCCGGTCTGGTTTGTGATCAACGAAAATTGCATCAGGAGGGACCTGGGATCGGATGTGCATGTACGTCGAAACGAGAGCGGTTCTGCAGGAGGATGGTGAGGAAAGAGAAATGGTGCCGAGGCGCAGAATTGAACTGCGGACACGAGGCTTTTCAGGCCTCTGCTCTACCAACTGAGCTACCTCGGCATCTTGAACGGTGACTTTGTAGGTGGCTAAAATAACAGAAGGGGGGGTTGATTGTCAAGCGATTTTTGTTTGTCCGAATCCGCCCTTCAGTGCCTTCGATGACCATTCTGCCAGTTTTGCGACACCTGCCATGATCGATCGTCAGTACGTCAAAAAAAACTTCGCCGACGACAGAAGGAAAAGCTTTCTCTTATACCATCCCTGATCGAAGAACTGTTCGGGACAGCCTGTATAAGCCCGGTGGGTGTTGTACAGGAAAAGTCTTGACAGCCTTATAACTATGGTGTACTATTCATAACTTCCGAGCGCTAGTAAAATGTCTTTAAATATAAACAGTTAGCCTATCTTTTGTATCATGGTCGGATGCAGTTTGCATCAGGTTTTCCTGAGAATGGACAAGGACAAATCACGCTGTTTAAAAATGGTTGCGGCTACGCGGCTGCAATAATGGAAAGTCCGAAGACCTGCTTTTTATGACAAAAAATAATGCAAACAAAACTGCACTCGTAGTCGGAGGCAGCAGGGGAATAGGCCGTGCCATAGCACTGCGGCTGGCAGCATCCGGTTTTAATATATGGCTTACCTATAAAGGGAACCATGAGGCCGCACAAAAAGTAAAAGCGGAGATCGATGCGCTGGGAAGGGCCTGCGACCTGATCCCCTTCGATGTTTCCAGTTATGATGAGACCGAGGCCGCATTAAGCACAAGGCTTGAGACCGTGTCTCCCGATGTGTTCGTGTATAATTCCGGCATCTCGCGTGACAATCTCCTGATGTGGATGACCAGGGACGAGTGGAAGTCGGTCCTCTCTACGAACCTCGATGGTTTTTTCAACGTTGGCCGCGCTGTGGTCTTTGCCATGCTGAAGGCGAAGCGGGGGCGCATCGTCATCGTTTCCTCCGCATCGGGACAGATCGGACAGGCAGGCCAGGTAAATTATTCAGCTTCCAAGGCAGGATTGATCGGTGCCGCCAAGGCCCTGGCGCGCGAGGTCGGCAAGAGGAACATCGCGGTGAATGTGGTCGCCCCCGGCTTCATCGCGACCGAGATGACCGAGAAAATACCCAAGGAGCAGGTACTGCCCCTGATACCGATGAATCGCGTGGGCAGTGCCGACGATGTGGCGTCAGTCGTCAACTTCCTGTGTACGGAAGAGCATATGTATATCCACGGTCAGGTGATCGGCATCAATGGCGGGCTGGCAATGTAGCGGTTGCCGCGGACCGAGATGGGGATGTGCTCTTCGTTAAGGAGTTGTTGACGCTCATGAAAAAATATGACGATATCGTGGTCGGGAGCGGGGTCAGCGGTTTGACCATGACGCTGTTGCTTGCCATGAACGGCCGCCGCGTCATGCTGCTGGAAAAAGCCCCGACCATCGGCGGTTCCCTGTCGCGCTTCTCCAGACGCGGCGTCTCCTTTGATACGGGGTTCCATTTCACCGGCGGTTTGCAGGAGGGCGGCATCCTCTCAGAGATCCTGTCGATTCTCGGGATCCGTGATGCCGTTGAACCGATCTTCCTGTCCGGTCCATCAGAGAATCAGTTCATTTTCGAGTCGCAGGGAAAACGGTTCGAACATCCCAGTGGGGTCGAAAACATAAAAAAACAATTCAAAGGCTATTTCCCGGCAGAAACGGGCGCCATTGACCGGTATTTCGACAAAGTCCAGTCAGTCTGCAGCAGAACGCCCTCCCTGAACCTTCATGCAAATACCATTGCGCCGCCCAGTCTTGACGAGGATTATGTCTCCCTTGACGCGGTCCTGAAAGGGCTGACCTCGAATGAACTCCTGCGGGGCCTGCTGTCGGGCTACGCCATGTGCTACGGCGTCCGGCCTGACGAGATGTCCTTTGCCAACCATAGCCGGATGTGTTTGAGCTTCTATGAATCCATCGCCTGCGTCAAAGGAGGCGGCGATGCTTTTATCCGGGCCTTTGAACGAAAATTCAAGGAATATGACGTCGAGGTCCGGTGCAACACAACGATCGCGGAACTGGCGGATATTCATGACAGCAAGGTAGGCCGCTTCGTACTGAGTACCGGCGAGGAGATCGTTGCCGATAACTGCGTGTTCACGATCCATCCCAAGGAGATCGTGAAAATCCTGCCGCAAAAAAATTTCAGCAAAGCGTTCATGAACCGCGTATCGTCCTTTGAGCCCTCGGCGGGATTTTTTTCTCGTGTTCGCGTCGCTTAAAGGCAACGAGGACCCCTATCCCGGCGGTACGATCGTTTCCCTGTTCCCTGACACCGACGTCAACAAACTGCTGGATCCGCAGTACACAGGGCAGCCTGCTCTGGTCATCATCAAGTCGCAGGACCAGCCCGAAGGCAATGCCGGCAAGGGGATCTGCATCCTCGAACCTTCATTTCCCGAACAGGTCTCCTCATGGAGCGGCTCCCGCAGGGGGACGCGGCCCCAGGAGTATCTCGATTACAAGAAGACGCGGATCGAAGCGATCAAGGAACACATCTTCAGTGTTTTTCCGGCTTACCGCGAGAGCCTTGATTTTATCGAGGCGGGGTCCCTGCTTACGGCAAAAGATTACCTGAATAGCCCCGACGGCAGCGCCTACGGAGTGAAACAGAAGATGGGCCAGTTCAATCTGGTCGGCAAGCTATCGCTGCACAACCTCTATGCTGCGGGACAGAGCGCGTTGTTGCCGGGGATCATCGGTGCCATGATGTCCTCACTCATTGTCGGTCGCGTCGTTGTCGGCAAGGAGCAGTTCGGCAAAATGCTGAATCAGGCGCCATGTCATTGAAGCGCGTTGTCATAACCGGTGTCGGCGTGGTGTCTCCCTTCGGTAACGGCCTGGCTGCTCTCATGAAGGGCATTGAGGAAGGCCGGAGCGCGGTGCGGCGCATGGAAGGATGGGAGCAGTACATCGGCCTGCACAGTCTGGTGGCAGCACCGGTTACGATCCAGGACGAAAAGCGCATCCCTCGCCAGAAGCGTCGCTCCATGGGACGCATGAGTATCTTCGCCGCGCAGGCCGCTGACGAGGCGATCGCTGATGCGGGCATTGTTCTTGCCGATGAGGACCCCGGGAAGGTCGGCTGCGTAATTGGTTCGACCATGGGCAGCGCCAAAAGCATTAACGATACGTTCGAGACCATGCTGCCCGACAAGGACCTGAGCCGCCTGAACTCGACCATGTTCTTTCAGTGCATGTCGCACACGGCCGCGGTGAACGTGGCCCAGTACCTGGGATTGAACGGCACGGTCATGGCGCCGGCAGCGGCATGCGCATCTGCACTCCATGCCATCGGCACGGGCTACGATCTGATCAGGCTCGGGAGGCAGGACGTTCTCCTCTGCGGCGGTGCGGAGGAACTGCATCCCACGGTGACCGGGTCCTTTGACATCCTGTTCGCGACCTCGACGAAATATAACGACAGGCCGCAAGAGACGCCGCGGCCCTTTGACCGGGACCGGGACGGACTGGTCTGCGGCGAGGGGAGCGGGCTGGTCGTGCTCGAGGACTACGACCGGGCAATCAAGCGGAACGCAAAGATCTATGCCGAGATCATCGGCTACAGCACGACCGCGAACGGACTCCACGTAAGCCAGTCGAACAGGGAATCCATGGTGTCCTGCATGCAGCAGGCGCTGGGTGAGACCGGTATGAAATCGGATTCGATCGATTATGTCAGCGCCCATGCCACAGCGACCATCCAGGGAGACCAGGAGGAAGCCGAGGCGATCCGCGAAGTGTTCGGGGCAACGGTGCCCGTCAGCAGCCTGAAGGGATATATCGGCCATACGCTCGGCGCGTCGGGCGCAATTGAGCTGGCGGCGTCGCTTTCGATGATGGAGCAGGGGGTGATCTATCCCACGCTGAACCTGGAGAACGTCAGCCCGGAGTGCGAAGGGATACAGCACGTCATGGAGCCGCTTAAAAAGCAGGTGCGGACCGTTTTAAAAAACGGCTTCGCTTTCGGCGGGATCAATGCAGCGCTGGTGTACAGGAGATAACAAACACCAAATTGCAAGCACCAAATTACAAATAAATTCCAATTGCCAAAGGGCAAGCACCAAACAGTTTGAATTTTGGAACTTGGTATTTGGTGCTTATTTGGGATTTGCTATTTGGGATTTGCTATTTGTAATTTGTAATTTGAACTTCATCCGGAGGAATGCATGATCGATAAGGAAATCATCAACAAGATCAATAAGGTGTTCGAGGAATCCTTTGAGATCGAGAAGGAGCGGCTGGTCCCGACGGCGCATATCTTTACCGATCTGGGTCTCGACAGCCTGGACATCGTCGATCTGGTCGTTGCGCTCCAGAACACCTTTGGCGTAAAGATCAGGAACGAGGAAAAGGTCAGGGACATTCGTACCCTTGAGGATATCTATCAGTTTATTTCGTCGCTCAAGAACGAAGAAGGCAAGTAGGGCGGACCGCGATGCTGCTGCGTGTGAAATTGTTTTTTCTCAACCTGTATTTTTATACCTGCTTTTTATTGCTTTCATCTGTCGCGATCCCGATGTTGACGCTGGTGGTGGCCGTATCGAGGCTCTTCCTGTCGCACCGCCGCACCATGAAGCGGTTCCGTCGCTCCATCAGCTTCTACGGAAAGCTCATTACGTCGATCCCCTATCCCTGGATCAAGCTCCGGTATGAGGACCTTGGCAAAAGATGGCCCTGGCGAGCCTTATATCTTTGTATGCAACCACCGAGCGGCCTCCGACGCATTTCTCATGTGCGTCCTGCCTCATGAGTGCGTACAGATCGTGAATGTCTGGCCCTTCAGGATACCCATTCTGGGGTTGTACGCCAGGTTCTCGGGATATCTGAACATCAGAATGATGTCGCATGAACAGTTCCTTGAAAAAGCCGCGAAACTGCTGTCCGAGGGCGTCTCGATCATCTTCTTTCCCGAGGGGACAAGATCGGCGAGCAGGACCATGGGAAATTTTCACGGCGCGGCCTTCCGTCTGGCGCTGGAATCAAGGATGCCTGTCGTGCCGATCTGCATCACCGGGAACGAGAACATCCCGCCCAAGGGGTCGCTGCTTCTGCGACCGGGCACTATCCGGGTGCGGCGGCTGCCGTCCATCGCCTGGGACGAGTATAAAGACCTGAACGCCTTCGCTTTGAAGAACAGGGTATGGCATATCATCGATGACGAGTTGTCCGTCATGGAGAAAGCAGTATGAGCATGATGGAATTCGACGGCGACAGAAAGCTTGAATTCTCGTCGCCGGCTGAGATCAGGACGGTGCAGGAAGAACTGTTGCGCAGACATCTGCAGTACCTCTCCGCCCATTCGCCCTATTACCGATCGCTCTTCAAGGCGGAAGGCATCGATCCTGCAGCGGTCACCCTTGACTCGCTGCGTACGCTTCCGCTCACGGACAAGACCGCACTGGGGCAGCAGAACGACGAGTTCCTTGCCGTTCCGCGTTCGGCGATCGTGGACATGGTCCTGTCGTCCGGCACGACCGGCAGGCCGACGACCATGATGTACACGGAGAACGATCTCCGCCGGCTTGCCTATAACGAGGAGATCTCGCTCGAAAGCTGCGGCCTGACCCGGGACGACATCGTTCTGCTCACCTGCACCATGGACCGCTGCTTCATCGCCGGGCTGGCCTACTTTTCAGGCGTGCGGAGCCTCGGCGCAGCCGCGATCCGGAACGGGCTGAGCGGTTTCGAAAGCCATCTCGAGATCATCGAGCGGCTCAAGCCGACCGCGATCGTCGGTGTGCCGACATTCCTGCTCAAACTGGGACAGTTCCTGAAATCGCGGAACATCGACCCCCGCACGACCGGCATCAGCAGGCTGATCTGCATCGGCGAGCCGGTGAGGGACCGGGCGCTGCAGTTTCTGCGGGTGGGCGAAAGCCTGGAAGCGGTCTGGGGCGCAAGGGTCTATTCGACCTATGCATCCTCGGAGACCATTACCTCCTTCTGCGAATGCACGGCCCAGCAGGGCGGCCATCTGCATCCGAACCTTGCGGTGGTGGAGATCGTGAACGACCAGGGCGAGGTGCTCCCGTCAGGCGAGCTGGGCGAGGTGGTGGTGACGCCGCTTGCGATCGAGGGCATGCCGCTCTTGCGGTTCAAGACCGGGGACATAAGCTTTCTTATTGACGCGCCCTGTGCCTGCGGAAGACGGTCGTCCCGGCTGGGCCCCATCGTCGGGCGCAAGAACCACATGATCAAATTCCGCGGCACGACGCTGTATCCGAACTCGATCTATGCGGTCCTCGACGCGCTGCCGGGGATCAGCGAATACTACGTGACCGCAACGAGCGATTTCGACCTCTCCGATGTGGTGAAGGTCACGGTCGCGCTCAGGGACCATTCCTGCACGGCCGAGATGATCACCGATAAACTGCAGGCGCACCTTCGCGTGCGGCCGGAAGTCATCGTGGCGAGCGAGGAAGACGTGAAGAGCCAGGTCTATGCCGGGAACTCCCGGAAATTAATTCGATTCGTGGATAAGAGAAAAAAACTATGAAAAGCTGTCAGAGTCGTATCTATGGTGCAGAGTTCTCCCAGGAGGAGATCGCCGAAGCCGTCCGCGACGGCCGGCTCCTTTCAATGGAACTGGAGTTCAACAAGAGCTGCAACTTCCGGTGCCTCTACTGCTACGCGTCGGACCATACCGTGCAGCGGGACGAATTGAGCAGGGAAGAGTTCTTCGACCTTATCACGCAGGCCAAGGAACTGGGGGCGCGGAAGATGATCGTCCTCGGCGGCGAGCCCATGCTCTATCCGCATATCATGGAAATGATCCGCTTCATCCGCAGTCTCGACATGGACGTCGAGCTTTTCACGAACGGTACGAACATCACCCGGGAAAAGGCGCAGGAGCTCTATGAAGCCGGTGTCCGGGTCGTGCTCAAGATGAATACCTTCGATGAGAAGGTCCAGGACACGCTTTCGGGCAGGAAAGGCGCCTACACCCAGATCCACGAGGCGTTCAACAACCTGAAACTGGCGGGCTATCCTTCCGCGGACCGGTTCATGGGCATCAGCACGGTCGTGTGCCAGCAGAACATCGAGGAGCTTCCGAAGATGTGGGAGTGGTTGCGGGACCAGAACATCGCCCCCTATTTCGAGATGATCACGCCGCAGGGCGGCGCCAAAGAGCATAATATGCTCGACGTCGATTCCCATCAGGTGGAGGAGCTTTTCAAGCGCATCTCCAAGATCGACCGGAACAAATACGGCCACCACTGGGACCCCAAACCGCCGCTCATCGGGGGGGAGTGTCTTCGCCACCGGTTCTCCTGCGCCGTGAACTCTGAAGGAGATGTCCAGCCCTGCGTCGGCGTCACGATCCCGATCGGCAACGTGCGCAAGCAGAAGCTCAAGGAGATCCTGAAGGAGAGCGAGGTGGTCCAGGACCTCAAGATGTACACCGAGACGATCAAGGGGCCCTGCAGCGAATGTGACCGGCTGAGCGAATGCTACGGCTGCCGCGGAGCGGCATTTCAATTGACCGGCGATTACCTTGCTTCGGACCCGCTCTGCTGGAAGAACCTTGACCGGCGCGAGGACATCATGTTCCTGCCCGTGGATGCGGCACAGCTCGTTCCGCACAAACCGCCCATGCTTATGATCGACCGGCTCCTTGAGGTGAGGGAGCGGGCATCGGTGTCCGAGATGACGGTGCTGGAGGACATGCTGTTCGTCGGGAGGGACGGGAAACTCGATGAAGCCTCGTATCCCGAGATCATGTCCCAGGCGATCGCGGCCCAGGAGGGGTTCAGGAAGCTCGGGAGCCGCAACCCCCAGCAGGAAGGCTTCCTGCTCGGCATCAAGAACCTCGAGATCCCCGGCAGCGCAAAGGTAGGCGATGTTCTGCGTATTTCCATGTTTAAAGTGGCAAAGTACGGTGATTTCGGCATTATCCATGGAGAAGTGAAGAAGGGCGACACCGTGATCGCCCGCGGTGAGCTCAAAGTCTTCCAGAGCGACGGCAAGGCGGCATGATGATCCGTATGCAAAGAAGCATGATGGCGCTCTTTACCCTGATCCTGTGTTTCCAAACGCACGCGGGAACGGTTTTTGCGGATGAGAAAAGCACCTCAACGGCTCCGCAGCAGAATGATCTGCTCAGCCTGCTGAACAACATCGGGAAAAAGGTTTCGGACTTCACGAGCCTGAAAACGGATTTCACGCAGGAAAAAGAAATGGCCATGTTCAAGGAGAAGCTTGTTCTCAAGGGCCGGATCTATCTCCAGAAACCGAGCAAGATAGCCTGGCATGTGGATTCGCCGGTCCGGTATTCCGTGCTGATCACTGATACATTCATCCGCCAGTGGGACGAGGACACGAACAAAGTCCAGGAAATATCGCTTGCCAAGAATCCTATTTTTCAGAATGTGCTCAATCAGCTGACCGTGTGGTTCTCGGGTGAGTATGGATCGCTCCTGGCTGTCAATGATGTTCGGGTGAAGCAGAACGATCCCCTGGTGCTTGAGTTCGTTCCACTCGAGAAGAATATCTCCAAAAAGGTCATCAAAAGCATCACGATAACGTTCCGGGAAGATCTAAAATACCTCAAGCGCATACAGATCCAGGAAGTGAACGGCGACATGACGACGATCACCTTCACGAACACCCAGTTGAACGTTCCCCTCGACAACTCCAGCTTTGAGGTAAAAGGCTGATGCTCGAACGTTTTTTCTCCAGGGGCTTTGACCTTGCCCGCACCCATAAACGGCTGGTTTTGATCTTTGTCGCGCTCGTCACCATAGGCTCTGTTTTCGGCCTGTCCCTCATCCGGTACGAAGGCAGCGTCGATCTCATGCTCCCGCCGGACAAGGACGTCACCAGGAGCATGCAGTTCCTGCGCGACTCCAGCCTGTCCGACAAGGTCATCATCTCCCTGGCACTCACCAAGACGGACAGGGACAAGAAGGACCTTTTTGCGGCTGTCGATAAGCTGGCAGCCTCTCTTGAGCCGCCTTTGTTCGCCAAGGTTACGTCCGGGGTATCCATGGCCGATGCCATGGACGAATTCTCTGTCCTCCAGTATGGTCCTCAGATCCTGACCGAGGATGAACTCCTCTCCCTGGACGCTCAGATAAACGGTCCGTCCGTGGAGGCAAAACTAAAACAGATCTACCTGCAGACCTTCAGGCCGGAAAGCGTTTTTACCGCCTCATTATCCCGCACCGACCCCCTGGGAATCAAGACAGTGCTCTATGGAAAACTGAAGGCGCTTCCCTCGTCCATGGGGTACGATGTGGTTGTCGAGGACGGCCGTTTTCTGAGCCGCGACGGGCGGCATGCCATGCTGATCGTGCAGACCACGGTCCCCATGACGGACGCCAGCCGGAGCAAGGAACTCGTCCGGGTCCTGGAAGAGAAGATCAGGCAGCTTCCGGACTACGTTTCCGCGGATGTAGTCGGCGGCCACCTCCACACGGTCAGCAATGAACAGGTGATCAAGCGGGACATTGCCGTTGCCACCGTTGTTGCAACGATCGGATTTTTCTTTCTCTTCCTCTTCGTGTTTCGCGATGCACGCGCTTTTTTTGTCATCCTCTTTCCGTTTCCTCGCGGTCGTGTGGGCGATAATCGTCGTGGCGTTCATTGAAGGGACGCTTTCCTATCTGGTCATCGGTTTCGGCACTGCCATCGTCGGCATATCCGATTACGGGCTGATCATGTACATCGCCATGAAGCGCGGCACTGATTCGTCGCAGATGGGAAAGCTCGGCAAACTGGTGTTCATGGATGCGATCACGACCATATTCAGCTTCGTGGTCCTGATCTTCTCCCAGATACGCGGTTACCAGCAACTGGCGCTGTTCTCCATCGTGTGCCTGGTTATCTGCCTCCTGTTTTCTCTCTTTGTACTGCCGTTGACCTTGTCCTGGAAGCGCTATGCGCTGGTTCCCGACTCGACCATCGGCGACCGTCTGAAGAATTTCCATTGGCCGGTGAAATTGACACTGGCGATATGGATACTCCTGACGATCGTGATGCTCGTCCTGTCCTTCTCGGTCCGGTTCGACAGCGATGTTAAAAAGTTGGACGGCAGCGCGCCCGCGGTGTTCAAGGCCGAACAGAACTTTCACGAGATCTGGGGCGGAAAGACCAACCAGGCGATCCTGGTGGTCACGGGCAGGAATTTCGAAGAAGCCATGGAAACAAATGACCGCGTGTACCACGAAGCAATCAACGCCGTCGACAGAGAAGAATTTACGAGCCTTGCCCTGTTCTGGCCATCGGAAAAGAGCAGGAAGGAAAATCGGGACCGCTGGGACCGCTTCTGGAAACAGGGGAGGGAAAAGAAGCTTAAGGGGCTGATCCGGGAAAAGTCGGCTGCCTATGGTTTCTCGGACCGTGCTTTTTCCCCTTTTTTTGAGGGACTGTACTCCCGGGAGTCCGACGCCTCGCATCCGGGCGGGCTCATCGCCCACTTGCAGGAACGTTTTGTGGTGAACAGGGACGGAGAGTGCCGCATCATGTCGTTCTTCCCCGACGAGCAGCGGAATATCGACGCTCTTCGCCCGTTGACGCAAAAACATTCCGGGACCTTCATCGTATCAGGAAGGGCGTTGTCCGCGTCGATCTCAGGCTTTACGATCAAGGAAATGTACTTTCTTGCCCCGCTTGCTGTCCTGTTCAATCTCGTCCTGACGTGGCTTTTTTTCAGGAACTGGAAAGAAACGCTGATCGCGCTGGTGCCGCTTCTCACCGGCGTGGTCTGGCTGCTGGGCATCATGTCGCTTTTTGACATGCCGCTGAACGTGGTCAATATCATCGCTGGTGTGATCGCCAGCGGCGTTATCGTGGACTATGGGCTGGGGATCACCTACGAATACCGCCACAACCTGAATTTCGGCACGGTCATGGCAATGACCTTGTCCGCGGCATCCAACGTGATCGGCGCAGGCGCGCTGCTGTTCGCCCGGCATCCGGCGCTCTATTCCACCGGTGTTGCCATGGTGATCTGCATGGTGGTGGGCTACCTGTCGTCCGTCCTGGTCGTGCCTTCATTCTGCAGTCTCCTGTCCCCGGCAGCGAGAGAAAAAGCGTCATGATACGGTTGCTTGCCGCAGTCCTGGCAGCTCTTCTGGCCGGGTGCGTTTCCGCGGCGCCGTTCAAGGAAGCCGCGCTCGTTCCCCTGGAGAGCGCCGACCCGCACACGGTTGTCGAGCGCTTCCGGAGCGGGAATGCTGAAAGTTTTCAATTGCTCAATACCATTGTTTTTGAGTATTCGTGGTTCACTTTTGGCGGGATCGGGTACCTTGAGGTCAATGCAAAAGACCGTTTCTATAAAGTAGCCTGTATGAACCATATGGGCGTGAAGCTTTTCGAGGTTTCGGGCAACCGGGACGGTGTCCTCTCACAGTCCGCCATCGGGCCGCTGGCAGACAGGGGCGATATTGCACGTGCCGTGGGCGACGACATCATGCGCGTTTATTTCGACCTTGTCCCGTCAGATCAGGCACGGATCGCGCAGAAGAAAAACCGCCTTGTTTTCAGGCAGCCGTCGGAAGAGGGAGCGCTGGAGTATGTGTTTGCAGGCGAGCCAACGGTTCTGCGCACGAAAACCTATTATGAGGACAACAGGGCTGTCTGGCGGGTTTCGTACTACGATTATCTCCTGAAGAATGAAAAACAGTTATCCTATGGGCATTGTCCTGCAGAACTACCGGCACGGTTACCGTCTGATTGTCAGGCAGAAGGAGATTCGCGGTTGAGAAGAGTGAAAGAAGATATCGAACAATACATGACCGGCCTGGAGCGTGAAAGCACGACGCTGACGTCACGCTTCTCCTTCCCGCCGGAGTTCATCGGTTTCCAGGGGCACTTTCCCTCGAAAAAGATCCTTCCCGGCGTCTGCCAGATCCAGTGCGCGCTTTCGACGCTCGAAAAAGGACGCGGGAAGGGTGTGGTGCTTGAAAGAGGTTGTGCTCGCCAAGTATTTCTCCCCGTTGTTTCCTGACGACGAAATGACCTGCGTTGTCAACGATGACGGAGCGGCGAGCGGCGAGCATACGGTGAAGGCGGTTATCACGAAGAACACGGTCAAGATCGCGGAGCTGAAGCTGCGTGTCGTTTTGACTGATCAGAAACGGCGTGAACATGAGGGCGAGAAAAAGAAAACATATTTTGAACGGATCCCGGGCTCACCCGATCCCGTTGTGGTCGAGGTGAAAAGACGGGTCCATTTCAACGAAGCCGATCCCATGGCGATCGTGTGGCATGGGCGGTATCCGCTCTATTTCGAGGAGGCGTCCGAGGAGCTGGGCAGAACAATCGGCCTGTCCTATGCCGAATATTTCGAAGCAGGGGTGCGCGCGCCGCTTGTGGAGTTCCATATCGATTATTTCAAGCCCCTCTTTCTGGACGAGGAGTTTACCATCAGAGCATCGCTGATCTGGAACGAAGGATCGCGGTTGAATACAGAATATCAGCTGGTGAAACAGGACCAGAGCATCGCCTCAAGCGGTTACATGGTGCAATTGTTCACCGATGGCAAGACAGGAGCACCCTTCATGGTTTCACCGGAGCTGCTTGACCGGGTCCGCAGAAAATGGGCTGCAGGGGAGTTCCATAAAAAGCCATGAAACCGGTCGTTGTCATGGCGGATATGGTGACCCCGTACGGCAGGGGGACTGAAGCATGCTGGCAGGGTTTACTTGGCGGGAAGACCGCAATTTCACGCGTTACCCGTTTCAAGACCGGCGGCATTCCATTCTGATTATGCGGGCATCATCAACGGCCTGCGGTATCACGACGGCGACTCCCTGGTCATGCAGATGCTGCAGATGCTGTTCGCAGGGGTCGCCGTTCCGGCCGATGCAAAGCTGCTGCTCGCAACGACCAAAGGCGAGATCGATCTGCTCGAACAGAGCATGCTTGAAGAGCGGGGAAATGCTGCCGATGCAATTGTGAGCCGTCTTGTCGGCAAGGTCGCTCGGCCTGACCGGGACAAAGGGCGCCGGGGCTCGTGATATCAGCGGCCTGTACGTCATCAGCCGCGGCAGCAGCGCAGGCAGCGGCAATGATCCGGAACAACCATGCGGACTGTGTGCTCGTGGTCGCCTGCGACAGCATCACGGAATTCATTTTCTCCGGCTTCTCATCGCTCATGGCATTGGACCGCGAGCCGGCACGGCCTTTTGACAAACACCGGGCGGGCCTGAACGTGGGCGAGGCGGCAGCCTACGCTCTGCTGATGAGCGAAGAACGGGCGGCGCGCGAGAACCGCCCTGTTCTCGGGACCCTGGCAGGCTGGGGCCTGAGCGACGATGCCAACCACATGACCGGCCCGTCACGCGAAAGCGAGGGACTGATCCTGGCAATCTCGAAAGCGCTGGCCTCGGCAGGCGCCGGACCCGGAGACGTGGGCTTTATCTCGGCCCATGGTACGGGTACGGTGTACAACGACCAGATGGAAATGCGGGCTTTTCGATCGGTCTTCAAGGATGCGAAGCGTCCGGTCTATTCGATCAAGGGCGGCATCGGCCATACCATGGGAGCTGCGGGGCTCGTGGAGATGATCATCGCGCTTCGTGCGCTTAAGGAGCGGATCGTTCCTCCGACCGTGAATCTGACCGAGCCTGACGACGATGCGCGGGGCTGGGTCTCCGGCGGGCAGCAGGCGTTTCGGGCAGGCGCGTTTGCCCTGGTGACGAATGCCGGTTTCAGCGGCGTGAACACAGCGCTGGTGCTGGCGTGAGCAGGGTGGCATGATGATCGCAGTCCGCGGCATAGGTTGGCTCACCAAAGAAGGATACGGCTGTATCAGGAGTGAGCTCCGGCATATATACGAGACGGACGAGGGTGTCCATACGCTGCCGAAAAAAGATATTTTTTCGCACCCCTTCAAGAATTTCGGACGGCTCGACACGATCTCAAGGATGACGGCCTACGCGGTCAGCCTCGCGCTGCAGGACGCGGGCATCGAATATTCCCCCCTGCGAAAGCAGGACATCGGGATCGTGGGAACGAATACAGAGGGTTCGCTCCAGTCCGATAAGGAGTACTTCCGGGATTACCTCGAGGGCGGGCGCACACTGTCGCGCGGGAACCTGTTCATCTACACGCTGCCGTCAAGCCCGATCGGAGAAGCAGCGATCCATTTCGGACTGCTGGGGCCCGTTGTGTATGCAGCGAGCGAGAACAATGCACTGGCAGCCGTGCTCGACAGCGCACGTGAAATGATCCTTGCCGAAGAAGCGCCGACCATGCTTGTGGGCGCGGCTGAGGCTGATGAAGCGCTTTACTTTGTAATCGCACGGTCGTCCGGTCGTGATCAATCGGTTCTCTGCGATTTTGAGGACGCGCGGTCTCTCGTGGAAGCAAACCCTGATTTATCGGGGTTGATACAGAAATTCCTCCGTATGGCAGCAAGAAAGGGATCGTTGTGAAGATCAGACTTATTTATCCAAAGTGGCCTAAACTTGAACGACAGACAGAATTCCATCTTCCTCCGCACGGTCCGATCTGCTTCGCGGCAACGGTCCCGGGCGAGGATGAACTACTTTTTACCGATGAGCATGTGGAGAGCATTAACTTCGACGAGAAGGTGGATCTCATTGCGATCTCGTGCATGCTGACCTGCCAGATCAAGCGCGGATGGGAGATCGCAGACCAATTCCGCAGCCGCGGCATCCCGGTCATCTTCGGCGGCATCGGCACCATGATCCATGCCGAGGAAACGAAGCAGCATGCTGATTCCGTGTTCCTTGGTGAGGCCGAAGGCCGGTTCGGTCAGGTCCTGGAGGACCTGAAGAACAAGAGCCTCAAACCGGTCTACGATTATCAGTGGAATTTCCCGAACATGAACGTCGTGGGTCCGGCCAGGCGGAACATCCTGAACCGGGAGCGCTACAACTATCGCGGCGTTCAGATGGTCGATCTCATTCACGCATCGCGGGGATGCCGGTACAACTGCTTCTGCTGCTGTACGCCGTTCCTCGGCGGCAGGGAGTTCCGGCCCCGTCCCATCGACGACGTGGTACGCGAAGTTGCGGCAATCGACAACAACCGTCTCTTCTTCGTGGATAATTCCATGGCACAGAACGATCAGTGGGAAAAGGACCTCTTCCGCGCCCTGATCCCGCTCAAGAAGAAATGGGTCTCTCATCCCATCAAGGACAACGACGAGATCCTGGACCTGGCGGCCGAGGCAGGCTGCTGGTATGTGTACCAGGCCATCTTCGACACGTCAGACTACATCCGGAACCGGGTGAAGCGATTGCAGGAACGCGGTATCGGCGTCGAGGGGACCATTATTCTCGGCATGGATGAGCAGGATGAAGACGATATCAAACGGCTCGTCGATTTCCTGCTCGAGATCAATCTGGACCTTGCGGAGTTCACGATCCTGACGCCGTTCCCGCATACGCCGGTCCGTGAATCGCTCCAGAAAGAGGGCAGGATCCTGTCGAACGACTGGAACCGGTACACTGGCGGGGAGGTCGTGTACCAGCCTGCAAAGATCACCCCCTCGAAACTGCAGGACCTGTACTATTATGCCTGGGATACGTTCTACAAGGAAACCAGCCAGAACCTCAGGATGGCCAAGCTTTTCCTGAAGGTCATTGAAAAAGAAAAGGCTGACGGGACCTATCGGGGAGCGGCGCTCAGGCCCCGGAAATGGCAAAAAAATACGACAACGGAGCCAAGCCGATGAAGGTGCTTCTGATCTCAGCCAATGTTACCCTGTCGCCTTACCCGCTTTATCCTCTGGGCGTGAGCATCATTGCTGCCGTGCTGACGAAGGCAGGCCATGAGGTGCGGCAGGCGGATTTCCTGCAGCAGAACACCTCGCTTGAAGCGATCGGGCGGGAGGTGCTGGAGTTCAAACCCGATCTGGTAGGGATCTCCGTGCGGAACATCGATAATGTCAACCTTTTGCACGAGCAGCATTACATCCAGAACGTGAAGAACCTCGTGACTACGGTCCGGGGGGCTTCGAACGCTAAAGTGCTTTTGGGCGGCGCGGGATTCTCGCTTATCCCGGACCTGATCCTGAAGGAGACCGGAGCCGACTACGGTATCGTCGGCGAAGGCGAGGTTCTGGCTGTTGAGTTCGCGAACAATGCGGCGAAGGGGATCTATCCAAAGGAGCCGCTTATCCGTTCCCATGCCAAGCTCCCGGGCGATCAGATCAATGCGGCGTTGTATGATGAACGGCTGCTGGAATTTTATCTGCACAGCGGCAACATCGCCTCGATCCAGACGAAGCGGGGATGCACCTATAAATGCGTGTACTGCACCTATCCCGTGCTCGAGGGCGCGGAACTCCGCAGGAGGAATCCCAAGGAGGTTGTGGACGACATCGAGATTCTGCGTGATAAATTCAAGACCAAATATGTTTTCTTTGTCGATTCCGTGTTCAACGACGACGACGGCGCCTATCTTGAGGTGATCGGCGAGATGGAGCGCCGGAACATAAACATTCCCTGGACCGCATTCATCAAGCCCGGAGGCCTGACGGACGAGATCGTCGAGCGCATGAAGAAGACCGGGTTCGCGGCAGCCGAGGTCGGCACTGACGCGGCCTGCGACACGACGCTCAAGAAGCTGGGCAAGAGCTTTACCTTCAGCGATGTCATTGCGTGCAACGACCTCCTTGTGCGCCACGGCATCGCCACATCGCATTTCTTCATGTTCGGCGGACCGGGGGAGACCGAAGCAGACCGTGCAGGAGGGGATCAAGAACATCCTGAGCCTTCAGAAATGCGTGGCCTTTATTTTCATGGGCATACGGATACTGCCGAACACGCCGCTTGCCCGCCTGGCGATCATGGAAAAGCTGATCACGCCCGATGACGGCCTGTTGAAGCCCGTCTACTACATTTCACCGGCGACTCGATAAAAAATGGCTCGAGGAAACGCTCACCAAAGCGTTCGCGGATGTGCGTCACTGCGTGTTTCCGCCCGATGCCATGGACAACAGCCTCCAGGTGCTGCACAAACTCGGCTACACCGGCCCCATGTGGGACCTGCTGCTGCCCGGACAGAAAACCCGAGGAGAGGACGAGGAATGCGGCAAAGTAGTCCGCTTCATCAGGACCATCTGGTGCGCTGTTCCGGTTTATAACAACCATGCCACGGTGAAGGACGTAGTGACATCCTGTCGCTCGGTCCTGCAGAACGTCGTTGTCATCGATGACGGCAGCACCGATGCCGATCTGGCATCGCTGCTTTCGGGCCTGGATGTCGTTCTTTTGAAGCACGAGAAGAATCTCGGCAAGGGAGAGGCGATCCTGACCGCGTCGCGCTATATCGAGGCACACGGCGGAACGTACATGATCACCATCGATGCCGACGGCCAGCATGATCCGCGGGACCTGGAGCGCTTCTTTCCGCTTTTGCAGGAAAACGAAGCTCGTCTCGTTGTCGGGTGCAGGGATTTCAATACGGATAATGTGCCTGCATCGAGCCGCTTCGGCAGGAAATTCGCCAATTTCTGGCTCAAGGCCGAGACCGGGCGCACGATCGACGATTGTCAGAGCGGTTTCCGTGCCTATCCGGTCCGCTATCTTAACCAGCTGCGCTTCAAGGGCAGCCGGTATGATTTTGAGGCAGAGGTGCTGGCCAAGGCAGCCTGGGCAGGGCTGGAGCTTGTGATGGTTCCGATCTCGGTCCACTATCCGAAGCCCGAGGAGCGGGTCTCGAGCTTTAAACCGGTTCTGGACAACCTTCGGCTCACCCGCATTCATTCCATGCTGGTGGGAAGGCGTCTCTTGCCGCTGCCTCACAAAAAGCTGGTAAAGACGGGGGCCTGGTTTCGACCTGTCTTTGCTTCGTCATCCGGGAAAGGTACTGCGGATGCTGCTGCAGGAGAACGCGACCCCCGAGGGGCTGGCATGGTCAGCGGCCGTGGGCCTGTTTCTGGCAGTACTGCCGATCCTGTTCGCGCATTCGCTCGTGATCCTGTATGTCGCGCTCAGGCTGAACCTGAACAAGGTCGTGGCCTTGAATGTTCAGCATATAGCCATGCCGCCTTTTGTTCCGGCGCTCTGCATTGAAGTGGGGTACTATATGCGCCACGGCCAGTGGCTTACGGACCTTTCTTTTGCAACGGTTTTCGCGCAGTTCTCATCGCGCTTGTATGAATGGTTCCTGGGCTCGCTCGTTATTGCACCGCTCCTTGCTGTCCTGATCGGTGCGGTCACGTACATTTCCGCAACAATGATAAAAAAGTTCAGGTACGCCAATGTCTCAAAAGAAGAGTGTTGAACGCAAGCGCGGCAACCGGTTAGGATTCTGGTTCTTCCGCACGGCGGCAAAGATATTCGGCTTACGGGGCGCCTATGGATTACTGTACTTTGTCAGCCTGTACTATCTGATCTTTGATCATGCTGTGGTTGCTGCGAGCATGGCTTATGTCCGGCGACGCTTTCCGGACCACGGCGCTCTCCGGCGGATGGTTGATGTATATTTGCTGTTCGTGAACCAGGGGAAAAGCCTCATCGATCGGTACTATGTTGCTGCCGGCGGAAGTGATATCGACCTCGAGCTCCGCGGCTATGAGAAGATACAGAGCCATCTGGCTGAGGGGCAAAAGGGGATGATCTTCCTGACGGCCCATGTGGGCAACTGGCAGGTTGCGACAACAGCGCTCAGGAAACTCAACCGTACCGTATACCTCATGATGCGGCCTGAGGACAATGTAGCCGTCAAAGAGGCGTTGAACATCGACAGCGAACAGGAGAAGATCAAAGTTCTGTATACCGATGGTTCCCTGGGCGGCGTGGTTGAAGCCTTGAAGGCGATCAGCCAGGGAGGCATCGTTTCGATCATGGGAGACCGGACCTATGGGTACAGTTCACGGGAAGCGTCGCTGCTGAATGGAAGCGTCCGGTTCCCGTACGGCGCGTTCAGCCTCGCGGCAGCAGCCCGATGTCCTGTTGCGGTCCTGCTGTCTGCCAAGACAGGCATGAAAAAATACGTGACAGACATTTCTCACGTTATAAACCCGCCAACAGGCACACGCGGCAACAAGGAGGCGGAGATCACGGCCTGTGTTCAGGAATTCGCACGCATTCTGGAAGAGTATGCCATTCACCATCCCTATCAATGGTTCGTTTTTCGAGACATGTGGCAGGGGAATGATTGATACGATAAACACCTTACACGCAAGGAGATAAAGATGGAAAACAACAAGGAACAGGAACTGGCAACAATACGCAAAGACCTCAAGGAAATGATCGTGCGCGATCTCTCGCTGGAGGATGTCAATCCCGCTGATATCAAGGATGACGAGGTCCTGTTCGGTGAGGGGCTCGGGCTCGATTCTCTTGACGCCGTCGAGATCGTCGTGCTGTTGCAGCGCAATTTCGGCATGGAAGTAAAGAATATGGACGAGGGGAAAGAGATCTTCCATTCCATCAATACCATCGCCAATTTCGTTTATGAGAACAGAAAAAAGGCATCCTGACGCACGGTTATCATGCTGCATGAGACGGCTGGTGACCGTGCTGCTGCCGCTGTTTCTTGCTGCCTGCAGCAGTCTCGGCCCCCGCACAGGCGTCGTTCAGCGGCCGGCCATTCCGCTGGTGACCTTTGTGTTCGATGACGGGTTCGATACGGATTACCTCGTGGCGCGGGACGTTTTTGCCGAACAGGGCGCGGTCGCCTGCTCGGCGATCGCCACGGACCTGATCGGCCGCACGGGATTTCTTGGTCCCGGGCAGATCGTCGGCCTCAGAGATGCAGGCTGGGAGATCATGGGTCATACCGCCTCGCATCGGAACTTGCGGTCTCTCTCTCCCGCCCAGGTCGAGGATGAGCTGTTTCGTTCCAAGACGGTCCTGGAGAGTCTGGGGGTGACGGTCAAGAACCTCGTCTATCCCTATAACAAAAGCAGTGAGATGATCCGGGCCGTCGCCCGTAAATATTACCGTTCCGCACGGGGAGGCGTGGACGCCTTTAACCGGGATGTTTTTGAACAATATGACCTGCGGTCCGTTTCCAACAAAAAATTCGGTCTTATGAAGATGCGGGGCCGGGTGGACAAGGCATATTCAGAACGCGACTGGCTGATCATCCATGGACACCAGATAGATGTCAAGATCACACTGACCAGCGAAACCGGCACCTTTGCAGCGGGCGAGCAGCTTGTCTTCAGCCCCTCGGGGGCGCGGGGGAGACATGTGCGTGACCAATGGTTCCTGTCGGCAGGGTATCTTCATTTTGTTCCGCTGGCAGGGACACCGCAGCCGGGAGACCGGGTCACCGGCGCGTCGAGCGGCGCCGTTGCCCGACTTGACAAAATCGTCTACGACCAGCGCGCAGAGATCTCAGAGCTGCTCACGTATGTGCGCACGAAGTATCCGGACATGCGGATCGTGACGGTCGATACCGCACTGGACCTGCTGGGCATTCCTGACATCGCGACAGCTACGGGAAAAATGCCGTAAGTCCCTTTGTTGCCGGGAGAAAAGATAGGGGCGAGTATAACCCGACCGTAGATGGAACAACGAACGCCGAGTTATCCGCCCGATGATGAGTTTCAGGTGAACGCTAAATTATGAATATGAATACATCCTCTGTACTAATAACAGGCATCGGCGTGATCTCGGCCGCAGGGAACAACGCTGCCGAGACGCTTCGGTCTTTTAAGCAGGGAACGAGGAGCGCAGGTCCAGTGACGCTCTTTCCCACGGCACTGAAGTCTCCCGTATTCGAAGTGCAGAGACTTCCGGCCGGATATCATATGGAAGGGTTGCGCACGCTGAGCCTTGCCCTCATTGCTGTCGATCAGGCCCTGCAGGAAGCCCGTCTTGGCGACCTGTCGCGGTTCCGGGTGGGCGTCTGCATGGGAACGACCGTGGCAAGCCAGCTGAACGATCTATCGTTCTACAAATCGTACCGTGATCAGGGGTCAGCGCCCATGACCGCCATTGACCGTTTTTTAACCGGCAATCTTGCCGAGTATATCGGGCGCAGGATCGGGGCACGGGGACCGCAGGTCTCGGTGGTGAACGCCTGTTCTTCCGGCACCGACGCGATCGGCATCGCCCTGTCCTGGCTCAAGAGCGGCCTCTGCGACATCGCCATCGCCGGCGGGTCCGATGAACTGAACCATGTGCCCTACTGCGGTTTCAATTCCCTTGGCATCGCCAATCCCGGACTCTGCGCGCCTTTTGACCGCGACCGCAAGGGGCTGAACCTCGGCGAAGGCGCGGGCGTGTTGATCCTGGAGACGCGGGAAACGGCGTGCAAACGGGGGGCATCGGCAGACCTTATGCTTTCCGGGTACGGCACTTCCAGCGACGCCTATCACCTGACCGCTCCCAGCCCCGAAGGGGTGGGGTTGAAGGCGGCGCTTATTGCAGCTTTGTCAGAGGCCGGCATTGAGCCATCCTCGATCGGTTTTGTCAATGCCCACGGTACGGGTACGCACGACAACGATCTGGTGGAGGGGACGGTGCTGGCAGAGATATTCGGGCCCGGCCTCAGGATGCTCTCGACCAAGGGGATGACCGGACATACGCTGGGCGCTGCCGGCGGGATCGAGGCAGTCTTCACCGCGCTCGGTCTTCGGGAAGGCTGGATACCTGCCAGCGCGGGTTTTCAGAACAGGGATGAAGCGATCCCTCTGGCGCCGGTGCGCGAAGTGACCGCTGATCAACGGGCGCTATGCGATCTCCACCTCGTTGGCCTTTGGCGGGACCAATGCCGCCATCGTTATCGGACGGGAGGCCGGCTCATGAAGATCGTTGGCATCGGCATGATCTGCTCCGCGGGGCAGGGAGTCGCAGGTCTTGAAAAGGCATTGCTGCAGGGATGGAAAGAGCCGGGAAGGATCGCAACACCGCATATTCCCGGCGGTTCCTTTCCTGCGTATCTTGTTGATCTCGCGAACCTGCCTGATAAAACGCTGCTCAAGAAGATCCGTCGTTCCGATGCCGTGAGCAAGATGTCCGTGCTTGCCGCGGCCGACGCACTGGCCAACAGCGGGATCAAGGATATCACGCAGAAAAAGCTCGGCATCATCCTGACCACGGCCTACGGGCCCCATGTGACCACATTCAATTTTCTTGACGATATCCTGGACCATGGAGACGCTGCGGTCTCGCCGACCACGTTCTCAAACTCGGTCCATAATGCGGCGGCCTCCTATATCGCCATGTCGTTGAACATCAAGGGGCCCACGTTGACCATCACCCAATTCCAGTTCTCGTTCCATGCCGGGCTGCAGTTGGCGCAGGCCTGGCTCGACCAGGGGCGCTGCGACTATGTTCTGGCCGGGGCTGTTGACCAGTACGGCGATGTGCTGGGATATGTTGCCGATCATAAACTGACCACGGCACAGGACGGGAAGATCAGGCCTTTTACCTTTAAACCCACCGGACAGGTCCCGGGTGAAGGCGCTGCGTTCTTTCTTCTGAGCAACAATAGCGAGGGGAACGCCTATTGCAATGTCAACGCTATCCATACGAACGACGATCCTGATCAAGGCCAGGCCGTTGATATCAATATTATTGACGCCGACGGCATGATGCCGGACGAAACGGCCTACCTCCCGTCGCTGTCGAAGGATATTCCGACGGCAGCGTATTCGCCTCTCTTCGGGAGTATGATGGTCGGCGGCGCATTCAACATTGCCGCAGGCGCGCTGATGCTGAAGCAGCAGCGGCGTTATGCAACGCCGGTGCAGGACAATCCGCACACTCTCCGTCTTCTTACGGAAACAGGGGACGCGGCGCTTGCAAAGATCCGCTGCACCGGGTACAACTGTTACGCGGATAGGTCAGTGGTCTATTTAACGAAGATCTGATCAGGCTTATATCCGCAGGCAGTATTCATATTCATGCAATAAAATATAGATGAGGCTGACAGACTATGACCGTACAGGAAATTGAAAATAAGCTGATCCAGGGAATTGCCTCCATCTCGAATCAGGACGCTTCAGCGATTTCTCCGGACAAGCCGTTCCATGAACTGGGGATCGACTCGCTCGGATTCGTCGAAATGCTGGTGTTCATCGAGAAGACCTTCAAGCTTCCGCTGATCGCGTCGGACCTTACCAAGAAGGACTTCGAGACCGTTCATTCCCTGGCATCGTATATCAGTACCAGATTGTAGTCTGAATTCCTATGCTCCTCTCCAAACAAAAACGGTACCTCTCCGGCTCCGACTGGGTGATCAATACCCTCGACCATATGATGAAGGCCACGACCTGTGCCGGCAACATGTCGCAGGTCGTTCTCCTCCTGGACGCGCCTCTCGACGAGAGCGAGGTCCGGAATCGTTTAAACGCCTTTGTGAAGCAGTTCCCGGTCCTGGAGGGGAAGGTGAGCCGTGATCTCAAGCTCGCTCCCTACTGGAAGATACCCGCGGAATCACGACGGGACGTGAAGCTGACGGTCCTGAATTCCCAGAATCGGCTGTCCCGGGAGTCTATCCTTGCTCATTTTGCGATCAGTGCCAATGCTCCCTTTCAGGATGAGACCGAACACCTGGCGTTTCATCTTTTCAAGGATCCTGAACAATGCCTGCTCGCCATGGCATTCGACCACCGTGTTTTTGATGCACGCGGGGCGGAGCTTTTTTTGAACCTTTTTCAGCAGAATCTCAACAATGGATCGCCTGCCGCGTCCGGAGATATTGCATTTACGTCAACAGCGGCCCTGACCCAGTGGTCGAAAAAGTTCCTGGCAGGCAAAAACGTGAACCGCAGGATCATCGGGCTGTCGAAGTCCTCGCCCCGGGCCCTGCCGCTTTCCCGGAACGGCAACGGATGCCAGCGCTATCATCTTCTTTCGTTCACCGAACAGGAGACCGCGCACATTTATGACCGTGCGTACGCTGAGGCAGGGTATCTCCTGGAATCGCCGTACCTGCTGGCAGTTATTATTCAGTGCCTGCATGAACTGTTCACCACGAAGCAGGAGTCCGGCCAAAGTTACCTCATCCCCGTTACGCTGGACCTGCGTCCCAACAAGGACCCGCTGCAGGAAATGTTCTTCAACTACGTTTCCTATCTCTTTTATCAGGTTCCGGCAGGCGAGACTGCGGATCGCAAGGGGCTCATCGCCCTGCTGAAGCAGCAGATGTACGACCAGGTGAAGTCGGGTTTTCCCAAAGACCTTGCAGAAGCAAGTCTGCTGACCCGCATCGCGCCTCTGCCCGTACTGGGAAAACTGCTGCATCTTCCGATGAAAGGGAAAATGGCCACGTTTGCGTTCTCCCATCTCGGCAAAAGCTCGTACCAGCATCCGATGTTCATGGGCAGGAAAGTGATGGAACTTTTCCATATGCCCCGCGTTCCCGTGCCGCCGGGGCTTGGCTTTTTCAGCAATAATTACAACAACCGGCTCAGCCTGGTCATTTCCTATCTGGACGGTTTGCTCTCGGGTGACGAGGTGCAGATGCTCGATCTGCAGATCCGCAAGGGGTTCGGCCTGGGGAGGCCTGCATGAGCACTTCCTGCGATGTGCTGGTGGTCGGCGCCGGCGTTGCCGGCGCTGCGGCAGCTGTTGCTGCGGCACGGGGCGGTGCGCGGACCATACTCGTCGAAAAAGAGCGCTATCTCGGGGGGACCGGTTTTGCCGGACGGTTCCAGCATATCTGCGGTCTCTACCTGAACGCTGAGGCGGCCCCCGCGGAAACCCTGAACCCGGGCCTGGCGCGTGAGATCACCGCTCTTCTGCGCGACGCGTCGCCGAAGAAGGAGCTCAAAAAGATCGGCCAGGTATACGTGCTGCCCTATCAGTACGAGGATCTGCAGTCCGTTCTTACCGCGCTCTGCTACGGCGAGAGCGCTATCGCAACGCTGCGGGGTCACTCAGCAATCGCGGTCGCCACGAAGGAGGGCGAGGTCAGGTCGGTCACCATAGATGGTTTGCGCGGCAAACAGGAAATAGCGCCGAACATGGTCATTGACTGTTCAGGCAGCGGTTCCGTGGCAGCTCTGGCGGGCGCTCCCTTTGAACTTACGCCCGATGATGAACGGCAACTGGCAGGCTTCGTGGTCCATGTCAAAGGGCTCAAGGACGTGAATGACAGCCTGTGCCTCAAAGTTCCCTATTATCTTGCGCAGGCAGTGAAAGCCGGGACGTTTTCGCCGGTGACCCGCTTCACCACCTTCAGCGCCGGCGACGCTCCTGATGAGGGATATTGCAAGATGAGCGTCTCCAGCAGTGACGGAACGGTGTCAGTGGAAAAAGCACGCACAGACGCGGACGGCGTGGTCAGATACCTCGCATCAGTGCTGCCTGCTTTTCAGGATGCCTATGTCGCCGGAACGTCGCTCAAGGTGCTGGAGCGCGAAGGCAGGCGGATCAAAGGGGCCTATACCCTGACGAAAGAGGATGTGCTCGCCGCCAGGAAGTTCCCGGACGGCGTGGTAAAGAACGCCTGGCCCATCGAACTGTGGGACCGCGAAAAAGGCACGATCTATAAATACGTTCCGCGCGGGGACTATTACGAGATCCCGTTCCGGTGTCTTATGGTCGACGGGATCACGAATCTGCTTACTGCCGGCAGGTGCATATCGGTGACGCACGAGGCGCTCGGTTCCACGCGCGTCATGGGCACGTGCATGACGCTGGGTGAACAGGCGGGCAAGGCTGCTGCCTATTGGGTCAGGAACGGGAAGTATCCGGAGAAGATAAAGGACTATTAATAAAATACTAAATCCCAAATGACAAATTCCAAATAATATTCAAATCCAAAATTCCAATATTCAAACCATTTGGGACTTGATTTTTAATTATTGAATAGTATTTGTAATTTGGTGCTTGTAATTTGATGCTTGAACTTAAAGGGGGTCTCCGTGCGTATATTACTCGTAAAACCGAATCCGCAGCTGCTCGTGGCAAAACGCCTGCAGGAGGGGTTCCTGCATCTCGAACCGCTGGAGCTTGAAATGGTCGCTGCCGGCGTTCCTGCCGAGGACGAAGTCGTGATCCAGGACCTGAGCTTTGAGCAGGACGCGGTCCTGGGCTTCCAGGAAAAGGTGCGGACCTTTGCCCCGCAGATCGTGGGCTTCACCGGCTACAGCAGCCAGTCCGCCCTGGTCAAGAGCCTGGCCGGGCCTCGTCAAGAAGCACGATCCGAAGATCGTGACCATTGTCGGCGGCACGCACGCCACGATCATTCCGGCGGATTATGCGGTGAATTGCGACAGTCTCGACATCATCGTGCGCGGCGAGGGCGGCACCGTGTTCGGCGAGATCATCAGGCGCTACAAGAACAACGAGCCGCTGGCCTTCGGCGATGCCGTGCTCTCGCCCAGGGCAGCTGATTTTGCCGAGAAGGCGGCAGGCCCGCCGCCGGAGTTCCCGCCCGTTGAACAGATCCCGCGGGCGCGCCGCGAGCTCGTTGACCGGTCGCGTTATTTCTGCGTCTGGACCTCAACCACGGAAAAGAAGCTCGATACGATGTTCCCGCGCATGGCAAGCATGCGCACGTCCACCGGCTGCGCCTACTCGTGCTCCTTCTGCGTGGTGCATTACCTGATGCGCGGCAAGTATCTCCAGCGCCAACCCGAGGATGTGGTCGACGAGATCGCCAGGGTCCCCGAGGACCACATCTACTTTGTGGACGATGAGACCTTCCTGAACAAGGACCGCTTGACCAAGATCGCGAACCTGCTGCTCGAACGGGGCATCAAGAAGAAGTATATCAGCTGGGCACGGGCTGACACGATCGTGAAATATCCCGAACTGTTCAGGCTCTGGAAGCAGGTGGGCCTCGGCGTGGTCTATGTGGGCCTGGAGGCCATGGTCGGCTCGCGGCTCGACAAATACAAAAAGCGCACGAACGTTGACACGAACCGCAAGGCCGTGGAGCTGCTGAAGGAGATCGGGATCACGCTGCATGCGAGCTTCATGGTGGACCCCGACTTCTCGGTCCAGGATTTCAAGGACCTTGAAAAAGAGATCATGCTTGTCTGCCCCGCCGAGGTGACCTTTACGGTCTTCTCACCGTCGCCGGGCACCGATCTCTGGAAACAGCACAAGGACGACTTCATCGTCGATCCCTACCTGTACTACGACTGCATGCACACGATCCTGCCGACCAAGCTTCCGATGAAGCTTTTTTACGCTCATTTTGCGAAGCTGTCCCGGGTGGCCTTGCAGGCAAATCCGCTGCGGGTGCACCGGGTAAAGGTGCCGTTCAGGGAATTGATGAAGATCATTTTCCTTGCCACACGCTACATCTTCTCGATGCGAAATATCTATAAGGACTATCTGCCGAAAAAAGGATGAATATCTTTGATATCATAAAGCAGGAGACCCAGGCGTTCTCGGGCAAGATCGCCGTCATCGAGGCGGACGACCGGATCACCTACGGCCGGCTGCTGGAATCGGCGGGCCTGGTCGCCGAGGAACTGCACAAAAAAGGCGTGGGCAGGCTGCACCGCGTCGGCCTGCTGTGCGACGACAGCATCGATTATATTATCGTGAGCCTGGCCATCCTGTCCCTGTCAGCCGTTATCGTGCCGGTCTCGACAGAGCAGACTCCGGAAGAGGTCGAGACGGTCATTGACGGGATCGATGTCGATTTTCTGGTGGCTGAACCGGAGCTGCGGAAGGGCGGCTATGGTGAGCTGCTGCAGTCCACCGGCCTCTTCAAGAAACAATTTCTCTTCGCGAAACGGGCAGTGCGGGAGCGGCCAAAGTCGGAATATTTCCGCATCAATCCCGCGTTCATCCGGTTTACATCGGGGACCACGGGCACGAGCAAAGGCGTGGTGCTTTCCCACGAAGCGATCATCGAACGGACCGATGCTGCCGACAAGGGCCTGCAGATCACGTCACAGGACACGGTGCTCTGGGTGCTGTCCATGAGCTTTCATTTTGTGGTCACGATCCTGCTGTTCCTGCGGCGCGGCGCCACCATCGTGCTGTGCGGCCACCGTTATCCCAGCTCGCTGATCGAAGGCGTGCAGGCCCATCAGGGGACGCTCATCTATGCGTCGCCGTTCTTTTACAGCCTTCTGGCCCGGACCGATTCGCTGCCGAGCGATGTGCTGAAACATATCCGCCTTGCGGTCTCGACAGCCATGAAACTGCCGGAAGAGGTGGCAGCGTCTTTCTCCGCAAAGTTCGGTTTTGAACTGACCGAAGCCTACGGGATCATTGAGGTCGGCCTGCCCTTTATCCGCCTTTCCGGAACAGCGGAAAAACGCGGGTCCGTCGGCAAGCCGCTGCCCGATTTCGAGATCGCCCTGGACAAGAAGGATGCTGAGGGGGTCGGCGAGATCCGGATCAGGGGGAAAGGCATGCTCGATGCATACTACTCGCCCTGGCAGGGCAGGGATGACATTCTGAGCGACGGCTGGTTCAAGACCGGCGACCTCGGCAAGATCGATGCAGACGGATTTCTCTTCATCGTCGGCAGGGACAAGGACGTGATCAATTTTGTGGGCATGAAGGTTTTCGCCCTCGAAGTTGAATCGGTCCTGAACCAGCATCCGCTGGTGAAGGAATCTTTAGTGTATGGCGTTGCACACCCTCATTACGGACAGCTGCCCATTGCAAAGATCGTGGCGCAGGAAGACCTGGGGGTTCCTGATGCCAATGACCTTCGGCGGTACTGTTACCAGCATCTGGCGCGGTACAAGGTGCCGAAGGATTTTGAGTTCGTAGACCAGTTGCCCAGGACCGCAAGCGGAAAATTAAAACGATGAAAATACTTTTGATCAATCCCTTCGGCTCGAACTGGGTCGAAGGCAGGGAAGACAAGACCGAAACCGCCATCCGGATGGCGCCCATGGGCATTCTGTCCATAGCCGCCTATCTGGAGCAGCAGTGCGTCGAGACCGCGATCCACGACTGCCGCGGACCGGTCACGCTCGTCGGCACTGCGGACGTCATGTCGCGCGTTGCCGAGTTCAAGCCTGATATGGTGGGATTCACCGCGGTCACCTCGAGCTTTTTGAATGCCTATCGCCAGGCTGAAGCGATCAAGCAGGCAACGCCGCATATCACGACCATCGTCGGCGGGGTGCATGTGTCCGCATTGCGAGGCAAGATCCTCGAACAGTACCCGGCCATTGATTATCTCGTGACCGGCGAAGGCGAGAAGGCCATGGCGGAACTGGCCGCTGGCGCGGAACCGGGAACGATCCAGGGACTGGTGTATCGCGACGGCGCTTTGATAAAGGACAATGGGCTCAGGACCGATCTTGTTGAGCTCGACAGCCTTCCATTCCCCGCATATCACAAACTCGATGGATTCCCCAAGCGCTTCGAAGCGGCGTTGTTCAATTATCCCAAGGCGCCGACCGCAACGATCATCTCGAGCCGCGGCTGTCCCTATCAATGCTCCTACTGCGACCGGTCGGTATACCGCAGGAGCTTCCGGTTCAATTCTCCGGAATATCTGTACGAGCACATGGCATTCCTGAAAAAGAACTTCAACATCAGACACGTGTTCTTTTACGACGACCTGTTCACCTTCAACCGCGAGCGGATCGAGAAATTCTGCAACCTCCTGCTCCAGAAACCGCTGGGCATGACCTATAACTGCGCCGTCCGCGTGGGCCATATCGATGATGCGCTGCTCAAAATGCTCAAGGCGTCAGGCTGCTGGATGGTGAGCCTCGGCATCGAGTCAGGCGCCCCCGAGATACTGGCGCGCCACAAGACCAAGGTTGATTTCAATGAGATGAAGACCACAGTGGCCCGCATCCAGAAGGCTGGCATCAGGGCCAAGGGACTGTTCATGATGGGGCTCCCGGGCGAGACCGAGGAGACCGTCAGGATGACGACGGACTTTATTAACGGCCTCGGACTGGACGATATGAACATGACCAAGTTCACGCCGTTCCCGGGTTCGCCCATCTACCAGAATATCCTTGAAGAGGGGACCTTTGACGAAAAATGGGAGCTCATGAACTGCCTGAACTTCGTGTTCGTGCCGAAGGGGATCGGATCAAAAGAACGGCTTGACGACCTGTACAAACAGTTCATCAAACAATTCTACACCGGCAGAAACTGGACCCGCAAGATCGTGCCGCTCATGTTCAAGTCGCCCGACAGCGCGCGGCGATTGTTCACGAACCTGCCGCACCTTCCTTAAAATCAAGAACGATTTCGAACCGAAGAAATAAGAAACCACAGAGTAAGGAGCCGGTTGACATCTACCACGGAGACACGGAGTCACGGAGAAGAGCTATTTCAAAACGTTAATGTTTTCTCTGTGCCTCCGTGTCTCCGTGGTAAAATAGAATCATGAGGGTTTTATTACTATTTATCGTGACTCATTCTCCCTGTAGGGAGTGATCACATGACTTCCTCTTACGACGTTATCATCATCGGCACCGGACCGGCAGGCATCTTTGCCGCGCTCGAGCTGTCCAAAAAATCCAATCTTAAAATCCTCATGATCGAAAAGGGCAGCGATATCACTGCCCGCGCCTGTCCCATGCTGGAGTCGTCCGTGCCCTGCGTGCAGTGCAGCCTCTGCGGCATCCTCTGCGGCTGGGGAGGGGCAGGGGCCTACAGCGATGGAAAGCTCACGCTCACTCCTGAGTTCGGCGGATGGCTCAAGGAGTATATCTTGCCAGGCGACCTGTCGGCTTTTATCGATCAGGTGGACGCTACGTACCAATCCTTCGGGGCCGGCGGGGCGATACACGGGCAGGATGACGAGGCCCTTGGCAGGCTCAAGAAAAAAGCAGCAGGTTATGGCCTCGAATTGATCCCCGCGCGCATCCGGCATATCGGCACCGACCTCTGCAAGGTGGTTCTGCAGAACATACGGGGGTATCTGGACGGGAAGGTGGATGTTCTCTTTGATACAGCAGTACAGCAGATCACAACAGAGCAAGGCGAGGCAACCGGGGTCCTGACCCGGGACGGGGACCGTTACGATGCAAGGCAGGTCATCGTTGCAGCGGGAAGAGAAGGTTCGACCTGGCTTTCAGCAGAGGCGAAGCGGCTGGGATTGTCGATCCGGAAGAACCCCGTGGACATCGGCGTGCGGGTCGAGCTGCCGGCAAGCATCATGAAGGACATAACCGATGTCGCCTATGAAGGAAAATTTCTCTATCGCACGAAACGCTTCCGCGACCGCGTCCGGACCTTTTGCATGAATCCCTATGGCGAGGTGGTGAAAGAGTACAGCGAAGGCGTGTACAGCGCGAACGGTCACAGCTACCGGAACCGGAAAACAGCGAACACGAACTTCGCCCTCCTGGTGAGCACGGAGTTCACGAGCCCCTTTGACGAACCGATCGCGTACGGCAAGTACATAGCCGGCCTGGCGAACCTCCTGGGCAGCGGAGTGATCGTCCAGCGGCTCGGCGATCTCAAGATGGGCCGGCGGTCGACGCCCGAGCGGATCGCCGAGGGCTCAGTGCGGCCGACGCTCGAGGATTCAACGCCCGGTGATCTGAGCTTTGTCCTTCCCTACCGCCATCTTCACAATATCATGGAAATGCTCGAAGCCCTTGACAATGTGGCGCCGGGTGTTAATTCGGGAGATACGCTGCTTTACGGCGTGGAGGTGAAATTCTATTCCATGAAGCTGAAGCTCACCTCCGGGCTCGAAACAGAAGTGAAGAACCTCTTCGCTGTCGGCGACGGCGCCGGAGTGACCCGCGGCCTGATTCAGGCATCGATCTCCGGCGTGGTGGCTGCGAGGGAGATTCTGAAGAAGAAGGGGAATGGGTGATGATTCGTTACAACCGGATCATAGGCCTACCTTAGCCCTATTAGAAGGGGTGTGCAGTTTGTTGCGCAAAGTAGCTCTCTCGCACAAGAATCCCTCTGTTGCAGATTTGACACATCCCCTTAAATTACCCCGAAACAATGGACCATTGTTCTTGACAGAATGACACAGCTATATTAGTATGCGCATTATAAGAAAAATGCATCAGTCCATTTGACCATCCGGGATCAAAGCTGCAGCTTCGTATTTCAGAATTCCTGCATATCCGCCTTACCATGCCGTCCAAAACGCAGTTTAATTCTATACGCACGAAATCAAATGCTCCACGAAATAACTGAAAGACCCTTCAAAGAACGCTTGGGCTAGTGAGTGCTTTATCGGTTCAAAAGTCATCAAGGAAGTTCACTCAATCAATGTCCAAACATCTCAGGCTGAAAAAAGGATAGTGTCGAGGGTATCGTCCGTTTTTCTCAGGCTATCCTCACGTCGAAGATGCAGATCTTGCTAATCGCGTAAATTCAGAAATGGCATCCTGAAAAAACAACGGAGGTGAGGGAATGAAAAAAGAGATCTTCAAGGTTTTCGCTTTTGCGGTTTTTTATGTCGTTTTATTTTCCGGATATGCACAAGCTGTTCCTGCAATAATAACTGATTATTTATTGCAAGGTTCGGTGGGTAGCGATTATCGCCAATCGGTTGATATCACTGGTGGACTGCCTCCATATGCATGGACAGTCACACTAGGAACACTGCCGCCGGGGCTCCAATTAGACGGCGCAACGGGATTAATTTCCGGGAGGCCGTCTTCAACAGGTGCATTCAGTTTCACGGTGCAGGCCGCTGATGCGGAAAACACAGTGGCATCGAAAAACCTCATGCTGCCAGTTGACGATCATTTTATTGTTGAAGAGTGGGCACATTTCCCCGGCAACTGGAGGAACACCGGATCTGCATTCGATCCAGACGGCAATTATTATACTGTGGGATCAATTTATAATGAGTTAGGCGGAACTGATTTTTTAATTGTTAAATATGACAGCGCAGGTAACGAGATTTGGAGAAGAACTCATCGAAATACAGGCTACGACCATGCGAACAGCATCGCCATTGACAACACGGGCAATATCTATGTTGTCGGAGACAGTGGAACATTTTGGGATGTTGATTTGGTGCTCGTTAAATATGATGCTTCAGGTACGGTGCAATGGACGAAGTCCGAGTACCTTCATAAGGCTTACTCAGGCCGTTCAGGCGTTGCAACCGACAGTGCGGGTAATGTTTATGTGTGCGATGGGGGAAAGGATGATACAGGAACTAAGATAGGTTATGTCACGATCAAGTATGATGCTTCAGGCAATAAGATATGGAAAAACTTTTACGATAGCGGCGGCGGGAGTGCACATTCCATTGCTGTTGATGCTCTCGGCAATGCATATCTAACAGGTAGCGGTCACCGCATGGGTTCAACAACGGGTTATGACATGCTGACGGTCAAACTCAGTGCAACAGGTGTTCTCCTGTGGGAAAGGTCATATTATTTAAGTTATGCGCCCTGCGACCCCAACTGGTGCGAAGAATCCGGCTGGGATATCGCTGTGGATTTTGCCGGCAACAGCTTTATAGCAGGACGTTTCTTATCCGGTTATATGTGGGCCATCATGTCCTATGATTCCAGCGGAAACCTCAGATGGTGGGCGACTCCTGCCCCGAAAGGCTGGTACAGCGAGGCAATGAGCGTTACCACGGATAACATGGGAAATGCTTATGTCTTGGGCTATACGCGGCTCACTGGGCCATACTCACTGATCAGAAAATATGATTCTTTCGGTAATGAATTGTGGACTAAACAATCTGACCATATAATCGGTGAATGGCCGTGGAGCATCGCAGTGGACCTGATCGGCAATGTCTATGTAACAGGACAAGGAGCTCAATTTCCCAATGGCGGTTTTACGAAAAAATTCAGGGATACATCATTTCATGTTATTTCACCCCAGCTGTCGAGATTCGGCCAAACGAACATGCCATTCACCACGACGTTGACTGCCGTAGGTGGCACATCACCTTATGCATGGTCGATTATCGCCGGAAGCCTGCCGTCAGGATTGACACTCGACAGCTTGACAGGAATAATTTCCGGCACAGCAACGACAGCAGGAACTTTCAGTTTTACCATACAGGTGACGGATGCGGTGTCGGCTTCCACAACGGCCAGCCTTAGTATAATGATTTATCAACCACTCACTATTACCACATCGTCCCTGACTTCCGGCATGCAAGGCGTATCCTACAGTCAAACCCTGACTGTCACAGACGGTGTGAGCCCGTACGCCTGGTCAGTGGTATCAGGGGCCTTGCCTGCAGGTCTGTCGTTTAGTTCAGACGGTGCCATATCGGGCACAACAGCTGCGGCCGGTACATTTAATTTTACCGTGAGGGCAGCCGACAGCATCGGCAATACAGCTGAGGATGCGTTATCCGTAACGATAAATCTCGCTCCGCCGCTCACCATTACCACCTCGGCAGGGGTAAATGGGGCTATCAGTCCCGCAGGTCCTCAGACGGTGGGTTACGGACAAAGTGCGTCGTTTACAATTATGCCGGACACCGGGCATCACATCGCCTCGCTGACCGGGTGCGGGGGCACGCTCGACGGAAGCACATTTACGACTGCAGCCATAACGGCGGATTGCACGGTTACCGCCTCGTTTGAGATCAATCGTTACACTGTTACCCCTGCCCCTGGAGCCAGCGGGAGCATGAATCCCTCGACAGCCCAGACGGTAGATCACGGACAAAGTGCGTTGTTCACGATTACGCCGGATATAGGACATCACATCGCCTCGGTGACCGGGTGCGGGGGCACGCTCGACGGAAGCACATTTACGACTGCAGCCATAACGGCGGATTGCACGGTTACCGCCTCGTTTGAGATCAATCGTTACACTGTTATCCCTGCCCCTGGAGCCAACGGGAACATGAATCCCTCGACAGCTCAGACGGTAGAGCACGGACAAAGTTCGTTGTTCACGATTACGCCGGACACTGGGTATCACATCGCCTCGGTGACCGGGTGCGGGGGCACGCTCGACGGAAGCACATTTACGACTGCAGCCATAACGGCGGATTGCACGGTTACCGCCTCGTTTGAGATCAATCGTTACACTGTTATCCCTGCCCCTGGAGCCAACGGGAACATGAATCCCTCGACGGCCCAGATGGTAGATTACGGACAAAGTATGTTGTTCACGATTACGCCGGACACAGGGTATCACATCGCCTCGGTGACCGGGTGCGGGGGCACGCTCGATGGAAGCATATTTACGACCGCAACAGTAACAGCGGATTGCATGGTTAGTGCGACATTTAACCCATACATCGTTGCTGCGGCAGGGCCTAACGGAAGCATCACTCCGGCCGGGGACATCACCGTGATCTACAGCGAACCCCAGGCGTTCACAATCACCCCTGATACTGGTTATAACATTTCAGATGTGCTGGTGGACGGGGTATCGGTCGGAACGGCGCCCGGTTATACGTTCACAAACGTAAACGCCGGGCATACGATCTTTGCTTCGTTTACCAGAGGGGTCTCCGGTTCCTGCACGCCTATCATATCCCCCAAGAGCAGCCTGTTCAATGGAGCGGAAGGCACAGGCAGTGTTACCGTGAACGTGGACAGCCAATGCGGCTGGACTGCCACAAGTGACGACAGCTGGATAAGGGTTTCGAATGGAAGCGGCACGGGCAATGGGACCCTGACTTACGCAGTCTCTCAGAACCAGACGTCGGTTCGCAGGGTCGGCACTATAAATATTTCCGGCCAGACATTTTCAGTCATGCAGCTGCGGTGATTGGAACACTAAAAAACGAGGGGCAGGATAAATCCTGCCCCTTTTTTTGTGTCCCTTGTTTTGTCGAGAACACGAACTTCGCCCTCCTGGTGAGCACGGAGTTCACGAGCCCCTTTGACGAGCCGATCGCGTACGGCAAGTACATAGCCGGCCTGGCGAACCTCCTGGGCAGCGGAGGGATCAGTGCGGCCGACGCTCGAGGATTCAACGCCCGGTGATCTGAGCTTTGTCCTTCCCTACCGCCATCTTCACAATATCATGGAAATGCTCGAGGCTTTTGGACAATGTGGCGCCGGGTGTTAATTCGGGAGATACGCTGCTTTACGGCGTGGAGGTGAAATTCTATTCCATGAAGCTGAAGCTCACCTCCGGGCTCGAAACAGAAGTGAAGAACCTCTTCGCTGTCGGCGACGGCGCCGGAGTGACCCGCGGCCTGATTCAGGCATCGATCTCCGGCGTGGTGGCTGCGAGGGAGATTCTGAAGAAGTGGACGAGGTGATGAAACATTAAAACCGACACATAGCCTGCCTTTTAGCTCTTTGTTGCAAATTTGACACATCCCCTTAAATTCACCCGAATAAATGGACAATTGTTCTTGACAGAATGTTACATTACTATTATTCTTGCGCCTGATGCATGCAACTAAATCAGTATACTTCGCATCGTGATTCGTGGTTTCTTTAGGCCTGTTCCGACTCCCGAGTCAATTTGCGATGTGACTTCAATCACAGCTTTATTGCTATCTTCGCTTATAAAATGTAATCAGAATCACATAATACTTTTGTATTTAAAATCACATACCACTTTAAGTTTCCCATGTAGTATGGCCAACGTGAAGATGAAGACCCACTAAAACCGTGACCGCTTTAACTTGTGAATACTAATGGTTGTTCTATCTAGAATTTTATTTCTTCTGATTCTTGACAGCAAAGCAGTATAATGCTAAAGTTGTATAGATTTCAGTGATTTCGTTTGCTGCTTTGACAATTTCATAATTTTTCAACTTTGCTCAGAGCAAACCAGGGGAAACCTTGGGACGCAGAGTTCCGAGGCTACAGAAAGCAAGGACTACGCAGGATGGTCCAGCTTTGCTTTCCATGCCCGTCGAGCCGCCAAAGTATAGCGCCTGTCACGACAGGACTATTTTTTGGCGGCTTTTTTTTTACACTCGTGACCCAACGTTGTAGCCAAATAGTGCATAACAATTTGAAAAACATAATCATTTCATTTTTTACAGGCCTTCTCGTTCGAGCAGCCCAGGTACTTGGGGTCGCCTCGGCGTTGCCGTTGCGCGGCAAGCTGCGGGGAACGTGTTCGATCAGGAAGGCCTGGAAGTGGGAACGTTTTCGTATGGCCCTGACAGCACGCGGCGCCAGGCTCGGTTTCCCGCTGCTGCTCCTCTTCGCCCTGGTGCTGGGTGTGGCCTCCTCCGCGCAGGCGGCGGAGAAATTTTGCTCCGAGGCCCCGTACTTCGGCGTGATTGACGGTAATGTTCTCGGCACCTCTCCTGTCCAGATCACGATCGACACGACTTGCACGTTCCAGAACTGGCCGCAGTCCAATCCGCTGACCGCAACCATCAACTTTCAAACCAATGACCCCACGATATATCTCATTGTCTTCGACAACGTTTGGTTCGCCGGCAATATGGCGTGTTCCAATATCGATCACAAGCTCTGGGTAGTTAACTCCCCGAAGAGGGGGCTTTCAGCGGCGCATGCCAGGATATCATGATCCCCGCTGAGACCATCGATAAGAAGACCCCTGCATCCACGGCCACCATCGGTCTGCCCTTCACCTACACGCTCACGATCCCGGTCATGACATTTTCCCGTTGGCGAGCGACCCGTCACCGAACGACCTGGGCAGCATTCGAGGTCTGGGACGATCTCACCACGACGGGCGTCGGACGGTATCGTCGATCTCACGCTTGTAAGCCTGAACGCCTACTACAAAGGCAGCGGCACACCGGTGCCGATCAGTAACTCTGGGTAGCTGGGCGATAAGAACCTCCACTTCACGCTTCCCAATCTCACGGCCGGGGAGCAGATCGTGGTCGAGGTGACGGTGGTCCTCGATGACACGCCGACGAACGTGCCAGGGAGGCAGTTCACCAACACTGCCAAGTGGCAATTTTCACGGTGGATCGATCTCGATGAGGACGGCATCGTGGATTCCAACGAATTCTTTAACCCCCTCCCGGGCGAGTCGGGCATCTCTGCGCCGATGACCATCGTGGCGCCCGATCTCGTGGTCAACAAGACGAGCCCGGCGACGGCCCTGAACCTGGGCGACACAGCGGCCTTCACCATCGATGTCCAGAACAGCGGCGGCGGCGACGCCTGGAACGCAACGATCGCCGACAAGCTCCCGGTCGGCATGTGCGCCACCGACCCCACTGCCACGCTCAGCGCCAGGATCGTCCAGGCCGACGGCACCACCCTGGTCAAGACATTGGCTCCGGGCACCGACTACACGGTCTCCTACAGCGGTTGCCAGCTCAGCCTGACCATGACCGATGCCGCGGGCCCGATCGCACCCGAGCAGCACCTGATCATCACCTACCAGACGCAGCTCGATCCCGGGTTTCACCAATGACGGCGCAACGCTTACCAATGTCGCCGGCGCCACCCAGTGGTTCAGCGCGAACAGTACCTATGCCGGCCGCCGCGAATTCGACCAGAACGCTCACCGACGGCACGCCGGCGACTTCATTGACTATCAGGACAGCCAGACCGTCACGGCGGCCACTGCACGGCTACTACTTCGAGAAGACGGTCCAGAACCTGACCAGTCTTGCGAACCCCGCTACCACGGCGGCTGCCGGGTGACACCCTGCGCTATACGCTGCGCGTCTTCAATGTTGATCAGAACGATCAATACGGTCACGATCAACGACACGCTGAACCTGACCTACTTCGATCCGGCCACGTTTCAGCAATCGTCACGCATTGCGACGGGCCCCCGGATACAGCGCCACCTGGAGCTTTAATTCCACCTCGGGCCTGCTGCAGATCTCTGGCGCGCCTGCTCTGGATGTCAAGGTCGGGGGCCAGCTCGTGGTCGAGTTCGACATCACCCTGAAATCGGGCCTTGCCAACGGCGCCACGGTCTCCAACCAGGCGACCCTGAACGCCGCCGGCGGCTTCACCGCCCTGAGCGATGATCCCTACGTCAACGGCGTGGCCTCGCCCGATGTGGCGGGCGACGAAGATCCCACCATCGTGACGATCCTGATTCCCGGCCCGCTGGCGAAGGCGAACCCAGCAAAAACGACCGCCACGATCGGCGAGCGGTTCGAGTACACCATCACCGTGCCCGCGACCCCGACCGCCGTGCCCCTGTACGACGTGAGGATCCTGGATACTCTGCCGGCGAACCTGCGCTTTGTGAGCGCGCGGGTGGTAACGGGCGGCGCCTGGGCGCTCAGCAATACGGGCACCGGCAACTCGCTCATCCTTGAAGACACGGTCACCGGCATCGATATCCCTGCCAATGGCCAGGCGAAGATCGCGATCACCGTGGAGCTGCTGAACAGCGCCCCCAACCAGAGCAGCGTGTTCTTCAACAACAGCGCGTAGTACACCTACAACCGGGCAAACGGCGTCAATAGCACGCAATTGGCCGGCGGCGCGGGCACCACCGCCAACATGACCGTGGTCGAACCGCTCCTGACCGCCGCCAAGACGGTGAGCTTTGTCTCGCCTGCCGGCAAACCGGCAACCGATCCCGCCACGGTGGGCGACATTCTCGAATATAAGATAACGATTACCAATAACAGCGGCCTCTACGCTTCCACGGCCTTTGATGCCAACATCACCGACACCCTGCCGGCGAACGTAGCGCTGGTCCCCGGTTCCGCCACGGCCACGATCAACAGCGTCGCGGTCACCGGCTTTGTCGCGAACTCCCGCCACGCCCTCCGGCACCACCCTGGTCTGGGGCCGCGACAACGACGACGGCAGTCTCGACATTCCCGCCGGCCAGTCGCTGGTGCTCACCTATCAGGTGACCGTGGTGGACGCCTCCTCGGTGAGTTCCTTCACCAACAGCGCCTATGTGGACTGGACCTCGCTCGATGAGGACTATCCGATCGATCCGATCAGTAATCCGGTCCCGGGGCGCGAGCGCACCGGCGCGGGCTGTCCGACTATAACCCTGCCGAACGACTATTGCACCGGCCCGGCCAGTCGGTCACCGTCTACACGGTTGACAACACCTCCATCGTCAAATCGGTTTACGCGGATTCCTATGCCGAGATCCTTCCACCAGCACCGCATCCGATTCTGCGCGTCGGCGACACCGTCACCTACGATCTGACGCTGAACATGCAGGAATACACGACCCGGAACGTCGTGGTCGAGGATGCGCTGCCCGTGGGCATGGCGCTGCAAAGCTTTTCCGTCATCGGTGGCCCGAACTTCAGTTACACCCTGGGGGTACAGCCGGTCTCCGGCGCCACCGGCACCTTGCGTTGGGAGTTCGGCGACATCATCAACACGCCGGACGGCATATCGACTGACGACGCCCTGGTGATCCGGTATGTCGCGAAGGTCGTGACTGACGCGCCGCCGGTGGGTGTGGGCTATGACACGTCCATTCTGCTCGACAACCTGGCGAAGCTTTCCTATACGGGCGGCGATCCGGCGGTCTATCCCGCCCGATTGACGACCACGGAGCGGGTCGACGTGCGTCAGCCGCAGATGAGCGCGATCAGCCAAGGTCGATCTGGGCACCGGCCGCACCGGTGCCGGTACCTCGGCCGATCCGTACCAGGTCAACATTGCCACCGATGTAATGAACTTCCAGCTGACGTCCTGCAACAACGGCCTGGCGCCGGCCTACAATGTCCAGCTTACCGACCTGCTGGCGAGCCAGCTGAATGAGACCAGCATCACCACGCCGGTGGTGGCCGTGGGCGGGACCACCCTCATTGCCGGGACCGATTATACCTATACGCCGCCTGCCGGCCGCGGCGGCACCATGAACTTCGTGCTCAGCACACCGGTCAATCCGGGCCAGTGCGTGACAATCGATTACACCATCGGTTTCCATACCGACATCGCGGCCGCAGACCAGACCTGGAGCAACAGCGCAACACTGCATCGAGTACTGAGTCGCTGCCGGCGAATGGCCGCATCTACGCTTCCTCCGCCCTGCACAAGTCTGGATGACCAACCAGGTGATCGTTCAGCCGCTGACCAAGATCTTGACGTCGCCGTCGCGAAGCGACCATCGGCGAGACGGTGACCTACCAGATCACCGTGCCGGGCACGCCGATCAACGCCGCGCTCAGCAACGTGGTCATCACCGACACTCTGCACTCAGTGCCTTGACCTATGTGAGCGCCACAGTGGCCGCTGCCGGTTCACCCTGACGGACAACACGGCCGGCCAGAACGTAAGCCTCACCATCGGCCCAATTCCTGCCGGCCAGCAGGCGGTGATCACGCTGACCGCACGCGTGGCCAATAACACCACTGCCAATGCCGGCGTCAGCTTCACCAATACAGCATCCTATACCTATACGGGCATTCCGGCCGGCGCAGTGACCAGCGGCACCAGCGGTGCACTGACCATCGCTGAACCGGCAGTTACCGTGGACAAGACGGTCGTCTCGTCGGCTACGCCGCCAACAGCAGGGAGCACTCTCACGTACACGGTGAACCTGATCGCTGCCCCGGCCCCGGCCTCCAACGCTTATGACCTCGTGCTCAGCGATACCCTGAGCCTGGGGCTGACGTATGTTGCCGGGACCGCGCGGATCAGTGGTGTGCCCGCTGAACCGAGTGTGACCGGCACCCCCCAGACACTCACTTGGAGCGCTCTCGATATCACGGCGGGGACGACGGTCACCGTCACCTATGATGTGCTGGTGAACAGCGACGTGGTGATCGGTCAGGCGCTGACCAACACCGCGACCGCCCGCTGGACTAGTCTCGATGGCGACTTCCCCGCCTATGAGCGCGGCGGAACCGGCGTCGTGCCGAACGACTATGTTGCTTCTGACAGCACCACGTTGATCGTCGGAGATAGCACAGCCTTTGTCAAGGTGAGGGCGAGCGATACGTATACTGCTGCCGATGCCAATGTCCGTATCGGTGATCTGATCGAATACGAGTTGCGTTTGGGCTTGCAGGAAGGCACCCACACGAATGTCAGCGTCACCGACACGTTGCCGACGGGACTTCAGTATGTGGGAATGGTCAGTGCCACCTACTTCGGCACGGTCCAGCCCACACCACCTGCGCCGAGCGGCACGCAGACCCTTACCTGGACTCTGGGTACGGTGGTCAACCCCAGTGACGGCAATCCGACCAATGACGTCCTGGTGCTTCGCTACCGCGTGCGCGTGCTGAACAACGATACGTTCGCGCAGACGCCGACAAGCCAGACGCTGACAAACAACGCCACACTCGGATACACCGTCGCCGGGGATCTTGTGACGCGGCCGAGTACCGCAAGCGTCACCACGTTGCAGCCGATACTGACGGTGAGCAAGAGCGCATCGGCGGCGGGCGGGGATACGGTCATCAACGCGGGCGAGGTCATCACCTATACGGTCAGCATCCTCAACAGCGGCGCGGCGCCAGCCTACGACACGGTGCTGGTGGATACCCTGCCGGTAGGTCTACGGCAGGGCGGAGTGACCACCACCGCCATCACCCTGGTAAACACCAACACCAGCCTGCCGGTACTGGCCCCCGTCTACAATGCCACTACTGGTGTCGCCACCTGGAACTTCGATTCCGGCGTCGCCAATGCCTACACTATCCCGGCGGGCGACACTCTGCGCGTGGTCTATCAGGTGACGGCCGATGCGGACCTCGGTCCCGGTCTGACCCTGACCAACACAGCCCAGGCAACGCTCTATTACTCCTTCGATGATGAGGCGGTACCGGCCAATGGCAGCGCTGCCGACCGCGAGGTTTATGGCCCGACCAATACGGCGCAGCAGACCCTGACCTCGCCTGTGCCCGGTGGGCTGCTGAAGCAGAATCCGGCGAGCACGACCGCAACAATCGGCCAGGAGTTCACCTACACCATCACCGTGCCTGCTGTCCCGCAGGCGGCGGCGCTGCACGATGTGCGCATTCTCGACAACCTCGGGGCGGTCAGCGCGAATCTGACCCTGGTCAGCATCAGCAAGGTCTCTGGTTCCCAGACGTGGACGCCGGTCAATACCAACACCAGTACCGATCTAATTATCGAAGACACGACCAACGGCATCGAGATCCCGGCCAATGAACAGATCGTGGTCAGTGTGACGGTGCGCATGAACAACGTTGCCGGCAACGATGCCGGTCTGTCCTTCAGCAACACCGCTTCCTATACGTACAACCAGATCGACGGTAATGCCGCCACCCGGATGTCGGGGGCCAGCAATACCACCGCCGTCATGACGGTGGTGGAGCCTTCCGTCACCGTCACCAAGAGCGTGAGTCCAACGACGCCACCCAAAGCGGGTGATATTCTGACCTACACCGTGACCCTGACGGCAGCCTCGGGCGCCAACTTCTCCGATGCCTTTGATGCCGGCCTCGTCGACATGCTGAGCCTGGGCCTGGCCTATCAGGTCGGCACGTGCCACGGTCAACGGCACCGGCAATACCATCACCGACCCGATGCAGACCGGCGACGGCAGCACCACGGCCCAGACCCTCACCTGGGCCTGGCCGGTCACCCCGACCGCTGACATCGACATCGTTGAAGGGACAACGGTCACCATCACCTATGAGGTGAAGGTGCTCGATACGGTCAGCGCCGGTCAGACGCTGACCAACAGCGTGACCGTCCGCTGGACCAGCCTCGATGGCGCGAACAGCGATGAACGCACCGGCGCGGACGGCATCGGCGGGCTCAACGATTACGTGGCCACGGCCGCTGCGCCGCCGCTGACCGTTCCGATTCCGGTCGTGACGCTCCAGAAGACCGTGGACAAACCGATTGCGAACCCGGGTGACCGGCTGCGCTACACCATCGTCATACAAAACCCGACTGGTATTCGGGTAGCAAATATCTCGCTGGTCGATGAGATCGATCGCCTGAACGCTATGCCGAGGTTCCAGGGTTCGATTCAGAATGTCGTTGTCACGAGTTCGACCGGGACGACAGGAGTCAGTGCTGTAGTCAACGGCACCACGCTCAACGTCATCGGCTAATATCGAGGCGAACGAAACCCTGACGATCGTCTTCGAGGCTGTCCTCAGGACGGATCTCAAAAGCGGCGACCGTAGTGCTGAACCAGGCCGAGCTGTCACGGTCCCTGGCCGACGCCGATCAAGAGCGACGATGATCTGAACGTGCTGCCCGCCGAGAACCCGACGCAAACCGTCATCCCGGCGAACGGCGTCGTCTACGATGCGGTGTCGCGCAAGCCGTTGGGTGGGGTGACACTCACCATGCTGCTGGCGTCAACGGGGACCGCTTTGCCCGCGAGCTGCTTCGTCGATCCGTCTCAGCAGAACCAGGTGACGCCGGCGAACGGAACTTACAAGTTCGACCTGAACTTCAGTCAGCCAGAATTGTCCCGACGGCGCGCGACTACCTCATCGCGGTTACGGCAGTGCCTGCGGGATACGTGGCGGGGCCGTCGCTGATCTATTCCTGCCGAGCAACATTTTCGATGCAGCGAACGCTGGTTCCTTATTCAGTACCGGTCTGTCCCGATGACGCCATTCCGTCCACGGATCAATGCGAGGCGCAGGTCTCCGCGACTGCGCCGACGGGGGCGGTCACCACCTACTACCTGCGCCTCACGTTGGATTCGACTGGCAACCCGATGACAACCAGATCTTCAACAATCATATTCCGGTCGATCCATATGTTGAGGAAAAGATCTCGATCACGAAGACGAGCCCCCTGATCAATGTCACCCGCGGTCAGCTCGTTCCCTACACGATCACCTTCAAGAACACGCTGCGCAGCACGCTGCCCCCTCTGGGGATCGTCGATACGATGCCGGCCGGGTTCAAGTATGTGGAAGGCTCCAGCCGCATCGACGAGCACCGCGCTTGAGCCGGTCATTAACGGCCGTCAATTGGTGTGGAATAATCTCGCCATCGGCTATAACCAGCAGCACACCATCAGGCTGCTCCTGGTAGTGGGCGCCGGCGTCTCGGAAGGCGAGTACGTCAACCAGGCGCAGGTGATCAATACAGACACCGGCGGACCGTTCTCGGAGGTGGCGACAGCGACCGTGCGCGTCATCCCCGACCCGACCTTCGACTGCACCGACGTGATCGGCAAGGTGTTCGACGATCGCGATCTGAACGGATAGCAGGATGCGGGTGAACGGGGTTTGCCGGGGTGCGCGTGGTGACGGCACGCGGTCTGATCGCCACCACCGACGAGCACGGGCGCTTCCATATCACCTGCGCGGTGGTCCCTGACGAGAATCGCGGCAGCAACTTCATCCTCAAGCTGGACGATCGCACCCTGCCCACCGGCTATCGGGTGACCACCGAAAACCCGCGGGTGCAGCGCGCCACGCGCGGCAAAATGCTGCGCTTCAACTTCGGCGCAACGATCCACCACGTGGTGTCCATGGATATCGCCGATGGGGCGTTCGAACCGAAGAGCACGGAGCTGCGGATGCAGTGGCAGCCGAGGATCGATCTTTTGTTGAAGGAATTGCGGAAAGCGCCTTCGGTGCTGCGGCTGTCGTACCTGGCGGACGTCGAGAACGAAGGTCTGGTAGAGAAGCGTCTCAAGGCGCTGAAGAAGGAGATCGCCGGCAAGTGGGATGGCGGATATCGGCTCACCATCGAAACCGAGATCTTCTGGCGCCGGGGCTCGCCGCCGTGACCCAGCCGTCAGAAACGGCTATTAGGACGTAGATGACCAAAAGTAGGGGCTTCTAGGCGACGCAGATTGCGCAGATAGATGCGAAGAACTTTTTTTATGATTTGGCCTTTATTTAAAAACTTACTTGATTCAAGCTTTAACATCCGCGTTTATCCGCGGTAAATCCGCGTCCAAATGTTTTTTTAGGATGTGTTGATGGGATTAATGATGAAGCGCTGTATCGCCCTTATATTGATGTTCCTTGTGTCCGTAGCCGGAGCGGAGACCGCCGTCTGTGCGGAAGCCGTATCTGCAACGACCGTGAATGCGGACCCGGGAACGAGGGAGGCTGCTACCTGCGGCGAAACGACCGAAATGCACCTGCCGAAGGACAGGGCCTTCACTCCCTGGCTCCTTGATCCGTCCGTTTTTGCGGAGGACCAGGGGGACCGCACGGAGAAACGCACGGTCGCCGAAAAGGAAGTGAAGACGATCAAGCTGGCGAATGTGGTCCCGCCCATCCGTTTCCGCACAGGGTGAGGCGGACATTCCCGAGGAGTATGTGGCGCTTCTGCGCGGCGTGCTCGAAAGCATGCGCAATCGCGCCAATGTGCGTCTTCACTTTGTCGGCCACGCCGATTCCCAGCCGCTCAGCGGCCCCCTGCAAGCGAAATACGGCGACAATACCGGCCTGTCCCGGGAACGGGCGGGCACCACCGCCGAATATTGCCAGCGCGCCCTCGGGCTTCCCCCGGAAGCCATCTCCTATGAGGGGCTGGGTGACAGCCAGCCGGTCGCCAGCAATGCGACCGAGGCCGGCCGGGCGCTCAACCGGCGGGTGGAGGTTGAGGTCTGGTATGACGAGATCAGCGAAAAGATGGTCGAAAAGGAAGTGATCGTCCCCCGGCAGGTGAACCGCGTCAAGGTCTGCCGCACCGAGACGGTCTGCAAATTGCGTTACAAGGAAGGCCATTCCCATCGTGCCCGCGTCAAGAACCTGATTGCGCCCATGCATTACGAAGAGAGCATGGTGACCGTGCCGGAAGAATTTCTGCAGCAGATCAGACAGGCGCTGATCAATCTGAAAGGCAAGGAGAATATCGTCGTCAAGTTCACCGCCTATACCGACAACACCCCGCTGGAAGGGCGCGACGAGCGCATCTACGGCGACCAGCTGGGGCTGTCGAAGGCGGTGGCCCGGCGCGTTGCCCTCGCCGTCCAGGACGCTCTGAGGTTGTCCAATGTCGCGGTCGAAAGCGACGGCAAGGGAGCGTCGCAGCCGGTGGCCTCCAACGACACGCCGCAGGGCAGGGCCATGAACCGGCGCGTCGAGGTCGAGTTCTGGCATGACGATCCGCTCCAGGACCTGCCTGACGAGCCGCGGCTGTGTCCGGAAGATGCCGGCGCCGAAACGGTCACCAAGGTCTATGACCCGCCGTCGGGCGCGCATCGATCCGATCCTGTTCGAAAACGGCGACCCGGTCCTGCCCGACGGCTATACCGAGCGGTTGCGGCAGCTCATGGACGAGATCAAGGACAAGACCAACGTCCGCCTGCGCTTTGTCGGCTATACCAGCAACCAGCGGCTCGACCGGCGCACCGCTGCCGTCTACGGCGACGATATCGGCTGGTCCACGGCGCGTGCCCGCCGGACCATGACCGCGGTGCGCGAGCAGATGGGACTGACCGAGGAACAGGCGGAGTTCGAAGGCCGGGGCTATGTCCAGACCGCGGACGTGGTCAATGTCGGCTTCATCGAGTCGGATACCTCGCGGGTCGAGGTGCAGGTCGTCTATGATGAACTCGTCGCCCTCGATGACTACGAGGGGGTGGACATCACCCGCATGACCCGCGAGGTGAGCACGGCCAATCCCTTCGGCCTCAATCTCATGCGCATCTCGGTCGACGGCAAGCCGATCGACGATCCGGGCAAGAGCATTCCCGACGTGCAGCGCTGCACCGACGTGGCCCTTGATCATGCCCAGATCGAGTTCAAGTACGACAACCTGAAGGCGGAGCCACGGCTGAACGTGACCGCATGGCCGCGCAGCATCCGCTATCAGGACCTTGCGGAGACCGAGTTTGCCGAGAACCTGGTCCGCTTTCGCCTCTACGCCAACTACCACAGCTTCATCAAGCGGGCGGAGGTCAGGGTTTTCGATGAGGCCCAGTCGGTCCGCGACACGCCCGTGGCCGTCATCCCCATGAATGACGAGGGCATGGCGGAATGGCAGCCCGGTTTCGAGACCTTCTCCGCGCCGGGGCGGCAGCTCAAATATCTGGTCCGCGTTTACGATGCGAACGGCCACTTCGACGAGACCACGGCCCAGCCGCTGTGGGTGGTCGACCAGATCGATCGCGTCGGTTGCCGAGGCCGACCCGCGGACGGAACTGCTGGCCGGCTACGGCGAAAGCCGCATCGCCAGCAGGAACATCCCGCTCAGCGGCGGGACCGTCCAGGCCCACGGCAGCGCGATTCCCGCCGGACACGGCGTCTGGCTGGCCGGATACCCGGTGCCGGTGGACGGCAAGGGCCGTTTCATCGCCGAGGAAATCCTGCCGACGGGCATGCATACCGTCGAGGTGGCCGTGCTCGACAAGTCCGGCAACGGCGAACTCTTTCTGCGCGATCTGGCGCTGGAGAAGAACGACTGGTTCACGGTGGGCATCGCCGACCTGACCCTGTCGGCCAACAAGACCAACGGTCCGGCCAAGCTGCTCGCCCCGGACAAGCCGCAATACAGCGACGACTTTGACCTCCAGGGACGGCTTGCCTTCTATACGAAAGGCCAGTTCGGCAACGGCTGGGGGCTGACGGCCAGCGCCGATACGCGCGAAGGGCCGCTGGACGAGATCTTCAGCAACTTCCTGGACAAGTCGCCTGAGGCGCTGTTCCGGCGTATCGACCCGGATTATCATTTCCCGACCTTCGGCGATGACAGCACCGTCGTGGAAGATGCCCCGACCATGCGGCAAGTTCTACGTCAAGCTGAAAAAAGATGAGAACTACGGCCTCTGGGGCAATTTCAAGGTCGGCTATACCGATAACGACCTGGCGCACGTGGACCGTGGGCTTTACGGCGGGAACCTCCATTATCAGACCCCTGGCGTCACCAGTTTCGGCGAGCAGCGCTTCATGGTCGACGGTTTTGCCGCCGAACCGGGGACGGTGGCGGGCCGCGATGAGTTCCGGGGGACCGGCGGCTCCCTTTACTTCCTGCGTCGGCAGGACCTCCTTCAAGGGTCCGAACGGGTGCGCATCGAGGTCCGCGACAAGGATTCAGGCATGGTGCTGGCGCGTCAAGAACCTGACGCCGGTTCTCGATTACGACATCGACTACCTGCAGGGCCGCCTGCTGCTGACCCAGCCCCTGGCCTCGACGGCGGACGACTCTCTGCTGGTGCACAGCGACTCGACCGGCGGCAACCCCGTCTTTCTGGTGGTCCGTTACGAATATCACGCCCGGGGTCGAGGACCTGGATGCGATGGCGTTTGGCGGCCGGGCCCATTACTGGCTCGGCGACCATGTCAAGGTCGGCGTGACCACCAGCCGGGACGAGGAAGAGGGAAATGACAACAGCCTGGATGGCGCGGATGTGACCATCCGCAAGTCATCCAGTACCTGGGTCAAGCTCGAAGCCGGCCGCAGCAAGGGGCCGGGTCTCTGCCACCACGAATTCGCTGGATGGCGGTTTCAATTTCAGCACCACCGGCCCTCTGAGTCAATCCGATGTCGACGCCATGGCCCACCGTGTCGATGTCAGCGTCGGCTTCCAGGACTTCTTCGAAAACTGGAAGGGGCGGATCACCTTATACAACCAGGAACTCGAGGCGGGTTATTCAGCGCCGGGTCTGGTCACCGATCGGGATACCTCTCAACTCGGCGGCACGGCGGAACTGCCCATCACCGACCGTCTGGGGCTGCATCTCAAGGCCGACAAGCGGACCGTGGACCAGGGGCTTGAAACAGAGGCCGCTGAACTGAATCTCGATTACCAGGTGACTGACCACTGGACGCTGAGTTCGGGCGTGCGCCGGGACAGCCGCGAGGACAATTCGCCGGTGGTTCCCCTGACCCAGGAAGAGGGCGACCGCACCGATGTGGTGGCCAAGGCGCTGTATGATTCCAAGGCGCGATGGAGCGGCTACGGTTTCGCGCAGGAGTCGGTTCAGACCAGCGGCAATCGCGAGGACAATGGCCGGATCGGCGTCGGCGGCGGTTATCGGGTGACCGACCGCTTTAAGCTGAACGGCGAGGTCTCCGAGGGGGACCTCGGCGCGGCCGGCCGGCTCGGCACCGAGTATCTCTATTCCGACCGGACCACGCTCTACCTCAATTATGCCCTGGAGAACGAGCGTTCGGACAACGGCCTGCGAGCCAGAAAGGGGAACATGGCATCAGGGTTTCGCACCCGCTACTCGGACAGCGCCAGTGTCTATCTGGAAGAGCGCTATACCCATGGCGATGTCCCCACCGGTCTGATGCATTCCACCGGTGTGGAACTCGCGCCCGCCGATCGCCTCAATTTCGGAGCGAATCTCGATTTCGGCACCCTGCAGGACAATCTGACAGGGGCCGAGATCAAGAGAACGGCGGCCGGAGTGAGCGCCGGTTATGGATTCGAGAAGCTGAAGATAGCCAGCGCCCTGGAATACCGGGTGGATGATTCGGAGCAGCCGGATACCAGCACCATCAAACGCACCACCTGGCTGCTGAAAAACAGCCTCAAATACCAGTTGTCCCCGGACTGGCGGCTCATCGGCAAATTCAACTATGCCCAGAGCGACAGTTCGCAGGGCCAGTTCTACGACGGCAGCTATACCGAGGCGGTGATGGGCTATGCCTACCGTCCCGTCAACAATGACCGGCTCAACGCCCTGCTCAAGTACACCTATTTCTACAATGTGCCGGCAGCGGAACAGATCAGCGGCACCAGCACGGCGGCCGGCGTTATCCAGCGCAGTCACATCGGCGTCGGTGGATGTCATGTACGATCTGACGTCACGCTGGACCGTGGGCGGCAAGTACGCCTATCGGCTGGGGCAGGTGAGCCTGGACCGGGTCAATCCCGAGTACTTCGACAGCCGGGCCTCACCTGTATGTGCGTGCGCGCCGACTGGCACTTCGTCCACCGCTGGGACGCCCTGATCGAGGGCCGCCTGCTCGACCTGCCCGACGCCCAGGACAGCCGCAGCGGGGTGTTGGTGGGGATCTACCGGCATCTGGGCAATCACATCAAGGTGGGGGTCGGCTACAACTTCAGCAAGTTCTCGGATGATCTGACCGACCTGGATTACAGGCACCAGGGGCTGTTCATCAATATCGTCGGGAAAATGTAAATAGACATTTGGACGCAGATGACCACAGAGGCGCTCAGGCGACGCAGGTTCGCAGATAAATCAAGATTCTGTTTATGATTTAATTCAAGAAAAGGATTCATCATGCTTTTAATCAGGCTTTTAAATCCGCGTTTATCCGCGTAAATCGCGTCCAGATGCTCTTTTGATTTACAGGAGGCAGCCATGTTCAACATGTTAAAAGGGTTCATTCTCTCCATTGCGATGCTGATGCTGAGCTTCCCTGCCTATGCGGAGGAAGTCTCCAAGGAACAGATCAAGGGCCTGGATGAACAGGTCCAGGAGATCAAGACCGATGTTCTCGGCATCGCGGCGCAGCTGAACCTGCTCGAAGAGAAGCTGCTGTATCCATCCAATACCCAGGTCGCCGTCTTCGTGTCGCTGGACAACGGGGCGAAATTTCCGCCTCGATTCGATGGAGATCCAGCTGGACGGCAAGCCGGTCGCTCATCACCTCTACACCTTCAAGGAGCTCGAAGCGCTGCAGAAGGGGGGGGTGCAGCGCATCTATACCGGCAATGTCAGATCCGGCGAGCACGACCTGCAGGTACTCCTGACCGGCAAAACCGAGGGCGGATCCGATCTCCGCGGAACGGAAAGCTTTCAAGTTCAACAAGGATGTGGGACCCAAGATGGTGGAGGTTCACCTGGCCGGTTCCGATGCTCAAACTATCACCCTTAAGGATTGGTAGCGTATGTCCAGATTGCTTGTCTTGCTGGCTTCCCTGTTGTTCGCAGCGCCTGCACTGGCGGCCGGCACAGCCACGCCAAAAGACCTGAAGGACCTCTATTTCGGAGAGGCCCTGTATTACGCCTATCAGGGGGACTGGTTCGAGGCCATCTGCCCGGCTCGACACCGAACTGGGGCAGTACCGCGGGCTCGATGAGCCCGCGCTCGACTCGCTTTACTACCATGTCGACCAGGCCGAGTTTGACGTGGGTGATTTCGAACTGTTCTACCGGATGCACCAGCGCGCCGGGCGCGCCATCAAGGCGGTGATCGAGGGCAATGTCGAGGAGACCGTGCGCAACGAGGCCATTTTCCGCCTGGCCCGGATCTACTTCCAGAAAGACCAGCCGGAGAATGCCCTGCAGGCCGTGGAACGCATCCGGGGCGCCGTTCCCGCAGGAAATTCGCGATGATCTGGAATTCCTGCGCGCGCAAATCCTTATGGCCAACGGCCGCTTCGATGATGCCGCCCGCATCCTGAAAGACCTCCAAGGTGCGAAGAGCCTGGAAGGTTTTGCCACGTACAACCTCGGGATCGCGCTGCTCAAGGAGCGGGAAGGAGCAGGAAGGGCGCCAGTATCTCGACCGTACCGGCCAGATCGAGAGCGACAATCCGGCCACGCTGGCGATCAAGGACAAGTCGAACCTTGTCCTCGGCGACAAGCTGATGAGTGAAAAGAATTTCGAGGGCGCCAAGCAGGTGCTCGACCGGGTGCGTCTGAGCGGGCCGTTCTCCAACCGGGCGCTGCTCGGTTCGGGCTGGGCAGACGCCTCTCAGGGACGGTTCGAACAGGCCCTGGTGCCCTGGAGCATCCTGGCCGAACGCGAGGTCACGGACTCCGTCGGTGCAGGAAGCCATGCTCGCCGTCCCCTATGCCTACGGGAAGCTCGAACGTGTACGGCAAGGCGGCACTGATGTATGGCAGGGCGCTGGAGGCGTTCGGCAAGGAAGATCGACAAGCTCGGCGCATCGATCACGCAGTATCCGCGAAGGCAAATTTCTCAAGGCCCTGGTGCGGGAAGAGCTGAAACAGGATGCCGACTGGGTCGTCAAGCTGCGCGAGCTGCCGGAAACGCCCGAGACATTCTACCTGCTCGATTTGATGGCCTCCCATGATTTTCAGGAATCGCTGAAAAACTATCTCGACCTGGAGCAGCTGCGCAAGAAGCTGGAGGTCTGGTCAGGGGACCTGGACGCCTTCGAGGATATCATCGAGCAGCGCCGGGCGTATTACCAGCCGCTGCTTCCCGCGATCGACCGGGAATTCAGACGGCTCGACTCGCAGATGCGGCTGCGCCTGGAGCAGCGGGACCGGATCGAACAACGGCTGCAGGCCATGCTGGTGGCGCCGCGCCCCGATTATCTGGCGACCGCGGAGGAACGGATCATCAGCGAACAGATTGGCGCATCTGGAGCAGACGCTGACGCGCCGGACGGCGCGGCCGCGCCCGACGACGTCGAGGACCGGATCAGGCGGCTGCGGGGGGTGCTGGACTGGAACATCTCATACGGAATATGACCAGCGCCTTACCGAGGCGCACAAGAACCTTCGCGATCTGAACCAGGTGATCGACCTGCTGAACAGGCAGTACACTGCCTTTGTGCGTACCCGCCAGGCCGCCACGCAAAGCTACGAAGGGTACGACGAGGTGATCCGCCGCCAGCGGACCCGGATCGCGGCCGCCCGGGAAAAAGTGGGGGAACTGATGGCACGTCAGGGGCAGATGCTCGAGACCATGGCCGTGAATGAACTCACCAAGCGCCGCGACCGGCTTGACGAATTCCAGATCAAGGCGCGCTTCGCCATGGCGGACAGCTACGACCGTGCCAGCAAGGCCCAGCGCCGGAAGAGGGCCGAGCAATGAGGACAACGAATTGTCTTCGATGGAGCGTGCTCGCGCTGCCGCTGCTCCTGACCGCCTGTCAGTCGGGCGGCGGCAAGGATACGATTGCCAAGTTGCGTAACATGCAGATCGAAATCAAGGAAGAGAAGATCGAAGGCGGGCTCGAGAAAGCCATGGAGGGTTACCGGCGCTTTCTGGAAGAAACGCCGGACTCGGCCCTGTCGCCGGAGGCGATTCGTCGCCTGGCAGACCTGAAGATCGAAAGGGAATATGGCCTTCTTTCCGGCGATGCCGCAGCGGACCGCCGGGTCTCCGCCGCTGCGTTGCCTCCTCCGGAACGCGCGGCGCGTCCGGAGGTCGCGCCCGCGCGGCTCCTCTGGTCCTGCACCGGCGCAGGAACCCGGTGCCAGGCGAATCGCAGGCGGATTTTGAGAAAAGGGCGACCCAGAGCGCGCCGGTGGCCGGCACGGCGGCGGCTGCGGACGGAGCCTTGTCGCGGCGCCGAGGACCTGGAACGGGCAGGCGCCCGTGAGGCCATCGCGCTCTACAAGAAACTGCTGAACGATTATCCCCTGTACGAGCGCAACGACCAGGTGCTGTATCAGATGTCCCGCGCCTATGAGGAACTGGGGCAGATCGAGGAGGCCATGGCGGTCATGGACCGGCTGGTGCGCGACTATCCCGCGGTCCCGATATATCGATGAAGTGCAGTTCCGGCGCGCCGAATACTTCTTCACCCGCAGGCGTTACCTGGATGCCGAGGAGGCCTACGGCAGCATCGTGACCATGGGTGTCTCTTCATCCTATTCTACGAGCTCGCCCTGTACAAGCTGGGCTGGACCTTTTACAAGCAGGAACTCTATGACGAGGCCCTGCACCGGTTCATTGCGCTGCTGGACCACAAGGTGTCGGTGGGCTACGACTTTGCCCAGACCGCGGACGAGCCGGAACGCAAGCGCATCGATGACACCTTCCGGGTCATCAGCCTGAGCTTTTCCAACCTCGGCGGCGCCGACTCCGTGGTCGAGTACTTCACCCGCCACGGCAAGCGCAGTTACGAGGACGGCGTCTACAGCAACCTCGGGGAATTCTACTTCGACAAACGCCGTTACAGCGACGCCGCTGCAGCCTACAACGCCTTTGTCAGCCGCAATCCGTTCCACAAGGTATCGCCGCAATTCCACATGCGGGTGATCGAAATCCATCTTGCCGGCGGCGTTCCCCAGCCTGGTCATTGACGCGAAAAAGCAATTTGCCGACAACTACGGGCTCAAGGCCGAATACTGGAAGCATTTCGAACCGGGCGCCCGTCCGGAAGTTCTGGCCTGGCTCAAAACGAACCTCACCGACCTGGCCAAGCATTATCACGCGCTTTACCAGAGCCCGAAGCAGATCAAGGAAAAAAAGACGAACTTCGAAGAAGCGCTGCACTGGTATCGAGGAATTCCTCACCTCCTTCCCGATGGACCCCGAATCGCCGGCCATCAATTATCATGTTGGCGGATCTGTTGCTGGAAAACCGCTCCTTTGATCTGGCGGCGGTGGAATACGAGAAGACCGCCTATGAATATCCGCGCCACGAAAAGTCCTCGCAGGCCGGCTACGCGGCAATTTACGCCTATCGCCAACACCTCGCCGGCGCTGCGCCCGCGGCAAAAGATCAGGTGAAGCGGGAGGTCGTACGCAGCTCGCTGAAGTTTGCCGACACCTATCCGGAGCACGAGAAGGCGGCGATCGTTCTGGGGGCGGCCGCGGATGATCTGTACGACATGCGGGATTATGAACCGGCGGTGGCTGCCGCACGCAAGCTTCATCGAGGCATTCCCCGGCGCCGAGGCGGAGGTCGTGCGCGCAGCCTGGCTGGTGGTCGGCCACTCATCCTACGAGCTGCATCGCTACAGCGAAGCCGAAACCGCTTACGTGAAGGTGCTGGCGCTGCTCCCCGCCGGGGACAAAAGCCGCGATGCCCTGATCGACAATCTTGCGGCAGCGATTTACAAGCAGGGCGAACAGGCGAATGCGCCGGCGGATTATCGGGCAGCGGCGGAGCATTTCCTGCGGGTGGGGCGTATGGCCCCGACCTCCAAGATCAGGGTGACCGCGGAGTACGATGCGGCCGCCGCCCTGATCCAGCTCAAGGACTGGAAGATGGCGGCGGCTGTGCTGGTGGGCTTCCGGGACCTGTTCCCCGGACACGCACTGCAGCCCGAGGTGACCAAGAAGATCGCCTACGTCTATCGCGAGGATGGGCAGCTCTCCCTCGCGGCCGATGAATATGAACGCATAGAAAGAGAATCCCAGGATGATGAGGTAAGGCGGGAGGCGCTGCTGATCGCGGCGGAATTGCATGAAAAGGTCGGGCAACCAGGCCCGCGCGCTCGAGGTGTACCGGCGCTATGTGGATTATTTCCCGCATCCGGTGGAACCCAACCTGGAAACGCGCAACAAAATCGCGGATCTCTGAAGAAGAAGAACGATCGGGACAACTATCTCGCCGAGCTCAGGCAGATCGTCGCCATTGATGCGGGCGCCGGCGGCGAGCGTACGCCGCGGACCCGCTATCTTGCCGGCAAAGCCGCGTTGGTTCTGGCCGAGCAAACCTTCGACCAGTTCGCCGGGGTCAAACTGGTCGAACCCTTCGAGGCCAACCTGCGCAAGAAGAAGGAGCTGATGAAGGTGGCGACCCAGCAGTTCAACAAACTTCTCGATTATGAAGTCGGTGAGGTCACCGCCGCGGCGACCTTCTATCTGGCCGAGATCTATGCCCACTTCAGCAAGGACCTGAAGGAGTCCGAACGTCCCGCAGGACTGAGCGCATTGGAACGGGAAGAGTACGAACTGGCCATCGAGGAGCAGGCCTATCCCTTCGAAGAGAAGGCCATTGCAATGCATAAGAGCAATCTCGAGCTGATCTCCCTCGGTGTTTACAACGAGTGGATCGACAAGAGTCTGCAGAAACTGGCCAAGTTCGTTCCCGCCCGCTACGACAAGCCGGAAGAGGAGAGCCCCGTCATCGCTTCGCTGGATAGTTACATGTTCGCCATTGAACGTCCGGAGCCGCCCGCGCCGCAGGCGCCCGAAGGGGCGGCGGCGCAGGCCGGAGAAGCGAAGCAGGATGCGAAGCCGGCTGAGGCCCAGGAAACGGAGCCAGCCGCAGAGCCGCCGCAGGCCGCCAAACCGGATGAGGCCAAAGAAGCGGCGCCGGGAGTGGACGACAACGGCAACAAGGGTGCACCATCTGACAAGGTCGAATAAGGTTGATCGTCTCGTAAAAAGTCATGATCCACCACGGAGACACTGAGATACGGAGAAAAGATTTAAGTAGATTATACGGTTTCTTCCTTGACTCCGTGGCTAATTTGATTTATTACGATTTCATCAGGGTTGACATGAACGAGACAGGGAGCTGGGCGATGCAGGTCAAGAATGCAGAGCTGGTATGGCGGTCGAAAGTCCGAAGAGCGGGCCGGGTGGGTGGCCCTGGTGATCGTACTCGCGGTTTTTTCCGGGTGCGCTACCAACGCCAAGGTCACGCAGCAGCCCGTTGCAGATCAAGGACCATCCGTTCAGGGACCATCCGTGGCGACGGCTCGAAGATGGGCGGCAAGGATTCGTCATCACGGGAAAACCCGAGCATGGATGCTGAGTCGCGCGGCGAATTCGAGCGCGCCGTCGCCATGATGAACGACGGGAAAAATGACAAGGCCATCGAACTTCTGACAAAGGTGATCGAGCGGTCACCGGGCGTCACGGCGCCATATATCAACATTGCGGTGGCCTATCATGCGGACCGGAAAGCTGGAGCCGGCCGAGCAGCACCTCAAAACCGCTTTGGGGCTGGTTCCCGATCACCCGGTGGCCAGTAATGAATATGGGTTGCTGCTTCGCAAGAACGGCCGTTTTCAACGAGGCCCGGGAGATCTATGAGAAGGCGATCGCGAGTTTTCCGGACTATCTTCCCGCTCCATAGAAATCTCGGGATCCTCTGCGATCTGTATCTGAATGATCCGGAATGCGCGCTCAAACAATTCGAGATTTACAGCGAGGCGATGCCCGCGGACGCGCAGGTCAAGATCTGGATCGCCGAGCTGCGCATGCGGTCGGGCATTAGGCAAAAAAGGAAGGAGGGAATATGTATCGAAATCTATTGCTTTGGCTGTGTCTGCTTCTGGCGCTGCTCGGCACGGCCATGGCCGAGGACATGGCTCGGCGGCCAAGGCCATGGACGGCGGCCAAGGACAAGGAACCGGCGGCCAAAGAACTTTCGGGCATGTCCATCGTCGGCAACGATGAAGCCCCGAAAGCCCTGTATATCGTACCCTGGAAAAGCTCTGAAATCGGTGTGGAGACAAGTTTGAACATGATGTTAACCGAAAGTGATATGCCCGTGGATCGAGATGTGTTTATGCGGCAATTGGATTTTTTCGAGGTCAGTACCAAAAAATAACTTCGTTGTCTCGTTAGTGAAAAAGGAGGAAAAAAAGATGGGATTCGTATATGCAATAGTAAGGTTTTTTCAGACGGGTGGGTTCTTCATGTTCCCTATTCTACTCGTGCTTGCGGTCGGTCTGGCCATCGCGTTTGAACGCTGGGTTCAATTGAAACGCATCCAGGACGCAAACCAGAAGAATATGGGACTCGCTGTATCCGGTGATGGAAAAGGGAGAGTTCGATAAGGCCCGGGAAATGGTCAACGAGGACAAATCCAGTATGGCGCAAATGCTGGGGATGGGATTGGCGCGCCAGGGGGCGGTCAGGCGACGGGAAGACATAGAAATCGCCATGGAAGAGAGCATGATGGAGATCGTTCCTCAATTGGAAAAGCGCACACCGTACCTGGCGCTGCTCTCGAATATCGCCACCCTGTTCGGACTGCTCGGCACCATCATGGGTCTTATCACGGCCTTCGGCGCGGTTGCCACGTGCGAGCCCCGCCGAGAAGGCCGCCCTGCTCGCGGCCAGCATTTCGGAGGCCATGAACTGCACCGCCTTTGGTCTGATGGCCGCGATCCCGCTTCTGCTGCTCCATGCCCGCCTGACAACAGCCACGGGTCAGATCGTGAACAGCCTGGAGATGGCATCGGTAAAGGCGCTCAATACCATGTCCAATTTTACCAAGCGCCAATTTGACAGTCCTCCAGTTTGACCAAGCGCCAATTTGACAGGAGCTGATCATGGCGAGACGATATCGTAACAGAAAGAAAAGAATGAGGTCGCTACGGATATCATGGAAGTCTTGAACCTGACACCCATGATGGATATTCTTACCGTTCTGGTGGTCTTTCTGCTCATCTCTGCCGTCTTTATGAGCATTACGATCCAGGAATTGAGTGTCCCGACCGACGCCGGCGGAGCGGCCGGCAAGCCGAATTTCGCCATCGAGGTGATTGTCCGCAAGGCAGGACTGGAAATTGCCAACGGGTCGTCCGTGGAGGCCGCGATTCCGAAAAAAGACGATAAATACGATCTTGAGCTGCTGTCCAAAATGCTCCTTCGCCTGAAGGCCCAATATCCGGAGAAGGAAGACGCGACGATTCTGATGGAGCCGAAGATCGAATACGACTATCTGATCCAGGTCATGGATGCGGTTCGTGGCGCCGAAGTGCGGGCGGAAGGGAGCAAAGAGATCAACAAAATAGTTCTCTTTCCGAAGATATCCCTAGGAGACGCACCATGAAAGAAAGCAGACGTATGAAACGGATGGAGCGTAACAACAGAAAAGGCCATATTGCAGGTCTCGGCATAAACCTGATACCGATGATGGATGTTCTTTGCGTTCTGGTGTTCTTTCTGCTTTTTCACTCATTCAACAGTACTATGCCGGAAGCGCAGATCACGCTGCCCGCTTCCGTTGTCGAGACCAAGCCAAGGGAAACAGTGACGATCGTGGTCACCCCCGAAGTAGTAATGGTTCAGGGCGAAGCCGTGATCAGCACCCCCAAACTTCTCGATGACAGCAATCGGGATAGTTTATGAACTAAGAGAGCGACTGGAACAGCTTCGCAATGTTATCGAGACAAGCACCAAGACGGCTGCCGAAAGCAAGGAAATCACTCTCCTTGCCGATAAAACGATTCCGTTCAAAGTGCTTAAAAAAATAATGTCGACCTGCACGGCTTCTGGATACGGAAAGATTTCCCTCGCCGTCGTCCAGAAGGAAGCAAAAAGATAGTGGGGCTGCCGTGAATACATCCATGTTAGCAGAGGAATTGGCGCAGCTGAACGCACAGATCGAGCAAACCCGGCAAAAACACGAGGTGCTGGAAGGCGAGTTGCGCGCTGTAGAGGCAGAGCTGGAAACGTTTTCCGCCGACAGACAGCGGTTCGATGCCTTGCGGGACGTCTGCAATGCGCTCGACAAGCTGGGGGAACTGAAAGCGGATGAACTCTTTTGGGAAGGAGTCGCGGAGGCCCAAAATGTCGCCGGACACCTGGAACGGGCGAGGAGCCGGGTTGCCCGCTTTGAGGGGGAGATCAGCGGGATTCTGGAAAAACAGGCATCTCTCCAGGGGCAGATCAACCGATGCCTGGATGAGCTGGACATCCTCGACGAAGAAGTACGTGATGCGTACGCCCGTGAAGAACGGCGCCAGGAAGAGTACGTCATAGAGCGGGAGATTTCGTCCGTTCCTTATCGCGCGATGATCATGCCCTGGACCAAAGACGCCGAGAGCGAAAGACGCTTCCGCCGGGCCTTGCTTGTCGCTTTGTTATTCTTTTTCTTTTTCAGCACTCTGATGCGCCTGTGGAAACTGCCGCCGCCGGTCCGCCCGGTCGTGGCTGTGGTTCCGCAACGTCTGGTCTCTCTGCTGAGAAAGGAGCCGCCCAAGCCTGAGCCGCCACGCCCCAAGGAAGAAAAGAAGCCCGATCAGGAAAAGGCGCCGGAGAAACAGCAGGAAGACCAACCCAAACCAACCACCGAAGAAACACAGGCCGCGCGTAAAAAAGCAGAGAGCACGGGGGTTCTGGCTTTCAAGGAGAGCTTTAAAGATCTAATGGATGAAACTCCCGTTGCGCGGCTCGGCGCTGAGGCGCGTCTGAGCAACCAGTCGCCCGTGGCGGCAGGTCAGGCCCGGGCCAGCCGATCAATAGTCGCTATGCCGTCAACGGGCGGCTCCGGCGGCAGTGGTGGCATCAGCAATGCCGGAGTCAGCCGCAATATCGGCAGCGGCAATGGCAATCGTATCGGCGGTGTGGGTTTTACAAGGGTAGAAAGTACGGTTGCGGGGCTGACGGAAGAGGCGAGGCCGCTCAGTTCCGGACCCGGACCGGCACGAACCGACGAAGAGATCCAGATCGTCTTCGATAAATACAAGGCGACGCTCTATCGGATGTACAATGCCGAATTACGCAAGAACCCGACCCTGCGCGGCAAGATCATACTGCGCATCACCATCGAGCCGGGTGGCGAGGTCTCCGCATGTACGGTGCAGTCGAACGATCTGGCCTCGCCGGAGCTGGTGGCCCAGATCGTGGAGCGTGTCAAGAAGTTCAACTTCGGACCGAAGGAGAAGGTTTCCAAGACCACCATTCTGTATCCGATTGATTTCCTGCCCGGAGGCTAGTGCCTAAGTGACAAGTTTCAGGACATCGGTTACCCGGATATGTCAAGACATCGGTTACCCGAAATCCATTTAAATTAGGATGTCAGTTTCCTTAATGCTGTTTGATGCTATCATGCTCTCCTAATCTGAATCAAGAAGGAGAGCCTCTATGGAAGAAGAACTCAGACAGGCAGCTATTAGCCGACACATCCAGGGAGGCGAATCGCCAAAGGATGTTTATACCAGCCTGAACCGATCCAAAAAGTGGTTCTTCAAATGGCTGATACGATATCGAACCGGCGGACCCGACTGGTACAAAGAGCAATCTCGCGCTCCCAAAACAAAGCCCTCAGAAATCGACGAGAAGTCGAAAGAGCGTATTCTTTCGACCAGACAAAACTTGGTGGATGCCCCTTATGCCCAAATTGGAGTTTCCTCCATAAAATGGGAGCTTAAGAAGCAAGGGTTGCCGTTTCCCTCGGACAGCACGATAAACCGGGTGTTGAAACGCGAAGGGCTCGTTAAAAAAAACAGCTTATGCGCCCAAAGGGGTCGAATACCCGTACTTCACCGAAGCCTTGGGATGCAACAACATCCACCAGATGGACCTGGTGGGGCCGCGCTACATTAAAGATGACGGCAGATTCTATGCGCTGAATGTCATTGATCTGTTCAGCCATGAAGTCTACACCGAGGCTCAAAGAACGAAACAGGATTCCCACGTCTGCCAAGGCCTTTTGCGCTGTTGGAAGACCATGGGCATCCCTGATTACCTGCAGATGGACAACGCGCTGAACTTCCGGGGCAGCAACCGGCATCCCAGGTCCATGGGGATGGTCATACGGCTTTGTCTGAGTTACGGTGTCCATCCGGTATTCATCCCGATCGGAGAACCATGGCGTAACGGCGTTGTGGAACGTTTCAATGACACCTACGACAAACGGTTCTTTCGTCGGCAATGGTTCTCAAGCTATGCTGTGCTGAAACAGCAGAACAAGAATTTTCAACGGTTTCACAACAAGCATCACCGATACAGCTGCCTCAAAGGGAAAACGGCTCATGAAATGAAACTGGCCCACGGCTTTGCGCCAATAACCGTGAGGTCGAATAGCAAGATGCCGGATCTTAGCTTCATCCCGGATGGAAATGTATCTCTCGTACGGTTCATCCGGAGCAATCGGCAGCTTGATATCTTTGGAGAACGTTTCGAGGTATCAAGAGACCTCATATACTCTTATGTCAGGGCACAGATTGTAACGAATCTACATGCTGTGCAGCTCTATCTAGGAAATGACATCGTCGATACTTTTGAGTACCTAATGCCGGACGATTTACTACCAGTTGAGCAAACTATCAGACTCGGGTAACCGATGTCTTGATATATGGGACCATTAGAATCGGGTAACCGATGTCCTGACATTTGACACCTAAGGATTGGCTGGTACGGCAACCTGTTATGACATCGTTCTAAAAACGAAGGCGGGCCACTTGGCCCGCCTTCTCATGTACGTGATGTCAGTACTCCATGTCCCGTGCCCAAAACGGTCAAACCTAACCCTCTACGGTCCTATACGGTTTCGGACAGGAATGCACCTCGCATACACCATAAAGTTCTACCCGCCCTGCAAGCTTGTTGCGATCACAGAACGCCAGTGGACCGTGAATGGAGAGCATCTTTAAACCATTCACTTCCCAATACGAATCGTTGAGAGGTTTCCGATGAGCCCGAAGACACTCAATAGCCAGAGAATCACCGCAATAACCACTACCACATTTAAAATTTTCTTTATGGTGTGCTGCATCGGTATGTAGCTGTTAATCACCCAGAGAATCACCCCAACGACAACCAGGACAATCACCAATTGAATTAATGGCATGGTATTTCTCCTTTCATGCATTGTAAGGAGAAGGGATATTTCCCCATCTCCATACAGCAGTGTGAGGGCGTGAAACTCGCACTTGACAGGGCAACCCGATCACTCAGAATAGATAAAGAGTGCATTCGCGGAATGTCCGGATGCCGATTTTTCTGGAAAGTTCTATCGGAACCTGTTTAGATCCGCTTCCAGGTAATCGAGCCTGCGGGAAATGTCCGCACTCTCTTCGGTCGTGCCGTATCTGCCTCCTTCCGTCATCCGCAAATAATCATGCCGAATGGAGTCCAGCCTGGATTGAAATTCCCGCCCTTCTGTCTGAGGCAAACGTCCGCTGCTTCTCCCATCATCAATTCTCCTTTGGAGTGCGGCAATTCTGTCACCACTCCTTGGTTCTTCAACTCTTGTTGTTCGGCTCAGCGCCCTGTTGATCTCCTCTCCCAGTGCATCAAGTCTTCCATGGAGGCTTTGCCACTCGCTCCGGTAAACCCTTCTGTCTTTCAGCGCAGTATAGTCTGTTCGAATATCTTTTAGCTTCGTCAGAAACATCTGTGATTGGTCGGGTGTAAGCGCACCGGTTTTCAGCCCTTCCCCAATCTTCTCCTGGAGCACTACCATCTTGTTCTCTGCACTCCTTTCCTCATCTGGCCATGTTTGTATCGTGACGCAACCCGGAAACAAGGCTAATCCAAAAACAACTAATACTGTCATGAAAACATTCTTCTTCATTTCACTCCTCCTGTCTTCAGATGTGCAATCATACGATTGCAATGTTAATCAATGTAGCCACGGCAAACTAATACCCGGAGTCCTGGTAAAGGCGTTCTCATGGAATACAGTCAGAGCGGAACTGCATTCCGTAACTTTCTCTTGCGCTCTGATTTTATTATAGCTCCGGTCTCACCTGAATTACTTGCCGAATTGAATCTCAAGGGTAGCCATGAAAGCGTAAACGGAATTCCTGTGGCCGCTCGCATCTTTCGGCCAGGTGACTTCAGGCGCAAGCTCGAAAAAGAGCCAGGGCCGGTAAAAATTCCGTCGATAGAGTAATCCGACCCGGTAATTCTGAATGGCCCAATGAGGATGATTCACTCCCCATATACTGGTATCATAGGAAATTGCGCTCTTGGGCGTCAATTGAGTGAAAAGACTGATCCCGGTATTCCAGGTTACGCCGGGCGTGTCCTCGAGTGTAGGTCACGTTATTGCCCCACCGGACGAACGTAAACGGGGTGAACTTTCGTTCAAGATCGAACTGCACGGTGTTCGAGAAATGTTCAATGGCTTGCCACATGGCGATCTCGGAAAATCGGAGGAGGTAAACCTCGCCAAAGGGGTTCACGTACTGATAGCGCATCCTGATATGGGCATCGGAATGTATGCCGATCTTGACACCGCTGTCAATACTGACCAGTGCACGGAGCCTGGTATAGGGATCCGCCCGCAGCCCGATGATGGGTTTTCTGGTTCCCGTTTTCCGGTCGATTGCCGGTTCGATGGGCTGGCCGGGCTGGGTAGTGTATTTGTCGGCAGCAGATCTCGACTCGAAATATAACTTTGATTTTTTCAGGAATTTTTTCCATTGGGGCAGCTCCCACTCGAGATGGAGATCGCGGATATAAGCGACCGTCTGCGATTCGGTCCACCGGGCTGAATTTCTTAATCTGATGAACAGGCCGGGCCGGAGATCCAGCAAAACATGGTCCTTCACAAAGAAGGTATCAAACCATACCGCTGGTTCACAGGTGTTATCCTGCACAAAGCCATGCACCTGGTCCATCCAGTTATCTCCGGCCACCTTGACGGTATAACAGGGGTCTACTTGCGGCCCCAATCGCTTCGCAGCTTCGGTTGGCGTCAGCGGTAGAGGGGCCTGGACGGGCTTAGTCTCCTGCTGTGCAGCAGGTGAAGATGGGGCCTGCCGGGTATTCGTTTCCGTGCTCACCGGGCTATCCGTCGTATCCGTCGTAATGGAATTTATTGCAGGCTGTCCAGTGGTTTCGGCGCTCACGTTATGAAAACCGGCGAGAAGAAGAACGAGGCTGAAAAACAAGGAGACCCTGCAAGAGCGGAGATGCCTGCCGGCAATAATCATGCGATCCTCAGTTCTGATATACTTCTCCCTTGCTGCAGTCTGATCCTTTATTCCTGCTTATCATTAACTTCCTGTTTTTGGTCGGCCGTTACCACCCGGTTCCTCCCTTGCTCCTTGGCCGCGTAGAGAGCCGCGTCCGCCGACCGCAGCAGCTCGCTTTGCGACGTGCCATGCTCGGGCAGCACGGCCACCCCGGCGGATATCGTGACCGGGCCGAGGCTTTTCCCCAGGTACTGGATCGTGATCTGCGAGATCTTTTCGCGCAAACGTTCCGCGCGCTCCCGGGCGTCCTCGAGCGAAGTTTCGGGCATCCCGATCACGAATTCCTCGCCCCCATACCGGCAGGCGAAATCCTCTTCCCTGATCTGGCCTCTCACGTTCTCCGCGAGCTCCCGAAGCAGAATGTCGCCCGCCTCATGGCCGTATTGGTCGTTGAACTCCTTGAAATGGTCCAGATCGAACATGATGATCGCGAGGGAACGCTTCCTGCGCGTCATCCTGTGCACCTCCTTTTCCAGGATCTCGCGCATGTAGCGCCTGTTGAAGAGTTCGGTCAGCGGGTCCTTGATCGATTGGCTGTAAAGGATCTCGCGCAAATGAAAATTCGCGAATGACAGTGCCATACTTTCCGCCGCTGTTGTCGCCAGCTGTTTCCGGTATTCCAGAATGTACTTTTTTTCCTTCTCCGTACTGAGCCAGTCAGCCGGAAACTGCAGGTGCAGCAGGCCGAACATCTCATTCTGCGCCGTGATCGGGATGCACATATAGCCCGTTGTAAGTTCCTTGCTCACATGGGGGCAGAAGCTCTGGGAAACCGGATCTTCAATGGAGTACAGGCGTCCCAGTCTCAAGGCCCAGCAGTCTTTCTGGGTGATCGTCTTTTCTTCGATCTGACCATCGCCCCAGGCCGCTCCTAATTCCAGGACATCACCCTGGGCCTGGACCAGGTATAGTGCTCCGGGTGCGAGAGTGAAAAGCTGTGTCAGGGCTTTTACCGCAACAGCTTTTGCTTCATCGCGCGTGGTGCTTGCCTGAAGCAGCGAATCCATGGCGCTCAGCATTCTTATATCATTGTTGCGCTGCTCCAGCTCGCTCACGTTGGCTTCGAGGCTGGTCTTGGCCCGCAGAAGCTCCTTTTCAGATATCTTGCTCGCGGTGAGGTCTTTTACAAACACATAGTAGTACTCGATATTTTCTTTTTCATCCAGAACCTGATTTACCGTTGTTTCCACCGGCACCCGCGTTCCGTCTTTCCGCAGATATTCCTTCTCATAGGTCTGCGGTTTTCCGGTTTCGCGCACCCGTGCCAGCATTTTTTCCGTAAGCTCGCGCCACTCCGGAGGCGTGATGTCTGCTATCCAGTTCTTTTTTTGGAGTTCGTCCGCGCTGTACCCGGTAAGTTCGGCAAAAGCCTGGTTAAAGTTCATGATGAGGCCTTCGGGATGCGCCGAGGCAAAGGGCTGGGAAGAGGCCTGAACAGCCTTTTCGAAGAAGGATGCCCGGTCCCGGGACCTGGCAAGCTCATTAAAAAGATAGGCGTTGTTGATGGCCAGGGAGACCGCGGGCGCCAGCTTGCTGACGTAATCGAGATAGAGGTCGGAAAAGCCGACCGTGGTCGTATGATAGTGAAAAACGATGTCCCCGACCGCCTTCTCGCTTATGAGCAGGGGAAAATCGATGAGCGACCTGATCTTCAGGTCCTTTGCAAACTGCTTGTTAATGCGCGGGTCATGGTCCACATCGGTAATGAGCACCGGTTGCCGGGTTTCCGCTGCGATGACCGTGTGAAGGACCTCCTCCCTCGTGTACTTCCTGCCTACAAGCTCCTGCGGCAGGTTGTGCACGTTGTCCACGCGCCAAAGGCCGTCTTCCTCAATAAAGATCATTGCGCTTTCGGCCTCGATGGCTTGTGTGCCTTCCACGATCGCTCTCTGGATGATCTCCTGCGGCTGACGGAGGGAATGAATGGTCACATTGGTGCGGTTCAGGCTTTCGCTCAGCCTGGTAAGCGTCGCCAGGCGCTTTTCCTGCCGGTCGAATTTGTCCCGCATCTGCCGGTCAGCAAAAGCCAGTGCAGCGACATCTCCTGCACGCGTTGCAAACTCCACCTGCTCATGCGTAAAAGAGGCCGGTGCAGAGTTGTGATAGAGCGTGATTCCAATCACCCTGCCGCTTGCCAGAAGCGGAATGGCGAGGACGGAGCGGATCCCATAGGCAGCCATGACATCCCGGTTGACCCGTTCGTCCCCGTGCGTATCATCGATCAGCACCCGCCTTCCGGTAATTTCAGCAAGCACCGCATGGGGGAGGTCCTCGTTCGTCCAGGATTTACCAGAGGTCTCCGGCATCCCGTACTGGTACTTTGATCTCAGAAAAGCGTCCTCGCGGAATACGATGAGAGCGGAACTGCATTCTATGGCTTTGGCGGACCCAACCAGAAACTCATTCATGAGCTCATCTGCCGGACCGCTTGAATTTGCCCTCGTAATAATTTGAGTGGATACATTGTCACGCGCCCTTACATATTTGCGTCTTTCTTCTCTTCTCTGCTCTTGCGCATATGATGCGGTTGCGATCGTCATATTGTCTCCGGGGCAATCATGCGAGTGGGATTTCTCTGTTTCAATCTTATCCAATATGTTACTTAAATTCAATTAATGCACAGGTTATTGCACGCAATGCTTGTGCATAGCCGGTTGGTTAACTCTGGAATTATCTTTGTTTTGCTTTTTTATCAGAACGGTCCGCAATTCGGTCCTCCTTCCGTTCCCATTTATATGCCAATAGTATCAAGAGCCCCCTCAATTGACGCCAGACGTTTGTTACGCTATGCTTAAAACTCTGGAGTATCTATCATGTGAAGGATAGGCGCGCACGCCCGATGGGAGGAAACATGAAAACGATCAAGATCGTAATGTTCTTTGTGCTTGCAGTCTCATTAACAATAATAGGAATTGCACCAACGGCCTATGCAACGGAAGGAATGCGCGACGGTTACTGGGTGTTAAAGGGAGGGGTCTATTCGCCAAGCGAGGAATACGACATCAGCAATTTCAACTCAGGGAACACGTCCCGTATCGACACGAAGACCGGGTTCAACGGCGAGATCGCAGTCGGCGGCTACCTCCTGCCAGTACTGGCTTTGGAACTGGGAGTCGGATATTTTGAGAGCGAAGGGCATGCCGCTGCGGAGCCGGGCACTACGAAGCTCAAAGCCGTTCCGGTCCTCGTAACCGCAAAGGGCATCATCCCGATCGGGGTGGTGGAGCTTTACGGCGAGTTCGGGCTCGGCGCATACATCACGAAATTGGACGTGGACGGGAACTTCGGCAGTTTCAGCGGCGAGTCGAAAACAACCTATGGAGTACATGCCGGAGCGGGCTTTAACATCGACGTTTCAGATACGACTTTTGTCGGACTGGAGGGAAGGTATCTGCGCGCCAAACCGGATTACGGCGGCCAGCCTGTTAAATTGAACGGGTTCACGGCGACATTCAACCTCGGGTTCCGGCATTAATTCTTGATACTGGATGGGGCCTGTGTGACGGGCCAGGCCAATAACCGGGGAGGAGGAATACCATGAAATCCAGCGCACAGGAAAAGGTGGAAGGCAAGTTTCACAAAGCAAAGGGTAAGGTCAAGGAAGCGGCCGGGAAAATCACTGACAACCCCAAGTTGGAAGGTGAAGGCAAAATTGAAAACATAACCGGCAAAATGCAGGAAAAGGTCGGCCAGGCCAAAAAGGTCCTGGGTAAGTAGAGCGCGCGTATCATGCGCCTGCGTGTTCCCGGGACTCCGGCTGCGGCTGCATGATAAAAAAAACAACCGTAATAACAATAATAAGGAGAACGTACCATGAAAGCAATCTATTCATTATCTCTTATGGTGGCAGTGGCTGCTCTGCTGGCGCTCGGTGTGCCTGCCTACGCTTCCAAGACGGATGACAGCATAGAATCATCAGCCAAAAAGTCGTATGTGTTCAAGACCTATCTCAAGGAAGATGATATTAAGATAGATTCCGAGAACGGCGTCGTCACCTTGACAGGGACGGTCTCCGAGGAACACCACAAATCATTGGCCCAGGAGACTGTGGAAGGCCTGGCCGGGGTCAAAAGCGTGGACAACAAGCTGGAAGTAAAAGGGGAGCGCCCCGCCGAGAAGTCGGATGCGTGGATCACTGCGAAAGTGAAAACCACGCTCCTGTTTCATAAGAGCGTGAGCTCCCTGACGGAGGTTACCACCACAAGACGGGATCGTCACCTTGAAAGGCGAAGCGGACAGCCAGGCAGAAAAAGAACTGACGACCGAACATGCCAAGGATGTCGAAGGGGTCAAAGACGTCAATAATGAGATGACCGTGGCTAAGACCGCGAAAAAGACATCCCGAACCATGGGTGATAAGATCGATGACTCTTCCATTACCGCCCAGGTAAAAACGGCGCTGCTGTTCCATCGATCGACCAGTGCACTCAAGACCTCGGTCACCACGAAGAATGGTGTCGTTACTTTGAGCGGCAAGGCCAAGAACGCGGCCGAAAAGGAGCTGGTCAACAAAATCGTCGACGACGTAAAAGGCGTGAAGAGCGTAAAGAACCGGATGACCATCGAGTAGCTGAGTTCATGTACGCATGGATTGCCGGACCGGCAAGCGCGTGGGCAACGGGCCAGAGCAATCCGGAAGGAGGGTCAAATGTTGTGGACAATTGCTGTGATACTGATAGTCCTCTGGGCGTTAGGGCTGGTGAGCAGTTACACCATGGGTGGGTTCATTCACCTTCTGCTGGTAATTGCTCTTATCGTAGTGGTGGTCGGGTTCCTTCAGGGCCGCAGGGTCGGGTAGATTGCGGCAGATCGTAAACCGGACCGGCGACCGGTCGGAGGCGCGAAATGAAAACAAACACGTTGTTAGGGATCATCCTCATTGTTGCAGGGATCGCGATCTTTGCGTATCAGGGCATTACCTACACGAGCAGGGAGAAGGTCGTCGATCTCGGTCCCGTGGAGGTTACGGCTGAGAGATCGAAAACGCTTCCGCTGTCTCCGATCGTGGGCGCTCTTGCGCTCGTAGGCGGCGTTGTGCTGCTGGTTATGGGCAGCAAAAAAGGCTGAGCCTTCCGGGACTTTTTAGGGCCACCAGGTAAACGGCACCGCCAAAGCAAAAACTAACCTTGCGGCGAGAAACGAGACGTTTCTCGCCGCGCCTTTTCGTTGTCTTTAACCGCACTAGTGCTGCAGGTTCATTCGTAACAGTCTTGCACCTCCGCATCCGATCATTTTTCCCCTTTCATTTTTCCCCAAGTTCCTCAATCCGTGCTAAACTTAATGTCATAACAGCTGAGGCAGGAGTTTCCGGAACGGTCCTTGGCTGGTTTCATATCATAATAGTTGTTGTATATGCGGCGCCGGAGTTGGATAATGATGATGCTGCGGTTCACGCTGCTTCGACACTGTCCTTAACAAGTTCCATCTCCAATTCGGGCTCTCCTGGTACGTGAAAACTTCCCCGGTGCGTCTTAAAAAGGAGTCATAATGAACATTCTTCTCGTCTACCCGCAGTATCCTGTTACCTTCTGGAGCTTCAAATACGCTTTAAAATTCATCGCCAAGAAGGCAAGCCTGCCGCCCCTGGGCCTTCTTACCGTGGCAGCCATGCTTCCCCGGGAATGGAACCAGCGCCTCGTTGATCTGAATACGGCGAAGCTGACCGACGCCGATCTCCGCTGGGCGGACTATGTGCTGGTCTCTGCCATGTCCATCCAGAAGGAATCGACTGACACGATCATCGAGCGATGCCGGCGGCTCGGCACGAAAGTGATCGCCGGCGGACCGCACTTCACGGCCTATGCCGGGGACTATGGCCATGTGGACCACCTTATTCTGAACGAGGCGGAGATCACGCTGCCGTTGTTCCTCGCCGACCTCGCAGAGGGCAAACCGCAGCGCGTGTATACCTCTCCGCTCTGGGCGGACCTCAGCAGGACGCCGCTGCCGCGCTTCGATCTCCTGAACATGAAGCACTACGCCTCGATGAATATTCAGTATTCCCGCGGCTGCCCCTTTGACTGCGACTTCTGCAACATCACGGTGCTCTACGGCCGGGTGCCACGGACCAAGGGCGCGGCACAGATCGTTTCCGAGCTTGAGGCGCTCTACCTCAGGGGCTGGAAGAGCAGCGTCTTTATCGTGGACGACAACTTCATCGGGAACAAGGGGAAGCTCAAGACCGAGGTGCTGCCCGCCATCCTTGCCTGGATGGAGACGCGCAAGCATCCCTTCAAGCTCTATACCGAAGTGTCGATTAATCTTGCCGACGACGCGGAGCTGATGCAGCTTATGGTCCGGGCCGGGTTCGACCAGGTGTTCGTGGGCATCGAATCGCCCAACGAAGAGAGCCTCGCCGAGTGCAGCAAACGCCAGAACCAGAACCGCGACCTCATCGCGAACGTCCGGAAGATCCAGCACGCGGGCCTCGAGGTACAGGCGGGGTTCATCGTGGGGTTCGACAAGGACCCGGCTGCGATCTTCGAGCGTTTGATCGCCTTTATCCAGGAGAGCGGCATCGTGACGGCCATGGTGGGGCTTTTGAACGCGCCGACCGGCACCAAGCTGCACCGCCGCATGGAGCAGGAGGGCAGGCTCATCAAGAACGCGACCGGAGACAACACCGACTTCTCGATCAACTTCGTCTCGAAGATGAACAACGACACGCTGGTCAACGGCTACCGCCATATCCTGGGCACCATCTACGCCCCCAAACACTATTACGCCCGTGTCCGGAAGTTCCTGCAGGAATACAATCCGCCGAAAAAGATGCAGGGCCGCTTCAAGTTCATGCACTTCCGGGCCATGGCCCAGTCCGTGGTGCGTCTCGGCATCCTTGGCAGGGAACGGCTCCAGTACTGGAAGCTCATCGTCTGGTCCCTGGTCCGGAAACCGCGGCTCTTCCCGCTCGCCATCACCTTCTCGATCTATGGGTTCCATTTCCGCCAGGTCCTGCAGCGGCACGAGAGGAAGCTCAGAATGGCAGGGCTCAGGGTCCAGGGTACCAGGGGGTAAGGTAACAGGTAAGGAATTAATTCCTGACGAGTGGGGAGGGGCGAATTGAGTGTTTCGTTGCACTCCTGAGCCAGAAAAGCGTTGACTTTGGCCCGGCTGTGCTGTATTTTACCTTCAATTACATAGCAAGAGCTGGGGGAGCCTTTCGGGCTGAGAGTCCTTTTACGGACGACCCTTAGAACCTGATCCGGGTAGTTCCGGCGTAGGGAAGGCGAACCGTATACTATCATTAAAGCCCTTCCAGCCGCATCTTTGGATGCGGCTTTTTTTATTTGAACCATCGGAGAGCGGACGCATGAACATCACCTTGAACGGCGAAAAACGCGATGTTCCTGACGGACTTACGGTCCGGGGCCTTCTGGAGCATTTGAAGATCCAGACGGAGAAGGTGGCCGTTGAGCGGAACCTTGAGATCGTGAAGAAGGCTGCCTATGATGCGACTATGCTGCAGGAGGGTGACAGCCTTGAAGTGGTCAGCTTTATGGCAGGGGGAGACTTCAATTGCGGATCTCGGATTTCGGATTGCGGATTGGAATGGGGGATCAAAAGGGCTAAGTGAAGGAGAGGTATCATACATGATTGACGACAAACTGGTCATTGCCGGTATTGAGTTCAAATCCCGGCTCTGGGTCGGGTCGGGGAAGTACAAGGATTTTGAGGAAACGAAGAGGGCGATCGAGGCGTCGGGTACCGATGTGATCACCGTGTCGGTGCGCCGGGTGAACATCATCGACAAGAGCAAGGAGAACCTGCTCGATTACATCGACCCGAAAAAATACAAGATCCTGCCGAACACGGCGGGCTGCTATACTGCAAAGGACGCGATCCGGACGGCCATGCTCGCGGCCGAGGCGGGGATCACGAAGCTCGTGAAGCTCGAGGTGATCGGCGACGAGAAGACCCTGTTCCCGGACAACGAGGCCACGCTCGAAGCGGCGAAGGTGCTGGTGAAAGAAGGGCTCATCGTACTGCCCTACGTCAGCGACGACCCGATCATGGCCAAGAAGCTCGTCGACATCGGCTGCCCTGCGGTCATGCCGCTTGCCGCGCCGATCGGGTCCGGCCTCGGCATCAGGAACCCCTACAACCTCAGGATCATCATGGAGACCGTGAAGGTGCCGATCATCGTTGACGCCGGCGTGGGTACGGCCTCTGATGTGGCCCTTGCCATGGAACTGGGCTGCGACGCAGTGCTTTTGAACACGGCCATTGCCGGCGCCAAGGACCCGATCGCCATGGCCGAGGCCATGAAGTACGGCGTGCTCGGCGGCAGGCTCGCGTACAAGGCGGGCAGGATACCGAAGAAGCTCTATGCCACGGCAAGCAGCCCGCTGGACGGGATGATCGGAAGCTGAGAGAAGCTGGAACCAACTTTGCCACGAAGTCGCGAAGGCACGAAGAAAGTCTGGAAAGTCGTTTCCTTCTTTCCTAGGGGTTAATTTTAAGATCTTCTTAGTGTCTTCGTGCCTTCGTGGCAAAAGAATTTTGTATTTTTTGTGTAGGAGCTTTCTTTGCCGGTTGATTTCAAACTCTACCTCATAACCGACCGGAAGCAGACGAAGCTGCCGCTTCCCGAAGCGGTCCGTCTTGCCCTGCAGGGCGGCGTTCCTGCTGTCCAGCTCCGCGAAAAGGACCTTCCTGTTCGGGAGCTGCTGGCACTGGCGCAGGAGCTGCGGGCCATTACCCGGGAATTCGGGGCAAAGCTGTTCGTCAATGACCACGTTGATGTGGCTGTTGCTGTCGAAGCCGACGGGGTGCATCTGGGCCATCAGAGCATGCCGGTTGACGCTGCACGAAAGATCGTGGGCAGCAGAATGCTGATCGGAGTTTCAACCCATTCCGCTCAGGAAGCAAAGGATGCAGAGGCCAGGGGGGCGGATTTTATCACCTTTGGACCTGTTTTTGAAACGCCGTCAAAAGTGCACGTATGGAAAACCGTTGGGGAAGTCTGACCATCAGGGAAGTAAAAAATCACGTTTCATATTCCCGTATTCGGCTATTGGCGGAATAAAAAGTGGAAATGTCCTTCAGGTCCTTGCTGCCGGAGCAGACGGGGTGGCGCTGATATCAGCGATCCTTGCTGCTGAGGATATAACAGCAGCAGCCCGGAAGTTCATGCAGGCCATAGATTTCATGGATAAAATAGCCTGCACTTATTGTATTCCGAGGTAAAAAATAATTCACGAGGAATCCTGCATGCGAGGTGATCATGACACAGATTCTGGAAGCGCGAAAAGGCAACATCACTCCCGAGATGGAAGCGGTTGCGCGGGCAGAGGGCGTCAGCCTGACCATGTGGTCGAAGGCGTGGCGAACGGCACGATCGTTATCACGCGCAACAAGCGCCACACGTCGATCACTCCGCTCGGCATCGGCAAGGGGCTGCGGACCAAGGTCAACGCGAACATCGGCACCTCCAAGGACCGCATGTCCGTGGCTGACGAGATCGAAAAGCTCAAGGTCGCGGTGGCTGCCGGTGCTGACGCGGTCATGGACCTCTCGACGGGCGGGCCGATCATCGAGATCCGCAATGAGATCCTGAGGCACTCGACCATTTCCATCGGCACCGTGCCGATCTACCAGGCTGCGGTCGAGACCGTGGAACAGGGGAAGCCCATCGTCCAGATGGACCCGGAAACGCTGTTCCGCGTGATCGAGGAGCAGGCGGAAGAGGGCGTCGATTTCGTGACCGTGCACTGCGGCGTTACGCTGTCGAGCATCGAGCGCCTGAAGCGCCAGGGCCGGATCATGGACGTGGTGAGCCGCGGCGGCGCGTTCCATCTCGAATGGATGCATCGTGAACGAGAAGGAAAACCCGCTCTATACCCAGTACGACCGGCTGATCGAGATCTGCGAAGAAGTACGATATGACGCTCTCCCTGGGCGACGGCATGCGGCCGGGCTGTCTTGCCGATGCCACGGACCGGGCGCAGATCGAGGAACTGATCACCCTCGGCGAACTGCGCGACCTGGCGCACGAGGCGGGCGTGCAGGTGATGATCGAGGGGCCCGGCCATGTGCCGATCAACCAGGTCGAGACGAACATAAAGATCCAGAAGGAGCTCTGCAAGGGCGCGCCCTTTTATGTGCTCGGCCCGCTCGTGACCGATGTCGCGCCGGGATACGACCACATCACCTCGGCCATCGGCGGCGCGATTGCAGGAGCAGCCGGCGCGGACTTTCTCTGCTATGTCACCCCGTCGGAGCATCTGCGGCTGCCGGACCTGGACGATGTGCGCGAAGGCGTGATCGCCTCCCGGATCGCGGCCCATGCAGCGGACATCGCCAAAGGCGTCAAGGGCGCCATGGACTGGGACAAGGAAATGGCGCGGCGGCGCAAGGCCCTCGACTGGAAAGGGCCAGATCGAACTTTCGATCAATCCCGAGCGGGCGCGGAAACTGCGTGAATCAAGCATGCCCAAGGAGTCCGACGTCTGCACCATGTGCGGCGAGTTCTGCTCCATGAAGGGCGTGAGCGCGTATCTTAAAAAGAAATGATTCTATTTCAGATTTCGGATTGCGGATTTCGGAATGGGTGAATATAATGCTAAATAAACTGCGGAATCGGTCACTAAAAATATCCTCTCCCCTCGTGGGAGAGGGTAGGGTGAGGGGGGCTTTCTGGGGCGGAACAAAATCTAATTCGTTCAGCAGAGTACTTCTTTTCATCGCAACCCTGCTCTGTCTTCCTTTCCTTGCTTCTGCAGCAGATCCTGCCAGCCATCCACAGCCGGAGATAGTCTTTTCCCCATCCAGTCCTGGTCCGGGCGATATCATGATCGTTACGGTCAGGGGAATGAGCGGTCCTGTTGACGGCGCCTTCAATGGCAGAAAGATCTATTTCAATCCTTCCCAGGATGCTTTTCGGGCAGTGGTCGGCATCGATCTCTTTACTGCGCCTGGTTCCTATCCGCTGGATGTCACGGCCTTCGGAAGCACCGAGCACCGTACCGTCGTGGTGCAGAAAAAGGAATATCCTGCGCAGTATCTGAAGCTCCCGAAGGGCATGGTCGAGCTTTCTCCCGAGAACGAGGCAAGGGTGGAACGGGAACTGAAACTGACGAACTCCATATGGCCGAACGAGACGGGCCGTGTCTGGGACGGCGGGTTCCTGAACCCGCGCGAGGGAAAGATCGCCACCCTCTTCGGCGTGCGCAGGTTCATGAACCAGATCCCCAAGAACCCCCATACGGGCGTTGATGTTGAGGCCGAGGAAGGCGATCCAGTGCATGCGCCGAACAACGGTGTTGTTGCGCTGGTCGATGACCTGTATTACTCGGGCAATTCAGTGGTGCTCGACCATGGCCAGGGAATCTATACCATGTTCTTTCATCTTTCGAAGGTCCTGGTGACGCCCGGGCAGCGGGTCAAAAAGGGCGACGTCATCGCCCTGGTAGGTTCTACCGGCCGGTCCACCGGCGCCCATTTGCACTGGGGCGTTCGCGTGCAGGGTGCGCGCGTTGACCCGCAGGAACTGATCAAGCTGGATCTGAACGGGGCAGGAGTGCAGACTGCCATGCCCGTGCGGTAGCGCTTTTCAATTCATTAGCTGCTCGAACCTAGAAACGGATCTCTTCGCAAAGCCGCAAAGGGCGCAGAGAAGGATCAAATCGTTAGCTTTTTTGAATGCTTCTAAGATTTTTTCCGCAAGCTTCTGCGGCTCTTGCGGCGAACATTCTTGCTCTATTCTAGAACAGGTTTGACTCCTTGATGAAAAAAGTCCTCTCCATAGCAGGTTCCGACCCTTCCTCCGGTGCAGGCATCCAGGTCGACCTCAAGGTCTTTCAGGCGCTCGGCGCCTACGGTATGGCCATCCCGGCCGCGCTCACGGTCCAGAACAGCAGGGGAGTGACGGCAGTAGAGCCGGTGTCGTCATCGCTGCTTTCGAAGCAGATAGAGGCTCTTCTTTCCGACATCATGCCTGACGCCATCAAGACCGGCATGCTGCTGACAAAACAGAATGTCGTTGCCGTGGCACGGGCCGTGCGAAAATACCAGATCAGGAACCTGGTGATCGATCCCGTGCTCCAGTCCAGTTCCGGCAAGGCACTGCTGCAGCCCGCTGCAGTCTCATCACTGAAAAAGGAGCTCTTCCCGCTTGCCCGGATCATCACCCCGAACATTCCAGAGGCTGAAGCGCTTACCGGCATCGCTATTCAATCGGATCAGGACATGGATTTTGCCGCAGGCATACTGCTCGATATGGGGCCTGCCTTTGTTCTGATCAAAGGCGGCCATTTGCAGGGTGCGGCAGTTGATACGCTCTATGGTGGAAAGACCGTGCTGAGCTTTTCCACAAAGAGACGAAAAGGCGATTTTCACGGCACGGGGTGCGTACTTTCTGCTGCAATAACCGTGTTCATATCCCAGGGATTGTCTGTGGAAAAGGCTGTGGAAAAGGCCAAACAACGTGTGGACAGGATGTTGAAAACCGCGAGGCCGCTCGGGAAGAACAGAAATTCCAGATATTTTCTTTGTTGAATCATCCACTGCTGATCTTGCTTCGAGCTGAAGCTGCTGCCGCACCACCTCATTGTCGTGCCTGCCTGAAGTTCAAACATTATACGCTCATAGCCGACACCTTGTTCCTGCCCCCTTCTTTTGACAGGTAGAGCGCCGAATCGGCGAGCCTCACCAGCGTGTCGATGTTCTCTGCAGGTGCGCAGCAACTTGCAACACCGAGGCTTAAGGAAAGGCCGATCCGCTCGCTTTTCGCAACGTGACAGCTCGATCTCCGACACCGCAAGGCGCACCTTTTCTGCGAGCATTTTTGCTCCAGCGAGCGATGTCTCCGGCAGAATGATCATGAACTCATCGCCGCCATAGCGTCCCAGAATGTCCGTTGTGCGGAGCGAGGTCTTGAGCGCTTCCGATACGGCCTGGAGGGCGGCGTCGCCTGCAGCATGGCCGTAGGTATCATTGATGGGCTTGAACTTGTCGACATCGCACAGGATGAGCGAAAGGTCCGTATCATATCGCTGCGCGCGCTCGATCTCATAATGAAGCGTCTCGGTGAGCGCCCGCCTGTTGCAGAGGCCGGTGAGACTGTCGGTCGTGGACAGATAGTTCAGGTTTTCGATCAACTGCTTCTTCTCTTCTTCCGATTTTTTGCGGTCCGTGATGTCCCTGGTGTATTCGACGACGTGCGTCACGTTTCTTTGCTGGTCCAGAATGGGGTAGGTGTAGATCTCGATCCAGATCGCTGTTCCGTTGGCCTGCCGTACCTGTTTCTCCTTGGCGCAGGGGTCCTTGGACTGAAAGGTTTTCAGGATAACGCAGCCGTTGCAAACGTCGTTCCTGCCATGGAGCGCCTCGTAGCATTTTTTGCCGAACAGGTCCTTTGCCGGCAGGTTCTTTATACGGGAATAGGCGTCGTTGAACTTTACGATCCGGTAATCGCGGTCCACGATGCTAAAGGGATCGTGGAAACTGTCGAAAATGGTGCTGAGGAAGCTTTCGGACCGATACAGTTCCTCTTCCGTCCGCATGCGGTCGATGATCTCTTTGTGCAGGAGCTCATTGACCGAGCGCAGCTCATCGGTCCGGTCAGCAACCTCCCGTTCGAGCCGTTCGCGATTCGCACGCAGTTCCGTATGCATTTTTCTCCGGTCGGAATGATCGCGCATCCTGGTGATGACAAGTCCGTAGAAGAAGATGCCGGCGATAAGGAGCAACCGCGAAAGGAGCTCTTGCCACGAGCCGCCGAACAGCACAAGGTCCGAGAACTCGCCCTGGTGAAGGATGAAGGCATGGATGGCCGAGTCCGCTGACCCAGAGGGCAAGAGCGGCGATCGCTGAAAAGGCAATTGTTTTTTGAGCGTCTGTCATATATTTGCTAGAACCTAACTTTTAATTGTTTTAACCTTTTTTATTTGCAATAGCTGTGCCTGATTAAATGAACGTAATATCAAAGGTTTGGATATAACTTTCCATCATCTCTAGGTAATCCATTACCCATGCGCGGTGTATTTTTGACACATGATCCGTGTTACCGGTAACATTGGCATTATCTGGTCTTGAATGCTGTGCGGATACTCTCTATCAACAGGTTTCGTAATATGCTGCGCGCGATATCGCATATTCTGAACGCTTCATTTTTTGTCACGCTTAAGCCATTTCTTTGATTGCGTTGATACCTCGTTTTATCTGTTTTCACCTTGCTTTTTTGTAGTAAGTGTATTATCTTATCGCAGCTTATACCGTATCTATCTCATACCGGAACCGCGTCTCAGTATGCCTGATAAAGCATCTCCATTCAAAGGAACCCTCAAATCCCTCGGCCTCGTTTTCGGCGATATCGGCACGAGCCCCATCTACACGCTGACGGTTATCTTCCTGCTTCCCTCAATCGTACGGACGGCTGACAGTGTGATCGGCGTCCTGTCCCTGATCGTCTGGACGCTTATCCTGCTGGTCACCGTGCAGTACGCCTGGCTCGCCATGAGTCTCGGCAAACGCGGAGAGGGCGGGACCATCGTGCTCCGGGAGCTCCTGGTGCCCCTCCTGAAATCGGGCCGATCGATCACCGTCGTTACGCTCCTGTCGTTCATCGGTATATCGCTTATCATCGGCGACGGCGTCATCACGCCGGCTATCAGTATCCTGAGCGCTGTCGAAGGCATCCTCCTGATCCCCGGATTTGAAAAAACGGCACAGACCTCGCTTATCGTCATTGCCAGCGCCATAGCGTTCATTCTGTTCTCCTTTCAAAAGAAGGGCACCGAGAAGGTTGCCGGCGCTTTCGGGCCGATGATGCTCCTGTGGTTCATAGCGCTCACGGTTTTCGGGGTCATATCCATTGTTCAGGTTCCCTCCGTGATCAAGGCAGTGAATCCGATCCATGCCTTCCAGTTCCTGTACCACAACGGTCTCACCGGGTTCTTCGTCCTGTCCGAGGTCATTCTCTGCGCCACCGGCGGCGAGGCGCTGTATGCGGATATGGGGCACCTCGGAAGGGAACCGATCGTCAAATCGTGGTACTTTGTGTTCTTCGCCCTGGTGCTGAACTACCTGGGCCAGGGGGCGTATCTCATCCAGCATCCCGGCGCCAGGAACGTGCTCTTCGAGATGGTATTTCACCAGGCGCAGTTCCTGTATGTTCCGTTCCTGCTCCTGTCCATCATGGCGACGGTCATCGCATCGCAGGCCATGATCAGCGGCATGTTCTCGATCGTTTACCAAGGCATCGCCACGCGGATCATGCCCATGTTCAAGGTGGATTACACTTCCATGGAACGCCAGTCCCAGATCTACATCGGTTTTGTGAACTGGTTCCTCCTCCTGGCGGTCATCTTCATCATGGTCGAGTTCCGGGAGTCTGCCAATCTTGCCGCTGCTTACGGCCTCGCCGTGACCGGCACCATGACCCTCACCGGTATTTTCATGACCTGGATATTCCATATCAGGCGCAAGCATGGCCGCACCGCACTGTCGCTGCTCGTGACCATAGTGTCTTTTACGTTCCTGGTATCGAACACCTACAAGATACCGCACGGAGGATACTGGTCCCTCATCATCGCAGCCATTCCGTTCTCGATCATCATGCTGTATCGGACCGGGCAGCGAAAGCTCTATTGGGCGCTTCAGCCGCTGCCCCTTGATGTGTTTCTGCTGTCCTATAATCAGATATACAAGGCTGTGAACAAGATCAGCGGCACGGCATTGTTCTTTGCCAGGGATGCCAAAGAAATACCTCCGTACATGGTCCATACCATGTTCAAGAACAACATCATCTACCAGGACAACGTCATTATCTCCATTGTCAAACGTGAAGACCCTTTTGGTGTTGCAGGTTTTTTCAGGGAGCAACTTGCCGACGGCCTCCGTTGGTTCGAGATCCAGGTAGGGTACATGGAAGTGCCGGACGTGGAAGAGATACTGCGCGAGGCGGGGATCAGCGAAAAGACGATCTTCTATGGCGTCGAGGACATCATTCCAACGAACCCGGTCTGGCAGGTCTTTTCGGTCATCAAGCGCCTGACTCCCAATCTTGTCCAGTTCTACAAACTGCCTGCCAACAAGCTGCACGGAGTCGTGACACGCGTGGAAATGTAGTCCCGCATGCGGCACGGGGAGTGTGGAATGAAGATCTTCGACGTAATTGGCAAGCTGCAGGGAACGGGTGAGTACCTTCTCGGTTCGCAGGAAACAGGCAGCCATGCTTGTTACCTTATCTACGGGGTCCTGCAGCCGGGGGAGAACGGACGGGAGCTCAAGCCGGGCCATGGACATGAAGAGCTCATTCTCGCTCTTCAGGGAGACATGACCCTGACCGGTGCTCATGTCGGAACGCTGAAGCAGGGGCAGGCGCTGCACCTGGTGGGTGACGAAACGGTCCTTGCCGGGAATTCAGGCACGGTACCGCTTGTCTATGTCGTCTCCGGCGGGCATTCGGGTCATGCACACTAGCGCATGACGTCTTTGGTGCGGCCACGCTGCAAGGCGAGGCCGGTAAAGGATAACAGCCATGCGGGAAATGAATAAGTCAGTCTGGCTCTATCGTTACAAAAGGAAGATCATTGCCGGGATCATCAGCGTGATCTCCTTGTCGGTTGTTCTAGCCATGTTCTTCATCGCCCAAACGCTCAGGCCGCACCTGCTCACGGACAGCAAAACGAATACGCTTGAAGTGAGCGAGGTTATCGAATCGAGCCTGCGCAGCCTGATGCTGGTCCGGAACTCGCAAAGCATCCAGGAAACCCTTGAGATGATCGGTAAAAGCGATTCCACCATCGTTAAAGCATTCATCGTCGACAAAACAGGCAAGGTCGTTTATTCCTCGAGCAAGAACGAGATCGGCACGGTCATCGACCGCTTCCTCGACCCTTCCTGCAAAGGATGCCACACCGGCCCCGTGACCGTCCCGCGGGACACCACCATGATCATCAATCTGCAGGGCCAGGATGTGCTGAGGAATGTCAATATCATCTTTAATGACAAACCCTGCCATGTCTGCCACGCCGCAGCCGACAGGATCAACGGCAAACTGATCATCGACCGTTCCATCCAGCCGACCTACGCCCTGATCACGCATATTGAGCTCATGATAGCGCTGTCGGGAGGGCTGTGCCTCATCGTTATTGTTCCGCTGCTGTCGAAACTGCTTTCCCGCGGGGTCGATACCTATATCAAAGAGATCCTCGTCCGGTCAACGGAACTGTCCATGTTGTACATGATGGTGGAGCGCCTGAGCAAAACCATCGAGATGGAGGAACTGAAGCGTATCATCGTGGCGACGATCAGTGAGATATTCAACGCTGATGAGATCACGATCATTCTTCCCCGTGAAAGCCGGGACTATAACAGCGTTATCTGGAGAAAAAAAGAAAATAGAATGGTGCGCGGCCTGCCTCCGGGTGAGGACCCGGACCGTGAGGTCGTTCTCGCCTGGCTCCGGGATGAATACACCGAAATAACCGTGTCACCCGACAGGAAAACCGTGTCCATGCCCGTGGCAAAAGGAAACAACCGGCTTGCGCTTATTCTCATCAAAAAGACCGACGGCAGCATAAATGATCTCGGGCTGGACCTGGTCAAAGCCATGAGCACGCATATTGCCGCTGCCTTTGAAAATGCGGCGCTCTATCTTATTGCCATCACCGACGAGCTTACGCGATTGTATACGAGGAGGCATTTCCACACGATAATCGAGAAAAAGTTCGACCTTTATGCCCAATACGGCGAAAAACTGACGCTCTTGATGATCGACGCGGATAATTTTAAAAATATCAACGATACCTATGGCCACCCGGCAGGAGACCGCGTACTGCAGGATATTGCGCGTTGTATTATACATTCCATACGGGACCAGGACTTTGCTTTCAGGTATGGCGGTGAAGAGTTCTCCGTTATCCTGCCTGCAACGGATACGAATGCAGGAAGATTTGTGGCTGAACGGATCCGCGAACTCATAAAAAATACGGTCTTTTCCGCCGGTGAAGCAAGTGTTGCAATGACCGTGAGCATCGGCGTGGCGTCCTGTCCCGCCAATGCGGTGTCTATCCGGAGCCTTGTGGTTGAAGCGGACAACGCGTTGTACAGCGCAAAGAGATCAGGGAAGAATAAAGTAGTGCTGAGCAGGGCGGAGCCCTCCGGCGAGACAAGTACGGAGCCTTTATCTTAGCGCGTCAGTATTTGATGAAAGCGTAAAGACCAATTACCGCAGTGACATGGAGGAGTACCATGATGAGAACATCCAATCCGACCTTGAACGACAGCGTGTTCAGAAGCCACGGGCGCGCGATCGCAGCAGGTGATTCCATGACGGTGCAGGGGACCGTGAACAAAACCGGCGTGCTCCTTCTGCTGGTGCTCCTGACAGCGGCCTGGACATGGCGGATGTACTATACGGCCGCTGATTCCATGGGTATCTGGGTGCTGGGCGGGGCCATCGGCGGCTTTATTGTGGCGCTCGTGACCGTATTTAAGAAGCAGTGGGCGGGAGTGACGGCGCCGCTTTATGCGCTGCTGGAAGGGCTGGTGCTCGGCGGCATCTCGTCGCTCATCGAAGCGCGCTACCCCGGCATCGTGATCCAGGCCGTGGGACTCACGTTCGGCACGCTCTTCGGACTCCTGTTCGCCTACCGGTCAGGGCTCATCAAGGCGACCGAGAACTTCAAGCTCGGCGTGGTGGCGGCAACCGGCGGGATCGCGCTGGTCTATCTCGCCACGATGGTGCTCGGCCTGTTTAACGTGCGCATGCCTTACATTCACGAGAGCGGCCTCATCGGGATCGGGTTCAGCCTCTTCGTCGTCGTTGTAGCGGCGCTGAACCTGGTGCTCGACTTCGATTTCATCGAGAAGGGGGCAGAGCAGGGTGCGCCGAAGTACATGGAATGGTATGCAGCCTTCGGCCTCATGGTAACGCTGATCTGGCTCTATATCGAGATCCTGAGATTGCTTTCCAAGATGAGGAGCAGGAGATAGATGGTGAACAATGCCATGAAAAAAACGGGGTTGTCTTATCAGTAACTAAGTATTAAATTCTACTCAAAATGGCAAGAATCTTTTGCCACGAAGGCACTAAGACACGAAGTACGGCCTTAATCTAATCAGTAAAACACTATCTTAAACGGTTTTGTCGTTCTTCGTGACTTCGAGTCTTCGTGGCAAATTTTGATTCCGGTTTTTCGAGTTAGGTGAAAGAAATAAGAAGGATGTACGCAGGATTGCCGCACAGATCAGAGCGGCAATTTTTTTGTCTCTTCGATTACCTCATGAGGCTCCGTACCGCTCAGGGACTGGAGCTTGTCACTGAATTTTTCGAGTCGTTTGTCCGCTTCGTCATAGCGTGTTTTCGTATTAGTCAGGTGTTTCCCGACCAGTTCGAATTCATCCTGAAACTTTTTGAAATCTCCGGAAAGTCTTGCCAGGTTTTTCAGGATGTCCTGCGCCTGGGCCTCGATATGCAGCCCCTTGAGCCCGAGCAGGATGGTCTGCAGGTAGGCATAGAAGCTGTTCGGCGAGACCGGGATCACCCGCTTTGCAAAAGCGTAGTTCAGGAGCGCCTTGTCCGTATCCACGACCTCGTCCTTGATGATCAGCTCGTAATAGACATTCTCGGCAGGGATGTACATGAGCGCGAAATCGAAGGTCCCTTCGTCGGGCAGGATGTATTTCCCGGATATGGCGTCGATATGTTTCTTTACGTCGCCGATGAACTTCTTCTTGGCGATCTTCCGCTCTTCCTCGGTTGCCGTCTCGACGACGCGTTTGAAGTTCTCGAGCGGGAACTTCGCGTCCACGGGCACGAGGCTCTGGCCGACCCTGATCACTGCGTCCACGGCCTCGCCGCTTTTGAACCGGTGCTGGAGCGTGTAGTGCGCCGGCGGGAAGATCTGCGCCAGCAGGTCGCCGAGGAACAGTTCGCCCAGCCCCCCGCGCAGTTTGGGCGAGCGCAGGATCTCCTGCAGGCTTGCGATGTCCTTGCCCACGTCAAAGACCTTTTTCGTGGCTTCGCTCAGACTGCCGAGCCCCTTGCTCACTTCCTGCACCACGCGGGCGGCGTTGTCCAGCCTGCTGTTCAGGTCGCCCGTCGATTTCTGGAGCTGCTCCGTCACCTGGCCGAGACGTGTGTTCATCTGTGACGTTGCCTGGCCGAGCTGGGTATTCACCTGCATCGTGATCTGGCCGAGCTGCTGGTTCACCGACTCCTGGTTTTTCAGCATGGCGTCGGTCAACTGCCCGCGCAGGGACTGCACTTCCTGCTGCATCAGGGTGACTGTACGGGTCGACGGTCTTCTTCTGCGACTGGATCACAAGCCAGAGGAGGATGAGGACGATGGCGGCGAGGAGTATGAGGATGGCGATTTGCATGATAAATAGTTTACATCCGAAAGCTGAATTGACGGCATTATAGCATCAGTAGTAAGTGAAGTCAAAATTAACACTGAATCTTCATAATAAAAACAGCTGAATCACAAAATGTGCAGGAAATATAAATTAAACGCTCGAACTGAAATTCGGTGAGGCAATGAGAAAAAGTGCGGGGTATAACTAGTCGCTAGACGGACTATCGTTAATGATCTGCTCCGCTGGTTGTTTCTCTAAACACGAATCGGCAGAATCACAACGGGAATTCCCTCGCTGTAGAATCGCCTTTGAACTGCGAAAATTGTGTAATTGTGGAACACTCCGGACAGGAACGTGGTCTTCGGGAACACCAGTTGTCCTCCGAAGAGGATCGCGTTCGGGAAGCGCTCCAGAATCTCGGGGGTGACGCGCGCGATCTCGTCGACCACGTCCGTGCCGAACGCCGAATAGGCTGCGGCATAATAGCCATGGCACCGCATGTAATTGACGTAGCGGTCCAGCTCCTTCTTGACATCGGTCCTCATACGGGTAACCTCTTCCGCACCCTTGAAGTTCCCGGCGTCCACGATGCCGACCTGGATGAACACGAAATTCTTGAATGTACCGCCGAACAGCCGGATGATGCTGAAAAGCGTGTGGAGTCCGAGCCCGTTGAACCCGTTCACGAGCAGGACCGCGGTCTTGTCCTGGGGATCGTATTTGATCTTCAGTTCCTTTTCTGTTCCCGCTGCAATGGGCAGTGATGGACAGGAAGACTCGGCAACATTCACCAGTTCATCGAGCCGGTGCAGAAGCTTATGGGTGTTCCGGTAGTGGCGCTTCGTGAGGAGCGCGATCGCGATCAACGAGCCCGTGAGGATGAGCGTGATCCAGCCGCCGTCGTAGAACTTGAGCACGATCACGGACACGAGAATGAACGAGGTCAGCGCATGCCCACGCCGTTGATGAAGAGCTTCTTTTCCCAATGGTCCTCCTTGCCGCGGACCTGCCACCAGTGGCGCACCATGCCGAGCTGGGACAGAAAGAAGGTGATGAACACGTTGATGCTGTAAAGGACGACGAGATATTTCACCGAGCCGTTGGTCAGCACCATGGTGACGAGCGCCGCGCCGCCCATGAGCAGGATGCCTTTCTGGGTCACGAGGCGGTCGGAGAGCATGGCGAACTTGGTCGGGAACCAGCGGTCGAGCGCCATGTTCGAAAGCACACGCGGCCCGTCCAGAAAGCCCGCCTGGGCCGCGATGAACAGGAGCGCCGCTTCCGAGAGCAGCGTAATGAGAACAAACACCGTGCCTGATCTGCCCCAGTCCCTGCGTCATGGTCTCGAACAGAACCGCATTCAGCGTTTTCCCGCTCTGCGGCACGACACGATACAGAAGATAGGCGATCATCAGGCCCATGACGGTGATGGCGAGCGATATCGCCATGTAGCGCATGGTGCGCTTGCCGGTCCGGACCTTCGGCTCCCGCAGGATGGGAAGCCCATTGCTCACCGCCTCGATGCCCGTATAGGTGCCCGCGCCCATGCTGTAGGCGCGCAGGATGAGCAAAAGCATCCCGCCGATGCCCAGCTCCGCCTGCGTCTGGATCACGTCGGCCCTGGTCGCGGACGCGACGGCGCCCAGGTTTCCCAGGTTCATGATCACGGCATACCCGATGATGAACGCATGGGTTATGACGAAGGTCAGAAAGATGGGCACGAGGGGCAGGACCGATTCCTTCACCCCGCGCATGTTCATGACCGTGAGCGCCAGGACGCCGAGGAGCGCGAACGTGAGCTTGTACGGCAGCCAGGCGGGGGGAAGAAAGCTGAACAGGGCGTCCGCGCCGCTCGCCACGGAGATCGTGATCGTGAGCACGTAGTCGATCAGGAGCGCGGAACCGGAGATCATGCCGACGGTCGGCGAGAGCAGTTTGCTCGCAACGAGATAACCGCCGCCTCCCGTGGGGAAAAGCTCGATGATCTGCGAATAACTCGCCGCGATGATGAAGACCGTGATGCCGGACATGAGCGCGACAAAGACGCTGAGATAGACGTGGCCCTTGAATGCGAGAAACGCTTCTTCCGGACCGTAGCACGACGACGAGAGCCCGTCCGCTCCGAGACCGACCCAGGCAAAGAACGCGATCAAGGCGAGCTTGTGGAAAATAGACGTATCTTCGATGTTATGCTTGCCGCCGATGATCAGGGTCTTGAGGCGCTGGATGCCTGTTGGTTTCTGCTCCGGTTTCATTAAATGGTTTTCCTCATCCTTCCGTATCGTATTTCAGGCGGTATCCTATGCCCGGCTCGTTCATGAGAAACCGGGGGCGGGCGGGATCGACCTCCAGTTTATGCCTGAGCTGCGTCATGTACACGCGCAGATACTGGACCTCATTCACATGCGCGGCACCCCATACTTCGGTCAAGAGTTGCCGGTGGGTAATCACTTTCCCCGCATGACGGATCAGGGTCGCGAGCAGCTTGTACTCGATGGGAGTGAGATGGACCTCGCTGTCGTCGAGAAAGACCTGCCGCTGGGCGAGATCGACGCGCAGGTTGTACAGCGAGAAGACCGGCTCCTGCCGACCCGATCGCTGCCGGAGAGCGTGACGCAGAGCCACGCGGATCCGGGCAAGAAGTTCACCGGCGTTGAACGGTTTGGTCAGATAATCGTCGGCGCCCGCATCAAGCGCCTTTACCTTGTCCTGCTCCTGTTCCCGCGCCGAGATGATGATGATCGGCGTTTGAGTCCACTCGCGTAGTCGCGTGGTCACCTCGAGTCCATCCATGTCAGGCAGACCCAGATCGAGGAGCACGACATCGGGGTTGCGCGACGCGGCCTGGATCAGGCCGTCGTTTCCGGTTTCCGTCTCGACCAGCCGGTATCCCTTGCTTTGGAGCGTGATCCGCAGGAACCGCCGCATCTGCGGCTCGTCTTCGATCAGGAGTATGAGTTCTTTATCGTCAGTCATGTTCAAATCTCAGTGGCGAATATGTGTTGAGGCGGGGAAGCGTGTATGCGGATAGGGCAATTCTCCTTGACGCATAAACACATTCACGCATCTTCCTCTTCCCTTTTCGGTGCCGGAGGCAGTCCTGCTGCGGACAGAGTGAAACGAAACACCGCACCGCCGCCTTCGCGGTTCTCCGCCCATATTTTACCGCCGTGAGCGTTGATGATGGTGCGGCAAATAGCAAGTCCCAGTCCCACGCCGCCACCCGCGCCGCGGCCGCGCACGAATTTTTCGAAGATGCGTTCCTCGTCGCCCTGCACTATGCCGGGACCGCGGTCCGCAAGTTCTACCGTCACGGTATAGAACGACTCCGATGCCGACAGCTCCAGCGGCGTTCCCCTGGGGGAATATTTTATGGCGTTGTCGAACAAATTCATGAAGACCTGTTCGATGAGCAGGCTGTCAAAGGGAATGAGCGGCAGATTTCCCTGGAGGCTTACCTTGACGGGGTGATCGTTCAGGCGCTCTCCGAGGCGGTTCAGCACCGCGCCCACGATCTCCTCAAGGGGCTGCCATTCTTTATTCACGGTTATGGCGCCGGATTCCAGGCGTGTCATGTCGAGTACGTTCTTCATGATCCGGTTTAAATGATCGGCCTCTTCCTGGATGGTCTGCAAAAGTTCCAGGCGGTTCTGCCTGTCGAGCGCGATGTCATTCTGCAGCAGGGTCGTTGCGGCGCCGGTGATCGCCGACAGAGGCGTGCGGAGATCGTGTGAAATAGAACTGAGAAGCGTATTGCGAAGACTTTCAGTTTCCGCTTTTAAGCAGCGCGTTTTGCGTGGCCGCCGCGAGAAAAGAGCGTTCTAGTGCGATTGCGGCCTGGTTCGCAAAACCTTCGAGATAGTGCAGTTGCTCCGGCTCGAAGGCATCGCCGGTCGTTCGCGGCTCGATACCGACCACTCCCACCGGACCGCCCGAGGCGATCAGCGGCAGGTACAGAGCTTTTGCTCCGGGCAGAGTGTCGGTGCTCAGCCCGGCAGGCTGTCGGTGCTCGTAAACCCATTGCGCAACGCTCAATTCCTGCTGATCAGGAGTAAAGCTGGAGGGGCCGCTTCCGGAGATAGCCAGACGGTTCTGCTCATCAGGGACGAGGATCACGACCTGGCTGTCGAATACTTCGCCGATATGTTTTACCGCAAGTTCGCTCAAGCGTTCCGTTCCCCGCTCGCGGACGAGGTCGCGGCTTAAATTATAGAGTGCGGCGGTCCTGCGCTCGCGCATGCGCGCTGCTTCCGCCTGCTGCCGGACCCGCAGCGTAAGCCTGCTGATGACGACGGAAATGATGAACATGACGATGAAGGTGACGACATGCCTGATGTCGTTCACCGCAAACGTATTATAAGGAGGGATAAAAAAGAAATCGAAGGCCGCGATGCTGAAGAGCGTGGCGAACAAAGCCGGCCACGTACTGGTGCGGCTCGCGGTGATGACGATACCCAGGAGATATACCATCACCAGATCGACGGACTCGAAGTAGGAGGACATGAGCGCGGCAACGCCCGTGCACAGAGAAACAACGAGGACGCTCCATATCCATTCCCTTTTGCGCGCAACACGCGTCCGGGTTTTCGGCTCTGGGTGCAGATGCGGCTCCAGGGCGTCGCCGCTGATCACATAGACATCGATATCACCGCTGGACCGCACGATGTCGTCCAAAGGGGATCCAAAAAGCTTGTCCTTCCAGCGGGCATGGGTCGGTTTGCCGATAATGATCCTGCTTACGTTCCTGCTGCGCGCGTAGGTTATGACTTCTTCGCTCATCCGCTGGCCGCTTAATACCACGGTTTCCGCGCCGAGGCTTTCCGCAAGCCGCATGTGGTCGCCCAGCCGCTTCATGTCGCTTTCCGAGGACCGGACCCGTGACGGCGCTTCCACGTGTACGGCGATCCACTCCGCTCGCAGGCCGGCGGCCAGTCTCCTGGCAGCATGGATCAGCCGGATAGAGCGTGGATTGTGGCCCACGCAGACCATTATCCGCTCTCCAGCGGGCCAGATAGTCGTGATTCCCTTGTCCTGCCGGTAGAGCTGCATCTGCTCGTCAACGCGGTCGGCGGTGCGCCTGAGGGCAAGCTCGCGGAGAGCGATCAGGTTGCCTTTGCGGAAAAAGTTCTCGATGGCCGCGGCGGCCTGTTCCGGCATGTACACTTTACCTTCCCGCAAACGCTGGAGCAGGTCGTCGGGAGGCAGGTCGATGAGCTCGATCTCGTCGGCCCGGTCCAGAAGAAAATCAGGCACCGTTTCCCGGACATTGATGCCCGTGATCTGGGAGACGACGTCGTTCAGGCTTTCAAGATGCTGCACGTTCACGGTGGTGTACACGGAGATGCCCGCCCCGAGCAGCTCATAGATGTCCTGCCAGCGTTTCTTGTGGCGGGACCCGGGGGCGTTGGTGTGGGCTAGTTCGTCAACAAGCATGATAACGGGCTTGCGGCGAAGGGCGCTGTCGAGATCGAACTCCTTCAACACGGCGCCGCGATACTCGACGTTCCTGCGGGGCAGGACTTCCAGACCCTCGATGAGCGCTTCGGTCTCTGCCCGGCCGTGGGTTTCGACAAGGCCGACCACGATTTCCACGCCCTCGCGTTTCTTCTGGCGCGCCGCTTCGAGCATGGCATAGGTTTTCCCCACACCGGGTGCAGCGCCGAAGAAGAGTCTTCAGCTGGCCTTCTCGGCTTCGTTCGGTTTCCCTGCGCACCTTGTCAAGAAGCTGATCGGGATCGGGCCTGCGTTCTTCCATTTGTTGGCTGACTCCTGATTGCTGATCTGCAGCCTAAGCATACCTATACATATTTTCGCATATTTTTCGCAGTCGCGGGTGAATATTTTTTATCATAGTATACAAAAGCGGCATTAAATTACTGCTAAAAACCGTGCCGATAAGCATAAAGATTCCATAAGGATTTTTCATGGTCGGGTGTGAGTCTTGGTGCACCTTCTGGAATTCAACAAACGGCTAAGTACTGCAATTATTTGCATTTTTCTCCCGACGATATCACAAGGCTCGCAACTTCGTCTTTTTTTGCGATATCGCCGGCTTTAATTTCGCCTTCGATAACCTCACCTTGCAGATAATCTTCTCCTGCATAAGAGAGCACCTTGATCTTCCCGACTTCCCTGAGCTCGTGCTTCGGACCTTCCCGGAATACGACGAGAAGGTCACCGATACTGATCGCCTTTTTCACGTCCGCTGTCCCGCTCTGGAAAAGGCAAACCATGGCGCCCTTTTCAATGATCCCCCTGGTCACTTTCTCTTCATGTTCCGCTGGAACAGGGGAAAAAGAAACAGCCTCTGCGAGCAATGGGAAACCTATGGCTGATATGAGCATCATGACCGTAAGAATCCATACGTGCTTTTTCATTTTTCCTCCTCTGTTACTGCCGACCATCGAGCGCCAGGTTCAGCTCAAGAACATTGACCACCGGCTCGCCGATCACGCCGAGCCAGCGTCCCTGTGTATGCTTTGCGATCAAGGCGCGGACGCTGGTTTGATCGAGACCCCGGGTCTTTGCCACCCGATTTACCTGATACTCCGCCGCGGCCTGGCTGATGTGCGGGTCGAGACCGCTGCCCGAGGCCGTGACCAGATCCACGGGAATCTTCGCCTCATTGCCCGGATCGGCTGCATGCAGGGCTTTGATCCGCGCTTGCACATTCGTCATGAGGGCTGGATTGTTCTGGCCGAGATTCGATCCGGACGAAGCACCGCCATTATAGGGATAGGGTCCCGTTGCCGAGAGCCTTCCCCAGAAGTACTTCGGGTCCTCGAACTGCTGGCCGATCAGCTTCGATCCGACGGCTTTGCCGTTCTTCGTGATGATGCTGCCGTTTGCCTGGCTTGGGAAAATCGCTTGCGCAAGCCCGGTCACGGCCAGGGGGTAAATGAGTCCCGTGAGTATGGTGAACAGCAACAGGGACATGAGCGAGTTACGAATCATGGTGAACATGAGATTCTCCTTTCAGTATGATACCACCCCTCACCCTGGCCCTCTCCCCGTTGGGGAGAGGATTGAGGTGAGGGCATGGACTTCAAACAATATGTATCGCCGTTATAAGCATATCAATCAGCTTGATGCCGATAAACGGCACGATCAGCCCGCCACCGCCGTAAATCAAGGCATTGTTTCGTAAAACTATTGAGGCGCCGAGGGGACGGTATTTCACGCCGCGCAGCGCCAGGGGCACGAGGAAAATGATGATCAGCGCGTTAAAGATCACCGCCGACAGGACCGCGCTTTCCGGCGAGGCCAGACCCATGATATTAAGCGCTCCGAGCGCCGGATAGATTGAAAGAAACGCGGCTGGCAGTATGGCGAAATATTTCGCCACGTCGTTCGCGATGCTGAAGGTCGTAAGCGTGCCGCGGGTCATCAGAAGCTGCTTGCCGATCTCGACGATCTGGATGAGCTTGGTCGGATTCGAATCAAGGTCCACGAGATTGCCTGCTTCTTTGGCAGCCTGCGTGCCTGAGTTCATGGCCACTGCCACGTCCGCCTGGGCGAGCGCGGGCGCGTCGTTCGTGCCGTCGCCGGTCATGGCAACGAGCCTGCCGCCTTTCTGGTACTCGCGGATGAGCTTAAGCTTTGCTTCGGGCGTCGCCTCGGCCAGAAAATCATCGACCCCTGCTTCCGCCGCAACCGCGGCAGCGGTCAGGGGATTGTCGCCGGTGATCATGATTGTCTTGATCCCCATCTTCCGCATCTCGGCGAACCGTTCCTTGATCCCGCCTTTCACGATATCGTTCAACCGGATGATGCCGAGCACTTTGCTTCCCTCGGCAACCACGAGCGGCGTAGCGCCTTTTTTTGCAATATCGTCCACGATCGATCGAACATCGGGTGGGAATGTCCCGCCCCTTGTTTGGACGTACTTTTCAACTGCGTCTGCCGCGCCTTTACGGATCTCACGATTCTCGAGGTTTACCCCGCTCATGCGGGTCTGGGCAGTAAAAGGGACAAACTGTGCGCCGATACTGTGAATATCTCGCGCCCGGAGATCATATTTCTCCTTTGCAAGGACGACGATGCTTCTTCCTTCAGGAGTCTCATCCGCTAATGAGGCGAGCTGGGCCGCGTCGGCAAGGGCGCCCACGTGTACACCGGGAGCGGGAACGAACTCCGTGGCCTGCCGGTTGCCGAGGGTGATCGTCCCGGTCTTATCCAGGAGCAGCACATCAACGTCTCCGGCTGCTTCCACGGCCCGGCCCGACATGGCGATCACATTCGCCTGGATCATCCGGTCCATGCCCGCAATGCCGATGGCCGAGAGCAGACCGCCGATCGTGGTCGGGATGAGGCATACCAGGAGCGCCACGAGCACGGTGATGGTGACCGGCGCGCCCTGGCCCGCAGCCTTGACGCTGAATAGGGAATAGGGAAGCAGCGTCACGCATACAAGCAGGAAGATGATCGTCATACCCGCGAGCAGAATATCGAGTGCGATCTCGTTCGGCGTCTTCTGTCGTTTTGCGCCTTCCACCATGCTGATCATGCGATCGAGAAACGTTTCTCCGGGACTTGTCGTGATCCGCACCACGAGCCAGTCGGACAAAACGGTAGTCCCGCCCGTGACCGCGCTCCGGTCTCCGCCGCTTTCGCGAATTACCGGCGCGCTTTCTCCGGTCACTGCGCTTTCATTAACCGAGGCCACGCCTTCGATGACTTCTCCGTCCATCGGAATGATGTCGCCCGCCTCCACGAGCACAACATCGCCTTTTTTGAGCTGTGACGAAGCGATCATCGTGACCGAACCATCAGGCGACGGATTTGCAAGCTTCTTGGCATTGACCTCGCGCCGCGTTTGGCGGAGGGATTCGGCCTGGGCCTTGCCGCGCCCCTCTGCCATGGATTCCGCGAAATTGGCGAAAAGCACGGTAATCCAGAGCCAGACGGATATCTGAAGAATGAAGGACGGCGAGGCCTCGCCGTTTCCAGTCAGGATTGCGTGGAAAAACAGGAGCGATGTCAAAACACTGCCGATTTCCACGACGAACATGACCGGGTTCTTGATCTGGTGTACTGGATTCAATTTTCTGAACGAATCCCAGCATGCTTTTTTTGCGATCGCCGGTTCAAAGAGCGATCGCTTTTTCGATTTACTGCTCATAGGAGACTCCTTTAAATGGACCAAATCTCAAATCACACATTCCAAATAAATGCCAAATTCAAAACGGCCACGACCGAAACGATTTAAAATTTTCGAATTTGATGCCTGGAGCTTATTTGTGATTTATGCTTGTCATTTGGCGCTTGCCTTATCTTACCGCCATCAGCTGTTCGGCAATCGGCCCGAGCGCCCAGGCCGGCATGAACGTCAACGCTCCGACGATCAATATGACCCCGATCAATAGCGCCACGAACAAAGGCGTATGGGTCGGCAGCGTTCCCAGACTTGCGGGCACCTGCTTCTTCTTTGCCAAAGAACCCGCAATAGCCAGCACCGGGATAATCACCCAGAACCGGCCGATGAACATGGAGATGCCGAGGGTCGTGTTATAAAAGACCGTATTGGCGCTTAAACCCGCAAAGGCGCTGCCGTTGTTGTTCGCCGCGGATGAGAACGCGTAGAGGATCTCGGAAAATCCATGCGGACCAGGGTTCGCTACTCCCGCTACTCCCGCTGCAGTCGCAACGCCGACAGCCGTGCCGATTTTTACCAAGGCGTTCACGATCAGGATCACAAGCACGGCCATCTTCATCTCGAACATCTCGATCTTTTTGCCCAGATATTCCGGCGTGCGTCCGACCATGAGACCTGCTATGAAAACCGTGATAATGGCCATGATCAGCATGCCGTAAAGACCAGAACCGACACCTCCGAAAATGACTTCTCCCAGCTGGATCAGCGCCAGCGGGTACAGTCCACCCATGGGTGTATAAGAGTCGTGCATGGAATTGACCGACCCGTTCGAGGCTGCTGTAGTCGCCGTGGCCCAGATCGCGGAGTTCACGATCCCGAAGCGGGCTTCTTTTCCTTCCATGTTTCCGCCCGGCTGTTGATCGCTTGCAGCCTGATCAACGCCCAGGAACGCTAATTTCGGATTGTCGGCCTGCTCACTCCAGGTGCAGAGAGCCGTCAGCGTAAGAAGGACCAGAACCATGGCGGAAAGCAGCGCCCACCCCTGCCGCATGTCTCCTACCATCTTGCCGAAGGTGATGCAGAGCGCGGCCGGAATCAGGAGGATCGCCAGCATTTCGAGAAAACTGGAGAATGCCGTCGGGTTTTCCAAAGGATGGGCCGAGTTAGCGTTAAAGAACCCGCCGCCGTTCGTGCCGAGCTGCTTGATCGCAATCTGCGATGCAGCCGGACCGAGCGGTATGGTTTGTTCTTTCACTTGCACTTTCCCGGTCACGGGATTGCCCTTTTCATCCTTGACCGGGTTGTCCTGAGCATCAAGCTTCGGGGCATCGTAGGTGATGGCCTGGGTGAGCTGCACCGTCTTATATTCGCTGAAGGTCTGAACAACTCCCTGAGATACGAGCAGCAGTGAATAAACCAGCGCAAGCGGCATCAGGATGTAAAGCGTGGAGCGGGTGAGATCGACCCAGAAGTTCCCGATGGTCTCTGCCGAGTGCCTGGCAAACCCGCGTATCAGGGCAACGAGCACGGCCATACCTGCCGAGGCTGATACAAAATTCTGCACTCCAAGCCCGGCCATCTGGGTGAGGTAGCTCATCGTTGTTTCGCCGCCGTACCCCTGCCAGTTGGTGTTCGTGATAAAACTGACAGCCGTATTAAACGAAGAATCAGGGGAGACTGCGGGTAACTTCTGCGGGTTAAGCGGCAGAAAACCCTGTAAGCGCTGCAGGGCGTAAAGGAAAAACAATCCCATTGTGCTGAAAAGAAGCACCGCGACAGCGTACTTTTTCCAACCCATTTCCTCGTCGGGATTGATTCCGCAAACCCGGTAGAAGAACCGCTCGACAGGCCGAAGAACGCGGTCCAGGCCCGCTGGATTCCCTTCGTAAACCCGCGCCATGTAGACCCCCAGCGGTTTTGCGAGCAACAACAGAGCGCCAAAAAATATAACTATCTGAAAAATACCGTTGCCCGTCATGAGAGGGCCTCCGGTTTAAGAAGTGCTATCAACAGGTACACCAGCAGCACTGCGGCGAGAGCGCCGCCAATCCAGTAAAAAAGCTCCATTCCCTTTCTCCTTCCTATACTCGCTCAATAAGTTTTACGAAAAAACCAACTTATTGCGAACAACGCTATAGTTATGCAGAGATAAATTATATCCATCGCGCGCCTCCTTCATATAAGACAGGTATAGCACAGGCGATAATAAAATTGCTGTTAAAATTGACGGAAATTACATTAAAATTGTATAAAGATACTATATGGCGGAATATTAAAAATTGAGTAACGCTGGTATGTTGTTGGATTTAATGGAATTATTGTGGCTCACTGAGTGGGAGTGAAATAGCAGATAGGAATTGCAGTTGGGCTCAGGTTTTTCGAAGACCAAAATGAGGGATTTCCCGATAGAATATATTATTTGACTATTACACAGTAGGTAACAGAGAAGTGGGTTTTTAAGTGACCATTCAAATGCTTATCGCAGCCGATCTGTATTTATGCGGCAGGAGATCACAGTTCTTATCCAGAACCAGCTGATATGATGGCTGAATCAATGTTTTCACACAGAACACAGAGAACGAAGAGCACTAAACTGTCATTGTTATGGTATTTCCAGCATCCGGTCCAGCGCCCGTTTTGCCGGAATGCGGATATCCTCGGGCACCTTGATCACGTACTGCATCTTTTCCATTGCGGTGAGAACGCTCTCGAGCCTGGTCCGCTTCATGTTGGGGCATACCATCTCGTTCGAGACGATATAGAACTTCTTGTCCGGACTTTCTTTCCTGAGGCGGTGAAGCAGGCCTTCCTCGGTGCCGATGATGAATTCCTTGTGGTTCGACTCTTTGCAGAACCGGAGCATGCCCGAGGTGCTTGCGATCTGGTCGGCCATGTCCTGGATCGCGGGAGGGCATTCCGGGTGGACCACGAGCACGGCATCGGGGTGGGCCGCCCGCGCCCTGTTCACGTCCTCGATGTCAAGGTGCCCCTGGTGGACGTTGCAGAACCCGTCCCAGGAGATGATCTTCTTTTTTGTTCTTTTTGCGGCATAGGCGGACAAATTCCGGTCCGGGATGCAGATGACAGTGTCTTCCTTGAGGGATTCCACGACCTTGACCACGTTTGACGATGTGCAGCAGATGTCGCTTTCGGCCTTGACCGCGGCCGAGGTGTTCACATAGGCCACGACCGGCACGCCGGGATATTTCTTTTTCATGTCCAGGAGCGTGAACTCGTCGGCGAATTCAAAGGCTATGCCGAGCTTGTCTGTGTAGAACTCGCGCCGTGTCTTGCGCGGGCCTTTGACCGTGACCATATCGGCCATGGGGCAGCCGGCGGTGATCTCCGGCAGAAGCACGGTCTTGTCCGGCGACAGGATCGAGGCGCTTTCGGCCATGAAATGGACGCCGCAGAAGACGATGACGCGGTAGTCGGTCTTTGCCGCTGCGCGGGACAGTTCGAGCGAGTCTCCGGTGATGTCCGCAATGTCCTGTACCTCGGGACGCTGGTAATTGTGCGCCAGGATGATGGCGTTCAGATCTTTTTTCAGCTTCTGGATCTTATCTCGGAGGGACGCGATGTCAATCTTTTCGGAAGTCATAGGTAGAGTGATAATACAGATAATGGCGGTGAGTTGTCAAATGGAAATTAGTTGGAGCTATTAAAGAACAGGGTAGCACACGTCGGCTGCCCGGCAAGCGGGCGATCAAGTGCTAAAGGTGGCGGCATTCGTTTCGATTTTCCCGGGTTTGGGCGGGAGGCATGCGCGATGAGATGCATTTTTTAACGCGAAGACGCGAGGGACGTCCACTAAGAATATCGCCTGGTATTTCCAGTTTATTATTGTCTTTAGCATATTGGATTTCCGAACTAAAAAGTGAAATTAAAGACAAAAAATCTGATACGGTTTCCAAATCGTCTGCGAAAGTAAAAAATAAACGATGGAGCCACCAATAGCATCGACCTGCCTCGTTATCCAATAATAGCATTCATCCAAAAGCGTTTAATCTGCTATCCTTAATCTAGCGGGTCATGCCCGCGTTAGCCTTGCAACCACCAACCTTAAAGGAGGTCTCAGATGAGCGAAAACAGCAAATGCCCGGTAACAGGCAAATCCGGCAGAACCTCTGCCGGCAGAGGCACATCGAACCGCGACTGGTGGCCGAACCAGTTGAAGCTCGATATCCTGCACCAGCATTCCTCCAAGTCCAACCCGATGGGCCCCGATTTCAACTACGCCAAAGAATTCAAGAAGCTTGATCTGGCCGCCCTGAAGAAGGACCTGTCCGCGCTGATGACCGACTCGCAGGACTGGTGGCCGGCCGACTGGGGCCACTACGGCGGCCTGTTCATCCGCATGGCCTGGCACAGCGCCGGCACCTACCGCACCGGTGACGGACGCGGCGGCGGCGGCACCGGCAACCAGCGTTTTGCGCCGGTCAACAGCTGGCCCGACAACGGCAACCTGGACAAGGCGCGCCGCCTGCTCTGGCCGATCAAAAGGAAATACGGCAACAAGATCTCCTGGGCCGACCTGATGATCCTGGCCGGCAACGTGGCGCTGGAGTCCATGGGCTTCAAGACCTTCGGTTTCGGCGGTGGCCGCGTGGACATCTGGCAGCCCGAGGAAGACATCTACTGGGGTTCCGAGGACAAGTGGCTGGGCGACAAGCGCTACAGCGGTGACCGCGATCTGGAGAACCCGCTGGCTGCCGTGCAGATGGGCCTGATCTATGTGAACCCCGAAGGACCCAACGGCAACCCCGACCCCGTGGCTTCGGGCCGCGATGTGCGTGAGACCTTCGGCCGCATGGGCATGAACGACGAAGAAACCGTCGCGCTCGTCGCCGGCGGCCACACCTTCGGCAAGGCGCACGGCGCGGGCGACCCGAAACTGGTGGGCCCCGAGCCTGAGGCCGCCCCTCTGGAAGAAATGGGCCTGGGCTGGAAGAACAGCTTCGGCACCGGCAAGGGCGTGCACACCACCACCAGCGGCATCGAGGGCGCATGGAAACCCAACCCCACGAAATGGGATAACGGCTACTTCGACATGCTGTTCGGCTACGAGTGGGAGCTGTCCAAGAGTCCGGCCGGCGCTCATCAATGGCATGCCAAGGACGTGAAGCCGGAACACATGATCCCGGACGCCCATGACCCATCGAAGAAGCACCGGCCCATGATGACCACGGCCGACCTGTCGCTGCGCTTCGACCCGATCTACGAGCCCATCGCGCGCCGCTTCCACAAGGACCCGCAGGCCCTTGCCGACGCGTTCGCCCGCGCCTGGTTCAAACTGACCCACCGCGACATGGGGCCCAAGGTCCGCTACCTCGGCCCTGAAGTCCCGGCCGAAGACCTGATCTGGCAGGACCCGCTCCCTGCCGTCGATCACCCCCTGATCGATACCAAGGACATTGCCGCCCTCAAGAGCCAAGGTCCTGGCCTCGGGCCTGTCGATGGCGGAGCTGGTCTCCACCGCCTGGGCCTCGGCCTCCACCTTCCGCGGCTCGGACAAGCGCGGCGGCGCCAACGGCGCCCGCATTCGCCTGGCGCCGCAGAAGGACTGGGAAGTCAACCAGCCCGAGCAGCTGGCCAAGGTGCTGAAGACGCTCGAAAGCATCCAGCGCTCCTTCAACAGTGCGCAGTCCGGCGGCAAGAAGGTCTCCCTGGCGGACCTGATCGTGCTGGCCGGCTGCGCAGCGGTTGAAGCGGCGGCCAAGGCTGCCGGTCACGCGGTGGAGGTGCCCTTCACCCCGGGTCGCACCGACGCCTCGCAAGACCAGACCGATGTGAAATCGTTCGCCGTGCTGAAGCCCGAGGCCGACGGTTTCCGCAATTACCAGAAGAAGGCATTCACCGTGTCGGCCGAGGAAATGCTGGTGGACAAGGCGCACCTCCTGACCCTGGGCGCGCCCGAGATGACCGTGCTTGTCGGCGGCCTGCGCGTGCTGGGCGCCAACGCAGGCCAGTCGCAGCATGGCGTGTTCACGAAACGACCCGGGACGCTGACCAACGACTTCTTCGTCAACCTGCTCGACATGGACACCGTGTGGAAGCCCACGTCCGATGCCAGGGACACGTTCGAAGGGCGCGACCGCAAGACGGGCGAGCTCAAGTGGACCGCTACCCGAGTTGACCTTGTATTCGGCTCCAACTCGCAGCTGCGCGCCCTGGCCGAGGTCTATGCGCAGGACGATGCGCAGGAAAAGTTCGTGCGTGACTTCGTCGCAGCCTGGAACAAGGTCATGAACCTGGATCGCTTCGACCTTATCTGATCGTGGCATAAAGGTCTGCATGGACTTCTGACTGGGCGGAAAAAGCAGCACGCTAACCTCCGGTTCCAGCGGTCGGCCTACTGACGCCGCTGAACCGGAGCGTTGTGACTGCACCAAATAGCTGTTGTTTTGTGTGGACGGATGACAGCGTTGAAAACGTCGGAAATTACCGATTACCACTGAAGAGTGAAGGAGAAGAAGATGGTACGAATACCTAAATATGGTCCGCCGACGCATCCCGGCGAAATGCTGTTGGAGGAGTTTCTCAAGCCTCTGAAAATAACACAGAGCGAGTCGGCGGAAAAGCTCGGAGTTTCATATCCTCGTGTTAATGAACTGATTCATGCGAAGCGGGGGATCACCCCTGACACAGCACTTCGTCTGGAGAAACTATTCGGCATGGAGGCGCAGTTTTGGCTTAATTTGCAGCTGGCGTGGGATTTATATCATGTAACCCACTCATCAACTGCAAAAGAGATAAAGAAGATAAAAAGATTACCTGCCTTAGCCCACATCTAAGCCGTTTCTATCCATGCAAATATCTCAACCTGCGCCTACAGCGACGCGCCAAAGACGGCGTGTCAGGCGCGTGTTGAACCTGTAGGAAAACCCTAATGGGCATGATTTTGATCGTTCGATCGGTAGCTGGCAGTAAGTCTCGAATCGAATGAGAATGTGCGATGGGGTCGCGTCAGAGCCACAAGGATGGGCTTTTCCGCATCTCATTTCTGCACGAACCGGGCTTTTCTATTGCGCAGAGGGCTCTTTTCGGGTATTCTACCCCCCATGACAGACAATAAAAACTTCAGATCAGGATTCATTTCCATCGTCGGCCGGCCCAATGTGGGCAAATCCACGCTTTTGAACGCGTTGCTCGGCGAAAAGATCGCCATAACCTCCGATAAACCCCAGACCACGCGTAATAAGATCATCGGGATCGTGAACCAGCAGAATGCGCAGCTCGTGTTCATGGATACTCCCGGCATCCACAAACCCATGCACAAGATGAACGAGGCCATGGTCAAGACAGCGCTCGCCACCTACAGCGAGGTGGATGTGATCCTGATGCTCGTGGAGGCCACGGAAAGGCCCGGGGGCGGGGACCGGTTCATCATCGAGACGCTCAGCCAGGTGAAGACGCCGGTATTCCTCCTGATCAACAAGGTGGACCTCATCAAAAAGGACGCGCTCCTGCCGCTCATCCAGGAATACAGCACTCTCTATAAGTTTGCCGAGATCATCCCCGTGTCGGCGCTCAAAAAAGACCTGGGCGAACTGTTGGATAATGTTCTCAAACGCCTGCCTGCTGGGGCCGAAGTATTTCCCCGATGATCAGCTCACGGACCAGCCCGAGCGCTTTGTCGTGGCCGAGATGATCCGGGAAAAGGTCTTTGAGCTTACCAAGGACGAGATCCCGTACTCCACCGCCGTGGTGATCGAAGAAATGAAGGAAGAGCCCGAGATCACGCGGATCACGGCCATTATTTACGTGGAACGCGACTCGCAGAAGGGCATCCTGATCGGCAAGGGCGGAGCCATGCTGAAGCAGATCGGCACGCTTGCGCGGCGTGATGCAGAGAAACTGCTGGGTGCCAAGATCTTCCTGCAGCTCTGGGTGAAGGTGAAGAAGGGCTGGCGCGAAGACGACCGGATGCTGAAGAACATCGGCATCATTGGGGAAGAAAGTCGAATGCGTCCATAAATGCGGAATGATATCGGAATTCAAGACGGAATGTCGGAACTTGTATTGTGTCTTATTAAAATTACATGGATTAATAGAGGTAAAGATGCATGCACTGGTATCTGGCTGCTTGTAACGATCGGGACGCTCGGCTATCCCGGCATCTTTCTCCTGATGGCCATGGAGAGCTCGGTCATTCCAATCCCGAGCGAGCTCGTGATGCCGCCGGCAGGGTATCTTGCCCAGCAGGGGCAGATGAACATGTTCGTCGCCATTCTCTGCGGCACCGCTGGGCAGCCTGGTGGGCGCCTATGCGAACTACTTCGCCGCTCATTATCTCGGCAGGCCGCTGCTTCTAAAGTACGGCAAGTATGTCTGGATCACTGAAGAGAAATTCGCGAAGGTCGAGACGTTCTTCAAGGACCACGGCGAAGTGTCGACCTTTATCGGCAGGCTCCTGCCGGTGGTGCGCCACCTTATCTCCCTCCCCGCAGGCCTCGCAGGCATGAACCACTGGAAATTCTCGCTCTATACGCTCCTGGGCGCGGGCATGTGGGTCACGATCCTCACCTATATCGGCTATTTCATCGGCGCGAACCAGGAGCTGATCATGCAGTACTCGCACCAGGCCCTGATCGGCGCCGTGCTCATGAGCGTGGCCATCGTGGCGGTCTATGTGTGGAACCACCGCAGGAAAAAGCTGCTGGAACCGGGTGAATAGGGCGGAGATCTGATGAACGATCGATTGAAGTCTGCCTTGACGTATATCGGCATCGTCCTTCTGGGGCTTCTTATCGGCGTCATTCTTATTGAAACCCTAGAGAAGTTTCTTCGAGCGTTCTAGCAAGACATTTTTTCCTGTACTCGTTGATGTTTCCATCCTTTGCAATACATAAAGTTACAAACCGTACCCTTCAGCAATATCCTCTTAAAATACCCCATTGGAATCTTTGACATCGACTGCTGATAAAGCATATTATCGAGCCTAAGTACATGGGAAATGCTTCTACATCAGGTTTATAATACTACAAACCCTGAAAGTTTATAATATAATAAACCGATTTGTAATATTACAAACTGAGTTCCTTATAGTCAATAACTGGTTGAATCTTATTTTCAAGACATATGGATATCGCTAATGGGCCTTCCCGACAAACTTTACAAGTATCGCAAAATCAATCCCCATACCTATCGTATTTTCACTCATAACGAATTATATTTTCCATCTCCGAAAAAGTTCAACGACCCGTTTTGATTGCAAAGTTGATTTTTCTCTTAACAAACATTGTTGCGATCAAGGATATTAAAATCCATTTTGAGAAAGCCAAACAGTCGAATAGTGCGATTGATGTAGATAAAGAGGTTCTAACAACGCGTAAAAGAAATGATTCGATTTTTTAAAACTGTAAAATCTACTGTGAGTGTTTTGCAGGCTAAATTATGGAAAAATATTGGAGTGATCAAACCAACATGAGGGTCGTCTCCGTCCGATGAGAAGCCGCGGCGGTACACCCGCGCGTTAGACTATGTTGAAGAAAGGAGGACAGAGTGAGTGTTCAGCTTGAACCTATGACAAAAGAAGTCCGTGAACCCGTAGTTGATATTTTTAATCACTATATCGAAAATAGTTTTGCCGCATATCCTGAAAGAAAAATACCTTATGAAGTCTTTCGATATGCTTCAGAAAATGAGCGATGGATATCCAACCGTTGTCGCAAAGGACGAGACTGGTAGTGTTGTCGGTTTTGGACTCCTCCGCCCCTACAACCCATTTCCAGCTTTTTCTGTGACAGCTGAGATCACCTATTTTGTAAAGGCTGGATACACAAACAAGGGCTTAGGCGGCCTGATGCTTGGACACCTCGTGAAAGAGGCAAAAGCAAAAGGCATTTCAACAATACTGGCCAACATATCATCTTTGAACGACAGCAGTATTAGCTTTCACAAGAAAAGCGGTTTTGTTGAATGCGGACGTTTCCAGAAGATCGGCAAAAAGAACGGACAAATATTTGATGTTGTCTGGATGCAAAAGATGATCTGACGAGGGTCTTATTACGCGGGTCGAGAACGACTCGGAGAAGCTTCGCGTTTCACCTGCGCGTTTCATGTGCAAAGGTCACGTGAAGTTTTGTAGATGTAGGAATGAATCGCAACAAGTTGTTCCCAAAAAATCGCATGATAGCTCGTAGGTCGGGTAGAGCGGCGCGAAACCCGACAGATTTAATCGATTTGATCAATATCGTCATCGAAGTGACAGCACTGTCAGGCTTTGCGAAACGTTGGGTTTTCACTTCGTTCTACCCAACCTGCCGACTCGAAGAAGTTGAATGACATGAAAGTAGACACGGGCCTGATTGGACATTTTAAGAAGAAAAGGGGCCACACTCAAATGATTCTACGGAATAATACGCGACTGATCTTTGTTGCCGCCGTATGGTGTCTGAGCGTTCTTACTGCCTGCGGCACCAAGCATGTGAACCTGGAAGATCAGTCCTCCGGCGGCTCTCTCCGGACGGTCCTCTTGAGGGAAGTGGAATATGATCAGAATGGCATGCCCCTGTTCATAAAGACGCTGAACAAGCGACCAGACGATCCTGGAGAAAAATTTACGATAGGACTGTTTCGTGACAATATGCCTGTCAAGACGTTTGATATCGCAATCAAGCGGACGCATGGCGATCTCATGGTCCCTCTGCGAATCGTATATCACTGGACCGGAGAGGGGTTCGAGGTAGGCGGTTTGGTCGGATTTCTCCTGATAAGCGCAGTGATGGATTCCTCGGAAGCCAGCGCCAGGGACTTGAAAAATGCTGCCGGAGCCGCGGCCGTGTCCACTGTCGTCGGCGGCGCGGGCGGGTTCGTGGTCGGACTGGCGAAAAGCGCACCTTCGGGCTGGGCAGAGACTGAGAAGATCGTGTTGCGCGCGCAGGAGTCGATCGTGACGTACACCGAGTATGAATATAACGAGCTGGGACAGCTAAGCCACATGACCATGTACGAGCCTGAAACACGGGTGTCGATCGTGAAGACCGATTTCTATTACGAGGACGATAGAAACATACCGGCAGCGGCTTACGTTACCAGCTATCCGGAGAACAAAGTGCGCGTGATTCCTGTGGAACGAGGGAAGCAGAGATTCTGAGACAGTAACGCCAGGGTGGCGCCGCGTTCATGTGCAATGGCGAAGTGAAGCTTTTGTGCAGAAGCTGGATCCAGGCGATCAGATGAATCGACGACAACGTCCCCGATTAGTGAAGCTTGTCGGCGACGAGATGATGTGCGTAGTGGCCGCGTTAAAACAATTCCAGGTGATGCCGCTCTGGCGCAAGTCAGGCAAGCCATCAAAAAATGAGATGTGAATTCCATCCCGATGCTTTGGAAGAATATCAAGATGCGGCCCGATATTATGAGGCTTGCCAACTTGGTCTGGGGCAGCGTTTTATCGACGCGGTTGAACACGCAATTCAGCGTATTGCCGAAAAACCTGAACAATGGAAACCCCTTGAAAAGGATGTACGCCGCTATCTGACGCGCGTATTTCCTTATGCCATTCTCTACTCCATCGAACCAGATTACATTCTTATCATGGCTGTAATGCACTGCCACCGTGAACCAGGATACTGGAAAAATCGCATTCGATAGCCCATTCTCATTACAAGCCAGCACCAGTCAACTGATAAGTATTCCAACCTGCGCCTTGACGACGACGCGCCAGGAAGCGGCGCGTGAGCCGCATGTTCTCGTGCAAATGTGACGTGAAAATACTCCACAACCAACATTTATCGCAGACCGTCTCCCTGTCGCTTCGCAACCTATGACCTCCCCATCAAAGCTCATCCCCGTTGCAGTCAGCGAGTTCGCTCTTCCCGTTCCCAGGACCGGAAGCATCGAAGCCCATTCGGGCTTTGGGCGGGCGGCTCTTGAAGGACAGGAGATCCACGTCCGGGTGCAGAAGAAGCGGGCAAAGTCCGATCCATCCTATGAAGCCGAGGTCGCGGTCAGCCGTTCGTTCGAACGGGGAGGACTACCGGTTCCGGATCGACGGACGCATGGACGGGATCTTCCGGGCAGACCTGCCCAGGATCGAGGAGATCAAGACCGGCTTTAACCTCCATGAACTCCGCCGCAAGCTCTCCGGGAATCCGCTGGACCATCCGTATTGCCTCCAGCTCCTGACCTACGGCTACATCTTCTGGCTCGAACACAAGGTCGTTCCCGAGCTTACCTTCCATCTGGTCTCCACCCGCACGAGAGAGTCCCTGGACCTCTCCCTCACGCTTGATCTCCCTGCTTATGAAGCATGGCTGGACCTGCGCCTTGATGAGCTGGTCAAAGAGGCGGCACAGGCGGAGAAGCGGGCACTGCGGCGCAGAAAATTGGCTGCAGCGATCTCCTTTCCTTATGAAAACCTCCGTCAAGGCCAGAGCGAGCTCATCCGCCTGGTCGAAGAGGGGATGGCTGAAACCCGGCCGATGCTGATCCAGGCGCCCACGGGGCTCGGGAAGACCATCGGCGTTCTCTATCCTGTTCTGAAGCAGGCCTTAAGCCGCGGCCAGAGAGTGGTCTATGTCACTCCCAAGAACAGCCAGCACCTGGTTGCCGAGGATGCGGTGGACCGGTTCAAGAAAAGCGGTTCGAGGATAAAATCGCTCACGATCACGGCGAAGAGCAAGATCTGCTTCCAGAACGAGCCGCTCTGCGACCCGGCCTTCTGCGAATATGCAAAGGACCATTACACCAAGGTCGCTGCAGAGGGGATCCTCGATATCCTCGCGAAGAAGAGGAAGCTCACGGCCCGGGTGTTCCGCGATCTGGGAGCGGAACATGCTGTCTGCCCCTTCGAACTGCAGCTCGACGCGGCAGAGGAAGCGGATGTGGTGATCTGCGATTACAACTACGTGTTTGCGCCGCGCTCGGCCTTCGGACGCATGACCCTGTCCGCCATCGATCAAACAGGAAAGCCGAACCTCGTGATCGACGAGGCCCATAATCTTCCTTCCCGCGCCATGGACTACTATTCTCCCGCGCTTTCAAGCCTGCGTGCTCGAACAGATGAGGAGCGGGATCCACAGTCTGCCTTCCCGTTTTCAACCAGAGGCAGAAGAGCTGCTCGGTTCCTGTATCCAGGTGATCGCCTCATGCAATCGGTCAGGAACGTCGAAGCCGCAGAAGATCGATCCACCCGTTGACGCCTTCCTTGAGCAGGACGCAAAGCTCCGCACCTTCCTTTCCCGCTACCTTGATTCCGACGTCGTGATTCAGCCCCGGGACGTTATCATGGGGCTCTGTTTTTACTGGTCCGCATTCACCGAAGCTCTTGAGTACCTGGAAGGGACGGCTGCGGAGGAGTTCTTTGCCACCTTCCATCCCCAGGGAAACGGCGGGATTGTAAAGATCACCTGCTGCGACGCATCGGAAATGCTTAAGGACCGGTACCATGACTACGAGCAGGTTGTCGGGTTCTCGGCAACGTTAAAGCCCTTTAATTACTATGCTCAGCTGTCGGGCCTCGACCCGCTGAGCGTCAAGACAGCAGAGTTCCCGAGCCCGTTCCCGAAAGAGCATCGCAAGCTCCTGATCATTCCCCAGGTCTCGACCAAATACTCGGACCGCGAACGCAACTATGGGAAGATCGCCGATGTCATTGCGCGGGTAGCGGCCCTTCGCCTTGGGAATTACTTTGCCTTCTTCCCGAGCTTCGAATTCCTGGAACGGGTGCATAGCCTGTTCACGGTACCGGAAGGCTTTACGATCCTCAAACAGGAGCGGGAGATGAAAGGGGCCAGGGTCGAGGAGGTATTGGAGCAGCTCCGCGAGGGGAGCGTTCCGAAGATCCTCTTTGCCGTACAGGGCGGCACGTTCTCGGAAGGAGTGGACTATCCGGGCGAGATGGCGATCGGTGCGTTCGTGATCGGGCCGCCGCTGCCGAACTTCGATCTTGAACGGGAACAGATGCGGGAGTATTACGAGAGGCGATACCACGCGGGCTTTGATTATGCCTATGCGATCCCTGCCATGGCAAAGGCGGTCCAGGCGGCAGGCAGGGTGATCCGCTCCGAGAAAGACCGGGGCCTTATCGTGCTGATGGACAACCGCTTCGTTCAGCCGGCTTATTCCCGGTCCATGCCCACAGACTGGTTCGGATCCGATGTCAATGAACTGGTTTCGGAAAGCATCTTGAAGGACGTGGCTTTGTTTTGGGATCAGAGCGCTTCTTTTTGATCTCTGTCGGCAGTGGAAAAACATACAACCGGATTTCCTCCTTTACAAAAGACTTCCCTCTCCTTACCGGGCCGTAATTTTTTTTCTAATTGTCAATACCCCGCCTGTACCCCATATATCTTCTTGACCATTTTTCCGGCTGTCTCTATACTCATACGCATAATGCACAACGGTCTTTCTTCTCAGAAGGGGTATGGCATGGACGGACGTGTTGAGAGGCGGTTCTGGTACGGCCCTGATCGGGTCGTTTACATGCCGCAAGGGCATATCGTGATCAAAGAAAATAACTAGGGCATTACGTCGATACATCAGGAAACATCCAAAAGGGGGGGCTCCATGAAGAAAGTTTCGCTCGCACTGCTCGTCGTACTCTCGGTAATGATTGCAGGTATTTCCTATGCAGGGGATTGGAACCTCGTGAAGAACGTGAAGCGGTTGGAGCGCGTGGCGCCTGACTACCAGGTCGACAAGGAGATCGACCGGAAGTTTCTCGAAGTGCTCGATCTGACCGAAAAGACGAAGAAGGACGCGGAGGTCTATGACGAGGCAAAAAGGATAGCGGCTATGCCTGCCCTGGGCCAGAGCAAATACATGGATTCCTTTTTGTATTATATGTTCGTCCGGTCGATAGCTGTCTCGAAGTCCGGCACAGCCGAGCCCGACTACTGGCTCGGGCTCCTCAAAGCCAACGAAAAAAGTCCCCATCTTTTGGCAGCGCTGCTCGTTCGTATAAAACTCCTGCCGAAGAACTCCCCGGAAATCCGGCGTGACGCGCAGCTTGCCGTACAATGGGTCAAGGCACAAAGATCCGACATGAAGGTCCGGGCACCGGAATATGCGGGCAACATCCTTCTTGGGTACCGCCCGCGCACCGATTTCGCCGAAGGCGATTTTCTGAAACTCTATACGCTTTCTTACTACAAGGAGACCGTCACTCCTCCTGCCGGCTTTCTCGAGGAAGACACCTATGTGTCCCTGCTGAACCGGATAAAGGATGGCCGCGAGGAAATCATGGCCGAGATAGCAGCTATTTACCGCAAGATGGGCAAGCGCAAGGAAGCCTCCGATATCCTGTACCAGCACGCCATGCTCAAAGCAGCCGCGAAAGACTTTAAACAGGCAAAGACGCTCCTTGACGACGCAGTGAAGCTCAACGCGGAAAACACGGAAGCGAAAAAAGAACGCGACCGGATCAAACTGGAGCTCACCTATCAGTCGCTCGCGCCCGCTGCGCCGGCCCCTCAGGAGAAACCTGAAGAAGCACTCGGAATCCCGGATAACCTTAAATCCGTCGATAGCTATCTCACGCCGGCGGACCGGATCGTTACCGAGACCGACCTCCAGGGGCGGAGCAAGGCCGAGCTTCGTGTCATGCGGAACGAGGTCTACGCCCGCCACGGCAGGGTCTTCCAATCACCTGACCTGCACGACTATTTCACCACGAAGCCCTGGTACAGCCAAAACCCGAGCTATACCGACAGCCTGCTTACCGACGTGGACAAGGGAAATCTCCGGATCCTCCAGGCGAGCGAGAACAAGGCGCAGTAGGATTGTTTTGTCGGAGAACATGGGGCAGAATCCAAATATTTTAAAACCATGGAAGAGTTAAGATTTCGCATCACCGCTGTGATGTTTTCGGATCGGCGACTTGGTGGAGATGGCATGAATAGTTGCATCGGAGTCGGGATAATGCGCCGCCTGTCTGCAACAGCTGTTATAGCGATCCTTGTTGTTTCATTGCCGGCCTGGTCCGAGGCAGCAGCCCGTCCAGAACCGTCCTATTGTTCGTATGAGATGCAGGTATGGAATGTGAACCAGAAAAGCAGTTCAAGTACCAAGAAGGTCAGTCATTCCTACGCTGAGATCGCGGACAATGAGCGAGACCCGGAAACCGGATGCACTGTTTGCAGTGAAGATCAGGAACGTATCGATATACCGCCGCTGCAGTCGTTTTCTGTTTGTTTCAAGATTGCGCCGAAGGTGCTCTCCATTCTCAGGAATATTGTCAGTAAGGGAGCACCGATCAATACGGTCGTGGGATACCACGTGATCAAGTCGCGCGGCCCGGTTGACGGGAACGGCAACCGCACCGTCTTCAGTAATCATTCCTTCGGAACGGCCATAGATATTAACCCTGAGCAGAATGGGCTGTACGATAACTGCATCACGTTCGGACCTGAGTGCCGGCTGATCCGGGGCGGTGAATGGAGACCCGGTGTGTGGGGAACGCTTGATAAGAACAGCGATGTCGTCAACCTGCTCACGCAGGCTGGTTTCAAATGGGGCGGCGAGATCGCGGGCAAACAGAAGGATTTCATGCATTTTTCGCTGACGGGGTATTAATCCAAACGAATTAAATATTGTTACATCCAGGAAAGTCCCCCCCTCGCCCTACCCTCTCCCCGCCGGGGAGAGGACAAAGGTGAGGGGCAAATCAGTAACGAATCTAAATGCGTTTGTATTAGTCGGATCAAACCATCGGGAGGTTGATAGTGAAGTTCATCAGCGCTTTGTTCAAGGCAGTGCTCGGCATACTTTCGAAGTTCTTCGGTTCATTTTCCTGGTCACCTCCGCCGTGGTTAGATTTTCTCAAGAATTTTTTCTCCAATATAAAATCCATTGCCTCGCGCTTCACCAACGCCGCCCGCTCACTCATCAAAATGCCACGAACATCGGATAGCAAGGCCAAGCCTGCCGAAGACAAGCCGCGCGGCATCAACTTCAAGCGGCTCGGCGGTATTCTCGCTGTCATTTTCGTCGTCTTCGCTTTGGTCATGGTGTATGCCGCGCATCGCAGGGGGTTGATCGAGGTCTCCGGCACCGTGCCGGAACTGACCAAGCTTGAGGACGTCTTAAGACCCGATCCGATCCGCGTTCTGTTCAGCGGTTCCTCGGCCCGTCTCGACCTGATCGGCAAGACCATTACGCAAGGCGTTTCGATATCTCCCGCCATTGACGGTGAGTGGACCTGGGTCAAGGACAATGCACTTCTCTTCAAACCGAAAACGGACTGGCAGCCCGGCATTGGATACACCGTACACATGGACAAGTCGCTTTTCCCGGACCATGTCAAGCTTTCCACGTATTCCTACTCTTTTAAAACGCCCCGCTTCGGGGCAGAGCTGACGAATGCCGAGTTCTACCAGGACCCCGAGGACCCGAAAATAAAGAGGGTCATCGCTACGATCAAGTTCACCCATCCCGTGGACTCCGCTGATTTCGAGAAGCGGATCAAGCTGGAGCGGGCCGACCAGAAGACAGGGATCCTCGGCATCGGCGGAAAAGGCTATCCCTTCACCGTGTCCTATGACAAGTACAAGGGCGAGGCATACATCCAGTCCAAGCCTCTGGATATCCCTGATAAGGACGCCACGATGTCAGTTCTCATCGACTCAGGCGTGCGCGCCGATCGCGGCGGACCGAGTACTGCCGATGCCATTGAGAGAAAGGTAACGATACCAGGCAAATACACCTTGCTCCGGATCGATTCAGTCGAGTTGTCCCTTGTGCGGAACGAACGGTACGAGCCTGAACAGGTATTGGTGGTGGCTACTACAGCGGGAGTGTCGGAAGCGGAGATGGTGAAAAACCTGTCCGTCTTTCTCCTGCCGAAGGACCTTCCACCGATCCAGAAGCAGGAGGGCAAGAAGGACTATCAGTGGTCTGAATGGTCAGATCCTTCCAAGATCGGACCGGAGGTCCTGGAGCTCTCAACACCGGTCAAGCTGAAGCCCTTGCCCCGGGATCGGGAGTATGCAGAGCTTCACAGTTTTAAATACTCAATACCGCCGGGTCGATACCTCTTCATTAAACTGAACAAGGACATCAAATCCTTCGGTGGATACCTGCTGGCAAAGGAGTTTGATACGATCCAGCGTGTGCCCGACTTCCCGCAGGAACTGGGCATCATGGCCAGTGGGTCGATCCTAAGCCTTCGCGGCGAAAAGCGACTGTCCGTGTTTGCCCGGGACATCGAGGCCGTCCGGTTTCAGATCGGCCGTGTGGTCCCTGAGGACATCAATCACCTCGTAACCCAGACCCGTGGAGATATAAAAAATCCTGAATTCCTGAACTACGAGTTTAACGAGGAAAACATCTCCGAGCGTTTTACTGAAATCCGCGTTTTGGGTCAGAGGGAACAGGGCAAGGCTCAATATACTACTTTCGATTTTTCCCGGTATCTCAAGATCGACAAAGAGACGAACCGGGGGATGTTCTTCCTGAGGGTGGAAAGCTGGGACCCGAAGAACAAAAAAACCACCGGGAAACGTGAGCAACGTCTGATCCTGATCACGGATCTGGGCGTCCTGGTGAAAGACAACGCCGACCAGACCCATGACGTCTTTGTCCAGTCGATTCAGACCGGGCACCCCGTGTCCGGGGCCCGGGTTGATGTTCTGGGGAAAAATGGCGTGTCCGTGTTTGGAGCGTATACCGATGCGGAAGGCCGGGCGCAGTTCCCGAAGCTGGCTGATTTCGAACATGAAAAGGCACCAGCAGTCTACCTCGTTCGGAAGGGGAGCGATATTTCTTTTTTGCCCTATGAGCGGAGCGAACGAAACCTCAACTTCTCACGTTTCGATATCGGCGGCGTGGTGACCGAGGGAGCTGCAGACCGGCTTGATGCGTACCTTTTCTCGGACCGGGGCATCTACCGGCCTGGAGATGAATTCCATGTCGGCATCATTGTCAAGGCCGCGAACTGGAGGCGGCCGCTCGCCGGCATCCCACTCGAAGCGTCGATCATGGACTCCCGGGGTCTGGAGGTAAAAAGGCAGAAAATAAGCCTTACGGCCTCGGGATTCGAGGAAGTCAAATACCAGACCGAGGACACGTCGCCCACGGGCAAGTACACGACGAACCTCTACATCGTGAAAGACAATAAACGGGGCGCGCTTCTGGGATCGGCATCGGTGCGCGTTGAGGAGTTCCTGCCGGACCGCTTGAAAATATCGACCAAGCTTTCCCAGGAGCGAAGGGAAGGCTGGGTCTCGCCTGCGGGCCTCAAAGGCATGGTTAATCTCAAGAATCTTTACGGTACACCGGCGGTCAATCACCGCATTGCAGCCGAGGTGACGCTCGTGCCTGCATCACCGTCTTCAAACAATACGAAGACTACACCTTCTTCGATCCGGCGAAAGCGGAAAAGAGCTTTGTTGAGCAGCTTCCCGACGCAATCACGAACGAAAAAGGTGATGCGGAAATTGATCTCAGCCTGGGACGTTTTGACAAGGCCACCTATCGGCTCACCTTCGCGGCGGAAGGCTACGAGCTTGAAGGGGGCAGAAGCGTCGGCTCAACGAGCGCGGTCCTTGTGTCGCCGCTCGCTTATCTCGTGGGCTACAAACCCGACGGAGACCTTGCGTACATCCACAAGGGCAGCAGCAGGACCGTGGATCTGATAGCGATCGACCCGTCGCTCAGGAAGATCGGGATCACGGGTCTTAAGGCTCAGATCATCGAGGAGCGCTATGTCTCGGTGCTGACCAAACAGTCCAGCGGCGTTTACAAGTATCAATCGGTCAAGAGGGAAATCCCTGTCAGTACAACAGACCTGTCGCTCTCCGAACAAGGCACGAAGTTTCGTCTGCCGACAACAAACCCGGGAGATTTTCTCCTGATCGTGCAGGATGACAAGAAGGCAGAACTCAGCCGCATTGCCTTCAGCGTTGCCGGCATGGGGAACCTCACCCGGAGCCTGGAGAAGAACGCCGAGCTGTTGATCAAGCTGAACAAGTCCGACTACGCGCCCGGCGAGGAGATCGAGCTCCAGATCCGCGCCCCCTACACCGGGGCCGGGCTCATCACCATCGAGCGGGACAAGGTATACGCGACAAGGTGGTTTAAAACGACTGCAACGAACTCTGTCCAGAAAATTCGCGTTCCCTCCACCTTCGAAGGGAACGGGTACGTGAACGTCTCTTTTGTCCGTGGCATCGACTCAAAGGAAATTTTCATGAGTCCCTTGAGCTACGGCGTGATGCCGTTCTCGGTGAGCCGCGGGAAAAGGACTATCAGGATCGACATCGATACGCCCGAGCTCGCACGGCCGGGGGAACTCTTCAAAATACGCTACAAGGGGAACAAGGCGGGCAAGGCCGTTGTCTATGCCGTGGATGAGGGCATCCTCCAGGTGGCCCGGTACACGACGCCTGACCCGCTTGAGCATTTCTTCCGCAAGCGCGCGCTGGAGGTGAAGACAGCCCAGATCCTGGACCTGATCATGCCCGAGAACTCCATCGTACGGATGCTTTCGGCTGCGGGAGGGGACGAAGAGGGCAAGGCGCTCGGCCAGAACCTGAATCCCTTCAAACGCAAGCGCGACAAGCCCGTGGTCTACTGGTCAGGCATCGTGAATATCGATCCTACCATGCGGGAGCTGGTCTACCGCGTGCCTGATTACTTCAACGGCACGATCCGGGTCATGGCAGTGGCAGTCGCTCCTGACGCTATCGGCGCAAACCAGAAAAGGTCTGCTGTGCGCGGCCATTTTGTGCTGAGTCCGAATGTGCCGACCTTTGTAGCGCCGGGTGACGAGTTCATTGTTACCGTTAGTGTTGCCAATAATGTAGTGGGATCCGGCAAGGACGCGGCAGTAAATCTCGATTGTTCTACATCGGAGCATCTGGAGATACTGGACAAGGGGCAGCGTATCCTCAAGATTGTCGAAGGCAGGGAAGAGAGCGCATCCTTCAAGGTCAAAGCGAAAGAGGTCCTGGGGTCGGCGCGTTTCACCTTTACCGCTTCGGTCGGAGGTAAGAAGACCGCTTATTCCATCGAGACAAGCGTGAGGCCTCCTATCCCGTACATGACGGATGTAAAGAGCGGATCTTTCAAATCCGGGAAAGTGGACGTAGAGGTGAAACGGAGGATGCATCCCGAGTTCAGGACCCTGGACGCCACTGCCTCACCCGTACCGCTCAGCTTGGCCCATGGCCTGGTGGCATATCTGGATAAATTCCCCTATCTCTGCACGGAGCAGCTCGTGAGCATGGCCTTTCCGGCAATTGTGCTCAAAAGCCGGCCGGAGTTCGGGTACACGCACAAGAAGGCAGCGGAGAACCTGGAGAAGACGATCAGCGTGCTGCGTTCACGCCAGAATGCGGATGGCGCTTTCGGGTTCTGGGCAGCAAACTCTCATGTCTCGGAGTACGCAAGCATCTATGCCATGCATTTCCTGACCGAGGCGAAAGAACGTGGTTTTGTTGTACCGCAGGAGCTCATGGATCGCGGTCTCGCCTATCTTGCCGCTATCGGCAAAAAGGGCATGACTGGGAGCGATTCCCTTGCCAAGGCGCGCGCCGGCGCATACGCGGTCTACCTCCTGACCAGGAACGGCGTCGTTACCACGGACTATGTGAATGCCATGCGCGAGCAGCTTGATAAGGCCAAGGAAACGAAAAAGTGGAAGAAGGACCTTACAGCGTCTTATCTCGCTGCGACCTATAAACTGCTCAAACTCGATTCAAAGGCTGATGACCTCATCTCGGGAATGAAGATGGGTCAACCTGTTGACCCGGATTATGACAATTTCTACGACAGCCTGGCCCATGACTCTCAGCATCTTTATATTCTTGGAAAACACTTCCCCGAGCGGTTCAAGAAGTTCTCCGAAGGGGACATGCTGTGCATGGAGTGCATCGTGAACGGCATATCGAGCGGCAGTTTCAATACCATAACGTCAGCTTATGCGATCCTTGCCATGGACTCCTATGCTGAAGCAGTAGGCGAGAAGGCCGTTGCCGAGATCAAGATCAGGGAGATCCTTGAAAAGGGGATGAAGGACCTTGTCTTGCCGAAGGGACTCTTCCCCAAGGCAGCTTTCTCAGGTGAAGCTAAGAAGGTGCGGATCGAGAGCAAGAGCGGTTTTCCCACGTTCTATCAGGTTACGATGGCGGGCTTCGACAAATCCCTCCCCCAAAAGGAGATCAAGGAAGGCATCGAGGTCCAGCGCGAGTACCGGGACCTCAAAGGGAACGTGATCACGTCAACAGCCCTTGGCTCGGAGATAGAGGTCCACTTTAAGATGCGGTCTGTCAAGTCCGGATACCACAGCAACGTGGCGATCGTGGACCTGCTGCCCGGTGGGTTCGACGTGGTGATCGAAAAATCACGTCCTGCATCAGAGCCCGCACAGGTTCAGGAGCAGAGAAGCGAAGAAGAAGGCGACAGTGAGGGCGAAGGCGGAGAAGAACGGTCCGGGGAGCAGGAAACCCGGAAACAATGGGATTCTCCCATCGGAACGGACGCGTCCACCTGGCAGCCGGACTTCGTGGACATCCGGGAAGACCGGGTGGTGCTCTTCGGCAGCGTCGGCGACTCTGCCCAGGAATTCGTATACCGGATCAAAGCGACGAACAAAGGCAAGTACGTGATCCCGCCGGCGTTTGCCGAGTCCATGTATGACCGGACGGTCCGGGCAAGGACGTTGCCGGGGACGATGGTGGTGGAGGAAGCGAAGGAAATAAAGAAGGAAAAGAAAGAGAAGTAAAAATAGAGGATTATCCGCAGGGGCGCGCTCTTTGCGCCTTTGCGATGAAGATATATTCTGTGAGGAGGGGGATATGCCGAAATTCTGGAAAGTAGTCAAGGTGGTCGTCTTCAGCTGGGGCGCGCTTACTCTTGCGCTGATAGCGTACGGGCTGATCACGACGTTCGTTCCGCCGCTCTTTAAAAGGGATACATGGCTGGCATCGAAGGCTCCTGCCGAAGAAGTGGCCTTTGAAAAAAAAGAAGGCGGATATAAACTGGTGGTCAAAAGCAGGGAAACGGAGGGGCCGTCGGAGTATCTCATCACCGTGATCAAGGACGGCTCGACCCTGGTCAAGAACTATCACCTCCCGATACAAAAGTATCAATTCGAGTACGTCAATATCAACGACGCATCGTTCGTGCCGCTCCGCGGGAATGAGCTTGGCATCGTTCTGTACAGCTCATCTGCGGATGGCGATGGCGACTCGGACAGCCATATCTGGTTCCTCAAAGCCGCGGATACCACGATGAGTGTGCGCGACGTCATTTCGCTGTCCGAAATAAACCGGTCAGCGGCCGGGGGGCTCACGATCCTCGGAAACCGGCGCATCAGCCTGCCGTACCAGGAAGACTTTAATTCGGAACCGTTCGTCGTCCCGGTCGTGGTGCGGATAAGCGACACCATCGCCATCTCGCCGCTCCTGACCCGGGAAGGAGAGGAAGTGATGTTCTCCTTGCTCAAACAGGAGATCAAGACCCGCGAGGATAAAATGCCGAAGGAAAAAAACAATGAACTGGCTGAGGGATATCGTAAAGCCGGCAAAGAGATGAACGAAGCTTTGTCCGAAAAGGTGACAGCCTACTGATGCTGGCGTCTGACTCCGACCCCTCGCCCTGAACACTGAGTTCAGAACAGCTATTGTACTTTATACTATTGATGCAGTCGTAAAAAGTGCTCAAAGCCGTCTTTGCGAGCGTAGCGAAGCAATCTCGTAAGTTCATAAGTACCTGTAAAATAGAGATTGCCGCTTCGCTTCGCTCCTCGCAATGACGGCTAAAGGGACTTTTTACGAAACCATTAATATTGTACCGCCGTTATTGAACTTTGAACTATCGCTGGGATCTAAGAAGGGAGAATGTCATGGACAAGTCACAATCTCTCGCAGTTCGCGCATTAATCGCCGTCGCTCTATTGGTCGGATTCTACGTTCTAGCGCTCGCGCTCGCGGCCGCGCTTGCATACATTCCCTACGCGGAATGGAACTATGCCCACCGTTTGCATTTCAGACTGGCGTTCGGCTGCATTGCGGCAGCTGTCATCATTCTTTGGTCCATTATCCCCCGGGTCGACCGGTTCGTCCCGCCGGGACCGGAGCTGACGCCGGACCGCCATCCCGAGATGTTCAAGGCGATCCGCGAAATCGCCGAGCGCACCAAACAAGCCCCTCCAGCGTCGGTCTATATCGTTCCGGAGATGAACGCCTGGGTGGCGCAGCGCGGCGGCCTCATGGGCATCGGCAGCAGCAGGATCATGGGGCTCGGCCTGCCGCTTCTGCAGGTCACGACGACCTCGCAGTTCAAGGCGATCCTTGCCCATGAGTTCGGCCACTACGACGGCGGCGACACGAGCCTCGGACCGTGGATCTATAAGACCCGGCAGGCCATCGGCCGAACGCTGGAGAACCTCGGGGACGGCGCATGGCTCCAAAAGCCGTTCATGTGGTATGGGAACCTGTTCCTTCGCATCACACACGCCATATCCCGCCGGCAGGAGTACAATGCCGACCGCCTGTCAGCAAGAATCTACGGGCGCGATGCAGCAATTGGGGGGCTGAAGGCCGTGTACGGCCATTCGGCTTCATTTCAGCGATACTGGTACAATGAGGTCGCTCCGGTGCTGAACGCCGGGCGCAAGCCGCCTTTGGCCGAAGGGTTTCATCGTTTTGTGGCAGCCCCGATGATTGCAGCGGCTTTCTCGGCCTCTCTGGATGAGGAGCTGAAAGGGCGGGAAGCGGACCCCTACCAAACACATCCGAGCCTCGTGGACCGCATTGAGGCACTCAACTCCCTGCCCGCACGTCCTCCGCAGCCGAAGGGCGACCCGCCGGCCATGGAGCTGATGCGCGATGTCCCGGAGCTCGAAGCCGAGATGCTGTCGCACCTGGCTGGTGAGGGAAACGCGGCTGACCTGAAGCCGATCCACTGGGGCGAGGTGGGGAGCGATATTTACCTTCCGCTCTGGGAAAATCAGGTAAAGAAACACGCTGCCGTCATGCAAACCATGACAGCAGGAGCGCTTGCCGAGGCGGCAGCCGATTTGCCCTCGTTCAGCGAGGCGAACCACTAACGAGCGGGGACGAACGCAAATGGGCGGCCGCTGGTCTGCTCGGCGCTGCGCTGGCAGTGACCCTGCACAAGCTGAGCTGGTCCATGCACGTAATGCCGGGGGAAGAAGTGTTGTTGGAGCGCCCGGGAGGTAAAGCTTCGGTGCAGCCCTTTGCGGTCGTCCGACAGCTTGCTGACGGATCGATGAAGAAGGAAGACTGGCAGCGTCAATGTGTCGAAACGGGTATTGCGGACATGCCGCTTTGCCAGGGGTGAGGAAAAGGCGGAGAATCGCTCTGTGACCATACGCATAATGTTAAAAGGAGAAAAGCAATGAAACGTCTGGCGCTTATCGCGGTCTCTTCCGTCCTGCTCTTGTCGTGCAGCCAGGGTGCAAAACTCGTTCGGGTATCGCTCGGTGGACCGCCTGCGGAGAAGCCGAAGATCGAAAAGCTCGTGGACCTCGGGAGCCTGCATGTCCCGCGCGAAGGGGAGCTTGACCAGACAGAGAGCGACGGGATGTTCGTGGCCGGCGAATGGGTTGCAATGGTAGGCACGGGGCTGAACACGGACCAGGCAAAGTTGTTTCTCGACAGCAGGGAGGTCCCTGTCGCGGCAGGCATTCAAGGAGGCGGTCTGCTCTTTCGCCTGCCACGCGACGTCAAGTTCCGTCATGCATACACGGTGAGGGTGGAGACCCCCTCGGGAGCTGATGAGATCACCCTCCCGGTAACAAACCTTCTTGTTATGGGCGATCCAAAGGGCAACAGGCTCCTTGTTTGGCGGACATCGCCTGAGGAAAAGACAGTCTTCGATAAGGACTCCCGATCCGCTTGCATGTCCCGGGGTGGGTCCCTTTGCCCATTCTCCCGAGGGCGGCGTTCTTTACGTTGTGGCAAGCGGGGGCAAGGCGGAGCATGAAGGGCTCTCACGGTTCGAGCTGAAGACCGTTCACCTTGGTTCGAAAAACGTTTCCAAAGAAGTGGCTTCAACGGGATTCGAAACCAGATACCCGCCGATCTCTCTTGCAGTTGCAAAAGGGGGCTCTCACGGCTTTCTTCTCACCAAGGGGGAGCTTGCGGTATTCGACTTGTCCGATCAGGAACACCCGAAATTCGTCGCCAAGCAGGACCTGCCGGTTTTGTCCAAGGACGCTGCTCCGGGTTACGGGAATCTGGTCCTTCTGGCTGGCGGGAGCGCAGCCGCGGTCCTGGATGAGCCGAATAACCGGGTCCTGTTGATCGATCTGTCCGTCCCGTCCTCGCCCGCAGTATCGGGGGCTTTCCCCACAGGGCCGCCTGCCGCCGCGTCGTACAGCATCGCGATCGCAGCGGACCCGCGCAATGTCGATGCGCTTTGGGTCCTGACGGGCCTCAATACACAGCAGGTGCGTCAACGCGTTATCAGATATGTGGTCTGACAAACCGGCCAACCCGATCACGACGCGGGCAGGGCTCGTCAGGATGGAGTTGAAGCAAAATACCCTGGTCGCCGATGGTCCCGTGGACCTCCCTGAAGGCGCAATGCCCCTGGGACTGATGATCGAGGCCAACGGCGACGTGCTGGTCAGCGCCGTGGCCTATGAAAAGGAGACGTTCGCGAAATCAGGCCTTTCACTCCAGGGGGCCTGGACCTTCGTCAAGGGCGTCTGGGGTTCACTTTTCGCAGGCCGCATCTACCGCGTGACGCCGAATGGAAACGTCTCAATCGAGGTGACATCGATCAATATGCTGTTGTCCATGGCCAGGATCGAGGGCGGGCCGTTGGTCTACTCGACCTACCGGTGGTCCATGGATTACGTCCCGCCGTCCGTGAATGTGGTCCTTGCAGTCGATGTGCTGAAACACCAGAGACTGCCTGTGCGTGAGTTGCAGTGGAAAATGATCCTCCCGCCGTACGCGTTTTTCCCGGAGATCATGTTGCTGTGATGTCAGTCGATACCCGCGATCAGGTATTGCTATTGATAATTGCCAATTGGAGTGATATAATGGCAATTATCAGGAGGTTGCTATGAAAACAACGGTGGACCGTTTTGGAAGAGTGGTGGTACCCAAGGACATCAGGGATCGGCTGGGACTGCGGCCGGGGGTGGAGATCGAGATAGACGAAAAAGAGAATGAGGTCGTGCTGAAGCTCGTTGATCACGAACCCTCGCTCATGGTGAAAGAGGGCCTCCTTGTTTATTCCGGGAAAGCGACCGGGGACCTCAGGGGGGCTGTCCGGGCGCACCGTGACGAGCGGCTTCACAAAGTCGTGTCCGGGAAGAGATCATGAAGGTGCTGCTCGATACGTCGGTGCTCGTGGCCGCGCTCGTGGAGCCGCACCCGGAGCATCTGCGCGCCCTGCCCTGGTTTGCAAAAGGAAAGTCCCGTACGACCGAATTGGTGATATCGTCGCACAGCATTGCGGAGCTCTACGCCGTGCTCTCGACGCTGCCGGTCAGTCCAAGAATATCGCCGGGCCTCGCATGGCGGCTTATCCACGAAAGTGTTGAGCCGAGGGTGTCCATTGTGCCGCTTTCCTCCTCCGATTATCTTGCAACGATAAAACATATGAGCGATATGGGGCTTTCCGGGGGCGCTGTGTACGACGCCCTTATCGCGAAGGCCGCTCAGAAGTGCGGGGCTGACCGCATTGTGACCTTCAATATGAACGACTTTAAGCGCGTATGGCCGGAAGGGGCGGATCGCATCGTTGCGCCGTGAAGACACCAGATGAATAGCGTGGGGCGAGCCTGAAAATAGCGGTGGAAAGAATGCAGGGATGCAGCGCAACGGGTGCAACATCCACTCGGGATACTCGACCTACCAGTTGTCCATGGATTACGTCCCGCCGTCCGTGAATGTGGTCCTTGCAGTCGATATTCTGAAATCCCAGAGACTGCCTGTGTGTGAGTTGCAGTGGAAAATGATCCTCCCGCCATACGCGTTTTCCCCGGAGATCATGTTGATGTAAGGTTAAAAATGCTGGGTAGCAAACCAACAGCCCAAAAGACATTCTGTTTGACAAGGTAAATCCATAAGTTCATACTAATTTTTAACTGACTTTATCGAGAAGTAGACGATATCCAGCGTGACCGTGGCAGTTACCATGTCAAGGGATCTGACCCTGGTGGATTCCAGAAACAAGGTTGAATGGCAACAAAGTAGGTCTGACCCTACAGGGACAGGGGTAGATGGGATTAACAATAAGTTACTTTCTGATGTCTGACCAGTACTGTACCCAAGACAATTTATTATCAGTAATTCCGTGCAATCAAGGTGAACCAATGTCTAATAGTGATGATTGGATCTCAAAACGAGTTGAAGAAGCTCAAAAGACGCATGCTTCCATAACAGTCGCAACCGCGACCCGAATAAAACAGCTACTGAGAGGCCAACTCAGCGAGCGGCAGCTCCGCTCGCCTGAACCTGACAACCGCAGCCAAGGCGCTGATTGCCGATATGTCCACGCTGGACCCGCAAAAAATGGGGGCAGAGAATGAGGATTAAGGCCATTGAGATCGAATGGTTCCGTGGAGCAGCCGAAGCGGTTTCTCTTGTCCCCGAATCCAAGTCGATGGTTCTCTACGGGGAGAATGGGTCTGGTAAATCCTCTTTTGTAGACGCGCTTGAATTCGTACTCAAAAACGGCAAGATTCGGCATCTATCACACGAGTATAGTGGGAAGCATCAAGAGAAGGCGCTCATCAACACGCACACACCCGCGGGCAGGAAAACAAGACTGCGTATTAAGTTCAAAGATGCGTCAGAACTCCTTTGGGAGATCAAGCGAGATGGATCCTTCACGAGGTCCGGATCAGAAACTGCCTCGATGGCCACGTGGGACTATCAGCGCACAATCTTGAGGCAAGATGAGGTCGCGTCTTTCATCCAAGATACCAAGGGAGAAAAATACTCGACACTTCTGCCACTTCTCGGTCTTCACCACATGGAAGTGGCAGCTGAGAATTTACGGCAGCTCTCAAAGTCCGTAGAGCAAGAATCAAAGCTCTGGCAGGCAACGGCTGCTCTTAGGGAGGTCGCGTCAAAAAGGAGTACTACCTTTGGTGCGGCCACCGACGAACAAATTTATAAGATGATCGCAGACCTTCATGCAAAGTACTGCGAGGGCAAAGGGACCACGACGGACCCACTTTCTCACTGCAAAGAGTTTGAAGCCGCACTCAAAGAACGGATCATTCATTCTTCCGCTGAGCAGAGGAGACACCTTACTTTGCAGGCTATCTCTGGTCTAAACCTCAAGAGTCACGTCGATGAAGTGCGCTCCGAAAGTCACAAGTTATCCAGTACAATGGAGCCGCTGATCGCTGAAAAGCTGGAGGTGCTCCAATCCGCAGGCATCTTTGTGGACAAACTAAAAGAAGAAAAAGCTGTAAAATGTCCAGCCTGTGGACGAGCAATCTCAGTCGATGATTTTAAGACACACGTCAAGTCTGAGAAAGAGCGCCTTCAAGAGATCATTAACATCTTCAACAATCGCAAGGCCGCTATCGGATCTCTTTGCGACATCCTCACGTCTCTAAGGTCTAATCTGAGCAAATCTGATGTGAAGTCATGGCGAGACGGACTCAACAAGAAGGCCTTCTCCGATAACTTCGCGTACATTGATGGGCTCATGTTGAGTCGCTCCGTGCCTCTTGCGGCGAAAACGATCTGGTGGGCATTGAGAATAATCTGTTGACTCTGATAGCCGCAGCGTCTTCATCCGCAGGTATCGCCCCGCCTGACGTCCAGCAGTTTTCAACCGATAAACAGATTGTTGAGGCTGCCAAAGCCGTAATTGAGTCGAAGATGCTGGCCGACGACGCGACACGCGCTCGAGCCCTGATTTCATTCCTAAATTTACTTGAGCAAGGCGTCCGAGAGGAAATCAGACAGCAGTCTAAGAATGTGATCGGTGAAATTTCCTCCGACATTCAGAAAATGTGGGCAATCCTGCACCCGGGCGAGGCAATTGCGCATGTGCGCCTTTATCTCCCCAGTGACGCCGACAAGGCCATCGACATCGGACTTAAATTCTATGGAATTGAACAGGACTCACCAAGACTCACGCTTTCGGAGGGCTATAGAAATAGCCTTGGTCTCTGTATTTTCCTTGCAATGGCGAAGCGCGAAGCGGACACGGACCGGCCGCTGTTTCTGGATGATGTGGTCATCAGTCTTGACCGGAACCATCGTGGAATGATCGTTGATCTCTTGGAAAAAGAGTTCAACGGTCGGCAGGTGGTCATATTAACTCACGACCGAGAGTGGTACACGGAACTCAGACAGCAGCTCGACGGTGGAAACTGGATTTTTAACGCTCTCATGCCCTACGAGAAGCCTGAAGTCGGTATCCGTTTGTCCGCTAAGACATCAACGTTCGACGATGCACGAGCGCAATTAAAGGTTTCACCAGACTCCGCTGGAAACACAGCGCGCAAGATCATGGACATAGAACTCGCCATAGTGGCCGAGCGAGTCAAGGTCAGGCTGCCCTACCTTTACCGCGAGAAGAACGATCGTCGAACAGCACACGACTTCCTCCTCCAGTTCATTTCAGATAGTAAAAAGTGCTTCATGAAGTTAGGCACGAAAGAGCATGAACCTTACGCCGAGGCGATTGATGCATTACGCGATGCAGATAAGCTATTGCTCTCGTGGGGAAACAAGGCCACTCATTCTTTTGACGTAGTGAAGAAGGAGGCCAAGCTCATTGAAGTGTGTGAGAGGGCATTGGAGTTTTTTAGCTGCCCGAACTGCAAAAAACCCGTTTATAAGCTTGATGACACAGGCGCAGAACTCGTCCAGTGCCAATGCGGTCATTGCGTTGGAGATACGGGAAGGCATAAAATCCCTTCCTAAAAAACAATATAGAAAAATAATCGAGATATGGAAGTTCACGCACAATAATTATGCCATTAAACCCAACCATTACTCAATCACCTATCATTCTATTTCTCGGTGCCGGGGCTTCCGTACCTCTCGGCAAGCCTACAATGGAACAATTTGTAAAGAAGCTCGCCACTGAGATTACGTCTGACAACGAGGCATCTCTTCTTTCAGCACTCATATTAGCCAGGGGGTATGACTTGGAGTCTATTATGGGAGACCTCGAGACTTTCTTAAATTTACAGTATGTGTCGTCTTTCGTTTTAGATGTCGAAAATCAGCCTGCGTACGAAGTCAAAAGAAGTGACGCAGCAAGCTTACGCTCTCTTATTCGTCATTCAATTATTCGAGAGTACCGAGCTGTTGATATTAAAAGGGCTATTGAGGTTTATCAGCCTTTGCTTGATGTCATCTTCTCCCATATCGATTCGGCTACTCAGTGCTTACCTATCTTCACTACGAACTATGATCTGGCAATTGAAAATTTTTGCAATGAACAATACTCCAAATATGACTTTGTTGATGGTATGGAAGATGACCCCTTTCTGCGAGAACATTTCTGGAATCCAAGAAACTTTGAGTTGTTTAATATCACCCGTCCGGTTCGTCACATTGTCCTTCACAAGCTTCACGGATCGGTGAATTGGTTGAAAATAACATCTAGTGGGAGGATTGTCCAATCTCTGCCAATGTATGATGTTGTTGACTCAGATGCGTACCAGAATACAGTTATTTATCCAGCTGGTAACAAAGTGACCACAGCGGAACCTTATTTGACCGCCTATCACTATTTCTCCAGATGTTGCGAGCATGCCAAAATCGTGCTTGCTGTCGGATACTCCTTCCACGACTATGACGCGCTAACCAGTCTTCTTAAAGGGAGGCAAGTGAATGATAACTTGACGCTTTTACTTCTATCTCCGCAAGCCTATGATGTTTTAAAGACTATCCCAGATGAGGATACACTTATATGGACCCGACCAATATATGGCCATTTTGGAGATCATGTTAGTGAGTCCGAAGTACTTGCCTGAAATTGAGCAGTGGATTGTTCACTCTCTTAAGAAGTAATTGACGAAGGGATAATAGTACTGCGTCTTACCCCTTAGTATGATTGACAATTTCAGGTGCGGGACAGACATGAATCTAGAGTTATCAGCCCGTAAAATATTATAAGATCAGAAACATCTCACCTATCCAGGAGGCATCTATGATCACCACGGCATCAGCAGCAGAAACCTTTGGTCTACCGATCAACCAGACAACGGCTTTTTCCGACAAGAAGGGGAACTTCAAGGAGAAAATCAAGAAGCAGCAGCTCAAGATGCTGAAGGATTATGTCCCGCTCCTGAAGCAGTTCCTCGAGCCGGACGAGGAGGTCCTGCTTCTCATGCGCGGGTGCTCGCCCATGTCGTTCATGGAGCAGTTCACCACTGGTTCGTTGATCTACTACATCAAGCGCTGCACCCTGGTGGTGACGAACCGGCGGATACTGCACTTCCCCGCGAAGAAGGACTTTTCGCCCCGGCACTCCATCGCCCAGGTCCGCTACGGAGACGTGGAAGAGATCAAGCCCTCCGGGTTTCTGAGCAGGTTTACCGTAAAATACAAAAATGGATCTAAGGAGACATTCTTGTATGTGAAGGAGAGTGGCAAGCTCAAATCTCTCCTTCCTGACCTCCGGCTGGCAAGCCAGCAGCCCACGACTATCGGTAAACGCCACCACCTCTGTCCCAAGTGCAACGCGGTACTGGCCGCGGGCGTCTACGTCTGCTCCTCCTGCAGGCTGGAATTCAAGAACGAAGAGCGGGCGAGGAAGCTCTCGATCATCTATCCCGGGGGAGGCTACTTCTACACCGACCATCCATTTCTGGGTGCCGGCGACGCCGTGGTAGAAACGTTCCTGATCTTCATGGTGCTCACGGGGCTCGTGAACATGCTGACCGGCGTTCCTGAAAAAGCCGTTGGCCTGTTCCAGTTCATTTTCTTCGGGATCATCCTGGGGCTGGAGAAACTCTATTCCATGTACCACGCAAAGCACTACGTGAAGGAATTCATCCCCGTGGAAAAGGAAGTCCGTCCGCTGAAGGCGGGGTAGAACCAAAATAGAATCCAAGCAGTTTGGAGGAAATATGCGAATTTTTGGCTTGGCGTTTGCTGTATTCATGCTCATGCTTCCGGTCTCCACTTCTTTTGCCGAAGAATCAAAAGACATCAGGAAGATAACGGTCTCAGGAAAGGCCGAGAACACGGTCGAGGCACAGCGGGCGGAGATCAGCCTGTCGGTAAAGCTCGTGAAGAAGGAAATGAGCCAGAGCCATGCGGCGCTTACGGGCGAGCTCTCCAAATTGTCCAAGGAGCTGAATGTCATCGGCATCCCGGACAAGGACATCAAAAGGTCCCTGGTCCTGCAGGGCGCGGAATACAACTGGGAAAAGGAGTCGAACGTCCTGAAGGGATACTATGCCGAATGCTACGTGGACGTGACCGTGAACGATATCACGAAAATGGCCGATGTATACCGGACACTGGCGGGGCATAAGAATATTACCATTGGAAGCACGGATTTCAAGCGTAACGATGAGTTCGATCTTAGAAAAGCCGAGTACGAGAAGGCGCTCCTAGCAGCGAAGAAAAAGGCCGAATTCATGGCCCAGGCGCTCGCCGCCAAGATCGGGAAGGTCCACTCGATCCAGGAAGTGGCCGGGGATAACTGGTTTGAAACCAAAGTGTCGGCGAATGTCCTGGAAAAACGCGAATCGAGCGGCGGCCAGTCGAGCTACGGGACCATAAAGATCACCGCCAGAGTGATGGTCGAGTTCGAACTGGAATAGAGAGGCGCGTTCCGTTGAAAGTATGTCCATGGCGCTGAGTTTCGGCCCGCAAACCCCGTTATGTTTGAGAGCTGAGGAAACACGCTGGAGGTGATCATGCACGCTAGACTCTTCGCATTGGTCCTGGGCTTGCTGGCTGCGACCGCTGCGGCCGCAGATTCGCCGCCCAAGGTAGCGGCGGTCCAGAAGTATCTTCTTGAGCAGGAGTACCCGGAGGTGTTCGGCGATAAGCACTATCGGATAAAGGTCGAGGATGCCATTGTCGCCGATGTTGATGATGACGGAATCAGCGAGGTGGTATTGCTCGTAAAACCGCATTACCGCCAATCGCCCACCATCGTCCTCTTCAAGGTCTCGAAGGACTTGAAGGTGAAACGCGTTGTCGAGGGACTCGCTCCGGGACCGCTCGTCCCGGTCAGTGGAGACTACCTGGACAGCCATACACTGGGCATGGCCGCAGACCTCACCGCCCAGGGAGCCGAGAATGATCCAAAGAAGCGAAAGCAAGTCGTGGCCATCGCGCTGAAGGAAATGGGCGGCGTGGTCGAGTACTCGAACTTCATCCACTCCGATGGCCGCACGGGAAAGGCCCCCATTTATATCGACATGAGCCACCTTAAAGCACCCAAGGATGCCACGTGCGAGACCTTCGAGTTCTCGACTGTGGATGTACTGCAAGTGGCGGCGAAGGATGACGGGTCAGGGAACTATTTACTCGCCTTTGTAGGTTCGGAGCTTTATATATACAAGATCAAAAAGATCACGACCGACGGGTTCTTACAGAAGACACTGACGGTGAAGAAGGTTGACCGGTAGTAGATTTCTGATAGCTGATACCCCATACAGTCCCATACTGACGACCTCGTTGTTCGCGGAAACGATAAAGGAGTTCTTTCCGTGCTTCGTATGAAATCAGAATCATCATGGGAAGGAGCGATACGATGACAACTCTCTTGATACGTGACGAACTTTCGAACGGGCAGGTGGTGAACGAGATTTCACTCGACTTCCTGGAGGAGACCGTATCTGTCCGTGAGCTGATACGGAGCAGGGTGTACGAAGAAGTGCGCCTGTTCAACTTCAGCAAGCCGGGCTGCTTCAAAGGGCTCATCCAACCTTCCGATGCAGAAGCCGTCCTGAACGGGTACAAACTTCGCGAGAAACGCGCCATAGACTGGCAGCAGCAGTACGAGGTCGCTCTTGAGGCATTCCAGAAGAACAGTTTTCTCGTCCTCGTGGATGACCGCCAGGTCGAAGACCTCGAGCACGTTGTGGAGCTGAAGCCGGGAACGCAGGTGAGCTTTCTGAAGCTCGTCCCACTGGTGGGAGGATGAGGGGGCGCACATGAAAGGGTTCTTCGATATCTTCAAGCAGCAGGACAAGCCGGAAGCCGTGGGTCCTGACGGGTATCCGCTCATGCCGGACGATCCCCGCCGGGAGGAGCATCTCGCCATCAACGCTTACCTCGGCCAGGTGATCACGCAGGAAGAGCCGTACCACTGGAACAGGGACCCCAAGGCGCACGAAACCGGCCGTCTACTGCTGTCTGCGTCCCCGGAGGTCAAGGTCCGGATCGTGCTGGCTTTGCTCGACCGCATGGCCTTTCAGTCCACCCAGGACAACCCTTATTACGTCACCGATATCAATCTGCAGGTTTTTTCGGCCCTGTTGCATTCCCGTCTTCCTTTTTCGGAACAGGACCTTAGATACATCGTAGACGGTCTCAAGGAGCAGCGGCAGGTCCTGTATCTGGAATCGACCTTGCGTCCCATAGTGACCCAGATCGAGCGCCATGCGACGCGCGCCGGCCTGTCCGAGGACCTGCATCGGGGTCTCGATGACCTGAAGAAAAAGCATCTTGCGACACCGGATTGCGCGGACCTGCGGAAGCTTGCCAAGCGTATCGGGTTGCTGCTCGGGGATGTGCGCAAGAATGTTATCGAGCCGGGCGAACCCTGGACGGACATGATGCTCGCGGACCTGTCAGCGATGGATGAGGCCAACGCGGCTGCGTGGCAGCGGCTCATCGAACATGCCTTTGCCATCAGGTCTTCCGAGGCTTCGGGAAAATGGATGGAGGAAGCGCGCGGCAGACTCGAAGCAGCGGGGGCCGAGACTTTCAAGGAACGGGTAACCGGATGGTTCGCGACGGCGGAGAAGGGGACCGGCGAACCCATGACCGAAGCCAAGGCCGACCTTCTCAAGGGTTTGATCTGGTACTGTGCGGCCACCTCTGATGCATCATCGTGCCAGGCCATTTGCGACGTTGCACTCGCTGTGTTCAAGAAGATCCCCGGTATCGGCCCCCGTTCCGTGAAGGTCGGCAATGCCTGCATCTATGTCCTGAGCAGGCTCCCCGGCCTGGAACCGGTGGCCCAGCTCTCCCGCCTGCAGCTCAAGGTGAAGTATTCCAAGGTCCATTCACTGATCAATACTGCGCTTGAAGAGACAGCCGCCCGGGCAGGCATGACACGCGCCGACCTGGAGGAGATCGCGGTCCCGACCTTCGGGCTGGAAGGACAGGGCATTCTTCACGAGGACCTGGGCGAGCATGCGGCGGAGGTCCGCGTCACCGGTACGGCGGATGCCGAGCTCATCTGGATAAAGAAGGACGGCAAGACCCAGAAGTCAGTTCCTGCCGCGGTCCGGGAGGAGTTTGGCGAAGAGCTTGCCTCGCTTAAACGCACGGTCAAGGACATCGAGAACATGCTGCCCGCCCAGCGCGACCGCATCGAACGGCTCTTTTTGTCGCAGAGAAGCCTGTCATACCCCCTCTGGCGCGAGCGTTACCTGGACCATCCACTCCTTGCCCAGCTCTCCCGGAGACTTATCTGGCACTTTGAACGACAGGGCAGATCGGGCCTGGCGGCCCTGAGAGAAGACCGGCTGGTGGATGCGCAGGACAGGACCGAGGAGTGGGAGGGCAGCGACACCGTCGTCCGGCTGTGGCATCCGGTCGGGTTCGACGTTACCACCGTGCAGGAATGGCGTTTATGGCTCGAACGGCACGGTATCTCCCAGCCCTTCAAGCAGGCTCACCGGGAACTCTACCTCCTGACGGACGCCGAGCTCGCAACAGGGACCTACTCGAACCGCTTCGCCGCCCATATCCTGAAACAACACCAGTTCAGCGCCCTCTGCAAGCAGCGCGGATGGAAGTACCAGCTGCAGGGAGGCTGGGATTCCGCTAATACGCCGGTGATCGAACTACCCCAGTGGGAACTGCGGGCCGAATTCTGGGTGGAGTCCGTGCCTGCCGATGATCAGCAATCGGAATCCGGCATTTATCTCTATGTGTCGACCGACCAGGTGCGTTTTACGAACCTGCAGGGCGGGCAGCTGCCGCTGTCGGATGTACCCGCCCTTGCCTTTACCGAGATCATGCGCGACATCGATCTCTTCGTGGGCGTTTGCAGCGTGGGCAACGATCCTCAGTGGCAGGACCAGGGCGCGGCCCGGGACGGCGGAACCGATTACTGGCAGCGCTATTCCTTCGGCGATCTCTCGGCGCAGGCCGAGACCAGGAAGGACGTGATGATGCGCCTCCTGCCGCGGCTTGCCATTGCCGGTCAATGCGCTATCGACGGCAAGTTCCTCAAGGTGAGGGGCGATCTGCGGACTTACAAGATCCACCTGGGGAGCGGCAATATCCTCATGGAGCCGAATGACCAGTACCTCTGCATTGTGCCGGACCGGAGCACGGGAAAGGGGAAGGCTGAAAAGGTCTTCCTGCCCTTCGAAGGGGACCAGATGTTCGCGATCATTCTGAGCAAGGCATTCCTTCTTGCACAGGACCGCCAGATCAAGGACGAAACGATCCTCCGGCAGATCGAGAGAACCTCTTGACCGGATCGGCCCCGCGATACAAACTGCTCGCAGTGGCGCATTTAGTGATGCGCTTCGCCCGTATAGCAGTTGCATTATTAACCATTCTCATCCTTCTCCGCCTCTTTTCCCCCGCTCTCAGATCCGACGTCAGCTTCTCCCAGGCGATCTATGACCGAAGCGGGAATCTCATTCGCTTAACGCTTTCGCGGGACGATAAATATCGCCTCTGGCTGCCGCTCAAAGCCATTTCGCCGGTCCTGATCAATGCCACGCTCCTGCACGAGGACAAGTGGTTCCGGTTTCATCCGGGAGTGAGCCCGGCGTCACTTGGCCGCGCGATATGGCACACCTATATCAAGAAGGACCGGAAGATCGGCGGGTCCACGATCACCATGCAGCTTGCGCGTATCAAATACGACATCAACTCCCGCACGATCTCCGGCAAAACAACGCAGATCCTTGCAGCTTTCTGGCTGGAACTGCTTTATTCCAAGAACGATATCCTCGAAGCCTATCTCAACCTCGTACCCTATGGCCTGAACATCGAAGGTGCCGGCGCTGCGAGTCTTATCTACTTTCATAAAAACGCTGACAAGCTCACGCTCACCGATGCGCTTACTTTGAGCGTGATACCGCAAAGCCCGGCGAAGCGGATGGGGAATAGGGGGGAGGATGGGATGCCTGCGTACCAGAGTCTCGAACAGGCGCGTAAGGTACTTTTCGCCAAATGGGTCGGGAAGTATCCGAAAGACAAGGACCAGAAGTCTTTCGTGGACGCGCCTATCGTTCTCAAACGACCGTCTGACCTGCCGTTCCTGGCTCCGCATTTTGCGAACGAAGTACGCGAGCTTGATCCCTTTGATCCGGTGCTCCACACCACGCTCGATCTCAGGCTCCAAAAACTCATCGAACGGCATGTGAAAAGCTATGTCGAAGCGAACAGGCCGAAGGGGGTCAATAACGCCGTAGTCCTTCTGGTTGACCATCGGACCCTTGAAGTAAAATCACTGGTAGGTTCTGCTGACTTCTTTGATCAAAAGATCGACGGCCAGGTGAACGGGGCACGGGCGAAGCGTTCTCCGGGATCGGCCCTGAAACCCTTCATCTATGGCCTTGGGATCGACCAGGGGCTTATCCATCCCATGACCATGCTCAAGGATGCGCCCATGAGCTTCGGCTCTTACAATCCCGAGAATTTCGACAACGATTTCGTTGGACCGATCAAGGCGAAGGACGCGCTGGTGAAGAGCAGGAACGTGCCGGCTGTTGAGATTACATCGCGTCTCGCTTCACCGGGGCTGCACGGGTTTCTGCTCAAGGCCGGGATCACGCGCATGCGCGATGAGTCCTTTTACGGCATGTCCCTGGCCCTGGGGAGTGCGGAGGTTTCTATGGAAGAGCTGGCGCAGCTCTACGCGATGCTCGCGAACGGGGGCGAGCTGAAAGGATTCAAGTTCCTTAAGTCCCAAAAGGAAGAAGAGGGGGCGCGGCTTTTAAGCAAAGAGGCGAGCTACCTGGTGCTCGATATGCTTTCAGCTAATCCCAATCCGCTTCAGGGATTTCGCCCGGAATGGATCCGGGACCATTTACCTGTTTCCTGGAAGACCGGCACTTCCTTCGGGTTTCGTGATGCATGGTCGGTGGGGGTTGTCGGGCCTTACGTGCTGGCGGTCTGGATCGGGAACTTCGACGGAGAAGGCAATCCCGCCTTTGTTGGCCGGGAAGCGGCAGCGCCGCTTTTCTTCGAGATCATAGACTCGCTTAAGTCCGAGGATTCGGAGATCGATGAGTTTAGCGGAAAGGGACTGGCGGAACTGAACCTGACCAAGGTCGAGGTCTGCGCCCTGTCAGGCGGGCTTCCGGGTCCCGATTGCACACAGCGGGCATCCACCTGGTTCATTCCCGGCACGTCACCGATTGCGAAATGCGACGTTCACCGAAGGATATCCATAAACAGCCGGACGGGCCTGCGCTCCTGCATTGATGGCGGCCCCAGGACGAGATCCGAAGTATACGAGTTCTGGCCGTCCGATCTTATAGCGATATTCCGGCAGGCCGGCGTCCCGCGCCGCGTGCCGCCTCCTTACGAGCCGGGATGCAGCAACGAAGTGATGTCATCCAGAGGAACAGGACCGCAGATCACCTCTCCACGGGACGGAGTTGTATACAGTCTTAGGGCAGGGTCGTTCAAAGACGAGCGCGTGCCATTAACGGCAGTCACCGATGCAGACTCGAAGACCATTCACTGGTTTATGAGCGAGAAATATCTCGGCAGTTCAGAGAGCGGTAAGGTATTCTTCTGGAAGCCGGAGCCGGGGAGGTTCGTGGTGCGCGCTGTGGACGACCACGGCCGATCAGCAGTGAGGGATGTTGTGACAAACATGGTTGAGTAATGCCCGGATGTCCTCTTATTCCTTCTTTATTTCTTTCCCCTCGCCAGTGTATAATCCTTAAAAAAGCATTTGGACACGGATTAACACGGATAAGAGCCGGATAACGGCGGATTATTTCTTTTATAAGAGGTTCACCCAACAGGTGAATGCTTTGCTTTAGAATTTATCCGCGTTAATCAGATGTTTCCGATTCTTCCGTGTCCAAATGCCGTTTTTAGGATAATGCGCTCGTCGTAAATTCAGGTAATCCATGAGATCCAAAACCGAAGCAATAATCATCAGCAGCATGAACCTGGGCGAGGCTGACAAGCTGGTCACGTTCTTTTCCCTCGACCGGGGCATGCAGAAGGGCGTTGCCAAGAACGCCCGCAAGTCCTTCCGGCGCTTCGGCGCAGGGCTCGAATCGTTCACCTATTGCCGGCTCCATCTCCACGAACGGGAGCATCAGGACCTTCTGCGCATCGAGTCTGCCGACATCCTGACCCAGGCGTCCGCGATCTGCGAAGACCTGCAGCGCGCCGCGGTCGGGGCGGTCATCCTGGAACTGGTACGGGAGCTGGCCCCTCCGGGTGAACGCAATGCAACCGCATTTCTCCTGCTTACCCACGTGCTCCATCTGTTGAATGGGGGCGAGGACCCCACCTTTCTGCTCCGTATCTTCGAGATCAGGTTCCTGTCGCTTCTCGGGTATCAACCCAAGCTCGATCACTGCCTTTCCTGCGGCAGGCAATCTGCAGGGGAGATGGTCTTTCACAGCATGAAGGGCGGCGTCATCTGCCCTGACTGCATGGTCTCTTCAGGCGACCCTCAGGTGCGTATTTCACCGGGTGCGATCGGGTTCTACTACCAGGCGCTCAGGATGGACATGGACAAGATCTGCCGGCTCAAACCTTCGGCCGCGATCATGCAGGAACTCGACCGGACCTTCTCGGCCCACACCTTTCACATCCTCGGCAAGCGGCTCAAATCCACGGAATTCCTCAGGACGGTCTGCAGTATCTAATTTCGGATTGCGGATTTCGGATTGCGGATTGAAAAGAGGGGTAAGCAAAAAAAATGTGGACACGGAAGGGGCGGATGAACATCTGATTAAAGCGGATACATTCTAAAGCATTTACCTTTTACCCAAGAGGGATCCGCCGTTATCCGGCTCTTATCCGATTTTATCCGTGTCCAAATGCTTTTTAAAGGGTCAGCGTTTTTTGCTCTGCGGCTTTTTAGGGTATCCAGAAAGTACGGTCAACGTGAAGATGACGCAGAGGTACGAAAATACATCCCCGTAGCGGGTATACAAGGTTCGTACGGTGCCCGGGGCCAGCGCCTGCATGAGATCAGCCTCAACAAAGATGCCGGATGTCTGCAGAATCTTGCCTTTTGCGTCGATGAACCCCGAGATGCCGGTATTGGCCGCGCGGGCCACGGGTACGCGGTTTTCAACAGCGCGGAACACGGCCATGGAAAAATGCTGGTACGGAGCGGCCGTGCGGCCGAACCAGGCATCGTTCGTGATGGTCGTGATCACCGTGGCGCCCTTGTTCACAAACCGTCTGACCAGGTCCGGAAAGATGATCTCGTAGCAGATGACCGTGCTGACCTTCACGTCCTGTTGACCCGGGACCGGAACGGCCATGACCGTGTATTCGCTGCCCGCCTGGAAGTCGCCGATCGCCTGGACCATTTTATCAACGAAAAAAAGCACACTCTTGAGCGGAACATACTCGCCAAATGGTACGAGGTGGAACTTGTGGTATTCGGCCAGGGCCGCGCCTTCCGGGGAGAGCAGGAATGCCGAGTTCCTGAGATGGACCACCCTTCCGGGAAGGACCTCGTAGGTCGGGACTTCCGAACAGGATCGGAACATGATTGCTTTTCACGAAGCGCTCCAGGTCGACGGTCTGTTCCTGGTCGGCCTTCCCCGGGCTGTTAAAGTAAAAAGGAGTTGCGGTCTCAGGCCAGAGGATAAGATCCGGACGCAGCTTCGCGGCCTTGAGCGTCAGCCGTTCATACACGCTGGTGACCTGCTTCTGGTAGGCAGGGTCCCACTTCTGGTCCTGCTCGATGTTTCCCTGGATGACCGCGACCTTGAAGGTTCCTTCTGCTTCGGGCGTGCGGAGCTGCAGAACACCGTAGGAAAGTACCAGCGCAAGGACCAATCCCGTCGCAACCAGCGGAATGAACCGTTTGCGGTCAAAAATCAGCTCGGCCAGGGCAGCATTCACCAGCACGATCAGGAACGATATGCCATAGACACCGGTGATGTCGGCAATCTGTATGACGGGAAGCGCCGTGTACTGCGTATACCCGAGCAGGGACCAGGGGAAACCGCTGAACACATAGGTTCGTGCCAGTTCAAGTGCGGTCCAGAGCGCAGGAGCCGCAAGGAAGGCCAGGGACGGATGGTTTTTTCTGATATGTATCAGGGCCGCGCTGAACAAGGCAGGGTAGAGCGCAAGATAGGCGCAGAGCAGGAGGGTGATCAGCGAAGCCGGTATGAGCGGTACGCCGCCGTAGAAATGGACGGAATTGGTGACCCAATGCACAGTGCCGGCAAAATAGACAAGGCCGGTGATGCCCCCGGTCCAGAAGCCGTTCCTGACGGAGCTGCCTTTGAGCGCGATGAACAGGGGGACCAGGGCGAACCAGGCAAGAAGGTGAAGCTGGATGGTCGGAAAAGAAGCCGCCAACAGCAGGCCTGAGACGGCTGCCAGCGCCGCAGTGCGGAGGTTCATGCTATTTTGCCGCCTTTTGTTCCTGCATCCAGCGGAGCAGCCCTTCTTTCATGCTGTTGCTGACGTTCTGATCCGCTGCGGCAGGCGTGGCTGGCTGCTGGGGACGGGGTTTCGGTGCTGCAGGTCTGGTTGATCTGGCCGGCGTCTTCACCGGTGACGGCTTGTTGGTCAATGCCGGTCTGGGCGCTGCCGGGGCATGCTTTATCTCTTCCTGCAGGTGGAGCGCGATGCTTGAGATGGCATGCCGGTACAGGATCTCGCGCTTCGGTTTCTCCATCATGATGACGTAACTGTCAAAAGCCTTGATCTTTCCCGAGATCTTGATCTTGTTCTGAAGCGTGACCGTCACTGATGACTGTTCGGCCATGTAGGAGCTCAGCATTCTATCGAGGAGATTCGTTTCCATGGGGGTACCTCACCGGGGAAGGATTGCAGATGAACATCGGAACAGCACGACGGCGCACTGAGGCGGGATCCTGGATGCGGTTCTGTTGGCCTGTTCGATCTTCCTGTCCATCATTGACCTGATACACTTTCAGAGGGATACTGCGTCAGCGATTGATCGTGGTGATCGCATGTTTATAGTAGAGGTGCTGCCTGCCCCCTTCATTGAGCAGGACCGTGAAATTATCGTATGCCTCGATGTTCGCCTTGATCCGCTGGCCGTTGATAAGAAAAAGGGTAAGGACCTGGTTCTCGGCCATGGCTTTGTCCAGAAATTCCTGCTGGATATTTGGTCTCCCTGCCGGAGACTCCAGCAGCGGGCAGTTCCTGCGGCGTAGCAGCTGAAGGAGAGGCAATGAGTGCGTGGGGGGCGGCCACAAAGGAAATTTCCTGCTTCAACAGCGTGACCGTTCTGCCGTTTTCTTCGAGATTAAGCTCGTAGCGTCCGATATCGCGGATGATCCCTTCGTGTTCCGTCTTGTTCATCAAGCCGATACGAACCCTGACACCGGTTGTTTGCGCCTGGGACAGGAACTGTGGTTCGATCGTGTGCCGCGACTCTTCTTTCATCACTTCCATTAAAAAAATGATATCTGAATTCAGCTTCATTTGCAAGAAATATTTCTTCCCATGACGCCCGGACCCGGAACACGTCCGGCTGTTTAGTGTTGACATTTGATCGTATATCACTTATTATTTTCGGCATGTACGAACTTATGATAGAATCTAAATTTGCCGCTGCACATCAGTTGCGCGGTTACCAGGGAAAATGCGAGAAATTGCATGGCCATAACTGGCGCGTTACGATCGCGGTGACGGCCGAGCGTCTGAACGATATCGGTCTTGCCGTCGATTTTCACGATCTCAAAAAGTCCCTGCGTGAGGTGCTCGATCAGCTGGAGCACACATTCCTCAACGATATCTTTCCGTTCACGCAGATCAATCCCTCGTCGGAGAACCTTGCCAAGTGGATCTACGACACCATGGCGAAGAAGCTCAACGGCGACGATCTCGAAGTCGCGAGCGTCACGGTATGGGAGTCCGATACTGCGTCGGCCAGCTACTTCGACTAAATGGTCATGGCCGCAGCACTGCGGCGGTGCATGACGTCGAATCCAGCCGGATCATCAAAGAATATGGTTTGTCCTGTCATTGCGGACGGAGCACATTGGTCCAACGGTATTTACTATGGTTATCACCCCGCAGACCGCCGATAAGATCCTCACGCTAGCTTCGTCCCTTCATGCTGATGCCGCAGAGGTCTATCTCCGTTCTTATCGTGCCACATCCATTGAAGTAAAAGAACAGAAGGTCGATGCCTTCGACCGCGCTCATGATATCGGGGCGGGCCTGCGTGTGCTGGTGAACGGGCACATGGGTTTTGCCTTTACGACCGATCTATCGGACAAGCGCCCTCGCGGTCCTGGCCGAAGCTGCCGTTACGAACGCCCGCACAACCGAACCCGATCCCTTCCACGCCATTCCTGAAAAGCCGTCGATGCCCTACCGGTCAGTGGCCATGTTCGATCCTGAGATACCGCAATTATCCGAAAAAGAGAAGATCGAACGCGTTATGGCCATGGAACGCGAGGCATTTGCCGTCGACCCGCGGATCAAGCGCATGCGAAAAGCATCGGCGAGCTTCTCGTCTTCAGAGACGATCATCGCCAATACCCACGGAGCGCTGGTTTCGTACCAGGGCACGGCAGCCTCGTCGAGCATTGAAGTGGTTGCCGAGGACCAGGGAGAATCGCAGGCCGGTTCGGACTTCGATGTGAACAGGTTTTACCGCAAGCTCGGGATCGAAGAGGTGGGACGGCGCGCCGCGCGCAGGGCGCTCGATCTGCTCGGCGCGAAAACGATTGGTTCGGTCAAGGCGCCGGTGATCCTTGATGCCCTGGTGGCCGAGGAATTCCTGGCGATCATGGCCAGCGGTTTCTCGGCGGAGAACGTGCAAAAGAAAAAGTCCCTGTTCATCGGGAAACTGGGTCAGGAGGTCGTTTCACCGCTCATCACGGTGTACGACGACGGCCTGCTCGAGGGCGGTCTCGGCACTGCACCGTCCGATGATGAATGCGTTCCCACGAAGAAAAAAACGGTCATCGACAAGGGCAGGCTCACCCTGTTCCTCTATAATACCTATTCTGCCAACAAGGACAGGACGCTCTCTACCGGGAACGGCATGCGCGGCGGGTTTAAGGGAGTGCCGATGGTCGGCGTGACGAACCTCTATGTCGAGCCGGGCCCTTACTCGCTGAACGAGCTTATCAGCGCCACCAGCAGCGGCCTCTATGTCACCGAGGTGATGGGGATCCATACCGCCAATCCCATATCGGGAGATTTTTCCGTGGGCGCCACCGGGTTTTGGATCGAGAACGGGAGAAAGGCCTATCCCGTGCGCGAGATCACGATTGCGGGCAACATCCTTGATCTTATGAAAAACATCGATGCTGTGGGCAGTGACCTCAGGTTCACCGGCAGGATCAACTGCCCGTCGCTTCGCGTGAGGGAACTGTCGATCGGCGGGAAGTGATTTTAATGCGGAATGATCCATTTCGGATTTCGGATTTCGGATTGCGGAATAAAAGCGGAAAACTTCTAGCCTCATTGAATCACACGGATTACTCCGAACTTTGAACTCCTGACCCCGAACTCTCTTCCCCCCAAAGCCTCTTCTCAATAGCCCCCAGTAAAGCTCCGAAGGTCTCCGGATGTATCGCCGAGCAGACGACGCCGTTAAAACGAGCTGCGATGACCTTCGCCCAGAGGGGATTCACGAGATCGACCTTGTTGAAAACGACCAGCCGCGGGATATGGTCAAGGCCGAGTTCGAGGATCAATTTGTCCACCGACTCCATCTGATGCTCGAACCGGGGATTGCTGATGTCCACGACATGCACGATCAGGTCCGCATCCTGCATCTCGTCGAGCGTGGCGCGGAATGCACCCAGCAGGTCCTTCGGCAGGTCCTTGATGAATCCGACGGTGTCGGTAATGACCACCTCGCGGTCACGCGGAAAACGGAGCCTCCGCGTTGCGGTGTCGAGCGTCGCAAAGAGCAGGTCCTCGGACGTAACAGCGGACCTTGTCAGCGTGTTGAAAAGGGTGGATTTGCCGGCATTGGTGTACCCGGCGATCGAAACGATGGGAATGGCGCTCCGGACACGCCGCTCCCGGCGCTGGTGACGCGCCTTGCCGAGTGCTTCGAGCTGCTTTTCAAGCCTTCGCAGCTTGTCCCGTCGCCCGCCGCATATCGATCTCGAGGCGGGTCTCGCCGGGGCCCCTGCCTCCAATGCCTCCGGTGAGGCGCGAAAGCGCGGTCGAACGCTCCGACAAGCGGGGGATGCGGTACTTGAGCTGTGCAAGCTCGACCTGGACCTTGCCGTCGCCGCTGTGTGCACGGCGCGCAAAGATATCGAGGATGAGCTGCGTGCGATCGATGACGCGCATCTCGGTCATATCGCCGATGGACCTCACCTGGGCCGGGGTCAGGTTCTGGTCGAAGACAATAAGGTCGGCGCCGAGCTGCTGCGAGCGGATGATGAGCTCCTTGAGCTTCCCCTCGCCGAGCAGGAACCGGGGATTGATGTCATGGGGCCGCTGGATCACGGCATCCAGCACCTGGATGTTGTCCGTCCGGGCGAGTTCCTTGAGCTCTTCGATCGATTCTTCCTGCTCGGACCGGCCTTTTTTAGAGACGCTGACCAGTATGGCACGGTCCTTTTTTCCGACTGCGACCGCAGTCTGGGCACGCTCCATCTCACGTTCGATCTCGGCAATAAAGTTGGCTGCATCGAGGTCAAGCTCGTGAATGGATCGGGGCGGGAGGATCTCGTAGAGCTTCTGGTCCTGGTTCGGCGGCACCAGATGGGCAACGGAGATGGCGCCGGGCAGGCCGTCAGGCCGGACCGTAAGCGCGGCGATCATGTCGAGCCGGAGGAGCGCCAGGTCGGTGAGGTCCTCCTGGTTCAGCGGCTGGTCTCGCAGATGGGTATGAATGAACCGGACCCCGCGAAGGCGGCGCGTGCCGAGCCGGTATGCGGAAAGATCGGGAATGAGAATGTCGCGGTCGGAACCGACCAGCACGTCTTTGACGGCGCCGGAGCGGTCAATGATAAGACCGACCTGTCTGTTGATCGCCGATGACGCTTCGGTCAGCGCACGGCCTGCTTCAGGCGTGATCAGCGTGTTTGGAGGGTTCTTTCTCCGATAAAGCCGTTCCAGTGTCTTGATTTCCGCGGGTTTAAGCCCGGCTATGTTTCCATGAACGGTTGAGATGGCGGCTCCTTTGGCAACAGCATGCAATACCGCTCTATTGTACCACACGGGTGCTGATATGAAAATAAGTTAGCGCAGATACGAGAATCTGCGCTAACGGTTGCAATCCGCATTGCACGGTTTTCAGGACCGGCCATGATCCGTTATCCTGTCAATGATGTGCATGCCGTTATTTTACGAAGATACACAATGTCGTGTTCACGGACATGATCATTTACCTTGAGTCCGACGCTTTGGCCTGCCGAGGCCTCGTTAATATGCTGGTGTTCATACTCCATGGATTCAATCGCCTGGGAAAAGTCCGTGCTATGGCCTTTCACGTGAATCGTATTGCCTACCCTGAGCGTCCCTTTGTTCAACTGGATCACAGCAACGCCGAGATGGCTGTAGTAATGGGTTACCACGCCGAGCGCTTCTTCGTTCGTTGATGGTTCCTCTACCGGTGGAATACCTGTTGGCTGAGGGCCGGGTGTCACCATCACCGCCTTTTTCCGCAAGCCGGGCATTGACGGTTTTTTCGGCGCAGCCCGCTTTCTAGCCGGTTTCTTTGCGGTGACGGATTTTTTCTTCGCGACCTTTTTTTTGATCACCTTCTTTTTAGCCGCTTTTTTTATGACCGATTTTTTGAGCGCCTTTTTTTTCGCAGTTTTCTTTACGGATTTTGCGGCAGTCTTGCGAAGAGCGGTTTTTTTGGCTTTTTTCTTGATCTTTTTTTTCGGCATGGTCAGCTTCCTCCGTATTGTTTACAGGAATAGATATCTGCTCAGAAAACTGCTAAATGACAGACCGCATGCGTGGTAGAAGAAGGATTCATTTTCGTTATGTCTAACAACCTGAAAAGTTTAGCAAATTTTCCGGAAAATGCAAGCGAAAAACATTCTAATCATAGAAGTCAGTATTGATGAAATATGATCATTATGAGCGAAATTTATTACTCATGTGCGCACTTGTGCTCACAGTGTAAATCTGCAACGTTTGTAACTAATTGAAAATAAAAAGATTAAATCTAAAAGAACATTATTTGCATTTATTTTGCTATCAGCGTCTGTAGGAATTATAGCCCCAACGAAATAAGAGTAGTTCACTGTGACATGAGTGCGAATTCTCGTGTCACAGACTTATTCGAAGAAGGGAAGGTTAGTGGGTATGAGCTCTGGATTTGAAAGTTCCGAGTCCCCAGAGTTGAAAGATACGTTCCCCTGTAAATTATTCGGGGATATGGTGACATCGCATCTCTGTGCCTTAAGAAGGCAGGAACTTATTGCGCTGAATGATTTTTCCTGCGATGGATGTGTTGTTGAACGTAGCTGACTGAACCCGGTAAAAATTTGTTGTCGGACCTGCCGGCTTTTCTGGAAAAAACCGCTTTCTTTTACCCACCAGACAAACAGTGTTTTATTGACATTGTTGCCTATGTATGAAATACTCAATACCTGCTTCCGGTAAAGAAACATACCTTTCCTGTTTGACTGATTCTGCACTTCTCTAAGGGGGGAACTATGGACAAGCGGTTGCTGAAGTTTGGATCTGTTCTGGTATTTGTCGTCATGTCTGTGGTTTTGATGCCGTCGGCCTATGCAACGAATGGCATGAATCTCGAAGGCTACGGTCCGATCGCGACCGGCATGGGCGGCGCGTCCATGGCTTATGACAACGGTGCAGCGGCTGTGATGAACAACCCTGCAACGCTCGGTCTTATGCCCGAGGGAAACCGCCTGGATGTTGCGCTTGGTTACCTGGGGCCTCATGTAACCGCTTCAGCACCGGGTGCGCCTGATGCAAAATCATCTGCTAACGCTTTTTTTATGCCGGCACTTGGATGGATTCAAAGATCGGGACCCTATGCGTACGGTATCGGTGTCTTCTCGCAAGGCGGTATGGGCACGGAGTATGATGCGAATTCATTCCTGGCCATGAACTCGGGCGATAAAGTCCGTTCGGAACTCGGTGTGGGGCGGCTCATTATCCCTTTTGCCTATAATGTGACTCCTGATTTCAGTCTCGGCGCCAGTGTCGATTATGTGTGGGCTTCCCTCGATCTGCAGATGGCAGCTACTGTCGCACAGTTGGGTGGCCTCGTGACTGGTTCTAGTGGTCCTTTGATGGGGCTACTTGGTGGCCTTCCTGCAAACAACTGGGCTCGCATCGATTTTACAGGCGGTGGCAATTTTACCGGTGCAGCAAAAGGCGAAGGTTTTGCTGGGAAAATTGGTGCAGCCTATAAGGTCAACTCAGATTTTAGCGTGGGCGCTACCTATCATTCAAAGACGAGTTTGAACGATCTGGAAACTTCCGATACCGGAGCGACAATAAGCGCACAAGGCGCTGGCAGTCCGATTCCCGGTAAAATTACAGTACGTGATTTTCAGTGGCCTGCGACTTACGCAGTTGGTGTTGCGTGGAATACCAACAAAGACGTTCTGGTTGTCTTTGATATAAAACAGATCAATTGGAAAGACGTCATGAAAGATTTTAAAATGACCTATGCTGGTGCTGGTTCGACTGTCGACTTTGCACTACCGCAGAATTGGGATGACCAGACTGTGTACGAGATCGGAATTGGCTATAAGGTGAACTCAGAATGGACAGTGCGGGCCGGGTTGAACTATGCGAACAACCCAATTCCCGATACCTATCTGAACTATCTGTTCCCGGCCATCGAGAAAACCCATGTGACGGTGGGCGCGGGCTATATGATCAGCGAGGTCTCGACGGTGGATGCGTCGTTCACCTATGCTCCAGAAGTGAGGCAGACTGCAGCGTCAGGCGTGACTTCAACCCACAATCAAACCAATGCGCAGGTCATGTACAGCTACCGGTTCTAACTCCGGTTTGCACGAAAAGGAAAAGTATCTATAAAGGGTGGCCGTTCATGGCCGCCCTTTTTTTTATTTATCTTGAATCGTGTTACGCTAATTGTCAAATGTCAGGACATCGGTTACCCGATTCTAATGGTCCCATATATCAAGACATCGGTTACCCGAGTCTGATAGTTTGCTCAACTGGTAGTAAATCGTCCGGCATTAGGTACTCAAAAGTATCGACGATGTCATTTCCTAGATAGAGCTGCACAGCATGTAGATTCGTTACAATCTGTGCCCTGACATAAGAGTATATGAGGTCTCTTGATACCTCGAAACGTTCTCCAAAGATATCAAGCTGCCGATTGCTCCGGATGAACCGTACGAGAGATACATTTCCATCCGGGATGAAGCTAAGATCCGGCATCTTGCTATTCGACCTCACGGTTATTGGCGCAAAGCCGTGGGCCAGTTTCATTTCATGAGCCGTTTTCCCTTTGAGGCAGCTGTATCGGTGATGCTTGTTGTGAAACCGTTGAAAATTCTTGTTCTGCTGTTTCAGCACAGCATAGCTTGAGAACCATTGCCGACGAAAGAACCGTTTGTCGTAGGTGTCATTGAAACGTTCCACAACGCCGTTACGCCATGGTTCTCCGATCGGGATGAATACCGGATGGACACCGTAACTCAGACAAAGCCGTATGACCATCCCCATGGACCTGGGATGCCGGTTGCTGCCCCGGAAGTTCAGCGCGTTGTCCATCTGCAGGTAATCAGGGATGCCCACGGTCTTCCAACAGCGCAAAAGGCCTTGGCAGACGTGGGAATCCTGTTTCGTTCTTTGAGCCTCGGTGTAGACTTCATGGCTGAACAGATCAATGACATTCAGCGCATAGAATCTGCCGTCATCTTTAATGTAGCGCGGCCCCACCAGGTCCATCTGGTGGATGTTGTTGCATCCCAAGGCTTCGGTGAAGTACGGGTATTCGACCCCTTTGGGCGCATAAGCTGTTTTTTTTAACGAGCCCTTCGCGTTTCAACACCCGGTTTATCGTGCTGTCCGAGGGAAACGGCAACCCTTGCTTCTTAAGCTCCCATTTTATGGAGGAAACTCCAATTTGGGCATAAGGGGCATCCACCAAGTTTTGTCTGGTCGAAAGAATACGCTCTTTCGACTTCTCGTCGATTTCTGAGGGCTTTGTTTTGGGAGCGCGAGATTGCTCTTTGTACCAGTCGGGTCCGCCGGTTCGATATCGTATCAGCCATTTGAAGAACCACTTTTTGGATCGGTTCAGGCTGGTATAAACATCCTTTGGCGATTCGCCTCCCTGGATGTGTCGGCTAATAGCTGCCTGTCTGAGTTCTTCTTCCATAGAGGCTCTCCTTCTTGATTCAGATTAGGAGAGCATGATAGCATCAAACAGCATTAAGGAAACTGACATCCTAATTTAAATGGATTTCGGGTAACCGATGTCTTGACATATCCGGGTAACCGATGTCCTGAAACTTGTCAGCTAATGGTTAGAATGGCGCTCATGTTGCGACTCAAATTCTCAGCAATAGTTCTTTTTCTGATACTTGCCCCGATGGTATCGATTGGTGAGGTGCGTACTGTCGGTACAACCTCTGGAGCGGGGCCCAACGGGAAGACGAGCATAGTGATCGCAGCCTTGGGAGATGTCATGATGCCCGGTTCACTTCAAAAGGCCGTGGCTAAGGACAATTACAACTACGCTCTTCTGTTCGAGAAGATCGCGCCGGACCTTGGCGCCGCCGATATCACCTTTGCAAACCTGGAGACGCCGGTCGATCACACCGCGGCTGTTGCCGGATACCCGGCCTTCAATGCACGGCCGGAGCTTCTGTCCGCTCTAAAAAAAGCCGGGGTCGACATCGTTTCACTTGCCAATAATCACGCACGGGACGCCGGCGCGGATGGTCTTCTGCGCACTCTTCAGAACATCGGGGCAGCAGGGCTCGCGGTCGTTGGCGCCGGCAAGGCCAGGGTTGAGTCGCTTGCACCCGTCTATCTGAGCTCGCAGGGTGTGATGACCGCCTTTCTTGCATACACCTACGGCACGAATCGCGGTTTGCCGAAAAAGCGGAAGGGCTCGCCTGCGGTGAATATCCTCCGGTCCGGCTCGCGGGAAGACCTGGCTGCTGCGATCATTCAGGTAAAAGAGGCGCGGACACATGCCGACCTCGTTGTGGTGTCGCTCCACTGGGGGGATGAATACAAAAGCGTGCCTACCGCATGGCAAAAGCAGGCGGCTATTGAACTGGTTGAGGCTGGCGCTGACATCATTCTTGGGCATCATCCGCATGTGCTGCAGCCCATAGAATCCTATACGGCAAAGGACGGAAGGCGAACGGTCATTGCCTACAGTCTGGGAAACTTTATCTCAAGCCAGAACTACGGGGTGTCTTTAAAGAATAAAACGAATGCCAGGGCGCTGCGGGGAGATGGGGTTATCCTTATGATCTATGCGGAAAAGGAGCAGGGAAAGACGACCATCGTTCGGTCTGCATTTCAGCCGATCTGGTCTTTTCGCGAAAAGGTCGGCGCAAGCATGGTCGCCCGTCCGGTCAGCCTTTCACGCGAAATCGTAAAATTGTCCGCCATAGCGAAGCGAACTAAAAAGGAAGAAGGCACGCTGCAGTTGCTTACCTACCGTCAGAAGGTGATCCTGAACACGATCCGCGCCACTCCTGAACCATGACCAACGCCATCACTTCAGTTGTTCATATTGTCTGAGCTCATCCCGCGCCAGATCCATGCGGCCCATATCCTGATAGATCCGTGCTAAGATGTTGTGTACGTCCGGTTCGAAAGGGTTCCGGTCCCGCGCCTGGAGCATCAACTCCAGCGCTCGCGCCCGGTCGTTCCTGGTATTGTAATAGAGAAGCCCGAGATTATAATAGGCCGTGGGGTCGTTCGGGTCCATGGAGATGGCCTGCTGGTAGATATCCATCGCCTTGTCTGGAAGCCCCACTCCTTCATAGGCTAAACCAAGGTTGAGGTATATGGTAGGCTGGTAGGGGTCGAGTTGCAGTGACCGCTGCAGCGGTTCGAAGGCCTTTTGGTATTCGTGCCGGCCGATGTAGAAAAGGCCGATCTCATTATAACCCCGTGGTTTATTCGGGGCATTTATGGCGACATCAAGCCAGAGCGTCCCATCGTTCTGCCATACTGCATTTCTGGCAAAACTGCAGGCAGTCATGAGCACGACGAGCAGCAGCATCAGAGATTTCTGCATGGAGATTTGTACCATATTGCGGAAAAAAGAACAAGTTGACTGAACCGGTGTGATGGATTATGATGGCCACGGTCATGCCCCTATGAAGAAGATCCTGATCATAAAACTTTCGGCAATCGGCGATGTGGTCCAGGCCTTGCCCGCGCTTGAAGCCATCAAAAGCACCTTTCCGGCGAGCAGCGTCACCTGGGTCGTTGAAGAGGCTGCTGCCGGCATCCTCGAAGGTCATCCGCAGATCGATACCGTGCTTGTCTCAGGCAGGAAATCATGGATCCGGATGCTCGGACACCCGCGCACCTTTCGAGAGGGGTTCTTGAAGATCGCTGCTTTTCTCCGGGCACTGCGCGCGACCAGGTACGATATTGCCATTGATCTTCAGGGGCTCTTTAAGAGCGGGATCCTGGTCGGATTGGCGCGATGCCGACCGGAAGATAGGTTTCGGCGGCTCTCGTGAACTTTCATCCTGGTTTCTGAACGAACGCCTGCCTGCCTACGACAAGAACAAACACGCGCTGGAACGGTACCTTGATGTTGCCCGCTATCTGGGAGCGCGAGAAGTTTCTTCTTCCTGCACGCTTCCGATCGGAAGGAACGGTCGGTGATCGACCAGCGGCTTGTCCGATGCCGGCCTTAAGCGCAAACCGCTGATCATTATGAACCCGGTGGCCCGCTGGGAGACCAAGCTCTGGCCCGAGCAGAACTTCGCAGTGCTTGCGGACCGTCTTATTGCTGAAAAACAGGCGACGATCATTTTTACCGGGAGCAGGGCGGACCATGCCACCGTGACCCGGATCCTGAACATGATGAACCAGCATGCCGTGAATTGGGCAGGGGAAACGACGCTCAAAGAACTTGCGGCACTGGCATCACTGGCGGACCTGTTCGTGACAACAGACACCGGTCCCATGCATCTGGCTGCGGCTGCCAATGCGAAGGTCCTGGCCCTGTTCGGGCCGACCGCTCCCTGGAGGACCGGGCCCTACGGGCCGTCCCACATCGTTGTTCGTGCAGAACTCGAGTGCTCGCCGTGCTTTAAAAGGAAATGTAATGACGACATCCGGTGTATGGGGATGATCTCGGTAGATGACGTTATGAGGAAGGTCCCGCTTTAACGGGAGAGGCGGCCCGGTCCGGGCAAAAGCTGCAATGGTTCGACCATTGCAGCTTTTATTTATTAAGCCTGAACGGTCTTTTCGATCATGTTCACGATTCGGTCCAGGGTCAGCCGCCGGTCATCGAGCGCCCAGAAGAAAAAATCATCCACTGACTTGAAGAGTCCGTAGCCATGCAGGCGGGAATCGATCACATCTGCCGCGGTCTTGTCCGTGCCTGCAAGCTTCGAAGCTTCGTTCGCGAGCGTGGGGAAGGCCGCATACCAGGCAGCGTAACTTTTGCCGAGCCTTGTCTTGATCCGGTCCTTCAAAAGGTTCAGCACCTGGCGGTAGAACCTGCGCTGGTCGCTGATCGTGTGTTCGGAGTCTATAAGCAGCGAGTATATGCCGATGGCCTGGGTGATCTCAGCATATTTGTTTTTGGCGAAATGCGCATCGATATAGGACGTGAGCTGGTCAAGGTTCTCAACACTCGAAACATTTACCACTTCCTGCATGGCACTTTCCTCCCTGAGCCCGAAGAATTATCTTAACCGCTTTAAAATACTATAGCAATTTATCGTTTGACGCAAGAGATTTTTTAAAATCTGAATTTGAGCCGTTCTCTCAGGTTAGCTGTCGGCGACCACTATCCCGAGCGGCTGTGACTTTCAGGTTTCCAGGAGTCAGCAAGCCAATTTTCGCTTGATGCTGAGAGGCGGGAGGGGTATAATTTACCCCTATTTCATCTGAAACTGCGTGTTACTCAGGGAGGTTCTATTGAACAGGCACGTTGTTGGCAACATAAAAAATAAAATGTCGGTCCCCATGGTTCTTGTCCTGGTCGCTCTCGGCATGGGTATGTTCGTATTTTCCTGCACCAGGAATGCAGAGCACAAGATCATTGGCGTAGGGGACCGTGCGCCTGAGGTCCGGCTTGCAGTCGGTTGACGGCAAGACGGTAAGCCTTGCCGATTACCGCGGCAAGGTGGTCCTGGTGCACTTCTGGGCCACCTGGTGCCCGCCCTGTGTGGAAGAGATACCGACCCTCGAACGCTTCTATCAACAGGTTTTCGGTGCTGATATCGAGGTCCTCGCCATAAGTGTTGATGATAGCGCTGATGTGCTGAGGGCGTTCCTGGATAAGAACAAGGTCCATTTTCCGGTGCTGCATGATACAAGCCGCAAGACAGCCGGCAGCTACGGCACATTGAAATTCCCCGAGACTTATATTGTCGGACGTGACGGCATGGTCCGGCACAAGATCATCGGGCCCATGGACTGGTCTGTGCCCGCTAATGTGGAAGCCGTTCGGTCCTTGCTGTAGAGGCCTGACGTCCGGCGCCGTGTATGTCAAATGCAGTCCTGCCGTTGCGCAGCAGGAGGAGAACCGTCCACCTGACCCCGGGATGAGGAGAAATAACCGTATCATGAAGAAGTTTTTTTTTGCCGGGCTTGGCCTCGTTACCGTGGTTGTGATCGCTGCCGTTCTCTGGGTTGTTCTGGCCCTGTCCGACCTGCCTGATGTGTCGGTCCTCAAACACTATCGTCCTGCGGCGGCCTCCGAAGTGCTCGACCGGGAGGGCCGCGTCCTGACCCAGTACTATGACCGCAAGTTCAGGTTATGGGTTCCGCTTTCCAGCCTCCCTGACATCCTTATCCAGGCGGTCGTGACCGCAGAGGATGATACTTTTTTTGAACATAAAGGGGTCAATTATAAAGCCACCTGGGATGCTCTTGTCCATGATGCACAGAAAAAGCGGTTTGCGCGCGGTGGCAGCACCATCACGCAGCAGATGATCAAGAACGTCCTCCTCTCCAAAGAGAAGACCATCACCCGCAAGCTCCGGGAGTATGTCCTCGCGCGCAGGGCGGAGGAAGTAATCAGCAAAAGGCGGATCCTCGAGATCTACCTCAACGAGGTCGAGTGGGGTGACGGCATCTACGGTGTCGAGGCTGCAAGCCGCTCTTACTTTGATAAACACGCGTCGGAGCTGTCGGTTGATGAGGCCGCGCTGCTTGCTGGAATGCTGCCGAACCCGAAGTACTATAATCCCTACAAACGGCAGCACAGGGCACGGGCTCGCCAGGAGCGGGTCCTGTCCAACATGCTTCAGGCGAAGCTGATCACTCCAGATGAGTTTACCGCCGCCATGGAAGCGACGCTGAAGCTCAGGGAAAATTCAGGCACGGCTGATAAAGCTGCGCCGTCAGGAGGCAGGCCCTGTTATCAGGCTGTCCTGGAGCAGATCCTGCTTGATGTAGTCGGTGAACAGAAGTTGTACCGCGCCGGAGATAAGATCAGGACAACGCTTGATGGGCAGCTGCAGGAAGCGCTTGCGCATTGGGAAGAAACCCTGCCGGGTCATGAGAAGAATGTGCCCGACGAGATCACCGTGGTCAAAGAGGGCGAAGAGGTCCGGGCGCTGTCCTGCTCTTCCGCCGCAGATATTCAAACCCGGCTTCCCGGCAGCAATGAAGCAATGCCCGGTGCGCCTGCAGGGGTGTACATGGTGAGCACGGTCTCGGTGGACGGTTTAACGCGCGGTCAGATCCTGAGGGCCCGTACTGCTGATTGACCGTGAAAGTCAGAACTCGATGTTCGGAAGCACGATGAACTGAAAATTATCCTGTTTAGAAGTCGCCAGCATACCGCTGTATTTTCTCTTTCGATTCCAAGACAAAACCCAGCGCCACACCCTCAGGACCCGGTGACCGTAGCGAGAGCATGAACGGTCATACCAGGGATGGTTCGCGGAGCCTGACGGAAACCACGCGGGAACAGCCCGGTTCGTCCATCGTGATCCCGTACAGCGCATCGGCCATCTCCATGGTGCCCGTTTTGTGCGTGATCGTGATGAACTGGGAGTGGCCGCTCATCTCGCGGATAAGACGGGTGAAACGCATGACATTGGCCTCGTCCAGCGGAGCGTCGGCCTCGTCGAGCAGGCAGAAGGGGCTGGGTTTCACCAGGAACGCCGCGAAGAGCAGGGCAATGGCCGTGAGCGCCTTTTCGCCGCCCGACAGCAGCGTGATGCTCTGGAACTTCTTGCCGCGGGGCTGGGCGATGATCTCGATGCCGGACTCGAGGACGTTCGCTCGGTCGAGCAGCACCAGCTCTGCTTTGCCGCCCTCGAAGAGCAGGGTGAAGACCTCGCTGAACTTCTCCTGGATCGCGTTGAAGGCCTCGCTAAAGAGCTCCTTGGTCTCGACGTCGAGCTTGGCGATGGTCGCCTTGAGGTTGTTGATCGACTCGTTGATGTCGTTCTGCTGGGCCGTCTGCAGGTCGTAGCGCTCCTTGAGCTCGTTGAATTCCTGGAGAGCGTCCACATTGATCGGACCCATCTGGTCGATCTTCTGGCGCAGTTCGTCGACCTGGAGCCTCGCTTCGTCGACATTGATCTCGAACTGGCCCAGCTCCTGGACGACCGCCTCAAGTTCGCTGTGGTACGATGGTCCAGATCGAGTCCTTCAGATGCTCGATCTTCATGCGGAGCTCGGTGCGCCTGACCTCGTTCGCCGAAAGCCGCTTCTGCGCCGTCTCGATATCATGCCGGACCTGCCGCGCCTGCTCTTCGGCGGCATGGAGGGAGGACGTTACTGCTGCATGGGCTTCCTGCCTGGTCAGCAGGACCCGGCGTTCGGCTTCGAGCGTTTCGATGAAGCCCTTGATCTCGTCCTCGGCTCCTGCGATGGATGCTTCCAGATCGGTCAGTGTGGCCGCAATGTCGGTGATCTCGGCCTCGCGTTTGGCAAACCGGTCGGCAAATTCCAGGGACATCTGTGTCAGGGCAGCGATGCTGCGGGTGGCGGCCGCCTGCTTTTCCTGAAGCGCCGTGACCTCCATCTTAATTTCGGTGATCTCGACGCGCGCCGCTTCCAGCTCTTCCCGCTTGAGCGACAGCTCTGCCTGCAGCGACTCGATGCTCGCCTGGGCGCTGGCATGGCCGGCTTCGAGCTCCCGGAGCGTTGCCGCGGCCTGTTCGATCGCCGGTTGCCAGCTCGGCGCGAAGCGAGGCGCGTTCCGAGGCTTCTGCTCCCAGGGTGGCCGCCCGGGCGGTGGACCGCCCGCATCTCCTCCCGGATCGCGGTGCAATCCTTCTCCCGGTTCACCAGCTCGATCTCCATGCGATGGACCTGCTGCGAGAGCTCCGCCGAGGTCCTTGTATCCGCCCCGATCGAGGCTTCCACGGCCGTCAGTTCGGTCTCGAGTGCTGCAATCTGTGACTTGAGCGCCGTGACCTCCTGCTCCAGGTCCTTGATCTCGCGCCGCTTGGTGAGCATGCCGGATCCGCCGGCATCGACGGCGCCGCCGGTGACGGCGCCCCAGGGATCGACGATCTCTCCCGGCCAGGGTCACGACGGTCTTGCTGAAACCGTTCTTGTTCCAGAGGTAGAGCGCCGTGTCCATGGTGTCCACGACCACGACGTCGCCCAGCAGGTACTGGGCCACGTTGCGGTTGTCGTCCTGATAGCGCACGACGCTGAGGGCCGAACCGATGACGCCGGCATGGCCGTTCTTGATGAACGGTTCTGATCTGATCTCGCGCGGCATGCGGGGGAGGAAGGTGCTTCTGCCGCCGCTCTCGCTTTTGAGATAGTTGATGGCCTTGAGCGAATCGTTCTGCGAATCGACGACCACGGACTGCAGCCGGTCGCCCAGCACCGCCTCGATGGCCATTTCGTACCGCGGCTCCGTCTCGATCATGTCCGCGACGATCCCGTGGATGGTGCCGAGCCGGTCGCTTGAGGCGGCTTCCTTGCGCGCCGACATGACGGTCTGGACGCCTTTCTGGTAGCCCTCCAGGCGCTGTTCCAGTTCGAGCAGGGAACGCAGGCGCGAGCTCTGGCCGGCAAGCGTGTTGCGCGTATTGCCGAGCTCGGTTTCGAGCGCTTTTCTTCTTTGCCAGCGACTCTTCCAGCCGGGCCGTGACGCGCGCGTGCTCGTCCTGGGCCGCGCTCCGGCGCGCCGCGATCTCCTCAAGCTCCCGTTCCTTTTCACGAGGCGCGTCGTAAGCTCCTGGAGCTTTTGCGTCAGCTCGCCTGCTCTCTGCTGCCCCGCTCTTCCTGTTCGTCGATCTGGTGGATCCGCGACTCAAGGTTGCCGATGCGGTTCTTTTCCGCTGCTGACGCGGTCATGGCATTGAAGATGCCGGTGCGGGCCTCATCGAGGGAGTTTTCCTTCTCCTTCAGCGCCAGGGTAAGCGATTCGAGGATCGTGTTCCTGCTGCCGAGAACAACGTTCTGCTCCTCGATCGACGTGAAAAGGACCCGTGATTCCTCCTCCTGCTGCGTTCGCTGTTCTGCTGTCCGTGCTGTTTCCTGTTTCAGGTACTCAAGGTCGGCGAAGTCGCGGCTGCGCTGTGCGCTCAGCGCTGCGATCTGGCTCTTCGACAGCTCCACCCGATGCTCGGCACGGCTGAGGGCGGTCTCGGTCTCGTGGATCTTGTGCTGGAGCGACGAGAGCTCGTGCTCCGCTGCCAGGGTATCGGCGCGCGTCTCTTCGATGCCTGGCCTCGATCGTGCTCAGCGCGGCATGCAGTTTCGTCACCTCGTCCTCGACGTTCTTGAACTCTTCCGACGATGCCGTCCAGTCGATGCCGAGGTTCGAGTAGTCCACGGAGGCAAGCCGCAAGTCGAGGTCCTTCATCTCGGCCCGGAGCTTCTGGTAGCGCTCGGCCTTTTTGGCCTGCCGGTCGAGCGAGTTGACCTGGCGCTTCACCTCAATGATGATGTCGTTCACCCGGAGCTGGTTCTGCTGGGTCGACTCCAGTTTGGAGAAGGCTTCCTGGCGGCGGGCCTTGTATTTCATGACGCCGGCCACTTCCTCGAACAGGAACCGCCGGTCCTCGGGTTTTGAATAGATGATCTTTTTCACCCGGTCCTGTTCGATGATCGCATGGAGTCTTGGCTCCCACGCCGGCGTCCATCATGAGGTCGCGGATGTCCTTGAGGCGGCAGGGGATCTTGTTGACCAGGTATTCGCTCTCGCCGGAACGGTACAGACGGCGCGTGATCTCGAGCTCCGTGAAGCCGTTGAACTCGTTGGAGAGGATGCCCTTCGACGTTCGAGAGCCTGAGCGTGACCTCGGCCATGCCCATGGGTTTGCGGCTCTCGCTCCCGTTGAAGATCACATCTTCCATCTTGTCGCCGCGGAGATGCTTTGCGCTTTGTTCGCCCAGCACCCAGCGGATGGCGTCGGAGATGTTGCTCTTGCCGCAGCCGTTGGGCCCGACCACGGCCGTTACGCCCGGCTGAAACGTTACGGTCGTCTTGTCTGAGAAGGACTTAAACCCGATCATTTCAAGGGCTTTGAGCTGCATAGGTCTCCTCTGGTGAAAAGAATTTATGAACTATGAATTTTTTGAAAAAAATGAGAGAAAGGGAACGATCTGCCCGGTGGAAATGACCCGGCGAACATCGCGAGCGTACCGGATCACCGTTTTTAACGTTGTTATCTTTGAGCAAGTTTATATCATAAGAAACCGGGTTTGTAAAGCGAAAAATAACAAGCTAAGGTGTTGATTTTATAGAGCATATACTATATATTGTGGTTATTGTGATGTTGATAAGTATGTGGATAAGTACCCGGATGGGAATTATCTATATTTCCCGCTGGGCCAGCTTCTTCAGTCCCAGAGAAAGAGGCAGGTACACTGCCAGAACGTTGACGAGCAGAGCCGATGTAAAGGAGAGGGCAATTCCTGTCCATCCGGACGGCGGATATGGAGGCTGCCGAAGGTCTGTGCCGTAAAAATGCGGTAAACGGGCCAGGCTTCGAGAATGATGACCGAGCCGATGAACAGCATGGTCACCAGCATGTACACGATGCCGCCGAAGCCGGTCGGTATCTGGGCGACGTTCTCGTGTTTGAATCTGGGGAAGACGGCGCCCAGTCCCACGCCGAGTGCGGTAATGCCGAAGGTCATCATGCAGACCGTCACGATGCCGAGACCCATCATGAAGGGGGTGACCTTCAGCAGCGTGTTGGAGAGCACGATCAGCATCTCGGCCAGTACCAGGAGCGGCAGCAGGCTGCTCCAGAACTTGGCCCAGAGAAAATCGCTGATCGAGAGCGGAGCTGAACGGATGATCCAGAAGGCAGCGCCCTCAAGGCTCACCGCCGGGAACACGAACCGGACGGCCACGGCCGAGGTGACGAATCCCACCATGCCGAGGTTCAGAAAGGAGATCAGGTTCTGCAGATAGAAACTGGGCATGGCTGCGCGCTCGAGCGGCAGCAGCTTGAAGCTGTAGAGGTATACGATAATGAGCGCCAGCAGCAGGAACAGCTGCGACCATTGCGAGGTGTCGCGGAAGAAGAGCTTTATGTCCTTCAGCACGATGGTGCGCATTTTTCCCGGGAAGGGCCGGGAGAGGAAATTGAAGAGGGCATCGGCAAGCGGGGAGCGGGAGATCGGCGCCTTTTTTCCCTCCTGCGAACGGGACCAGCCTGTGTAATAGATCCTGCTGCAGACCCATTCACCGATCACGACCCCTGCGCCGGCAGTGCTCCAGAGCATGAGCAGATAGAAACCGGCATCGCCGCCCGATCTGCGAAGCAGCGGAGAAAGCACCTCCGATCGCCCAAGAGGTAGGGCAGCAGGGGTGAGACCGGTCCGCGCATGGCAGTCAGGTACTGGACGAGCGTGGGGAACGTATCCGGGTCCACGAGCTTTTCAGGCCTGAGCATGCGAAAGAGGATGTAGATGGCCACAAAGAACAGAAGGCCCAGGAGCACCAGGATGTCCTTGGCCCGACGTGCCGGGAAGGCGTTCACCAGCAGCATGGTGATGATGATGCCGATGACCGCAGGAATGATCAGAAAAGGGACCATGGTGGCGATCAGGCCCGAGATAGTACCAGAGCGAGGCTTGGAACACCGTGCCGTAGGCGATAAAGACGGGCAACCCGTAGATCAGCGTCATCCAGGACGAATCAATGATGGTCTCCATGAATTTTGCCCGGAAGATGTCCTCGATCTTCACCGGTGCCGAGAGCAGGATGTCGAGTTCGCCCGACAAATAGAAGGTCGAGAGGGACGTGACGATATTGCTGAAGACCAGGATCGAGAAGAACGTCAACAGGATCATCGACAAGAGCCTGAGCGCGAGCAGGTCTCCCAGCCCCTCGATGGTCCTGAAATAGGAAAGGACCTTGAAGGAGATGGCGAACAGGAAAGCCCAGAAACCGAGCCCGAGCAGGGCGAGCATGAGGGTCTTCAGCCCGTCGCCGGGCGCGAGCCGTGTCATGCGGTTTCTGACTGCATAATAGCGGGGTGTGAGGAGATGGATCATCGTATGGTATTCCTTTTCATAACGAAAAAGTAAAAATGTACCACGGAGACACGAGGCACGGAGAGTAGCTGAGTGGACCAAAGTCTTTCAGCTCTGGTTTAAAACCAGTGATCAAAGCTCTTGACCTTCTCTGTGTCTCCGTGCCTCCGTGGTAAAAGAGGTTTTTGTCTCACTGTCATGCTCCCGGCATCTGCGCACACTCGTGGAAAATACGCACCTTACAGACGCGGCACCGCTCGGGGTCAAGATGCGGCACCAGGTACTTTATCGCTTCTTCTTTGAAGGGGAAAATATGGTCCGCGCCGATGCGCTCCAGATACCCGCCGCGCTGAAGGATGTCGCGCACGTTTCCCTTGAGCGAACTGAGGAAGAGCTGCCTGCCGTTCATATGAAGATTGTGCGCCTCATTGACGAGGGTTTCGCACCCTGCCACATCGATGAAGTTGATGCCGCTGCCGATGATGAGGATATGGGTCTGCTCCGAGTAGTGCTTCGTGATCCCCCGCAGCTGGTCCGAAAAATAGGTGACGGCGCCGAAGAAGAGCGAACCGTCGACCCGGATGATCTTCATCTGCGGGCACTCGGGCAGCGGTTTCTTCGCGATGTTGATGAAGCTCCGACGATCGCTGTCCGGGTCGGGGACCATGGTGATGAAACGCGGATGTGACGTACGGTTGAGATAGAGCAGCAGCGACAGGATCACCCCCACATAGATGGCGAACTCCAGTTCCACCAGCAGGGTTGCAAGGAACGTGATGCCCATAACGGCCGCCTCCTGTCTGCTGGTCTTAATGATGGTCCTGATGTGGTGAAAATCGATAAGACCGTAGGCCACGATCAACAGTATCCCCGCCATTGCCGCGAAGGGAAGATAGGCTGTAAGCGGAGCAATGAGCAGCAGAACCGCGGTCAGGGAAAGCGCTGCATAGACGGCGGCCATGGGTGTCTTCGCTCCTGCTTCGTAATTGACCCCCGTGCGGGTGAACGATCCCGAGGCGGCATAGCTCGAAAAAAAACTGCCGATCAGGTTCGATAGGCCCTGGCCGATGAACTCCTGGTTGCTGTCAATGCGCTGGTTCGAGCGCGTGGCGACTGCGCGGGCTATGGACACCGCTTCTGCGAGGCCGAGCATGGACACGGCCAGCGCTGCCGGCGCCAGCTGGCGTATTGAGGATGTTGACAGGTCCGGAAGGGAGAGGGGCGGCAGATGTTGCGGCAGCGAACCGATGAGGCGGACGCCGTGTTCCTTTCCGTTTATCAATAAATTCAGTCCACTGCCGATCACCATGGCAATGAGCATGCCCGGCCAGCGCGGGGCATATCGCTTGAAAATGAGCGCGGCGATCAGTGTAATGAGGGCTACGGCGACCACATAGGGATTCGTCCGGGGCAGCAGGCCGCTCATGTCCTCCATCACGTGGATAAAGGCATGGCGCTTCGAGCCGGGGACGCCTATGAAATTGCTGATCTGGCTTGCAGCTATGAGGAGGGCCGCCCCCGACGTGAACCCGACCACCACGGAATGCGAAACGAAATTGGTCAGAGCGCCCAGCCGTGCGAGACCCAGGGCCATCTGGAAGATCCCCGCCATAAACGTGAGCGTGAGCACCATGCGAATATATTCTGCACTGCCCGGGTCCGTCAGGGGGCTGATGGTGGTGAATATGACGATGGAGATGGCTGTTGTTGGGCCTGATATGAGGTGGTGGGACGATCCGAACAGCGCGGCAATGACCGTCGGAACGATCGCGGCATAAAGCCCGTATTCCGGCGGCAGTCCGGCAATAAGGGCAAAAGCCACGCCCTGGGGAAGGACAATGACCGCTCCGGTCAAGCCTGCCAGGATGTCGGCACGAGTCGTTCGTTTATTGACTGACGGCCACCATTTTAAAAAAGGGAAGAATTTTGCTGCATTCATGGTACGCTCCAGTGCGAATGGGACAGATAGGATTCAGGATTAAAAGATTGAATATTTATTAGTGACTGCACAGGTCAACATATAATTCGCAGATTGCGCCGATTTCACAGATTAACAAGCCTGGATTATTTTATTAAATCTGCGTTATATGCGAAATCTGCGGACAAAAGGGTTTTCTCCCGTGTAACGCCTTTCTGGGGACAGAAATGCTGAATAGTTACATTTACAATGCCTCATCTCCTCCGGTCAGCCTGAGGAATATGGGTTCCAGGTGGCTGTCGGGCATGCTTGCCATGCGGCCCAGTTCTTCGACGCTTCCTTCAGCAATGATCTCGCCCTTGTTGATGATGGCCACACGGGTGCACATCTGTTCGACGATCTCGAGGGTGTGCGTCGACATGAAGATGGTCACCCCGTTCGAGGCGAGGTCCTTGAAGAGGTCCTTGACCAGCCGTGCTCCGCGCGGATCAAGGCCGACCATGGGTTCGTCCACCACAAGGACTTTCGGCTCATGGAGGAGGGATGCGGCCATGACAAGCCGCTGCTTCATGCCGTGTGAGAAATTTTCGACCAGCTCATCGGCCCACTCGGTCAGGCTGAAGATGCCGAGCAGCTCCCGGGACCGGAGCGCCGGGGCCTTCATGTCATACAGTTTTGCCGTGAAATGCATGAATTCCGTGGCCGTGAGCTTTTCGTACAGATAGGGCCGGTCAGGGATGAACCCGGTGATGTATTTTGCCTCCAGCGGATGCTGCTGCACGTCATATCCGCCGATGAGCGCATTGCCGCTGGTGGGCTGGAGCAGGCCTGCCATCATCTTGATGGTAGTGGTCTTGCCGGCGCCGTTGGGGCCGAGGAACCCGAAAACCTCGCCCTGCGCTACGTCGAAGGTTGATGCTGTTCACGGCAATGAGCTTGCCGTAGGTCTTGGTAAGGTTGATGAGCTTGATCATAGCGCCCTTTCGGTTTTAAACTGAAAAGACTATTCAATATGCTCTTCGATTTGACTTTGAATCCATTGCTTCACTGAGGTCCGTTACTGTATTCCAGCACGTCCACTTTCAATTTCCCACGAGCCTCATGATCTGCGTCTGTTGATCGAGGTTGCCGGTGACGAACCTGATGTGGGTGGCGTCAGCCGGAAACTGGTTGAATGTCGGATCGATTGCGGTCCATTGTCCGAGCCAGACCTCCGGCCAGGCGTGGTAATAGAATCCGTCGTCCATATAGACGATGCCGCCGGCCATGCGCGTGGGGATGCCGGCTGCGCGCGCCAGTGCCGTGAACAGCGTGGTGTGTTCATTGCAGTCGCCAACGCGCTGTTCGAGAATTTCCAAAGCGCTGGGAATGCTGACAACCGGTTTTTTCTCAAGGTTGTTGTATACCCACTCGTTCAACGTCCTGGCGGCCTGCCGGGAATCGCGCTGCCCGGCGAGGATGCGCGCTGCCGTGCTTTTGATCTTCGGGTCATCGCTCTGGATCAATGCCGACGGCAGCAGGTGCTCACGAAGGTCCGTTTCCGGGTAGGGGATCGTGAACGAGGCAGCGGGGTCCTGCACCGTTATGTCGATTACATCGCCTGCAAGTGACTGCCGGTCGCTTTGAAGCTGGAAGCCCTTGAGCGGGGCGCCCTTGAGGCGTGCCTTGAGATGCCGTACGCGGCTCCAGTCTTTGATGGGGTCCGACGGGATCATCGTCAGCGAGATGATGTCTACGGCAGGCCCCCGCTTGTCCCGTTTCAGTGCTTCGGTCCTGGTCTCCCGTAAAAGCACATAACCAAGCGCGCTTTCCTCCTTGAGGGTCTCTCCCTCTTCGGTGATCCAGGAGAAGGCCTCCATCCCCTGAAAGGATTCTTTGAGCTTGTACACTGCCATATCCCGGTCGCCAACTTTTATGCGTTCCCTGGATTCCACCGTGACCGTTGCTTCTTCGGTATTCATGGTGGCGGGATTGAACAGGGGGAATGAGAATCGTTTGCCCTGCTCGAGGCCGAGGAGCACCAGCGCCGGTTTGACGTTCGGCGAGAGATAGGGAGGTTTGACAAGGTGAATGCGTTCATTTCTGGTCTGACCGCCGCTGGTGATGTCGAGCAGAAGTTTTTTGCCGACCACTGCACCCTTGACGGTCAGGTCGGTCAGGTCGGATGTCAGGGTAAAGTCGAAATATTTGAGCTGAAAATTCTTCGCGGCATAGCTGTTGATGACCGTTTTAACGCGCTGCACGGACCCGAGCGCAAGAATGTCGAGCTCGGATTCCTCGAAAAGATGGTAGGTGTCGGCTTCGCGCAGTATGCGTGTATGGGCATACCCGATCTTGCGGTCCTGCTGATAGATGCCGAACCATTCGTCGCCGGTGCGAACACCTTCCTCGCTGATGACATCGAGGGCGATGACCGTGGACGGCCGGAGATAGGTGCGTTCGATGAGAAGCGCAAGCATCACCAGCCAGAAAGCCAGAATCGATAATTTTACTATTTTTGTCATATTCTGTTTGATATCTTAACCATGAGCGTCAGGAATGTCAAATGGAGAAGAACCGTGGAAGAAGAAGAATTTTTGCGGCGGGGGGGCGCTCCCTCTTTGGATTAGCCGAGGAAGGTCCTTTTGGAGCATCATTTTCGAGTCTGAAAAATAAATGACCGGCGCCAGCTGTGAAGGTTCTTGAAATCGTGCAGTATTTATGCAATAATCCATAATCTTATGAACAAGGTAATGGGAACATTGACCATGCGCTGCAGGATCCTCGCGGTTCCCGCTGGGGCTGGGCTGCTTGTACTTCCGTTCACCGGCGCCAGAAATGGGTTGGCGGTCTTTGCTGTTGCAACTGCGGCAGTGCTGTTGCGTCGTGTATACAGGACGGCGGCAATCGTTGCCGTTCGCTCGTCAGCAGCCGGAAGCATTGCCCGGTTGCGCGGACCTCTGTCAACACTTGCTCCCACTATAAGCTCCCCCGCAGCATTAGCGGTTATCAGCGCACTTCTTCTCCTCCTGCCACTTCTGTTGAACGATTATTACCGGGATATCCTTACGCTTACCGGCATGTATATCGTTCTTGCCCTCGGCCTTAATATCATCGTAGGCCAGACAGGCCTCCTGAACCTCGGGTATGTGGCATTCTATGCCGTTGGAGCCTATGCGTATGCGATCCTCTCGACGCGGTTCGGGCTGTCCTTCTGGCCGGGGCTTTTCATCGGTGCGCTGACCGCTGCCGCTGCCGCGACGCTTCTCGGATCCGTGACCCTCAGGCTGCGCGGAGATTATTTTGCCATCGTTACCCTGGGATTGGGAGAGATCACCCGCATCGTTCTGAACAACTGGGCCTCATTGACCGGAGGGCCGAACGGAATTTCCCGGATAGGGCGGCCGGTGATCGGCGGCCATATCCTCTCTTCCCCGCTCGATTTCTACTACCTTATCGTTCTTATCGTTGCCGTGACCATATATGCCGTGAACCGGCTGATGTTCTCGCGCATCGGCCGTGCCTGGATCGCGATCCGCGAGGACGAGGTCGCTGCAGAGGCCATGGGCATCAATACGTTCAAGCTCAAGCTCCTGGCCTTTGTCATCGGATCCGCCTGGGCGGGATTGGCGGGTGTATTTTTTGCCGCTAAGATGGCCTTTGTTTCGCCCGAGAGCTTTACCTTTTTTGAGTCGGTCATGATCCTGTGCATGGTGGTGCTGGGCGGCATGGGCAGTATTCCGGGGATCATTCTGGGGGCATTCCTGCTGATCGCGCTCCCCGAGGTGTTCAGGGATTTTCAGGATTACCGGATGCTGGCCTTTGGTGCGGCGCTGGTGCTGATGATGATCTTCAGGCCGCAGGGCCTGTTGGGAACCGTGAAAAAGTAAAACGACATCCGGAAAAGGAAGCGGACATTAGCCTTATGCATCTTCTGGAAACAAAAAATCTGACAAAACATTTCGGCGGGCTCAAGTGCCCTCGACGGCATCGATGTGCGGGTAGACCGGGAGAGGATCGTGAGCATTATCGGCCCCAATGGCGCCGGCAAAACCACGTTCTTCAACTGCCTCACCGGGATCTATCAGCCCACGGCAGGGACCATATCTATTCCATGACCACGACATCACGGGTATGCAGCCTCATGATATTACGGCGCTGGGCGTTGCCCGCACGTTTCAGAACATCCGCCTGTTCAATGATATGACCTGCCTGGAGAACGTCATGGTCGCGGGCCATTGCCGGACCAGGACCGGCGTGTTCGGCGCCATCATCCGGCCGGAACGGGTGCGCAAGGAAGAACGGGACATGGTCTTTCGCGCCATGGATATCCTGAAGTTCGTCGGCCTGGAGGTCAAGAGCGACGATCGTGCATCCAATCTTTCCTACGGTGACCAACGGCGGCTTGAGATCGCCCGGGCGCTCGGCACCGAGCCGCACCTGCTGCTGCTTGATGAGCCGGCAGCAGGCATGAACCCGCAGGAAACGCAGGACCTCATGGCGCTTATCCGCAGGATCCGCGATAATGGTGTGGCCATCATCCTGATCGAGCATGACATGAGGGTGGTCATGGGCATCTCCGATCGCGTGCTGGTCCTCGACCACGGAGTAAAGATCGCCGAGGGGCTGCCCCGGGACATTCAGGAAGATCCTGCCGTGATCGAGGCCTATCTCGGCAAGGAGGAGGGCCGCCATGACTGACCGGAGCTTCCTCTGTGGCATTTCTACCGGCGTAATGCCAAAAAGTAACCACAGCGTTCACAGAGAACGTATGAGGTCTCAAGAGGTTGAAGGACCCTTGCCGGTCTTCCCTCTGCGTTCTCTGTGGCCGCCAATTTGCCTCTCCGGATTTTATCCGGGAGGTGCGCATGCTTGAACTGACCGGCATCGTCGTTTCCTATGGCATGATCGAAGCGCTCAAAGGAGTCAGCCTTCACGTGGAACAGGGCGAGATCGTGGCGCTCATCGGCGCGAACGGGGCCGGCAAATCGACGACGCTCATGTCGATCTCGGGTGTTTCGATGCTGCAGCAGGGGAGTATTGTCTACAACGGGGTTCCGATCGCCGGGCGTCCTGCCCACGAGATCGTCCGCATGGGCGTGTCCCAGGTCCCGGAAGGCAGACGCATCTTTTCGCGGATGACGGTGGCCGAGAACCTTGAGATGGGAGCCTTCGTCAGGAACAAGCGGGAGACGGCCGATGACATGGAACGGTGCTTTGAGATGTTCCCGGCGCTTGCAGGAAGGCGGCATCAGCTTGGCGGCACCCTGTCCGGCGGAGAACAGCAGATGCTGGCCATCGGCAGGGCGCTGATGGCAAAGCCGAAACTGCTGCTGCTCGACGAGCCGTCCCTCGGTCTTGCCCCCATTATCGTGAGCAGGATCTTCAAGATCATCAAAGAGATCAATCAGCAGGGCACCACGGTCCTTCTCGTGGAACAGAATGCTAAAGCCGCTCTCCGGCTGGCGCATCGCGCCTACGTCATGGAGACGGGGAAGATCGTTATGCAGGGCCCGGCAGCGATGCTCGAGAATGACCCGGGCATCAAAAAGGCCTATCTTGGAGAATGAACCTATCACTGCGATGACGGGCAAAACAAGATCAGACCGGCGTTCTGAGGCAACGGTGTCCAGAAATATCAAGCTCACCCTTGAATACGAAGGCACGAACTATCACGGGTGGCAGACGCAGGCCGGCAGCGGACAGGCAACGGTCCAGGAAACGCTGGAAAAAGCCTTTTCAAGCCTGACGGGCGAACCCGTGAAGGTCAACGGCTCCAGCAGGACCGATGCCGGAGTGCATGCCCTGGGGTATGTCTGCAGCGTTGTGATCAGCAGCCCTATTCCTCCTGCTGCATGGGCCCCGGCCCTGAACCATGTTTTACCTGAGGACATCCGGGTGCTCTCGTCGGAGGAAGCTGCTCCGGATTTTCACGCACGGTTCAGCGCGAGTGGGAAAATATATTCCTATCGCATCCTGAACAGACGTGCGCCGTCTGCCCTGTATCGTCATGCGGCATGGCACGTGAACCTCCGGCTGAATATGCGGGCCATGCGGGGCGCGGCGGAATACCTCACCGGACAGCATGACTTCTCCGCATTCAGGGCGGCAGGGTGCAGTGCCAGCTCGCCGGTACGGACGCTCAAACCGATCATCATCAGGAAAAGCGCCGATATGATCGAGATCCGGCTGGAAGCTGATTCCTTTCTTCAGTACATGGTCCGCAATATCACGGGTACGCTGGTGGAAGTGGGCCTCGGTCGGTTCCGGCCTGAGGATGTGAAGCAGATGCTCTTGTCCTGCGACCGTACAACCGCGGGACGTACAGCGCCGGCGCATGGACTGTACCTGGTGCGCGTCATCTATGCAGAATAGAACGCGGTGTCATTTTCGCACGTTTGTTACTGAAGGTCTACTGTATTCTCATTCATGCAAATGATCATATGGTTCAGATCATTGAAATATCAAATGGTTATCATTGGCATGATACGTGCACACAATAACCGCAAATAAATCATTAATCATGACGATATTCATGGGTACGGATCGGTGCCGGTCCATCGCGTTCCGCACTCTTTCATCTGAATCGCACCAATGTCTGCTATAATGCACAGCATGTGCCCTGAAGCGGCAGCATTTAAAAACCACAGCACATAACGCTCACGGTCTTTATGATGTCCGATATTACTCGAAAGGAGAACGTATGAGGAACTGGTTGAACGCAGTATCGTTGTTCTTGTTTACCCTTCTTCTGGCCCCGTCGGCACACGCGGCAGCTGATGCTGCAACGTGTCTGGGCTGTCACGGGTCCATGGAAGGCGCTGTAAAAGTAGATCAGGAAAAATTCTCCAAATCGGTCCACGGCGGGATGAATGACTGTACCATGTGCCACCTGACGCTGCAAGGTGCACAGCATCAGGGATTGTCGGGAGCCAAGCCGGACAAAACCGTGGTGGAACTTGCCGCAGCCATTTCCCCGAAGAGCAGGTCCAATGCGGTCGCGCAGGCCGCCTGCGTGAACTGTCATGCCGATACCTACCAGGCGTACAAAACAAGCGTCCATGGCCAGAATGTCATCGTAAAAAAATCCTCAGACGGCCCGGTGTGTACGGACTGCCACGGGTCGCCGCATTATATCCAGTCAAAGACCAGCAGGGAATCGGCGGTCAATCATTTTAATATTGTCGAAACCTGCGGCAAGTGCCATGAAGAAAAGAGCATGACCGAGAAGTACGGTTTCAGCCCGCATGTCATGGAGCGCTACAAGGAAAGCTTCCACGGCAGAAAGCTCAAAGTAGGCCACCGCAACGCTCCTGCGTGCTCGGATTGCCACGGCGCGCATGATGTGAAGAGCGCTAAGGACCCGTCCTCGCCGGTGAACGGAGCGAATAAGATCAAGACCTGCGCCAAGTGCCACCCGGGTGCAACCGAAAAATTCGTGGCAGCCATCACGCACAAACCGATGCATCCCATTGCCCACTGGACCGAGATCGGCCTTATCGTTCTCACCGTGAGCGTCTTCATGTTCATCTGCATCCATGTGCTTCTGGATATCTTCGCCGACATCCGCGAACGTTTGTTCAGAAAGAGGGACGATCATGAATAAGACTGTTCCGACTGAGATCGAGAGGTTCGACCTCTCCGCACGCATCCAGCATGTCATCATGTTCACCACGTTCCTGCTCCTGTCCTTCACCGGCTGGGGGCTCAAGTATGCCTATCAGGACCCTGCCAGCGCCTGGATCAGCTTCTGGGGCGGCGCAAAGATGGCGGGGCTCATACACCGCGTGGCGGGCATCACCATGCTGCTCGACTTCATCTACCACCAGTTCTACCTCATCAACCAGTTCCGCAAGGGAGGCATGAGGCCCACGCTCATTCCGATGCCCAAGGACGTTGTTGACGCGTTCCACAACTTCATGTACTTCTTCGGGCTGAGGAAAGAGAAGCCCTACTTCGGCAAGTTCAACTACATGCAGAAGTTCGACTACTGGGCGGTGTACTGGGGCATGTTCATCATCGGCGCGTCGGGGTTCTTCCTGGCGTTCCCGGTGACGGTATCGTCGCTCTTCCCGATGTGGTCGATCCAGTGGATCTGGGACGTGATCATTGCCATGCACAGCGATGAAGCCCTGCTTGCGATCGTGTTCATCCTGATCTTCCACTTCTATAACGAGCACCTGAGGTCTGAGGTGTTCCCGATGAACTGGATGTGGCTCACCGGGAAGATGTCCATTGACCAGCTGAAGCACCATCATCCGGCTGAGTATGATCATCTCTTTGGAGACAAAGTCAGGTAAAAAGAAGTAGTTTCAGGGTTCATTCTGCATCCGATGCACATCAGGACGGCGGCCAAACAATGGCCGCCGTCTTTTTATTTACGGTCGGTCATGTTTGCACCCGGTCTCTGCCAGCCATTGACTTAAAAAAAACGGACTAACCACTTTACCTCAAAAAAGCATTTGGACACGGATTAACACGGATAAGAGCCGGATAACGGCGGATTATTTCTTTTACAAGAGGTTCACCCAATAGGTGAATGCTTTGCTTCAGAATTTGTCCGCGTTAATCAGATGTTTCCGATTCTTCCGTGTCCAAATACCGTTTTTAGGTTTACCGGTTTTATCAGATGGTCCTGCAAACAAAAAAACGGCCTGATATGGCCGCTTTTTTAATTAGTCCATGATGTGCCGCTAATTCAACTTTTCCAGCGTTCCCTGCTTCATCCTGAACCGGCTGGCGGCCCGGAGCGCAAGCTCTGAACTGTGGGTCACCATGATCATGGTGACTTTTTTTTCTTTATTGATCTTTTCGAAGAACGCCATAATCTCCGCCTCGGTCTCTTCATCGAGGTCGCCGGTCGGCTCGTCGGCAAGGATGACCTCGGGCGAGTTAATAAAGGCGCGTGCTATGGCCACGCGCTGTTGTTCGCCGCCGCTAAGCTCGGAGGGGTAGCGGTCGATCTTGTCGCCCAGACCGACCTGGTGAAGCAATTGAACTGCATCGGTATCGTTTTTTTGTCTGACCGAAAACGGTCGGCAGCAGGACGTTCTCCCTGGCCGTGAGCGTGGGGATGAGGCTGGCAAACTGATAGACGAACCCGAACTTGTCATTTCTTAATTTTGAAAGCTTCCGGTCGTCATAGTCCCGGATATTGGTGCCGTCTATGACCACGGTCCCTTTGTCGGGTTTCGCTATTCCGCCGATCAGGCTGAGCAGCGTGCTTTTGCCGCTCCCGGAGTGTCCGACAATGGACACAAAGTCTCCCTGGTTGATGGACAATGTGACCGGCAGGACCGCATTGACGGTCCGGTCTGATACCCTATAAGTTTTTGACAGGTCTTTCAGCTCGATCATGACATTCCTTTCTTGCACACGCCCGGGAGGGTCTTATTTCAGGCTTTTCGTCATATCATTGAAATTCAGCGCGTTTCCGAATTCAGCGGTCTCCGGTTTGTTCTTAAATGCTGCGATGCCCCAGCCCATGGGTGTCTGAAACTTCTTTGCAGAATTTACATAGTAGGCTTGCTGGGCGTTGACCCACTCTCCGGACCGATAATCCCTGACCTGTGCCTCGGCAGCGGCAGAAGGGTTTGTTTTCAGATAGGCGAAGAGGTCGCCGATATCGCAGAAATGCCGGGTCTGCTTTGGCTGAACGATCCTGGACGTGAACTTTGAGTCGAGGTCCACCCCCATGCCGCACTGAGCGCATTGTATCATCTCTGCAGATGCGGAAAGGGAACAGAAAAGTACTATTGAAAACGCCGGGAAAAACATTTTCATCAACCGTTGCATCAATTATCTCCTTTTGGAATCGATCTCTTTTTTTAACGCAGCTGCATACCCCTCGTCCCGTTCCTTGAGGACCGTATACTGCTGCAGCGCTTCCTTTTGCTGTCCTGATCTAAGGTAAGCCATACCGAGGTTGAAGCGGGCGATGTTATAGCCCGGCCGTATGGCAAGCGCTTTTTTCAGGGTTGCGATCTCCTGGTCCGTTTTACCGAGTTTTCCATAGGAGAAGGCAAGGTTGTTGTATACCATGGGCTGGTTGGGGATCAACTTCGTCGCTTTGGTGAAGTTTGCCACCGCCTCCTGGTACTGTTCGATCCTGTTGCAGGCAGTCCCCAGCTTGAAATAGGCATATCCCATGTCCGGCTTTATGGCAACTACCTTGCGCAGGGTGTCGATCTCTTCCTGGAACAAGCCTGCACGATCATAGAGCTCGGAGAGTTGATACAACGCCTCGGCGTCCTGCGGGTTGTTCTGAATCTGTTCCCGCAAGAGCTGGATGTCGTTCTTCTGCTCAGCAACCGGCGCTGCCGGTTTGGCGGCATCCCGGGAACAGGAGAACATGACTGGGGTCAGCAGCAGAATAATGGTAAGAATAGATCTCATTCTGCGCTCCTTATGGCCTCGTAGGGCTCGGTCCTGATGATGGCGACGGCCGGCAAAAACGCCGAGAGCAGGCCGGTCAGGATGGAAAGGGATATCGCTCCCGCGGTCAGAACGATCAACTCAGGCGATGAAGGGAACAGATAGGGAAGCTTCAGGTAATGGAGGAGCAGACTTTTGATGCTCATCAGCAGGCCGAACCCAAGCAGAACGCCCACGGCCCCGCCTGCGGCTGATAGCAGCGACGCTTCGGTCAGAACGATCGCAGCAATATGGCCACGATTCGCTCCCATGGCGCGCAGCAGGCCGATCTCGCGTCGGCGTTCGTTGACGATCATATAGAACGCAAAGGCCATGATCAAAAGGACGATGAACCAGAGTATGACACTGATAATGACAATGGCGCGGATCAGGCCCGAAAGCTGTTTTCTTACGGTGCTGATGACGGTGTCGGAGGTCAGTGCCTTGACGTCGGGTATGTCATGTTCGATCCGATGGCGACGCGGTCGGGGCTGAAGTCTTCGGTGACCTGTACCAGGACGGTGGAAACCTGGTCTCGGCTGATATCGAGCGGTTGGAGTGCTTTTAATTTTGAATCTTCTGCCATTTTGTAGGCGCCATCAAGGCTCATGAAACCCGTGCGGTCGAAGAAGTCCATCCCCGTGGGTTCCATGGTTCCCACCACGCTAAACGTTGTGCCGAAGAAGGGGATATTGTCGCCGGCGATGACCGGGATCTCACGGCCGGTAATGATTTCGTTGGGGCCCAGGGGCCTGTTCAGGTGTTTTTCGAGCCAGGGTTTTACGGTAAAGTCGGTCTCGGGGTCGAAGGCAACGAGAAAAATTTCCACGTTAAAGCAGCAGGAGAAGCTGCTTGGTTTAAGAAAGAGCTGCGGCGTGGCGGCCTTGACCCCTTCGATCTTTCGCACCTGATCGAGCACCGATCTGTTCATAAGAAATTGCGTCGGCTCTCCGGACAGGAGCGCTGCCTTGGCCCTGGTCTCGGCGCTTGCCGGCACAACCAGGATATCGGCGCCGAGGCGATAGGTGCCGAGCTTCAGCGCGTTGTTAATACTCTTTAAAAAAAGGGTGGCCGTGAAGAGCGTACCCGAAACAACAGCTACGATAGCAAAGAGCAGCCAGGTCCGCGTGATCTTCCGTTTCAGGTTCTTAAGCGCTACATAGGGGATATTCATAACGATGCGCGGTTTTCCTTCGGAGATGAAATAGGCAGCAGTGAAAAAAATAAAAAAACGGAGAGCGGGTTATTCCCCGCCCTCCGGCGTTAACCTACGTGCGGCATAGTATACGATTTATTTCTTCCAGTCAATAGCCATGCCGCACAGGAGCGGTGCGCCATCGTCGATCGTTACCGTAACACCGGCAGCCTTATGGCAGCCTGCGCAGATGGATACGGTTTTCACGATCTTACGGGTCTTGACGTCCATGATTCCGATGGCGCCGTCTTTGGTCGCGTAATCGCGACCGCTGACGAGTGCTGTTTTTCCATCGGGAGAGAACTTCACGTCATGGGCCCTGAGCGTGTCAGGAAGAACGATGTGCTCTACGACCTTGTCGGTCTTTGTGTCGATCACGACGATCTGCGACTTATGGGTGCCGGGCTTGAGGCCTGGATCGTATTCATTTGCGGCTGCAACCCATACCTGCTTGCCGTCATTGGTCATGCGGAGCTGGTGGATAAAGGTCAACTCGGGATCGGTGATCTCTTTTACCGTCTTTTTCGTTTTCCAGTCGATGACGAAGATCTTTCCCTGGGGCATGTCGGAAACATAAGCCTTGTCGCGGGACTTGGTCCAGGCAATACCGCATACTGCAGCACCGACCGGCAGCTTGTCCACGGTCTTCAAGCCTTTCGGATCGAAAATATAGACATGCCCGTCGGCCATGTCTTCAAGGTAGATGTTGCCGTCAGGACCGACCACTGCGTCGCAGAATTTCTTGCCGACAGCGATGGGCGCTGATTTTTTTCCGGTTTTCAGATCGTACGTTACCACGGTGCCGTTCAGCAGGCCGACATAAAGCGTCTTGTCGATAAGCGAACTGCCGTGCGAACCGCCGGACTTCTTCACCGCAGCAAAGTCCATGCCGGCAATTTTGCCTTCCATCTCAGAGCCTGCTTCGGTAATGACGATACGGTCCTTTTCAACGTCAGTGGGTTCCTTCAGAGTGGCCAGGTCTATGATGGCGAGATGTCCGCCATGGCCAGAAACGTACATGGTTCCCTTCAGTTCGTTTGCGGCCTGTACTGCCACGACAAGACCGAAGATGCTGAGAACAACGAGCAAAACTATGATACTTTTCTTCATAATGATTCCTCCCTTTATTATCCCGGGCACGATAGGTGTCCAGGTGATTTGTACGCGTGTCAGTGATCCCGCTTTCTCGTGAGATTTCCCTTTTTCACAGCAAGAATAAAACTGTGTTTCACATTGACACTTTAATCCCCGGAATCGACGGTGTCAATGTAAAATTACAATTTTACATGTTAGATTTACATCCAGTTTTCAAAAGGATGTCCCTTTTTGAAACAGGTTTTCCCGGTGATCGCGAAGGGGTGTGGAACCGAAAAAACACCGGAGTTTTCGGGTTTCCGAATTGCCGGCTGTGAGGAGTTGCTTGCTGCAGAGGTTAAGGCGTAACAAAAAACAATGCCCTCCGCCTTAAAGGGGGAGGGCATATGCGTAGCTGGGATCGGACTGGTTTAGCTGACTTTCTTAACCTTGCCGGAGCGGATGCAGCGCGTGCATGCATGGACGCGAACATTGCCGCCATGGGGACCCACTGCCTTGACGGTCTGCACATTCGGCTTGGAGACCTTCTTGCTTTTGTTGTTAGCGTGGCTCACTTTGTTGCCGCTGAGCCTGCCTTTACCGCAAATTTCGCATTTACCTGCCACGAGAATATTCCTCCATATGTGAAAATGATTGCCCGAAAGATGGCTACCTTACCATAAGAACAAGGTGTTTGCAAGGAAATAATCAGCAGTAAAAAGGTCAGGGGGACGTGGGAAAACCTGTTAACTTCTAACCACGACTGATGAAAAATAAGGTAAGGGTTTTACCCGATGAGTGCTCTTTTCCTCGACAAAAACTTTAAAATATTCTAGTATTGTCCTGAATATAACCTATGGACGATAGAAAAGCCATCATTGAGAGAATAGGGAAACCGCTGATATTTGCGGCGCGGGACAACTTTGCCCATGTCCGGAGCCTTGCAGCGCTCGAGCCTTTCATGCGCGTGCAAATAGAAAAATTGAGGCGCTGCTCAACAGATCCTGCGTACCTTCAGCAGCTCGAAGCGCTGTTCTCCGGCTTCGATACGCTGCCGACAGACCAGAAGAAGAACCGCATCATCAGCGCATCAGCGGTGATCGCAGCACTCGAAACGGGGCGCATCGCTCCGGCCCCGCTGGCAGCCATAAAGACCCGTCCCAGGACCTCCTCTTCGCATCCAGCGGATTCTGCCGCAGCGCCGGTCGCGCTCGACACCCCCATCCAATTCTGCAAAGGCATCGGCCCCAAACGCGCCGAGCTCCTCAAGAAGCTCGGCGTCAATACGATCGAAGAAGCGCTGTTTTACATCCCCTGGCGCTATGAAGACCGCGGCAACCTGAAGAAGATCAGCCGGCTCAGCATCGGCTCCTATGAGACCGTGATGGGAGAAGTGGTCTCGGCGGAAGTGGTCGAGACAAAACGGAAGTGGGTGAAGGTCTTCGAGCTCCTGGTCACTGACAGGAGCGGCATGCTCGTCGGCTCCTGGTTCAACCAGCCCTTCATGAAAAAAGCATTCAAACCGGGGCAGAAGGTGGTCCTTTCCGGCATCGTCAAATCCAACCCCTACCGGGGCGGCCTGCCGCAGATCGACAATCCCGATTATGAGATCATGGACGACGCTGAACCGGACAGCCTGATCCATGCGGGAAGGACGGTCCCGATCTACCGCACGACCTCCGGCCTGTCCGTGCGGTACCTGCGCAGCATGATGAAGACCATCATCGATTCCTGCTGCAGCACCATGCCCGACATTCTGCCGGATCATATTGTTAAAAAATACTCGCTGCTGTCCGCTGCCGAGGCGATTTCCGAGGTGCACTTCCCCGAGCAGGAAAAGGATATAGCCATCCTGAACCGTGGCGAGAGCGCGGCTCATCGAAGGATGAGCTTTGAAGAGCTGTTCACGCTGGAACTGGGGCTGGCGCTCAGGAAGCGGGGAATAGCCGCGGCCAAGAAGGGTATCGCGTTCAAAGCGGTTGACCGGCTCGAAACTGCGCTCCGGTCGAAGCTGCCCTATCGGTTAACGAACGCCCAGGAACGAGTGATCGCCGAGATCAAGAATGATATGACCGGGGACCGGCCCATGAACCGGCTGGTACAGGGCGATGTAGGCTGCGGAAAGACCATCGTCGCCATGATCGCCTCGCTCATGGCTGTGGAAAACGGTTACCAGGCCTGTCTCATGGCACCCACGGAGATCCTGGCAGCACAGCATTACAATAATATCGAGGCGCTGGCATTGCCGCTGGGCATCACGGTGCGCCATCTCGTGGGCGGCCTCAGGAAAAAGGCGAAGGAAATGGTACTTGCCGAGATCGGGTCCGGCGTTGCCAACATCGTGGTCGGTACGCACGCGCTCATTGAACAGAACGTGCAGTTCAAACACCTAGGCCTTGCCATTATCGACGAGCAGCACCGCTTCGGCGTGATGCAGCGCTCAACGCTTACGTCGAAGGGCTATGAGCCCGACGTGCTCGTCATGACCGCTACGCCGATCCCGCGAACGCTGGCGCTGACGGTCTACGGGGATCTCGACGTGTCCGTGATCGACGAAATGCCGCCGGGCAGGAGCCCCATCGTCACCCGGATCTATTTCGAACCCCGGCGCAGGGAGGCCTATCAGTTCCTTGATGAGGAAATCAAGAAGGGGCGTCAGGTCTATGTGGTCTACCCGTTGGTCAAGGAGACCGAGAAAAGCGACCTCAAGGCAGCGACAGAAATGGCGGCGCATATCCAGAAGGACATCTTCCCGAACTGGAACGTGGGCCTTCTGCACGGCAGGATGAGGGCTGACGAGAAGGAGGCCGCCATGGCCGCCTTTAAAGCGAAGGAAACGCATATCCTTATTTCGACCACAGTGATCGAGGTCGGCGTGGACGTGCCGAACGCCACGGTCATGGTGATCGAGCATCCCGAGCGCTTCGGCCTGGCGCAGCTTCACCAGCTCCGCGGCCGCGTAGGCCGGGGCGGCCACCAGTCCTACTGCATCCTGATGGGTCCCCGGATGTTCGCCGACGAAGCGCGGGAGCGGCTGAACGCTTTCGCGCGCACCACGGACGGCTTCAAGATCGCCGAGGAGGACCTTCGTCTGCGCGGGCCGGGCGAGTTCCTGGGAACGCGCCAGTCAGGCCTGCCGGACCTGCGCGCGGCGAACATCATTCGCGATGCAGACCTTCTGGAAAAGGCGCGGACCGAGGCTTTTGAGCTTATCCAACAGGACGCCGCGCTCACGCAGTATCCACAGCTGCGCGACTCGCTTTGGAGAAGGTGGCAGGGCAAGCTGGGCCTCTTAAGCGTCGGTTGATATTTCCACGGCATTCTGATAGAGTAAAAAAAACAGGAGCCAAGGTGCAGGGTTCTGAGTGCAGGGTTCAGGAGTCAGGGACAAAAAACGGGAAGGCGTAAGGGTGGTTGCACTTCCGGCAATCTGATCCCCTTGCCCCTTTTAAAGGAGTCACCATCATATGATCTGGGGAAAAGTCGTTTCGAACATGCAGAAGGGATCGGACAAATTGATGGCTGCAGCAGCCACGTTATCTGAACGGGTCCGGGCGGAGCTGAACATCGTGCGTCTCCGGATCAGGGTCGACAATGTTCAGGAAAGCGTCAATGAACAATACCGCATCATAGGCCATACCCTGGTGGAATTGAACAATTCCGGATCATTGCCCAAACTGACGGAGCAGCTGCTGCAGGACGAGAAGGTCGCGGCGTCGCTGACCGAGATCGTTTTGCTGGAGAAGGAACTTGACCGATTGACCGATGAAATCAGGAACGAAGCGTCCGTCTTCCGACCGGCGCCGAAACAGGCGGGGGAGACCACTCCATGATCATTGGCCTGGTCCTCCTGGTTGGTCTTCTTATCGGCAGTTTCCTCAATGTCTGCATCGTGCGGCTTCCTCACGGTGAGTCCATCGCGACGCCGCCGTCCCAGTGCCCCCGCTGCAGGAAACCGATCAAATTCTACGACAACATACCGGTTATCAGTTATCTCCTGCTTCGGGGAAAATGCAGGACCTGCGGTCTGCCCATCTCCTGGCGCTATCCGCTGGTCGAACTGCTGAACACCCTGGCCTACGGGTGGGTCTACCGGGAGCTCGGTCTGAACGGCGAAGCGATCCTGATCATGGCGCTCTGCTCGTCATTGATCGTCATCACGTTCATCGATCTCGACCACCAGATCATCCCCGATGCGATCACGCTTCCGGGCATGGTTCTCGGCCTGGTCGTCGCGCCGTTCTTCATGCCGGCACTGGCCGGGCCGCTCCCGTTCTCTCTGGACCGTTTGATGCCCCAGGACTGGCCGTATGTCGAGAGCGTCATCAACTCGTTCATCGGACTGGTGTGTGGAGCCGCGCCGCTCCTTATCCTCGGCTGGATCTGGGAAAAGCTGCGCCACGTTGAAGCGATGGGCGGCGGCGATGTGAAGCTCATGGGCATGTTCGGAAGTTTTCTCGGCTGGAAAAGCGCGCTCCTTATTATCATGCTCGGCGCGATCGCGGGATCTGTCGTGGGTGTGACGCTCATCCTGCTGCGAAAGCACGAGGCTGACCACGTTATACCCTTCGGACCGTTCCTGGCCGCGGGGGGGGTGGCAACGATGCTTTACGGCTCCGATATCATTTCCTGGTACCTGGGCCTGCTCCGCATATGATGTCCTATTCACTTTCCATACAGCTGCTCGGACTGGTCATCGTTGCAGTCGGCCTGGCGATAGCCTGGATCTTGTCCCGCCGTTTCCGGCAGGACCTTGGCCTCAAAAAACAAGAACGGCGGAAAAAAGAAGACGTCGGATTTATCATCGATGCCTTCCACGGCGTGACCAAGGAGCTCAAGGAAAAGAAGCAGGAACTTGAACGGCTTCGTGCCAGCGCCGAACAACGAGCCGAGAACGTCGAGAGCTACAATGAGAACATCCTCCAGTGTGTAACGAGCGGCGTCATGACCTTCGACCGGAATAACCGGGTCATCACCCTGAATCACGCAGCGAAAGAGATGCTCGGCATAAGCCATGAACAGGCGGTTAACCGGCCCTGCAGCGACATTTTCGGCGCCGGCGACATCTGCCGTTCGGTAGGGGAGACCCTCGGGCGGGCCACGACCCTGTTGAGAATGGAAGCAACGCTGGAGCGTCCTGAGGGCCGCATGTGGCTTGGGTACAACACCGCGCTCTTAACCGACCGGCATGGTTCTTCGCTCGGCGTTATTCTGTCATTTTCGGATCTCACCGAGGTGAAGCGGCTGCAGGAACAGGTGGAACTCCGCGAACGGCTCACCGCCCTGGGCGAGATGTCGGCCGGCATAGCACATGAGCTGCGGAATCCCATGGCCGTCATTGCCGGCTATCTTGCACTGGTCTCAAAAAAGTCAGCCGCTCCCGAACAGAAGATCATCAGGGACGTGGTCGCCGAGATCAACGGCATGAACCGCATTATTGACGACCTGCTGACCTTTGCCCGGCCTGCCTCGCTGAACCGGGTGCGGATCAACATCAGGGAACTGATCGAAGGCTGTGTCGCGAACGTTCTTCAAGCCAAAGGAAATGATGACCGGACCAGAACGGTGCTGGACCTGCCCGATCTCGAGGTTTCCCTCGACGAAGTACTGATGCGCCAGGCACTGACGAACCTGGTCCAGAATGCCGTCGAAGCCATGCCGGAAGGCGGAACGCTGACGATCCAGGGCATGGGCGCCGGCAGGGAGCTTTCCCTCACGATAACCGATACCGGGACCGGCATTCCCCGGGAGAAAGTCAAGAAGATATTTCTCCCGTTCTTCACGACCAAGGACACGGGTGTCGGTCTCGGCCTGGCCCTGGTGCACAAGATAGTCCTGTCCCACGGCGGAAGGATCGACGTGCAGAGCACCGAAGGGCAGGGGACGACCTTTACGGTGGTTCTGCCGATGACAGGGAATTAGTAAGTTACGCATCAAATGCGACACAAAAGGGCAGGAAATTATCGCCACGAAGGCACTAAGACACAAAGAACGTCTTGAAACGTATCGCGTTAATCAGACCTCAAAGACACGGATGCCTCTCTTGGTGCCTTCGTGTCTTCGTGGCAAATTTATTCCGGTTTGTCCGGGTCAGGTAGTTATTACGGTATGGACACGATTCTCGTCATAGAAGACAAGGAAAGCATGCTCGCCATGCTTACGCAGACCCTCGAGGCCGAAGGCTACCGGGTTGTCCCTGCCAGAGACGGCGCCGAGGGCATAAAAAAACTCGCCGACGAGAGCATCATGCTGGTGCTGACGGACCTGAAATTGCCTAAAAAAGACGGGTTCGAGGTGCTCAAGGCCGTAAAGGAAGACAGCCCGCTTCTGCCGGTCATCGTCATGACCGCTTTCGGCACGATCGAGACTGCGGTCAGGGCCGTGAAGCAGGGCGCGTACGATTTCCTGACCAAGCCCTTTGACATCGACCATTTGCTGGTGCTTATCAAACGTGCGCTCGATACGACCCGCGTGGCAACGGAGAACATCCTGCTCCGGTCAGAACTCTCCGACAAGCTCGGCTTTCCGAAGATCATAGGCAAAAGCAGTCAGCTGCAGGAGATCAGCGAAAAAATCCAGAAAGTGGCGTCCACGAATGCCACGGTCCTGATTCAGGGCGAGAGCGGTACGGGAAAAGAGCTTTTCGCCCGGGCCATTCACTACCTGAGCCTGCGGAAGGATCGGCCCTTCCTGGCTATCAACTCAGCCGCCATCCCCCATGAATTGCTCGAAAGCGAACTGTTCGGGTATGAGCGCGGCGCCTTCACCGGCGCTGACGCGAGAAAGCTCGGCAAACTCGAACTGGCGGATAACGGCACCGTTTTCCTCGACGAGATCGGGGACATGGACCTGGCGCTTCAGGCAAAGCTGCTGCGGGTGCTTCAGGAACAGGTCATCGAGCGGATCGGCGGCAGCGGCAAGCAGATCAAGATCGATGTGCGGATCGTTGCCGCCACGAACAAGAACCTGCAAAAGGCCGTCGATGCCCGGCTCTTCCGTGAAGACCTGTTTTACCGCTTGAACGTCTTCCCCCTCACGATCCCGCCGCTTCGCGAACGGCGAGACGATATTCCTGCGCTGGCGGCGAGTTTCCTGAACAAGTATTCCGCCGAAGTGCGCAAAGGCCCGCTGACCATCTCCGACGAGGCCATGGATATCCTGATGAAGGCGCCCTGGAGAGGGAACGTGCGTGAACTGGAGAACGTGATCGAACGGGCCGTCATCTATGCCGAAGGCGGCGTGATCCGTGCCCAAGACCTCGGCATCAGTGAGTCGAGCATCCTGGAGGCCTTTGCAGAACATGTGCCACTGGAAGGCCCGCTTCACGAGATCGCCCAGGCTGCAACGCGCATTGTTGAATCCCGCCGCATCAGGCAGGTGCTCAAGCAGACGGGCGGGAACAAGACCCGCGCCGCCGAGATTCTTCAGGTAAGCTATAAGACGCTTCTTACGAAGATAAAGGATTATCAGCTTGAGGAAAAGATCGTTGAATAGAAGCCGGGATCAAAAGAGTGCATGGTAGGGAGGTTCACTGTCGTGGCATACACGTTTCGCACCGTTTCTCATGCTAAAGTAACATGCCGGTCATTCAGGGGGAACTGCTTCCTGCTCACCGCTTTGTTTATCAGTCTTACTCCCTTTGTGTTCCCTCTCGTCGCTGTGGCCAAAGACCCGCCTCCATCCGGCGAACAAACGGTCCGGGAAATCGAACGTTTAAATAATGAGGCGCTTCAGATGTTTGTCAAGACGAAGCGACAGGAGGCCGTTGCGTTGTGGAAAAAAGCCGATGGTCTTGCGCTCACTGCCGGCTTGGCCTGTCCTGCGCATGTTGACGTGCTGCTCAACCTCGGGCAGGCTTATTTCAAGATGGGCAGCAAATATTATCTCTTGGCCGAGGCCTGTTTGAATCGGGTGGTCGATATCAACCCTGACAGATGGGACACCTATTTGATCCTGGGGGACCTCTGTTACGATGAGGGCCTGCCGGACTGCGCTATCGGGAACTATGATCTGTCGTTGAAGCTGAATCCGGGGTATAAACATGCCAATATGATCAGGAATCGCATGGAGGGATTGGCTCGTTATAAAAATGGCCTTGTATCGAATGTGGAAACGACGGCCGCATTTCAAAGGAAATATGTTTACAGCTACTCAATGGATGATGAACAGCAAAACTACTCTTTTTATATAACGTTCAACAGAGAACAAAACCTTTCGCGCATAGATATAGTACGGGAAGGCGAAAACAAGATTCATCAGACATTCAAATACGGAGATTTTGAATGCGGACCATCACCTGGCGGAGTAGGATTGCTGATTGCTGCAGATTTTAATGCGCACTGGAACAAGGACCTTAAACTGTTGTGCATGCGCGACGATGGGACCCGGGCAGGCTACCTTTATTATATTTACAACAGGAAAAAATCCATGTTCATTCCATTCGCCGGAGCGATGCTGCCTGATTCGGTCAGTGGGCCGGATGTCCAGGAAATTCGTGTCTTCAACGATTACGGAGATGCGGGTCAGCTCTATGTGGAGAGTTTTTACCGCGTCGCGGGCGGAAAATTGGTTTTGATGAAAGAAGTTAAGCAGAACGAAACGGCGCAAAAAGAAGGAAAATTTTATTATAAGCGAACAATAACTCAACGCAACCAGGATGCGATGGCCGTGGTAAATGAGTCGCTCATCGAAGCCGGGGGAAGATAGAAAATACCGCCTTCCCTTTTGTGTTATAACAGCAGCACGTAAGCAGTTGTCGAACTGTTCGTGTTCACTTCATTCAGAGTTTGCTCGGCAGCGGTAAATCTTCAAACACAAACCATGGCAGCTATTCCCGACAATATAAAAAAAGAGATCAACCGCTTTGTTGCGGAGATCAACGAACATAACTACCGCTATTATGTTCTCGACGCCCCGGTCATCTCCGATGCGGAATATGACCGTTTGTTCCGACAACTGAAAGAACTTGAAGAGCAGTACGGTTATGCTGTCCCCAATTCTCCCACCCAGCGCGTGGGCGCTCCGCCGCTCGAAAAATTCAATAAGGTGAAACACACCGAGCCCATGCTCTCGCTGGACAATGCCTTCTCTCATGAAGAGATCCGAGATTTTGACCTGCGGATCAAGAGGGTCCTCAAATCCGACAACGAGGTCGAATATACGGTTGAACCGAAGTACGACGGGCTTGCGATGGAATTGACCTACCACAAAGGGATTCTCGTCAGGGCCTCGACGAGGGGCGACGGCTATGAAGGTGAGGACGTCACGCAGAACGTCAGGACCATCAAGGCCATTCCGCTCAAAATAGAAGGGACGGACCGAATCCCTGAAGAGATCGATATTCGCGGCGAAGTGTTCATCGACATCACGGAATTCGAGAAATTGAATAAAGAGCGCGAAAAGGCCACAGAACCGTTGTTTGCCAATCCCCGTAACGCCGCGGCCGGTTCCATCCGGCAGCTTGATCCAGCGATCACGGAAAAAAGAAAGCTCCATATGGCCTGCTATGGTGTGGGGGCTATGAAGGGCATAGAATTTAAAAGCCAGGCAGCGCTGAACACCTGGCTTATGCAGTGCCATTTCCCGGTGCCGCTGGGCCTCATTGTCGCGCAGGGTATCGATAAGGTGATCGATGCTGTCAAACACATTGAGAATGAACGGTCCAGGCTTCCCTTCGAAACTGACGGTGCGGTCATCAAGGTCAACGATTTCTCGCTTCAGAAAGCGCTCGGCTTCAAGACCCGTGAACCGCGCTGGGCGATAGCGTACAAATTCCCAGCTCATCAGGGCACGACGGTGATCGAAGATATTATCGCCAGCGTGGGGCGGACAGGAGCGATCACTCCGGTTGCTTCACTTAAACCCGTGAGGATCGGCGGCGTTACCGTGTCGCGTTCAACGCTCCATAACTGGGACGAGATAGAACGAAAGGACATACGCATCGGCGACACGGTGGTGGTCGAGCGGGCAGGGGACGTGATCCCGCATATCGTGACCGTTATCAAAGAGAAACGCACGGGTAAGGAACGGCCATTCCCTCCACCAACCCATTGCCCGGTCTGTGGTTCCCATATCGTGCGTGAAGAGGGCGAGGTCGCATTCCGGTGCATCGGCCTGAACTGCGAGGCCCAGGTGCTGGAGAAGATCATTCACTATGCGTCTCGCGGCGCCATGGATATCGAAAGTCTTGGCGAAAAGAACGTGGAACTTCTTTACAGCCAGGGTCTCATCCGGCATTTCGGCGATCTCTATGCCTTAAAGAAGGAGCAGCTGCTCGGGCTTCCCCGGTTCGCTGAAAAATCTGCCCGGAACCTGATCGATGCCATCGAAAAAAGCAAGGCAGCAAGGCTCAGCAGGTTTCTCTTTGCGCTCGGCATTCTTCACGTAGGAGAGTTCGCTGCAAAGCAGCTTGCAAAGCACTTTGAGAAGATCGAGGATCTGTATCACGTACGGCCGGAACGCATTATAGAGATCAAACAAATGGGAGAAAAACTCGCTGACTCCATTGCAGGTTTTTTCAGCGAAAAGGAAAATCTGCAAACCCTGGAGAAACTCAAGAAGATCGGATTAACTATCTCTAATCCTGATTATGAAGCCGCTAACAAAAGGGAGCGCGGACCGCTTGACGGGCTCACGATCGTGGTCACAGGAACGCTTTCAAAACCGAGAAACGAGATAGAAGAGCTTATCGAGCGCCTGGGCGGGCATGCGGCAGGTTCGGTTTCCAAGAAAACAAGCTATGTCCTGGCAGGTGAAGAGGCAGGCAGCAAGCTGGAGAAGGCGAGAGCGCTTGGCGTGAAAGTCATCAACGAAGAGGAATTTGACAAGATGATCGGCAAAAAATCATGAACTGGTATTTAATCGGCGGGATGAGCATATGCGAATAGGCTTTCATGTCTCCATCAGCGGCGGTTTTGCCAGTTCGGTCGAACGCGCTTCCGAGCTGGGCTGCACCTGCATGCAGATCTTCAGCAGGAATCCCGCGCGGCTGGACCGTCAAGCCGCTCGATAAAGCCGACGTGGCCGAATTCAAAAAGCTGCGCGAAAACCTGGACATCGCGCCGGTGTTCGTGCATACGAACTACCTCATCAACCTCGCTTCGTCAAAGCCGGATCTGTATGAGAAGTCGATCGAGCAGTTCGTCATCGACCTTGAACGGACCGAGACCCTGGGCGCTGAATATCTGGTCACGCATCTGGGATCTGCAAGCGGTCAGAGCGAGGATTGGATGATCGAGCGCGTGGCGAGTGCGCTGAACATGGCAATGAAGCTCCATAAGCCGAAAGCGACCATTCTGCTGGAGAATACGGCAGGGGAAAAGGGCGATGTGGGCTACACGCTGGAGCAGGTGCAGGAGGTCATATCGCGGCTTTCCAATACGGATCATATCGGGCTTTGCTACGACACCTGCCACGGTTTTGCCGCAGGCTACGATATCCGCACAAAAGAGGGCGTGAACAGTCTTGCCGACAAGATAGCTTCCACGGTCGGCCTGGCGCAGTTAAAGGGGATGCATCTCAATGACTGCCTGAAGGAGTTGAACTCGCATGTAGACCGGCACTGGCATATAGGCGAAGGCAAAATCGGCCTTGACGGTTTCAAACTGCTGCTCAACCATCCGGCTTTTAAGAATGTGCCTAAAATCATGGAGACACCGAAAAAAACGGAAGAGGACGACCCGAAGAATATGAAGGTCGTGAGATCGCTGATACAGTGAGGGGCTTGTGAAAAAAACCATTCTGCTGGTAATCATGCTGTTGCAAATGATCGCGGCCGCTGCGTATGCTGCTGGCGCAGACGATATCCTTGGCGTCTGGAACAATCAGGAGAAGGACGCCAAGATCGAGATCCAAAAATGCGGCGATAACTACTGCGGCAAGATCGTCTGGCTCAAGGCGCCGAACTATCCTGAGGGGTCGAACGAGGGTGTTCCGGGAACGCCGAAGGTCGACCATAATAACCCTGACAGGAACCTCCGGAGCTCGCCGGTCGTCGGCCTTCAGATCGTGCGCGATTTTTCTTATGCCGGTGAAAATACATGGTCCGGCGGCCGTGTCTACGATCCGAAGAACGGCAGGACCTACAGAGGCAAGCTGACGCTCGTTTCGCCCGCGCAGCTGAACCTGCGGGGCTTCATCGGCATCTCGCTGATCGGCAGAACAGCGGTCTGGACGAGATAGGCTATAAGCGGCGATCGGGAGCAGGCGCAGATGGAAGTAAACAAGGCGCACAGGGAATATGCCCGGCTCAAGCTGGCGCAGGCCAATGAAGCGCTCGAAGATGCGCGGGGCCTGCTGGCTGACAATGCGGAGCTGAAATATGTCGTGAACAGCCTGTATTATGCGATGTATTATCCTGCGCTTGCGCTTCTCCATACCAGGGGAATTCCTGCAGCTATGCAGAGTGTATCGGTCGCGTTGTTCGAAAAGGAGTTCGTCAATACCGGAGAGATCGATCAGCGCTTTTTCCATGCCCTTCGTAGATTATTCGAGCTTAAACCAAAATGTTCGGTTCCCCAGCTCAACATGATCTCCCGGCACGAGGTGGAGGCACTGCTGGCCGATGCATCGGGGTTCTTTGATGCTGTGGGCCGGATTGTCGTGGATCGTTAATATGCATGGGGGAATAAAAAAGGATTGACGATTGTACGAGGCGTCGATATAATGATCCAGTTTTTCACCAGCTTGATCATATGAAAGGGTAAAGGGGGAACCATGACGGAAAAGAAAAGCGATATGTTAAAGAACATTCTCATCAATCTCGGGGTCCTGCTCGTTCTTGTCGGCGCTACGGCAATAAAGGGGGACATGGCGTTCTTTTTGTATCGGACTGGTCCTTCTGGCGGTCCAGACCTTTGAGCTCCCGGCGGTACAGCCCAAAAAGCTGGTGATCGCTGAGCTCGTCCTTGCAGCGACGCTGGCCATTGGTGCCGTCACCCAACTGACCAGCACGAACGCGGGCCGGACCCAGCAGATCTTTCTGGTCGTCCTGTTGCTCGGGGCGCTCCTGATCGTCGTGGAATCCACCCGGAAGTACGCTGACCTGTAAATGCGATCACCCGTCCGGGGCCGCCTGAGCGGGGCCCCGGATAAATTCCTTTCTGGATTTTTCTCCATTGCCTCTGGTATATTAACAAATCCAATTATTGTCCATACTCCAGGGATCCTCGGCAACAGGTCATAGCCATGAAGGCAGCAGCTCTATCCGATAAAAAGACAACGACCAGGCGTTACAACGCCTTCGGGCAGTATATGAAGGAGTTGTACCACCGGCCGGTCTACAAGGTGAACGTGGACGCGGGATTTACCTGCCCCAACCGGGACGGCAGCGTTGCCACGGGCGGCTGTATTTACTGCAATAACGACAGCTTCAGGCCGTCGGCCTGCACGAGCACTGCATCGCTCAAGGAACAGATCGCGAACGGCATACCCTACCTCCGCTCCCGCTATGGGGCAGAACAGTTCATCGTTTATTTCCAACCCTACACGAACACCTATGCTTCCGTTGATATCCTCGAACGGCTCTATCGCCAGGCACTCGATAACCCGGGTGTCGTGGGGCTTGCCATCGGGACCCGCCCGGACTGTGTTGACGAGGAAAAGATCGCGCTTTTGGAACGGCTGGGCCGTGATCATTTTATCCTGGTCGAATACGGACTTCAGTCGATCTACGACAAGTCGCTGGCATTCATCAATCGGGGGCATGACTACGCCTGTTTCAAACATGCACTGGAACTGACCGCCGGCAGGGGCATTCACATCGGGGCGCACCTTATCCTCGGCTTCCCGACCGAAACGCGGGAAGAGATGCTCGGTATGGCCGATGAACTTTCACAGCTTCCCATCGAATTCCTCAAGATCCATCAACTCCAGGTGGTCAGGGAAACGGCGCTTGCCGATCTCTATGCAGAACGGCCTTTTCCGACCTTCGGCTATCATGAATACATCGAAATGCTGTCCGACTTTCTGGAGCGGTTGTCCCCGGAGATCGTGCTGCAGCGGCTTTTTGCCGCTGCTCCCGATGAGATCCTCATTGCTCCGGTCTGGAACAAGACCCGCAGTGAACTGCTGAACGACCTTGACGCGTATATGGCGCGGCAAGAGGCGTTCCAGGGCAAGCGGCGTCTGCGGTGAAGTGTCTGCCTTCCCTGAAAACGGGATCCATGATCAGGAGGGGATGCTTTAAACGCCGAACGCTCCGCGCGTTCTGCGATGCAACTACTTAAGGAGCTGCCATGATCGATCTTCATACTCATTCTCTGTTCAGCGACGGCGTGCTGGTGCCGTCGGAGCTCGTGCGCCGGGCGGTCATGAAGGGTTACGAAGTGATCGCCATCACCGACCACGCCGATTCCTCGAACCTTGACTTTACGATCCCGCGGGTGGCCGCAGCGTGCAAGGAACTGAACCGCCGATGGAAGATCATCGCGCTGCCGGGCATCGAACTGACGCACATCCCGCCGGAAACCTTTGCCGAACTGACGCAGAAGGCGCGCTCCCTGGGCGCCGCGATCGTGGTCGCCCATGGAGAAACGCTGGTGGAGCCGGTCCATCCGGGCACGAACCGTGCTGCCATCGAAGCCGGGGTGGATATTCTCGCCCATCCCGGCCTGATCACCAGGGAGGAGGCTGAACTTGCTGCGCGGAAAGGCGTTCATCTCGAGATATCATCGCGCAAGGGCCACAGCCTTTCCAATGGATATGTGGCGAAGATGGCCGTTGAAGCGGGTGCGAAACTCGTGATCGACACGGATACCCATGAACCGGGCGACCTGATCACCAGCGAGTTCGCGGAGACCGTGCTCAGGGGGGCCGGTCTGACCGCGGACCAGATCGCAGTCGCGTTCAGGAACTCGAAGGAGCTGTCGGTCGCTGGCACTGGACAGGTTTAACAAGCGCTCGTAACGATCGTGATTATTCCGCATCGGATAAGAAAATGCCGGTGAATTCCATCTGAGGAGGTTGTACGGATGCATATGATAAAGAAGAAAGGCTCTGCCGCGTCAAAGCATGCGGAGCCGCAGCTCATGACCATCGCGAACAAGGCCCTTGATCTCGTTTCGCTGTACCAGAAGAACCTTACGATAGCCGTCGTTGTCCTGGCGGCAGTGGTCGTCATTGCCGCAGGCTATACGCTTTTTCAGTCCAGCAACGACAAAAAAGCCTCCGCACTGCTTGCCGCCGCACAGGGACTGTATCAGGAGCAGGCGCGGTGCTGCGCCTGATTATGCAAAGGCGCTCGAACGGTACCGCGATGTGCAAAAAAAGTATCCCCGCACGATGAGCGGCGCAATCGCGCAATTCTACATCGGCAATTGTCTCGTAAAGCTCAACCAGCCCGAATGAGGCCCTTCGGGAATACGAAACCCTTGCCAAAAAGTAAATTCGTTGATAAGGATCTGGTCGGACTGGCCTATCAGCGTATGGGGTACGTGTATAGTGCGCTCGGCAAACAGAGTGAAGCCATAGCGTCATTCGAAAAGGCGGAGGCGGTTCTCGGGCCGGGGATTGCCACGGTGGAACTGGCTAAATTGTACGAACGTGCTGGGAACACAGCTGAGGCGCAGAAAAAGAATAAAGTGATCGCTGAAAAGCTCGGCGGTACCACCTTTGCGCCTGAGGTTCAGGGCGCTGCTGCGCCTCCTGCAAAGGGAACCGCTGCAAAATAACGCGTACAAGGGAAGGATCTGGCTATGCCCCTGAAGGCGAATCCTCTCATCTGCACCATCTTGGCAGTTCTGGTCGCTTTCCTTCTGGGAGGAGCCGCGTGCTCTCCCGGAGAGCCTCAGATCGTGGTCGAAGAGCCCGAGGCAAAACTGTCGCCTGTCATACTGGGCGTTGCATCGGTGTTCATGAAGATCGTCAACACGGGAAACGGCGACGATCGGCTTCTGTCTGCCCGTACGGATATGCCCGGAGCGATAACGGAACTGCATGACGAAGAAAGACGGGAAAATGACGACCGTCACCGGCATGGACGTCCCCGCGAACAGCACTCTTGTGCTGAGGCCGGCCGGCAAGCATATCATGATCTTTAAGATTGCCGCGGACCATGCAGGCGGGGACGGAGCTTCGTATCGTGCTGACCTTTAAACGCTCAGGCGAAAGAACAATAGTAATGAAGTTAACGGATTATGCAACAAGGGCCACGCGGAGCCGCTATCAATGATGTAAAATTAGAATTTGAAGTTGACGACCTTGTTATAGCTCTGTGATACTGTGTATAATCATAAGCAATATGCTCTTTATATAATACCAAGGAGGTGCTAGGGGCAACGTGCTACAGAAGTATTATGTCGAACACTCGAACAAACATGTATCAAGTATGATGTTAAATAATATTATAATAGGGAGGAACAGTATGAAAAAGGTTTTCGTTGTACTGACCATATGCGCAGTTGTTGTTATGGGCTACCTTGCTTTTACGACCGTTGATTCCACAACGCCGGTCGCCATCGCAGCAGGCACTACCTACAGCGGCACAACCTATGTTGCCGGTATGGGCGGCCACTTTGCCAAGGCCGATGTGACCATCGACCCGAGCAATGAAAATGAGCCGATCAAAGTGACCAACCTGGACCGCATTGTTATCGGTGACAAGAAGACCCATCCGACCCATGACGCACGTATCGATGCGAACGATCCGAACACCATGTTCTGGTCAACCTATGTGCTTGACCCGAAGGGCAAGCAGCATGTAGGCAAGTCCGACCTCAAGACCGGCAACGTGATCAAGGATGTTGCCATGGACCCCGATGCCAGCGCAGGTGGCTCGAAGCCGCCGCTCTATTGCGCATCCGGCCAGAGCAAGGGTTTCTACATGCCGGTGTTCATGGGCCAGGAAGGCTATGTCGATGTCTTTGACAAGGCCACGATGAAGCACAAGGAACGGGTATGGGTGAGCGACCTGGGCTATGAAAAGGGGACGTACAAGTTCACGCACGGCATCAACTCGCCTGACATGAAGACCTTCCTTCTGGTGCTCAATCAGGCAGCAAGGACGGCAAAGGCAACGGCTCCATCGATTTCATCCTTGTTGATATGGCATCGCTTGAAAAGGGCAAATTCAAGAAGATCGCCAAGAACACGCTGAAGGGTGAGCCGGACAAGACCATCACCTTCCGCCAGTACTTCTCGAACGACGGAACCCGCATCTATCAGTCGGCAGGCGACCGCCTCTGGGTGCTCGATGCAAAGACCCTGACCCTGATCGACGAGAAGATGATGCCGGCCGGAAACCAGATCCACGATGCACAGACGACGCCTGACGACAAGTATGCCATGCTGACGGTTCGTACCGTGACTGCCGGCTGCGATGCCGACGGCAAGGCGATCGTAAAAGAGGGCAAGGGCGTTGACATCACCGACGGCACGCTCATGTTCTATGATGCTGATGCGAAGAAATTGTCCGACAAGTCCACCTCGGTCTGCCTGGCATGCCACAAGGGCATGGGTCTCGGCGACAAGAATGCTGTTCTTTGCGGCCTTGACACGAACTGGAAGAAGTAGTATAAAGATCCAATAGCTGAAACGTCCTGACCTTCTCTGCGGGATATTCCGCAGAGAAGGTTTTTATTTGCCTGCTAAAACACTATGCCTGATCAATTTACGCTCTCATCCATGGCTTTCCGTAACCTGCGCCGCCGGCCCCTCCGGACCGGCATCCTCGTGGCGGCGCTGTCCCTGATGGTGGCTGCTCTCGTTTTTGCCCTCTCCTTTGTCACGCGCGTTAATTCAAGCATCAAGCTGACGTCGGACCGCCTTGGCGCCGACCTTCTGATCGTGCCTACGGGAGCCCGGGGAGGGGCAGAGGACATTCTGGTAGAGAACCGTGCCACGTCCTTCTACATGAACAAGTCCTTTCTTGACCGGATCAAAAAGATCGAGGGCATCGATAAGGTTTCCGCTCAGACCTATCTGGTAACGCTTACCGGACTTTGCTGTTCCGTTCCGTCATCCATGGTCGTTGCCTTTAACCAGGAGACCGACTTCATTGTTACGCCCTGGCTGAAAGACAAACTGGGACGGAAGCTGCGAAAAGGGGAAGCCATCGTCGGCAGCGAGTCGGCCTATAATATCAATCTTGGAATGGTGGAGATGGAGGCGAAGCTGTTCGGCAGCGTGTTCAGCATGGTCGGCGTACTGGACAAGACCGGCTCAGGCCTCGATACCGCGGTGTTCATCAGCGATGAGAACATCGACGAGATCATCAAGAACAGCGATGCAGATATCAAGCCGGACCAGATATCCGTGATCTTCGCCAAGCTCAAAAAGGGCGCGGACCCCTATACGGTCATGTCCGAGATCGAGAACAATATCATTGAACTGGACGTCGTGATGCGCAAGGACATCGGAAAGAGCCTGATCACCACCCTGGGGGACATCAGCAAGATCTTCTATCTCACCATGGTCCTTTCAACCGTTCTTTCGCTCTTCCTGGTGTGGGCGATCTTCACCGCCATTGCGAACGAGCGGACGCGGGAGGTCGGTATCATGCGTGCTCTCGGTGCGAAAGAGCGACATGTGGTGAACATTGTTCCTCTTTGAGGTCCTTGTGCTCGGTGCGATAGGAAGCATTGTCGGCATTATCGCGGGAACAACACTGACGTTCATCATGGCGCAAAGTTTTTCGATCCTGAAAAATCTCCCCGTAGACCTCAGTACGTTCACCCGTACGGTCATCGCTCTTGCCGGCCTGTTGTTCGGGACCGGCATCTGCGTGCTGGGGGCGCTGTCGCCGGTCCAACGGCTTAAAAAAGCTGGAACCCCTGCTCGTGATCAAACAGGAGTAATCCGTGCCGCAGATCATTGTTGAGAATATCACCAAGACCTACCTCGTCGATAACGCTCCCATCGACGCCGTTCGTTCCGTTTCTCTGCGGATCGACAAGGGAGATTTCATCTCGATCGTCGGACACTCCGGTTCAGGCAAAACCACCCTGCTGTCCATGATCGGCGGCATTACCCGTCCCTCCTCGGGGAAGGTCCTGTTCGACGGCGAGGATATCTATGCGCTGGCAAGCGACCGGGTCTCGGAATACCGTTGTGAAAAGATCGGATTTATGTTCCAGTTCGCCAGTCTTCTTCCGATACTCACGGTCAAGGAGAACCTTCTGCTGCCCACGGTCTTCAGGCCGCGCGCAGCCGGGCAGGAGGCGGCGAAAGGCGGAAGAACTGCTGCAGCATGGTCGGCCTCACGGACAAGATCAACGTCTATCCTGCGCAATTGTCCGGCGGACAGCAGCGGCGGGTGGCGATCGCCCGGGCCTTTATGAACGATCCGGCCCTGGTGCTGGCCGACGAGCCTACGGGAGACCTCGATGAAGAGACGGAAGGGGACATGATGCGTTTCTTTAAGACCATGAACGAGGTCCAAAGGGGTCACGTTCATCATGGTCACCCATAATACCGACCTGGCGAGGCAGACGAAACGCCATCTCCGCATGAACCAGGGTACCTTGCTGGCCGTCTGAGTCCAGCTCTGCATAAGCTGTACTGCATAGAGACAAATAAAAAAGGCCGGGATTCGCTCCCGGCCTTTTTTTAATTCGTCGCCTTCGTCTGTGTCAGATCTGGTCAGTGTCCACGATGAGCTTGATCTTCTGGCCGGCCCGCACCGATTTCCCCAGTCCTTTGTTCCACTCCCTGATATCGGCAACCGTTACATTATGATTTCGTGCGATGACGCCGAGCGTCTCACCTCTCCGAACCCGGTACAAGATATCCTGCAGTCTTGCTGCCCTGGTTGATGGTCAGGTAGCTTAAGTCCTGGGTCTTGCTGTTCAGGTCGAGAGGGATAAGAATGTGCTTGCCGGGAATGACGCGGTCCTTTTTGATCCCGTTGATATCGCGGAGCGCCTCAGGGGTCGTATTGTACTTTCTGGCAAGGACGGCAAGGGTCTCTCCCTTTTGCACCAGGTGCCGTTCCCATGTGATCCTCTGTTCCGCCGGGACTGCGGCGTAATTCGCAAGGAAGGTGTCTTTTCTGCCGTTCGGGATCCGCAGGACGTAATTCGCATATTGGGGAGGCGTCACCCACCGTTTGATCTCAGGGTTCAATTCCTTGATCTCTTCATAGGTGCAGTTGGCGCAGCGCGCGATCAAGCGGAGGTCCGTGGACTGGTCGACCACAACCTCGTCGAAATTGTACGGCTCGATACTGGTGACGCTGAATCCGTATGCCTCGGGATTCTTGGCAATGATAGTTGCGGCCATGTACTTGGGGACGTAGTTCTTGGTTTCCTTGCGGATGTAGCGCGATGCCTTCAGGTCCCAGAAATCATCGGAACGCGTCCGGAGCACTGCACGCTGGACCTTTCCAGCGCCGGCATTATACGATGCCAGGGCAAGCGGCCAGGAGCCGAAGAGGTTGTGCAGATCCTTCAGGTGTTCTGCTGCTGCCATGGTCGACTTGATCGGATCCTTGCGCTCGTCGATCCACCAGTCGATCTTGAGCCCGTAAAGCTTGCCGGTTGCGGGCATGAACTGCCAGGGGCCCACGGCTTTGGCCCAGGAAACGGCATAGGGGTTGAAACCGCTCTCGATCATGGCCACATAGACCAGGTCTTCCGGCAGGTTCTTTTCTTTGAAAATATCCTTCATAACCGGAATGTACCGCGCCGAGCGGTCGAGCCACCGCTGGAATACATCCCGTCCGCGCGTCTTGAAATACTCAAGATGGTTCTCGACGCTGTCGTTCAGGATCATGGGGATATGATAGGGCTTCTCTTCAGAAGCCTCATCGATCAGTTCATCAAGCTGTGCAAGGTCCTCAGTTGGCGGTTTAAGCTGGGAAGGGATGGTTGTCTGGCCGTCCTGATAGGCCAGGGTCTCTGCCTGTATCGGGGCTGACGACAGTAACACAATAATGCAGATTGAAAGTACAATAGAACCGCTTTTCATGAAACCTCCATATTACCTTTAGTATTACCTTATTAATGTTGAATTGTCAAGTAAGAATAGCTAGTAAAAGTGAAGTATAATCAATATGTTGCATTAACTACCTGATTCGCCAAGATAAGTTAAAAAGTGCATTTTTCTGTCCTTGTACTTGTATTTAAGATTAATGTTCTGTATTATCCTGCAATATGAAGACAGCCTTTATTGATGAAATATTTTCCTCAGTGCAGGGCGAGGGGCCTCGGATAGGAGAACGGCATATTTTTGTTCGTTTTCAGGGCTGCCATATCCGCTGCCGCTTTTGCGATACCCCGGCTGCAATTCAGTTGCATGGTGATATTTGCCGGGCGCAGCGGTCGCTGGCCTCTTGGGAACAGGAAATGGTGCAAAATCCGCTGACCGCTGACCGCCTTTCACAACTATGCACGCGTCTTGCTCTGCCCGGCCTCCTGCAGGTTCTCAGCCTCACCGGCGGTGAACCGCTGCTCCAGCGTGATTTTTTATCAGCATGGCTTCCGCAGATGAGGCCGGCATTCCGAATCTATCTTGAAACGAACGGCATTCAGTTCGAAGCGCTGCAGCAGGTCGTCGATTTCATCGATGTGGTGAGCATGGATATCAAGCTTCCCTCTGCCACAGGACTGCGTCCCTTCTGGGAAGAACACCGGAAGTTCCTTGTCGCCACCCGCGGGAAGGAGTGCTTTGTAAAAGCGGTCATGACCAATGACACCTCTCTGGACGACATCATTACTGCCGCCAGGATCATTTCGAGCACCGATCCTTCGGTTCCTTTCATTCTCCAGCCTGCCAGCGGAAATTCCGCACCGGCACCGGCCATGCTCCTTGCCTTCCAGGAAAAGGCGCTGGAGATCCTTGGCGATGTGCGGGTCATCCCGCAAGTGCACAAGATGCTGCAGGTCCCATAGCAGCGTTGCGCCGGACGTCAGATAGCTTTAGGGTTTTCTGCGGTTGTCTGCCGTCTTCGTCACCGGTTTGAAGCTGGAACGATGCAGAGCAATCAGCAGGAGTATAGGTGCATGCGTTACGAATTGCTTACGTCCGTTGTTGACGAACTTGCAGCCCTGCTTCCCGGGGCGCGGGTGCGGCGTGTGTTCCAGGGGGCCAATGGAATCCATCTTCTGCTGCACCGTTCCGACAGGGATCTCGTTCTGCTGATCGCTCCCGACCGGACGATGCCCCGACTCCATCTGGTCATAAAAAAACCTCCGGCCGTAACCCCACCCCATGCAATGGTCCTTTACCTCCGGAGTCATCTGTCGGGCGCAACGGTCAAGGGAGTGGCGGTGTTGAACAATGACCGCGTGGTCGAGATCCTGCTTTCAGCCAGGGGTGCCGAGTTCCGGCTCGTTGCCGAACTCACCGGCTCCGCGGCAAATCTGGTCATGGTGAATGCAGCGTCGGTCATTAAGGCGGTCTATTTTCCTGTCCCGGTTTCGGATGCTCGTCAACGGCAGCTTCTTGCAGGCCTTACCTATGTTCCTCCGCCGGCAAGGGAATTCCGACCGGCAACGACGGCTCATCAACTTGAAAACGCCGGAGTGATCCCGACCGGCCGGTTTTCTTCTGCGTCCCTGAGCGATGCACCTGCGAACTGTGTTGCTGAGGCCTTTTTCAATGAGCGTATTTCGGGTGGACAACTTGACGCACAGCGCAAAGAGCTTTCGCGTGCGCTTGCGAAAAGCCTGACAAAAACCCTTCGCCGGACAGAGGCACTCTCGGCCGACCTTGTTTTGTCCAGCCGGGCGGAAGATTTCCGAAAAATAGGCGACCTGATCCTGGCAAACCTGAGCTGTCTGGACCGTGGGCAGGAGCAGGCGGCGCTTGCTGATTATGATGGCACGATGATGTCGGTGCGGCTTGATCCCCGGTGCTCCCCGACACAAAACGCCGAACAGTATTTTAAACGATATAAGAAAGCAAAGTCAGGAAGAGCGATCGTCCTGGCCCGGCTCGTCGCGGCACGCGAGGAGGCGGCATCCCTCCAGCACTTGCAAGCTTCCGTTGCAGCAGCACCGGACACGGACACGCTCATCCGTCTTCGTGTCGAAATGAGCGTGCGGGATTGCCGTAACGTGCCTCAGAGTTCCGCAAAAAAGAGATTGGCGGGAGATCCGCCGTCATACCGCAGAACGGTCTTTTGCGGATGGGAGATCCTTGTCGGCAGGAGTGCGGCAGGGAACGACTACCTGACTACAAAACTTGCCCGGTCCTGCGACAGGTGGCTCCATGCGGAGGGGATGCCGGGTTCACATGTCCTGGTGCGCAATCCCGGAGGGGTTCCGGTGCCAGAGAAGGTGTTGATGAAGGCGGCTTCGTATGCTGCTTTCTACAGCAAGGGGCGTGGAGCGGGAAAAGTGTCGGTCACCCATACCCTCGCCGGCAAGGTGAGCAAACCGAAAGGAGCGAAACCCGGAACGGTCATTCTTGCCGAAAGACGGAGTTTCATGGCCATCCCCGAGGAATTGCCGGAGCAGTGCAGGCTATGACAAAAAACTTCTTTGTTTCTTGACAAAATCAGCTGTCCGTTTATAATCAGGATACCATGAGGCTGGTTACGGCGCCTCATTTCGGAGGGACGGCAGCAGCCGAATCAACTATTGTCTATGGATAATCTGGAGCTCTTACACCAAACGATGCTGTTCAAAGGGTGCACCGTCGAGGAGCTTGAACTTGCGCTGGGCCTGTTCCAGGAACGCAAAATAAAATCGAACACCACGATATTTACGGAAAACATGCCTGCAGAAGCGCTCTATATCATCAAGAGCGGAAACGTCAGGATCTCCGTTATGGCCGGAGAAGGGCACGAGCGGGGATTGCTGCTGCTTAATCCGGGCGAGTTCTTTGGTGAGCTCGCGCTGGTTCAGGGAGAAGGGCGGCTGGCGACGGCAAAATCCGAAGGTCAAACGGAGCTGCTGATGCTCACCAGAAAAGATTTTCAAGCCCTGCTCGACCTGGATCCGCGGACCGGCTCCCGTCTTCTGATGGCGATCACGAGGCTGCTCGCCATGCGCATCAGGGCCTATGGTGATCGGTTCAAAAATCTGCTTACAGTATGATCCTTGCGGGGATCGATATCGGAACAAATAGCATCCGCCTCATCATTGCCGAAGCCGGCACGGATGCCTTCCGCGAACTGTATTCAGCACGCAGGACAACCCGCCTCGGCAAAGACCTCGACCGCACAAGCAGGCTCTCTCCGGACGCCATGGAGCGGTCTTTTTCCGCCCTCAGCGAATTCAGCGCTCATATTCACCGCTTTTCAGCCAGCAAGACCTCGGCCATCGGTACGAGCGCGCTCAGGAACGCCTCGAACGCACAGGAATTCATCGCTGAGGTGCACCGCCGAACGGGCATCGTTGTCCGTGTTGTCAACGGTGAGGAGGAAGCACGGCTCACCCTCCTGGGGGTAGCGAGCGCGCTGCAGGGACAGGGTGAGCGGGAGACCGGCCTGCTGGCCTCGGCTTTGGTCATCGATATCGGCGGCGGCAGCACGGAGTTCATCCTGACGAATGGCTGCAGCGGGCCCTTAGTGCAGAGCCTTCCTCTCGGAGCAGTGTATCTGGCTGAGCGATACGTTGCCGCTGATCCGCCTGCATTGGATGAGGTCGCAGCGCTTCGGCAGGCCATCCGGATGGAACTGGAAAGGGCGGAGAACGTCCGGCAGTCACTGCCGCTGGGTGCGGGGAGCCGACCGGAAAAACTTATCGGGACCGCGGGTACGATCACGACCCTGGCCGCCATGGACCAGGGGATGGCTAGCTATGATCCCGTGAAGATCAATGGTTCGATCCTTACCCGGAGTGCCATAGACAGGATCGTACAAACGCTGGTGCGCTCCAGTTTAAGCGAACGGAGGACCCTGGCCGGCCTGGAACCGGGGCGCGAAGACATTATTCTTCCCGGCGCGATCATAACGCAGGAAATAATGGAACGCTACGCATACAGGGAAATGCTGGTCAGCAGCGGGGGGCTGCGTGAAGGCATCGTGGCGGACCTCTCGGCAAAACAATCTCAGACAACGGCAATAAAGGACGAGTAACGATATGCAGGAAGCGCGAATTCTGGTCATGGATGACGAGGAACAGGAACGGAAGCGGATCGAAACGTTCCTCGCGCAGCGGAAATATGATGTTCTGGGTGTCGGCAGCGTTGCCGACGCCATGGAGGCGCTTAAACGGGAGCGGTTCGATCTGTTTCTTACCGACTGTAACATCCCCGGCGTGGATGCGCTCCGGACCTCAGGCGAGGCACACAAACTGAATCCTGACATGGCGGTCATCATTATGACCTCCTTTGGAACTATCGAAACGGCGGTGAAGGCGATCAAGGCAGGGGCATATGATTATCTTCCCAAGCCCATTGACCTGGAACAGCTGGTCCTCTTAATTGAGCGTATCTCGGAGCGACAGAACCTTATCCGTGAGAACACAGAACTGAAGGAACAGCTCCGCGAACGATATAAGTTCGACGAGATCGTGAGCACCAGCCATGCCATGGAAGAGGCGCTGAACCTCGCCGGCCGTGTGGCGGCCAGCAATGCCACGGTGCTGCTGCGGGGGGAAAGCGGCACGGGCAAGGAACTGGTTGCCAAGGCGATCCATTACCACAGCCCGCGGGCGAAATGCCCGCTTATCAAGGTCAATTGCGCTGCGCTTCCCGAGACACTGCTCGAAAGCGAGCTTTTCGGCCACGAAAAAGGCGCTTTTACCGGCGCCACCTCGAAACGCATCGGACGGTTCGAAGCTGCTGACACGGGGACCATCTTTTTGGACGAGATTGGTGAACTGACGCCGGGAATGCAGGTGAAGCTGCTCCGGGTGCTGCAGGAACGGGAGTTCGAACGCGTCGGCGGAAACCAGACGATCAAGGTCGACGTTCGCGTGATCACGGCAACGAACCGCGACATCGAAAAGGACATTCGTGAAGGAAGATTCCGGGAGGACCTCTACTACCGCCTGAATGTCGTGTCCGTGGTCATCCCGCCGCTGCGCGACCGGAAGGAAGACATTCCGGCATTGATGGAGCATTTTATTAAAAAATACAGTGCCGAGAATAAGAAGGAAATCTCGGGAGTGGCAGCAGAGGCACGGGACCGGTTGATGCGGTATGCATACCCCGGGAATGTCAGGGAACTGGAAAACATCATCGAGCGCGCAGTGGTGCTGGCGAAGCGGGGGACGATCACGGTCACGGATCTTCCGCTGCATCTCCAGGGCGCAGAGAGCGACGGCAAGGCGCCTGTTGTTCCCTTAAAGGGGCAGCTCAACGAAACGCTCGATACCGTGGAGCGGGGCCTCATCCTCGATGCGCTGAAAGAGTCTGACGGCATCCAGACACGCGCTGCAGAACGGCTCGGCATCAGTGAGCGGGTGCTGCGGTACAAACTGAAAAAGTACAAGATCTAATTGGTGGTTTCGCATAAGAGCGCCAAGGACATACGGCATCGCCTGTCCAGGCGATTGCCGATAATAAGTTATGCTTGAACGCAGGGGTTCTGTGTGCGTCGGGCGAAAGAGATTTCTGAACAGGAGGATGCAATGCGGGCAGATGGCAGAAAAGCGGATGAACTCCGCAAGCTGAAGGTCACCAGAAATTATCTCAAAACAGCCGAAGGTTCGGTCCTGATCGAGTTTGGCGATACGCGCGTGCTGTGCACGGCGACGGTGGAGAACTCGGTCCCTCCGTTCCTCAAAGGCAAGGGGACCGGATGGGTCACGGCGGAATATGCCATGCTTCCCCGTTCGTCAGCGCAGCGGATCTCGCGCGAGCGGAGCAAGGTCGGCGGCCGCACCCATGAGATCCAGCGGCTCATCGGACGGTCCCTGCGATCGGTCGTGGATATGAAAGCCCTGGGTGAACGGACCGTGCTCATCGACTGTGATGTGATCCAGGCCGACGGCGGCACTCGTACGGCCTCGATAACGGGCGCCTATATTGCGCTCGTCGACGGCCTCAGACGGGCCAGAAAGCAGGGGATGATCGACGACGATTCCCGTGACGGACTATCTGGCGGCGATCAGCGTCGGGATCGTCGACGGGAAACCCATGCTCGACCTCTGCTATACGGAAGACTCCGCTGCAGAGGTTGATATGAACATCGTCATGACCGGCAAAGGCAGGATCGTTGAGGTGCAGGGGACGGCTGAAGGTGAACCGTTCTCAAAGGCCGAACTCAACAGGCTGGTTGCTCTTGGTGAAAAAGGGATCAAGGCACTTGTCAGGAAGCAGCATGACCTGTTGGGAAAGCCCTAGGAGAGCCTTTATTTATGTCCCTCATAATGATATTCCTCGTTTCTTTCGGGCTTATTTTTGTTGCCGAACTCGGAGACAAGACACAACTGATGGTTTTCACGCTTGCCCTGCGCTACGGGGGGCGTCCGGTATTGACCGGAGCGGTCCTTGCATTTGCACTGCTTTCCGGCAGCGCTGCGGTCCTGGGAAAAGGATTGGGTGAACTGCTGTCACCGGATTTGATCACTCGAATATCCGCATGGGTGTTCATCCTGTTTGGGATATACATGCTGCTGCGCAAGGGTGAGGACAACGAAACCGCAGCGGTCAAACCATCGGCAAAGGCTGGCTTCATTACCGCCTTCAGTCTGATCGCCGTCTCCGAGATGGGTGATAAGACCCAGATCGCGACCCTGCTGCTGTCGGTAAAGTATCAGAATTTCATTGCGGTGTTCCTCGGAAGCCTTGTCGCCTTGAGCCTGGCGTCCCTGCTCGGGATTCTTGTTGCCGGCCGGCTTCATAAGTTCATCCCCGCCCGGCTGGTGACGCCTGCAGCCGGCATACTGTTCATGCTGCTTGGTCTCGGCACACTCGTCTTTGCCTGAATTACGGCTCCCCGCAGCGGCGCAAAAAAAGTGTACCTGTTGTTTGGATTGTCCGGCAAGTTCATGGCACGGAGCAGAAAAAAACGGTGCCCCTGAGTCAGGGGTACCGTTCGTTGGAAGGTCCAAAGAATAAGAAGCAGGGCGCGCTCTATTTTTTGTGACAGCGCGCGCAATTTCCAGCTGATGTCACGTCAAAGCCCTTCATGCCATTATGGCAATGCTGGCAAAAATCCCTCTTGTTCAGTTTTTCTTTCTTGATCTGATGCTCGCCTTCTGCCGCCGCAAAGGTTTTGAAGTGGCATGCCGCGCACTTGATCCCCCTGCTTTTCATGTGGTAATCGTGGCTGAACACAACAGGGTTGGTGCCGGAAGGCTTGAAGGTCACATCACCGCCGTCAATGACCGCGAAGGCGGGAAGCGGGACGAGACAGAACATGAGGACTGCGCTGAGAATGGTCTTCATTGGCTCCTAGTGGTGACACCTGATGCAGTTCTTCTTGTCCTTTACGTCAAAGGATTTTTCTCCATTGTGGCATTTGCCGCAGAAGTCACCTTTATTGATGCGGGACATGTCCATTTTGTATGAACCCTGCGCCATCTGGAAGATCTGGTAATGGCAACCAGTGCACTTGAGCCCCTTTTCATTGACATGCTTTTCATGGCTGAAGATGACTATTGAAGCGTTCTTGGGAGTGAAGGTTATGTCCCCCCCTCCGACCTTTTCGGCAGAAGCGGTGTACGGTAAAACGAGGCAGTACAAAACAGCGAATACCAGTGCCTTTTTCATAAAATGATTCCTCCCCCCTACTATTTAGCACCTGTGAAACTATTCTTTTTTGTTGCAACCATTATACCAATTCAGCGGACCTGGTTCAAGCGATTTCTTGAGCACGGTTTTTCTGGACCGCTCCGCATACTGCGGCAAAGGCTATCCATGAAAATCTGGTATAATAGGATAAAGGAATGAATGACGGTGAGGTGTCACGATGAATGAAAGCTGCGATCCAGATGATGGTCCAGTCAATCGGGGCATTGAAAAAACCGGTCCGGTTAATCCTGTTCGTAAATGATGTGGGATGTGAGACCTGTCCGGAGGCAAAGCGGGCGGCTCAGGCTATAAAAAAGAACGCGCCACTGGTCGCACTCGAGATCTATGACCAGGTCATGGACCGTGACAAAACAGAACTCTACGGCATCAAGCGCGTCCCGGCGATGGTCGTTCAGGATAACGACGGCCATACGGTCACCTTTTACGGATTGGTCGAGGATGTTTTTTTCTCGATCCTTATCGATGCTCTTCACGCTGCATCGGAAGGACGCACCTGGTTTCCTGCAGATATCCGTTCGACGCTGCGTCATCTGGCGAGAACGGTTCGCATACAGGTATTCGTGGAAACGGACTGCCCTTTGTGCCGACCCGTGGCACAGACCGCGATCGGCCTGGCACTGGAAAGCACCCTGGTCAGTACGGATATCATCATCGCCAGTGATTACCCTGAACTCATCAGAAAATATTCCATAAAAACCCTGCCTAAGACCATTTTCGGCGAGAACCTGCACATGGACGGGCATGTCACCGAAAGCGAGTTCCTCGAGATGATCTTCCAGGCCGAGGGTCTGCAGCCCGGCAAGGACCGGCGTTGCCTCGTATGCAGCAATCCTTCGGACGATATCATCTGCATGAGCTGCAAGAGCAGGATACAGGCTGAATCTCTGAACCACAAGATACGGGAAGAGCGGTCGAGTCGGATTTCCTCAAGCTGATCAAGGTCCGACATGGACAGGCCAAACACAATGAAAGCCGATATGAGACGGGCGTTGTTCCAGGAGCCGCGGGAGGGAAAGGAAGTGAGTTGCGGCCTGTGCTCACACCGTTGCCGTATCCGTGACGGCAAGCTGGGATTGTGTGCAGTACGGGAGAATGAGGACGGCGTCCTCTACAGCCTCGTGTACGACAAGGTCATCGCCCAGAACGTCGATCCCATTGAGAAAAAACCGCTCTTTCATTTCCAGCCCGGAAGTAACTCCTATTCCATTGCCACCCCGGGATGCAACTTCAGATGCAAGCACTGCCAGAACTCGGACATCTCTCAGCTTCCCCGGGAGCTGCGCGGGCGGATCCTCGGAAAGGCCGTAGCGCCCGCTGCGATCGTTCTTGCCGCGCAGCAGGCCCGCTGCGCCAGCATATCCTATACCTACACCGAGCCGACGATTTTTTTCGAACTTGCCTATGACACGGCCAAATGCGCAAAAGATGCCGGCATCGGCAACGTGTTCGTGACGAACGGCTATATAACCCCCGAAGCGCTCAGCATGATCAGGCCCGTCCTCGATGCCGCCAACATCGACCTGAAGTCATTCTCCGATGACTTCTACCGGAATATCTGCGGCGCCCGCCTCGCACCTGTGCTCGATGCCATTCAAAACTATAAACAGGCCGGCATCTGGATCGAGATCACCACGCTTATCATTCCCGGACATAACGATTCGGATGCCGAGCTCAGGCAGATAGCGGGATTCATCCGCTCCGTCGGAGAAGAGATCCCCTGGCATGTATCCCGGTTCCATCCGACCTATAAGTTGACCGATGCCGGGATCACGCCTTCCGCAACGCTCAAACGGGCCCGTCAGATCGGCATCGACGCCGGGCTCCGGTATGTCTATGAGGGGAACATCCCGGGGGAGGGCGAGGACACGCTCTGCTGGAGCTGCGGCAAAACGCTTATCAAAAGGAGCGGGTTCCGCGTGATCGAAAATACCATAGCCAAAGGCGCGTGCGGTCATTGCGGGTCGGTCATCGACGGGATCTGGACGTAGACGCGGCCGGGAAGAAGGCTTAATCGCGGCTGCTCCGCACTGCGTTGTAATGAATATCGAGAGGAATAGTGACGGTTCACTACGAGACCTTTGAACATGAAGCGGACATCGGGATCAGAGGCTTCGGACAGACCATCGAAGAAGCCTTTGAAAATGCCGCGATCGCGCTTTACTCGGTGATGGTGAATGTAGCGACCATAGCGCCGATTGACATGAGGGTCTTCGCGGTTACGGCGTCGGACCACGAACTGCTGTTTGTCGAATGGCTGAACGCGCTCCTGTCGCTTTCCGATATTGAGCGCATGGTATTCTCGAGGTTCGAGGTGGATATCAGCGGCATGACGCTTACCGGACGGGCTTGGGGCGAACATCTCGATCAGGTCCGGCATCAGCCTCATGTTGAGATAAAAGCCGCCACCTATCATATGCTGCGTGTAAAAAAAGAACAAGGCAGGTTCGTAGCCCAGTGCGTCGTTGATGTGTGAAGGTCAGGAGTCAGGAGTCAGGAGTCAGGCGAACTACTACTCAACGCAAAAACTTCAGGTCCTTGTAGCTCGTTGGTTCAGAACCTTATGGATATTACTACGCTGAATAAGATACACGATTATCTGTGGGAGATCCCCCAAAAAAGCCCCATGCGCGTTCCCGGCAGGATCTTTGCCAGCGAACAGCTGGTCCGGGCCATGGACGAGAAAGTTCGTGAGCAGGTGATGAACGTGGCTGCGCTGCCGGGGATCCAGATCGCCTCCATCGCCATGCCCGATGCGCACTGGGGGTATGGCTTCCCGATCGGGGGTGTTGCGGCCTTTGATCCTGATGAGGACGGCGTTATCTCCGTCGGTGGCGTGGGCTTCGATATTTCCTGCGGAGTGCGCACATTGAAGACCGGCCTTACCCTCGAACAGGTCCGGCCAAGGCTGCAGCTGCTCGTGGACAGTCTTTTTCACAGTGTTCCTGCCGGGGTGGGTTCCGAGGGGCTGATCCACCTTTCTTCCGGACAGATCGATGAGATGCTTGCAGGCGGAGCGCGGTGGGCTGTTGGCAAGGGTTTCGGAACAAAAGAAGACCTTGCGTTCATCGAGGAGCAGGGGACGATCCCTGCTGCAGATCCGTCGCAGGTTTCCGAGACTGCCAAAAAGCGCCAATTCCGTGAAATGGGCACCCTTGGTTCAGGGAACCATTACCTCGAGGTGCAGGTGGTGCGGGATATCTATGAAGAACAGGCCGCGCGCATCATGGGCCTCCGGAAGGATGATGTGGTCATCTCGATCCATTGCGGATCGCGCGGCCTCGGGCACCAGATCGGGACGGACTATCTGAAGCACCTTGCAGCCGCAGCTCAGCACTACGGCCTTATGATCAGGGACCGCGAGCTCGTGAGCGCTCCGATCAACTCTCCGCAGGGCAAACAGTATTTCAGCGCCATGTGCGCCGGGATCAACTGTGCGCTGGCGAATCGTCAGATCATCGCGCACCTCGTTCGCGGGGTGGTGGACGAGATCTTTCCGGAAGCACTGGTGAAAATGCTCTATGATGTGAGCCATAATACCTGCAAGGTCGAAAAACATGAGGTCAATGGAAAAATGAAAAGGCTCTACGTGCACCGCAAAGGAGCGACCAGGGCTTTCGGCTCCGGGAGAAGCGACCTCCCCGTGGAATACCGTGACATGGGGCAGCCCGTGCTGATCGGGGGCACCATGGGGACCTCGTCATACATCCTGGTCGGGACCGATGAGGGGATGAAGACGGCCTTCGGTTCCGCCTGTCACGGAGCCGGGCAGGGCGATGTCACGCACACAGGCCTCGAAACTGTGGCATGGCAGGGAAGTTGTCAAGACGCTTGCAGAGCAGGGCGTGATCGTGCGCGGCCATTCTTACTCGGGCATCGCTGAAGAGGCCCCGGAAGCGTATAAGAATGTGACCGAGGTCGTTGAAGCCGCGCACCATGCCGGATTGGCGCGCAAGGTGGCCCGGGTCGTACCGATCGCTTGCGTAAAAGGGTAATTTGACGCACAAGTTCCCTGTGAAATACTATGGTATCAACAATCACGCCTGCAGAACAACGCCTCAGATACAGATCATGCCGATAACCGCTGCCCTTCTCATTTCTGAGGCCTTGCAGATGAAATAGTGCAAGCTTCTGTCCGTCAATTCGAAATTATGATCCAGGAATCAGAAAGGGCTGACCTTATGGTCAACCCTTTTTTTTGGTGATAAGGGAGAATCTCATGTCTCGCTTCCACAGGGTGCCAGCTCCCTTATGGCGGTTTAAACCCCGAAGCATGGGGAAGCCTCTTCCCCAACACTTCGTTCGATTCCTCATAAGAATACAAAAAGGTTGGCTAAATAGCCAACCTTTTTATTTTTCTGGTGGAGCTGATGTGAATCGAATACCCCTGACCCCAATACTGCCAGCAGGGAAGGGCAGAAGATCACAATCCTTGGTTGATCGCTTGGTGTCCCGTTTTAATCGATGAAATCAAAGTGTTTGCCGCTTTTGCCCGGGACCTGACCGGATTATTTGACAAAACCGCTGGTTATCAATGCAGCTGTTGCCGCGGGATATACATTTTTTTTGATGCAGCCGGACGATGTTGCTTGTCCGTGTCAGACAAAAAGAGAATCCATCGTACCTGAATTAGAGGACCGGCATACAACGTACAAGAGTGCCTCATGAATGCCTGAATATTAAAGTGTGTCCAAAGAATACAGAGAGCCGTACCACATCTTTTAATTTATAAGGTATTTAATAGAATTGTTTACCCGAGAGACACAGTTCTTAATGAAAAAATACGGTTAAAAAAATTATCTGTTTCCGATGGAAACATTCGTGAATACGACGCGGCAGCGATTACAGTCAACTGGCTGATATCACGAGTTTCGCATTCGCGGCATTGAACTTGCTATCTAATGTACACATGTATGCAAGCATAAGGAGGGGCCAAAGAAGCTGACCGATGGGCAACAGGGTATTCGAAAATATTTACATCTCTGTATGCATACCGGGTTTGCAAGCAGTAAAAAAAACAGAGGTATACTCATGTCAAAGATCTTTTTCTGCAGGCTTTCGATTTTCTGACCTGAGGCTTGCCTTCGCATCACAATTCGCGCAGCACCGCAATAAAAAATCTTAATAAATCAACTCACTTAGCGGTTCTTGTAACCGAGAGGGCGAAGCATTGCTAAGGAATTTTGGAATGAAGAGGTTCTCTTTGTGTTCATTTCCGGTATCGTCTATTCTTCTGCCGGGCATTCTGATGCTGTTATAGCTTAACTATAAAAACATGCTATAGGCAAAGCTAATTGGAGCAAGGCCAAACGCCATGCGCTAGGAGGAAATAAGTGGATTCTGCAGTACAAAGACAAAGCCCTCGGTTCCAGTGTTTCGCACTCACTCCAGGAGGGTTGCCTGAACCAGCCATTGCTGTTGCTGCTGCAAGGGCTGGTGAATTGGGCATTCTCGATTTAGAGTATACCGGCGATGTCCAGGTGGCCAGGCAGAGCATTGAAAAAATTGGACGTAATGCCCGTGGACGCTATGGTATCAAAGTGAGTTGTGGTGATGATGCTTTCATCACTGCCCTCATGTCGGAACTCCCGGAATGCATTGAGGTCGTGATTCTCACCGGGGGTGACCCAGAAAATATAAAAAAAATCATAAATGAAATCCATCGCCGGAATAAGAACGTAATTCTGGAAGTTACCTCTCTCGCTCAAGCGATGTTCGGGCAAGTGTCGGGAGTTGATGGATTGCTGGCCAAAGGAAATGAGGCAGCGGGAATGGTTGGGGAGAAAACCGCATTCATTCTACTCCAACAGATACTCTCAAAGGCAAACGTGCCTGTATTTGCCCAAGGAGGCATCGGATTGCACACCGCTGCGGCCTGTTACGCCGCAGGGGCGGCTGGTGTTGTTTTAGATTCACAGCTGCTTTTAACTCGTGAGTCTCCGTTGCCAGAAGACGTAAAGAAGTATATAGGCAGAATGAATGGCAGCGAGCCTCAATTGATTGGAGAAAACACGAAGGCCCCGTGCAGGCTCTATATGCGTCCCGGTTCTCCCTGTTTAGAAGATCTTCGTAAAAGAGAAATATCTTCAGAGAGCAATCATGACGAAAATCACAAAATGCAGGCTGCGTGGCGGGAAATCATCACGAAACAACTGTCCTGGACTGATACCAGGAACCCCTTCTGGCTTCTGGGGCAGGACGTAGCCTTTGCAGCGCCGTTCGCTGAACGATATGGCACCGTCGGCTCGATTCTCCGGGCGATCAGAAGAGCTGTTCATGAACATACTAAAATAGCAAAGACAGCGGTAACCCTTCACAAGGATTCCCCGCTGGCGAGGTCACACGGAACGCTCTACCCCGTTGCCCAGGGACCCATGGCCCGCATTACTGACAGCCCGGCATTTGCGTCTCGGGTGGCAGAGGGAGGCGGCCTGCCCTTTGTGGCGTTAGCGATGCTCAAGGGAGAGGAGATCAAAACGCTCCTGCGGGAAGTAAGGGAAACGCTGGGTGATCGTTCGTGGGGCGTTGGAATTCTCGGTTTTAATAAAGAAGAACTTCTCCGGGAACAAGTGGAAGCACTCAGTTATTTTTCACCACCCTTCGCGATCATTGCCGGAGGTCTGCCCAATCAGGCTTCTCTCTTGGAGTCAAAGGGAATAGCCACGTATGTCCACGTGCCCTCACCGGACATCCTTGATATGTTCCTTCAGGCCGGAGCGAAACGATTTATTTTCGAGGGAAATGAGTGCGGCGGGCATATCGGTCCACGGTCCAGCTTCGTTCTCTGGGACATGATGACGGAAAAACTGATCGAGTCTTTGAAGGGCTCCGACCGGCTGGATGAGTACCACATCCTTTATGCCGGGGGGATCCATGATGCACTTTCAGCCTCGATGGCAGCCGTTATCGCCGCTCCTCTCGCGCAGGCGGGAATGCGTATCGGCGTGTTGATGGGCACGGCTTATCTTCTTACTCCCGAGATTGCCGAATCGGGAGCGATCGTGGCGGGATATCAGCAGAAAGTGCTCGACTGCCGGGAAACAGCCGTTCTCGGGTTTTCTCCCGGCCATGCCCTCCGGTGCTGCATCACGCCGCTTGCGGCGAAATTTGAAGGAAAGAAAAGAGAACTATCGGAACAGAATATCACCGGCAAGAAAATGTCCGCGGTTCTCGAGAAACTCATTCTGGGGAAGTCGCGTATAGCCGCCAAAGGTCTCGGCAGAAACGGCGATGGGGATCGGACGGAAGAGAAGACCCCGCTTGTTCCTGTTGACTGCGCCGCGCAGCATGCAGAAGGACTCTATATGACGGGTCAGCTCGCCGCGCTGCATGACCGGGTCCGGACCATCCGTGATCTGCATGAAGAGGTAACGATCAAAGCTTGCGAGAAACTGGCCAACCTGGCCCCCTATGAGACGAGTCCGAAAAAACGGGAGACGAAGCCGTCCGACGTCGCCATTATCGGCATGGCGGGCCTGTTTCCAAAAGCAGGGGATCTCCGGACATACTGGGAAAATATCCTGAATAAGAAGAATGCAATTACCGAGGTCCCGTGCGACCGTTGGGACTGGCGGCTGTACTTTGATGAAGATCGGCACGCAAAGGACAAGATCTATTCCAAGTGGGGAGGCTTCATGGACGACCTGTTCTTCGATCCTACCCGCTATGGACTTCCGCCGAAGTCGATTGAATCCATAGACCCCATGCAGTTGATGGCCCTCGAGGTCGCCCGGCGCACCCTGGCTGATGCGGGCTACGAAGAAAAAGCGTTCGATCGGGAGACGGCTTCGGTCATTCTCGGTGCAAGCGGCGGGACCGGGGATGTTGGCGTTCAGTACGGGCTGCGCTCTGAACTGCCGAGATTTCTGGGCGAACTGCCCGAGGTCGTTGCTCAGCGGCTGCCGGAATGGACCGAGGATACGTTCCCGGGAATACTGTTGAATGTCGTACCGGGCCGCATCGCCAATCGTCTCAATCTGGGAGGCGTCAATTTTACTACGGATGCGGCTTGTGCCTCTTCCTTGGCCGCGATATATCAGGGAGTCGGCGAGCTGGTTTCGGGCAGGAGCAGCCTGGTCATTGCCGGCGGCGTGGACACCGTGCAGGGACCTTTCGGGTATACGTGCTTCAGCAAGACCCAGGCATTGTCTCCCCGGGGCCGCTGTTCCGCTTTTGATGCCGCTGCGGACGGGATTGTGATCTCTGAAGGGATCGGAATGGTCGCATTGAAAAGGCTCGAGGACGCCGAACGCGATGGAGATCGCATTTATGCGGTGATCAAAGGGGTAGGCGGCAGCAGTGACGGGAAGGCCAAAGGGTTGACCGCACCGCATCCGGAAGGCCAGGTACGCGCCATGCGCAACGCGTATGAACAGGCGGGTTTCGGTCCGGATACGGTAGGACTGTTCGAAGCCCATGGCACCGGCACTGTTGTAGGCGACACCGCCGAGCTCGAAAGCACATCGATGCTTCTCCGGGAAGCAGGGAGCACACCGCGCCTGACCGCGATCGGCTCTGTGAAATCGCTTATCGGCCACTCAAAAGCCGCGGCCGGAATCGCCGGGATGATCAAAGCAACGCTCGCTCTTCACCATCGCGTTTTGCCGCCGCATGCCGGGGTCAATCAGCCGAACCCGGCGCTCAATCAGGCGGACAGCCCGCTGTACCTCGTCGATCAGCCGATGGCCTGGTTGGGCGCAGAAGACCGGCCGCGCCGCGCAGGGGTGAGCGCGTTCGGGTTCGGAGGCACAAACTTTCACGTTGTTCTGGAAGAATACGGTGAGGAGCATCCGTTCCGGCATACAGGCGCCGGCCAGACCTGGCCGTCCGAACTTTTGCTCTGGCACGGCGGGGGCCGGGAAGAACTGATTGCCGGCATCACCCATACGCAGGAGGAAATCGAAAAAGAAAAAAGATCGGACTTGTACGGCATCGCCGGCGATCTGGCCAGGGCCTACCAGCCTGGCGCGGAAACGCTCGCGATCGTCGCTTCCGATGTCGGAGACCTTATGAATAAGATCCGGTCGGCTGTGAGCTTTTTGACCGGAAAGCTCGAAGCGCTTCCGCCGGGGGTCTACCATGGCAGCGGCGCTGAACCAGGCGCTAAAACGGCGGTGCTTTTCCCGGGGCAGGGGTCTCAATTTACCGGTATGTCGCGCGAACTGGCCCTGAATTTTTCCGTTTATGCGGACATGCTTTCCGAAGCCGACCGGCTGCTCTCCGGGCGTTTCGAACAGCGCTTCGGCGTCGGTTCACGGTTAAGTCATTTCATCTTCCCCCGGGGCTGCTACAGCGAGCAGGCAAAGGCCGACGCAACCAGGGCATTGACCGGCACGGATGTTGCGCAGCCCGCATTGGGCGCGATGGGGGCAGGTCTCTGGAAATTAATGGAGTGGTTCGGTCTGCGCGCACACATGTCGGGCGGCCACAGTTATGGCGAATTCACCGCGCTGTTTGCGGGCGGGGTCCTGGATTTCGACTCGCTCCTGTCGCTTTCGGAGGCCCGCGGCAGGTTCATCGTCGATTCGGTAAAAAAAGCCGGCGCTGAACTCGGGACAATGGCCGCGATCAGGGCGCCGAGAGAATATGTTGAAAGGGCAATCTCGGGCATCGAGGACCTCGTGGTTGCAAACCATAACGCTCCGAGACAATGTGTTATCTCCGGGTCAACTGCGGCGATCGAACAAGCTTCGGCGCGGATGTCCCAGGACAAGGTCAGCGTCGCAAAAATATCAGTTGCCGCGGGGTTTCACTCGCGTTTCGTCGCGCCCGCTCAGTCCGCACTTGCCGAGGTGATCGGGAAGACTGTATGGCGGAACGCCGCGATTCCGGTTTATTCCAATACCACGGGAGAGCCCCACGCCGGCGATGTCGAGAAGATCAAGCGGGTCATGACCGATCACCTGGTCCGGCCGGTGGAATTTGTGGCCGAAATCGAGGCCATGTACCGCGACGGCGCGCGGGTCTTTCTGGAACTCGGTCCGAAGTCGGTTCTGACCAAGCTCGTGAGCGGCATACTTGACGACAGACCCCATAAGATGATTGCGATCGACGCCAACGGCGGGGGCATTACCGCGTTCTTGCACGCGTTCGGACAACTGCTCTGCGCCGGCATACCACTCGAGGCAGGCAAGCTCTTTGAGGGCCGCGGCCGTTTGAACGCGCCTGTCCAGGCGATTGCGCGCAGTGAAGAGGATCTGAAAAAAGGCTGGCTGCTGAACGGAAGCCGCGCACGGCGCGCGACCGAGCAGGTGAAGCAAGTCGGCATCAGGATGGATGAACTGCAAAAGCAAAAAACAACGCCGACGTCGAGCGAGGCGCGTCCGGCTTCCGGACCGGAAACGGATGCGATCTTCAGCAGCCGTCTGGCGTCAAGAAAATACGAAAGCGGGAAATTTCACAAAGGAGGCCAAAGAGAGATGCCTATTGATGATGAACAGTCAGTCATGGCGACCTATTTCGATATGATGAGGCAGTTCCTTGAAACACAGGAGCGGATCATGTCGATGCATCTCGGCGGGACGTCGAATAGCGGGCCGTCGAACGGAAGGCGGCGGCCGGGGGTGAGAATGCTCAGCCAAATGCCGGCGCAGGCGCCGTACGGGAATCCGGGACCTGAGCGCATTCAGCCATTTTTGAGGCCCGATATGCCGGTTACGCCGCACATGCCGGCCGGCCCGACTGAGGAAACCATGCCACAGCCCGCGATCGCCGCGCCATCCGGCGTTCAGAAAACACCTGCTCCGCCAGAGGTTTCCGCCGGGCCTGCGGACAAACCCGCTGATCGCATGGACCGGAAAAAACTGACGGCCATGCTGCTCGGTATCATCGAAGAAAAGACGGGTTATCCGCCCGACATGATCGGTATGGACCAGAACCTGGAGGCCGACCTCGGCATCGATTCGATAAAACGGGTCGAGATCGTCGGCGCATTAATGAAGGCATTGCCGCCGGTCTACGGGCAGTCACTGGGCAAAGACCTCGGCGGGCTGAATACGCAGCCCACTTTGAGCGGCATGCTGGATATCATGGAAAAAGTGAGCAGCACCGAAGCGGGGACCACCGTCCCTTTTGATGAAGCCGGAATGGGATCACCGACTTGCATATCAAGCCGCTCATTCCGGCATGTCATGAAAGCGAAGCAGGAACCGATCGATGCCCTTGCCTCGAAACGCCTGAGCGCGGGCAATTTTATCATCACGCGTGACGCGCTGCGGGTCGCCGAGAACCTGTCCGAGGTCCTGCGCGCGCGGGGTTGTACCGTGACGATAATCGAACGCGAAGTCCTTCAAGACGAACAACTGCTGGCTCAATGGTGCGTTTCACGCAAAGCCGCGAGCGAACCGGTCGCGGGCATAGTCCATCTCGCCCAGATAGGATCGGCATGGCATCCGGCCGATTCCCCGGTCGAGACCTGGCGAAGCGAGCTGCAGCTCAACGAGAAATCGCTTTACCTCCTCCTGCACGATCTATCGGGCATGCTCAGGAGCGATGCGCATGTCCTCTCGGCAAGTTCTTTGGGCGGCATGTTCAACAGGCAGGGAAACAATTCACCGGGTCTCTCCATCCAGGGCGGGGACATCGGGGTGCTCAAGTCGCTCAGCGAGGAGCGCCCTCAGCTCAGGGTAAAGGCGATAGACGTGGATCCGGAGCAAAGCGCCGGCGAGATAGCAACGCACCTCATGGACGAGCTCGAGCTTGAAGGCGGGCGTCAGGAGGTCGGCTACCCGCGTGGCGCGCGAACGATCTTCGAGACCGTCGCCGAGTCGCTTCCCGAGAAAAAGGAGCGGCCGGACTTTACGAGCGACATGGTCGTCCTCGCGACCGGCGGTATGAAGGGTGTGACCGCTGAACTGCTCAGGGAACTGGCCCTGCCGGGCAACACGCTCATACTGACCGGCCGAAGCCCGCTCCAGCAGGACGAGTCCGGGGATTTGAAGTCATTCATAACTCCCGAGGCTTTACGCGAGCATTTTGTTTCGGAGGTCCGCAAAGGGGGCGCGAAGATGAGCCCGGCGGAGATTCGGCGCAAGGTGAAATCCATCCTTGCCGCAAGAGAAATGCGGAATAACATTGACGATTTCAGAAAGCACGGTGCAACGGTCGAATACCACTCAGTTGATGTGACGAATGATGATGCGATGCGGCAGCTTTTTGACAGCATATACAATAAATATTCCCGGATCTCAGGCGTCATTCACGGTGCGGGCATCATAGAGGATAAGCTGCTTGCAGACAAGAAGAGCGACAGCTGGTCCCGGGTGGTAGAAACGAAAGTGCTCGGTTTCTTGCTGCTCCAGAAATATTTGCGCCCGGAATCACTCCGCTTCTTTGGCGTGATGAGTTCCGTGGCAGGGCGCTACGGCAACAGCGGACAGAGCGATTACGCTACGGCTAATGAACTCATGAACAGACTCTGCTGCCAGTTGAAGCGCATCTGGGCGAACAAGGTCAACGTCAAAGCGTTCTGCTGGGGACCGTGGGGTGCGACGAAATTCGGTGCAGGGATGGTGACACCGGAAATGGAAGTCAAGTTTGCGGGAAAAAGAGTCGCTCTCGTTACCCCTGAAGCAGGGCGCGGGGTATTCAGGCAGGAAATTGCCCGTCACGGCGGAGATGAGATCGAGATCATCTGCGGTGAGGGACCGTGGGAAGAACGCGAGGCCAGGATCGGCGCGATACGAAGGAAATCACGGGCCGTGGACACCGGTCTCCTGACGCCGGCCGGCGGAAATACTTCCGCAGATACAGTGCCTGTTCCTGTTGTGGAGCTGAACCGGGCGGGTGATAACGTCAACGCGGCGGCGCAGCCTTCGGCTTAAGAGAATTTAAATGGGAATTTAACCGCGGAGACGCCGAGACGCGGAGAAAAAGATCAGCGAGGAAAAACGTTAGAAAAGTGTAATCCGCAGATTCCGCAGATTACACAGATTTAAAAAACTAATCGGATCTGATCTAATCGGCGTAATCTGCGTAATCTGCGGACAATGGTTTGGCTTTGGCGTTTTTTTTGCGTATCCGCGACTCCGCGGTGAGATCCGACTTTTACGATTTGTCAATTTTAATCCAGGTATCGCGAAAAGGTAATTAATCATGGCGCAACCGGATGCAAAAAACTCAGAACCTATTGCCATCATCGGGATGGCCTGTATCTTTCCGCAGGCACCCGATGTCAGGACGTTCTGGCGCAATATTCTCGCCGGGGTGGATGCGATCAGCGAGCCGACGCCGGAATGGGAGTCCCGGCGATATCTTGAATCCGGCCGGATCAAAACCCCTCACGGGGGCTATCTGAAAGCCCTTTACCGCTTCGATCCCAAAGAGTTCGGCATTATGCCGAACTCAATAGACGGGGGAGAGCCGGACCAGTATCTGGCCTTACGCGTTGCCCGAGAGGCCCTTGAGGACGCGGGATATGCCGGAGAATACGATCACACCGAAACCGGCATTGTTCTCGGCCACAGCACCTACCTGCACAGAGGGCAAGGCAATCTCGTACAACACAATATCGTATTGGACCAGACGGTCGAGCTGTTACAGGGAGTGTTCCCATCGCTGGACGCGGAGAAGCTGTCGCGAATTCGGGCTTGTCTGAAAAGCAGGCTCCCGCAGTTCAACACCGATATCGTACCGGGCCTGGTGCCGAATGTGATGACAGGCCGCATTGCGAACCGGCTCAATCTCAAGGGGCCGAATTACCTGATCGATGCGGCCTGCGCTTCCTCGCTGCTGTCGGTGAGCGCGGCGATCGATGAACTGCGCAACGGCCGAAGCCGCATGATGCTTGCAGGCGGAGTGAATGCCTCATTGCCCGCCGAGGTCTCCGTCATATTTTCTCAACTCGGCGCATTGAGTATGCGGGGCAAAGTACGTCCTTTTGAAGAAGGCAGCGAAGGCACTTTGCTGGGCGAGGGTCTGGGGATCGTAGTCCTGAAGAGAGCATCGGATGCACTTGCCGACGGCGATCGCATATACGCACTCGTCCGCGGCATCGGGCAGGCGAGTGACGGAAAGGGGCTTGGCCTGTTGGCGCCGAGTGTCGAGGGCGAGGCGCTTGCCATGGAAAGGGCGTATAAGGCCAGCGGTGTGGATCCGGCATCAGTAGAACTCGTGGAAGCCCACGGCTCAGGAATTCCTCTGGGAGATAAAACTGAAATTTCGGCTATTAAAAAGATACTCGGCGAGCGCAAGGGGCCGCAGGGCAGCGTCGCGCTCGGATCGATAAAATCGATGATCAGCCACTGCATTCCCGCAGCCGGGATCGCCGGTCTCATAAAAAGCGCGCTCGCTCTGCACTATAAAATTCTACCGCTGACGCTCTGTGACAGGGTAAATCCGGAATTGGGGATCGAGGCTACTCCGCTCTATGTCAATACGACGAGCAGACCCTGGATAGCACAACCGGAAAATCCCCGCCGTGCAGGCGTCAATGCGTTCGGGTTCGGCGGCATCAATGCACATGCAATTCTCGAGGAGGCGCCGGCAGAAGCGCGCAGACCGCACAGGTTTGACGTCCGTCCGGCAGAGCTCTGCATTTTTTCCGCAGACGATGGCGAAGCGCTTATTGATAAATTGAACCGGGCGGCCGCTTTGTACGGCGGCGATATCGATTACTCTCCAGGCGCTATTGCTGCCACGCTTGCCCACGAGGACGGCGAGGGACCGCATCGTCTGGCAATGGTCGTCAAAGACAGGGAAGATCTCGTACGAAAGATCCATCAGTCTCTCGAACGCCTCAAGGACGACCCCGGAGAACGCTGGTCACACAAGGGAATCAATTACAGCCGATGTCCCCTGGACGGCAAGCTTGCCTTCCTGTTTCCGGGTGAGGGTTCGCAATATCTCAACATGCTGGCAGATCTCGCCTTGTATTTCGACGAGGTCCGGACCTGGTTTGATTTCTGGCGGGGGTTGTATCCTGCAGCGCCGGGGGAGAGCCGGACGGATATAATCTTTCCTCCCGAAAGTGAGATGACGGAACAGCGCCGCAAAGAGCTGGAAGAACGCCTGCATTCCATGGATGTGGGGTCAGAAGCTGCTCTTATCGGCAGCCAGGCGATCCACGCGCTGCTTGCGTCACTGGGCGTGAAACCGGACGTAATGGCCGGCCACAGCACCGGAGAGTCCTCGGCCCTGATCGCCTCGGGTGCAGTCGAATTCGGCGGCCCGGCCCGCTTGGCGGATGCGATCCGTGATATGAACGGAGTTTACCAGCAGTGCCTTGCCGAAGGCAGGATTCCGACGGGCGCATTGCTGACCGTGGGGGCGCTGTCCCGGGAAGTCGTGGAGAAGCACATCGCCGCTCTCGATCAAGGAATTGTGATTGCAATGGACAACTGCGCCAACCAGCTGGTGCTGTATGGGGAAGAAACGGCGATTGCCGGCCTGCAGGAAAAATTGAGCGCAGAAGGCGGGATCTGCGTTCCGCTCCCATTCAACCGTGGATACCACACCGCTCATTTTTCCGTAATGAGCGAGGCGTTTTTCGATTTTTACGGCCGGATCGGCATCAGACCCCCGAGTGTGCCGCTCTATTCCTGCGCGTCCGCGGACCTGTTCCCGGATGATGCCGGGGGAGTGCGGAAACTTGCCGCAGCACAATGGTCGAAGACGGTCCGTTTTCGCGAGACGATCCTCCGTATGCACCAGGACGGGGTCCGCTATTTTGTGGAGGTCGGACCGTCCGGGAATCTCACCTCGTTCGTCAACGATATCCTGTCCGGGAAGGATTATCTTTCGCTTGCCACGGACAACCGCCGCAAGAGCAGCCTCGATCAGTTTTTAACCGCGCTCGCCGTGCTCTACGTCAACCGAAAAGAATTGCAGCTCAAGAGACTGTTCACTGCATGTTCCGTTGCGGCCCCGGATCTTAAGCAGGGCAAAAGCGGCAAACAGCCCGGCATGCGCGTTGCCAACACGATGCCGGTATTGCATATCAATGACGCGGACCGGGCGACGTTACGCGAGATACTCGTCCCTGCCCGTTCGGTGACTCGCGAGACAGAAAAGACACCGATGCAGGATTGTCAACAAGCGCGCATGGATCACCCGGGAAGCGCCGGCAATTCCAATGCGGAATTCGGAACGGGGAACGCGGAGTGGAAGAACGGGGTGAGAACCACGGGAACCATCGGTCCCGTGGATGAGTATACGCCGTTTTTGACGGCGGTAACCGGGTGGGATGAGCGCAGCCTGAAGGCTGAATGCCGTTTGTCGGTGTACGAAGACAACTTCCTGAGACATCATACCCTGTCCGGCTGCGTCTCGAAGGACGACCCCGGGCTGATCGGACTGGCCTGCGCGCCTTTGACGGTCAGCCTCGAGATCATGGCCGAGGCCTGCGTTCTTCTGGCCGGAAGCATCCGGGTCACCATTATCGAGAATGTCAAAGTGCTCGACTGGATAGCGCTCGACGATGGCGAGGTCGTGCTCGAAGTGCGCGCAGAGGCTATCGGTCCGCGCCTGTTCCGGGCCGGATTGTTTAACGGCAATACTCTTGCCGTTTCGGCCGAATTTTCCTTTGAAGCGGATTGGCGGGAGCAGGGTTTACGCGAGCTTTCGAAACTCCGGCCTTCCCGCTGGGATAAACGCGGGATTTACACAGATATGTATCACGGACCGATCTTTCAAAGTCTGGAGCGAATCGACGGATGGAATGAGGAAGGCATCGATGCAAGCCTTTCCGAGATCGGGCTCGAGGGTTTCTTTGACGAAAACGAAACGCCCAACCTGGTGCTTAACCCGGTGCTGCTCGACGCGATGGGGCAGGTGGGAGCGTATTGGATTGCGCACAAGGTCGGAACCGATTTTAATTGTTTCCCCTCGACCATAGACCGGATCGAACTCTACGCACCCTGTCCACAAAACCTGCAGGGCATGAAACTGCGCGCCCGCCAACAGCCGGTGGATCCCGCCGTTACCGGCATGGAAGCCCCGCGCTTATGGCAGTTCGAATGCCTGGACAGCGGAGGAATGCCGGTCTTTCGGGCGACGAATCTAACGAACGTGTATTACCCGGCCCCGAACGCCTATTGTCTGGTTCGCCGGGATCCATTAACCGCATGGCTGGGGCGTCCTGTCACTGCAGCGGGAAACAAGGAAGCGCTGTTGTGGCAAGTGGCGCATCTGCCGGAAAAATTCTGCGTGCAGTCGGGCGGGATCTTCCTGCGCATCCTGGCCCACACGCTCCTGGGTTTTGAAGAGCGCGAGGAATGGAGGCAGTTGACTGCGAATGTCCGCCAGAAGCGCGAATGGCTCCTGGGACGAGCGTGCGTGAAGGAGGCAGTGCGGTACTGGATTTATCAGCAGACGGGACAACTCATCTATCCGGCCGATATCATAGTCCGCCACGAGGAAAAAGGAGCTCCCTATGTCGACGGGCTTTGGAGCGATCGCCTCGTCCAGGCCCCTGAAGTTTCCCTCAGCCACGACAAACGGATATCTTTGGCGGCCGTGACCCCGCCGCTGCATCCGGTCGGCGTGGATATAGAACATTCGGGGAGAATCGAGAACCCGGAGCTCATAGAACGCTCCCTGTCCGCCGCGGAACGTATGCGGCTGCGCGGGTGCGAAGGGAAAGCTCTGCCCGAGAAGGTATTAAGGATCTGGTGCGCCAAGGAGGCCGCTGCTAAATACCTGGGCTCGGGCCTTCAGGGGAGGCCTGAAGAATTTGAAGTTTCATTTCTCGACGACGACTGGGAGCTTGCCCGGGTCAATCATACCGGGAATATCGTCGATGTCATTGTCAGATCGGAAAACGACGTGGTTATCGCTCTCGCAACGGGGCATTCGGGGTAGCCGCTAACGAAAACACCCAGCGCAGAGCGTATCCCTCTTCCCTTCCGGGGAGAGGTCAGGTGAAGGGTGATTCAGCGCTCTGCTCCATGGATTAATAAACAAAGAGGAGGAATAGATCTGTGCATACCGCTGAGAACATCGAAAAAAATCTTATAACAATCACAAAAGACCTCGTTCAGGACTGGGGCGTGGAGCCGGACGGCGGCATTACGGGGCGCACAAAGCTGGCTGCTGACCTGGAATTCGCTTCGGTCGACATCATACAGTTGTGCGTTGCGATCGAGCAGCATTACGGCAAAAAAATGGGATTTCAGAACCTTCTCATGAAAGACGGAAGCTATGTCTCGGACCTGTCACTTGCGCAAATGGCGCAGTTCATCGATGGGAAGATGAAGTAATACCCGTAAACGCAAATGCGGGATGCGAACCCACCTAGCCTTCCCCCGGCAAGGGGAGGGACGAACAGGAAAGGACTTGATCATGCGTACTTTATTTATCGGTCTTGACGGTGCAACCTTCACGATCCTGGACGAGCTTACGAAAGGCAATCCGGCGATAATGCCGTTTCTGTCGAAGATCTACGCGGAAGGCGCGCGAAGCAAACTGCTTTCGACCCCGAATCCACTGACCCCGCCAGCATGGGTGTCCCTGATGACCGGGAAAAGCCCGGGGCAGCACGGCATCTTTGATTTCATCCGGGCTGAAGAGACCGGCGAGGATGTGTTCTTCACGCTGTACGACGCGCGGGATAACAGGGCAGAGACGATATGGTCGATCGCCAACAGGAACGGCTTGAAGATCGCGGCGCTTAATTTCCCGTTCACAGCGCCTCCACCCGCGAATTTGAACGGCTTTATGGTCCCCGGGTTCGTTCCCTGGAGGCACTTGCGCCGTAATACGAAACCCGACGATTTTTACGACCGGCTTAAGGCAGTGCCCGGATTCAATCCCAAAGAACTGGCATGGGATTTTGGACAGGAGCAAAAGGCGCTCGAGGTCATTTCCGATGAAGAGCGTGAAAACTGGGTCCGGTATCATCTGCCGCGCGAGAAACAGTGGTTCAGGATAGCGGAATATCTCGTTTCCGAGGAAGCTCCGGATCTCATGGCTGTCATGTTCGACGGCGTCGATAAACTGCAGCATCAGGCATGGCTTTACCTCGATCCCGCGCTCCAGTCGGGAGAACTGAGCGAGTATCATTGCCGCATGCGCGGCCTGTGCCTGGACTATTTCAGGCAGCTCGACGGGTTCATCGAGAAGCTTATTACGGCGGCCGGACCAGACGTGCAGGTGTTTTTTGCGTCAGATCACGGATTTTCCGGCACGTACGAGATCGTGCGCATCAATGCGTATCTGCATAAAAAAGGATATTTGCACTGGAGACAGATGCCTGATACCCCGGAAGCCGCACGACGCGAAGGCACTCAGTTCGCGAATCTTGACTGGAAAAATACGACCGCTTACTGCCGGACTCCGTCGAGCAACGGCATAACGATCCGCGTCGCGAAAAAACCCGGCGACGGGGGGATCAAACCGGAAGCGTACGACATCTTCAGGAACCGGCTGATCGTGGACCTTGAAGACCTGCGGGACCCGAAAACAGGCGAGCGGATAATAACAGGAATATATAAACGCGAAGATGTATTCTCCGGTCCTGCGATGAATGACGCACCTGACCTGCTGCTCCGGCTTCGGGACTCCGGCTTCGTTTCGATCAAAGACAAGCTGCCCGTAGTGGAGCGGCGCAGGGACATCGCCGGCACTCATCACCCCGAAGGAGTGTTTTTTGCCTACGGCCAGGGGATAAAGCGGGGAGAAATCACCGAGGCCCGGCAAATTTACGATGTAGGCGCCGTCTTATTGTACAGCCTGGGCCTTGAAGTGCCGGCAGATTTCGAGGGCAGCGTCCCTGAATCGATCTTCACCCTGCAGCATCTGACGGAAAGACCAGTGAGAAGGGGAGCCGCGACAAACGCTGAAGTGATGGTTGGGGACACGGAAAAAATGTCCCATGACGAACGTGATCAAATAATGGGTCAGCTCCAGATGCTGGGGTATATGGAATAGCAATCGGGGCGCCGCAGTGCCAATTCCCGTTAGGACGAGATTGTAGAAGGGGTTCCACTGTCATGCCGTTCGCTGACGTCAACGGTGTCCGCATCAATTACGTCCGGATCCCGTGCGATTCAGGGGAAGATTGTGAAGATCTGGTCATGGTGCACGGACTGGCCACGAATCTTGCTTTCTGGTACTTCACCCATGCGCCCGCGTTTTCGAAGCGCTACCGCGTTACGTTATTCGATCTGCGCGGGCACGGGCGGTCAGGCACCACCGAAAGCGGCTATACAGTTGCGAATATGGCCCTTGATCTTGAGCAGCTTCTCGACCGACTCGACATCGAGCGAGCTCATTTTGTAGCCCACAGCTTCGGCGGCGCAGTGGCGTTGAACCTCGCCTGCCGGAACCCTGACCGGTTCGCAAGTCTGATGGTTCTCGACACGCAGATCCACGCGGTCCGCCGGGCAGGACATGCGGGATGGGAATTCGGAGAAAAGATCCAGCGAATTCTGGATCAGAACAAACTGAAGATAGATGTCACCGACCCCTGTTTCGGCTACCGGCTGTTGACCGAAGTGGCCCGGTTGAAACTCGGGAACGCGGCGATTACCCGGGAGCTCGAAGATATGGTCCGCCCGCTCATGGGAAAAAACAGTTCGCGCACGGCTAGCGCCTGGCTGCAATTAATCAAGACGACCCGGGCAGGGAAAGAATTGATGGGCGATGACGGTTTATCGCTGGATAAGTTGCGGAAGCTCAATTTCCCGATATTGGCCGTGTACGGAGAGCACTCTCCGGCAATGACAACCGGAGAACAGATTTTGGAGGTGTGGCCTCAGGCAGATTTTCGCAGGATCCGCGGAGCAGGCCATTTCTTTCCGGTCACGCGCCCCGACGAGTTCATGGAAATATGCCGCCAGTTCTGGAACGGGGCGCTCCTCGATGAGGTCCCCCGGAGAAGAGGGGACTCCGGCAAGCGGTACTTTCGAAGCGACCGGTTCTATACCCGGGAAGGCAAGTGGTTTCTGGATACGAGAGAAACGCCGGGAAAAGGACCGTTTGATGATCTGAATCACGCGAAAGCTTTTTTTGGGACTCAGCAGTCTGGAGTCGTTCCGAGAGGAATTGAGAAGTAATGTTTATGATTTTTTTGAGTCCATTTTATCCGCAGATTACGCTGATAGTATAAAAAAGAATAAATAAGCTCTTTTTTTTCATCCGCGAAATCTGCGAAATCTGCGGACAAGCTGTTGACTTGTTCTTGAATTTCACGAGACCCCAATATGAATGTAACGAACAAACTGTTCATCCCCCCCGGATGTTCACAGAAGGATTTCAAGCTGATCGCGTGCCAGGGCTTCGGCGACGGGCTCAATAATTATGCCCATTCAATGGCATGGTTCAACGGCTGCCTCTTCGTAGGCACCATGCGAGGAAATTTCCCCTTGATGAAGTCGCGCATGCCGATAGGTCTTGATCCATGGCCGGTGGAATGTCCGGAGAATCCTTTCGATCTGGATCTGCGCGCTGAGATATGGCGTTACAGCCCGGAAGGTGACACCTGGGAAAGGGTGCATAAGTCCCCGACCATTACCGGCAGCCACGGCAAGCCCATTCCGCGGGATCTGTCGTATCGCGCGATGCTGGTCTATCAGGCCGAGAAGGACCGTGCACCGGCGCTCTATGTCAGCACCTGGTCCCCAGCCAAGGGACCCGGGCCGGTCCTGCTCCGGTCCGAGGACGGCAGGAACTTCGAACAAACCTGCGAGCCCGGCTTGATAGGGCTGCCGGTGACAACGATACGCTCGCTCACCCAGTTTAAAGGACGGATGTATACCACGCCGGCCGGCTCCCGCGGCGGAAACCCGAATGTATCAGGGCATTCCGTAATATACGAAAGCAGGGACCCGGCTCTTGGCCGGTGGGAACCGATTAACGATTTCGGGTTCGGGGACCTCGGCAATAAAGGTATTTTTGAAATGGCTGCTCTGGGCGATCACCTGTATGCCGGCACGTTCAATCTTGACGGCTATCAGGTATGGCGCACAACAGCGGAAGGGGAACAGCCTTATCACTGGGAAAAAATCATCGAACGCGGGGCGTATCGGGGCGCCTTCAATCAATGCGTCCTGAGCATGTACCCGTTCAAGGGCGCCCTCTATGTCGGAAGCGGGATACAGGGCGGCGGTGTCGACCGGCAGAACAAAATCGGGCCGGCAGCGGCCGAGCTGATCCGTATTTTCCCTGACAAGCACTGGGACCTGATCGTTGGAGAGGAACGCGATACTCCCGACGGCCATAAAAACCCCCTTTCCGGGTATCTGCCCGGGTTCGACAATTTTTTTAACGGTTATTTCTGGCGCATGTGCGAGCACAACGGATGGCTGTACCTTTCTTCTTTCGGCTGGAGCTTCGCCCTCGGATACGCACGACGCGAAACATGGCCGAGGGCGTTCACCAATATCGTGAACAAGGTCGGCGAGCAGTTCATCCTTGAGCGGCAATCCGGCTTCGATCTGTATCGGAGCTTTGACGGGGAGAACTGGGTGCCCGTGACCCAAAACGGCATGGACAACCCGTATAACATCGGACTGCGAACCATGGCTTCCTCGCCGCACGGCCTCTTTCTCGGAACGGCCAATCCGTTCGGGCCGAAAGTGCTGCCGCTCGACGGGGACGGATATGTGCACAATCCGCGGGGAGGTTGCGAAGTATTTTTTGCACCGAATCAATGAAGAATGGTTTGATGACCGGTGAGTCCCCTTCGACATATAAGTCTTATACGACAGATTTAAAAAAAAGGAGGTTTACAAAATGATACAGGAGCCTCAGAGAGTGGCGCTTCCCGCATTGCTGCGGCAGGGTCTGGTGGCATTTCGTGAAACGGAGGGCGACCAGCAGAGATACCGGGTGAGGGACAACTGGAAAGGCCTGACCTATCAGTTCGAGACCTGGCAATTTTTTGTTCTGGAAGTGTTGCCGGTATGCAACGACTTCCCGAAACTTGCCTCGATTTTCGAGGACCGCTTCGGACGGTCCATAACGAACGAAGAAGTCGAAGAACTGTTCTCGCTGGTTGAGGAGATAAAGCTGTTCGGTTCTTCGGCGGATGCGCACCCCCTGGTGGCCGCGTTCTATAAAAAGAAGGGGATTCAGCTTGTCCAGCAGGCGCGTGTCATCCCAGGCGGCAACCGCCAAAACCCACGGCAATGGGGGGAACGGCAACGGAAACGGCAATGGTAACGGCAAGGGGGGCACGCGTCGCCTGTACCGGAAGCGGTCCACGCCGCCGGCGAGAAAGAAATGCAGACATCCGGAGTTTCGACCCTTACGGTCGTTTTCAATACTTCAGATTTTAATGCTGATGAATTCAAGGAACAGAATAAGGATATTCAGAAGCTCTGCCGGGCGATAAAAAATGAAGGACTATCAGCTCTCGATACAAGCACCCGAAAATTCGATTGACTGGCTCAATGGAGTGCTCCAAACGCCCGATCTGCTGGATCAAGCGGCGGCCAAGCGGGCAAAGCTCGTGTTAACGGACGAAATAAAGAAATTAAAAGAACAAACAGAAAAGAACCGCAAGGCAGTGCTCAAAGACCTGAAGATCGAAGAACAGAATGCCATAAGAAGGATGAACAGATTGCTCCTCGAACTTCTCTATAAAGAAGCTCCGAAGGGCGGAATCTCGACGATGCCGATCAGTCTGACCTTATTTCGTGGGAAATATTCAATCCGGCACGGGCATTAAAGCTCATCCACCCGTATCTGTCGCAGCTTAAATATGCGGCATACATGATTCCCGCCCTGGCACTTGCTGCCCTTTTCACCGGTATTCACCACGCGAACCTTATCGGGCAGGATTTCAGCCGTATGGGGTGGACCTCTGCAGCGCATGTCGTTACCAGTATGTTCACGGTTAATCTGTTTGCGGTGCTGGTGACGGCATTAACGGCATATTCCTACCGTGCAACGGTGAATTCCTTCGGCGTCATGCTGCTTTTCGGGTTTTTCCCCCGTTTTATGGTGCGAATAGGCCACACGAAGCAGCTGTCACGGCGCGAATGTATATGGCTGTATGCCGCTCCTCTTCTGGCCCGCGTCGGTATTGCATCGGTCTGTCTTCTGATCTGGTTCGGCACAAGGACCATGAACGGTTTCCTGCCGCAGCTTGCGTTGATGGTGGGCATTCTCGGCGCGGCATCCCTCCTATTGGCTGCAAACCCCCTGATGAAAAGCAGTGGTTCTCAGTTGTTAGGGGCCGTCCTGAATGAACCGCAGCTTCGGCAGAAGGCGTACCTGGCGCTCGTGAACAAATTGCGCGGCGATGTTTACCGAAAAGCGGATAACAACGTCCTTGCTGTCTATGCGCTGGCGTCTTCCCTGTTCATTATGGCGACACTCGCCGTATTCATCCTGTTTTTCGGTAATTTGCTGAAATTGCACCTCGGCGGAGCCGGCATATTCCTGGTCGTGCTCGTCCTTATGACGCTGCTGCTTCGCCTGACCGCAAAGATCAAGCAGGTGGCGGCCGCTTATGAGCGGACGGCGCAGTTTGACCGGTGGAAGAACCGTGCGCTTCCGAATGTTGAGACGCTGTCCGCCGAGACCGAAAGCAAAAGTTCGCCGATGACCCCGGTGCAATGGCTCATCGTCGGTACCATAGCGGCCGGACTGTTTGTGCCCTATCATTATGAACCAGGCGGAACGTTTGTTCTCCTGCCGAACCAGAAGTCCGAACTTACCACGGAAAACTCGGCCATTATTAGCAAAGTCCACTTCGACGGCGGAGAATTCATAACAAAGGGCACGGTGGTTGCGGAGCTCTCCAGCGTTGATTACCAGGGACAGATGAAAATTTACGTCGCAAAGGTGAATGAGCAACAGGCGATCGTGGAAGACCTGAGAGCAAGGCCTAAGCCTGAGGAGCTTCAACTGGCTCGGCGGGCACTGCAGGTGCAGGAACAACGGGGATACTTCAGCGGCCAAAAGATAAACCGCCTCGAAACGCTGTATAAAGAAAATACTATTTCACTGGAAGAGTTCGAAGACCAGCGCAAGGAATTCGAGGTCGACGCTGCGCAGATCAAGGAGTACCGCGCCAAACTCGAACTGGTCAAAGCGGAAGTGACCAAGCAGGAAATAGCCGCGGCCGAGGCCAAGCTGCAAAGCTACCGGGAAGAGCGTGACTACTACCAGGAGAAAATAAACCAGTCGATGATAACCATGCCGTTCGACGGGCGTCTGGAAGGCGTCAACCTGAGGCAAAAAGTGGGTCATTACCTGAATAAGGGGGAATTATTCGCCGTGGCGCAGAATACCTCCCAGGTGTTCGCGGAGATCGAAGTACCTCAGCCTGACATCGGTTATATTAAAAAATCTTCAAATATAAGGGTCCGGCCCCTCTCGTACTCAGATACCGACTTTAACGGCATGGTAATGGCAATTGACGCAGGCGTGACCGAGAAGGACTCCGGGAAGGTCGTCAAGGTCCTTACGGTGCTGGACAATAAGGACGATCTTTTAAAATCAGGGATGACGGGGTACGCCAAAATCAGCGCCGACAACATGCCGATCGCCAAGGTGTTGACGAAGGCGCTCGTGCGGTTCTTCGAGGTGGAAGTATGGTCCTGGCTGCCCTAGGAGGTCCAGAGTTCGGGGGCCAGGGTTACGGATCAAGGTAAATTCTCCCGGCCCTGGCAAGCGTCCCCCGGCTTGGTCAGTTACACTCGATTCACCCTAAATCACATCTTTTGCGAGGCGATCAACTATGTCTGCACCACTCTTTTTACTTGCTCCGCCGAGGTCCTATACATCGGTGATCAATGCCATGATCGGCCAGCACCCACAGGCGTTCGGCATGCCCGAGTTGAACTTGTTCAACGTCGAAACGATCGGTGAGTTCTGGGGCGAGCGGCTCGATGGAGATACCGGGCGTTCGTCATGGATTGCTCAGGGCCGTGGCCCAGATCTATGCGGGAGAGCAGACATCCGCAACCATTGCGATGGCCGAACATTGGGCCGCCGCGCGGGAAGAAAAGACGACCGGAGAGGTGTTCCAGGAACTGGCAGCCAGAGTAGACCCCCTCATTGTCGTTGAAAAAAGCCCCGCGTATACGCTGTCCCTGGGAAGGATGAGGCGGATATACGATGCATTTCCGGAGGCCCGTTTCATTCATCTGATACGTCATCCCATTCCACAGGGCAAGTCGGTCATGGCGTTGAATTACGGCGTCTTTGCTTATTTAATGAGTTCGTTCGATTTTATGAACGATCGTGTCGTTGTCGATCCGCAAATCGCCTGGCACGATATAAATATCAACATTCTGAATTTTCTCCATGGAGTGCCGAAAAACCAGCAAATGTGCATATTGGGTGAGGAGCTCATGGAACAGCCGCGAAGGCATTTGGCGAACATCTGCCGCTGGCTCGGCATTCGCGACGATGCGGCTGCAATTGAAGAAATGATGCATCCGGAACGGTCGCCCTTCGCCTGCTTCGGGCCGATTACCGCATTATGCGGCAATGATCCTAATTTTTTGCGCGGCCCCGCATTTCACCAGCACACGCCGGCACTACCTCAGCTGGACAGGGACGTTCCCTGGCGGGAGGACGGAAAAAAGCTGAGGCCGGAAGTGATCGAGCTCGCGCGCGAGTTCGGGTATGCGTAGGAAACACTAATGACCAGATCTCATACGTCTTATAGATACTATCGGACCCATAGGAATTCGTACAGGTGATAAATCATGAATAACGGCAAATCCATAGACTTTACGGACGATCAGTTCAAAAATCAGAACAAAGACATTCCCTGGCTCTGCCGGACGGTCAAAAATGAAGAATATGAGCTCGGCGCAACGAGCGCTCCCGAGAATACCGTCGAGTGGCTCAATGAAATACTGCAACAGACAGGATTCTTTGACCGCGTAGCGACAGAAAAAAGATCTCTCGAATTGACCGATGAAATGAAAGGACTCCGCGATGAAACTGCGGAGAAACGAAAGGGTTCGTTCAAAGACTTGAGCCAACAGGACCAGCAGGCCATCAAGAGGCTGAACAGGTTGATCCTGGAAGCGGCCCATCCACGGGAAACACCGAAGTGCGGGTATCAATTGACGGCCATGATCCGAACCAGAAAAGGGGACAGCTTCCTGCAGGAGTACCGGACCGGAGAAGATTTCAAATCGGACATGAAAGAACACAGAAACGATATCGAATGGGGGCTGCTGGTGCGCGGTGACCAGGGAAAGGTCATTGCCGATTATTATTCGGACATGGGAGACCGGGACAAGATCGGCCCGGACCAGATCGAACCGCACGTAACCGTAGCGCCGGAGGGGCTCAGCCCCGTCGAAGCCGCCCTGCGTGAAGCCGCGATCAGAAATTTCAAGTCAAACAAGCGTAAAAGGTTCATCCTGGGGCATATGAATCATATCAACGGCGTCCTGCAACTCGGCGAATCAATAAAATTCCTTTTTGATCAGAACGGAAAACCGGCAGTCCTTCCGCCCCTCGAAGAGATCATCGCCGAGCGGGAGAAAACAGAAGTAAAAATCAAATGGCTGGACGCAATCTCTTCGGAACTGCACAATTCTCTCGCCTCGCTCAAGGAAGTTGAAGAGGTCGTGCTTGAGCAGCTGGGCCGGGATGTCGGAAACGCGTGATTGCCGCTGTCCGTGCTTTCCCGGACACGCGCGTCGTTTACGGAGAGGTGAATGCAGGTATGTGTCTCTTGTTTCGGATCATCGCATTGTTCTCGATCTTGTTCCTTGTTCCGGCTGCCCATGGCGCCGCCGAAGGGAAAGGGAAAGCTATGGTCCATGAGCTGACCGTGAACGGCGCCGTACGAAGCTATCTTGTTTACCAGCCGTCGACTGCGGTCGAAAAAGGACAGCCCCTGATGATCGTTCTGCATGGCGGCCTCGGTAACGCCGCGTACATGAGAAAAATGACCGGCATGGACGATATCGCGGACTCCGGCAGGTTTATTACGGCATATCCGGAGGGGACCGGAGGCCGCAGTAAAGCTCTGCACAACCGGAGGACCTGGAATGCAGGCCGCTGCTGCGGACAGGCAGTGAAGCAGGAGGTCGATGATGTTTTGTTCATCGATAAAATGATAGACGATATCCATGCCAGATACTCAATCGACACGCGGCGCGTCTATGTTACCGGAATGTCGAACGGCGCGATGATGGCCTATCGTCTTGCATGCGAAATTCCGGAAAAAATAGCCGCCATTATTCCGGTGTCCGGCACCCTCGCCGTCGATAACTGCGACCGCGCGAAGGATGTTCCCGTGCTGCACATTCACGGAGACCGCGACGAAAACGTGCCGTTCGCCGGCGGGATGGGCAATGACAGCCTCGCAAACGTTGCGCACCGATCAGTGCCTGACACGATGGAGCTCATTACCAGGCCGCGTCAATGCGCGTCGCCTGAGCAGAAAATGCTGAACGACGGCGTCCAGGCAACCTCTTACGACTGCAAGGACGGCGCGCCTGTCTCCCTGTATGTAATTAAAGGCGGAGGCCATGCCTGGGCCGGGGGCCATGGACGAAATAATAAAGCTTCAGATGGCCGATATATCTCGGCGAGTAAACTTGCCTGGGATTTCGCGAAACAATTTCACAAACCGTGAGCGGTGTGGGGTGATTTACCGGTGAAGTGGTAAAAATAAATTTCAATATCGAGAAGGCAGGGAAATCATGATGAACAGCGGAATTATAAAGCATGAGAATGGCCATACGGTATCTCAAATTCGATCAAACCAGCGCTTCCTGCTGCTGTCAGTCTTTTTGGCGGCAGGTCTTCTCGCGGGCTGCGCCCTGACGAAGGATTACGTGCGGCCCGGGGCGGACGTCCCGCCGGCCTGGCGGTTTGAGCCCCAAATCGCCGCTGACACTGCGAATACGGCCTGGTGGGAACAATTCCAGGACCCGGTCCTGAACGAGCTGATCCAAACAGCGCTCAATGAGAATAAGGACGTGCGCATCGCTGCAGCGCGTGTCGAGGAGTTCGGCGGCCGCCTGGAGTCCATTCGATCCGGCTACTTTCCGCAGGTCGGTTACCAGGCTGGGGCGGTGCGCGAAAGCAGGAGCCTCAACCTGCCGATCCCCCTTCCGGGCGTCGATCGTCGCAATACCATCGATCGCGTCGCCGGCAGCGCGGGCTGGGAACTCGATCTTTGGGGGCGCATAAAAAGAGCGAGCGAGGCCGCGCGGGCGGATCTGTTGTCTGCGGAAGAAGCCCGTCAGGCTGTTATTCTAACGCTGGTCTCGGACGTTGCCGACAGTTACATTACCCTGTTAAGCCTCGACAAACTCCTGGAGATCGCGAAAGAGACGCTCGCCTCGCGCCAGGAATTCCTGGACTTGTTTCAGAGAAAGTTCGCAGGCGGCCAGATTTCCGGCATGGAACTCGCCCAGGTCAGGTCGGCATATGAGCAAGTGGCGGAAAGCATTCCGGATATCGAACGCAGAATCGTCCTGGAGGAAAATGCCCTGTCCGTGCTGCTGGGACGAAATCCGGGAGCGATCAAACGCGGCAAAACGCTGGATGCACTGGTCTTTCCGGCAATTCCGCAGGGGATCCCGTCTGACGTTCTTTTGCGCCGTCCCGATATCCGCCAGAGCGAACAGAATCTGATCGCGGCAAACGCGAGAATCGGAGTGGCCAGAACACAGTATTTCCCGACCATATCGCTGACCGGATTGTTCGGCTTCGCGAGCACGTCGCTCTCCCACCTGTTTGATGCAGACTCGGCCTTCTGGACGGTGGGCGCCGGGGCCGCAGGTCCTCTTTTTACGGGCGGACGCATCTCCGGCGAGGTCCGCACGGCTGAGGCACAGCAGCAGCAATTGCTGAATGCGTATCTGGGCACGATACAAACGGCATTCAAAGAAGTGAACGACTCCCTGGTCAGCGTACAAAAAATGCGTGAATTGCTCACCGTCCAGGACCGTCGCGTCGTCGCACTCAAAGAGTACACCTCGTTGGCCCATAACCGCTACGATGCAAAATACGTAAGCTACATCGAGGTGCTGGATGCGGAAAGAAGCCTGTTTGATTCTCAGGTCAGCAATGTTCGGACCCAGAACGATTTGTTTGGGGCGCTGGTGAGCACGTACAAAACGATGGGCGGCGGGTGGGTAACGGAGGCTGCCAGACGGATAGCCCTGTCCGGCCAGAAGGCTGAAACAACAAGGGCAGATCAGTCTGATCGAGGAACGAAGAAATAACACAGGAATTCAAATATTGCCTTGAGTAAGGACCGTGACATAAGGTGTGCTGAGAGGCACGGGCGATTCGAGAAAAATCGAAACTGCGTTCGCGGGATTGTACGCCTCTTGTTTGTGATTGCCGTACTCAGCATCGCGCAGGCCGGATGTCGCACCGGCACAAACGAACAACCGGGCAGCGTCATTTCCATCAGCGTCTCGCCGACGAGCCAGACGGTTATCGTCGGTCAGACTGCGAACTTCAGCGTGGTCGCCGAAGGTTCCGGGCCGATCATGTATCAATGGAAAAAAAACGGAGTAGATATCGCCGGCGCGACGCTGCCGACCTATGTGACGCCGATGACCGCAGCTGGCGACGATAATGCGGAGTTTTCAGTGCGTCTTGCGACAGGCCCCGCATCCACGACCGCAGCCGCGACCCTGCATGTGTATGAAGATACTGAGGTTCCGGCGCCGAACGAGTACGTCATCGACCCGACGATGACCGATACCACGATCTCGCCGGGCTTTGGAAATCATTATGCTTACCTTAATCCCGCTGTTTCCCCGAAGCAAAAGCTGTTTGTTTTTTTTCCGGGCACGAAAGCCGCTCCAGGCTATTACCGTCTGCTCCTGCAAGCTGCGGCTAATAACGGTTTTCACGTGATCGGGTTGGCATACAGGAACGGTATCGCCTTGGACGTTCTCTGCCAGGGTTCAGCCGATCCGGATTGCCATGGAAAAATTCGTGAAGAGATATTTAACGGCAAAAATGTCTCCGGATCGGTTTCTGTCGATGCAGCCGACGCTATCGAGAACCGTCTCATCAGGGCATTGCAATATCTGTCCCGGCGCAATAGCCAGGAGGCCTGGGGACAATATCTGAATGATACGGGAATGCTGCAATGGAGCAGCATCCGTCTTTCCGGCCATTCAAACGGCGGAGGTGAAGCGGCTTATATCGCAAAGCAGCAACTGGTAGACCGCGCTTGCTTCTTTGCTTCGCCGGCTGATAAGCGATCCCCGGAGAATACGGTCGCAGCATGGGTGACGGCGCCGGGCTTGACAGGGGCGGGCAGCTATTACGGTTTTGTCCACGAACGGGACGGCGTCGTTCCTGTGGCAACTATCCAGGAGGAATGGGCGGCTTTGCACATGGACGAGTCTGGGGCCTCCGTTAATGTAGATCGGGACACGCCCCCTTACTTCGTGAGTCATATGCTTTTTACGAATCGGAACAAACCCTCTTCAGGACTTGGCGCAGACGCTCCTGATGCTATTGCTTATCACGATATTACGGCAGTTGATGCATACACGCTGCTTGATTCGGATGGATTGCCTAGCTACCGGTTTACGTGGCAATATCAGTGTTTTTTATAATACGGCTTCGCCTGGCTCGCTCGACGTATAAGAAGGCAATCTCGGGAATCAAGACATCTAAGCGAGATCGCGATGAGGAGGTGTCATGAAAAGTGCCGTGTGGCTGACCGAAAGAATAATGGCAGAATCGCTGCATAAACAGGACATTTCCTCCATGAGAGAACTCATGCAGCAGGGAAAGTCCGACGAGGAAATCCTTGTGCGTATCAGAAAGAAGATGGTCTCGAACTCAAAAAGTATGCGCGCGTATATTCGGCATGAAAAAGTCAGGGCGCTCATGGTCAAGCTTTCCTACGGGATCCACTGGGTCTGTCTATTGCCGGTAATAGAAAACTGGTTAACGGAAAAAGAAGCGCTTATCAGATGGAGAGAAAGCGATCATTCCGGGAAAATACAGGAAAAAGCGAGAGAATTGAAAAATAAATTAACCGACCCCGAGTATAAAAAAATGAAATTCGATTGCGCGAACGGAGAGGGCCTTCCTGAAAAGGTCATGGAAATGATAGAGAAAGCAGCAGAAGGGCTGCTTTTGCAGATAGAAGAAGAAGAACGCGAGCGGTTGCGCTACGGAAGGGAGGACGCCGGTCCTCATTTGCAGGCGGAGTCGTCGCGGGACACGCTCCATTTACGAGAAAAAGACAGCTCCAGTACGGGCGATTCGCGTCAAGTCCATGCCTGTCGCGAATCCTTACGAAACGGAATACAGCTATGAGATGTTAAACAGCGCGATTTCATCCCCCGGTTACTCGGGAGAATTTACCTTCCTGTTATTGTAATAAATCAAACGACAACGTAAAACAAACTCTTCGGCAGGGTCACCAATAATACATCCAGAGAGCGTATAACCCGCTGAACAATCGAAAGGAGGGGAAAAGCCGGATCATTGATTTATCCGGTTGTTATGATGTATTGAGGAGCGGAGGTGAAGGGAGGTCAATCTCTCTTCAACATTCTCCATTTAAAAGGAATCTTGAAAAGGAGGCAGCAATGAAAAAGTCGATTTTATTTTCTTGTTTTTTGCTTTTAGCATTCTTAAGTGCGGCGAGCGCTGAACCGACTTTCACGATAAACAATGTGCTGGCGGAAGCTCCGCCCGACGAATGCTATGCCGGGCTGGGCATTGATTACCCCAACGGGATCTCGGGGTACAACGCGCTGGCGGGACCGCCCTGTCCCGCGACCGTAATCACCAGCCCGACCCCGAGCTACCCGAACGGTCAGGAGGTTGCCGTCAAGGAGAAGTATAACCAGACATATGTATGGGGGCTCACGCGGTCCGGTGACAGTCTCTGGTTCGGAACGGGGGCGAATGTATACTGCACCACTGCAAACATGTACATAGGGTACGAAGAAGGGGATGAAGGCAGCCGGAGCGTGTGCGAATACGGAGACAGCATGGTTTACAGGAAGGGCATCGTAACCAGTCCGGGACGAGGCGACTTTCGGCCGCCAAAAATGTACGAATATATCCTTGCATCGGACGGCACCGGCACCGGCACGATCATCGATCGAACGCCCACGAGCGATCCTTTGCTAAAACAGGTCATGGGGATCCGTTCGGCCGGTTCCCACAATGGAGTGGTTTTCTTCGCCGGAGGCGCCCGTGTCGGCGGCGGCATCATCATGTTTGCTTTCAACGCAACCACGAAGCAGTATCTCGGGTCGTACAGGTTCACTACCTGGGGCACATCCAACATGTCGATCCGGAAGTGGCTGGTTGTAAAGAACAGGCTCTATACGGCCGTCGGGTCGGACGCCATGAATGGAGGCAGTTTTTTTAATTATGGCTATATGCTTCGTTGGACCGGGAGCGTCAGCAACCCCTTCAGCTTCGTGACGGTCGGGCGTGTGATAGGACATCCGCGGGAGTTGGCCGAGTATGTAGACAACAGCGGCCGGTCGAGAATAGCTACCATTTCTCAAAATGTATACCTCAGCCCGCCAATAACGAGCGCCTATGGGCTTCCTACAAGCACAGCGACCTGGAGTATGAAATGGTCACCGTGGAGTTATGAACCCGACCAGACATCGAGGGTGGGTTACGGCGGAGGAGGGATTCACCAGTTCGACGGCTGGCTCTACTGGGGCACGACGATGGTTCCCTACAGGGCTGGATATCTGCATGAGAACTGTACGTACGGATCGTATTGGCCTTGCTACGGCGAACCTCAAAACGATGCTGAAGAGAACGAACTCCTTAACGGAACATGGAGGGCAACGACCCTCTGGAGGGGCCGGAACCTGGAAAGCGCAACCCCGGAGATCCAACTGCTGTACGGGGAATCCGAACTCCCGATGTACACTGCCGGCACACGGAGTTTTGAGACGGTCTCCACCGGCTGGACCCCGCTGTACGGCCACTCCGGTTATGAAGACACAGACCCCAACGAAACAATAAGCCCCAACATGTACAACTCATATACCTGGACCATGGATGTAGCGGCCGGAAAGCTGTTTATCGGCACGTACGATTCAGGCGGCGGCGTGGACCTGTGGCGCATTGATAACTCCGCTACACCGGCGAAACGCGAAGACGGCAACGGCGTGGGCGATCGCAACAATTACGGCATCCGCACCATGGCAGTATCTGCAGACGGACAAACTCTTTATCTCGGAATGGCAACAAACGTCAACCTGGTCGGCAATGCTTCGACCACCAGGTTTGGGCCGGGATGGGAAATTCGGGCATTGAAATTTGAATAGATAATCTGACGCGGAGCCGGGAGACGCGGAGATAAGACCTGTTGAATGGTTTTCTCCACGGCCCTCTGCGGCTCCGCAGTTGATCGGATTTATCAGCCGTTTCACTCCGACGCAAGGCGCGTATGTTCACCGGAATGCTGCTCCGGCGATCAAAGAGGAGGTAAACGTGTATAAAAACATACGCTATGGGATTTTCGCTTCAATCATCATCGCTCTGCTTGCAGTCCCGGCTTTCGCAGGCGACTTGACGGCGAAAGTGGATACCCCGGCCATAACCTGCCCGTGGAGCACGCAAACATCGATCTTCGTAAAGGTTTGCGCAGGCGATACCGGCGCGCCCACAGGCTTCTCTCTCCAGTGGGAGACGCTGGCCGATTTTCAGGAGAATGGTTGGCGCGACCCGGATGACCCAAACCTGTGCAAGGCATGGTTCGGAGGGTATCTCGCCCCTGGTGCGTGCAGAACGGTAAATATCGGAGAATCGCTCTTCGACAGATGCCGGATATCGAACTGCAAAGATGCGCTCACCTGCGGTACGGATTATGTCTTCCGCGCATTCGCGCATAAGACACTGTTAATGTGCCGAAGCGCCTGGAGCGAAGAACATACCTGCAGTACGCGGCCCTGCAGGACTTGTGACCTTTGCACCCGGACCCCGGGATATTGGAAAACGCATAACCCGACACTCGGATGCACTAATCCCGAGAGCCCCCTCTGCATCACCTGGCCCGTCCAGAGTTTAACGCTGGGAACCGTGGGTTACGACGTTTCACAGCTCGTCGCCATTCTCAACATGCCGGCGGTAGACGGGGATTCGGCCAACGGGCTGCTTATCCTTGCGCACCATTTGATCGCCGCAAAACTGAACATCGCGAGCGGTGCTGATGGAGGCGCCATTGCCGGCGCGGTCGCAGCCGCTGATGCTCTCATCGGCAGCCTCGTGGTTCCGCCTGTCGGCTCGGGTTATCTGTCGCCTTCCGCAACAAGTGCTCTCGTTACTGCGTTGACGAACTACAATGAAGGTGTCACGGGTCCTGGTTCCTGCAATTAGTATTAATCGGCGCGCCTTGCGCCGAAGTGAAGCGGCTGATCGGATATAGAGCTTTGTCTCAGACAATGAAGTAAATAAAATCTTTGAACCGTCGAGATTCCGAGGCATAAAAGAATTCATGCCTCCGAATTTATTTCAAAGAAATTCGGCTCAAAATGTCAGATGCATGCTTATAAAGACGAGGAAATGATTCATTTCTGAAGGGAGAAATGAAAATGAGAAAAATCCTCCTTTTAACGTTGTTCTTCCTGCTTTTTGCCTGCGAAAGAGCCGATGCGGGCACGTGGTTATCGAACACGATACTGGGCAAGGCCCAGCCGGATGAATGCTATGCCGGGCCCGGAGTGGATTATCCGAACGGGATAGCCGGATACAGTCCGACAGCAGGACCGCTCTGCCCATTGGGCAGTGTCGAAAAAACAAATCAAACGTACGTGTGGGGGCTGACGAGGCAGGGGAACAGCCTCTGGTTCGGCACCGGGCCGAACGTATATTGCACCACGACGGCGCTGTATGTGGGCGCGGGTGATGAACCGGTGGACGGCTCGTCTTCTGTCTGTGAATACGGGGAAAGCCAGCTTGCAAGGCAAGGTCTCGTTGACGCGAAAGTCGGGGATGTAAGGCCGCCGAAAGTCTACGAATACGACCTGGTTACCCGCACACTCATCGATAGAACGCCGGTTGAGCCGCTGCTGAACCAGATGATGGGGTTCCGCTCGGCCGGATCGCATAACGGAGTGGTCTTCCTGGCCGGGGGGTCTACGAGCGGGCCCAGTCTCATTATGTTAGCCTTTGATGCAGACACAAAACAGTATCTTGGATCATACCTCTTTCCCTATGGAGGGACGATACGGAAGTGGGTGGTGGTAAATAACAAGTTGTACACCGGCATGGGTATAGACGGCAAGCCCGGCAGGATTTTCCGCTGGTATGGCACGAAGACCGATATCTGGAAGTTCGTGGTTGTGGGCACCGTGGACGGAGTTCCGAGAGAGATTGCCGAGTACAGGGGCACGGACGGCAAAGCCAGGATAGCAGTGACTGCAAGCGGCCTTTGGGTCAGCCCGGCTATCGAATTGTCTCAGGGCTTGACGCAAAGTACAGCGTACTGGAAACCGGTATGGACCCCGCAAAATTACGATCCCGACTATATGACCAGTTATAGCTATGGAGGGGGCTCTCTCTACCAGTTCGACGGCTGGCTCTACTGGGGTACGATGCACATCCCCGGCCGGGGAGCTTACCTCCATGAACAATGCACCTACCCGAACGTCTGCTTCGGTCCGCCGCAGAGCCCGGAAGAGGAAGCCACGCTCTCTGCAGGCACATCGAGGTCGACCACCATCTGGAGGGCCAGGAACCTGGAAAGCACGAACCCGGAGATCCAGCTTCTGTACGGGGAAGCCGAGCTTCCGAAATTCAACCCGACCACACGGACATTCGACCTGGCGAACAACGTAGGCGGCTATGTGCCGCTGTACGGCTCGTCGGGATTCGGCAACAGGTACAATTCCTATACCTGGGAAATGCAGGTTGCAAACGGCAGGTTGTTCATAGGCACTCTCGATATTACCGGCACTGATCTGTGGCGCTTTGATTCCTCGAATCTGCCGGCAGTACGGGAGGATGGGTCAGGATTTGGTGATTACCGCAAATACGGTATTCGCACCATGGAGTCGTCACCCGACGGCAACACACTGTTTTGCGGCATGGCAAGCTACGCGAATCTCGGATCGAACGCGGGTTGGGAGCTTCGCGAACTCGTTTACCCGGCGCCGACGGTCAAACTGAGCACACCTGTTGTCAGCCCCGGCGCGGGAATGTTCATCGGCACCGTGACTGTTTCGGTCGCCAATGCCGAAATCGGTTCGTCAATTTACTATACGCTCGACGGTTCCGAACCGACGCAAACCTCGAATCCCTATAAATCTCCGATCATTCTGTCCGAAACAACCACGGTAAAGGCGAGGGCATTTTTAGGGGGCTATCTGTCGAGCGATATAGCAACCGCTTCATTTACCAAAACATCGCAAGTGGACACGCCGGTAATAAGCCCCAATGGTGGCGCGTTCACGGGTTCCGTCACCGTCTCGATTTCCGATTCCACACCCGGAGCTTCAATTTACTATACGCTGGACGACTCCGATCCGACAGAAACCTCTTCCCGCTACGGGTCCCCGATCATACTGACCGCCACAACGAGGGTTAAAGCAAAGGCATTTGCCGAAGGCTTGCTGCCGAGCGCAATAGCAACCACGAGATTCACGAATAAAAAGTGAGCCGGATGCGATGACGTAAAACAACCTGGAACCGGGGGGACACAGAGGCCAGAGAACGCCGCAAGCAAGGAACATTCAACAAAGGAGAAAGATATGAAGAAACTGATACTGTTACTGTTGCCGTGTTTCATCCTGCTGTTTCTTGCCTGCGGAAACGCGGATGCCGGCACGTGGTTGTCAAACATGATCCTGGGCAAGGCCCAGCCGGATGAATGCTATGCCGGGCCGGGCATTGATTATCCGAACGGGATAGCCGGATACAGTCCGACAGCGGGGCCGCCTTGCCCCACGGGCAGCGTTGAAAAAACAAATCAGACCTATCTCTGGGGGCTGACGAGGCAGGGTGACAGTCTCTGGTTCGGCACAGGGCCGAACGTATATTGCACTACGACGGCGCTGTACGTCGGCGCGGGTGATGATGTAGTGAACAGCTCGTCCACTGTTTGTGAGTACGGCGAAAGCCAGCTTGCGAGGGAAGGTCTCCTTATAGATATAAACGGCGACGTCAGGCCCCCGAAAGTATTCGAATACGACCTGGTCACCCGGACACTCATTGATCGGACTCCGGATGATCCGCTGTTGAAACAGATCATGGGGTTCCGCTCCGCCGGGTCGCATAACGGGGTGGTTTTCCTTGCCGGGGGGGCTGCGAGCGGGCCCGCCGTCTACATGTTCGCCTTTGACGCGAATACGAAGCAGTATCTCGGGTCCCATGTGTTTCCTTATGGCGGGACAATACGGAAGTGGGTGGTGGTGAATAACAAGCTCTATACCGGCATGGGGATAGACGGCAAGCCGGGCAGGATTTTCCGCTGGTACGGCACGAAGACCGATGTCTGGAAGTTCGTGACCGTAGGAATGGTGAACGGGGTCCCACGGGAACTCGCCGAGTACCGGGGCACGGACGGCAAAGCCAGGATAGCAGTGACTGCAAGCGGTCTCTGGGTCAGCCCGGCAATCGAACTGCCGCAGGGTCTGACGCAAAGTACGGCATACTGGAAATCGGTATGGACTCCGCAAAATTACGATCCCGACTATATGACCAGTTATGGCTATGGAGGGGGCTCTCTCTACCAGTTCGACGGCTGGCTCTACTGGGGAACGATGCATATCCCGGGGAGAGGCGCTTACCTTCATGAACACTGCACCTACCCGCGTGTCTGCTTTGGTCAGCCGCAGAGCCCGGAAGAATCATCAACGCTCTCTGCTGGCACATCGAGGTCGACCTCAATCTGGAGGGCCAGGAACGTGGAAAACACGAACCCGGAGATCCAGCTTCTGTACGGGGAAGCCGAACTCCCGAAATTCAATTCGACAACCAGGCAGTTCGATCTGACGCCGAATCTAGGCGGCTATACACCACTTTACGGCACATCAGGATTCGGCAACAGATACAACTCCTATACATGGGAAATGCAGGTAGCAAATGGAAGGCTTTTTATCGGGACTCTCGATCTTACCGGCACTGACCTGTGGCGCTTTGACTCTTCGAATCTGCCGGCTGTACGGGAAGACGGCTCCGGGTTGGGTGATTACCGGAACTACGGTATCCGTACCATGGAGGCATCGGCGGACGGCAACACACTTTTCTGCGGCATGGCAAGCTACGCGAACCTGGGTTCAGACCCAGGCTGGGAGCTCAGGGAACTTCTGTATGCCGCGCCCACAACCAGCCTCGATGCGCCGTTTATATCGCCCGAGGGCGGCACGTTCACGGATTCAGTCACCGTTTCGCTCTCCGCGAACATAATCGGGTCGTCAATCTACTACACGCTTGACGGGTCGGAACCTACACAAACCTCCAAGCCCTATGTCTCCCCAATTGTGCTGACGGGGACAACGACGGTAAAGGCGAGAGCATTTTTAGGAGGCTATCTGCCGAGCGCTTCAGCAGCCTTTACCTTCACCAAAGCAGTGCCGCTGGGGATGCCTGCAATAAACCCGGACGGCGGGCCGTTCACGGATGCCGTCGCAGTTTCGATCTCCGTGCCGACAGAAGGAGCCGCAATCCGCTATACGCTCGACGGTTCTGATCCGATAGAAAGTTCTTATCTTTATGAATCCCCGTTCGTTCTTACCGAAACGGCGACGGTTAAGGCCAGTGCATTTCTGGCAGGGTATCTGCCGAGCAACATAACAAACGCCACGTTTACCAAAACCGTTCCTCCGCAGCTTGACGCGCCGGTTATAGACCCTGCCGGCGGCACATTCATTGATTCTGTTCCTGTTTCGATTTCTGTGGCCACAGCCGGGGCTGCAATCCGCTATACGCTTGACGGTTCCGATCCGACGGAAAGCTCGGCACTGTATGAGTCGCCGATCGTTCTTACGGATACGGTGACGGTAAAGGCCGGGGCATTTCTGTCAGGGTATCTGCCGAGCGGTATCGTGACGGTCCTGTTTACAAAAATACCTCCTCCGCTGCTTGACGCGCCGGTTATAGACCCTGCGGGCGGAACATTTATTGATTCTGCTACTGTTTCGATCTCCGGTTCCACAGCCGGGTCATCGATCTACTATACGCTCGACGGTTCCGATCCGACGGAAAGTTCGGCACTGTATGGGTCTCCGATCGTTCTCACGGATACGACGACAGTGAAGACCAGAGCATTTTTAGGAGGCTACCAGCCGAGCAGCATAGCAGTTGCTACATTCACAAAGACAGTTCCGCCGCAATTCGATTTCTCGCTTTCCAACGATGGAGATAAATCCGTTGTAAAGGGAAGTCCCCGTGACAGTACGATCAGCGCCGTGCTGGTTTCCGGAGACACGCAGGCCGTTACCTTTTTGATCTCGGGGCTTCCGGACGGAGCTACATCGTTATTCTCGCTTGACTCGTGCTCCCCGGCGTGCACAACAAGTCTCACGATTACTACGTCAGTCGCTACCCCGGCCGGCGTGTATGGAATAACGGTTACCGGGACGGCAGGCGCTCTCGTAAAGACCACGGACTTTTATCTGGAGGTCCTGGAACAGTCGTAAAAGGCAGCCTTGGACGGCAATCACTGGTGGTCCGGGACATGAAGTTTGAGAAGCGGTTAAACGTTGGTTTGAAGCAGGGTGGGAGGTTGACCTCTCGCCCCTATAATCTGAGAGGAGAAATAGATCATGAACAAGAAGAATAGAGCACGGTTATCAGGCAGCGGAATCTGGATGGTAAGTATGTTGTCGGTTTTTCTCATCATGTGTGGTTGCAGTTCAGAGTCGAAGTCGGAAAACGTCGTCGGCGCCACGGCCGGAGTGATCGTGGAACCCGATCAAACACTCCCTACTGCTCCGCAAGGGTTCGATATTTACCGCGCGACCAATGCAAATAAAGCCATTATTTTCCTGCATGGAGGCGGCGCAGACAAACACCATGCCGCGTATCAATTCGGAATAAACCTGAACGATGTGGATGCAGACTACAGCGCTGTCAATGAGGAGGTGCTGCTTGCGAACAGGGCATTGGCTGTTTTTCCCCAGGGCCAGGCTATCCCGGCCGCGCCCGAAGCATATACCTGGAACAATTATGTGACGGACAGCGGCCAGGATGATATGGCATTTATCCGCGAACTGGTCGCGTCTATTTCCTCCCGGTATAATATCACCCGCTTTTATATTGTCGGTCACTCCACCGGGGGCATGATGGTAAACCGCATCTGGTGTGAGGCGCCGGAATTATTCGACGGGTATATAGCCATCGGCGGTCCGCCGTCACAACGGTTTCTCGAACCATCGACCCAGTGTTCGCCTGCTGAAGCAAAACCCTATCTCGGCATTGTTCGTTCAGCGGACGCCGTGCTGGGAGTCCGCGACAACTGGGAGGCCACCGACGTGGACGATCAATCAGGACCTGATGCTGGCGCCTGAAGCATTTGTCGACCCCGTTGTCATCGGTGAACGGTATTTTTTGCAGACCAGGGTGTCGAAGCGTTGCGCCGAATTGGTGCAGGACGGCGATGCCTCTGCGATTACGGACGGTTCGATCACAAAATGGTCGTTCTGCGAAGACTCAATCAAGCTGCTGAGAGTTGATTCGGAGCAAGGCCTGGACGCGCTGCAAAAAGCAGTCTGGGGATTCCTGTCTCCTTCGTAACGCTGCAACGACATTTTTTCGTCGTCACTGGAAGTCTCTATCGGGAATTCAGATTTACCTGGATTAAAAGTGGAGTAATTTCCGTTCCAAACCCGTTTAAAGGGGGCAACCGAGGTGAATCAATCGCTGAGACGGTTTCAGATTTTATCGTTTTTTTTTACTCTATTCATCTTCTCTTTAACAGATATTGCGGGGACAGTCTCAGGGGCCGATGCTGCGCCCTATGAACTCACCGTGAATAAAGGGCGAGGAGGGGGATTTTACGAACCTGCATCTGTCGTCCATATTTCAGCCTCGCCGTATGATACTTCTGATCCGGCAACTTTGACTATCGAACCGGTGGACGCTGCCGTTCCTGTGCGGATCTTCGACCGCTGGACCGGTGACACCGCGGCAATCGCGGATATCATGGCAAAGGAAACGACGCTGGTCATGCCGTCGCAGAACATAACCATTACGGCGCAATTTAAGGATGCGCCGCGATGGGCAATGCCGCGCCTGGCGTCCTATTTCCCCGAGAATCCGGTCGGTGTTATTTACCTTTTCCATGGGATGGGGGGAGACATAACCGGCCTTCTCGGCAGTCTCGAAGTTACCCGGTTTGTCGACCAGGCTGTTTCGCGCAGGTTCGCCGTAGTAATTCTGGAAAGCTATGAGAGAAAAGGGGGGCTCTGGGATGTGGACCACCCTGCTGCAGTCGACAATATCGACATGCAGCGGCTGGCCCATGTGCATACTCAATTGACGGCCGAAGGGAAAATACGCGCTGAATATCCAGTTTATTGCATGGGGATATCCTACGGCGGCATCTTCGCAACCATGGTTGCGGAGCAGGCAGGGCAGGGAGCCTTGCCGTTCGCCGTGAACGCGGTGGCGTCCTATATTTCCTGGGGCAACCGTGAAGCGTTGGCTGCGACATTGAGCCCGACCATTTTTATTCAGGCCCGGAATGACAATGTAATAGACAATACAGGGGCGCTTGTCAACTTCGATCTGCTGCTTGACCGCGGCATTGCTTCGCAGGTATGGATACTCGCGCCGACTCCCGTGCATCCCGACAGGTTCTGGGGAATCCCCGGCCTGTCGCAAGGCGATTCACAGCTGCTCCAGAGCGGACTGAAGGCAAAAGGAATGCTCGATGCCAATGACTTTCTCCTGCCGTCCGCATTGTCAGATTCGAACGGCGACGGGCTTCCCGAGTGGCGGACGGCTATTCCAGCAGGATATGCGGCTTTCTTGTTTGAGATATCCAACCAGCTGCTTGTTGCGCACACCGGACACATCTTTTTTTCAGACTTGAACGACAAGACCTTTGCCTTTTTTGAAAATCCGACGACGATTATCAATATGCTCCCCGAGATAACGAGTTTTTCACCCGCTTCAGGAAACGTCGGTACTCAGGTCACGGTGACCGGTAATAATTTTGTCGATATCCTGTCAGTAACGTTCAACGGCACACCCTCAAGCTTTATTGTTAACTATCCCACGCGGCTTACGGCGACGGTCCCTGCCGGCGCAACAACCGGGCCTCTGGAAATTACTAATTCCGCAGGATCAGTTGTGAGTTCAAGCACTTTCACCGTTACCCAGATTGTCAGCCCCACTATTTCGGGATTTACGCCTTCATGGGGAAGAACGGGCACAGCCGTAACAATAACTGGAACAGGCCTGTCAGGCACAACGTCAGTGAGATTCGGCCAGATCCAGGCTTCGTTCGTCGTACTGTCGGATACCTCGGTTCGGGCAGTTGTCCCTCAAGGCGCCCAGACGAGCCGGATTACGGTGACGACACCGGCCGGATCCGCGACCAGTACAACGCGTTTTTGGATTTTTGGCGGTTCGTATGGCAGCGTATCAGAACGATGGTCTGCGGCTTAAAGCGGATTAAACAGTCTCGCTGGCTACTGCGCGGCCACAGGAGCAGGCGTTTTCGTCACCGTGTGTTGAAAATGATCGCCGTAGCCGAATAAAGCATAGCTTTTCGCATCGCATACGCGGTCGGTGAGCTTGAAGGTTATATCGATAAGGGCATCGAGGGGCGTCCGAACAGCGTAGACATCAAGGTCATTGATCTCCCTGTCGGACGGCACGGTATGACCTGCCGGGGAAACAGCGCCGGTAAGAATGTTGTAGTACGCTTTTTGCGAATCCGAAACCCCCATTTTGTTGAAAATATCGATCGCGTAGCGATGATCGACAACAGTGTCTTCATTGTAAGACTGCACGATCATGGTTGCCTGCTTCGGAAAAGAACTGAATTGGTTGTCGGTCATTTGAAGCGCAGGCGACGGCGCGAGGACGAAGAGGAATGCGCCCTGTTTTCCCCAGCCTTTCTCCACAAGGCCTTTCCAGGCCATGGCTGGTACGGAACCGCCGCCGAAAGAGTGGCCGAGGAAACCGACTTGCTGCAAATTCATACGCGCTGCATAGCGCTCTGCTGCCATCTGAAACCCGTTCCACATGATGTCATACAGCCCGGAATAATTTGTCGTCGAAGGATAGGGGGAATAAACCACAATGAATCCGCGCGTAACCAGATGGGTAATCATTGTTTTGTAGCTGATCCAGGCTGAGCCGCCGTAGCCGTGGGAAAAGAACATGACCGGCGCCGGATCGGTCCGTTCTTTCGGAAAGAAGACGGTTACCGGGGTGCCGCCGACCCATGCCGGGTTCTCGAAGGTTTCGTACGTCATGGTATAGGTTCCCGATTTTCCGTCCGTGTACTGCACTGCAGTATTGACGATGCAGAGAGACTGAGGAGGGCCCGGAGTCATGGCAGACGCGGGCAACGGACCAGACACCAGGAATAAAGCAATAAGGCCGGCAGCAAATCGTTTCATAAAGCCTCCGTTTCACCATGCGCACAGTTCGTACTGTACGATTTTAGTATTACTCTTCCGGGTTATTTTCTCAGTGATTCAAGTCACATATGAATAGATTTCAGAAAATGTCATCGGGTGAGTGACGCCCCTTGGCAAGGAGAACTGCGAGGAGCAGGTGAAGTGGCGAAATCCTGTTTGTGGATGCCGGTATGTTCATGACAGCATAAAAACAAGTCCGCTATGTCGGGCAGAGAGGAAAACAAGTGATGAGCCAGTTCGCAAAACGGTTGCTCGGCGTTTTGTCATTCGTTCGCATCGCATTACTCTCTATTACGTGTTTATGTAGTATGGGGGCAGCCAATGGGGCGTATGCAGTTCCGTATCAGCTCATCGTCAATGGAGGAAGCGGAGGAGGGTTCTATGAACCTTCATCGATAGTGCATATCTCAGCCTTCCCCTATGATGCCAATGACCCGGCGACTTCTACCGCAGAGCCTGGCGACGCTAAGGCACCGCTTCGCATATTTGCCCGCTGGAGCGGTGATACTGCCACGGTCAATGATATCAAGGCAAGAGAAACGACACTGGTTATGCCGTCGCAGAATAGTAGCGTAACTGCGCAGTTCAAGGATGCTGCTCGTTGGAAATCGCCGCACATCATAACGTCTTTTCCCGAGCATCCTGTCGGCGTTATTTATGTATTTCACGGGATCAGGGGCGGCATCGCAGAACTTATAGCCAGTTTGGAAATGACCCGTTTTGTCGATCAGGCTCTCTCGCGTAATTTCGCAGTTGTAATGATCGAGAGCTATGAAAGGAAAAAAGGTCTGTGGGATGTGGACCATACAGCCGTTGCGGATAATGTTGATATGGCGCGACTGGTTGAAGTGCACAAACGATTGATCGCAAAAGGAATGATACTTGCCAGCTATCCCGTTTATTTTGTCGGGATTTCTCAAGGCGGGTTTTTCGCAACCAGGGCTGCCGCTGAGGCTGATCGCGGCGCCTTGCCGTTTACTGTCAAGGCTGTTGCATCATATATTTGCCCGGGAAGCCGAGCTGCCCTGGAGAACACTGCTGTTCCTACCATTTTTATGCTGGCCCGGAATGACGATGTAATGGACAATGGATGGGCGCTTTCCGATTTTGATCTGTTGCTCGACCGCGGCATAGCTACGCAGCTATGGATACAGGAGCCCACCCCGGTACATCCCGACAGATTTTGGGGCATTCCCGGATTGTCTCAAACGGATTCCCAGCTATTGCAGCGAGGACTGAAAGCGAATGGGCTGCTGGATGCGCAGAATTTTCTTCTGGCGTACGCGCTGGAAGACGGAAATGGCGACGGCGCAGCGGATTGGGTGGCAGCCCTTCCTAGCGGGGTATACTGATTTTCTTTCGGAAATCGGCAGGCAGTTGCGCGCAGCCCATTCAGGGCACACGTTCTTTTCCAATATGAACGACAAGACCTTTGCCTTTTTCGAGAACCCGACGACGATCATGAACCTGCTTCCCGTCATAACAGGTGTTTCACCTGCATCAGGAGACGTGGGCACCGCTGTCACGCTGACCGGAAATAATTTTGTCGATATCCAGTCCGTCACATTCAATGGCAAGCCGTCCCTTCGTTTTGGTTCCACTCCCAAAATACTGATGGCAATCGTCCCTGTTGGAGCAACAACTGGTCCGATTCAAGTAACCAACTCAGCCGGAACAGCGGTGAGCCTGGCCAACTTTACTGTAACAGGAGCTCCTGGAATCGGCGACAGGACGCCGAGCACGGTCCCTTCGATTGATCTCCCGGTGCGCACCGTACGGCAATATGGTCTTAATCAAAAAAATATTAAGACAAATCCTTAATAACGTGCGTAAGGAGACAGCATGACAAAAAATATAACGGTTGAAGGAGATTTAAGAAATAAACTCCGGCATTTCTTGATCGTCCTTTGCAGCGTTTTTGCCCTCACGCTTTCCCTGCAAGAATCCGCTGATGCTCTGACTGCGGATGACGTGGTTGCGCAGACTGGATGCGCCATGGCCCACTGCGATCAGGCAATGACCGATAATGTGCATCTTTCACCTCCCGTATCAAGCGAAGTCGTTCAGGTGTGGAGAGACACAACCGTCAATGGTTCCCGCATGGGTATCGGATGTGCTTCAAACAGCGAGGTCGTTGCATGCTCGTTCAGATCGACCACGAGCAAGCCTGTGGAAGTGCGGACCTACAACCGGGACGGGAATATACTGTGGAGCTCTACGGCATTCAGCAGCGCCGGCGTTCCTGCAACACCGCTGGTTGACCCCTCAGGAGGAGTTATCTCAGCAGACCAGAACAGGATCATACGGTTTGGTCCGACGGGCAGTGTGGTCTGGTCCAAACCAACTGCCGGAGGCTTCCCGATAAGTTCCAACGTTACCGACAATGGCGAGATCGTCCTGGCAACTTACGGAGGGCCGATATCAGCGTACTCTTACACGACCGGAGATACGCTTGCGCAATTAAGACTTAATGCAACGGTGACCTATAACTCCCGGACCTATAGCGGGTATTTTGACACTCTAAACACCCCTGCGATCAAGGGAAATAGAATATACGTTTCAACTCAGTTCAAATACGGCTCCTACGGAAGCACGCTGCCGATCGGGAGATTGTATTCCCTGGATCTTGTGAACAACCAGGGAAACTACAGCCTTCAGGTCGCCTGGTATTTCTCATTCAGAGCGCCCAGCGGCGCGACCCCTACCTTGGGCAGTGATCAGGAAGGGAGGACCGTTGTTCACTTTGACGGAAGCGGACTGACACCGGGCGGAACACTGAGTCCGCAGGCCTTTGCAGTAACGGATAAAGGAACAAGCGGAGAGCTTCTGTGGACATATCCGATGGCGTATAAACCGGAAGCTTCACCGGCGCTCGATCCAAGAGGAGGAGTGTGGTGGTACGCACCGCGGCGGTCGGAACTTCTCAGACTCTCTGAAATTGACGGGCATCTGCTCCAGAGGATAAATATAGACTCACTTATTACCGATTCAGGCACATTCACTCCCTATTCTGTCATGACTATTTCTGGAAGCGAAACTGAACCGATTATGCTCGTTACAGCTTCAACCTCGTATTACTCCAGGGCGTATGTTACTGCAATTGATTTGACCGTTGACTCGGGCAGTTTATTATGGAAATTCCGGATTGATCAGGGAAGAGGGATAAACGGCGTACCAATGGGACAATTCCCGATTGTGATGAACAGCGCAAATAAGCCTGTCGTGGTCTTTACGACATATGGGAACGGGATCTGGGCTCTTACTTCCGCGGAATAACACCGCCAGAGTATCGCTAAGAAAGAGTCAACCGAGGAAAGAAAATGAAAAGCAATAAATCGCCTGTAATGCGATTAGATAAGCGCAAACGAACAGGTCTGATTGTGTGCTCTATCATGGTGTTGTGTTTATTCGTTTCTGGATGCTCCCCGACCAGCGGCCCCGGTTCAATCCAACCTGGGGGACAGCCGAATGTCCTGGTCGAAACGAACCAGAAACTCTCCACAGCTCCGCACCTCTTCGATGTCTACCGGGCAACGAACGCGGACAAGGCTATTGTGTTCCTGCACGGTGCCACAGGCACCAAACATTTTTTCGCGTACCAACTCGGCCTCATTCCCAGCTCCGTCGAAGGCGATTACATCGGGGTCGATGAACAGACAATTCTCGGCAACAAGGTTCTTGCGGTCTTCCCGCAGGGTCAGGCTGTTCTTGCGGCGCCTTTGGCGTTTACGTGGAGCAATTATGTAATGACCAGCGGCCAGGACGACGTTCAGTTTCTGCGCGACCTGGTTGCCTATCTATCCGCGCACTATCAGATCACCAGATTTTATATCGTGGGTCATTCAAACGGCGGCATGATGGCAAACCGGATATGGTGTGAACAGCCGGACCTGTTCGAAGGCTACGTTGCCATTGCCGGGCCGCCGTCCGAGCGCTTTCTTGCTCCTGAGACTGCTTGCGCTCCGTCGGTCGTTAAGCCCTATATCGGCATTGTCGGTTCACAGGACGATATGCTGCAAGTGACCGGCAACTGGGAGGCGGCGACCTGGTCAATAAACCCGTTATTCGCAACAGGGGAACAGATGCTCGATCCTGTCATTATCGGGGAACGATATTATTTATCGGACAGGGTGTCACGGCGTTGCGGAGAATCGGTTATGGACGGCGATGCGGATGCTGTTACGGATGGCAATGTAACTTCATGGTCGTTCTGCGGCGATTCGATCAAGCTGTTGCGGATCGAATCGGGCAAACATACTTTAGAGTCCCTGCAAAGCACATCCGGAAAGAACCTGCTGGATTTTGTTTTTGATTTTATCCAATAACTTTAGAGGTCATCAATGGTTGTGAAAATTTACAACGGTGACGCAAGGAAGGAGGAAATTGCTGTGGAACAAAATGACGGTTATGATCAGGTACTCATGCTGGCTACAAAGGACGCCGAGATCGCAACGAAAATTGTCGCAAAATCATTTTATAAGATTCTGAGAAAAAAAGGTTTCACGGATGATCAAATTGTCTATGTATCGAGCTACATCCTCGATTGCCTGCTCCAATCGCTCAGAGGCTATAAATTGGAAACGAGCGAAACAACAGAGTCGAATAGTTTGCAAAAAAGTATGGTGTTTCAAGGACCGAATGCAGCAGCTGCTCAGATAATTAAGCATGATGCCGCATGAACGCCGCATTCCCGCTCAACCAGATCATGCCTCGCATGAATATATTAAAAAAGGAGGTTGCATCGTATGACTTTAACATCCAATGTTGTCTGGCATAACGGGCTTCTTACAAAAAAAGAAAGGTGGGAGCTCAATAAACATAAGTCAGCGCTTATTTGGATTACCGGCCTGTCCGCGTCCGGGAAATCAACAATTGCCCACGAATTGGAGTTGCGGCTTCATGAGGAAGGGATTCGATCGTACGTGCTTGATGGTGATAACGTGAGGCATGGGTTGAACAAAAACCTCGGGTTTTCAGAAGAGGACCGCAAGGAAAACTTACGGAGAATCGGAGAAGTCGCAAAGTTGTTTGTCGACGCAGGCATCCTCACGATAGCGTCATTCATTTCTCCTTATGGAAGCGACCGGGCTATGATCCGCAGTCTGTTTCCCGAAAGACAGTTTGTCGAAGTATATCTGGACTGCGATATAGCGGTCTGCGAATCAAGAGATCCAAAAGGGATGTATAAGAAGGCGCGGAACGGACAGATCGAACACTTTACCGGGGTTTCCGACCCCTATGAAGTGCCGTCAAATCCTGAAATCAGCATCAAGTCGGATATATTGAGCGTGGATGAGTGCGTGTCACAAATTCTCGATTACCTGGCGGCGAACCGGATAGTTTGAATAAAACAGGTTGTTCTACCGAAATGAAGGAGAGACGACAATGAATGGAACCTTGAGGGAAAATAGAGCTTCAGGAGTTGAAATGCTCCTTTCCGACAGACGCAGGGTGAACGGTGTGTTTGGTGTGGTTGTTGCTTTTGCTCTCATACTTCTTATCCACCAATCTGCCGAGGCTCAGATTGCACAAGACATCGTTGCCCCGACAGGCTGCGCAATGGCCCACTGCGACCAGGCAATGACGGACAACACCCATCTTCCGATGCCCGTGCAACCAGTCGTGGCATGGAGAGACAGGACCGTAAATGGTTCTCTTCTCGGCCTTGGATGCTCTTCAAACGGCGCTGCCGTTGCCTGTTCGTTCAGGTCGGCGTCGAGCAAACCGTCGGAGCTGCGGGTGTACGGTCCCGACGGGACGGCATTGTGGAGCTCTTCGGTCTTCGGCTCCAATGCCTACTTATCGGCGCCGATGATCGGATCCGACAGCGGAGTCATCATGGCGGACAGCAGCAGGATCATCCGGTTCTATCCAAACGGCGAAGCGAAATGGACGAGTACCACTCCCGGAGGAACACCCTTCAGTCCAACGGTTACGGACAACGGTGAGATCATTCTCGCCGCGTTAAACGGACCTGTATCCGCCTACGACTACGACTCCGGCGCGATGCTTGCCCAATTAAGACTGAACGCTGCCATAACATACAACGGCAGGACCTATAATGGTTATTTCGACACGATGAACACACCTGCGATCAGGGGGAACAGGATATACGTCGTAACACAGTTTAAATATGGGTACGGGTCTTCGTTGCCGGTCGGCAGATTAATTGCCCTGGACCTTGTCTCTGACGGATTTGGTGCATACAGTTTTCAGGTCGCGTGGTTCGTCGGATTCAGGGCGCCAAGCGGCGCATCGCCCACGCTCAGCACCGATAGTGAGGACCGTACCGTCATCTTTTTTGATGGAGCGGGAACCGACCCTGCGTTGTCAAGCGCACCCCGCGCTTTTGCAGTCACGGACCTGGGGACGAGCGGGGAGTTTTTATGGAACTATCGGTTGTCGTCCGCGACGCAGACCTCCCCGGCCCGCGATCCAAGAGGAGGTATGTGGTATTTTCCCTACGGTTCCGCGAACCTTCTGAGGCTCTCGGAAACAACCGGGGAAGTGCTTCAGACAATAAATGTGACTACGCTCATGAACCTCGGCACGACGTACAGGCCCCGCTCAGCAATGACCATTTCAGGAGACGATAACGCGCCCGTTATGATGGTAACGGCTGCGAATTCATATTTCTCCAGGCAGTATGTTCTTGCAATCGATCTATCGAGCGGCACGCTCTTATGGAGATACCGGGTCGATGAGGGAAGAGGATACTCCGCCATGCCGTGGGGACAGTTCCCGATCGTGTTAAACAGCTCAGGTGAACCCCTAGTGGTCTTTTCCTCATATCAGAACGGAGTATGGGCACTTACTTCGCCAACCGGGATACAACAAGTCGAAACCCCTGTTGTCGATTCCAACGGCGGCACGTTTGACATGGACAGAAAAACCGAATCCCCGGATACGGGAGTCGACAACCCATGATGAGGTGGTGTCCGTTCGTAGTTGACTTCACTTTATTGCGAATAAACCAAAAAAAGAGAGGAGCTTTCGCTCCTCTCTCCCGAAACGATGCAAACAGAGGCTACCTTCTCGGGTTCATTGAAGAAGACCACTGCTGCAAATACGATGAGGCCACCGCAGCAGGGCTTTTCGTTACAGTATGCTGGAAATGCGTGCCCGTGCCATCCAGAGCATATGCTTTTGCCTGGGCTCCGCATGCGCCGGCGTTGAAGGTGTAATCAATCAAGGCGCCAAGCGACTTCCGAACAACATCCGTATCCAGTTGGTTGATCCGCTGGTCCGTGGGTACGTAATGATCTGCCGGGTACGTGCCTTTCACGACATTGTAGTATGATTTTTCCGACATCGGAATGGAAGTCGTGCTGTTGAAAATATCGATTCCCATTCTGTGATCGTTCATGGTGTCTGCATCGTAGGCATGGACGATCATTTTCACCTGCGCCGGAAATGACGCCATCTGGGCATCGGTCATGTCATAGACATACCAGGCCGCCAGGGGGAACAGGAACGCTCCGTTCGTTCCCCAGCCTTTTGCCAGCCCCCGGCGCGCCATCGACGGCACCGCGCCGCCGCCGTAGGAATGACCCAGGAAACCGACTTTGGTCAGGTCCATCCGGGAAGCGTACTTCTGAGCAGCCAACTCAAACCCGTTAAACATAATGTTTAAATTGTTGAGGACCGGGGTTAACGAATTCGGATACGGTGAGTAAACCACGATAAACCCGCGGCTGACAAGATAATTGATCAGGCTTTTGTAAGAGGTCTGAGCTCCATACGCTCCGCCGTAGCCATGTGACAAGAACATAACAGGCGCCGGGTCAGTACGGTTCGGAAGGAAAACGGTTACCGGCGCACCTCCCGACCACATCGGATTCGAGAAGGTTTGATAGGTCATGCTGTACTGTCCGTTTTTCCCGTACGAGTCTACTGTCGCCGTACAATCAGCGTCAGTCGGAGGAGGCGTTATCGTGCCGCCGCCGGTGCTGCCGCCGCTGGTTGTGCCGCCGCTGGTGGTGGTGCCGCCGCTGGTGGTGGTGCCGCCGCCGTACCATCTGAGCCACCAATCCCAGAGCGCTCCGGAGAGTACCTGGGGTTGATCTGCAGCCTGATCTCCCTCACCGACTATTGGCGTGTCCACCATCTCCGGAGTAAGTGCCTGTTCCGAATCTGCTCCGCAGCCGCTGAAGAAAAGAGTACCAAGCAATAAACATACTATAACAAGACTGACACCGACATACTTCATAGTAGTTACCTCCCTTTTTGAGTGTTTTATTCTTTCCGGTACTTAAGTATCACTTTTTCCGGAATTTATGTCAGTGATTGAAGTCACAGGAACGCAGCCTGTTTGATCCTCAATTCAGGGCAATGTTAAATAATAAAGTGATCGTGAATAACGCAATACACCAGGAGGTAGTAAAATGATTGAACCGGTTATGGCAGCGCCAAAAATGCAGACGGAAAAAATCATCACCATAGTGTCCGGGTTGCCCCGGTCAGGAACATCGTTGATGATGAAAATGCTCGAAACGGGCGGGATGGAAGTCGTCATCGACAACATACGAAAGAGCGACGAGGACAACCCCCGTGGATATTATGAGTTCGAAAAGGTAAAGAAGATCAAGAACGATGCTTCGTGGCTGGACAATACCGAAGGCAAGGTCTTTAAAATGGTGTCCATGCTGCTGTATGACCTTCCTGCAACGAGAACGTATAGAGTGATCTTTATGAGGCGCCGGATGGAGGAAATCCTGGCGTCTCAGCGAACGATGTTGAGGAGGCTGGGCAAGGAACAGGACAGCGCACCCGATGAAAAGATGAGGAGGTTGTACACGAAGCACCTCCAGGAGATGGAGCAATGGCTCGCAGGGCAGCAGAACATGCAGGTGCTGTATGTCAGTTATAATGACGTCATGGAGCGGACGCGTGAGTGCAGCGAGACCGTGAGCCGGTTTTTGCAGAACGGTCTGGATACCGATAAAATGGCAAGCGTCGTCGATGCGTCGCTCTACCGGCAGAGAGAATGTTCCCGTCCGGTCATGCTGGTCAACAAAAATCAGGAGGCGGGTGCCGGCATCAGGAAGCGAGAGGAGTATCTCTGCTCGAAAAGGACAGAAACCGCGGCTGCGTCAGGGTCATAGGGGATGCGGCCTTCACACTCGGGTGAAGCCTGCTGCGCAGTCTAGCCGGTCTCGAAGGAGGATGTCATGGAAGAAAAAATCAGAAAAGCAGCAATTCGTCGCTACATCCTGGAGGGGGAATCGCCAAAGAGCATCTATACCAGCCTCCATCGGTCTAAACAATGGTTTTATAAGTGGCTGAATCGATATCAAACCTTCGGAAAGGAGTGGAACAAAAACAGGGATTTCTCGGCATACCGATAAAAAAAATAACTACTCAAGTCCAGTTGTTTCGCTTCTGTCCGTTCTGTTTCTTATTCATCGTATTGCGTTACGGATTGCTGGACTATTTTGCCTTTAACTCGCAACATGGGGGAGCCTCTTCCCCATGCACTACGTTCGATCCCTTTTTATTTTTTGGTGGAGCTGGGGGAATATTAAGCGATTCGCGTAACGTCAAATCCTCAAATCGCACGCCTCCAGGATCGGGCGTGATCAGTTATTACTCGCTGGCCAGCGGGTTTCTTACGGGCAAGCGACTGGCGCGAGAGTTCGGAAACCGGCACCTGGGCAGCGTGAAGTCAAAGCCCTACCCCGGAGACTGACCAGCCTCGAGCAGGCTGATAATGGGCTCCTCGGGATGCGGGAGACCTGCTATCTTCCAGGCTATGAGCGGGTTGTAGAATTTCTCCGCTACGCAGTCTTTCGGTTCATGAAGCTTTTTACAGACCGAATTCACGATAGGGAAGAAGTTGTAGGCCTTATAATGGTCACGGATGAATCTCAGCATGGCAATGCTCTCAGGAGAAAGTTCTCCTACCCCCGCCCGTACAGCCAGTTCACGCGCAACCTCTTCATCCCAGTCGTTGAACTCGACCAGGCACCCGTCGTCGTCCACGGCTATCTTTTTCATACCTCGTTCCAGTACCGGCATACACAACACCTCCTGTCTTCTTCGACCTCGATCTTCGACATCCCTCTATTTCCTATTATATCGCTTATATCGCACGCAAAAAAACATGGCATCGGGGGAGGCAGCATGCGTGTGTAGTTCTTTGGGCTGGCCTCGCGATTCCCCCTTTGAACGAGTCACCTCATATTTTGTAATACTTTTGGCGTATTTTACGAACTTAAACAGAGTTTTCCTTGTGCTATAGTTAAAATGCATGCTGTTTATAAGGGAGGTAAGCCATGGGATGCCCATTTTTGGCGGGGAAATACATGCTGTCTTGCGCAGCACTGAGGGAGGTATACATCCCTAGCGATTTTGAGTTTGGCGAATATTGCAAAAATATCCGGTTCAAGATGTGTCCATTTTACGTCAAGAGAGATGGCGGATCGACTTTGCGCCCTATCCCGCCTCGAAAGGCGCTCAATCAGATGGAGAAACACTGAAAGTTCAGAATTCAGTCTTTCTTGGTCCGTGGCGAGTTCGTCTGAAAATTGGCAGGATGGGAAGGACTGATTCTATCCCCCGGTCTGTCATTACATCACCGCACAGGAACAGGTCACGACACTTTATCCGTTGTTCTCTGCATGCTATTTCAAGCTGCTGCGGCGCTAACGGGGGCTGCCCCGCTCTATCATTATGCTGCTTTCGTTTTTTGCGCAGCGCTTCGGATCATCTTCATGGTCTCGCGCATGAACGCGGGCAGGTCCGATGGCTGGCGCGAGGTGACGAGGTTCCCGTCCACGACCACTTCTTTGTCCTCATAGATCGCACCTGCTGCCTTCAATTCCGCCGCAACGGTACGGTAACACGTTGCGCGTTTTCCCTTCAGCAAACCGGCGGTGATCAGTGTCTGCGGACCGTGGCAGATGGCGGCGACCGGCTTGTTCTTCAGGAAGAAGTCCCGGGCGATCTCCACCGCCTTCGGCTCCTTACGGACCGCTTCGGGCGCACTGCCGCCGGGCAGCACCAGGATGTCGTAGTCATCCGGCCTGACCTCGTAAAGGGTCTTTGTCACGTCCACCTCGTATCCATGCTTGCCTTTGATCGCCCCTTTTTTCATGGACGCAATGTCCACCGTGATGTCTTCTTCCAGGAACCGGTAGTACGGAACGAGGAGCTCCGAATCCTCATACCGGTCAGCGCTGATAAAAAGTGCTTTCATGGGAATACCTCCTTTGTTTGATCGTGCCGGCTCATGCTGTTTCACGCCGCTTTTGCAGCTGACCTTTGAAGAAGGTCCACTACTGCCTTGTCCGATACCTGGGTGAAATCGCTATAGTGCGCTCCAACAGCCATGAAGCCGAACGGTGTTTCGAGGCAAATAAGCTCATCCGCCATCTTTTGCAAAGTCTCTACGGTTTCCATCGGCCCTACCGGGAAAGCGATGACCAGATTCGCGACCTTCTCGTTCCTGAGCGCCGTGATCGCTGCCTTTATCGTTGCGCCTGTTGCGACCCCGTCATCCACAAGGATGACAGTCATGCCTTCCAGATCGGGAAGTCCCTTTCCCGCGCGGTAGGCGGCCACCCGCCTGGTGATCTCGCCCTTTTGACGTTCGATCTCCTGCTGTAAAAAATCTTCGGATACCCCGCCTGCTGCGACAATGTCTTCATTTACGACAACAACTCCGGTTTCCGCGACCGCGCCCATGGCAAGTTCGGGTTGCCCGGGAGACCCTAGTTTTCTGACGATCACCACATCGAGCCGGACATGCAGCAATCGCGCGATCTCATAGGCGGTTACGACACCGCCCCGGGGAAGAGCCAGAACTATCACATCGGGCCTGTCTCTGTATTGAAGAAGCCGGGCTGAAAGCCGGGTCCCTGCTTCGCTGCGGTCCTTGAACATGATTATCATTTCTCCCCGCATCACACCATTGACTTCGATCAGACCGTCAGACAACTACCTTAGTATGACAAGGTACTCATCCTTATTCCTGGAGTTCGCATATTCCCGATTCTTTTCCTGATTAACTTTAATTCTCTCACGCTGCGTTGTCAATATGCTGAGCATGACCTGTTCATTCCGAGAAGGGCTATTGTTGATGTTTCAAAAGAAGAGTTCAAGAGCAAAGTCATCGTTGAAGGAGCGGGGTGGGCCGTGCAGCGGAGTTGTTGACGTGTGATGAGTCCGCCCGAAGAGCGCTTCGTTGGAAGGAAGAGAAAAAGCCGGCAAAATGTTTTGCCGGCTTTTTGTCGTGAATAAGTACGGGCGTTGTCTGGCCCGTATTTTCAAACTTGCCAGTTGAACCGCAGGTATAAATTGCGGTGATATACAAACGCTTTCCGCGGTTTCGTGGATCCTTTGCGGAAATTGTTTCCATGGTTGCCGCTTTTTTCCCTCCGGACGCGGGGTCTTTTGTTCCCTCCGGTCTTTCAGGATACTATTTGCCGGGAACAGCGATTCTTTACAACAACTGTTCGGCGGCTCTAGAACTCCTTCTTGATCGGCTGGTAACCCTCAACAGAGTTCTCAATACGTTGACCTTTTGGTCTCGGCCTGGCAACGCCTTTTGAAAAATATCTATATTATCTTTACTATTATGCTACCACTTTACCTGTTTATAGGAAAGAGAGAAATCATGCCACCCCGGAGCGGCGAAACGAATAATTCCCAATGAGGTAATTTCTTTTTTCAACTTTCTTCTGGGCGAGAGCTTGCAGCATATTTGGAACGCAGGTGACGCCATTCATTACTATTCCCCCGCGTGTTTACGCTTTTGTCTCGCCTGGTATACGATAAAAGAGAGATATCCCACGACACCCGCATTCACGATCAAAAGAACGGCTTTTGGCCATGTCACCCCGCGCGTGATCTCGAACAGTTCGATAGGAACATACATCCCGCCCGTAAGAAGACCGAACCATTCGGCCCATTGCCGCTCATGCCAGAGGCCGTAAGATTCGACCAAACGAGCCACTGCATAGAGGAGGGCAGCGAGCGCCATGAGCCAAAGCTGCCCGTCGGTCACGTGGTCGGACAGATCGAGAAATATCCGGGGATAGCGGCTGGCCGGATTTAAATGGAAGTGCCGGACAAGCTGCTCGGCAGCGAGGTGAACGTCTTTATGAATGTACGCCAACAGCCCGAATCCGGTCAGCAAGACAAGCAGTCCTTTTGCCGCTTCAAAGATGGATACGACACGAAGTCCGTCTTTTACCTGCTCACGTTCCATAACGTTTTCCAAAGAGGGCTCTCTTTCGCAAAGACGGCTTTCTCTCCTTGTTGCGAATGCATCAGGAATAGTATATCGAACATTCAACATTAGTTCAACACGCGGGATTTCACCGATCCGGTGACGACCGGAGAAAGGAATTGCCGTTGATATTTTATTATTCCGGCTGCTGGTCGTACTTATTGAGAGCGATTGCGCATATTGAAATGACCATTTGAAATATTAAAATAATTAATTGGACTTCAGCTCGCCAGCCCGGGGCAAGCCTGGTCTATGCTACAGGCCGGGACTTGATGACTGCGTATGGGAAATAGTCATTCGGATTGCGGAGTGTGGAGTTTACGCTGCCTTTCGTGGCTTCCCATAGAGGTCGCGCAAGGCGTTCTTCGCCTTTTCCAGTCTGCTGCGATCCGTCTTGGAAAGGTTTTTTCCCGCCCTATTGATATAGAACGTCAACATCGACATTGCGGAACGAAAGGGGTCGCTTTTCCGGCGGGTGCTTCGCTCTGCCGATCGTTTCAATGAGCGTGCGATGCTTCGCGGATCGGGTTTTGAAAATACACCGACTTCGAGGTCGAGCGCATTGCTCTCTTCCGTGACTTTTCTGGACCAGCGTTTTTGTTGAGGGTTGCGGGAGGCCGGCATAAGATCACCTCGTTCATATGAAAGCTCGCCTTCGGTTACCGAACAAAACGAATTGCCTTCAGTGTTCTTTTTATCACCCAAGCTTGCGTTGGTCCTCCGTTTGTTCGATGACCTTCGTACTTCCCATGCTTTTTACGGAAAGGCGGGCCAGGGCCTGGCCGGCCTCCACGAGGACTCTCCAGAGATTGTCACTCATTCCCAATCCTATTTTGATGAGATGGTAGCAGATGCTCAAACTGGTGCGCGCCCTGAAGAGCTCCACCTGTGAAAGAAAATCGATGTCCGTTTCGTCGGACGTGCTCCAGATAGGCGTCGAGAAAAATCGTCGGCGAAACCTTATCCGTCACCGTTTTATTGTCGTAAAACTGGTTTCTGAATTGGGCGAGAAACGTTCCGACATCGTATGCGGGAGGCATGGAGCTGGAGCTGTTGAAGTCGATAGCAGCAATGAAGGTGGATGAAACGTCATCGTCTCGGTCCCGGCCGATAAAAATATTTTTCGGATGAAAATCTCCATGTCCCTGCACCATTTTTTCGGGATGGTTCCCATACAAAGAAGCCTCCGTCGCCGTCACGATATCCATGATTTCTTGCGCGCGGCGGGTATGGGGATGACTGCTATTGTAAAAGGCAGAGAGATAGAAGGCGAGATGGTCCGGTTCTGTGCCGAGAAAATGATCGGGGGGAGTAACCTGCAGTCTCAGGTTGTGCAGTTTCGCAAGCCACTCCGCGGTCATTTCAAGATACCGGCGTGCGTCTTCGCGTCCGCTTTCAACGAGTGCAGCGAAAAGCGTCTTTCCTCGAATTCCCTGCTCAATCACGGTAAGATTCACATCGTCCTGCCCAAACTGCTTGGGCACGCGGAATCGTCCGCTGTCGAAGCCGTGCCGCGCAATCTCTTCGATGACCCGAACGCTCTGTTTAGCGGAATGCCATTTTTCAGCGTCCCGGTGCGACCTGACCACGAACTTATCAGGTGTTTCGTTGCCCCCTTTCGTCCCGATCGTGATTTCGATAACCTTCGTGCTCGACGTTCCGGAATGCGGCACTTCTTCGAAAAAGGGGCGGCATCGTCCAGCCCGTATTTCTGCGGCAAGTTCCTGGATCGTCACGATCGGGTGGTCGAAAAGGGTAGGATAAAGCGCACTGTAGCTTACGGCATGCGTGTCAGTGCCGGAAAGAGCGGTAAATTTATGCTCGTGCCAGTCTTTGAGCGCCGCGTTGTTCTCAGTCACGGTATGGTTCGACGTGAATATTTCGATGCCGTCCGTTAACGGATGCTTAAGTTTTTCGGGCGGCGGAATATGTTGATCACGGTATGGGTGGGCCCAGACAAGCGCCGCGTCCGGGAACCGCTGCCGTATTGCAGCCACGGAAATGCCGCGTTCAAGTGAAATATCCGCGCCATAAACCAGCACATGTCCCAGTTCAGGGATCTCAACCTCCTGCCCGGAAAGGATGAGATAAAAGGCCGGAACTTTCAGACGGGACCTCAGTTCCCGGATTGCGTCGGCAGACCAGAGGTAGTGATGATCGGTGAGAACGGTCCCGTGCAATCCTTTTTCGAAATTACTCTGCACCAGATCGGCAGCGCTCACCGTGCTGCAGACAGAATGTTCCGTGGTATGACAATGCATTTCGAGGATCATTTTTTTGGCACCCGGCGGTCAAGGGATACTCAATCAGGAAAAACCTCTAATACGAGTATAGCACCGGCGTCCTTTCCAATACTCGTACCCTATCAAACTCCCTTGGTTCGATCCCCCTCCGCGCAATAAAAAAGGCCGGTCAATGATGCCAGCCTTTTGTTATTTTCTTGGTGGAGGATAATGAAAAATCGCGATAAGCTGTTCACATTCCTGGATTACGATGGCGTACCCTGGAATAACAATAATGCGGAACATGCAATCAAACGATTCGTTCAACTAAGGAAAGCAATTGGTGGTTCTTCAACAGCGAAGGGGATGCAGGAATATCTAGTTCTTTTGGCCTCTGCGAAACATTGCGACTTAGAAACGCCAGTTTTCTCAAATTTCTTATATCCGGCGCAACCTATATCAATGAATTCCTTAAACCTGCAGGGAAAAGAGCGGCTTGACATAACATCAAAGATGATGTATAAAGAAAGTGTGGTATGGAGGAGCGATTGTACAATCTTATATTGTACACAACAGACAGAGGTGATTCACCCATCGATGAATTTCTTGATGGGCTGGATAAGAAGTCACGTGCTAAAGTGGCTGCCTACCTGTCGCTCCTGGAGGACGAAGGGCCGAATCTTAAACGGCCCTATGCGGATGTGGTCAGAGGAAAAATCAGGGAATTGAGGATTCACTATAGCTCGAATCAATATCGTGTCCTTTACTTCTTTCACGTTCGCGATCAGATTGTTCTGGTTCACGCCTTTTCCAAGAAGACGCAGCAATTGAAAGAAAAGGACATTGATTTGTCAGAAAAACGCATGGAAGACTGGATTAGTCGTTTTCCAGCAGGAGGTGGATCATGAAGAAAGAAAAAGTGAGAACATTTCGGAGCAGGTTACGCGAGGATCTCAAGGACACAGAGTTTAAGGCGCATTATCAGGAAGAACGGCAGGCGCTAATGCTCGCTATGAAGATTGCAAAGTTACGCGAGAAAAAAGGTTTGTCGCAACAGCAAATGGCCAAGCTTATGGGTACCAGTCAACAGGCGGTATCACGAATCGAAAGCGGTGTGTATGAAGGCTTTACTCTCAAGACGCTGGAGAAGATCGCCGAGGCGACCGGTACGAAGGTTAAGATCGAGTTCGTTGCCGCATAATACCACATTTGAATCACCGTTTTCTGGCGTCGAACGCTATTCAGATGCTGAGGGGTGAGCACAAGACTCTGGAAAAATTAATTAGCACAAATTTAGCGCACTCAAATGAAAAAGGGTCAGCTCATAGAGCTAACCCTTTGTATTCTTGGTGGAGCTGAGGGGGAGATCTCACGCGCTCCGCTTCCGAGGGGACCAGCCCCTCGGTACTCCCCCGAAGCATGAGGGAATCCTTCCCTCAAACTCCCTTGGTTCGATCCCCTCCACCAAAACAAAAAAGGGCTGACCTTTCGGTCAACCCTTTTGCTTATTCTTGGTGGAGCTGAGGGGGATCGAACCCCTGACCCCAAGACTGCCAGAGGGAAGAAGTAAAACACAATCCTTGACATTACGCCTGGTTTCCCGTTTTAATCAGGTATTCAAAGGTTTGGACGCATTACAATGAGTCCGTCTATTACGATAATTTTGCCCTTTTGGATTCGTTTTAGCACAATTTTAGCACAGTAAAATGGTAGGGTGAGCACAAGATTATTGAATGAAAGCAGACTCAGGTAGTACGCCAAGACTTCGAGGGATTAATTTTAGCTTGTGCTTCTAATATTTGGTTGGCTTTTTTTTCGAACCATCCCATGAATAATGGAAAGGATTCCTCATTAATTATGTCTTTAACTTTCACTACGTATAAGTAGTTATACCGTGAGTAAAATATCCCCAGTCGTTTTATTTTGTGTCCTGCTGGGGCCCCCTCAAGACGTCCTAGCCGTGTCAAAATATAGTATCCGAGGAGTTGATAAAATTCTACAGAATGGAATTTTATTTCTTTAGTCGTTTTTATATCTATCAGTAAATCATCAATTACCAGGTCTGCGTCTGCTTTTCCAACTAGTGTGGAAGCTTTCCCCGAACGATGGATTTAATAAGCATACTTTCTTAGATTTAAACTGTTTTAAGTCTACACACTTGATGATGTTTTTTAAATCCTTGATGTCCTTCTTGTCAACATTTCCCAATTCCTCGTCTAAATAACTTCCCCTGTATAAAGGGTCGAGTTGTGCGAGAAGCAAGGCCGATTTGAGTATTGAATTGTTTATTTCACCAGTTTGCAGGAATGTTGAGTAATTCTTCTTTGCTTCAAAAACGATCTTCTTCTGCCATTGTTAAAGTCTCATTATTCACAGTATGGGTAACTTTTCCTTTTACAATGGCATAGGTAACCTGTGATGACAATGGAATTAATAGTAGTGGTGATTTGAGTGCTTTTTCGGCTATCCATTCAAAAACGCTATGGCGTGTGAATTTTGGTGCATTAGGCAAAAACGTAATAAGTAGTCAAAACCTGTTCCAACTAAGTTATATTTTTCTGTAAGAGGTGGGGCGAGCAGTTCCCTTACTTCAGTTATCTTCGGTCGCTGAAATTGTTGATGAAATTTTTCCTTAACGTCTTTATTTCTAAGAAAAGAGGTTAAGCTCAATCGAGAATACTCCTTTGTGTCATTTGATCATGTTCAAGAAAGAAAACTTTTGCAGGATGCTTATTTCCTATGTTGCAAACTAAGTCCATTTCGGACACAACGTCCCCTAAAGTATCGCAGGTAGTACGCCAAGACTTAGAAGGATTAATTAATTCACTATATTTTCTTTTTTGTCAATGTTTGACAATATCTTCTGGCGTTATATTTTGAACAGCATAGTGAAAGGCTGACTTGAAATGGCTGCGCACTGACTCTGGCAATAAAGAAAGGATTAATCCTTTGATTGCACCGCGACCTAAAGATAGTCCCATTTTATCACTAAAATCCCATATCGGGTGATTTGGATCAGCATCCTCTGCAAAGCTGAATATTTTTTCAAATAACATGGCTATCGTTGGAAGACTATTATCTTTTAATAGTTTTTCTAGGTTGATTACAATTGCATCCGTAAAGTCAATGTAGGTCCTTCTTTTGCTCTTATTATATCTGCCAGTTGCTAGAATGAAGTCATTGCCACCGCTATATCTCCATGCCGTTAGCTGTTCAATTTCTGATCTTAATTGATTAAAGTGTATTTCGTCAAATATCCAGTATCCATTTGGACCAGGGATTTGGTATTCATGGACGTTACGTACTGTATCATCAGGGCGAAATCCTGCGAAGAAGAAAGAGACATTTTGACCTGAGCGTATATGGAAATATCTAAGAGAGGGGATGATGTGATCTTTTGCAATTTCTGATGGAGGCCTGGAAAATATTAAACCTACCAATTGCACTTTGTCTTGGGCGTCTTCCAAATCGTTGTTAAGTTGTTGCAGAATGTCACTGTAGGTATATGCAGGTATCATCTTATTTACGCTTTCTTTACGATAATGAGGGACTGATGACGCCTTTTTCTCCAACATTGAGACCAATTGCATGGAGCATAGGTTCAACAATCTTCTCGTATGTTGCAACCGCAACAAGAAGCGCTGTATCTGCTTCAGTTTCAGTAGCCTTTGCGCCTTGGTGAATTATCCTATTTCGGAGCTTCTGTAGCCGTTTGCTTTCTTCGAGCAGCTTCTCAGTTGAACCCTCTCGATAAATAGCGCTTAAATCCATTTTAGCTAAGCGTGTAAAGAGATTAGCCAATAAACTTTCGTAGCGGTCGAATCCAGTTTGGCCTAATGCGTGTTGAACAATTATGTCGGCCAACGCTTCATGATGGACAAGTCCGTAAACAACCGGTTTGAGTAACGTAGCCTTTAACAGCAACTCAACAGCGGACACAAAAAAAACAACTGCAGCTGAATACCGTTTCAATTCAAGTAATGTTTTCCCTTCCTGTAGTGCATCAATGGCCTGCAGCATTACAGTTGGATGCTGTATGTAGAAAGAAAGCAGTCGGTCGGCGGTGAACTCTTCTATCGCCTGAAGCTTGTGATCCGGGTACAATTCCTCGCTAATTTGATCGTAAAAGTTATCACGAGCAGCATCATCTTCGTCGTAGCTCATAGGGCGAATCTCACCTTTTTGTTGTCAGTGTTACGGTTTTGCTTGGATAGCGCTTTAAAAGACTCCGGTACGTAAATCCACTTCGGACAAAACGTCCTTAAGGTCTCACAAAAATAGAATCAAAACCGAAACATTGTAAGAACAGATGTCCCTCTATGTTTGCTGGGCTATAAAGTTGACCGTTTCCTTATGTTCTCAAATTGCTTCCCTAAAATTGGCAATTGAGATGCTAGCAAGGCTTTTAATTCATCTCCTACTAGCTTTGACTGCTCTATACTTCTTGGGACTTCATAGAAAGGATTTGTAAAATCTGATTTACGTTTCTCTGATAACAAAAATGATCTGCGGCAATATTGTTTGGTAAATAACCTCTACCCATGCCTGGGCAAAGAGATCCATTTTCAGGTGAGACTACTTCTGGCTTCGCTTTCCAACTATATAGGTTAGTCACTTTTTTATTTAATATTGTTTCTGCAAGCCGTCCGATTGCGTAATAAAGAAATATTTTGGACGCAGAATATTTAAGAAAATCTTGTTGATCCTTATCTAAGTCGGTTGCTTCATCCCTTTTCACCCGACCGTTTAAGTATTCTTTGTAATGATCAAAAGCAACACTTAGGCTCTTTAATAAGAAAATGTGTTCTGCTGTGATAAAATCTTTAAATACACGTGTATAAATATCATCTTGCAAAAAAATATCTTTTGCTTGCCTGTAGGCAGTATTTGGGTCGCCATGAAAAGAACATAAGGCTGGTCCTATTGAAACTGCAGTAATTGCGTTCTTGGTTGAACGAATTTGGTTTCTTCTGTGAATATAGTTTATGGAGTATTGTTTGAAATCCTTCGAGAGTCTTTTCTGTATCGGATCATTGCTTCTTTTGTCGAATGCTTTAATTTCATTCTGAGTATTATTGTATTTAATTATTTTATTTACGGTTTCTTTGTCGCCGCATTCAACTACTCTAAATGATACTTTTAAAGCTTTTGCCTTTTTTTCAGATACCACGCCAATGGATCCTGTTGTCTGGGCGCCATTAATGATTGACAAACCGTGCATTTCAATGTGGTTTTTTACTAAAGTAATCTTGTTAGTTAAGGCTGTTATTCCGTTGTTGTACACCCAAAAACTCTTCGGTTCTTTATCTGCAGTCTGTGTAATTTCGAAATTTATATTACCTTTCCTTTTAAAAGATCCTAGGTAGTCCCTGTAATTAGCACTAAACAAATTGTCGCCATTATGCAAGTAAAGCTTTCTTATCCAGTCACCGGTTATCGCTAAGTGGACTGCTTTCCATCCCTTACCTTTTTCGACAATGTAGTTTCTTTTGGGCAAGCGCAAAACATCCTCTACGAGAATCTCCTTATCTCTGGATTTGTATAGATCCTCAATTGTTTTTATGCCAATTTCTTTATAGTTAAGTTGCACATCGAGTGTCTTCTTTCCGGTTAATGCGATTATTTGATCTCTTGCGCCATCTGCTACTGTTCTGAGTTCATTTTCTACGTTAAGTGATTCCGCACAATTGTGTACATATAGAAAGTCAATCCTTTCGATTTCTCGACCAATAATCGCATTTCTTAATTCAATGGATTTTGCTCGTATTTTTTTTGGGATATTTTTTTCATTAGCTGAAAATATCCATGAACATGCTGTGTTCAAGTCACTTGCTTTATTTGCTGGCGCAGCTTGTTTGCCAAATTTATCTGCTATGTAAACTTGGACTATTGCTGCCCGAGATTCGTTTAGATCAATGTAGAATAAATCTATTTTTTTATCATCATCATCTTCAGTCCAAGAATTTGCCATAAATTCATCAATCTCGTCAATTCCTAAATACATTGCGAGGGCGAAAATTGCTACATTATTCTTCCCGAATTTACTATATTCGGTATCCTGCTTAAGGTAACTTTGAAACGTGAGCTTATTTTTAGTTGTCATTATCTCCCTCAACAGTCAAAACTAGATTCATCTGAAGCTCTATTAATTCTCGGTAGGGTAGCATTTTTATTTAGGTTGTGTCAAACAGATAAACCTTTTAATGATTGCTGCACTCAGCGAGGCGCATTAATTACTGCCTGGCTGAGGCAGCAAGCCACTTCATGCGAAGCCTGCTGTCTGCGAGGATCTATGGCACGGTCAGCGTTTAGCGTAGCTGGTTTAGGTTTATTTTCTCTTGTATACTTGTTTATTTGTTGGTTTTTCTCGATGAGTAATTGCCGGCTCTTTGGGTACGTTTCTTTGGAACGATTCATAAACCCAGAGATCACATTCAATACGCTTCTTGCGTACGTCATCTGGAAACAACTTGTTTAGTCTTGACCTGTAATCTGCAAGGATTTTTCTTTCTTCTTCTATCCTCAAAAATCTATTTTTAATGTCTTTCGCTGGGCCAATTTCGCACCCTATCCAATTTCTTCCTTTGAGTTCTGCCGCCATATATGTTGTCCCAGATCCCCCAAAGGGATCAAAAACGGTATCTCCTTCATCGGTGGACATTTCAATAATTCTATCCATAAGTTTTAACGACAGTTCATTTGCTCCTTCTCTACGTTTATATTTGGCATGTCTAACAGGAGGGATATCAGTCCAAATATCGCATAGGTTAACACCCTTAACATTCATTTTATCTTTATATCCACCATAATCTTTAAGATCGCCGTAGCACTTTGGGCAAGTAAGCATTGGCAACCTATCAGGGTGAAAAGTTTTGGCTTTGCTGCCTTTAATATAGTAAAGCAGAGAATAGTGTGAGGGATATAATCTCCCTGATATTGGAAGTGTGTATTTGATATCTACAGCTATCCAGTGACGAAATGTTAGATAGTTTCCAAGGTATCCAGATAAGGCTGAGTTCCAGCGGGGGAGATTCCAGAGGAAAAAAGACCCACCGTGCTTAAGTACGCGCACACACTCGTGAAGCCATTCTTGACACCAATGGAGATAAATCTCGGTTTTTAGGTTGTCATCAATGTTGGAAGGATACAATTTGTTGAGGTTGAAAGGCGGGTCGGCAAAAATAAAATCTACGGATTCGCTTTTCATTGTCTTAGTGACGCTTAAGCAATCACCTTGATAGAGCGTACCATATGATGTTTGAAGGGCAATTTTGGGAGCTTTTGTTTGAATCTCTTCTCTATTGTAGTTTTTTTTGATAAGTTCGGATATTTTTTTTGAGTTACTCTGAATGGCATTCAGTAGAGTTAGGTCAAGTCTGCCCATATTCAGCATTAGATCAATTTCTGTTACATTACATGCTTTCGTGATTGTCTCTAAATCCTTGCCGTTAGGTAATACGTTCATTTCGTTGTAGTACTTGAGCCGATCTACGGGAATTCCAGTCTTGTTGGAAAAAGATTGTAGGTCAGACTTAGATTGAGGGTTGACGTTAATTGCCTTGAAAAACTGATTTGAATATCCCATCTGCCACCTCTTTACATTTTAATCACTTGGGCAACTATAACATATTTGAAAACAAATATGAAGACTATAGTCCGTAGACTATAGTCTTCAATCACTGTAACTTCGACACATTATTGAAAGGAGGCTGCATTGCTAAAACCTGAAGAAGCCTTTGGCGTTGTTCTCCGAAAATTAAGAACAAAAAAAGGGTTATCACAAGAACGTCTTGCGCTTGAAGGCGGACTCGATCGCACATTCATTTCGCTACTTGAGCGGGGATTGCGTCAGCCTTCTCTCACCACCTTACTTCAAATTTCTAGTGTTCTTGGTGTAAAAGCTAGCGGAATAATTGCAGAGGTTGAAGCGCAGTTGGTCGAGGTCTCAAGGAAGGGTAATAAATGAGAATTGTTGAGCAACACGACATACTTAATCCAAGGCTGTTTACTGGCTCAGCCACGCTTATTGCTGCTTGGCAAGAAGTTAGTGCAGCCATTAAAGCAACAGACTGGCCGCATGGATCCGGAAAATTTACTATATACCCTGAATCTGGGAAGAAAACAGGCAAAGGGAACGGTGTAAAGCCTATAAAGCTACCATGTATTGAAGCATTAAGGAAATCTGGCTGGGTGATCGAAGATTTGCCTAATATTGGATCTTCTGTACTTGGAACTGGCGATCTTGATGCGCTCAAAATCACCAATGATGGTTTCATAGCTTTTGAATGGGAGACGGGTAATATATCGTCAAGTCATCGCGCACTAAATAAACTTTTTTTAGCTATGCAGGAGACCAACACGCTTGGTAGTTTTCTTGTGGTTCCAAGTGATGCTCTCAAGGTTTACCTTACTGATCGAATAGGAAATATTGGAGAACTCAGGCCATATTTCCCTCTCTGGAAAAATTTGCCTGGGATAAAGGGAGCCTTGAGAATAATAGTTGTTGAGCATGATGAAGTCAGTTTTAATGTCCCCAAAATACCAAAGGGAACTGACGGACGGGCAAAACGTTGATATTCATTAGTCTGCGTATGATAAATTCAAATTATGACTCATATAAACCGCGATAGATGGAAGGAAATAATTGGCCCAGAGTTTGACTTGATGGTCAAAAGGTTTCTCGTTTATATCAACGATATAAAAAAAGCCTCTGAAGAAAAGCGTCTAGTTTTCCCTGACGCTATTCAAGAACGGATTCGCAGTGCTGATCGAGAAAAATCGATCAATCCTGATGATGGTATAAGAACACTGGTGAAAGATCCCTACGTCATGAAGGAATTAGGCGCTTATGAACTGTTACGGGTTTTTGATAATTTTGAAGAACGCTTAAAGCGGGAGCCAAAGAAACTCTTTGAAGATTTAGAGGGTTTATATCAGAAGCTACCTGACGCAAGCAGATTGTTTTATACACGTGTGTTCGCCTGGCCTAAAGAAAATTTGGTTAAAAGATTCTGAGAATAAATCTAATGAGGGCATACTACAATGCTGTTAAACGTGCCAAGATCACAGATTTCAAGTTTCATGACCTTCGCCATACGTTCGCAACGAGGCTGGCGCAAGCGGGGATAGACCTTTACATGATTTCAAAACTGCTCGGACATAAGGACATCAAGATGACGCAGCGTTATTCGCATCATTGTCCCGAGAGTTTGCGAAGTGGTGTGGAGGTCTTGGACAGGATTAGCACAGAATTAGCACAATCAAATGGAAAAGGGCTAGCTCTGATGAGCTAACCCTTTGTATTCTTGGTGGAGCTGAGGGGGAAATCTCACGCGCTTCGCTTCCGAGGGGACCAGCCCCCTCGGTGCTCCCCCGAAGCATGAGGGAAATCCTTTCCCTCAAACTCCCTTGGTTCGATCCCCCTCCACGCAATAAAAAAGGCCGGTCAATGATGACCAGCCTTTTGTTATTTTCTTGGTGGAGCTGAGGGGGATCGAACCCCTGACCCCAAGACTGCCAGCCTTGTGCTCTCCCAGCTGAGCTACAGCCCCATTGATGCTGAAACCGGTGCAACGAGGTGGATAATTTAACATCAGGGGCTGTTATTGTCAAGAAAAAAGACGGTATTTTCAGCTTTTGTATCGGTTTGACACCTGCAGGTCGATGGGTTACACTCGACGAATGAAAACACTCTTTCTGGCACTGCTGATCTTCATTTTACCTATCCTGGCCTGGTCCCATCCGGGGAAGACCGATTCGGTCGGCGGGCACAAGTGTTACAAAGGGTGCGAAAAATGGGAGCTGCTTTTCAGCGAGTACCATTTGCATGACAAGTATGGAAAACCGATACGGGTGGCAAAGAAAGTGAAGAAAAAGCAACGTGTCGCTGCAGAGCCTCCTGTTGCATCGGTCCAAGAGGAGCAGGTCGAAATGCCGCAGCCGGTGCAGGCGGCGGCAATACCCCTTCCCGTGCAGGCGCTTCAACAGGAAAAGGGCCTCTTGCCCAACCCTCTTATGCTGCTTCTTCTGGCTTTGCTTTTGCTGCTGCTCCTCCTGGTAAGACGCAGGGCGCTAGAACGGCAGTAAAAACGATCATCCTAAAAACGGCATTTGGACACGGAAGAATCGGAAACATCTGATTAACGCGGATAAATTCTAAAGCAAAGCATTCACCTATTGGGTGAACCTCTTATAAAAAAATAATCCGCCGTCGCTTAGAAGCGCCTACTTCTGGTATCCGGCTCTTACCCGTGTTTATCCGTGTCCAAATGCTTTTTTAACGATCATGCAACAATGATCGATATGTCGCGTATCGCGCCGGCGATGACGAATATTTTGATGTTGTTACTTTCGTCATCGACCGGCTCCATGAAGAAACCGCTGGATCCGCTTCCCGGGCTGGATCGATAGAAACCCTTTTCCCAGGGGACATCTCCTTTGACAAACCCGAGCATTGATTCCCCGTCAAAAAACCTGATATAGATCTTGTGCCCGATATTCTTGCGGATGCCGAAGACCTTTCTTTCCCGATGTTGACTGTCGCCTTCCAGCGAGTGAACAAAAAAAAGAGCTTTCAGCTCATCGATGGGGATCCTGAGCTCGTTCCCGCTTTCCAGCTCAAGAAGAATGATCTCGACGGCATTCGGATCGAGATCATGCACATGGCCTTTCACCACCCTGCCGTCCTTAAATCTCGCGACAACCTTATCCGGTCCTATCATATAGAGAGTATACCTCTGGTGAAGCTTTTTGATCTGCCGCATTACGGGAGACGTGCGGGCTGCTAGTGGACGGAACAGGAAATGCACGGGTCGTATGATCGAACGAGCATCTGGGCAAGGAGTTCTATTTCCCGGTCCTGCTTCCCCTGGGACGCGCAGTGCTTGGCCAGCGCGGAGAGGTCGTGCTGGATATTGGCATGGTTCTGGCTCGTGGGGATGACGCAGTCGCAGCGGACGATGCGCCCTTCATCGTCGAATTCATAACTGTGGTACAGGACTCCCCGGGGGACTTCCACGGCGCCGACGCCGATCCCTGCTCTGGGGATGGCGGGGTGGCGCGGCTTTTTCCATGTCATGCCGAGCAGTTCATCGATCAATTGCAGGGAGTCCAGTACGACATGAACGCACTCCACCAGTTGGGCGATATTGTTCATGTAGGGATTGTGATCGATCGGCTTGAGCCCGAAGCTTGCGGAAACTTCTTTTGCCATTGGGTTCAGGAACGTGAAATTATTATTGAGCCTTGCAAGGGCGCCTACGGCAAAGGACGGGCGCGACAGACGGCTCCATTTTGACGTCGATTGTTCAACGAAGTATTCGTTGGTCATCAGGGCGTATTCCTGTTCCTTTTTGACAACACCGTCGGTCGACACGAGGTTCCCGCCGATAAAGGGGTACGCCCCATCTCCCTGAAGCGAGACAAACTCCGTTTCCCGGGAAAAATCCGGGATCACGAAGGAGCGGAACAGCCCGGCGGTCTCGAGCAGATCGTTCTTGATCTCGCTCAGCCGCTCCTTGAAACGCACCAGTTCTTTTTTCTCCGGAAGCATCGTAAATCCGCCCACGACCGTCCGCGTCGGGTGCATGCGTCGTCCGCCCACGCAATCGCAGAGGTCGTTGGCGAGCTGTTTTATTTTCGCCGCGCGCTGCACCACGTCAGGGTGGGAATTGATGAGCGGGAAGACACTGCCCACATTCAGAAAATCGGGCGCTGCGAGGAAGTAGAGATGCAGAACGTGGCTCTGCAGGGTTTCCATGTGCTTCAGCAGCAGGCGGAGCTTCGCGGTCTGTTCGTCAGGGACGATCCCGAAGCCATTTTCCACGGCACGGATGCTGGCGAGCGTATGGCCGATGGAGCAGATGCCGCAGATCCGTCCGCTGATCCAGGGCGCATTCTCCCATTTTTTGCCGACCAGCATGGCTTCAAAGAAACGCGGCGTCTCGACCACTTCCCAGCGCGCTTCGGTAAGCTTGCCGTCCTTCACCGTGATCGTTATATTGCCGTGGCCTTCTACGCGGGTGATATGGTGGATGTCGATGGTGCGGGTCGATTTCATTAAAGACCTCAGGCTTCTGCCACGAAGGCACTAAGACGCGAAGAAAGACGTAAATTCAAGTGTTGATTCACTTCGTGCCTTCGAGACTTCGTGGCGATAATTTCATGTTCGTTCGGATCTGTTCCGCGTCCTTCGCGAATCCCCCAAAGCACTCGAGCCGGTCGAGCAGGGTCTCTTCGGTGAATCCGTACTGTTTCATGATCGTCTGCAACTGGGCTATGTTTGCGTCCACTGCGGGACCGCGGCATCCCCAGCAGCCGAACCGGCTGTTGGGGCACCAGGAGTCGCAGCCGCCGCGCGTGATCGGACCCAGGCAGGGTTCGCCGAGATCAAAGAGGCAGACGTTTTCGTTCGCTTTGCACTCCATACAGACCGGAAATTTCGGCTGTACGACTGTTCGTCCCAGCACAATATGGGTGACGATCTTCTCGACCTCTTCTTTTTTTACCGGACAACCGTAGATCCTGAGGTCGACGTGGACAAAATACTCGAGCGGCCGCGCCGAATCGTTGGTCTGGATCGGATGGTCACCGTAGACCTGTTTTTTAACCCATGCCGGGTCCTTAAATCGGTTCTTCAACTGGTTCACGCCGCCGAAACAGGCGCAGGATCCAAAGGCAACAAGCACTTTGGCGCTTTTTCTGATGACGGCAAGGCGCTCGATCTCGTCCGCACGGGTGACGCTTCCCTCAACGAAAGCGATGTCATAATCGTCGCTCTTTTCGGTCATGGCCTCGCGGAAATTCACCACCGTTACCAGTGAAAGGAAGTCCAGGAGCGTAGACTCATTGTTCAAGAGCTGGAGCTGGCATCCCTCGCAGGAAGACAGCTCAAAGAACGCCACCCTCGGCCGGGCAACCGGCATGCCGAGATAGGTCCTGTTCTGTGCCTGCGGCTCGTCCATCAGATGGCCTCTTTCAGGTTCATGACGCTCCAGAAATCAAATACCGGCCCGGAAAGACAGGTATAGGTCGATCCTACATTGCAGCGGCAGCATTTGCCCATCCCGCAATGCATGCGGCGCTCAAGGGAGACGAACATCTTCTGCATGGGAATGCCGGCCTCGTTCAGCATGGTGCAGACTGACTTGAACATGATCGGCGGGCCGCAGACGATGGCCGAGGTATTCTGCATGAAGGTCTCATCTTTGCCGGAGATGATCGGTTCCAGAATTTTCGTAACGAAGCCTGTCGGGCCTTTCCAGGAAGGATCGGGTTTCTCCACAATGATGTTCAGGCCGATCTCGTCACGGCGCCACAGATCGTACTGGAAAGTGAACAGGAGCTGCGACGGGTCCCTGACGCCGTAGAGTATCTCGACCTGATTAAAGCGGTTGCGGTGTTCCTGCACGTAGGCGATGGGAGACCTGAGCGGAGCGAGCCCCAGGCCACCGGCGATGAGCAGGATGTTCTGGCCATGCATGGTCTCCATGGGGAAGTGCGTGCCAAAGGGGCCGCGGATACCTACCCGCATGCCCCGGTTGGCCCGGGCAAGGCAGGCCGTGAGATTGCCGACCGTTCGGATGCAGAGCTCGATATCGTCGCGGCTGCTGGTTGATGAGGATATGCCGAAAGGCGCCTCGCCGATGCCGGGCACCTCCAGCATGACGAACTGTCCGGGTTTGAAGGAAAAGCGCCTGCGTTCTTCGGGATCGATGATCTGGATCCGATAGAGGCGCTCCATGGCCGTAAGCTGCGATACGCCGGCGATCTCCGCCTTATAGGTGTGCTCGAACGTGGCAAGATCGTTCTTGCGGAGCTGTTTGCCGTGGTGCGGAGCTGTAACATCTTCGAATTTCAGCCGCGTATCCACCAGATCAGCTCTCCTCTCCGCGGACACTTGCAATGACCTCCGGCACGGTGATGCCGGCAAGACAGGCCTCGCCGCAGCGGCCGCAGCCGACGCAGAGCGATTCCTCATACGCTTCGACAAAGCCGCGGTGCTTGTGGTAGTAGCGGTATTTGAGCCTTGTAGACCGCTCGGGCCGGAAATTATGGCCGCCTGCCACCTCGGCGAAGTCGACGATATTGCAGGAATAGAGGGTCTTCATCTTTTGCGCGCTGCGAAGGTTTACGTCCACGCGTCTCTTCAACGCCATAGCAGTAGCAGGTGGGGCAGACGTTGGCGCAGGTGCCGCAGCCAAGACACCGGTCTCCCCACTGTTTCCAGACCGGGGACTGGAATTCCATATCGAGGATCTTGGTCAGATCGGTGGTGTCGACGCGGGCAGTGAATAGTTTGTTCTTTTCCGCCGCCACAGCCATATACTGGAGATGATCAGCCTCTTCCGGGGGGCGTGTAGTGATGCGGGAAAGCAGGTTGAACGCCGTCGCAGACTGGATCTCGATAAAATACCGGCTGCCGATATCGGTGATGAACAGGTCGAAGCCATGGAGCACGGTGTCAGAGCCCATGGAGCGGCAGAAGCAGAACGGCTGGGGCCGGCAGTCGATGCCGATAATGAACATGTTCTTTCGCTTGGCCGCATAGTAGGGCATGGGATAGATATTCCCCATCAACACCTTGTCGAGTTTGTTCAGCGCATTGATATCGCAGGCATGGAGTCCGAAGAAGACAGTGGGACGGTCGCAGTGGTAATCGACGGTCTTATGCCAGTCGTTGCCGTCGATGCGAAAGGACGCCAGGGTTTCACGGAAGGGCAGGAAATAGGGCTTTGGCGGCTGTTTGGTCGTGGTATAGCCGAGTTTCAGAGTCTTGAAGTCAGTGACCGGTTCAAAAGCAAATAACGCGTTGCCATTCCGGTCGATGCCGTTCTGGACCGGTCCGACTATGGTATTATCTGCGGCAAGGCTGTCAAACAGCCGCCGAAGTTCTTCCTGTTCGCAGACTTTGAATAACATGGTATGACTTTCGAGGACTGAGACTGACGCGATAGGAGCTCCTGGTTGATTTCTGATTAAATATAGCACATGCATTCGAGTTTGTCGGTCTGCAGCCAAAGTTTGAAGCAGGGTGAGGGGGATTTACCTGATGTAACCAAAGAAAAAAACGGTTATAATCCCTCCCATGCAGGAAGCGGCAGACAAAAAAGCAGGCGATACCCCGGCTCCTATTCCCAAGGATGCTCCCCTAGAGGTGCCGATCGATACACGGCTGCTGTCGGAGACCGTTATCGAACTGAATATTTCCCGCAAGAACGTCAGCATCTATCCCCCCGGGCATATCCAGATCACGAGAAGCATCGATCGGGCCTTCGACATCCTTCAGAAGCTGTTCGAGATCCGGTCCGAAATGACGCTCGGTGTGGCCAAGGATACGCTGCTGGTGGGGCATGATTACCTTGACCAGCGGAATCCGGTGTACCGGGACTTTGCTCTTTCGATGAACCAGCAGGGGATCGCGGCGGTAACCTTTGTCCGCGGGCTCGACAAAGAGCAACTGATACGGTTTCACCGGATCATCTCGGCCAAACCGGAAGACATTGTTACCATGGGCGGGATAAAAAAGGTGATGCAGAACGCCGCAATACCCAATATCAGGGTCCAGGCCATAGACTTCGACAGCCTCCATCTTACGGAAGAAGCGGAAATATTCAAACCCCAGGTGAAAACCGTCGAACGGGGCAGTGCGAGCAAAGAGAAGGCGGCACGGGGAGCCGCCGGAGCGGGTGCAGGCGCAGGCATCTGGCAGGACTTCGTTTCGCACCTCTCCTCGGGAACGATCGCAGGGCAGGGACAAGGCGGCGTATCGCTGAAGGACGCTGAACAGATCGATCCTTCCGAACTGGCGAAACTGCTGAACGAACGCAAGCTGGACCCGGGCGCCGCGATCCAGAGCTATGACCGGACCATTTCGTCCTACATGCGGGGCGCCGCAGAAAAACAGCTCACCAGCGAACAGTCGGTCACTCTGGCAAGCCTGAACAACCTGTTGAAGGATTTGAATCCCGAGCTGAGAAAACAGTTTCTGTCCGTTGCGTTCAACCGGGTCTCGGACAATGCCCAATTGCCCGTCGCCGAGGAGGTCGTCGGCGGTTTTACCGATGACATGGTCATCGAAATGCTCGGACAGGCGAATGCGGAGGGCAAGCAGATTTCGCCCACGCTGGCCGGCCTGGTACAAAGGCTTTCAATGACGAATCCGCATACTGCGCCGGCGACCCAGGATAAGGGTTCGGAAGGGATCATCGTGCCAGCCATGCAGGCTGAGCACATGCAGAAACTGTTCGACCGTGAGGCTTACGAGCAGTACGTTTCAAAGGACTATGAGACGCTGCTGAAGAACCTGTCCGGGGATGTGGGGCCCAGACTTGAGAATTTTCCCCTTGATGAATATGTAAAGACTCTCGAGGATGCACATCTTGATTTCCAGATCGGTCGCGCACTCCTGGCATTCATGGAGGAGAGGCTCGACGAAGAGGACTATCGGGAATTCGCGGCCAAGTTGATCACGATCGTGCCGCAGTTCCTCGAAACAGGGAATTTCGAACTGCTCTGGGACATTTCAGAAACGCTGCGCAGGCACGGAACGGACAAACCGGTCAAGGGCATTCGCGAGAGCGCTCTGGAAGCCAGGAAAATATTTTTAGACGCGGACTTCCGGGCAAAGGCTTTGGCTGCTTTCGAGCTGTGGATGAATGACAAAGGCCCCGAGGCAGCCGGCCTGATCCTGTCCCTGGGCGCCGAAACCATCCCGGGGCTCATGGACATCTTCAGCAGGGATGAAGCTGTCGGCGGAAGACGGGTCGTTTTCAATCTCCTCTGCCTGTTCGGTGATAAGACCGTGCTTGAGGCGCATACGCGGTTGCGCGATGCCAGACCTTATTTTGTCAGGAACCTGCTGCTGCTCATTCGGCGCGTTGGAACATCCTCATCGATCCCGCACGTGAAACAACTGCTCAGGCACAAGGACCTTTCCGTGCGGATGGAAGCGCTGAGCACGCTGCTGAAGTTCAAGGATCCCGGCGCAATCAAACTGCTGCGTGAAGCGATCCGTTCAGAGGACCCTGATGTGGCCTCTCAGGCCGTAGTTCTGTCAGGCCAGTACCGGGTACAGGAGGTCACCACCGGACATTCTTGCCCGGATCAAGCGCGTCATCCTGTTCGAGGCGGACTATACGGTCAATGAGGAGATCATCAGGGCCGTTGGGCGAGATCGGCGACGCCGGGCCATCCCCGATCTGGTAAAACTGGCCCGTTCAGGCTGGACGCTCTATCCTCAACGGCAGATGAAAATGAAAGAAGTGTTGTTCGAATCGCTCGGACGCTATCCCCGGGAAGCTATTGCCGATCTGATACGGGCCGGGGAGCAGCTGAACAACGATGCGATCAAGCGGGCCTGCAAAAAACTGATGGAGCGGAAGTGATTTCTGTGGAAGGCTGTTTATTCCGGATGCAAGCCGATTGGTATTGTTAAAAGTTTGCTGGACTCGCAATAAATCGGATTTAACCGCGGAGACGCTGAGACGCAGAGAAAAGCTTTATTTTCAAGGTGCCTTCCTCCGCGTCTCCGCGTCTCGCGGTGGATAATGACTTTTTTTACGAATATAACAGCACGTTGTCGTAATAAGGACCCCCTATGGCCGAATATGACCTTTATGAAGGACTGTCCCGCGTCATTGCCCAGCTGACCGCGGCAATTACGAATGCGAGCCTCTATTCGCCGTCCCACCCCCTGGTTGCTCAGCACCAGGACAGGGCCTATGCCCAGCTGGCCGAGATGTTTCGCGACCAGTCTGAGGTGACCATCATCCTGGTAGGCAATGATCTTGTGGCAGCGAACCGGACTCTTCCCCTCGGCTCCTATGTTGAAAATTTCGTGCGGGTCATGAAAAGAAAAGGTGTGGAGCGCCTGACGTTCACTGCCAGCCTGTCAAACGAGGAGTTGCAGAACCTGATCCGGGATCTCGCTTCCCTTGACGCGGTCTCGATCCGCTCCAGTCCGGGTATCAAACTCGGCAAGGTCGAGGTCCGGATCAGGCAGTATGATGGTCAGGCTGGTGGTGCGGCCGCTGCCGGAGCCGCGATAGCCCGGCACGGGCCCTATACCAGGAGAGCAGGGAGGCAACCCGTCGCTTGAAATGGGTGGGGGGACCCAGGTTCCTGTTGCGGTGTCCGAGGAGCTTCTGGCCCTCAGTGCCGCCGAACTCGAACATCTGAAGGAACTGTACCTTAACGTCAAAAAGCACAAGAAGATCAATGTGCAGGGTGTCGATGAGATGGTCAAGGGGTTTATCCGGGGTTTTCGCCAGGAGTTGAACCCGCTGAGCCTCCTGGCATCACTCAAGTCCGTACACGAGTACACCTTTACGCATGTTACGAATGTCTGCATCCTGACCATGAGTCTGGCGGAATCACTGGGCTTCAGGGGGGAAAACCTTCATCAGATGGGGGTAGCTTCGCTGCTGCACGACGTGGGGAAGATCTTCATCCCGGAAGAGATATTGAATAAACCTGGAAAACTGTCGCCGGACGAACGGGCGATCATCGAAACCCATACGGTCAAAGGGGCGCGGTATCTGATGGGCCTCGAAGGCATCCCGAAGCTTGCGGTCATCTCCGCACTCGAACACCACCTGAAGTATGACGGCAGCGGCTATCCCTCCATCAAAGGAGGATGGACGCCGAACATTGCCAGCCAGATCATCTGCGTTGCCGACGTCTTCGACGCCATGCGCAGCAAACGGTCCTATCAGGAAGCAATGCCGCTCACCAGGATCGAGGAGGTCCTGAGGAACGGCAGCGGCACATCGTTCAACCCGCAGCTGGTCGATCACTTTCTGAAGCTGGTCAAGCAGTGAGCTTTAGGCCGGCAGCGGATAGAGGGCGCACAGCTCATAATCCTGGAAACGGCATTTGACGCGAATGAACACGAATAATTCCGAATGACCACGAAGAGATGCGAAAAAGTTCGATTCACCAGATAGGTGGTATCCGATAGTACTTCACTTTCTTGATTTAATTCGTGTTCATTCGTGAAATTCGCGGTTAACTGCCTTTTTCTGGATAATAACAGTGCTTTTCTTACCAGGAATACACCAGCTCCATTTCAAGCTGATCGTTCCTTGAATATCTTCCGAACAGGGACTGGTCCGGTCCGTTGAACGCGACGACCGTGGCCCCGGTTTTCCAGGCGTCGCTGAAAACATACCATGCATTCACTTTGGTCATGAGGTCGCCGTGTTCAGGATTATACACGACACTGACATTGGTCTCGACCTTCTGGTTGAACCAGCCTGCCTTGAGGTTTGTCCACAGGACCGTTTCCCTTCGCCGATCATAGAGAAATTCCGTATTGCCGAGAATGATCGTTTGCTGGGCCTGCATGGTCAGGAGTCCATCCTCGAAAACCCGGTAGTCCGCGCCAATGCCGTAATCAATGACGTCATGCTTCTGGCCGATCGTATTCAAAGGGTACGCGCCGGGCGCAAGCATTGTTGGGTAACCCCAGAGCTCACGGCGGATGTTCAGCATGCGGTTAAAGGAGTAGGCGAGCTCCGCCCGCAGACTCAGGTCGCCGTAGACCGATGCACCGTCGAGGCCGACTACGGTGATCCGATGGAAGTCAGGCACATATCCCGGATCGATGACGATTGTGCCTCCCTGCGGGATGATCGTGAGAGCTGTTGTTTTGAAGACAGGCCGCGGATCGTATCCATGGAAAAGGTTCAATGCCCATTCGATGTCTCCGGCGCGTTTTATCCGCAGGCCGATGTTGCTGTTCCTGATCCTGTGCTCTGGCAGGTCAGGCTCCTGCGGCGTGATCTTCGCGTTCGGTGCGGCTTGAGCGACCATCGACGCAATAGATAGACCCTGACCAGCGTTCATCAGGCAGGGGCAGACGATAGGGGACCAGTGCCGGCACCCAGGCGGTTTCATAGGTCCAGTCGCCGTTATTTAATGATCGCAGAGATGGCCGGGACGCCGATCTTGCGGTCTTCGAGCGGTTTTCTGAGGAACTGGGTATAGTCCCAGGGGTTGAACAGATCGTTGGGAGGGTATTCGTCGAGCCTGCCCCAGGCAAATCGCTGAATGCCGGCTTTCAGGTCAAGATCGTTCCAGGAGCGCGCCAGGTACAGCTCTTTAAACTCCAGGTAGGGGGAGTTGCTCTGATAGACCTGATCATAATTCTTAAACAGGGAGTGGTCGCGCGCAGGTCGTTTCACGGCCCCGTCCCACCCGCCTTCGAGCCAGGAGTGGAACTTCCAGGACAGCGACTCCTGATCGATCCTGAGCCTGCCGGCAAGGCTGGCATCTTCGTCTACCGAATCGGTTTCCAGCGCCTGCACGCCGCGCAGGTCCAGTCTGCCCGAAACAGATAAAGGTTCGTCTCCCGAGGAGGGCGAGGCCTGAAGCAGCGTGAGCAGCAGGAGCGGGAGGTATATGCGGGCTTGCTTCAGCAGGTGTATGATAGGTTTAATATGCATAGAGTCGTAAAAACATTATTTCCCCGACCGCTCCAGCGACCGCTGCGTAAAGAGGTCGTCGGAGAATTTGGTGTGGTACTGAACGCTGTTGATCGTGAACTCGGTCCGGTGATTTGTTTTCCTGTTCTCCATCTCGGTCATGAACGGCGTGGGGAGCCCGTCGATGGTCCTGACGTCCTTGAAGGTTCCCGCGCGATAGATTTCGTTGTCCTGATAATACTCGATCCTGAGATGGATCCAGAGGTCCTTTGCCACCCACGAGATATATTTAGTGTATTTGCGGCGGACCTTGGGTGTGACCTCGACCACATAGCAGGGCTTATTGTCAATGACTTCTTCCTTCAAAAGGCTGAACTTGTAATCATCGAGGTTCGGCGGGCCGCCGAAATCATCATAAGATAGATCGGACCCGAAGAAGGAGTCATCCTGAGAGCTCGTGGCGATGCGCCTCACCCGTTTATATTCCGGGAAATAGGCCCAGAGGTCGCGGTCCGCGAATGTATGGGCGTGGATCAGGAACCCCACGTTCTTCAGGTCCGGCGGGCTGTTGAACACCACGAGGGTCTTGTATGCTTCGGGGTCTGCTTTTTTCCCGTACTGCGTGAGCGAGCGGGTGCGTTTGCCGCCGCCCTTGTCGAACAGGACCATGGTCGCTTCGATCTTGTGGTCCAGCCATTTGGAGCGCTGCTCGTGGAACTTCTCGTATACCTCGCGGCCGGACAGGGCCAGGGCGGGAGAGGAGAGGAGGATGCCGATCAGAGTAAACATTAGCACCCGTTCTGAACGCGGAATGCGGCATGCCGAATGCGGAATACATCCTCCACGTTCCACACCGCAGGTCGTTGATCTTAAATTCCGAATTCCGAATTCCGTATTCCGAATTGTGTCGTTATTCATACGCGAGCCTCCACGATATTCACCTTTGCCGCACGCCTCGCGGGAAAAAAACTTCGAGATTTATTCTGCCGGCATAAATTCACCCGTAATAGGTAAAAGTATATATATCGTCTTAGGAAGCGTCAATGTGTATTTGTACCTGGGAAAACGACAGCGGTGCCTTAGCGGCCGCGGAACACCGAGCTTCTTCCAGGCGCCACAAAGAAATCAGCCCTCCTTTTTACTCAATCGCGTGCTATACTAAAATGGTCTCCTCTGCTCATGGCGTCCGTAGCACGCCGACCCTAAAAGGAAAACCTTTCAAAGATGATGTCTTTAGTGCCTGAGAGAAGGCGCAGCCCGGAACTGATAGATCTCCCCGAGAGCTACAACCGGTCTGAGTATGCCGAAAACCTTGCTGACATAAGGACGGTCAACCGCTATCTTGGCGACTACCATGCAGTGTTCAAATTCTTTTCAGCTCTTGTGCAGGACAGCGTGTCTTCCGTGGATAGGCCCATCAGGGTGCTGGATGTTGCGACCGGATCAGCTGACATTCCCGTGGAGATCGTGAAATGGGCGCGCCGTCGGGGGATCGCCATGGCGGTGACCGCAGTGGACGTCAATCCCCTCGCCGTGCGTGAGGCGGCTGATCTTGCCCGGTCATATCCGGAAATAACCGTTGCTGTTGCGGACGGTTTCTCGCTTCCCTACGGGGATGGGAGCTTTGACATTGTATTATGCTCCAAGACCCTGCACCACTTCGGAGAGGAAGATACGGTCAGGCTCCTGAAGGAGATCGGCAGGGTGGCGGCGATCGGTTATTTCATCATGGACCTCAGGCGGAGCTGGGTGGCGTGGCTGCTCATATCCATCCTTGCGAGGATCTTTTCGCGAAACAGGCTTACCCGGCACGACGGCCCGAGGTCGGTGCTCAGATCGTACACCGTTGCCGAATTAGCCGTTTTAGCCGGCAGCGCAGGCCTTGCGAGCCGTCAGATCGTGCGAGAGCCGTTCTGGTTGATGGTACTATCGGGAAGGAAGGGCTGAAATGAAAAAATTCGGCTTTTCAGTAGCGTCCAACTTCGACGATGCGTTCCTTGACGCCGTTTCTGAGTATCCGGTCAAGGAGGTTTTCGGCAAACTCTCCTCCGACGCGGTCGGCGGAGGCAGGGCCTCCTTCTCGCTCGCGCCGCTGTCGCGAAAACGGTTCGAGCGCCATGTCGCACATGCCAGATCCAGGGGTATCGGCTTCAACTACCTCCTGAACCCCGCGTGCATGGACAACCGCGAATTCACCCGGCAAGGGCAGCGGGACATCGAAGCGCTGCTGGAGTATATCGAAGGAGCCGGCGTGAGTGCGGTAACGATATCGCTCCCGTTCCTCCTGCCGATCATAAAAAAGCGCCATCCCCGGCTGAAGGTGCGGGTGGGCGTGTACGCCCGGGTCGACGGGGTGTCCAAGGCCAGGTTCTGGGAGGACGGCGGCGCGGACTGCATAACGCTTGAATCGCTCAGCGTCAACCGCGATTTTGCACTGCTCGCGGCCCTGCGGAAGACGCTTACGCTGGAACTGCAGCTCATCGTGAATGCCAACTGCCAGCTCTTCTGTCCGCTCTCGGGCCAGCATATGGTAAATCTCTCGCACGCATCGCAGAAGGGCCACGTCTCGCGCGGGTTCATGCTGGACTGGTGCGTGATGAGATGCTCGTACGATAAGCTGAAAGACCCGGCGCAGTACCTCCGCTCCGAGTTCATCAGGCCGGAAGACATGGGCATGTACCTTGACCTGGGCTACGATTCCTTTAAGATACTGGAGCGGGGCGCTCCTACGCCGGTGCTGGTAAAAAGGGTCAAGGCATACACCGAGGGCCGCTATAACGGGAACCTGCTCGACCTCATACAGCCATTCGGGTACAAGGAGAAAGGCGGCGCGTCGTTGGCCGGGGGCCTGTTCAACAAATGGCGCTATCTGTTCAGGCCGCGCATGGTCAGGCTGTCGAAGCTCATGAAACTGAAGGACCTTGCTGCCAAACGCGGCATGCTGGAGCCGCTCAAAGGCGAGCCCGTTTACATAAACAACAACGAACTGTCCGGCTTCATACCAGGCTTTCGGGACCGGGACTGCCGGTCGACCGACTGCGGCGCCTGTGGCTGGTGCGCCTCGTACGCCAGGAAGGCGGTACAGGTAGACAGCGCCTATCGAACGGAGCTTCTCGCGCTCTATGAAGAGGTCTTTGACGATATGTATTCAGGGGAGATGTGGGGGATTTAGGAGAATATCTTTGACACGGAAGAAGCTGTTAATGGCTTTGACAACGGCGGATAACACAAGACTGCATCATGATTATTCATAATGCAATCCGCTTGTATCTGTCTGCGCCCGGCGCTTACGAGTGCATGCGCGAGTGCAGGGTGTGTCCAAGGTTCTTAATAATATTCTGCAAAGGATAAAAAGAGGAGGCCGAACGATAGTGAACACGTTGGAGCGCATTAAAAAACTGTTCCTTGCGAATTTCGATTTTCCGGAAGAGCGGCTCCGTCCCGAAGCCACGATCGAGAGCATCGGCCTCGATTCGCTGGATAAGATCGAATTCCTCTTCGCCCTGGAAAAGGAATTCAACGTCAGGATACCCGAAAGAGAGGTCACGCTCAATTCCATTCAGGATATGATCAATGTCATCGAGCGGCTGGCCCGGGAGCAGCGCCAGTAACAGAATGGACAGGAGTCCTTCATGAGACGAGTAGCCATTACCGGAATGGGCATTATATCCCCGATGGGGAATACCTGTGAAGATTTTATGGCCAACCTCGCGGCCGGGAGATCGGGGATCAGGAAGCTCTCCGCCGATTTCGACGCCCGATTGTCCATACGGATCGCGGCCAAGGCGGACTTTCCGGCTGAAGACCATTTTACAAAAAAGACCGCTCGTACCCTGGACCGGGTGAGCCAGTTCGCCCTGGTCGCCGCTTCTCAAGCATGGAAGGACGCCGGGATGGAACTTTCCGAGGAGGAACAGCGACGGAGCGGCGTCTATCTCGGAACGGGCATGGGGGGAGCGCGGACCCTTGAGGACTCCTATGAACAGCTTTTTCGCCATCAGGCGAAGCGGCTGCATCCGCTTACCGTGGTCATGGTGATGAACAATGCCGCTGCTTCGTGCGTTTCGATCGAGCACGGCCTGAAGGGCCCCTGCCTCACCTTTTCCACCGCGTGCTCATCTTCAGCAGTCGCCATCGGCGAGGCGTTCCGGTCGATCAAGCACGGCTACGCCGATGTCATGCTTGCGGGCGGCACGGAGTCGCTTCTTACCAGCGGCGTCTTAATGAGCTGGGAATCGATCGGGACACTTGCTCTGGAAGCGGAGGACCCCTCGACCTCGTGCAGGCCTTTTTCAAAAGACAGGACCGGTTTCGTGCTCGGCGAGGGAGCGGCCGTTCTCGTGCTGGAATCCCTGGACAGGGCAACGAGGCGGGGCGCCCGCATCTACGGAGAACTGGCCGGGTACGGCTCGACCGCGGACGCAGAGCATATCACGAAACCCTCCGTGGAAGGACAAGCGTTCGCGATCGAGGCCGCCCTGAAAGAAGCGGGCATGAGCCCCGGCCGGATCGATTACATCAACGCCCATGGCACTGCCACGCAAGCAAATGATCTGGCGGAAACGCTGGCGATCAAAAAAGTATTCGGTCAGCGCGCCTACGATATCCCGGTGAGCTCGACCAAGTCCATGCACGGACACCTCCTGGGCGCCGCCGGAGCAGTGGAGCTTGTTGCCTCAGTCCTCGCTCTCAAACACCAGACGATCCCGCCCACCGCAACACTGACCGTGCCGGACCCCGAATGCGATCTCGACTATGTTCCCCTGAAGGCCAGAACGAATGCGGACCTTAAAGCGGTCATGTCAAACTCCTTTGCATTCGGTGGAACGAATGCCGTGCTCATCGTGAGAAAACATGAGTAAGATCATGAGAGCGCTCAGGCCGGAGGCGACGCGGTCCTTCGCCCCATGAACATCCTTATCATCAGCACGAATAGAACCGGTTTTCCCGTGCCGGTGCTTCCCGCCGGCGCCTGCATGATCGCGGAGGCGGCGGAACGGGCAGGACAGGGGGTCACCTTCCTCGACCTCATGTTTCTCGCTGACCCCCTGCGTGCGGTCAAGACTGCGCTCGAAAGAGTGCAGTACGATGTCATCGGGCTTTCGGTACGGAACATCGATAACATCGATATGGGGGCCCCCCGGTATTTTATAGGCGACCTCATCGCTCTCGTTGGAACGATCCGCCGGATGTCGGACGCGCACCTTGTCCTGGGGGGCACGGCGGTCATGATCATGCCTGAGGAGATCATGCGCGCAACGGGCGTGACCAGCGCCGTGGTTGCAGATGGTGAAACCGTATTTCCCCGGCTTGTCGAAAAACTTGCCCTGAACGGTTCAGGGGAAGATCTTCCCGGCGTTGCATCCCTGGTCGGTGAAGACTTTCGGGTAAACCCCGCCGAATCCGGCTGCCCGCATCCTTGTGCAGCGCCTGATTATGATCGATGGCTCGATATGAGGGCCTATAATTCCCATCTGGCCACGGTCCCGCTCCAGACGAAACGAGGATGCAGCTTTCAGTGTGTCTACTGCACGTACCGCAAAATAGAAGGCGTCGGGTACCGCTTATCTGAACCTGATGACGTAGCCGATGTCGTGCTCCGTTATGCATCATCGGGATCTCGCGACATCGAGTTCGTCGATAACGTGTTCAACGCTCCCTATGATCATGCCCTGACGATATGCGAGTCGCTTATCCGGTCAAAGCATGGTGCGCGCCTGCAGAGCATCGAGATGAGCCCGCTTTCCCTGGACCATCGTCTGCTCACGACCATGGAGCGTGCAGGCTTTGTGGGGATGGGGCTTACCGTGGAAAGCGCATCAGATCCGGTCCTCGCGGGGCTGCGAAAAGGGTTCACGACGAGAGAGGTCCATACTGCGGCAGAAGTGGTGAAACAGGGCCGGTTGCCCTGCCTCTGGATATTCCTGCTCGGCGGGCCGGGAGAAACACGGGACACGGTTCGGGAAACTCTTCGCTTTGCTGAAAAGTTCATCACGCCGCGGGATGCTGCATTGTTCAACATCGGCATCCGCATCTATCCAGGGACCGTGCTGGAGGAGATTGCCCGCAGGCAAGGCGTTCTCTCTGTGCCCCCCTGCAGCATGCTGGCGCCGTTCTTCTATGTATCTCCGGAAGTAGAACCGGACTGGATCATGGGTGAGGTCCGACGCTCCATGAGCAGTCATATGAACTTCATGAACGCTGACTCTATGTCCTTTCCTTATCTGCCTCACATTAGCCGCCTGGGGCATCGGCTGGGGCTCAAGCCGCCGCTCTGGCGTTACACACGCTTTATCCGAGGAGGGCTGCGGTCGATCGGGATGCAGGTGTGAGGACGCACTATTATCAAATAGTATAGGGAAAAGTTACATTTCCTTCCCTTCAGGGGGAGGATTAAGGTGGGGATGGGTCATACGGAAATCATCAGAAACCCATCCTCACCCAGCCCTCTGAAGGAGAGGGTGCGCGCTTTGGGAAAGGAACATCTATGAAGGAAGAACCGGCTTCTGCAGGACCGCATATCGCTTCTGTGGCAACTGCAGTGCCTCCTCACCCGCTCGACCAGGCGGAGCTGGGTCGGCTGGCCCGCAAGCATTATGAAAAAAGACTGAGCCCGAGGAGCCTGTCGGTCATCCATGCGCTCTTTGCCCATCCGAGCATCAAACAGAGGAGCTTCGCGATCGACGATGTGGAGGACCTCGTCGATGAGGACCTCGACGCGCGCATCGAGCGCTTTACGCACTGGTCCCGGGAACTTTCGGCCCTGGCCATCGAGAGGGCGCTGGCGCAGGCAGGATTGGGTACGGCCGACGTTACCGGCCTGGTAGTGAACACCTGCACGGGATATATCTGCCCCGGCATTTCCACCTATCTGATCGAGAAGCTCGGCCTGTCACGCAGCGTACGCGTGTACGACCTGGTCGGCAGCGGGTGCGGAGGGGCGATCCCCAACCTCGAGATCTCCGGCTCGCTCATGAGCCAGACGGAAAAAGGGGTCATCGTGAGCGTTTCCGTCGAGATCTGCACGGCCACGTTCCAGATGGAGGACGATCTCAGTCTCCTGCTTTCAAACACGCTTTTCGGGGACGGCGCCGCAGCCGCCGTGCTCTGGATGAGACCGCAGGGATACGAGCTTGTCGCCTCGGCAAGGCGGTATGTGCCGGAGCAGCGCGAGTCGATCCGCTACGTTCACAAGAACGGGCAGCTCTATAACCAGCTCTCGCTCAAACTGCCGGACTTGGTGCGCAAGGCGGCGGCGCAGGTCGTTGCCGATGTTCTCGCTCCCCGTTCGCTGGAAGCTGCAGATATAAAACACTGGGCACTTCACAGCGGCGGCGAAAAGATCATCAATGCCGTCCGGGACGAGCTCGGGCTGTCGGAGGAGCAGGTCCATGCGACACGCTCCGTCCTTTCCGAGTACGGCAACATGTCATCGCCCACCGTCTGGTTCGTGCTGCAGGAGATCGAGAAGCGAGGTGTTGTGGCGCGGGGAGAGTGGTGCATCATGGTTGCTTTTGGAGCAGGACTTTCGGCCCATGCATATTTGCTCAGGAAATACTAATGGGAAATTACCGGGGAGATACTTACTATGAACTTGAGGAGAAAGGGTTTCATGTTGCTCTGGTCCTGCATTCTGTTTTCTGCTGCGTCTGCCTATTCGGCTCAAGGTGACCAGATCCTGGGCGTGTGGAATAACGAGGAAAGAGACGCCAAAATCGAGATATACTCGTGCAACGGGAGATACTGCGGGAAGATCGTCTCCATGAAAGAGCCGAACTATCCAGCTGGATCCAAAGAAGGGACGCCGGGCACGCGGAGAGTCGATCACCACAACCCCGACCCTGCTAAGCGGTCCACGCCCATTCAGGATCTTCAGATCGTGAAGGATTTCCAATACGTTGGCGAAAATGTCTGGAAGGGTGGGACCGTGTACGACCCGAAGAGCGGCAACACCTACCGCGGCAAACTGACGCTCACCTCACCGGATCGGCTGGATCTGAGGGGGTACGTCGGCATCCCCCTCTTCGGCAGAACCACGACGTGGACAAGGTAGGAAATCCGGCAGCACGTTCTTTTACACAGAATCATCATATCTTCAGCAACGAGCAGGCCACCCCGAAAGCAGCCAGGCATCCCAGCTTTAGCGAAAGTGCATTGATATTGCCGCTCCGTAAAAATCACTCATCGCAATGACACCTTTATCTTAGATTCAAAAATCCGCATTCCGCAATCCGAAATCCGCAATTGAACCTATTCATACGCCAGCGCCTCCACAATATTCGTTTTCGCCGCCCGCTGCGCCGGGTACACGCCTGCCAATGCAGCAAGCAACGCAGAAAGCACGATGGCCCAGAAGATCGAGACCCAGTGCACGTGGTACTGCATGCTTGCGCCGTAATCTCCTTTAAGGAACCCTTCCAGGCTCATCCATCCGATGATGATCCCGGCCCCAGCGCCGAGCATGCCGCCGATCACGCCGAGCAGCATGGATTCGATCACGACCACGCCGGACACCTGGCTCCTGAGCATGCCGATGGAACGCAGGACGCCGATCTCGCGCGTGCGTTCGAGCACGCTGGCCAGCAGGGTCACAATGATGCCGAAACAGGCGATGGTCATGGTGATGATGTTGATGGCATGGTTCACGGCAAAGCCCTGGTCGATGACCTTCCGGATTTCTTCCTTGAACTCTTTGGCAGGAAGGACGAAGAGCTTCCGGTCGTTGCCGAACCGTCTGGCGATCTCATCGCGAACTGATTCGACATTGTCCTTCGATTTCACGCGAATAGAGAACGAATCCGCGAGATATTCTTTCCAGTATTTGCGGTATGTATGCATGTCCATGAGGAGCGAGCCGGAATCGGAACTGTAATCCACATTCACGACCGCGACGGTGAAGGCGACCGGGCCTTCAGGCGTTGGGAGGACCATCGTATCTCCGGGTTTGAGGTGTTCCTGTGACGCAAGCGATTCGTTGACGGCAATGTAGTCCTGGTTCGGGAGAAGACGCACCATGTCCTCGCGTGTTCCCTGGACCACTTTGAACGGGCTGTACAGCATCCTTCGATCGATGTCCAGCGTCAGCAGCAGGATGCGCCTTCCGCGATAATCGATGTAGATCTTCCGGAAAGGATCGGCCGACAAGACGCCGGGCACCTTCTCGATGTCCTTCCACATCTCGACCGGCATGGGGATGTTCTGCGAGCCGGTGGTCGCGATGGGATGGCCCGAGGTCACGAGAATGTCCCCGCGCACGTAGGAATCGATCCATTCGAGCACGGACTGCTTGGTGCTGTAGATGATGCCGGAAGAACTGACGAACACGGCGATGCCGTAGAAGATGGCTGCTGCTGCAACGGCGTTTCTGGTGATGTTCTTTTGCAGGTTCAGGCCGGCAAGCCTTCCCACAGCCCCGACATGAGGCGCGATGGTCTTTCTGAAGACGGCGAGAAACAGCGTCAGCACCGCAGGCGTTGCCAGGGAAATGCCGAGCAGGAGAAAGATCGTTGCAAAGAACATGATCGCGGTATTGTGCAGCACAGGGTTCTCGCCAAAGGACCTGTACAGCGCCAGCAGCAGGGCGGCGAGGATAACGAAGGACGCTGCTGCGATCTGCAGCCTCTTGCTGGAAAGAAGCCCTTCTTCGGAATAGGGCAAAGAGCGTATGGCGGATACCGGTGAGATGCGCGTGCTTGCCAGGGCAGGGAACAATGCTGCAGCGAGGCTGGCAACGATGCCGATCGACAAAACCCATGGCAAGGCCGGTCCAGGATATGGATAGTTCAGTGACCGACGTCCGCAGATACAGCTCCGATACTGTTTGTCCGACGGCTCCCAAAGCAGATTTCGCAAAGAGGATGCCGGTTGCCAGGCCGAGCAAGGAGCCGATCACGGCCATGACAACGGTCTCTCCCAGAAAGAGCGCTATGATCTGGCCCCGGGTCGTGCCCAGGGCGCGCAGGATGCCGATCTCTTTTTTGCGCTGCACAACGGAGATGGAGACGGCATTATAGATCAGGTACATGCCGACGAACACGGCGACAAAACTGATGAGATTGATGTTCTTCTGGAAGTGGGAGATAAGCACCTCGACCTGTTTGGTCCTGCCTTCCGGTGTTACGACGGTGTAGCCTTCAGGCAGCGCTTGTTTGATGCGGCCGCGTGACGGTTTCCAGGTCCTCTCCGCGCAGCAGGCTCACGTCGATCCGGTCGATCCTGCCTTCCTTGCCAAAGGCCATCTGGGCAGCAGGGTAGTCCATGATCGCAATATTGCCGGCCATGGATCTTCGCCGGACCTTCAGGGTTCAGGAGGCCCCGGACGCGAAAGGTCCGGATGCCCTGCACGGTCTGGATCTGGATCGTCTGGTCGATCGTGATGCCTTCGCGGTCCGCCATTTCCCTGGTGAGCAGGATGGAGTCCGGCCTTGCCAGGAACAGGAGCGGGTCCGGGATGTCTGCGTTGTCATCAGCGAGCTTGTAGTCCCTGATATTGCTGTCCTGCAGCACGTCCACGCCCAGGATCATGAGCGTTCGTTCTTTGCCTTTGACGAGGATGCCCTGGGTATCGATCACCGGCACGGCATACTCCACGCCGGCGACCTTCTGCACCCGGTCGATGAGCTCTTCGGGAAAACCGGACGCAGCGCCCGTGACCTGGAGAGCTGCCCTGCCGGTGACGCGGTTGATCGAGTCCTCAAAGGAATGCATCACGCTCTTGTTCACAATGCCGATGGAGACGATGGCGGCCACGCCGAGGCAGATTCCTGCCACGGTCATGAGCGTCTGGACCTTCTGGAGCCGGACACGCTTCAGGCTGATGTGCTTGAGCAGGTTGAAGAAGTTCATGGGAGCTGCACTCCTGTTGCCGTGTCTTCGGCGAGCGAGCCGTCCTTCAGGGTAATGAGCCTCGTCCCGTGGCCGGCGGCTGACCGGTCATGGGTCACCATCACGATGGTCTGGCCTTCGGCATGCAGCCCCGTGAGCAAACGGAAGATCTCTTCGCTGGTATGAGAGTCAAGGTTGCCGGTAGGTTCGTCGGCCAGGAGCACGGCAGGGTTCGCGATCAGCGCGCGTGCTATGGCCACCCGCTGCATCTCGCCGCCCGAGAGCTGCTCCGGCCGATGCTCAGTGCGCGCGGCCAGTCCGACCTTCTGCAGGAGCGCTTCGGCCTGCGGTTTAACTTTGGAGAAGGGGATACCTTCGAGCAACAGTGGCAGGCCAACATTTTCCGCTGCGGTCAGGATCGGCAGGAGGTTGAAGAACTGGAAGATAAAGCCGATGCGGCGTCTGCGGATGATCGTCAGTTCGTCGTCGGAGATGCCGTGGAGCGGGATGTTATCAATGAATATTTCGCCTGACGTAGGCTGGTCGAGCCCGCCGATGAGGTTCAGGAGCGTGCTCTTGCCGGACCCCGAAGGCCCCATGATGCTCAGGAACTCTCCTTTGGCGATGCTCAGGGAAATATTCCGGAGCGCATGGATCTCTTTCATGCCCTGATGATAGGTCTTCGTTGCCTGTTTGATCGCGATCATCGGTCACCTCATGGTCAATACATAACCTCTTTTTTTGACACTGATTTCCACTGATTTTATATGATTTGCACCGGAATCATAAACAATCACGTTTTTTCAGTGTCAAAAGAATCTGTTTCCTCCGTGTCTCTGTGTCTCCGTGGTGAAGAAGACCCTGACCTAGCTCATATGACAAAAATCATAGCAGAAAAGGGTTATCTGATATACTATGGGCCATAATTCATTTTAAGAGGAGGATCTACTATGGACAGGTTCGTGAAGGGTTTTATCGTAATGAGCATTGTATATCTCGGAGTGTCGACGATTTTGGGCCTCTTCATGCTGGGTCATCAGGACCTGATGGCGCTCAAGTTCGTGCATTCCCATCTGAACATGCTGGGATGGGTCTCGATGATGATCTACGGCGTGGGCTACCATATCCTGCCGCGCTTCATGGGCCGGCCGCTCTACAGCAACAGGATCGGCGAGGTGCAGTTCTATCTTGCGAACATCGCGCTGATCGCCATGCTGGTGTTCTATACGCTGAACGTCTACTCCCCCTCAGGCACATATATGACGATCACCGTCGTGTCGGGAGTTGTCGAGGCGGTCACCGTGTTCCTCTTCTTCTATAATATGCTCATGACGCTTTTGACCAAGGTCGAGCAGCCGCATTAGAAGACAACGTAGACAACAACGCGATTATCCTAAAAAACCTTGGAGCACGGAAGAATCGGATTAGCGTCGGACTAAGGGCGGATAACGTCCTGCCGACTTTTTGCTTCAGGACGACAGCTCAGCGAGCCCTTCGGGGTCCTTGATCACGAACTTGCCGTCACTGTCCGACACCAGGCCATCTTTCTTGAACTTGCTGAACGTCCGGATCGAGGTCTCGACCGTGGTGCCGACCATGTCGGCCACGTCCTGCTTCGTCAGGCGCATATCGATCAGGGTGCCCTCGTCGGTCTCGACGCCGATCTTGTTCGCGAGTTTCAGCAGCAATGCCGCGATGCGCGCTTCGACGCGCTCAAGGGCGATGTTCTTCAGGGAATCATAGGAGCTTTTCATCCGGTCGCCGAGCTGGAGCGCGATGAAGTACATGAGGTTCGGGAACCGGTCCACCAGGCGCATCAGGTTCTTTCGGGAGATCTTCAGGACTTCGCTGTCTTCCATGGCAACGGCATTGCCGGGGTAGGCGAACCCTCGGATCACCGCCACGCCGCCGAAGATGTCATGGGGCGATATGATCTCGAGAATGATCTCCTTGCCCTCATGGGACAGCTTGGTGATCTTCACCTTGCCGCTCAGGACAATGTAAAACCACTCCGGAGGTTCTCCCTCGGAAAAGATCGTTTCCTTCTTCTTGTACTGCGCCGTGACGAGGTAAGGGGCCATCTCCTTCATTTCATCGTCGGTGAGGTTCTTGAACAGCTCTATCTGTTTGATGTTTTTCATGGTGTCGCTGGCCCCTGCCGCGTCTTGCGCTGCTTAAGCGTGGCTGCGCCGGCGGGGACTTCCATTCTCCTTTTCCGTGTATGGTCGAGCTGTTTCCAGTAAATATATTCCGAAGTATCGGGCGACGTCAGGCCGGGAAGGGTCCCGACCCTCGTATATCCCCGTTTCCTGTAAAAGGCTTGTCCCTTTCGATTGAAGGAAGAGACGCACAGGTAGAAGTACTGCGCCTGCCGGGACACCGCCTTCTCGGCGAATGCCAGCAGCTTGCCGCCGATGCCCTGACCGCGCAGGGACGGGGCAACACCCACGGCGCGGAGATAGCCACCCCGGGCAAAAACAGGTTCTGCCGTAAAGAGAATGAACCCGGCGACCTCGATCGCGCCGCCCGCCCGCCGGATGCAGACATGGGCCTGTTCACGGGTGATGGCGTGTCCGAAATCGACCTTTTCCCGAAGGGTCTTCCAGGGTTCTGATGCAGCTACAATATCGTCGCACGCCTTGATATGGCAGCGCTTCATCGGTATGATGGTCAGAGCAGGACTCACGCACGCCCTTTCGCTTCGTTTTTCAACTGTTCAAAGAGTTCCCTCGCCTGTCGTTCGGTCTCCTCACGGCTCCCGCTGTTGTCGATAACATGATCGGCGAACATCCGCTTTTCACTCAGCGGCATCTGGCTTGCAATTCTTAAAAGCGCTTCTTCACGGGTGAAGCCGTCGCGTGCCATTAGCCGCTCAGCCTGTTGTTCCGTTTCCGCGTACACAACGATGAGCCGGTCCATATTCCGGTGATATCCGGATTCAATGAGCAGGGCGGCATCGAAAATCAGGAGCGCGTCGGGCGCCCGCATCCTGAGGTGGGCCACCTGGGTGGTGTACACCGAGAAAACCCGGGGGTGGAGGCAGGCGTTGAGCCAGGCGCGTTTTTCCCGGTCGCTGAAGACGATGGCGCCGAGTTTACGCCGGTCGATGGTCCTGTCGGTCCGCTCAACATCCCTGCCGAAGTACTGGATGATCTCTTTCCAGGCGTCCTGGTCCGGCTCCAGCAGCTCATGGACGATCCTGTCCGCGTCAATGACGGTCGCGCCAAGATCCTTGAACACGCGGGCAACAAGGCTTTTCCCGCTCGCGATCCCGCCGGTCAGCCCAACGATGAGCATGGCGTTCCTTTCATAAACAGTTGTCCTTTATCGGACAAAAAAAACAGCGCCAGGAGAACAGGATAAAATCTGTAAAAAAAACGTTTGATCCATGCAATCTGTAAATCCGGTTATCCTGTCAAATCTGTTCATGGTCCCTTTTGCGCGGATCAGATGACGTTCCCGGCCATGCGGTAGATCTTGCCTGCGATGAGCACGGACACGTTAATGCCCTTCATTATACCACCGCTGAGGAAAAGGAGGTACTCCATGTTCTCTGCCAAAAGCAGCCGGACGAGAAGTGCGGTGAAGGCCACATTAAAAAGATAGATGAGCGGGAAGGAGAAGATCGTCCCGTATTCACTGACGTCACTCTGTTCGGTCTGCAGAAAGACGGCAGTAAGCACCAGATGAAATGCGAAGGTCGCGCCGGCGAGAAAGACGGTCCAGCCCACCGCCCCCTGCAGTCCTGCCGCAACAGCCGTGCCGTACAGAAGGAGCGCTATGAACGTGTACAACGGAAAAAAATACGGCGCCAGGGTGATAATGACGTTGGATTTCGTGATCGTGACACGGCCGCCCCGTTCGCTGGCATGGAACGATTTGACCGAACCGCCAAAGAGCACGGCGAAAAGGGCATGGGTAAGTTCATGGCCGAAGACATAGGTCAGGATCGGTTTTCTGAACAGCACGTGGAGCGTTATATAGACCAGTGATCCTGCTGCAAAGAAGTAGGGGAGGTCGGGCCTGTATCGAATGCCGGACACGGTCATGCCGAGCTGCCAGGTAAAGCCGATGCAGAAGGGCACCAGGGCGATGCCGAACAGTATGCTGAGGGTCTTTTTCATCATCGGGCTAGAGCAGGTTCATCAAGCAGGAATCGGCCGAGCAGCTCAGTATCCATCAGGAATTGCGGTGCATGCGGACCATCATCACGCAGGCATAGAGCGAGAACAGCGCATTCGCGAGCCACGAAGCGATCAGCGGCGGCACGGCGCCGGACCTGCCCAGTGCGGTTCCGATGCTGAGCAGCCCCCAGTAGGCGAACGAGATGAAGACGGCGATCGCTATTCCTTTGCCGGCGCCGCCGCTCCGCACCCGCTGCAGGGAGAGCGGCGTGGCGAGCATGACCATGAGCAGGCTCGAAAAAGGGAATGAGATCTTGCCGTACAGCGCCATTTCTTCGCGCATTGCATTGTAGCCGCTGTTTTTAATGCGGCGCACATAGTCCCAGAGTTCGGCAAAGCTCATTTCTTCGGATTTTTTGACGATCATGCCGAGATCCGCGGGGGTATCCACGATGTTGTATATCTCGCCGTCAGCCGGGCGGGCAATAGCAGTATCGCCGGTCTGTTTATAGACAATGCTCTGCTGCAGCCGCCAGGCATCGTTTTCCCACACCAGTCTGTCGGCCTGGATCCTTTCCGCACGGTGAAATCACTGTCGAGCTTGAAGATATTCAGGCCGAACATCTCGTTGCGGTCCGGTGAGACGAAGGCGATGTTCGCGATGCTGTTGTCCGGACCGCGCAGCCAGAGCTTATTGCGCCTGAACATGACGAGCTGTTGCTTTTTCTTCGATCTCCACCTTGCGGATATAGTTGGCTTTGGCGGCGTAGGTCGGCATGATGAGCTCATTATTGAGGAAGCCGATGGCCGAGATCAGGAGGCCGCCGGCGAGCACCGGCAACACGATGCGGCCGAGGCTGATCCCGCTGGACCGCATGGCGATGATCTCGTTGTGGCGCGACAGGGCGCCGAGCGACAGGAGTGTGGCGATCAGTGCCGCGATCGGTATGGACGGGGTGATGATCGACGGCAGATTGTAGAGAAAATACCGGACAACTTGCGAGATCGTAGCCTTGAAACGGATGAAATCGTCGGCTTTTTGAAGGAAATTCGACACAGAGATAGACAATGGATATGCCGCTCAGCGCTGTAGCGAAGAATCGGAAGAATTCCCTGAGTATGTAACGGCTGAGTATGTTCATAATGGTTTCGGTACCGTTCCTTCCGGATCAGGGCATGGTCCGCTGTTTGCGAAGCCGGGAATAAAAATGGACGAAGCGGTCAATGATGCCAAGGTTGATCTCATTGTTCCTGATATGGAGCATCATGACTGAACCCGTGATCATGATCGCATTCGGGATCCAGTATGCAGCAGCCGGCGACAGTAAACCGGTCTCGGCCAGGTTCTTGCTGGTACCGATCAATACATAGTAGAGAAAAAAAACTGCAAGGGCGATCGCGATCCCGGCAGATCTTCCGGAGCGCGCTCTGCGGATGCCGAGGGGGGCGCCGATGATGCCGAAGATCAGGCAGGCCACGGGGATGGACAACCGCATATGGAGTTCGCTTTCGAGACGAAAAGTCGGCTTGCCCTGGGCGCGAAGTGCCCTGATGTCAGTGAGCAGTGTCTGGATGGATGCGTCCCGGTAATCCGTGGCCGGGGCCGCCGGCAGCAGGGAACGGTTAAGGTCGAGGAAAATATTGCCTGCGGCGAATGAGGTGAGATGGTATTTGCCTTCATCGCGCGGCATGGAATAGATGGCCCCTTCTTCCATGGCGAGGGTGACCTTGAAGGACTGCGGGTCGGTGATCAGCTTTCCCCGCTTGGCCACGATGGAGTAGGGGTCTTTTGCCGAACGCTCGTCCGAGATGAAGATGCCCTCCATCTTGTCGAGCGATTCCATCTTGTCCACATAAATGACCATTCCGTCGAAAGCACTGCTGAACACCCCTGCCTCGATGCCGACCATGGCCTGGGATTTTACCATGTTGAACAGGTGGGCCTTCAGCGCCGTATTTGCCGCGGGCAGCAGGACGAGCGAGGTGAGCGCCGTGGCGCAGAAGGCAAGGAACGCAAAAAGGGCCACGGGCCGGAGCATGCGGTAAAGGCTGACGCGAGAGGTTTTCATGGCCGTGATCTCGGAGTCCGATGAAAGCCGGGAAAATGCGGTGATCGACGCTACGAGTGCGGACATCGGAATGGTGATGACGAGGAAACCCGGCAGGATAAAGGCCAGCAGCTTGAGCGTGGCCGTGATCGTGACGCCCTTGGATATCACCAGTTCCGCCAGTCTGAACATCTTCTGGATGAACAGCACGAGCGTGATCGATGAACATGCTGAGGAAGAAGGGCGGAAGGAGCTCTTCGAATATGTAGCGGTCCAGAACTTTGATCTTGAACATGGCTATTTTCTGATCTCTTCGAGTATGCGCTGCTCGATCCGGTTCATTCCAAAGTAGTCCTTTTCAAGCTCTTCGACATAGAAGCGGTCAAGGCCGCTGTTCATGAGGAAATCCTCGCGCACCTGGCTGTCCCGGGAAACGATGATGTGCGGCAGGAGGTTGTTGAGATAGAACGATTCCTTCCTGAAATCAAGGATGATCTCCTCGAACACCTCATGGGGCACGGGGCCCTGGACGATGCCTTTGGCCTGTATCTCGCGGTTCAGGTCCTGGATGAAGATCTCCTGGTCCTCCTTCGAGTTCAGTTCGGCATAGATGCTCTTGAAACGGTCCTTGACGTAGCGGTGGATGAGAGCGTACAGGCGTTCGTCCTCACGGATCCTCTGGATGGTCGGTGGCCAGTTCACGATAGGTGCTGTCTCCTGATTTGATCTGGAGCAGGCCGCTGAACAGTTTGTCGATCTTCTTGCGGCCGTACCGCGTCAGGTAGCGGTTGCTCCTGACGCTTTCAATGAACAGCTCCCGGAAAATATCCGGGTTGATCGCGTCGAAGATCTCCTTGTTGCCGTAGAGGCTCCTGATGTTGCCCTCGGTCAGGGTCGAGTTCTCCATGAACGCAAGGTTGTTGATCGTGGTCGCTGCGCTGTCGTAGCGGTCGAAATAGGTGAGAACGTTGCTCATGGACTCAAGCACTGCCGTGTCGTTGGTGTCCCGGGCGTGCTCGTCGCAGGCCCGCACGGTGTCCAGGAGCAGGCTTTCAAAGGCCGGGTCGCGGTGATTGGACGGATTTTTCCTTGGCCTTCAGCAGTTTGATGAGGTCCTCATGGGAAATGTGGCCGCGTATCTTGTCCGCCCGGAAGAACAGTCCTTCGAAGATCGCGCGCGTCTCCCGGATGTAGTCCGGCTCCTCCACCTCGACGATGTTCATGTCCTTGAGCAGCCGTTCGTCGAGCGTGTCAAAGAGCGTATGGGGGATATTGAGCCGGAGGCTCAGGGTCCGGAGCCTCGAGAGTTTTGCCAGCTCCGAGGGGTTCACTTCGCCCTTCTCCGACACGGCGATCAGGATGTCCTTGTATTCGTCGACGATCTTCTTGTTCTCCGGAAGCTTGTACATTCCGTCGATCTTGATGCGTTCCTGCTGGTAGGGGATGATGTTGTGCTTCTTTGCGAGATCGTCAAGGATCGCACTGGCGGCAGGGGTGAGCGTTTTCTGCTCCAGGTGCAGCCGGTTGAACGTCTGGATATATTCTTCGTTATGCCGGTTCACGAACCGGAAAAGGAACGTGAGCGCACGTGGGATCGCCGAGTGCGTCAAAGATCTCGCGGCAGAACCCGGAGTCATCTGCTGGCGCCGACCATATCGCTCCGCTTTACGCTTTTGCCGATGCTTTTGAGGATATCGCGCTGCTGGTCCCGGATGTCTGCTTTTTGCGAAGAATGAACGAAAAAGTAATAGTTCGAGACCGCATTGCCCGTAAGGAAAACCTGGTCAAAGGACTCTTTTCCGGCCGTCGTGTTCGAGAAGGTGATGTTTTCTCCGGTGTCGTAGAAGGCACCGTACATCACGAGACGGTTCGACACGTCCTTTCGCAGCAGGTCCTTGAGCGGCAGGTCGACGCCGAACATGTATTCGCAAACGCTGCCGCCGGTCCCCAGGTAGCGGACGCCGTCAGGCGGAGATGATGAACTCGTTGCCGCCGGAGAAAAAACGGTCCCCTTCGGGAAGGGACTCGAAAAAATACCGGTTGCTGAGGTCCTCGCCCGTGATCGTAACGTAGTAATCTACCACGTCATTTGCTTTGCCGCTGAGTTTGATTTCCCTGATCATATCGGCGGTTATTATAGCAGACTCCCTTGGTTTTCAAACATAAATAACAAGTCACGGAAAGCGGATTTACGACGGCAACAGGAGTGGGGCGATGTCATCGCGCTCATGACTTTTGATCTCTCAGCCGTACCGGAAGGCGACGAATATCCGGATATGCACCTGCTATTCATTTTTTTGATATATTGATACATTTGATATACATTTGCCTTGACTTTGAATTGGTTATTATCTATATTATGCACTTCCAGAGGAGGTGCCTATGACGAAGGCGGACATCATCTCAGAAGTGTTTGACAAAGTCGGCCTGCCAAAGCAGGACGCCGAAGAAATGGTCGAGATGATTCTGGATACTATCAAGCAGGCCTTGAAACAGGGGGAGACCGTGAAACTTTCCGGGTTCGGGAATTTCGTGGTGCGGAAGCAAAAATTCCCGCAAAGGCCGCAATCCCAAGACGGGGCAGGAGATCGAGATCACTCCGAGAAAAGTCGTCAGTTTCAGGCCCAGCATGATCTTTAAAGAGCATGTCATCGAAGCCCCGGCAGCTGCCGAATAAGCTTTTCTACCGGATCGGTGAGGTCAGCCGGCTTACCGGTTTGGAACCCTATGTCCTGCGATACTGGGAAACCGAATTTCCCCAGCTTAAGCCGGAAAAAGGCCGGTCCGAGCAGCGGGTATATAAAAAAGAAGACATCGACCGCATCCTTCACATCAAGCAAATGCTCTATAGCGAAGGATACACGATCGCCGGAGCAAGGAAAAAACTGAGCAGCAGGGCAGGACAGGATCTCGACAGCATCATAGACACGGCAAAGAAAGAATTACGAGAGATCCTGGATATCCTGAAATAGTACAGATCATTCTGATTCACTTTTACCGTTTCGCAGTAAATCCTCTGTGTTTTACATCGGGGCGTGGCGCAGCCTGGTAGCGTACTCGCTTGGGGTGCGAGTGGTCGGCCGTTCAAATCGGCTCGCCCCGACCATAATAAAAAGCCCGTGAATCATATGATTCACGGGCTTTTCCTTTTTTGGGAACCGACGACCCCTGAACCCTGAACCCTGCACCCCTGCACCCCTGCACCCCTGCACCCCTGCACCCCTGCACCCCTGCACCCTGCACCCCTGCACCCCTGACCCCTGACCCACTACCCCATAATTAGCCCATCAAGAACCTTGCCTTTTGCGCCTATTTCCTGTAACTTCGTCTATGAAAAACGCTTTTATGCACAATGTCAGTTAAGGAAGAATGGATGCCCCTCGGCCCCGAAGACATAGCCCGTGAACAGATCGACCGGATGCTGGTATCAGGCAGGGTGGGCTGTTCAGGACGCGAAGGCGGTCAACCTGTACGCGAAACAGGGCGTGGCTATCCGCGAGTTCGAGCTGAAGTCCGGCTACGGTACTGCCGACTATCTGCTCTATGTCGACGGCAAGGCAGCCGGGGTGATCGAAGCAAAGAAGGCCGGCGCCACGCTCACCGGCGTTGAGATCCAGTCCGCGAAATACAGCAAAGGATTGCCTGACGGCCTTCCTGCATGGACCCGTCCGCTTCCGTTCTGTTATCAATCAACAGGCATCGAAACCAGGTTCACGAACGGCTTCGATCCCGAGCCTTGTTCCCGCCAGGTATTCTTCTTTCATAAGCCTGAAACCTTTGCTGATTGGCTTGCTAGTACGGGCGAACGGCCGTTCGCCCCTACGGAACATGGCTGCTGAAAAACATCTTTACGGCAAACAGCCGACGCTCAACTCCCGCATCCGTCAGATGCCGCCCCTGATCGAAGACGGGCTCTGGCCCGCGCAGATCAGTCGCGATCAAGAACCTCGAAAAGTCGCTTGCCGAGAACCGTCCCCGCGCGCTCATCCAGATGGCGACCGGAAGCGGCAAGACCTTCACTGCCATAACCTTCCTGTACCGGTTGATCAAGTTCGGCGGGGCAAAGCGGGTCCTGTTCCTCGTTGACCGGGGCAATCTCGGCAGGCAGGCCTTGAAGGAATTCCAGCAGTACACTCTCGCCCTACAACAACTTCAAGTTCACCGAAGAGTACATCGCCCAGCGCCTCACGTCCAATACGCTCGATACCACCGCCCGGGTCTGCATCTGCACGATACAGCGGCTCTACTCCATGCTCAAAGGCGAGGCATCTGCCCGAAGAAGGCGGACGAGGAGTCCGCGCAGGGACTGGAAACGGTTTACAAGGAAGTCCCGCCCCTGGAATACAATCCCGCCATACCCATCGAGACCTTCGACATCATCGTGACCGACGAATGCCACCGCTCCATCTACAACCTCTGGCGCCAGGTGCTCGAATACTTCGACGCCTCGATCATCGGCCTGACCGCCACGCCGAACAAGCAGACCTTCGGGTTCTTCCATCAGAACCTCGTGATGGAGTACGGCCACGAGCAGGCCGTTGCCGACGGCGTGAACGTGAACTACGACGTCTACCGCATCAAGACCGCGATCACCGAAGGCGGCGGAAAGGTCGAGGCCGGCTTTTACGTGGACAAGCGCGACCGCGAGACACGACAGATACGGTGGGAGCGGCTCGACGAGGACCTGGCCTACGATCCTGACCAGCTCGACCGGGCCGTTGTTACGCCTGACCAGATACGCACCGTGGTCCGGACCTATCGCGACAAGGTGCTGACCGAGATCTTCCCGGGCAGGACCTGGGTGCCCAAGACGCTCATCTTTGCCAAGGACGACTCCCATGCCGAGGACATCGTAAAGATCGTGCGCGAGGAGTTCGCCAAAGGCAATGACTTCTGCCAGAAGATCACCTACAAGACCACCGGCAGAAAGCCGGAGGACCTGATCGCCGAGTTCCGCACCAGCCCCATGCCGCGCATCGCCGTCACCGTCGACATGATCGCCACCGGCACGGACATCAAGCCCCTCGAAGTGGTGCTCTTCATGCGCTCGGTCAAGTCCCGGAGCTTCTTCGAGCAGATGAAGGGCCGCGGCGTGCGCGTGATCAATGACGACGACCTGAAGGCAGTCACTCCCGATGCCAGGGCCAAGGACCATTTCATCATCGTCGATGCCGTGGGCGTGTGCGAGCAGGACAAGACCGATTCGCGGCCCATGGAGAAGAAGCGGACCGTATCCTTCGAGAAGCTGCTCCAGGCCGTCTCTCTCGGGAATATCGAGCCCGAGGTGATCTCCTCCATAGCCGTGCGCATGGCGCGCATGGAGCACGCGATCAGCGCCGAGGACCAGACAGAGATCAGGAAGCTTGCGGACAAGAGCCTGAAGATCCTGTGCGCAGGCCTCATCACTGCCATTGATCCGGACCGGCATGTTGAACGGGCGAAGCTGGATAATCCCGGTGTGGCAGAGCCGAGCGAGGCACAGATTCAAAAGGCGGCTGCCAAGCTGATTCAAGAAGCAGTAAAGCCGTCTGCACAATCCGGAGCTTCGCAAGCTTCTTGTGGAACTCAAGAAGAAGAGCGAGCAGACGATTGATGTTGTGAGTAAGGACCGGGTCATAGAGGCGGGATTCAGCGCGCAGGCTTTGGAAAAGGCAAAAGGCCTGGTGCAGTCCTTCGAGCAGTTCATCAAAGACCATAAGGACGAGATCACCGCGCTCCAGGTGCTCTACAGCATGCCGTATAAGCAGCGGCTGCGGTACGAAGATATCAAAGACCTTGCAAGCCGCATCGAGAAGCCGCCGCATCAGTGGAGAGTGGATAATCTCTGGAATGCTTATGCAGCGTTGGAGAAGTCAAAGGTCAAAGGCGCAAGCGCCCCGCATATTCTCACGGACCTTGTATCGCTCGTGCGCTTTGCCATGCACCGGGACGATGAACTTGTCCCGTTTCCTGAGCGGGTGAATGCGAATTTCGAGAAGTGGATGGCAGAGCAGGTAAGCAGACAAGTTCACACCCGAACAACGCCGCTGGCTCGAAATGATCCGCGATCATATTGCTGCGAATCTGGCGATTGAGATAGATGATTTCGATTTTGCGCCATTCGCTCAGGAAGGTGGAATTGGCAGGGTGCATCAGATATTCGGAGGCGATCTGAATAAGATTCTTGAAGAATTGAATGGAGCGTTGGCGGCATGAGGAGGAGACAAAATAAAATGTCAGTTTTCGACTTATATCATAAGGAAGAGGAAAAGAAGAACCTTTTTTCAGATCATTTCTTGATAAAATTTTTGTTACCTCTCGGTACTGTACTCATTGCGGCTGTTACATTTTTATCTGTTAAGGGCTTCCTGTCAGATAAGTGGACGATTGCCTTAATCATCGTATATTTTGCCTCTCTATTTCTGACCTTAATAAGAAAACCATTGTCTGGTTTTGGGAATGTTATTGCTGAGAAATATAATAACAGACGACTTGCCAAACACTTTTTTCCTTTGCTCAAAAAATCAGCAATCGAGTTTGCCAGGATGCTCGATAATCGGAGCGACAACTTTCTGCGCTTGCTAGATGAGCTGTCCAGAAGCAATATTATTACGGGAATTGACATGGAACACTTCTCGACCCTGAGATTGTGGTTCAGATCAAATGAAAACCACCTGAATGTCGCACAGTTTAAGGATTTTGAATTAATCGCCTGGGCACTAAGCCATATCATAAGTCAGCATCATCGGTTCTGTATTAATTTTCACAGACGTATAGAAGATAATTTGGGGCAAGGGAACGTTCCTGACGCAAATGCGATGCGGATCAGGCAAGACTGGAATTTGCGAAGAGAGGTTTATAACCAATTTATAAATGAATTCAGGAACACAATGAAGAGCATAAATGAGATGGCAGGCCGCACTGTCGGAGTCGATTACTATGAACTGCTCAAGACCCTCGAATAATTTTATGTTAGAGTGAAGGCAAATTGGCAGACAGACTATATAAAATACCAGGTAGCTGGTCGTGGACGACGATGGATGATATTGCGGATGTCATCGGTGGCGGTACGCCCAAAACTAATGACCCCTCGAATTATGACGGCGGCAAGATTCCTTGGATTACACCGGCGGATCTTTCGGGCTATTCATCAAAATATATAGGTCATGGTGAAAGGTTTATTACCGAGAAGGGTTTGAAAGATTCCTCGGCACGGATGATGCCAGCAGGAACGATATTGTTTTCGTCACGTGCTCCAGTTGGCTACGTCGCGATCGCATCAAATTCAGTTTGTACAAATCAGGGTTTCAAGAGTTTCGTTCTGAAAAACGGCGATATACTGCCCGATTATGTCTATTGGTGGTTAAAAGGAAACAAAGAACTTGCTGAAAGTATGGCGAGTGGTACAACGTTTCTTGAACTATCAGGTGCAAAAGCAAAACAATTACCGATTCCTATTGCACCATTGAATGATCAGAAACTTATCGTCGCGGAGATCGAAAAGCAATTCTCCCGTCTGGACGAAGCGGTCGCCAATCTCAAACGCGTCAAGGCGAACCTTAAACGATATAAAGCCGCTGTCCTCAAAGCCGCGGTCGAAGGTCGCCTCGTCGAAACCGAAGCCAAACTCGCCCGCAGCGAAGGTCGCAACTACGAATCCGGCAATCAACTCCTGCATCGTATCCTCGCAACCCGCCGCAGTCAATGGAACGGCAAAGGCAAGTACAAGGAACCCATCGCGCCTAATTCGACTGATCTGCCTGAATTGCCAGAGGGATGGTGCTGGACTAGACTCGACGTCGTTGCTGCACTTAAAGGCGGAATTACGGTTGATAGCAAGCGTAAAGACCAAACTGCTCGATCCGTTCCATACCTTCGCGTAGCGAATGTTCAGCGGGGTTATCTCGATCTTTCTGAAATGAAGTTCATCGAGGCGCCAGAGGCGGATATAAAAGAGCTCCGCTTGCAGCCCGGCGATATTCTCTTCAATGAAGGAGGAGATCGTGACAAACTCGGCAGAGGTTGGATCTGGGAAGGCCAGATGAAAGATTGTATTCACCAAAATCACGTGTTTAGAGCGAGGCTTTTCTTGAGTGAAGTTGCACCTAAGTTCGTGTCCTGGTGGGGTAACTCTTTCGGTAAGAACTACTTTTTGCGAGAAGGTAAACAGACGACAAACCTTGCGTCCATCAACCTTACGAAATTGAGTGTTTTCCCGGTTCCGCTTCCACCGGTCGCCGAACAATTCCGCATCGTCGCCGAAGTCGAACGCCGCCTCTCCATTGTGGGCGAAGCGGAGGCGCAAGTCGACATTAACCTCCAGCGTGCCGAGCGTCTACGGCAAGCAGTACTGATGGAAGCTTTTTCTGGTCAACTTATGCATTAGCTGTCAGCTGCTTTAAACGTGTACTTGGAAATTTAAATGGAAACGATATTTACATTAAGTCATAAAGTCCTAGAGACGATGGATTCCGTCACAGCTGTAAGGCGGTTCAGAAACCTGCTGTGGTGCGAAGCAAGGAGGGGTAGCCTCCCATCGCATAAAGTTGTAGTTAGCCTTGATACAAATGTTAGCGACGGGGGTATCGACGCAAAAATAGAAGGGGTAACAAGTGCCGACTCTCTATTAATTAGTGGAAACAGTTATTATCAAATTAAAACAGGAAAGGGCTTCAAACCTTGGCAGATTAGTAGTCTCAAAAAGGAGTTGATTGGGATGGCACGGGCGAAACCTACCAGGGAGTTATTAGGCAAAGCAGTAAAAACTTGCCTTGATAAAAAAGGACGTTACGTTTTGGTAACGTTTGGCTATGATTTAACTCCCTTACAACACAGTAACACTCGTCAAACCATTGAAGAGCTTTTTCGCACTTGTGGTTATTCTAGTCCAACAGTAGAGGTTATCGGCCAAGGACAGCTGGTAGGTTTATTTTCCAGTTACCCCTCTCTTTGCCTTGAATTGCTTGACCGGGCTGATTTTGCCTTTCAGACTGTAGATGGATGGAAAATGAATGAGGACATGAGCTTAGGTCTTCAGCTTGCAGATTCGCAGAAAGGCTTCGTTGAGGACATTCGGTCAACAGTACGAGGCGCTGAGTTTCAGCACATTCGTGTTATAGGCGAACCAGGAATCGGAAAGACGAGATTGGTCCTAGAAGCTATGTCCGCAGATGAACTATCTTCAGCAACGATATATGTTCCTCTCGCCGAAGATTTTCAAAAGAGTCAGTTGTTCAATGAGCTTCTCCGGCCTGATCGACGATATTATGCGCAGTTAGTTATTGACGATTGTGCGGAAAGGGACAGGGCCTCTATTTGGCACGCCATAAAGGGTAAACCGAATATCAAACTAATCACGATTGATCACGGTCCGGAATCCAGTTCAGACAGCTCTATGAAGGTTATTGAATGCCCTATACTGCCGGATGAACAAATTGGAAAAATCATTGCGGAATATATAGGAGACAGGAATGATGTATCTAATTGGGCAAAATGGTGCAGTGGTTCGCCGAGAGTCGCGCATGCTGTCGGAGATAACCTAAAACGCAATCCAGATGATATCCTTAAGCCACCAGCTACCGTTCCTATCTGGGACCGATTTGTACTCGGACACAAGATTAGAGAAACCAAAGACGCTGAACAGCATTTGTTAGTTCTTCGACATATCGCTCTCTTTCAAAGATTTGGCTTCGAATCTCCGGTGGACGATGAGGCAAGGTTTATCAGCGCTTTAGTTAAGGAAGCAGACCCGTCCATAACGTGGGCAAGATTTCAATCAATCGTTCGCCACCACAGAGGACGTCGTATTCTTCAAGGGAAGAGAACTTTCTTTATCGTTCCGAAAGCTTTACATGTATACCTCTGGCTAGGTTATTGGGAACACTACGGACGAGGGTTCAAATTCCAGGAGTTTTTCTCCAAGGTTCCTTCTCAGTTAAGAAGATGGTTTTTAGAGCTTTTCATTTACGCACATGCCGCCCCCGTTGCTAGCCATATTGTTAAGGAGATACTTGCACCGACAAAGGGACCTTTTTCTGAGCCCAGTTTTCTTGAATCCGAGGCTGGGACGCGGTTTCTTAGCTACCTCGCCGAAGCAGATCCCTCCGAGACGCTTGCTCTTCTTGAAGCGACCTATGGCAAATGGTCAATCGACAAGCTGCGCAGTTGGGAGACAGGGCGACAGAATATCGTATGGGCGCTCGAAAAGATCGCAGTTTGGAAAGAAACATTTCCTCGCGCAGCAAGACTCTTGGCACGCATGGCACTTGCTGAAAATGCAAAAAACTCTAATAACTCAAAAGGGACTTTGTTTAGCTTGTTTATGATCGGGCTAGGCTGGGCACCGACCGAAGCCCTTCCCGAGCAACGGTTACCAGTGATAGAAGAATTGCTGCTTAGTAAGGATTCAGCAATGAGAGAGTTGGGCCTAGAACTTTGTGAACAGTGGTTGAGCACTTACGGTGGGATGCGCATTATTGGCGCTGAGTATCAAGGGCTGCGACCGACAGTAACATTTTGGCGGCCAAAGACCTATGGTGAAATCTATGATTACTGGCGGAAGGTTTGGGTTTATCTGTGGCAAGAAACGAGGGGCTGGGATGAAGCGGAAAGGTTCAAAGCTCATTCAACGATAATTAAATCAGCATCGGGTCTGCTTCGTATTCCGTCCCTTGCAGAACAAATTATGATGACTCTTTTTGAGATAGCAAAGGATACAGCTACCAACAAAGCTGAATTAGTACAATTTGTCATTCGAAAACTCATGTTCAGGCATGAAAAACTTCCTAAGAGCATTTTGGCTAAGCTCGGCGAACTCGACAGGCTATTGACTGGTGAGTCTTTTTGGGATCGTTTTACCCGCTTTGTTTTGCTGACAAATTGGGATGAACAGTACGTATTGAAAGGTGAAAAAGTCAGTGAGAGCCCCAATCCGAAGAAAAGAGTTTCGGAGCTTGTTAATGAACTTGCCAACAATCCGCAGCTTTTTAAGGAACAATTGCCTCGTATTGTTGAATCTGCCGGCCACCGACTATACCTGTTTGGGCAAGAACTTGCTCTGGCAATAAAAGATAGATTTGTTGATCATCAAGTGGTAGTCGCGCAAGAGGCAGCATTGCCGATAATTCAGACTCAGTTTATCGGAGGATATTTATCTGGAGTAAAGCAAGTTGCTCATGTTGCATGGGAAGAGACAGTCATTGGTCTATTGAGATCAGATCATCTTAAATTGGTCGGCGTTGAAGTTATAGTCCGCTCAGGGATATCGGAACAGATAATTCAAGAGTTGATAAAACTCTATAGGAACGGAAAGGTATCTTCAAATGCATTCGGTAGGCTAGGTCTATTTGCAGACGATGACAACGTGTCACAGGAAACTGTAGAACGTGTCCTATCTTTACTCGTGGATCAACCAGACGACAATTCATTTCCTCTCGCCATAGAGTTGGCAGACCATTACTTCATTCAAAACAAATTAAAACGACATTATCCGGAACAACTATTTTTTCGGCTGCTTATAGCCAATGAGATCTTTAAAAAAGACTCAGACACTATGATAGGCTACCATTGGCATAACATTGCGAAAGATTTTATAGATAAATATCCTGCACGCGATATGGAGTTGTTTTCCATAATATTAGCGAATATGCATAACCTCTCGGGTCTGCGTGAGATGAGTTATCCGAGTCAGATTGCCGATCAGATCGCAAGAGTACATCCAGCAGAGGCTTGGGAGATTGTAACAAAATACTTGGAAAATGATGATGAAAACGGATACTACGTACTTAGCTGGCTCTCAGAAGGTTTCAGTTTTGGAGACGAATATAAGGGGGGTGCAATACGCTTTTATGATCCAGAAGTCGTCATGGCATGGGTTGCAAAACAACCTGAAGAGCGTGTTAGCTTTATTAGAAATTGTTTGCCGAAAACCCTAGATACTGAAGATGGTGGAATTCTGACCCGACTATACATTGATTCCTATGGCGATGATGAGTATGTTGCGGACACTCTGGTAATGCACTTTTCAACAGGTGGTTGGAGCGGGCCTAGAAGCGCATATTTGATGCGCAAACGGGATAAAGCGAGAAGTTGGGTGACAGAAATAAAGTCGAATAATATCCAGACGTGGCTGAATATGTATATCGAGGACCTCACTAAAAGCATCGTTGCAGCAGAAATAGAAGAGGAAAGAAGATTCTAATTCTTTGATTCGGATCACATTACACATTTTTACAACTACTTCCGAAAGGCAATTTCTTAATGACTCCTGCCGCAATTGTCTCAAAACTCTGGAACTACTGCAACGTCCTCCGGGACGATGGTATGAGCTACGGCGATTACGTGGAACAGCTCACGTACCTGCTGTTTCTCAAGATGGCCGACGAGCGAACCAAGCCGCCGTACAATCAGCCGAGTGCCGTTCCTGCGAAGTACAACCCCGCTGCCGTCCCTCAGAAACGGGACTGCGGGATGTCGTCTGATAATAAGAGCCTTTGGCTCCATTTAAATGTGCTCCACTGGCCCACGCTCTTAAAGAAGGACGGCGACGATCTGTTCGACCACTACCGCCACATGCTCGAAAGCCTGAGAAAAGGTTTTTTTTACCATCATCTCCAAAAGCGGGGGAGTCGTTGATTGATTATCTACCTCGATGAGTCCGGTGATCTCGGCTTTGATTTCAATAAGAGAAAGACATCGAAGAAGTTCGTCATAACCTTGCTCGTCTGCGACGATAAGGTCGCTGCAGATATGTTCCGGAAGGCCGTCAGGCGTACCCTCAAGAACAAACTGCAGCGGAAGAATAGCAGCCGTTCCAAATCGATTGCAGAGCTGAAGGGAGCGAAAACGTCACTGGCGGTAAAGAAATACTTCTATCGGAACGTTACCAGCGGAGAATGGAAAATTTATACAGTCATTTTGAACAAACAACGCGTAAACGATAACCTCAAGTTGTCGGGAACGAAAAAGAAACTTTACAACTTCCTGGCACGCTTTATTCTTGAGAAGATCGATTTGAGGCATGCAAGTCCCGCTGTGACCCTCGTGACTGATCGATGCAAGGATCAGGAGGAAATTCGCGATTTTAATCAGTATGTGGCCAATCAACTAGAGGCGCTGCTACCGCTGAATGTCCCTTTGAATATCTATCACGAGTTTTCACACGAAAACACCGGACTGCAGGCAGTAGACCTGTTTTGCTGGGGGATATTCAGGAAGTACGAGATCAGGGATACAGAATGGTACGATGTCTACCGGAATGCACTGGCTTTTGAGACGGAATATCTGGCTTAAGGCAATAAAAAAGACGGTCCCTATCACGCCGATGATCCCGGGGCTCAAGCCAACCGATGGAAGGAAGCACCCCAGGCACGTAATAGGATTTACCCGTCTGCAAGGATTATAATTCATCCCTGAATATTGTCAATTCTTTTTTACATTTTGTAAACAGTTGTTTACAAAAAAGAAAGGCTTATTAGCCATTATGACACCAGCAGCAATCGTTTCAAAACTCTGGAACTACTGTAACGTCCTCCGGGACGATGGGATGAGCTACGGCGACTACGTGGAGCAGCTTACGTACCTGCTGTTCCTCAAGATGGCCGACGAGCGCACGAAGCCGCCGTACAACCAGCCGAGTGCCGTGCCTGCGAAGTACAACTGGCCCACGCTCTTAAAGAAGGACGGCGACGATCTGTTCGACCACTACCGCCACATGCTCGAAAGCCTGGGCAATGAAAAAGGTCTGCTCGGCCTGATCTTCAACAAATCCCAGAACAAGTTCCAGGACCCTTCGAAATTACGGCGGCTTGTCGTTGACCTGATCGATAAGGAAAACTGGTCGGTGATGAGCGCTGATGTGAAAGGGGACGCATACGAAGGTCTCTTGGAGAAGAACGCGCAGGACACCAAGTCCGGCGCTGGCCAGTACTTCACTCCCCGTCCTTTGATCCAGGCCATGGTTGACGTGATCCAGCCGAAGCCGAAAGAGACCCTCTGCGATCCTGCGTGCGGGACCGGCGGGTTTCTCCTTGCCGCGCACGATTACGTGGTAAAGCACAATCCGAACATGAGCGCCGACGAGAAGCGCAAGCTCAAAGGCTCGACCTTCAAGGGCTGGGAGCTGGTCCAGAGCACGGCCCGGCTCTGCGCCATGAACCTGATGCTCCACAGCATCGGGACCGACAAGGACCTTCCTATCATCGTTTCGGACTCTCTTGCTGCCGACCCCGGAGACCGGTTCGATATCGTTCTGACCAATCCTCCCTTCGGCAAGAAGAGCAGCACCACCATCGTTGCCGAGAACGGCAAGGTATCACGGGAGACCGATATCATCGAGCGCGAGGACTTCTGGGCCACGACATCGAACAAACAGCTCAACTTCATCCAGCATGTAAAGACCCTTTTAAAACAGAACGGCCGCGCGGCAGTTGTCGTGCCGGATAACGTCCTGTTCGAAGGCGGGGCAGGGGAGACGGTCAGGCGAAAGCTCCTGCACGAGTGCGACGTGCATACGCTCCTGCGCCTGCCCACGGGCCTGTTCTACGCCCAGGGGGTCAAGGCGAACGTGCTGTTCTTCGACAAAAAACCGGCATGCGAAACGCCCTGGACCAAGAAGCTCTGGATCTACGATCTCCGGACGAACATGCACTTCACGCTTAAGACGAGCTCCCTCCAGCGCTCGGACCTCGACGAGTTTGTGAAATGCTATAATCCCGAGAATCGGCATCAGCGCAAGGCTACCTGGAAGGACTTCCCCCTCACCCCAGCCCTCTCCCGCAAGGGGCGAGGGAGTAAAAAATAAGCGCAAAACAAGTGGAGCGGAAGTTAAAAGTGAAGGCCGCTGGCGGTCGTACAATTACGATGAGCTGGTAAGCCGCGACAAGGCCAGCCTCGACATCTTCTGGCTCAAGGACGAATCCCTCGAAGCTTCTGACAACCTGCCTGATCCCGACGTTATCGCTTTGGAGATCGTGGAAGATTTGGAAGCAGCGCTGGAGCAGTTCCGGGAGATCGTGGGGGATTTAACGGGCAAGTCGTAAGGAAATTGAGGCGGAACCAGTGCCGTCGCGTGAAACGACGTGCTCAATATAAAAGCCAATGAAAATTTTTCATACCACGAAAATATTTTCATGCTATACTCCCCGCACTCGTAGTGGACCACAGTTCATGAAAGGATGTTTCCGCCGCCTATGCCTCCGACACCAATGCGATTCTGCATCCGCAGGGGAATAGATTTTGCGAACAGCCGCAAGCAACTCGAACAGGTTCGCGGTGTTCCCATAGAACTCGCCCTGCCTACTTCTCTCGATATTTTTTTACGCGACCAGCACCTGCTTGCCGATGTGGAGCAGCAGTTACGTGAGTTCGACATCCCGGTCCGCTCGGTGCACGCGCCGCACGGCGAACTGGGGCATAGCTCATTCCGAAACTGGGCCGGAAAGATCATACAATTTGCCGAGGCACTGGGTTCCGAGATACTGGTGTTTCATCCTGAGGAACGGCCTGAAGGGACCCGGCAGGATGAACAATCCTCGGCGCTCCTGAACGTGAAGTATCTGCAGGACCGGACAGGAGTTATGATAGCCGTAGAAACGTTATGGGACAAAGAACGGGTCCTGACCCCTGATGAGATCATGGAGCACCGTCTGCCCATGGTTCTCGATACATCCTATATCCCGAAGACCGAGGTCACCTGGATCATTGAAAGCTATCGGACGCATCTCGTGAACGTCCACCTTTCGGCGGTGACACCCGGAGGCGGGCGTACTGCGGGCAGACAGTTCCGCCCCATCGATAATGATCCGTTCTGCCTGGACCTTCTCGACAGGCTCCATGAACTGGATTGGGAAGGTGTTGTTACGCTGGAATATTTGCCCTGGCTTTCCGGAAAGGCTGTTGAAGACCGCAAGCTTCTGGAGCGCATATACCGTCATTGAACCTGGCCCCGCTGCATGGTGAACGCCAAATCCCTTCCGAACATGGCCTTTCCCCGCTAAATACTTTGCGAGTGCCGTATTGCCATGCTCATCTCAATGCAGTTGCAGGAGACCCTGTTTGACAGGTTCGCATGCATTATGGTATATACTTTTTCGTGATTAAAATTCTGTTTGCAAAGAAATGTGACATCCTATGATACTGGTGACCAATGACGACGGCGTGCTTTCCCCCGGGATACAAATCCTTGCCAAACGGCTGAAAGAGCTTGATTCTGTCGTGATCGTCGCGCCGGACCGGGAACGCAGCGCAGCCGGCCACTCCATGACCCTTCATCGGCCGCTCCTGATCGAAGAGATCAGGGAGTCCGTTTACAGCGTCAATGGCACCCCGACCGATTGTGTGAACATTGCGGTCAAGGGGCTTCTCAAGGAGATACCGCGGTTGGTGGTCTCGGGTATCAACAAGGGCCCGAACCTCGGTGATGACGTTACCTATTCCGGTACGGTGGCGGGTGCGATCGAAGCACGCTTGCTCGGAGTTCCTTCCTTTGCGATCTCGCTGTCGGCGCGGGAGAACTTTCTTTTTGCCGACGCAGCAGAGGTGGCGGTGGCGACCGCGGCGATGATCTTCAGTCAGGGACTCTCCGAGGGGACGCTGCTCAATGTCAATGTTCCGAACGTGCCGCTGTCCGGGATAAAAGGTACGGCGATTACCCGGCTCGGCAAGCGCATCTACCACCAGATGACCGTGGAGCGTGTCGACCCCCGCGGCAAAAAATATTACTGGATCGGCGGGGGAGATCCTGACTGGGAGCGGGAAGAGGGCACTGATTTCGACGCAATCGACCGGAGCTTCGTTTCCATAACACCGCTCCATCTCGACCTGACCGATTATGCTGTTTTCGACCGGCTCCGTCCCCTGGAGCGGATGTCATACACGCCGGCCGCACCAGGCAGGAGTGATGAGTGATGGTTTTTGAACGCGAACGTCAGCGCATGGTCGAGGAGCAGATCATCGGTCGCGGCATCAGGGATGAGCGGGTGCTCGCAGCCATGCGCAAAGTGCCCCGTCATGAATTTCTGCCTGAGGCGATCCGCGGCAATGCCTATGTCGACCAGGCACTGCCTATCGGCGAGGGCCAGACCATGTCGCAGCCCTACATGGTCGCGCTCATGACCCAGCTTCTTGAGCTGACCGGCACGGAACGCGTGCTCGAGATCGGCACCGGATCGGGATACCAGGCCGCTGTTCTGGCCGAACTCGCCGGAAAAGTCTATACGGTTGAGCGTATTAAAGCCCTGGCGGAGCGGGCCCGCGCAGTACTGGACCGTCTGGGCTATCGGAGCGTGGCGCTCAAGGTCTACGACGGGACCTACGGCTGGAAGGAAATGTCGCCCTTCGATGCGATCATGGTGACCGCAGGCGCACCGCATATCCCTGAGGCGCTCGTAGAACAACTGGGGGAAGGGGGCAGGATGGTGATACCGGTAGGGGACCGCTATGGACAGCGGTTGATGAAGGTGGTCAAGACCGCAGGAGGGGTCATATCGGAGCAGAGCGTTCCCTGCGTGTTCGTGCCCCTCATCGGCAACAACGGGTGGAAGGAATAAGCAGGCCTTACTTTTTCCCCTTGGCACCTTTCCCGCAGCACTTGATGACCATTGTATCGCTTACTTCGATCAGACCCTTTTCAATGATCGAGGTGAGCTCCGGCAGGACACTGTTGATCATGTTCTCGGTGTCAACGACCTCGATCTTGACCGGAAGCGTGGTCGCGAGCTCGAGGATCTTCGCTGTATGGAAAACGCCGTCCGATCCGTATCCCGCAACCCCCCGGAACACGCTTACACCTGCGATCTTCTTTTTATAAAGAACATCCATGACGATCTCATAGACCGGTTTGCCATGATGCCGCTCCGATTCATCCACATATATTGTCAACTTCTTTGCTGGGCCGCTTTGGACCATGGGATCTCCTTATATGCTCTTCGCCAGGACTTCTCCGGCTTTTAGTGCGAGAAATCCGGCGAGCACGCTCAAGACCACGTTCAGGGAGGCAAAGAGCCATTCCCCGTCCTTGAGCAGTGCTCCGGTCTCATATTCGAAAGTGGAAAATGTGGTGTAAGCGCCCAGGAAGCCGACAACAAGAAGGAGGCGCCACTGCGGGTTGACTATGAACCGTTCGGTCAGGAGCGACATGGCAAGGCCGATCACAAAACTGCCGCTGACGTTGATGACAAAGGTGCCGAGGGGGAAGCTTCTGCCCCAGCGCTGGCCGATCCAGAGCGCCACGCCGTAACGCGCGATCGCGCCAAAGAATCCGCCGATACCTATGATGACGGCATTGATCATATTTCCTCTGAGTTGGCCCGGAATAAAAATAGCAGAACCTTTGCCACGAGTCAATGAAAATGACATGACGGCCCTATGATCAAGATCATAGAATAAACTGTTCAAGGTTGGTAAAATGGTGTATATTTAATCAGAGTTCTTTAAAAAAAGGAGAGCATATCATGGATAAAGCAAAAGTTGAAGAAGCACTCAAGCAGGTGCGGCCGGCACTCCAGCGGGATGGCGGCGATATCGAACTGGTGAGCGTGGAAGATAACGGGGTCGTTAAGGTACGGCTCAAAGGGGCCTGCGGGTCCTGTCCCATGTCGACCATGACGCTCAAGATGGGCGTTGAAAAACACCTGAAACAGCAACTTCCCGAGGTGAAGGAAGTCGTACAGGTTGCGTAACAGACTGTTCTGCATCCATCCGAGAGGATTGAAGCTCAGAGGATTTCCTCTGTCTTTCAATCCTTTTTTTTGACCTCAATGTCATGCAGGTGGCGCGCTTCCGATCGGCGATGTTTGAGCTTTCAGGAATGCTTCGGAATGCAACAGTGCAGCGTTGTTTCCCTGCGAGACCGGCAAAAATTCGCTTGACAGTTCCTCATCGTTCTGTTATAAACTCAACGGCTTTTTTAAAAAAAATCTCAAACTCAAAATTCAACGTCGATGCAGAACGTTATGGCAGGTGAGACAGAATGGAAGCCACAATGAAAGCGCACGATACCTTCAGCGGGGGTGTGCATCCCGCAGGCAACAAACAGCTTTCCGCACACAAACCCACCGTTACTGCAGCAATCCCCAAAGAGCAATCATACCCCTGAGTCAGCATATCGGAGCACCCACCAAAGCAGTCGTTGTCATCGGACAGGAAGTAAAAAAAGGAGAGAAGATCGGTGAAACCACCGGATTTGTCTCTGCGCCTGTCCATGCGTCGATCTCGGGCAAGGTTGTTGCGATCGGGAACTTCCCGCATTCCTCGGGACCGATATGCCTGCCGTTGTCATCGAAAGCGACGGCAAGGACGAATGGGTCGCGGGACTCAAGGAAAATGCTGACTACGCGCTACTGTCTCCGAAGAGCTCAAGAAGATCGTGCTGGATGCCGGCATCGTCGGCATGGGCGGCGCAACGTTCCCGACCCACGTGAAGCTTGGTCCTCCCAAGGAAAAGCCGATCGACGTGGTGATCCTCAACGGCGCCGAGTGCGAACCCTATCTCACCTCCGACCATCGCCTGATGCTCGAACGGCCTCAGCAGATCGTCGAAGGCCTCAAGATCCTGATGAGGATCCTCGGCGTCAAGCAAGGGGTATATCGGCATCGAGGCGAACAAGCCTGACGCGATCGAGGCCATGACCAAGGCAGCGGCAGGATCGCCGGAGATCAAGGTCTGGCCGGTAAAGGTGAAGTATCCCCAGGGCGCCGAGAAGATGCTGATCAAGGCGATCGCGCACCGGACCGTTCCGGCGGGAGCATTGCCCATGGATGTCGGCGTCGTCGTACAGAACGTCGGCACGGCGGAAGCGATCTATACTGCGGTGCGCTACGGCAGGCCGCTTGTCGAACGGTACGTGACCGTGACGGGCCGCGGCGTGAAGGAACCGAAGAACTTTCTCGCCCGGATCGGCACGCCTTTTCTGCAGCTGATCGAAGAAGCAGGCGGTCTCACGGAGGATGCGGCCAAGGTCATCGCCGGCGGCCCGATGATGGGCATGAGCCAGTATACGCTCGATGTGCCGGTGATCAAGGGAACCTCGGGCATTCTCGTCCTGCCCAAGAATGAAGTGGTCGTGAAGCCCTACGGTCCGTGCATTCGCTGCGGCAGGTGCATCGACGCCTGTCCCATGATGCTGCAGCCGTCGCTGCTCGGGCATCTATATCGAGAAGGGACATTACGAAGACGCCAAGGACTACAACCTGATGGATTGCTTTGAGTGCGGTTCCTGCACGTTCGTCTGCCCGGCAAACCGGCCGATGGTCCAGTGGGTGAAGAAGGCGAAAAAGGAACTGGCGAAGAAGAAGAATTATAACGGCGCAGAACGCAGCAGCACGCGCAGAGCATTCGCAGTGAATCAGCACTGCACTCATCGCGCTCTGCATCATGCGAAGAGAAGAGAGGTTAACGGATGGAAGCACCTGCAAAGGCACAACCGAAAGAGCAGCCCAAACTGATCGTCTCGATCGGGCCGCACATGCACGACACGGAAAGCACGGCGAAGATCATGTGGACCGTAAGCGGCAGCGCTGCTTCCGGCGACGCTCATGTCGGTCTATTACTTCGGGATGCCGGCCATCATGGTCATTCTCGTCTGCATCGTGACCTCGCTCCTGACCGAGGCCGGGATGCAGTGGATGCTGAAGAAACCGATCACCCTGTCTGACGGCAGCGCATTCCTGACCGGCCTGCTCCTTGCCATGAACCTTCCTGCCAATGTGCCGCTCTATATCCCGTTCGTCGGATCCTTCGTCGCCATCATGATCGCCAAGCATCTCTTCGGCGGTCTCGGCTTCAACATCTTCAATCCCGCGCTCATCGGCCGCGCCTTTGTCCTGGTCAGCTTCGCCAAGATCATGACCACCTTCGTTGCGCCGGTTACATCGTTCATGGCGTTGGATGCAAAGACCACTGCCACGCCGCTGGTCCTCCTGAAAGAAGAGGGGATGGCGAAGCTCCTCGAGATCTATCACACGAAGGCGGCGCTGTATCAGGACCTGCTTCTCGGGAACCGGGCCGGATCTCTTGGTGAAACGTCGGTCATCGCGCTGCTGCTCGGCGCGCGTCTTTCTTCTGATGAAACGGTACATCACCTGGCACATCCCGATTCCCGTTCATCGCCACCGTCGGCCTCCTCACCTGGATCTTCGGCGGCAAGGAAGGGCTCATGACCGGAGACCCGATCTTCCATATGATGTCCGGCGGCCTTATCCTCGGCGCCTTCTTCATGGCCACCGATTATGTGACCGGGACCATCCGTCCGGAACGCGCAGATCGTGTTCGGCATCTGCGCCGGAGCGCTGACGGTGCTGATCCGCCTGAAAGGCGGCTATCCCGAGGGCGTCATGTTCGCCATCCTCCTCATGAACTGCTTCGCGCCGCTCCTTGACCGGGGCATGAGGAGCCGCGGTCTTCGGCAAGGCCGAGGCCAAGGGGGTGAAGAAATGAAGGAGATGTTGAAGATAACCCTGAGTCTCGTCGCGATCTTCATCGCTGCAGGCCTGATCATGGGGGTCACCTATAAATATACTTCGCCGGTGAGATTTATGGCCGAAAAGAAGGAAAAGGAAGAAGCGCTGAAAGAGATGGCGCCCGATGCGACCGATCCTATCAATGCCTGCGGGGAACTGGAGCAGCAGCCACGGTAAACCCTATGAATACTATCAGGCTACTTCCGGCGGCAAACCGGTAGCCTACATCGCGAGCACCGCCGGCAAGGGATATTCAAGCTTTATCGCAGATGCTCGTTTCGCTGGATACGGACTTGAAGATCAGGGACGTCAAGATCCTCCACCATGGTGAAACGCCCGGTCTGGGGGACCAGGTTGAGGACAAGAGCTTTCTCGATCAGTTCAAGGGCAAGGCACTTTCGCAGATCGTTCTCCTGAAAGCGGAAACCAAGGAGAACATCCAGGCCATTTCCGGAGCAACGATATCGAGCCGCGCGGTGACGAACGGCGTGAAGGACGCAGTGCAGACGCTCGTCGATAAGTATGGCGCGGGGATCAAGACGGCGGCGCAGGGGGTGGCAAAATGAGCAATGACGTCAATTACGGGACCATATTCAAGAACGGCATCTTCGGAGAGAACCCGGTCTTCCGCCTGGCGCTTTCGCTCTGTCCGGCCGTGGCCGTCACCAGCGGCGTGAAGAACGGTTTTCTGATGGGCGTCGCCGTTCTCTTCGTCATGACCATGGTGAACGCCACCGTTTCCCTCCTCAGGAACTTCATCAATCCGAAAGTCCGCATTCCTTCGTACATGTTCATCATCGCCACGTGGGTCACGGTGACCGATCTCGTGATGGCGGCCTATGCAGAGGGACGTTTACAAGCAGATGGGCCTCTATATCATGCTCATCGTCGCTTTTGCCATCGTGCTTTCCCGGGCGGAGATGTTCGCGAGCAAGAACAAACTTCTGCCGTCCATCGTTGACGGCGCGGCAATGGGCATGGGATTCCTGCTGGCCCTTGTGCTCCTCGGCATTTTCCGGGAGTTTCTCGGGAAAGGATCGCTCTGGGGCATGCCAACTCCTGCCGGGAAAACCGCTGCTCATCATGATCATGCCGACGGGAGGGTTCTTCGCCATGGGTCTCATGATGGGCTGGCTCAACTGGATCGACCGGAAATTCTTCGGCGGTACGGGCGGCGAGCAGCGGAGGACATTAGTCAATTGCGGATTGTGGATTTCGGATTGCGGATTGAAAGTCCAGATGTTTCTAATCCGCAATCTCAGCAATCCGAAATCCGAAATGATGTTATCCGGAGGGTATTATGTGGGAACATGTATTAACCATATTCATAGCATCAGCGCTCATCAATAACTTCGTTTTTTCCCGCTATCTCGGCCTCTGCATCTTCTTCGGCGTGACCAAGAAGATGGAGACCTCCATCGGGATGAGCTTTACCTTTACGGCGGTGATGCTGATCGGCGCCGCGCTGAACTGGGTGATCTATGAGTATGTCATGATCCCTTTTCACCTGGGATTCCTGAAGATCGTTATTTTCATCGGTGTGGTTGCCGCGTTCGTACAGGCTGCGGACACGATCATGAAGAAGGTCACGCCCGCGCTCTATTATAAGCTGGGCATCTACCTGGCGCTGATCGTGACGAACTGCATTATCCTTGCGGTGCCGCTCATCAATGCCGAGGAGCATTACAGCCTGTTCGAAAGCATGGCACTGGCCCTGGGTTCGGGGCTCGGTTTCAGCCTCGCCCTTATTATCATGGCGAGCATCCGTGAAAAACTGGAGCTTGCCGATGTGCCGAAATCCTTTCAGGGGCTGCCGATCTCCTTTGTGTTGACCGGGCTGATCGCGCTCGCGTTTTTAGGGTTTTCCGGGATGATCACGCTGTAAAAAAGGTCCCGAATGTGGGATAATATAGGCAACGTGCATGTCTAAAAAATAAACGTAAGGTGCAAAACCATGTATGAACAATTAAGCGCTCTTCTGATTCAGATACTCTCCCAGGCGGTGACTATCTTCGCCAACAAACTGGTGCCCCTGGTCGGTGTCGGCGGGTCGGTGGAAACACTCGAAAAAGTACCCTGGGAGTCTGTGCTCTTCGGGCTCGTGGTCCTGGCCGCGCTCGGCATCGTCTTCGGCGTGGCGCTTGCCATCGTTGCAGCGCGCTTTGTCGTAAAGACGGACCCCAAGGTTGAGCAGGTGCGCGAGACCCTGCCGGGCGCCAACTGCGGAGCCTGCGGGTTTGCCGGCTGCATGGGCTACGCGGAGAACGTCGTGGGAAATCCGGATGTCGCGGTAAACCTGTGCGCTCCCGGGAAAGGCGCCGGTCGCAGAGAAGATCGCCGAGATCACCGGCAAAAAAGCGGAAAAAGTCGACCCCAAGATCGCCCGGGTATTCTGCCAGGGAGGGACGAGCCTCAGCCAGCGGAAGTTCATCTATACCGGCGTACAGGACTGCACGGCTGCGGTGCTTGGCGGCAGGAGGAGACAAGTCCTGCGAATTCGGCTGTCTCGGATACGCAACGTGCATGCGCGCCTGCCCCTTTGACGCGATCACGATGAGCGCCGACAATCTGCCGGTGATCAATAAGGAAAAGTGTACCGCCTGCGGCAAGTGCGTTGCCGCCTGTCCCAAACAGGTCATCGAACTGGCAGTGGAGTCCAAAGCGGTCGTGATCAGCTGCCACAGCAGGGACAAGGGGATCGATGTCAAAAAGAAATGCCAGGTCGGATGCATCGCCTGCGGCATCTGTGTCCGGACCTGCCCGGTGGATGCCATTAAGATCGACAACAACCTCGCGCGCATCGATCACAGCAAGTGCATCGTCTGCGGACTCTGCGTAAAAAAATGCCCCACCAGCGCGATCCATGATTTCATTCCGGTGCGCCCCAAAGCATAGATCGACCCGGCCAAGTGCGCCGGCATCGATGTCTGCGCCAAGGTCTGCCCGGTGAACGCCATATCCGGTGATCCGAATGCTGTGCATCTCGTTGATCAGTCAAAGTGCATCGGCTGCGGGATGTGTGCGGCGCGTTGCCCGAAAAAAGCGATCGACATGGTCGCTGTGCAGGGCGCAACGAAAAAAGCAGGAGTAAGCAAGGCCGTCGTATCTGCTGCAGGGGCTTAGTCGTCGTAGGCCTGTAAGTAAGGATAAAAAAACGTTCTCGGGGATGCGATATCGCATCCCTTTTTTTATTCAGCATCACCTGCGCTCATTGTATTATTTTTGCTTGACAAAATAAGGCGCATAGGATAAAAACAAACTCATTCTTATTCGTGCACATCATCTTGGAGGTGCAAAATGAATCCTGACGATATAAAGTATCATAGAGATCATTCATGGGTGCGGGTTGAAGGCAAACGCGCGACCATCGGCATCAGTGATTTTGCGCAGCAACAGCTCGGCGATATCGTGTATGTCGATCTCCCCGAGGTCGATACAGAAGTAGACGCTGATTCCGAGCTCTCCGAGATCGAATCAACAAAAGCCACATCGCCGGTGGTCAGCCCGATCACCGGTACGGTTGTAGAGGTCAACGAAGACCTTGCCGATTCTCCCGAGATCATCAATGAAGACCCGTACGGCAATGGATGGCTCGTCGTGGTCGAAATGAGCGATCCGACCGAAGTGAACGATCTCATGAGCAGGTCTGAATATGAAAAGTTCTTAAAAGAAGAAGAAGAAAAATAGTTTCGGTGATCACTGGCGAGCAATCGCCATCATTGTTATGAGAAAAAAAGGGAGAGTGTATGCTCTCCCTTTTCTATTGCTCAAGCATCTTTTGTTCGACAGGCTCCAGGCAGAACAGCTGCAGCGATACAGGGTGCTGCGCAAAAATGCTTGTTGCAATCTCACCGATGAGCTGCAGGGAGGGACGCATGACGGTAAAGCTGACGATCATAGGAGCAGGTCCAGGCGGATACGTGGCCGCGATACGGGCTGCGCAAAAAGGTGCGCAGGTTACCGTTGTTGAAGATGCCGAAGTCGGCGGGACCTGTCTGAACTGGGGATGTATCCCGACGAAAACGCTTATTGCCTCCGCAGAAGCGCTGGAGCGCACCCGTCGTGCAGGCGAATTCGGGGTCGAGGTGACCGGGACAATAGGGTTCAATCTGTCGCGGATCCTGGAGCGAAAGGACAAGATCGTCTCAACGCAGATAAAAGGTATCCGCGGATTGCTTAAAAGCTGGGGTGTTACTCTTATTGAAGGGCGCGGTTCACTGATTTCACGGGATATCGTACGGGTTGAAAAAAAAGACGGTTCGACCCTCGACATTCGGTCCGACAAAGTCATCATAGCAACGGGTTCGCGTCCGGCGAAACTGGCGGTTTTCCTTTTGACGGCGAGGCAGGTGATGACCAGCGACGATGCGGTGCAACTGAAAAGAATTCCGAAAAGCCTGCTCATTGTCGGAGCGGGCGTGATCGGCAGCGAATTCGCTTTCATCTACCGGTCGTTCGGCGCCGAAGTGACCATGGCCGAAATGATGCCCCATGCGCTGTCAACAGAGGATGAAGAACTATCCGGCATTATTGAACGCGAATTTAAAAAGGCAAAGATCAAACTCATCACTAACGTCAAGGTGGAGTCAGTAAACAAAGAGCCCTGACGGCATGATGAATGCGCTGCTTTCGAACGGACAGGAAATAAAAACAGAAGCGATCCTCGTTTCGATCGGCCGCCGCATGAATTCGGAAAGTATCGGTCTTGAGGCACTGGGCGTGAACAAGGGCAGGCCGCGGAGAGATCGTCGTGAATGACCGCATGGAAACGAACGTTGCCGGCATCTATGCTGTCGGTGATGTTACCGGTCATGTCATGCTTGCCCATGTCGCCTCGCACCAGGGCCTCATTGCTGCCGAAAATGCGCTGGGCGGCAATGCAGTTATGGATTATGCCGTCGTTCCAGCCGGAATTTTCACCATGCCCGAGATCGGCAGCGTCGGTATGCGGGAGCAGCAGGCGCGGGAAAAGGGGATCGAGTACCGGGTCGGCAGGTTCCAGTTTCGCGGGCTCGGAAAGGCGCACGCCATGGGAGAAATAACAGGGATCGCAAAGATCATTGCCGCGACAGATACGGACAGGATACTGGGCGTGCATCTGTGCGGCGCCCATGCTGCTGACCTTATTCATGAAGGAGCGCTTGCCATGCAGATGGGCGCCACAGCACGACAGCTTGGGCAACTGATCCATGCCCATCCAACGCTTGCCGAAGCGGTCATGGAAGCAGCCGAGGATGTCCACGAGCTGTCTGTACACACGCAAAAACCCGGAAAGTGAGCCTGACGCGAACCGGGTGCTCCACCTGTTTTCGTGAGCATATCAGGAGGTTCTCCTGATCAGGCTTAACAGAGCCTCCGCCAGGGAATCGACACACAAACCTCGTAGATGCTTCCTGCCTTAAAACTACAGTAAATAACTGATATTCATTCAAATATGAAGTCTCATCCCTAAAAAAAGTGGAATTTTCTGTAAAAAGGTGCTAGTATTACCCCATCTCTTGTCATCATTTAGTATCAATTTTTACCATGGTCGTCCAGATGACAGGGGGTTAACTCCTTTTCGTGATAAAAGCAAAAACGATGGAATCCTTATGACAAAAAAAATCCTCATTGCCCTGTCTGTTTCAATCTTCGTATTTACCGTTACCCTCCTCATGTATTACGCCGGTGCATTCGAGAAGCCCGACCTGTTTGCGTTTGACGCTAAATCGAAGATCTTCCGCTCGGATAAAATACCACCCAGCTCGATCAAGGTCGTGCTTGTTGATGATGCTTCGATCAAAGCGCTTGAGGGGATCGCCGGCAGGTGGCCCTGGCCCCGCCAGATATGGGCCGAATTGCTCGAGTTCATGAAGGTCGGCGGCGCGAAAGCAGTATTGTTCGATATTCTTTTTGACGCACGGCAGGACGAGGAGAACGACGGGGCGCTGGCGACTGCGACCCAGTCATCGGGAAACATCTACCATAGCATGATGATCAACCGTGCCAAGGCCGATGATGACCGACGGTCCCATACGGACCTGGGAATGCCGCTGCCCGAGGATTTTGTCGCCCGCTATGCCGTCAAGCAGATAACAGGAGGCCTGCCGGTCAAGGCCGAGGAAAAGAACAACGATTTTGCCCTTCCGATAGAACCGCTCCGTTCCGTTTCTCAAGGCATTGCTGTTGTGGAGTTCCCGCCTGACAGCGATGGCGTCCTGAGAAGAACAAAGCCTTTGCGCGAATATCAGGGAAAATATTTCCCGGTGCTCGGCATTGCGCCTTTTATCGATGAACATTCGCGTGTCATGATCGGCAAAGATGCACTTACGATCAATGACCGCGTTATTCCCGTTGACCAAAGCGGCAATTACGCTATCAATATGTACGGGATCGATATGGTGAAGCCCTATTCCATCGGCGGGATCTTTGCGTCCCTTCAAAAGATACAGCAGGGAGAGGTGGAAAACCTGCTCGTCAATCCCGATGAGTTCAAGGATGCCATCGTCTTCATCGGCGTAAGCGCGGTGGGCGGTTCACGACCTCAAGCCGACGCCGCTTGCAGCGAGCTCGCCCGGTGTTATTTTTCACGTTTCTCTTGCCGCCAATTATCTGCATGAACGATTTTCTCAAGCCGCCTGACCGGCGGCTTACCATTGCTTCCATGCTCATCGGAGCGTTCCTGACCACGCTGGTGATCATGTTTGTCCGGCACGTTCTTCCTGCGGGCTGCTTTCCCGCTGGTGTTGCTTTCCTCCTATATCGGGTACTCGCTCTTCGCCTTCAGGTCGAATATGATGGTCGAGGAGGTGCCGTTCATCTTTGCCACCGTGGCAAGCAGTTTTCTGTCCTTCGGGTACCTTACCTTTACCGAAGCCGCCGAAAAACGGCGAGTGTCACACCTCTTTACGCAGTATGTGTCGAAAGATGTCCTGCACGAGGTGCTGCACAATTACAAGGAATACCAGAAGGCGAGCGCCGGCACGAAGGTTGAACTGACGGTCCTGTTCTCCGATATCCGCGGTTTCACGACCATGTCGGAGACCACGCCGCCTGAGAAGATCGTGGAAATGCTGAACGTCCATTTTACGATCATGGCCGACATCATCCTGAAGCATAACGGCACGATCGACAAGTATATCGGCGATGCGATCATGGCATTCTGGGGCGCGCCGGTCAAGACGGCCGATCATGCCGAACAGGCCGTGCTTGCAGGCAAGGAAATGATCGAGGCGCTCGAACAGGTCAACGCGACCCTCAGGGAGCGGGGTCTGGACATGGAGGTCAAGATCGGCGTCGGCATCAACACCGGGGTAGCCACGATCGGCGAGATCGGGTCCGAGAAGAAAAAGAACTATACGATCGTGGGGGATACGGTCAACCTTGCGTCGCGGCTGGAAAGCATCACCAAGGAATACAAGAGCCCGCTGATCTTCTCGGAGTATACGTACGAGAAGATCAAGGACAAGATCGACGGCAGGCAACTGGGAAACGTGAAGGTCAAGGGCAGGGAACAGCCGGTGAACATCTACACGGCGGTGTGACCCGTGCCTTACGCGCGTCAGCAGCGATCAGGCAGGATACCCTGAAATTACCCCGACATGGCTATTTACAGCCGTGCATGCTTCGGGTAGGATCGTACGGCACAAAGGAAGGGAGCTGCAATGAAAAAGATCATCGTGGTACTCATGGGAGTGCTCGTCGGTATGGCCGCCGGCACGGCCTATTCACTGGAAACGTATTACGTGCAAAGCCTGAAGGCAAAAGTGCTTTCAGCGCCATCATTCAAGGCGAACGTGCTCGGCGAGGCCGGCAAGGGGACCAAGCTCTCCGCGATCGGAAAACAGGGGAGCTGGATAAAGGTCAGCTACTACGAGAAGGAAGGGTATGTGGCAGCAATCCTACTTTCGTCCGCTCCTCCTCTGGCACGGCCCTCGCTGTTTAAAACTGATACGTCGGAATTGAAGCAGGGCGTGCGAAGGCGCGCATCGACGTATACGAGCGCTGCAGCCGCGAGAGGTCTTGCGGCCGATGATCGCAGAAGGCTGGGCGGCGAGGATAAGCTCGACTACGACGGTCTCGAAAAAGTGGAACGGTACGCCGTGCCGGAGGCCGACCTTGTGCGGTTCATGGAAGGCGGCAAAATATGAGGAAGATCACCCTATTCGCTTTACTGGTGGCATTCGCTCTTCCTGCGGCAGCACATGCCGCCGATGATCAGGCATGGCGGCAGCGGGTTTCGGCCGCCCCCCAGGAAGCGACGAGCGATGACGTCACCGAAGAGATCCGTTTCGGCCGGGAGGTCGCTGCCAGATTAATAGGCCGGTACGGACTCTATACCAGCGATCCGCTTACGAAATATCTCAACCTCGTGGGACTCTCCCTTGCCGCCAATTCGAACCGGCCGGAGCTGAAGTACCATTTCGCGGTCCTCAATACTTCGGAAATCAACGCCTATGCCGCACCGGGCGGCTATATCTTCGTCACCAAGGGTGCGATCGACAAAATGCAGGATGAGTCGGAACTTGCCGGTGTCATTGCCCATGAGATGGGACATATCAATGGGAAGCACGTGGTCAAGGAGCTGGACATCAAGGCCGCAGAAGGCTCCGCGGTTTCCGGACTGGCGCGGCTGATCGGCGGAGGGACCGAGTCCGCCCGCATTGCTTTCTCAAAGGCCGTGGATAAGGCCATGGACACGCTTTTCACAACAGGCTACAAGCGTGAGGATGAGATCCAGGCCGACAAGGGATCGGTCATGCTGTGCGCGGTCACCGGCTACGATCCCACCGGGCTGGTCCGGTATTTCGAACGGATAAAAGCTGCGAAAGGCAAGACAACGGAAGTGCTCGACAAGACGCATCCGGCCTATGAAACCCGCATCCTCCTGTTAAAAGATACGATAACGGAGGCCGGTATCGATCCCGCAGCCCTGAACGCACATAAGGCGCGTTTTTCCGAAACCATGAAAACCGTAAAATAACGTTTTGCGTGAAATATAATCTTTTCGACCCGGTGGAGGTATCAATGTCTCTTCGAAAATTCAGCGCAGCATTGGCGATGATCGTTATGCTTGTCATGGTCAGCAGTGTTTCGAGCGCGGATGAGTTCCATTACAATAATATGCTGATCGGTGACCGGGCAACGGGCATGGGCGGCGCCTATGCCGGCATTTCCGACGATCCCAGCGGGTTATATTACAATCCCGCCGGCATCGTCTATGCCACCGGCAGGAACCTGTCCGCCAGTCTGAACTCGTACTACGATCAAACAAAGAAATACGACAGCGTCATCGGCGGCCTTGGTTGGGAGAGAAGGTCCACATCGCTTCTGCCGAATTTCTTCGGCATCATCCAGCCGCTCGGCAAGTTCAAGTTCGGCTTCTCCTATGCGGTCCCTGACTCGATCCGGGAGGACCAGGACCAGACCTTCACCGGCAGTTTTCCGACAAGCCTGGGCCAGCCGGCAACGAAGTACACCATCAATTTCAACAATGAGGACACGACGTACCTGCTCGGCCCTTCACTGGCGATGGAATTAAACAGCAAAATAGCGGCCGGCATGACCCTCTATCTCTATCACCGCAGCAACCAGTCCGTTTTGAACCAGTTCATTTCGCTGCAGGACGGCACCTCATTCCTGTGGGAGAACAGCTACATAGAAAAAGTGGAGCGGGGATACAAACCGATCCTGGGCGTCATGATCGCACCGATGGACAAACTGTCGATCGGTCTTTCTGTGGCAAAAACGTTTGTCTATAGCTCGTCCGTCGACGTCCAGTTGTCCCAAGTCGATCAGACCGGTATCTTGTCCCGGCCGTCGATGACCGGTGAGTCTACAACTCCCAAGTATCCTGTCGAAGTTCGTCTCGGTGCGGCGTACTTCCCTACAAGCAGCCTGTTGCTGAGTGCTGATCTTTCCTATTACACCAAGGTCGAGAATCCGAACGGCGACCGGGTGGACGTGGTAAATCTTGCACTGGGAACTGAATATTTCCTCGATAAGAACTGGGCGGTGCGTGGCGGGCTGTTCACGAACATGGCCAACACTCCCGAACTCGACCCCACGCGGTTCAACCAGGACGAGAAGGTGGATCTGTACGGCATGAGCCTCAGCATCAGCAACTTCACGCGGAACACATCCATATCCTTTGGCGGCAGCATTACCTCCGGATCGGGCAAGGCACAGATCCAGCGAGATATTTCGAACATACAGAACGTTGACGTACTGGGATGGCTGATCTTCTTGTCATCCTCCTATTCGTACTAATGAGTACCGGGATCAATGGCAGGTGAATAGTACCTGAACTGCGGGTCCCTGGAACTTTCGAAAAAACAGCGTTTAAGACAAGCAGGGGGAGGTAGCACTATGAAACGGTTCCTATCAACGACCGTGTTTTCGATCATTTTTCTTTCTATTCTGATGGTTATGGGTGGATGCAGCGGCTCCGGCAAAGGAGGAAGCTCCACAATCGGTAGCGGCAGCACCGTGGTGTCCGGCAAGGTGACCTTGTCCGCGTCCATTGTGGGCAATGGAAAAACGCAACTGTCAAAATCAAAGTTTTTGGCGGACGTCGCGTCGCTTCGGCCGCCTATACAGGGGGCCGCGGACCGCCCGGCCTATCTGCCTGACTACGATCTCCTGAATAAGCTGAATGCGGCTTCGTTCGCGACCGCCCTTGCCAACGCACAGGTCGACATGTACGACGCCGACCATCCCGAATGGCTCTTCCCTGTCTCCTCAGGCAGCACCGATTCTGACGGAAACTACACGCTCTCCTCCATGACCAACGCTTCGAAGAACAGCGGATGCGACCTACACGGACGGTGATCCCATTCCGGCCGGAAATTATACGCTGGTGGCCTATTCCGGTTTCGGCCTCGGCCAGAAGCCGATCGTTGCGGTCCAGAGCATCGTGATGAATTTCGAGGGAGCCATTCCGAACGTTGACTTCGAGGTGCTGCCGAGCGACGTGGCGCCCGAGGTGATCTACATGTTCGGCACGAAAAAGATCACCGACGGTACCGAGCGGTGGGGCTATAATGACAGTGCCGTAACGGCCACGCTCCCGGCAAACTCGGCCATCCAAATCTCCTTCAGCTTGCCCATGTGGCGCGACAGCCTCATAAGCGGAATCGAGATCTATCCTTCGGTTGCGGGCAAATGGTCTCTATCGGCTGACTGGCTTACGGCGACCTATTACCTCGATCCGGGCGTCCAGATGACGCCGGGACAGGAGTACACGATAACCATCCACGGCGAGGATTCCGATCCCAGTCTTCCCCGGTCTCTGAACGTGTACGGCAATGCCCTCAAAAAGACCGCCGTAGGGAAGTTCACGGCATCGGCAGCGGACACGATCGACCCCACCGTGCAGTGGAACAGCCCTACGGTGATCGAGATGGGCGGTACGGTCGATGTCACCCAGTCCTTCCGGATCGAGTCCAACAAACCGCTCGATGTGAACGGCATCGCTCTGCGAGGCACGCCGAGCATCGGCGTGAAGCCCGGTGTCCTGTTCCTTGGCAAAACAGCCGGCGGCCTCTTCGTGTATGAGTTCATTCTTGGTGAACCGCTGAAGCTCGACACGAGCTACGCGCTGACGGTGAGCGGCGGCAGGGACCTGGCCGGCCATACGATCAACACGCTGACCGGTTCCATAACGACCAAGAACGCGGAGGACACGCCCGGGATCGATCCGACGGCATCTGCCGAATACCAGAACATGCAGGCCCAGGTCAAGGCGGTGTTCGGCAAGTGGGTGCGGGCCATGAACGACCGGAATATCGCCCAGTTGCAGAGCGTCATGTCCGGCGAGTTCTACATGGATTACGATGTCGCAACCAACGGCATCGATACCGGCACGGACATCAACCGCGACGGCCGGTACAGTCTTGGCGAGTTCAGCCGCATGCTCGTGACGAACGCCTTCCCGCAGTGGGAATATTGCGGCTCGACCATTGACGGCGTTATAACGCCGAAAGCCGGCGATTCGATCAATGTCGTCGCGCTGACCAATACGGCCGATTTCGAGTTCATACTGACGGCGGCAAACTCCGTGAACCTGAGCCGGTGCCTAGATGCTGCGCCGCGAGAATCGTTCTACCTCACCCTCAAGTTCAAGAACGGCAGCTGGAAGATCGTAAGCGGCTCCATCGGCATCGACAACCGCGACAAGACGATCAACAAACCGAGCCTCATCAGCACCAAGCTGTACCAGGTGATCTACCCGTTCACGCCGGAGATCCTGTGGCGCACGGAGATCGTCGACGGCGGCATTATGAGCAAGATGCCGGACAACGACAATCTCAAAGCTAAGTTCTCCTGGGATGCCGCGACCGGGGTCCAAACCTATATTCTCGTCGTAACCGACGAGCGGCAGCCCTATAACGGATTTGCTTTCGCCTTCCCGTCAACGGTAACTTCCTTCAGTACCGAGCAGGACCCCCTCGCGGACCTGCAAGGTTTCGACGTCGGCCAAAAGCTCGGCTTCGACACCTATGCGAATTTTCACACCCAGGAAGGGGGCAGGTATTACTGGGAGGTGATCGGACTCGGGACAGCCACCGCCGTGCCTGATCCGAACAATCCGAACGACCCGAATTTCGTGGTGAACAAGACGACCCGCGATATTCTGCAGGACATCAGCGCGGTCAGTTCGGTTCGCCGGTTCACCATCGCAGGCATTTATGCCGAGCTGTCGGTCGAGGTCCGGGCCGGAACGAACATGGCGGTGCCCCCGGTTGTCTATAATCCGGCGATCTTCGGGTACGATCTCGGCAGCGCTTTCCAGACCACGATGACAATCTACACGCCGAACATGGATGTTCCGACCGCAACCGTGACACAGATGGGAGGCGCACGCAAGGAATTCGGTGTCTCGTTCACCGACCGCAAAGCGAATCTCACCGTTCCACTCTACAAAGGGGTCAATACGTTTTCCATCCGGGAAGACAGTGCTCCCGTCGGCCGTTCTCCCCTGTATAAGAGCTTCTGGGTTCTTACCACAGGCGGCAAGCAGCCACCCATCGTCATCTGGGACGTCACCGACGAGATGGGAAATACGGTTTACGGAGACCAGTGGAACTATTACAAGGCGCCGGGCGCGAGCAAGGTCAATGTCTTTGGCTCCGTTACCGACCTGGATGTCACGTCCCTGGACGTCATGGTTACCAACAATGACGGACAGTTCTACATCCAATCACGCAGCACCGTTACCACGTCGGGATCAGGAGACAATACTTTCACCAGCGACACGATGGTCCCTTCGGGCATCGAGATCTACAAGGGCAACAATCGTATAACGCTCTCTAAGAACATTTACAGCGGCGGTACATCTACTTACTATCGGACGATATTCTATGTCCAGACGGACACCGGCTCGGTCTGGGTGCCGCCTATATCAATCACCAACGTGACCGCGGCTGGCAGTTCGACCATCACCAAGACCGCGGATTACGGCACGAGTTCCGACTGGACGGCCACGCTGGATGCCGCTGCGAACTACACCATCAATGTTGCCGGTAAGTTCAAAACCATTGCGAATGGGCGGTACTATGTCTACAGCGATGGGGGATATGCGAGCGGCACCCTCATTCCCGATTCAAACGGAAACTTCACCATCGATGCGGTTCTGTTCAATGGCTGGAACCAAGTGAGCATCTACGATGCCGCAAACAGCGGCGTCTGGATGAGCATCAATACCTCAACCGGCAAGCCCGTCATCAAGCCGACGATAACGCGCATCGACGGGAATTCCTATGACCCGGCTGTTGCCCAGAACCGGTATGCCGACACCAACTGTTCGGCGGTGATTGAGGGTACTGCCGAGGCCGGGCAGATGTGGGCTTACTGGACTGGAAGCCAGGCGACTGGCAACTACTATGAGAGTCAGAGCGTGTCGAACACAGACGGTACGTTCCGGTTCGCTGTGCCGTTGGTCGGTCCGGGCGGATCGAACATCGTCGACATCAATGATTCCCAGGGACGCTATACGAGCATCACGATCACCACTACCGGGAGCTGTGCTTACAGCCCGCCGTCATTCACCATCACGGCGGTCAAGAATGCTTCCGGAACGGCCATAACGCCGAATCCCGATTACGACTCAGGCACATCGGCCACAGTCACCGTGGAAGGCACCTCGAACCGCGAAGGAGCGCAGATATTCCTGCGGAACTGGATGTGCAACCAGGAAGAAAGCTATAAGGCCTTTACGAACGCGGACGGCTCGTGGTCCGTTTCGGGAGTCAAGGTCTATGGACTTACCAATGCCTATCAGTGGAACTATCTCGACGTTTCCATGTCGGGAATGTACAATAGTGTATACGTTATCAGCCATAACACGACCTCGCCCATGCTGCGCATGAACCTCACATCGGTAACGGGCAACAACGGCGCTGTCACGATAACCACGCCCTATTGCGGAAACGATTACTGGGATGCCGGGGCAAGTAATACGAGCGTCACGATCATCGGTACGACGACCACGCAGAACGGAAGCATCAATTTCACCGACACGCTGAACCAACAGGGTACGGTGCCGATCGTGAACGGAAGCTTTACGATAACGAACATTCCGCTCTTTAACGGTACGGACAACACTATCAGGATCTGCAACTATAACGATCCCCAGGGCTCATCGTGTCACGACTTGTACCTCACCTCGACGAATGGGATCGACAAACCGCGCTTTGTGACCATCACGAGCCCCGCTCACGGGACGAACGGCCTCTCCGGCGTCCAGACGATAACCGGAACGATCTCAGATCCCATTGCGTCAGGGTTCAGCGGATCAAACGGACAGCTTTACGCTCAGGTCTATGCGTGTGGCACGTGGACGAACTTCACCAATGATCCATGGATGCAGGCGAACTATGGCTATGGTGCAGCGACCCTGACTGCATCCGGATTTACCTTCGACGCGAACTTCTGCGGCTTTGCGGCTCCTGAGAATGTGAATGTCTACGTCAATGTGTACGACTACAATACGCAAGCGCAGCATTACCATGAAGTATATTACAACTATGGCACCACGACTCAGACTGAGCGCTGGTCAAAGCTCGGCGTGAGCACGACCGGGAAGAACGGGAGGAATCAGCTGCTTGGTGTTGATGCCGCCAGGAAAGCTTCTCAGGTAATCCCAAAGTAGCAGTGACCAATCCAATAATTCACGGGGTGGCAGCGATGCCACCCTTTTTTTATCGCATTCGGTGCTAGACATAGAATGCTTGGTCGCTGCCATCACCCGGACCTGGTCCTGGAATTAATTCTTGCGTCAGCGTGTGCAGTGTTGTAACCTATCACGTCCTCAACGTGGGGCTGAAAGAACGAAATTTACCAGGACAAGGGGTATACGATGATGAACAGAAAAAATCCAATCTGGCTCGCGATCATCATTTCGGTCTCATGCCTGCATGCTGGCGGTATCTTGGCCGCTGAGCTGCAGTACAAACCGCAGCATCCTTTGCAGATATCGATCTCACCGGCCCAGCCCGGCATTGACCTGAACGCGATACAGGCTGGCGATGTGGTCGAACTTGCTGCTACGGCGATATCATCGCATGATGCCGGGAATATGACCGTCACGGTCAAGCTTTCTGGCGGTGTGGACCTCGTGAGCGGCGATCTCTCGTGGTCTGGGCCCGCCGTAAAAATGGAGCCGAGGTCCATCCGGTTCTCGGTGCGGGTTCCGGAGCAGGGGATCGGCAGGATCATGGCGCAGGTGAGCATCACCAACGGGAAAAAGGACCTGACGAGAAAGGCCCAATACCTGCTCATGACCGGGAAAGAACGTCAGGAGCAGCAGAAAATGAAGGCATCCAAGCCTGCCAAGAAGGACAGTAAGGGCAGGCTGATTGTAGAATATTGAAGAGGACCTCATGGCACAATCGACCAGAAAATACCAGGCATTGCTGATCGTACTTCTCTTCGCTCTTTCTGTCATGAGCAGCTGCAGCGGCGGCGGAGGAGGAGGGGGCGGCGGCGGTATTGTTCCTGCGGCGCCTGCGGGTCTCGCGGTAACTGTGACAAAAACCGATGCGACGCATGGTACCGTCACGCTGCACTGGAACGCAGCCGCCAATGCCGCCACCTATCGCGTGCGTTACGATTATACATCCGGCCTGACCAAAACGTCCGGTCTCAGCTACAATGCGGTCATTACCGGCACTACTTTTACAACGCCCGAATATCCGGTCAATTCCGCATTTTACTATATTGTGACCGGTGTAAATAGCTCCGGTCTTGAAGGTCCGGCGTCCGCCGAAATATCGGCGAAGATCGCGGTTCCGTCACAGCCCGCCACGGTCATGGCCATGGCGTCGAGCGGCACAAACACGCCGCACGTGAACTTGAACTGGACAGCGGTGAATGAGGCCACGTCCTACAACCTCTACCGGGACACGGTTTCAACGGTGACCACGACGCTTGTTACGGGGATATCGGGAACGACGACCAGCTATGTCGACAGCGCGGTGTTGAATGGCACGACTTATTATTATGTCATGAAGGGCGTGAATTCCTTCGGCCTGGGGCCTGCGTCACCGGTGACGTCCGCGACCCCTACATCGGACACGCCGGTGTCGGTGACCGTCAGCGGCAAGGTGGCCTACGAGGACAAGGAATATGATCGTACCGATGGATTTACCGGGAAAACGACCTTTAAAGCGGTGCGTCTTGCCGATATAGAAATGGTCAGTGCGTCGACATCCACTAGCATCGCTTCGTCTGCGACGAATTCCGACGGTTCCTATTCCTTCTCGATTCCTTCGACCTACATCAATACGAACATGTTTGTGCGGGTGATGTCCTCAGCGACGCCCGCGGGCTCGCAGCAAATGAACGTCAAAAACTGGAGCGACAAGATCTTCTCGGTAAAGACCAGCAATTTCACACTTTCCGGGAATACGTCGATCGACCTGTCGATCCCCGTCACCAGCCAGGCGGACGGCGCATTCAACATCCTTGACGTCATGACCAGCGGGTTTGAATTCCTGAATGTATACGCTGCAGGATCACCCGTTCTGAATACGCTATCGCTCAATGCCTTCTGGGAAAATGACGTCTCCAATGGGACCTACTTTTGCGACGATTATGGAGCAACCTATTGCCCCGGCGGGGTCGGCATTTATGTGCTGAGCGATCCCTTCAGCTCCGGGGATACTGACGAGTTTGATGATGACGTTCTGTTCCATGAGTTCGGGCATTTTACGACATTTAATTTTTCCAAGGATGATTCGAAGGGCGGACCGCATTATCTGAACGCGAACGACCTTGACATGCGCCTGACCTGGAGCGAAGGGTGGGGCAATTTCTTCCAGGGAGCTGTTAAATTCTGGCTGAACAGCGCCGATCCCTCCCTTATATCGTCGAAGGCGGGAATGCCGCTGTCGCAGTACGTCGACACGGTGAGCGGAGAGGCATACCTCATTGTGGATGTTGCAGCCCCAGAGGGAGCAGGATCCCCTTATTGCTATGGCGACTGCATATACTCAACCAACGAGGTAGCGGTCGCAAATGTCCTCTGGAACCACTTGACCGGAACGGGTAATTACGGCATGCAAAATATCTGGGATGTGATCGCCGGGTTCAAGACTTCGCCACCATTGGCAACAGAGCCGGTCAATCTGGAGCTCTTTTACGACAGGTGGAAAGATCTCTTTGGAGATCCTGCAGCGTCTATTTATACCAATAGACTCATCTATTACAGCAATGATCCATATGAAACAGATGATCTCATCAGCACGGCGCAGACCTTTACGGTCAATGGCTCAGCCCAAAATCGCAGACTATATTCATCTGCCGCTTGGCCAGACTCTGATAAGGATTATGTCATGTTCACTGCATCGAACGGGGCGACTTATACCATCACGACGAACAATCTATTGAATGGGGCAGATACATATCTGACCCTCTGCGACAATGTCGGCACTGAGATCCAAATAGGTTCAACGACCAGTGACAATACGAACACGACTACCTGGGTAGCAGGAAATGGCGACAGTAGCTGCTCGGGGTTACAAAACTATGACTGTTATAACTACTATGGATGGCTGGATGCGCCACTCAATAACACCACGAACTTGGCATCGAGGATTGTTTGGACAGCGCCAGGCGATGGAACGTACTATGTAAAGATAAGCCCATCTTCCAATAGACCGAAATCAGCAGGAAAGTACGGGTCCTACAGTTTGAGCATAACTAAATAGTAGGAAGCTCTGTGTAGCTTTGGCCGGAATGGGCGGCATAGGATAGGGATACAGGCGGGAAGTTACAACGCGCGAGGGGGGCCGAGAGGTTCCCTCGCTTTTTTTATTTGTTCTTCGCCTCCTGCCAGAGCTCTTCCATCTCATCCAGCGTCATATCCTTCAGCGACCTTCCCGCATCCGCGGCCTGCTCCTCGATATACCGGAACCGGTGGATGAACTTGCCGATGGTCTTCCGGAGCGCCTCTTCGGGATTAACGCCGAGGAACCGGGAGACGTTCACGAGCGTGAAGAAGACGTCGCCCAGTTCCTCCTCGATCTTCGCGGCGTCCTCCGTCTTGAGCGACTCCTTGAACTCGGCTATCTCCTCGTCGAGCTTGGGCAGCGCCTCGTTCAAATGGTTCCAGTCGAAACCCACTCGCGCCGCCCGCTCCTGGAGCCGGTGGGCGCGCAGCAGCGAGGGCAGCTCCTTCGGCACTCCTTCGAGGATGGACTTCCGGTCCTCATGCCCTTTTTCCTTTTTCTTGATCTCCTCCCAGTTCGCAAGCACTTCCTTGTCCGTGGAAAGCTTTTCGTCGCCGAACACATGGGGATGCCGCCTGGTCATCTTCTCATGAATGGCCGTGATGACGTCCTGGATGGTGAACTGGCCCTGCTCCTCGGCGATGCGCGCGTGGAAGACGATCTGGAACAGCAGGTCTCCCAGTTCGTCCCTGACCTTGTCCGGAGAGCCTTCCTCAATAGCATCGATGACCTCGTAGCATTCCTCGATCAGGAACGGCTTGAGCGACTCCGGCGTCTGTTTCCGGTCCCAGGGACAGCCGTCGGGGCCGCGGAGCTGCGCCATGAGATCCACCAGTTGTGAAAACGTGTTGTCCACGGTGTTCCTCCTCTATGAATGCCCCCTAAACTTACACAACGCAACCGGCCTTTGCAAGCTTTTTTCTTGAAAGCATTCGGTCATTATGGTACCTTAGAAAAACAGCGTTACGTGAGGCCGCTCCGCACTGTGCAGCGGCTGCATTGTTTCCTGATATGCACTTGAAAGGAGCTTCTCGATGATGAAACGTGTTGGTTCCCTCGTTCTGCTGGCGACCCTGGCACTGCTGCTCATGGCCATGGGCGGAAAAGGCAGTGGCTTTGAACGGTCGCCGCGGGTGGAAAAGAACTTTGCCGTACTGGTCACCGATGCATCGGGCAACAAGATCGAGGGTGAAAAGTTCAGCTGGGAAGGACGGATCCATCTGGACGGTTCGATGGGCATGGCCCAGGTGGTGATCCCCTTCGACAAGATCAAGGAATTCACCGTAGGGGAGAAGCGAGACCGGAAAGTGCGCGTGACCGTTCACCTCAAGGACGGCAGCGAGACCACGGTTGACGTTGACGCCGATGCCCGCTGTTACGGCGATGCAGGGTTCGGCAGTTTCATGCTGGCCATGGACGAGATCAAATCCGTAGCGTTTAAATGACCTGTTGTCTGGCGCGAAGGGTCCACGGCCTTCTCGTGGAGATTCGCGGTAATACCCCATCGTGAAGAAATTGGATCAAACACCGGCTCACACGCTTGACGGCGGGATCAAGGCCCTGCTCGATGAAGAGGAAACCGTCATCAGGACAGCGCATTTTTCCGGCGCCGATGGCAGCGAGGTGGTCCAGCGGCGGACCGGCCTGATCGACAGGGTGCTCCGCAGGCGCACGGCCGGCTTTCTCAGCCCTCGATGCCCGCGCTCATCGCCATCGGAGGATACGGCAGGGGAGAACTGAACCCCCATTCCGACATCGATATCATGTTCCTGTGCCGGGACGATGCCGATCGTCAGTGCTCCACGGAACTGCTCTACATGCTCTGGGATGCGGGCATGGACATTGCGTACAGCGTGCGCACGGTCAAGGAATGCGTTGACCTTGCCCGGCAGGACAGCAAGATCCGGACCTCCCTGATAGAATCCCGCCTGATCGCCGGCGAACCGGCGCTCTATGCCTCCTTTCTCTCGGCCATGCAAAGCGACGTCTTCCACTGGCGGGCCGCCGCGTACATCAATGAAAAGGTGGCTGAGCGCATTGCCACCCGCCTGAAATACGGCGGCTCCATCTACTTGCGGGAACCGAACATCAAGGAAGGGGCCGGGGGGCTCAGGGATTTTCATACCGCTTTCTGGATCGCTTTTGCGCACTACCGGATCGCGTCACTTGCCGATCTGGTGCGCGAGGGGGTCCTGACGGCAGGGCAGTACGCTGTTTTTCTCCGCTCCCGCAACTTCCTATGGCGGGTGCGGAACGAGCTCCACTATCTCTCGGGCCGCAAGAACGACCACCTTACCTTCGACCTCCAGGAGCGCACGGCCCGGGATTTTCATTACCGCGATTCAACGCACCTGCTGGCTGTTGAACGGTTCATGAAATCCTATTTTCTGCACGCCAGGAATATCCGGGAGTTCTCGAATATCGTCTCCGAAGCCGTGCTGCGGAAACCGCGCACCCGCTGGTTCGAGCGAACATTGTCGCTCGGCCCGTTCTCGCTCATCGGCAGGACGCTCGTGCCTTCGCCGGACAGTTCCTGTCAGGACGATCCCTCGCTGATCATGACGGCATTTGAGCTCGCCCAGTCGCGCCATGCGGTGCTGTCCGACCGGCTCAGGACCCTGATCAGCTCATGCAGGATCGATGACCGCGTCAGAACATCGGCAGCTGCGTCGCGGGCCTTTATCTCCATCCTGAACAATCCGGACAACCTTTCCGAAACGCTGACGCTCATGAAGGACCTTCGGTTCCTCGGCAGATATCTGCCGGAGTTCCGCGCCATCCAGGCGCTGGCGCGGCATGATTATTACCATAAATACACGGTCGACGAGCATATCCTGCTCGCGATCCGCAACCTCCAGAACCTCTGGTCGGGGAATTTCCCCGCCCTGACGACACTGTCCGAAGCGTTCAAGGGACTGAAGAAACGGTGGGTCCTGATACTGGCGGTGCTGCTCCATGACCTGGGAAAAGCATACCGTACAGACCATGAACTGCGGGGGGAGAAGATCGCCGAAGCGATCCTTGCACGGATGGCGGTGGAGGGAGAGGACCGTGAACGGATCCTTTTTCTCATCAGGAACCATCTGATCATGTCGAACCTGTCGCAGCGGCGGGAGCTGACGGACCGGAAGGTCATTGCCGATTTCGCGCATGTTGTGGCGGACCAGGAGAACCTTTCCCTGCTCTACCTGCTGACCTATGCCGACATTTCCGCGGTCAACCCGACGGCCTGGACACAATGGAAGGCGGTCCTGCTCCAGGACCTCTACCTCAGAACGGTCAAGTACCTCGAACGAGGCGCTCCTGTTGGTGAGGAAGAACATGCCCGGGTGATCGCGGCGTCGTCACGCATACAGGTCCGCCGCGAGCGAATTATTTTCGACCCGGGAGATCGATGAGTTCCTGTCAGTCATGCCGGACCAGTATCTGCTGTATACGCCGGTCTCCCGGGTCCTGGACCATATGGGCATGATGCGGCGTTTGCCGGAAGAAAAGCTCCTCATCCAGTATCGCCATTATCCGGAAAAGGGCTTTACAGAGCTTACGGTGTGCGCCTATGATGCTTACGGCATGTTCTACCGGACCGCGGGTACGATCGCGTCGAAGAACCTCAGTATTCTTCGGGCCCAGGTCTATACCACAAAGAGCGGCGTCATGATAGACACCTTCCAGGTGACCGATCCTGACGGTACGATCTGTACCTATGACGATGCATGGGAGAGTGTCTGCAGAACGCTCCGGGCGGTCTTGATGAACGAGAGCCGTCTGCCTGAACCCGGGAGCTCCGTGCCGGTCAGTGCGGCTCCGGCAATGGTCACGCCTTTAGTGGAATTCGACAATGATTCTTCAGACGCATTCTCGATCATCGATATCACGGCACGGGACAGGGTCGGCTTGCTCTATCGCGTGACCAAAGCATTGTACGACCTTAATCTGGACATCGCATCGGCGAAGATCGTGACCGAGGGTGTGCGGGTCATGGATTCCTTCTACGTGACCGATCTGCTGAGGAGGAAGGTCACTGACGACGTCCGTCTCAGGAGGATCAAAGGAGAGCTCCTGAAGGTCCTGGGCTAGCTTCGCATTGAAATTGAAAAGTTCATAAAACCGAAATCGAAGAGCAAGAACCTCTTCGGAGGAGAAAGGGGGAAGTTGGGAGAAAAGGGGTAATTGCCTTATTAATAAGAGCTAATCCCCATTTCACCATCCTTCTCCATTTCTCCTAAAAGGTTCTTCTTCGGGTTTCTGAAGCTAAATCAATCGTACCTGATTGTGTCGTTTTAAAATCTGCGTCAACTGCGAAATCTGCGGATAAAAAGGTTTTTTCTCCGGTGCGACTCTTCTGGTTTCAGATGTGTTGAATAGATACGGCTTTTTATGAAAAAACGACTCTTCCATGATAGTGCTGCTACTCGCCATGCTTGTCATAGCGCTCGACTATTACGTCCAAAGCGACGCTTTTTCCGCACGCCTCCGGCCGTACATCCTTTCCCCTTTGCAGGAGATGCTTGGTCCCGTTGCCCGTATCGGCATGATCAAGGCCAATGCGGTCCCGCTCTATATCGAGGTGAGGGATGTCTTCGTTCCCGACGCGAGCGGCATCGATGCGGTTCAGGTCCGAAAGTTACGGGTGTATATCAATCCTTTTCCGCTGGTGCTGAAACGGATCAGCCTGCCTACGATAACCTTGTTGGAACCGCACATCCGTTCAACCCGAAATACGACCGGCGACCTATCCTTGATGCAAATGGCCGACCGCATCAAGACTGCCGCAGGGGAGCGCCAGAAGAAAGGACCCTCCCGTTTTACCGTTGATCCCGGTACGATCAGGATCCACCGCGGCACCATCGATTTTCTGGACGAAGCGTCGGAAACGACCCTTTCGGTCTCCGGCCTCAGCATGAACGTCCGATTCAAGACGCCGGCAAACAATATCAGGATGTCGGTGCAAAGCGCATCGGTCCGAATCGCCGCGAAAGCACAACCGGCACTAATCTTCGATCTCCGCGGCAGGGCGGAGTACGGCAACGACAAGCTGACGCTCACCAGCCTTGAGCTCCTTGCCCCCGATGGGAAGATCACGGCTTCCGGCAGCATGGGGACAGTGCCCGATGGCAGCCTGGACCTGACGATGAAAGGCCGTTTCGGACAGAAGACGCTTGGCCGTTTCTCAGCACTGCTGAACAAAAAAACGTCAAAAGGACTGCGTCCGCTTATCGACCTGGCGGTCTCGGCAAAGGGCCGGATGACAGAGCCTGTCGTTGACGGCGCCGTCACGCTGTACAATATTCCCTATAAAACGTTCACGGTGCAGGAGGCAGGCCTGACGTTCTCGTACCGCAACAATCTGCTGAGCCTGACCGGTAAGCAGTGGAAGATCGCCAGGGCCCGGACCAGCATGGTCGTTGACAGCGTTACGGCGATTCTCGATCATCGTGCGCCGAATTTCGACATAAAAAAGCTGGAGATCATCGCCGGCGACCTCGTTGCCCGCGCAACAGGCAGTATCGATGGCGCAAAAGGGTATAACGCCGAGCTCAGCTTCGAGTCCAACGGCAAGAGCAGGACACTTTCCTTCCTCACCGGAGTATCTCTGGAAGGAACAGCAGCGCTTCATGGCAGGTTGACCGGCGAACTGTTCTCACCCGTGTTTGACGGCAGCCTTTCGGCCGGCCCGGTCACTATTAAAGACATTCTGTTCCATGATGCTGCCGGCAAAATGCAGTTTCGCGATAAAAAATTATCGTTTTCCAGCGTGGATATTCATCAACTGGGGTCGCGGTATATACTGGATGGATCAATCGATTTCAGCCGCGAGAACATCTTTTACGCAGCGCGTCTGAATGTGGTACGCTCGGATGTCGCGAGCGTTGTTTCGTTATTTTACCGGCCCCTGCCGCTCCAGCTTTCAGCGACCGGCGAGATCACGTTCATCGGCACGAGCAAGGACTTCGACGGCAATGCGACGCTGAACGTCGGGCCCGGCTCCGCGTACGGCGAGTCTTTCTCAAAAGGTTCCCTCACGGTCGCACTCACTCCTGAACGGGTCTCGTTCCCGCAGGTCGTGGTGCACAAGGGAGGGGGAGTGGTGGAGGGAAACGGCTGGATCGGGTTTAACCGCACCTACGCAGCCCAGTTAACGAGCAGGGGGGTGAACCTTTCGGACGTGGACCATCTTTCCGGCATATCCCTGTCCGGACCCTTCAATCTCGAGATCAATTCGAGCGGACCATTCTCAGCTCTGCAGCTGAAATCGACGTTGACGCTCGACGATCTCCGGTATCGTCAGGTCAGCATGGGAGCCTGTAAAGCAACGCTCGGTATCGATGCCGGTATGATGACCGTTGAAGCGGACTTGCCTGCGAACAAGACGCGGCTGGCCGGCAGCATGGACCTGCGGCCGCCTTATGCCTGGAGCGCCAGCGCCGACCTGCGGTCCGCGGATATTGCGCCGCTCATTATACCGCCGGGCAGCGAGGCGCTCTCGCGGGTGAAGATCGTTGCCGACGGAAGAGTGGCCGCGCAGGGCAGGGGGACATCTCCTTTACTTTCCGGATCAGCTGTGTTTCAGCAACTCAGTTTTGCCCTGGGCGATTATCGGCTTGAGAACGAGGGCGACGCGGTCATAAACATGGAAGCCGGCAAACTCCTGGTCAAAGCGCTCAGCTTCACCGGAACGGGTACCCGTATGGCCGTCACCGGCAGTTTGCGGATCAAGAAGGACTACGATCTCGCGTGCGCCGGAAAGGCGAATCTTTCACTGCTGAGGCTGTTCTACCGTGAAGTCGAACATGGTGACGGTAATGCAGACGTAAAGCTTACGGTGAGAGGGTCCTGGGATGATCCTGAGATCGCCGGAGAACTGCGCCTTGAGAACGGCGAGATCAAAATAAAAGATGTCCCGCAGAAATTCAGCGCTTTGAACGGCACTATTGACTATCAACCGGGAACGGATCGTTGTTGACTCCCTCGCCGGCAATGTCGGCGGCGGCGGAATGAAACTCTCAGGCCGGGTGCAGCTTGAGCGATTTGCCCCGGAAGAGTTCTCGACCGCGTGGCTTTTGACAACGTGACGGTGCGTTATCCTCCCGGCCTCGTCTCCACGTTGTCCGGTGAGCTGTATTATGACGGTGACGCTGCAGAACAAAACCTCTCGGGCGATGTCCTTATCAAACGCGCGCTCTATGAAAAGCGGGTTGAGTGGAAAAGCATGCTCCTGGAGACGTTCAAAGGTTTTTCACAAAGAAGGAAAACGGAGATCGGCTGGATCGGCGAGACGCAGTTGAACATCCGCTTTCACGGAAAGGACAATATCCTGATCCAGAACAACCTTGCAAAGATACCGATCGAGGTGGATACGTTCATCCGCGGCACAGCCGGCCAGCCGCAGCTGCTCGGGCGGCTTGAGGCCCGGACCGGCGTGGCCTACTTCAGGCGGAACGATTTTAAGATCCAGCATGCTTCAGTGGATTTTGTGGACCCGAACCGGATCAACCCGATTCTCGACATTCAGGCGGAAACGCGGATCCGGGAATACCTTATCCGGATGACGGTCTCCGGACCTGCGGACCGGGCTGTCGTGACCTTCTTTTCCGATCCGCCTTTGTCCGAAACGGATGTCCTGAGCATGCTCGCCCTTGGGAAAACAAGCGCTGATCTTAAAGGGAAGGGTGCGGAGGTCGGCATGAGCGAAGCGGCCTCGTTCGCTACCGGCCAGTTCCAGGACATCTTCGAAAGGAGAGCCCGGAGCCTTACCGGTCTTGACCGATTCCAGGTAGACCCTTACTTGAGCAAAGACACGTCAGTGCCGCGGGTAACGGTGGGCAAAGAGCTTGTTCAGGACAGACTCTATTTTACGTACTCATCGAACGTCGGCACGACGACGCCCGATACGGTATTCCGCATCGAGTATGTTCTGGATAAGCATTTTTCCCTGGTCGGTGAGCAGAATGAACTGGGCACGATCGGCGGCGACGTGAAGTTTCGGTTTGAGTTTAAATAGAAGGTAATCGTATTTTAAGGAAGATGTGCGCAATAAAAGCGGTTGACTGGTCTGCTGCCCTAATTCCGCAATCCCCATTCCGCATTGCTCTAATGGGCCTCATCCCAATTCTTGCCCACGCCCAGGTCCACCAATATCGGGACCGACAGCTTGACCACGCCTTCCATTTCCTCCTTGTACGAACTGCTTCATGATCTCGATCTCGCTGTCCGGGATCTCGAAGACCAGTTCGTCATGGACCTGAAGGATCATCCTTGAGGCCAGGCCTTTGCTCTTGAGCTTTCCGCTGATCCGGATCATGGCGAGCTTAATGAGGTCTGCCGCGGTGCCCTGGATCGGGCGTGTTGACGGCCATACGCTCACCGAAGCTGCGCACGGCCGCCGCGGATGACGACAGTTCGGGAATGAAGCGCCGCCTCTCGAACAGCGTGGTGACAAAACCGGTCGTTTTTGCCTGGTCGATGGTCTTGTCGAGGAACTCCCGGACCCCGGGATATCGGGCAAAGTAGCTGTCGATATAGCGTTTTGCCTCGGCATTCGAGACGCCGATGTCCTGCGCAAGTCCAAAGGCGGAGATGCCGTAAATGATGCCGAAGTTGACCGCTTTTGCCTTGCGCCGCATTTCCGGGGTGATCTCTTCGGCAGGCAGGCCGAAGATCTCGGCGGCCGTTCGGGTGTGCACATCCTCATTGGCGATGAAGGTGCGCGATGAGGGCGTCGTCGCCGCTCATGTGGGCGAGGATGCGCAGCTCGATCTGCGAATAATCGGCGGAGAGCAGGCTGCAGCCCTGTTCCGCGATAAAGGCCTTTCTGATCTGCCTGCCGATCTCGGTCCGGATCGGGATGTTCTGGAGATTAGGATCGCTGCTTGACAATCTGCCGGTTGCCGTGACGGTCTGATTCAGCGACGTATGCAGCCGCCCGGTCCTGGGGTTGATCATGGCCGGCAGCGCGTCGACATAGGTCGATTTCAGCTTCGACAGGCTCCGGTACGCAAGGATCTCCGCCGGCAGGCTGTGTGCGTGAGCCAGTTCCTCGAGCACGTCCACATTGGTCGAAAAGCCGGTCTTGGTCCGTTTGACCGGAGAGAGCCCGAGCTTCACGAACAGGATCTCGGCAAGCTGTTTCGTCGAGTTTATGTTGAACGATTCACCGGCCAGTTCATAGATCGTCTTTTCTACAGCCTCCATCTTCTGTGCGAGCTGCTTCGACATGGTCCCCAGGAGCGCCGCATCGACCTTTACGCCGGCCCGCTCCATCTCAGCCAGCACCTGCATGAGCGGCATTTCCATGTCCCTGAACAGGGTGTCAAGGTTCTGCTCCTGCAGCATGGGCGAGAGCTTCTGCTTGAGCTGCAGCGTGATATCTGCGTCTTCTCCCGAGTAGCGGGTTGCGGTCTTGATGTCAACTTCACAAAACCCGATCTGCTTTTTCCCGGAACCCGTGACCTCCTGATAGGTCGTGGTCTTGTAGTTCAGATATTCCAGCGCTATTGCATCAAGGCCGTGGGACGTTTTTCCCGGATTCAGCAGGTACGAGGCGATCATGGTGTCAAATGAAATGCCCTGGACAGCAATGCCGTAATGACCGAGCACGAGAATGTCGTATTTGATGTTCTGGCCGATCTTCAGGATCCCGGAGTCTTCCATGATGGGCTTCAGTTGTTTCAGCACGTATTCAAGGCCGAGCTGGCGCGGCGTCCCCAGGCAGACATGGCCCAGCGGTATATAGTATGCCTGCCAGGGCTCCACCGCAAAGGAGATGCCGACGAGATCCGCCTCCATGGGAGAAAGAGAAGTGGTCTCTGTATCGAAGGAGAACTCTTTTGACGCCGAGAGCACGGTCAAGAGGCGCTGAAAGGCTGTTTCGTCAAGAATGGTCTGGTAATCAGCCTCCTGCGCTGGTTCCTGCACAACGTACTTGAGCAGGGAGGGGAACTCCAGTTCCTGCAGGAGGCCCAGCAGTGCCTGATTGTCAGGCTCCTGCGGGCTGAGCGCTTCGTAGGAAACATCGAGCGGTATATCGGTGTGGAGACGGGCCAGCTCGCGGCTCAGGCGCGCCAGATGCGCGTTCTCCGTAAGGGACTGCCTGAGCTTGGGCCGTGTGATCTCGTCAAGATGGGAGAGCAGGTTCTCGATGGAACCGTACTGCTTCATCAGCGTCTGGGCGGTCTTTTCACCGATGCCTGGCACGCCGGGGATATTGTCCGATGCGTCTCCCATGAGGCCGAGGATCTCGATCACTGCCGCGGGCGGGACGCCGAACCGCTCCTGGACATCCTGCGGTTCATAGATCTTCTCCTTCAGAGTGTCGTACACCCTGATGCGCGGCCCGACGAGCTGGAGGATATCCTTGTCTCCGGTGACGATGGTCACGTCCAATCCGTCAGCTTCCGCCCTGCGCGCCAGCGTGGCGATGACATCGTCCGCTTCCTGCCCCTCCTGCATGAAGACCGGGATGCGAAAGGCTTCGACAAGCTTATGGATATACGGTATCTGCGGGACAAGGTCGCGGGGCATGGGGGGCCGGTGCGCCTTGTACTCGGCATATTCGCGGTGACGGCGGGTGGGACCTTTGGGATCAAAGGCGATCGCGAGAAGGTCGGGAGCTCTGTCCTTGATGACCTTGAGCAGCATATTGGCAAAACCGAACACCGCGTTCGTAGGGAGCCCTGTGGAAGTAGTCAGACCCCGGATGGCGTAATAGGCCCGGTAAATATAAGAGTTGCCGTCAATAATATACAGCTTGTTTTTTTCCGTATTCGGGATCATAGCGAGAAAGTATAGCCTAAGTTATGGACAAACACAATGGTTATCAAAGTAGCTTATCGGGGTTGATTCACTAGTATGAATTATTTATAAAATGGTGGTTTTCGCTCAATGCTCATAATCGCTCAAAATAAGAGTTTACAGTTCTATGAATATGTCATTCAATTCATTGATATATAAAGAAAAAAACCGATGCAAGCTTGGTATGTTTATTGCAAATTAATTCAGTAGAAAAATTTTATTACTGGGTGATCAATGGACTGTAAAGTAACAAATGCAAATTATGAGCGCGTAGTTGCCGTGATGGGCAAATATCTTAATGAGCGCTATAAGAATGTCTGCGGTTGCCCGCGCTGCGTGAACGATATAGCGGCGATCGCGCTGAACTACCTTCCCCCTCACTACTATGTCGAGATCGACCACGACGGGGAAGTCGGTTCTCCCTGGGTGATGGTGGAGTCAGCCGTGGTGGAAGCGATCGACCGGGTCCTGGAGAATCCTAATCATCCCCGCCATCAGCATGAGGAAGGATCGCAGCACCCCACTGCGCTTCTGGGTTGACTTCACGGGGAAGGAATGTTATAACTGTCCGCATCCGGTCATGAAAAAATATCAGCTCTTCATAACCGCATGTGCTCTTGCTCTTGCGTTCGCGATCGTCTCCCCGGCATTGCCCGTTCAGGGCGCTGTCAATTCCCAGCCGCAGGCATCAGCCCAGCCGTGGGTGTGGCCACTCGCACCTGAAAAGCCCCGTGTACAATTCATCAGAACGATCATAACACCCCAGGACCTCGGTATTAAGAAGGGATTTTTTGCCCGGGTGTGGGAATTCATCGCCGGCGAGGATACGGTTGACCGCATCGTGTCGCCTCACGGCCTGGTGGCCGACGGTGAGGGCAAGGTTTATGTCGCTGACTGGGGCGGGGCATGCATCCATTTCTTTGATTTTGAGAAAAAGAAATACGACAAGTTCAACATGACCAAAATGGGGCCGCTTGCTTCTCCCATCGGCGCGGCACTGGACGCCGATGGCCTGCTCTATATTACTGATTCAGCGCTGCGCAGGGTCTTCGTGTACAGCGGCAGAAAGAACAAACGTATCATCGGCGATGACAGCATGCTCAGGCCTACGGGCATTGCGATCAATAAAAAGGAAAAGCTGCTCTACGTCGTGGATACCACGGGACATCGCGTCGACATCTATGACCTCGAAGGAAAAAAGACCGGCTCCTTCGGCAAAAGGGGAACCGGGAGCGGTGAGTTCAACTACCCGACCCATATTGCGGTCGACAAGGCCGGCGACCTCTATGTCATGGATGCGCTTAATTTCCGCGTGCAGATATTCGATAAGACGGGAAAGCACCTGACCGGATTCGGCAGTACCGGCACGGCCATCGGGTCATTTATAAAGCCGAAAGGCATTGCCGTGGACAGTGAGGGGCACATCTGGGTATCGGACGGCGTCAGGAACAGCGTGCAGATATTCGACCGTGACGGACGGCTGCTCCTCATTTTCGGACGGAACGGCATCGGCGCCGGTGAGTTCGATATACCGGCCGGGCTCTACCTTGACAGCAAGGACCGTTTATATGTCGCGGACAGTTACAACTACCGCGTTCAGATGTTTCAGTACCTGCAGCAAGCCAACTGAGGAGCCCCGGACCATGATCGATGAGGTGATCGCATGAAACGTTTTGTTTTATTCATTATTCTATTCTCTTTCCTGACCCTGTGGGCCGCATGGCTGACCAATGCAGCGCCGGTAAAGGTCCAGAATTCAAAGCATAACCTTTCAACGAGCGGAACCGGCTCCATCAAGTCCATTTCTGACGCTACAAGTGGAACAACAGAGATCTGCGTTTTCTGCCACACTCCTCACGGCGGCAACACCCAGGCCCAGCTTTGGAACAAGACTGCTTCGCTCGAGACCTACGTCACCTACACCAGCGACGTGATGGCTGGATTGTTATACTACGCTGCTGATGATCCTAAAACCCATGCCAATACCAGCATCTGCCTCTCGTGCCATGACGGGACCATTGCGCTGGGCTCCCTGGTTAACCTGCCGAACAAGGTCGAATCAGGTGAAATCACCATGGAGGGGACTGCAGGCACCAATTTGATGCCTCAGGCAGCTGCCGGGTATATAGGTAGGGATCTTAACGATGACCATCCGGTTGCTATCCGGTATGACGCGGGTAAAGATCCTGAACTTCAAACCGGTCCACAAATCAAGCTGTATAGCAAAGCTGGCTCTGATTATGTGGAATGCACCTCGTGCCATAATCCGCATGACAATCAGTGGGGGAACTTTCTGGTCGAAATCGAATCAGAATTCGGCACTCTGTTTGCTGTGCCATCTTAAAGAAGAGTTCAGCGGGAGCATACATGATGCCGCTACTGTCGCTTATGCTCCGCCGACCGGGGCGCCCACTGCCGGCGGCAATCCGGCCAATCACGGTCCCAATGTCGGCGATGTAAAATGTATGAACTGCCACTTTCCGCACAAGTCGGGCGTAACGGCCGCTGATCCTACAACTCCGAATCCCACGTCTGGAAAGTACTTGCTGTCGTTTCAGGAAGAGGCAAGCTGCTTTAATGATAATGACAGATTTGGGCAGCAAAATGTAGCTGCATGCCATGGTAGCAATGCTCCTTCCGGTCGAAGATTGATTAAACCTGAGTTGTCCAGTACGTCACGCCATGATATGAATAATAGCAATTATGACGATAAACATAAATCCATCGAAGTGAAATCCGGCACCCAGAATGGCTGGTCATCTTCTGTATGGCATGTAGAGTGCGCGGATTGTCATAATTCTCATACTGCCGGAAGCGGCGTCCATACGCAGGGGACGAACACGATCAGTACCACCAGTGCGCTTTATGGGGTTGCATATGTAAGTGTATCGGGCGGATATCCTTCGGGCAGTTGGTCCGCACCCACTTCATATGGCCCGGTTGAACCACTCGGCGCGACATCAAGCACGACCTGGGGTTCAACACCGGTTAAGGAATACGAAATCTGTTTCAAATGTCATTCTTATTTTGCATCGGGAGGGGGCACTTTTCCGAATGCATTCACAGTTTCTCAACAGATGTCGGACCAGTCTAAAGAATTTAATAATAATAATTCTAATGGATCATTCCATCCCGTTGTCACCGGCAACACCAATACTTGGGGTGCAATGGTTAACGGGTGGAACACTGGCAGCCAGCTCATGTACTGTTCTGACTGCCACACGAAAGAAAGCTTAAGCAGGCCTCAGGGCCCACACGGTTCCACAAACAAATACATATTGCCGTATCTGTATTATGATGAATATGCCACTCCGAAAACTAGTCCAAATGACGCAAACGGCACGCTTTGCCTTCAATGCCACGACCCGAATACCTATTCCACGGGCGGTGGAGCAAATAATACTGGTTTTTATACGACCGGTGGCACAAACCTTCATACGCAGCACTACCTCTATAGCACCTCTAGTTCAACATCGCAATTCGCATATCGCTGCGTTAATTGTCATGTCCGCACACCGCATGGGTGGAACAGAAAAGGCATGATTGTAATGCAGGGAGACGATGCATCGCACTTAAATAGAAACTGGTATGAGCCGGCGAACGGTCCTGCTCTTATTTCAGGATCGGTATCGGGCCTACCTGCCTCCCGGGGGTACGCTCACGGTTCGGCTAATAAAAATGTGGATTGCCAGACGGTTACTGGCTGCCATCAATAGGTAAGGCTTCCCCTTTTGCGTCCTACACCTGCCCTGTCTCTTCAGCCTGTAAGCGGAGACAGGGCAGCTCTATCCTCACCCCCGGTTTTACTGCTCTTTAATTGCTTATCACCCTTTTAAACTACAACGTAGTTGTTCATTCATCTTATCTCAAAATCTTATTGACATATTAATCTGGATCTGTTTCAGAACTCTAATTATGATCGTCGAGGATAGACTCCGACGCTACAGGCTACGTACGTAGCGCCCTCGTTTATCGGGGGCGCAAAACATCAGGTGTCGTGCTATTTATATTAATTACGAAACGTTGGAATGTGACTTTTATTGACCTGCATGACTGCCTTTGCAACTAACTGCTATTATCCGCACTACCCCAAACTATCCCGCTCGGGGCATTGTAAGCCTGATTGAATACCCTTATAGTAGGCCTTGGCTTTACCATTCGCAAAAGTATTTTATAACGTCGGGGTTTATCCACGACGAACACCGATCATGTGTTAGTCGTACCCGTAAACGGTGACGCTACGGTTCATGCTGTATATCTCGACGAATGCTTTCGCCCCCGATAAACGAGGGCGCTACGATTATGAATAATTCCAAGACAAAACCGTCGGGTAAAGATTACAAAACCTGGGGCAAGAGCCGTGTCAATCGTTTGCCTGATTATGATTATGCCGATGACCACCCCGTACATCTGATAATCTGCGTTCACGATAAAAAATCCGTATTCGGGCACGACGTCGAGGCGGAGGCGATAATTGCGGAATTTTTCAAAGCGGCACAAGACCTCGAATACAAGATGCTCTGTTATTGCCTCATGCCGGACCACCTGCATGTAATCGTTTCATCCGGGGATTCGGGCGTCGCTTTGTCGAAGTTCCTGAATATCTTCAAAGGCAGGACAACAGCGGTGTTCAGAAAGCGATTCGGCATAAGCAAACTCTGGCAGAAATCTGCCTATGATCATGTGATCAGGGCAGGCGAGGATTTGAAAACAATCATTCAATACGTTTTGAACAACCCGGTGAGAAAGGGTTTAGCCGCGAGCCCCGAGGATTATCCGTACAGCAGATGCTTTGAAGAGGTTACGAAGTCGTATTTATAACGTCGGGATTCATCCCCGACGAACAGATTTTTTGCATTTCGTAGCGTCCGGGTTTATCCCGGACGAATTTCAATAGATTCTACCGCCCCCGATAAACGGGGGACGCTACAAAACAGCCGTTAATCGAAAAAAATATTTTCTGAAGGCACCTGTCAGTTCTGACAGGTGACAACGCACAAAAAATCATTTACAATCCCACATCAAATTAGCAAGCGCACTTCAGGCGCGTGCCGAAGGCCCGATCATTATGCTGCATCTTAAAGGGGGCAACATGAGGAAAAGATTTGCTGCATTACTGTTTTTAGGCTGGCTCATACCAGCAAGTATGGCATGGGCCGAACCGCCGGTTTCAGTGAGTCACACCCTGACCGGCTACACCATGGGTACGGACTCGGTAACTCTCAGCTACAACCTCACTGTCAAGAACGCTGAACGCCGGCAGCATCTCCAATGTCATCCTGTCCAATGTTCCGCTTATGGTTATCAGCACGGAGCAAATAATCTTGAACATCGCAGCTCTCGAATCCCCAGGCAGAAGTACAGATTCCTTTCACGATCACGACTCCCATGCTCCTGAACGAATCTGAATTCAGGAAGCAACCCCTTTTCTGGGCTGGCACATGCACGGACAGCAACGGCAATTTGCTCGAATTCCCCGCGACTTCAGCTCAGGGGGGTACGCTATGATGACCAGCACATGCCATAATGTAGCGTCGGGATTTACTCCCGACGAACACGTCTTGATCGCTCCCGCTAAACGAGAGCGCTACGATAAATATATTCTATTTTTTATTCTCACGATCACCATTCTGTTATTCACCCTCTTCACCGCCTTGCCCGCTCACGCTGCTTTGGGTGATTTCCTATATAAGTGGGGCGGAGAGTATAATTTCTACACTCCCTTAGACATCTCTATGGATTCAGCCGATAATATATATACATTCGACGGCAACTCCAGCGTATATGTTTTTAGCAAGACGGGGACATTTATTAGAAAATGGGGGACACGTGGTTCAGGAAACGGTCAGTTTGAGTCTATAAATGGTTTAGCCCTTGATGGGAACGGACATGTGTATGTGGCTGATTTCGGAAACAGTAGAATACAGGTTTTTGACAGCACCGGGACCTTCTTGGGAAAATGGGGGACATATGGCTCAGGCGATGGTCAGTTTAGTTGTCCATCCGGCATAGCAGTTGATTCAAGCGGACATGTGTATGTGGCCGATTTCAGCAACAATAGAATACAGGTTTTTGACAGCACAGGGACCTTCTTGGGAAAATGGGGGACAAAGGGCTCAGGCGATGGTCAGTTTTATAATCCTCGGGCCTTGGCACTGGATTCAAGTGGAAATGTGTATGTAGCTGATACATACAACAATAGAATACAGGTTTTCGACAGCACAGGGACTTTCCTGCGGAAATGGGGGGCACCTGGTTCAGGCGATGGTCAGTTTAATTGGCCATTAGCATTAGCAGTGGATAGATACGGAAACGTGTATGTTCCTGATATCACCAGCAACAGGATAACAGTTTTTAGTAACACTGGGACATTCCTGAGAAAATGGGGTTCACAGGGTAATGGAGATGGTCAGTTTTCTTATCCTCAAGGTATAGCCGTGGATTCCGGCGGAAATGTGCATGTAGCAGATTCTTGGAACACCAGGATGCAGGTTTTCAGCAGTTCAGGGGTGTTCCTTAGCAAATGGAACTCATATCAATCTGGGCTTGGTTTCTTTGGATATCCACGCAGCATAGCGTTGGATGTAAACGGAAATGTATATGTTATTGATTCAAAGAATTATAGAATCCAGGTTTTCAGCAGAACAGGAGACTTCTTAAGAGTATGGGGTGGGTTTGGCACTGGTAATGGGCAGTTTCGTTCTCCTAATGGCATAGCCATAGACTCACAAGGGAATGTGTATGTAACAGATATCGGCGACAACAATGTACAAGTTTTCAGCAGTACAGGAACATTCTTGAGAAAGTGGGGTACCTATGGAACTGGCGATGGCCAGTTGTCTGGCCCATATGGCATAGCAGTGGATGGGAGTGGAAATGTGTATGTGACAGAATGCGTTAACGACAGAGTACAGGTCTTCAGTAATACAGGAACATTCCTAAGAAAATGGGGATCACGAGGTTCTGGCGATAGCCAATTTAATTATCCCGCTGGGATAGCAGTAGATAGCACTGGTAATGTGTATGTGACAGAGATTGGAAACGGCACTGTGCAGGTTTTTAGTAGTACAGGGATTTTTTTGAGAAAATGGGGAACATATAAGTATAATCTATTTGCGTCACCAAGCGGGATATCCGTGGATGAAAGTGGAAATGTGTATGTAGCTGATTACGGATATAATTCTATACATGTATTTCGCAACAGTGGGACGTTTTTAGGGAGAATCGGAGCATACGGCATTGGCGACGGTCAGCTCCGCGATCCCATGGGCGTAGCTGTGGATTCCCATGCAAAGGTGTTTGTAGCTGATACTTACAATCACAGAATCCAGGTCTTTGAAGGCTATAGCAGTGCGGATACTCAATCGCCGGTCACGACTCATTCAATAAGCGGCACAGTCGGCAATAGCGGCTGGTACGTCTCTAACGTTGCAATATCGCTGACTGCTACCGACACAGGCTCAGGCGTAAAGGAGATACATTACACCGTGGACGGAGGCGCTGAGGTCGTGGCGGCTGGCAGCTCCGCGCCCGTGAGTTTGACCACGGACGGCAGTCATACGGTAAGCTATTATGCCGTTGATAACGCCGGAAACACAGAGACAGCGCACAGCGTATCCGTGAGCATAGATAAAACGCCGCCAGCGATAACGATTACCGGCATCACCGACGGAGCATCGTACACGCTCGGCGCGGCCCCGACGCCCGGTTATACGGCAACGGACAATCTCTCCGGCGTGGCAAGCCAGAATGCTACGCTCTCGGGCGGAAATGCGAACGGCGTGGGTGTATACACATACATCGTGACCGCTTCGGACCTGGCCGGGAATACCGCTTCTGCCTCTGCATCGTACAGCGTTGTCTACGCCTTCAGCGGCTTCTTCACGCCGGTCAGCCTCGACAGGCCCTTCAGGCTGGGGAGCACCATACCGGTTAAGTTCCAGCTCACTGACGCGAGCGGGACGTATCTAGTCACGGCAACGGCAACCATCACGGTCCAGTTGTTCTCTGCCGACCAGCCCGCGGGCGATCCGATCGACGTTACTTCTACGGGCGGCGCGGACACGGGGAATACGTTCCGGTACGACGCAACGGACAACCAGTACATCTACAATCTGGGCACGGACGGCCTGTCCGAAGGGACGTGGCAGATCCAGGCAACGCTCGATGACGGCACAGTGAAGACAGCGTTTGTATCGTTGAAGGTGAATTGACGGCTACGATCGCGATTGCGTTTTAACAATGATTCATGATATGGGGCAGGCGAATCGCCTGCCCCGTATTGTATTTGAAAATCATCTTGATATTACGCGGTCTTTTGTATAGTATTTCAACAGGAGGTGCTGTTATGAGAGCGGTTACGTTTAACGAGGCACTTGAAATCATTGAATCTCTGCCGGAGGAACAAAGAGAGGACCTCATTGAAGTTGTCAAGCATCGACTCATAGAGGAGCGAAGGACGAAGCTGGCTCAAAACATTGCGGAAGCGCGAGAGGAGTATGCGCGAGGCGAGGTAAAGCGAGGCTCGGTTGACGACCTTTTGCGCGAGCTTTCCGAATGAGAACGCTCATTCGGAGTAATACGTTTATACGGGCATTTAAGAAGGCCATGCGTAAACAGCCCAACGTGCGTCACGATGTCGAAGATATCCCTCAAGCTTTTGGTGAATGACCCGTTTGCCCCGCAACTCGAAACGCATAAGCTTAAAGGAAAACTCGATGGATCCTGGGCATGCAGCGCGGGATATGATTTGCGCATTATTTTTGATTTTGTGAAGAATGAACAAGCGGGAGATGACGATATTTATTTGATTGAAATCGGTAGCCATGACGAGGTTTATTAATGCCCATACGGACGGGATACAATTAAGATTACCCTGCAACGGCGTACGGACCGGACCCCGAACGATGGGAGACGGATTTTCTGAGGAGAAAAAGATGACACAAAAACACATCACGAAGCTGGTGCACGAGGGCGAGTATGTGGCAGAGGTGGACGTGGATCTGATTTATTCCGACGAGGGGTGGTCTCCGTATCTGTCGCTGGAGGATGCCTATAAATTGGACGATATACGTGAAGCTCTGCGAGAGGGAAACGTCAAGGCCGCGGCGCAACGAGCCCGGGTCTTTATGTTGACGCCTGTTTCTCTCTGATTTTCAAAAACCTTCTTCAGCAGACGGCGTTTCTGGCGCTTAAGGTGAATTGATGTATTTGTAGCGTCGGCATTTATCCGCGACGAATATTCAATTCCGCCCCCGGTAAACGGGGGCGCTACGATTGGTTTTGTTGAAAAAATGATGTTCGGATCAGGGGAGGCGATTCGCCTGCCCTTTTTTTAACGCTTCTTGACATTGATCGATCCTTGGAACAGAATCGACTTGCAGACACGCGTTCCTGCCGCGTGAGCCGTATTCAGGAATAAGCGGCTGCACGTCCGGGGAAAACTCGAAAGATGACCAGTTCATTCATTCCGAGGCCAACAACGAACTCACCGTTGTCTGAAGACCCGCGGCCCAAGATTTCCTTGACAATCTTAGCAAAAATAATGTATAACCTACCGTCAGTTCAATAGTGACAGCGTTTCCTTTGCCATCTTAGCTCAGTTGGTAGAGCAACTGATTCGTAATCAGTAGGTCGCCGGTTCGATTCCGGCAGATGGCTCCATTCAAAGTTTTGGTCCCTTCAGTTGCACAAGCTATCCTCTCTCGATTTTTCCTGCCGATTATTTAAAAAAAGTGTCATAACCAAAAAGCAAAAAGATAAAGGTTGACATCCCAAATTAATCTGTTTATTATACAACTGGTTAGCGTTTTAAATTGCTCCAGGCCAGGGGTGCCGATGAACCTTCCCAATTCGATCACGCTCTTTCGGGTTGTTCTGATCCCATTTTTTATCAATCTGATGATCTATGGTTACTACCAGGCGGCACTTGCTGTTTTTGTTGTGGCCTGTATTACCGATGCTCTTGACGGCATGATCGCCCGGCTTATGAAGAGCAAGACAGACTCTGGGCGCTTTTCTGGACCCGATGGCCGATAAACTGCTCATTGTTTCGGCCTTTGTTACGCTCGTCCTGCTCAAGATGCTGCCGGTCTGGCTTGCGATCATCGTTATCAGCAGGGATGTGATCCTCGTGTTCGGCAGCATCATCGTTTATTTGATGCAGCACAATTTCACGGTCCAGCCTTCCCTCATCGGGAAGCTCACGACCGTCCTGCAGCTGTTGTGCGTAACGCTTACCCTCGTCCAGGTGGATTATGGCCTGGAGATGGGATTGTTGCATGTTCTGCAGTGGACCACAGCGGCCGTCACCGTTGCTTCGGGGGTCCAGTATGTCTCCCGCGGCATGAAGCTCGTTGCATAATTCCTATTATGTTCGATTGCAGCCATAGCTGCATCAATGAAGATACGGAGGTAGTACATGAAGATTTCGGAGATGATCCGGCAGGCATTGGATAAAAAAGGCTTCAAGAATCTCAAGGATGCATCGAAGGTCCTCGGGATCAGTCCGGAACTCCTGCGGGTCACGATCAACAAAGGGCATATCCCCAAGGATAAAACGCTGATAATGATCGCGAACAAATTGGGCCTGGATAAGGCGATGCTCATTCTGGCGGCGCATCAGGAAAAAGTGCCCGCCGAGGTGAAAGGTTTTTTCCTGTCCCCCTCGCAAGCCAAGTTCAGGCGCGGGAAGCGCAAGTTCCCGATCTCGGAAGAACAGATCAACTATCTTGAGAAGATATTGAGCATGGATGAGATCCTGATGATCCGCAAGTTCCGGCAGGTCACTGATGAGGCACGGATCCAGATCGTCGGATATGTGGACTATATGTTCTCCTCCAAAAGGAGCGCCTGATTGCTGGAGATCGTGCGGGTAGCTCCAGGCAGCATTGCTGACGGTCTCGGGCTTCGACCGGGGGACCAGGTTGTTTCGATCAACGGTGAGGCGATCAATGATGTGATCGATTTCCGTTTCTCCGTCGCTGATGAACAAATCTCCCTGAAGGTGAAAAAAAAGTCAGGTGCGGTAAAGTCATTCCGGATCAGAAAGTCTGCTGACGACGATCTGGGCATTGAACTGCCGTCCCTCACGATCAAGCGCTGCCGCAACCACTGTATCTTCTGCTTTGTCGACCAAATGCCTCCAGACTGCCGGCGCAGCCTCTATGTCAAAGATGACGATTTTCGCGCCTCCTTCCTCTACGGCAATTATATTACGCTCGGATCGCTGTCCGAAGAGGACCTGGAGCGTATCTTCAGGCAGCGGTTAAGTCCGCTCTACATATCTGTTCACACCACCGATCCTGAACTTCGCTCCTTCATGCTGGGGAACCGAAAGGCGCCCGACATCATGGCGCTCATGCAAAGGCTCGCCGCCGGCGGGATCCGCATGCACACGCAGATCGTCACCTGCCCGGGGGTGAATGACGGCCGGCACCTGGCGAAGACGATCGAGGATGTGGCAAAGCTTTTTCCCGCCGTCATGTCCATAGCGGCCGTGCCCGTGGGGGTGACCGCCTACCGGACCGGACTCTATCCGGTTAAATTATTCACCCGCAGCGGCGCACGCGCCGTGCTCAACACGATCGATACGTTCAGCGCCCGGTTCCGGAAGGAGTTCGGTACGCGCCTGGTGTTCGCGTCGGATGAGTTTTATATCAAAGCCGGAGCGCCGTTCCCGCCAGCATCATCCTATGAAGAGTTCCCGCAGATCGAGAACGGTGTCGGCATGGTTGCCGAGTTCCTTCGTGAAGTTGCACGGACCCGGATGCCGGTCAGTGTCCCGCCCCTGAAGGTGACCGTGGTTACGGGCGCTTCATTCGGTGCGTTATTAAAAACCGCGCTGAAACGGCTCAAGGGCGTCAAGGGGCTCACTCTGCGTCAGGTCGTCGCGAAGAACCGGTTCTTCGGGCCCTCAGTGACCGTTGCCGGATTGCTGACCGGCGGCGACATCGTCCATGCCCTGAAAGGTAAAAAGCTCGGCGATCTGGTGCTGATCCCGGCGAACGTCCTTAAAGACGACGAACACATTTTCCTCGACAATATGAGCCTTGACCAGATGGAGGACCTGTTGGGCGTCCCGGTGCGCATCGTCACCGGCTTCAGGAACCTGGTGGATATACTGCGCGGGAAGGGGTAAAGATAATGATCTCCGGTAAAACATCGATATACGGCCTGTTCGGGTATCCTGTTGAACACAGTTTCTCTCCGGGCATGCACAATGCCGCATTCGCCCGGCTCGGCATGGACGCGTGCTACGTCCCCTTTGCTGTTCATCCCGACCGACTGGAGGCGGCTGTCAGGGGCATCCGTGCGCTTAACCTCAGAGGCATGAACGTGACGGTCCCGCACAAGCAGGCGGTCATGTCCTGGCTCGATGAGCTTTCAGAAGAAGCCCGGCTTATCGGGGCGGTGAACACGATCGAAGTGCTGGGCGACCGGCTCAAAGGTCATAATACCGACGGCAGGGGTTTTCTTCGCTCGCTCAAGGAGGATGCCGGGTTCAATCCCAAAGGAAAACGGGTGGTGTTCATCGGCTCAGGAGGGGCCGGGCGCGCCGTGGGATTCAGCCTCGCGCTGGCAGGCGCCCGATCCATCGTATTTATGGACCTTGATCAGAAAAAAGCATCGGCCCTGGCGGAGGATATCAGGCAGAAGACCGGAGCAGACGTTCAGGCCATCGGTGAAGAGCTGCTTTCCGATGCCGTAGCCGGCGCCGATTGTCTTATCAATGCGACTCCGCTGGGCCTGAAAAAAGCTGATCCCTTGCCCCTGCGCAAGGTGCTCATCCAAAAGAAGCACCTTGTCTGCGATCTTGTGTACAACCCGCCGGAGACGCCCCTTTTGAAGGCTGCGAAGGACCGCCAGGCCCGGCGGCTCTCGGGCATCGGCATGCTCCTGTATCAGGGCGTTATCGCTTTTGAGATCTGGACGGGAAAGAAAGCTCCGGTTCAGGTCATGAAAAATGCGCTTGCCCGGCAGATCAGTGCAATGCGCTGACGGGTCGCGAAAAGTGCCCATCTGTCTTGACATAGCCTGCGTATTACAGTAATATGACTACTGATAAGTTTAGTTATAAAGGAGTTACCTCATGGCAATGTCTGGAAGACTCGGCGCGATGCTGGTCTCGTCGGGTCTCATTACTGATGATCAGCTGAAAAAAGCGCTTGCTGCCCAGAAAAGCGAAGGTGGCAGGCTTGGATCCATTCTGGTCAAGCTTGGCTTTGTCCAGGAAGACAAGCTCATGACGTTCCTGAGCAAGCAGTACGGTGTTCCTTATGTTGACCTGAGCAAGTTCGAGATCAATCCCGCCGTTCATCAAGCACATCCCCGCCGACGTCGCCCAGAAATACCGGATCATGCCGATCAATCGCGCCGGCGCCACGATCACGATCGCCATGGTCGACCCCTCCAATATCTTCGCCATCGACGACATCAAGTTCATGACCGGCTACAATGTCGAGGCAGTGGTGGCGACCGAAGGCGCCATCGTCGAGGCCATCAAGAAATATTACGGCGGCGCCAAGTCGCTTGTTGCCGCAAGTGCAGGCGGCAGAGCATGGCGCAGGCCAAGGAAGAAAAGAAGCTTAGCATTCGAAGCCAAGGATTACGACGTCGATGAAAAAGAAGACGAATCCGCGGAGTTCGTCGACGATATCGACACCGGCGGCGAAGTGGACGTCGATGACTTCGACAACCTCGTGCATGGCGCCGTCGAGGAACTCGAGGTCGTGGAAGATGCCGGCCTGGATCAGCTTTCCGGCGAGGTCGAAGCTCCGATCGTCAAACTGGTGAACGGCATCCTGCTGCGCGCCGCCAAGATGGGCGTGAGCGATATCCATATCGAACCCTACGAGAAGAAGTTCAGGGTCCGGTACCGCCTTGACGGTGTGCTGAACACGGTCATGGGGCTTCCGCTCAAGATCAGGAACGCGATCATCTCCCGCGTCAAGATCATGGCATCGCTCGACATCGCCGAGCGCCGGCTTCCGCAGGACGGCCGTATCAAGCTGAAAATGAGCAAGAACAAGGTCATGGATTTCCGCGTTTCCGTGCTTCCCACGCCTGTTCGGCGAAAAGATCGTTATGCGGCTGCTGGACAAGTCGAACCTGCAGCTCGACATGACCAAGCTCGGGTTCGATGAGGACCAGCTGACGGATTTCAAGGAAGCCCTGGGACAGGCCCTTCGGCATGGTGCTGGTGACGGGCCCGACGGGGAGCGGCAAGACCACGACCCTCTATTCGGCACTGAGCGAACTGAACAAGGATTCCGAGAATATCATGACGGCCGAAGACCCCGTCGAGTTCAACCTCATGGGCATCAACCAGGTGCAGATGAAGGACGAGATCGGGCTGAACTTCGCCGCTGCGCTCCGTTCGTTCCTGCGTCAGGACCCGGACATCATCATGGTGGGCGAGACCCGCGACTATGAAACAGCGGAGATCGGCGTCAAGGCCGCACTGACGGGGCATCTCGTGCTGACCACGCTCCACACCAATGACGCGCCGAGCACCATCAACCGTATGCTGAACATGGGCGTTGAGCCATTCCTGGTCTCGTCCGCGGTCATCCTGATCGTTGCCCAGCGGCTGGTGCGCAGGTCCTGCCAGAACTGCAAAAAGCCTGAAAAACTTCCGCGCCCAGACCTTTATTGATGCAGGATTCGATCCCGAAGAAGCGCAAGACGATCGTGAGCTACAGGGGCGAGGGCTGCGACATCTGCAACAAGACCGGGTACAAAGGCCGGGTCGCGCTGTACGAGGTCATGCCGATCAAGGAAGAGATCAAGGAGCTGATCCTTCAGGGCGCATCGGTCTTTGATATCAAAAAACAGGCGATCGCCTCGCGGCATGAAAACGCTGCGCGCGGAGCGGATTGTTGAAGGTCAAGGCGGGCATGACCTCGCTTGAAGAGGTCGTTGAAAATACGTTCCCCGACAATAAATAGGCGAATTCATGATGATGGGGATAAAATAAATTTTCCGAGAGAAGGTGTTCTATACATGGCCAATCTGCACGATCTGCTCAAGTATATGATCGAAAAAGGCGCATCGGACCTTCATCTTACGACGGGCTTGCCCCGAGCATACGGATCGACGGCAAGATGAAGCCCATACCGGGACTGGAAGCTGATGACCGCCACCGCAGACCAAGGACCTCTGCTACAGCATCCTGACCGATGCCCAGAAGCATAAGTTCGAGGAAAACAGCGAACTCGACCTTTCGTTCGGGGTGAAGAACCTCTCCCGTTTTCGCGCTAATATGTTCGTGCAGCGGGGCGCGGTCGCTGCCGCGATCCGGACCATTCCCTTTAAAATAAAGACATTCAAGGAACTGGGGCTGTCCGAGATTGTCTCCGACCTCTGCAAGAAGCCGCGCGGACTGGTCCTCGTCACCGGCCCCACGGGCAGCGGTAAATCGACCACGCTGGCGTCGATGATCGACAAGATCAACAGCGAGCGGCAGGAACACATCATGACCATCGAGGACCCGATCGAGTACCTGCATCCGCATAAAAAATGCCTGGTCAACCAGCGCGAGGTCAACGCGGATACCAAGTCGTTCAAGGATGCGCTGAAGTATATTCTCCGGCAGGACCCCGACGTGGTGCTCATCGGCGAAATGAGCGACCTTGAAACGATCGAAGCAGCGCTGACCATCGCTGAAACGGGCCACCTCACCTTTGCCACGCTCCATACGAACTCCGCATCCCAGACGATGAACCGTATCATCGATGTGTTCCCTCCGCATCAGCAGTCGCAGGTCCGCGCTCAGCTGTCCTTTGTCCTGGAAGGGGTCGTATCGCAACAACTCGTTCCGAAGATCGGCGGCGGACGGGTGGTGGCACTGGAGGTCATGATCCCGAACCCGGCGATCCGCAACCTGATCCGGGAGGATAAAATACACCAGATCTATTCGATCATGCAGACCGGGCAGTCCAAGTTCGGCATGCAGACCTTGAACCAGTCGCTCTATGACCTGTATGTCAAAAAGCAGATATCCTATGAAGACTGTGTCGGCAGATCTTCGAATCCTGAGGAACTCATCCAGATGCTGAGCAGGTCCGGCCTGGCAGGAACCCAGACGGTTCAAAAAGAATATCGATGACGACGTCGTGAACATAACTGCGTTCACGACACAGCTGCCTGATAAAAATCATCAACAAGGATATGTATAAGGTTTTTGCACGGGATGAGGTGAAAAATGGCAACAACGGTATTTACCTGGGAAGGCAAAACACGGCAGGGAGCTGTTCAGAAGGGCGAACTTGCCGCGAACAGCAAGGAAGACGTGATGGCCCTTCTGCGCAAGCAGAACATCCAGCCGATCAATGTCACGGCGAAGCCCAAGCAGATCAGCATCTCCTTCGGCGCACCGAAGGTCACCGATAAGGACATCGTGATCTTTACCCGTCAGCTCGCCACCATGATCGACGCGGGCCTCCCGCTCGTTCAGTGCCTCGAGATTCTCGGCCAGCAAAAGGAAAGTCCCGCCACTGGCAAAGGCCGTCGTCCAGGTGAGGCAGGATGTCGAAGGCGGCGCCACCTTCGCCGAGTCGCTCAAAAAACATCCCAAGGTCTTCGATAACCTCTACTGCAACATGGTGGCTGCCGGAGAAGCTGGCGGTATCCTGGACACGATCCTTGCAGCGGCTTGCGGCCTACATGGAAAAGTTCGCCAAGATCAAAAAACAGATAAAGTCTGCAATGATCTATCCCTCCGTGATCCTGTTCGTCGCCGTTTCCGTCGTTTCCCTGCTGATGGTGGTTGTCGTTCCCATGCTGGCCAACATCTTTGCCGAATCGGGCCAGCAACTTCCTTTGCCCACCCGCATTGTGGTCGCAATCAGCAACTTTCTGAAAGGATGGGGGGGGCTGGGAATTCTCATCGGTGTTGTAAGCATTGTTGTGGTGCTTAAACAATGGAGAAAAACGGAAAATGGGTTGAGAGCGCAGGATGCATTCGCGCTGAAAATACCTGTCATGGGCTCGCTGATCCAGCGGGTATCAGTTGCGAAATTCACCAGGACCCTGGGAACCTTGCTTACGAGCGGTGTGCCTATTCTTGAGGGGCTTATCATTGTCGCGCGGACGTCGGGGAACAAGGTCGTGGAAGAGGCTATCATGGCGACCCGACAGGCCGTGAGTGAAGGTAAAACGCTTGCGGAACCGCTCTCCAAGGCAAAGGTGTTTCCGCCCATGGTTGTTCAAATGATCTCCGTTGGAGAGGCCACCGGCGCGCTCGACAATATGCTGAACAAGATCGCCGATTTTTATGATGATGAGGTTGACGCCGCCGTGGCAGCGCTCACCTCCATGCTCGAACCCATGCTGATGATCTTTCTGGGCATTACCGTCGGCTTCGTTATTGTTGCCATGTATATGCCCATATTCCAGATGGGTTCCGCGGCAGGCTGATTCTATCGTGTCTCAGGAATTTTCAAGAGAAGAATATTTCATTCGCATCAAGTGGCTGATCACCAGCAGGATAGGCCTCACGACGTTCCTGGTGGGGACGCTCATCTTTATTCAGCAGCGATACAAGATCTATTCGTTTCCCACGGCATCCCTTATTTACTTTGTGCTGCTGGTATATCTGCTGACCGGCATCTACTGGTATCTTCTGCGGAAGATCAGGAATCTTGCCTTCTTTGCCTACCTCCAGATCTCCATTGATATCCTGCTCATTTCTATCCTGGTGTATATTACCGGCGGTATCGACAGCGCTTTTTCCCCGCTCTATCATCTGGTCATTATTTCCGGCAGCATCATTTTATACCGGCGCGGCGGCTATCTTGCTGCTTCGCTCTCGAGCATTTTGTACGGCGGCATGCTCGACATGCAGTATTATAATGCCTTCGGTTTTGTACAGAGCGCAAATTTTACCCCATTGCAGGTTCTGTATCTTGTATTCAGCAATATTCTTTCGTTTTATGCTGTAGCGCTTCTGAGCGGCTATCTTTCCGATCGTCTCAGGAAAACACGCCAGGAGCTTCATGAAAAAAACATCGATTTTGCGGACCTCCGGGTGCTGCAGGAGCATATCCTTCGCAGTGTGGGAAGCGGCATCCTGACAACAGACATGGCCGGCTGTATCACCTCCTGGAACCCTGCAGCTGAATTTATTACCGGCTATTCTCATGACGAGATCAGGAACAGGCTGCAGGAGGTGTTCGGTACGAGCATAAAAGGTTTTTTTGGCCATACCGACAACCTGAAAGAACGTCCCTACCGCCTCCGCGGTGAAATCGTTAAAAAAGGAGGCACCCTCGTTCAATTGGGGATGACGGCATCGCTGCTCAAGGACGAACAGGATGTTGTGCGCGGGATCATCCTCATTTTTCAGGACATCACAAAAATGACGGAAATGGAAGAGCAGGTCCGCCGGCAGGAACGCCTGGCAACCGTCGGCAGCCTGGCTGCGGGAATTGCACACGAGATCCGGAACCCGCTCGGGTCGATCAGCGGCTCCATTCAGGTGCTCCAGGGTGAGCTTGACCTGCAAGGAGACAATAAACAGCTCATGGATATTGTCCTGAGCGAAACCGACCGGCTGAATACCATCATTACCGAGTTCCTGGAATATGCCAGGCCGCAGGCCGATCTGTCCGCCGCACCGGCGGTCGGCAATGCCAGCGCTGTATTGCTTACCGATCTTTTCAACGAAACAGTGATGCTTCTCAAGAACAGCCGTGACTACCGGGACGGGATCACGATCACCTGCACTGTCGAAGCCGATGCTGCGGTCAAGGGCGATCCCCAGCGGCTCAGGCAGATATTTTGGAACCTGCTGATCAATGCCTGTCAGGCGATCCCGGATCAAGGCGAGATCACCCTAAGCGCGTCACCTATGCCGGGGAAGGATGACGAAACCTGGTACCGGATCGTTGTCGCCGATACAGGCGTCGGGATCGCTCCCGAGCACCTTGATAAAATATTCGATCCCTTTTTCACCACTAAGGATTCCGCCGGAGGCACAGGCCTTGGGCTCGCCATTGTCTATCGCATCGTCGAAGACCACGGCGGCACCATCGAAGTCGAGAGCCAGACAGGCAGAGGCACTGCATTCACGATCAAATTGCCGGGGATCGAGGTCCCCGCAGGCAGTGCCATCCCTGAACGATTGCAGAAGAGCGGACAGCCATGAACCGGATACTCGTCATAGATGATGAACAGGGCATGCGCGATTTTCTCTCGATCATGCTGAAAAAAGAAGGCTATGAGGTGGTAGCAGCCGCGAACGGGGAGCATGCGCTCAAGGCGATACACACCGAGATCTATGACCTCGTCATCACTGATGTCAAAATGCCAAAGATCGACGGCATCGAGGTGCTTCGGACGATCAAGGAGGTCTCGCCTGAAACGGTCGTGATCGTCATTACCGCCTTTGCCACGACGGATGCTGCGGTTCAGGCCATGAAACTGGGCGCCTACGATTACATCACCAAGCCGTTCAAAGTTGACGAGATCAAGCTCATCATTCAAAAAGCCCTTGAAAAACGCGACCTGAGGAAAGAGAACATCCTGCTTAAGCGGGAGATCGCGTCGCGGGCCGGGTTCGAGAATTTTGTCGGTAAAAGCGCGGCCATGCAGAAAGTTTTCACTCTGGTCAGGCAGGTGGCGGACACAAAAAGCACGGTGCTGATCTCCGGCGAGAGCGGGACGGGCAAGGAACTGGTTGCACGTGCGGTTCACTACAGCAGTGCGCGAAAGGACAAACCCTTCGTGACGGTAAACTGCGGTGCCTTGCCGGAGACGTTGTTAGAGAGCGAATTGTTCGGCTACATGAAGGGGTCGTTTACGGGAGCAACGTCGAACAAGCAGGGCTTGTTTGAGGCGGCCAACGGCGGAACAATCTTCCTCGACGAGATCAGCGCTACCACGCTGAATCTCCAGATCAAGCTGCTACGGGTGATCCAGGAGCGCACCTTTATGCGGGTCGGCGGGACAACTGAGATCAAGGTGGATGTCCGCGTCATTGCTGCAAGCAATAGGGACCTGCAGGCCGAGGTCGCGAAAGGCACGTTCCGGGAGGACCTTTATTACCGCCTGAACGTCATTCCGATCCATCTTCCGCCGCTTCGGGAACGGAAGGAAGACATTGCCGTACTGGTCGAACATTTTCTTAACAAGTTTACGTCGACCGGCAAGGAACCAAAAAAAATAACCGGCGACGCTTTGAAGTTTTTCATGAGCTATCGCTGGCCCGGCAACGTCCGAGAACTGGAAAACACCATCGAACGCCTCGTTATCCTGGCATCCGGGGACACTATAAAGGTTGACCACATTCCTGACTCGCTGAAAACGACCACCGTTTGTCCAGAACTGATCCCCATGGACATTCCTGATACAGGATTGAACATGGAAGAGCTGCTTGAAAATGCCGAACGGACCCTGCTTCAAAAAGCCCTGGAAAAATCGGGGGGGGTAAAGACCGAGGCGGCAAAACTGCTGGGCCTGTCCTTCAGGTCATTCAGGCACCGGCTGCAAAAGTATGAATCTTCCTAGCGTTCCGCAGGAGTTTTTGATTGCAAAACCTGTCTGATTCCGCTAGAATCGACTTTCTATGGCATACGATAATCTGCGGGATTTCATAGCTGCGCTTGAAAAAAACGGCGAACTGATCAGGATCAAGGCCGAGGTTGACGCCGAGCTTGAGATCGCCGAAATAACGGACCGGGTATCGAAGGAAAAGGGGAGCCGGAACAAGGCGCTGTTCTTTGAACGGGTCAAGGGTTCGCCCTTTCCGGTGCTCACGAACGCTTTCGGGTCCATGAAGCGGATGTGCCTCGGGCTTGAGGTCGGGAGCCTGGACGAGGTCGGTCAGCGCATCAAGGACATCGTCGATCCGATCAATCTCTTTCCCGGTCCCGGCGCCGGCATCATGGATAAGATCCAGATGCTGCCCAAACTTGCCGAACTGTCCGGATTTTTCCCCAAGACCGTCAAAAAGGCCCCCTGCCAGGAAGTGGTGCTGACCGGCGATCAGGTCGACCTGACGCGCATTCCGGTGCTCAAGTGCTGGCCGGCTGACGGCGGGCGGTTCATAACGCTTCCCATGGTCTGCACGCTCGATGCTGCCACCAGGATCACCAATGTGGGCATGTACCGCCTGCAGGTCTTCGACCGTCGGACGACCGGTATGCACTGGCATAAGCATAAGGACGGGGCGCGTCACTACCAGCAGTATGAGGCCGCGGGCAAGCGCATGGAGGTGGCCGTCGCCCTTGGCGGCGATCCCTCGATCATCTATGCGTCGACAGCGCCGCTGCCGCCGGCCATAGGCGAGTTCATCTTTGCCGGTTTTTTGCGAAAACAGCCCCTCGAGGTCGTGCAGTGCAAAACGATCGACCTGCGGGTGCCGGCTGAGGCGGAGTTCGTGCTCGAAGGCTACGTGGAACCCCGGGAACGCCGGATCGAGGGGCCTTTCGGCGACCATACCGGCTATTACTCTGAAGCGGACGAATATCCCGTTTTCCATGTAACGGCGATCACCCACCGGAAAGACGCCATCTATCCTGCAACGCTGGTCGGCCGCCCTCCCCAGGAAGATGCGTATATCGGCAAGGCAACGGAGCGGATCTTCTTGCCGCTCCTGCAGATGGTGGCGCCCGATATCCTCGATATGGACATGCCCGTCGAAGGGGTGTTCCACAACAACGTGATCGTCAAGATCAGAAAACGATATGCCGGACACGGCAAGAAGGTGATCCACACGATATGGGGCACGGGAATGCTCATGCTCTCCAAATTCGTGATCGTTTGCGATGAGGATGTGAACATTCACGACTATTCAGAAGTGACCTGGAAGGTCATGAACCATGTGGACCCGCAGCGGGACGTGGTCATTACCGACGGCCCGCTCGACATCCTTGATCACTCCTGCCCGCAGATCGGCTTCGGCGGCAAGATGGGGATCGATGCAACGCGCAAGGGCCCGGGCGAAGGGTTTACCCGGTCCTGGCCCGATGAGATAAAAATGGACCCGCAGGTCCAGCAGAAGGTTGAAGCACGCTGGAAGGAATATGGATTTTAAAGCGCCTGCGCTCTCTGCACGCTCTTTACCTTGACCAATTATGCTGTTTCTTGAACTTTCATTGATTTTTCTCCTGATCCTGCTCAACGGTTATTTTTCAGCGGCTGAAATATCCCTGATCTCATTGCGCAGGAGCCGCGTCCGGCACCTCGTCAAAAGCGGCAACCCCATAGCACGGAGGATCCAGAAGCTTCAGGAGGAGCCGGAACGGTTCCTCGCTACGGTCCAGATCGGCGTAACCCTTATCGGGACGCTGGCTGCCACCCTGGGCGGCGTGATCGCTATTGAGCGAATAAAGCCCGTTTTTGCCGCCGTCCCGCTCGAATTCGTGCAAAAGGCCGCTGAACCGCTGGCTGTCGGGATCGTGGTAAGCTTGATAACCTATTTTACCCTTGTGTTCGGCGAGCTGGTGCCCAAGTCTTTGGCGATCCGGTATTCTGAAAAGATCGCATCGGCCACCTCCGGGCCAATAGAAATTCTTTCCCGGTTGTTTCACTGGGTTCTGAGGATCCTTACGCTTTCAAATAATTTTGTGCTCGGCCTGTTCACTTCACCGGGCGAGCGGGAGCCGTCTTATGTATCCGAGGATGAGGTCAAGTTCCTTATCCGGGAGGGGCGCAAGAGCGGAATATTCGAAACGTCCGAAGAAGACCTGATCCACAGCGTGTTCCGTTTCACCGACACGGTCGTGAAGGAAGTGATGGTCCCCCGGATCGAGATCATTGCTGTCGAAGCTGCAACCGATATCGACACCATCCTCCGGACCATGAACGAAAATGGGTTCTCGCGCCTGCCGGTCTATGCCGAGACCATCGATAACATCATCGGTGTGGTATATCTTAATGACCTTCTGCCGCTCCATCTGTCAAAGCAGCCGTTCCAGGTTGAAAGCGTTCTGCGCAAGCCCTATATTGTTCCGCCGAACAAGAACGTGAGCGTGCTGCTCAGGGAAATGCGCGAGCGGCGCATCCACCTGGTTCTGGTAGGAGACGAATACGGCGGGACCGACGGTCTGGTTACGATGGAAGACCTTATCGAGGAGCTCGTCGGGGATGTCCGCGATGAACAAGGAGCTGAACTCCGCGAGATCGACGAGGTTGCGGCGAACCGCTATATCGTCGAAGGCAGGACCGATATCGGCAAACTGAACGAGACACTAGGAGTCACGCTGCCGGAAGACGAATTTGAGACCGTAGGCGGTTTTGTGCTCGGCCTTTTCGGCAAGCTGCCGGTGGAGGGCGACCAGGTTCGGTATGATAATCTGCAGTTCACCGTCCTCCGGCTTCGGAAGAACAGGATCGCCCGAATACGGGTGCTCAAGTATGCCCCGGAGAACCAAGAGAAAGGAACCTGACGATGACGCCACTGGTACTGGAGACTGATCTTAGCCGGACTACGACCGCCGAAACGCGGAAAAGTGCGCGATATCTATGACCTGGGCGACACGCTGTTGATCGTGGCCACGGACAGGATCTCGGCCTTCGATGTCGTACTCCCGAACGCGGTTCCCGAAAAAGGGCGTGTGCTCACCCAGATATCCAAATTCTGGTTCGCCCAGACGGAAGCGATCGTTCCCAATCACCTGATATCCACGGACGTACGCGAATATCCGGCTGTGTGCAGGCCCCACGCCGCCATCCTCGAAGGAAGAAGCATGCTCGTCAAGAAATCCCGGCCGCTTCCCGTGGAGTGCATTGTCAGGGGGTATTTGACCGGATCAGGGCTGAAAGAGTACCGGGTGTCCGGCTCCGTCAGCGGCATCAAGCTTCCCGCAGGCCTGACCGAGGCATCACGGCTGCCTGAGCCAATATTCACTCCTTCGACGAAAGCCGAGGTCGGCGAACATGATGAAAACATCGATTTTGCAACCGTGGTGAAGCTCGTGGGGCAGGACGTTGCCAAGAAGATAAAACAGTATACGCTGGGGGTCTACAGCCGTGCCTGCGCTCTTGCCGAGGCCAAGGGGATCATTATTGCCGATACCAAATTCGAGTTCGGCATTTATAACAATGAGGTCATCCTGATCGATGAGGTGCTCACTCCTGACTCGTCACGGTTCTGGCCCAAGGCCGATTACCGGGAAGGCGTTGTGCAAAAGAGCTTTGACAAGCAATTCGTCCGGGACTATCTGCTGTCGCTCAAATGGGACCAGCGGCCGCCCGCGCCGACACTTCCTGATGACGTCGTAAGAAAGAACGAGCGAGAAGTATCTTGAAGTGCTGGCCATGCTGGCGGGTTAGAACCTGTTCTTCTTGCAGGATATATATGCGTTTTAAGGATGAAAGGAAACATCGATGGAAGACTACAACGACCTGATCCAGCAGCGGTTCAAGAAACTTGCTGAGATCAGCGAGATGGGCATACAGCCTTACGCCGGCAAGTTCGAAACGACCTCGAAGGCGCTGCTTCTCGAAGAGACCTACGGTGCGACGTCCAAGGAGGAGCTTGAAGCGAACAGGGTCACGGTCTCTCTGGCGGGCCGGCTTGTTGCGCTCAGGAGCTTCGGCAAGGCAGCCTTCTGCCATATCCAGGACGGCACGGGCAGGATCCAGCTGTACGTTCAGAAGAATACCATTGGCGATGACCTGCATGCTCTTTTTAAAAAGCTCGATATCGGTGACTTCATCGGCATCACGGGTTTCCTGTTCCGCACGAAAACGAACGAACTGACGATCGATGTGGAGAAATTCACGCTGCTCGCCAAATCACTGCGTCCGCTTCCTGAAAAATGGCACGGCTTGACCGATGTGGAGATCCGTTACCGGCAGCGTTATGTCGACCTCATCGTCAATCCCGAGGTGAAAAAGGTCTTTGTCCTCAGGACCAGGATCGTGCAGGCCATCCGCCAGTACCTGAACAGCAGGGGATACCTGGAGGTGGAAACGCCGATGATGCAGTCCATTCCCGGCGGGGCGACTGCCAGGCCTTTCAAAACTCATCACAATGCGCTCGACATGGACCTCTTTCTCCGGATCGCGCCTGAACTGTACCTCAAACGGCTGCTGGTGGGCGGTTTCGAGCGCGTGTACGAGATCAACAGGAATTTTCGAAACGAGGGTATCTCGACGCGCCACAATCCCGAGTTCACCATGCTCGAGTTCTATACCGCCTACGCCGATTACCAGGACCTCATGGACCTGACCGAGCAGATGATCAGCTCGGTGGCGATGGAGGTCCTCGGCACGACCGAGGTCGAATCGGAAGGGCACAAGATCAGCCTGGCAGCTCCCTGGAAACGGATCACCTATCTCGACACGCTCCGCGAGGCCGGCGTACCGCCGGAGGTCCTGACCGACGTAGATAAAGCGCGCGAGTATGCCAAAAAGCTTGGCGCGAAGATCACGGGAGGGGAGCCGCTGGGCAAACTGCTGAACGAGATATTCGAGGCCCTGGTCGAGCCGAAGCTCATCCAGCCGACCTTTGTTACCGACTACCCCACGGACATCTCGCCGCTTTCGAAAAAACGCGTGGACGATCCGGCCTTTGTGGAACGCTTCGAGCTGTTCGTGGTCGGCAGGGAGCTTGCCAACGCGTTTTCCGAGCTGAATGATCCGGTCGACCAGAAGAACCGCTTCCTCAACCAGGTGAACGAACGGGAGGCAGGCGACGATGAGGCTCACCAGATGGATGAGGACTTTATCCGCGCCCTTGAGCACGGCATGCCGCCTGCTGCAGGCGAAGGCATTGGCATTGACCGGTTGGTGATGCTGCTGACCGGGTCGAACTCGATCCGCGACGTGATACTTTTCCCGCAGATGAAGAAGGAAAAGTAGCATTGCGGATTTCGGATTGCGGATTGCGGAATGTTTGCCGACCGCTTTATTCGTAATTATTTGTGAACTTTGGTGGTTACGATAATCTACTATGAAAATCCCTTTTGAAATATTCGTCAGCCTGCGCTATCTGAAGACCAAAAAGCGGCACGGCACGGTATCGCTCAATACCTTCATCTCCATCGCCGGCGTGGTCATCGGCGTTGCCACGTCCATCATCACGCTTTCGGTCATGACGGGCTTTCAGGGGTATTTCCGAGACAAGATCCTCTCTGCCATCTCCCATGTGGTCGTTATGGAATATTCCGGCGCCGGCGTTAAAGACATCAAGCCGCTTGAAGAAAAGATCGGCCGCGTAGCGCACGTGACGGCAACGACGCCCTTTATCATCAGCCAGGCCATGCTCACCAACCGGGACCGCGTGCAGGGGGTCGTCGTGCGCGGCATTGATCCCCGAAAGGAAGGGACGGTAACGAGCCTGGAAAAGAACATGACCGCCGGCTCTTTGCTCGGGCTTGAGCATGCTGAAAAGACCCCGGGCATCGTGATCGGCGAAGACCTGGCGCGCAAGTTCGGGATGTCGATCGGCGATACGCTCACTATGGTGAACCCTGTCGGCGAAGAGACCGCCATGGGGATGGTGCCAAAACTGAGGAAATTTCAGCTGGTGGGCATCTTTGACGCGGGCATGTATGACTATAACACCGGCTTTGTGTACATCTCGCTGCCCGAGGCGCAGAAATTCTTCGACATGCCGGGCCGCGTCAGCGGGGTCCAGGTCAGGGTCGATGAGATCTATAATGCCGAAGAGATCGGGCGCGACATCCAGGCCGCGGCGGGGTATCCCTACTACACACGAAACTGGGTCGAGATGAACAAGAACTTTTTCTCGGCGCTGAAGCTCGAGAAAATCGGCATGTCGCTCATCCTGGTGGTGATCATCATCGTGGCGTCCTTCAACATCATCGGCACCCTGACCATGATCGTCATGGAAAAAAGCCGCGAGATCGCCATCCTGAAGTCCATGGGCGCTTCTTCCCGCAGCATCATGCAGATCTTCATGTTCGCCGGGCTGGTCATCGGGTCCGTGGGGACGGCCATCGGCTCGGCCATCGGGTACGGCGCTGTTGCCGTCATCACCAGGACCGGGGTGATAACGCTGCCGAAGGACGTATACCAGGTGAGCCATTTACCGCTTTCGATCACGCCGCTGGACGTTCTGTTCATATCAATCACGGCGCTCGGCATCAGCTTTCTGGCGACGCTCTATCCGTCGTGGCAGGCGGCGAAGCAGGACCCTGTGGAAGTGTTGAGATATGAATAAGGCCGCAGCAGGCGCGGCTCTATTTTGAGTTAAATTCTACAGCTCCTGGAGGGACCCAATGGCGCAAAAAGGCGGTACCGTGAAAAGATTTTTATTGATCCTGATCCTGCTCTCGCTGGCACTGATCGTTTTCATTTTGTTCGGCGGCGCAGACCTGCTGAAATCGGCTGGAAAGAAAATTGAAGGAGCAGGCGAACAGGCAGAGTCAATCAAACAGAAGGTGGAAGAGCAGGCAGCGACGATCGAAAAGAAGGTGGATAAGGTGAAAGAGTCTGTTTCGACGGGAGACAAGAAATAATACCTCCTTTGATCCATATCGAGCAGCTCCGCAAGACCTTCTTAAGCGGTCAGGTGGAGCTCCATGTCCTGGACGGCATCGATCTCGATATCCGCAAAGGGGAGATGATCGCCATTGTGGGTGCTTCGGGCGTCGGGAAGAGTACGTTCCTCCATATCGTGGGGGGGCTGGAGCGCCCGACCGGCGGCAGGGTGATCTATGGCGATCTGGACGTGTATGCCTTGAGCAACGACCGGGTCGCGCGCTTCCGCAACGAACGCGTCGGTTTCGTGTTTCAATTCCATCATCTGCTTCCTGAGTTTTCGGCGATCGAGAACGTCATGATGCCGGACCTGATCCGTGGCACTGACCGGGATAAGGCCGTTGCCGCCGCATCGGCGGTCCTGGCCGATGTGGGGCTGGGCGCCCGGCTTCACCACCGCCCCGGCGAACTGTCCGGCGGCGAGCAGCAGCGCGTTGCCGTGGCACGTGCTCTCTTGCTTACCCCTGATGTTATCCTTGCCGATGAACCGACCGGGAACCTCGATGCTCACACGGGCGAAGCGGTGCATGAGCTTCTGCAGGGCGTCAACCGTGAGCAAGGCATCACCTTTGTGATCGTAACGCACAATGATAAGCTCGCCATTCGCGCAGACCGGGTTTTCAGGATGGTCGAGGGCAGTCTGGTGCAGGAACGTTGATCTTCTGTCGTATGCACCACCGCTGTCGGGACGCGGCCTGATCCAAACCTGTTTTTCCCTTGACTTTCAGTGGCATTAGAAAGTATTATAATCAACTTTATGTGACGGAACCTCACCGGGGAAGAGCCTGAATGAACCTCTACTTTTTTCAAGCCGCTATCGGGGCGTACCTCCTTGCCGCAACAGGGTACGTAACATACTTTATCAAGCCTGACCTCAAGCAGGTGGCCGAAAAATCGCTCTGGGTGGCGGTCGCCGGTTTTCTGTTCCATCTCGCCTACTTCTCCTTCAGATGGACCGAATCGGGCCGCATTCCGGTGACCGGTTTTTTCGAGGCGGCAAATTTCCTCGGCATGGGCATCATGCTGGTGTTTCTGGTCATGGAATTCCGGTTCAAGATCGCCGCGCTCGGGTCGTTCATGCTTCCCCTGGTGCTCGTCCTCATGGCGCCGGCCTTCATCCTCTCGGGGGATATCAAAGAGCTCGATCCGGTCCTCAAAAGCGGCTGGCTCGGCATCCATACCAGCTTCTCCATTCTGGGTGAATCGGCCTTTGCCTTTGCCTTCATCATATCGATCATGTACCTGATGCAGGAACGGCAGCTTAAAGCAAAGCGTCTTGGCGCCATTTTTCACCGCCTGCCTTCGCTCGACATCATGGACACCTTGGGATATAAGGCGCTCACCATCGGCTGGCCCCTGTTCACGCTCGGCATGATCACCGGCGCAATCTGGGCGAACAGCGCTTGGGGGACCTACTGGAGCTGGTCGCCGAAAGAAACGTCGTCGCTCATCATCTGGGTCGTGTACCTGGCGTTCCTGCACCTGCGGACGATCGGCTGGCGCGGAAAGAAAATGGCACTTCTCACGATCTTCGGATTCGTGCTCGTGTTGATCAGCTTTTTTATCATCAGCCGGATAAACGTTGGAAAGCATACTTTTTAAGGCGGCACACGAATGAGCATCATCGTAGTCGGTCTCAGCCATAAGTCAGCGCCCATCGAGGTGCGCGAAAAGCTCAACTTCCCCGAGAACACGCTTCCCGATGCGCTGCGGAAGCTCATGACCTATGAAGGCGTACGGGAGAGCCTTATTGTCTCAACCTGCAACCGCGTCGAGATCTATGCGTCCGTCCAGGACAGCGTCTCGGGCGTCGACCGGATCAAACAATTCATATCGGATTACCACGGCCTCAGCCGGGAATCGCTGGAACAGTCGCTCTATGTTTATCCCGAGGCCCAGGGCGTCCGTCACACCTTCCGCGTGGCTTCGAGCCTCGATTCCATGGTCGTGGGCGAGGCGCAAATCCTGGGCCAGCTCAAGGACGCCTTCGACATCTCGCTCAAGACCAAGACCACCAGTACGATCCTCAATAAACTGATCAAAAAAGCGATCTCCGTTGCAAAGCGGGTCCGCACCGAGACCAAACTCGCCGAAGGGGCCGTATCCATCAGCACCGCTGCGGTCGAGCTGGCAAAGAAGATCTTCGGCGAACTGGAAGGGAAGACCGTCATGCTCCTGGGTGCGGGTGAGATGGCGGAACTTGCGGCGCAGCACCTTCTTGGCAACGGCGTCAAGAACATCATGGTGGCCAACCGCACCTTCGAGCGCGCCGAGGAGCTTGCCCTGGAGTTCAAGGGGGACGCAATCAGATTCGAACATTTTCCCGACGCCATGGTGATGATCGATATCCTGATCTGTGCCACCGGCGCGCCGAAATACGTGGTCAACCGCGATATGGTCGCCAAGGCGTTGAAGCAACGACGCCACAAACCCATCTTCCTGATCGACATTTCCAATCCCCGGAACATCGATCCCGATGTCGACAAGGAAGATAACGTCTACCTCTACGACATCGACGACCTGCAAAGCAAGGTCGATGTCAATACCGAGGGCAGGTCAAAGGAAGCGGCCAAGGCGGAAGAGCTCATATCACTGGAAGTGGAAACCTACCTCCAGTGGGAGCGCGCCCTGGATGCGGTTCCGACCATCGTTGATCTGCGCGAGAAGGTGGAGGACGTCAGGAAACGCGAGTATGACAAGGCCCTTGCGTCGCTGAGCAGCATCACCGACGACCAGAAGCATGCCATTGAGGCCATGTCCCAGGCCATTGTGAACAAACTGCTCCATGCGCCGCTGGTGGTCCTCAAACAGGCGGCGTCCGTCCCGGGCGAGGGCGATGCCACGATCGCTGTTGCGCGCAGGCTCTTCAACCTGGACAAGGAACTGAAGCGGCCCGGCCACGTGAAGGCTGCGGAATCTGATGATCCCATAGTCCCGCCGCAGGGAACCGGAGCAAAGAGCACCTGCAGGTAAGGCCAGGAATGGCTACCTCATTTCGTACTGTAAATAATAAAAACCAGAGGCAAGAAGGCAACCACAGAGGAATCGGATGAGTCCACTGTGTTCGTAACTGATTCAACAGTAAGGCCTTTCTCTGTGAACTCTGTGGTTAATGTTTAGCAATACCAAATAGTTTTTAAAGGAGCCTTTCATTGAGAAAAGAGATCAGGATCGGTACACGGGCGAGCGCGTTGGCGCTGTGGCAGGCCGAATGGGTGAAGTCGGAGCTTGAAAAAAAATATCCGGGAATGACCGTTTCCCTGACCAAGATCAAGACCACGGGGGACAAGATCCTCGACGTGCCGCTGGCGCAGGTCGGCGGCAAGGGGCTGTTCGTCAAAGAGATCGAAGAGGCCATGCTTGCCAATGAGATCGACATCGCCGTGCACAGCATGAAGGATGTGCCGACGCTGTTCCCCGACGGACTCCATCTTTCCTGCATCACGAAGCGAGAAGATGCGCGCGATGCCCTTCTGACGCGGAATAATATCAAGTTCAAGGACCTGCCGCAGGGCGCAACGGTCGGCACGAGCAGCCTCAGGCGCCAGACCCAGCTCATGAACGTCCGGCCCGACTTCAAGATCGAGCAGCTCCGGGGCAACGTGGATACGCGGCTCAGGAAGCTGAAGGAAGGGCAGTTCGACGCCATCATCCTTGCGGCGGCAGGTGTGCGGCGTCTCGGCCTGGCCGAGAACGTTTCGGAATACCTCGACCCCGCAATCAGCCTGCCTGCCATCGGCCAGGGCGCGCTCGGCATCGAGTGCAGGGTGGACGACCGGGAACTGAACGACCTTATCGCCTTCTTTAATCATCAGGACACGCGGACCTGCGTTACGGGCGAACGCGCACTCCTGCGCAGGCTCGAAGGCGGCTGCCAGGTGCCGATCGCCTGCTACGGTCAGATGGTGAACGGCAAGCTGCATCTCATCGGCCTGGTCGGCAGCGTTGACGGGAAGCGCATCATCAAGGACACGATCGAGGGCGAGGCAGAAAAGGCGGAGAAGCTCGGCGTGACCCTGGCGGAGAAGCTCCTGAAACAGGGCGCTGACGTGATCCTGAGAGAAGTATATGGCCATAATACGGACTTCAGCGGCAATAACCTGCTGGAGAATTAACTAAAAAAAGGCATACTATACCGCAGAGACGCAGAGACGCTGAGAAATGCATGCCGAAACGAATGAAGACCTTCTCTGCGTCTCGGCGTCTCAGCGGTTAAAGTCGCTTGGTCCATCTTCTTTACTGCATCTCAAGCGCTATCAATGTTCTCCCTGGTAACAATCAAACTATGACTCAATCAATCGGAAAAGTATATTTGATCGGCGCCGGGCCTGGTGATCCAGGCCTGATCACGGTCAAGGGCCTCGAATGCGTGAAAAAGGCCGACGTGATCATCTACGATTACCTCGCGAACGAGCGGCTGCTCGACCACCGCAGGCCTGATGCGGAATTGGTCTACGTGGGTAAGCAGGGCGGCAAGCATACGCTTCCGCAGGAAGAGATCAACGATCTTATCGTCCGCACGGCAAAAGAAGGCAAGATCGTTGCCCGGTTGAAAGGCGGAGATCCTTTCATTTTCGGCAGGGGCGGCGAAGAGGCCGAAGATCTCGTGGACGCTGGCATTCCCTTCGAAGTCGTGCCTGGCGTGACCGCTGCAACAGCAGTTCCCACCTATGCCGGTATTCCGCTCACCCATCGCGACCATACTGCGAGCGTGGCTTTTGTGACCGGGCACGAAGACCCCACCAAGCCTGAATCCAAGGTACACTGGGACAAGATCGCCACGGGCGTTGGCACGCTGGTCTTCTTCATGGGCATGAAGAACCTTCAGAGCATCGTTGACAATCTTTTGACGCACGGCAGGAAAACCGAGACACCGGTCGCCCTTATCCAATGGGGCACCCGGACGGACCAGCGCGTCGTGACCGGTACGCTCGGCGATATCATCCCGAAGGTAAAAGAAGCTAAGCTCGGGCCACCGGCGATCATCGTTGTCGGCGATGTGGTGAAGCTGCGGGAGAAACTCAACTGGTACGAATCCAAGCCGCTCTTCGGTAAGCGGGTGGTCGTGACACGCTCGCGCGACCAGGTCAGCATCTTTGCCGAGCAGCTCATCGACCGGGGCGCCACGACCATAGAATTTCCGACCATCGATGTGGTGCCGCCTTCGAGCTGGAATGAACTGGACAGCGCGATCCAGGCCATCGAATCCTATAGCTGGGTGATCTTCACCAGCGCCAATGCCGTAAAGTACTTCATGGAGCGCCTCCGGAGCCTTGGCAAGGATCTGCGCATGCTGAAAGGCGTGAACATCTGCGTTGTGGGGCCGAAAACAGCTGAATCGCTCGAACAGTACGGGCTCCGGGCGGACCTGGTCCCAACGGAATTCAAGGCAGAGGGCGTGCTGGATGCGCTTGGCGGTACCAAGGTCAAAGGCAAAAGATTCCTGATACCCGCGTGCCAAAGTGGCACGGGAGCTTATCCCGGACAAGCTTCGGGAGCTTGGCGCTGACGTAACCGTAGCAACTGCCTATGAAAATGTGAAGCCGGTTGCTGATGTGGAGCGAGTGCGGAAGCTCTTTGTTGAGCATAAGATATCGACGGTGACGTTCACAAGCTCCTCAACGGTCCACAATTTTGTTGAAATACTCGGCCAAAAAGAGTATAAAACATTACTGGCAGGCGTTGACGTGGCCTGTATCGGCCCGGTAACGGCAAAAACAGCTGAAGAGTACGGCATGCAGGTCGATATTATGCCGAAGGACTATACGATCCCGGCCTTTGTCGAGTCCATAGTCGAATTTTACAAAAAATAGCAGGTCTCTTGGTTATTCCCGTGATGGCTGGACCAGAAGGGAATGAAGGGACGAAAAAGGAGAATAGCATGATCACGATCGCAGATTTGGCAGCAGACAAAATAAAAGAAATCCTTAATGCAGAAGGGGTGCCGAACCACGGCCTGCGCATAACAGCGGCCGGCGGCGGATGCTGCAGCCCTTCCTATGAGATCATGATCGACGACAAGTCAGGTGACGGAGATACGGTCGTTGAAAAGAATGGCGCAAAGCTCTATGTGGACGCATCAACGTCGAAGGCCCTTGCAGGCGCGGAGCTCGGATTTGTGAGCGACGAGCGCGGTGAAGGCTTTGTCATTGGCTTTCCGAACGGTGCACCTGCAGGCGGCAGCTGCGGCTGCGGCGGGGAAGATTCCCAGCCGAGCAAGAAGAGCAGCGGCGGGTGCGGTTCCGGCGGGTGCGGCTGCAGCTAAAAGACAAGCTCTAAGCACGAATTGCTAAGCTCTAAATAATAGTAAAATTCAAATCAAAGTTTGGTGCTTATAGATATTCAGGATTTCGTGCTTCGAGTTTAGAATTTGTATTAATTTCAGGAGATACCATGTTCCAACCTCTTTACCGTCCCAGAAGGCTGCGGCTCAACGAAAACATCAGGCGCATGGTGCGGGAGACGAAGCTTTCTCCCGACGATTTCATTTACCCCATGTTCGTGACCCACGGCAAGGGAGTGAAAAAAGAGATCAGCTCCATGCCCGGCAACTACCAGCAGTCCATCGACAACCTCGTAAAGGACTGCGAAGAGGTGAAGGAGCCTCGGCATTCCCGCGGTCATCCTCTTCGGCATTCCCGAGCATAAGGACGAAGTCGGCAGCGAAGGCTACTCCGACGAGGGGATCGTGCAGCACGCGATCAAGGCCATCAAGAACAAGATGCCGGACCTGACGGTCATCACCGACGTCTGTCTCTGCGAGTACACCAGCCACGGCCATTGCGGCGTGATCAAGAACAACACGGTGGACAACGACGCGACCCTTGAACTGCTTGCCAAGGAAGCGCTTTCCCATGCCAAGGCCGGGGCCGACATGGTGGCTCCGTCGGACATGATGGACGGCAGGGTCGGCGCCATCCGCGAGATCCTCGACGGCCACGGATTCTACGATACGCCGATCATGGCCTATGCAGCAAAGTACGCATCGAGCTTTTACGGACCGTTCCGGGAAGCAGCAGAATCGACTCCCCAGTTCGGCGACCGCCGTTCCTACCAGATGGACCCCCCGAACAGCCGCGAGGCCATGCGCGAAGTGGCCCTGGACATCGAAGAGGGCGCCGACATCGTCATGGTGAAGCCGGCGCTTGCCTATCTCGACATCATCTACCAGGTGAAGCAGCAGTTCAATCTGCCCGTTGCCGCCTACAATGTGAGCGGCGAGTTCTCGATCATCAAGGCTGCGGCCAAGATGGGCTGGATCGACGGAGAGCGCGCCATGATGGAATCGCTCATCTCGATCAAGCGCGCAGGTGCGGACATGATCCTCACGTACTTCGCGAAAGACGCTGCTAAAGTCCTCCAAAAAGCTTAAAACAGCTATTAAAAAGCATCTGTACTATTATAAGGCAGGGCTCCGCTATGGAGCCCTGCCTTATAATTTATGAGCGAAAACGTCCCAAACGTGCCGGGAGGCTCGGAGCACATGGAACGCAAGATAGGAATAGAGGACGATGACGCGGTATCTCTATCGTGCACTGTTCGTGTTTTGAGATACTTCCGATGTGCGGTTTGGCGACGAGGGCGCAACGGGTTTCCCAATCGCAACAAGAGAAACCTGAACATATAAAGGTCCAGGAGTGAGCACCATGAGCAATGAGCCAGAAAAGCTGGGAGAACCGGAAAGGCAGTGCCTGGAATAACATCAGGAAGATCGTTTACCTGATAGCGGCGCTGGTAGTAACGTGGTTCGTGCTGGAGTGGACGATGGGCGGCAAATAAAGAGAGATCCGCATTGTATAACTTTGCACCGTGCCGCAAGGCTGCTAAATTTCATCACCTCCTTATGCGAGAACCTTAGATCATTCCCGCGTCAAATCCGGATTTAGCTGTGCGATGAAGCGGATGACGGCGACGGCCTTCCCGGCCTCGGCCCCGAACCTGATGGCCGTGGTGAGCGCTTCAGGAGCTTCCGTCTTCGCTTCTCTGCCTCGAGCCGCTTGTTCTTCTTTTTCACCGACGGCTTTTCGTAATGGCGGCGCTTCTTTATTTCCCCCATAAGGCCGTCCACCTGGATCTTCTTCTTCAGGTCCCGCAGGGCCTTTTCGATGTTCTGTGACTGGACTCTTATCTCCACGATCTTCCTCCTCCACCGTATCCGCCGCGATCACCCCTGCCGCCGCCGAACCTGAGCGTTCGGTCTTGGGCTTGGCCTCGTTTACCGTGATGGTCCGGTCCATGAACGATGTGCCGTTCAGGGTAGCGATCGCCTTGGCCGCGTCCTCGTCCTGCGCCATCTCCACGAAACCGAATCCCTTGGACCTGCCGCTCGCCTGATCGATGATCAGCGTTGCGGACAGGACCTCGCCGATCTTCGAGAATGCCTCGCGTAAGTCCTCCTCCTGGGTGTTATACGACAAGTTCCCTACATATAGTTTCTTTGCCATGCTGCCTCCTGTGTGATCTCATATTCACGCTGACGGTCAATGCCGCGCAGCGCGTTATGTGTCTTCTCCGCGGTTATGCCGTTCTCAAGCAAGGGGAGCGAACCCGCATGCGCGTTCCAAACCGAATCTTTCGCCAACCAGGCGTGCTGTCGCTTTTTAAATAAGAAAAGGTGATAGCAGGAAGAGTCAGTTAACGAAGATGAGGCGCGGGCGACATTTCGTTCCAAAACGAGAGGGCCTTGCCCTTTGCTCATTTCTATGGTTAGTATACCTTTTTTGATGGAAAATGCAAGGATTACTAGCGTACTCAAGAAAGAACAGAAATACCCGGAAAATAAGCTCCTGAAGACACGGCTTCGCCCACACTAGCGCTGTTGCACTTAATTACATAACCTATTCCTGAAATTCTCCCGATCAACGCTTCGAAAATCTTGACACCCTCCAGCTATCTTGGTGTATACTCATCCTCATCGAAATCCTGCCGAACCAAACTTATCCCATTACAGCTTCTTTGAGGAGGCTTCACATGAACCGCCGCATCCCCGGAGTCATTGCTATCATTACTCTGCTTGTAACGCTCTTAGCCCCGCATCTCTGCCTTGCGCAAGGCAGCCCATCCGACCTTCTGATCACCCATCACAGCCCTGAGGGCGAGAACGATGGACAGGTCCAGATCCAGGTGCTGTTCAATAAAGCGGTTGTCCCCATCGGCACGCTCGACGATCCGGCACGAAAAGAGGTGCTTTCACATTTCAGCCTGATTCCGCGCGTTGAAGGTGCCTTCCGTCTTCTCGGCACCAATGCCGTGGTGTTTGAACCGGCCCATCACCTGACCCTGGCGACCGAATACCGGGTGAGGGTAACGAAAGGCATTAAGGGCGTTGACGGAAGCATGTTCAAGACCGAACTTGCCTGGACCTTCCGCACCCCGGGCCCGCGTATAGAATATATCACTCCCAATGAGCTGGACCATGCTGTCCCTGACCAGCAGATATTCATTATCTCGAACCAAGCTTTGAATGTTTTGTCGCTTAAGGAACACCTCCGCCTCATGGAAGCACGCTACATGGCATCAGAAGTGCCTGTTGCCTGTGAAGTCTCTGCAGAAAAAAACAACCCGCAGGATGCGGATGAACTCGGCATGGAACGGCATCAGTTCCGATATGCAGTGAAGCCCCGGGCCTCGCTGAAACTCGACACCAAATATACGCTCACGGTCTCTGCCGGGGTGCGCGGCAAGGAGGGCAATCTTACCACGCCGGCAGCACTATCCGCCTGGTTCAAGACCTACGGGCCTTTCCGCTTCCTTCGCATCGAACCCCAGCGCGACAATGAGTACAACGATCTCAAGCCGTCATATCAATTGGTGTTCACCAACGGTGTTTCGCAGGAAGAGATGGACAAGAACGTAGTGCTGAAGGAGGGGGGGTGGGCCTCGGCCAAGGACAAACTGCTCGGTTTCTTTGAAAAGATGACGAAAGCCCGGGAAAAGCGCGAGGCGCGTCCTGCTGCCCAGGGTTCCCCCTTCTCCGCGTACCAGCGGGACATCGTACCGATCAACAATGCCTATCTCACTCCTGATACGGGCTATGAGCTCAGCCTGCAAAAGGAGCTGAGGGATATTTACGGCCAGAAGCTCGCGAACCCGGGTGATGCCCGCTTCCGCTCCGGGAACCTTCAGGCGGCGATCGTTGCGCGCCAGGGGCTGTATGTGGTGTCAAAAAAAGTGGACCCCATTCTGCCAGTGGGCGTACAGGCAGTCGAAAAGCTCTATTCCAAGATCATCGGCGTTAAGAACCCCAAGGACCTGCTCGGGACCGGCGATCTTGGCGATAACATCAGTTCGTTAGTGGACCGGTTTCCAGGCGCCTACACGACAATGCCCGGAGCTCCTGAAAAGAACAAGGCGGTCCGGCATGAGGTTGATCTCAAACGCTGGTTCAATGCAGACGGTTTTGGCGCGGTGCTGTACAATTTTTATGCTCCTGAAGAGGCACGGCGCTTCAATTACCACAAGGACAACGAGATCAGCCATGCAGGCCTCATATTCCGGACCGACCTCGGGGTGCATTTCAAGATCTCTCCCAAGGAAGGCCTGCTCATGGCGAACAGCCTTGCAACCGGTGCTCCGGTGTCTGGCGTCAAGGTCTCGATCTATCGTGAGGAGAACAAAACGCAATCGTGCGCTTCGGGAACGACCGATGCATCAGGATTGCTGGCTCTGAGCGAAAAAGAACTTCTAAGCTGCACCAAACGCGCCATTTCGAACAAGGTATTGAACGAAAATATGCCTGCCGAAGGAGACGAAGACGATGAATCCTATGACCGTGAATCCTACGGCGATGCCCGTCCTCCGAAGCTTTCGGTGATCGCTTCAAAGGGCACGGATTGGACCCTGTTGCAGGCACAGGGCGACGGGAATCCCCCGGTCTGGAACTTCGGCGTAACGCCTGCATGGGAAGCGGAGCGGCCGGTCCCGGCTGGCACGATATTCTCGGACCGCCAGATCTACAGGCTTGGGGAGACTGTTGAGCTGAAGGGTGTAGTGCGCTATCTCTCCTACGGAAACCTTAAAAAAGAGGCTGGTGCTGTGTACGAGGTCGAGCTCCGGGACCCGCAGGGAGCAAGAGTCAAACTCGAACCGGTGACGGTGAGCGAATACGGCACTTTTAATATCAGTATTCCGCTGAAAAAAAACCAGCCACTCGGTCATTATACGGTCGTTGCCTCATCCAAGACGATGAACCTCAAATATCGCGGGACCTTCCAGGCGGCGCAGTTCCGCGCGCCTGATTTCAAGGCGAAGGTGACGCCGGACAGGCCGAGGGTCGTAGCAGGAGAGGAGCTTAAGGCCGAGGTCAAAGCAGAATACTACTTCGGCGCGCCCATGGCAGGCTCCCGCACTTCCTGGAACGTTACGAGACGGAGTATTATCTTCCGGCCCGAGGGCTGGGAGGGAGTTTCCTTCGGCATTCCAGAATGGATCGACCGCGAGGGAACGGCAGCAGCGCCTTCCGCGAACGTTGCATCCAATGCGTTCGACCTGAATCCGGAGGGCAAGGGTACGATCACTATTGCTGTGCCGAAAGACGACGTTGCCCGTCCCATGCTCTACAGCTTCGACATCGAGGTCAAGGACCCGAGCGAACAGACCGTGGGTGCCTCTGCCATGGCGACCGTGCTTCCTAACCCGGTCCTTATCGGCATGAAGATGGCCGACTGGTTCGGAGAAGCAAAAAAGCCGCTTTCCGTTTCTGCCATTGCTGTTGACGCTGACGGCAAGGCAGCTTTGGGTACGCCGCTTCTCGTGAAGCTGATCAAACGCGATTGGCATGCGGTGCGCAGGGTCATCCGGCCCGGCCAGGAAACAACGGAAAGCCAGATGGTAGACACCGAAGTTGGGACCTGCGAAATCGTAAGCAGCGATAAGCTTGCCTCTTGCTCAATAACTCCTCCTTCAGCCGGCTATTATATCGTGCAGGCAGGGTTCAAGGGCCGGGAGAATGTCGGGACCGAGGCAAGGCTGACCTTCTATGCAACGGGCCGCGAAATGGTAGGCTGGTCAGGCACGGAATACGACCGCGTCGAGGTGCTGCTTGACAAGGACCGCTATGTACCGGGCGAGACAGCCCGTGCCTTGATCAAATCACCCTATCCTGCGGCTGAAATGCTCTTTACCGTGGAGCGAGAGAAATTCTTCATCAAAAAACAACAGCTCGCAGAAGGCGGGGCCGTGATGGTCGAGTTCATAGTGACCAAAGAAATGATCCCGAACGCCTATGTCGGCGTGGCACTGGTACGAAAAGGCGCGCCCGCTTCAGGCCTGGAACCCGAAGATGACCATCAGTTCAAGGTCGGCTATGCGCCTTTTACCGTTTCTGCCGAAGAAAAGCGGCTTCAGGTGTCTGTCGCTCCCGATAAAAAGACCGCCAGGCCTGGTGATGAACTGAAGGTGGAGTTCCTGGTAAAGGACCGGACTGGAAAACCTGTGCCATCAGGAGAGCTTGTGGTAATGGTCGTGGACGAGGCGATCCTGGCGCTCACGGGATATGCTCCGCCGGACCTGGTCTCGATCATCTATCCCCATCGAGGCCTTTCGGTGCGCATGAGCGACAATCGCAGGTTCCTGCTGCATCAGCAGAAGTTCTCGGAAAAGGGGAATGACGGCGGAGGCGGGGACATGATGGCACCGGGAGTCTCGGTGCGTCAGGTATTCCAGAATCTGGCTTATTATAATCCCTCGCTTATTACTGATGCTGACGGCAAGGCATCGATCATGTTCAAGCTGCCTGACAACCTGACGCAATGGCGGGTCATGGCGGTAGCCGTGACCAAAGACGATTATTTTGGCGACGGAAAAGCAGGGGCGACCGTATCGCTCCCACTCGTGACCAGGCCGGTTGTTCCCAGGTTCACCCGTCTTGGCGACAGCTTCAAGGCAGGCGCAACAGTCCAGGTGTCAGGCGAGGTGAGCGGACTGGTGACGATCAAAGCCTCGCTTCCAGACAAGAACGGTTCGATCGCGTTCGCCGGTGCTGAAAAAGAGCTCACCACATCCCTTGAGCTGAAAGCAGGAGAAACGCGCAAGGTCCTGTTCCCGTACAAGGCGAACGCAAAGGGAAGCACGCTGCTCAGGTTTACCTCGCATTTCGAAGGAACGGACAAGAGCGGACAGACGGTGTCGCATGACGATGCTGTCCAGGTTACGCTGGCGGTCCAGGACCTGCCGCCGACCGAGACCACAGTGGCAGTTGGCGAGACCGACAAGGAGAGCCTCGAAAAACTGAACATTCCTGCGACCGGCATCAGGACCGATTCAGGCGGTCTCTCAGTATCGCTGGCGAGCACGGCCTTGTCCCAGCTCGATGAAGGGGCGCAATATCTGGTGGCGTACCCCTACGGCTGCCTTGAGCAGACCGCAAGCCTGCTTTTGCCGCTCATGGAGCTGCAGGAGCTTTCGAAGACCTTTGCCTTTGATCTTCATGCAACGAAGCCGATCCCCGAGGTGATCAAGGCGAACCTCGCGAAAGTGCTGTCGCTCCAGAACGAGGACGGCGGGTTCAAGTACTGGGCCTCTGACCGGGAATCGGACCCCTGGATCTCGCCCTATATTGCAAAAATATTATCCCGTGCAGAGGAACTGCATTACGATGTGCCGAAAGAGGCGAAGGAAAAGCTCGGTAATTACCTCAAGGACAGGCTCAGGAACATACCCTCTTATATGCGCCTCTGTTCATGGAGATGCATTGCCTATTACCGGATCAACATCCTGAGCGGCATGAAACATATCGGTCTGTCCGACGAATCCTATTACCAGGATTATTACAAACGGAGAAAAGAACTGTCCTTTGATACCCATATCAGGCTCGATGCGCTGCTGTCGGAGTTGCCTGCCTGGAAGGAGCAGTCGGCCATCCTGTTTGGCGAGATCAAAAAAAGCATGTTCATCACTGCAGCAACAGCCCATGTCGAGGACCGTGGCGAGCTGCCGGGGTCCTGGAGCTGGATGTCGTCGCCTGTGATCAACACCAGTCAGGCGCTGGACCTGTTCCTGCTCAGAGAACCCGATGATCCTTTTGTTGCCAAAATGGCGAGGTATATCCTGAACGCACGCAAGAACGGACGGTGGAGATACACCTACGAAAATGCCGCCGCACTGGACGCCCTTCTGATGGTGCTCAAGAAGAAAGAGGCTGTTGAACCCGACTATACCGCGACAGTGCTGCTTGCAGGGAAAAAGGTAATGGAGATTGACCGCGAAGGCTATGACACGAAACTGGCCGAAGGGAACATAGAGGCAAAGGACTTGCCGACCGGGGCCTCCGACCTTTCTATCCAGAAGAAAGGAAAGGGTACGCTTTATTATACGATGCGCTATTCCTATAAGCTCGCAGGTCCGCAGCCGCCAAGGCAGGAGGGGTTCTATGTTGAGCGTAAAATATCGCGTTTTGACGCTGCAAAATCGACATCTATAGAACGCGAGTCACTAAAAGATATCCCGCTGGGGCAGGTGGCAGTGGTTGAACTGACCGTTATCGTTCCTCAGGCCGGATACCGCTTCGTGGTCGATGACCCGCTGCCGGCAGGACTGGAGCCGATCGATACGAGCCTCAAGACCACATCAAAAAGATATGAGACTGACGAAGAGGAACAGGGCAGCGAGCGGAACGAGTATGGCTGGAAGTACAACTACAATCCCTTTAACCACGTGGAGCGCCATGATGACGGGGTGAAGCTCTTTGCCGACGAGATAGCGGCCGGCGTGTACCGCTACAAGTATATGGCGCGCGCGACAACGCCGGGGGTGTTCGAACTTCCCGGTACGACAGCGACCTTGATGTACGAACCGGAGCAATTCGGCCGCGGCGCCGAGGGGACGTTCAGTATAACTGAGCCGTAGCTCTAAAGCAGCTTTGATGATATTTTTATAACTATGAAGCCGCGAAGGCGCGAAGAACGCGAGGACAGCAAAAACAAAATGTTATTTTCTCTTATTCAAGAACTTAAGGATTTCCTCGCGACCTTCGCGCCTTCGCGGCTCCAAGCTTTATAGGATCATGGTATTGTATCTAATTCTTTAAAATCAGATAACTTAAGTGAAACAGGGCAGCCAGAAAAATAATTTAATATTACAGTAGTTGGCCACAGATGGCCAGAAGTAGACGCTTCTAAGCGACACAGATTTTCGTAGAAGATCATGGCATATTATAAATATCGCACAACCCTTTATACTTCGCTCGCAGTACTGATTTTCTTGATTATGCTGACCGCAGTTGCGTTTTATCGCACCATGCTTTCCGAAGCACGCGACAACCCCATCCATGCTGCGGATATCCCTCCTTTTCATTCCCTCAAGATCACTGACCGGAAAGGCATCCTGCTTCAGGAAGTGCGCTGCCGCGACGGCAGGAGCGATCCGGTCAAGCTCAGAAAAATATCCCCTCATTTCATCAGCGCCTTGATCGCTGCAGAGGACCGGAGATTTTATGATCATGACGGTGTGGACTGGAGGGCTGTCGCGCGCGCAGCAGTTCAGAACACACTTCCTCGTTATCGACGGTCCGGCGCATCTACCATTACGCTGCAGCTCGCAAAAATGCTCGAACCCGGCTCCCGTACTTTCGGAAAAAAACTTCGCGAGGTGCGCCTGGCCTATCGTCTCGAAGCGGGAATGACGAAGGATGAAATTCTTGAACAGTATGTCAGCAGGCTGCCTTTCGGGAACCAGCTCTATGGGATCGAATCTGCCTCCCGCACCTATTTTGGGAAGCCCGCTGCCGACCTGTCGCTTGCCCAGGCCTCCTTCCTTGCCGCCATCCCGAATGCGCCGTCCAAGCTTGATCCCTACAAAAAGATCGAACTCGTAAGGTCCAGACAAACCTTTATTCTGGAAAGAATGGAGGCCCTTCGCGCTATCACCAGCGAGGACAAAACGCTGGCTCAGGCGGAAGTTATCACGGTTCAACAACCACAAAGGCCGCGGCTTGCGCCGCATTTTATCACGCGGCTCCTATCATCCATTCCCGGAACGGCATCGAGGATCAGGACGACCTTGGACAGCACGCTCCAGCGTGCGGTGGAGCAGCAGGCCAGGGATGTTTTGTACGAGCTCAAAGGCCGCGTTGTATCCAATGCCGCGGTGCTGGTACTTGATAACCGAAATGGCGAGGTGCTTGCCTATGCAGGTTCTGCGGATTTCGACAACATAACAGCCGAAGGCCAGAACGATGGCGTGCAGGCGCTACGCCAGCCTGGTTCAACGCTGAAACCGTTCATCTACGGACTGGCACTTGAACGGGGAATGACTCCTGCCACGCTTCTGCAGGACCTCGAGGTCCATTACGCAACGCCGGTTGGCGATTTTTCACCCCAGAATTACAGTAAGCAGTTTCACGGTCCCGTGCGGCTCCGGGAAGCGCTCGCCAATTCACTGAATGTGCCGGCTGTACGCGTTGCCGCAGAACTGGGGCCTGATGCGGTTTTGACCCGGCTGCGCGAGTTCGGGTTCGCGTCCCTGACCGCTGATGCGGAACATTATGGCGTGGGGCTTGCGCTGGGTGACGGCGAGGTGACGCTCTATGAACTGACGAGGGCGTATATGGCCCTCGCGCGGGGCGGGTCACTCGTGCCGGTTACAGAGAGGTTGTCGGCCGCATCGCCAGGACGGCGGGTACAAAGGGAACCAAAGGGTCGTATATCCACACCCGAGGCGGTCTATCTCGTTACGAGCATCCTGAAGGACCCCTATGCACGCGCAACAGAGTTCGGCCCGGAGTCAGTGCTTCGCATGCCCTTTCCCTGCGCTGTCAAGACAGGTACCTCGCGGAATTACCGCGATAACTGGACCATCGGGTATACCCGGGACTATACGGTCGGCGTCTGGGTCGGAAACTTTAACGGCGTGCCCATGCAGCAGGTTGCCGGTGTGAGCGGGGCAGGCCCGCTTTTTCGCCGGGTAATGCTGATGCTCCACGATAAGGCTGGGCCGCAGGAATTCGAGCAGCCGAAAGAACTGGTCGAGGTCGAGGTCTGCGCGCTATCGGGAAAGAAGCGCGGGCCTGATTGCCCCCATGGAGTGAACGAACTTTTTTTGCGCCCGGATCTTGAAAAAAGCGGGCTTGCCCCCTGCGATGTCCATCGCAGGCTGCTGGTCCGCAACTCGGAGCAGGAGGGGGGTGCCGGAGAGTACCGCGTGTTCGAGGACCTTCCTCCTGCCTACGAACTGTGGCAGCGTCAGACCAACCGGCCCATGGCGCCCAAAGAAAGCTCGCACTATGCTGAAAATGCCGTCTTTAATATCGTCAGGCCCGCGTCCGGTTCGTTGTACAAAAGACCGCTCGATCTGGCGCCAACCTATCAGACGCTCCGCTTCGAGGCGATTGGCGCTCCTGCGCAGGCTGTCGTTATCTGGACATTGAACGGCCATGAGCTGGGCCGCACCCGTGAACGCCACTATCTCGATTGGAACGTGCAAACGGGTTCGTTCAGGCTCAGGGCAGAGACAACAGGGGGGCAGATCAGCGAGGTCACGTTCTCGGTTGACTGATATAATACCTGCTTCCACCATTTTTTCCTTGCATTCCCGGCGCCGGTATGTTAAAAAACAACATCACTCTGGGGAACATCCTGAAGGGTGGGCATTTCTTTTGCCCACTCTTTTTATTTGGGGGACGCAATGGCTGACGTCGTTGACCATATACGACAACTCCTTGACCCGATTCTGTCCTCCCTGGGCCTTGCGCTCTGGGATCTGGAATTTCAGCGTCAGGGCCCGAAGTGGCTCCTGAGGATCTATATCGACCGGGAATCCGGCGTTACCTTGAACGACTGCGAGTCCGTAAGCCGCGATCTGAGCGCAGCCCTGGATGTGGAAGATATCATCACCCATGCCTACCAGCTCGAAGTATCGTCTCCCGGCCTCGATCGGACGCTGTCGAAGCCGGAGCACTTTACGAGGTTTTCCGGCAGCACGGTCAAGATAAAGGTCTATCAGCCCATAGACGGACAAAAAGTCTTTCGGGGAAAGCTGCTGGGGATCTCCGAAGCGGGCTTGGTCAGGGTAGAGGTCACCGAAGGGGCGGTCATGGAATTCGCCCTGGATGCGATCACCAAAGCATCCCTCGAAGTAGAGCTATAAGCGCGACGAACTTCAGAATTCCATATTCTGCATCCACAGGATGCGCAAGTGCAGCCTTGGTTTCACAGGAGCCTGATAAGGACTGCATATATATTCAGGAGGCGACGGAGTCATGAGTCAAGAATTAATTCAGGTGATCGATCAGATCAGCAAGGAAAAGGGCATCTCCAAGGAAATGGTGATCGAGGCGGTCGAATCCGCCCTCGTGAGTGCCGCCAAGAAAAAGCATGGCGCGCAGCGGATCGCCGTTCAGATCGACCCCAAGCGCGGCGACATCATCATGTATGCCTACAAAAAGGTCGTGGCCGAGGTCGTGAACCCTGATGAGGAGATCACGCTCGAGGATGCCCAGGCGCTCTATCCCGATGCGCAAATGGACGGTGAAGTGCCTCTGCAGATCGAGTTTCTCGGTTTTGGCAGGATCGCAGCGCAGACCGCCCGCCAGGTCATTGTCCAGAAGGTGCGCGAGGCCGAGCGCGATGTGATCCTGAAGGAATTCAACGACAAGATCGGCCAGTTGGTGAACGGCATCGTCCTTCGTCATGAGAAAGGCGCCTACTACATCGACCTGGGAAAGACCGAGGCGGTGCTTCCTGCTCGCGAGCAGGTGCCGCGAGAGAGTTACCGCAGGGGCGACCGCGTCAGGGCCTATGTCATGGAAGTGCGCGACACCTCCAAGGGGCCGCAGGTGGTGCTCTCAAGGGCCCATCCGGACTTCGTGTCGCGCCTCTTTGAGATGGAAGTCCCCGAGATATACGAGAATATCGTTGAAGTGAAGGGTGTTGTGCGCGAGGCCGGAGACCGGACGAAGATCGCCGTTGCTTCGAAAGAGTCCCAGGTCGACCCCGTCGGCGCCTGCGTCGGCATGAAAGGCTCGAGGGTCCAGGCTGTCGTTCGGGAGCTTCGCGGCGAGAAGATCGATATTATCCCCTGGTCGGCGGACCCGCGCATCTTTATCGCCAAAGCGCTCAGTCCTGCCGTGGTAGAAAAGGTGGGCGTTACCGAAGAGGACCGCTCAGCTCTTGCCGTTGTCGCTGATTCTCAGCTTTCGCTCGCTATCGGGAAAAAGGGCCAGAACGTCCGTTTAGCCGCAAAACTGACCGGATGGAAGATCGATATTCTGAGCGAATCCGAGTATGACCAGGAACGCCAGAAAGAGCGCGAGCAGGAGATCGAAGCTGCCATCGTCGAGGAAACACGCAAGATGGCGGAAGAGACCGAGGCTGCGGAAAGCATGGAAGCGGCCGCGGCCGCTGACAACGAATCGTCTCCCGAATCGCCCTTACTGGGCATCGAAGGAGTCGGCAAAAAGACCGCGGAGCAGCTAACACAGGCCGGGTATGACACCATAGCAAAGGTCGCCGCAATGACGGACGAGGATATTCTGGCTGTTCCCGGCATTGGTGAGAAAACAGCGCAAAAAATTCTGATGGCTGCACGGGCCATGCTCAAGAACTGAAGGCAGGTATATCGGAGAAGAAAATGAAACGTCAACCGGAACGGACCTGCATCGGATGCCGGGGCGTGTTCAAGAAGGACGAGGTCGTCCGAATCGTGGCGGGTCCGGCCGGGTTCGTGATCGATTACCGCGAGAAACTGCCGGGCCGGGCTGCTTATGTATGTCCGCGCATTGACTGCATTCGCAAGGCTCTCGGCAAGGGGAACCTGACACGGTCCCTGAACAGCAAGGCCAGCCCTCCTGCAGAGCAGGAGTTCATCTCCATGCTCCTGGCCAGCAGCACGGAGAAGGTAAAATCCCTGATCGTAATGGCGGCCAAGGCGGGCATGTTGTTATCGGGGTATTCAGCGGTGCATGACGGCGTGGAGAAGGGCAGGGTCAAGGCGCTGCTCTTTGCCACCGACCTCTCTGACGGCACCCGTGAGAAGATCATGGCCTCGGGCGCCGCACCAAAGCGACAGGCTGCGTTCCTGACCAAGGATGAGATCGGTGCCTTGCTCAACCGGGAGCTGGTCGGGATCCTCGGCATTACGGACAGCCGTTTTGCCGATGCCATCTTCAATGAAACAGATAGATTAAAAAACTTGATAAGCGCGTCAAAATAGAGTAATATAACCACCTATTTTCAGGAAGTTTCGGGGGTATGTGAGTTTATGACAGTGATCAGGGTACATGAGTTGGCCAAAAAGATGGGTGTCGAGAGCAAGGACCTTATCCTGGTGCTCGAAAAAATGGGCATCACGGCAAAGACACCCTCCAGCGGTCTCGATGATAAGGAGTCAAAGTCCCTGATCGAGAAGCTCAAGGCCATCCGCAAGGAAAAAGAAAAGGACAAGGTAAAAAAAGAGACACCCGATCTCATCGCTTCAGGAGAAGAGCGGAGGAAAAAGGCAGCTGCGCTTATCGGTAAGTTTTCTTCTACCCTTGAAAAACCAGGTGCCAAGCCGAAGCCGGCGCCGGTCATCCCTCCGCCGCCGAAGCCGGAGATGCCTGCACCTCCCGTCATTCCGCCTCCGGGACAGGTTAAGCCTGCCCCTGTTGTCGCCGTAGAGGCTCCAACGCCCGCTCCTGTGGCAGCTGCGCCATCTGTAGCGCCGGCACAGCCGGAGAAGGCCGCTACCGTATCTGCAGCGGCCCCTTCAGCGACCCCTTCAGCGCCGCAGCGGCCTCATACTCCGTATCCGGCTGCCGGAGCCCGTCGTCCTTATACCGGTCCGGGTCAACCCCGGCCCACGGGAACCGGCCCGCGTCCCTTTGTAAAATCCGGATTCAGTTCGCCGGTTCTGCAACCAGCTCAGGTCCCGCCCTCACTGATACCAACGAAACCATCCAAGAAAAAGTGGCAGAAAAAGGGCGAGTTCGAGACCAAGACCGACCGTGAGTTCCGCGAAAAGCCGTCATTCAAGAAACTGCCCGATCTTAAGACCTTGCCCGCAGGCAAACGGCCGCACAAAAAAGACGACCGCTATGCTCCGCAGACCGATGTTACGGAAATAACGAAGCCGCGGAAAAAGGTCGTCAAGATCCAGGAAGGCTGCACCATTAAAGAGTTCGCCGAGGTCATTGGCCAGAAGGTGAGCGATGTTATCAAGAAGCTGATGGCGAACGGCATCATGGCGACGCAGAACCAGCAAATGGACACGGATGCGGCCATTATCCTTGCCGAAGGCTATGGCATCAAGGCCGAGATCATGAACATAGAAACGGCCGAGGATGTGCTGGAAGAAAAGGCGGATACCGCTGAATCCCAGGTCATGCGACCGCCGGTGGTCACGATCATGGGCCACGTGGACCATGGGAAAACCTCGCTCCTTGACGCTGTTCGGGAAACGAACGTTGTTTCGAGGGAAGCGGGCGGCATAACCCAGCATATCGGCGCCTATCAGGTAAGCTTGAACGGGAGGGATATAACCTTCCTCGATACGCCGGGACATGCGGCGTTCACGGCAATGCGCGCACGCGGCGCCCAGGTGACGGATATCGTGATCCTCGTCGTTGCCGCTGATGACGGCGTGATGCCGCAGACGCGTGAAGCGGTCAACCATGCAAAAGCAGCCGGTGTACCGATCATCGTTGCCATCAATAAGATCGACAAACCCGAGTCCAAGCCTGAACGCATCAAGCAGGAACTTGCTGAATTCGAACTGACACCTGAAGAGTGGGGCGGACAGACCATCTTCTGTGAAGTGTCGGCAAAGAAAAAGATCGGCCTCGAGCATCTGCTCGAAATGATTCTCATCCAGGCCGACGTGCTGGAACTGAAAGCCAACCCCGATAAGATGGCGCGGGGAACAGTTATCGAGGCTAAACTCGACAAAGGGCGCGGTCCGGTAGCCACGGTGCTCGTTCAGTCCGGAACGCTCAAGGTCGGCGATTTCTTCGTGACCGGCTCCCAGTTTGGCAAGGTGCGCGCATTGATCAACGACAAGGGTGAGCGTATCGAACTCGCCGGGCCGTCCATGCCTGCCGAGGTCATCGGTTTTTCCAATGTGCCACTGGCCGGCGATCGCTTTGTCGTGCTTGAGGAAGAGCGCAAGGCCCGCCAGATCGCGGAAGGCCGCCAGGCTAAGCAGCGGTCCACCGAGCTTGCCTCAATGAAGAAAGTCACGCTCGAAGACCTGCATACGCAGATCCAGGAAGGCGTGGTCAAAGAGCTCAATATCGTGATCAAGGCGGACGTGTCCGGTTCTGCCGGCGCAATCGTCGATTCGCTGGAGAAACTATCCACGTCAGCGGTCAAGCTCAAAGTGATCCATACCTCGGTGGGCGCCATCACCGAGACCGACGTGATGCTCGCTGCTGCATCGAACGCCATCATCATCGGTTTCAGCGTTCGTCCCGAACCGAAGGCATCGGAACTGGCGCAGCGCGAAGGCGTTGACATCAGGCTCTATAATATCATCTACAACGCCATCGACGATATCAAGGCTGCCATGGAAGGCCTGCTCGAACCGACGCTCAAAGAGCGCATCCTGGGACGTGCAGAAGTGCGTCAGACCTTCCATGTCTCCAAGGTCGGCACCATCGCCGGATCATACGTGGTGGAAGGCATGCTCAGCAGGCAGTGCGATGGCGTCCGGATCATCAGGGACAATGTGCTGGTCTATACCGGCAAGTTCCATTCGCTCAAGCGGTTCAAGGACGATGCCCGCGAGGTGCAGGCAGGATATGAATGCGGCATCGGCATTGAGAATTTCAATGATATCAAGGTAGGGGATATCGTTGAATGCTTTGTCATCGACAAGGTGGCGGCAAAACTGTAAGGTTCTTTTCCCCGCAAGCCGGAGCCGGGTGTCTCTATGGCAATGTTTATCGGCGTCTGCACCTTTGAGGTGCATATCCCGGACAGTGGATCGCTGAAGACAAAGCGTCAGTCGCTCCGCAGTCTCAAGGACAGGATCCGGAATAAGTTCAACGTCTCGGTGGCGGAGATTGAGGACAACGACCTCTGGCAGAAGGCAACTCTTGCAGTTGCCGCGGTCAGCAACGACAGGACCCATCTGAACAAGACGCTTGACCATGTTCTCGATATCGTACGGGCCGTTCCCGAACTAGACCTGCTCGATCATCACATTGAGCTATTCTGAAAAAGCAGCACAAAGAAATAAAAAGTAAGAAAACAGCAACGGAGAAACCTTCAGATTCCCGACTCCTGAATTTATCATGTCAAAACCAGCCTTTAAAAGATCAGATCGCGTAAGCGACCAAATGAAGCAGGAAATCGCCGAAATCCTTATGCGGAAGATCAAGGATCCACGCATCGGGTTTGTCACGGTCACCGACGTCGAGGTGTCGCACGATCTGAGAAATGCCAAGGTCTTCGTGAGCATCTACGGGGACGAGAAAAGCAAAAAAGAAACGCTAAAAGGCCTGGAGAGCGCCATTCCATTTATCCGGTCGGAACTGGCCGGGCGCATGCGGTTGCGCCTCGTACCGGAGCTGTTGTTCCGCTTCGACCCGACCCTTGAACGGGGCGCACATATCATGGAGCTGCTGCGTTCGATCGAAGAAGAAAAAGATCCAAACAAGCCGCACGATGAGTGATTCACGCACGATCATAGCAGCCCTCCATTCCTGCAACACGATCCTCATCTCTGTACACAAAAGTCCGGACGGCGATGCACTGGGATCCCAGATCGCGCTCATGCTCGCCCTCGAAAAGATGCGCAAGACCGTGACTGCCCACAACCTTGATCCGGTCCCCGAGATCTACCGTTTTCTTCCGCACCAGGACCGGATCACCTCCGGATCGGCTGTCGCAGGACGATTCGATGCGATGATCGTGCTTGATTCAGATCCTCCGCGCACCGGTTTGTTCTCCGGCGACTATCCCGCTGCCACTCTCATCAATATCGACCATCATATCACGAACCCTTTGGTATGGCCCCTCACCTGGCTGGACGCTTCGGCCTCTGCCACCGGAGAGATGATATTCAAGCTCGTTATGCAGGCGGGCCTGCCCATCGACCGGGATATGGCGCTCTGCCTGTATACCTCCATTTTTACCGATACGGGGTCCTTCCGCTATTCAAATACGTCACCTGAATGCATGAGGATCTCGGCTACGCTGCTCGAAGCCGGAGCCGACCCCTGGCTGGTCACCGAGAATGTGTACGAATCGTATTCCTTTAAACGGTTGAAATTGCTCGGTAGCGTGTTGAGCGATATGCAGCGTTCCCTTGACGGCAAAATTGCCTGGGTCGTGGTGACCGATGAGCTTTTCCAAAAGACCGGCACAACCGCAGAAGATACTGACAATTTTGTTAATTACGTCAGGTCGGTGAATGGTGTCGAAGTGGCTATCCTGTTTCGACAGACTGCCCAAAAGCAATACAAGATCAGTCTTCGCTCAAAGGGGCGTGTTGATCTTTCCGGCCTGGCACAGGCACTTGGAGGCGGAGGCCATAAGAATGCCGCTGGAAGCACCCTGGATGGCACGCTCGAGGATGTTCAACGCAAGGTTCTCAGTGAAGTAGCGAAGGTCATTCTGTCGCAGATGGGAAGCTGAATCCCATGGACGGCATTCTTAACATTCATAAGCAGTCAGGAATGACGTCACACGACGTTGTTCAGGCTGTGCGAAGGATTCTTAAGGAGAAACGGATCGGCCATACGGGCACCCTGGATCCCATGGCTACCGGTGTGCTGGTGCTCTGCGTTGGCAAGGCAACACGCATCGCCCAGTATCTCGAAGCAGGGGAAAAAGAGTATCAAGCGGTCATGCGTCTGGGCCAAACCACGGATACGCTCGATGCCGAAGGCCGTATTCTTGAGACACGGGCCTATGTTCCGCCCGACCGGGCACAGGTGCTGAAAGCGCTGGAGGGTTTTACCGGTGCGATCATGCAGCAGCCGCCGGCCTACTCTGCCTTAAAGGTCTCGGGTGTGCCGTCCTACAAACTGGCCCGGCAGGGGAAGGCCGAACCGTTGAAACCACGGGCGGTCACTATCTCCAGCATCGAATTGCAGGCCTTTGAAGATCCTTCACTGAGCCTTGCCGTGCGCTGCTCCAAGGGTGTGTACATCAGGAGCCTCTGTGCGGATCTGGGCGAGGTCCTTCAGGCCGGGGCGCATCTCACAAAACTGGTACGGACCCGCTCCGGGCGATTTACCATCGGCCACGCAGTTACCCTGGGCCGTCTTGCAGATCACGCTGCTGCCGGCACCCTCGACCAAGCCCTGGTTTCTATGGATGAAGCGCTTGCTGATATTCCCTCTGTAGCAGTGAATGAACCTGATGCCGGCAGGATCCTGCATGGAAACAGCGTTCCCTGGCAGGAAGAGCCCCAGCGTGTTGCTTCCCTGCTACGGATACATGACCCCTCAGGCAGACTCCTGGCACTGGGAAGGCTGATCAGAGGGGATATCAGGCCCGAACTTGTCTTTTCTTGACAGTAAACAAATAAAACACTTTACAACATCCTGAAAATATGATAATTTGTCTCGCTTCTGAATGCTTTGAGAAAGGAGGGACGGTTGAATGGATAAGGAACAGAAAACAGGTCTGATCAATACGTATCGCAGGCATCCATCGGATACAGGTTCACCGGAAGTGCAGATTGCGCTTCTGAGCGGACGCATCACGCATCTGACGGAGCATCTGCAGGCGCATAAGCATGATCATCATTCACGGAGAGGTCTCCTGAAGATGGTCGGCCAGCGTCGTCGTCACTTGGATTATCTCAAACAGAATGATCTGGACAAGTATCGTCAGGTCATCGAGCAGTTAGGCATTCGGAAATAGTCGAACGCATCTAACGAAGAGCGAGGTTTCATGGTAACAACAGTTGAAGTTGAAATAGGCGGCAGAAAGCTCATACTCGAAACGGGTCTGATGGCCAAGCAGGCAAACGGTTCAATTGTCGCGCGATACGGTGATTCGGTGGTGCTCTCAACCGCTGTTGCCTCCAAGGTGGAGCGTCAGAATGTGGATTTTTTACCGCTGACCGTTGACTACCAGGAAAAGGCATACTCCGCGGGCAAGATCCCCGGCGGGTTCTTCAAGCGCGAAGGGCGTCAGAGCGAGAAAGAGATCCTCACCTCGCGCCTCATCGACCGGCCCATCAGGCCGTTGTTCCCTGACGGGTATTACTTTGATACACAGGTCATTGCGTCGGTCCTCTCCATGGGAGATGAAAGCTCAACCGATCTTATGGCAATGATCGCGTCGTCGGCGGCACTTGTTATTTCTGATGTGCCCTTCGCCGGCCCGGTCGGCGCTGTCCGCATCGGCCTTATTGAGGGAAAGTTCGTCATCAACCCGGGACACAAGGACATCGAACTGTCCGCTCTTAACCTCGTGGTCGCCGGCACGGCCGATGCCATCATGATGGTCGAAGGCGGCGCGAAGGAACTGACGGAAGATCAGATGCTGGAGGCCCTCGAGACCGCCCATCGCGAGATCAAGAAAATTGTAGCGCTCCAGAACGATCTTGCTGCAAAGGTCGGGAAGATCAAAACGGACCGTCAAAACGATCGAAGTGGATAAAGATCTGGCAGCCCAGGTGGCCACGCTGGCGATGGAGCGAATGCGCACATCGATCATCATTCCGGACAAAATGGAGCGCCAGAGAACTCTCGATGCTGTGCTTGACGATATCAAACAGCAGCTCAAGAACGATGACCCGACGCGCAGCCTCCAGATATCTAAGATCTTTCATGATATCGAAAAGGACGCGGTCCGCAAGATCATCCTGGAAAAGAATACCCGCGCAGACGGACGCAAGCCCACCGAGATCAGGCCTATCAGCTCGGTCGTTGGCATGCTGCCGAGAACGCACGGTTCCGCGCTCTTTACCCGCGGCGAAACACAGGCGCTGGTCGTGACGACCCTCGGGACGTCCGAGGACGAGCAGCGGATAGATTCACTGGAAGGTGAGTACTACAAGACCTTCATGCTCCATTATAATTTCCCGCCTTTCAGCGTCGGGGAGACGAAACCCCTTCGCGGACCCGGCAGGAGAGAAGTCGGGCACGGTGCCCTTGCAGAGCGGGCGCTTAAGCCTATGCTGCCTACGAAACAGGAATTTCCGTACACGATCCGCCTGGTGTCGGATATTCTCGAATCCAACGGCTCATCGTCAATGGCAACGGTTTGCGGCGGAACACTGGCTCTCATGGACGCCGGCGTTCCAATCAAAGCGCCGGTAGCCGGCATTGCCATGGGACTCATCAAGGAAGGCGACAAGGTGATCATTCTTTCCGATATCCTTGGCCTTGAGGACCATCTGGGAGATATGGATTTCAAGGTCACGGGTACGAGCAAGGGTATTACGGCCCTCCAGATGGATATGAAGATCGAAGGCATTACCATCGACACCATGCGGACGGCGCTGAACCAGGCTCGCGAGGGAAGACTGCATATCCTCGGCAAAATGCTTGAGGCGCTGGCTGAACCGAGAAAGAGCCTGAATCCATTTGCACCGCGGATCATTTCCATGCAGATCAGTCCCGACAAGATCAAGGACGTTATCGGGAGCGGCGGCAAGGTGATCCGCAGCATTGTGGAACAAACGGGCGCCAAGATCGATATCGAGGACAACGGTACGATCAATATCGCATCGTCTGATGAAGCTGCTGCCAACAAAGCCAAGGAAATCATCAGAGGCATTTGCCAGGAAGCAGAAGTCGGCAAACTGTATATGGGCAAAGTTCGAAAGATCATGGACTTTGGCGCTTTTGTTGAGATCTTCCCGGGCACGGACGGCCTGCTGCATATCTCCCAGATATCGGAGACAAAGGCTCGAAAAAGTGACGGACGAGCTCAAGGAAGGCGACGAGATCCTTGTCAAGGTGCTTGAGATCGACCGGCAGGGCAAGATACGCCTGTCCCGTAAGGAAGCAATTCGTGACAAGGAAAAGTCACAGTCCACGTAAGTACGATAGCAGGATGATGCATTAGGTCAATAAAAGGAAATAGGAAGCTTGAAAAGAGCCCTATTTCCTTTTTTATTTCGCAGGTCCGGTACGTGAAAAGTTATGTTCGAGAAGAGGAGCGCAGCGGGCTCCTGCGAGGGGAGGGAGCTTGCCGAAGGTTGATTTGACCGTTCTCGGAGCTGGTCTCGGTGGGCTGGCAGCAGCAGCGCTTCTTGCCAGGCAGAGGAAGAAAGTCGTTGTTTTCTCGCCGGGTAAGGAGGTCGGAGGAGCGTTCATACCTGCGAGAGCAGAGGGCTACCAGTTCCCTGTAGGACCGACCCTGTCGTTTGGGAATGAGCGCTCCGGAGTACTGCAGAAGCTCTATGCTGATTTGGGGATCTCTCATGGCGACACAGTACGCTCCACCAGTTATCAGGTAGCCCTGCCGGACCGACGGCTCACGGTATACCCGGAAAAGAGCGAGACTTTAGAAGAGCTCAGACGGGAATTTCCCCATGAGATCGACAGGATATCGGATTTTTTCCATGCAGTCGATACGATCGCTGCACGCTCTTCCAAAAATCGATTATCTTCTTTCTTTTCGCGACGCCGTCGAAGCAGTGCGCTGCTGCGACGGTATCGCTTCAGTCGTGAACTGCTGAGTTTTTTTGACATCCAGTCCCGATATTTCTTTGGCCAATCCGTTCATGAGCTGCCGATAAGTACGCTGGTCTCCATGATCAATACCTCACCGCTGTATGAGCCTCAGGGATTTAAAAAAACAGCCGACCTTCTGCTTGAGGTCATCTTGAAGCATGACGGTGTCGTGCGATTCTCGGAACCATTCCCTGAAATGGTGCCGCAAAGGGGCAACAGGGTCGGACTCTTGACCACGGGCGGACCAGTGGAGTCCGCAACTGTCCTGTTGAACACCCGGGAGCGCCTCAGGGACAGCTTCACGTTTATCGGTATCATGGACGAGGGCGTTCCTATTGGAATGCGACATGAGGTTATCTGCCTTCCTGATTATGCCAGGCCGGAGGATATTTTCAGCCTGGCCGTAAGCAGCCAGGGAGATGAACGTTCGGCACCACGCGGAAAACGGGCATTGACCGTCTGGTTCCCGAACCGGCCCCCTGATCGCGACCAGCCGGGAGTGCTGATCGATCTGGTGAGGGATATCATTCCGTTTTTGGAGCGCTTCAGCGATACAGTGCATGCGCAGATGCCCGAAGGCACGCAGTACGCAACACCTGCCGCCATGCTTAAACGGGAAGAGTCCTCCCCTATTCGGCTTGAACGTGGAACTGCGAAAAATATATACCTTATCAGGGATGATGCGGCCTATCCAGTACAGGCCGTTGTCGCTGCACAGCGAATGGCCGAAATACTGCAATAGTTTTTTTGCAGGTTCGTATGGCGCATCACGGCGGAGCGGGTTTTTTACGTGAATCGATGCGTTGCGGAGGGGATTGTTTGACAGTCTTCTTGCAAAGGCAAGACGCGCGATTTATCTCGGGATTGTGACCGAAGCAGGTAAAGCCGGTATGGCCTCTCTCCTCGCGCAAGCGAAAAGCACCGCTTCCAACTCTGACAAAAAACTGTTCAACAGGGAAGAACGAACGCCGTACCGATGATAGTAACGGCGGATTACCGAATCCTCATACCTTTGCCAACAAGCCAGCCTCTTCTTCCTGAAAAACGACAATCCCGTCCTTCAGCGTCACGAGTATTCCGTGGATATCTTTGAACCTGCCGCGAAGGATTTCCTCTGAGAGCGGATCGGCAATGAACTTCTGTATGGCACGGCGCATGGGCCTGGCGCCATAGGTAGGCTGATAGTTCTCCTGGATAATCCATTCTTTCACGTCGCGCCCGACATCAAGCTGTATGCTGCGGTCCCCGATCATATGACTGTTCAATTCGTCGATCAGCAGGTCCACGATCGTGATCAGGTGTTCATTGGTGAGCGTATGGAATACGACCACGTCATCGATCCGATTCAGGAATTCCGGGTTAAAGGACCGTTTAAGCTCAGAAATAACATTGTCCTTCATCTTGGCATATTGCGTTTTCGCTGATGCCTGCTGGAAGCCGAGGGTCGTATCCTTGTCGATCATACGCGTTCCGAGATTGGAAGTCATGATGATGATGGTATTCCGGAAGTCAACTTTTCTGCCGAAACTGTCGGTCATGAACCCATCGTCAAGGACCTGCAGGAGCATGTTGAATATGTCGGGATGTGCCTTTTCGATCTCGTCGAAGAGCACGACCGAGTAGGGCCTCCGGCGGATCTTTTCCGTCAACTGCCCGCCGTCATCATACCCCACATATCCGGGAGGGGACCCGACCAGCCTGGACGAACTGAACTTCTCCATGTACTCGGACATATCCACACGAATAAGCGCATCTTCAGTGTCGAACAGAAAGGTGGCCAGCGTGCGCGCAAGCTCTGTTTTGCCGACCCCCGTGGGGCCGAGGAATATGAACGATCCGATCGGCTGCCTGCGCGTCTTGAGGCCCACGCGAGAGCGCCGAATGGCGCGTGATACCGCCTCGATAGCTTCATTCTGACCGACGATCCGCTTATGCAGTTCATCTTCCATGCGGAGCAGACGGGATGCTTCCTTCTCCTCGAGCCGGGACAGGGGAATGCCGGTGATGTGGGAAATGACGACTGCAATTTCCTCTTCTCCGATCAGAGAAACGTTCTTATCCTGAGAATCCTTCCAATCTTTATGAATGCCGTCAAGAGAATCGCGAAGCTGCTCTTCCTCTTCATGGATCGATTCGACCCTGACATAATCCTTGATGCGGGAGAACAGGCTCTTCTCCTGTTCGAGTTTTTTTAACTTCTTCTCAATGCTCTTTATCTCCGCTGGGCAGGTATAGCGGTTCAGCTTTGCTTTGGCACCAGCCTCATCGATCACGTCGATGGCCTTGTCCGGCAGAAATCGATCCGTTATGTAGCGTTCAGAAAGCTTGGCCGCAGCAACAACGGCCTCATCCGTGATCTTGACCTTGTGGTGCGCCTCGTATTTCGATCGGAGTCCCTTGATGATGTTGATTGTCTCGTCCAGGCTCGGCGGCTGCACATAGATGGGCTGGAAGCGGCGTTTGAGAGCGCCGTCCTTTTCTATATGCTTCCTGAACTCATCGAGCGTCGTTGCGCCGATACATTGAACTTCTCCCCGTGCCAGGGCTGGTTTCAACATGCTTGACGCATCGATGGATCCTTCGGCCGCACCTGCGCCAACCAGGGTATGCAGCTCATCGATGAACAAGATGACGTTCTCCGCCTGTACGATCTCTTTCATAACGATCTTGAGGCGCTCTTCGAACTGGCCGCGATACTTGGTGCCTGCAATGAGGGCGCCGAGGTCGAGCGATACGACCCGTTTGTTTAAAACATTTTCCGGCACTTCGGTGTTCACGATCCGTTGGGCAAGGCCTTCGACAATAGCTGTTTTCCCGATGCCCGGTTCTCCGATGATGACCGGATTGTTCTTGGTCCGCCGAGACAGTATCTGCAAAACACGGTCGATCTCCTGATCGCGTCCGATGACCGGATCCAGTTTTCCACTTTTTGCGAGCAGGGTGAGGTCTCTGCTGAATTCATCGAGTGCCGGCGTCTGGCTCTTCTTTGCGCTCACCTGGGTTGCAGCACGGCGCAGATAGTTGATGACCAGCTGGCGGGAACCGAGCAGATTGACCCCGAAGCTGCGCAGGATCTTGCCGCCGATTCCTTCCTCCTCACGGATCAGGCCGAGCAGGAGGTGTTCACTTCCAATGTAGTTATGACCAAGCAACCGGGCTTCTTCCACTGCATATTCGAGCACTTTCTTTGCGCGGGGAGTGAAGGGTATATCTCCGAAGGTCAAGGTATTTCCGCTCGACGGCAGATTTCGCTCAACTTCCATGCGAATCTGGTCGACATCAATGCCCATCTTGCGCAACACTGCTACGGGGATACCGTCCTCATCGCGCAATGCTCCGAGCAGGATATGCTCCGTACCGAGGTAGTCGTTCTGAAGCCGCTCGGCCTCCTCGCGGGCATAGACAATGACTTTTCTTCCTCGTTCAGTAAATTTTTCGAACATCATTGGTAACCGCCTTCTGCTGTCTTAAGTTTCGCTTACCTGTTTAAAATATACTCCAATCGCATTATTAAAGTCAAGAGTGCTTTTCGGTGCAAGAAGCCGCCATTCCGCGCTTGACAACAGTATGCCGTGTGTTGGTTCCGGCATTGCCGGTCATGCGTTCATTACCGCATACCGGCCGGATCTTATCGCTGCCTGTGATATTCTTTTTAGTTGACATCGTCAATTCAAAAGGGTAGTTTTTGTTCTATGATCCGCAAGGCAAGGTTGACAGATGTAAAAGCGATTCAGGCGCTGGTGAATCAGTATGCCGATTCCGGCCAGATGCTGCCGCGCACACTTAATGAATTGTACGAGCATCTGAGGGATTTCCATATCTATGAAGAGAACGGGGCTCTGTTAGGTGTGTGTGCGCTGCACGTAAGTTGGGAAGGCCTTGCAGAAATACGCTCGCTTGCGGTACGGAATGACCGCGCAGGGAGCGGTATTGGTTCAAAACTGGTGCGCCGTTGCCTGGAAGAGGCGGTTCATCTCGAGATCGCACGCGTTTTTGTTTTGACCTATCAGGATGGATTCTTTAAAAAGCTCGGCTTTGCCGTGGTTGATAAAAAAGAACTGCCTCATAAAATATGGACCGACTGCCTGAATTGCGTCAAGTTTCCGAACTGCGATGAAATTGCCCTTGCAACGATCCTCCCCGCCGGAACTTCCCCGAAGTAGTGGCATAGTGGTTGCATATATACCGCGAAACGAATGCGCCGGGATACTATCCTTCTGCTGAAAGCCGATAAATCAATATGTTAGCGCTCTATATCCATATACCGTTCTGTGTTAAAAAATGTCTTTACTGTGGTTTTTATTCAACACCCTATACTGCACAGAATGCTGATCGCTTTATTGATGCCTTGCGTCTCGAAGCCGCCGGCATGGCCGGTACCTTTTCCGACCGGGAATTCGGATCCCTCTATCTCGGCGGCGGCACACCGACGGTCCTCTCGTCCCATCAACTGACGACCGTGATCAGTATCATCCGGTCGCACTTCAAAATATCGCCGCATGCAGAGGTAACGGTGGAGGCAAATCCCCAGTCCGGATCGGAACCTCTGTTTCTGGCTTTACTGCGGTCCGGCGTGAACCGTTTGAGCATCGGTGTACAATCGTTCTCGGACCGGCTGCTCGCAACGCTCGGCAGACCTCACCATGCAGCGCAGGCCTGGGATGCTTTTCAAAGCGCCCGGCGCTGCGGATTCGAGAACATCGGGATCGACCTGATCTACGGAATTCCCGGCCAGACCCTTGATGACTGGAACCAAACACTGGATCGTGCCCTGGCGCTCCGTCCCAACCATGTTTCCGCCTACAATCTTTCGCTGGACGAAGGATCGAACTACCATCAGAAAGCCGCTTCCGGAACGTTTCGTCTGCCGGATGACGATGCTGTCGCGGAACTTTACGATGCAAGCGTTGAACGACTGACTGCTGCCGGCTTTTTTCACTATGAGATATCGAATTTTGCACAAGCGGGATTTGAGTGCCGTCACAACCTGAATTATTGGCGCCGGGGTGAATATCTGGGACTCGGTCCCGGGGCATGGTCATTTATCGCTCCGCGACGGTCCCGTTCTGTTCCCGACCTGAAGTCCTACTGCACAGGGCTGCATGCCGGTTTTTCAGTCACTGCAGAGGATGAAACAGTCGGCCCCGACGAAGCTCTGCTTGAAACCGTGATGCTGCGATTGAGGATCAGGAACGGCATCGAACTTGAGCGTATTGCCGGCGAGTTTGGACCTCTGGTGCGGGACCGCCTGCTGGCGCAGGCGGCGCCGATGATAGACAATGGTTTGCTTCAAAACGAAGCCGGCCGTTTGTTCCTGACCGACCGCGGAATGGTGCTCTCAAATGAGGTCATGGGAAGGCTTTCTCGTTAAATATTTGTTTACACCGTAAGGCCTTAATGCTATAGTAGCCTGTTATTATTGGCAACAATGGGGGGTCTCGAACACGTGCTTAAACAGCTTGCGGCCACGGTAGCCGGCCTACTTATTTTCGCGCTTATATCAGTTCCGGCATATGCCGCGGAGCCTGCCAGGGTCACCCTCATTGAGGTCCAGGGCAATCGGCGCATAGAGACGGCTACGGTCCTCGCCAAGATAAAAACAAAGGAAGGCGATCTCTTTTCTCCGGCCCAGGTCAGGGAAGATATCAAGGTCCTGTATCAGCTTGGTCATTTTGAGGATGTGCAGGTCAAAACCGAGGGTTTTGAGAACGGACTGAAGATCATTTTCCAGGTCAGGGAAAAACCGCTAATCCGTGACATTAGCTATGAAGGCAATGAAGAGCTGACCACGGACAAAATCAAGGAAGCGGTGACCCTGTTGCCGAGGACTGCTTTCAATGCGCAGCTTCTGCAGGAGAACGCCGAAAAGATCCGATTGAAATACCAGGATTCAGGCTATTACGAAGCTGTGGTCGTGCCGGTCGTCACCCAACTCCGCAACGGCGATCATAATGTTGTTTTTTATATTGAAGAAGGAAATAAAGTTTCGCTTCAGGAGATCCTTATCTCGGGCAATAAGGCTATTTCGTCCGATGAGATCAAGGATGTGTTGAAGACCCAGGAGCACTGGTTTTTTTCCTTTCTTGGCCGAAGCGGCACCTTGCGCATGGATGAGCTGAGCGAAGATATGGAAACGATCAGAAACCTGTATTTCAATAAAGGCTACATTCAGATGCAGGTGGACGAACCAGTCATCGAGCCAAAGACCTATACGGAACGTATCGGCTGGTTCTCATCTCAAACCAGGACCGTTACCAGGAAGGACGAACTGGTCGTCAGCATCAATATCAGGGAAGGGGAGCAGTTCCATATCGGAGCCACAACCTTCAAAGGCAATACCACGCTCAGCGACAGTGAACTCGAAAAAGAAGTAAAACTGAAACATGGCGATGTCTTCAGCAGGGACGGTCTCCGGCAGGATGTCGGCAGGATCATGGACCGCTATGACGGCATTGCCCGGCCCTTTGCCAGCGTTGTCCCGCAGTTTAACATCAATCCCGACACCAGATCGGTCGATATCAGCATAGAGATCCAGGAGGGCGGCGAAGTACGCATCGGCAGGATCGACATCACGGGAAATATAAAGACCCGCGATAAGGTAGTTCGTCGGGAGATGCGCCTCGATGAAGGTGACCTGTACAGCAAAAAAGCGCTCAAGCGAAGCTATGAGCGGATCAACAATCTCGGTTTTTTTGAAACTGTTGACATCGTTCCGGAACGCCGGCAGCGCGGCGAAGAGCTGATGGATCTGAACGTCAAGGTGAAAGAGAAAATGACCGGGACCATGAGCATCGGCGGGGGATACAGCTCCGTGGACAAACTGGTCGGCATTGCAGAGATCACCCAGGGCAACCTGGGAGGGCGGGGCCAGTTGCTCAAGTTCAAGACCCAGTGGGGCAGCACGCACAAACTGTTCATGTTGAGCTTTTCGGAACCCTACCTCTTTGACGAGCCGGTCTGGGGCAAGGTGGACCTCTATAAACAGGATCAGGAATACGACGGGTATACGCTCGATACAAAAGGCATCGGCCTGGGTGTGGGAAAAAGTTTTAATGAGTATTTTTCCGGCTCCGTCAAATACGGATATGACAATTCCATCGTTACTAAAACCACCACGACCACGCTTCCGACACAGCTTTTGCGGCAAATGGCAATCTATGGTCCGACCATTGCAACCAGCGCAGTCACGGCAGGCCTCTCCTGGGACTCCCGGGATTTCTATCTTGACCCAAAAACAGGATCGCGCCATTCCATTTTTGTTCAGTACGCCGGCGGACCGCTGGACGGGGATACCCACTTTATCAAATCCGTGGGCGATGTCGCCTGGTATTTCCCGCTCTTCTGGGACACGGTCTTCATGACCCGGGGCAGGCTGGGATGGGCAGCTTCGCTCAATGACAAGCCATTGCCGCTTGGTGAACGGTTCTATGTGGGAGGAACGGGCACCGTCCGCGGCTTCCGATATGGTACGTTAGGCCCCCTCGATCCCATAACCAATGACCGCATCGGCGGCAACAAGGAGCTTATCTTCAACCTGGAATACAGCTTCCCCCTTGTTCCGGCGGCGCGGCTCAAGGGCTTATTGTTCTATGATATCGGGAAGGCCTTCGACAATCACGAGCCGATCAGGTATCGGGATCTTCGACATTCGGCGGGTTATGGATTCTACTGGCTTTCTCCCATAGGACCGTTGCGGTTCGAGTGGGGCTATATCATAAACGATAAGCCGGCAGACCAGGCGAGCCAGTTTGAATTCTCCATCGGCTCGCAGTTTTGATATCGTGAGCGCGGCACTGCAGGATGCTGCAGATTTTATACTTTGATCTAAGGGAGGCAGTACAATGAAGAAAATAGTAGCTATGGTTCTCATGCTCGGCCTGATGGCCACCAGCGCCATTGCAGCCGCCAAGGTTGCCGTTGTCGATACTCAAACCGTTTTCGACAAAACGAAGCTTGGCAAAAAATACCAGGGTATCATCAAGGAATACTATGAAAGCCGCAAGAAGATCCTTGACCTGGACATGGATGAGCTGCAGAAACTGCAGGAGAACTTCATGAAGCAGAAGCAGGGAAAGACCCTGAACGACAAGGCACAGCAGGAGATCGAGGAATCCATCAACAAAAAGTACAATGACTTTAAGAAGAAGCAGAACGAGTTCAGCAACGAGATCGGCAAAAAGCAGGAAGAGTTGTTCAAAAGTTTTAACCAGGACCTGATGGCCGCCGTGAAAGACCTAGCCAAAAAGGACAAGATCGAGATGGTGGTCAACAAGATCATCGATGTTGCGCCTCAGGCCGGTGTTCCGCCCACGCCGGTGGTCCTCTATTCCGATGAAAATCTGGACATTACCGACAAGGTCATTGTTGACATGGATAAGCGGGAAGACGCAAAGAAGTAACCAGCAATCAAGACTGTTGCTTCACGGGGATTGACCATGAAACTGAAAGAACTGGCCCTTGCTGTGAACGCACGGCTGGATGGTCCCGATGACGTCGAGATCACGGCAGTTGCCGGTCTATTTGAGGCGACGCCCGGATGCGTCACCTTTATTGCGGGAACGCAGTACCTCAAGGACCTTGCCCGGTCCCGGGCAACAGCGGCATTCGTGCCGTTTGATACGCCTCCGGTCCCGATGCCGGTCCTGCGGGTAAAGAATCCCAAACTCGCCTTTGCACAGGCGCTCACGCTGTTCTACGTTCCGCCCTTTGCTCCCGCCGGCATCAGCGACAAGGCAGCGATCGGCAAGGATGTTCTCATCGGTACGGAACCGTCGATCCATCCCTTCGTGACCGTTGCCGAGGGCGCGAGGATCGGCGATCGTGTTACGCTCCATCCGGGAGTGTTCGTCGGAAAAGATTCCGTCATTGATGACGACACCGTGATCCATTCGCAGGTCAGTATCGGAGACCGGGTGACGATCGGCAAACGGGTCATTATTCATGCCGGCACCGTGCTCGGCAGCGATGGTTTCGGTTTTGTGACCGATAGCGGCCGGCACCATAAGATTCCCCAGGTCGGAGGGGTCATTATCGAAGATGACGTAGAGATCGGCGGGAACTGCACCATCGACCGGGCAACGCTGGGGAACACGCTGATCAGGAAAGGCACCAAACTCGACAACCAGGTGCATATTGCCCACAACGTAACGATCGGCGAACACTGCCTTATCGCGGGCCAGGTGGGGATCGCCGGTAGCACAACCATCGGCAGTTATGTCGTGTTCGGCGGCCAGGTCGGTGTGGCTGACCACACCAAGGTCGGCGATCGAGTCATGGCCGGCGGTAAAGCGGTGATCGCGCAGGATGTTGCAGCAGGGCAGGTCATCGCCGGATTTTATGCCATGCCGATCAGGGATTGGCTCAAGGTGCAGGCGGTCCTGCCCAGACTGCCGGAAATGAAAAAACTCATCGCAAGCCTGGAAAAACAAGTTCATGAATTAAAGACAAAAATTACGGGAACGTAGGGGGGAGAACATATGGGAGAGCAGGTGCTTGATATAAACAAGATCATGAGCCTATTGCCACACCGGTATCCATTTCTCTTGATCGACAAAATCCTTGAGTGGGAAGCTGCCAAGCGCATCATTGGCATAAAAAATGTGACCATTAATGAACCTTTTTTCCAGGGACATTTCCCCGGCCATCCCATCATGCCCGGCGTGCTGCTCATCGAGGCCATGGCACAGACCGCCGGTGTGCTGGCCCTCATGTCAGCTGCTGAGCCTGAAAAAAAGGTCCTCTATTTTATGAGTATTGACAAGGCAAAATTCCGCAAGCCCGTCGGTCCCGGCGACCAGGTGCAGTTTGAGATGGAAATTATCAAGACCCGTGGGAACATTCATAGCTTCAAAGGTGTTGCCAAAGTGGGCGCTGTTACCGTGGCCGAGGCCGAGATGATGGCCATGATCGTAGACAAGTAATAGTACTGAACAATTTCAGGAGAAAGCAGTGAGTATTCATCAAACAGCCATAGTGCATCCGAACGCCAGGATCGCCGAAGGTGTAGAGATCGGACCTTACACGGTCATTGGCGAACACGTCAGCATCGGCAGGGACACGAAGGTCGGCTCCCATGCGTTGATCGAGGGATGGACCACGATCGGCGAACGGAACCATATTCATTCGTTCACCAGCATCGGCACGCCTCCGCAGGATATCGGCTATAAGCTCCAGGAAGAGACCTATGTCATCATCGGCGATGACAATGTTATCCGCGAATATGCGACCGTGCATCGCGCCACGACCAAAGCGGACCGGAAAACCGAGATCGGCAACCGGAACTTCCTGATGTCCTATATCCACGTTGCCCATGACTGCAAGCTGGGGAACAATATCATCATGGCCAACAACGCTGCCTTCGGTGGCCATGTCGTTGTCGAAGATTATGCTCTTCTCGGAGCGATCGTCGGCATCCACCAGTTCGTCCGGGTCGGCGCATACTCCATGATCGGCGGGCAGTCCGCCATCGTGCTCGATGTGCCGCCTTATGTCAATGCCACCGGCAATCGTGCGCAGCTCTATGGTCTGAACACCATTGGCCTGAAACGAAAAGGTTTCAGCGACGAGGTGATCAATAACCTCAAGCAGGCATATAAGATCATTTTCCGGTCCGGTCTGACACAGGAGGAAGCATTCAAGAAGACGCTGCAGGACTTCCCGGACTCGAAAGAAGTGAATCATTTAGTCGACTTCATGCGCCACTCAAAACGGGGCGTGACCCGGTAACAAATGAATAAGATCGGTTTAATAGCAGGCAACGGTTCGTTCCCTTTGGCCTTTGCCCGGGCCGCGAAGCAGAAGGGGCTTACGGTTATCGCCGTGGCCCATGAAGGCGAAACCCTGCCGGAGCTTGCGCAATGGGTGGACAGCATTTTCTGGGTCAAGGTCGGGCAGCTCGGCAAGCTCATCAAGATCTTTAAAGACCACGATGTACATGATGTACTTATGGCCGGCGGGATAAAAAAAACCCGTCTGTTCGACGGTGCCCTTCCTGATCTGCGCGGCATGGCTTTTCTCGCCCGCATGATCCACAAAAAGGACGACTCGCTGCTTCGCGCGGTGGCAACCGAACTGGAATCCGAAGGGATCACGGTCCGTGAATCGACCCTCTATCTCGACAACCTTCTGGCAACGCCCGGCGTGCTGACAAAACGAAAACCGTCGAAAGAGGAGAAACTCGATATCGAGTTCGGCTGGCAGATGGCCAAAGAGATCGGCAAACTGGATATCGGACAGACGCTCGTGGTCAAAGACCAGGCCGTGCTTGCCGTTGAGGCCATTGAAGGGACGGACGAGGCCATAAAACGAGGCGGACTGCTCTGCGGAAGCGGTGCCGTAGTGATCAAGGTGTGCAAGCCCCATCAGGATCTCCGATTCGACTTGCCGGCCATCGGCCCGCAGACCATTGCTTCCATGACACAGGTAAAAGCAGCCTGCCTTGCCATCGAGTCAGGCAAAACCATCATCCTCGACCGGGAAACGCTGCTTCAAGAAGCCGACCGGGCGGGGATATCGATCATAGCGGTGCAGAACGAGCAGGGAGTCATATGAAGAAGCTGCGGGCCGGTGTCATCGGCGTTGGATATCTCGGTCAGTTTCATGCCGAGAAGTATGCGTCACTGCCCCAGGTGAAACTGGCGGGCGTGGTCGATGCCGACCCGGCACGGGCTGCCCAGATCGCACAGAAGCTGAACACCCGCTCATTTTCCGACCCTGCAGACCTTCTTGGCTCCGTGGACGTGGTCAGCATCGTGGTACCCACCATCCTGCACCACCGCGTGGCAAAACAATTTCTCGAGCAGGGAGTCCATGTTCTGCTTGAAAAACCGATCACGGTGACGCTTGAACAAGCCGATGAACTGATCAAGCTGGCAACGGACAAAAGTTGCGTCTTTCAGGTAGGGCACATCGAGCGGTTCAGCCCGGCGATCACCGTGATCAAGCCGCTCCTGAAAGCACCGCGCTACATCACGGCCGAGCGGGCAGCACCGTTCACCGTGCGGTGCACTGATGTGAATGTGGTCCTTGACCTGATGATCCACGACCTTGACATCGTCATGGACCTTGCCAACGCCGAGGTCCGCGAGGTGAGCGCCGCCGGCGCTTCGGTCATCACGAAAGAGATCGATATTGCTTCAGCGCGGATTCTGTTCACGAACGGCTGCATCGCCGATGTTATCGCGAGCAGGGTGTCCGAGGAGAAGAAGCGGCTGCTCCGCGTGTTTGACGATACCAGCTTCTACACGGCTGATTTTCAGACCCAGAAGGCCTTTCGGTCATGCCGCCGGGACGGCGCAACACTTGAACTGGCAACCGAGGATATTTCTCTGGAACGGCGCGACACCCTGCTCGAAGAGATCAAGGCCTTTGTCAGGAGTGTCGAACAGAAAACACGTCCGCTCGTTTCAGGAATCGAAGGAAAAAGGGCGCTTGCCCTGGCACAGATCATTACCCGCACCATTGAACAGGGTGTTGCCGGTTTCGTACCGGTACAATAGAGAGGAGTCCGCACAGCATGTCAGTACCCATGGTTGATCTCAAGATCCAGTACGAAGCGATTCATGATGAAATTATGAGCGCGGTCCAGGGCGTGATCCAGAGCACTCATTTTATCCTCGGACCTCAGGGAAAAGCGCTCGAGGACTCGATTGCCGCCTATCACGGCGTTAAACATGCTATTGCCGTGGCTTCGGGCACCGATGCCCTGCACCTGGCGCTCCTGGCTGCTGGCATCAAACGAGGCGACGAGGTCATCACCACTCCCTTTACCTTCATCGCCACAGCCGAGGCGGCATCCTACATCGGAGCCGTGCCTGTGTTCATTGATATTGACCCAATCACCTATAACATGGATATCTCGAAGATCGAAGCTGCGATCACGAAGAAGACCAAAGCCATCATTCCGGTCCACCTCTACGGAGCGCCGGTCGAGATGGACGGGCTCATGCAACTGGCAAAAAAACACGGCCTCAAGGTCATCGAGGATTGCGCGCAGTCCTTTGGCGCTGAATACCGCGGCAAAAAGACCGGTGCATTCGGCGATATCGGCTGCTTCAGCTTCTTTCCGAGCAAGAACCTTGGCGCCTATGGTGACGGCGGCATGGTGGTCACCGACGACGCAACACTGGCCGAACACATGCATAGCCTCAGGAACCATGGCAGCCGCGTTCGGTACTATCACGACGAGATCGGGTACAACAGCCGGCTCGACGAGATCCAGGCCGCGATCCTGAGGATCAAGTTCAAGCACATTGACGATTATAATGCAAAACGCAGGAACAATGCCTTTCTGTATAATAAGTTCCTGGCCGGAACGGGCATCCAGACGCCTTCGGAGCAGCAGGGTACGAAGCATGTGTTCCATCAGTATACGATCAGGGTCAAGAACAGGGACGCGGTAAAACAGAAACTCGATGCCGGAAACGTGACTTCGTCCATGATCTACTACCCGGTGCCGCTGCACGCACAGGCCGCCTATAAAGACCTGGGCATGAAGTCCGGAAGCCTGCCGAACGCCGAGCAGGCTGCTCTTGAAGTCCTGTCCCTGCCCATGTACCCGGAGTTGACCGAGGAGCAGATCAAGCTTGTGGCCGACGCTGTGAAAAAGGCGCTCTAAGAATGGAAAAATCCAAATATCAAATCCCAAATAACAAATAATATCCAAATTACAAGTTCCAATTTCCCAATCGTTTGGAGCTGATATTTGGTTATTGGTATTTATTTGTCATTTGGCGCTTGTGATTTGTTGCTTATGAAAAAAATTATGATCATGGCTGGCGAAGCATCCGGCGATCTTCACGGTGCGAACCTGGCGCGGGAAATAGGGAAGCAGGACCCTGCTGCTGCCATTTACGGTGTGGGCAGCAAGCAGATGCGCGATGCCGGTGTCCGGATGCTGGCTGACGCCTCCTCGATCTCGGTTGTGGGGATCACGGAAGTATTGACCCATATCCGCCCTATCTACGGGGTGTATGCGAAACTCAAGAAATTCCTGAGGGAAGAACGGCCTGACCTCCTGATCCTGATAGATTTTCCCGATTTCAATATCATGCTGGGCAAGGCGGCGCAGAAGCTCGGCATACCGGTGCGTCTATTACATAAGCCCCCAGGTCTGGGTATGGCGCAAGGGCAGGATCAAGAAGATCGCCCGTCTTGTCAAGGCCATGATCGTTGTCTTTCCCTTTGAAGTTCCGCTCTATGAAAAAGCGGGAGTTGATGTGCGGTTCGTGGGGCATCCTCTGACAGACGTAGTCAGGTCAGGTTACACACAGCAAGAAGCGAAGCAGGCGCTCGGCCTTGATCCGGGCAAACGCACCGTTGCGCTCCTGCCCGGCAGCAGAAGGGGTGAGATCGCCAATCTGCTCCCTGACATGCTTGGCGCCGCCCGGCTGCTCTTGTCGCGCTTTCAGGACCTGCAATTCGTTCTGCCTGTAGCGCCGACTCTTGATCGCGTCTTATGTTCGATCCTATGTCGAGCAGAGCAACGTACCGGTTCATCTTGCAGAGGGAAGAGTGTATGATGTACTCCGGGCGTCGGATACGGCTATCGTGACGTCAGGAACAGCCACCCTCGAGGCCGGGCTCATGGCCGTACCCATGGTGATCGTCTACCGCATCTCGGCGATGACCTATTTTTTGGTTACGAAACTGGTGCGCGGCCTCGCGCATGTGGGGCTGGTGAACATCGTTGCGAACCAGAGGCTCGTGCCCGAGCTCATTCAGCATGAGGTAACGCCGCAGAAGATCGCTGACGAGGTATCCTGCATGCTGAACGATCCCGCACACTACAAGCGGATACGAACCGGTTTGTTGAAGCTGCGGTCCCAGTTGGGTGAAGATGGCGCTTCGGCACGGGCCGCATCGGTGGTCATGGAATTCATGAAAGGCAGCACCTAGCACCTATGGATATTTACAAAAGATTACTGCTCTACCTTGTACCCTATAAGATGCGGCTTGTGTGGGCTGTTATTTTCATGGGGCTGACCAGCGCCATGATCTCCGCCCAGACCTATCTGGTGAAGCCGATGCTGGATAAGGTCGTGCTTGCCAATGACATGAAACTCGGCCTGCTGCTTGCCCTGGGACTGATCCCCGTCAGTGCTCTCAAGGGGGTCACTGCATACGTCCGTGATTATTTTCTGGGCTACGTAGGTCAAAAGATCGTCAATAATATCCGTGACCAGTTGTATGCACATATTCAGAGCCTTTCCTTCTCCTACTTTACCAGGACCCCTACGGGGGTCATTATGTCGCGGATCACCAATGATGTTAACCTTGTTCAGGGCGCTCTGACCCGCGCACCCTCCAGCCTGGCCCAGGGCATCCTGACCATGGCCGCGCTCACGGGATATATCATCTATCTGAACTGGCGGCTCGCTACCCTGTCCATCATCGTGCTTCCACTTGCCGGATTCGCTCTTTCTCGATTCAGCCGGCGCTTTCGCGGCGTCAGCACCCAGATGCAGGAACAGCTGGCGGTGCTGAACACGCATCTGCATGAGACGATCGCCGGTGTGCGCATCGTAAAGGCCTTCGGCATGGAGGAATACGAAAGCAGGCGTTTCGCGGAACGGAACAAATCGCTCTTCAATTCCTTCATGCGTGCGATCAAGACCAGCGCCCTTTCTCATCCGGTCATGGAGTTCATCTCCATGCTCGGCACGTCAATGGTCATTGTGTACGGCATTTACTCCATAGGACGGGGCGTCATGACCGTCGGCGAATTCTTTTCATTCATGATGGCTCTGGTCTTTTTTTACCGCCCGCTCAAGGAATTGAACGGGATCAACAGTACGGTCCAGGACGGCATGGCAGCGGCGAAACGCATCTTCGAGATCCTCGACACCAGGCCGGAGATACAGGACAAACAGGACGCCGTTGCCATGTCTCACGATTTCAAAACGATCGAGTTCCACGACGTTTCGTTCCAATACGAAGATGATCTCGTGCTGAAGGACATCAATCTCACGGTCAGGACGGGGGAGACCATCGCCATTGTCGGGAAGAGCGGGGGAGGCAAGACCACCCTCGTCAATCTTATACCCCGTTTTTACGACGTGACCGGCGGCATGATCACGATCGGCGGGGTCGACCTTCGGGACACCACGACGGCATCGCTCCGCTCGCATATGGCGATCGTCACGCAGCAGACCATCCTTTTTAACGATACGGTTAAGAGTAATATAGCCTATGGGAACCCCTTGTGCACCATGGAAGAGATCGTTCGTGCCGCCAAAGCGGCACAAGCCGATGACTTCATCGAGGCACTTCCCCTGGGTTATGATACGATGATCGGCGAGGCCGGCGTCAAGCTTTCGGGCGGCCAGCGCCAGCGGTTGTCGATCGCACGGGCGCTGCTCAAGAATGCGCCGATCCTGGTGCTCGACGAAGCCACATCCTCCCTCGATTCCGAGTCCGAACGGGAGGTCCAGAAAGCACTCGACACGCTGATGCGCGGGCGCACCAGTTTTGTGATCGCCCACCGTCTCTCGACGATCATCAATGCAAGCCGGATCATTGTCCTGAAGAACGGCAGGATCGTCGAAGAGGGCAGGCATGAGGAACTGTTGGCGCTCGGCGGTGAATACAAGCATTTGCATGATCAGCAGTTCAGGGACGAGCCGCCGGCAAGGATGCTGTAATGATGAGGGCACGGATTCTATCGTTCATCGGCTGGGCGCTGCTGTCCCTCTGGTGCAGGACGCTGCGGATCACCTTTGTCAACAAAGAGGTCCCTGATCGCCTCAAATCCGAGGGCAAAAACATCATTTTTGCATTCTGGCACGGCAGGCAATTTTTGCTGTTCCATACCCACCGGAGGCTTGGGGTCGTCATCCCTGCAAGTGAAAGCAGGGACGGGGAGATCCAGGCCGGCGTTCTGACGCGGTTCGGGTTTGAGATTGTGCGGGGTTCAAGCAAACGGAAAGGTGCCCAGGCCCTCCTGGGCCTCGTCGATGGCCTGCGACGGGGCAAACATGTTGCTCTCGCGGTGGACGGTCCCCGCGGCCCCCTGTATGAGGTCAAGCACGGGGTCACCTATCTGGCAGCCAAATTGGACAAGCCGATCGTGCCGGTGATCACCAGCGCAAAACGGTTCTGGATACTCGACCGGATCTGGGACAAATATCTGCTGCCTGTGCCGTTCACGCGCGCGATCGTCATGTACGGGGAACCGATCACGGTCGACGGAATGTCCGAAGACGTCCTGGAGTCAAAACGGAAAGAATTACAAACGGCCTTGAACCGTCTTCTGGCCGATGCAGACGGATATTTCACAAGACGGTCAGCATGACCCCATCGCGAGGGAGCATTATGTATTACACCGCATACAACCTGCTATTGTTTGCCGGCACCGTTCTTTTTCTGCCGATCATCCTGTTCAAGCTCGCTACGGTGCCGAAGTACCGCGGCGGCATTTCACAGAAACTTGGCTGGGTCCGCAGGGACGTCATGGACGTGATAGCCGGCGAACGTCCGATCTGGGTGCATGCTGTTTCGGTAGGTGAGGTCATGGCGGTCCACCCGCTCGTTCGTGAGCTCAAGAAAAAATACCCTCGCCGGAAGTTGATCATCTCCACGGTCACGATCACGGGAAATTACACGGCCCGCCAGCGTGTTCCCGAAGCGGATGCCGTGTTCTTTTTCCCGTTTGATTATCCCTTCGTGGTCCGCAGGGTCCTGCAGAAGATCAATCCGGCCGTGGTGCTCGTGGCCGAGACCGAACTCTGGCCTAACTTTTTCAGAGAACTGAAACGCGCGGGAATACCGTCGGCGGTCATTAACGGAAGGATCTCTCCGCATTCATTCAAGAACTATGTAAAGCTCAAAGATTTTTTCAGACAGGTCTTTGAACAGGTGGATCTGTTCTGCATGCAGTCCGAGGATGATGCAGAGCGCATCAGAACCATCGGGGCGGCGGCAGACCGGGTGCTGGTCACCGGCAATCTGAAGTTCGACCAGAAGCTCTCTGAGCCGCATGGGCACCCTGTTGCCATACCCAAAGCACGCAAGGTCATCACTGCAGGGAGCACGCATCGCGGCGAAGAAGAGACGCTCCTCTGGGTGTTCGCGAGACTAAGGGATAAATTCCCGGAACTGCTGCTCATTATCGCACCGCGCCACCCCGAACGATTCGACGAGGTTGAAGGCCTTGTCCACAGCGCCGGATTTGAATGCCAGCGACGCACCCGGCTCAAAGGTCAAGTCAAGGATGTCCTGCTGCTTGACACGATCGGCGAGCTCAGGTCATTCTATGCCGTCTGTGACATCGCCTTTGTCGGCGGAAGCCTGGTTAAGATCGGCGGGCATAATCTGCTGGAACCCGCTGCCGTAAAAAAACCGGTGATCTTCAGCAAATACATGTTCAATTTCAAGGAAATATCCGAAGCGCTCATAGCGTCCGGCGGCGGCATCATGGTCAAGGACAAACAGGAACTCTATGTTCAGTTCGACAGCCTGCTCAGCGATACAACCCGCGCGCAACAGATCGGCGAACGCGCGTTCAAGGTCATCGAATTGAATTCCGGCGCAGCCAAAAAGACCATTGACGCCGTTGATAAATTCATTACGCGTTCATGAGAGTCTATGTTGAAGACCTGATATACGGGAGACGACGCTCACTGATCGTCGGTCCGATCCTGTCGGCACTGTCACTGCTCTACCGCAGCGCTCTTATATGCAAGAAGAGCATGGTACCGGCTCCCCTGGTCAGGGAAAAAAATATTGCCGTGCACCGTCATATCCGTGGGCAACATCACGCTCGGAGGGACCGGAAAAACCCCGACGGTCATCGATATCGCCGGCCTGATCCTTCGAAACGGGAAGCGGCCTGTGGTGATCAGCCGCGGATACGGCAGGCAGGACGAGTCCCTTATCTCCATCGTGTCCGACGGTCGGACAGTGCAGCATGATCTCCTCAGGAACGGTGACGAACCGGTCCTGATCGCCGACCGGCTGACGGGAGTGCCCGTCGTGGTGGGAGCTGACCGTTACCAGGCCTCGCTTGCCGCGCTCCGGCAATTTCATCCCGACGTGGTCGTCCTGGATGACGGATTTCAGCATATTCGGCTGCAGCGCACTATCGACATTGTCCTGGTCGATGCAGCAGAACCGTTCGGCAGCGGGAAGCTGTTTCCGGCAGGGATACTCAGGGAACCGCTGACCGCGCTCAAACGCGCTCATGCCATACTGATAACCAGGGCAGACAGGGTCGGTGATCTGTCCTCCCTGAAAGAGACCTTGCGTCGTTACACCGCAGCCCGGATCTTTACGGCATCCCATGTCCCTCTGGATCTGGTCAATATTGCCACGAACGAGACCAGACCGCTGTCGTCACTCCGTCGTACACCGGTCTTCGCATTTTCCGGGATAGCCCGCCCGGCGTCGTTCCTGTCGCTTCTGGAGTCCCTCGGCGCCGTGGTAAAGAGCTCCAGCACCTATCCCGACCATCATGCATATGATAAGAACGATCTGGCAAACATCTTCCGGCAGGCTGCCGATGATACAGGTGAACATGATCGTTACGACGGAAAAGGACGGCGTCCGTCTGCACTCCCTGCACCCTGACGGCATTTGGGCGCTTCGAATCTCGCTTAAGGTCGCCGAATCCGAAGCGTGGGAGCAAATGCTTTTCGAGGTCCTATGAAAAAAGCGGTATTTCTTGACCGCGACGGTACGGTCAATGAGGAGGTCGGTTATATGCGCGACCTCTCCATGCTCACCCTGATACCGGGCGTCGGAAGAGCGATCAAAAAACTGAACGATGCCGGTTTCCTCGTTGTTCTGGTCACCAACCAGTCCGGCGTGGCCCGCGGCTATTTCCCCGAGTCGCTCGTGGACGAAGCACATGCGCGGCTCGAAGTATTGCTGGGAGCGGACGGCGCGCGTCTTGACGCCATTTATTATTGCCCGCACCATCCAACAGCCGGTACGACCATGCATACCCGGGTCTGCGCATGCAGAAAACCGGGGACCGGCCTGATCGACCAGGCTGCACGAGACCTCGCGATCGATGTCCATCGCTCCTATATGGTGGGCGACAAGTGGAGCGACGTCGAGCTCGGCCACCGGGCAGGAGCCGCTTCCATCCTCGTTCGGAGCGGTTTTGCTGCAGACGATCCGGGTAACGCGCGGCCAGAGCATGTTGCTGACCCCGATTTTACCGCTCATGATCTGGCAGAAGCAGCGGACTGGATCATTGCACAGAGCAAGGCGGACCAGTCATGAAGCTTGCGGCAAAGAAGATCCTCGTGATGCGTTACCGGTTCATCGGCGACACGGTGCTGACCGTGCCGTTCCTCAGAAACCTTCGTCGAGGCGTTTCCCGCAGCGCAGATCGACCTGATGCTGGAGCCCTTCTCCGGACAGGTGATCGAGGGCTGCCCCTATGTGGACCGCGTGATCCCCTTTGAGTTCAAAACGATCCATACCTACAGCGCTGCTGCGGAGCGCAGCAAACTGGCAGGCTATCTGCATTACTTACGGCTGATCAGGAACGAGCGCTACGACGCGGCCTTCGTTCTCAAGCGGTCCCTTTCGAGCGCGCTCCTGGTCCGCCTTGCCGGAGTGCCCCGCAGGATCGGTTTTGCCACGGAGGGCAGGGGCTTGCTGCTGACCGACCGGGTGGCCTATCGCCAGGACCAGCATGAGGTCCTGAACTTCCTCGACTGCCTGCGCGTGCTCGATATCCCCATCGGCTCAACAACCTGGAACTGTGGCCCACTCCGGAGAACGATAAAAAAATCGCCGCGATCATGGCGCAAGCCGGATGGAAGGACGATGATCTCAAGGTCATCATTCATGCCGCAGCCAGCCTGCCGGCCAAACAATGGCCCCTTGACCGGTTCGCTGCGGTCATGACCGTGCTTCGTGACCGGCACCGTGCCCGCTTCGTGTATACCGGGTCGGCTGGTGATGCGAAGCTGTATCGCAGCATAGAAAAGCTCGGCCCCTTCAACGGGCTCGATCTCTGCGGCGTCACGAATGTGCGCGAGAATCTTTCCGTCTACAAAAATGCGGACCTGTTCTTCGGCGTTGATTCGGGTCCGATGCATATGGCTGCCGCCATGGGCGTCCCGGTGGTGGCGTTGTTCGGACCGACCGATGAACGCAAGTGGGGCCCCTGGGGCGAGGGCCACACGGTCATCACCAAGAGGCTTTCCTGCTACCCCTGCAAACCGCACAAGTGCGCTGATAATGCATGCATGAAGCAGATCTCGGTGGAAGAAGCGATCATTGCTGTGGAAAACATCTTTCCGGCGTACATTCGAAGGTCTCACGATGACCACGCAAAAAACAAAGCTCTCGGTTGCCATCATCACGTTCAATGAAGAGGCGAACATCAGGCGCACGCTTGAGAGCGTAGCCTGGGCTGACGAGATCGTCGTCGTTGATTCCGGCAGCACCGACCGGACCGTTGCCATATGCCGCGAGTATACGGACAAGGTCGTTCACCAGGACTGGCTCGGTTTCGCGCGCCAGAAGAACCTGGCCATCGAACGAGCAACCGGCGACTGGGTCCTGAGCCTCGATGCCGATGAACCGATTGAACCGGCGCTGGCCGAAGAGATCCGCGGTCTTATTGCCGCTCCGGAAGCGCTCGACGGGTACCGCATTCCGCGCAAGACGTTCTTTCTGGGCAAGCAGGTCCGGTACGGCGGCTGGTATCCGGACCATAATCTCCGCCTGTTCAGCAAAGGCGCAGGCCGTTTCGAAGAGCGAGCGGTTCATGAAGCGATCAAGGTCCAGGGTGCAGTCGGCAGCACCCGGCACGCCATCCTGCATTATGCCTATCCCGACCTTGCCTCCTACATGTCATCGATCAATAAATATTCCTCTTTGGCAGTGGCCGTCATGGCAGAAAAGGGGATCGGCAGGTTCAAGGCCGGCTGGGTGAACATCCTGCTCCGCCCGGTTGGCACCTTTGTGATCAAGTATGTTATGCGCCTCGGCTTCCTCGACGGGAAACACGGCCTGATCCTGAACCTTTTCCACTCCTATTATGTTTTTGCCAAATATGCGAAAGCATGGGAACATACAATCCGGGGTTCGGGGTCCAGGGTCCAGGGGGCAGGCGTCAAGGGGCAAGGAGCGCCATGAAGATCCTTTTTGTGAACAACTTCAGGGGCAGGGGCGGGGGAGAAGAGTTTCTTCGCGACCTGCTTCCCGGGCTGGCTGCCAAAGGTGTGAAGATAGGCCTTGTCTGCCGCCCAGGAACACCGCTCGTCGACATGTTCAAGAACAGCGCGATCGCGCTCCATCCCATTGATCGGCCCGGAGGACCGCGCGGAATAAACACCGTCCTTCAGACTGCCCGGGTCATCCGGGATGAGGGGTATGAGATCATCGATATTCAGCGTGGTCACGATATTGTCCAATCGTGGATTGCTGCCCTAATCTCCGGCAATAAACCCATACTCATGTATACGCCGCAGGTCCCGGAATTCAGCAGATACCGCTTCCTGCTCTCCCGCATGCACTATATCGTCACCATCTCGCGCCATATCAGGGACAAGCTTATTGCCTATTTCCCCAAAATGACCTCCCGTACCAGCATCATCTACTACGGAATCGATCTCGACAAGTTCAACAGGGCGCATATTCCAAGGGGGGTCCTCAGAAAACGCTTCAATCTTCCTTCAGGATCAAAGATCATCGGCACCGTCGGTGATCTCTGGAAGAACCAGATCGAGTTTCTTGACGCGCTGCTCCGCATTCGAAAAACCATCCCGGCTGCTCGTTTTGTCTTAGTCGCATCCGAGTCCGGCATCGGGCAGGTCCAGGATTTTAAGGATCGCGCTGCCGCATTGGGTCTGACAGAAGCTGTGCTGTGGACCGGCAGATTGTCAAAAGAAGAGATGCTTTCTTTTTACGCTGATCTCGATGTTGCGGTCTGCACGCACCGGAACGAAGGGTTCGGGATCTGGATCCTTGAGGCGCTCAGCATGGGAACGCCGGTCGTCGCATTTGACGCCGGAGGTGTTCGTGATTCTCTTGAAAACTGTGCCGCAGGAAAGCTTGTCTCGGGAGTAGAAGATATGGCAAAGGAGATTGTCAACATTCTTACGAACGATACACTTCGGCAACAAATGTCGGACGCGGGGCCGCACTGGACACAAAAGCGGTTCGCGCGCGATCGCATGGTAGAGGATTATTACAAGTTTTTCAACGCCATGATTGCGGAGAAGGGTTGAATCTATGTCGCTGAACATCCTCCAGATGATATCCAAGAACGACCGGTACGGAGCGCAGCGGATATTCCTGGACCAGGTTTCGGCCCTCCATTCCCTGGGCAACCGCGTTACGGTCGTCTGCCGCGGTACTGCAGGGTATGTGAACGACTCGGTGCAGGCCATGGGAGTACCCTGCCACGGCATCCCCATGAAGGGGATCGGGGATATTTTGTTCTTGAGGCAGCTGGTAAAAAAGAATAATATACGACGTCATCCATACGACGCTTGACCGTGCGGACCACTTCGGGGTGCTCCTTTCAAAGGTCACGGGGTGTCCGGTGGTCAGCACCATGATGGTGCCGCGGTATCATATCGGCTTTAAGTTCGCGGACCGGGTCATTGTCCTTTCGAACATGCAGCGGAATATGCTGAAGGGAAAGGGCGTCAAGGCGGGAAAGATCACAGTCATCCGTCCTGGCATCAATGTGGAGCGGTTCTCCCGTGCGGACGCGGAGAAGCGTGAAGCATGGAAACGGAAATTGAAGGCCGACTCGCACAGCCTCGTCTTGTGCCATATTTCAAGCCTTATCCCGCGCAAGGCCCACGAGGTCTCCCTTGAGCTCATTGCTGCCTGCAAACGGCAGGGAGAAAACCCGCTCCTGGTCATCATCGGCGACCCGCTGAGCGGAGCTTATTACGATTCGCTTCTCGCGAAGATCAATGAGCTCGGCCTTCAGGAGAACGTACATTTTACCGGCTGGACTTCTGAGATCGCCGAGATCCTCTCCCTGAGCCATATCACCGTTCTTCCTTCGGAGAACGAGGCGCTGGGTATTGTGCTCATGGAAGGGATGGCTGCAGGAACGCCTATCGTGGCCCGGGAAGGGGAAGGCGGTGCAGAGTTGATCAACGAATACGGGACTGGTTTGCTGTACAGGCCAGCAGCAGGGGTTCCTGTTCTTGCGGATGCTCTGGTCGCCTTACGCAGGGACCCGGTGCGGTTCACGATGCTTGCTCAGCAATGCAGACAGATCGCTGCTGAGCAGTTTTCAATGCAGCGATTCGGTTTACGCTTGATGGAGCTTTACGCCACGGTATGCTCTTTGCGATCGTGAGGAAAGTTGAAGACGATCGGCACAAGACAGGAGATGAGATGAAAGGCATCATTTTAGCAGGTGGAAGCGGAACGAGGCTGTACCCGATAACCTTAAGCGTGTGCAAACAGCTCCTGCCGGTCTATGACAAGCCGATGATCTACTATCCGCTGTCCATACTGATGCTCGCCGGCATCAGGGAGATCCTGATCATTTCCACGCCCCAGGACATTCCGACGTTCCGCAACCTTTTCGGAGACGGTTCTCAGCTGGGGCTTCAGTTCAGTTATGTGGTGCAGCAGGAGCCCAGGGGCCTTGCCGAAGCATTCATCCTGGGGGAAGAGTTTATCGGGAAAGATGATGTCTGCCTCATCCTGGGCGACAATATTTTCTATGGGCATGGCCTTACGGAACTGCTGAAAAAAAGCGTACACGGATGTGGGGTCTAAAGATGGTGCAACCGTGTTCGGATATTATGTGCAGGACCCCGAGCGATATGGTATCGTGGAATTCGACTCAAAAGGGACCGTGCTGTCCATCGAGGAAAAACCCAGCAAGCCGAAGTCACGATACGCCGTGACCGGCCTGTATTTTTACGACAACGATGTTGTCGAGATCGCCAAGAACGTAAAACCGTCATCACGGGGTGAGCTTGAGATCACGGATGTGAACAAGAAATATCTGAAGAGGGGCAACCTGCGGGTCGAACTTCTCGGCAGGGGGCATGCATGGCTCGACACAGGAACGCACGACAGCCTGCTTGAGGCCAGTGAGTTCATTGCCACGATCGAAAAAAGACAGGGGCTTAAGGTGGCCTGCATCGAAGAGATCGCTTACCGGCTTGGGCATATCGGCAAAGACCAGATTCGGAAGACTGCGGAGGTCCTCAAAAAGAACGGATACGGCGAGTATCTGATGAATATCGTGAGATAGTCAATGCGAGAATACTTACGCTTCGTTACTGTTTTTCAGTTTTTTATTTTTCACACAACACATTAACTACGTCGTTGATTTGTAAGGAAAGGCTATATTTAATGGACTGCTGCGCAAGTATCAATGAATTCATGACCGCCTTAATTAAGGAACTGCTGATGGATCTGAATCAATATTTTGGCGACAATGTTGATATTGAAAGGTTTGGACCATCTTCCAAGAAAACATGCAAACAGAGAACTAGAAATTGGGTGAAAAATAAATTTAGAAATAAAATTCCCGTTAATATTTGCGATGCGATTGACAATATCCGTGAACATTTCACCGGATTGTCTGATTTATACTTCATTTTAGCGGATGAAGGGTCAAAAAAGCTGTTGATAAAGATCATTGCCTATCGCCTCTTAGGCCAGGAGCGCGTCAAGCTGCCGCTCAACACCCCGCAATACTGGGAAAAGCGGCGATACGTAGAATCGATTAAAGAAAATCATGATAGCCTAACCATTGCCAATATAGATTGGAAGCTATTTAAGTTTGCATTAGAGAGCATCAATTATCCTATATCGATTTATTCGGTACCTATGGGAATTTGTGCCGTTTTTATGGTTAAAAACTACGAATTTCGCAACTCAAATACCGTGATCAAAGCTGAAGAGGGGGATGTTGTCATAGATGCTGGTGGTTGTTGGGGGGATACCGCGCTTTATTTTGCTCACGAAGTTGGAGCGAGTGGCAAGGTTTATTCTTTTGAATTCATTCCCGGTAATTTAGAGATCATGTCGAAAAATATCAACCTTAATCCTTCCCTAATCAACAGAATAAAAATCATTCAAACTCCTCTCTGGGACAAAACTGGAGAACTTTTCTATTTTTTGGATAATGGACCAGAAAGCAAAGTAAGCGGCACAAAACAGACCGATGAGTACTTACCAATCTCGACAATCTCCATAGATGATTTTGTTTCTCAGAACAATATAAAAAAAATAGATTTTATAAAAATGGACATAGAGGGCGCCGAATTTTCTGCGCTCCAAGGTGCTATTAATACCATTAAAAGATGTAAACCCAAACTTGCCATCTCGCTATACCATGGCTTAAATGATTTTGTTGATATCCCAAAATTCATATCATCTTTGGATCTCGGATATGAATTTCACTTAGGGCATTTTACGATCCACTCTGAAGAAACGGTTTTGTTTGCAAGAAGCAAATAGCAGTATGCTGGATAGGTACTCTTGATACCTCACAAACTATCGATACGGCTATAACTCAATGCCGCCAAATTATTAAGGACATGAACAATGGTGAAATATTTGAGAAAGACCATAATAAATCTGCTCAAGATAAATCAGACAACATCCCTGGTCAATAACACGGTAGTCCCTGCGATCGACAAGTTGTATGAAGAGCTGGATGCTCTAAGGTCCAAGCTCGATGGCTATGATATTCTATTTGAACAGTTTCAAGACGAGAGGCAAACACAAGCTTACAAAAGCATATACGAAAAAGAAAATCCACTTGTTTCCGTATGTATAGGCACGTATAATCGTGGCAAACTGCTCGTTGAGCGTTCGCTGAAATCCGTTCTCCGTCAAGATTATGAACACCTTGACATCGTTGTTGTCGGAGATTGTTGTACCGATAACACTGAAGATCTGATCTCTAAAATCGGAGATTCTCGAATCCGTTTTGTCAACCTGCCGGAGCGCGGTGTATACCCGGATTTTCCTGCCAGGAAATGGTTGGTCGCGGGAACCGCAACCGTTAATCATGCCCTTACGCTGGCTAAAGGCGATTTTATAACTCATCTCGATGATGACGATGAGTATACTCCGGATCGGATCAAAAAACTCATCACGTTCATACAGGATACCAACGCGGATTTAGTATGGCACCCCTTTTGGAGTCAAAATGATGGGGGGAAATGGGGGTTAAACAAATCAGAACACATGAAGAAAACCCAGGTAACGACGTCGTCAGTGTTTTATCATCACTGGTTTAAACAAATACCCTGGGACATTAATGCTCATAAATATCTTGAGCCAGGCGATTGGAATCGCTTTCGTAAAATTAAATATTTAGCGGCAACTCTTAAGCGGTATCCCGAACCGCTGCTCAGACATTACAAAGAGCACAACCAATAAATACGATTAGTGCCAGCGACCGGGAATCCATTTACGTCAGATAGGGTCATTGGAGAAAGTTCAAAAAATATGAGTAACTATAACATACCCGGAGTAAAGACGTTTGAGTACACTAAGATCATCGGCATCGAGCACATTGAGTTCGGCAGGAACATTATCATCGATGATTATGTCATGATCTATGCTAAGAAAAAAATGAGAATCGGCAATTATGTTCATATCGCATGTTTTACCTCGATAACAGGCGGCGAGGAATTTACTATGGAAGAGTTTTCCGGCATCTCGCAAGGTTGCAGAATCCTGACAGGAACTGAAGATTTTAAATATTGGGGTTTTGGAAACCCAACGATTGAAGAACAATATAGAAATGTCACAAGAGCCCCGATCCGAATGGGGAAATTTTGTCTGGTGGGGGCAAATAGCGTTCTTCTGCCTGGCATAACGTTGGGGGAAGGGGCTGTAGTTGGCGCTGGTTCGGTAATATCCAAAGACCTCGAGCCATGGGGAATATATGTCGCAAATCGTAAAATCGGAGAGCGCAACAAAGAAGCAGTCCTCAAAAACTTTGAGCGGTATCTTATGGACCAGAAAGAGGGGCATATATAGTGACCACCAAGATCCAACCCTTTGACAAGCCTATTTACGTGACCCGACCTCTTCTGCCGGACTTGCAGAAACTGACAAAAAGACTCGAAGGGGTATGGGCATCGCAATGGCTGACGAACAATGGGCCTCAGCACGTTTCCCTTGAAAAAAAACTCCAGGACCTGCTGAAGGTGCCGAATCTCTCGCTCTTCAACAACGGGACTATTGCGCTTATCACTGCATGCCAGAGTCTGAGGCTATCGGGAGATGTCATCACCACACCGTTCACGTTCCCGGCCACGCCGCATGTGCTTTCCTGGAACAACATCAAGCCGATTTTTTGCGATATCGACCCGGTCACAATGAACATTGACGCCCAAAAGATCGAGTCCATGATCACCCCGCAGACGACCGGTATTCTCGCCGTCCATGTCTTTGGTGCGCCCTGTGATGGGAATAAAATCCAGGAAATCGCCGACCGATACGGTTTAAAAATTATTTACGATGCAGCCCATGCTTTTGGGGTTGAGATTAACGGAAAGGGAATCGGAAATTTCGGCGACATTTCCATGTACAGCTTTCATGCAACCAAACTTTTCCATACCGCCGAAGGAGGGGCGCTTGCTTTCAAGGATTCGCATTTGAAGCCGCGAATCGAACTGCTGAAGAACTTTGGCATCAAAAACGAGGAAGAGGTCGTCATGCCCGGCATCAACGGCAAAATGAACGAAATCCAGGCCGCCTTGGGCCTAGTGCTGCTTGACTACGTGGAGGAAGAAAGAAGTAAGCGAAAAATACTGATCGACACCTACCGGGATTTGTTGAAAGATGTCGAGGGCGTTACCTATTCAAATGATCTGCCGGGAATGAAGAGCAGCTGCCAGTACTTTGTCATACGGATCGACGAAAAAAAGTTCGGCAGGTCGCGTGACCAGGTGTATGAGCGGTTCAAGGAATACAATGTGTTCACGAGGAAATATTTTTACCCGCTCTGCAGCAATTACACCTGCTACCGACAGCTCCCCTCATCGGTCCCGGGTAATCTGCCTGTTGCACACAAGATCGTAGAACAGGTCCTCTCCATGCCGCTGTACGGCGGGCTTACCCCGGATGACATTGAAAAAATCTGCGCAATTTTGAAACACATCAGAAACGATAAGTGATCAAAATGGTCGGCTATGAAAGCCGCGCCTTGTCGAACGAGCGCGGAGCCGGGAAGCGTATTATGGGCACTAAAGTCAGCGTTTGCATGCCGACATACAACTTTGCTCCCTATCTTGCCGAGGCCATTGAGTCCGTTCTCTATCAGACGTTCACGGATTTCGAGTTTCTCATCATTGATGACTGCTCACAGGACGCGTCCGCTGATATCATCAGACACTACGCTGAACGAGATGCAAGGATCAGGTTCATCGCCAACAAACACAATTTAGGCATGGTCGAGAACTGGAACTACTGTCTGCAAGAAGCCGGTGGAGAATATGTGAAATATCTATTCGGAGATGACAACCTGGCGTCCCGGGACGCATTGGCAAGAATGGTTTCCGTGCTGGACACGGAGCCCTCCGTGGCGCTCGTGGCTTCGGCCAGGAACATTATCGATGAACAATCAGCCATTCTCTCCGTCAAATATGGATATCAAAATGCAGGCAAGGTAACCGGAACGAAGATCATCCAGGATTGTCTGTTCGAGCAACGTAACAAGATTGGCGAACCTTCCGTCGTTCTTTTCAGAAAAGATCTTGCGCTAAGGGGGTTCAATGTCGCTTATCAACAGCTCGTTGACCTGGAAATGTGGTTCGCCCTTTTGGAACAGGGCGATTTTTATTTCATCGACGAGCCGCTCTGCTCGTTCAGGGAGCATGCCGGCCAGCAGACGAAAAAGAATCTAGCCCGTGGACTGGGGATCGATGAAGCATATTTGCTGCTGCAGGATTATGCCGAAAAACCGTACGTCAATATGTCCCGGTTCAAGCGTGCCTATATGAACTATTTGCCGGCGTACAGTGTCTGGAAGCTCTTCAGCAAGCACCACAAGATATCGAAAGACAAAGCACTGGATCAGATCCGGGAGCAATACGGGTATGATAAAAAAATATTTTACGCTTTTTTTCCTGCATTTAAGCTCTATAAGCTCTATCGTGAAGTAAAAAGAACCGCTGAGAGCAGACGATGCACTGGTGAAAAGGACTCGTAACAGCATAATACGCCTTAGATCGGATATCCATGCCTGACCTTTCCATCATCATTATTAACTGGAACACGCGGCAGCTGCTGATGGATTGCATCGCGTCCATCTTCCGGACCGTACAACAAGCGACCTTCGAGATCTTTGTCGTAGATAACGGCAGCACGGATGGGAGCGTTGAGGCGGTTGCACAGCACTATGCCGGTGTTATCATCATCGCCAACCAGCGCAATGAGGGTTTTGCCAGGGCGAACAATAAGGCGATCCGCCTCATGAACGGCCGTTTTGCTGTTCTCCTGAATAGTGATACGGTCTTAACGGAAAACGCCCTGGATGGCATGCTGGCCTTTATGGATGCCCATAGAAAAGCCGGCATGTGCGGACCGCAGCTGCTGAACCAAGACGGGTCTCATCAAACGTCTATTGGTTCGTTTCCCAGGCTTGCCAGCGAATTTGTAAGCAAAAGTCTATTAAGGCTCTTCGCACCAGTGACCTACCGTGCTTCTTTCGCGTCCCGCACACAGGAGTCCCGAGACCCGGTTCTTGTGGACTTCATTATCGGCGCCTGCATGATGGTGCGGAAGGAAGCAATGAATGAAGCAGGTATGCTTGACGAGGATTACTTCTTCTTTTACGAAGAGATCGACTGGTGCCTCAGGATGCACCGCGCCGGTTGGCCTGTCTATCACCTGCCGCAGGCTGCGATCTATCACCTGGGAGGCGGAAGTTCAAAGAGCGTCAGTCTCAGAGCCCGTGCTGAGTCATGGAGGTCACGCTATCTCTTTTTCCGGAAAAGTCTGCAGCTCAGTCTGAGCGGAACCGGTGCATTGTTCCTGCTTGGGTTCATCCAGGTCACATACCAGCTGTCCGGCTCCACCTTGATGAATATTCTTACGCTGTTCTGCATGGGCCGATTGAGGCGGAGGTGGGGCATTTTCGGGTACCTCTTTCTTTGGCATCTGCGGGGATGCCCTGAATCGATGTGTCTGCCCCGGCAAGAGATAGCGCTTTGCAGTCGCTGAAACGGCGAAGGTTGCGGATATTGTTTCGTGGTGAACGGTCCACTCCAGAACGTCGGGAACAAAACCCTCTGTAGGCACTCTGGAAGCGATATGAAAAAGGAGTCATCAGGTGTCAGGCATTGCTCACTGCTAGATCATCCGCGATAACGAATCCCGAGATGATGCACTTAATTGGTTTCTGCCGAAATGCATCCGTCGTAAGGCCAAGAATTATTAATTGATCGAGAATTTCCTGGGTATCTAAAACGTGGTATTACTGGAGGCATTCTCATGAAAAAAGTCGCACTCATCACCGGTATCACCGGACAGGATGGAGCGTATCTGGCCGAGCTATTGATCAGCAAGGGCTACATCGTCCATGGGATCAAACGGAGATCTTCGCTTGTTTAATACCCAGCGGCATCGACCATCTGTTCCAGGATATCCATGAAACCGACGTAAAGATGCGGCTCCACTACAGCGACCTGACCGACGGTACCAGCCTGATCAGGATCATTCAGGATGTGCAGCCCGATGAAATCTATAATCTCGCTGCCATGAGCCATGTTCACGTCAGTTTTGATACTCCTGAATATACAGCAAATGCCGATGGCCTGGGAACGCTGCGTCTTCTCGAAGCGATCAGACTGCTGGGCCTGACGAATAAAACAAGGATCTACCAGGCTTCGACCAGCGAGTTGTTCGGAAAGGTACAGGAGATCCCCCAGACCGAAAAAACGCCCTTTTATCCGCGAAGTCCCTACGGCGTGGCGAAGCTCTACGCCTACTGGATCACGGTGAACTACCGCGAAGCATACAATATGTTTGCCTGCAACGGCATTCTCTTTAACCATGAGATCGCCGGTTCGGGGAGAGACGTTCGTAACCAGAAAAATCACACGTGCGGCAGCAAAAATTGCGCTTAATCTGGACAAGAAACTGTACCTTGGAAATTTGAACGCTAAGAGAGACTGGGGACATGCACGGGATTATGTCGAGGTTATGTACCGAATCCTTCAGCAGCCCGAGCCCGAGGATTATGTAATAGCCACGGGAAAAACGACGGAGATCCGCGAATTTGCAAAAATGGCATTCAATGAGATAGGTATTGAGATCGATTTTCAGGGCCAGGGGAAAGAAGAAAAAGGAATTATTCGCTCCATCGATAAAGAGGCATTTGGTGAAAAGACCCATGCGAAATCCGACCACCTAAAAGAGGGCCAGACGTTGATTGAAGTTGATCCTTTTTACTATCGACCGACTGAGGTGGATCTTCTCGTCGGTGACGCTACGAAAGCCCGTGAGAAACTCGGTTGGGAACTGAAATATACCCTGGAGGATTTGGTCAGGGAAATGATGGAAAGCGATGTCGCCTTGTTCAGAAAGGAAAAGTTTCTTAAAGACCATGGGCATGAGATAATAGACAGCTGCGAAATTTAGGTTACCGTTGCGGGAATTACTTTTGTTGAACTGTTTAAGATTGCCCAGTCAGGAGCTAGCGTGAAGCAAGATTCTAAAATATACATTGCAGGTCATCGGGGATTGGTTGGTTCCGCTCTTCAAAGAAAACTGGTGAGCGAAGGATACACCAATCTCCTGATGAGAACCAGTAAAGAGCTTGATCTGCGACAACAGGCCGCTGTGGAAACTTTTTTTGAGGAAGAACGTCCTGACTACGTCTTTCTTGCTGCTGCCAAGGTGGGAGGAATACTCGCGAACAATACGTACAAAGCAGAATTCATTTATGACAACCTCATGATCGCGGCAAATATCATTAACGCTTCGTATAAGTACAAAGTAAAAAAATTGTTGAATCTCGGCTCGTCGTGCATTTATCCAAAGTTCGCGCCACAGCCAATGAAGGAAGAACATCTTCTCACCGGTCTCCTGGAACCGACGAACGAACCCTATGCAATCGCCAAAATAGCTGCGATAAAACTGTGCCGGTATTACAATGAACAGTACCAAACTAATTTTATCTCGGTGATGCCTACGAATCTGTATGGGCCGAACGATAATTATGACCTTGAAACATCCCACGTCCTGCCGGCGCTCATCCGAAAATTCCATGAGGCAAAAGCGTCTCGTCAGCCGGCGGTGACCATTTGGGGAACTGGACGGTCGTTTAGAGAATTCCTCTACGTGGACGACCTGGCAGAGGCGTGTATATTTCTCATGGAAAAGTATGACTACCAGGATATCGGCGAGTTTATCAATATTGGGACGGGGAACGAAGTGACCATTGAGGATCTCGCGAAACTCGTAAAAAGGATCGTAGGGTATGAGGGGGATATCCGGCATGACGTTACGAAACCAGACGGCTCTCCCAGAAAACTGCTGGATATTTCACGTTTGCGGTCTCTTGGATGGAATGCAACAGTAGGTCTCGAAGAAGGCATCCGTAAAACGTATGAATTATTTCTAGCTGCAAAATAAACTGTTTCTGTGAAGTTTACCTTCATGCAGACACACTGAATACCTCTAGCGTTGCGATTAAAATAGGATCGCTATCGTCTCACAGCAAAGAAAGGGTTCTCTATTATGTACGCTGTTATCATGGCTGGTGGTTCCGGTACGCGGTTCTGGCCGCTCTCCCGTGAGAAAATGCCCAAACAGCTCCTGAAGATAGGGGGGGTCGATACGCTTATTCAGGAGACCGTTGGCCGCGTGCTGCCCCTTATCCCGAAAGAGAACATTTTCGTCGTCACCAATCAAGGACTGGCCGACGATATCGATAGACAGCTCTCTGCGCGGTTTGACGGCTCCTGGGCTGCAAACGTTATTGTCGAACCGGAAGCCAGGAACACCGCACCTGCGCTGGGACTGGCGGCCCTGCATCTGAACAGAATCGATCCCGACGCGATCATGGTCGTATTATCGGCAGACCATTCTATCCGAAAGACCGATGAGTTCTTGAGCATGATCAAAACGGCCGGCGCTGCAGCGCAGCTGGACTATTTGGTAACGCTCGGCATAAAACCGAGCCGTCCGGAAACGGGATTTGGGTATATCAAAGCGGGCAGACCATGCGTAGAACAAGAGATCGCGAGAGTATGCAAGGTCGAAGCCTTTGTCGAGAAACCCGGCCTTGAGACGGCAAAGGAATATCTCCGGCAGGGTACCTATTACTGGAACAGCGGCATGTTCGTCTGGAAGACCAGCACTTTTCTTGAGGAGATCAGGAAACTGCAGCCCGCGCTGTATCAGGGATTGATGGAGATCCAGGAAAGCATCGGCTCTGTTACGGAATCAGCTGTGGTTGCCAAAGTCTTCAAAAAGCTCGAATCCATTTCCATTGACTATGCAATCATGGAAAAGACAGGCCGGGCTGCGGTCATCCCGGCTGATATTGAATGGTCTGATGTCGGCAGCTGGTCTGCTCTGGATGAGGTTTCAGAAAAGGACGCATCAGGCAACATCATCTCAGGCAACGTCATAGACTTCGGAAGCAGGGATTCCATCATTTATGCTGAAAAAAGACTGGTGGCGACCATCGGTCTGAAGGACGCCATCGTTGTCGACACCCCTGACGCGACGCTTGTCTGCAGTAAGGATAAAGCGCAAGAGGTTAAAAAGATCGTCGAAGAGCTCAAAAAACGCAAATCTGAAGAGCACCTGATCCACCGCACCGTGCACCGGCCGTGGGGGAACTATACCGTTCTCGAAGAAGGTGACCGCTACAAGATCAAACGGATAGCGATCAACCCCGGTGCAAAGCTGTCGTACCAAATGCATCATCATCGCAGTGAACACTGGGTCGTTGTTGCGGGCACTGCGCGGGTTACGAACAACGACAAGGTCTACGATGTCCATCCGAACGAAAGTACGTACATCCCCGTGTCGACCAAACACCGCCTGGAGAATCCCGGTAAAGTGCCTCTGCAGATCATCGAGGTCCAGAACGGAGAGTATCTCGGAGAGGACGACATCGTCCGGTATGATGACGATTACAGCCGGCATGAAAAAAACAATCGCAGCCCGCTGCCGCCGGTGAAAAAATGAGCGATATGGTCAATACTGACATATTCCGTGAATATGACATCCGCGGCATTGCTGAACGCGATCTGACCTCGCCGATCATCGAAATGCTGGGACGGGCCTTCGCCGCCTATGTGCACCCGAAGGGGATCACGAGCGTGACCGTAGGCTATGATGCCCGCTTGAGCTCTCCGCGCTTGTGCGATGCGATCGTCTCGGGGCTCTCGTCCGCGGGCATGGATGTGACGATCATCGGCCTCTGTCCCACGCCTGCGCTCTACTTCTCGCTTTTCCATCTCAAACCGGGGGCGGGGGTGATGATCACCGGAAGCCATAACCCCGCTGAATTCAACGGCTTCAAGCTCTGCGTCGGCAAAGATACGATCTATGGTGAAGAGATCCAGAAGCTGAAGCGGATCATGATAGCGGGTGCAGGGGATATGAATCGGGGTTCAGGGTTCAGGGGTCAGGGGGCAGGAAAATCCGCAATCAGCGGAGCAGTCGGCCACCGATCCATCATGCCGGATTATATCGCCTATCTCAAGGACCAATTTGCCGCCCTTCGCGACGTGCCGCTCAAGGTTGTTCTGGATTCCGGAAACGGCACTGCGGGTCTTGCAGCGCCGGAGATCATACGCGCCATGGGCTGTGAGGTCATCGAACTCTTCTCCGAACCGGACGGCAGGTTCCCGAACCATCACCCTGACCCCACGGTCCCGAAAAATCTTTCACTGTTGATCGAAACGGTCAGAACAACCAGTGCCGATCTCGGCATCGCCTTTGACGGGGATTCCGACAGGATCGGCGTTGTCGATGAACAGGGGAATATTCTCTGGGGCGACCAGCTTATGGTCATCTTCTCCCGGGACATTCTGCAGAACATGCCGGGAGCGACCTTTGTTTCCGAGGTCAAATGCTCGCAGGCCATGTATGACGACATCCGGAGCCACGGCGGGACCGCGATCATGTGGAAAACCGGCCATTCCCTGATCAAGGCCAGGATGAAAGAGGTCCATGCCGCCATGGCAGGGGAGATGAGCGGTCATTTGTTCTTTGCGGACCGGTATTTCGGCTACGACGACGCTATTTATGCCGCGTGCCGGATCGTGGAAATACTTAAGAAGCGTAAAAACGCGCCTGGGAAGGCAGGGGCACTCAGTTCGCTCCTGGCAGATCTTCCCAAAACCTTCAATACTCCCGAGATCAGATTCGATTGTCCCGATGACATCAAGTTCAGAGTTCGTTGAGAAGGTAAAGGCCCTCTTTGATCAGCCTGCAGGTTTGCCTTTGCAACCAAGAGAGATCATCGCTGTTGACGGCCTTCGGGCTGTTTTTGAACAGGGGTGGGGACTCATCAGGGCGTCCAATACTCAACCGGTGCTGGTGATGCGCTTCGAGGCCGATTCCACGTCGTCGCTCAACAAGATCCAGACCATGATGCAGGATATCGTGCACCGCGTGATCAAGGAAACGTCATGATGCGCTGTAACTGCTGCAAGAAGGGAACAAGTTAACCATGAAGCAGCATGCCACGAATGTTACCTGGCATCACCCGACCATAACCAAGGAAGACCGCTGGAGGATGAACCAGCACAAGTCCGTCCTTATCTGGATCACCGGGCTTTCCGCTTCGGGTAAATCCACCATCGCCCATGAACTGGAGTCTCAATTGTTCCAGCGGCGCATAAGGTCCTATGTTCTTGACGGCGACAACATCCGGCATGGCATGAATAAAAACCTCGGCTTCTCGCCGGAAGACCGGCATGAGAACCTGCGCAGGATCGGTGAACTTTCCAAGTTGTTCGTGGATGCGGGCATCGTGACCATTACTGCCTTCATATCGCCCTATCGGACCGACCGGCAGATGGTGCGTGAATTGGTCGGTCCGGAGGATTTTATTGAGGTTTATTTGAAATGCAGCGTGGACGTCTGCGAAACACGCGACCCGAAAGGCCTGTATCAGAAAGCGAAACGGGGAGAAATATCGAACTTCACCGGCGTTTCCAGCCCCTATGAGGTTCCGGAGAATCCGGAGCTCCTTCTTGAAACAGACATCCTGAGCATCGATGAATCAGTTGCTAAAATACTTGCCTATCTCAATGTCCGGGGGATCGTTTAATATGCCGACTACTATGTTTTTGCGCTCCTTCCCCGCGTTCTCATGACCGCAAAAAGAGCAGGGGAGGAGATTCTCAGAGTCTACAACGGCACGGTAAGCGTGACCCTGAAGGACGATCGGTCACCTCTTACCGAGGCTGACCAGGCTTCCCATAAGGTCATCGCCAGTGAACTCGCCACAAATAGCCTTTTCCGCTGCTCCCGATATGCCTTCTGCGTATTTGCCTGTTCTGAGCGAAGAAGGCAAAAGTATCCCCTATTCCGAAAGAAGAGCCTGGGAATATTTCTGGCTGGTTGACCCGCTCGACGGCACCAAGGAGTTCATAAAAAAGAACGGCGAATTCACGGTGAACATAGCGCTGATCCATCGAACGAAACCGGTTTTGGGCGTCATTTATATTCCGGTGACCGGAGTTTTTTACTTCGCAGCGCAAGGGTTCGGCTCATATATCATGCAGGCTGGCGACGTTCTCGATGAGTCAATAAAGGTTGCAGAAGACGGATTGAGGACGATCCTGCATCATTCCCGGAGACTGCCGCTTAACGCACCGGTTATTGACCAATCCAGGCCCCGCAAGCTGGTCATTGCAGGCAGCCGCTCCCATGCGACTCCGGAACTGGAGAACTTCGTGAACACGATGAAAAAAACGCACGGAGAGGTCGATTTCGTGCCTGCAGGCAGTTCGCTGAAATTCTGCCTTGTTGCCGAAGGCAGGGCGGACATCTATCCGAGGCTCGGCCCCACCATGGAATGGGACACGGCGGCAGGGCAGATCATTGTGGAAGAAGCGGGCGGTTCTGTCCAGAGGACCGATGCCTCTGAACCTTTGAAGTACAATAAAGAGAACCTTCTGAATCCGTGGTTCATGGTTCATGGACCGACCTTCCTCAAGCCGGGTACGAGATAAGGAGAGCAGCGTATGTAGCACCCTGCAAATCCAATGTTCTACTGTGATCGTGCCTTAACTTCCTGCCTGATACGCCCAACCAGTGACGTTGCCGTCTGCACCAGTTCCGCTTCAGCCGTTCGCTTTTACAACCGAATACGAGCTCAAGTAGTCGAATTAACTGAGCTTCTTTCTTATCCTGCACGTTAATTCTTGACCATCGAGGCAACGGCATGGTATAGTGGCAAACTTTTTGTTAAGCTGCTAATTTCCAAAGAAAATAAGATCCGAGAAGGTGCTTGAGTGCTTTTTAATTCCTACGAATATCTTTTTCTGTTTCTGCCGATAACCGTCGTCGTCTACTTCCTGCTGAATAAACAAAAACTTACTACGGCCGCAACCGCATGGCTTGTACTTGCTTCGCTTTTCTTTTACGGCTGGTGGAATGTAAAGTACCTGGCGTTGATACTCGGAAGCGTCCTTTTCAACTTCGCTGTCGGCTCGGCCCTCAGAAAATCCGGACAGGGACATGCGCGGATATCGGGTAAAACCATTCTGGTCTTCGGTATCGTGGTCGATGTCCTCCTTCTTGGCTATTACAAATATACCGGTTTTTTTATCACCAACATCAACACGCTTGCGGGATGGGATCTGACTGTCCAGAATATTATTCTGCCCTTGGGAATCAGTTTCTTCACCTTTACCCAGATTGCCTTTCTGGTCGATATGTATAAAGGAAATGCGAAAGAGTATGATTTTTTACGCTACTCGCTCTTCGTAACCTTCTTTCCGCACCTGCTGGCCGGACCGATCATTCATCACAAGGAAATGATGCCTCAGTTCGGAGCAATGAGAAACCGGGCACTTAATTACCGGAACCTCTCGCCTGGGCTGTACCTGTTCTTTATCGGGTTGTTCAAAAAGGTCGTATTTGCCGATGAGCTTGCGCCGCTCGCGAACCACGGGTTTGATTCCATGCAGACGCTCACCCTGATCGAAGCATGGATCACGAGTCTCTCCTATACGCTCCAGCTCTACTTTGACTTTTCAGCGTATACCGATATGGCCCTTGGCGCCTCGTTCATGTTCAACATCAGATTGCCGCTCAACTTCAACTCCCCCTATAAAGCAACGGATATCGCCGATTTCTGGCGGCGATGGCATATGACCTTGAGCCGGTTTCTCCGCGATTATATCTATATTCCTCTCGGAGGGAACCGTGTCGGTGATCTTGCAACCTATCGAAACCTGATGGCGACCTTCGTGATCGGCGGCATCTGGCACGGGGCGGGATGGACGTTCGTGTTCTGGGGTTTCCTGCACGGAGCCGCCACGGTGATCCACCGCATCTGGTCAGGGTTCAACATTAAAATGCATCGTTTTCTTGCGTGGTTTCTCACGTTTAATTTCGTGAATATAGCCTGGGTCTTTTTCCGTGCCAAAACGTGGGACGACGCGATCAAGGTGCTCGCAGGCATGTTCGGCATGAACGGGATCAAACTGTCACGCTCGGCAGCCAAGGTGGATTTTTCAAGGAGCATGGGGTCCAATTCGGTGATCTGTTTGTCAAATCGATCAACAGGCAGTGGAGCCATGTTCTCGTCGGTTCCCTGCTGGTGGTTCTGCTGGTCAGAAATTCCGACGAGATGATGCGGACGTTTAAGCCAAACCGAAAAACGGTTGCGTTTGCCATCGTTGCGGCGGTGTATGCAGTTATGAGCATGAATAAAGTGAGTGAGTTTCTGTATTTTAATTTCTAGGTCTGCAGATGAACGTGTATAAAAAATGGTCATTTCTTTTGATCGCCTCGCTCGCGCTGCTGATCATATTCAATTTTATGATCTGGCACTTCTTTACTGAGGATATACTCACGTTCGAGAAATATTGCAATGGCGACCTGACCCGGATTGGGATATATCTCGGGTTCCAAGCATTACCGGAAATACGAAATAACCCTGCCGAGGAAACATATTGAAAATACCGATTATACCGGGCTAGCAACATGTCGATGTCGTAACGACTTGGCGATTCCTTTTCGAACACCAAAAGCGGAAAAGATCCGTTCTACCAGGATTGGATAGCGTCATTGCATGATCTGGATGTGCTCAACGTCCAGCCTCTTCGCGGTAAGACTCAATTTGAAACAACGATCGTACTGCTGAACAGCGGCTACCTTGCAAAGGTCCGGCCCCGCTTCCTGATCCTTGAATTGGTCGAACGGTCTTTGCTGCACCACGAACTTCGATCTCGGAACGTGGACTTTCAGGCGACCATGGCGCTTGACGCTGTAGAGCACTATTATCGAGATGCGAAGTGTATATCGAACTATCCGAAGATCAACTTCATCAATACGGGAAACGTCAAGTTCGTTCGGAACACGATCTTATATAACTTTTCCGATCATGCTTTCAATTCTTCCGTGCATGCCCGCGATCTTACTGCCTCGTTGTTCAGCGTTAAGAATGATCATCGGCTGCTTTTTTTAGACGAAGATGTTAGGAATATCCCGACAGCAAATAAGCAGGCCGTCATAAAATTAAATGACAACCTCAACGTCCTGGCAAATCTCCTCGCAAAACAGGGAATAACACTCTATTTCATGCCGGCTCCGGATAAATACAATATGTACCGGGATTACATCGTCGACAATCCCTATCCCAAAAGTACTTTTTTCGAGCTTATACGCCCACTGCCCAAGAAATATATTTTCGTCGACACCAAGGCAATTCTGTCTCAAGCGATCATCGATGGAGAAAAAGATATTTACTATGCGGACGACACTCACTGGAGTTGGAAAGCAGTGAAAAAGATCGTCCAGAACATGCGGTTCGAAGGACGAATATGACGGCTGGGACCCAAAAAGGGATCGTTCAAAAAATGGTTTTTCACCACGACTATCTGCACGCTCGCGGCTGTCAGCATACTTGTGCTCATAAACTATATTGTCGATGACTATGGCATCGTACGGGACGATTTTTCAAGGCAATTCCAGGAACCGAACCAAAGATTTGTAAAAATAAAATATCTCATCGACCACAAGGACAGATACGATTCATTGCTTTTCGGGTCTTCAAGGGTGCTGCATATCGACAATAAAAAGATCCAAACTGGCCATTATTACAACATGGGATATTCAGAAGGGTTGCCTAAAAACCATCTGGATAATATCAAACTGCTCATAGAGAACGGCATCCGCATAAAGAACGTCATCATCGCACTTGATGATTTTTCCTACCAGGTCAATCCCGAAAGCCATCTATTCGATCTTCTCCGGCAGCCGCATTACCTGGTTTCAGGCAAGCGTAAGGTCGATTTTTACGGCGAATATTTTATGAATATAAAAAAGGTTTCTTCTTCGCTCAACAATTACATGCAATTCAATTACAGGAAGAGCGATGGGGCAGCGTCCCCACAGGTAACGTACGACATCTACGACTCAGGACGAGTCCTCTGCACTACGTGCGACAGTGCAATAGAGAGCAACGTCGAGAAACATAATAATGACCAGAAATTCAAAAAACCCGATCATTATGACGGAGATTATCTATCAAATACTCTTCGTGACGTGGGAGAGCTTGTCAGCCTGGCAAAGGAGCATAACATCAAGCTGATAGTGTTCATTAATCCCATCCATCAAACAACATATCTCGACACCGACCTGCCGCTTTTTTTTGAATTTAAAAGACAGCTTGCTGAAATGACCGATTACTATGATTTCAGTGGTTTAAATACTATAACTACAAATAATTATTATTACTATGAAACATCGCATTACCGCCCGATGGTTGGCGACATGATCCTCAACAGGATATTCGGATATTCGCAGGTAGTGGTGCCGGATGATTTCGGGGTGTTGGTTAATCGCCGCAACGTAACCGAACACCTGAGGCGATTGCACCGACAGATCACTTCCAGCCTATCGGCGCAACGCTGACCAAGCAGCTCGTCATCATTTCCCGATCAGCAAATACGGGATTGAGCGCAGCAGAATAGGCATAGGTGATTTTTTTCAGCACTATTTCTGATGGCCTAGTACAATCATGGAGGCAGTTTTATGAACATATCGGTTATCGTACCGACCTATAACCGCCCCAAGGCGCTGAAACTCTGCCTCCTCAGCCTTGCCGGCCAGAGCGTTCTGCCGTCCGAAGTGCTCATTGCCGACGACGGCAGCGGGCCGGAGACCAGGGACATGGTGCGCGAGCTCCAGGAATTGCTCAAACACCGCTTCCCGATCAGGCACGTGTGGCAGGAGGATAGCGGCTTCAGAAAACCGCGGATCCTGAACGAAACGGTCCGCCAGGCTTCAGGCGACTATCTGATCTTCATTGACGGCGACTGCATGGCCCACCGTCATTTTATCAAAGCCCACCGCGACTACAGCGCTCCTGATGCGGTCTTGAGCGGCAAGCGCGTTGAGATCGGGGAGCAATTAAGTTTGAAACTGCAGGAAAGCGGAAAAGTGATGAACCGGTTCACCTTTCGCCTGTTATGGGACGCGGCCCGGCGGCGTTCGCGCAGAGTGGCGGAATCGATCCAGATCAAGAACCCCTGGCTCAGACAGGCCATGCATCGGGACCGGATCTACAATGACGGGGTCTGGGGATGCAACTTCAGTCTTTACAAAGAACTTTTTATCGCCATCAACGGATGCGATGAAGAGTTTCTCGACGGTTCTATTGAAGATAATGATATCGGCATCCGTGCGCTGAACCAGGGAAAACGGCTGCGCTCTGTGCGGGGACTGGCCATTATTTTCCATCTCTGGCATAAATCGTCCTGGAGCTTTGACAATACCAAATACCAGCACAATCTTGCCATCCTGAACAGGCGCATAGCCAATAAAGAGCCGGTCTGCAGGCAGGGGATCAATAAAAAGTGAATAGGCAGAAGGCTGAAGGTGGAAGGGTGAATTTACTTTACCTTCAGCCGTCAGCCTGATCGCCTGACGATCTGCGGTACCGTTTGCGATTGTCAACCATGTGCCTACAATTTAGTTGACAATAGCCTTTCCTTCAGGTAAAACCCTTCCATGGAATCTTCCTTCAAAGAAACCCTGGCCCGTGCCGGAGCTCTGGCACTGCAGGCCGGCGCTGTTGATCATCAAGACGCGGTAGCGCTCTCCCATGCTTCAGGGGCCGACCTCATGGACCTGTTCGCAACAGCCACCCGGGTGCGCGAACGCTTTCACGGCAACAACGTGGACATCTGCTCCATTGTGAACGCTAAGTCCGGAGCCTGCAGCGAGAATTGTTCTTTCTGTGCCCAGTCGTCGCACCATTCCACGGGTGCTCCGGTCTATCCGCTCATCTCCGTCGATCAGATGGGCAAAGCTGCCGAGAGCGCCAAAAAGAACGGCGCCAAGCGTTTCTGCATCGTCACGAGCGGTCGCGGCATCGACACGGACGAGGACCTTGAGAACATCGCGCAGGGGATTGGGCGCGTGCGTGATGCCGGCCTTTCTCCCTGCGCCACGCTCGGCACGCTTTCGCAGCAGCAGCTTGCCTATCTGAAGAGCGCCGGTCTGCACCGCTACCACCACAATATCGAGACCTCGCGCGAGTTCTTTCCGAACATCTGCACCAGCCATTCTTTCGACGAACGGATCAAGCTCCTGCAGCAGGGGCGCGCCCTGGGCCTGTCCCTCTGCAGCGGCGGCATTCTCGGCATGGGAGAATCCATGGAGGACCGGATCAGGATGGCCCTCGCGCTCCGGGAGGCTGATGTTGACTCTGTACCGCTCAACTTCCTCATGCCGATCATGGGCACGCCGCTTGAGAAGGTAACCGCCATTACGCCGCTTGAGGCGCTCATTTCCATCGCCCTGTTCAGGCTGCTGCTGCCTGCAAAACAGATCCGCATCTGCGCCGGCAGGGGTGCTGCGCTGGGTTCGCTCCATCCGCTCATCTTCATGGCAGGCGCAGACGGTTTCCTGATCGGCAATTACCTCACCACGATCGGCCTGGATCCGGCCGACGATCTCAAGATGATACAGGACCTCGGGCTGCGTCATTGATGGGCAAACTTGAATCAATCAGGATCGGATCCATATCTTTGACACGGATCAAATCGGATAAAAGACGGATAACGGCGGACAGTTACCAGCCTGAAAACGGTATTTGGACACGGAAAAATCGGATAAACGCGGATAAAAACTTACATAACACGATAAAAGACTCACCCCTGGGGTGAAACTTCTTTAATCCTGAATGCCTGATTTTATCTGCGTAAATCTGCTAAATCTGCGGCCAACTGCGTTTGTAGGTTCAGTTATTGGGTGAACGACTTATAAAAGAAATAATCTGCTGTTATCCGGCTCTTATCCGTGTTTATCCGTGTCCAAATGCTTTTTTGAGGTTAATCCGCTTCTTCCGTGTACAAATGATTTTCCATAGCTTTCATTCGTTGCATTTTGAGAACACGGCACTCTCTTACCATGATAAAGCAAGGAAAACTCTACAGCATTCGCATGCGCGCCACGAAGAACAACCACCACGCCTGCGGCGCCGAACGGATCGTGCCGGAAGACCGGATCGACCGGACGGTCGGGGAGCTGATCGCACGCGCCATGGATCGGGGAGTGCGGCCGGACCAGACCACCCTATCCATTGATGCAATCGATCCGGCCTTGATCCAGAAACATGCCAGCCTCGATCTCTACACCCTCCAGGTTCCAGACCCCGTAAGCAGCAGGGAAACCGCTGCACGCATCCTTGAGACCGTCGGAGTCTCTAGCCTGGCGATCCGGATTGCCATGGAGCAGATCGGTAGAGGCGCCGCGCCTTCGGGTGCCAACATGCGCGGCGCCATGATCATGGATGCTGTCACCGGCGAGCGCCTTGAACCGGACCAGGAGCGGGGCATCCGCGCATCGCGCTTCGACTGGACGGACCCGGCGCTCGACGAGATCACCCGCCTGCTTGCCGCTGTCGGTCTTGTGCACCATCGGACGCGCGAAGCCCTGGCCCTTGCTACCAAGGTGGCCCATGGGCCCGGAATGATGGCGGAGCTCTGCTGGTCCGACGAATCCGATTACACGGCCGGATACATAGCTGCACGGGACTTCGGCTATGTCCGCTTTCCTTTCTTGAAACAAGAGGGCGACAGGCATGGAGGACGGGCCTTTTTTGTGAACCATGAGCGACGCGACCTGGACAGCCTGATCCACTATCTTGAAAAAACGAGCGTGATGATCGACCGGGTCGGCGTGTGTTCCGCGGCCATGACACCGGAGCTTTTCGTTCGCACGGGTAGGAACCAAAAAACGGCATTTGGACACGGAAGAATCGGAAACATCTGATTACCAGAAGTAGGCGCTTCTAAGCGACCGCGGATAAATTCTAAAGCAAAGCATTCACCTATTGGGTGAACCTCTTATAAAAGAAATAATCCGCCGTTATCCGGCTCTTATCCGTGTTAATCCGTGTCCAAGTGCTTTTTTAAGGATGAACAGGCATGTTTGAACAAGAGCTTTCGTACATCGATCAGCATGGTCTTCGCAGGCGGCTGGTGATCGCCGGACCCGATGATGGCGCGCATGTCATGATCAATGGCCAGCGCGTCATACTCATGTGCTCGAACGACTATCTCGGCCTTGCCAATCACCCGGCATTGCGGAAAGCTGCCTGCGCTGCCATGGAGCAATACGGTTTTGGATCAGGCGCTTCACGCCTTGTTTCCGGCACAGGAGTCGCTCCATTGCCGGCTGGAAGAACGGCTGGCCGAGTTCAAGGGAACGGAAGCCGCGCTCCTGTTCAATTCCGGGTATGCCGCGAACACAGGCATCATTCCCGCTGTGGCGACGACAGACGACGTGATCCTGAGCGACAGCCTGAACCATGCCAGCATCATCGATGGATGCCGTTTGAGCAAAGCACAGGTCTATGTCTACCGCCATAGGGATGTGAACCATGTCGAAGATATCTTAAAGAAGACCGCTCATGCCCGCCGCAGGCTGATCGTGACTGACGGCGTTTTCAGCATGGACGGCGACATCGCTCCGCTGCCGGAACTGGTCGTCCCTTGCCAGAGCGCTATGACGCAATGCTCATGGTTGACGACGCCCATGCCGCGGGCGTGCTGGGAGCAGGGGGAAAGGGAACAGCAGAGCATTTCGGCCTTACAGGCCGCGTAGCGATCCAGATGGGCACGCTCGGCAAGGCCTTCGGCTCTTTTGGGGCCTATGTAGCCGGAGACAAGCATCTTATCGAATTTCTCCTGAACAGCGCACGGAGCTTTATCTTCAGCACTGCCCTGCCTCCCGCGATCTGTGCCGCATCACTGGCGGCCCTCGATATTGTTGAGCAGGAACCGGAGCGCAGAAAGAAGCTCTGGCTGAACCGTGACCGGTTCGTGCAGGGATTGAAAACCCTGGGTATTGACACCAGTGAATCGGAAACGCCGATCATTCCGGTCATGATCGGAAGCTCTGAGAAAGCAACGCAGGCTTCTTTGCTGCTTCTTGAGTCCGGAGTGTTCGCATCAGCCATACGACCGCCGACCGTAGCGGAAGGCACGTCCCGGATCAGGACGACCGTTACTGCCGCGCATTCCTTTGCGGACATAGATGCTGCTTTGGCTGCCTTTGGCGCGCTGAAGCAGAAAGGGTATGCAGGATGAACCCGTCAGTTGATAATCGGGTCGTCATTGTTACCGGCGCATCCCGCGGACTCGGGAAGGTCATCGCGACAACATTCGGCAAGGCAGGCTGCCGCGTCATGGTTGTTTTTCGCGAGAACGAGCAGGCAGCCCGTGCGACCGTCGATGCGGTCAGATCAGCCGGCGGTGATGCCACTCAGCTTCAAAGCGGACGTGCGGGTCTCTCATGACGTACAGAACATGGTGGATCAGGCGCTCAAGCAGTGGGGAACCATTGATGTGCTGGTGAATAATGCAGGCCTGACACAGGACAACCTGCTGCTTCGCATGTCGGAGGAACAGTGGGACCAGGTGATCGATACGAACCTCAGCGGAGCGTTTCATTGTATCCGTGGCGTGGCGCGGCACATGGATGGGCGAACAGGCGGTCATATCATTAATATTGCGTCCATTGTCGGGCTGCAAGGCAGGGAAGGGCAGGCGAATTACTCCGCATCCAAGGCAGGACTTATCGGCCTGACCAAGTCGTGCGCAAAAGAATTGGGCGCTCAGAACATCAAGGTGAACGTTGTTCTGCCGGGCTATCTTCCGACTGATATGGGCAAGGCGATATCCGGATCGATACAGGACCGCATTCTTCGTGAACACGCTTTGGCAAGATTTTCAGACCCGCAAGAAACCGCTGATTTTATCTACCACCTTTCGCTCATGCGCAATGTGTCCGGGCAGGTGTTCAATCTGGACAGCAGGGTGCTTTAGGCACAGGGCAACCTTTCTAGCGTAAATGCATTGACCACCTCTACAATCCATGCTACTGTATTTTCGGCCCGACACCTTGTTGGGGCATGTGACTACTAACCTGCCGGTCCACGGCGACGCGCTAAAAAGACGGTGCGACCAGCATGTTAGGCAACACACAGAGGTTCAGCATGAAAAGTATTCTCGAATCGAACTCAAAACTTCGCGAACTCATCGCTGAGTATAGAATGCTTGGGGACTTGGCATTACATGCCGCCTCCAATGGAAAAGAATTGCAGATCGCGCGACTGGAACATGACACCTTTGGATACGATGTAATTCTTAAAGTGGATGATTCAATTAAATATGTTCAGCTTAAGGCGCGTATATATGAGGGAAAATGTTCTCATTGGGATGTACATAGAACCCTCATCAACAACCCCAACGGAACAGTAGTTCTTCTTCTCATTCATTATAGTGCAGATTCAATTTCACTTTCATACCGAACAATGGACAATAAAAAACGCACATCAATCATTTCTCAGTCGCCAATTAAGGGCCGACAAGACGACAAAAAATGCAGGATCAGTCTTTCCGACTTCAAGGCAAAAGGAGACATAAGCTCTCTTTACAATGATTTATTCGGTCGACGAAATCGGGTCAGGTCTTGAGATATAAGAAACTGCTTTTTCAAGACCCGACCCCGGAGCCACCCCTTAACTGGTAAGCACCTGGTTAACTACTATGCAAACCTGCGACTGGACATCCGTAATACAGAACGCTTCCGTCACGATAGCATCACTTGCCGCGATCTTCGGGATTGACGCATGGCGTCGTGAGCACGTCGGAAAGCGCCGTATGGAGCTGGCAGAGGAAGTTCTTGCGCTCTTCTATCAAGCCCGAGACGTGATTCATGCTATGCGTAGTCCCTTCGGATTTGGAGGCGAAGGTACCACGCGGAAAGCGGATTCTAATGAGTCGCCCGAGGATAAGGAGGCATTAGACCAAGCTTATGTTGTCGTAGAGCGCTACAACAAGCACCTTGAACTTTTCAGCCGGATACACGCCTTACGCTACCGATTCATGGCACAGATCGGCACCACGGAAAGTAAACCATTTGATGACTTGAGTAAAGTCATAAACGAAATATTCCTTGCCTCTCGGCGCTTTTGGCGTCGCAAAGACAGCTATCTTAGAGCCGAGGAAGATGAGGAAACTTATCATAATAAATTTCGTGAACTTCAGAGTATCCTTTGGGAGGGCGAAGACCCAGACCCTATTCAAGAAAGAGTTGATGCACTGATAGCTGATATTGAGCTTACTTGCCGCGGTATTCTTTCAAGCAAAGGCACGTTGTTTGGCCTGATCAATCTACCTCTCTGGAAGGGTCGCCGTAGCTAGTTGATTCTAACAAAAAGCTCGACAGAGATTCGCTACGCATGCGCGTTTCAGCTTGTCAATATTAGCGAAACGTACACCCTGTACGAAGATGGAGGACTGAAGTGAAGATTGAATCGACCGATCAAGATTTAAGGACGCTCTTATCGTCAGGCTACTATCGCATTCCGAGGTTCCAGCGGCCATATTCTTGGATTCGTGATAATGTTCAGGAGTTCTGGGACGATGTCATCAAGGACAGACCACTGGACTACTTCATCGGCTCAATGGTGGTTTTCAAAGATGGCAAGCAGCGCTTTGGCATTGTAGACGGACAGCAGCGACTGACAACCGTCACGCTTCTGCTCGCCGTTCTCCGGAACGCCCTCGCAAAACATGGGCTCAACGATCTGGCGCAAGGAATCCATGGATTAATAGAGCGCAAGAATATCGACAATAAACCTGAATTCATTCTCTCAACGGAAACATCTTATCCATTCTTCCAAGACCACATCCTTAAGTGGGGTGCCCCCGAAGTGCCGGTGAACCCTCTTTCGGAAGAGCAGAACCTACAAGATGCATTCACACAACTTACTAAACTCATTGATGGCGTGAGCGAGAGTCTGGAAAGCGATGCCAGCCTATCGGATGACAAGAAGAAGAAATTAATACAACTACGACTGACCGACATCCGCGACGCCGTGCTTAATCTGAAGGTGATATTTGTCAAACTTGACGATGAGGATGATGCTTACATCATTTTCGAGACACTAAACACGCGCGGTAAGGATTTGAGCCTAACGGACCTAGTCAAGAATCATGTCAACAAACACCTCAAGAGCAAGAGCGCGTCCATCGACCCGGTAAAGGTGAAGTGGCGCCGAATGCTCGAAACGATTGAGGCTGCAGCCTGCGATTTAGAGACAGATGCGTTCATCCACCATTTCTGGCTTTCGCGTTATGATTACCTCTCGGCCAAAACTTTGTTCAAGGCGCTAAAGCGTCGGATTACCAAAACGGAAGCTAAGGCTTTTCTTGACTCACTTGTAACGGACGCCACCCTCTACCGGATGATTCACGAGATCACTTTCGGGAAATGGTCAAAGCAGGAGCGGCGCGTGCCCGAGGCTCTCGGGGCTCTGCAGTTGTTCAGAGTTCAACAGCAGACACCGTGCGTGCTCTCGCTCCTGCGATCTTACCGTGGAAAGACAATCAAGATGCGGCACCTTGAAGATGCGCTAGTGGCGATTGAGAAATTTCATTTTCTCTTCACGGCTGTCACATCGCAACGATCGTCCGGCGGTATCTCTGAAATGTACGCTTCGCTTGGCCGCCGACTGTTTGAGTCTCACAATCAGGACAGTGCGCTGGTAGTGCTTAAGGAACTAAAGGAAAAGTTGCGTAAACGCGTACCGTCTCTCGAAGAGGTCAAGGCTCTGTTCCCGCAGATCTTATACACCGACGAGATTACCAAGCAACGCAGTCTGGTGAAGTACATACTAGTCTGTTTTGACAAGGCCAAGAAAACCGCAGTAACGACTGACTACGATGCAATGACCATCGAACACTTGGTTCCCCAAAGCGCTATCGGTACGGGCAATTTTACAGAAGAGATCATCGGCCAACTCGGGAATTTGATTCTTGTATCAGTGGACATGAACTCAAAGCTTGGTAACAAGCCTTTCAAGGAGAAGAAGCGTATCCTGCGGGCCGCGCATTTTCCTTTGCAGACTTCCATTGATGGCGCCGCGGACTGGACAGCCACAGATATTGCGAAGAGGACCCAGGCACTTGCGGTTGAGGCGTACGAGAAAGTCTGGAAGATCTGATTCTAACTATTCGGCTCAAGAGGGTTGCAAAACCCGCGCCCCTCACCCGAGGTTGGCACCTGAATAAACCTATGATAAAAAAACCGATCAGCGATTTACCAGAACTTGAAAAGGAGATATTACGTTTTCATACTGTTGCTATTCATTCCATAACTATCGGCTTGTCAACTGATATAACATTCCCCAATACTCATCCGACCGATATTAAGAATGCCATATCCAACTTAGTCCAATATGGCTATTTTAGAGATATACAACATCATGCTGTCGTATTCACAGATGATGGTTATTATCAATGCCAAATCTATTTCAAATATCCGTTGAAGCGTAAGCGAATATTAAATACAATAAAAAAACCATATAACTTTATTCAAAGACATTTCGTAAAATTCCTTATCCCTATAATCACCGGCATAATTGTCTACTTGATTACTCATCTCGTACTCGATAAATATATTCTCAAGCATCCCCAAAAAGACACATTACAAACGCAACAACAACCGCAACAGCGATTGAAATCACAAGAAGCAGGGAGTGCGCAGACTCATAGTCCAAAACAAACTCCTTTCAAGCCAAAATGATCCAACCTGAAGATCGAGCCCCACGGGACGGGGCTCATCTTCGCGTTATAGCAGCCGGAAATCGCCGGAATCGTGATTTTGTTTTGTTATCCTCAGGAAATTACGCTCATGATTAAAGGCTTATTTATTACCGGAACCGACACGGGCGTAGGGAAGACCTACGTCGCCGCCGGTATTGCAAAGGCCCTTCGCTCGGCAAAGATCGATGTGGGCGTCATGAAACCAGCGGAAACGGGCTGCAGATCACGTTCAGGCAAACTCATACCACGCGACGCCGAAGCACTCATCCGGGCAGCCGCAGTTCGCGATCCGCTGTCACTCGTCAATCCCTATCGTTTCCAGGCTCCCGTCGCACCCTCCGTGGCCGCACAGATAGAACGGAAAACGATCGACCCGGGGAAGATACTCCAGTCCTTCAAAACGCTGTCGCAGAGACACCGGTTCATGATCGTTGAAGGGGCAGGGGGGATCATGGTGCCGCTTGCGCAGGGCTATCTCTTTCTCGACCTTGCCGAAGCATTGGGCCTGCCGGTATTGATCGTCGCCCGGCCGGGACTCGGCACGATCAACCACACGCTCCTGACGATCGATGCGCTCCGGTCCCGGAGGCTGATGATCGCCGGCGTCGTCATCAACGACGGGCAGGGCGGGCAGCAGGGATTGGCCGAAGCCACCAGTCCTGCGGTCATCCAGGAACTTTCCGGCGTGCCGATCATCGGCACTATCGCATATCGTTCTCACTCATTTGCGGAGTTGGTTGGAAAAATTATATAAACCTGGAGCCATAAGGCGTACTCGCGCGGAGACGCGGAGGCGCAGAGAAGTCAAAATCATTGGTGCTGTATTAAACCAGATACAAAGCTTTGTCTTTTGCAGTCTCTGCGCCTCCGCGTCTCCGCGCGAAACATTCTTGCCCTGTTGCATCTAGTGACCTATGTGCTTTATGTGGCAAACTGCTTGATCCTCCCACTGTTCTTCCCGTAAATTCATCTTGACAACAATACTCCTCCCTAGTATGATGCGGCTTCATTTAATTAAGCAGTTAGTTAATTATTGCCATGCCGACAAAAACACCTCCCAAGAAAAGAACCGCAGGACGCCGCCCGGCATCAAAACAGGCCGCCTGCTGCACACGGTCAGCGATCATCGCCGCGGCACGCACGCTCTTTGCCCAGCGCGGACTGGAGGGCGCAACGGTCCGTGAAGTGGCGGATGCCGCCGGTGTGAACAATGCCATGATCTATTATCATTTTACGGACAAGGTCGAGCTGTACCGGGCCGTTCTTGCTGATTCATTCGAAGAGTTCGACCGCATCTGGGAGCACGAGATCTTCTCAACGGGCGCGACAACGCGGGATAAAATACAAAAATATATCGAGGAATTGGTCCGTTTTCAGCACAACAACGAGGAAGTTCGCCGGATCCTCTCCATTGAGTTCGCCTGCTGCGGCAAAAACCTCAAGTGGCTCGCTGATAACTTTTTCAATCACAGCCATGAGAAACTTGCAGCGATCCTGAAAGAAGGCATGAAGAAGGGCGAGCTTAAAAAAGTCGATCTGACACTCGCGATCTCCGTCCTGGTCGGCATGGTCATGCAAAGTTTCATTAACCGGCCTTTGGCGGAATATGTTGTGGGGAAGAAACTGGACCTGTCAGTTGATCACTTCAGCTCTTTTGTCACCGGCGTTTTCTTTGACGGGCTTGGCGCGTCGACAAGCGATGTCTTTGTATCTATATCGAAGTCAAAGCAAGATTATCTCGCGCAGAGCCGCTGAGGCGCAGAGAACTGCAAGAAAAAAAGATCAAGGATTCAACTCCTTCTCAGCGTCTCTGCGCCTCAGCGAGAATGTTCTTGATTTTGACGTATAAGCGATAAATGCATACAAGCTGACTCGGCACTTTAACCATAAAGGATATTGCAGAGATGAAACCATTGTTAAGAAACATGTTCACCATCGCCATCGTCCTGATGGCCGTCTCCGCGCAAGCTGACGACAAAGTGTATACGCTGAGCGATGCCTACAATGCCGCGATCGACACGAATGAGGTCATCGGCATCTCAGCGGAGACGGTGATCCAGTCAGAGACCAGGATCGACCAGGCATGGACCTATCTGTACCCCCGCCTTGTGGCGCAGTCAGCCTATACCCGGTACAACGAGACCCTGCCCCCGGAAGGCGGGGATTTTATCTTTCAGCCTAAGGAACAATTGCAGGCTGCGTTGATATTGACCCAGCCGCTCTATACCGGTGGGAGAACATTTGCTGCGCTCCGTACTGCCCAGACGCTCCGCGAAGCAAGCCGGAGCGGATTCCAGTTTACCATTCAGGACACGCTCCTCACCGTGGCACAGGCCTATTACGGCGTGATCAAAGCACAAAAATTGGTTGATATCGGCCGTCGGGCTGTCGAGCGGATGGAGCGGCACAAAAAAGTGACCGAGCGGGAAGCAGCGACGCGACGAAATAAAGCGAATATGTCCTCCCTGTTGCGGGCTACGACCCTGGTAAGCCAGGCACGAATCAATTTGATCAGGGCAGAGGACGGTTTAAAGATCGCCAAAAGCCAGCTCAGCATGGTCACCAAACTGCCGAATGACGCGGCGCTGGCAGAACCGGAAGCATTGAAACCTTCCGAAGAGACTTATGATCAACTGAAAGCAATTGCCCTGTCAAATCGGGCCGATTATGCCGGCTCCCGGCTGAACCAGAAGGTTGCTGAAGAGAACGTCACGATCGTCAAGGGAGCCCACTATCCGCAGCTGTATGCGGAAGCCGGGGTGAAGTATGTGGACTCCCAGCCAGCGACGCAAATGGATGCAACAACCTATTACGGCGGTCTTCGTTTGCAGATCCCCATCTTCGAAGGCGGACTCATGAGGGCCGAGACTTCCGAAGCACGATCAAAGGTCAGGCAGGCCAAACTGTCAACGACCCTGCTGGAGCGGTCTATCGAAACGGAAGTCCTCGAAGCGCATATCAATCTCCAGACCATTACCGCGGTGCTGGATACGGCAAAACTCCAGCTCGGGTACGCAAAGGACAACTTCGATACGGTCGAGAACCTGTTCGCGGAAGGACTGCTTCCGAGCTTATCGCTCATCGATGCGGAACAGGCGCTGTCGCAGGCCGAACGGGAACTGGCGAATGCCGTAAGCGACCAGCAGATCGCCATCCTCCGGCTCATGAAAAGCATCGGCACCCTGGGACAATCAGAATCCATAAGCGAGGCGAAACATGCGACTTCCTGAAATAGCCATCAAACGTCCGGTCTTCATGACCATGATCGGCGTTGCGCTGATCGTGTTCGGCATCGTTTCCTTCCCGCGCCTTGCCCTCGATCTCTTTCCCAAGATCGACTTCCCGGTGGTGAACATCACCACGAAGCTGGTGGGCGCAAGCCCCGAGATCATGGAGGTCGACGTCACGGACGTCCTTGAAGAGGCCGTGAACACCATCAGCGGCGTCAAGGCCATTACCTCGCGCAGCATGGAAGAGTACTCCATCGTCACGGTGGAGTTCCACCTCGAACGCAATCTGGAACAGGCTGCACAGGATGTCCGGGACAAGGTCGCCGCCATCAGGAACCGGCTGCCGAAAGACACCGATGCGCCGATCATCGAAAAGATCAGCCCCGATGACCAGCCGATCGTCTGGATCGCTGTTTCCGGCGACCGCTCGATCAAGGAACTGACCCATTATGCGGACAAGGTCCTGAAACGCGACATCGAAAAGATCCCCGGGGTCGGGTCGGTGACGATCAGCGGCGGCCGGAACCGTCAGGTCCGCATCTGGATCGACGCAGCGAAGATGAACGCTGCTTCATTGACGGCCGATGATATCAAGCTGGCTCTGGGGCGGGAACACCGCGAGATCCCGGGCGGGCGGATCGAGAATTCCCGGACCGAATACATCGTAAAGACCAAGGGCGAGTTCGAAACGCCTGAAGCGTTCAACGACATGGTGATCGCCTACCGTCACGGCAGACTGATCAAGCTGCGCGATATCGGCAGAGCCGAAGACGGGCTTGAAGACGAACGTTCCCTTACCCGGTTCAACGGCAAGAGCGCCGTCGGCCTGTCGGTCAAGCGCCAGTCCGGCGAGAATACGGTCGCTGTTGCCGAACGGGTGAAAGACGCCGTTGCAAAGGTCAAGCCGCCCCAGGGCATGCATCTCGACATTACCTTCGACCAGTCCAAATTCATCCGCCGTTCGATCGAGGACGTGCAGGTATCGCTGTGGCTCGGCGCCATCCTGGCGGTGCTGATCATCTTTGTTTTCCTCAGAAGCGTCAGGAGCACCCTGATCAGCGCAGTTGCCTTGCCGACGTCGGTCATCGCCACCTTTGCGTTCATTCAGGCCTTCGGGTTCACCCTGAACATCATGACCATGCTCGCCCTGTCGCTTTCGATCGGCATTCTTATCGACGACTCGATCGTGGTGCTTGAGAACATCTACCGGAGGATGGAAGAAGGGGAGTCGCCCCTGCAGGCATCCCGGGAGGGCGCCTCGGAGATCGGACTGGCGGTCATGGCGACGACCCTGTCCATTGTGGCCGTGTTCGTGCCTGTTGCGTTCATGAAGGGCATCGTAGGAAAGTTCTTCTTCGAGTTCGGCATCACCGTGACGATCGCCGTGCTCATTTCGCTCTTTGTATCGCTGACGCTCACTCCCATGATGACGTCGCGCTTTCTGAGCTACCGGAAGAAGCACGGCAAGGTCTATATGTTCCTTGAAAAAGGATTCGACAAGGTCTTCGACCTGTATAATCCGCTTCTTGCTCTGGCATTGCGGAACCGCTGGAAGGTCATTCTGCTCGCACTGGCGAGCGTCGCAGGAGGAATCGTCATTCTTCTGGTTTATTCTGGGCAAGGAATTCATGCCCGCCGAGGACCAGGGCAGGTATATGGTGAGACTTGAAACTCCCATAGACTATTCACTGAATCGCTCCGATGCGGTCATGAAAAAGGTCGATGAAGAGCTCCGGCAAAGACCGGAGATTGCGAGCACCTTCTATGTTACCGGTTCGGACCTGACGCCTGACGTCAACAAAAGCAGGATCTTTGTCAACATGAAGGAACGGAAAGACCGGAATATCATCCAGATCGATTCCATGAAGGAGGTCCGCGACAGCGTGTCTGGACAGCCCGAGTTTAAGGCGTCGGTTGAGATGATCGCCATGGTGGGAGGCGGTATGCGGTCAGTGCCGATCCAGCTTATGATCCAGGGCAGGGACCTCGAAGACCTGAACAAACGGACCACTGGCGATCAAAAATGCATTTTCGAAGCTTCCCGGCATTGTGGATACCGACACCTCGATCGAGATCGGCAAGCCGGAAGTGCGCATCAGGATCGATCGCGAGAAAGCCGCTAATCTCGGCGTGAGCGCATCGTCCATCGGCGGCACGGTCAACACCCTGATCGGCGGCGAGATCGTTGGAAAGTACAAGGACGAAAAAGAAGGCGAACGATATGATATAACAGCGCGTCTATTCGGCGCCGAACGCGACAAACCGTCCGACATCGAAGCGCTTGCTGGTCCGTTCCTCAACAGGCGAGCTTGTGCACCTTCACGATGTCTCGTCGATCCAGACCGGCAAGGGGCCCACGGTCATCATGCATTACAATCGACAGCGGGCAACAACCCTGTTTGCAGGTACGGACAAGACCAAACCCATGGGCCAGGCCATCAACGATCTGAACCAGATCGTTGCAAAGAACGGGTCACCGGATATTTCAACCCGTTACGTCGGCATGGCGGATGCTATGCTGGATTCGTTCAAAAACATCTCTTTTGCGTTGATCATCGCCGTCATCATGGTCTACATGATCCTGGCTGCCCAGTTCGAGAGCTTTGTCCACCCCTTTACGATCATGTTCTCGCTGCCCGTGAGCCTCATCGGCGCCATGGGGCTGCTGCTCCTGATCACGGGAGAGCGGATCAGATCTTCAGCCTCATCGGCGTTATCATGCTCATGGGGCTGGTGACCAAGAACGCGATCCTGCTGGTTGACTATACCATAACGCTCCGGCATCGGGGGATGAGCCGCGAAGAAGCGCTGCTCAAGGCGGGACCGGTCAGGCTGCGACCGATCATCATGACCACGGCCGCCATGGTATTCGGCATGCTGCCCACGGCGCTGAAGCTCGGAGAAGGCGCAGAGACCCGTGCCCCCATGGCCATTGCCGTGATCGGCGGACTGATAACCTCGACGCTGCTCACGCTGGTCGTGATCCCGGTCGTGTACACGATCGTTGATGACCTGGAAAACTTCTTTACAAAAAAGAAGGCGGATTAGTTCGTGAGGTTGCAGGATTGGTGAAGTCGTAAGAACCTATTTTCACCGCAGAGACGCTGAGGGCACTGAAAAGAGCTATATTTCAAATCGATTTTCTCCGCGTCTCCGCGCCTCAGTGGTCATACTTGACTTTATTATGATATGCATTAGGATTACACATCAGGAAGATCACATCGCTATGCTTAAACTTGGCCATATCATCTACTCGAACACCGTGCCTGTCCACGCCGGGATCATCTCCGGTGCGGTCGCCTTTCCCTTTACTCTGGTGGAAGGCATTCCGACCGCATTGAACCGCCTCCTCAGTGAAGGCAACATCGATGTGTCTCCGTCTTCATCCATCGAATTCGCCGCGAATCCCGGCCGATACCTGATCATGCCCGGTTTTTCCATTACGTCCCGGAACAACGTCATGAGCATTATTCTCCAGAGCCGCCTGCCCATGGACCAATTGAATGGAAAAACGGTTGCACTGACCACCGCATCAGCGACCTCGGTGGTGCTGCTCAGGATACTGCTTGAGCTCAAAAACCGCGTCAGCCCTGACTATACGCTCTTTGAACAGGGGAAGGACCATCCCTATGACCGGGCCGATGCCGTGCTCCTGATCGGCGATGATGCGCTCAAGCGCCCGCGTGTCGAAGGATTTGACCACGAATACGACCTGGGCGGGGTCTGGCACGAGTTCACCGGCCTTCCTTTTGTCTTCGCCCTCTGGCAGATCAATTATAAAAAAAGTCTTGATAAAGACCTGGCATCGCTCTATCATATTCTCAGGAAATCGAAGGCCTACGGTCTCTCGCACCTCCCGGAACTGGCGGAGAATACATGCCGGCAGGTTCGGCATACCGGCGCAGAAACTGCTGGAATACTGGAAATGCTTCAGCTTCGATTTCGGGCCGCATGAGCAAAAAGGGCTGATGACCTTTTACGGATATGCAGCAGAGCTCGGGGCCGTGGAACCTGTTACGGAGCTCAGGTTCTGGAAAAAAGCGTAAAGAGTGGAGCTTGTTACCATGACCATTCCCCTGCGACAGAGCGGGCAACAGGAACATCATGATCACGACCATGATGAAACCCATGACCACGAGCATCATGAGCACCACGAAGAGGGCGGCCATGATCACGCCCATGGCCTGAACCTGGCAGCTGCCGGGGGAAGACGGGGGCTGCTGATCGCCCTGTCGATCACCGTCCTGATGATGGTTGCCGAGCTGGTGGGCGGACTGCTTTCGAACAGTCTGGCGCTGCTGTCCGATGCCGGACATATGCTGACCGACAACGCTGCGCTGCTGCTGTCCTTCTTCGCCATGAAGTTCGCCACCATGCCCGCCACCGACCGGAGGACCTTCGGGTTCTACCGGCTCGAGATCCTGGCTGCCTTGATCAACGGCGTCATCCTCGTCCTTATCTCGATATACATCATCTACGAGGCATACCTGCGCATCCTGGATCCGCAGCCCGTGCAGGGGACGCTCATGCTCGTCGTGGCGATCATCGGCCTGGTCGCCAACATCATCGGTGCGATGGTCCTGACCAAGCACAGCCACGCGAACCTGAACATTCGCGGCGCCTATCTGCATATTATCGGCGATGCATTGTCCTCGGTCGGCGTGGTCGCCGGCGGCGTCGTCATTCTCCTGACCGGCTGGTACCTTATCGATCCGATCCTCAGCATTCTGATATCCTTCGTGATCATGTATGGCGCATGGGCGCTGGTCAAGGAGTCGGTCAGCATCCTGCTGGAATCAGTGCCCTCGCATGTCGATATCGATGTCGTGGCTGCCGAGATCGGCAAACTTGCCGGCGTCCGTGAAGCATACCATATTCATGTCTGGACCATCACGTCCGGGGTCCATGCCATGAGCGCCCACGTGATCATCGATGATCAACTGGTCAGCCGGAGCAGGGACCTGCTTGATGAGATCAGGGCGCTTCTGTCGAAAAAGTTCAAGATACTGCACAGCACCATCCAGCTTGAATGCGAACGATGCGATATGAATATGAACGCCGAATGCAGAATTCCTGCTCCCCCCCCCCATAAACCGTAACGCATCATTCATCTTGACATCACCGCCCCCCTTCGCTAAACTCAGCCATATGAAACAGTTCCCCATTCCCTGTATTCCATGACGCCGTCGATCTCCAGGAGCGCGCTCGTGACTGGTGGGTCCGGTTTTGTCGGCAGTCACCTGGTGCAATTATTAATAAAAAACGGATATGCGGTGACCTGCCTTGTGAGAGACCGGTCAAAGCTCCGCTGGCTGTCCGGGCTCGATGTCCGGCTGGTGGAGGGAGACTGTGCAGATCCCGTTTCCCTGGCATCGGCCGTGCGCGGACAGGGAACGTGTCTTCCACGCCGCGGGACTTACGAAAGCGCGAAGAACGCGCGATTTCTTTACCGTGAACCACATCGGCACCAGAAATGTTCTTCAGGCCTGCGCCCGGTATGATACGGACATCGAAAAGTTCATTCTGGTGTCCAGTCTTGCGGCAGGAGGGCCCAGTCCTGACGCTCAGCCGGCAAAGACCACGGATCCTCCCCGGCCTGTTTCCGAATACGGCCGGAGCAAGCTGCTTGCCGAATCCGAGGCGCTCTCGTACCGCGACACCTTTCCGGTGGTTATTCTGCGTCCATCCGCCGTGTACGGGCCGCGGGATACCGATGTGTTTGAGTTTTTTACCATGGCGTCACGGGGGTTCCTCCTGAATCTGGCCGGAGGCGAGCGGTACATTAATCCCTGTTACGTCGAAGACCTTGCTCAGGCACTGCTTCTTGCCGCCGAGAAAAAGACCAGGAGCGGGAGCATCTATTGTGTTGCCGAGGAGCGTACCTACACCCTGTCTGCGTTCCGGCAGGAGCTGCTTTCGAGCGGCGGTGTGCGTGCCCGAACGATCACGGTTCCCATCAGCCTGGCGTATGTGATCGGCCTCGTTTCAGAATTGATTGGCCTGTTCTCAGCAAAGGCCGCTGTCCTGAGCAGGGAAAAGATCAACGAAGCAGCGCAGAAATACTGGTTATGCGACCAGAGGGCGATTCGAGATGACCTGGGTTTCCAGCCGCAATTTCCCCTGGCCCGGGGCCTGGCGATCACCTGGCAATGGTATCGGGAAAACGGCTGGCTGAAATAACGGTGACTCACAGCAACGATGACAACGATGACAGGGGAGGGTATGAGCATGGATCTTTTTGACAAATGCAGCACCTACACCGCCGCAAAAGAGGCGATGGCAGCAGGACTCTATCCTTATTTTCGCGCCGTCGAATCAGCGCAGGAACCCGAAGTGATCGTTGAGGGCAAGAAAATGATCATGCTGGGATCCAACAATTATCTGGGGCTCACCAGCCATCCCAAGGTCAAAGAGGCGGCCATAGCGGCGATAAAACAGTACGGCAGCGGATGCGCGGGATCCCGGTTCCTGAACGGGACACTCGATATTCATGTAAAACTGGAAGAGAAACTGGCCTCTTTTTTCCGAAAAGAAGCCGCGCTGACCTTCTCGACCGGCTATCATGACGAATCTCGGGATCATATCGTCACTTGCCGGAAAGGACGACGTGGTCATTGTTGACAAGCTTGACCACGCAAGCATCATGGACGCCTGCCGGCTCTCCTTTGCCGAGGTGAAAAAGTTCAAGCATAACGACATGCAGAGCCTGGAGTATGTTCTCTCCGCGTGCAACGGCCGGTCCAAGCTCGTGGTCGTGGACGGCGTCTACAGCATGGAAGGCGATATCGCGCCGCTCCCCGACATCCTTACGCTCTGCCGGAAATACGGTGCGCGGCTCATGGTGGACGATGCCCACGGCATCGGCGTTCTCGGCAGCGACCGGCCGCGGTACGGCTGAACATTTCGGGCTCGAAGCCGACGTGGACATCATCATGGGGACGTACAGCAAATCGATGGCCTCCATCGGCGGGTTCGTGGCAGCCAGTGAAGAGGTGATCCACTACATAAAACATCATTCACGGCCGCTCATCTTTTCGGCGAGCCCGCCGCCCGCATCGGTCGCTTCGGTGATCGCAGCGCTCGACATCATCGATGCCGAACCGGAACGCCGGGAGCAGCTCTGGAAGAATACGAACAAGATGATGACGGCATTCAAAGCAGCATGGGTTTTGACACCGGCGCGGCTGAAACGCCGATCATCCCGCTCATGATGGGCGAGATGGAACGCGCTTTCATGATGTGGAAGACCCTGGGGGATGGGGGCGTGTTTGTGAACCCCGGTGGTCCCCCCTGCGGTGCCGCAGGGACACTGCCTGATCCGCACGAGCTACATGGCAACGCATACGGAGGAACAGCTCGATCGGGTGCTCGGCATCATGGAAAACGCCGCCAAACACCTCGGCATCCTCGCGGGAGCCGGTCGGGCAGTCATGAACATCGAGCTGGTCGCTGATAAGAAAGGCCTGGACCGTCTTCATCCGCTTTCCCTGGAAGGTCTATCAGGGAAACCCGAATTGGGTCCCTCCGCTGAAGAGCGAGATACGGTTCCTCCTGGGAGAAGAAAAACCCTTTTTTCCGCCATGCCGAAGCGGCCTGTTTTCTCGCACGCAGGAATGGTGATGATGTCGGACGGATCGCCGCGATCATCGACCGCAACCACATCGACACTTCATCAGGAACAGGCCGGTTTTTTCGGCTTTTTTGAATGCCTTCCCGATCCCTCGGCAGCGGAAGCGCTCCTTGCCGCTGCCGCCGGCTGGCTCAAGGAGCGCAATATCCAGATCATGCGCGGCCCCATGAACCCGTCGACGAACGACGAATGCGGTTTTCTCCTCGAAGGTTTTGATGCACCTCCCATGATCATGATGACCTACACTCCGCCGTACTATCTCGACTACATGGAACGCTGCGGCCTGACCAAGTCCAAGGACCTCCTTGCCTATATCTCGGTGATCAAGGACGTGACCGCAGGCGAAAGGCTCGAGAAGCTCGCGTCGATCGTGCAGGCCCGGATGCCCGGCCTCACGGTGCGTCCGGCCAACATGAAGAAATTCGCACAGGAGCTGGCTGTAGTAAAGGACATCTATAATTCCGCCTGGAGCCACAACTGGGGTTTCGTGCCCATGACCGACGAGGAGATAGAGTCCATGGCCAGACAGGCTCAAACCGCTGATCGTGCCGGACCTTCTGCTCTTTGCGGAGTTGAACGGCGTTCCGGTCGGTTTTTACATGGCGATCCCCGACTACAACCAGGTGCTGAAAAGGATCGACGGCAGGTTGGGGCCGGTGGAACTTGTCAAATTCTTGTGGTATTCGAGAAAGATCACGGATATCAGGGTCATGACCCTCGGCATCAAGAAAGAGTACCGGAAAAAGGGCATCGAGGGGCTGCTCTACCTCAAATCATTCAAGGCCGCCTTGCGCAGGGGGTACGAACGCGCGGAGATGTCGTGGATCCTTGAGGACAACATTGCCATGCAGCGGGGCTGCGAACTCATGGGCGGCACCGTGTACAAAAAATACCGGATATTTGAAAAGAAGATCTAGCACCGCAGATCGCCAAGCCGGACAGTCCACGACCATTCCCCGGCAAAACAGAGTTGAATATCCTCCCAATACCTTGTATGCTGGGTCCGATCGGAGGATCGCATTCCCTATGAAACATATCGGCAGAAAATTCTATCACCTCGTCGGCGGAGTCGGGCTTTTGTCTCTCTATTTTATCCTCGGCAGAAGCCGGGCGCTTTGCATCTACGCCGTACTGTTTATCGTCGTCCTGGCCCTCGATATTGCACGGCTGAAGCTGCCGGGCCTGAACCGGTTCGTCTACTCCAGATTCGGCAGCTTTATCAGGAACAATGAAAAACAGAAGCTGACCGGCACCGCCCCCTATATCCTCGGCATCGGATTCTCCCTCTACGCTTTTCCCGCAGAAGTTGCCGCGGCGGCTATCTGCTTTCTTGCCTTTGGCGATGTTGCGGCAACGACGATCGGAGAGCGGTACGGCAAAACAAAGATCGGGGGCAAAAGCCTCGAGGGTACTGCGGCATTCATCATCGCTGGGCTGTTCGTGGGGCTGGTCCTTCTGCCCCTGGCGGGTATGCGGCTCTCTCCCGGGATCGTAGCCGCCGGCGCCGTGATAGCGGCCGCGGTCGAGCTCATTCCGGTTGCCAATGACAACCTTTCAATTCCCATCCTTTCGGGCGCCGCCATGACGCTCCTCGTGAGATGGTCGTCCTGACGACTGAGAACGCTTTGTATGCCATCGGCGCCAGTACGATGATCAACCCCGTCAGCAGGACACCGGCGATCACATCGATCACGTAATGGTACCTGAGATAAACGGTCGCAACGATCAGGGTCGAGACCAGCGGCAGGAGCACCCTGAAAAGTGCTCTTTCTTTTAATTTCCCGGCATAAAAGAGGGTCAGCAGCGTCACGGCGGTGTGTCCGCTCGGAAACGCGTCGGTCTTGTTCTGTTCAAGGCCGTTCAATGTTTCCTGGATCACGTTGATGAAGGGGCCCGCCTGAAGGCCGGCGGTCTGCAGGTGGTCGAGCGTAAAACGGGGGCCAATGGCCGGAACGAGCAGGTACCCGACGTAGGAAAGATAGAAGCAGAGCACGATGCCGAAGAGTGCCTCTTCAAATACCGCGTACCTGCCCTTGACGATAAGCACAATTCCCAGCGCGAAGGGAATAAAATAGTAACTGCTGTAAGCGAACTGGAACAGGGCGGTGCGGGCCGGCGTAATGAACTGCTCCAGCCAGACCGTCGGATGGACGCCGAAGAGGAGATGGTCGATCCGGATGAGCATTTCATCGTAGGTTTGAGACCGAAGACCACGAATAAGGTCTCCCATACTGTTGAAGATGACGAGTATGGTCACTGTCGTAAGCAGTACATGGAGGTAAAAACGCTGTTGTTCCGTTCGCAGCCGGTTGCGGAAGAGCGCCAGCGAGATCGCCGCGATGGCAAGGAGGCCGTAGGTGGTAAGCAGCCGAAGCCTTGAGGCCAGCGGGAGGTCGGCAAACATCGTGCACCCGGACAGCAGTATGATGAAGAGCAGGGAGAGTTGGTCCGCAGGCTTGAGCAGGAAGCGCATGCCCTTATATACACTACCTATAGTGAAATTGCAATCTCTTCACGCTGATATCTTCGCTCAGACAAATTTTCCCGCTGCTCACCATCCCGTCCGCATACCGGTTTGACAAACGCCGGAACAGGTGCTATATTCAGTATGTCTAATAGTTAGGGAGTCTAAGTTTATGCCGCCCTCCAACAGCATCAGCCATCTGATCAACCTCTTCTTTATGACCAACCGGTCGCTGCATCAGCACATGCAGAAAAACGTCACGACTTCGTTCTCCTTCATTCAATTTCTAACGACCCAGTTCGTCCGGGAGAACGGGCCGGTCAACATGAAGGATATTGCCAGGTTCCTCTCCATTACCCCGGCTTCCGCAACATCGCTGGTGAACGGCCTGGTCAAGTCCGGCGTGCTGGTGCGGACAGCCGACAAGCATGATCGCAGGATCATTCGGCTGCAAGCGAGTTCCTATGGCAAAGAACAGCTTGGCGACGCTGAAAAACAGGCGAAGGGCGAATTGAAGCGGATCTTTTTGCGCTTGAGCAGCGACGACCGAAACAATCTGACGGCTGTCCTGGGGAAATTATCCGATATCATCTCCAGGGGCAGGAGCGATCAGTCGCCAAGTACGGTCAAACGGGCGTTGAAATGATCGGAAAACGTCCGGCAACGCCGGAAACAAGGATGAACATGATGACACAGATGAAACTATTTCTGACAGGCATGGTCCTGTTTCAACTCTGTATCTTCACAGCGGGTCTGAAGGCGGAGACGAATGTGACGACCCTGAGCGGCTGCATCGAAACCGCGCTCAAGAACCAGCCGGCGATCAGGTCCGCCCGGGAGAATGTGAACGCCGGCCAGGGCCGCGTTACCCAGGCTGCTTCACCCTATCTGCCGCAGGTCAAGGCAAGCACCGGTTATTCGGAGAACCATTCCCTGGGCGGAGCTTTTGGGGACAGTGTCACCAAGAGCTACACGACGTCCGTTTCAGTTAATCAGACACTTTATGACTTCGGCAAGACCGGCAATGCCCTTGATGCTGCGCGCTTGGGAACACGCGTCTTTGGAATTTGATGAGCAGCGAGTTATCCAGGAAACGGTCCTGAACGTCAAACAGGCATATTTTGCACTACTTGCGGCAAAGCACCTTGTGCTGGTGACGCAGAAAACGATCGAACAGGCCGAGAGCCATCTCCGTCAGGCAGAGGCCTTTTTCCAGTCAGGCTCAAAGCCGCGCTTTGATGTGACGCGAGCCGAAGTGGAAGTGAACAACGCAAAACTCGGCCTGATAAATGCCTCGAACAATGTGCGACTCCGGACCATCGGGCTGTATAATGCCATGGGCATCGACCCGGAGCGTGATATCGAGATCGAAGATATCCTCTCGTCGCCAATTGTAATTCCGCCCATGGAACAGGCGTTGGCTGAATCGGTCAAGAACCGTCCGGAAATGCTCAAAGCTGAAGCGGATATCCAGGCTGCACAAGCCAGAGTTAAAGCCGAAGAGTCGAATTATTTTCCTACCCTTTCGGCAAATGGCGCCTACAACTGGACGCCCCGCGGCACCCAGGATATGGGCTCCTTCAACGGCGTTGAGCTCGAAGGCAATATCCAGAACAGCTGGAACGCGGGCATATCGCTGTCCGTACCGCTATTCGAAGGTGGTCTTACGAGAGGGAGGGTCAGCGAAGCCAGGGCAAATCTGCATGCTCTTGAGGCGCAGGGACGCTCATTTCGGCAATCGATCCTCATAGAGTTGAACCAGGCGTACGCGGATATCGAAAGCGCGACGGCCCGCATCGCAGTGATGGAGTTGTCCGTCAAAAAGGCGCAAGAGAGCCTTGAACTTGCCCAGGGCAGATATGAAGCAGGAGTCGGGCCGTACATTGAAGTTACCGATGCACAGGTCGCCTCGGTCAATGCCGAGACCGACCACGTCCAGGCGCTCTATGATTACCAGCTCGCTGCTGCACGGCTCTTTAAGGCCATGGGCACGTGGCAACTCACTAAGGGATAGATTGTAGGGACCAGCCAACAGAGGAGGCCTGAGAACGATGCCGACGAGAGAGGTCACTTTTACCGTAAAGCTGCCGATCAGAAGTGTATGGTCCTTTATGATCGACCGCAAGGAGGTGGGCTGCCTCTTTCCCGGGTGCAAGGGAGTCGAGATCCTGAACGACCTCGATTCCATCTGGAACATCAGGATGTCGCTCGGCCCCTTCACCCGGATGGTCGAGATGCATGCTCATACGACCGAACTGATCGAGCATGAAAAAATAGCATGGACCGCGACGCACGAACATCTCATCACCTCGGGGATCACGACCTTCAGAAAAATATCGGACGATGAGACAGAGATCACCTACCACCTGGAAGGGCACGTGAACAGCCATTTCAGTTTTCTTCAGGACATGGTCGTTGCCGATAAGCTGGGAGAAGTGACCCGTGGCTTCATGAAGGCCATCAAAGAACGCCTTGAGTACAACGCAGAGAATGAATCATAAGGGCCGGTGAAATGTCGAAATTAATGCGCATGGTTAAAAGCAAGCTGTTCTGGACCGCGGCGGTCGTAGTGGTCGTACTATTCATAATCGCCCTCAGCGGAAAAAAGCCTGTCTCAGTAAAGGCGATCGAACTGAAACCCGGGGAGCTGCGCGTCATCGTGAACGCAACCACGACCTCCACGGTAAAGTCGGAAACCGAAGTAACGCTCTCAGCGCAGCGAACCGGCAGAGTGGTAAAGCTTCCCGTTCAAGAAGGGGACCTGGTCAGGGCAGGAGCGCTCATTGCGCAGCTGGACCTTGCCGAAGAGTCGGTCCAGACCGAGAACGCGTTGATGCAGAGCAAAGCGACCTACGAAGAAGCCGGTAAGAACCTGAACAGGGTCGAAGACCTTTTCCATAAAGGGATGGTCGCGCAGCAGGACCTCGATGCGTCCCGCAGGGCCTATGAAGTCGCCAAATCGCAGTATCAGGCCGCAGCCGCAGATGCCGTGGTTAAAAGGGATTATTCGGTCATACGCGCCCCATTTGAAGGCGTTATTGCAAAAAAGACCGCCGAGGTAGGGGAGATCCTCATGCCCGGCAAGGAGATCGCCACGATCGTGAATCCCGACAAGATCTATGTGCTGGCAACGATCGATGAAGTTGACGTGGGAAGGCTCAAGATCGGACAGCCGGTTGCGATCACCGTCGATGCGTTCCCGGGGGAAAAATTCGAAGGATCGATCCGCCGTATCTCCCCGATCGTGAGCGGCGGAAAACTGGAGACCCGCACCGCCGATGTCTGGGTCTATTTCAACAAGAAGGATGCGCGGATAAAGCCCGGCATGTCCGCAGATATCGAGATATTGATCACGACATTGCAGAACGTGCTTTCCGTACCGTCACAGGCGGTCATTGAACGGGAAGGAAAAAAACAGGTCTATGTTGCGATCGGCAGCGATCTCAAACCTGGTGCAAAGGCCGCAGCAAAGCTGAAACCCGTCGAGATCGGGATCACCAACTGGAGCTACACAGAGGTTACCAAGGGACTTTCAGCAGGAGAGTTCGTTATCACGACTCCCGAAGCCACGGGGTTGAAGGATAAGGCGAAAGTGATCCTTGAGTAACCGTTAGGAACGGAGTTGGGATTGGGTTCAGGATTCGGATTGGGAGTACGGTAATAACATGATAGAACTCTCTCACATAACCAAGATCTACCGCATGGGCGGGGTGGACATCACCGTTCTTTCCGATGTCTCCCTGAAGGTCCAGCCCGGGGAACTGATCGCCATCATGGGACCGTCGGGCTCGGGGAAATCGACGATCATGAACATGCTGGGATGTCTGGACCGTCCGACGAGCGGATCGTACCGGTTCGAAGGCCGGGAGATCAGCTCCATGACGGATGACGAGCTCGCGTCGATCAGGAACGTCAAGATCGGCTTCGTGTTCCAGACCTTCAACCTCCTGCCGAGATTTTCCGCGCTCAAGAACGTGGAAGTGCCGCTTATCTACAGCGGGGTCCCTGCGCGGCTGCGGAAAGAACGCGCCATGCCGCTGCTCCAGCAGGTCGGCCTTGCCGAGCGCATGTATCATAAACCCACGGAACTTTCCGGCGGCCAGCAGCAGCGTGTGGCCATTGCCCGTGCGCTCGTCAATCATCCGCCGCTCCTTCTTGCCGACGAGCCCACGGGAAATCTCGACAGCCGTTCCGGTGAAGAGATATTGAAGATCCTGATCGGGCTTAACCAGCAGGGCGTCACGGTCATTATCGTCACCCATGACCAGACCGTTGCGGCACGGTGCAAACGCATCATTTCCGTGAAGGACGGGCAGATCATTGACGACCAGGTGCGCGCATGAACTTTTTCGAAACATTCAGAGTAGCCTTCGAAGCGATCGTATCCAACAAGGTCCGCTCGGGACTGACCATGCTCGGCGTGATCATCGGTGTCATGGCCGTGATCCTGCTCGTGTCCATCGGCGAAGGAGCGCAGGTGTACATCACCAAGGAACTGACCGGAATGGGCACGAACCTTCTCATCATCACTCCGGGAAAGACCTCGACGCGCGGCGGGTTTCACCCTCCTTCGGCAGGCACGGTACGGAAGCTCACCTATGATGATTCCCAGGCGCTCAGACGGCGCGCCTGGCTTCTGACCGATGCGGTCCCGCTCGTGTTCGGAACCGGAAAGCTCAAATACCAGAACATGGGCCGGGATATCATGATAATCGGTACAACGCCGGAATTTCAGCGGGTGCGCAATCTTTTTGTGGACACGGGAAGCTATATTTCACAGGGCGATGTCGATTCCAAGAGCCAAGGTGATCGTCCTTGGCACGAAGGTAAAAGAGGAGCTTTTCGGCACGGAGAACGCGCTCGGCAAGGTGGTGATACTCTCCGACGCGCGCTATCGTGTGGTCGGCGTGATGCGGAAGAAGGGGACCAGCATGGGCATGGATATCGACGACATCGTGTATATTCCCGTGACGAGCGGCCAGGAGCTTTTTGACACCGACTCGCTTTTTGAGATCATCGCATCTACGCCGCGCGCGGACGATGTCGACCGCGCCATTGCCCAGATCAAGGACGTTCTGATAAAGCGGCATGCCCATAAAGAGGATTTCACTATTCAAACGCAGGGGGCGATGCTTGAAACGATGAACACGATCCTCGGCGTGCTGACCGCGGTGCTCGGCGGCATCGCCGGCATCTCGCTGCTGGTCGGCGGCATCGGGATCATGAACATCATGCTCGTGTCGGTGCGCGAACGCACGCGGGAGATCGGCATCCGAAAGGCGCTCGGCGCTCGGAACAAGGACATCCTGGCTCAATTCATGATCGAGGCCATAACGCTCTCCGGCGCCGGCGGCGTCATCGGCATCATCCTCGGCGTCAGCCTGGCGCTCGTCATCCCCGTGTTCGTCGAGGTGCTGCCGACAAGCGTCTCACTCTGGTCGATTCTGATGGCATTCTTCTTTTCAGCAGCGGTGGGGATTTTCTTCGGCGTCTATCCTGCGCGCAAGGCAGCGCTCCAGGACCCGATACAGGCGCTCAGATATGAGTAGCGATGTTGTTAGAACAGCTTCGCAGCGCCTTCCAGCTCCGCAAGGGAGATCAAATAGTTGCCGTTTTCGGCCCTTCCCGCTATCCTGATCGGGTAACAGCTCCCCAGTCCTTTTTCCAGCTTATATATCGGAAATTTCATATTGCAGTACCGGCAGGTAACCACACCGTCATCGGGACGGTATCCCTGCTTGGTGATGATAGCAGCTTGCGCAGGCATCGAGGTAGGATTGGACGCCTGAGTCCAGCCGAAGAACAAAGAAGTTGATCAGTTTGCCCTGGTATCGATAGGTGAGAAAAATCGGCGTTGCGGTCTTCAGGGAGGATATCTCGATGACGGCATTAGAGCCGATGACGGTCGGCGCAGCATAGATATGTTGACGGGTACAGGCCGAACCAAGAAGGGATAGCCAACAGCAGGATCGTCAACAATGCACTGTTTTTATGGTTATGAACGTTCGTGATCGTCATAGAAGAAAGGCGCAATGTTTAATGTGCAGTGCATAATAACGCGCTGAGGACTAAAAGTAAAGTCCGTTCACCCTTTTTGTCACTCAGCGTGGAAAGTACCTATCGTGTTTTTCGTTTTACTTCATCGCGTGCAGCAGCAAGAACTTCAGTCCAAGTCGTGATCTTGCCGCCGTTCGCCTTCATAAACGTTTCGGCGCCTTCCTTTGACTGAAAGGCCCACGTGGGCAGTTCCGTCATGACACCGCGCTTCTTACCCCCCATGACCCAGACGGCCTTTTCAGCCTCCAGCAGTATCCGCGATTCCCGGTCAGCAACGAGCAGGGACTTTACAACGCGCCCCGGATTCGCATCGAGCTCAACGACTGCACAGTGCAGGCTGCAGGTGCCCACCACAGTCCCGTCCTCGTACTGGATCAACATACGGCTGAAACCCGTAGGCCTTTCGGTCCATTCCGCAATTGCCGCATGAACGGTGACTTACTGATATCGTCCTGGGCAAGGACGTTTGCTCCGGTTGCGCACAGCAGTACCAGAGTTTGGACAGCGACTATAAATATCTGCTTCATGATATATGCTCCTAGTTTTAATCGAAAGACCGGGTTACGGCAATGCAGCGAGGGCGGCCGTCAGTCTATCGTCCTTATAATCCTCGTTCATCCGTATCACTCCGGTCTTGTCTATGACAACAGTGGTTCCCATTGTACCATGGTAAAGATTCAGAACAGTCTGACCCGTGTCAGCCAGAACAATGAATCCTGATCCTGCATACCCGTTCGATAGCTCTGAATTGCGGGCATCAGCAACAGTGCTGGACACATAATCCACGGCAAAAAAACGCACATTAGGAAAGTTGGGGATATGGGAACTTCGCATGTTGCTCATATGAACGTCGCAGGTCGGGCACCACATGGTGAAGTAGAGGACAACACCGTTCACACTAGTTCCTGTAAGTGCAGTCGAGAGTGTGATGCTGGTCCCGAGAGTGTCGGAAAGTGTGAAATCCGGAGCAATTTGTCCAACATGGTGTTTGTCGCTGTTAGACGGATTAAGATCGTCCATCATGCCGCCGCATCCCGTAAGAACGGCTAGGATTATCCCCAGTAACAACAGGCGTATATTATCGGAACCCATGATTCACCCCTATGGTATAGATGTCGGTTGCGGGGAAGTTTTTCCCCCATCCGTCTTGCTTGACCGTGTGACTCCATGCCGTTCTGACACCCCAATCATGATCCGTGCTTGAGTAAGCGATGGTTCCGCCGATGAAGTCTTTTTGAAATCCGCTGTTCTCGATCCGGTTGCCGTCTCTGGTCGCATCTGCTTCACGCAAATCCGACAGCGATGCAGTGAAGGTCAGGGCATCTCCACCCGACCCGACGTAATAGATGTAGCTTAATGAGATGGAGGCTGACGATCGGTCTCCAAGTTTTTTTCGGTACGGAGGGACATAGTCCAATTCCCGATTGACAGATCTTTCGAGATGACTCCCATAGCTGAGAGATGCTGAAGCGCTCCAGGGATGGAGGGTTTTCGTGATAATGATGTTTCCATCGAGCCTGTAGAATCCCCGTCCCGTCACATCTTCGCTGGGCACTCCGTCGTAGGGCGAGATACCGGTGGGAATGATCAAAGAAGGACCGACCGTGATCGAGGGCGTCAGGTCCTTCAGATCGCGTATTCGCCAGGCAGAAATATCGTCAAGCGCCTCATACCAGAGGCTCAATGTCGTGTCGCCGATTCCGTCCTTTCGATGGGTACTGTTTTCATATTTATTGACGTTCCAGACATAAGGAACGAGGACGCTGGTCTGCCATTTTTTTGAAAAACGCCGGGCATACCCCGCATTCAGACGGTATTGCCGAAGATCCGATCCTGGGGGGTCGTGAGTATACTTCCCATCCTGATTCCAGAACCCGTCGTATTTTTCCAGCTCAAAAGAAACATCGACCATGGCCTGATAGAACTTCGGCAACAGCAGTGTCGAACCGCCCCCGCCGCCGCAGCAGGAGCCCGCCAAGGCCGGCTGGGAGAAGAGGCATGCGGCCCCAAGAAACAGGGCCGCACAGAGTATTTTAAGGATCTTGTTTTGCATAAGTATCCTTTTCCGATGTTACGGCTTCACAATGAATGTTGCGTAATCGTTCGTTCCTGTAGCCACGTTGCCATCAGTGGTTTTAGCTTCTCCATTGACGGTCATTTTCACAAAGATGGTGCCTGTAGTGCCGGAGACAAGGCCTGTCAGTCCAGGTACGCTCCAGTGACCGTTGGAATTGTCTAGTGCTGCAGCCCAGGTTGAGCCTCCATCAGTTGAGGCATCGACGGTCATCGATGTCACCGTGCCGGTAGGGTTGCTTAACACGGTACCGAACGATACAGCAGGATAGCTCATCATGCTCTGCTTGGCGGCAATGAATAAATCAAATGTACTTGTGCCGCCGGTTGCCAAACCATCTTTGAACAAATAGTAAGAACGTTTTTCCGTTCCGCTCATACTGCTGATGATATCGGCCTGTCCCTTCAGCGTGGCACGGACCGTGTTTGTGCCCATAGCCATACCGACGGACGGAAAAAACATTGCGGATTCCGTTGTTGTTCCGTCGGCGATATCCACCTTGAGGTCCCAGAACCCCATGCTCATACCGGATGCCATTAGATAGTATGCCGTGCAGTCATATGTGCCGGCAGTAGTGGTGGATTCCGATACAATATCTACGGGTGTTGAGTGATTTGTTCCATTGACCATGTGCATTAATGGCTTTATCTTCAGCGCAAGTCCAGTGCCTGGCGTATCATCAATTCGCTTTACGACCCTGATCTGAAATTTCGATTTCCCCGTCCTGGGGGCCATCATGCCCATTTCCGGCATATAGGTGACCCGGTAGGAGTTCGTCAGTCGTACATTCGCCATGGTCGTCATAGCGCTCTCGAACCGGGTTTTCCAGTCCGCGGGCAAATTTATTCCGGGAATGATCTCGATTGCGGCGCCATTATACAGCCCGTCTGCTGTCCCATCGGAAAGGTCTTTTGCCATGGCTTTGATGAGGTCGAATTGCTGTCCCGGCGTGAGGCCGAGGTCATAGGTGATCCGGCTGAATGCAGCGGCACGCAGTCCGGCGAGCCGTCGCAACGCGTCGGAACCGTCGGTGAGTGGAGCATCCGGATCTTTAGGCGCTACGGACGTGTCGGGAAGATATCCGAACGATGCGCCAAACAGGGACATTGCAACGGATACTGATGTGCCTGAACCGGAAGTTACGAGATCATGAACGATTGTCGAAGAAGGATCAAGGTGCACCGCTGAACCGCCGGTCAGGCTGCCACCAGCCACGTAGGCTGCCAGCGTCCCTGCGGTCACGTCCGTTGACGTGGCCTCATCCGTAAAGGTACCCGACGTCGCAGATATGATCAGATCAGCTGTCAGTGCAGCATTCGGGACGTTTACGCTATAGGTGCCGTCATCGAGCGTGGTAACCGGTCCCGCAATAGTTGCAGTGCCGCTTGAATTCATGACTACGACTGTCGCACCTGCAACCGGAGCCGCAAATACGCTTCCGGTTATGGTCGTTGACGTTGCTGGAGAAGGGGAGTCGGAGTTCCCGCACCCGGCAAATAAAAACATTGCTGCGACGATGAGTAAACCTGATGCCTGTGATCTAAGTGAACGCATGCTCGATCCTCCAGATAAATGATTTATGGTTGTTTCAACAACGCGTTTATTTCTTTTTCATACACAGGCAGGAGCCCCTTGTCGAAACCCCTGTGCCGGTACTCGATGATGCCGTCTCTGCTGATAATGAATCCGGTCGGCAGACTGGAAACACGATAGGCGTCAGAGACCTCGTTCTTTTTATCAATCAGGATATGAACGCTCAAGGGAACTTTTTTCAAGAACGTCAATACATCCTTATCAGACGTGTCTACGCTCATTCCGATGACCACAAAACCTTCTTCGCCGTATTTTTTTAACAGCGTGTCGAGCTCAGGAAGCTCTTCTTTGCAAGGGATGCACCAGGGCGCCCAAAAATCCAGAAACACGACCTTACCCTTGAACTGTTCCAGCGAAATGGTTCTTCCATTCAAGTCAGGGAGCGTGAATAATGGAGCCCTTGCTCCGATCTGGACCGAATATGCATAAACAGGTGCGATGACAATCAGAATGAGCGCTGTGGCAATAATTTTACTCATGGTTTCTTTACTACCCTGTGATATGCTGCGTTGACATCGGGACAAATAACGGCACCCAGAGAAAATGGCTCCGCATCGGAAATACCATGTATGAAACACTAAAACAACGGATATTGCCGAAGCGGAGCCGAGCTTACGGGCACGCGCAGACGTGCGCATACCTATTCCGGGGAGGAATACTCACAACTTCGGTCTGGTACCAGCGATCAGCTTTTTGGAGGACGTTCGTCTTGAAAGGCAATACAGAATGGCTTGGATCGGGGAGCTGCAACTGCAGAAACCGTGCTGAGCTCCTGGGGAAGGAGCAGGTTCATACCTTCATTGATACAGGGCATGTCACCGTTCGATGACAGTGCGGGTGTTGCCGAGTGGCAGACATCAAGCGTTCCGATCTCAGCCTGCCCGCCCTGGGCGGCCATGATCGGCAGCGCAGGCGGCACAACGATACTGAGAGCGATCGCCAGAAGCACGATGATAGATTGCCATCTCATGAACGCAGTATAGGTATTTTTAAATAGTTTGTCAACGTAAAGCTCAAATTTTAGAACTTCAACAGGCACGACATCTTGCAGTTATCCTTTGAGCAGTGTACGGCCACAGGAACATCAGAGCCTTTTTGAGCGGGGATACTGCGCAACAAGAAAGTTCGTTATTGACACCTCATTGTAAATACTGTAATTTTAATTATGACAGGTATCATCCTCGCCGGTGGAGAGAACAAACGCATGGGCGTTGATAAAGCCTTCCTGACGGTTGCAGGAATGCCCATGATAGAGCATGTTCTGCGGGCGCTTCGGTCTGTAGTTCGCCAGATCATTATCGTGACCAACTCACCGGAACGCTATAGTGCCTACGATGCCAGGGTCGTCACGGACAGGTTGGACCAACGGGGCCCGTTGACCGGCATGTATTCCGGCATCTGCAGTTCCGAGAGTGAATACAATATCGTGGTCGCCTGCGACATGCCGTTCCTGAACGCGGGGCTTCTTTCCTACCTGATGGAACTGGCGCCGGGGTACGATGCGGTGGTGCCCGCTGTTGGAGAACAGACCGAGCCGCTCCATGCCGTGTACAGCAAGAAGCTGCTTCCCGTGATAGAGGAGCGGATACGCGAGAATGAGCGCCGGATACAGGGCATATTCGTTCGCGCAAACGTACGGTACGTTACTGAAAAGGAAATCAGCCGATTTGATCCAGAGCGGCGATCGTTCATCAATCTGAATACCCCGCAGCAATATAAGGAGGCAACATGTTCGGACTCGGAATGCCGGAACTGATCATAATTTTGGTCATCGTGCTCGTGATCTTCGGTGCAAACCGTCTTCCCCAGCTCGGTGAGGGACTGGGGAAAGCCATTAAGGGCTTCAAAAAGGGGATTTCCGACTCACCAAACCAGGACAACGGCTCAGATGCCGCCAAAAAAGAGAATAAGGGTTAATTGACCGTTTCTGCTCCAATAAAGTGGGTTCTTGCGGAATCCGACGCAGCAGTTGCAGCCGCGCTCTCGGGTCAGGCAGGGATCCATCCGCTCATTGCCAGACTGATGGCCAACCGGGGGATCGCCGACCCTGCTGACGTGCGGGCCTTTCTCTCCTGCGAGCTCGCGGCACTGTCCGGACCGGGGATCTTCGCAGGCATAGAAAAAGCCACCAGCAGGATTCGAGCGGCTCTTTCAGGCCGTGAGAAGATCGCAATCTATGGCGACTATGATGTCGATGGCGTGACCGGGGCGGCGCTCCTTTTTCTGGTATTGAAAAGCCTGAATGCCGATGTCCTCTGCTACATTCCCGACCGCATGAGCGAAGGCTATGGCCTGCATTGCACTGCACTGCATACGCTCAAGTCTTCAGGGGTTTCGATCGTTATTACCGTTGATTGCGGGATCAGCGCCATGGACCAGGCAAATACGGCCCGCTCGCTGTCGATCGACCTCATCGTTACCGATCACCATGAGTTTATCAAGCAGGCAGATATTTCCGGCAACGCTGCTATCGCGCTTCCTGATGCATACGCTGTTCTGCATCCAAAGCTGGTCATCCGGGGAGACGCCGGACCGTGTTAAAAAAGAGGTTGCAGGGCTGACCGGGGTCGGCATGGCGTTCAAACTGGCGCAGGCCCTCCTGGACGCCCCGGCGGACGACCAGCGGCTGAGGCAATACCTCGACCTGGTTGCCCTCGGCACGATCGCTGATGTGGGTACGATCACCGGCGAGAACCGGATATTGGTGAAGCACGGTCTTGAAGACCTGTCGGCTCACAACGGTTCACAACGGAAAGGTGTTGCAGCGCTCAAAGCAGTTGCCGGCCTTGAAGGAAAAAAGATCGGCGTGGGGGCTGTGGGGTTTTCACTCGCCCCCCGGATCAATGCGAGCGGTCGGCTTAACCGTGCCGATGCCGCCTTCAGACTGCTCACCACGGAGTCTCCCGACGAGGCACGTGAACTGGCGTCCATGCTCGACGACATCAACCGGGAGCGCCAGGCCGTTGAGGAAATCATTCAGGAAGAAGCCAGGACCAAATGCAAGACGCTGGACATGGCCATGACCGGGGCGCTTGTACTGGCATCCGCTGACTGGCACCCTGGCGTCATCGGGATAGTGGCGTCGAGGATCGTGGAAGAATTCTACCGGCCTGCCGCTCTCATTTCCGTGAAGGACGGCATCGGCAAAGGTTCGGCACGGAGCATCCCGGGGTTTGACCTCTACCAGGGATTGTCCGCCTGTTCCGACCTGCTTCTCGGGTTCGGCGGCCACAAATATGCTGCCGGTTTCACGGTCGAGGAGGACCGCATCCCCGAACTCCGGGAACGGCTCGGTTCGATCGTCATGCAGCAGATGAGATCCCAGGGTTTTGTGCGGACCCTGGCTGTCGATGGCGCTGTGACGCTCGATGAGCTTACCTTGGATCTCATGCATGAGATCGACCAAATGGCGCCCTTTGGCCAGGGAAATCCCGAACCCCGCCTGGGAGCCCGCGGGCTTATGGTCCTCTCATCGAAGACCGTGCGGAATAACCACCTGAAGCTTCTGCTTCGGCAGCAGGGAGGCAGCCCCTTCGGCGCTATTTCCTTCAGCCGGGGAGGGCGGCCGGGCAAAACAGTGGTCGAAGGCTCAAAAGTAGCGATCGTGTTCACGCCCCGGATCAATGCATGGAACGGGAAAACGAACGTTGAGCTCGAGATCCGGGACATTAAAAGTGAAAAAGAAAACTACAAACAACAAATTACAAATCCCAAATAAATTCCAAACTCCAATATCTAAAATTCAAACGGTTGGTTCTTGTTTTTTTAAGTTTGGAGCTTATTTGTTATTTGACGCTTGTTATTTGGAGCTTAAATAAACATGCCTGCTATCAGGCTCGAAGACATCGTAGAACGCATTCAGAGCTATCATCCCGACGCGGATGTGGACCTGCTGAGGCGCGCCTACATCTTTTCAGCCAAGGCCCATCAGGGGCAAACGCGCCTCTCCGGGGAATCCTACCTGATCCATCCCATCGAGGTCGCGGCCATTCTCGCCAACCTCAAGCTCGATGCCGCCACTGTTGCCGCCGGCCTGCTCCACGACACGATCGAGGATACGACCTCCACGCAGGAGGAGATCAAGAGCCTGTTCGGCGAGGAAGTGGGCATGCTGGTCGAAGGCATGACAAAACTAAGCCGCATGGAGCTCCAGAGCCGGGAACAGCGCGAAGCTGATAATTTTCGCAAGATGATCGTCGCCATGGCCAAGGACATCAGGGTCATCCTGATCAAGCTGGCCGACCGGCTCCACAACATGCGTACGCTGAAGTCGCTCGCTCCTGAAAAGCAGCGGCGTATTGCACAGGAAACGCTCGATATTTACGCGCCACTCGCCAACCGCCTCGGTATTTCCAAGATCAAAATCGAGCTTGAAGACCTTTCATTCATGTATCTCAACCCCGAGGCGTATCAGGATGTGGCGCAAAAGGTCTCCCAGCGCCGCATCGAGCGCGAATCCTATATAAACGAGCTCATGGAAACCATGCGGGGCCAACTCGCGGAACACGGATATAAAGGCGAGGTAAAGGGTCGGCCCAAGCACTTCTACAGCATCTATCAGAAGATGCAGAAGCAGGGCATCTCCTTTGACGACATCTATGACCTGATCGCGATTCGGATCATCACCGATACCAAGGTCAATTGCTACGCCATCCTGGGCCTCATCCACTCGCTCTGGACCCCGGTCCCCGGCCGGTTCAAGGATTTCATCGGCGTACCCAAGTCGAACCTCTACCAGTCGCTCCATACTACGGTTATCGGCCCCAAAGGAGAACGGGTGGAGTTCCAGATCCGGACCGATGAAATGCATCGCCTTGCCGAAGAGGGCATTGCCGCACACTGGCGGTACAAGGAAAAATCCCCGGTAAGCCAGCGGGAAGAGCAGCAATTTGCCTGGCTCCGGCAATTGCTGGAGTGGCAACGGGACCTCCCTGACGCAAAAGAGTTCATGGACACGGTCAAGGGCGACCTTTTCCCGGAGGTCGTGTATGTCTTTACGCCCCGGGGAGATGTGCGAGAGCTGCCGCAGGGTTCGACACCAGTCGATTTCGCGTATAGCATCCACACGGACATCGGACACTCGTGCGTTGGCGGCAAGGTGAACGGCAAGATCGTTCCCCTCAAGCACCAGCTACGAAATGGGGATAAGGTCGAAGTCATCACTCAAGCCGGCCATACGCCGAGCCGCGACTGGCTTAAATTCGTCAAAACCTCAAAAGCGCGGACCAGGATCAAAGCCTGGCTTAAGATCGAAGAACGCAGGAGAAGCATACTGCTCGGCAAGGAACTGCTCGAAAAGGAGCTCCGCAAACACGACCTGAACCCCGCCAAGGTCCTCAAATCGGAGGAGCTCCCTCAGATTGCCATAGAGCTATCACATAATACGATCGACGACCTGCTTGCCGCAATCGGCTATGGCAAGGTTTCTCCGCACCTGGTCGCGAACAGGCTCGCGCCGGACAAGCAGCATGTGGAACCGCTGGTGAAAAAACCAGCTCCCAAGCATGTCAAATCCGCAGGCGACGGGAGCGGGGGGATGAAGATCAGCGGGCTTGACAATATGATGATCCATCTCTCAAAATGCTGCAATCCCGTTCCCGGAGACCAGGTAGTCGGTTTTATCACGCGCGGCAGGGGAGTTTCCGTTCATACGGCTGATTGTCCGAATGTTGGTGAACTCACTTTTGACAAGGACCGTCTGGTCGAAGTTACCTGGGGAGATTTCCAGACCATAGCGCACGCGGTGAAGATAACGGTCCGTACCATAGACAAACCCGGCCTCCTTGCCAGCGTTTCTTCATCGATCAGCGCGCTGGAGGCAAATATCACGCATGCCGAGGCAATAACGGATGAGAACAAGGGAGCTACGCTCAATTTTACGCTTGATATCAAGGACGTGGAACATCTGAACAAGGTGATAAAAAACATTGAAGGCATTAAAGGGGTGATCGATGTAAAGCGGGTTAAAACCGGGTAGGGCTGCAGCCCTAATGGCTTACTTTAATACATGATACGCTAAATATCTCAAATATTTACGAGTATTATCTAATCAATTGGTGGAGGTTATGGTGGTACGAGAGATCATTGCAACAGATAGTGCTCCTAAAGCAATCGGCCCTTATTCTCAGGCGGTAAAAGCAGGCGGCCTGGTCTTTATATCGGGCCAGATACCGATCGACCCGAAGACCGGCGAAGTCGTCCAATCGGACATAAAAACGCAGGCAAAACTGGTCATGGAGAACGCAAAAGCTATCATTACTTCTGCAGGCTGCGCCATGTCGGATGTTGTCAAGGCAACGATCTATCTGAAGAACATGTCTGATTTCGTTGCCGTGAACGAGGTGTACGGCAGCTATTTTCCGGTCGACCCGCCGGCGCGTGCCACCGTCGAAGTCTCGCGCCTTCCCAAGGATGTTGCCGTTGAGATGGATTTTATAGCCTGCAAAGGATAAAAGGATAGTGGTGGGTATCAGCAGAAATTTTGCGTAATGTACACTTTCCCCTCAGGTGAGATTGAAACACCAATGCCTTCACTGGCCCAATAGGGCATCAGAATATTCTTCCGGTGCCCCGGGCTTTTCATCCAGCCGTCAACAGTCGTTTCAGCGATCCTGTCCGCAGAGTTCCAGTCAAAATGCCTGACACCGTTACTGATCAGGACCCGGTCGTAAAGATTATTTTGAAAGATATTTTCCCCACCGGTGTAGTAGGCATTTCCCCGGCCGCGGACTGCGCACTGATACCCTTCCTTTTTGTACCGATAGGAAAAGTCATGATCATCAGGAGAAATGTGGCTGAAATAACCTCTTTGGGCCATGTCAGTGCTGTGTTTACGCGCAATGCCGGAGAGGGCATCATTCCATGCGAGCGGTGAAAGACCATGTTTTTTTCGTTCTCCATTGACCAGGACATGAATGCGCTTCTCAAGCTCTGTGGAACGCACCTCAGGCTTTGATGGTCTTTCAATGGGGGGGAGGGGGGCGGATCGAGGCGCATGACATGCAGTGAAAGCCGCGCATACCAGCACCAGCACGAATCCTGCTGATCGAATCTGAAGTCCCATTCTTTTCATCGCCACCACCCTGCACGCTTTTCTGAGCACCAATCGCCCCTGCTATCCGGCATAACCATGGACCTCAGTTCTTTATACGATAAAAATTGCTTTATATCAAGACGGGGCCAAATAGTTGTTGCATTATTTATTTTCATCGTTTAGTATTACCAATTATGAACTCATCCTTTCGCCCTATTTTCGTACTTTCTCTTGTTATGACCATGTTCGGCTGCGCAGCCCAAAACTCGCCTGGGGTTGCTATCACACCGGCAATGGCCGCCCAAACGCAGGATGGACCGTCCTCACCTCAGTTGACCGAATCCAGGACCAATGACACACAATTAGATGCTATAGCAGAGGCGGAGGCATCGGAAGAAAAGAGCGCAGGCAGGGCCTATTCGGCCGATGACGAACAGGGCCTCCTCGATACGGCCCTGGAACTTACCGAAACCGCCCAGGAGTACTGGGAAGACAACGACATGGACCAGGCGATCGAATCCCTTGATCAGGCCTATGCGCTTATTTTAAAGGTTCCCAACAGCCAAAAGCTCTCCCAGCAAAAAGAAGACCTCCGGTTCACGATCTCTAAAAGGATCATGGAGATGTATGCTTCCCAGCAGACCACGGTCAAGGGGAGTTATAATGCCATCCCCATGGTGGTGAACAATCATGTAACGCGTGAGATCCAGTCTTTCCAGACCGTGGAACGCGATTTCTTTCTGGAATCCTATAAACGCTCCGGCAGATATCGTAACAACATGGCACAGGCATTGAAAGAAGCCGGACTGCCCGAAGAGCTGTCATGGTTGCCGCTCATCGAAAGCGGGTTCAAGACCAGGGCATTATCCCGTGCCCGTGCCTTCGGCCTCTGGCAGTTCATCCCTTCCACCGGATACAAGTTCGGCCTCAAAAGAAATGCCTGGATCGACGAGCGGCTCGATCCCGATAAAGCCACAGCAGCGGCCATTGCCTACTTTAAAGAGCTCCATCAGATGTTCGGTGACTGGTCAACCGTTCTCGCAGCATATAATTGCGGAGAAGGATCAGTCGCCCGCGTTATCCGGAACCAGAAGGTCAATTATCTCGATAATTTCTGGGACTTCTATGAGCGGTTGCCGCGCGAGACAGCTCGGTATGTTCCTCGATTCCTTGCTGTGCTGTCCATCATCAACAATCCTGCGCAATATGGCTTCTCGCTGGAGGAACTGGACCAGCCGCTGCCGTACGAAACGGTGACGATCGAACGGCCGGTGCAATTAAGCGATATAGCAGTGAAACTCAGCATCGATCCGGGTGAACTCTCTGCGTTGAACCCGGAACTGCGTCGTGATGCAACGCCGAATATCAGCTATTCGCTCCGCGTGCCTCCCGGCAAAGGCGAAGCGCTGCTTGCCAGCCTCGACGACCATGCCGAAATGGTCACCTCCGCAGGTGGAATATGTCGTTCATCGCGTGAGACGCGGCGAGACGCTATCGCTCCTGGCACTTCGCTACCGGACGAGCATAAATAAGATCATGGAAGTGAACAACCTTCGGCGCGGAAGACTTCTCAGCATCGGACAGCGGATCAAGATACCGGTAAAGAATTCTGCCTGATCGCGCGACCATCACTTTTCCCAACACTCCTCTTGCCGGATGTCGAACCATCCGGTCAGCTCACCATTCACCTCACCCCTCACGAACGTCATCGCTCAAAAAGCTAAAGCTGAAGAGAGACCTCCCGCAGCTTTGTTTTTCTCCCTGAACGATGTTTTCTCGTTACCGTTTTAGGAAACACGTCTACATGCGTTTTCCTGTTCTATTTCCCTTTTTTTACATGCTCGTGATTAAAGATATGGTCAGTGCAGTATCCCTGCCCGCCGCAATCCTGGCAATACCGGAACTCCATCGCCGGATTGGACAGGTCGGTGATGCCGCAGACCGCGCAGGTATGGAAGGCTTCCTTCTTTCCGGAATATTCCCTGACCTGTGTTGCCATGCGTTTTTTCCCCGTTTTCATCCTCCAGTATATGTCCTTGCCGAAAAACAGGAGAAAGTTGCTGATAGAAGCGAGCACGAGCAGCCGCGTTGACCAGCTTCCAAACAGGACCTGATAAGCATAGCCGATCCAGGTGAGCAGCGCCAGCCATTTGATCTTTACCGGGAGAATTAATAAGATATATAAAACAAAGTCGGGATAGAGAAAGGCAAAAGCAAGAAACACAGAACCGCCGATGAATACGTTTGTTGCCGGGAACATCGGCATAAGAAACGATGCAGCTACGGTCACGATATAGCCGACCAGCAGAAAGACATTGTATCGGAAAGCGCCCCAGTGGCCTTCCAGAGCGCCACCCATGAGATAGAACAGATACCAGGCAAAAAAAGCAAAGATCGGATTCTTTATCGGTGGAATGAACAGAAAGGTGATCAGCCTCCACCATTCGCCCGCCAGAACAAGTTCGGGAATGAGGAGAACGCGCTCGAGAATGAACCGGCCTGACACGGCGAACATAAAAAAAAGCACCTGGCCTGCGATAAGATAAATGGTGATGTTCGGAATAGCATAGCGGCGGAATTTTCTTTCAAGGATGTCGAGCAGATGCATGTCCTGTAACTCCTCAGCAGTTTGATTGATGTCGCAGAATACCGTGAATAAGCTCATCTTGTCAAGGGTGACAACAACAGCCTGGGAACTAGTGGTATGCAGAATTTATTGTATTTTACAATTAAATTAGTTTATAATCAAACCCATGGAACAGCGCTTTTCTCCGAAAAACCACCTCCTAAAGCTGACGCAGGACTGGATCGGCACGGTCCTCATCATGGGCGCCATTCTCTTTCCCGTCCTGGAATTCATGGACTACTTCATATCAGTCGATAACTTTAAGCGCTTCATGGTCTATCGTCTTGCCATATCAGCAGCCCTTATTATCCTCTATTATCTCAACCAGCTGAAGCTAAGCAAGGTCTACCAGTACGGCATCGCTATCACCGGTACGGCCCTGTGCGCCATTACGGTCGAACTCGCTGTTCTCCAGAGCGGTGGACAGAGCTCACCCTACTATGCAGCCATGCTCATCCTGGCGATTTGCTGCCTGGGTTTTGTGCCGTTCAGCGTATCCTTGTCATTCATTCTCGTAGGAATCATCTACGGGATATATGTCGTGCCGATCATGCTCACGGAAAACATCACCAGCGGTGTGTTCGTGAGCAATAACGCGTTCCTGATATCCACCCTCGTCATCGGCCTGCTCCTCAGATATTACAACCAGAAATTGATCGTCACGGAACTGCAGCTCAGGGCGGAACTCTCCGACGACAAGCGAACGCTCGAGTTGTATTCCAGCAGCCTGAAGGACCAGGTCGTGGAAAAAACAGGGGCGCTGGAGATATCAGAGCAGAAATACCGCGCGTTCTTCGACAACGCTAACGACGGGATCGCGGTGCTTGACCGGAACGGTAACATAACCGATGCGAACCACCGTTTTTGCGAACTTCATGGCTTTCAGCAGGAAACAGTCCTCGGAACCAGCATCCGGCTCATAGAGATCGAGAAGGTCGGAGGCGAGATCGATGAGCGGTTCAGGAGGATGCTGAACAACGAATCCCTCGTCTACGAGGCCGAGCATTACCGCAAGGACGGGACCAGGGTCCTGCTCGAGATCAGCTCGCGATCGATCGTCATCGGCGGTGTACCGTATATCCAGTCCTTTTACCGGGACATCACCGAAAAGATGAAACTGCAGGAACAGGTGCTGCAGTCCCAGAAGATGGAGTCACTGGGCGTTCTCGCAGGCGGCATCGCCCACGATTTCCATAACGTCCTGACAGGCATTCTCGGCCACACTGAAGTGCTGCGGCGACATGCGGTCACCGACGAGTTCGGAAAGCGCAGGATAAAGACCATAGAGGAAGCGGCTTGGCGTGCCGGACAGATGGTATCAAAACTTCTCAGCTTTGCGCGCAAGAAGAGCCTGACGCTCGTACCGACGGATCTGAACTCCGTCGTACTGGATACTGCTGAACTGCTTGGACCGGCGCTGCTCGACCGGAATATTACTGTGCAGGTGCTGCTCGCCCCGGACCTGCCGATGATCAGCGGCGACAGCATCCATCTGGAGCAGGTCATCGCGAACCTCGTGATGAACGCCATGGATGCCATGCATGAAGGCGGCACGATAACCCTCACCACAGCTGTCAAAGAGCTGGAGGCTGATGCTCCCCCGGTGTTTCCTTCCCCGGCTCCAGGCAGCTATGTGGTGCTCGCCGTTCGAGATACAGGAACCGGCATTCCCCGCGAGATCCTGGACAAGGTCTTCGTTCCGTTCTTTACTACTAAGCCTGAGGGAAAGGGGACCGGTTTGGGTCTTGCCATGGTGTATGGCATAGTAAAAAGCCATGCCGGTGAGATCCTGGTCCAGAGCAGGGAGGGGGAGGGAACGACGTTCGAGATATATCTCCCGAAGGGGGAATATCCGAACGAGCTTCAAGCGGCGGGGCCAGTCCATACACCGACCCCAGCGATTTCGCCGGGCTGACGGATCGTTGCTGTTGACGATAAGCGGGAACTTCTGTCATCCGTCACAAATGCCCTTGCAATGGTAAGGGATGCGCGCCAGAGAGATCACTCCATCCAACCCCTCGATGCACTGTCCATTATTTCCGGCATCAGACGAGGTGCAGCCCCAGAGCACAGGCATCTTAAGCCACGGCACGAGCTTCTCGTAAGCATTATCAGAGGGACTGTTGAAGAGAAAAGGATTCTCCGTTCAGCGACACGATGATGCCGCTGCCGCCGAATTCCATCCGGATCTCCTCTCCGGATTCGAGCTTGCCGGTGATCATGGCGCCATCCTCTACAAAGGGAAGGCCCTTCATCCGGAGGTAGGACAGCAATGTGTTCCGGTGGTTAAGTTCATAGCGTGAGGCGATATCAGTGAAGGATATCAGGAGTCCGGACAGTTCGAAATCCGGCTGACGGTCAATACCCGCTCCGGAGAGCAGCACGAACGCCGCGCCCCCCTCATAGGCGTCCCGGTAGTAGCAGCTGGCTTTGCATACTTCGGCCGCGATCAGCGAGATCATCATTCCGTCGGCACGCTCAATATCAACCTCGGGCAGGCAGAACTCTTCAACGCCTTGTTTCGATCCCCAGTCCTTCAGTTTCAGTGCCGCTGCCAGCAGTTCAGGTTGAACATCCGCATGTTCTTCGGACCACGCCCACAGCCACGTGAGGGTATTATCTGACTGCGTACCAAGTACCTGAAACGGAAATACAAGATCATTATCGATTTTCAGTAGGCCTGCATCTATATCGAATTCAGCAAAATGCTCGCCGGTGAGCCGATCGAATTTTGCCTGCTTTTCAAGCGAAATCAGGGCGAACTGTTCAAAAAAATCTTTAATGCTACTCATGAACCCTCCATTATGGTCAATGATTCAAAGTCGAATGTCGAAGTGTATGAGCGATGGGGTCAGGAACAATGCTGCGATCAAATACCGTAGACATGGTTCTCAAAGGCCCATCCAAGGAATTGGTGTATTTCATCAGCCGCAGATTTAGCCGAAAGCCGTACATACTCATCTTTATCGACAAGCCCGGCTTCGATGACCCTCTTGACCGGCAGCTCTTCCAGGCTGCGAAATCGCCTGGCAAGATGGCCCAGGCTGACGAGGGCATTGCCGCGCACCACGGGCCGATGGTCTGCAGCAAGCTTCAGGCAGACCTGCTGCGCAAAGGCAGGATCGTTCGTAGCAAGTGCGATCGTGAGCGGCACCAAGGAGATCTCGTCATCTACATTTCTCCTGAGAGCTTCCTCTACATCACGCTCCGTGAAGGTAACCAGGTCCTGAAATTTTTTCATCATAGATCTGACAGAACCTTGGTCATATCTGCAGCGGAGTCGAACATGCAGCAGGGCGTCACTGTACAGACCGTTGTGATAACGCCTGCTATGCCAGCGAGACGGCGCCGGCGCCCAGCACGGCCTCGATCTCGCTGATGAGCTGCTCTGAAGGATTCACCCGGACCTCTTTTCCGACGGAAATGAGCGAATCCTTGCGGGTGGGGTTCTGAAGCCGAAGAAAAACGGGGATCGTCCCCTTATAGCGGAGAAGGATGTCCTTTACTTTGAGCAGATCGTCCTGCGTGAGGCCCGTTGCGCTGAAGCGGATATCCATCCTGGTCGTTCCGCGTTTTTTTACCTCCGTCAGCAGATGCAGACGCACGGCCTTGATCTTGTTTCCCTGTTCGCTCTTGTCGAGCGTCCCGGCAACGATCAGCGGGGTATCCGTCAGAAGCAGATGCTGGGAAGATTTATAGAGGTCGGGGAACACGACCACTTCCACTGCTCCGGAAAGGTCCTCCAGATCAAGGATCGCCATTTTTTCCTGGCTCTTCTTCGTTACCTTGATCTTCATTCCGGCAATGATCCCGCAGATCGTCACTTCCCTGCCGTCCTGGACGCCATCAAGCGTTTCGGTAGTGGCCGTGGCGTAGCGTTTGATGTCCGCTTCGAACGCGGCCAGGGGATGACCGCTGATATAGAATCCGACGCTCTCCTTTTCATGCGCGAGGAGCTGATTTTCCTTCCACTCCGGCACATTGGGCAGCGCTATTTCCTTCTGGCTTTCCAGGGAACCGAAGATGCTGAACTGGCCGATGGACTCCTGCTCCTGATGCTTGCCGCCCTGGTCAATGACCATATCAAGGCCTTCGAACATCTGGGCCCGGCGGCTGCCGGTGCCGTCGAAGGCCCCGCACTTGATGAGCGCTTCCATCACGCGCCGGTTCACTTTTCGCTGATCCACCTTGTTGCAGAAATCCATCAGGGACGTGAACAGGCCTTTTTTCTCCCTGGCCTCGACAATGGCCTCGATCGCGGAAATGCCGACGTTCTTGACCGCCGCAAGGCCAAAGCGGATCGAACCGATGTTGCTGCCCGGTTCTATGTTCTCCCGGTCATGGGCCTCAACAACGGTGAAGTCCCACATGCTCTGGTTAACGTCCGGCGGCAGGATCGTAATGCCCATCTGGCGCACCGCATAAATATATTTGACCACCTTGTCCGTATCCTGGACTTCGCTCGTGAGCAGGGAAGCCATGTACTCGACCGGATAATGCGCCTTCAGATAGGCGGTCTGGTAGGAGACCAGCGCGTAGGCGGCGCTATGGGACTTGTTGAACCCGTACTCGGCGAACTTCGCCATGAGGTCGAAAATGGCTTCGGCTTTTTTGAGATTGACCCCCAGCTTCTCGGCGCCCTTCAGGAACGGCACCTTTTCCTTGGCCATGACCTCGGGGTCCTTCTTTCCCATGGCGCGTCTGAGCAGGTCCGCGCCGCCGAGGGAATAGCCTGCCAGGGTGCGGGCGATCTGCATCACCTGCTCCTGATACACGATGACCCCATAGGTGTCCTTCAGGATCGATTCGAGCTCGGGCAGTTCATAGGTGATCTTGGTCGAACCTTTCTTTGCGCTTGATGAAATCGTCCACCATGCCGCTCTGGAGCGGGCCCGGGCGGTAGAGTGCGACCAGGGCGATCAGGTCCTCGAAACACTGCGGCTTCATCTTGACCACGATGTCGGTCATTCCCGAGGATTCCAGCTGAAAGATGCCTGCGGTCTCACCGCGCGACAGGAGCTCATAGGTCTTGGCGTCGTCAAAGGGGATGCGGCTGATCGAGAACTGCTCGGTATTGGCTAATGGCGCCTTGGACAGCCGCTGGTTGATCGTTTCAACGGCCTTGTGGATCACGGTGAGCGTGCGCAGGCCGAGGAAGTCGAACTTGACCAGACCGATCTTTTCCACGCCCTTCATGTCGAACTGGGTGGTGATCTCGTCCTTGGGCGTCTTGAAGAGGGGAAGATACTCGGTAAGCGGCTCCTGGGATATCACGACGCCTGCAGCGTGCTTCGACGCATGTCTGACCTGTCCTTCGAGATTGAGCGCGATCTCGATCAACTCGGCCATGCGTGGGTCCTTTTTGAGTTCCCGGAGCTTCGGTTCCTGTTCCATGGCCTTTTCAAGCGTGATGCCCAGCGTATTCGGCACCAGCTTGGCGACCTTGTCCACTTCCGCGTAGGGTATGTCGAGCACCCGGCCAACGTCGCGGATCACGCCTTTGGCGAGCATGGTGCCGTAGGTGATGATCTGGGTCACATGGTCCTGTCCGTATTTCTCGGTCACATATTTCAGCACCTCGTCACGGCGGTCCATGCAGAAATCCACGTCGATATCAGGCATGCTGATGCGCTCGGGGTTCAGGAACCGCTCGAAGAGGAGATTGTAGGGAATGGGGTCCAGGTCCGTTATGCGGAGGGAATAGGCAACGAGGCTGCCGGCAGCTGAGCCGCGGCCCGGGCCCACGGGAATGTTGTGCTCTTTGGCATACCGGATGAAATCCCAGACGATCAGGAAGTACCCGGCAAAGCCCATCTTGCCGAGCATTTCGATCTCGAATTCCAGCCTCTTTTTATATGCCTCGCGGTCGATGCTCCCTGCGCCGCGCACCGCCTCGATCTCCGCGAACCGCTCTTCCAGTCCCGTGCGGCTGAGCTCCGCCATGTAGGATTCGCGCGTAGCGCCGTCGGGCACCGGAAAGTGGGGAAGGTGGTACTTGCCAAGTTCCATTTCAAGATTGCAGCGCTCGGCAATGGCGATGGTGTTCGAAATAGCCTCGGGCACATAGGCGAAGGCCTTTTTCATTTCCTCGGGAGACTTCACATAGAAGGTCTCGGACGAGAACCTCATGCGGTTCGTGTCCTTCACGATCTTGCCGGTCTGGATGCAGAGCAGGGCATCGTGGGACTTGTGGTCTTCCATGTTCAGGTAGTGGCAGTCGTTCGTCGCCACCAGGGGAATGCCCGTATCGGCCGACAGCCGGATCAGTTCTCGATTGGCCTGCTCCTGCTCAGGGATGCCGTTGTCCTGCAGCTCGAAATAAAAGTTATCGCTCCCGAGAATGCTCTGGTAATCAAGAGCAGCTTTTTTGGCATCCTCGTACCGCCCCTGGAGCAAAAGACGGGGGATCTCGCCGGAGAGGCATGCCGACATGCCGATAAGACCGTCGCTGTGCTGACGGAGCAGTTCCTTGTCGATGCGGGGTTTGTAATAAAATCCTTCGAGGTAGCCCTTGGTAACGAGCTTGACGAGGTTCTTGTAGCCCTGCTTTGTTCCGGGCCAGAAGGATGAGGTGGTAGAAACTTTCATCGTGTTGGCTTGCAGTTCCGGTTTTTTCGAAGCGGGAACCGGGAGCTACATACATCTCGCACCCGATGATCGGTTTGATCCCGGCTTTGGTGGCTTTCAGGTAGAAATCCAGCGCGGCAAACAGGTTGCCGTGGTCCGTGACCGCGACAGCAGGCATGCGCAGTTCAACAGCCTTCTTTATCAGTCCATCGAGAGAGTTGGCGCCGTCGAGCAGGCTGTATTCGGTGTGGAGGTGAAGGTGGACGAAATCGGCATGAGGCATCATGAGGTACAAGCACCAAATTACAAGCGCCAAATTACAAATAAGTTCCAAAACTAAAACTCTAACGTTTCAAAATGTTTCGGAAATTGGAGTTTTGATTTGGATATTATTTGGGATTTGTTATTTAGAATTTGTTATTTCATTCCCGCTTAGCGGGAAAAGTTGGAGGCGGCGATCGGATTTGAACCGATGAATGAAGGTTTTGCAGACCTCTGCCTTAGCCACTTGGCTACGCCGCCGCTTGTACGTTACGAGTTATGAGTTGGGAGTTAGGAGGAAGACAGGAGTCGAGAGTGACGAGATGCGAATGGTAAACTCCGAACTCCGAACTCTGCACTCTGAACTGAATAAAATGGAGCGGGTGGCGGGACTCGAACCCGTGACCTCAACCTTGGCAAGGTCGCGCTCTACCAGCTGAGCTACACCCGCAGTGTGTTTCCTGCGTTTTGACTTGGCAAATATAACAAAGTGGCCCTACCTTGTCAATAGAAAAGTATTTTCCTTTATATTGACGAAGAGGGACTACTGTGGTAATTTGAAGCAGTAGTCAAACGATCATTTTAACGGAGGTTGACGGAGTTTATGAACACGGTAAAGACAGTAGGTTTAATGACTTTCCTCGTGGTGCTGTTCGTTGCTATCGGCGGAGCACTCGGGGGCAGGGGCGGCATGATCATGGCCCTTATGATCGCCACCATAACGAACGTGGGGATGTACTGGTTCAGCGATAAAATAGTCCTCAGGATGTACAAAGCCCAGCCCGTGACCGAAGCAGAAGCGCCCGAGCTCTATGCGATAGTGCACACATTGGTCCAGAAGGCAGGGATGCCCATGCCGACCGTATACATTATTCCTGATGAAACACCCAACGCCTTTGCCACAGGCCGCAACCCGGAGCATGCGGTCGTGGCGGTTACGCAGGGGATCATGCGCATCCTTTCCCGCGAGGAGCTGGCCGGCGTCATCGCCCATGAGCTGGCCCACATCAAACACCGCGATATGCTGACCGGCACCATGGTGGCTACCATTGCCGGCGCGATCAGCATGCTCGCCCAGATGGCCCAGTGGTCGATGATCTTCGGCGGGGGACACAGGAGCGATGATGACGAGGGAGGGAATCCAATCGTGGCGATCGTCATGATGATCGTTGCTCCCATCGCCGCCATGCTGGTGCAGATGGCAATTTCCCGCTCACGGGAGTTCGAAGCGGACAAAGGCGGCGCCGGCATTGCGGGAAGCCCCTCAGGGCTGTCAAACGCGCTCCTGAAGCTGGAAAAGGGATCTCAAATGATACCGATGACGGATCGCCAAGCCTGCCACTGCACACATGTTCATCGTGAATCCGCTGACCGGCGGAGGTTTGATGAAGCTTTTCAGCACCCATCCTCCCATCGAAGAGCGGGTGCAGCGGCTGAATGATCTGGCGAGGGGAAGGTCGTAAAAACATTTCGGAATTCGGATTGCGGAATTCGGAATTAAAAACTAAAGACCCGCTTTCAGGTTGTGGCTGAAAGCGGGTCTTTCTATTTTTTGACCGATCCTTACAGTTCAAGGAAAAAAGACATTATTACAGCTTTCCGATCTCCTTCATCCATTTCGGATATCTCTTCCTGGCTACTTCAAGCGGAACCATGCCGTTGATCATGATCTGAAGCAGCCCGGGGTTGGCAAACGTGCCGAGATAGATATGGGCAGGCACGGCCACCACGAACAGGATAAAGGCAAGATTGTGGACCAGATGAGATACTATCGTAAGTGTCCGCATGCCCGATACGAGCCAGATGGCGAATCCTGATGCCGCGATCCCGAGCCCGGCTGCCAAGATCGCCAGGTAGTACAGTTTTTGGCCCGTATTTATTTTTCCCATCGGTGGAACCGCTACATGCGCCTTCGTGAGATACCCGCCCCCTAGCTTTATCCAGTTCCAGTCATCACGGCTCATATCCAACGCTTCATGAAGATAGTTGAACAAGGTGCCGAACAGGGACACGGTGAATATCACACCAGTCCAATTATGCACGACCCTCATGCCATTGAACCCGCCGAATACCACACCGACCTGCTCGAGTTTGAAAAGGAAGGCATAGCCCGTAATGATCAGCAGGATACAGCTGACCGCCAGTATCCAATGATTGATGATCTCTTCAATCGTTGCTTTTCTCACCATCTCGCCCATGTTATTTCACCTCCTCATCTTTATGCGGTCCGATCACGGCATAATGGATCAAAGCGCCGGCTACAACTCCGCCGAGGCCGATGACCGCAAGCGGTTTGAGCACGTTATGCCAGAAGATGACGCTTTCCGGGATGTTCGGTTTGTCGGCGTAGCCGTAGATCTTCGGCGCTTCCCTGAACGCGAAGATCGACCCGAGGCCGCCCAGGTCCGCCTCGCCGTAAATCTTGGCGTAGCCGGCCTTTTTAGCCGACTGCAATGAGTTCGTCCCGGTCCGCCGAACTTGAGCGCACCCGTGGGGCAGATCTTGGTGCAGGCCGGCGACAGGCCTTCAGCGATCCGGTCGAAGCAGAGATGGCACTTCTGGACCTTGTTGTCCTGGTCGTACCGCGGCACGTCGAAGGGACAGCCCGCAACGCAGAGCCTGCACCCGATGCACTTGTCCCGGTCGAAGGCTACTGCGCCTTCCTTCGTCTTGTAGAGCGCGCCGGGCGCGGGGCAGATCTTCATGCAGCCCGCGTCGTCGCAGTGCATGCACCGCCTGCTGATGAAGAGCCAGCGCATGGGATTAGCCTCCGACGGCAGCTCGCTGTACCGGATGATGTTGTAGGTATGGGGCGCGAGGTCCGGCGGGTTCTGGACGCTGCCGCGGTTCTTCGTCGAAATGCCCCGGAGCTGGTTCCAGGACTTGCACGCCGTCTGGCAGCCGCGGCATCCGATGCAGACCTCGGGCGTGACCAGAATCGCTTTCCGATTGTTCTTATTCGGTGTTGTCGACATGGTTCACCCCCTATGCCTTCCGGACGTTGACCATGAAGGCCTTCGTCTCGGGGATCATGGTATTTGCATCGCCGACAGTCGGCGTCAGCAGATTCGCGCTCTCGCCGCCGCTGCCGTCCTCGGGGAATTGCCATCCGAAGTGCCAGGGCAGGCCCACCTGGTGGACGGTGGAGCCCGCGATCTTGAAGGGCTTGAACCGGTTGGTCACCATGGCCACGGCCCAGAGCTCGCCGCGAGCCGAGGTGACGATCGCCTTGTCGCCGTTCCTGATGCCCTTTTCCTTTGCCAGTTCCTCGCTCATCTCCACGAACACCTGGGGCTGCATCTCGAGCTGCCAGGGCTGGTGCCTGGTCATGACACCCGTCTGCCAGTGCTCCGACACCCGGTACGTGGTCGCCACAAAGGGATAGCGCACGTCGCAGGAGAAGTAGGCGTCATCTTTCCCGCCGAAAAGCTTGACCGTCGGGTTGATCCGCTGCTTGGACATGAGGTTCTCTTCCAGCGGACACTCGAGCGCTTCGTAATGTTCCGGGAAGGGGCCTTCGGCCAGTCCTGGGCCGAAGAGTGCGCCCTTGCCCTCGGACATCATGATGAATGGGTACTTGCCTGTTTCCTTTGCCATGGGCGGCGCTGGTCCATCGGGCACGTCGCCCACCCAAGCCCCAGGCTTCTTGGTCGCGGGATCTTCCTTGTTCGGGTCCCACTTGAGGACGGCACGTTTCGGGTCCCAGGGTCTGCCCTCGAGGTCCACGGCGGCCCGGTTGTAGATGATCCTGCGGTTCACCGGCCAGGCCCAGGTCCACTCTGGATACATGCCGAGGCCCGTGGGATCGTTCTTGCCCCGCCGCGCCATCATGTTGATGACCTTGCCTTCCTTCTGAGTGTAGCTCTGGCTGTAGATCCAGTTCCCGCAGGAGGTGGTGCCGTCAGCCTGGAGGTGGGCGAAGGTAGCACAGAGCTCGCCTTTCTTGCCCAGGAGTTTGGGCGGCGTGGCCTTCTTGTCATAGACGTCGGCAAGGTAATACCCGTTGATCTCCTTGGCCACGTTGTTGATGTCCACCTTCGTGACTTTGCCCGAGGCGTTCTTCTCGCCGTAGTCCCAGGTCAGGTTTACGATGGGTGCCGGGATACTTGCCGCCTTCCTTCTTGTAGAGCTCCTTCACCCGGAAGAAGAGCTCATTCATGATCTCCGAGTCCGGCATGGACTGCCCCATGGGCTCGATGGCCTTGAAGCGCCACTGGGCCCAGCGGCCGGAGTTGGTGATGCTTCCCTCCTTTTCCACGGACGAGGCGCAGGGAAGGAAGAATACCTCGGTCTGGACGTCCTTGGGAGTCAGGCCCGGGCCGCGCCAGAAGGAGCCGGTCTCATTGTCGAAGAGGTTGACGTTCACCATCCACTTGAGCTTGGCCAGGGCCTTCCGCACCTTGCCCGCGTTCGAGCCGGAGCAGGCCGGGTTCTGGCCCCAGGCGAAGAACCCCTCGTACTTCCCATTCAGCATGTTGTCGAAGAGGTTGAGCCACGAGAGGTTCATGCCCTCGTCAAGTTTCGGGATCCAGGCGTATCCGAAGTCGTTCTCCTTCGTGGCGCTGGGACCGTAGACGGCCTTCAAATAACTCACAATGTACTTGTTACGGTTCCCGAGCCAGTTGACGCTCTTGGGGTCCTTGGTCTTGGGCGTGAACTTCTCGATATAGGCGTTCAGGTCCGTGACCGTTGCCGTGGGCACGGCATTATATGCCGGGAGCACATTGAACAGGAGTCCTTGGTCAGTGCTTCCCTGGACGTTGCTCTCGCCCCGGAGGGCATTGATGCCGCCGCCGGCCATGCCCATGTTCCCCAAAAGGAGCTGGACAATGGCCATGGCCCGGATGTTCTGGGTGCCGATGGTATGCTGGGTCCAGCCCATGGCATAGAGCTCGGTCCCCACCCGATCGCGCTTCCCCGTGGAGGCATAGACCTTATAAACCTCCTCGAGCTTCTCCTTGGGCGTGCCGGTGATGCTGGAGACTTTATCAAGGGTGTAACGGGAGTAATGCTTTTTCATGCGCTGTAATACGCAGTTCGGATTCTGGAGGCTCGCGATCCTTCTTCGGAATCCCGTCCTCACCGACCTGGTACGACCAGGTCTTCTTGTCGTACTTCCTGGCCTTGTCGTTGTAACCCGAGAACAGGCCGTCCAGCTCTCCCGGTCCCTTGAAATCGGGGTTCACCAGGAACGAAGCGTTGGTGTAGTTTACCACGTACTCCCTGAAGTAGAGGTTATTGTCGATGATGTACTTGATCATGCCCGCCGAGGAAGGGGATGTCCGTGCCCGAGCGCATGGGCGCGTACACATCGGCCTTGGCCGCCGTCCGGGTGAAGCGCGGATCCACGACCACGAGCTTTGCGCCCCGTTCCTCCCTGGCCTTCATGATCCATTTCATGGAAATGGGGTGGTTCTCTGCGGGGTTCGACCCCATGACAAGGACTACATCTGCATTACGGATATCGATCCAGTGATTCGTCATTGCGCCGCGTCCGAACGACTCTGCCAGAGCCGCTACAGTGGGCGAGTGTCAAATGCGGGCCTGATGTTCGATGGCCGCGACGCCCCATGACCGGAGCATCTTCTGGAGCATGTAGCATTCCTCGTTGTCCAGGGCCGCGCTCCCCACGTGGGCGATTCCGTCGGTCCGGTTGACGGTGAGCTCCTTCTCCGTTTCGCGCTCGGTCCCGTCAGGAAGTTTTTCCTTCACCTTGTGATCTTCGAGGTGGCCTTGAAGGTGCGGTCCCGGGTGTCCTTGATCGTTCCGGGCGATCTTGTCGAGCGTCCAGTCCCACTCCACCTCTTTCCACTCGGTCGCGCCGGCAGCACGGTACCGGGGCTTGAGCACGCGCTTCTCGTTGTTGATGATCTGGTAAAGCGATGCGCCCTTGGAGCAGAGCGTGCCCTCGTTGATCGGATGATCCGGGTCTCCCTCGGTGTTGACGACCTTTCCATCCTTGGTATGGACGATGATCCCGCATCCGACCGAGCAGTAGGGGCAGACCGTGTACGTTTCTTTGGCGTCCTTGATCCTCAGCCCTTGAGCATAGGCCTTTGCAGGTTCGAGGCTTATGCCAAGAGACCCGAGCAAAACAGTGCTTCCGGAGATCTTCATAAAATCCCGTCGCGATACAGCCATAGATTCCCCCTCCTTGTGAAGAAATTATGTACTTTATGTACGCTTCTTAATTCATCGTTGATTAACTAGCCGGTCGAAGCCTGCAGGAGAAACGCTAAACATATCAGGGTATTACTATCGATCAACGCTGATACTTGTGCTGAAGCTGTCAGGATATTTCGTTCTGACATGCTGCTCACTCTCTTGAAATTGAGTATATCAAAAAAAACACATCATGCTGCATATTACGCTACTTTTTTTCTCATTTTATTGTTTTATCATGTTTGGACCTTGCACGGTTTGTTCTTGTCAAGCATCTTTTTTCTGGATTCTTTGACAGAGGCATCCGATTTTGATACTATTTTGAAGTTTTAAATTAGTAGAAAACGCGTTATACTGAAAAAAAGAAGTATTCTGGCGATAAAAAGGAGGTGCATTGATTGCGCTATCGCTATATCGCGTATAAATATGCAAGAAAATCCCAGCCATTCGATGCCTATAGCGTTGTTTGGGAATCCTTTGGGTCCTGGCCTGCGCCATCAGCGATTATCTGGCGACCGCCAACCGATGTATACGAAACCGCATTCGACCTGGTTGTCGTCATGGAACTTGCCGGCATCAGGGAGGAGGACATGACCATCACGCTTTTCAGCGATCTTCTGGTCGTTGAGGGCAAGCGGGACCAGCCCGCATTCATTGACACCCATTCCTGCCACCAGTTGGGGATCAAGTACGGCAGTTTCAGATCAGAAGTCGGCCTGGTGTCCCCGGTGGACCACGAAAGCGTCACCGCAGAGTATCATAACGGTCTTCTGGAGATCAGGCTCAAAAAACTGCTGTAAAAACCGGGGAACTATTTTGAAGATCAGAGATATTTTCGAAAAACTTCTCACTAAACCGACCAGGAGCGATGCCATGGACACCACAGAGCCTGAAACCGATATCAACACCATGCCAACCGTACCCGAAGAACTTCCGCTCCTTCCCCTGAAGGACACGGTAGTCTATCCTCTTACCGTTTACCCGCTCGTGATCGGCAAGGAAAAATCGATCAAGCTTATCAATGAAGTGACGATAGGAGACAAGATCCTCGGCCTTACGTCCCAGAAGAGGGCCGATATCGAGGTTGCAAACCTTGATGATGTCTATGCGACAGGAACGATGGCCCGCATTCTGCAAATGATCAAGATCCCTGATGGTACGCTCCGGGTTCTCGTGCAGGGTATCGAACGCATCAGCATTCTCAACCTCACGCAGAATGAACCCTATCTCAGAGCACGGGCCAGGGCGCTGCCGGACGTTATCGACAACACCGTAGAGACCGAAGCGCTCATGCGCGGTCTTTCCGAGACCTTCCAGAAGCTTGTTTCGCTTACGCCGAACATGCCGGAAGAACTTTCCGCCGCTGCCGTCAACATCGACAATCCCCGACAGCTTGCATACCTGATCGCAACGAACATCAGGCTGGACCTGGCGCAGCGGCAGGAACTCCTCGAAACCGACCCGGTCCATGACAAACTTACGAAACTGATGCAGCATCTGAACCGCGAGGTCGAAGTGCTCGAACTCGGCAAAAAGATCCAGGGAAAGGCCCGCGATCAGATGCAGAAAGCTGAACGCGAGTACCTGCTGAGGCAGCAGCTCTCGGCCATTCGCAAGGAACTGGGTGAAGAGAGCGACGAGGGCTCGGAGATAAAAAGCCTCCGTGAAAAGATCGAAGAAGCGAAGATGACGCCTGAAGCGGAAAAAGAATCGAAGCGGGAGCTTGCGCGCATGGAAAAGCTCAACGCGTCTTCGCCCGAATATTCGGTCATTCGCACCTATCTTGAATGGATGACCGGCCTTCCCTGGAGCAAAACCTCATCGTCGCCCATCGATATTTTGAAAGCACGGGCCACGCTCGATGAGGACCATTACGATCTGGAAAAGGTAAAGGACCGGATTCTGGAATACCTTGCGGTCAAAAAACTGGGGCAGGACCGGGGAACGCAGGCGGGCACCAAGATGCGGGAGCCCATCCTCTGTTTCGTCGGCCCTCCGGGCGTCGGCAAAACCTCTCTGGGCCAGTCCATCGCGCGGGCTTTGGACCGGAAGTTCATGCGCATGTCCCTGGGAGGCCTCCACGATGAAGCCGAGATCCGCGGACACCGGCGCACGTATATCGGCGCCATGCCCGGCCGGATCATTCAGGCGATCAAGCGTGTGGAGACCAAAGACCCGGTTATCATGCTCGACGAAGTGGACAAGGTCGGAGCGGACTGGCGCGGCGATCCTTCGTCAGCGCTGCTCGAAGTGCTCGATCCGGAGCAGAACAAGGATTTCAGGGACAATTATCTGGATGTGCCCTTTGATCTCTCCCAGGTCATGTTCATCACCACGGCGAACCAGCTCGATACGATCCCGGCGCCGCTCCTTGACCGCATGGAAATGCTTCGCCTGCCCGGGTATACCGAGCACGAAAAACTGAACATTGCAAAAAAATATCTCATTCCAAAAGAGATCAAGGCAAATGCTCTTAATGCAGAAGAGATCGTAATCGAAGAAGAAGCGCTCAGGAGCATTATCAAGGACTACACCCGCGAGGCCGGAGTCCGGAATGTGGAGCGGGAGATCGCGAACGTCTGTCGCAAGGTCGCCAAAGCTGTGGCTGAAGGCAAACCCACGCCGATCACGGTCACGGTGCAAAGTCTCCACGATTACCTCGGTAATCCGAAATTCTTTGCTGAAACTGCCGTCATGATCGACCGGCCTGGTGTGGTTACGGGCCTGGCATGGACCCCGACGGGAGGGGACATCCTTTTTATCGAAGCAACGATGATGCCGGGGAATAAGCAGCTGACGCTCACGGGCCAGCTCGGTGACGTAATGAAGGAATCAGCGCAAGCCGCGCTTTCCTATGTCCGCTCCCAGACGGAAGCATTCGGGATAAACCGCGATTTCTTTGAAAAGTCGGATATCCACATCCATGTGCCTGCGGGCGCCATACCAAAAGACGGGCCGTCGGCCGGCGTCACCATGACCACAGCGATCGTGTCCATGCTCACCGGCAGAGTGGCAAAGCACGACGTGGCCATGACCGGAGAAATAACGCTGCGGGGCAAGGTGATGCCGATCGGCGGGGTAAAGGAAAAAGTGCTCGCGGCAAGAAGGGCAGGGATCAAGACCGTCATCCTTCCGGAAAAGAACAAGAATGACCTTGACGATGTGCCTGAAGAGCTCCGGAAGGAGATGCACTTCATCTTCGCCGACACCATTGACCAGGTCGTTGAAGCGGCGCTTGACGCCAAAAAAGGATAAATGATACCGGCTGAGCAGAAAAGGAAAAGGCTGCCTTCCTGGTTTAAGATCAGGCTCACCACAGGCGACGGCTTCAAGAACGTCCAGAAGCAGGTCCATTCCAACAAACTGCATACGGTCTGCAGAAGCGCTGCCTGCCCGAATCAGAGCGAGTGCTGGAATGCCGGAACCGCGACCTTCATGATCATGGGCAACGTCTGCACCCGGGGCTGCCGGTTCTGCAATGTGCCGAAAGGCATACCTCATGGGATCGACTGGGATGAACCGGAGCGGGTGGCGAAGGCAGTAGCCGAACTCAACCTGAAATATGCGGTGATAACATCGGTCACCAGGGACGACCTGGCTGATGGCGGAGCTGAATTCTTTGCTAGCAACCATCAAAGCGATACGCAAGACGTCTCCTGACTGCCGCGTGGAGGTTCTCATACCGGATTTCCGCGGATCTGCTGAATCGCTCAAAACTGTTCTGAACGCATCGCCGGATGTGCTGAATCATAATCTGGAGACCGTACCCTCCCTGTATTCGCGAGTCAGGCCCCAGGCGCTTTACGAGCGCTCCCTTGAATTGCTGTCGAGCGCCCGTCGATCCGGGGCCATAACGAAAACCGGACTTATGCTCGGTCTGGGGGAGGACACAGTTGAGGTGAGATCGGTCATGCATGATCTACGAGGTGTCGATTGCCAGATTCTGACCCTGGGCCAATACCTGCAGCCCGGCAAGGACCACCTGCCTGTTGAAAAATATTACACTCCAGACGAATTTGCATCTTTCCGCAAAGAAGCAATGTCTTTAGGATTCAAACATGTCGTTGCAGGCCCGCTCGTACGAAGCTCCTATCATGCGAACAGTTATTACGCGGGATAACAGGGAAATGGTTCAATTCATTGACGAACTTCAGGTTAATGCCTCTTCTCCCATCAACTTCCCCTGAATGTGCCATTTTTTGTCACCTACGTGTGACAATCAAGGTCAATTATCCGCAATCCTTATGCACAACCAGTTGAAATTACAATGATAAACAATGGCACAGTATCTGCATAATACTGCATAATATGAGATCAGAAAATCTTGAGGCCTTTGGAAGGAGGTGAAACCCATTAAAAAGCCTTAAGGACTAAACGTTATACTGGAAATCTAAACAATCTAATGGGAGGAACATTATGAAAAAGAACCAGAAAGGCTTCACCCTTATCGAGCTCCTTATCGTGGTGGCCATTATCGCCATCCTGGCAGCCATCGCCATCCCGCAGTTCGCAGCATACCGCATTAAGGCATACAATGCGGCAGCAGAGAGTGATCTGAGGAATCTCAGGACGCAGATGGAAGCGCAGCAGGCCGACTCGCAGACATACCCCGCGATGTAATGGCTGGGCAATCGGCATGAATCAACTAATTCAAATTTCTATATAAGGGGAAAAAATATTATGAAAAAAAGCATATTAGCCATAGTCATCGCTATCGCTTTCGTTGCCATGGCGGTTCCCGCACACGCTGCAATTTTCAATGGAAGAGTTGGAGAAACAGCTGCAGTAACAACGATTATCGGCGGCGCTATTTTTGCGCCGTCCACGGGCGTTTATGTTTCGGTAAAGTCTTCCACAGTTTCGTATTGCGTGGCATCAGTCCATAACAGCGCTCTCACGAAAGACGCTGGTAAAGAATTTGCTTCAACCAGTGAGTCGGCGACCATTTCATACGCGTCGTCAGCAGGTATAAGCGCAATCGCAGAGTGTGCAGACGAGAATACAATGCCGACAGTGACAGGGGGCACCTGGTCACAGTAATCATTTTCGTAAGTACAACTTGCTCAATTTAAGAAAGGGTTGATGAAAATCAACCCTTTCTTTTTCAGATTTTTGGAAGCCGGCAGGGGGCCCATACGGATGCAGCAGCTTCTTTCCATAACAGTCATAACAGTCAAAGGAATATTCCGGGACCGCGTGTTCCAGGGGATCATGATGAGCGCTCTTTTTTTTCTCCTGGTCCCGTCGGTCAGTTCGCTCTCCATGCGCCAGGTCGTTGAGCTTTCGCTTACCTTGACGCTCTCTTTGATATCGGTCATCATGCTGCTCCTTTCCATTTTTCTGGGGGGAAGCTCCCTCTGGAAGGACATGGAACGGCGTTACACTTATAGCGTCCTGGGACTTCCCCTAACGAGGACGTCATATCTGTTGGGGAAATTTTTCGGGATCGCGGTCTATCTGTTTCTCACCGCTGCGCTGCTGGGGGCGGTCGGTTGCATCGTGGTCCGGTACGTTTCCCTGATCTATCCGCCGCTGCGCCCTGTTGTCTGGACAAATGTCTTTTTTTCGGTCTTGTTCATTGCACTCAAGTATATTCTCCTGGTCGCTGTTTCGTTCCTCCTGTCCACGGTCAGCACCTCGTTCTTTCTGCCGATTTTCGGGACCGTTGCCGTTTTTTTTGCAGGCAGCGCCACGCAGCAGGTATATGACTTCCTCCGGTCCCCTTCGGCCCAGGCATATTCCCCCCTTGTAAAGAAGCTCACAGCCGGCCTCTACTATATTCTTCCGAACTTCAGCGCTTTCGATCTTACGGCAAATGCGGTCTACGGGCTCGGACTTTCAGGCTCCGGGCTTGTGCTGACGGCGGGGTATTTCGTTATCTATACCGCTGGTATGTTGACGATTTCCGCCATCATTTTTTCCCGAAGAGAGATGCAATGAGAAAATACGCCCTTTTGCTGGTCCTTCTATTGTCCTATCTCGCCATTATTTCCTCCTTTACTGACTACATGAAAAACAAACCGTTCGTGGAGAAGATCGGGTATACTCCCGAGCCCGGAGTACTCAGGCTTTTATCTGCCGACCATTCCCGTTTCATGGCCTCGTCCCTGCTCATGAAGGTGATCTCCTATTTCGGGAGCCTCGTGGAGGAGGCACCGAACAAGGTCTCTCTTCCACCTGAATATCCCGCCATGCAGCAAATGATTGAATCAGCAGTTCAACTGGACCCCTACAATATGGATGCCTATTATTTTGCCCAGGCGGTCATGGTATGGGATGCCAGGCAGGTCAGGGCGACCAATAGGCTTTTGGAGTACGGGATGCGGTACCGGACATGGGATTTCTACCTGCCGTATTTTGCCGGCTTTAACTATGCCTATTTTCTGAAGGATTACGCGAAAGCGGCTGAGTGTTATAAGCGGGTGGCCGATCTGACGGGAGACAATCTTATCATCAATCTGACCGGCAGATACATGTATGAATCCGGAAGGACAGACCTGGCTATATCGTATCTTTCCCTGATGGCGAAGAGCTCCTCGAACGAAGCAGTCAAAAAATCTTTGCAAACCCGCTTGCTGGCCTTTCAGGGCGTCAGAACGATAGAGCGGGCAGCAGATCGTTTTTCCGGCAAGTATCATCGGCATCCGCGGTCATTGGAAGAACTTGTTCAGAAAGGATATCTCAAGGAATTTCCTGTTGACCCTTACGGCGGTAAGTTTTATATTGATTCAACGGGCAAAGTGCGCAGCACGAGTAAATTCGCTTTCAACGTTGCGAATAAAAATGGTAAATGAATTTTTTTTCCTGTTGTAGGTGAGGTGATAAACCTGTGAACGCGATCGAAATTGTGGAAATAGAGAAGACGTTCCCCGGGAAGAGGGGAAATAAAGTCAATGCGTTAAAGGGCCTCTCGCTTACCGTGGATCGAGGGGAAGTGTTCGGCTTTCTGGGTCCAAACGGTGCCGGGAAGACAACAACCATCAAGATCTTGATGGGGTTGATCAGGCCGTCAGCGGGACAGGCGAGGATCATGGGGCATGATGCGGGATCGCATCTTGGAAGAAAACAGGTGGGTTACCTGCCGGAAAACCCCGCCTACTATGACTACTTGACGGCCAGTGAGTATTTATTGTTCGTCGCCAGAACATTCGGCATGAATAAAGGGCAGGTGGGTGAAAAAATTGAAGAATTGCTGAAGCTCCTGGAGCTGTGGGACGCCCGGGATCGCGCTCTCCGCGGGTACAGCAAGGGAATGGTGCAAAGGCTCGGTCTTGCTCAAGCTTTGATCCATGACCCGGACGTGTACGTTCTGGATGAGCCGATGAGCGGGCTTGACCCTCTGGGCCGGGCGCTCATCAAGAAGATCATCCTCGATCTCCGGGCAAAAGGCAAATGCGTTTTCTTCAGCACCCATATCACGTCGGACGTGGAAGCGGTCTGCGACCGGGTGGGGATCGTCCTGCAAGGCTCCCTGCGCGACGTGAAACGGATTGACTCCATTATGGCCGAGGGACTGATGGGGTATCAAGTGCGTTTTCAAGGAAATGAGCCGGGGCTTCAGTTTGATCGTTACGTGCCGAAGGACGATCTGCCGAAGTTCATGAAAGAAATCCTTGATTCACGAAGTGAGATCGTTTTCATCGAACCGAAACGAAAAGACCTGGAGTCGTTTTTTCTGGATATTGTTAAAGGAAATGAATGCTGACCAGACGGTATCAAATACTGCTCCTGATTACCGTCGTGCTGGCCGTATATTATCCCGCCGTCCTGGCCGGCGTTTCCAAGATCGACGATTATTCGTTGTTCACGAGACTCGAACAGTCGAGTGGCTGGAACTTGTGGTCAGTTTTTTTCCCGTCTCATGGCGGTGGCGGCTATTACCGTCCCCTAGTAGACATCAGTTTTCGTATTGATAAATATCTGCTCGGCCTTCAGCCCGGCCTGATGCATCTGGAAAATATTCTAATCCACATAACCAATGCCGTTCTTGTGTATATGCTGACGCTGCATCTTGTATCCTCGTCGGATCGCAGCAAGTCACCCTTTCCTCTTATGACCGCGTTATTGTTCGGTTTGCATCCGGTCAACTCCGAATCAGTAAATTGGATTTCAGGAAGATTCGATCTGCTGGCCGGAGCGTTTGTCTTGCTGAGCGCGCTTTTCCTCTTACGATATAAGGAACATAACAGCAAAAAGCACCTCGCTGTATCGTTAGGTGCTTTTTTTTGCGCGGTTCTTTCCAAAGAAACAGCTCTTGCGTTTTTACCAGGCGCTTTTTTTCTGATCAGCTCTCATGACCAAGAGGACAGAACGGGTTGTCAAGAAATGAAATCGTCCCGTTGGAATCTTCGTTCGAAAAACAATTTGGTCATGGTCGGTGTTATGGCGGTAGTATTTATGTTTTTTATTTTCCGGTCAGCGGCTTTTACCAGTAACTCAAGCAGAATCGGCATGACAATTAGATTCATTACTGTTGACTGGATTCACAGCATGTTCGTCTGCCTGCGTGCCCTTGGTTTTTATATGAAAAAACTTGTCATGCCCGTACCTCTCAATTTAGCCATTATGGAGGTTGACCCTCTGTACCAGATACTTGCCGTTCCTCTGGTAGCATTGTGCGGGTATATCGCACTCCGTCGAACGACCATATCAGCTTTTTTCATTACCGGCATATTTCTTACCGTGCCTGCATATCTTTTAGCATTCGGCCAAATAGCATGGACGCCTTACGCTGAACGATATATATATATATCGTCAGCTTTTATTATCACAGCCGCTGGCATGTATATGGGCAGGAGGTTGATGGGTCTCAGCATCATGGGGATGACAGTCGCTTTTTCAGTCATAGTCGGGGTAATGTTCGCAACGACTCTTAGTAGAAGCATTGTGTGGCAAAACGATTTTCTTTTAGTCAAGGATACTGTCGATAAATCACCGCATTCAAGAGCTATGCGCTCTGTGTATGCGTCAATGCTTATCGGAAGAGGTGAATATGACGAGGCTTTGGTGCAGTTAAAGGAGGGAAGCTCCTTTCCCCTTATTGGCGTTTATGATGAAACGTATGATACGAAGAGGGCCTTTATTGCAGCCAAACAAGGCAGGATCGATGAATCTATTGCTCTCTATACATCTGTGCTTGAAAAAAAAAGGCATTCAATCGAAGCTTTACGGAAGTTGGCATCCTTGTATGAATTCAAAAAGGATGAAAGTTCGGACGCTCATGAGAGACACAAATTCGGGGAAAATGCACTATCGTATAACATAAAGTTATACGACCTTACTCACGATCCGTACCTGCTGTTTAAAATCGGCAACGACGCTGCGTCTTTGGGCCAAAGCCAGAAAGCACTTTCTTTTTACCGCAAAACATTTGACAGCATGCGACCGGAGGACCCCAATAAGCTGCGCGTCAGAAAACAAATTACCCGGTTCGCTGCCAACGAAAAACATGAACGTATTAAAAATAATAAATAAATATCTGTCGATTCTCAGACCTCATCAATGGTTGAAGAATTTGCTTTTACTCTTCCCCTCTTTTTTTGGTGGGAAGATCCTGGAACCGGCCTCGGTCTCGGCGCTGATACCGGCGTTCCTGTCTTTTTCCTGCGCGGCGAGTTGCTGCTACATCATTAATGACATTGCGGACCGGGAGGCAGACAGGCAACATCCGGATAAAAAGGACCGGGCCATTGCACGGGGTGACGTTTCCCTGCCTGTAGCGGGCTTGCTTGCAGCTCTTCTTTATCTAATGTCCATGCTGTTATCGGCCTCGGTTTCCGAACGCTTCGAAGGATCAGTCATCATTTATACCCTGCTTACGTTCGGCTATACGATTTATTTCAAGCATATTGTCATTGCCGACATTTTTATTGTGTCTTTTGGTTTTTTGATAAGAGTTTTGGCAGGTGGTGAGGCCTCCCATGTCAGTGTCACGAAATGGCTCTTTCTTACGGTCTTTATCGTCGCCCTGTTCCTTGCTGCCGGTAAAAGGCTGAGCGAGCTCATATCACTGGAGGTAGATGCGGCAAAACAGAGACTCAGCTTGAATCGCTATTCTTTGACTTTTCTCGAAGGAGTGCTCTGGTCGATGGCATCTTGCGCTCTTGTCACGTATGCTCTCTATATTATTGAAAATCGTGATCCAATGCTTTATACTGTTCCTGTTGCTGCTTATGGTCTGCTTAGATATATTTTTATCGTGAAAGGGGGCAGAGGCGATCCAACAGACGTTCTCTTGCATGATAAGCATATTCTGGTAACCGGAATCACCTGGGTTGCGATGACCGGGATGATCCTCTATAAATAGAAGAATGAAGTGGAGAAGTACACATCTTGAGCAGTTAAATTACTGCATACTGGCATATGACTTTTCGAAAAAAAATCCTTATTTGGGCCTACGCGTTATTCCCCTTTTCGCTGAAAGGCGACGCCGGCGAGTTCAGTGCAGATGATGGCTGTGATGTGTCCTGCATTATCAATTTTTACGGAAGGATCGATTTGCTTGAAGGTATTTTGAGCAGCTTAGCTGGGCAGGATATGCCTCAGAGCGGCTTTGAAGTGATCCTGGTAGAAGACAGGGGAGGAACGGAGCGAGGAAGAGAGGTCGCTGAACGGTATAGCCGTGTCTTAAATGTCAAATATCACGCTCTATCAGAAAACTACGGGATGATGGGGTATTCGAGGAACGTAGGCCTTTTAAAAGCAACGGGTAAGTATGTTCTGTTTCTTGATGACGATACGGTCATTTTACAGGCCAACTTCCTTTCAACGTTGGAAAGAGAGTTTAAATCCAATTACGTTGATGGGATTATTCCATTGGGGAACGCCAGCTATTGTCTCCTGAAAGGGAAATACAGTTATCTCGATTCTTATTTCCCGGCGAACAGATGCATGGCATATCGACGACAGACTCTCAGTGATCTCGGAGGATTCATTTCGTCCATCATCGGGCAGGAAGATGTTGAGTTCTTTATTCGATTTTTGCTGGCAGGGAAGTCGTCTCTGCCTTCCCCACTATTGACATACTTTCACCCCCCGTTGATAATGCCAACTTTTCATAAACCAAAAGCCGTAGGTAACTCATTTTACCGCTTGAGGAGTAGGTATCCACTCGCGCTATGGATAATGCTGATCATTAACTGCGCTCGTCATGCTCCGCTCTATCTTATCCCGATAAGAAAGTTTCGTGAGATGGGCAGGTTCGGAATAGGATTCCTCGCCGGAGTTGTCCTTTCGCCGTTCAAGAAAGAAGGGTTCAGGTATAGTTAATGGATGAACTGCCTGAGATCATAATCCGGCCGGGCATGAGCGCTCTTCATTACTGGAGGGATATCTGGCGCTATCGTGAACTGTTCTTTTTCCTGGCATGGCGAGATATCCTGGTTCGCTATAAACAGACGGTAATCGGCATTGCCTGGAGCATTTTGCGACCACTCCTGACCATGCTGGTCTTGACAATTGTGTTCGGAAGACTGGCGAATCTGCCTTCGAACGGCGTTCCTTACCCCGTTATGGTATTCGCAGCCTTGTTGCCGTGGCAATTGTTTACCAATTCTCTCAGTGAAAGCAGTAATTCTCTCATTAATAATGCGAACCTGCTGACCAAGGTCTATTTCCCAAGAATGATCGTGCCCGCCGGCTCTGTTATCGTCAACTTGGTAGATTTTTTTATATCATTCGTCATGTTATTCGGCATGATGGCCTGGTATCATTTCATTCCGGGAATCAGAATGCTCTTGCTTCCCTGCTTTCTCTTAATGACGCTGTTGACGGCATTTGGCGCTGGATTATGGCTTTCGGCACTTAACGTCAAATACCGTGATTTTCGCTATGTCGTCCCGTTCATGGTCCAGTTTGGCCTCTATATCTCCCCGGTGGGATTTACCAGTGCCATCGTTCCTGTACAGTGGCGGCCGTTTTACTTTTTAAACCCCATGGCAGGGGTAATAGACGGATTTCGGTGGGCGATCCTGGGTGATGCTTTTCCAGTATATTGGCCGGGTATATTGATTTCAATGTCGTTGATGATGCTGATCTTCATTGGCGGTGTGTTCTATTTTAGAAGCATGGAACGTTCTTTTGCGGATGTGGTGTGACTGTATGTCTTCCGTTATTACTGTAGAAAATCTTGGTAAAAAATATACTTTACAACATCAAAAGGGCCGGCATACGTATGTGGCTCTTCGTGATGTTCTCAGTGAAGGCATGAAAAGCCTCGGCGGAAGATTGCTTGGGAAACGGCCATTGTCAGGAGCTGACTCGAAGCAGGAAGAGTTCTGGGCGCTTAAAGATGTCTCTTTTGAGGTGAAGCAGGGAGACCGGATCGGCATCATCGGCCGCAATGGTGCAGGTAAGTCAACGCTCCTGAAAATCCTCAGCCGCATCACCGAGCCGACGACCGGCAGCGTAAGAATAAAGGGGAGGGTTGCAAGTCTGCTGGAGGTTGGTACCGGCTTTCATCCTGAATTGACCGGGCGGGAAAATATATTTCTTAACGGCGCTATTCTTGGGATGAGCCGTGCGGAGATTAAAAAAAAATTTGATGAGATTGTGGATTTTGCGGAAATAGAGAAGTTCCTGGATACACCGGTAAAACGTTATTCGTCAGGAATGTATGTGCGTTTGGCCTTCGCCGTGGCAGCTCACCTTGAGCCGGAGGTTTTGATCATAGATGAAGTATTGGCCGTTGGTGACGCGCAATTTCAGAAAAAATGTTTGGGGAAAATGGAGCAAGTGGGGAAACAAGGGCGCACGGTATTGTTTGTGAGCCATCAGATGGATATGATCAGAGCGCTGTGCAGGAAAGCTATATTACTAGATAAGGGGATGGTAGCCGTCAATGGTGACACTGGGGAGGTCATTGACAACTATCTCAATACCTTTTCTTCTGGAGAAGAGCGGACTTCTTTCCAAGTCCCTGCCGACCCCCGTATGCCTATCCAGATTATAAGGGGCAGGATTATCGGGCAGGACGGCAAAGCGCGCAGCCATTTTGATGTATTTGATAAAATAACCTTCGAGTTTGCGTATGTTGTTAATACGGAGATGGATAATTTGCTGTTAAGTTTGGAACTTAAACGGAATGGTACAACTCTATTTATTTCGTTTGATACAGATAGCAACCCCGATAGATTGGAGGTGCGGGAGCGTGGAATATATAATAATAGAATTAATTTTCCAACCCCTCTTCTTAAATCAGGCTTTTACACCATAACGCTCAGAGCAGGCATTATAAACCAGCAGAATTGCCAGATTCTTGATGATATATTTTGTTTCAATGTAGAACTTATATCAAGGCCATCAACATATTTGAGTTATGCTGAAAGGCGCATCGGGCTCATTGCCTTACCTCTTCATTGGGAGACGGAGAACGCCTCAGAAATTGAAACGGTCGTCTGATATCGGAGAAATAAAATTAGGAGTTAAGAATGCATAACAGAGTGAATTTTATAAATAGAATTGCGAACAGTCTCTTTAACAAAAATGCTAGGCTGCCAAGAGTAGTGAATTTTCGGAACCTCATGCCTGAGGGTGTAAAATTTGAGATCTCGACTACGGTTGAATCGTTCAGGATAGAAGAATTCGGCGGCGAGGAAGAATTTACCCGGCTCATTATTAAAGAAATTCAGCCGTCAGATGTGCTGTACGACATTGGTACCTGCGTAGGTTTTGTCAGCCTGCATGCTGCCAAAAAGGGGGTTCGAGTAATTTCTTTCGAGCCCGACCCCTATTACCGGAAGAGGTTTGAGACAAATATCCAGCTGAATAGTCTCGAAAATAAAATAAAAATAATTAGTTGGGCGGTATCGGACTCCCAAGGTGATATTGTACTCTATACAGACGGTGTTGATGGCATTTCAGCGAGCCTGAGACAAAAAGGGGGTCGTGGCTCTGTCATCATAAAGTCAGACACGCTTGACAATGCTCTCATGAGGGCGGAAATTCCTTTTCCAGATGTGGTAAAGATGGATATCGAGGGCGCCGAGATTCTTGCATTAAAAGGGATGGAAGGATTACTTAACTCAAAAAAGAAACCAAGAACCATATTTCTGGAGATACACCCCTCGTTCCTTGACGACTTTAATTCTTCTACAGAAGAAATAAATGAAATCCTTGTTAAGGCTGGCTACGTGGAAGAGCAGAAAAACGATAGGCTTAATGAATTACATTGTATTTACCGGTCAAAGACATAAAGACTTATATGCCATGGTTTATGGGACATGATAAAACATATCAAACAGATAATCGCTGAAAAGATCGCGAACAGGGCGACCAGTCTTGCAGTATCGATAGACAGCATTTTAAATAAAAAAAACTATTCCTTCTTCATCGACATCACGAATGGTTGCAATCTCAGATGCACGTTCTGCACCCGGAACAACGATAAAATCGTGCAGATGAGAACCGAAGATCTGGAGCGGATCCTTGACAAGTCACATAAGCACATCAGCGCAATTCAGCTTTCGTGCGCGTGGGAGTACTCTATAGCGAAGAATGCGCCAGAGATCATCAGGACGATAGGGAGATATAGTATCCCATCGACCACTATATATACGAATGGCAACATTCTTACGGACGATATCGTTGAAGCTCTGATCACTTCCCGTGTTAATGACTTTGTTGTAAGCATCGGGGAGGCAAAGAAAGAGACCTATGAGCGGCTTCGCAGGCGTGGCAAATTTGAGCGGGTGCTTGCGAACATAAAGAAGCTTGACCGCCTGAAGCGTGCGAAAAAAAGCCGGCTACCCAGAATATGCTCCAACCTTACCGTAGTGAATTCAAACATAGATGAGCTTGTCGATTTTGTTGATCTGGCCCACAGTATAGGGATCGAAAGAATAGTAGGCCGCCACCTGATATTGAACGAGGGTCTTGATATGGATGACGAAAAGGTCAGGGACCATGAACGTGTGAACAACATACTGGATGGCGCGGAAAAAAGGGCCGCTGGTTACGGGATGAGCTTCTCAATCCCGAAGTATGAGGATACGGTTAAGCCCAAGCAATGCCGCGCTCCATGGAGCCAGTTGTATATATCCAGCAACGGAGATGTTTCCGTCTGTCCGAGAATACATCTCTATGCAAAGATAGGAAACTTTCTTACCGACAGCTTCAAGAGCATTATGAACGGCAGTTCGATGGCTGATCTCAAAAAGGAGTTTGATAACCACAGCTTCAGCAACCCGGTCTGCGGCATCTGCATGGACAGCCTTGAGACCGAACGTGCGATTAATCAGGGGTTTTAACGATGCTCCCCTACCAGAAACAAGTAGTTGACACATTCTTGAAGATGCTTCGCCCGGACGCAAGGGATATCCTTGAGATAGGAAGCGACATCGGCTGCGAGGTTGCGACGGCCATTGCTCAAAGGACGAAGGCGCGTGTTGTGGGGATCAACCCTTCAGTGGAGTTTCCGGCGCCGATAGGCCCTGCGCTCAACAACGCGAAATTTCTGAGGGCTGACGGACGAACGCTTCCTTTTTCAGACAACTCCTTTGACGCTGTGCTTTCGGTTGCGACAATGGAGCACGTCAACGGGCTTGATATATTTCTGTCCGAGGTCGCCCGTGTGCTTAAGCCTAAAGGGGTTTTCTATACGGAATTCTCCCCGATTTGGTCGAGCGCGAAAGGTCACCATGTATACGCTGTGGCCGGCCCAAAAGAAGCCCGCTTCTGGAAACCCGGGAAAAACCCGATACCAGATTACGGCCACCTTTTAATGACGCATGATGAAATGCGGGAGTTCCTTACTTCGGGTCCGTGCACAGAAGAGCTAATTGAGCCCATCATACAATGGATTTATTTCGGGGAGAGCATAAACAGGTGTCATTTTGAGGAATACATAAAGGCATTCCGTACGTGCCTGTTAATTATAGAGAAAATGAGCTTCGCGCATGATGCCGCCGAAAGGGATACCCTGGCCCGACTCAATTCAAAATATAGCGGTGAGAAGAATTTTACGTGTGCTTCGATATCGGCTGTGTTCAGGAAACCTCCTGACGGGCCGGAGATTCAAAGATACTTTTTCAGAAAATATATAACGGCCCGCAGAATTCTCGGCCAGTGGTCGGAACGACAGCTCATGAGGATGCGTTTTCTTATAAGGAGATTCTTTTGATTCCATTTTCTCCATTTTTGAAATTATGGCGCACGTTATTGAGAAACTCCATAAGAGCCCTACTATGAGTCAGGACGCATTAGAAAAGATCGAAATTCTGAGCCTGGACTTGTTTGATACCCATAAGGAGGAGATCGGAATCATCGAACAAATCCAAAAACATTTTTTAAACACCGATCTGGGATGGCACTATTACCTCGACCTTGCATGGATTATCAGAGATGTGAGGAACACTCTGCCAAGAGGGAGTCTTATCCTTGATGCAGGTGCAGGAAGCGGGCTTTTGCAGTTCATACTTTCGGAACTGGGATATAACGTCATAAGTGCTGATTTCGTGGACCGCGGCATTCCTGCTGAGACAAAGAAACGCTACGGCCGGGTTACTCATTATCTGAACAGTCGAAAAAAGACGTTTGTCAATCGTTATACAAGACATCTGAACGCCGCATATGTAGGCGGCACAGTATCACGGCTGAAGACGTTATTGAGAAGTAATGAGGGAAGCCGTGCCCCTGTTGCCCTGATAGAGAAAAATAGGTTTATTCCGAAAGCCCCCCCCTGCCCTTTACTGGAAGGCGAAGCAACCGACAGCTGTGGAAGAATTTTTTTTTACACCTGCGACCTTAAAGATATGCCACTGCTTCCCGATGGATTTGTTGATGGTGTTGTGTCTGTATCCGCGCTTGAGCATAACGAGCACGCGGATTTTGAAAATTGCATCGATGAGATCCTGAGAGTAACAAAACAAACAGGAAGAATCGCCGTGACAGTCAGCGCATCCAATTCGGATGACTGGTTTCATGAACCTTCAAATGGATGGTGCTATAGCGAAGCGACCATAAAAAAACTCTTCCATCTGCCTGAAGGGATAACGAGCAATTTCTCGCAAAAGGACGTATATTTAGATGCTCTGAAAAAAGAAGGAAATGAACTGCACAAAAGGCTATCGCCTGTCTATTACAAATCCGGCGCCAACGGAATGCCGTGGGGCAAATGGGACCCACAATATCAGCCCGTCGGTGTGGTTAAGGTAAAGAAATAATGAGGTCCATCCGCTGAGAATAGGGCCGTCAGAACGCACGTTGAAACTGACTTTCCAGGGGGAAAGAAAGGTAATACCGATGAAGATCACCGCCCTCCTTCCCATGAAGGGGCATTCCGAAAGGGTCCCGAATAAAAACATGCGTAATTTCGGCGGCCACCCGCTTTATCACGCCGTGATGCGGAGTTTGCTTCATTCACGATACGTGTCCAAAGTAGTGATCAACACGGACAGCGATAGGATCAGAGAGGACGCTCTGCGTTTTTTCAAAGACGCCATAATAATCCATGAGCGGCCCGATCGCATCAGGGGTGACTTTGTTTCCATGAATGAAATCATTGGGGATGATCTGAGGAGGATTGAGGGAGACCATTTTCTTCAGACCCATAGTACGAACCCTCTCTTAACGACGAGTAGCATTGACCGTGCTATCGAAAGATATTTCGACGCGCTCCCGGAAGGATACGATTCCCTTTTTTCAGTCACCCGTTTGCAAACGAGGCTCTATGACAAAGCGGGTATCCCTATAAACCACAACCCCAACGAACTTTTAAGAACCCAGGACCTTCCCCCGGTGTACGAGGAAAATTCCTGTCTGTACGTCTTCAGCCGCGGTAGCTTTGCTTTGAAGAAGCGGCGGATAGGTGAAAAACCTTTGATGTTCGATATCCCCCGCGAAGAGGCGGTGGACATCGACGAGGAACTGGATTTCAGGATCGCGGAAAGCGTCTATAAACTCGTGGGAATATCGGACGCTAAGGTGTGAACACGGTCATGCAAACGAATATCACGATTTCCATAATTATCAGGGTCTATAACGAGGAACAGCATATCGAAAGATTGTTGCATGGAATTGCCTGCCAGAAGACCCCTTTTACTTTCGAGATTATTGTGGTTGATTCCGGTTCTACCGACAATACGGTAAGATTGGCATTGCGCTTCGGGGCGAGGATTATTCATATCACTCGGGAACAATTCTCGTTCGGCGCCTCTATAAACAGAGGGATAGAGGCCGCACAGGGACAATACTGCGTCTTCATCAGCGGACATTGCTACCCTGAGAACGAAAACTGGCTCACGAATATAATTTTTCCCTTTTCGGATAAAAACGTGGCGCTTGTCTACGGAAAACAACGGGGGAATGAAACTACCAAATACTCGGAGCACCGTATTTTTGCAAAATGGTTTCCAAATGATGGCGGCGGTCCGCAAAAATCTTCTTTCTGCAACAATGCAAATGCTGCAATCAGAAAGGACGTCTGGCGGGACCATGGATACAATGAGAGCATTACCGGTCTTGAAGACATTGACTGGGCCAAGGATGCTATCTCGCATGGATATTCAATATACTACGTGCCTGATGCCGCCGTAATTCATGTGCATAACGAATGCTATTCGCAAATTTTCCGAAGGTATAAAAGAGAAGCCTTTGCGATGAAAACTATTTATCCCCATGAAACTTTCACTTTTATTGATTTCATAAAACTCTTCACTTTGAATACGCTGAGCGACTACGTTCATGCTGCACAAGACGGCGTCTTCTTGAAGAATTTGATCGCAATACCTGCGATGAGGTTTTATCAGTTCTGGGGCACTTTCCGGGGGTATGATTTCAAGAAGCCGCTGCAAGGAGATCTAAGATACAAATTTTATTATCCTGAGAAGCCGGCTCTCTTTAATAACAAAAAGAGTCGCGCAATAATAAAATAACGTCATGAAAAAAATAATCGACATTTCGATGCCGCTGACGAGGGACACCCCTGTTTGGCCTACAAGTGATAAGTTTCGGGTTACCTGGGTGAAAACTATTAAAGACAACGGGGTGAACGAAAGCAGCCTCTCTTTTAATACCCATACAGGTACACACCTGGATGTGCCGTATCATTATTTGGAATCGGGAACGAGAGCTGGTGAAATCCCCTTGATGACTCTTGTCGGCAAAGCGCTGGTAGTTGAATATATGGGTGAGCGAAGTATAAGCGCTGATTTTCTTGATTCGATTACGCTTCAGGACGGGTGCAATAAGATATTGTTTAAAACGCGTAATTCCTTATTTCGGGGAACAGAGTTTAGAAAAGACTTTATCGCCTTGAGCGCGGATGGCGCGGAATGGATTGCACGGAAGGGAATTGAACTTGTTGGTATTGATTATTTGAGTATTCAGAATTTTGGCGATGAGGAAAACCGTACACACAAAATATTACTCCAAAATAATGTGCTGATACTTGAAGGGTTATGCCTCGGTAACGTGGAAAAAGGCATATATGACCTTGTCGCGCTGCCCTTGAATATAATCGAAACAGAAGGGGCGCCGGCCAGAGTAATATTGATGACCGATGGCTAATAGAGAAAAGTGCATTTCTATGAGGTAAAAGATCGAAGAAGTATGAGGTTGAGAATTAAGGAGATAGAATGGGTTTTCGAGTGCTTATCAGCTGTCCACATTTGCAGAAAACTATAGACCAGTATGCCGATCTGCTTGCAAAACAAGGAATTGAAGTTGAATCGCCAAAGATGATTCAACAGTTGACCGAACCTGAATTACTAAAACTGATCGACCGTTTTGACGGGGTGATTGCTGGTGACGACCATTTCACATCGAGAGTCCTGGAAAAAGGCGTTCGCCTTAAAGTGATCGCAAAATGGGGAATTGGTTTAGATGCGATTGACGTTGATGCTGCAGCGAAATTAGGCATTAAAATCTTTAATACTCCGGACGTGTTTGCCGATGAGGTGGCAGATGTAGTAATGGGTTATATCATCCTCCTGTCGCGTCAGCTTCAGAAATTAGATGTCTCGGTTCGGAGTGGCGGTTGGGTGCAGATTCAAGGGAGATCTTTGAAAGGACGACGTTTGGGCATTATAGGAATGGGGAGTATAGGAAAAGCAGTTGTGTCCCGCGCCAAAGCCTCAGGAATGGAGGTCACGGGCTATGATACAAGAGAGATACCCGCGGATTTTATAGCTAAAACAGGATTGCGTTCCATCCAATTGGATGAGCTGTTACGCACATCGGATTATATCTCATTGAACTGCAATCTTACTAAAGAGAACCATCATTTGCTGGGCATGCACGAATTCGAATTAATGAAAAGCGGCATATTAATAGTGAACACAAGCCGTGGAGCGCTTATTGACGAAGCTGCACTTTTGAACGCCTTGAGATCGGGCAAGGTTGTCGGGGCTGCACTGGATGTATTCGAAAAAGAGCCTTTACCGACAGATAGCCCGTTGCGGAAATTCGACAACTGTATATTCGGCACGCATAATTCTTCAAATACTCTTCGAGGCAGTCATGCGGGTAAACCAGCTGGCCATTCAAAATCTTTTGAAAGGACTTGGGATATCCGACGTATGAATAAAATAGTGGTCATTACCGGGGTTGCAGGAGGAATAGGCAAAGCAACGGCACAGATATTTTCCGAGTCAGGCTGGCATGTAATAGGCATTGATTCTATCACCTTAGACTCCGTATCCCATGTTGATCATTTTATCCGCGGAGATATTTCAATGCCCGAGATCTGGGAACATATTTTGGAAGAAATGCAAGCAAAAGAAATACGCGTTGATGCCTTAATAAATAATGCGGCGATCCAAATTTGTAAACCATTAATTGAGACTACGTTTGAAGAATGGGACCGGATAATGGCCGTCAATTTGCGGTCAGTTTATTTGGCCGTTCGCGCTCTCTATTCTTTGATGCGCCAGGCCGGGGCGATTGTCAACGTGAGCTCAGTACATGCAGTCGCGACATCCTCAAATATCGCCGTTTATGCTGCAAGCAAGGGAGCCTTAGTGGCCTTAACAAGGGCAATGTCTTTAGAACTTGCTGCCGACAATATTCGAGTAAACTCGGTACTCCCAGGTGCGGTAGATACCCGCATGCTGCGCGAGGGTCTTGATCGCGGCCATCTCCAAGGAGAGGGATTAACCGAGAAATTGAATTTATTGGCACTTCGCACACCATTGAGACGAATCGGTAAACCTGACGAGATTGCACAAGCAATACTTTTTCTGGCTGATAATGACCGATCCTCCTTCATAACGGGGCAGACTCTCGTGGTTGACGGAGGAGTAACTGCGAAACTTAGCTCGGAATAATCGGTTTTGGAGAACGAAAAGTGAATCAATTGACAAAACATATTCTGCTCTCACTGATAGACAGGGTTTACAGGCGCGCGCACTTTAATGCCATATATCGCGAATGGTATTACAAACATTCAAAACGTCTTGTTCACTTTAAAGATATACATAAAGGGAAGGACTGTTTCATTATTGGTAATGGGCCCTCTTTGAATAAACTTGACCTGAGACCGCTCAAAGATTATCACACCTTCGGGCTTAATAAGATCTACCTCATGTTTGACAAGATCGACTTGAACCTCAGTTATCATGTTGCGGTCAACCCTCTTGTCATTGAACAAAGCATCAGGGAATTTGAAGCTTTGAAGTGTCCATCTTTCCTTTCTTATGGTGCAGCACATGAATTGACCCGATACTTTGAACACATCTACCCTATTGCTACAAATACAATTTGCCCTATTCCGTATTCCTTTTGTCCGGACTTAACTCAACCTCTTTTCGAAGGCTACACCGTAACATATGTGGCCATGCAAATTGCTTTTTATATGGGTTTTACGAAAGTTTATCTCATTGGCGTTGACCACAATTTTAGTGCGAAAGGTAAGCCAAATGAAATGCAATTAATGTCGGGTGAGGATCAAAATCATTTTGATCCCTGCTATTTCAGTAACAAACAATGGCATGTGCCTGATTTAGAAGCGTCTGAATTGTCCTATCAGCTTGCAAAATTTAGTTATCATAGAGCAGGCCGTCAGATTTATGATGCTACTGTTGAAGGCAAACTACAAATATTTCCTAAAATTCTGTATGAAGATGCTGTCAAAATATGCAGCCGTAAATTATAAAACATTACGATGATGAGCTAATAAATAATGAAACGGTTTCCAGGTAAAGATATTATATTGATTTATACTGCGGCTGTTCTGAATTCTAATTACAGAATCTTTCAACAATTACGTTTATCAGTTGAAAAAATATGCCTTTTATATCCCAAAAAAGTAAAATGTAATTTATGTGGATGGAGTGGAAAATCATTTTTGAGCGACTCTTGGCATCCTCATACGATATGTCCAAAATGCAATTCAGAAGTCAGACACAGATTATTAGTAGCAGCAATGAAGTGTATTGACAACTTATCCCTTGAGAAAATTGTTAAAGAAAAAGTGGTGCTTCATTTTGCTCCTGAAAAGTCAGTGCAATCTATAATATCGAAACATGCAAGAGTGTATATAACAGCTGACCTTTTTAGGGGAGATATGGATTTGAAGTTGAACATAACAAATATGCAGGAAGTAAAGTCTGAAAACGTCGATGTTGTCATTGCTTGTGATGTTTTAGAACATGTTATGGACGATTTTAGTGCAATACATGAGATATATCGAGTATTGCGATTTTGGGGTTACGCGATTATAACTGTGCCCCAAAAAGATGGATTAGAGGAGACATATGAAGACAAGTCGATAACCGATCCTTTGGTACGAGAAGAAAAGTATGGACAATATGACCACCTACGAATTTATGGCAACAGTTTCTCCTCTGTGCTTGAGAAGGAGGGATTTACAGTGACGACGGTTAGTGAAAATGATTTCCCAGACGATATCGTTAGGAAACATGTATTATTCCCCCCCGTATTATCTGAAAGGCCGCTTGCGACAAATCACAGAAAAGTTTATTTTGCTCAAAAACGACCTGAAATAAAAAATGGAATACCAATTAATTATTAGAGTGTCAGAAGCGATAATAAATAACGAGATGAGCCATATCTGGTACCGTTATGAGGCTTGCATATGATTAGTATTATAACTCCAGTTTACAACGGCGTACGCTTTATGGAATTCTGCATAAAGAACGTAATCGAGCAGCACTATCCTGATGTCGAGCACATCATCGTAGACGGCGGCTCTACCGACGGTACGGTAGAGGTACTAGAAAAATACGCTAAAGAATATTCGCATATACGATGGGTCTCGGATAAAGACAAAGGGCAGTCTGATGCGATGAATAAAGGTATCGCAATGGCCCATGGAGAAATACTGGGATTTCTCAATGTTGATGATTATTGCGAAGAGAGGGTGTTGAACCGTATAGGACAATTGATGAAGACGCTGCCGGAGCCGACCTTACTTGTTGGTAATTGCAATGTATGGGATGATGAGGGGAAGATTGCTCAAGTAAACAAACCTGCAAAGTTAAAGATAGCCGATCTGATGATGGGTTGGAATATCAACCCTTATCCAATCAATCCATCACAATACTTTTATCACAAGTCGCTACATGATAAAATTGGCCCCTATGATATTAATGAACATTATACGCTCGATATTGATTTTCTGTCTAGGGCGGTGCAGGCCGCACATGTCAAGTATTTTGATGAAGTTTGGGGCAATTACCGAATGATTGAAGGGACTAAAACTGTACGAGATACCCAAAACGGCCAATGCGGCCCGCGTTTTCGTGCCACTCTTGAGAAACACAGAAGGCAACTTCCTTTGCTAATGAAATTACAGGTTGCTATTAAACGTAAATATTTTTTTATGCTTCGGTTGGTTAGAATTGCGGTGCAGTGAAGTTATGGCCCGAATCTAGGGCAATTTAATTATTTTATGAATAAGAATATACAAGTGAGTATCATTATCCCTAGCTATAATGATCTTAGAAGCCTTGAGAAGAACTTGCATTCGGTTGAGGCGATAGATTATCCGGTAGAAAACTATGAGGTGATCATTGTGGACGATGGCTCCCAGGACGGGACCGGAGAATTTGTCCGTCGATTGATGTACAGGACGAAGATCAATATGCACTATGTTTATCAGGAAAACAGGGGGCCAGCAGCCGCCAGAAATGCCGGCATACGGCAAGCACGAGGTAAATATCTCCTCAGCATCGATTCCGATTGTTTTGTGGATAGAAGCATAGTTAATTACTACCTTAAACATTTTCCTGATGAAAAATTAGGCGGGGTGGGCGGTAAGGTTTTTCCCGATACCGTGACCTTGGTAACAAAATATCTCGACCACATCGGAGTATGGAGCCCTGGGAAGGGGACCGATGAGATTTCCTATTTGGTTACAGCAAATGCCTTCTTCGCAAAGGAGGCCGTGGTCAGGGCGGGCTATTTTGACGAGGATTTCCTTCGGCCCGGCGGGGAGGATCCCGAGTTGTGTTATCGAATGCTGAAAAAAGGATATCGGTTCGAATACGATAGGGATGCTGTTGTGATCCACTCCCACAGAACTACTTTAAGAAGCATGATCAGAATGTTTTTCGTACATGGGAAAGGATACGGGATCTTGCTCAGTAAGTGGCCGGAATTCCCCCAGCGAAAATGCTCTTTTTTGAGGACAGTTACAGGCGTAAGCTCAGTTCGAAGATTTTTGTTCGATTACGTCAGAAAGGTTGGCATGGCAGAGGCGTTTACATTCTTTATTCTCAATTATCTACATACGATCGCATTTTATCTCGGCTATCGGTCTATGCAAAAAAAATCCAGTGTTTGAGCGCATCCCAAAGTTCAGCGTCATAACCCTTGTTTATAATAGCTCATTATATCTGGTTCATGCCGTGAAGAGCGTTATAGTGCAAACATTCTGCAACTGGGAAAAAGCTGAGACGCAGGGCCTTCTCTCAGCTTTCCCCTGTGGTCATAATATATGCGAATAGGACCAAGGGTAAGTGTCATTATGCCGGTTTATAATGGCGAAAGATTCCTGCGGGAGGCAATAGAAAGCGTATTGCAGCAGACCTTTGCCGATTTTGAACTATTGATTGTTAATGATGGCTCTACTGACAGAAGCCTCGATATCATTCAAACCTATAATGATTCAAGGATTAGATTGATCGATAATGGCGCTAACCTTGGTTTGATTGCTGCAAGAAACACGGGGTTGAAAAATGCTCGAGGCGAATACATCGCCTTACTTGATTGTGATGACATTGCCTATCCCGACAGGCTTGCGGAGCAGATTGCATTCCTTGATAAGAATCCCTCTTTCGGCATGGTTGGGGCATGGATAGAAATGATTGATGAGAAGAGCAGACCGACTGGTAAATTTGAGATATTTACTGCTCCTCCTGACAGAATCCCCTCCCTTCTTGTTTTTCATAATTATTTTGCTCAATCTGCAGTGATTATCAGAAAAAGTGCCCTGCCGGAAGATCATTACCGATATTATCCCGGTGCCGAGGATTACGATCTATGGGTGAGAGTGGCAAGAAACGCGCGTGTGTGGAATTTACAAAGAGTCCTTGTCAAGTACAGAATCCATCCGAACAGTATCTCGTTTGTTAATTCAAGCAATATTGAAATTTATGTCAGAGAGATTATGCGCACTCAATTGGAATCGATTAATATTAAACCTGCAGAGAGAGAAATGAATATACATAGGAGTATGGCGAAGTTTACTTGCGCAAGCGATGAAAGCTTTATCAAAGAAACCGAAGACTGGCTTGGTAAACTATATGAAGCCAATAAGCATGTGAAGTATTTTAAATCGCCCTTTTTTGAATATTGTCTGATGGAACAATACTTATCAGTATGCCGAAGGTCAGTCGGTATATTTTACCCTTTCTGGTATTTACTCTGTAGCTCGCAACTAGGAGGATTATCAAGGGCGGATTTCAAAATGAAAGGGGCATTTATAGTCAGATTTCTATTTAACATGGCCAAATATTCAATCATTCAACCTCGCTTTAAAATTATAAGATCTAAATTGAGGCACCGGTGAAAAAGATACTCTTTCTCATGCGCGATTTTAGGATGGGCGGAGGCGAGAAACTCACACTATCAATGCTGAATCGCATTGATAAAACACGTTTTGAAGCGCTTATCGTGGTGTTGGATGAATCAGGACCACTGCGCGCAAGCATTCCCAGCGATATCGTCGTCAAAACCTTGCAAGGTAAGCAGGGAAACGCTTTTCAATTTCCTTTCAGGGTGCTGCGCTATTCGGCTCTGTTTGCGAAGATTATCGATTTCGAGAAACCGCACACAGTTGTTACAGATAACTGGTTTGCGGGTATCCTGGGATGTTCTGTCGCGGGCGTTATTCATAAAAACGGAGGAAAACTTATTGTCGAGTTTCATCTTCCCGTGAATGTTTTTGTTAAGGCATCAACATTTAAGAATATTTTTGCAACTTTCAAAAAACTGATTACCTCTTATTTATTTCGAAAAGCAGATCGGGTCGTTGCCATATCGAAACTTATGGCCAAAGAGATCGGCTCGCATCTTGGAATTGCAGCGGACAGGATTGAGCTCATCTATAATGGCATAGACATCAGAAGAATTGAAGATGCCTCAAGAGAAGTCACATTCGCATATACGCAATCTCCTTATATTATCTCTATTGGAAGGCTGGAGCCCGAAAAGGGACATACCGATCTCATTCGGGCATATGCAAATATCGCGTCAAAGATACCTCATTCACTTGTCATCGTAGGTGAGGGAAGTCTGCGCGAGTATCTTTCAGATTTGGCACAATGTTTGTCATTAAAAGATAGAGTCATTTTCACGGGCAATCTCGAGAATCCTTTTGGCATGCTGAAACATGCTGGTTTTCTTGTTCTTCCATCGCGATGGGAAGCATTTCCGACAGTTCTGCTGGAGGCGTTAGCGCTGAAAGTGCCCGTGATAGCAACAGCATCTGATGGTCCTGTTGAAATTCTAGACAATGGACAGTACGGCCTGTTGGTGCCGCCGGGTGACATTACGGCATTGTCCGCTGCGATCCTGGAAGTCGCTTCTCAACCGGGCAAGCGTGACCACTATCGGTCAAAAAGCCGTTTACGGGCTGAACGGTATTCTCTGGATCGTATGGTCGGCGAGTACGAAAAACTCTTTTCTACTCTTTCAGAGAGTCAGGTGCAATGAATCGTAATTATACACTTCAAGAGATAGAATCAAAGCTTCAGCGAAAATCGTGGTGGGCAATGCTCTTTGTTCTCCCTGCGGCACGCAGACTCTCGCTTTTCTTCATTAATAGAACCAAAATCACTCCGAATGCAATAACGATAGGCTCTTTCGCCTTCGTCTTATTCTCGGCAGTCTGTTTTGCCTGGGGGAGTCGCCTTGGACTTGTTCTGGGAGCCATATTTTTCGAGATCAATTACCTCTTTGATTGCGTGGATGGGACCATCGCACGCGTCAAGGGATTGGCCAGCCCGTTGGGTGCTTATCTTGACCCGATGTTGGACCGCTTGAGAATTGTGATGACATCAACAGCACTGGCATACGGACAATTCAGTGTTTCGGGAGGCATCTCAGTTGTGTTTTTCCTCCTCCTTTACCTCGGTTTGAACAATCTGATCTTGTTTACGAGAGCTGCGCAGGAAACAGCCATTCTCAAGGCAGGAGGCAAAAGTAAAGTGGGCATGGAGCTCGCTCGAGAAACAACAAGGAGCAGTCTCCTTGCACGATGGTTTGACTTTACATCAAAGCGGAACATGATGTCCTATTATCATGATATCGAGCTGGATAGCCTGGTATTTGTCATCGGTCCCATCCTAAACATGGTTGTTCCGTTCCTTGTTGCAGCGAACATTCTTGCTCTCGTTCTTATTCTCATGCTTAATGTAATGTTTCTCAGCTCATTGAGGAGACATAAAGGAGTCAGCTGAAATGCATACCGTCAAGGCGGTCATCCTGGCGTCAGGATCGGGCAGTCGTTTTAACGACTGGAAACCGAAACAGTTTGTGAAACTGGCTGGCTTGCCGGTCATTGTCCACACTTTGAAAGTGTTCGAGTCATGCCGTCGCATTTCCGGCATCGTGGTTGTCACGCAACAGGAGTATGTTGACGAGATGTGGGAATATGTCTCGCACTACGGCTTTCGAAAAATCATCAAGGTTGTAGTCGGAGGCGCTACCCGGCAGGAGTCTTCACGCATAGGCATCGAATGTTGCGGCGCCGATACGGAATATGTGCTGACACACGATGCAGTCAGGCCGTTTATAACGCACGTGATCATCGATAGGATGATCGATGCCGTGATAGAGCACAGTGCTGTTGATACCGTAATTCCTTCGGCAGATACAATTGTTGAGGTGAGCCCGGAAGGGTTTATCGCGAATATTCCCGAACGCTCCCGTCTTCGACGTGGCCAAACACCGCAGGCATTTGAATACAAGCTTCTTCTCAAAGCACATATGCGCGCTGTTCAGGAAAGCGTTGAAAATGCAACCGATGACTGTTCGCTCGTTCACAGGCTTGGCCATAAGGTTTTTGTTGTGTCGGGTGACGAACAGAACATAAAAATAACCTATCCACTCGATCTTCATATTGCAGACAAGCTGTTTCAGTTGAAGTCTCGAGGCGGAGAGGCGGCCGCTGATGTGACTTCAATGAAGAACAAGGTGTGTGTCGTTATCGGCGGGACGAGCGGAATAGGATTGAAACTTGTCGAGAACCTCCAAGGGCTTGCTGCGCGGGTATACTCCTTCAGCCGTTCTACCGACCCATCCGTTGATGTAAGATCTTTAGCCTCAATCCGGGACGGCTTTACCAGGGTCGTCAAGGAGGCGAAAAAAATCGATTTTGTAATCAACTGTTCGGGAGATATGATCAGGAAGCACGTGGAAGATGTGTCCGAAGACGAGTGGCGTCATATTTATGATACAAATGTCATGGGCGCTTTTCTCGTTGCGAAGGCGGCCATTCCGATATTTAAAGCTCAGAAAGAAGGAGCATTGTTCAATGTCGGTTCCAGTTCCTACACCCGCGGCAGGGAAGGGTATGCCGCCTACAGCAGTTCGAAAGCGGCTTTGGTCAATTTCTCCCAGGCCCTGGCCGAAGAATTGTCTCCATGGAATATCCGGGTGAACGTTGTGAGCCCGGGACGGGTCAACACACCGATGCGATATCGAAACTTCGGCAACGAACCGCCCGGGACGCTGCTCGATACAGATTATGTCGCTCGGGAGTTCATAAAAACGCTCATGGTCGAAACGTCCGGCAGCGTTTTTGAAATAACGTAATCCGGACGAATCTGGAGCCTTTCAACCTAACAGGGATGGAGATAATCATACTATGATTTCCAGTCATACGAAGGGGAAGAAGTAACATTGAAAATTCTCATTATCGGCGCCGGTCCCTGCGGGCTTGGCGCTGCCTATCATCTTCATAAACTTGGCTATAAAGACTGGTCACTCTTTGAACGCACTGATCACGCCGGCGGCCTTTCTGCATCTTTCCTTGATGCTCATGGTTTTACCTGGGACGTCGGTGGACATGTCCTCTTTTCTCATTATCCCTACTTTGACAGCGCTATATCCGAAGCCCTCGGTTTAAATTACTATGAACACCAAAGAGAAAGCTGGATACGCATCCTGAACACGTGGGTGCCTTATCCATTCCAAAACAATATTCGCCATCTCCCAGAAAGTGCATTACGCGAATGCCTGGTCGGTCTACGAAGTCGGAATTCAGATATCGGAAGATCGGCGAATTTCCAGGAATGGATAGAGGCGGTCTTCGGCAAGGGTATCGTGAAGTACTTCATGGAGCCCTATAACAAAAAAGTATGGGGCCTGCCGCTGGATTCCCTGAGCAAGAACTGGATAAACGAACGCGTCAGCGTAGTGGATGTAGACCGCGTGGAACGAAACATCGCTGAGGGAAGGAATGATGTGAATTGGGGGCCGAATAACAAGTTCAAGTTTCCAAAAAGAGGAGGGACAGGAGCAATCTTCAGCGGTATCGCCCGCCCGTTCGGTCAACATATCCAATACGATCACAAATGCACCCGCGTCAGTCTCAGAGATAAAACGATAGAGTTTTCCAATGGCCGTCGTGAAACGTATGATTTTCTCATTAATACCATGCCCCTTGACCTATTCGTGCAGCTCTGCTCTGATGTATCAGAAAACGTGCGAATGGAGGCACGGGAATTGGTTCACAACAGCGGACTGATTGTCGGCCTTGGCTTCTCCGGCAAGCGCACGGACTCTAAGTGCTGGATGTATTTCCCTGAAGGCAATGCTCCCTTTTACCGGGTCACTAATTTTCACAACTATTCTCCTTACAATGTGCCTGATGGTGATATAGACCGCCACTTCTCTCTGATGGGCGAGACTACCTATTCTTCGTATAAACAAGTGAATAAAGGCACCATAGTCGAAGAAACCATTCAAGGTTTGATCAACTCAGCCATGATCGGGGAAAACCAGCTGACGGACCTCCTGTCCCGGTATGTCATCGATATACCGTACTCTTACCCTGTTCCCACTCTCGGAAGGGATGCGGCACTCGCGGTGATTCAGCCTTACCTGGAATCGCACGGTGTGTATTCTCGTGGTCGTTTCGGAGCCTGGAAATACGAGGTCGGCAATATGGACCATTCTTTCATGCAGGGGGTCGAGGCGGTGGATCGGGTGTTGACAGGTAAAAAAGAACATGTTCTTGACGGCAACTGAAGACTGTAGATCACGAAATCGATGAATACACCATTGAAAAAATCCATTTTGATCGTTCTTTATTATTATCACCCCTACGTCAGCGGTCTTTCCAATTATGCAAAGGAATTGGCCGAAGGTTTGTCGCGTGAAGGTCATTCTGTAACAGTGTTGACCACGAGATATGATGCTATGCTACCGAGGTCTTCCTGCATTAACGGAGTTAATGTAGTCCGGGTGCCAGTGATCGCCCACATGGGGAAGGGGGTCATAGCACCTACTTTTTGGCTGAACATCATACGGCTCTCAAGAGGAAATGACATAATTAATTTTCACTTGCCTATGATTGACGCGGGATTGGCATGTCTTTTTATTAAAACAAAAAAGCTCGTTACAACATACCATTGCGACTTGAATCTCGGTAAGGGTATGTTAAATAATATTCTTGAGACAATATCTTATCGGCTGATGGATTTAGTCCTAAATAAATCTCGAGTTGTGGTCGTGAACAGTTTGGATTACTTTCACCATTCTCGCATGAAAAAATACTCTCAAAAAGCTGTAGAAATTTATCCGCCAATACGCTCAATACGCCACGCACAAAAGCAAAATTTGGATTATCAGAATTTACTAACAAAATTTTCCATTAACCCCAAGAGCTACAAAATCGGTTTTGTCGGAAGACTAGTTTATGAGAAAGGCCTCAAATTCTTGTTTGATGCGATCCCTTATCTGGAGGACCAGATCGGTGATTTTGTTATCATCGTAGCTGGAGAAGATAAAAACATTGCCGGCGGAACGATTAAAGACGACTTGAGCAAGTACCTCAAATTATATCCAACTAAAATAGTATTTACAGGTTTTTTGCAGGACAGGGAATTGGTTCAATTTTACAGCATGATCGACGTATTAGTGTTGCCGAGCATCGACCCTCTTGAATCATTCGGCATGGTACAGGTTGAGGCAATGCTTTGCGGAACGCCGGTGATCGCATCTGACCTGCCGGGTGTTCGTACCGTAGTTCTTGAGACGGGCTTCGGTGCCTTGGTAGAACCAAGGAATTCTGTTGATATAGCAGTCAAGATAGCCACAATCAGAAAGAAAGATTTTACGTTCGATATCGCAAAATTACAAAAATTCGGTTCATCCTGTTCCCTCGAAAGATACAATAAAACCTTTCACTAGCCGGTGGCGTGCATGATCATCTTGGTTTGTGAATAGGAATGTCACCCTCGACAAAAGTTTACCCACTTAAATCCAGCCTGTTCACTCTTGACGAGAGCCGATCGGGCATGAAAGTGGCTCGTTATTTCAACTGAGAGCCATTGACAACCCTCCACCAGGAAATGGCGCTCATGCGATTAAATAAGGTTCTCATTTGGTCAATATCGGGAAATTGTTTAGGCAGTGGGTAATCACGCAGTGGATGGATTTTGGCTGAAGAGGATAGGTCGATCATGAAATCAGTGCCCATGATCTTATAGCTGCCGATACCGACATGGTTTTGATCAGCCGTAAGTAAATTGGTGCCTGTAGAATAATAGCGGAATCCCTTTGGTGCAGATAACTCGACCAAGGTAGGGCCGATGTCGATATGACTGCCAGCGATATCTTTCGGCAGCTGAACTTCCTTGAGTACGTCTTTGCCGTAGAGAACGAACGGCACCGACGACCGCTCGTAGAAATCAGGATGGGAATTGATGAAACGACGACTGAAGTGATCGCCGGTAATGGCGAAAAGAGCCCTCGTTAAATGCTGCTCTGCCTTTTGAACGAAAGACCCGAGGCACTTATCAGAATACCAGAGGTGGCCCAATTCATTGAGATTTATGGGGTTGTCATGATTTGGGTCGAATTTCTCGGGGATACTTTTGAGCGGGAATCCTTTTTCATAGACATTTACAATGTAGGGCGGGTGATAACTGGTCGTCATGATCACATTAAAACTCGGATGGGAATCGTCAACTTTGGTCAAAACAAAGTCAAAAAGATATTCATCAGGAATGTGCCATGCTGTGGATGTATCTTTGCTCCGCATATGATTAGCGCCGTAGACCTCGTCGAAGCCCTGCGCCCGCCCAAATTTACTCAGATTCAACCAGCTATCGTTACCGCCGTAAAACAAGTTTGTTTTATAGCCCAGTCGCTTGAAAGCTTTCGCTATAGATGTTGGAAAAGTCCTTATCGAAGCGGATATGTTTACGGTTGAGACGGGTAATCCCGTTATGATTACGGATAGCGAATGTCCCGTACTATCGGTAGATGGAATGAAATTTTTCACGATGAGACCCTCACGAGCAATCCGCGTGAGGTTATCTGCAAGATGCAGTAACTCATATTTTTCCAAAAGTGGCCATGAGTCAAAGCTTTCCATCACCACGAAAAAAATATGGCGCGCTGGAGGATTTTTTGCTCCCGGTGCAATTTTCTCGAAGTAGTCATCAAGATTATCTGAAGTGGCGCTGTTCAAGAACACTGCTTGTGCCGCACGCCTTACGTCATGGTCCGGCAGAAATTCGTCGAGACCTGAAGCAACATCGTTCTGATGAATGTAATCTCTCACCGTGAGATAGAATGCCAGAAAGGGATTCATCACAGCTTTATTAAGGAAGTCATCATCGGTTACGATGGTATCGTTTCGCTGGGGCGGATGACGGTTGAGAGAACCTCGTATCCCTGCGCAGAAAAAAACTACTATAATTAAAGAGATCAGTGTTCGCGTAGCAATATTTAACGGGTACTTCTGTAGTATCTCTGGGGACAGGAAACCCTTGCTCACCATTCGTCTTACAATCACAACTAAGACCACCGTCAACACGCTAATGATAAAAAAATTCTCGACAACGTGATAGTCTGACCAGATAATCCGTATAATGGCAGTTGGGTCATCAAACAGCAGATTTGCCATAAAATGATTGAACTGGTCATTAAATTCTTTAAAATAGTTGACGGTTACAACACAAGCACCTGCGAATACAACGCTGAAAATTTCTCCCCAACTGCGACGAAAACCGTCTGTTCGCCGTTCCAGATCGAAAAAGCCATTTCCAACGCTCATCAAAAATGGGAGGATCACCCATGCCGTTGCTGCCATGGAGTCGTAACGAATACCGTTTACAAATACCTGCTGGAAGTCTGTCACGGAAGTCACGTTGTCGATCTTATTCCTGAAGTAAAAAATGAAACCACCGCGATAAACGCCGAAAGAAAAAAAGCAGAAAAGCCACAATTTAACATCTTTTTGAAATTGACAAAAAAAACGGTCCCAATTTTTCATTATGTCCGCTCGTAAGAAATTTATTTATTATTACAACTGAAATTACCGATTATCAGTAGTCATGCATGAGAATCCCTCATTTACCATCATCATACAAAAATTCGTTTCTCAGACGTCTTACTATGGCCTCAAGCGCTTCAATGAAGCACGTGATTGTTTCCATTCAGCATCAAATGCCGGTGATCCACTCGGTTCATTTTTTGTTCTAGCATCGATCAGAATAACGGCCAACTGAACGATTTTGGCTCAACCTCAACTGCCGTTATTTCCCCCCCGCCGCTCCTCGTGCCTGATATCGAGGTTTTTCAGCTGCTCGATGCTCTTATTCAGATGCTCATTCTCCTTTTTGACATCGATAAACGCCTTGAGAATGAACCGCAAGTTCTGTGCATCGCGCACTCTGCCGTTGTCAGGATACAAGTACAGGAACTCATCGAGTTCCTGAATCGCCTGCGCATAATTGCGCTGAGGATTATCATAGTACGCAAAGACAAAAGCAATACCATATTGCGCTTTGGCAGCAACAACGCGCGATGGAGCAGGGGAGGCTGTCAGTATTTTTCGATATGAGTTCACCGCATCACTGTATTTTCGTTGATTGAACAGGTTTTCTGCATTCTGCAGTTCAGCCTCCTGCACTGGCGGAAGGCCCCTCGGAGCAGATAGACGGGCGCATCCGGAGAGGCTTATTAAAAAGCATAGAAATAACAGCGCCAGCTTGTTCAATTATTTCTCCTCTTATCGACGACAAAAACGCTTTTGGCAATGGTCTTGGCATAATCCTTCAATTCTGCAGCGATTTCGGACGCTTCCAGTGCATTGGCGAGCTTTCTCCGCTCATTCGTGACGATGGCGATCGATATAGTCATGAGCGGAAATTTCATATCAACGCCCTGTCTGGTCTTGCCGTGGATGTATCCCTTTTCCCGGTCGCTTTTTTCGTAAAACTCGGGAATCCTTCGGTCGAACTGGGCGATGACCTCACCTGCGACTTCTCTCATGGCATCGGGAACCGTAATAACAACGTAGTCATCTCCGCCAACATGCCCGATGAAATCATCAGGGGTGCCTTTCGTCTTGACCGCCTTCTCAATAATGCGCGCCGTTTCCTTGATCACTTCGCTGCCGTTGGCATATCCGTAACGATCGTTGAACGCCTTGAAATTATCGAGATCGAGCACACAAAATGCCAGCGGTTGTCCGGAATCGATCCTCTTTTTCAGAACATTCTCGATGGCGATCCCGCCGGGCAGCCGCGTGAGCGGACTGGCATCCAGATACATCTCCTCCAATTTCCGAAGGCGCTTTCCCATGCTCAGGAATGACGTTGACAGCGCTCCGATCTCATCTTCCGTCTGGATATCGGGGTCGTAATCGAAATTACCATCAGCAATATGTTCGGTTGCAACTTTCAATTTATTGATCGACGACGAGATATGATGGGTCACGATGAGGCCGGCAAGGGCTCCCGCAAGAATACTGACCAGGCACAATATGGCGGTCGTAATGAAGGCCCGGTCGCCTACTGAACTGATCTGCCGCATCTTAATGTCCTGAGAATCCCGGGCACGGTCGGACACCGTCTTCAACGTGTCGAGGAGTTTATCCAGATTGCGTTTCAGGCTGGAATTTGAAATGGCATATGCGGCTTCGTTCTTATTTGCCCTAGCCAGCTTGATTTCTCGGGCGAACAGCTCGGTGTAATTGCCATGCAGCCTCTCCAGGGTTTCGATCGGAGCCGTATTTTTTCCGGGAAGGTCCTTGAGCACCTGCAGCCATGATCTAAACTCATCACCGCGCTTTGCAAAGAGCTTTTTCATGTCCTCGCTCTTCAATATAAGAAAGCGCTTTTCATAGGTGTCCTGAGCAAGGAGCGTGTCAAGCATTTTATCGGCGGCTTCATGGGTAGGGATGTCGGTCTTTACAATGCTCTTGTTCAGGTTGTTGATCCGCTGAAGGCTGACTAACGCATAGACCACCACGATGACCGTAAGCAGTACGAGGGTCATGTATCCGAGCAGCATCTTGCTGGCGATATTGAGCCTGGCAAAAAGCTTCGTAGGTACTATTTTATCCAGTATTGTTTGAGAAATAGGTATCTTCATGGATGTGATAGAAATGCTCACCTTTTTTCACCAACAGTAACAAATATTTTTACCGGTGTCAATAATATTATGGTATTTCCGGAGCCTCATCCTCCTGCACCGGCATCTCGCTCTCTGCAGCATTTTCAGGACAATATATTCTCGGCTCTGTTCCGGGTACATATGCTTCCCTGATGATGTCCTTGCATTTTTCCGTACTCAGTAATCCCGTGGCGGCATCGATCTGCCTGAGAACGATCCCTTCAGGGGCCGTGAACTCCTCAGGCTCTCTTCCGTCAAGAGCTTTTTTCATGAAATCAAGCCACAGCGGAAGGGCTGCGCGTGCGCCCGTTTCTCGGGGGCCGATGGTTCGATGGTCGTCATACCCTACCCAAACGCCAGCAACGATACCAGGAGTATAACCGATGAACCACGCATCACGGTAATCGTTTGCCGTGCCGGTTTTTCCAGCGACAGGCCTGCCGAGTTCACGCGCCTTCCATGCCGTTCCCCGCTCTACGACGCCACGAAGAAGGTTCGTCATAATATAGGCTGTTTCCGGCCTTACCACCTGAGCAGGAACGGCGTCACCGGCAAACAGAACGCGTCCAGTGCTGTCGGTAACCTGAAGAATGGCAACGGGATCGATCCGGACTCCGTGATTGGCCAGCACCGAGTATGCCGACGTCAACTCAAGGAGCGTCACAGTCAGAACTGCCGAGCGCCATGGACAAGTAAGGAGCGACCGGGCTCACGATCCCCATGTTCCGGGCGAACTGAATCGTCTGATCAATGCCGAGTTTGTCGAGCAGCCGAACGGTAGGCACGTTCAGGGACTTTGTCAAAGCGCGGCGAAGGGTCACTGCGCCCTGAAACTTCCTGCTGAAGTTCTCAGGAGTCCAACTCCTGTTGCGATCGAGCTTGACCGTCAAGGGAGAATCATCGAGCAGGTCCGATGGACCGAATCCGCGTTCGATGGCTTCGGCAAAGATCAAAGGTTTAAATGCCGAACCGGGCTGCCGAACTGCCTGCCAGGCCCGGTTGAACTGGCTTTCCGCGTAATCCCTGCCGCCGACCATGGCAAGGATATGGCCCGTTGAGGGCTCGATGGCAATGAGCGCACCCTGCAGCGGGGGCTGCAGATGCTTAGACAGCTGACGGTGGCGGGCCTCCACTTGCGGAAGGCCGGCCTTGACCGCTTGTTTTGCATATTCCTGGAACTGTTCATTGATAGTGGTATAAATGTTGAGGCCGCCCGAATAGAGAATGCTGGAACCGAAGCGATCCTCGATCTTCTGACGGATGTATTCGACGACATAGGAATCAGCCCCGCGCACCGTAGTAGTGGGACTTGCTGGAAGCGGCTCGTTTACAGCTTCATCAGCCTGGAGCTGCGTAATAGTGCCTGCTCTGGCCATGCGGGACAGGACATAGGCCCGGCGATCCAGTGCCGCTGCAGGCGCCTTGAATGGTGAATACCGCTTCGGTGACCGGGGAAGACCGGCCATCATGGCGCATTCGGCAAGGTTCAGGTCCCTGGCTGGCTTGCCAAAATAGATACGTGCAGCAGCCTCCACGCCGTAGGCGCCGTTCCCAAAATAGATCTGATTGAGATAGAGCGAGAGGATCTCCCGCTTTGTATAGCGCTGTTCGATGCGGAGCGCCAGCGCCATTTCTTTGAATTTACGCGAAAACGTGCGGTCCGGAGAGAGAAAGAGGACCTTTGCAAGCTGCTGCGTCAGCGTACTGCCGCCCTCCAGGATCCGGTGCGCCCGCAGATTCCGGTACAGTGCCCGCGCGATGCCGCGCACATCAAGACCGTGGTGTTGATAAAACCGTGCGTCCTCGGCAGCCAAGAGGGCTTTTGTCAGCATTTCCGGGACGTCGGTGAGCTCGACCGGCGTTCTGTTCTCGAGGTAAAACTCCGCCAGCATCCGGTTGGTATCGGTATAGACCCGGGAGGTGATGCTCGGACGATATTCCTCCAGCATCTCTATCTCGGGAAGGTCCCACATAGAAAAGACAATGAACCCTGATGCTCCGCCTATGAGTCCGGCCGTCAAAGCGAGTAAGATAAAGAGCATGAAGGATTTCCTAGTAAACATTGCGGCCATTATACATCCCGGGCCGATAAAAAGTAAAGCGTGTCCTGCGTTTTTCTCATTTTTTTGGTGCATCACTTCATAAGACGTGGTAATCTTCATCTGTGATGTTTGCCGTGCTAGTGCCTGATGCACGCAGAGAGGGGAATAATTTGGACAACGGCCTGGTCATCGTCTTCACGGGGGACGGCAAGGGGAAAACGAGCGCGGCCATCGGCATGGCAGTGCGTGCCTCGGGTCACAAAATGTACGTTTCCGTGGTGCAGTTCATCAAGAGCCCGGCGGCCGCAGGAGAAGCCCGTGCCGTGGAACGACTTGCGCCGGAAATTGATTTTATTTCCCTGGGCAAAGGATTCGTTTCCGGCCCCCCGGGCTCATCGACACGGTCCGAGCATCAACAGGCGGCCGGAGAAGCGCTGAACCTTGCCCGGCAGCGGATGCATGCAGGCTCGTGGGATCTGCTTATCCTGGACGAGATCAATAATGCCGTCAACATGGGCCTGCTGGACCTTGCGGACGTCATGGCACTGGTAAAGAGCAAACCGGCTAAACTTCACCTGGTCCTGACGGGCCGTAACGCCCACCCTGACATCATTGCTGCCGCAGACCTCGTGACTGAAATGCGTGCCATCAAACATCCCTATGACCATGGTGTTCCCGCGCAGCGCGGCATTGACTTCTAAGTGGACAATAAAGTGAAATTGACTTTGATTTTTCAGAATGTTACAATCATATCAGATGGCGCGGGACTGCAGTTTGGTGCGATCGACCGAAACCCTGAACCTCATGAAAAATACAGCAGCACATGTAGTCATAGATGACGTAACGTCATTGCCGAGCCTTTTCGGAGATCTTGATAAAAATCTCAAGTTGATCGAAAATGCTTATGGCGTGGTCCTGACAGCCCGGGGGAACAAGCTTCAGATCGAAGGTGAGGAGGAGCCGGTCGCACAGGTCGAGTTCCTTATCAGACAGCTTGCCGATATGCTCACCAGGGGAGTCATCGTTCATCGCGATGATGTACATGCCGCTATCCGGGCTTTTTCCGCCAATCCATCCGCAGGCTTGAAAGATATTTTTCAAAAGACCATCCTCGTGTCGAATAAAAAACGGCCGGTCGCTCCGAAGAACGAGACCCAGCGCGCCTACGTCGAGGCAATCAAACAACACGATATTGTTTTCGGCATCGGACCGGCGGGAACCGGCAAAGACCTACCTCGCCATGGCCACTGCTGTTTCCGCCCTGCTGCGGCGGGAAGTAAGCAGGATCATTCTCGTACGTCCGGCCGTCGAGGCAGGGGAAAAGCTCGGGATTCCTGCCCGGCGATCTCTATGAAAAGGTCAATCCCTACCTTCGCCCCCTGTATGATGCGCTCTACGACATGATCGAGACCGAAAAAGCCAATAAACTGGTGGAGCGGGGGGACATCGAGATCGCTCCGCTCGCCTTCATGCGCGGCCGCACGCTGAACGATTCGTTCATTATCCTCGATGAGGCGCAAAACACCACGACCGAGCAGATGAAAATGTTCCTTACCCGCCTGGGATTCAACTCAAAGACCGTAGTCACCGGAGACGTCACCCAGATAGATCTGCCGAACGACAAGAACTCGGGACTGATCGAAGTGCAAAAAATTCTGGAAGGCGTCGAGGGCATCCGGTTCGTCTATTTTACGCACCGCGATGTTGTGCGTCACCGCCTTGTCCAGCAGATCATCAAAGCATACGAGAAATACGAGGCTGACGATGAATCCCAAGCATGATACGAACCTAAAACTTATCCCGAAGGTCCCTATCCAGGAGACGGAAAAGGACGACTGCGCCGCAGGACCTCAAGCGGTCCGTGCGCTTTCCGAACATCAGCATCGCCTTCGTTACCGCCCTGCTGCTCGCGATCATACTGATCCCCCGTGTCCCGCACCTCCAGAAAGGGGACATCGCCGAGCGTGATATCGTGGCACCCCGTGCCCTGTCCATTGAATACCAGGGCACTGACCAGACCCTGCTCTCTTTTTCAGTGGAAAAGGGTGAAGTCCTTGTCGAAGCCGGCCACCGGGTGTCCGAAAATGCAGCTCGGGCACTGGAAGAGATCGACCGCCGTGAGGAGCAGGAGGGTCAGACTGAACGCCTATGGAGGCCTCAGCCTGCTGTTCCTGCTGATGTTCTACCTTTTTTACCGCGATATCAAACGGTACCGCCCGGCCCTTATTGCAGACACCAGGAAAATGTTTCTGCTCGCTTTTTTGCTGCTGGCGACCGTGATCCTTGCTCAATTCTCAAAACATATCCTGTTCCTCGTGGCTGACAAGCTGCAGTTGGAAACTGCCACGATCGGGTTTGCTCTGCCCGTCACGGCCGGAGCCATGCTGGTGAGCCTTCTGCTGGACTTCCACCTGGCATTGGGTTTTTCTTTCATGATCAGCATCCTGCTCGGCATCTCGTTTCAAGGCGACCCCTTTATCCCCCTGTACTATTTTCTGGGAAGCATTGTTGCTGCACTTTCGGTCATCCAATGCAAAAAACGGACTGCGGTGCTCAGGGCAGGGGCATTGACGGCGCTGGTGAACATTACCGCCATCGCCGGGATCGATTTCTATAAAGGGGAGCTTATGACGCGCGGCCTGTACGATATGAGCGCCGGCTTCCTGGGAGCCATTGCCGTTGCCATGATCGTTTCGGCTACCCTGCCTTTTTTCGAAGCGGTCTTCGATATCGCCACCGACATCAAGCTCCTGGAACTCCTGGAACCGAACCAGCCGCTCCTCAAGAAGCTGGTCTACACTACTCCCGGCACCTATCATCACAGCATTCTTATCGGCAACCTGGCTGAGGCGGCAGCCGAGGCCATCGGCGAAAATCCGCTTCTTGCACGCGTCGGCGCCTATTACCATGATGTGGGGAAGATCCGCAAACCCGAATATTTCATCGAGAACCAGCACCCCAAGGACAACAAACATAACCGGCTGATGCCGTCCATGAGCAGCCTCATCATCGCATCGCATGTGAAGGACGGCATCGATGTGGCACGTGAGCACAACCTGCCCACTGCCCTCATCGACATCATCCATCAGCATCATGGAACTTCGCTCATCACCTATTTTTACCAGAAGGCAAAAGAGCTGCAGCCCTATGCCAAGATCGCCGAGGAGGACTACCGCTATCCCGGTCCGCGCCCGCGCACGAAAGTGGCGGCCATCGTGATGCTCTCCGATGCGGTCGAAGCGGCTTCACGGACCCTCGACGACCCGACGCCTCAGCGCATCCAGGCGCTGACGAACAGCGTCATCACCCGCATTTTCCTCGATGACCAGCTCAGCTCATGCGATCTGACGCTCAAGAACCTGCGGGAGATCTCGAAGAGCTTCAACCTCACCCTCAATGGGATCTTCCATCATCGGATAGACTATCCCGGCATGGAATTCCCGGGAGAAAGAAAACGAAATGATCATCCGGATAAAAAACAACCAGAAGAAGCAAAAGCTGGCGGCGGCAAAGTTAAAAGCGCTGCTCACGAAGTTGTTGGAGAATCTCAACCTTCCTGATGCCGAATTGAGCGTGCTTTTTATCGGCGATCGAGCCATGCGAACGCTCAACCGGGAGTATCGGGGCAAGGACAGGACCACCGACGTTCTTTCCTTCTCGCTCCGCGAAGGGCGTTTCGGCGGGGTCCAGCCGGACATGCTCGGGGATATCGTCATATCGGTGCCCGTGGCACGGCAACAGGCTGTTGACGCGGGCCTTACACTGCAGCAGGAACTGGAACGCCTGCTGGTCCATGGCCTCCTGCATCTGGTCGGCTACGACCATGAGCGCGGTGCGGCCGATGCCCGAAGCATGCGGATGAAGGAACAGAACCTGCTCAAGGGACTGCGAACATGAAATGGCGGCCACGGTCATGGGTGCAGAGCGCGAACCTGGCTATCGAGGGCATCATTTACTCGGTCAAGACGCAGCGCCATATGCGCTACCACCTGTTCGCGGCACTGGGCACCCTTGTCCTGGGCCTCGGCTTGAACATCACCCGCACCGAGTTCATTCTGCTGTGCATGGCGATCATCCTTGTCCTGGCCATGGAAATGCTGAACACCGCCATCGAGGTCACCGTCGACATGATCTCGGACACCTACCATCCGCTCGCCAAGATCGCCAAGGACATCGCGGCCGGGGTAGTGCTTCTGGCGTCATTCGGGGCGCTCACCCTGGCATACCTCATCCTGTACCCGGCCCTGACGGCCGCCATCGCACAGGGTGAATGGCACCCGCGGAAAGCACCGAGTGATGTTATCGCATTTGTATCGCTCGCGGTCGTCGTCATCGTCGTCATTTTCATCAAGGCGCTGCTCGGCAAGGGAGACCCGCTCCGGGGGGGCATGCCAAGCGGACACGCGGCCGTATCTTTTTCGATATGGGCGGCGGCGGTCTATCTGACGAGAAGTGTGCCGGTCGGCGTGCTCACATTCATCCTTGCCCTGATGGTCAGCTGGAGCAGGTGGTCTTCGGGGATCCATCGTCCGGTCGAAGTGTTTGCCGGGGCGGCCATCGGGGCCGGTTTGACCGCGATATTTTTTGTGATCTTCAGTTAATATCCGTTCGAAGCCGTGAAGAACGAAAGGGGAGTATCTTGCTGGAAAAGATCCTGGGCAGGCTCATTATGTCAGTGGACGGGGCGCAGGCTGCAATTTTTCTAGATAATGACGGGGAATCGATCGCACAGTCCGGGGAGGTTGCCATCGATGTCAAGCTGCTCGGCGCGTGGAAGGAGATACATCTTGACCATATCAAAGAGATCACCGGCCGGCTCGGGCTGGGGAGCGTCCATGCCGTGCTTTTTTCGCTGGACGAGGGGAACCAACTGATCGCTCCGGTTTTAAACGACTACTGCCTGCTGCTCCTGCTGTCTCCCTACGCCAACCTGCAGAACGCCATGGTCGGCCTCAAGATCGCTACCAACGAACTGATCGTAGAAATTTCCTGACCATCAATTGTTCGGCTGCAGACTGAAGGTTTTTGAGAAAGTCAACTGGATTTTACTTCTCGGTTGTCTAGTACTTATTGCTTTATATGCCAATGTTTATTCTTTACCGATTTCAGCCTTCAGTCTATCAACCTGATTAATCCTCCGACAAAGATCATATCTGATCGAAGGTCCCCAACCGTCTGAACTTTTCATAGCGCATCTTCACGATCTCGTCCGGAGGCACGTTCCTGATCTCAGCCATATTTCGCGTGACCGCGTCCTTTAACAGCTCGGCAGCCCGCCGGGGATCGCGGTGTGCGCCGCCGATAGGCTCTTCCACGACCTCGTCGATCACTTTCATCTGAAAAAGGTCCTGTGCCGTGATCTTGAGCAGCTCCGCGGCCTCACTTGCTTTTGAGCCGTTGTTCCAGAGGATCGCGGCGCAGCCTTCCGGAGAAATGACCGAGTAGGTTGAATGCTCCAGCATGAGCACCCGGTCGGCCACTCCCAATGCCAGCGCTCCGCCGCTCCCGCCTTCGCCGATCACTACCGTGACGATCGGGACCTTCAAACTCGACATGACCAGCAGGTTTCTGGCGATGGATTCACCCTGTCCGCGCTCTTCGGCGCCGATGCCCGGGTACGCGCCCTGGGTATCGATGAGCGTTATGATCGGCTTCCTGAACTTTTCCGCGAATTCCATGAGCCGCAGCGCCTTGCGGTAGCCCTCGGGATTCGGCTGGCCGAAGTTGCGATACATCCGATCCTTCAGTGTCCTGCCTTTTTGGTGGCCGATGATAACGACCGGCATGTTGTCAAGCTTCGCCATGCCGCAGACGATAGCGGGATCATCGGCAAAACCACGGTCACCATGCATCTCGACAAAATCCGTGAGCATCGCCTCGATGTAATCCAGCGTATACGGTCGGTTCGGATGGCGGGAGATCTGGACCTTCTGCCAGGGAGTCAACCGGGAGTAGATCTCGGCGCGCAGTTGGTCCGACTTTTTGTGAAGCTTGAGGATCTCTTCCTCGAGGTCGATGTTCCCGTTCGAGGTAAAAAGGGTAAGCTCCTCTATCTTCTTTTCAAGTTCAGCGATCGGTTTTTCAAATTCGAGGTATTCCTGCGCCAAATCGTACTCCTCCAACCCGGTTAAAAACAGGGCGCACCAGCAAGACTATATTCTTTATTCAATTAAGAGGGCATATTATCGGATATTGAGGCTGTATTGTCAAGGATTTGTTGGGATGGAACGGCCCAGGACAGGTGTTAGAAGTATAGTGCATCCCACTATGGTCGATGAATGAGCGATCATGTGGCCACCGATTGGACTGGACGCCTGATCCGAAAGACCTGTGCATAAAAAGCTACATCAGTAAAAAAAGGAATGGCAAAATAGCCAATCCTTTTGTGGTGCCGCTGACCGGGATCGAACCGGTACGACAGTTGCCCGTCGAGAGATTTTAAGTCTCTTGCGTCTGCCAATTTCGCCACAGCGGCATCGAATATCGTAGGGGAATAATATAGAAACAGCTGGTTTTGTCAAGGGAAATGTCCTGCGCCGCATTGTCAAGCGGCGCAGGATTAGGGGGCTGCCTATTCCATGCTGATTGCTGTTACCGGACAGCTATCCACGGCCTGCTGGCAGTCGCAGCTATCGCATGCATTGGGGTTGGTGACCCATGCTTTGTCATCCCGGAGTTCGAAAACCTTGGGGCAGAGCTCAGCGCATAAACCGCAACCAATACAGGTGTCCATGTCAACCTTCGGAGTGGCCATGATCAGTACCTCCCTTATCGTTTTTGACGGGTGAAAAAACCGTTGATCACTCACCGCAATCATACTCTTTTTAATCATACCTGCTACTCTTTTTCATTGCAAGCACATTGTGGGTATGAGCGAATATACTTGATGCAGGCCATAGAAGTGCTGCGTGCTCTTATTTTTTTGAAACCGCTCACCTTATAATTATATTTACAAAAACGAACAGTTTGCATATAATGTACCAAATTATCATGGGCATTGAACGAATACTATTTTACAAACCGGGCGCGATCGGTGATTTTCTTCATACCCTGCCGTCGCTCAAAGCATTGAAACGTGCATTTCCTACTGCGCAGATCACGGTCGTAGTATCCCCGGGACAGGAACGGCTGGTGCAGGGGACCCCCATTGCAGACCAAGTACTTGTATATAACAAAGCCCATCTAAAAAGGAACGTGACGGATTTTCTGTCCTTCTGTCTAGCAATTGCGCCGGAAGCATGTTGACCTCTTTGTCGATATGCAGCCATCGGTCCGTTCATGGGTCCTGCGAAAGTTTTCCGGCGCCGGCCGCATCGTCGTCTATCGCAAACAGAAGCGGGTCGACCCCGGTGCACGCCGCCTGCATGCTGTCGAGAATTTCATGAAAACGTTGGAGCCGCTCGGGATCAGCGAAGCGATCGACCGCATCGACCTTCCGATCATGCCAGAGGCAGCAGCGAAGATCGACCGATTCCTGGCAGAGCAGGGGATTACTCAGCAGCAACCTCTGGTAGCACTAAACTGCAGTGTCGGGGCTGCCCGGCCATCGCGGAACTGGCTCCCGGAACGATTCTCGGAGCTGGCTGACCGGTTGGCCAAAGAGCTCGGAGCCCTCGTGATCTTTATCGGCGGAAGCGAAGACCGCGAGCTCGTCAAAGGAGTTATGGCAGCGATGCATACGCAAGCCATTAGCACGGTCGGCAAGTTCGACCTCGCTGAGTCCGCTGCGCTCCTGGCACGCTGCCGATGCCTTGTAAGCTCCGATACCGGTCCGCTGCACCTCGCGACCGCTGTGCAGACGGCGACCGTCGGTCTTTACGGGTCGACCGATCCCCGCAGGACCGGTCCCGTAGGGAGGAATACTATTGTACTGGCCAAACAGCTCCCATGCATTCCTTGTGAAAAAAAGCACTGTCCCCTCAATACCATGGCTTGCATGAAAGCGATCTCGGTAAACGACGTATTTGAGGCAGTGCGGAACTGGATACCATGAAGACAACACATGCGCGCCTGTGGTTCATGATAGGTATGTGCGTGCTTCTGCTCTCCACCCGGAACATACGGGCAGAAGACGGACATAATACGAAGACCGTCAACCATGCCTTCAAGGCAGGAGAAACGCTTACGTATACCATCGCGTGGTCCGATATCATACATGCAGGCACGGCTGTCATGAAAGTGAATGAAGAAAAGACGCTCGATGGTAGAACAATCTATCATCTTACCTCAACGGCGCGTTCGGCGGGAATCGTCCACAAGTTCTATAAAGTTGCAGACCGGATCGACAGCACGGTCGACGGCGAAACGCTCGCCAGTCTTTCCTTTCACCTTGATCAAAGCCACGGCAAACGCAAAAAGAAAAGGGACATGACGTTCAACCTTAAGGATCGTACCGTTGTCGTGCGTTCTGACGGGCAAGAGGCCACCTATCCCGTTCCGGCCGATACGCAGGACGCGCTCTCCGCCCTGTACTACTTGAGGACGAGACCAGACCTTGCCAACGGAAAAACGATCACCTTCAATGTCCACGACGATGGTAAGACCTGGAAGGTAGACGTGCAGGTGCTGGGGCGGGAAAAGATCACGACCATCTTCGGCGAGATCAATACGATCAAGCTCAGGACCTATCCCAAATATGAAGGGGTTTTTCAGCACAAAGGCGAAATCTACTTCTGGCTCACCGACGATGCCCGGAGGATACCCGTGCTCATGAAAAGTGTCATCAGCATCGGATCCATCGTCTCCACCCTTGTTGACCTGAAATTCGGAGAACAGAAGAAATGACCACGAAAAGCGAAACCAAACGCCTCATAGCCTTCATTGATAAATTTCCCGCGACACGGACGCTCGTGGTCGGTGACGTCATGCTCGACCACTACATCTGGGGCAGCGTGTCCCGCATATCACCCGAGGCGCCGGTACCGGTCGTGAACGTCACCGGGAGAACCTGCTTCTCGGCGCTGCGACCAACGTGGTGAACAACATCCACGCCCTCGGCGGCAATGTCGACGTCTGCGGCGTCATCGGCAATGACGATGCAGGCAGGCAGCTCGTGCATATGCTGCGGCAGCAGGGCATCCATACCGACGGCCTCATTGTCGAGCACAACCGGCCGACGACGATCAAGACACGGATCATTGCCCACAGCCAGCAGGTGGTGCGCTTCGACCGCGAGGCGAAGAGCAGCATCGAGAAAGAGACCCACCAACAGATCTACGCGTACGTGAAGCAGCAGGTCCTGGACGGACTGGATGCCATCGTATTGTCCGACTATTGCAAAGGGGTCGTCACCAAAGGCCTGGTGCGCGACATCGTGACCCTGGCGAGGAAGCATAAGGTCGTCGTGTCCGTGGACCCCAAGATCAGTCACTTCAACATTTACAGCGGCGTCACCATCCTGACCCCGAACACCAAGGAAGCATCGCTGGGCTCCAAGATCGATATCAATGATGAGAAGAGCTTGCTCAGGGCCGGCAAACAGCTGCTGAACCGCCTCAAATGCAACGCAGTGCTCATCACGCGCGGTGAACACGGCATGAGCCTTTTCGAACGGGGCGGGATCACCCACATTCCGACGGTCGCACGCGAGGTCTACGACGTCACCGGGGCCGGCGATACGGTCATCAGCGTGCTCACCCTGGCGATGGCGGCCGGCGCCAGCCTCGGCGATGCGGCACGGCTGTCGAATTTCGCTGCCGGTATCGTGGTCGGCATTGTCGGGACCGCGACCGTGAAGCCCGAAGAACTAAAACAAAAGATCACCGCGGACAGCACGCTGGAGAAACGGTCGAAAAAGGTCTGACCGTCCGCGGACAACCCGGTGAACCACCGGGCCGGAGCATTAATCCTCAAAAACGGGTTAAGCCACAAAATGCACAGAATTCACAAAATAATCAGTGCGTGCGCTTTCTGACTTGGCGATAACTTCAGTCATTTCAGCTTTATTGTTTTGTCTATGTGACTTATGTGCTTTATGTGGCTAACTTCGTTTATCGGTTAATACAGAAGGGGAAACTCGCATGAAAATCTCAGTAATCGGAACAGGCTACGTCGGCCTCGTTACCGGCACCTGCCTTGCTGAAAGCGGCAGCGATGTCATCTGCATGGACATCGATAAAAAAAAGATCGACCTGCTCAATGCAGGCAGCGTACCGATCTATGAACCGGGGCTGGAAGAACTGGTCAAGCGGAACGTGGCCCACGGCAGGCTGAGCTTTACCACCGACATCCGTGCCGCCGTTAAGAAAGCGGACGTCATCTTCATTGCCGTGGGCACGCCGCCGGGAGAGGACGGTTCTGCAGACCTTAAATACGTGCTCGGCGCAGCCCGCGATATCGGCGCGCATCTGTCCGGATACACGGTCGTCGTCAACAAGAGCACGGTCCCGGTCGGCACCGGCGACAAGGTCAGAGCAGCCATTGCGGGCAGAACCAAACAGAAATTCGATGTTGTTTCCAATCCCGAGTTCCTGAAAGAAGGTGCGGCCATCGAGGACTTTATGAAGCCCGACCGCGTCGTCATCGGCGTCGACAGCCCCAAAGCGGCAGCGCTGATGCAGGAGCTCTATGCGCCGTTCGTGCGCACGGGAAAGCCGATCCTGATCATGGACATCAGAAGCGCAGAGATGACCAAGTATGCATCGAACGCCATGCTCGCCACGAAGATATCCTTTATCAACGAAATGGCGGTCATCTGCGCCAGCCTCGGCGCCGATATCGACAACGTGCGCAAGGGGATGGGGTACGACCGGCGCATCGGATTCGAATTCCTCTTCCCGGGCGTGGGATACGGCGGATCCTGCTTTCCCAAGGATGTCAAAGCCCTGGTCCAGACCGCCAAAGACTATGGCGTTGACGCGAAAGTACTGAGGTCGGTCGAAGCGGTGAACGAACGGCAGAAGTCGCAGTTATCGACCATGATACTCCGGCACTTTGCAGAAAAAGGGACCAAAAAAGCAGCCTCCCTGAAAAAACCGCTGGAAGGCAAAGTGATCGCGGTATGGGGCCTTTCATTCAAGCCGAACACCGATGATATGCGCGAGGCGCCGTCGGTCGTCATTATCAACAGCCTGCTTCGCGCCGGGGCCGCCATCAGAGCGCACGATCCCATAGCCGAACCTGAGGCCCGCAAGATCTTCAAGAACAGGATCGGGATCATGCAGGACGGCTATGACGCGCTCCGGGGAGCCGATGCGCTCGCTGTGGTGACCGAGTGGAACGAGTTCCGGAAGCCCGACTTCCAGAAGATAAAAAAGCTCATGAAAAAACCGGTCATCTTCGACGGCAGGAACATCTATAACCAGGAAGAGCTCAAGAAGATGGGATTCACCTACTACGGCATCGGGAGAAGATAGCATGCGAATATTGGTTACCGGCGGCGCTGGATTTTTAGGGTCACACCTGTGCGAGCGCCTGCTCAAGGAAGGACATGAGGTGCTCTGCCTGGATAATTTCTTTACCGGCAGAAAGAACAATATTACGGAATTTTTAAGAAATCCCGCCTTTGAACTGGTGCGGCACGATATAGTGTTTCCCATTTTGCTGGAAGTGGACAGGATCTATCACCTGGCCTGCCCGGCTTCGCCCATACATTATCAGTACAACCCGGTGAAAACCATCAAAACGAACATCCTCGGCACGCTCAACATGCTCGGCATGGCGAAAAGGACGAAGGCCCGGATCCTCCTTGCGTCAACCTCAGAAGTATACGGTGATCCCATCGTCCATCCGCAAACCGAGGCCTATTGGGGCAACGTCAACCCCATCGGCATCAGAAGCTGCTATGACGAGGGTAAACGGGCATCCGAGACCCTCATGATGGACTATCACCGCCAGAACCACGTGGACATCAAGATCGTTCGGATCTTCAACACCTACGGCCCGCGCATGCTGCAGAATGACGGCCGGGTGGTGAGCAACTTCATCGTTCAGGCGCTCAAAGGCCGGGACATCACAGTCTATGGAGAGGGGTCCCAGACCCGTTCGTTCTGCTATGTTGACGACCTGGTCGATGGCATGGTCAGGATGATGGACAGCGAGAACTTTATCGGCCCCGTGAACCTGGGAAACCCCGAGGAGTATACCATCCTGGATTTTGCAAAAAAGATCGTTGCCATGACCGGGTCGAAGTCGAAGATCATTCACCAGCCACTGCCATCGGACGACCCGACGCAGCGTCAGCCTGACATCTACTCTCGCAGGCGACAAAGCTCGGCTGGAAGCCCCGCGTATCGGTGGATGACGGTCTGAAAAGAACGATCGAATACTTCAAAAAAGAGCTGTCGGCCTGACGAACCGGATTTTTTTGTCCGCAGATTTTACGACAAGAAAAAGAACCTTTGACACTGAACCCAGAAGTAGGCGCTTCTAAGCGACGGCGGATTAAATTATGAAGAATCATGATACGGCCTTGATGTATCCGACGTTATCATAGCCGTTATCAGATTTTATCCGTGTCAAAGATTTTTTATTCTTTAATGCAGTCCAAATAAATCCTATGAAAACCAACCAGAACATCATCGCCGTCATACCGGCCCGCTACGGTTCCACCCGGTTTCCCGGAAAGTCGCTGGCCCTGATCCAGGGCAAACCCATGATCCAGTGGGTCTATGAACGTACCAAGCGTTCGAAGCTTGTCGACCGGGTCCTGGTGGCCACTGACGACGATCGCATCATGCGGGCCGTCGCCGCTTTCGGGGGAGAAGCCGTCATGACCTCGCCGGACCACCCTACGGGCACCGACCGCATCGCCGAGGTCGCCCGGGGCCTCGACTGCGGCATTATCGTGAATGTGCAGGGCGACGAACCGCTGATCGAGCCGGCAATGATCGATGAAGCGATCGGTCCACTGGTGAACGACGCTGCCATCCCTATGGGAACGGTCTGTAAACAGATCGACAGCGCGGAAGAGGCTTTTGATCCCAATGTGGTCAAGGTCGTTCTTGACGAGCAGGGTTTTGCCCTGTTGTTCTCGCGCGCTCCCATCCCCTGGGACCGGGATGCCTGGGCGGGCAAACGGTCTCTGGATGAGCTGACCCTTACCACATCTCTGTACAAGCATATCGGCCTTTACGTCTATCGCAGAGAATTCCTGCTGCGCTACGCAAGTCTGCCCCAGACACGCCTTGAGACCGTTGAAAAGCTGGAGCAGCTGCGCGCGCTCGGCCACGGTTACCGTATCAGGGCCGTCATCACGGAATACGAATCCTTTGGTGTTGACATCCCGGGGGATTTGAGTAAAATACTGAATCGCCTGAAAGAAAGAAGAGACTAGGCATGGAAAAGAAAAAAGCTGCGACAAAATACATTTTCGTAACAGGCGGGGTCGTTTCCTCGCTCGGCAAGGGGCTTGCCGCGGCTTCCATCGGGGCGCTGCTGGAGAGCAGGGGTTTGAAGGTGAACTTCCTCAAGCTCGACCCCTATATCAATGTCGACCCGGGAACGATGAGCCCCTTCCAGCACGGCGAGGTCTACGTGACCGACGACGGCGCCGAGACCGACCTCGACCTCGGGCATTACGAACGGTACAGCAACGCGGTCGTCGGCCAGAAGAACAATTTCACTTCCGGCAGGATCTACAATAACGTAATCACCAAGGAACGGCGCGGCGACTATCTGGGCGGTACGGTCCAGGTCGTGCCGCACATCACGGATGAGATCAAGCGCGCGATCACGGACCTCGCGGAGGATGAAGATGTGGTGATCGTCGAGATCGGCGGCACTATCGGCGACATCGAGAGCCTTCCCTTCCTCGAAGCCATCCGTCAGCTGCGCTATAACCTGGGCAGGCAGAACGTGCTCTATGTCCATCTCACGCTCGTTCCCTTCATCAAGGCCGCCGGTGAGCTGAAGACCAAACCCACGCAGCACAGCGTCAAGGAGCTCCTGTCCATCGGTATTCAGCCGAACATTCTCGTATGCCGCAGCGAACAGCCGATCCCCAAGGACATGAAGCGGAAGATCGCGCTCTACTGCAACGTGGATGAGAATGCCGTCATCACGGCCCAGGATGTCGAAACGATCTATGAGGTCCCGCTCCATCTGCACGAAGAGGGGATCGATGACCGCATCGTCGAGCTGCTGGAGCTCAAGGCTTCAAAAACCAACCTGAAAACGTGGGAAACGATCGTCGAGCGCGTCAAACACCCGAGCAAGAACGTCACCATCGCGCTGGTCGGGAAATACATCGACCTGAAGGAGGCCTACAAGAGCCTCTGCGAAGCGCTGACCCATGGTGGCATTGCCAATGACGCAAAAGTGAACATCAACTGGGTGGATTCCGAGGACATCGAATCGAAGGGCGCCGCGAACATGCTCAAGGGCATGGACGGTATCCTCGTTCCCGGCGGTTTCGGCATCCGCGGCGTGGAAGGCAAGATCGCTTCTGTGCAATATGCCCGTGAGGAAAAAATTCCCTACTTCGGCATCTGCCTCGGCATGCAGTGCGCCGTCATCGAAACAGCGCGAAACCTGGCCGGCATCAAGGAAGCCAACAGCTCGGAGTTCAACCTGCAAACGCCGGACCCGGTCATCTACCTCATCGAACAGTGGTTTGACTACCGGACCCAGTCCGTTCAGAAGCGCGACCTGACCTGCGATAAGGGCGGAAGTATGCGCCTCGGCTCTTACCCCTGCAAGATCGAGAAGGGGACGCTTGCTTACGAAGCATACGGAAAGGATGAGATCGCTGAACGGCATCGTCATCGCTATGAGTTCAACAACCGCTACAAGGACGTATTGCTGAAGGCGGGGCTCGTGATCAGCGGGACCTCTCCCGACGGAGAACTGGTCGAGATCGTGGAGCTCAAGGACCATCCCTGGTTCCTCGGCTGCCAGTTCCACCCGGAATTCAAATCGAACCCGCGCAAACCGCACCCGCTGTTCACGGCGTTCATTAAGGCAGCATTGAAGAAGAAAGAACAGGGGACTAAATCGTGATCCGTCAGGTACAGGTGAAAGACATATCGTTCGGAGGCAATCTGCCCTTCGTGCTGATCGCCGGGCCCTGCGTGATCGAATCCGAAGGCGCTACCCTGGAAGCCGCGGCACGGCTCAAAGAGATCACCACCGACCTCGGCATACCGTTCATTTTTAAATCATCCTATGACAAGGCCAACCGCAGTTCCGCAGGGTCCTACCGGGGACCAGGGATTAAAGAGGGACTGCGCATCCTCGGCCGCGTGGGGAAAGAGCTCAACCTGCCCCTGCTCTCAGACGTACACCGCTTCGAAGAGATCGGGCCGGCAGCCGAGGTCCTGGACATTCTCCAGATACCGGCATTCCTCTGCAGGCAGACCGACTTTCTCATCGCAGTGGCTAAGACCAACCGGGTGGTGAACATCAAGAAGGGGCAATTCCTCGCTCCCTGGGACATCAAGAACGCTGCCGACAAGGTGGCCTCAACAGGCAATGAAAAGATCCTCATCACCGAGCGGGGCGTATCGTTCGGATACAATAATCTGGTCGCCGACATGCGCGCCCTGCCGATCATGCGCGCCCTGGGCTACCCGGTCGTATTCGATGCCACCCATTCGGTCCAGCTCCCCGGAGCGGGCGGAACAGCGTCATCGGGCGACCGGCAGTACGTCCAGCACCTTACCCGGGCGGCTGTGGCCGTGGGCATCGACGCGCTCTTCATGGAAGTGCACGCCTGCCCGGACAAGGCGCTCTGCGACGGCCCGAACATGCTCAGCTTTGATGAGCTCCCGGCGCTGTTGCAACAGGCGCAGCAGATAGACAGGATCGTAAAATGACGATCGAACAGGCAAAACGGGTGCTCAGGATCGAAGCCGATGCCGTGGCTGCGTTGATCGACCGGATCGATGCGACCTTCGAGCAGGCAGTCGCTATGGTGCTGGACAGCAAAGGCAGAGTGGTCGTCACCGGCATGGGCAAGTCCGGCCAGATCGGGAAAAAGATCGCCGCCACACTGGCTTCCACAGGCACGCCGGCGCTGTTCCTGCATCCTGCGGAAGGCGTCCACGGCGACCTCGGCATGGTCATGCGGGGCGATGTGGTGATCGCGCTCTCGAACAGCGGAGAGACCGAAGAGATCGCCCGCATGCTCCCGTCGCTCAAACGACTCGCGATCCAGATCATTGCCCTGACCGGCAACAAAGAATCCACCCTTGCCAAGAACAGCGACGTAGTGCTCGATGTAGGGGTGAAGGAGGAAGCCTGCCCCCTGGGGCTTGCGCCGACGGCAAGCACCACCGCGGCCCTTGCCATGGGGGACGCCCTGGCGGTGGCGCTGCTGGACAAACGCGGGTTCAGGCCCGAGGATTTCGCCTGTTTCCATCCCGGCGGCGCGCTGGGCAAACGACTGCTGCTGCGCGTGCGCGACCTTATGCATAGTGGAAATGATATACCGACTGTCAGCGAAAAGACGCTGATCAAGGACGCCATCTTTGAGATCTCCTCGAAAAAGATGGGCGTGACGGCTGTCCTCGATGCAGCAGGCAAACTGGTCGGCGTCATTTCCGATGGCGACCTGCGGCGCTGGATGGAAAAGACCGAGAAAACGGGCGAGAACCTGCTTGCGAAAAAAGCAGGGGAGATCATGACCAAAAACCCGAAAGTGGCCAACAAGGACTCTCTGGCAGCGGAGGCCGTGGCCATCATGGAAAAGAATTCCATCACCTGCCTGATCGTGGCTGACGCGCAAAAAAGACCGGAAGGCGTCATCCATCTGCATGATCTGCTGAAGGCCGGGGTGGTTTGAAGTGAATCAAGTGAGAAGTGAGAAGTTCAACATACGCGGAATAACCTTCACCTATTATGCGAAAAACCAAAACAAGCGTCCAGACAAAAGCGAAAAACATCAAACTGCTCCTGCTCGACGTGGACGGCGTACTGACCGACGGCAGGATCATTCTGGACAACCAGGGCAATGAGCTGAAGGCGTTCCACGTGCGCGACGGCCACGGCATCAAACTGGCGCAAAGGGCCGGCATCACCATCGGCATCATTACTGGCAGGAAATCCGAGGTCGTGAACATCCGTGCCCGGGAACTGGGCATTACCGAGGTCCATCAGGGCGCACACGAGAAGATCGCCGTGTACGACCAGATCCTGAAAAAATACGGGTTCCGCGATGCCGAAGTCGCGTATATGGGCGATGACGTTGTCGACCTTGCGATCTTTAAACGGGCTGCTCTCGCCGTAACCGTTGCAGACGCTGATCCGGCAGTGAAGCCCTTCACCGACCTGGTCACCAGGGCATCAGGAGGCCGCGGGGCCGTCCGCGAGCTCATCAACCTTATCCTCAAAAAACAGGGTAATCACCCGACTGCATGAAACGCCGCCTGATCACATTGAGAAAAACGCTCAGCCGCATTTCTCTGCTCTGGTCGATCAGGCTTATCTGGATCATCTCACGTCTGGTTCCCTATGGATTCGGCGTTCAGGCAGGCGCGGCACTGGGGTTCCTGGGCTACTATATTCTCCCGCGGGAACGAAAAAGGGCGCTGACGCACCTGACCTCGGTCTTCGCCGACCGCGGTGATGCCTGGATCAAACGAACGGCCCGCAGAAGCTTCATGCACCTCGGCAAGTCCATGCTTGAGTTCATGCTGATGACCCCGGAGCGGTTGGCCACGATAGCCGATTTTCCGGGCGAAGCCAACCTTCGCACTGCTCTCGCAGCAGGCAAGGGTGTCGTGTATATGACGGGTCATATCGGGAACTGGGAACTCTGCGGCGGGTTCGTTGCGCAGCACTTCCCGCTCAGCGTTGTAGCGGCGCCGATCAAGCCCGAGCCCTTGAATGACCTGCTTGTCCGGCTGCGCGAACGGGTCGGCATGAAGGTCATCCTGCGCGGCAAACCGGGCGCTTCCCGCCAGCTGATACGCATTTTCAAGGAAAACCGCATCCTGGGCATCCTCATTGACCAGGATACCGATGTCGAGGGCGCCTTCGTTGATTTCATGGGACGGCCGGCCTGGACCCCGACCGCCGCGGCTTCCATGGCGCTCAAATTCAACGCTCCCGTCGTCTTCGGATATACGCGGCGGGGAAAGGACAACCGGCACACCGTGATCGTTGAAGGCCCTCTGGAGCTGGTCAGGACGGGTAATATCGAACAGGACATCATAACGAATACAGCGCTGTTCAACCGGAAGATCGAGGAATGCATCATGCGTGAGCCCGAGCAATGGGTCTGGATGCACCGAAGGTGGAGGAAGCAACCGTGAAAATATTCAATGTCCCGAACCTTCTCTCAATGAGCAGAATCCTGGCTGTCCCCGTGTTCATCGTCCTCATGCTCGATCCGAGCCCCCTGCGCGCCCTTGCAGCCGGCGTCGTATTCTCCATTGCATCCGCCACGGACTGGCTGGACGGCTACCTTGCGCGAAAATGGGGGCAGGTGACCAAGGTGGGGAAACTGCTCGATCCCATTGCCGACAAGATCCTGATCATGGCCGCCCTGGTGGTCCTGGTCGAGCTGAAACCCGACGTGGTCCACTCCTGGATCGCGATCCTGATCATCGGCAGGGAATTTGCCGTGACCGGCCTTCGCGCGATCGCCGCAAGTGACGGCGTCGTCATCCCTGCCGAGACGGTCGGCAAGTACAAGGTCGGCGCGCAGATCACGGCCGTCCTCTCTTTGCTCCTGTATCAGTATTTCGACCAGGACTGGATGACCGATCTCGGTATAATCGCGCTCTGGGTCGCCATGATCCTCGCCGTATACTCGGCAGTGCAGTATTTCAGGACCTACTGGAACAAGTTGAACAGCTAAAACTATTCAGGTGAATAGACTGAAGTTGAAGGTTTTTAGATCAGCCTTCCGTCTTCAGCCTAAAATACCTGGGTTATACTCCTATGAACACTGCACTTCATATCGCCGCCATCATCCTCTGCTACCTCATCGGGGCAATACCTTTCGGGCTGCTCTTCACCCGCTGGTTCTCCGATATCGATGTGCGGACCGTGGGAAGCGGGAATATCGGCGCAACCAATGTTCTGCGCGCAGCCGGAAAGAAGGCCGCGCTCCTGACGCTGCTTGCCGACTGCCTCAAAGGCCTGTTGCCGGTCCTTGCGATCAGGGTGCTGCTGAACAACGACTACACCTCCATGCTGTCAGGAGTTGCGGCATTGCTCGGCCACACCTTCCCGGTCTATCTGGGGTTCAAAGGCGGGAAGGGCGTTGCCACCAGTTTCGGCGTTGCTCTGGCGCTCACGCCGCTGGCAGCGCTCGCAAGCCTCATCACTTGGGCCGTCGCCGCCTTTATCTGGCGCTACTCCTCTCTTGCTGCACTCACTGCATTTGCACTCTATCCTCTGTATACATTTACTCTCTATCCCTCAAAAGACCTCCGTCTGCTCTCGCTCTTTCTCTTTGGCATGATCTACGCCAAGCATCGGGATAACATCAAACGGCTCATCGCGGGGACGGAATCGAAGATAGGGAAGAAGTAGGGAATCAGCCCTATCATCAGGCATTACATCATCTTTGCCAACTACAGAGACGCTGATCGTTGCCGCACTCCAAAAACAAATACCCTGAAAATACCCCATCAACAACCTTTACTTTGCCTCCCTATTGCCTTATAATACCACAACTTAAAGTATTACGGATAGCCGGTTTCAGACGACCATCAAGATCTCGGCTTTCTGCAAAAAACATGTGAACTTTTACGCTCGTATGTTTGATGGCTCTTTTGTTGACTTATTCTCTGCAAAGAGTTATAAATCAACATCTTAACGCTTTCTAATAAAAAGGTAACCATTATTGATGAAACGTGATCTGTCCTTTAGATTTGTTCTCTGCTCCTGCAGCTTCTTCTTATTGCTCTTTTCCGGTTGCGCCCCCTACAGCACCTATCCTCCGGGCACGGTCAAACAGATCAATCCTGTTGTCGAGCAGGAAACCGTAAGCCTCACTTCACAGGAAACAGGAACCGTGGTGATGCGTGATGAGTATCTGCTCGGACCCGGAGACATCCTGTTCGTCAACGTATCAGGAAAGCCGGAGTTCTCGACAGTCGCCGGTGGCAAGGGGAGCAGGGTGGATGGCGCGGGCAATCTCCATCTTCCCTTCGTCGGCAGCGTCAGGGTGGCCGGCCTCACGCTGGATCAGGCGCAATCTGCTGTGAAGAATGCGTTCACCTCCTATCTCAAGGAACCCTTGGGCAGTCATCGAAATAGCCGACTACCGGACCAAGCAGGTGTTCATCTTCGGCGCGGTAAAACGGCCCGGCCCGGTCCCCATGATGCAGAACGGTTTGAACCTGGCCCAGGCCATTGCCACGTCAGAGCTGCGGGACTCCTACTATGATCTGAACCATGTGCGCATCATAAGGTCTCTCTCGGCAACCCAGGGCGAACTGCTCGTCGTTGATTTCGAGAAGATCCTTCAAGGCGACGCACTGCCGTTCCCCTTGAGGGACGGGGACATCATTTATGTGCCGAAGAACCGGTTCGGCAACTGGAACGACGCCCTTGCAGAGATCCTTCCATCACTTCACACCGTAAGCGCCATATTGCAACCCTTTGTCCAGATCAAGTTTCTTAATAGAAATTATGACTAAGCTGAACATCTCGGCGTTAAATCACGGCAACAAGATAGCCTCGATCTAAGGACTCCATGCAAAATATCAACACGAACGACCCCTTCAACCAGGACGATGTGATCAATCTTCAGGATTACATCAGTGCCCTGATCCGCCGCAGAAAAGCGTTTACGATCACCTTTCTCACCATATTCCTCGCTGTCGCTGCCTATACGTTTTTGATGAATCCGGTCTATGAAGCGACTGCCACGCTCCGCCTCAAGGAGGACAAGGGTAAAGGGACCGTATTGGACGAACTGCTGCAGACCAGCACCAGTCCTGTAGCTCAGGAAATCGAGATCATTAAATCAAGGACAAATGCAGAGAAGGTCGCCAAAAGACTCCATCTGCAGTTCGCCATGACCGTTGAGAAGGGTAATGCCGCCTTCAAGATCGTTGATCTTTCTGCTGACCCTGCAGCAAAAACATATTTCATCACTATTACCGGACCCGGCTCCTACAGGATCCAGGATATGGAAAAAAAATCCGTGGGTGACGGGAAAAGCGGTCTGCTCATTCAAAGTGAAAATCTGACCCTTCTCATCGAAGATCTGCGCGGCGAAACAGGGGACCGGGCCCGCATTGACATTATTCCGTTCAGGACCGCCGTCAATGTCCTGCGTGAGAATGTAACCGCTGAAGAAAGCCCGAAACAGACCAACATCATCAAGCTGTCATACAAAGACACCGATCCGGAGCTGGCGCGGGATGTGGTCAACAATCTGGTGCAGTCCTATCTCGAGCAGACGATCAGTTTTAAGGCTGAGGAGGCGAACAGGACCGTCCTGTTCCTTGAACAGCAGCTTGAGAAAGTGAAAGCAGGACCTGGAACTTGCCGAACGGAACCTGGAGACATTTAAACGGACCACCGGGGTGATGCAACTGGATACAGAAGTTCTGGCTCTGATAGAAAAACTCTCTGACACGGAAAAGGAGCGGGCCAGCATTACAATCCAGAAAAAACAAGCGGAATTTTCCCTGGAATCGCTTAAGAATGCCGCAAGCAAAAACGAGACCTATTCACCGGTCGTATTCAGGCAGGACCCGCTCATCGCCGGCATAGCATCCAGACTGGCGGACCTCGAGATCCAGAAGCAGGCGCTGCTCAACGATTATACTGTCACCCATCCTCTGGTGAAGTCGGTCCAGGAACAGATCAATGAACTGCAGCACAAGATCGGCATGACCTACGACACCAGTTTCCGGAACCTCGTCAAACAGGAAAAGGATTACACCCGACAGCTTGGCATTTACGAAGCAAAAATGAGAAAACTTCCTTCGACAGAACGGGAGCTGGCGCGCCTAACCAGGTTTTTCAAGGTAAATGCCGATATTTACACGTTTTTGCTTCAAAAGCGGGAAGAGACCAATATTGCGAAAGCCTCGACCATCAGTAATATCGACATCGTAGATCCCGCTGTCACGCCGGAAAATCCCATCAAACCGAAGATCCCTCTTTATCTCATCCTGGGCTTTTTATCCGCAGGGATGTCGGGCATGTTCGTCGCATTTACCAAGGATTATCTTGATAATACCATCAAAGATGCGGACATTGTCAAACGTGAGCTTAATCTTCCCATCCTTGCCGTCATCCCACGTATCCCAGCAGCAGAAGGTGGCGGAGACAATGAAAAACACGCTTCGCTCATTACCCACTATGAGCCGAAGTCATCGATCTCTGAAGCCTTCAGAAGTCTCCGGACCAGCATCCACTTCTCCGGTATCAGCAAAAAAAGACAAGTGATGATGGTCACGAGTTCATTGCCCTATGAGGGCAAGTCAACCATCATCGGCAACCTGGCCATCATCCTGAGCCAGACCGGCGCGAAAGTGCTTTTGCTCGACTGCGATCTGCGGCGCCCCTCCATGCACAAACTCTATGGGCATAACAAAATCACCAGGGCTGACGGAACTTCTGGCTGGGGACACCAATATGGATGCCATTATTCATAATACCGAGATCCCGGGACTCGATTTTATCAGCGCAGGAACGACGCCCCCCAATCCCGCAGAATTGCTCGGTTCGGACAAAATGAAAAACATGCTCCAGACGTTCAGAGATCGTTACGACGTTATTCTCCTTGATGCACCTCCGGTCCTGGCGGTCACGGATGCGCTTCTGCTCTCAAGCATGACCGATATGGTATTCATGGTCCTGGAACTCGGCAGAGTGCCGATCAAGGCGGCGGTCCATGCGAAAGAACTGCTTCAGAATGCAGGCGCTCCCATTGCGGGTGTCGTGCTGAACGATAAGTCGGAAGAGGGGCTCCAGAAGTACGGCTACTACGGTGAAAAATATTACCGCTATGGATATTATTACGGTTATGGACATTACAACGAAGAGCCTGCCAAACAAAAACCCAAAGGAATTCGAGCATGGATGCACCGACTCCTGAAAAAATAACCAGACCAGGCCCTTTTACGGACTACCACTGCCACATTCTTCCAGGCCTCGATGACGGGCCCGGTGATATGAGTGAAGCACTGGAAATGGCCCGTATCCTTGCCGATTTCGGCTTTACCAACATATCCTGCACGCCCCATGTAATGAAGTGGACCTATGATAACCTGGAGCGCATAGAAGATGCTGTACAGGATCTGCAGGCAGCGTTAGACAGCATAGGAAGCCCTGTCACGCTCCATGCGTCAGCCGAATACTATCTCGATGAATACCTGCTGGACTCCCTTGATAAACCATTGCCTCTTCAAGAAAATATCGTACTGATCGAGGCGTATCGTCAAGTCCAGCCCCGCTTCCTGGCGGAAACAGCATATCGGATAATCACCGTCAAGCATTTACGTCCGCTCATCGCCCATCCTGAACGATATGATATGTTCGACGCGATCCTCCCGGAGAGGCGGAAAGGGCGGTTATCGGGCCTGTGGCCGTGGCAATGGAGATCATTTGACCTGGTCGACAGGAGGGAATATTCATTTCATGATGATACGGAAACGCTAAATTCACTGCGATCCATGGGCTGCCTGTTCCAGGGAAACATCGGAAGCTTTGCCGGTATTTACGGAGAACGGATCAAAATGCGCGCCCTCCGGATGCTTGAAATGGGCCTGTACGACCATCTCGGCTCTGATGCTCACAAAGCTCGGAACCTCGCGATCTGGCTTGAGAGTGGTTTGAATATTATTGAACAAGAGATCGGTAGGGACTTCCTGAATAGGCTGTTATCGCCCCCGGAATTATTTCATCCCACTGAATCATTTCACGGCCCTTCGATATTTATTGATGGTGCACACTGATGTTATTTACTGCAATTAAATCACGCTTTTCCCTGCTGGATGGACACATGCAGGAGGTTTTAACGGAAACCCTCTCATCATTGACGATTTTAACGTTGGGGACGCTTCTGGGCTTCGCGGTCAGCGTATTCATCGCACGTAATCTCGGGGTAGAGGGAACGGGTGTCTATTACCTTGCCCTGTCGGTCGCAACAATAGCCGCGACCATCGCTAGACTGGGATTTGACAATACGGTGGTGCGTTTTGCGGCAGCCCATGCGGCATCAAATGAGTGGAACTCAGTACATTTCGTTCACCGTGCGGTAACTCGAGTTGTTAGAGTGAGTTCCTTAGTCGTGTCGTTCGCGCTCATTATCGCCGCACCATGGATGGCTGACAAGGTATTCAATAAGCCAGACCTGAAAATTCCTTTGCTGCTGGCAGGGGCGACCGTAGTGCCTGCCGCCCTTGCGATGATCGATGCCGAGGCCCTCCGCGGGATCAAGAGCATTCCTTTCTCACAGTGGATAAAATCGGTCCAAGTCTCCCTGGGGACCCTTGTGATTCTTTATCCATTCTCAGCGCTGTGGGGGATCAACGGTGCCGTTGCTGCGTATGCTGTCGCCGCGGTGCTGGCGGCTGTTGCTGCCCGAATGTGCTGGTCAAAGGCCTATCGAGAGGCTTCGGTTCACTCAACGGAGACGCACGGCCGGCAGAGAACTTCCGTGAGATCACTGTTCCGATCGAGCTGGCCGCTTTTCTGCGTAGCGCTCACCGGTCTGGTCATTCAGCAGGTCGCCACTTTGATGCTTGGCATCTGGGGAACAACCGCGGACGTTGGGATCTTCAACGTGGCAAACCGGGTGTCGGGCCTGCTGTTGTTTCCTCTGATGGCGATGATCAGCATTCTGTCGCCAAAGATAGCTGCGTTTTATCGGCAGAATGATATTGAGAATATGAGTAAATTAGCTAGGCGGAGTTCCCTGGCACTGACGATAATAGCGGTTCCCCTGGCCGGCACGGTATTTGGCGTAGCCCAAATCATAATGACCATGTTCGGACCAGACTTTAAAGCGGGGGGTTCCATTCTTCGAATCCTCCTGGTTGGTGTGGTCGTGAATGCCGCAACCGGTGCGGTAGCAAATCTGCTTATGATGACCGGGTATGAGAAGACCGTTCGGGATGTAACGATCGGCAGCGCCATTGTCACGGCGGCATTGGGCGTTGCGTTGATCCCCGTCTATAGTACTATCGGCGCGGCAATCGCGGTCACGTGCGGAGTGGTGGTGCAAAATGCCTTGATGACGATAATGGTCAAGAACAGATTGGGATTTTGGCCGATCGGACTGCAGACACGTGAAGGGAAGAGCGTATAGCGTATGAAGAGCGACAAACGCCTTGATTTTTTTGTCATCGGGGCGATGAAGGCGGGTACTACGTCTTTATATAAGCATTTATCACAACACCCTGATATCTGTATGCCGCAGGAGAAGGAAGCCCCTTTTTTTTCCGATGATGATGCCTTTGAGAAAGGATACGGGTGGTATTTTAATGAGTTCTTCGGTTCCTGTGGCGACCACCCGTTGTTAGGCACGGTAACCCCTCATTACATGATGTCGCCCAAAGTGCCTCAGCGAATGAAAGAGCTGACTCCAAATGCCAGAATCATCGCGGTGCTTCGTGATCCTATTGAAAGGGCCTACTCGCATTATCATATGGCAACGCGGGTTCGCGATGAAACTCGGACTTTTGATGAAGCCATTGCCTCACAATTAAAACCGGATTCATTCGAGGCATCAAGAAAATCTCCCGATTACTGGAAGGAATTCATCGTTTTCGGAGAATATGGAAGAATTCTCGCGCAATTCTATAAGCTCTTTCCGAAGGATAGAATGCTTGTATTGTTCACGGACGATCTTGAAAATCATCCCGATCTTTTTATGGCTAAAATTTTTGATTTTCTCGGCATCCGGCATTTCGCTATTCCCGATCTTGGCAGACGGCATCATGGATCAAATGTAAATATGATCCTGTCGTTCGTCGCTCGTTTGAGTTTCAATACGAGATTGAGGCTCTTAGGCAAGATCATGCCTGAAAGATACCGAAGGCGGGTCCGATTCTGGTTAGGATTGCACAGGTCACTTGTCAAAACGGGCCTTGATAACCGTTTTGTGCTTTCTCCAAAGGTGAGGGAGGATCTTGAAGAGCTGTATCGCCGTGATGCGGATATAATTGCGAAGTTGACAGGTGTTGATCCTTATTGGGTCAAGAAATGGGCCGCAGGTGGTCCGGCAAATGAAGCATCATAGATCTATCCGATGCGGCGAGGGCACAATGGCATATCATAAAAAATGAAGTACAGGCTATACAGATCCGCAGCTAAATGATGTTCTCTGGTAGTGACTGATAATGATAAAACTGTTAAGAAATATGATCAGAATATACAGACGGAGAAAATTTCTACGTCAACATAGCGTTGGTGACTTTACCTATGGCGTTCCACAAGTATTTCACTGTGGAGAGAAGTCGACCTTTTCGATCGGTAAGTTTTGTTCGATCTCATCAGATGTTCACATCTTTCTTGGCGGAGAACATCATACTGATTGGATCTCGACATATCCGTTTTCTAAGTTTTTCTCTGTTGCCAAAAATATCCCTGGGCATCCACACACAAAAGGTGATGTGCGTATAGGCAACGATGTGTGGATCGCATATGGAGCGACGATACTATCAGGGGTAACGATCGGTGACGGCGCGGTTGTAGGGGCAGGTGCAGTAGTAACAAAAGACGTTCCACCCTACGCAATCGTTGCTGGCAATCCCGCTGTAACTATTAGGTACCGATTCGAACCAGCCGTGATCGACAAACTTCTCGCTATTCGATGGTGGGATTGGCCCATGGATAGAATATTGAGCCATGTTCACCTTTTAATGAGCAATAATGTTGATACATTTGTCAAAATTTACGATAATGCGATTCATACTAAGACAAACCGCTGAAGGATCTGTTCGATGGATTATGCTGCTCTGTACTATAGGTGTTCTCGTGCCGAATTGATCTGTCATATAAGCCACGGGGCTGAAAGAGTTCTTGACGTAGGATGCGGTGAGGGCACATTCGGCGCTAACTTGAAGAAGCTTGGTCTTGCACAAAAGGTGATAGGCATCGAACTTATTCCGACAGTGGCTAAGTTAGCCGAGTCCTTTCTCGATCACGTCATTTGTGACGACATTGAATCTATCGATCTAGAGACCATTGGGCGCGAATATGGCCCCTTCGATTATATTATTTGCGGAGATGTGCTGGAGCATTTGCGAGACCCTTGGAGTGTGTTGAGATCATTAAGTCTGCTCATGACGGAAGGCGGCCATTTGATCGCTTCTATTCCCAATGTGCGGTACTGGGGGGTGGTCCTTCCGTTGCTGTGTAAAGGAGAGTGGGAATATAGTTCGCATGGCATAATGGACCGGACCCACCTACGCTATTTCACACGCAAAACTGCAATTCGCCTCTTCGAGCAGGCTGGTCTGAAAATTTTGCGATGTGAATCAGGGGAATTCAGAAGACGTCTGGATCGTATTATTAACACTGTAACTTTAGGTTTTTGCAGAGATTTCATTACAGTTCAATGGACGCTTGTAGGAGCGCGTCGGGAAAAATAGGACATGGCGAATATCAAACCACCTCAACAGAGCCGATCTCGTAAAATCGCGCGAATCATCAGAAACTGGCTTCAAGATATTCTCGTTTATACTCTGACGATGGTGGGCTATGTTCCGTTCCATCAGTTCCGCTTGCTCGTGTATCGTAGTTCTGGTATTCGAATAGGGAAAGGAACAAGCGTTCATTGGCGAACTCGGTTCTTTCTGCCTTGGAAATTGTCAATAGGACGAAACTGCGTCATCGGTAACGATGCTATGATGGATGCTCGAAATGGCATTATTATGGGAAATAATGTTTCTCTTTCTATGGGAGTATGGATCTGGACCATGGAGCATGACCCGCAGGACCCGTATTTTCGGGCCCAAGGTGCTCCGGTCATAATAGAGGATTATGCCTGGATCAGTTGCAGGGTGACTATTATGCCAGGTGTTACGATCGGCAAAGGAGCAGTTGTCGCAGCGGGGGCCGTTGTAACGAAGGATGTGCCGCCATATGCGATTGTTGCTGGGGTTCCTGCAAAGATAATCGGCGAAAGAACTAAGGATTTACGTTATACATTGAGATTTCATAAGTCGTTTCAATGAGTCTCGGTTATCAATCGCTGATAGTGCAAACTGGAGTGGATTATCTTTAAAAGGTAATTTAGCGTTTAAAATAACTACGCAGGAAATGTGTGGTATAGCTGGGGAAGATTGTTTTAGAATATTCTTGAGCGCATGAAGCACGTTGATTTATAAGGCTGGTGGTAAATCATGGAACAGGGGAAAAAAACATATTGAAGGTCATCCTTCTTGCTCTGTTCTTTATGTTATCGCTACAAGTGTTTCGGTATTTTCCCGGCGGCATGGTGCTAAAGGACATGTGGATCGTCGCTGTGTTTATGTTCCTTGTCACGGTTTACTTTTTTAACAGCATGAAACATGGTTTGCGCTTTGCACGCCTTGAACTATATGTCATTCTTTTGATTTTATGTGTGCCTGTAGTCTCAGCCTTTATGGCAAAACATGAGTTCGGCCAGCCTCTCGTGTATGGCATTCTTGCTCGGCGCAACATAACACTTACGGCATCTGTATTGATATTCCTCCACTATTTTCGACGGGGTTCGTTTTCCCTGAATGATGTTGATCGAGCCCTGGTGGGGCTTGCCTGGTTCAGTCTGACGCTCTATACGGTGATTTCCCTTGTATTTGATCCCAGCCGTTTTGCCGGATATGGAGAAGGATTTGTTAGCGGCGGCCACGTCACTGAGACGCAGTTTAAGTTTGACACTATTTTCATTATTTTCGGTTTTATCTATTATGCGTTTTTGGGTTATTTGAAAAAGGACTGGAGACAGTATCTGTTTGCCTTTCCCTTCCTTTTATTTCTTGTGTTTATTGGGAAGAGATCACTTCTGGTCGCGATGGTCGCAAGCTATGTATATTTTATCTGGCGGTGGGGTTCTTTTCAACGAATAATCTTATGGGTGCCTAAAGCGCTGATAATATCGGTAGTGCTGCTCTCGATGCTTTTTCTCGTGAAGCCTGATTACATGGCAAAACTTGGAGAGAAATTCAATGATGCCATCACGGTGTTGGTTACCGGGGAGGAGTCAGCAGATGCTTCGGCAAATGCGCGCATCTTTGAAACCCGCCTGGCGTGGCCTTATATTGAAAAACACTGGCTGATGGGCAACGGAGATCTCAGCAAACAGTGGCGGTTGGCGGATGTGGTTTTCAAAGGACGGTTCTACCCATCGGACATCGGTATCATCGGTGTGCTCTATTTATACGGCGTGTTCGGTCTTATCTTGTTTAGCATCCAGTTTCTATTCGCCTGGCGCTATGCTGGATGGATTCCAAGGTCTGGGGGTGGCAACTTCGCACTAGTCAACGCTGTGAAGGGCTTGCTTCTCTATTATGCCATCCACTCGATTGCGACAGGGAGATTTGCGAACTCTGCAGAGATAGGCCTGCTTCTTGTTGCCATTTTGTATGTCGCGACATTGCAGCCAAAGGATGGTTTGAATGCCGCAAGATAAATGTATAGTGGAGATATCAACTACTCGAACAGCTGTTATTGTCGTGAATTACCATGGTACTGAACTTACCACGAAGTGCGTAGCCTCTTTACTGAAGTCAATTGTGCCACTCTCAGTTGTGGTGGTGGACAATACCCCGGATGATCCTAATCTGGAACTGGCGCTTACACCGTTCCCTGGGGTATCGCTTCTGCGTGCCCCAGAAAATCTTGGATTTGGCCGCGGCAATAATCTGGGAATAGATTGGGCGCTGGCCCATACCGATTGCGAGTTTATGCTACTACTGAATAATGACGCATTCATACAGGAAGATACGGTTCTGCATCTCGAAAAAGCTCTTGATGAACATCCGGAAGCAGGCATCGTGTCCCCTCGTATTGTACTTTTTGAGTCACCCGCACTACTCTGGTATGGCGGAGGAGAGGTGGACTGGAAGAGGGGCAGTGGAAGAGTGCCGGGCGTACTGGGGCCAGCGGATGCGGAACCCGCCATAATGCCGCGCTATATTACTTTTGCCAGTGGATGCGCCATGCTTATTCGCAAGACGCTTCTTATTCAGGAAAAAGGGTTTGACCAGCGTTTTTTTATGTATGAGGAGGATTTGGAACTCTCACTTAGGGTTCAGGAGAAAGGCTGGCATATTTGGTATGAGCCGCAGGCTCTGGTCCTTCACATTGGACAAGGAAGTCAAAAAAATAGTAGTGACTTCAAGGGTGTGTTTGACGCACGAAACCCGAATCTTGTTTTTTTTGTTTATCACATCGTCAAAAACCGCCTTTTAAATATGTGGCTACATGCCAGCGGAAAAAACAAACTGATTTTTTTATGCATTTTCCCCTTCTTTCTTGCGTCGAAATGTTTTCAGTGGGGAGTCCATAACAGGATTGATGCGCTAAGGAGCGTGGCAAAGGCGCTTATTGATTATCGAAAAGAAAAAATAAGGTTAAAGCCATGAAGTTTTATAAGATCATTCGAGAAGACATACGCGTGTTTCGTCTGGCCCATAATCGCAAAGGGATACTGAAATATCTGTATTATCCGGATTTCCGTACGGTTGTCTTATTTCGCGTTAGCCAATGGTGCTATCAATTCCGCTTACTACGCCCCGTGGCATACTTGTTGACTATGCTGAATGATTTAATTGCAGGGGTCTGGATAGGACCCCAGGCGAAATTCGGGTCAGGATTGTTCCTTGGTCATGCACGGGGCTTGGTGGTAAATCCTACCGCTAGAGTTGGTCGCTACTGCTCGATCATGCAACGTGTGACTATTGGCGGCCCCAATGTTACGATAGGAGATTACACGGAGATCAACGCAGGAGCGCAGATCATCAGTAATGTGCGGGGCGAGGGGCGGCTTACTGTTGGAAGCAATTGCATCATCGGTGCGGGCGCTGTGGTAGTTCATGATGTGCCTGATTGCAGTGTGGTCGTGGGTGTGCCGGGTAAGGTTGTAAAAAAGATTTCTCTTGACGAAAATTGGGTTGAATTTCGAAAACGCCGCAATGCTAGACTGGCAGATGAGATAGAGAGTATATGACAAATTCATCAGCAACCGCGTCTCCCCGGCGAACTCTTCGTCGCTTCGCTGGTAAACTTTTTCAATTTATTGCGCGCAAGATGCCATTGCTTCCCGTGAGAATACGTGTTTTATTACAAATGATGCGTGGGGTGCGTTTCGTGGATTGGCGTTCCGTGTTTCTTGGAGAAGACGTCTTTTTCGATGATATTTATCCTGAAGCGATTCAAGTTGGCCGGAATGTAAGAATTACAGCTGGTGCGCGAATTCTGACTCATTATTTCGATACCAGTTATGTACCCACCATGAAACGACCATTCCGTTTTTATCAGGGGCAAGTGGTAATTGGCGACTATGTTTTCATCGGATTGAATGTTGTGATCGCTAAGCCGGTAACAATTGGCAATGGCGCAGTGATAGGAGCCGCTGCAGTGATAACGCACGATATTCCGCCTAATGCCATTGCAATCGGGTCGCCCGCAGGAGTAGTTGGCGAGCGACCGGCTATGCGGCAAGATGCGGAGGGGAGTTAACTGTGGTCGCTCAGCTTGATTTCAACTATATGTGGATGCGGCCGACTAAGACGGTTTCCCGACTTGTTAGCTACGGCTTGTTCGAAGGTCGACCGATAACGACGCGAGGTCGCTGGTTGAATCCTTTGGTATTTGCGCATTTCGCTGTCGAAAAAAGCTTACCACAGATTAAACGTGTGGAAAAGCCGATATTCATTCTCGGCACTGGCCGAAGCGGCACCACGGTTCTGGGTATGGTACTTTCCATGCATCGCGACGTAGGATTCTTGAATGAACCCAAGGCGCTTTGGCATTCTATTTATCCTTACGAGGACGTGATTGGCAGTTACGGCCGGGGTGAAGCACACTACCGCTTGGATGCAACACATGTGACCGACACGGTTCGGCGAAATGCTCATCGTCTGTTTGGCGTCTATTTGAGAACTGTTTTCTCGAATCGTCTTGTAGATAAGTATCCAGAGTTGATTTTTCGCGTACCATTTGTGCGGAAAATCTTTCCCGATGCAAAATTCATTTTTCTGGTGAGAAATGGTTGGGATACTTGTGCTTCAATAGAGTTGTGGTCAAAGCGTCTTGGTGACAAACAGGGGGAGGTAACTCATGATTGGTGGGGAGTTAATCAGCGCAAGTGGAAATTGATGCAGAGCGAGTTACTTAAACCGGATCCATATTTTGCAAGAATTAGGGCAATCATCCCCTCTTTGACACAACACACTGATATGGCAGCGGTTGAGTGGATTGTCACCATGCGTGAAGGGCTACGTCGTGTCGAGGAAAATGACAAGAGCATACTGCTTATACACTATGAGAATCTTGTGGCGAATCCGCGTGCCATGCTTGGTGAGATCGCTATTTTCGGTCAACTGGGGAAGGACGATATTTACCTGAGCTATGGTGAAGCTGTGTTACGGCCGACGCCGCAACATCCTAAGTTTGCAATGCATGAGGCACTGCGTCCGATGTTCGATGAAACCATGCAGACATTGGGGTACTGATTGAGCGGACGAGGCATGAAAGTTGCTATCATTGAGCCTGTTGGTGGGCATGGTGGCATGGATTATTATGATTTTGGGCTTTGCGAGGGCTTGACTGGCGCGGGCGTTGATGTGGTCTTATATACCTGTGAGAAAACAACTGCTCCCCAAGATGCTGCGTTTGAGGTCCGACATGCTTTTCGCGGCATCTATGGCACGGATGCCGCGTGGAAACGTGGGTTGCGCTACATGTACGGATCCTTGGTCGCACTGCTTTCCGCAGTGCGAGAAGGTCGTCGCATCGCTCATTTTCACTTCTTCCATGTGGGATCATTACAAACGATGCAAGTGATGCTTGCGCGGTTATTGCTGCGCAAGGTTGTGATTACTGCACACGATGTGGAATCGTTCGTGGAAGAACTGGAGGTGCCAACGCTTAGCCGCTTTGTTTATCGTTTGGGTCATCGGGTTATCGCGCACAACCAGGTCAGCAAAAAAGAACTCATTGAGCGGATCGGGCTGGTGCCGGAAGTAATTGAGGTGATTCCGCACGGCAATTACCTGCTCGCTAATCGCCCCATGCCTTCGCAAGCAGAATCGCGTCGTGTGCTGGATATTCCCGAACAGGCAAAGGTACTATTGTTGTTCGGCCAGATCAAAGAGGTGAAGGGCCTGGATTTGCTTATAGATGCGATGCCTACTGTGTTGAAGCATCATCCCGATGCGGTGTTGTTGATCGCGGGCAGGCCTTGGAAAAATGACTTTTCAATATATGAGAAGAGTATGGAGAGGCAGAGCATTCGCGATCGTTGCATCACCCATATCCGCTATATCCATGATGAGGAGGTTCCGTTTTATTATGGCGCATCCGATGTTGTAGTATTGCCCTATCGACGTATCTACCAGAGCGGTGTACTGCTGATGGCAATGAGCTACGGAATGCCGGTCATTACGAGCGACCTTGAGGGGATGAAAGAGATTATTCGTGATGGAGAAAATGGCCTCTTGTTTCGCTCGGAAGATAATGAGGATCTGGCGGCAAGGATGCGGGAAATACTAAGCGATCCATCGCGCGCTGTTTCTCTGGGAAATGCCGCGAGAGAATATGTTCGAAGATACCATGATTGGGATTTTATAGGCAAGCAAACAAAATTACTCTATGGTAAATTGCTCCTAACTGCCGGAGGTAAACGGTGAGTTTAAGACGTCTGATGATTATTTCTGCTGTTGTCCTGATCGTTCTCCCAGGGAACGTATACGCCCAGGAGCGATCGTATCCTGTGATGTGGCCATGGCGCGGGATATCCGTACCAGCAGAAATCGCCCAGGAAGAAATCGGCGTGGTCAAGGAGTTGGCCATGCAGAATATCAATGCGGTGAGAATATATTTCACTTCAAAGAGAACCATGGAGCAGTTGCACGTTTCGTCCGAAGATGCCTTCCTGTATAATCTGAAGCTCATCGACCGGATATTAAATGAATGTAAAAAATATAAAATGACCGCTATCATTGCGACCGACAGCTTTCCTACGGATGATTCGAAATGCAGCGACAAAAAGAATCCGGAATATTGGGATAACCCTGTATGCATAAAGCAGATAAACCATCTGGTCTCGCTCGCAGCGAAAAAATTTGCAGCAAGAGGCACGGAACTGTCTGCTTATCAATTCTTAAGCGAACCCGTAATGGTCAAGGATAATAAATCGCTGTTGCCAGTAAAGTGGAATGAAATACTTAACAATATGCTTAAAACCATGAGAAAACACGATAGGTCAAGGTATGTGATTGTTTCAGCGGGGGCATGGGGGTTCCCCGGCGGTTACGAGAACTTTCCGCTGTTGAACGATAACCGTATAATATATAATGCTCATGTTTATATACCTCATAAATATACGCACCAGGGGATAACCGACTTCGGCGACCAACCCCTGACATACCCGGGCCGTATGGATTTGACCTTCTGGGATAAAAACGCGCTGGAGAAGTTCGTGCTGCCACTCAAGCAGTTTCAGGAAAAACACAAAGTCCCTGTTTATATAGGAGAGTTTAGTGCGGTGCGCTGGGCTCCCGGCCGTGATCAGTATCTGAAAGATGCAATAGATATATTCGAGAAAAATGGATGGAGCTGGATTTATTTCGCGTTCGGCGGGAAAACGGTATGGACCGGATGGGATCCGCGTTATGAGGCTGTTTCAGCAGATTCGAAACGGCAGCTATCGTATAAAGGATACGATACGAGTACTTGGTTATTATTAAGAAGTTATTACAAGAGAAATATAACTGATCAAAAGCAGGCGATCCTTCGAGAACGATCCGGTGCGCGTTGATGAAAAAAACCGTTACTCCTGGCCAAAACGCGGCAGGAATTCGCCTTGCGATCGTGGGTACACGAGGGATTCCGGCAGCTTATGGCGGTTTTGAGACCTTTGCGGAGGAAGTCTCGAGGAGACTCGCGGATGAAGGTTATAACATAATGGTGTATTGTGAACGTGCAAGCAACATGACAGCTGCCTATAATGGCGTTAAAATCGCCTATTCTTATTTTAGCAAGTCACGAAATCCACTGCTTTTTTATTTTGATTCGATTCTGAAGGCGGTGATGAGGAATAATACGATATTGGTGGCCGGGGCGGGCGGGGCTTTATTCTATTTTTTGCCTAAGCTGTTCAATGTATTTATCATTACTAATATCGACGGCCTGGAATCGAAAAGGGGAAAGTGGTCGTTGTTGAAAAGGCTGTACATAAAGATGTCGGAATATCTCGCAGCAAATTGTTCCGACATTATTATCGCGGATTCGCAGGGAATCAGAACGTATCTGCTGGACACTTATAAAATCGATCCTCGCAGAATAGCGCTGATTGAATACGGAGCGTATACCAACAATCTTTATGATCAAGCCATACTTGACAAGTACTCATTGATGCATAATGAATACTATCTGGTGGTTTCTCGGCTTGAGCCGGAAAACAATATTAGAATGATTGTTGAAGGTTATCTTAATGCCGAGACCGTTCTACCATTGGTGATTGTAGGTACTATTTTGGATACAGATTATGTCCGGAAGATATTGAAGTATCGTTCAGATAAGGTGGTTTTACTCGGAGGAATATATGATCGCAGTGAATTACAGGCGCTGCGCTATTCATGCTCGGCCTATATTCATGGGCATTCCGTCGGAGGTACCAACCCATCATTGCTGGAAGCTCTGGGTTCTGGTAATATCTGCATCTGTCATGATAATATCTTCAATCGCGAGGTAACAGCTTCTCGAATGTTCTATTTCAGCAACAGGGAAGACTTGCGAGAAGCGATCGAGACTGTCGGCCAATTAAGGACGGACTCACGCAAAAAAGTGAAACAATTCGGTATTGATAGGGTACAACAATATTATAATTGGGACAGAATAGCGAGCAGGTATGATGATTTATTGCAAAGTATTCCCCAAAAAGGTACAAGATCGCGATGAATAAAATCCACTATCTGCCAGAGAAGACCGCTGCAACTCTTGGCAATGTGGCTGAGAATACTGAGACTTCGGGAGTGGATTTCGTTAACAGTATCTACATTATATCGTTATGATTTTAAAAAGATGCACTTGGAAAATGAAACGGTTTAACAGATGAGTCTGCGACACGCTGGCACCTGGCACGGGAATAAGCTAGTCACAACAGGAAAATAATGCTGATGAAGTATATGATCAAAACAACAGACCAATTGACCTATGACGAGAAGTTGAATTTTTGCGACTTGTTCAGGCGGGTCTTTGGCAAAACGATGACCCTTGAAGATTTTCGCAAAAAATATGAAAACACAATACTGGGTTATTCATTTCATGGGATTATGAGTGATAATGATATTATTGTCGGATGTGACTCATCAATACCTTTTAAATATCGGTACTTCCAACGCGAAGTTATTTTCGCTTTATCTGTTGACACGATGATAGATGAAGCCTATAGAGGAAATCCTTTCAATTTGAAGAAAATGACTGGTATGGTCTATGACGCGCTGAAACAAAAAGACATCCCCTTTGTGTTTGGCTTCCCCAACGACAAAGTATATTTAGTGCGAAAAAGACTGCTGAAATGGGACGATATTGGAGTGCTTAACTTTTACATATTGCCTGTCACGTTCCAGGCTCTCAAAAAAGGCATGACTACCTTTAATTTCCTGCCAAGGGCATATGCAAGATTAATTAATACTATTCCTAATACTATCGGAAAACTTCGCTCGAGCACCTGTATTGGGCCGCATATGAAGCACAACATTCACATCGTGCGCGATGGGCAATTCGTGAAGTACAGGTATAACCATGAGGATATTAAGATAATAAAAGTTAATGCAGATTGTGTATCTGTTTACAAGATCGAAACTGAGAAAAGGGTGAGAGTCGCCTATATTCTTGATGTAACTCCTGTGTCGAAAATATTTTTCGAAAGCACCGTGAAACATATTTATGATGAAGAAAAGCACAATATCGATATCATCATGTATGTCGGACGTTTACCGTTTAAGCCGATTAATCTCTATGAGGTGCCAAAACGATTTCAGCCGCGGGTAATGCACATGGCCGGTAAAATATTGTTGGATGACAAGGTAGACAAGAATATCTTCGACATCAATAATTGGGCCGTTAATTTATCTAATTTCGATGTCAGGTAACGACTTGCATATATTGACCTTCGATCTTGAGGAGTGGTTCCATCTCCTCGACAATGCTTCAACAAGGACTGATACGGATTGGGCAAAATATGACGGGCGGATTCTCAGGAATCATTCACTGATATTGGAACTACTCGACCATCATAATCAGAAGGCAACTTTTTTCTGCCTCGGTTGGGTCGCTAAAAAATATCCGGGTGTTATCCGTAACATTGCGCAGCAGGGACATGAAATCGCGACGCATTCTCACATGCACCAGCTTGTCTATGAACAAACTCCAGATCACTTCAGAAATGATATCGAGTATTCGATAAAAGTACTTGAAGATTGTGTCGGGGAAAAGGTGCGTGCATTCAGAGCTCCCGGTTTCTCCATTGGCCGTGCAGATCAGTGGGCCTTGGAGATATTGATCGATCTGGGTATTGAAATTGACTGCTCCGTCTTTCCCGCCAAGAGGGCACATGGCGGTTTTTCGGCATATGGCTCTTCGGAGCCCGCTATTATTGATATACAGGGCCGGAGAATTAAAGAATTTCCTATCAATACGTATCCGTTTATTCATCAGGAGATCGTATTTTCGGGTGGTGGCTATTTTAGGTTGTTCCCCTACCGGGCGATCAAACATATGATGAATAAATCGCCATATGTAATGACTTACTTTCACCCGAGAGATTTTGACGACGCACAGCCGGTTATCCCCGAGCTATCGATTGTGAGAAGATTCAAGTCATATTACGGATTGAAGGCAGCTCATGGAAAGCTTGATAAACTCCTGGCTGATTTTCATATGGTCGATCTGAGAACAGCCGATGCGCACGTGATGTGGGATAAAGTACGAATAATCTCTTTGTAACGTTCTTTACTCGAAATCCCTTGATGCCAAAGTGTTCCTGAGCGAGGAAGGTATGAGCAATGCGTATCCGTCAGCGTGAAAAAATTGCCATTTTGCTCCTGTGCGATTTATTGGCAATGTTGATCGCGTTCAGCATAGCTCTTGAATTGGGACACCGCATCTCATTTCATTTTATACTGTTCAATTATTATCGCTGGGGTATTGTTACCCTCTTCGCGTCCATTATCATTTTGTTTGTCATTCTCGATGTTTATTCGTTGCATAAAATGCCAATAAGGTTCGCCAATCAATTGCTTATTATTGGAGTTGGTCTATTCATCAGCGCGGTTGTCGTCACCTTCATATTCTTCTTCTTCCGCGAACCCGTCCCTCGCGCGGTTTTTATTCTCTTCTATCTATTCACCTGGGTCCTGATCGGGATATTCCGCTTTTTGTACAACAAAACGACCTTGTCGAAAATTTACCACAGGTTGCTTCTCGTGGGCGAGCCGGGGCTATGCGCAGATATATCCGGCCTCATCAGAGAGAGAACATATCTTCATACACAGGTTATCGGGTGTCTCACCGAGGGGCCGCAGGAGAACGCCACCGGCAACTTGCCCTGTTTCGGCGAAACGAAGGATCTCATAACGTGCGTTGTCAGAGAAAAGATCGATCAAGTCGTCGTAGCGATACCATCGGTTAAACCCGCCCTCATGAGGGCGCTCATGGATTGCATGAAACACAAAGTAAAGGTCAACGACTATAAGAAGATAATCGAGGAAGTCACCGGCAAAGTCCCGATCGAGTACCTGAGCGCCAACTGGTTTATTGAGGAACTTTCCAGTCTTGAAAAAAGGTATACTTGGTATTGTAAGCGGACATTCGATATATTTGTAGGCGTTGTCGGGGGACTGCTTGCTATTCCATTATTATTTATCGCTGCGCTGGTCATTAAACTTGATTCGCGCGGCGCTGTGTTTTATTCTCAGATCCGTATCGGCAGGGGCGGCAAACCCTTCAGCGTTTGGAAACTTCGCACCATGGTCGCCGATGCGGATAAAAACGACGTTTTTTGGACGCATGAGAACGACTCCCGCATCACTCGAGTCGGCGGGCTCCTGAGAAAAATGCGTATCGATGAACTGCCGCAATTCATGAACATATTGAAGGGAGACATGAGCCTCATCGGCCCCCGGCCGGAAGCGGCGGCTTTGGTTGAGCTCTACCTGAAAGAGATACCGTTCTATCAGGAGCGTCACATGGTGACGCCGGGTGTTACAGGCTGGGCACAGATCAACTATCCCTATGGAAATTCGGTTGAAGACACGCGTGAGAAGCTTAAATATGATTTTTATTATATAAAGAATAGGAGCCTGCTCCTCGATCTGCTCATATTCCTGCGAACGATCAAGACCGTTCTTACTGGAAAAGGGGCGCTGTAGTTTTCTTCGCAAAGGAAAATGAGTATTATTGCATATTGAGCACTGCATGGTGCACAAGGCCAGGAGAGCAGATGACGAAGCTATTGATCACGGGAGGCGCCGGGTATATCGGCAGCCATGTCGTAAAAGTGCTCGGTGAACGAGGGTACGACCTTCTCGTTTTTGACAATCTTACCACCGGAAACCGGGATGCAGTGCTCTATGGCGAATTTGTCCTCGGAGACCTGGCGGACGCAGTGCTCCTCAAGAAGACGATCAGTGATTTCAAACCCCACGCAGTGATCCACTTTGCCGCCTCCATCGTTGTTTCGGAGAGTGTGCAGAACCCCCTGAAATATTACCGCAACAACACGGCCAATGCTTTGAACCTGATCGAAGCCTGCATTACCGGCGGCGTGCCGAATTTCCTCTTTTCATCGACCGCTGCCGTGTACGGCATCCCGGAAAGCGTTCCCGTTGATGAATCGTCATTGCTGCTCCCCATCAACCCCTATGGTGTTTCTAAAATGATGGTTGAACAGATACTGAAGGATGTCTCTCGTGCACAGAGCACATTCAACTATATTGCGCTGAGATATTTCAATGTTGCCGGGGCTGAAAAGGACTGTCGCATAGGGCAGGCGTACAAGGAGTCCACACACCTCATCACCCGCGCGTTAAAGACGGCAAAAGGCGAGTTCCCCAGGCTGCAGATCTTCGGCACTGATTATGCGACCCCTGACGGGACCTGTATCAGGGATTATATCCATGTGGAAGACCTCGCTGAGGCCCACGTCGCTGGCGTGAACTATCTTCTCAAAAACAGGAAAAGCGACGTATTTAATTGTGGATACGGACATGGCTATTCCGTTCGGGAGGTCGTGGCAGCGGCAAAGAACGTGACCGGCATCGATTTCGTTGTCGAGGAGGTCGGCAGGCGGGAAGGCGATCCTCCGTCGCTGGTGGCGAAGAGCGAGAAGATCCGGAGGGTTCTCGGCTGGACACCGCGCTATGATGACCTGGAATATATAGTACGCACGGCATGGGAATGGGAGCAGGGGAGGAAATTCGGTTCTTCGGGGTAGGACAGGAAAGAAAGATCTTTTTTGTCCAGAAGCTTCTGTACCGCGCAATGCGCAAGCTATCAGGCGTGAAGCCGCTTTCTCCCCCCATCCGACGGTGTGGTCATTACTTAAAACACGCCTTAAACACACATCAAAGAAACACCAACAAACTCATTGATTTTACACAGGTCCTTTGATATAGTAAGCTCTGCAACACATTGAACATCCGGCATAAATAGCACTATGCCATGAGGGAGAATAGATGTTTGACAGGATACCGGCAAGAGCTGTTCTTTTATTCTTCTGCATGAGTTGTCTCCTCGGAACGAACAGCATATCCCTGGCCCAGGACAGGGCAGACAGCGCCGACCTATACGATAGCGGACGCGATCGGAATACAAATGCAGAGCCGCCGTCTACATCAAGCGACAAAAGCACTGATTTGTATGGGACCGGACGGGGGGAGAACACCTCTTCAGGAGCAGAACCGCTTTCAAAGGATCAAAGCACCGACCTGTATGGCGTAGGGCGCGGCGACAAAAGCTCGTTTACAGCATCACCGGACTCCAAGGGCAGGGAAGCTGATACGTATGGCGGGACGAAACGAGGCCAGGACTCCCCGAGAGCGGATAAGATCGATACGCATGACCAGGAAAGCGATCTGTTCAGCAGGGAAAGACGCGCAGAAGAGGTTATACTGGTAATTAACCGCCCGCCCAATATCCAGGGCCTTACCGGCCTCATGGTGACGAACTCCGCCTTCACCCGGCCGGCCGGCACACTCGCAGTCGGCGGATCAGTCCTGTTCGAAGACAGCAGCAAACCGGATTATCGCATTATCCAGACGCCCATAACGCTTACGTTCGGCATAACGGAGACGCTCGAGGCAGGCATTAAAGCGAAGTATGTCGACTACGGCCGCACCACTCCGAACACGAGTGAAAGCGGTTTCGGAGATACAGAATTAGCCGTTAAATGGCGATGGGATACGCATAGCGCAACGTTTCCGGAATTGGCTGTCGGCCTGGCAGGGATCATGCCCACGGCAAGCGATTCAAAAGGCCTGAATGATGTAACGGACTGGGGTGTGAAGGTCATGGCTCTGGCGACGTCGGAGACAAGGATCTCGGATGACTCCTTTCTTGGCATTTACCTGGAGGCGCAAGCAGTGTTCATTGATGGCTTCTCAGCTGGCCATACAACCAGCATGCAAGACCGATATGGCATGATCAATGCCGGTGTCCTGCTGCCTTTGAGCACGGATAACCGTTTCCAGGCGATGATAGAATTGAACGACACCCTCCGTAGAGCGCATTTCAAGACCGCCCTGGCTGAAGGAGATCAACTGGGCATCACGCCGGCGCTCCGCTATGTGACGGACACGCTGAGTTTCACCGCCGGCGCGCAGTTCCTGCGCAAGGACTCGAACGGGCACGAAGATACGGTCCGGTGGATCGGCACAGCCAGTTATCAATTTTAATAGTAGATCGTGCGCGCTGCGTTCTTTCATTGTTCACTGACAAAACATACGCATTAAAATCAAAATTTAGGATTTTTGCCGCCTATGCCATTTATCTTTACAAAATTATCTATTCCCGATGTGCAGCTCGTCGAACCAAAGTTTTTTCAGGACGGGAGAGGTTTCTTTCTCGAGACCTACAAACACTCTGACTTCATACAGGCGGGGATAGCGGAACACTTTACGCAGGACAACTACTCCCGCTCGGAAAAAGGGGTCCTGCGGGGGCTCCATTACCAGAAACACCCCTATGGCCAGGGCAAGCTGGTGCGCTGCGTGAAAGGGAGGATCTTCGATGTGGCGGTGGACATCAGAAAAGGTTCTCCTACTTACGGCAAATGGGTCGGCGCCGAGCTTACGGAAGAAAACAACCACCTGCTCTTTGTGCCGTCGGGATTTGCGCACGGGTTCCAGGTTCTTAGTGATTTTGCCGAAGTTTTCTACAAGTGTACTGCCGAATATTATCCCGCCGCAGACCGCGGCATTATATGGAATGACCCGGATATCGCCATTCATTGGCCGCTGGCCGATCCGCTCCTTTCAACAAAAGATAAGGTCCTTCCCTTGCTCAAGGATGCAGACAACAACTTTGAGGTCTGACCGACGACCACTATGAGATATCTTATCACCGGAAAAAACGGGCAGCTCGCACGCGCCTTTCAGCAGGAGTTCGATCGACGAGCTGCGGAGTTCCTTGCGCCTGACGAGGCTGCTTTTGATATTACCAACCGCGCTGCGGTATTTGAAGCCGTCGGGTCCTATAAACCGGACGTGATCATCAATTGCGCAGCCTATAACCTCGTTGATAAAGCCGAGCAAGACCGCGCAAAAGCTTTCTCCGTCAACGCTGAAGGCCCTGGGATCCTGGCTGCCGCAGCCAGTAAAAACAATGCTGTTCTGGTGCACTTCGGATCGGACTACGTTTTCGACGGCGCCAAGGAGAATGGCCTGTATACGGAACAGGACCCGGTCAACCCCCTGAACGTATACGGCGAGAGCAAACGGGAAGGGGAGCGGCTTGTTCAGGAAGGAACGGACAAACATCTCCTCTTCAGATTGAGCTGGGTTTTTGGGGAGGGGAAGCAGAACTTCATCCATAAACTTTCGGAGTGGTCGCAGAACAATGCTTTTTTGAAGATCGCCTGTGATGAGTTCTCCGTGCCAACCTATACCCATACGGTCGTCAAGGTGACGATGGCGGCGCTGGAGCAGGGTGCCTTCGGCCTCTACCACCTTACGAACAGCGGTTATTGTTCCCGCTATGAGTGGGCAAAATACATTCTCGCCGAATCGGGCATCAATAAGTTCATCAGGCCGGTTTCCATGGACAGTTTCAATCTGCCCGCCCGACGCCCGGGATTTTCCGCTATGAGCAACGAGCAGATATGCCGCCTCCTCAACATAAGCATCCCTACGTGGCAGGAGGCGGTCACATCATTTATACGGGAAAGGAATACCCCTCATGCATGAGGTTAGAGCAAACTTTCTGCCTTCGGCTAACATCATGGTGACCGGCGGCGCCGGCTTTATCGGCTCCTGTTTCATCCGATACGTCCTGGAGCATACGAACTTCAGCGGCAGGATCATTAACTATGACAAACTGACCTATGCCGGGAACCTGCTGAACCTCGAGGATATCAACAGGAAATTCGGCGCCACCCGTTACCTCTTCGAGCGTGGCGACATTTGCGACCACACCCGGGTGGAGCACGTGCTCAAGACCTACGAGATCAATGTCATCGTGCACTTTGCAGCAGAAAGCCATGTGGACCGTTCCATCGTCGGGCCGAAAGATTTTATCGAGACCAACGTCAACGGCACCTTCACGCTGCTCGAAGCCTCGCGGCAGTTCTGGAAAGAGAGGACCGACGTACGGTTTCATCATATCAGCACGGATGAGGTCTACGGGTCACTGGGCGAGGAGGGGTATTTTTACGAAACCACGCCGTACGACCCCAGAAGCCCCTACTCAGCCTCAAAGGCGGCATCGGACCATATCGTCAGGGCCTATCATCACACGTACGGAATGCCGGTCACGATATCGAACTGCTCGAACAATTACGGGCCGTACCAGTTCCCTGAAAAGCTCATCCCCCTGATGATCCTGAATGCCGTGGAAGGCAAAGATCTTCCGGTCTACGGTGACGGGAAGAATGTGAGAGACTGGCTCTATGTCGATGACCACTGTGAAGCCATCTGGCTGATCCTGTTGAAAGGGGTCATCGGGGAAACGTACAATATCGGCGGTGAATGCGAAAAAAAGAATATAGACATCATAGAGGATGTCTGCGGCCTGCTCGAAAAAATGCATCCCAGTCAGGAAAACCCGCACATCAAGCGTGCAATGCCTGCTGTCAAGCACTACCGGGACCTGGTTACCTTCGTAAAGGACCGACCCGGGCATGACCGTCGATATGCCATCAATTGCGATAAAATCAAAAAAACGCTCGGGTGGACCCAGAAACACGATTTTGAATCTGGGCTGCAGGACACGATCGCCTGGTTCCTGAACAACGGCGCATGGGTGAACAGCATCAGGAACAAGGAATACCTGAACTGGATCGAGAAGAACTACAAGCGCTGAAGCAGGGCAGGGTGAGGGATTTTCATTGGCCGTTGCGTCAACTTGGCGGCATGGATGCTTCATACATAACAAAATCCGCATTTATCCGTTTCTCTGATTCTTTTTCCCTACTCCGCCGTTATCGGTGTAAAAAGACTTAACTCGAGGTATAGGTAAATAATGATTTTCTCTTCTCGCCAAATTCTCATCCTGACGGCGCTGTTTGGGATATTCCTCACGCCGGCTGCCGGCCTGCATGCCGAGGAACTCGAAATGGTGAACCGTCCGATCAATACCAGCGGTCTTACGGGGCTCCTTTATACAACGACACCCTACACACTGGCGCCAGGTATTATTGAAACCGGATTAGCTTCCATATCTGAAGATAGTGCCATACCTGCCTATAAGCTCAATGAATATATGTATGTTATCGCTGCCGGGATCGGACATGATATGGAGCTTTCCTTCAGGTCGACCTATTTTACTCAGCAAACAGGAACCTCTGCGATCCAAAAAACGCGCAGCATCGGAAATGCGGAAGTCTCATATAAATGGAATTTTATGCCTCAGCAGGAATATTCAGCCAAACCGGCCGTGGCAATCATGTTAACGGCTATATTCCCGCCAGAAGACAATAAGAGCGAGTTCACTCAGGTGAAGAATTGGGGCGCACACATAGGGATCTCCGCAGGAAGCGAGATATCGTGGGAAGAGCGCATCCTCGGTATATATGCTGATGCCTCTATCGCCCTTCACGATCTGTCAGACGCCCGGTATAGAGACAGGTATGGCTGCCTGAATGCCGGTATACTGCTGCCCATAAGCAAGCAAAGGAACCTGCAGCTGTTCTTAGAGTACGGATTTGTCGGCGGCAAGGATGTTGTCAATGTCTACGGACTGGACTATACGGCAATTTCGTATGGGCTGCGAATGGTGAGCGAGAGCGTGAACCTGACAATCGGCACCCAGTTTCAGCATAAGGCGAGACCTGGATACGGTGATTCAGGCAAGGTCATGGGCATGGGAAGCCTTAAATTTTGACCTTGACCGCCGCAGTTGCGGTTTTGCGAGACGCCGCTGAAACCTTCATATACCAAAGCAATTTCGTTGGCAGCATCATCGGATTCGCGCTCACAATGAGGGCAATGGCAAACTAAGTGCGAGACTACCACAGGACCAAAGCAGTAAAGTTAAACCAGATAATTAACATATTAAAGATATAAATTGCCGCGTTATTACAATATATTAATAGTGATATTTAAATGTATTGGTTTAATTTATTAATTGTCTGATAATGTATATTATGTCAAATCGTAATGACAGGTGTTACAGGGCCGGAACCTTTGGAGGCCCAAAATGTCATACCCCGATATCTTCACGCTAGGCAGCGACAACGGCAAAATCACACTTCAAGCCGACCCAGAGATAATCAAAGACCTTATCTTCGCTTTAAACACCCTTCTTGACCTCTCCAGAGGCATACGTACAAAGATCGTCTTTGCAAAAGCCGTTGAAGCAGCAAGAGACCAGGTAGACGTAAAGCGAAGACAGGAAAACTTCAAGCGAAAATCGCTCGAGGTATTCTCCCGCTTCCAGGAACACCTGGGCAACGGATGCGCCGGCGACAAGGCAAAGGCCCTGCAGTGCATCAAGCAAGATTTTGGAATTGGCTATAGTGACGCAAAAATTTATGTTTCGAGCGGTCGGAAATTTTACCAAGCGGCTACTACCACGGCGCAGTTAGGGTGAAAGGAAAAAGCAAGCGTAAGTCCCGCTACCGTTCCTCGAACGTAATACAAGTATGACAAGTCATACTTCGGCAAAGCTACAAAGAAGCAGAGACAAAAAGGCCAGCCGGGGAAGCGATAAATCCGGCTGGCAGAAGCAGCAAAACCCGGCAGCTGTAAGCAACGATTAAGAGTGTAAACTATAAAATCAAAAAAAGGCCACCAATTTTTTGATAAATAAATTTGACAAAAAAGGAGAAAGTATGATAACAATGACTCGATACATCGATGACGCAAAGAAAAAGCTAGGCATCAAAACAACAACCAAATTAGCGCAGCTGATCGGAGCCCAGGGCAACTACCTTCTAAGGGTTTACCATCAGGAAACAACCTGCAATGATGCAGTAGCAATCAGACTCGCTGAGCTGATCAACGAAGAGCCCGAAAAAGCCCTCGTGATCGCCAACTACACGACAGCAGCAGATCACATAAAACCGTACTACGAAATGATGCTAAAAGCCGTCGAAAACCAAAAACGAAACCAAAAAAAAGTAAAGCCAAGTAATTGAAATAATTCAATTCCCAAAACTAGCGCATAAGTCATTGATTTTATTGATGGCACTGCACTCTAGGTGCAGTTTGTTCCGGTGTTACTACCCGGAACAAGTGTACCTAGAGACAAAACCATAAACCAAAAACCAAAAACATGAAATACCCATCCGTGGAAGACCGGCAGGAACCCGCAAGCGGGACCCCCTGCCGGTCTCCCACGGTAAAAGATCCCCTACTTTTCCGGAATCCCTAACTCTGTATATTATGTCAAATCGTAAAAAAAATGCTTATTTTGTTGTAATCGGCAGGCGTTGCCCTCTTTCAGGTCTGCTGGATTGTGGTAACTGCCGCTGAACTGACCACTTCTCAATGATATTAACTGCTCAAATAATCCTGACTATGCAGCGTGGCACGGCACCGCTGGTTAATGGTGCTGTCGTCATAAACCGCGGTACGATCATCGCTGTCGGACCTGCCAAACGTCTATTAAAGAGATACTCAGGTCACTCCGTCCGTGCGTTACCCAATGCTGTTCTTATGCCCGGCCTGATCAATGTTCATACCCACCTTGAACTGCCGCCTTTGCTCGAATCTATACAGGCCAGGGCTTTCCCTGATTGGGTATTGAACCTGATCAAAGCAAAAAGATCGCTCCATGATCGAGACTATTACACAACGGCATCTAAAAACGTCGGGGCCATCATCAAAAGCGGCACCACCTGTGTCGGCGAAATATGCACACAGGGAGCGAGCCCCGGCATCCTGAAACGATCGCGCATGAGGGCGCGGATCTTTCATGAGTTCATTGATATGAGCCAAAACGTTGCTCCGGGTGTCCGTGGCAGCGTACCCGGTCTTTTGTCCCGTATAAACCATGTCCTTTCTCGCGAGACTGCCTGCATAAGAATGGGACTCTCACCCCATGCTCCTCATACGGTCTCAACAGCGGTCCTGCTCCATCTCGGTAAGGTTGCCAGAATGAAAAACCTGCCTCTTTGCATGCATGTAGCCGAGTCTCGCGATGAGCTAAACCTGCTTCAGGGACGAAAAAGCGGGTTTGACAAGCTCTACAAGGCTGCAGGCTGGGACCGCTCCTGGTCGCCGTCAGGGGCGTCTCCGTTTGAATATCTCTACAACCTGGGCCTGCTCGGCCCCTCCTTTCTGGCAGTACATGCAGTTCATGCATCAGACCGTGATATAAAACTCATCGGGAAATCGGGAACCCCCGTTGCACACTGCCCCAGAAGCAATCGTGAAACAGGCGTCGGCAGAATGCCGCTGCATAAATTTCTCGCTGCCGGAATAACGGTCGGTCTCGGGACAGACAGCCTGGCCAGTTCTCCGAGCCTTAATCTCTGGGACGAAATGAGGTATGCCTTCCAGTCCCACAAGAGAGACGGGATTCAGGCGCGTACCGTCATGGAACTGGCGACCAGAGGCGGAGCAAAGGCCCTTGGCATGGCTGACAATGTCGGGTCCCTTACTCCTGGCAGGAAAGCTGATATCATTGCGGTCTCATTACCGAACAGGAGTTCCGGTGACTTCCATTATGACTTGCTCAGGGAGACAAAATCCTGTATCATGAGCATGGTGAACGGCAGGATCATATACGAAAGCAACATACGCACGTAACAAAATCATATGCCCCCTGCTACCTTAAACTGAAAAACTGCGGTCTCCCCTGCCGCCGGGTAAATGAACGAACCATGAGTCTTGATACGATCAAAGAAAAAGTCTTTTCCAACACCCGTCTAACGCGCGAAGACGGTATTGAGCTCTTCAGATCCGCCGATCTGCTGACGCTGGGACGCATGGCAAGCCATGTTGCGCAAAGAAAGAACGGCAACAAGGTCTTCTTCGTCCAGAACATGCATATTAACCCCACCAATATCTGCGTTAACCGATGTAAATTCTGCGCATTCAGCCGGAGTAAAGGCGAACCGGGCGCGTACGAGATGAGCATAGACGATATCCTGTGCAAGGCACGTGGAGCTGAAAAGAACGTGCGTGAACTGCATATCGTTTCGGGACTTCACCCAGACCTGCCCTTTACATGGTACCTGGACATGCTGCGAGCGCTCAAAGCCGAATTTCCCCTGATCCATATCAAAGCCTTTACCGCAGTTGAGATCGACTACCTGGTAAAATTATCCGGGATGAGTCTTCAGGAGACGCTCCTTAAGCTTCGCGATGCCGGGCTCGGGTCTCTGCCGGGCGGCGGCGCCGAAATATTCGACAGCACTGTCAGAAATACGTTATGTGCGGAAAAAATAAGCGGCACCCGTTGGCTTGAAGTGATCGAGGCTGCGCACCGGATCGGCTTAAAATCAAATGCCACCATGCTCTACGGCCATATTGAGACCTCAGAACATCGTATCGATCACTTGATCAGACTGCGAGAACTGCAGGACCAAACCAACGGATTTCAGGCATTCATTCCCCTCAGTTTCCATTCACAAAACACGGAGATCAAGAAGTCCGCCTATACCACGGGTTTCGACGACCTCAAGACACTCTCCATTTCACGCCTGATGCTCGACAATTTCGACCATATCAAGGCGTATTGGGTCATGCTCGGGGAAAAGATCGCCCAGGTATCGCTGAACTTCGGCGTTGATGATCTTGACGGGACCGTAGTTGAAGAACGCATCACCAAGGCCGCGGGCGGGACCACTGACGGGAGCATGACGATGACGGATATCGTGTACTTGATCCGGCAGGCCGGCCGTATACCGGTTGAACGGGACACCCTCTATAACGAAATAAAGGTCTGGGACTAGCTTGAAAAATCCCTCCATGGACAGTATGAACGTCATAACCAGGAAGGTGGCCGATGGCAGGCGTCTCGATAGTTCGGAAGGCCTTTTCTTACTCCAACACGTTGATCTCCTAACCTTGGGAGAGCTGGCAAATACTGTGCGGAAAAGGCTCCATCCCGATCGGATCGTCACCTTTATCATAGACAGAAATATCAATTACACGAATATCTGCGTTAACAAGTGCAAATTCTGCGCATTTTATCGGGAAGCAGACAGCCCTGATGCCTATGTGCTCTCGAAGCAGGAGCTGTTCAGCAAAATAGAAGAAACGATCGCCCAGGGAGGTACGCAGATCCTGATGCAGGGAGGCGTGCATCCCGATCTCGGTATAGAGTATTTTGAAGAGCTTTTCTCCGCTATAAAATCAAGATTTACTATTCAGGTCCATTCCCTTTCACCATCAGAGATCTCCTATATCGCCAAGCGCGCACAAATCACGATACCCGAGGCGCTGCAACGCCTGAAAGCAGCAGGCCTCGATTCTATTCCGGGTGCCGGCGCTGAGATCCTCGTCGATCGTGTGAGGGAAAAAGTAAGTCCAAACAAAATACGCTGGAGCGAATGGGCAGATGTCATGAGAGCTGCCCACCGGCTCGATATGCCGACAACAGCCACCATGATGTTCGGAAGTATTGAATCTCAGACGGAAATAATTGAGCATCTCGTGAGACTGAGGGATATCCAGGACGAAAAGAAGGGTTTTACCGCCTTCATCCCCTGGACCTACCAGCCGGGTAATACTGAACTAGGCGGCAGATCTGCTACTGCCATCGACTATCTTAAGGTTCTTGCCGTATCGCGGATCATGCTCGACAATTTTGACAATATCCAGGCGTCTTGGGTAACGCAGGGAGCTAAAATAGCCCAGGTGGCGCTCGAGTTCGGAGCCAATGATTTTGGAAGTACCATGCTTGAAGAGAATGTTGTGGCTGCAGCCGGCATTACCTTCAGGATGACAAAGCAGGAAATCATCAATTTAATTAAGGATGCAGGATACACCGCCGCGCAGCGCGACACGGTATATAAAATTTTAAAAGTAGAAGAGAGTAACTTTTAGCTATTCGTTGCGACCGGAAAGGTCGAGTTTGATGATCAACAATCTCGTGGATATGAACATCAGGGAGAGTAAAGTATTAAAAGCTATTAATTACTGTATAGTTACGATACATCTTCACAAAACCTGTGGATAACCTGTTACTAACTCTGTGGAAACCTTTTTTTGGGACGCTTTTTAAGCGTATATGATGCAAGTTGCACATTATTTAATCATATTTATTCAAAGTATATCAATACGTTATCAATTTTTTGGTTTTTGGTAGAGAAAACTAGTTGATTTAAACAGTCCATCCGCTATTTTCATAAAGTGACTGGTTATGGCGGGATTTACAATGCCTCGGAAGTAGTTGATTTGCTGTCTACTTTAGTAATCCTCACCGGAATTTCCCGGCCTATCTGATCAGCGTCAATATCTTCGATGAACACTCGTATGTAATTATCGGTAAGTCCTGTCAGCATCCCATTTGAGGCATCAGTACCTGCTTCTACCACTACATTGAGTTCCGTATCGAGCATTTTTTTTCTAAAAACATAGTTCTTTTCCTTACCAAGGCGCCGCAGGATCTCACTTCTCTTTTTCTTCACTCCTTCAGGCACCTGATCAGCCATGTCAGCCGCCGGTGTGCCGGGACGAGGTGAATAACTGAAAACATGCAAGTGGGTAAGTGGTGAAGCCTCGATGAAACGAAGGGTATTTTGAAATTGCTGTTCCCCTTCCCCGGGGAACCCCACGATCACATCGGCGCCAAGAGCGATGCCAGGGATCTTTTTTGAAATAGCTGCGAGCAGATCATGGTAAAATTCGGCGCTGTAATCCCTCTTCATACCCTTCAGGATCGTATCGTCTCCACTCTGGAGCGGTATATGCAAATGCCGGCACAATCCCTTACCAATCAATTCAATGATTCCCGGGGTGAGCTCTCGGGGCTCTATGGAACTGAGCCTCACTCTCGCAGTGCCACGCCCTTTGACGATCCTGGCTATCAGCCCGGTAAGGTTCGTACACGGCTCCAGATCCGCCCCATAGGTCCCGATATGGATGCCGGTCAGCACAACTTCAGGACAACCAGCATTGACCATTCTTTCGAACTCGTCCATTATGCCTGCAGGGGCCGCACTGCGTGACTTGCCGCGGGCAGAGGGAACGATGCAATAGGAGCAGCGGTTGTTGCATCCGTCCTGGATCTTCAGAAATCCGCGTGTTTTTTCCCGCACGGTCTGCGCGGGAAGGTCCTTTGCGGCATGAACAAAACCTTCTGAAGAGGACGAGGCGAGATATTCAGGAATTGACAGTTTGTCCCTGTTCCCTATCACCCTTTCCACGCCGGGGATGGTAAGGATGTCCTGGGGGCGGGTCTCGGCATAACAGCCGGTCACGACGACCCTCGCCCCTTTCCTTCTGCGTGTCGCAGCGCGGATCGCCTGTCGACAGGTATAATCGCTCTTTGCGGTTACCGTGCAGGTGTTAATGATGTAAACATCGGCTTCAGCTTCGAAGGGAACCACCGTATTTCCGCGCGATACCATTTCCTGCCGGATTGCATCCGTTTCATACTGATTGATCTTGCATCCCAGGGTCGTAAAGGCTACGCGCATACTTCACCGCTCAGCGAACTTTCCCCGGCATCAGTAACTCGGACCATGACGAGTTGTCCTATCAGGGAATCCTGACCGTTAAAATTAACCGCTTTGTTGCCGCGCGTCCTGCCCGTGAGCTGCCCGCCCTTCCTGCTCTGCCCGTCAACAAGAACTTCGAAGATCATGCCGACAGCAGCGGCATTTTTTCTGCGCGAGATCTCTTTCTGAAGGTCCAGCACCTGAGCCAGCCGTGCTTCCTTGACATCATCAGGAAGATGGCCGGACAAGGAAAGTGCGGCGGTGCCTGGCCGTTTTGAATACTTGAATGCAAAAACACCGTCATACTCAACTTCGCGAAGCATCCGCAGGGTCAGGGAAAAATCCTGCTCAGTTTCACCGGGAAAACCCACAATAATGTCGGAAGTAAGCGCGATTTGCGGAACTGCGGTACGGAGCCGTTGTATGCGGTCCAGATAGTCAGCGCGGGTGTATTTTCTGTTCATGGCAGCCAGAATCGGGTCCGCACCGCTTTGCACGGGCAGGTGCAGGGACTCGCACACCTTTGGCAGGTCTCGAAGTGCCATGATGAGCTCTGCTGACAGGTCGCGGGGATGAGACGTGACAAATCTGATACGCTCTATGCCGGGAACGTCATTCAGCATGGCAAGCAAACCCGGGAAATCCGCTGAATCGTGCCCCCCTTTTCCATAGGAATTCACGTTCTGGCCGAGCAGTGTCACTTCTTTATAGCCTTGTTCTGCCAACTCGCGGACCTCGCTGACAACGTCCGCTGGCGGACGGGAGCGTTCCCGCCCCCGCAGATAAGGCACAATACAATAGGTGCAAAAATTATCGCAACCATACATGATCGAGACCCAGGCCTTCTGCCGGTCGGTGCGCTGCGTCGGGATCTGTTTCCGGTGATAGTCCGGATCACCATCGACCTCAATAAGCGGATTTTTCCAGGTATTCGCAAATTGTGACAGTTCAGACACTCTTGCCACATCAGATGGGCCGAAGATCATATCCACATACGGCGCACGGGACAGGATCTTCCTCCCTTCCTGCTGGGCAATGCATCCGGCAACCGCGATCGTAAGTTCAGGCCGCTCCTGCTTTAAGGTCCGCAGGCGTCCCAGTTCGCTGTAGAATTTCTGCTCCGCTTTTTCCCGAATGCTGCAGGTATTTAATATGATCACATCCGCAGTCGCAGCATCAGTCGCCTGAACGTATTCCTGGCCTTTCAGGATGCCGGCCATTCGTTCGGAGTCGTGCTCGTTCATCTGGCAGCCAAAGGTGATAATGTGGTATGTTTTCATGACGATATTATAATCCGGCGGGTGATGGTAAACAAGGCATATATTGCAGGCGGCAAACGACAGAGCGCGGCATAAGAGGGAGAATCATGCGCTGGCAACCGAAATCCTGACGATTTCGCCGCGTTTTGCAGACAGCGCAGCGCGGGCGTTTTGTTTGAACATGAATATCTCAAGATTGCCTGAACTGTTCACGATCGCACTCAACTCTCCTGGTGCCGCTTCTGCATAATAATGTTTAAGGCCCCTGATCTCTTTCCCCATGAGCGCGACCTGTATTGTGTTCAGAACCGCACCCTCGGGAAGCAGCGACTGAACATGCTTATACGAAATGTTCGTGATAATATTTCCAAAACGATCGACATGTACGACATGGCCTTCGATCGCGCTTTGCGAAATCTTCGGTACGGGTACGTTCAACTTTACATAGTCTGTGATTTCTTCGCCAAAGTTGCCCGAAGGAATCCCTTTAGCCAGCCATCCTGCTACCGGAGCAAAAATGTCCCGCCCATGAAAAGTCGGGCCGGGATTCGGGAGAAAATAATGCGTCGCAGTGATATGATGCACCCGGATCCGCTCTGCTTCCTGATAAATAAGGCTGAACAAACCATTGTCCGGTCCGACAAAATAATAGCTTTCGGTTACCACGATGATCGGCCGGCGGCCGCTCCCGACGCCGGGATCAACCACAGCAAGATGCACGGTGCCCTTCGGAAAATACTGAGCAGCCGCTCGCAAAGTGAAAGCCGCCTCCCATACGTCCTGCGGGCCGATTTCATGAGTTATATCCACGATCTGAGCCTGGGGATTGACCTTATATACCACGCCTTTCATACTCGCTGCAAAAGCGTCTTTTGTCCCGTAATCACTCGTCAGCGTAATAATGGTGGACATTTTCCCCCATGACATAATGCACTGTTTTTTAGAACTTTTTTCGCAGGAATACTACCAGCATACTTGCGGTTTGTCAACTCAAAGATATTGCAGTTAAGTAGCAAAACCGGCGAACAGCGGAATAATCAAATATCACGGTCACCATTGACATCGCGACGGGATATGCTATGTTTACAGCACGTATAATGCCTGCCCGGGAAATACAACAGGAAGAAACAGCATTTTTTTTATATCATGCTAGGAGGATGCTATGAAAGCGCTTAAACTCGTTCTACTCGCTGTGCTGGTTATTGTATGTAGTTCAGGCTTTGTTTTCGCTGCAAGTCATGAAGCTACGGTCGATAAGGGTAAGGCATTGTTTAACGACCCCAAACTGGGAACAACGGAGAAATCGTGCAATACCTGTCATAAAGACGGGAAAGGCATGGAAAAAGCTGCCGCGAAAAAAGACCTCGAAGTCATAATTAATTCCTGCATTACTGAAAACCTGAAGGGAAAAGCACTTGATATTAAATCCGAGGATATGCAGTCACTCGTATTGTATATAAAAAGTTTCGCCGCCGAGAAAAAGCCTGCTGCGGTAAAAAAAGCTCCCGTCGGCTGCTGACCATTACGTTAAAAAAAACCGCTCCCGGCATTTTGCCCGAGGAGCGGTTTTTATATTTCACCGTGTATCTGCCAAAATCTATCAAGAACGATACTGTCTGAAGCTCTGCTCAGGCGATGTCTTTTGATCCCCTGTCTGGCTTACACCGCTCATCCCTTGCCTCTCGCCATATCTTCAAAATTAGCTTTACTAAGGACTTCAACAACCTTGGACTGCGCTGTTGCCCACACAGAACAAACCGGACAATGTCGGGAAAAGTTGCACAGCTTTTTATCTGCAAGGCAGATATTAAGAGCAAGCTTTCCCTGGATTGCCTCCAGAACATTCAGAACGGAGATATCCCTGGCTTGTTTTGCAAGGGAGAATCCGCCCTTCACCCCGCGGTAGGAACGAACGATCTTGGCTTTTACGAGTTTTTGAAGTATTTTAGCTAGAAAACTGCGGGGAATTTTATACTCTTCCGAGATCTCGTTGACAAAGCAGATCTTTTTGAACGGCTGGCGTGCCAAATATAGGACACTTCGTATCCCGTAATCACCTTCTCGAGTAATCTCCATTGCGCTACTATATCAAAGATTACATCCTTGTCAAGAGTAAAACAGTCTCCAATGAAGGAGCCTGAGCTGGATACAGATCTGGTTTATTATAGGAGAGTACTGTGCTATAATCCAAAAATGATGATGGGTAAGATGACAAGGTCCACTATGCGGATAAATACCATCGTATTAAGCGCGGTCTCTATTAATCTTTGCCTGTAGGCCGGGACAGGGCCTGCAGGTTTATCCCGCTACATTATTGAGTAAGAAACAGTGCGTCATGGCTAATATACGTCAACCCATTCCGGTTAAATTGTTCGTCGGCATGATTTCTCGTGAACGGCCCCTCTTCGATGAATGTGCTGAGCTCCTGTGCACGGAATTTGGCCCTCTGGATATGCGTGCGCCAATCGTAGCATGGGACCAGACTGAATATTATCAACAAGAGATGGGCACAGGCCTCCTGCGAACCTTCATATTCTTTGAACTCCTGCTGGATCCTGAACAGCTTGCCCTGGTAAAGAACATGACCAACCTGATCGAGAAGCGTCTTTCCCACGCAGTGAGCGGCAATCGCCGCATCAACATCGACCCGGGGTATGTCACTGAAGCCAAAGTGGTCCTTGCATCAACCAAGGATTTTTCGCACCGGGTGTATATCGGCCGGCATATCTATGCTGAAGTTACGCTCCAGTATCGGGAACAAGGCAGGACGTTCGTAGCCCTCGAGCACACCTATCCTGATTTTCGCCGGAAGGACATGGTCGAGCTCTTTAATGAAGCTCGTGGATTATTGCGGGCTGCACTTAAGAAAGTCAGATCGCGCTGAGTACACCATGCTCTCGGCTGTTCAGGATGCTTTGGTTGAAGAAGCGGCAGGTGGGGATTGCTGATTTGCAGTAAGCGTCGCACAGGTACAGTTTTGCAGACGTAAGTACTGCCGGCGGGATGAATTCGTGCACTACCATGTTGATTTTATCATAGGGCTGAATCTCTTTTTTTACGAAACCGAAGGACAGGCGCTCCCAGGACAGGAACTCTTTTACTGCATCGCGAATCTGTGCATGGACCATCATTTCAATGGTCTCGAAGCTTACCCGTCCCGAATTCAGGAATAAGCAACCGAGCGGTGTATGGGTCTGGGTCTTCTGCTGCTTCAGCGTATCGATCAGTTCCGACTCGGTAACGAGGCCCTCTTCCACAAGTAAGTCGCCTATAGCACGCGAATAGGGGGATAACGCGTGAAGGATGCGCCCTTGATAAAAAAGCATGCTGCCGATATTATTCCCTGACTCCAGTTCAAGTTCTCCTGTCAGGCCCTGCATGGCGATCAGCAGGAGGATGTCGGGCAGATTAAAACCTGTAATGCTGTTGTTCATTGGTTCATTAAAGCATAAAAGCATCTCGCTGTCAATTTTTGAATACCCTGCTCTTTTAAAGAAAACCAGACAGGCGTCGCTGAGAGAACTCTCATTTCAGTGTATCGCTGTCCCTGGAGTCTCAGCCTCGTCCGCGCTCCGCATCTCTTCAGACCTTTTTCACAAATATCTCTTTGGTAATGTCCTTATCAACAGCAATCATGGTCTCCCCCAGTTGCAGCACATAGGATGGTTTTTTCTGATGCAGTTTTACAACGCTTCCCGGAACAACTCCCATTGCAGATAGCCTGTCGAGACGGGAATGGGAACCCGGAGTAATAAAGACGATCTTTCCCTGTTCCCCGGGCATAAGGTCAGCAAGCGGCGCTACGAGCGGCTTCATTTCCTGCCGGAACATGGTACAGCATTGCCCCCGCGGTATCGGCTTGCCGTCCGGAGAATTCGGCGGATGTCCAAGCAACGTGCAGACGCTGTCTGTTACTTCGGGCGAAAGGATATGCTCAAACTTGCATGCCTCTGCTTCTGCACCATCCAGGGCAAAAAGATCATAGAACAATCGAAGCGATAAACGATGCCTCCGAACAAGCTCACGCGCTCTTTGCTCTCCCTTCGGGAGAAGTTCAATAGTTTGACCTTTCAGCTCTATCCATCCATGCTTGGCCAGATCCGCGAGGATGGATTCACATTCTTTTATCGTACAGCTCTGAATGATCTGCTCTAGACGTAAGATTTCCTTCTTCTTTTAATGTCCATATGATCTCAAACAGTTCATCTTCTTTTTCGATCTCAGGCAATACGCAGAGTGCAGGATGGCCGGCTTTCCCCTCAAGAGTGTCAATTCTTTTAAGTTCTGACATGGCTAATCCCTCCTCATGATCGTAGAAACAAGTGATGCATCAATCAGTTCAAAATCAGTATTATGACACGGGATCAGCTCGTCCTGCATATACTGAATCACTTTTTTCACAATTGTATGTCGAAGGTCCTGAGCACCCAGTTCAGCGCCCCCCCTACTGCAAAGGCAAAGGGGAAGATAAAGGCAACCATATACAGCGCCGTTTTCATGCCGCGTTCTTTGGCCATCATGAAAAAGTTGGCGATGCACGGCACGAACAAAGTCATTACCGTAAGACTCACCACGATCTGGATGGGGTCAAGCAAACCCTCCTTGGCAAGCATAAAAAGCCCTGCAGCTCCATAATCTCGACGCAAAAATCCAATGACAAAGGCTTCTGCAGCCCTGCTCGGCAGACCAAGGAAATTGACCACGATCGGGTCGGTCATCGCCTGGATATACGCGAGAGCACCCACTTTATGAGCAATAAACAGGATGAACGTACCGAGCATAAACAGCGGCACAGCTTCCTTCAGGTACCACTGCACGCGCGCAAGGGTTTTTACCATGATGTTGGCCAGTTGCGGAACTCGTATAGGCGGCAGTTCGAGGACAAAATCCGATGGTTCTCCAGGAATGATCTTTGCCGCAAGATAGCCCACGAGCAGTATGACCGCCAGAAGCGTACCGAGCCAGATAATCGTTGCCAGGCCCGAAAGCCCGGCAACCAGTCCAAGGATCACGCCCAGTTGTGCTGAACAGGGAACTCCGAGCGCCAGAAGGAGCGTCACGAGAATTCGTTCCTTCTTGGTCTCCAGAATACGGGTCGTGAGCGTTGCCATGGTATCGCATCCCAGGCCGAGGATCATCGGCAGTACCGCTTTGCCGTTCAACCCCATGATCTTGAACACCCTGTTCACCATAACGGCGAGTCTCGGAAGATATCCCGAGTCTTCCAGCAGACCGAACGCGATGAAGAAGAACCCCACGATCGGCAGAACGATGGCGATGGCATACGTAAGCGCCATGGTAAAAAGTCCATAATCTCCAACGATCATTTCCTGCAGGAACGGGACCGGCAGAATAAAATGAACGATCTTGATGGCCCAGGGGTTCAAATAGACGCCGAAAACGGTCTTTTCCAGAAAATTGACAGCAGTGCCTGCGCCCAGAACGCCGACAAACTGATACACGATATACAGGACCCCCAGAAGGATCGGCAACCCATAGACCGGATGCATGGACCACCTGCCGATGTTGAAAGCAACAGCAGAACTCTTTCCGGCTTCGTGACGGGTCAGGACCTGCGCCAGGATCTCGTCGGCTTTTTTCATTCGGCGCTGGTTGATCAGATAACCAAGTGAGTTATTGAATTTTGACTGGACAGCCTGCCTGATCCTTTCTATCTCGGCGATCACATGGTCCTGCATGTTCGCATGGAGCCATGCATTCAGGCTCTCGTCTCCTGACAGGATCATAAGCGCAAGCGCCCGCCGCGCTATGTACGCTTCCGGCAGGAGAGACGAAATATCCCTCACTCCCCCCTCTATGGCATCGTCATAACGCACATCGATGATCGATGGCCGGGGATGCTGGATGCCTTTTAACAGTTTATCAATGCCGCTGCGCCGTATGGCAACGGTTTTGACCACTTCGATGCCGAGGAGTTCTGAAAGCCTGTTCTGGTCAATAACGATGCCGCGGCTTCTGGCCTCATCATCCATGTTCAGGTCCAGAATAAAGGGAACCGACATCTCCGCAAGTTGAAGCGTTATCAGAAGACCTCGTCGAAGATTTTTGGTATCGGCAACCTGGACCACGACACCAGCTTTATCCGTGAGAAGAATATCCCGGGTGACCTTTTCATCTTCCGACATGGGAATCAGGCTGTTCACACCGGGTGTGTCGATCACGAGTGTTCGTATTTTGTTCAATTCAGCGTTCCCGTAGGTCACTTCAACCGTAGTCCCCGGGTAATTGGAAACAGTGACATAGGTCCCGGTGAGCAGGCCAAAAAGCGCACTTTTTCCCACATTCGGATTGCCGATAAGAAGAACCTTATGCAGGTTGGAGTTGCGGTAGTGGTCGCTTTTAGTAGAGCCATGGTCATGCATGCGGCAGACATCCTCGCTTTCAATAAACTTAAAACCTATTTCATCTCACCTGTAGATCTAATACAAACGCAGTAAATATTGTTACATTTTAACCTTCATTTATGTTATGTTGGGGGAATGAAAACGTCCCCTTTAAGCCCAATCAAGGTGTCCAAAGAGCAATTACTGGCACTTGCAGAGAAGGTGCCGGGCGCATGGATCGGCATAAAGATAGCCACCCTTCTCTTGGTACTGGAAGGGCAACGACCGGGGTGGATCTCAGAGGTCCTCGGCCAGACCCGGATGAATGTAAACCGCTGGACGCGGGCGGTAAACAAGGACGGAGTAGAAGCCCTTGTCCCGAAAAAGCAGTCAGGCCGTCCAGTTCGGATGACTCCTAAGGTTGTAGCTCAGCTAGAGCTTCAACTGGAGGAATCGCCCCAGAAGTTTGGCTTAAATCGTGTTCGATGGGATGGCCCCACTTTGGCAACCCATTTACAGCGCCAGTTCGGGATAAAACTGAAAGTTCGTCAGGCCCAATACTGGATGCACCAACTTGGGTATCGGTTAAAACGTGCAAATCACGTTTATCTCCAGGCAAAGGCAGAAGACGCGAAGAAATTCGCCCGGAATCTAAAAAAAACTCAAAAAGCTGGGTCTTAAAGAAACCGTGGTCTTTCAGGACGAATGCGGTTTTACTCTGCACCCTCGGCTTGGGCGCGTCTGGGCACTTATCGGAAAACGGCTGAAAGTTCCAACAACCAGCCAGCATCAGAAACGTTTGAATGTTTCCGGCTGGGTGGCTCCTCTTCTGGGTCGTGCCGGCTTGATCCAAACGGAACGTGGCAACCGAGAAGGCTTTCTCAAAGTGCTGCGGCACCTTTATAGCCAGCTTCGCGGCTACACTATCTGGCTGTATGTTGACCGCGCTCGTTGGCATAAGGGTGATCCGATCTGGGAGTTCCTCCGAAAACATAAGCGACTCCGGATTGTGTACTTACCTCCATATCAGCCTGCTTTGAATATGCAGGAACGGATATGGCGACAGATTCGCTATGAATCAACCACCAACCGGTGGTTCGAAAACCTTGATGCAATCTGGGCAACGGTCCAGAGGACGCTTGACTCGTGGTCAAAGCACAAAATCAGGCGACTTTGTAACATTACTTAGTGCGTTTGTATTAGTTCTTTTTCTCCTGGCATTCTGCACAGAGCCCGTACAGTTCCAGCTTATGCGTTTGAACCTTAAACCGGTTCTTTTTGGCTACGTCTTGCTGGAGCTGTTCAATTCGTTCATTTTCGAACTCGATGATGGCACCGCACCGTGTGCAAATGAGGTGGTCGTGGTGCGTATCAGTGTTCGCATGTTCGTAACGGGTGAAACCATCTTCGAATCGTCGTTCCTGTGCAAGCCCCGCTTCAGCAAGAAGTTTCAGCGTCCGGTACACCGTGGCATACCCAATGCCGGGATGGAGCTTCTTCACCCTGAGAAAAAGCTCTTCAGCACTCAGGTGTTGTCCGGAATCGACAAAAACCTTCAGGATTTTATCGCGTTGCGATGTCGATTTGAGCCCTTTTACAGCGAGATACTCGGTCAGATGCTCTGTCGGTTTTTTCCGCATAGTTTGATATTGATAACCATTTTCAATTTTCACATTTATATCATGTCTGCATTCCCGCGTCAAGCCCAATTCATCTGTCAGAAAAATAAAAGGCCGCCCGATAGCAACGGGCGGCCAATTCTAAAACAACTATTTTTGAACACGGAAGAGGCGGATGAATATCTGATTAACACGGATAAATTCTAAAGCATTCACTTATTAGGTGAACCTCGTATCAAAAAAATCCTTCGTTATCCGGCTCTTATCCGATTTCGTTTTAGAAGCTCCTACTTCTGGTATCCGTGTCCAACTGCTCTCAGCCGCACCGTTGACCGTCAGGCTACTTTGTCCCAAGCTTTACGATATCGCCGGCCCTGAAACCTGTTCCGGAGGTCGGCGCTGCTATGGAAAGGTCCGCGGAGTCGCCGATATCATTCTGCTGAACAATGGCCTGACCGATCCTGCTCTCGGTTGTTCCCAGTTTCATTTTGGTGACAGGATCAATGATCTCCTTGCCCGGCCTGAACACATCAAGTTTGTCTCCCACATTCAAACCGCTTTTTTGGCCTGCGTTAATATAGAGGCTGTTGCCGTCAACCTGGGCGATCCTTCCGTTCCATTTTCTGGATCCCAGTTTCTGCATCATATTGACCATGGCCTTGTTCAGGGCATCCCTGAGCGCACCGTCACGGAGGTCGGAATCATAGCTGGCTTTGCTTCCGGCACCAAGCACGGTCATGACCTTTTTTCGATATTCTCCCGCCCCGGAATCAGCCATCAGCTGGACGCCCGTAGTCGTGTCGACAATGCGGTAATCAACGGTCACCCGTGCGATCTGCGTCTTGCTCCTGCCGACGATAAAATCGCTGCCCTCTTCTGCTTCGGAATAAGCCGTAACAGCGCCCGTCACGATCGCATTCAGCCCAAGAATTTTCCCCATTTCAGCGGCTGTCTCCGGATTGATCGTACCCGTAGCCCCCATACGCTGCTGTTCCAGGATGGAATCCAGGTCCTGCTGGGGAATGACGATGAACCGGTCGGTTCTCTGCAGGATGGTACCCAGAACATCAGCAGCAGCTTCACCGATCCCGAGGACCCGCGAAGGGGTTTTGTTCTGGAAATTGACTACGCCGACTCTGAGTTTCGGGCCTTTATAATCGGATACCGTGCTTGACTGGGGAAGTTCTTTTGAGGTCTTGGTTCGAGTGGTATCATCCTTCACCGCACCCGACATTGACGCACAACCGCTCTGGGTACTCAGTGTCAGTACGAGCGATACGACCAACAGCATGATAGTGGTTACGTGCCTCATTTTATTCATAATGTCTCTCCTCCGCCTGCGGATTCGTGCCTGCGCACGCTGTTCACTTTGCATCCATCATCAGTTCCATGGCATTCTGGGCTTCAGTATAATCGCTCGGGACCTCGAACAATGAGGCTGCCGGCGTCTTGAGTACAATATTTTTAAACTCCATGGTGGTACGGCAATCGCTGTTCTCGACCTCGCTCCGGATGGTCAACTCGTCCAGGTCCTTGGCGTTCCAGATAAATCCCTCCTCGACCCTTCCGTTGCGATAGCGTATCATTACTTTATACTTGTCCGTGCGGTGTTTGTCAATTACCTCACTACCGATCCTTTTCTTTTCAATGACCGGCATTTCTTTCTGGTCCTTATTGTCAGCCGCCTCCGATCGGGCAAGGTATCTTTTCGCGTTCGGATACAGGGTATAGCTGACTTTCTTGTCGCCACGGCGTATGGTCGTCATTTTGCTCATGGCTTGCGGCAGTGTTCCACTCGGAGCCATGGCTGCCAGATCCATCTCCATTCTGAGTTTTTCTCCTGACCGCGCAAAGGGGATTTCCATGCGGGAAGTATTGTTGTCCTTATTATTGGTAGCAGTATAAATGAGATTTGCGGAGAAACTCATTTTTCCATAGTCGAGATAGGTGAATATCGGCGGCTCCGGCATGCTCATCCCGGGCGCCCGATTAAGCCGTCCTTCTGGAGCAGCCCCGGCCATTGCAACGGCCTCCGGTCCGGGCCCCCAGGGCAGGTTTTGCGTGACCCGTTTCGCCAGCTGGGTTGCTTCAAAATCAAGGTGAATGCCCATTGTCTTGGTCAGAAGCTTTGCCCCCAGATTGAACGCCAGGTTATGCCCCAGATTCGAGTCGTTGGTCCTCACGCTGTCGATGATGACCCAGGGGACCTCCTTGTCGCGCGCGTCAGAGGCACGCCCAAGCAACGTAGCCGCTCCGCCGGTCCGGCCGGCCATCTGCACTTCACTTTTGACGCCGAGTCCGCCCTGCCAGACGGGTTGACCGGTCACGGTATTAACCAGCTTGAACGTTGCCCTCACCTTCCTGACGTTGTAGAACCCGGTCGTCGTTTCACCAAAGTCCATCAGGGTCCCATAGAGAACGCCTTGCACGCCCAGTTCTTCGCCCAGTTTCTGGGCTGTGGTCATGTCCAGTTGGCCGCCGAGCGTGATCCCCATACGGTCCCGCAGGATCTGATCGCTCTCCCTGGTGTCCATGACAACATAAGCGTGTTCGTAGAGCATATCGGACATCTTTTTTCTCATAAGCTCGGGCCCGTCGACATCCGAGGTGTCATTCTTCAGGGGAAGAAGGGCAACCTTCTGAACCGGATTGCTGGCGTCAAAGTAACGTGGTGCATGACGCGGTGCAGCACAACCAATGGAACCTGCAATGAGGCACATCAGAAAAAGAACCGCTAGACCTCTTGGCATTACCCTGCTCCTTCTGTTCGAAAAACTATGGTGCACAAAACTGTACCTCGTGCATACCGCTCTGTTGAACGATCAGAGTGCGCGGGCGAGCGTCAATGCATTTACTGAAGCGGCACCGGCATTTTTAAGGACATCCGCGCACTCATTCAAAGTAGCGCCGGTGGTGAACACATCATCAACAAGAAGAACGGACAGGCCGGAGACATCCAGCGGACGCCGAAGGGCGAATGCACCGGCAACATTCCTGACGCGGTCTTTGCCGGAAAGCTCCACCTGCGGTCTCGTCGGCCGTATCCTCCAGAGGTTGTCATAGCAAAGCGATATATCGCCGGCCATACTGAGCGGATGGGCAAGAAGAAGCGCCTGATTGAATCCGCGCTGCCTCAGTCTCGATCTGTGAAGCGGCACCGGCATGATGATATCGATGGAGGTCAGCACGCGAAGGTTCCCGCACATCCAGACGCCGAGTGGCTTGCCAAGAGCCTGACAGGGCCGATATTTGAACTGGTGGACCGCCTCCCGGAGAGATCCCTCGAAATATCCAACGGACAACGCCTGGTCAAAACGGGGAGGCTCCAGCCTGCAGGCATGGCACTCGTGGTCCGGGCTGTGGATCAACGCCTCGGGGGAGTCAAAGGGCTTGCCGCAGGAGGGACAGAACGGGCCAGGGAGCACTGAAAAATCGTTCCAGCAGGTGGAGCAGAAGAACGGGACCCCTGAATCCCCGACCGGAGAGCTGCAATAGGCGCATGATGAAGGCAGTACAAGGTCGAGAAAGCGACGGAGCAGATGCATGATCTGCACTCCTCTGTGGAACTTCCGTTATAATGCAACACATGCGTAAGACCATTTCAGAAGAGGCAGCAGACAGGCATTTTTATGCGTCAAGGATCAGATTATTGCCCGTCATTTCGTCCGGTTTTACTATTTTTTTAAGCGCGAGCACCGTGGGCGCTACATCGGCCAGCAGCCCCCCCTCTTTCAGCCGTACCTTCTCTCCGACCAGAATAAAAGGCACCCTATTGGTGGAGTGTGCAGTAAAAGGCTGGCCGTTCTCGGGGTCCTTCATTTGTTCGATGTTCCCATGGTCGGCAGTGATGGCCACCACCGTTCCCGTATCGTGTGCAGCCTGCAACACCCGGCCCAAGCACTCATCCAGCACTTCGACAGTCTTTACGGCAGCCTCCATCACACCCGTATGGCCGACCATGTCGGGATTGGCGAAATTTGCCAGGATAAAACCATACTGGCGTGACAGAATATTCTTTACCAGTGCGTCCGTCAACTCGCGCGCGCTCATTTCCGGTTTTTTATCGTAGGTGGCCACATCACGGGGTGACGGTATCAGGATACGGTCCTCAAGGGGAAAGGGGGCCTCCTCCCCGCCGTTAAAGAAGAACGTCACATGGGCGTACTTTTCGGTCTCGGCGATGCGCAGTTGCCGCACCCCCCGGCTGCTCAGAACCTCGCCCAGGATGTGGGTCAAACGCATGGGCGCGAACGCCACCGGGAGGTCGAACGACTCATCATAGGTGGTGAGGCAGACAAAGCTTGCGAGCCTGGGCGCTCTGGCGCGGCTGAACCCCTGAAACTCGGCTGCGGTGAGCGCCTGGGTGATCTCACGGGCGCGGTCAGAACGGAAATTGCAGAAGATAATCCCATCGCCGTCCTGGATGGGGCCGATCGGTCCATGCGAGCTTTTATCCAGGATCACCGTGGGAATCAGAAATTCGTCGGTCTTGCCGTTTTCATAGCTCTGCTGCACGGCTTCGGCTGCGGAGAATTGGCGCATCCCCTCTGCCAGGACCATTGCCTCGTATGTTTTTTTCACGCGGTCCCAGCGTTTATCACGGTCCATCGCGTAGTACCGTCCCGAGATCGTCGCGATCGCCCCGATACCGATCTTGCTCAAGTGCTCCTCAAGCGCACTGATGTAGCCCAAAGCGCTCGAAGGAGGCGTATCCCGGCCATCGAGGAACGCATGAAAAAATACTTTTGTGATACCCTGGGACTTTGCCAGGTCAAGCATCGCATACAGGTGGTCCATGCGGCTGTGCACACCGCCATCAGAGAGCAACCCCATGAGATGGAGCGCGCCGCCGCTCTTTTTCACCTGCTCCATGGCGGAAAGGAGAACCGCATTCTTAAAGAACTCGCCGTCCCTGATCGCTTTACTGATCCGGGTGGAGTCCTGGTACACGACCCTCCCGGCCCCAAGGTTCAGGTGGCCGACCTCGGAGTTTCCCATCTGGCCGTCAGGCAGCCCAACAGCCTCTCCTGAGGCGCTGAGCGCAGTATGCGGGTGCTCCGTGACCAGCTTCTTATAGACCGGCGCCTGCGCAGAAGCGATGGCATTTCCGTCTTTATGTGCGTTGATGCCCCATCCGTCGAGCACGACCAGGACAACGTTTTTATCTTGCATCAAATTTCCTCACTAATAAAGCGGGCTCTGGACATGCCGGCAGAACCGCATATCTCGCAAAACATCAGACTGTCAACGGGAAGCAATCGCAGTGCGCGGCTGAACTGTCCGATGAGATACCTGAGAGGGGGGTAGTTGCAAGGAGCGTGGCAGTCGGTCCGCCAAAATAAGCTAGCAGGTTTTCTCCAAATTGACCTCAAAGGTGTTCCATTTGCCGCAGTTCGGGCAGCGCCCTGTCCATTCTGTCGTCTTCAGTGCGCAGCTTGAACAGACATAGGGAATGATGATCTGCTTGCGGAATCCAAGCGCTTTTTTGAACTCCGTTGCCGCCAGGCCAAGCGAACCCCTGCGCAGATAGATGTTGCCGAGCAGTTTATGGACATCGGGCAGTTCCTTGTCTCCCCAGTCCACGGACGACAGTGTGTCGAATGCCTCGTCGATCATCTCAAGACGATAGTAGAGCTTGCCGAGGAAGAACTTGAGCGCGATGTCCTGAGGCTTCCACGAAACAGCCTGCGTGTAAATTTCGATGGCCTTTCCCGGCTCACCCTGCTTCAGGTAGAGGTCCTCGAGACGGAGCAGGAGCAGGTTCGAGGAGGTCATTTTGTATGCCTTTTCCCACAATTCAGCGGCTTCCTTCGGTTTCCGCTCCTCCAGATAGACCTCGCCGAGACCGAGATAGCCGGGGATAAAATCCTTGTCAAGTTTGATCACGCCGCGGAATATCTTTTTTGCCCGCTCCAGGTCTCCAGACTCGAGCAGGGAGCGTCCGAACTCGTACTTGAAGCCGACGAATTTTCTATGCTCCACCTCCTGTTCCGAGGCCGACAAGTGATTGGACAACAGCTGGCGCTGGGTCGCATACAGCTCTTCCCACTGGTTCAGCCGCTGATAGAGGTCACGCATCCTGATCAGCGCGGACAGGTTTGACGAATCCCGGGAAAGGATCTCCTTATACACCTTCAGCGCATCATCATAACGCTTCGCCTCTTCATAATCGGCGGCGAGCGAGAACAGTACTTCAGGATTGTTGCTGTCCAGAGAGAGTGCTTTTTGGTGCAGCCGGATAGCCTCGTGCGGATTCTTCAGACGGAGCTGCGTGATCCCCATGCGAAGCAGCGTATCCACATGGTTCGGATTTATCGAAAGCACTTTTTGGAAAAACGAGGTCGCTTCCGGGTTCCGTTTGGCCAGCAGGGAGTTCAGCCCTTTGGTATAGAGTTCCTGGATACGTGCCTGTTTTTTCTGATCCCGCTGGAATTTGAGACCGCCCAGAAACCGCCGGACATCTCGCGTAAAATACAGCAAAAAGACGAGACCTGCGCCAGCGGCCAGAGAGATGAGGAAGAACGATGACTTGGATAGTTCGTAGGTCTTGGAGGGCAGGAGGCTGATCGTGATCATGCCCTGGTTGAATTCAACGAGCAGCAGTATGACCATTGCCGCAACAATAAGCAGAATAGATACTATAAATCTCATCAGGTACCCTTTCTCATGAGCGTTTTACCACGTTTCTGCAACCACCAGCACCCGAACCGGCCGCGTGATCAGTAATGGTACGTCTTTCCCTTGATGATCGTAAAAGCCCGGTACAATTGCTCGAGCAATACCAGCCGGGCCATCTCATGCGTCAGGGTCCAGCGGGACAGGGCGATCACTTTTTTTGCCCGCCCGGTGACCGTCTCATCAAGCCCCATGGCGCCGCCGAGCACGAACAGCACATCCCGGACACCGGACTCCAGCAGGTCATTCACAAAAGAAGCGAACTCATGAGATGTGTATTCTTCACCGCGTTCATCCAAAGCAACAAGGACGGCTCCGGCAGGAAGAGCTTTGAAGATCTTTTCAGCTTCTTTTTTCCTGACGACCGGTGCTTCACGGAGGTCCTGGATCTTTTCTTCCTTCAATTCCCTGAGCGTTACTTCTGCATAGGGCCCCAGGTACCGCAGATATTTCTGTATCCCCTCCTGAATGAAGGGTTCACGGGTCCTGCCCATGCAGACGATGCCGAACCTCATGAAGAGGCGCCTTGCAGCGTGCGACGGCCGACCCGGTGCCGCACCCGGGGTGCGTCATTCCAGAGCTTTTCAAGGCTATAGTAGATCCTGGCCTGGTCGTCGAAGATATGAACCACGACGTCGCCATAGTCCATGAGCACCCAGCTCGACCCTGCCTGCCCCTCAATGTGCGAGGTATGGACCCCCTGCCTGGCAAGAACCTGCGTTATCTGGTCAGCAATCGCCCCAACCTGCGTGGTGTTACTTCCCGAGCATATCACAAAATAATCGGCAAGGTAGGTCAGGCCCCGGAGGTCGAGGATCAGAATATCGTATGCTTTTTTTTCGTCTGCCGCCTCAGCCATCAGCTGGGCGATTTCAAGGGAATTAACCATATAATTTATTTTTGATTATATAAGTTTCCACGCACTCAGGCAAGAGATATTTGATCGTACGCCCCTGTCTAACCCTTTGTCTGATATCCGTGGAAGAAATATCATAGAGCGGTATCTGTTCCAGATGAACCGTGCTCCTGCCGGTCTCCAGCACTGCCCGCGTTAATGCACCCTGGTCCAGCGCATGCAGCTCTTTAGCGGCTGTACTCATGAAGTCGATCGAAGCCAGGTCGGAAAAGACATACCCCGGACGGGAAAGCACGATAAATCTGCAGAGTGAAAGCAGCCGTTCCCATTCCTTCCATGTCTGGATCTCCAGAAAGGAATCGAGCCCGGTGATGAAATAGAAATCAGTTGACGGGTGAAGGTGAAGCAGCTCCTGGACGGTGTCGATTGAATAGGACATCCCCTCGCGCTTCACTTCAATGTCGGAAAGTGAAAAATGAGGATTCCCGGCGATAGCGAGTACAACCATTTCCTGTCGCTGAGCTGCCGAGGGAATGACCTCGTTCTTTTTATGAGGAGGCAAGAACGAGGGAACGAACAGAACCTGATCCAGCTCAAGCCGGCTCCATACTTCCTCTGCCGCGGCAAGGTGGCCGTAATGAATGGGATTAAAGGTTCCTCCGAGAATGCCGATCCTCTGTGACAAACGACCTCCGGATTTTCGGGATGCGGATTTCGGACCGCGGATGTATGTCTAAAACCATCACTCGTCCCGTGCAGAAATTATTTGGGCTCTTTCATGGATTTACTTCAGAGAAACTCACAGGAGAACCTTTCAGGAGAAATGGAGAAGGATGGTGAAATGGGGATTAACTCTTATTAAAATGCGGTTACCCCTTTTCGCCCACTTCCCTCTTTCTCCTCCAAAGAGATTCTTGATCCTGGATTTCGGTTTTACAAGTCTTTCTGCTTAAATGCGAATGAACCGTTATTTTCTAATCTGCCCATTCCCGAACACGATGAACTTGGTCGAGGTCAGCTCCTCGAGTCCCATGGGCCCGCGCGCATGGATCCTGGTGGTCGATATGCCGATCTCTGCGCCGAGCCCGAACTCGAACCCGTCGTTCAAGCGCGTCGAGGCGTTCACGAACACGGCGGAGGCGTCCACCTCCCGCTGGAACCGCAGGGCCTTTGCGTAATCGTCGGTCACGATCGCTTCCGAGTGCTGGGAACCGTGCAGAGCAATATGTTCCATGGCGTCCTCCATACTGTCCACGATCTTCACGTTCAGCACCAGGTCGTTATATTCCGTGTCCCAGTCCTTGTCCGTAGCAGCTTTCACCGCAGGCACGAAGGTCTTCGTTCGGGAGCATCCCCGGATCTCCACTCCTGCTTTCATGAAGCGATCGAGCATCGCCGGCAGGAACGATGCGCTGAGGTCCTTGTGCACCAGCATGGTCTCCATGGCGTTGCAGGTTCCCGGCCGCTGGACCTTGGCGTTAAAGCAGATCTCGCCTGCCATGGCCGCATCGGCCCTGCAATCCACATACACGTGGCACACGCCCTTGTCGTGCTTGATGACCGGGATCGTCGAGTTCTCCGATACCATGCGGATCAGCCCCTCGCCGCCGCGCGGAATGATGAGGTCAACGACCCCGTTCAGCTTGAGCATCTCCATGACACAGGCGCGGTCAGGGTTCTCGATGAACGATATTGCTCCTTCGGGGATGCCCGCTTCGGCCCCAGCTCGTGACAAAATGTTCGCGATCGCGGTATTGGAATGGACGGCTTCGGAGCCGCCCCGGAGCAGTACGCCGTTGCCGGATTTGAGGCACAGCGCGGCTGAATCAGCGGTCACGTTCGGCCGCGATTCGTAAATGATCCCGATGAGCCCGATGGGGACCCGCATCTTGCCGACTCTGCATCCCATTGGGTCTCCGCCACATCCTGGTCACTTCGCCTACGGGATCGGGAAGCGCCGCGACCTCGCGCAGACCATCAGCCATGGCCTTGATCCTGTCCGGATCCAGGGTCAAGCGGTCGATCATGGCCTTGGACAGGCCCTTTTGTTCGGCAGCAACCAGGTCTTTCTTATTTTCAGCAATGAGCGTCCCGGCTTCCATTCTCGAGCCCGGCCGCCATTTTGAAGAGCGCATTATTCTTGATCTCTGTCGAGCAGTTCGCCAGGACCCGCGATGCGGCCTTGGCCTTTTTTGCCTTATCGGATACGTATTGTTTGATGTCCAATGATTCCTCCTGCACGCACGATCATGATGATCACTTTAAAAGCTTATCCGCACCGGCCCGCAATTCATTTGCACTGTCTATCCCGCCATAGATGACGTCCTTTAATTTCCCGTCAGCCCCGATAAAGAACGTCGTCGGCAGGAACCGGAGCTCGTATTTCTCGCCCGTTTTTCCATCAATGTCGCTCAGAACAATGGGCTGGTCCACCTGCAGCTCTTTGAGCAGGGCCCTCATCGTAGTAAGGCTCTCTTTGAAGTCGATAAGCACCACCGTGATCCCTTTGCTCCGCAGTTCTTTGACCAGCGAATTCATGATCGGAAGTTCGAGCCTGCAGGGCCCGCACCAGGAGGCGAAAAAGCTCACGATAACACCGTTGCCTTTTTTTGTGCTTCCGGCGCCAACCACGTCCCCTAAAGAGAACTCCTTCCCGGTCACGTCAAGAAGAGAAAAGAGCGGAGCAGGATCATTCAGCTTGAGCGCAGCAGAGGCACGGGGCGTGAACAAAAATATCAGCAATAGTGACAGGATCAGCCTTTTCATCCCGTTGTTCCCTCCGCTACAATATCACCAGATCATCCCGGTGGATCACTTCATCATAATCCTTATGACCCAGTACCGACTCGATCTGCGATGTTTTCAGGCCGCGGATCCTGTCGAGTTCTCCTGAAGAATATTTCGTCAGCCCCCGTGCGAACACCGTGCCCCTGATGTCCAGACAGTTCACACAATCGCCCACCTTGAACATTCCCTCAACACTGACCACCCCGCCCGGCAGCAGGCTTTTTCCTTTATGTACCAGGGCATCGCGTCCCCCGTCGTCCACCACGATGCCGCCCTTCGAAGCTGCCGTGTATGCGATCCAGTGCTTGCGACTGTCCATTTTTTCAAGCCGGGGAAGGAACAGCGTCCCCGCTTCCCTGCCGTCGAACAACGCGGCAAGCATGCCGGTCTTTTTACCGTTCAGGATGACCATCGGCACACCGTAGGCGCCGACCTTTTTCGCAGCCATGATCTTGGAGCGCATCCCGCCCGTACCAACTCCGGACAGTGCATCTCCCGCGCCCCGTTCCATTTCTGCGGTTATTTTTTCAACAAGGGGAATGAACCGGGCATCAGGGTGAATCCGGGGATCGGCAGTATAAAGCCCGTCGATATCCGAGAGTATCACGAGGAGGTCCGCATCGGTAAGCTGCACGACCATTCCTGAAAGGTTGTCATTGTCCCCGAACTTGATCTCGTCCACGGCAACCGTATCGTTCTCGTTAATAATGGGGATGACGCCGTATTCGAGGAGAGTTTGGAGGGTATTGCGGGCGTTCAGGAACCTGCTCCGGTTCGACAGGTCCTCGCGCGTAAGGAGTACCTGGGCGACCTTTTTGCCATGGGCGCCGAAGGTCTTTTCATACATCCACATGAGGCCCGACTGACCCACGGCAGCAGCAGCCTGCTTCAAAGGAAGGGGCATGCCTTTGGTCTTCTTCAGGCCGAGCTTTGCCAGGCCGGCGGCAATAGCCCCGGACGAGACCAGGACCACCTCGCGCCGCCCGTCCATGATCGAAACGATCTCTTTGGCGAGCTGCTCGATCCTCTTCTGGTCAAGCCCCCCGCCCGAGGAGGTCAGGACTGCGCTGCCCACCTTGACCACCACGCGGCGCGCTTTGGACAGGATAGCTTTTTTATCGGCTGAAGCGTTCTTCATGCTAAGACCCAATGTGATCATGGTTGAATCCGCAAACCACAGCTCAGGATAATCTTAACTGCTCAGGTCAATATATCTATCCGCAGAATCCAAAAGTAGGCGCCTCTAAGCGACGCAGATTTCAGAGATTAAAACAAGCACTAAATTATGTCTTTTTTAAAATCTGCGTCCATCTGCGAAATCTGCGGACAAAAGTAGTTTTCTCTGGTGTAACGCCCTTCTGGTTTCAGATATTCAGACATATCGAATAGTTCAAGATAATCTTAATGTTTTATTTCACCGTAAATACAGCGACTTGCAGATAGCTATTCACCTTCTACTTTTACTTCCTGTTTTGCTTCCTTCGGAACAACCTGGGCGACTTTTTCGCGCTCTTTACGCCCCTCTTCCACTTTTTCAGACAGGAAGTTAACCAGGGTTGCGATACCCTTGCCCGTTGCCGATGATACGGGGAAGAACATATACTTATGCTCTCGGCAATACCGCTCCAGCTCCTCTACCTGCTCAGGGATAGCCGCATCGATCTTGGTGGCTGCCACCGCCATATACTTTCCCGAGAGCTTGTCACTGTACAGAGCAAGCTCATTATTGATCTTTTCAAAGTTCTCGACCGGGTCGCCCGGCACCATGCCGGAAACGTCCACCATATGCAGCAGGATCGTTGTCCGTTCGATATGGCGCAGGAACTCGAATCCCAATCCAGCGCCTTTGTGGGCATTCTCGATCAAGCCCGGGATGTCGGCGACCACGAAGCCTTTTCGGCCCTCAGGCTTCACCACACCGAGCACCGGCGTAAGTGTCGTAAAGGGATAATCCGCGATCTTCGGTTTGGCTGCAGAGATCGTCGAAATGAGCGTCGATTTGCCGGCATTGGGAAAACCGACCAGTCCCACATCGGCCAGAAGCTTCAGTTCGAGAAAGAGCTGCCGCTCTTCACCCGGCTCTCCGGGTTGGGCGTACCGGGGCGTCTGTTTGGTGGCTGTCTTGAAAAAGGCATTGCCCTTGCCGCCTCTTCCCCCCTTGCCGGCAATGAACTCCTTGCCGTCCTCGTCCAGGTCCACCAGCACTCCCGGAGTCACGGTATCGTACACCAGCGTGCCCACGGGAACGCGGATGATGATATCCTCGGAATCGGCGCCGGTCTGCTCTTTTCCGCTGCCGGGAAGACCATCCTTGGCAAAATAATTCTGCTGATATCTGAGGTCGATGAGCGTGCCCAGTTGAGAATCGGCACGGATGATGATGTCAGCGCCCTTTCCCCCGTCCCCGCCGCTCGGACCGCCGCGCGGAACATAGGCCTCGCGCCGGAAGGCGATGCATCCCTTGCCTCCATGGCCGGCCCTGATGTTGATCTTTACCCTGTCTATAAAATTTGACATCGTTATTAACCCTGTGAGAAATATACAGATAACGGCATTAAAATGCAAGCAGCATGAGCGGAAAAAGCGTGTCAGGAGACCATTGTGGAGCCGTCAGCCCACGATCCCCTGTCATAGAGGGTCCGAACGTGCAAACAGAAAAGGCGGCATAAATTTCATGCCGCCTTGTAAAGGATACTGAAATCAGGATGAGTTTTTACACTGCTGCTGCGTACACGCTCACCTTTTTACGCGTTTTGTCTTTGCGCTCGAACTTCACCACGCCGGTGACCTTGGCAAAAAGCGTATCGTCGCTTCCCTTGCCCACGTTCGTGCCCGGGTGGATCTTGGTGCCGCGCTGCCTGATGATGATGGTGCCTGCATTGATCAGCTCGCCGTCGTAGCGCTTTACGCCGAGGCGCTGTGCATTACTGTCTCTGCCGTTCCGTGAACTGCCAACTCCCTTTTTATGTGCCATTGTAAATCCTCCGGAAATACAAAATCCAAATTCCAAGCGCCAAATCCTAAATAATTTTCAAATTCCAATAACCAAATTTCAAAGGTTTGCAAACTTGGATTTGTGATTTCGACATTGTTTGTGATTTGTTATTTGTAATTTGTGTTTTGTGATTTATTATGCCGTGATCTCTTTGATTTTGATTGCCGTATAGTTCTGCCGATGACCGATGGTCTTGCGATACCCCTTGCGCCGCCGGTGCTTGAAGATGAGCAGCTTCTCGCCGCGGTCCTCGTCCACCACTTCGACCGTGACCTTGGCTGAAGCCAGCATCGGCTTGCCAACGCTTATCTTGTCGCCGTCGGCGATCATGTAAACGTCCTTTATCTCGAGGGTATCGCCCTTCTTGGCCTCAAGGCTTTCCACTCTTACCACATCACCGGGCGAAACCTTGTACTGTTTTCCGCCGGTCGCTATAACTGCGTACATGCTGACTCCTCCTTCAAAAATCCATCTAAGCTTATTTAAGAGTCGCTAAGATACCATGTAACTTGCGGACTTGTCAAGGGAAAAAAACAATTTCACCCCCGGAAATACGCCGATGGACAATGATCGACGCTGGGGGGCCGGTGGTGTAACCAGGGGGGTTGCAAAATGCCTTGAAAACGTATGATAAAGGCATCCCGTCCCGCTCCCAATCTCTCTTCTCTGTCAACTCAACGTGGACGGGTAAGCTTACTTGCAATTGCCACAAGACAGTATGAAAGCAAAAAAATGCACTATCAAGAAAAACGACCTGATGATTTTTGCCAATTCCTAATTATTATGTTTCTTCTTAAATGTTTTTAGAAGCGCACTTGATTCTTATCCTCTATCATTATATAATCCACCGTACTTATCCCCTCTGCATACCAACCGGATATTTGGATAATCCCATTCCAAATAGAGGAAGTCGACCTGGGGCTGGGGCTGTACGATAGTCGATTGCATATTGTTGATGAAACGTGTACTTTCAAGGCAAATATTTCAGTACCCTAAGCGGATAATTACCAAGGAGCAATACGAGAGACATGGCGTTTACCGGAGATCTGGAACATCTGCATATAGTAGACATTATCCAGTTGGTCCACACAACGAGGAAGTCGGGCATTTTTTCCGTTAAGGGGAGCAAGGGGGAGAGCAAGATTGTTTTCAGAAGCGGATATATTGTCGGTGCAAATCATATCAACAACAGCGTCCGCATCGGGACCGTTCTGGTAAAGACGGGCGCCATAACCATTGACGATCTCAAGCAGGCATTGGGCGTCACGAAGGATGCCGTCAAGAACCGTAGACCGCTTATGGCTACATTGATGCAGATGGGCAAGCTGAAGCAGGAAGACGCTCTGAGAGGACTCAAAAAGCTGGTCGAGATGACGATCGTTGAGCTGATGAGCTGGACCAAGGGCACCTTTACGTTCGATACGGATACGATCGTCGTTTCTCTCCGGAAGGCGGAGCCTATCGGGATCTGGACAGATGTGGGTCGATGCCCAGATGGTCTTGATGGATGCACTTCGTATCTTTGACGAGCGGGAACGTGACCGCGCGAGCCGGAAAAGAGGTTCCGTCCTTTGAGGCACTCTATGCCGATGTCCTTCCAGCGGAAAACGCCGGTGAAACAAAAGAAGAACGTTCGACCATTACCGCGGATGATCTCGGGCTTGCCGATATCGATCGGCTTGAGAAGAAAATACCCCGGCCTGTTTCCGAAATGGAGATCTTTGATCCGGTCGAGATCCATCGCCAGAACATAAAGGAAATACTCGCGGGTTTTTCTTCCGAAGAGCAGGAGGCATTTGTTTCTTTCCTCAGGAGATCCATGGATCGCAAGGCTGCGCCCGACGCTGTGGCGCAGCAGGCAGGCAAAGCTGTCGTCCTGTTCAGCAATGATAAACTGATCAGGCATTCGGTTATGACCATCTGTAAAGAGGAAGGAATACCCGTATTTGCAACAGACGACGAAAAGGACCTCGAACGGATCGTATCGCAGTGTCTCTCTGCCATGAGAATGCCGGTGGTCGTTTTCGACAGCCCCGCGGGATCGGAGGGCGGGTTTTCCGAGGAAAAGATCATCAGCATGCGGGATCGGGTGAAGGGACAGTACTCCGCGGTCCCTCTCCTGCAGCTCGCCTCCCCTCAGGAGAGCTAATTTCATCCTGCAATCGTACCATGACGGCGTCAGGGCCGTTCTCCCGAAGCCGTTGAAAGAGGTCAGGAGAGAAACGTACATCCACGGATACGATCAAGTTTCTCGGCGTCTTCAAGTCCTATATCAAAGGTTTTCAGCACCGGCTCGATGCCACGGACCGGTACGTGAAAGAACTGAAAGACGACATCAAATCGCTTCGCGAGATCACCAACCCTTCCGATGCGGCGCTGGTGATGCTCGCAGCTGTTGCCGAGATGTTCGAACGCGCGGTCACGTTCTTTGTCCGTCCTTCGGAATTGACCGGCGAAAGGGCCATAGGAGTGAGTTCCGAAAAAAGCATGGGGCCGACCCAGGCGGACAGGCTGAAGATACCGATTGCAAAACCTTCGGTTTTCCGGGAGGTGCTCGAAAAAGGACTGGTGTATTACGGAGAGAGCGGCGATGAAGCGCTCAAGGGACTCTTTCAAGAAATAGGCAAGCCCCTGAGTCCGGCTGTTCGTCCTGCTGCCCGTGATATGCGATCGAAAGGTCGTAGCGATCGTATACGGGGATTTCGGGAAGAAAGAGGCATCCCCGGTGCAGCTCGATATACTCGAGATCCTTGCCCAGCAGGTCGGCATTGCTCTGGAATATGCGCTTTTCCGCAGACAGATGGCGAAAGCGTCTCAAAAATCATAGAGAAATGGTTGTTGTTGTCTCAGGTTAAGATAAAACGCGGAGGTACAAAGGCGCCATGGACATTGCAATATTTAATCAGATTCTTAACATTGCCTTCGAAAAAAAGGTCTCGGATATTCATTTTGAGGTCGACAACCCGCCGATGTTCCGGGCACGCGGCCATCTTATCCGCTCCAAGCTCGCGAACTTGACGAAACAGGATACCGAGTTCGTCGCAAACGCGGTCATGGCGCAGCACAACCGGAAGCTGCCCGAAGACCTGAAGGAACTTGATACTTCCTATACTCTGGCGAATGTCGGCCGCTTCCGGGTGAGCATCTTCCGTCAGCGCGGCAATCTCGGCGTTGTCATGCGCGTTATCCCTCACCAGATAGGCACCTTCGAGGAGTTGAACCTTCCGCCGGTGCTCGGCAGGATTGCGCAGGTCCCGAACGGCCTGATCCTCGTCACCGGGCCGACCGGCAACGGCAAATCAACGACGCTCGCTTCGATGATGAGGTTCATCAATGATAATTTCGATTACAATATCATTACGATCGAGGACCCGATCGAGTTCCTGTTCACTTCGAACAAAAGCTGTATCATCCAGAGGGAAGTAGGCATCGATACGGAAAGTTTCAGCGTTGCTTTACGGTCTGCAATGCGCATGAATCCGGACGTCATCATGGTCGGAGAACTGCGTGACCTCGAAACCATAGACGCCTGTGTGAAGGCCGCCGAGACGGGGCATCTGGTATTGTCCACGCTTCATACCCATAATACGGCTTCGTCCATCAACCGTATCGTCGGTTATTTCCCGCCCCAGGCGCATGAGAATATCAGGCAGAGGCTGGCAGAGAGCCTGATCAGCAATTATCTCTCTGAGGCTTGTACGAGGGAAAAAAGACGACACGGTCATTCCCGTCCTTGAAGTGATGTATGCGACCTCCACCATTAAGGCGTGCATCAGGGACAATCACCTCGACGAGATCGAGCAGTATATCGAAAAGGGACGCGACGAATACGACATGCAGACAATGGACCAGCATCTCATTCAGCTCTGCAGAGCGGAACTCATAACGCTCGAAGAGGCAAAGCGCATCTCTCGCTCGAAAGACCTTGAGCGAAAACTGACGTACAGTTAATAAAGATGTAGATTACCGATCGTGATCTTGTCAGCGACCAGCACGGAGCCAATGAGGTGGGGCCTCGGCCTCGACCTTGACGTCATGTCAAGGTCCGTTGCACCCCCCCGCACGTGGCGCCGGAGGCATCAACCGCGCCCATTCACGATAAGGGAGTGGTAAACTTAGAAACGACGTCCCCTCTTGTTTCCCCGAAGATGACACGTGAGATTTCAGTCCAACTGGCTTTGGCTCTTCTGACGATGCCTTTACGTCGAAATCAAGCATGACCCTCGATCTTCCTGACTTTCGACTCCCCTTCTGCAAACAGTATTGACCGAACCTAACATGCCCACCTGAGCAGGATAATTGCCTGCATTATCAGGAGATGTCAATTCACAACTTCAGATTAGAATTATTCTTTTTTACTTGCGCCAGGCAGAGGCTTCGGCTATACTGGATGCTAAACAGGACTAAATTGGTGTTAAATTGGCCCCATCACAGGAGGTAGCGTATCATGCATACCACAGCCATCGCTTCATGGGAATACAAAAATGATTTTTTCTCCATCGTCATTCGTGAGTCTGAACACCGTCCCGGGAGCTACGTCTTCTGCAGCGGCATCAGCCTGCCCAGGTTCGACCCCATCTGCTGGGGAAAGACCGGTATCTGCTCCAACGCGGCATTCAAGGGACTTCAGCAGCTTCGGGCCGATGTTTCCTACTTTGCTCTCCAGCGGGGCATTGTGACGAAGACCGCCGAGATCCCCTGCGACTCGAAGCGCGAACACGGGGACGGATGGTATCAGGAAAATGCCCTCTTGATCGAGGACACGTCTCCCAATGCTGTCAGGGAGATCCTCGAGTTCAGCGCACGAGACCTCGTCCAGACGGTGCTGAATGCCTGCCTTCCGGATATCAAGGTCCCGGCCGGGTCCCTGGATCCCGGGGCTATGCAGCGCTTCCTCGAATCCCTGAGCATACCCAATTACAAGGAAATGGCTCCGCCGCCGATCGCGAGACCGCAGGCCGCATGTCCTGATACTTACAGTTAGTGCGGCAAAAACACAAAAAGGCCCGGGATCTTCCCGGGCCTTTGGTATTTCATTGAGAGATGTGTCACAATAGCGAAAGTATTAAGCTCGACACTTGCTGTCTTGACAGAGGGGTCCACTCCGGCTATGTTTAATACACGCAGATATGTGGGAAATATGCAGGGAAAAATCGCGATTCAATAAGTGCATCACTTAGGGTTACCATGTACCCTAGGTGTCTATGCCAAAACAGTACAAACATCTGAGCAATGTATAATAATAAAATAAAACAATTTTTTGCAAATAAAAACAGCCTCTATTTCACCGGAGTATTTTTTTTCGCGCTCATCTTCTTCGGCCTTCTCGGCTTGGCGAAAAGTTCCGAGGCGGCATCCATATCTGTCGATGTGACTCAGCCCAGCGGATCCCTAAAGACCTTTATTAATTTTGGTCAGGCCAGAAAAGGAAATTTCGACAGATTTACCAGTAATGAGCAGAGCAGGCTCGCGTCTGTCCGAACCAGACTGGTAAGATTGGATGCCATGCTCCACGTGGTTTCCACAGCGGAGGGCATCTATAATTGGACCTTGCTCGACGGCAATATAGAAAACGTCAAAGCAACCGGCGCGGAGCCTGTCGTAGTGCTTGCTTTCATGCCCCAGTGGCTCGCAGACACAACATACGGTCAGAATGCATGGGATAGTGCATATCCGTATATGCTTACCCCCCCCCAAGGATTATGTGAAATGGCAAAAGTTGATAAGCGACACCGTCACCCATCTGAATGTCGTAAAAGGGTACGGAATTAAATACTTCCTCGTCTGGAATGAGCCTGACCATCCCAATACGTTGTATCCTGCCGGTCTAGGCGGATATGAAAAACTATATCAATATACCGCTCAGGGTGTGAAAGCCGCCGACAATTCCGCCAAGGTTGGTGGGCCGACTGCCGCAGGTCTTAATTCCACATGGATCCAAGGATTTATCAATTATTGCAAAACTAATAATCTTCCACTTGATATAGTGGACTGGCATGAATATAGTGCAGCTTTGCCAGCGAAACTTCGCAGCAAAGCAAGTACCGTTCGTTCCTGGTTGAGCGCAGCTGGATTTTCCAACACCGAATTGATGCTTACTGAATGGAACGCGGTCAGCGTGTTCGACACTGTTCAAGAGGCTGAACCTTGGCAGGTCACTCGCGCTGCTGGCATGATCGGACCGATGAGCTACTTCATGCCTGACGCCGGGTTGAGCGAAATCTTCTATTTTAGGGTCAGGCGGCCTGCGCCCACAGTACAAGGCATCATTCAGGACGGCGGATCTCAGGTTTTTCCACAATACAACAGCTTTAAGATGCTCAGCATGATGGCTGGCACTCGGATCAGCGCTTCCGGGCAGATGGATGTCAATGGCATAGGCGTCCGCGCCTTAGCGTCGAAAGGACCCAACTTAGTGACAGTGCTGGTGTGGAACTACCAAAATACCGGAACTGCGAGCTACTCCACCGATTTGGCGGTTTCGAACTTGCCTGCGGAGTTCGTTGGCAAAACGATCAGGTTAAAGCGGTATCTGGTGGATGCGAGCCATAGTAATGTCAGTTACGACGCGGCCAAATCAGATCTCGAGACAGTCGAAGACACTGTTCTGCCGGCGGCCTCCAGCGTAACTCGAACATTCACTCTTCAACCTAACGCCGTCTCGCTGATTGTCTTAAGCCCGGAAAACGGCTCGCCTGCGAGCGACACTGTTCCCTCCCCGCCCAGCGGACTTACCGTTCAATAATAAAATAATACAGAGGGATTTTTTATAACCCCGGTTGAGACGAACCTCTCGGGGTGAGGGCAGTCTTCTCTCTCCAGTTGGTCCTGCGCTTTAGAAGACCGCCGAGATCCCCTGCGACTCGAAGCGCGAACACGGGGACGGATGGTATCAGGAAAATGCCCTCTTGATCGAGGACACGTCTCCTAATGCTGTCAGGGAGATCCTGGAGTTCAGCGCACGAGACCTCGTCCAGACGGTGCTGAATGCCTGCCTTCCGGATATCAAGGTCCCGGCCGGATCCCTGGTTCCGGAAGCTATGCAGCGCTTCCTCGAATCCCTGAGCATATTCCAATTACAAGGAAATGGCTCCGCCGCCTATCGCGAGACCGCAGGCCGCCTGATACGTACAATAAGCGCAGCCGTAAACAAAAAGGCCTGGGATCTTCCCGGGCCTTTGATGTTCCCCTCCTGAGGGCTCATTTGGTTATGGGGTCCAACGTGATCTCTACGCGTCGATTCCTGGCCCGGCCTTCGGCAGTATCGTTGCCGGCTACCGGATTTGCTTCACCATGGCCGATGGACGCCAGACGCTCTTTGACCACCCCTCTGCCGTGCAGATAAAGGGCTACGGTGGTAGCGCGTTTTTCCGAAAGTTGATTGTTATACTCGGCCGAACCGGTGTTGTCGGTATGTCCCGCCACGGTGACCAGCGTGGATTTATATTCCTGCAGCACCGTGGCTACGGAATCCAGCACACTAAAGAACCTTGAATCGAGGCTTGAGCTGTTGGTCTCAAAGGTAACGTCGCCCGGCATCACGAGGCTGATATTGTTGCCGTTGCGCACGACATGCACTCCCGTTCCCTCCAGTTTCTGGCGCAATTTGGCCTCTTGCACATCCATATAGTACCCCGCGCCTCCGCCGGCAATAGCGCCGACACCGGCGCCAAGCAGCGCCCTTTCCGTGCGTTTTCCCTTGCTGGCCGTCGCCGCGCCTAACATGGCGCCCACAACACCGCCTATGGCCGCACCCCCGGTGGCTTTGGATGTCTGCTTCTCCTCGGTATAGGGATTAATGGTCTTACAAGCAGGCAGGGCGATCAGAGAAACACATGCCCACAAAGCGAACACTATAACAGCCATCCTTTTCATACAGTTCCTCCTTAGGTAGCAGTGTCAAAACATGTGCCTCGTCCTTATCCCGCCTTGATGAGCTCGGGGTCTTTGAGAATGTCCCGGTTCGCCTCAAAGATATCTTTATAGAGCTTCGTCCCCGTAGAATTTCTCCGCGATCTTCCAGAGAGTGTCCCCTTTTACGACTACGTGGTATTGTGCCGCATCCCATGCATCAGGCCCGCCCGACTTCTTTAGCGCGTTCTCTACCACCTCTCCTCACCTCCTTTTTTTCTGCCGCTCTCCAAGTTCAAGACCCCTGTGCCCGGAGCTCACATCCCTTCCGCCTTGAAAGTGTCACAGGTTTGAAAATTACCGAGTTCAAAACCCTGCTTGAACCAGCGCACCCGCTGCGTCGAACTTCCATGAGTAAAAGCGTCCGGGACCACGTAGCCCTGGGTCTTCCGCTGGATACGATCATCCCCGATCGCACTGGCAGCGTTCAGCCCTTCCTCGATGTCTCCGGTTTCAAGAATATGACGGCTCTTTTCGGCCTGATGGGCCCAAACCCCCGCAAGGCAGTCGGCCTGCAATTCCATCATCACCGATAATGTATTTCTTTCGGAAGAGCTGACGCGGGACTGATGTTCACGAACCTCCTGCGAGATGCCCAGAAGGGTCTGTACATGGTGGCCCACCTCATGGGCAATGACGTAGGCCTGGGCAAAATCGCCGGAAGCTCCAAACTGGTTATGCAGCTCTTCGAAGAAACCGAGGTCCAGGTAGACCTTCTGATCGGAAGGGCAATAAAAGGGCCCCGTTGCCGAACCGGCTATTCCGCATGCCGACTCAACAGCCGACGTAAAAAGCACAAGCTTCGGCGGTTGATAAGACCGCTCCATGGCGCGGAAGGCCTCGTGCCAGACGTCCTCGGTCTCGGCCAAAACCACAGCGACAAAGTCACGTTGATCGTCGTGAACAGCCGGGCCGCCGTTTTGCGCGACAGAAGCGGCAGGCGGTTGTGTTTCGGAAACTCCCTGCAGCAGATAAGAAGGATCGATGCCAAAATACATGCTGATCAGCACGGCGATGATCAGGCCAATGCCGCTTAAACCGCCGAGCTTTACGCCGCGCCGCAGCGACATCCCCCGGCGGTCTTCGATGTTGTCGCTCTGCCGTTCCCCTCTCCAGCGCATGGTGTCACCTATGTCCTTGATCTTATCTGTTATCTATCATTATGAACCATACACAGCCAAATTTTTGCATGGGAACCAGGCAAGAAGCTCGACGTCGGGCCGCCTCTTGTGCATTTCTAGGGAAAACCCACCAGTTCGTCAGCACGGTCAGCAAGGGTCTCCACGCAGGCATACAGATTTATTCCTGATACCCAAGCAGTACCCTTTGCAAAAGCAAGTGTGCCGATCATTCATGTACGTTCTCGTTCTAGTATAGCACCCTTCGCATGAAGACAATCGCACCAGGCAAAAGACCATCACTTCTGCGACAAAGGTTGGACGTATGGATGGCTGTAAGCATACAACGGCTTAGTCTGCTGCACTTACTGCTTCACGCAGAGGTGCGGAGAAACGGGGAAGGATGAATCGTAGATTTTATGGTCCGCTATTAAGGCGGAAAGGGTCATAATTGCCCGAGCTAAGCCCAGTCCTATGTCGCAGGGATTAGGTTACCTTTTGGGGACTCTCGCATTTGAGATACCTGGCGCAGATGGTACGTAAAAAGCATTTGCTGTGTCTTTCCAGAAACGCACGCCGTCATCCGCCCAGATAGCCGCCGGAAAAATCCGGCCCCGTCGTCACGTCGGACTCACCGACCGAAACAACGGTCTCAACCTTCTCACGTGATCCCGCCCAGGTGTAGGGGCATGCATGCGACAGGATCTCGAGCCGCCAGCCGATCTGATCGGCAAGCTCCTGGATATGCCGTTTAAAGGTCCTGTAGGGATCGCTGTCCTCTCCGTAGGTCAATGCCAGCTCATCGTTCATCGTGAGCAGCCGGAGCCGCATCTCGGTAAATTCGAAGTACACGTCATCGCAAAACGATTTTGTAAGGATATCCTTTTCATACCGGTCGCTTTCCATACGCCACCTCCTTTGCATCGCCTTCTCCCCCTCTCCCCACTGAAAAAAAAGGGAGGCGCATCACCAATTAACGAGGCTCCTGTGGATGATCGGCAGGCCCCGCTCGTTCAGGTCGAACTTGCAGGACGCGAAGGGCTCCTGCAGCCGGGTGAGGTCCTTTATGAACTGGCCGACGCAGATGTCGGGGTACCCGTCCATGCCGGCCTTTTGCAGGGACGAAAGGCTCCGGCTCAGCAGCTCCTTCGCCCCGGCGCACTCGCGCCGCGTGTAGTGGACAAACGCAGCAGCTGCATAGATCAGCCCCTGGAAGAAGGTCTTGTCACCACCTACCGTCATCAGACGCCACTCCTGCTCCCACTCCTCGTGGGCCTCAAAGAACCGCTGCTGATTGAACAGGTTGATGCCCCGGTCCAGTGCTTCCTGTTGTTCCCTCGACATAGACGCCTCCTGATCCGGTAGGGAGCAGATACCCGCACGCTTCCCCTCCCGAAACGACTCGGGCGGAAGGGCCCCTCCCGGCAAACATCCCGCCACGAGGCCACCTCCGCCCTTTGATATAGGATACAACTTATCCGTTTTACAGTCAAGAGAGCACGAAGGCCTTACGCTGCCTTCAGACCTTCATATCTCTCACCCGGTAGCTTGGACGCAAGCACATCGACCTTCTCGATGACCGGCGGCCTTGACAGAAGCTCGGGTGCCTTCGCCATCAGTGCGGCCGCGACCCTGCCCGCCAGATGCGCCTGCCGTCCTGCTTCGTCCGGGAAGGCATCGAAGATGCCGAACGACGAAGGACCAAGGCGGATCCCGAACCAGGCTATCGTGCCAGGCTCCTCCTGGACGATCGGAAGACCGCCCTTCAGAAAGGCCTCAACCTCAGCCTCTTTTCCCAGCTTTGCTTCTAATCGAACATATAGCGCAGTAGTGACCATGATATGCCTCCTTTCAGAACTGTTCCTTTTTACGTGAATTATAACTCCGCGCAGGACCTGAATTCAACGGGAGGTTTTCGGAGGCTTCAAGGAATTGACTATTCAGTGTGAAGCAAGATGCAGAAATTTCGATTCTTAAGGCTAGAACTTATCGTATTCACGCGCTTACGCTTACTCCAGAATCCGTCCTTTAGCCGGAAAATTGTTTTCGTTTCGGCTGTGGGTAGTTGATACTATTGTTGGAATTGACACACGAGATTATTGTGTCTATGCTTTCTTTATAAAGAGGAAAAGGGAGTCTCGTGATACAGGCATTTAGATATTTTTTGTTGATTAACTTGTGCGCACTAGCGGCTTCCTGCGGAAGCTTGGGTGGCGCTGAAAATATAACAGCGGCGGTTCTTCAAACCATTGCAGTGACGCCGGCCAATCCGTCCATTGCAAAAGGATCAACAAACCAGTTCATTGCAACCGGCACGTACTCTGACGGCACATCAGTTGACCTTTCCGCATCAGTAATATGGTCTTCTGACATAACAACGGTTGCAACCGTGAATGTCAGCGGCCTTGCGACAGGCGCGGGTGTCGGCGCGGCAACGATTAAAGCGGCATCAGGCGTGATATCAGGCAGCACAACGCTTACCGTAACAGAAAGTGGTCCGTACAAAATGTCATTTTCCGATGACTATTCCGGCGGTTTATCAGCATGGACGCAGGCAGATGGAACATGGTCTGTCGCTGACGGATACCTCCAAGGTTCGCCATCGGGTCAAAGTATCAATATCTATTACAACACTTCCACCACCACAACGTCACAATGGATTCAGGCAAAGTTCAAAAACATGCATGACAGCGACTCTATGGGGATGATCCTGTGGGCGAGAGATTTATCCTTTACGAGCCAGCTTTACTGTCTTTATAATGCAGGTACATTTTTTGTCGGTTATAACGATTTACAAAAGAAGGACCATAATTATTCTCCCTCTTGCAGGTATACGCTTGCCGATGGGCATTACGTGGGTTTTGAGGCCAGTGGTACGCCGTCTGGCGTAACGATGAAAATCTATGACAACGGAACGAGTCCTGCTCCACGCCCGTGGTCTGACCCCATCTGCACTTGGACTGATCTTGATGCTTCAGAATATACCTATGGGAAATATGTCGGGTTGTGGATTTATCACAAAACCAGCAATTATTCTTACGATGTATTTGGGCCTGTGAACGGTGGAGACCAATGATAAATAATTGTGGACAGCCAGAGAATTATTTTTGCAAATAGCAGCTGCAAGACCTAATGACCCGCGTCCGGAAGATAACGAAATACCTCCTCTGTTACCACCAAGGTAAGTACCTTGCGAGCAAACATTATATTCGGGTTATTTGAAAAAGTTAGTTTCGGGAGCCTCCGCAGCTGTGTTCGGTCTCACAGGGGGGCGGACATTTTTACTTCCGGTTCACGCGGAGGCGCGGAGACGCGGAGGATGGGAGATTATTAACAATGCGATGGAGTCCTTCTTTTAAGGTTGATGCTCCGAAATTAAGCAGAAGACCAACTGGCAGATTCATCAAACGAATATATGTCAAAAGTTGCTTGCTGTGTACAGGGGCGAGCTTTTCCACAGACTTCAATTCCACCACAACCAGATCATCGACAAGCAGATCAATCCGAAAACCTTCGTCAAAGAGGATGTCGTCATACACAAAGGATATAGATTTCTGCCGTTCAACCCTCAGACCGCGCTTTTCAAGAGCTGCACGCTCTCGTACACCGACTCCAACAACCCGGGTCCGAGCCCTTGGTGTATCTTTAACGCTACATCTACGATCTCACCGGTGATATCATCCAGTTCTTTCATTCTACCCTCAAAGAATAGGTCATTTCACGCGGAGTCGCGGAGACACGGAGAAGACTTCAAAATTCATCGTGTTAACCTTTAGCACATTCAAACCCATTTATAATTTTAAGCATATCGAGTTTCTGTATGATTTCTCCGCGCCCTCCGCGCCTCCGCGTGAGCAATGCAGTATCATTTGTATTGTCGTACGTCCTTCAATCCTTTATACCCCAAATCCCCCACGATTGCCCGGAACTGCTCCAGCGCCGCTTCCAGGTCTTTGCCTTGACCTTCGGACCCTTCTTTCATACTACCCTTCAAGAAAGGTCATTTCACGCGGAGTCGCGGAGACACGGAGAAGACTTCATAATTCAGCGTGTTAATCTTTTCAGCACATTCAAACCCATTAATAACTTTATCTGTAGCATATCGAGTTTCTTTATGATTTCTCCGCGCCCTCCGCGCCTCCGCGTGAGCAATGCATATCATTTGTATTGTCGTACGTCCTTCACTATGCACCGGTAAGATTGTCCCTTTCATAGGCCATTACTCGCTCACGTTCCTCTGCTACCGACAGCGATTCAAGGTACTTCTGCATCGCAACCGCATCGGGAAAAGCAGTCGGGATCCGGGCGTCAGGAACGCAGACAACCAGGACAGTCCTCACCAGATCCATCACGCTGAATTCGAGGAGTTCGCGTATTCTTCCGGGCGTGGTCTGTTCGAGCCGGAGAGGATTTTCATGATACCAACCCTCGCCGTGGGGGGTAATGAGGGCCGAGTCGATGCCTTTCTCTTTTTTTACTATCATGCCTTGTTTGGCCGCAAAAGCGGAAACATGAGTGCGGAGCAGCTGGATTCCTCTGACTGACGGATTGGAGCAGATGCCGCCCTTTCTCCAGGAAAGCCGGCAGAACCGTGAAAGATTGATTCCGCAGCAGTAAATGTAGCTGTCCGGGCCCAGTCCCGGTTCCTCCCGGATCACAATATAAAGGAAAGCGTTTTTATACTCGAATGACCTGATCGGCGCTGACTGCATGACTATGATCCCTCCATGTCACATATCTTTTTGCTGAGCGTAGTATAACGAATTCCGTGATGAATTCCAATCAATTTGAGCGTGTATCCGCACTGGACATAAGCGATATGGATACGATAGTCTCTTCCACTGGCCCTAAGTCTTGAGCCGAAGAATTATTTTCGTAACACGCATTTTGTCAAGCCGCAAGACACGACCTTATGCACTCCTCGGTAAGCATCGTGGTCGGCGGGCTGCTCGGAACGGCGGCCGGGTTCGTCGTGTCAGCACCTGCGGTCAATTCGTGAGAAGCAGGCGTTTGCGGTGAAGTCGTAAAAGGACAATCAAAACACTTACCATAAGCCGGAAACAGATCACGGGCGATGAGAAATCATCGCCCGTTTCAATTTTAGCTAAATCATTTTTTCATCCATGACATCTATGTCAAGGTTACTAAAAAGGCCGGAGAAAAATTCTCCGGCCTGCAATTTTGCTTGATGATAGCGCCGGGAACACCTTAGCGATCCTCGACGATCCGCAGTGACACGATCTACTTGTTTTCTGCTTGAAATAAGAACGAGTCAAGCAATAAAGACCTTGCCCTCAATCCTTCCCGGAGGATCATATGATCGGAATCAAAGCATAACCCTTGGTTTGGTACCCCGTCAGCGAAATAAAGGTATTGCCGACAACCTTGATGCCGGGCAGAAGGTTGCCGTTGTCGACCTGGAAGATGCGTGTTGCCACGGCACAGGCTTCGACTTTCACTCCCTTTTGCTGCAAATCGCTGATCAGGTAGGCAATCGTCTCTCTCGCCTCACGCTCTTTCGCACCGACCGTACCGTAGTCGCGCGTAATCAGTCTTACTGCAGTTCCCCGAAACGCGATGATGAAGTCCGGTTCAACGTTCTGGTTGAGTAGTCCCTGATGGGTCTCGCTGATAACGCTCAGATAGAGCACCAGTTTGGACGCCTCTTGGTCGCTGACGTCAATGTCGAACAGCGTCTTCCCCACCGTTAGCCCCGCCAGCGCATCCTGATCATTCGGTTCCGCGGCCACAACAGAACCGGCAGCGGCAAGCGCAAGCAGCATTACAAAAATACAGATCATCAATCTTTGTTTCATTGTTCTCTTCTCCTTTCGATTTTAGAATGAACATGCTGTTAATCGTTGCTGAAAATAAAGATTCAAAACAAGACTTATTTATCTAATCCGGTCACTCTATTGGCTTAATCTACTTTCTCGCCATGCCCTGGATTACCCGCCAGGTCCCGAGATCGACATAGGCCGGCTCTTCATATCCCATATCCTGGCGTGTCGGCGCAGGTCTAAAGTGGCCTCGACAATTTGCGATAGTGTAAAGGTTTTTTCGTTCGCTGTCACCTGTCAGAACTGACAGGTGCTTTCAAAAAGTCTTTTTTCGATTAAGAGCTGTTTATGGATGCTTCTCAGGAAGAGGTATTAAAGCAATGAATGAGGGGGGAGGTCTATGGCGTTGTTTTACTGAAGCGGCGGGTCGGGGAGCGTGGCAATTTTTCGCGCGCCCGGCAACCTTCCTTTCGCGGCTAACGCTCCCATGAACAGGAACAGGATGCTGTCGAGATAATGCTCCACTCGTTCCACGGATTTCGGCAGATCAAGGTCGTCACTGATACTGCCGGGTGAGAGCAGATAAGTCACGCCCAAAAAGAGCGACGACAGCAGCAGGGTCGCGGCACAATACCAGAGCAGGAAGAAAACAAACCTGCGCAGGATGGACGGATAGGTATTCTCAGGCTCCGGCTCCAGCGCACCCTCGCCTTCAGCAGCGAAGGACGGTTTTTTCGCGATCCTCTGCGACGACAAGATCACGACGGTCCCAACCAGGCGGTCGTGGATCGCCTGTCTCTTGCTGGTGAAAAACATCCATACCAGTGAAAGCCCGCCCAGGAGGACCTTGATAAAGTAGCGGACAAAGGACAAGGGAAGCGCCAATCGTGATCCGCGCTCGTGATCGACAATCGCAATGCCCATCACTCGCTGGCCGATGGTGCTGCCGGTGAACGTGACCAGCAAGGGCTCAAGGAACAGCAAGGGGCTGTACATAAGGAAGGCCCGAAGGCCGGGATGATCGGGGAATTGGCCTATCGTGAGGGGGATCAGAATGATCAAGGCGAGAAGAATTGTCGAGTCAATGACACTGGCTTTAATTCGCAGCGCCAGCGTCGCGTACAATGGCTTCTGATGCTGTCCGTCAATCATAGGCCCCCAATCAACGTCTTCGAGATGCTGAGAACGGTCAAAACGCAAGACCGAGCGGGTGCAATTGTCAAGCCGCAAGACCTAAGAATCTCCCCACGCAATTTCAACAACAACGTCCCCCTGGCTGCACCTTGTTTGGGTAGCGCCGAATAAAACTCCCGACGAGAGACGACTTTAAGTGCCGACAAGGAACGACGAGGGTCGACTTACATCGATGAGAACCGATAGTTAAACGACGACGAACACTGCAAGCGAGGAAGCCAATCAAGCTCGACGAGTGTCGATACTGAGTGATGACACGATTACACGCCAGAGTGATCGATCGCTATGACCTTGATCTCGGGATAGAACGAGCGCAGGACACCTTCATCGTACCACTCCACGTTGATGATCTCGGGCACCCCGTCGCCATCTACATCGATATACGACCGGACCTCGCTGTTCGTGATGAAGCTGTTGATCTTCGTCCATCCTGTTTCGTTCTTCTGCTTCCGATGGATATCGATCCGCACCTGTGCCGGGCCGTCGGCATCCTCGTCCTGTTTGTCGGGAAGATAGATGGAATCCAGCATGAACTCGTCGCTGTGCGTGGTGATGATCACCCGGAGATCGACGCCCTTTGCCGTAACCTCCTTCTGCTGCCACATCTGCGGAGGAAAGGGATCTTCCGCAAGGAGCCAGCTGTTCCCCTGCAGGGGGCTACGGGACTGCAGCATGATCTCGAGCTGTCCGCCCCCAGGTCCCTGCTCCCTCCCGGCGGCTGCCTGAACGCTCTTGCACGTCACCAGCCATATCCCCAGAGGGGAGGCCAGCCAGTACGATCCGTTGGCCTTGATCACTGGGGCCCGGTCATAACCTTCGGGGAGGTTTATCTTTTTGAGCAGGACAATGACCTCATTCCTTTGGCTCGCTGTTCCTTCGCCTTGTAATGCTACAAAGAAGATGGGACCACGGGGCTTGGCCGGCGCTGTCACCAGGGGCGCGGGCTCCCTTGTCCCGGCGGTTTCCGTCCGACCTGCTCCCCGAAAGCGGTCCTGCGAGAGGAACCACAGCAGGCCCAGGACGATAATGAGCAGAACGCTCTGGATCAGGACCCGCGTGCGCAGCACTTTAGTTTTTCGAGAAGCATTGTATTTCATTTCTTGCGGTCTTTCCACAGCATATGCGCCATGGCCAGCATCAGGGCCGATGCTGGTCAGACTTAAAAACATTAGTTATTCAGAGGCCTCGGGGTCACCCATTTATTGAGAGAGTGATGGGGCAGAGCGAGAGTAATGCAACGTTGAAAAAGTCTTTTGAAAAATGCAGCAACGAGCTGAATCAGCCCCTTTGATATGGTGACAAATAAAGGCCCTCTAATATAACTGTTAAAGACAGAATGAAAGCCCGACATATAAACTTCTTTCAAAGCGATCAAATCTCAGGAGACTCTCACCATAGCCGCGCCAATACTGGATATAAGCGGAAAAATTTGTTCCTGAGATTTTTTGTTGAAATTCCGCTGAATAGCCATTCTTGTTACTGTCGTGAAACACCCTCGTGTACAGATCGCAGCTGGTTGTCCCCGGGCCATGGCGCTATATTTCTTATTTTCAGCCGTATTTCACCATGACCCGCGTAATCAAGAAAACTTTTCGTGCTGCCTGTTGACTGGAGATAGGCATCGTTGTCGGAATAACCCCAGGCATGCCATACTTTGAAATTCAATTCTACAATATCGTCTGTAAAGGCATCAGCCTTATCATATTTGGTCCCTGGAGCGTATCCGAGACGAACTGCGGCGTAATTCCTGTTCCAACTTCGCGAAGTGCCACCGTCAACGCCATTAGACTCATGCTCGTACGGGCTGAGCAGAATTTCATGAATTTTTAGCCTGCCGATTTCCATGGTTTTCGGTTTGAAGGAAATGAAAAATTCCGGATTGTAATTACTTTCTTCGAAGGGACCTGAATCCTTCCCGATATCCCAGAATGATTTCTGCGTATAGGCGAAGTACAGGCCCATTTTCTTTTCTGTAAACGGGATATGGACATCGCGGTCGAGGACCTGGTATTTAATACTCAATTGAAATTTTATTACGGCTTTATCACTGGCAGGCCAGTCGCTGAGGCTGAAATAGTTTACTTTATACGAGCCGAATGGACTTTCAGTGCATTCGTCGGATGAGTTGGCGTCCGCATCTCCCGTTTGCACCGTCGGCTTGGCTGGATCATTGCCGCTATGATCCTCGATACTACTTGGTTCAACGGAAGGAATAGCATCTTGAGCAATGGACTCGCCCGCTCCTCCCAGTTGAGCCGCCAATAACAATGCAGCCATCCAAACCATCATCGTTTTCATTCCACCCTCCGTTGGCGTGACTGCCGCGCTTTAAAACAATGTGCTCAAAAACAGTATACAAACACGAAATTACAGGAAATTGCGTCAAAAGGCAAGGTATAGATGGGGATGCGAAAGAAACCTCTACAATTTATTGCAGTATTGTAATTGATTTTCCGTTTACTGTCACCTGCCAGAAGTGACAGGTGCGATGGGATGTCCGATCTGACCCCAATTGATCTATACGGTATCTCGAAAACACTTTGTTCTCAAATTGAGCTTTTAAGAATACCCTAAAAATAACCATACCGGGGTATTTACATATACCTATAGTTATACTACACTCTGTCTACATTTGTCGGAGAGGAGGGAGGATTTCAACAGAGACGAATTTATTTATTTCGCCGTGATTCATCGATTCAACGGCGAAGGCAGGATACGCAAGTCTTGATTTAAAAATGGAATATTGGCAGGTTATAACGACAGAGGTAAAACCATTAACTAAAGGAGAAAACCATGAAAAAATTATACTCACTGGTAATCGGAATCGCAATGATTCTCGCTGCTACTGCCGCTTCAGCATACGACGATGTGACACCGGTCCAGGCGTATGATGCAGTAATGAATGGCGGAGCCTACATTCTCGATGTCCGCACTGAGGCAGAATTTATCTGGGTCGGTCATCCCAACGTACCCAATGTGGTAAATCTCTCCTGGGAGATTGAGAACCATGGTCAGTTCATTCTCAACCCGTCGTTCATTTCCGACGTCAACGAACTCTTTGGGACTGCCAAAGCTACCCATATCATCACCATGTGCCGCTCCGGTGCAAGAAGTGTTGCTGCCGCCCTGGCACTTGAGGCCGCCGGCTATACGAATGTTTCGAACATGCTCAAAGGTTTTGAAGGCGATGTTAATAAAACCCAGGGTCTGGGTTATCGCACCTTGAATGGCTGGAAAAATTCCGGGCTGCCGGGCCACACAAGCAAGGTAGGCGCTGACGATTACTATCAGGACTAATTTAAAAAAGGCAGGGTCATTGAGGACAAACAAGGCGCTTTAGTGGACGACGGGAAACCGGCCGTTGCGCTGCGCGTCAGGATTAAAAGGGAAAGCCGAATCGGCTTTCCCTTTTTTTTGCACATCATAGGGACATATTACAAATCCTTTTTCGCCGAACCTTCGAGGTCCTTATTGCCGTCAATGAACTTCAAATTGAACTTGAACCTGTCGATCTTCCAGCCGCAGTCCCATTTGACGAGATGGAGATCGTAACTGCCGACGAAGACCCGGGTATTCTGGTTCGTGGGATTCGGGAGGTAATGATAGGCAATGCCGTAGCAGAACAGGTTAGCCCCATTCCCGTTGGCCATCGTGACCTGATAGTTCCCTGTCTGGTGATGGATGGCCTTGAGGGCCTTCAACCCCTCGTCCCACATGTCAGCGATCTGCTGAGGCGTTTTCGTTTCGGGCTTGCCCCCTGCCAGGGAGGTCATGTCGAAGAGCACCTCGGGAGCGAACACGTCCCTGACGCAGGACCAGTCGCGGTTATCGGTGCAGATAAAGAGCCTGTTCCCAATGGCGATGATGTCGTTCTGGGTTTTCAGCCTTGACAATTCATTTTGAAATCCACTGTGACCGTGATGGACCGGTGCGCAGCCGGCTGCAAGGATCAGGAGCAATACCAGGACGGGTCTTTGCATGACAGACAGACCTCCTTATTGTTTCTATCATAGCTCTATCGATTGTTACTTTTTGTGAGAGTGAAGGGTTCCGTGTCCAGAGAATCATGCTGGATCCCATATCCTTATTGTCGCAACTTATATTTAATGGTATAGTATTCCGCATGAAGGGCACAAAGGGAATTGCACCTCGCAACCTGGCAACTCTTAAAAGAACAATCCTTGCTTTTCTTATCGCATTAGTCGCCTGCTTCTACGGTCCTGCGGCTTCAGCAGAAGATACGGTAACGCAATTCAGGATCGGGCTTATCGGCGCGAATCCGGGACAGCTCCTGCAGGATTTCGATCCTTTCGTGGAATATTTGGAACGTCGTCTCAGGCGGTCCGGGATAAAGGACGTGACCGTCTTCGTCGCAAAGGACCTGGACCAGTTGCGCGCCCGTATCAAAGAAGGAACGCTGGATTTCATCATCACCTCCGCTTTCCCGATCGTGGAAATGGAACCTCATGAACTCGTGCCCGCGGTCGTCGCTTTACAGGGAGCGGCCCGTGAACACTCAGCGGTATTTTTCGTACGGAAACAAAGCTCCCTGCAAGAGCTGAGCGATCTGCGGGGAAAGACCGTTGTTTTCGGGACGCCTTCGTCCACAGCGGGATACGCCATGGCAAAAGCCGAACTGAAAAAGAACAAATTATCCTTGCGTGGATCAACGGACGAAGATGCGCCCAAAGATGCGGTCCGGTATGCGTTTGCAGGCGAGGCGATCAACCAGGCATTCCGGGTCATCAGGAACCAGGCGGACGCCGGCGTTTTCAGCAGCAGCGACTGGGACGAGCTTCGCCCGAAGGAACGGTCACAGTTGCGGGTCATTCACCGTACCGCGCCGGTCATTCGCCTGCTCGGCTCGTTTCACCCCTCTTTTCCGCGCGTGCTCAGGGAAGCCGTTGAGATAACGCTGGTCGATATGTCCGGGAACGGTCAGGGACGGACTGCGTTGGCCACGGCGCTGAAGATGACAAAATTTGAACGACTGACGCAGGAAGACCGGAACTCTCTCGCAGATCTTAAACAGCTGCTTTCAGACGAGGACTAAATCATGAAGTTCAACATCAACAAAAAATACGCCCTCTTCTTCGGCATCAGCAGCGTCGCGATCATGCTGATCCTGGTCGCATCCTTCGCCTTCATTAGTGTTAAAAAAGGTGCGGAGCTCAAAAAGAACGTCAAAGACACGAGCGCGGTCTTTTTCCGGGAGAACCATGGGAAAACGCTGTTCAATACCGCCCAGTATCTGAGTCGGCATCTCTTTATTCCGGTTTATCAAACCGATATAAGCAGGGTCAACCGCATCATCAACGATATGAAGATCGGATTGCCGTTCATTTCGTTTATCGTGGCCGACTCGAAGGGCATGATCCTGACCGATGGGACCCGGCAGAATAAAGCTTTTGGAACAAAGCTCGATGTGAGCCTTGCGCGGCTGAAGAAACAACCTATCATTGCGGAAAAAACCGAGCAGGGGGAGCGCATTTCTTTTACGATCAGATCAGAGAAACACGTCGCCGGATACGGCCAGATCGTCTATTCGAACGAACCTCTGATAGCCTCGATTGAAAAACTCCACTCCCAACTCGATTCAGGGTGGATGGCATTCCGGACGGTCCTCCTGAGGATCAGCCTGATCGGCATCGCGGCAGCGCTGGTGATAGCGGCCCTGTTGAGTTTTCTCTTCTCCGGCACCATCTCCCGTCCTCTCATACTGCTGAAGCACGCAGCAGACCGCGTCGCGCAAGGCGACCTTGATAGCCGCGTGGAGATCGATACCCGGGACGAGATAGGAGAACTGGCAGCATCGTTCAACCAGATGGTCGCGGACATGAAGCGGTCGACCGAACAGCTTCACGAGGCCAACCGGAAACTTCACGAGGGTTCCATCACGGACCGCCTCACCGGTCTGAACAATTACGCGCACTTCATGGACGAGCTGAAAAAGGAGGAGTCCCGGGCCAGGCGGAGCAATTCGAACTTCGGCGTCATCCTCTTCGATCTCGATCAGTTCAAGAAGGTGAACGATACCTACGGCCATGAGAAAGGCAACACCCTGCTCAGGGCGGTGTCCGACATCCTGAAGGCGAATGCACGGCAGATGGACACCGTGGCGCGTTACGGCGGCGAGGAGTTCGCCATGCTCATGCCGGACAGCAACGGTGCGGAGCGGGAGGTGGCTGAGCGCATCCGGAAAAAGATCGAGAGCACGGAATTCACGGGTATCGCAGACACCCCTCTCAGGATCACGATCAGCGGGGGCATCTGCACCTATCCCCGGGACGCTCAGAGCGTGAACGAGCTGCTCGACAAGGCTGACAAGGGGTTGTATACGGCAAAGAACGGCGGCAGAAACAAAACATGCTATTGCGAACCGCCCGACGGCTGATCTGTTCATAGTCCCTGTCTTTGGGAAATATCACGCTGAAAAAGATACGCTGATTGACAGATCCTGCTGCTACCTTTACAGGCCTTACCTCGATTGAGATAGGGCCTTTACTGTTTATTCGTGGGCTACTTTGATTCTTAATAAACCGCAATTTTCTACCTACTACAATAATCGTTGACAGTGCATATATATTGGCCGGGGAGGTCATGTCGAAGAGCACCTCCGGAGCGAACACGTCCCTGATGCAGGACCAGTCGCGGTTATCGGTGCAGATAAAGAACCTGTTCTCCGACGGCGATGATGTCGTTTTTTGGCTTTAAGCCCGGACAACTCATTATGGAATCCACCATGATGGACCGGCGCGCCAGCCGGCTGCAGGGATCAGGAGCAATACCAGGACGAGTTTTTTCATGATGGACCTCCTTATTGCTTCTATCGATTGTACTTTTTATGAGAGAATAAAGCGCGCACGGCTTGAGAGAGCAGCATCCGACGTTACCGTATGCCATCCGCTTGCTTTCGATCCCGAAGACGGCTTCGCCACATTCCTCTCAAGTCTGGCCAATTCCGAAACGAACTTCGCCTCCTCATATGCAATTTCCATATGTTAACCCCGGCATGTATCTTGCTAATTCCCTCCATAGCGTCTACTACACATACTTATACAAGGAGGAGAAAATCATGCACGATTTAGATCGTACACAGGCGGAATTTGAACCTGAAGAAAGCTTCGAAGGTGAGTTTGATCCAGAAGAAGGGTTGCAAGGCGAAGATTTTGAATTCGACTCCGGCGAAGTCGGCGACCAGGAGAGTCCATTCAGTGAAGGCGAAGAGATGGAGCTGGCCTCTCAGCTTCTTGAAATTTCAGACGAAGCGGAACTCGACCAGTTTCTGGGAGGGGTATTCAGGAAAATTGGAAGAGGTATAAAAAGAGTCGCTTCTCCCCTGGGAGGCATGCTCAAGGGCGTTATCAAAAAAGCGCTTCCGATTGCCGGAGGCGCTCTCGGATCAATGGTTGCGCCAGGCATCGGCACTGCAATCGGTAGTAAGCTCGCATCGTCGGCAGGGAGCATGTTCGGCCTCGAACTCGAGGGACTGAGCCAGGAAGATCAAGAATTCGAAGTTGCCCGCAGGGTTGTCCGCCTTGCCGGCTCTGCAGCCCAGAACGCAGCCGCTGCGTCGCCTTCGGTGCCCCCGGTCAATGCTGCAAAAACGGCGGTAATTGAGGCCGCAAAGCGGCACGCGCCAGGCCTGATCAGCAAAATGCAGCGTCCCTATGGTTCTTCGGGCGCAGGCGGGCGCCGCCCCCGGAGCAGCGGCCGATGGCTTCGCCGCGGCAATAAAATAATTCTCTATGGTATCTATGCATGAACGGCAGCGTAGCTCATTCCTTCCTCTTGCAGGAAGCACGTGCGCTGTTGGCGCGGCTGGACAGGGTGAGGTCATTTTCTCTCACCATGCCCATGGTCCCGGCAGCGGCTATTTCACCGAACGCGCTCTATGCAATTGAAAAGTCTATTGCGACCGGAAATGCGCAGCTACGGGAGATGATCCACAGCTACTACCATTGGCTCGAACAAGGCGGGGTTGAGCGTATTTCTGCGACGGAAGCGCAGCGAAGATTCACGATTCTGCGGATGAGATTCAATAATGTCTTATCTCAATTCGACATCTTTGCGGATGTGCTGAATCAGCGGAGCGAACAGGAAACAGGGATCTGGCTTTCCGGCCTCGATGTTGTTTCAGCCGACGCGCTCCGGATCGAAGGCCATTATTATGAGCCTCCTCCGGTCGTATGCTATCTTGACCGGGGCCACGGCGCGGCGATCCGGCGGGCACGAACGAGGTTGCCGGGCGGCGCTCAAAACCCTGTTGCCGTCATCCGTGTCCCCCGCGAGCGGATGGTCGGCAGCGGGATCGCCTCTTCACTGATACACGAGGTAGGACATCAGGGCTCAGCGCTGCTCGACCTGGTAAAGTCCGTACGGGAGGTACTTCAGGGTCTGCAGAAGAGCGGCGGCGATCAAGCCATCGCCTGGAGCCTCTGGGATCGCTGGATTTCCGAGATCCTTGCAGACTTCTGGGCAATTGCGAAAATAGGCATTGCTTCCACGCTCGGACTCATAAGCGTGGTCAGCCTCCCCCGCGCCTTTGTTTTCAGGTTCACACTCGATGACCCGCACCCGTTTCCGTGGATACGCGTGAAACTTAGCTGCGCAATCGGGAATGCGCTTTACCCTCACCCGCAGTGGGCAAGGCTATCTCAACTATGGGAAACCCTGTATCCGGCTGCGGGTCTTCCCGAGGAAAAGAGGCGGGCGATCTCGAGCCTGCTTTCCACCATGCCGGGTTTTGTGACATTGCTCGTGAACCACAGGCCGAAGTCTTTACGCGGCAGCTCGGTAATGGAAGTACTCAGGTGCGGTAAACACCGGCCTCAGCAGTTGCAGGAACTCTATGAGTCATGGCGATCTTCACCAGAACAAATGCTGACAGAGAAGCCGTCCCTGGTTTTCGCGGCAATCGGGCAGGCACGGGGTGATGGAAGGATAACGCCGGAAAAGGAAAGCGGCATACTGGCAGAGTTGCTCAAACAATGGGCGCTGAAAAACGCGCTCGATACTTCAGCGAACTGCTCGAAGCGGTCGAGTGAACGGCCGTTAAGAGAACTACACTCAACGGGAATATAGCAAAAGGAGGATGTCATGACTGACAACATTTTTAGCCTTGAATCTAAAAGATACGAAACACCCGGGCAAGCACTGAACACTGCAATAAGACTCCGGACAAAAACCATCAGTTTTAGTAACTATCAAGATTTTTTAAAATGCGCCATATGTCCTGAGAGGCCCGCTCCTGAGTCAGCCGCATGTCAGGAGTTTAAACAAGAGAATGTCGATGCGAACATCAGTAAAAAAATCACCGAGGCAGGGCTTGATAAAAAAAGTGACACGGACAGGTGCTTTAAAGGAGTACATTCTTACGATTCACTTAAGGCCGCAACAGAGCTTTTCCTGATGCTGTATGCGTGCTCCTCCGTAAGAATCGACATCACGAGAGAGCAGCCAAATGCACTGGATACCGTGCGACTTGACGGCGATTTTGAGAACGAAAAGAAGCGGCTCGGGTGGGAGATAGATACTCCAGCAGACCTGATGGACAAGCTGAAGAACCTGGTGGATCAATACTTTGATGGCAATCCTCAACTTCCCTATCTCAAAAGAATTCTGAACAACTTAAATCTGCAGACAGGCCTTAAAAGCATCTTTTGCGACGACAGTAATCTTGTCATCGATAACCGGGTGAATAACCCGTGTATGATCGAGTTGATCTGGTCATACTGGCACGAAGAGGGAATGCTTGCCCAGGCGATCAATGCGATCAGCCTGCGGTTCCAGAACAAGAAGATGTCGTCCAGGGACCCTCTGGCAAACCTCACGCTCAGTCCGCTTCGTCCTCTCAGCAACCTGCTCTGGGGTTACATTCAAGACGAGCACAACCGCCTGTCCATGCAGCGCCGCGCCTATGAGTACGATCATGAGTACGGGCTTACGCTCATAGGCAAGGCGGTTCCGGTATTGCAAACCGCCGACAGCCGCTCGAAGTTCATCGAAGCGTTTCACAACCTCCTAAACAGATGCATGATCTTCTTCAAGGAAGAAAACAACAAGCTGATGGTCCCGGACCCGTTCCCGCTCCTGAACGCGCTTAAGGAAGTGCATATGCTCCTTGCGGAGGGCGCACACAATCAGTTTGGGGACCTGCCTTTCCAGGCCCGCGTGGAGATGCTGATGCAGCAATGGCTGCTGTCGAGGCCTGAGATGCATGAGTTCCTCGGCCGCAGACCGATGATGCCCTACCGTGAAGGCTGGATGTCCGCAGTTGACGCGTTAAAGACCATTCAGGGATGGACGGATGTCTCCGCCATGCATTTCAGCGACCTGGGCGTATTCGGCGAGCAGATACTCCTGTCCATCCGTTACGGCGACTGGAACAACGTAAACGACGCCGAGGAAGCGAGGAACTGGGCACTGTACTGGAGAAGCGAGATCCAGAGCTATGCGCACGCCTATCGGATCGCCACTGGCGTTGACCTGGCTAATCCCGTCGTGAACGGCAAGGTGGATGCAACTAAACCGTCGGTCCATTTGAGCAGGCGTTTGGAGATGCAGTTGCAGCGCAGATAGGCAGCACGTCATGATGGATTTCAGTTCTGCGCTCTATCTCGGCATGCATCACCCGAGCCGCAGCCTTCGTCCGTGGGAGACGCTGACGTTTGGCGCCCCTGCGGCATTGCAAGAGCCCCGGGAAGCACGCGCGATTGCCCGGAAATTGGCGGAGCTGCAGGGTTGCGAGCGGGCAGTACTTGCTCCCTCCACCCTGCATTTGTTCTGGGACCTTTTCGGCATTCTCGACAAGTATGACAGCGCCATTTACATGGACGCGGGTGTTTACCCGATCGCCCGGTGGGGAGTGGAACGCGCCGCATCGCGCGGTGTTCCCGTCAGGACTTTTGCTCACTATCGCCCTGATGCCCTTAAGGCAGTAATGAAAAATGATTCGAATCACCGCAGGCGGCCGGTGATCCTGTCCGACGGCTTTTGTCCGGCCTGCGGAAAGCCCGCGCCTGTTTCAGAATATGCGGCGTTTGCCCGGGACGCGGGCGGGCTGCTGATCCTGGACGACACACAATCACTCGGGATATTGGGGCATTCGCCGGAAAAAAAAACCCCCTATGGCATGGGTGGCGGCGGCATACTCCAGTGGAGCAATAACGCACAGAACCCTCATGTGCTGATGGCGAGTTCGATGGCCAAGGGATTCGGCGTTCCTGCAGCCGCCCTATCAGGAAGCAGCAGGATGGTGGGCTGGTTCGAAGAGAAGAGCGAAACGAGGGTTCATTGCAGCCCGCCTTCCCTTGCAGTTGTCCATGCCGCTGAGCATGCTCTTGTTGCAAACCTGAAGTATGGCGACCAGCTGCGATTGCGTCTCGCCCATCTGGTGCGTCGTTTCCGCAGTCGCATGGCACATGCCGGTTTCTTAACCAGCGGCGGTTTGTTCCCGGTCCAGACATTCGTGCCTGCATCCGGGCTTGACGCGGAAACGCTTTACGACCGCCTGCTGCAATGTGGGATTCGGACGGTACTGCATCGCGGGCGCAATGGCCATCGCCCACGCATCAGTTTTCTCATTACGGCACTCCTCAGGCAAGGCGATATCGACCTTGCGGTGGACGCGCTCGCGCGCATCGCACGAAACAGGAGCGCGAAGGCAAAAATCCTGGAGGTAAGTCATGAGGTACGAGCTTAATATCGAGTCTGAGCCGTTTGAGACTAATTCGGAATTCGATGAAGAGTCCGAAACGTTTGATACCGAGCTGGCCGACTGGGAATGGGAGGAAGAGGCCGGCCAAGCGCAGTTCCTTGACGAGCTATTCGATCTGGGCCTCAACGAGGGATTCGAGAACGGGGCCTCTCAGCTCTCACTAGAGCCAGCGGATGCTGTTCAACACTTCATCGGATCGGAGCATCGCGACATTGGTGACTTGGCCTCGGGTCGAGAACCAACAACGATTGTCTACGGCGAACGCGGCCAGCGCTTGAGCTTCGGAGAGGTGGTGGCCCTTGCGGGGGACTACTTCGGGACCTACGACGAGATGCAGGACCTCACCCGCACACCAACCGGGAGAGCCATGATCGCCTGGGTCCGATGGCAGGCACTCGATCTGAAGAGACACAAGCCAAAGGTACCGGAGCCGCAGGTGCCAGACAAGGTCAAAGACGCTGTTCGTGAGCGGTACTACGTCCTCGCCAGCCGCAACCTGTCCCATTTCTCCGCTGGCGGCAGTGCCTGGGAGGCCTACGTCTTATGGCATTCGAAAGCTATCGCCGATTCGCTTCAAGCCGGCGAGCAGGCTAGCCAGAGCGCGTGGCGAAGAGCGCTGACAAAGGAGGCTTTCGGCCATCACTTCCTCACAGACATGTTCGCTGCCGGCCACGTACGCACGCCTCGCGCGTCAATTCGAGAGTGGTACGAGCGCCATATACCCGACTCGACCGATCGCTTCCTCCGTTACATGGCCAAGTTTATGTACGACCGTCTGGACGAGCGTCAGCGGCTCCCTCCATTAGCATGGTGGTTGTCGTGGCTCACCAAGGCGAAGATCAAGGAGCGCGCTTCAAAACTCGGCGGGGAGGCGGTAAGGACTTTCTCCTTGGGCGACATCGTAAGCCTGGCGTTGCACAATCTAGACAACCGAGGCCTTCGCGTCGTCTCGGACATGGATCACGATGGGAAGAGAATTCAGGGCGGCTACCGATGGACCGCGGTCGGTGACTCTCATCTCGGAACAAGCGCCGCGGGATCCACTACCAAGATGATGGCGACTGCCGCTGTCATCACGTCGCTTCGCGACCTCGAGCGAGTTCGGGGCGTCGGCCGCAAGCTGGCAGGTCGTTCTCTCTCACTTTCGCAGCGGACTGATGCTGTCAAGCAAGCTCTTGGAACACCTGTTTTTGCTGCCAGGGGGTTCGTGCCCAAGGAAGATCGCTCAGCAGGCGCAAATGTTCCCTTGCCCGGGGGAGGTGGCGCATCACCACTCGAGTGGCGGTGGGGCCAGTTGGGCGAGATCGCGTACCAGGAGGTCGATGTCACGGTTAAGCAGGGGATTGCCGATGGGCTCTTCGCTCGATTGCGCGATGTTAAAGACCCGGTCACCGAAGGTCCCATCCAAATCCACGGTACACGTCATGCTTTTCGATCGTTTGTCGACCACCTCCGCGCTGAAGGGATTCGGGCGCTTGAGATGGCTGTCGGGAAGAAGGCCCGCTGAACTATTCGAACAGAGGGGGTCGGGCGTAACCCGAGGAGTGGTGCGCGCCTCACTTTCGCAGGGTGAATCAGGCGGCAAGGCCGTAACGCACGAAAACCGCTGCGGCATCTAAAAGAATGAGTTGAGCGAAATTTTGGAGGTGGGTGTGAAAAACGTATATAAATTTGACATCGAACCCTTGGAGACCAACTTCGAGTTCGAAGATACGCTTGAGTCGTTCGACGAATTCTCGGAGGAGACACAGGACATCTTCCCAGAATACGGCGAAGAGGAAAGCTGGTCGTTTGATTCTGAATCGGATGATCAACTGCAAGACGAGTCGCTATTTCGTGGCACCGAAACCTCAGATTGGGAATATGAGTCTGCACTCGATGAAGTGACTGATGCGCTGCCGACATGCGAAAATCGTATTCGCACCGTCACAGTTTGGTTGAATGCATTCATTCCGAGAGATGTTTCAGGCCTGACCAGGAAGGTTCCTGACTCTATCGTAAAGCTGGACCCTAGCATGGCGGGAAAGACTATGTTCGTCACACAATTTTTTTGCGGTCTTACCGATCAACGATCATTGAGCCCGGATATTAATGCGTCATCAAGAATGCATTCTGAGACAAAGATGGACCTGGATAAGCCTCGCATCATCTATCAAAATCATCGCATTGACCCTACCATTCAAGTTGATTGCATGACTGGCCTCGTTTTGTGTAGAGGAACCTCGTCTACGTCACCGATGAATTTCTCGTTTTTGGGCGTCACACCGGCGAAGGAGATAATGATTCGTGTCAAAGGATCGCAAGGGCCGGCATGTCCAACATCAAAGACTATTAAGAAAGTCGGGCAGTTTCTATTGAACGCCAAAATCGATTACGAGGGCACCTTCTTTATCAAGCGAGTAGCGCGCAACTACGTTGATATTGGTTTTCTTGGATATGTGGATCTATTTCCAGCTTACGAATTTGTAGTGAAACTGAATGATTCGAATCCTGTGCACTTAGGGGGGAAGCTTCCAGCCGCGGGATCGAGCCCGGTCACTCACCTGGGGACAAGGCAGAAAATCCACTTCGTCAGAAGGCTTTGGCTGAAATGTAGCAATGGGAAACAAGTTGCGGGGCTTTACGAACGAATAATTAATTGAAGACCTCTTTGCGAGTAAGAAAAATAGCGTTGGAGTGAATTTTTTCGAACCACACCAACTTACAGGAGAAATACGATGGCTACTATTTCTATCACGTCAAATGAGGGCAAGCTTAGTTCTGCATCTGCTGTTCTGGAAGTGAGTCAGGTGAACGCGGAGGCGCGGCCTCCATCAGGATCGATGATCCAAATACCGACATCTAGCTTGTCGAGACCGATCAGGTAGTTCCGGCGGGAAATCATGGGATTCCGTTTAGATGGACAAGCTGCGGAGCAATGGCCGCAGCAAGATATCGCTCTATGTGCACTTTCTCGTACGCAATGAACAGGGAGGCCGCTTATGAGTTATAGACCGAAGATAGAAGAAGAGCCTTTTGAATACGAAGAATCCGAAGACACGCTCGAGCTTGCCGATGATGATCAGAAAGACTTTGAGGATTTATTCGAATCAGAAGACAGTGAAATGCCTGACACCAAAATGAACCAGGAAGACTTTGAAGACAATTTCGAATTGGATGTTCTTGAATTGCCGGATACGGAGCAGGAAGTCGTCGGGACGAGCGGGCTTCGGATAGAGGACCGCACGAATGTCGCTCGTAAAGACAGGCGCAAAGGCCGCCGTGATCCAAGCACGGTGAAGGCTTTGGTGTTGCATCAGATGGCATTCAGCCGGGGCAACAACCCTGATCGATATAACCAAGTTACGGCGCATTATGCCATTCTGCCAAATGGCAGAATACTCCAACTGCATCCCGTATCCGCCCTTCTCTGGGCATCGAATGGATTTAATCGAAAAAGCGTGGCTGTCGAATTTGCCGGAAACTTTCCCAATGTAAGGGGAAAATGCTGGGAGGCAGGCAAGTACGGCTGCCACAAGCTGTCACAGGCGCAGATCGAGGCGGGTCGTTTCCTTGTCAAACACCTTATAAAGAAGATCGGGCTGACGCACATCTTCGCTCACCGTCAGGCAGCCAGTACCCGTGAGAATTGTCCCGGGCCGGACATCTGGTATCACGTAGGCCACTGGGCTGTTACTAATCTACGCCTGAAAGACGGCGGACTCGGATATAAGATAGGACTCGGGAACCCGATCCCGGATTCCTGGCGGAATCGGGCAAGGGCGACTGCAAAGGAATTTGAGACTTACCCTGAGTCGTCTGAAGATTTCGAGTCATTTGAATATTTTGAGGATCAGGAAAGCAGCATCACCCCCGGATACACCGGCATGGAATTCTCCGACCATAAAGATTTCAAAGAACCTGAAACCTGGGAAGAGCTTGCAGATCAAGCGACTGGTTCGCAATTCGAAGATACAGGGCTTTTAGAGCTGGATTCAGAACAGAGCAACCAACAAGCTTCTTTTTATAAAGATTCTTCTCGATTAAAGGCCTCGCCTTTAAAGCCCGGTACTTCGGTAACCATCAATCCGAAATGGACCTCAGTCCGCAAAAGCCTGGCAAGAACATACAATCGCCTTGGGGGATTAATGCGGGCAGCGGCAAGCGAGCTTAGGATCGAAGCTGAGACCGCTCTCGCGGTTTGGCAGATCGAAAGCGGAGGCCGAAGCCATACAACTGGCAAGGCAATCATCAGATTTGAAAACCACTTATTCTATAAGTTGTGGGGGAAATCCAATCAGAATACCTACAATCAGTATTTCCGGCACTGGGGGCATAATGGGATGTCAGGCAAGAGCTGGCATAATCACCAGTTCAGGGAAAACGTAACCGAAGCGTTCAAGGCATTTCACGGTAATCAAGCACTCGAATATAGGGTCCTATCCCTCGCGTCAAGGCTTGCCGGTGAAGATATTGCCTTACGATGTATAAGCATCGGCGGCCCGCAGATATTGGTTGCCAACTATCGGTTGATCGGATACTCATCTCCGCGCGCGATGTATGATGCCTTCCAGGCCAGTGAACGGGCTCATGTTCTCGGCTTCTTTGACTTCTGCAAGCAAAAGAAAGCACCGAAGAAAGGATATCTCATCAAACATCTCCGTGAGCATAAGTGGCCGGAATTTGCCAAGTACTACAACGGCTTCGGTCAGTATGAAAAATACGGAAGCAGGATCGGGAATTCGTACTCACACGCAAAGCAGATACTCGCATGAAGTATCATGATAATTACCTTTACAGACGTGGTTCATCAGACGACAAGGGACAATTGTTCTGCCACGTAAAGGCGATCGAGTCGTATCTCCGGACGATCCGGTCGGCTCCCGGTCAACATCAGATGTATTTTTGAGGGTGAGGAAGCGATCGGCAGCCCCAATTTGCGCTCTTTTCTGAACGATAACGCAGAGATGCTCGCGGCGGATGTCGCCGTTATTAGCGACACCGCCATTCCTGCTCCCGACCGGCCTGCGATCATGTTCCCTGCGCGGCGCTCTCAATTGGAAGAGAGGTATCAGGACCGAAGCGGGACCTCCATTCAGGGACGACCGCAGAAGGATAGCGCCCGTTTTCTATGGAACCGACACTAATCATTGATTCCCACTGCCATGCCGGCACTGGAGCGGATTTTACAGATCCAGGACAATTAAATTTGCCGCTTGAGCGGTATCTGCAGCGCGCATCAGAAGCCGGCATCGCCCGAACCATCCTCTTCTCGCCTTTCCATTCGGACTATCAGACCGCGAACAGGAAGGTCGCGGGCATTATTGCGCGGGATCCTGTCCGATTCTACGGCTTTGCATTCGTTCATGCGTTTCGCGACAGGGGAAGAATACACCGGATGGTAAAGGAAACTGTCGTAGAATACGGATTTTGCGGCATCAAGGTTCACCGCCGTGACGCCGTCATAACAAGAGAAGTCTGCGAGACTGCCCGGGCGCTGTCGCTACCCGTGCTGTATGACATCATGGGAGAAGTAGCCATCATTCCAACTTTGGCCTCCGAGTATCCGGACGTGACCTTCATCATCCCCCATCTCGGGACATTTAATGACGATTCAAGAGTGCAGAGAATGTTCATTGAACTTTTGTCAAGATATCCGAATATTATTACCGATACGTCAGGCGTAAGGTTCTTTGATCAGCTTAAAGCAGCAGTTTATCAGGCCGGGCCACATAAGATATTGTTCGGAACCGACGGCCCCTGGCTCCATCCCGAAGTTGAAATGGAGAAGATATATGCACTGAAATTGTCGAGATCGGATGAAGACAATGTCCTCGGCGGCAATATCATGCGTCTGATCGCAGGTTCTCACCCAAGACATCCGGCGCGTATCCAACGATAACAACAGGTCCGCAACGGCTTTCGCCACTCCGCCTGATGTGTCGCGCAGCATCAGTTTGTCCCCGTTTCCAGTCGGGAGCGATCCGCTGCACGCCTCAGCTGCAACGCACGATCGGTCACGCCCAGTTTTTTGGCCGCGCGCTGCAGATTGCCGTCAGCCTCATTGATGGCCATATCAATGGCGGTTTTTTCCACGACGCCGCGGATCTCTCTCAGCCCTACATTCTGGAGCAATGCCTGGCGGATGGTATTTTCCATTTGGCCGTCGCACCAGGTAGCAGAGCTGATCGCTCCATGCGGCCGTTCTTCCTCGGGGATGTCTCCCACGGTGATCATCCCCTTTCCCGTATATCTGCACATGATCCTGGAAATAAGCTGTTTCAGGTCCCTCACATTGCCGGGATACGTTCGCACGAGCAGGCATTCACGAACGAGTTTGTCCAGTTCGGGCATATCTTTCCCAGTGGTCAGTTCGCTTATAAAATGACGGGCCAGAGGAAGGATATCCTCGCTCCGGTCCCGCAGCGGCGGCAGCGTGCAGGTCCAGTTGGCGATTCGGTAATACAGGTCGCTGCGGAACTCACCGCGTTGAACCTCCTTCGTCAAGTCCTTGTTTGTTGCACAAACGAGCCTGAAGTTCGTGGAATGCCAGGCATTCCCTCCAACGCGCTTGAATGTCTTTTCCTGCACTACCCGAAGCAACTGCGCCTGCAGCTTAAGAGGTAACTCTCCCACCTCATCAAGGAACAATGTCCCGTTATTTGCCATCGCAAAGGCGCCGTCGCGCGATGCGACGGCGCCCGTGAAGGCGCCGCGTTCGTGGCCGAAGAACTCGCTGCCGGACAATTCCGGGACAATGGTCGTACAGTCAAGAATGACGAGGTCGCCCTTGTCCTTCCTGGGATCGACGGTGTGGATCAGACGCGCAGCAAGCTCCTTGCCGGTTCCGGTTTCCCCGGTGATCAATACCGCTGAATCGGTAAAGTGCGCGACTTCAACAACTTGCCGCAATACCGACCGCCATGCCGGGCTTTGTCCGATAAGGGATTCGCAGACCGCGGGGCTATCGATCAGATGCTCTACTGCGATCCAGCGTTCAAGGCGCGTGCTTATCTTTTCCGAGATATCGACTGAGGAATCGAGAGCAATGACATCGGAAACGCCTGCTTGCAGCAATTTCCAGGGATTATCGCTCTCTAACGCGGACCGGGCATAAGCGAGCGCAGAGCACCCTCCTGATGCCGTTCCGGCTGACATCTCCTATGAATTTACACAGCCGATCCGAGAACTCATGAAAAAAAAGAAGTCCAATTCCACACTGATTATCATGATCAAGTTCGAGCATCTCTATGCCCGACTGCACGAGATATTCAATGACATCCTTTCTAAGGATATCTCGCGAAGCGGCATTGCATTCGAAAAAATTGTACCAAACCTTGCTCATGGCTGTTCCTCAATTGATAAAACTCAGGAGGTCAGGCCGTAAATGTATCAATTTTATCCGCTTCTATTTACTTCCGATCGGAGTTATAAGTTGTTGACCACGCGAGAGAGTCACTTCAGACACACACTGAGATGGATGCGGTACAATTCGACACAATAAGTTTCACGGTAGCTACATTCAGTAATGTTTCGCGCTTGTTCTGAAATCAAATGCTTTCGTGTTAATGGCGTTTATTTTTTTTGAATTCCAGTTATACTTTCGTATAAGCTTATATATACTGCAGGGCTTTGTCAATAATCCTTAGGGGCATTTCGGAGAAATGCTTAGACTATGTCTCGTTTTGGGTTCCGGCTTGTCCGGGAAATATCACACTGAATCACAGAAAGATACGCTGATTGACAGATCCTGCAGCTGCCTGTTACAATGGCCACGATTAATCTCTGAAACCGCACAAGAAAGGCCTGCCCGTGCCCTTTTACGAGTTTACCATCCACATACCCGACGCCCATAAAGACGCACTGGTCCAGAAGCTCTCCGAACTCGGCACCCTCGGTGTGATCGAACAGCGAACTGCGATGATCGCGTATTTCCCGCACACGGCGGATATCGACACCATAACAAGCGAGTTAAGCGTGATACAGGCGCTCCTCGACTCCTCCGGCAGGGAGCACGTCTCGTTCAGCCATGTTCTTGTGCCGGACCAGGACTGGAACGCCACCTGGCAGAGGTCGTTTACTGCCATCGATATCGGCGAACGCTTTACCGTGCTGCCGCCCTGGGAACAGCCGAAGGACGGCAGGATCAATCTTATCGTCGACCCGGCCATGGCCTTCGGCACCGGCCACCACGGGACCACGCGGTCATGCCTGCTGCTCATGGAACGCCTCGCGCCCCGGACAAAACAGGAACGGTTCCTGGACATCGGAACGGGCACAGGGATACTCGCCATAGCAGCGGTAAAGCTCGGATTTAAAGAGGTCCTTGGCGTGGACACCGATCAGCTTGCCGTGGACGCGGCGATCAAGAATTGCATAGTGAACAAGACGGAACAGGTGGAGATACGGAGCGGCAGCGTGGCTGACGTTCCCGGCCAGTATGATCTTATCGCCGCGAACCTTATATCCCTGGTGCTGATCAAGCTTGCGCCGGACATTGCCGCGCATTTAGCTCCGTCGGGCATTGCCGTGCTCTCCGGCATGCTCACCGGACAGGATGAGGAGGTTACTGCAGCTATGAAGCTGGCGGGGCTTGAACTAATGGAAAGACATGTTGACGACAAGTGGGTCACGACTGCGGTAAAATGGCGGGAACAGGCATAAAAGGGTAGTTGCTTCTTGCATGGTTTCCATGCGAAAATTTAGCCAGGCGACCGAGTCCGAGGGTAAAGCATTTCGGACTTTCTGAATCCGAAGGGCGAGTTTCCGAAATGTACCGAGGACGACCGAGCCTGGCGTTAAGAATTTTCGCCCGGTGTGTACGAGTCAAGGACATAGGTAACAAAAGAGTTCAGGGACATGGGTTACACTTTAAGCCGTTCATAGCCATGTCGTTTTTCCGCTGTTCATTCTGGCGTCGTTACTCATTAGCAGGAGTGTTCCAATAAAAGGTCTGGCCTGCCATATAATGACAATCAACAGCGCAGTTCATGGGATAGGACACCATGACCGTGGCATCGTTATAATTATTCAAGGGCATGGTGCTGTACTGGTCCGGTCCCGATACCGCGCTCGCGATCCCGAACTCATCAAAGGTGCTCCGGGCTGAAAGGCCGTTCGTGCCATGGACATTATGGCACGTCACGCAGGTTATCCTGCCTGCCTGCGAGGCGTCACCGCGGTATTTCCACGTCATCCAATTTGCATCCGGTATGAACATGGTGCTGGTCACGACACTGAGCAGGTGATAGCTATGAAGCGGCAGATACGCATAGGGTTCCAGTAGAGGGATCGAGTCATTGTAAAACGGTACGCCGGGCGAACTGTCGACATACTGGTCCCGGAACAACGATTGGATCGTCGTTGTAGACGTCGAGTACGAAGTAAGCGGGACCACCCCAGTGACGTCGTAATTGCCGCCTTTTTTGTAGCCCAGAACCACCTGCGGAGAGACTGCCAGAAAATTGGCATGGCAATCAAAACAGAGCTTGTAATCATAGTCATAGGGCACGGTAGTGGAAACCGCCGAGACCACTCCCAAGGTCAGGTTCTGCGTCAAAAGTCCTTTTGAAACCGAACCATGCATATTGATCTTCCCGCTATTGCCGTGGCATCCCGTTATTGCTGCTCCGGTCCCCGCGCAGGTCAACCCGAATGTCTTGTGACGGTTGTTAGTGCCGGCCCAATACGATTGGATCTTGTTGCCGGCAACATTCGGCACGCTCCCCAGGGTGTTATTATCGTTAAACGGCTTGAGAGACGACCCTCCTGCTGCAAAGGTCGATGCAGCGCCACCCGTATCGTGACAGCTCAAACAGAACGGCTCAAGGCTTGCCGGCGCTGCCGCATTGTAAACAATACTTGCGCCGCCGTCAGAATTCAGCAGAAGTACGGTCCCGGATGTATGCGCAGACAGATCGTGACAGACCTTGCACTGGGCAGGAGCAGGATCTCCGGTCGTCGTGACATGATTGGATACGATAGCGGGATTGGCGCGGAAATCGCCGCTTGTGCCGGTAACAATGCGCCTGGCACCGAGCGCATAGGAATGGCACGAGGTGCAGCTCTGATAATTAGCCGCACTCGTTCCGTACCAGTCGAGGGCATCAGTACCATGGCAGTTTAACGAAGAGCAAGTTCCCGCGGCATTGTTCCAGCCCCCCGTGGGGTTAGACGTGTCGAAATAAACAACGAGAACAGCGGGGCTCGTCGTGTCCAGCGTTCCGTTCGCATGGGTGCTGAGATTCGTATAGTTGAAATGGCACGTTTCACAGGCGAAACCCATGCCGGTTACATGAGCAACATGTTTGCCAAAGGTCCCGGTGCTGTTCGTCGTCAGCGGGTCGATCGCACTGCCCGGAGCATGACAGGTTGTGCACTGGCTCTGGCCAGACCCGGAGGAGATCGTATCGGGCCCCGGACTCGAACTGCAGCCGACAACCGTCACCGCACATATGAATAAAGCAACAAGACGTCGAGATAGCGGCTTAATCATGCATACACTCCTTAAATGCGCGCTGCCTGCGTTAGCATCAAGCTCGCGATTATCAATGCGGCGGCTTTTTATGGCATACACCGCAGCCGTCGCCAGGCAAAGTGCCGTTGAAATGACACACGGTGCAGTGCAGGTTCGCTCCCCCCAGCCACCCGGCAGTGTGGGAGCGAGGCGCTGTCTCGTTATGGCAGCGCACGCAGAAATCCTGCCTGTGGCACGTGAAACAGCGTTCCCTGTTCCCTTCTGCCATGAAACCATGGCTCAGCGTGCGCCAGGTCTGCGTATGGTCCCGCGGTGGCCGCGTGTTATGGCACGAGATGCAATCATTCCGCTCGTGGCAGGTGAGGCACGTCGACTCCCCTGCGTTGAGATCTAAACCGGCTGACGCGCCGTGATATTCTATCCAGTTCCCCTTGTGCGAATCCGGCCGTGGAAAGGGTATCTTGTCCGGCACAGCAGCTGCAGCTCCGGCAGGCGGCTTCACAGCAGTTTGAGCAAAAGATTTATCGCACAAGCCCGACAAGATGCTGGCGCTCAAGGCAAACCCGGCAACCACCAAGATCATGCTATATTTCTTAACCCTTTGGCCGCTAAAAATCATAACGCATCCCCAGTTTGAACGTTTGATATTTCTCGATGCTGTCCTCGTATTCATAGCTGCTGTTGATCGAAACGCCTTTGCCGAGCGGGACCTTGCCGTTCATATAATAGGTTTGGACCTTCTGACGAAACCCAAGCTCAGTGTAGTAATCGTATTTGTACAGGCTGTAAGACGCTGCCGACATTCACACCGGCTTTCTTCATGTTCTTGAATCGATAGCCGATGTCCAGCCCGCCTGAATGGTAGTCCCTCCCCTCGGTAAACCATCGTTCGCCGGTGAGCGTAAAGGAAACACGGTCCGCAGGCAGGTCCATGATCTCGAGCAGCATAAAGACTCGGCTGAAATCACGGTCAAAAGAACTTATCTGCGACTCTTCCTGAAGAGACCGCTTGAAGTAACCGAGGTCAACGGCGTAGTGCGCACCCAGTTGCTTGCGCAGTTTCACATCGTAGCTCTGAAACGGCGAGGACTGTCCCAGCACGTCGTAGTAGAGCGAGAGCTCGTTGGCCACGACATTTTCCACTCTGAACTGTTTGAAGTAATTAAGGTTCAGTTCCATGTCCGCAGGAGCGATCATGCTCACCACCCGAACGCTCACATCACGGGGATCGCTGTTAAGATACCGGTACTTGACCGAGGCCTTCATGAACGATGCGATGCTCTGCCAGAGTTTCAGTGAAACCATATTGTCCTGTTGATCGATCGTTGCGGGGAGTGCGCTTTTTTTCTTTATGGTGAGATAATCAAAACTGAGTTTTGTATTCTGTCCAGGAGTAACATCAAGTCCTGCCCCGCCCAGGGTATCATTACCCCAGTGCGTGTCTGTTTCATAGAAACGAACTGCTGCTCCGCCATACAGCGAGAGGCTCAGCAAGGAACCCATACGGATATCCGTTGAGAGACCGTCAAAGAACACCGGCTCGTCGCGCAGACCCGCCTGCCTGCCGACCCTCACCTGCGTCAGGAACGGGAGCGGATCGTTGATCCCGAGATGGGCATCGTAGAGGTAGCCATGAGTTTCGGTGCGGTAGGTATTGCCGATATCTTCGAGAGGATAAAAACCGGTAAGATCGCTGTTGCCATCAAGATCTTTTCGCAGAGTACCTAAAAAATGAAATTCGAAACGGTTGGTCTTCGGCATCCTTATATCGAAACGCAGCTCACCGAAAAGGTCCTGGTCGCTCACCGTTCTGTCGATGAGCGTTGCCGGATCGAGAAACGTGGCCGACCGGTAGACATACCGCGTCGAGAGGTATCCGTCCACGGCAACCCGGTTTTCTGCAGTGGGCTGTCCGGCCGGGGACAGCGTTTGAGCGGAGGTCGCTGCGAGCAAAGAACCGGCGCCCAAAAGAGAGACACCGAGACCAGCAAAGAAGATGATAAAAAGACGGATCAAAGCTGTGCAAGAGAATATACTATTATTTTTCAAGAACATCCCCATTTATAAGAATGATACTTAAGTCGCAGCATATTAGTCCCGCACGCTGATAATGTCAATTTATTTTTGGTTTAATTTTTGGTTTTTTTGGATGAAGGCGCTTGAATTTTTAAGGCGATGATGTTATTGTTTCCGGCACATGCTGAGACTTGTGATCATAGTTATTTTCCTGGCACGTTTTTCATAAAGGAGAAGCAGGACATGCGCACGGTATTCTTTTTATTCCTCCTTCTCGCAACCCTCTTCTTCTCCGCGCCTCTCTCTTCCGCGGAAGACGGCTGTTTGCAATGCCATGGGGATATCACGCAGGGGAAAAGCGTTCATGCTGCTCTTGACATGGGCTGCCCCACGTGCCACTCAGCAATCGATGCACGGGTGATCCCCCACAGGAAAATGAATAAGATCGGTAAAGGGCTTTCTTCAGCGCAGCCTGAGCTGTGCTACGGGTGCCATGACCAATCGCGCTTTAAGGGAAAGGTCGTCCATGCAGCCATCGGCAAACGATGCACCGGTTGCCACAATCCTCATGCGAGCAAAAATGCAAAGCTCCTGAACTCCGAGATGCCGTACCTCTGCTATGCCTGCCACGACAAAGCCGCCTTTACCAAAAAAAACGTACATGCTCCTGTTGCGATGGGACAATGCACCGCATGCCACGCGCCGCACGCGTCGGACAACGCTTCACTGCTCGAAAAACCGGTGCAACGGCTCTGCGCTGACTGCCATCCCGGCAAGTCCGACGGCAAGCATGTCCTCGCAGAGGATACGGAAGCAATGACCTTCACCCGACACGGGGACGACCCGACCCGTTGAAACAGAACAAAGAATTTTCATGCCTGAGCTGTCATAGGCCGCACTCTTCGAACGGAAAGGCGCTCCTGGCTGTTGAATCAACCAACATCGGAGACCTTTGCCTCAAATGCCACACCAGGATCATGGTTCGGCCATACTAATCCGGGACTGACGCGAACAAAGTATAATGCAAACCTGCTGCCCTCGTTTTTTATGGCCAGCGATCGAACGCAATGCGCAACAATGAGCCGGTCCCCGTGCATTAATAATCATGAGGTAATGCTGAAAAATCAGCTCTCACAAAAACATTTACATTTACCGCATGCTCATCTATAATTCGTTCCATGAACCTATTCCGACTTTTCTTTTTCCTTCTCTCCCTGCTGATCATTTCTATTTCCGGCACATTACTCTTTCCTGCGAACGCGCTTGCGACACCCGATTATGCAAAACAGACGGGTTTTGAATGCGGCAAATGTCATGTGGACGCTATCGGCGGCGGGAATCTCACGCCTGCGGGAGAACAGTTCCTCACGGAACTGAAGGCAAAGGGCCAATACCGCCAGTTGACGACCACACAGCACGCAGTTCGGCTCTTCATCGGCTACTTCCACCTGCTGGCAGCCATCGTCTGGTTCGGGACCATCATATACGTCCACCTTCTGCTGAAACCTGCTTATGCTTCCAAAGGCCTGCCCAAGGGAGAGCTCCGGCTCGGCATGCTGTCCATGGTCGTTATCCTGGTGACCGGTACGCTCCTGACCATTGCGCGCATGCCGAATCTTGAGTCCTTTTACACCACTCGCTTCGGCATTCTCTTAAGCATCAAAATAGTATTGTTTTTTGTCATGCTCACGAGTGCTTTGATCACTGCCACCTACATCGGGCCGAGGCTGCGCCAAAAGCTGAGAAGCCCGGTCGCGGCACTCATTTCCAATGAAATAACCCCGGAGCAACTTTCCCATTTCGACGGAAAAGAAAACAGACCGGCTTACATCAGCTACAAGGGCATGGTCTACAACGTGACGAACAACAGGCTCTGGAAGAACGGAGCCCATATGGTGAAACATGTTGCCGGCAACGACCTGACCGAGGCCCTTAAGACCGCACCCCATGGCGAGGACAAAATCCTGGCCATGCCCCAGGTGGGAATGCTCGTCACCGATGAAAGGAAACCGGAAAAACCCTTCCACGAACGGCTCTTCTACCTCTTCGCCTATATGAACCTCGCCCTCGTTTTTGTTATCATCTTCGTCATTTCCCTCTGGCGCTGGTGGTAACCCTATGATGCACGTCATACCGCTTCTCTTCCCTTCCTGATATAATGTAACCATGAAGCTGACCACCCATTCACCCATTCACCCATTCACCGATTCACCGATTCACTCAAGGAGAGTACCCATGGAAACGATCGACCTCAAGAAAGCAATAAAGTTTACACCCAACCGGATCTCGCGGGAAATGCTGTCGGACAAACCGGAGATGCGTGTTGCGCTCATGTGCCTGGAAGCCGGCCAGAAGCTTGATCCGCATAAAGCCCCGCTGCGGCTCATGATGTACTGTGTCGAAGGCAGGGGCACCTTCACCGTGGGCGAGGAAAAGGTCGAGGCAGATGAAAAGACCTGCATCCTCTGCGAACCCAACGTCCTTCACGGATTTGCCGCGGACAAAGGTGAAAAACTTGTCGTGATGGCGATTGTGACACCGGTGGATTAATCCGGTTTATCATGGTGTTAGCACTATGAACCGTCCGTGGATACAGAACAGGTAAGGTCATTTAATTGCAAAAATTGCTTGTCATCATACTTTCCCTTGACAAGCAATTTTCTTGTGGTAGTATAGGACTAATTTAGTCCTATACTGACAGACAAGACAGGCCGCATATTGTCGATGAATCCTGTGATAGACTTATCTTGTCAGTGAAGATCTTCTAAAGAAAGACCTTATGCTCGTTACCAGAGAAACTGACTATGCCGTACGGTGTGTGCTGTATCTTGCACGCGAAAAGGACCTCGTTGCCAACGTCACCGAGATCGCCCATGCAATGCACATCCCGAAGACCTTTCTGGCCAAGATCCTCCAGCGGCTTATCCGCAGCAAGATCGTCGGCTCCCTTCGCGGCATGCACGGCGGTTTCAGGCTCGCCAAAAAACCGGCCGAAATATCCCTCCTGGAGATCATGGAAGCGATCCAGGGGCCTGCCGGCATAAATGTGTGCGCAGTCGACAATAAAAAGTGCCAAATGAGCTCTTCCTGCGCGGTTCACCCGGTATGGGTGGACATCCGAAGGGAGGTGGAGGAACGTCTCAGAAAAGAAACGATCGACAAACTGCGGGGAAGATAATTATATAAATCGGGGACCAAAGGTCCTGCATAAGGAGGCAACTGGTATGAATGATTATCAATATGATAATCAAACGGTAAAAGGTTTTATCCTGTCCTCGATATTCTGGGGCGTCGTCGGCATCGTGATCGGGCTCTGGATATCCATCCAGATGTGGATGCCGTCACTGAACATCGCGCCCTACTTCACCTTCGGACGGCTGCGGGTGGTGCACACGAACGGGCTCGCCTTCGGGCTCGGCATCGGCGCGATCTTCGGGATTTTCTACTATATCATCATGAGGCTCACCAAACGGCCGCTGCTGTTCCCAAAGCTCGCGCGGTTCCATCTGTATCTCTTCAATGCCGCCATAGCGCTCGCTGCGCTCAGCCTGTTCCTCGGCATGAACCAGTCACTGGAATATGCGGAGCTTGAATGGCCGCTCGACATCGGCGTCGTCATCCTCTGGGTGATCTTTGCCGTGAACATCTTCGGCACGATCATCAAGCGCAAAGAAGAGCAGATGTACATCTCCCTCTGGTACATCCTTGCAACGGTCGTCGCCGTGGCCGTGCTGTATATCGTGAACAACCTGTCGATCCCTGCCGGGCTTACCAAGTCCTATCATCTTTTTGCCGGCGTCAACAGCGCCAACGTGCAATGGTGGTACGGGCATAACGCCGTGGGCTTCATCTTCACCACGCCCATCCTTGCCATGTTCTATTATTTTCTGCCCAAATCAACGGGCCTGCCGATCTACAGCCACCGTCTTTCGATCATCGCCTTCTGGTCCCTGGTGTTCGCCTATCTCTGGACCGGAGCGCACCATCTGGTGTACACGCCCCTGCCCGACTGGATCCAGACCCTGGGCATCGCCTTCACCATCTTCCTGATCGCGCCGTCCTGGGGTTCCGTGGTGAACGGGTATTATACGGTCGGCACCGACTGGTCGAAGATGCAGACCAATTATCTCACCAAGTTCTTCATCCTCGGCATCACGTTCTACGGCCTGCAGACCGTGCAGGGGCCGACCCAGGGACTGCGCGTGGTGAGCCAGCTCATTCATTATACCGACTGGGTCCCCGGCCATGTGCATATGGGGACCATGGGCTGGGTAACGATGACAACGGCGGCAGCCATCTATTACATCATCCCGAAGATCTACAACACGGAGATCTACAGCGTAAAGATCGCGAATATCCATTTCTGGCTCGTCCTGATCGGCCAGCTGATCTTCTCGATCACCATGTGGATCACCGGGATCATGCAGGGCGCGCTCTGGAAGGCCACGAACCCTGACGGAAGCCTGACCTATACGTTCATAGAGGTTGTGGCCAAGAACTATCCCTATTGGAAAATGAGGACGATCGGGGGCGTGATCTTCACGATCGGCATGCTCTTCTTCATCTACAATGTGTTCATGACGATGCGCAAAGGCAAGGCGCTCCCGCCTGCCGGCGCGAAGGCATAGGGGGATATCATGGCAGGCAATCTCTACAGTAAACCCATTCTGTTCGCGATCGTCGCGGCCGTCGTCATCCTCATCGGGACCGCAGTCACCATGTTCATCCCGATGCTGACGCCGGAGATGCATCCGAAACTGGCGAACCTGAAACCCTACACCGCGCTGCAGCTTGCGGGCAAGGACATTTACCAGCGCGAAGGCTGCAATAACTGCCACACGCAGACGGTGCGTCCGCTGAAGACCGAGGTCATGCGGTACGGCGAATACTCGAAGGCCGGGGAGTTCGCCTATGACCGTCCGTTCCTCTGGGGATCGAAACGCACCGGCCCGGACCTGGCGCGCATCGGCGGCAAATATCCGGACAAGTGGCATGAGATCCATTTTGACAACGCCCAGGCGATCTTCGCTGAATCCAATATGCCGGCCTACGGATGGATGAAGAACAACAAGCTCGATCCTGCGGAGATCCAGGCGCATATGAAGGCGAATGATTTCCCCATCGCGCCGGACGAGATCGCAGAACTGAAAAACAAGAATGAGCTGGACGCCCTGATCGCGTACGTTCAGGTCGATCGGCACGTCGGTCAAGAGGGCCTCCGCAGCAACGGCGCAGCCGCTGGTCAAGGAAACGCCTATTCCGAACCCGCTTGCCGGGGACACCGCCGCGATCGGCACGGGCGCGGCCTTGTACAAACAGCACTGCGCCGCATGCCATGGCGCTGACGGGAAAGGCGCCATCGGACCGAACCTGACGGATACGACTTTCTTGTATGTCGCCGGCGATATACCTGATGACGATTACTTCGAAGTCATCAACAACGGCACACAACCCAACATGGTCGTGGACGGAAGGACGGCTAAAGGCGGCATGCCCTCCTACTCCGGAACATTGGACAAGAACAAGATATGGTCGCTGGTTGCTTATATCAGATCGCTCCAGGGGAAAAAATAAGGAGAAATGCCATGGCTGAAGATGACAACATTCATGACTTTGAAGCAAAGGCTACATCACATGCACTCCCTCTGGGCTGGCTGCTTCTGTTCTGGGGGCTCATTCTCTTCGGCGTTTATTATTTTGTTGCCTATACGCCATCCATCAGCGGCTGGTCCCAGGAGCGCGCGTATACGGAATCGGTGAAACCGTAATCCCCCTGTGGAGTCAGGGTACTGCTGCCATTATCCTTCAGGCGCGGCCCTGGCTCCACACCCTTAACGACCCTGGAAGGAGGAAGCATTCCATGGACTTGTCAATTTTTGCAACGATCGGTTTTACGACTGCAGCGGTGATCGGCATCATCGTGCTTATTTTTGCGGCAGGCGGCAGGAAGAACGATACAAAAAACTGAACTCCCCCTGAAAGACAGGTATCGTATATGGAAAAACAAGCATGGGCATATTTTCTGTTCGGGCTCGCCCTCGTCGTCCTCTTTGTCATAATCATCGCGCACTACTACTCCACAAAGCGGCGCACCAGGGTTGAAGAAGCGAAATATTCAATGCTGGATGACGATGAGTAGGAAGTTCCACCGGTTCAGACGTTCCCTGGGCGCCGTGTTGCTGCTCATCTTCGTCGGGCTCCCCTTTCTGCGCGTGGGCGGGGAAAGCGCCTTCCGGTTCGATGTTCCGACCCTTCGGCTCCTGCTTTTCGGCACCACGGTCCCGATGGCGGATTTTTTCATCATCCTGATCGCGGTGATATTTATAACCTTTGCTGGCATCGTGGCAACAACGCTCTTTGGCCGGATGTGGTGCGGATGGCTTTGCCCTCAGACGATACTGGTCGATGCCACTGATCTCTTCGATGCTGCTGGGAAGCGGCGTGGATTCCGGAAAATTGCCCCCTTCGCAGCAGGCATCCTGGTGAGCATGGTCATCGCGGCAAGCCTGATCGGGTATTTCGTCTCTCCCTACGATTTGCCTGCTCTGCTGACAGCCGGCGGAATGGCGGCGAAGATCGTGGCGGGATCCTTCCTCGTCCTCTTCATCATCATCGCTCTCGATCTGATCGCTCTGCGGAGGACATTCTGTGCAACGGTCTGTCCCTATGCAAAACTGCAGGGCGTGCTGTTCGACGAGCGAACGCTGGTGGTGGCCTTCGATCCCCGGCGCGCTGAGGAGTGCATGCACTGCAACGCCTGCGCAGCAGCCTGTCCCGTCGGCATCGACATCAGAAAGGGTTCACAGACGGCATGCATCCACTGTGCCGAATGCGTGGACGCCTGCACCGACCGAATGGCCCGGCGGGGCCGCTCATCGCTGGTGCAGTACACCTTCGGCGCCCCGGGAGTGCGCGGCTCGGGGGTCCGGGCAGTTCCCTTAATCACCGGAGCCGTTGCCGTGGCGGCCTTTGCGGTTCTTATCTATCTCTCTGCAACGCGGATGCCCTTTGACATGACCATGCGCCTGGACTATGCAACGCCCCCTGCAATAGGCGCGGATGGTAGTATAACGAACACCTATGAACTGTCGCTGAGAAATATGAGCGCGTCCGACCTTCAACTGGTCCTCTTCGCATCAGCGTCGACCGGTGCGGCTGCGGTCTCGCCCGCCGCGATCACGCTGCCGAAGAGCGCGGACATGACGCATACACGGGTCGCCGTGTCCTTGCCGGGAATATCGGGAAAAGAACACCGTCCCGCGACGATCACGTTGACCCTCCGGTCCGAACAAACGGACAAGAGCCTGTCAAAAAGTATTTATTTTGCGATTCCGAACATTCAATGAAAGGTTTTTTATACCATGCGCACACTGATCACCCTGGTTTGCATCATCGGCCTTGCCGCCACCATAGGGACCATCGTTGTCGGAATGGACAGTTTCGAAGGCATCGTTGTGGAGAAACCCTATGAAGCCGGACTGGCATGGGACCGGACGATGCAAAATAAAGCGAAGCTGGGATGGACCGTCATCCTGCAAAACCCGCAGTTCAAAACGGGACAAAACGAACTGTCTTTGCTGATCATAGATAAGAACCGGGCCCCGTTGACCGATGCTGTGGTCCACGTTACGGTCAGCAGGCCTTCAACGCGGCAGTACGATAAAACGTACTCAATGGCACGACATTCTGACAACAGTTACCATGCCTCCATTGACCTTCCGCTCAAGGGGAGCTGGGACATACTAAGCGATATCGATCATCGCGGCGATCATGCCAGTTTAAAAAATGCCGCATACGCTGAACAAGGAGCCCAATGAAACGGTTAATCATCATGATCATGAGGCGGTTGCGATACCTCGCCGGGATTATCCTGACAGCAGGGATGTTGAGCACGGCTATGCTCACAGCCGCTGCCGCAGAAGAACACGGGATAAACTGCGACATCCAGCAAGGCCCCTGTATCACGGCAACTGACGACGGCACGAAGATCAAGTTCGAGATACTGCCCAGGCCGGTGACGGCGATGTCGGACCTTACTTTCATCGTATCGCTTTCCAAAAACGGGAAACCTGTCCATGATGCGACGGTCCTGCTTGAGTTCACCATGCCCGGCATGTACATGGGTAAGAACCAGGTGGCCCTGAAGCGGGGCAAGAACGGAAGATATGAGGGACACGGGACGATTACCCGATGCATGAGCGGTCATAAAACCTGGAAAGCAAAAGTAACGGCTACTGATGCGGGAAAGTCTGTTGCGGCTGATTTTATATTTGAGGTCAGGTAGCATGGAACCCGGCTTTCTCCTGGCATTCACGACCGGCATTCTCGGCGGCTTCGGCCACTGCATCGGCATGTGCGGACCGCTTGTCGCATCCTATACGCTCGCGACGACATCCGGCAAGGCTTTGCCGTGGTTCAGCCGCTTCTCCCCTCATGTTCTGTACAACCTGGGCCGCATAACGACCTATGGGATCATCGGCGGGATCATGGGGTTATCGGGCTCTTTTGTCAATGTCGCCGGAAGACTTGCAGGGATCCAGAATATCGTGGCCCTTCTTGCCGGCATCATGATGGTCGCCATGGGGATGGCCATCGTTTCGAGAACCGGCTCAATGGCATGGATCGAGAAGCATAATTTCCCGGTCCTCCGGCTGGCCCACCAGGTCCGGTCGTCATCTTCGCCATTTCACTACTATCCCCTCGGTCTCCTGATCGGCCTGCTCCCCTGCGGACTCTCCTACACAGTATTCATCGCCGCAGCCGGGACCGGAGGACTGGTTCCCGGCATGGCAACGACCCTGCTGTTCGGCCTCGGCACGCTTCCTGCCTTGCTTTTATTCGGAGCTGCCATAACATCGCTCAGCGCAACGCTCCGGGGCAGTATCTACCGGGCAAGCGGCATCATCGTCATCGTCATGGGCGTCTATTTTCTGTACAAAGGAATAAAGCTCTATGTTGACCTGTGACCACTGCCTGCTCGAAGTATCGAAGCGCAACGCGATCCACGAAGACGTGGATGGACAGCCGAAGGTCTTTTGCTGCCACGGGTGCAGCGGCATCTACCAGCTTATCCACAGCGAAGGGCTCGATGACTTTTACGCAAAACGGCGGACATGGACGCCCGGCCCGGCTGAAAAAAAATCCGTGGATGTTTCCGCCTTCCTGGACGGCCTGCGGCCCGCGGGCACGGAGATAGAAACCGATATCATCCTCGACGGCATCCGGTGCGCGTCCTGCGTCTGGCTGAACGAAAAGATCCTCGCCAGGACGGACGGAATATCCTACGCCAGGGTGAATTACGCCACCCACCGGGCAAAGATCCGCTGGAACCCGGACAAGACCGACATAGGCGCGATCATCGGGCGGATCGCGTCCATCGGCTACACGGCGAAACCCTTCCTCTCGGGCCAGTTCGAACAGGCACAGCAGCGCGAGACCCGCGACCTGCTGCTCCGCTTCGGCACCGCGGCTTTCTTTTCCATGCAGCTCATGCTGTTCTCCGTTGCCCTCTATGCCGGGTATTTTCAGGGTATTGACGAAAAGCTCAAATCCCTCTTTCATGTGATCTCGCTGCTGCTCACGACTCCGGTCCTGTTCTACTCGGGCTGGCCGCTCATCAAGGGGGCTTTCCGGGGCATGGTGAACCTCACGTTGAACATGGATGTCCTGATCACGGCCGGCGCCCTTTCCGCATACGGATACAGCATATACCAGATGGCTACGGGCGGAGAGGTCTATTTTGATACGGCGGCCATGATCATTACGCTCATTCTCCTCGGCAGATACATCGAGGCAGGCGCTAAAGGAAAAGCCTCGGAAACGATCCACAAATTGATGCAACTGACGCCCAAAACAGCCCGGAAGCTGGATGCCACGCGGAAGCAGGAAGCCGGAGCGTGGACGCACCTGGCAGTGCGACAAATGGTCCCCCTCTCATCGCTGCGGCCCGGAGATTTTATCGAAGTGATACCCGGTGAACGGATACCGATCGACGGCATGGTCGTGGCCGGAGAATCTGAAGCTGATGAATCCATGCTCACCGGCGAGTCGAAGCCCTCTTCAAAAAAACCGGGAGCACAGGTTTTCGGCGGTACGCAGAACCTCTACGGAAGCTTCGTTTTCCAGATCACCACGACAGGAAAGGACACAGTGCTCGCCAGGATCATCCAGGCAGTTGAGGACGCTCAGTCGCGCCGCGCGCCGATCCAGGCCTTAGCCGACCGGGTGGTGGGCTATTTCGTGCCCGCGGTCCTGCTCATAGCACTGCTGACGTTCCTGGGCTGGCTTTACCTTGACGCTCCGGTCTCCCGGGCAGTCATGAACGCGGTCTCGGTCCTGGTGATCGCCTGCCCCTGCGCCCTGGGGCTCGCCACTCCCCTGGCCATCCTGATCGGCACGTCCCACGGAGCTTCACGGGGAATCCTGATCAAAGGCGGAGACGTGATCGAAAAGGCCGCGGCCGTTGACTTCGTGGTTTTGGATAAGACCGGGACCATAACTGAAGGAAAACCGGTCCTGAGCGAGGCTCGCGGCATAGGTATGACCGACAGTGAAGCACTCCGGCTTGCACTTTCCCTGGAACGCTGCTCGGAACACTCGCTGGGCAAGGCAATTGTCGAAGCCGGGAATGCGATGGAGCCCTACGAGATCTCTGGTTTTTCCGCAGTAGCCGGCAAAGGGATACGTGGCACAATTCTCGGGAAAACAGAATTCATCGGCAACCGCCAGTTCATCGAAACCGAGGGCATGGGCAGCAGCATTGATGCAGTACTGGGGATCGAGCAGCTCAAAAAGATCGCCGAGAGCGAAAAATCAGGAGCCACGGTTGTCTATCTGTGCCAGGACCGGTCCCTATGCGGCATGTTCGTCATAGCGGATACGATACGAAAAGAAGCGATTGAAACAGTAGGCATGCTCAGGAAAGCAGGGCTCGGGGTCATGATGATCACGGGCGACAATCTGCCTACTGCCGAGGCTGTTGCGCAAAAGACCGGCATTGAACAAGTGAAGGCCCTGGCCTCGCCGCTTGATAAAGCAGCCGAAATTAGGCAGATGGAACATGAGGGCAGGCACGTGCTGATGGCAGGAGACGGCATTAATGACGCGCCTGCACTGGTGCAGGCCACAGTCGGTGTCGCCATGGGTCGGGCCACGGATATCGCGCTTGAAAGCGCGGACATGGTCATTCTGCGCTCTGACCTCAGGCTGGTCGCGGACGCCATAGCACTCTCGAAAAAGACCTTCGCGATCATAAAGCAGAATATCTTCTGGGCCTTCTTCTACAACATTGTCGTGATCCCCCTGGCCATCCTTGGCGTTATGCACCCGGTCATGGCCGCTGCAGCCATGGCGTTCAGTTCGCTCTCGGTGGTCGGCAATTCCATGCGCGCGAGGTTGTCATCATGATGTGGAGCATGCTCCTCCTGATCTTTTTGACCCTGGGAGCGGGATTCGCCGGATGGATGTTCTTCCTCTGGGCGGTCAAGAGCGGTCAGTATGATGATATCGAAGGGCCGAAGTACCGGATGCTGGACGACGATGAGGAGGAGGAGAAAAGCGATCAGAAAAAATGTCATGAAAAGGACGATCAGCTAGAAGTTTGAAAGGGAGTAATCGGGGATAGTTTCTTCATCGGATCTCCGGGATCCGGGATTCCAGGGATCGAAAAGCACTTTCACGATCTCGATCGAAGAGGAAGCATCCAGACGCTTTAATCGCCTCAAGGATAAAAACGAGACCGCGATCAGCGAGGTGAAGCCCGCAATAATATCCAATGGTGGGAAACCTGCATAAGATCCAAGGAAATGGCCTCCCACTGCGCCGAAGATCAGCGCAACCGATGGGATTACATAGGCCAGTACATAACCCGTGTATTGAACCCCTTGAACCAGCCCGATCTTAACGGTGTCTCCGATACGAGCCCTCTTCGAATTTTTGACGGTCAGTACCTGCATAAGTCCCCCCCTGCACAGGCCTAATACCGCAACTCCGCACTTCCTGCAAGACCCGTCCCCTTTCATGCGGATCACTGCATTTTCGCCTTCCAGCCTGATGACCGTTCCTGTGTCGGGAATTGAGGGTTTCATGCCTCAGAATATAATGAAACACGCAGCGCCAGCCATGATTTAAATCATAAAAACCGCTCCTTGCTGACTCGACGCATAGTCAAAGGGGAAGACCTGCCTCTCACGACTCTCGCATGATCTTTCTCGACAGCATATCCGAGCACCGGATAGGTTCAGGGATGCGGTAGCGACCGAGGCAGGACAGCACGATCTTGACCGCTGTGCTCACATCAATGCGGTGACCGGGCGAGACGAACAAGGATTGCACGTTGTCGCGCGTCCTGAGAACTGCCCCGACGAGCATATCGCGGTAATGCAAAGGCTCCCAGTCACCCTTTTTCGCACCCGGGTCTCGAAATTCGCCGACCAGCCGCTTTTTCGCGCATCCGATAGCAGGGATGTCCAGCACGACCCCGATATGCGATGCGATCCCGATCCCGCGGGGATGGGCAATGCCCTGACCGTCAGCCAGAATAACATCGGGCCGCTGCTTCAGTCTGCTGATGGCCTCGATGACAGCCGGTCCTTCCCGGAAAAAAAGCAGACCCGGAACGTACGGAAAAAGCAGGTCCTGCGCGGCTGTTGCCTGTTCCACGCAGGTGAGGTCGGAAAGGCGGTAAACGCATGCCGCTGCAAAGATCCGGGTTGAAGAGAAGGCCGCGTCCACGCCTGCGACGAAGCGCGGCCGGCCGCGGAAAGGAATGATCTTGACCTTCCTGCGCATCAGCTCCTGCGCCGCCTTCGCTTCAGCTATGTCTCCCGGCCATTTCACGCGCTTCGACCTTCTGGCGTCATGATAATAGTATATATGCAGGAAGAACGGAGTGAAGACGCTTGTGATGAGTCAGGACTGACCCTTACAGAGCCAGTTTACTCGAAAATTGCCATTTTAACATACTGAATACTTCTTGGCCGATCTGTTTTAATACAACTGGTATAAAATATTGTCGGTGAGGGTAACCGTGCGGGATAAGGGGCGGTATTACAACCAGTATTCCGGATACTTTCTGTTTTGGGAAAGGTTGTTCACCAGGAGCGCGACGATCAGCAGAATGACGGCGCCGGCGCCGGCGGGGACGAGTGCATAGAAAAAACCGAGGCTGTGGACCTTGGCGCCGCCGATGACCGCGATAAGCGCTGTAGCTCCTCCCGGCGGGTGAAGCGTCTTGGTGACAAGCATGGCCACGATGGCAAAGGACACCGCCAGCGCGGAGGCGATCCAGATCGTATTGCCGAAGAACTGAAAGCAGGCCACGCCGATAAGCGCGGAGAGGATATGCCCGCCCACAAGATTTCTCGGCTGTGCCAGCGGGCTTTTGATAGCGCCGTAGACGAGGACTGCCGAAGCGCCGAAAGAACCGATGATCAGGGAGAGGTCTCTCGGCTCGAAATACCGGGACGATAGATAACCGCAGAGACCGATGCCGAGCACCGAACCGAGCCAGGACCAGGCAAGTTCGCCGATCCCCACTCCGGGAGGGCTTTTGGTGCTGCCTTTCATCTTCAGAATATATTCAGAAATTGTCATGGCGGACCAGCCCTCATCCTAGCGTTTCTGCATCGACAAGGCAGCTCTTTCCTCCATGGTCTTTCCCATGGCCCGCACGATATCGGCACGGGAGATGACGCCGATCAGCTTTCCATCGTCATCCACGACCGGCAGCCTCTTGATCCGGTGAGAATCCAGGACCCGCGCCGCATCCCGCACGTCAAAAGTAGCTTTTGATGGTGATCGCGGGTGTGCTCATAACATGCCCCACCTGGTCGCCCTCCTTCCGCTCCGGCGACGGTTCCCCCATGATGCGGCGGATCAGGTCTTTGAGGCCCCGTGTTTTTTTCCCGCTCAGCACAGCCATAATATCCAGTTCGCCGATCACGCCGATGACCTTGTCCTGATCATCCACAACAGGCATGCCGCTGATCCTGAGGCCCGTGAGGCGCCGTGCCGCTTCTTCCAGCGGCGTATCCTTCTTCACCGTAACCACGTCTTTGGTCATGAGATCGGCAACGGTCATACCTGACTGCGCACCGGTTCCTCGCATGCCGCAGCGCCGAGGAATAGATCTTCATCAGGTCCTCTTCGGTGATGTCCACAAAACCCTTAAGGTCGGCGAGTCCCGCCCTGATATCCTCTTCGGAAATGCCGCACTGTTTTAGATCTTTATCCATCTAACACCCTCCCTGCATCCGCATCACCGTGATATTTTCATGTCCCACTGCCTGGCGGACAGATTTATTGAGTAGTATGTACAGCTACTTGCCAGGAGGCCTGTCCTCGGCCCTGGTCACGATCCAGTAGACGAATCCGATGACCAGGATGGCGGCGATGAGGTAATAGATCGACTCCGGATTTTCATGCTTCAGCGTCGCGATCATGGTCTCCCGGATCATGGTCACCAGGGCCACGCCCACGAACACGCTGATATGGAACTTCCCGCCCTTGAGGTGGGAGATCTCGGTGTTCATCAGCTCGATCATGAGCCACAGCAGCAGCATGGAGCCCAGTGCCGCGATAATGCCCCCTTCCACATCGCCGGACAGGAGATGCAGCACATCCTGCACAAAGAGCCAGACAACGCCGAGCGTAAGGCCGATGAGCGCGAGCACCAGCACCAGGTTGGTGGTCTGGGAAAACCGTTCCGAGAAATTGATCAACGCGCTCTTTACTTTATAGACCGGCGAATAGGTCTTGATCTCCTCCTCGATATAGGAGGTGGTTATGACATCAAGGCTGATGTCAAGGATCTTGCCGAGCGAAACGATCTTGCTCGTCGTTTCCGCCCGGTCCTCTTCCCTGCTCTGCAGAAGGCCCGTACAGGCGTTCCTGACGAGGTTGACGGCCCGATTCATGTAATGGGCATCAACAGCATGCCGCACGTGGGTGGCTCCGATGTGGATGAGCTTTTCATAATAGCGGTTGTCGTAAGTCCCGGAAAAGAGCTCCAGGAACCATACTCGCTGGGCCTCGAAAACGTGTTTTTTCCTGGTGTCGTCGGTGAAGAATTGCGCAGCCCCTTTGGTTCCCATGATCCAGAGATCGAGCGTGCTCATAACCTCCTCGGCATGTTCTTCCATGAAAGGACGCAGTTCTGCAAGACGCAGCTCGTCATCCGCCGTGAACCGGTAATCGTGCTTGATCTCCTTGAATGATCTCACCGGCAACTGCCTCCAATAGTAATTGTAACACAGGAGAAACAACAAGTTAAAGAAGAAAGTTCGGTCCGTGATCGCTGGCGATTACCAGGCTTACGCGGGGGTTCCGCGTCAGGGACGGTCCAATAGTGCGGAAAAGTAGGGGGATATCTTTTTGAGCATCCGGTCCGCCGCCAGCGGCACCATTAGGGCGAATGCATCAAGGTTCACAAGGGCATTCACGTTGACGTCATTCCTGGCCGCACCGAGCAGCCGGTCGGCAAAATCGCGGTTCACTGCTGCGACCTGCTCGTAGATCCGCGTTAATCCGTTCAGGGACCAGTCAGCGCTCCTGCCCGCCTCCTTGCGGAGGTACTGCGCCACCAGGTGCATGGAGACCATGCGGAATATCGTTTCATCCAGGCTCGCGAAGGGAAGATGGAACCGCACCATGGGTTTGAGCTGGTCCATGATCGGGCAGCCGCTCGTTGCCATAACGATACCCAGGAGCGGGCTGAGCCCCATCTGAGCCGTCGTGTCCTTCTGATAGGTCCGTTCTTCAACGAGGACCACCACGCTTACCCGGTCATGCGAGTTAAAGGTAGTGAACTTTTCAGAGATGCAGGAGAAGTTTGCGGCAACGGGGCAATACTGATGTTTCCGCTCATCGAGCGGACAGATCGCGCATTGATGATAACCCAGGAGGGCCCAGTCCGGCAGACCCGGGCGTTCCCCTGGTATAAATGCCAGCGTCCTCTCATCCAGGAGCAGGTCAAATTTTATGATCGGTCCCTCGGAGAATTTATACGCGTAGACCATTTTAAAATACTGAGACATCCGCCGCTCCTCCAGTAGAGCTATGATAAAGCGGACCGCGGCACTTGTCAAGGACAGGATTTTAAAACGTCTCGCAGACTACAGGCATTCGCTATCGCGTTGAATGCCGCTCTGAGCCAACCTGTCATTAAAACCCCCTGCACCGTGATATACTAGAAATGAGGGTATACCTGTCCCATTTGAACAAGGATAAAATTTGCATCAAGAGAGGGAAAAATCCATGATAAAGCACATTCGTTTGATCTTTTTCGCTTTCCTCCTGACAGTAATGAGCGGCTGTTTCCCCGTTTTTGTACCCATAGACGATGGTCACCATGATGGCCGCGGCGGGGGCGGTGGTCGCGAGCATCGGGATCGGGGCCGGCGCTGAGTCAGTCGTGAGTCGGTTCAATCCATGTCGCTGCAATGAGTATCGTCGGAGATGATGACACTGTCGCAATACTGGGCTATCCGGTCCTCGGGAATGCCCATCCGTTTCAGCATGCTGATAAAAAGACCGCGCTGAAACACCGCTATGATGGCGGTAGAGGCCCGGAGTGCGGTTTCCACGGCATAACGGTACTGTTTATCACCGGTACAACCGGCAATGAACTTGCCGTGCACCGACCGTTTGCTCGTGATTGTCTCGGTGTCGCTGCCACGGATCTTTAGCCGCTGTGCTTGCTCTATTTGCATGGTTTCCTGCAGCAGCATAAGGTTGAAGATCGCATCGTTCAGTTCGGCAGGCTTGTCCAGATATTTTTCCAAACCGTGTCTCTTTGCCAGATCAGCAGCAGAGTCCATAGGCACCCCCACGTTGCAATATTCGCGTGGCAGTCAGAACAGCCAGGCAGTATAGTGGGCAGCATTGTAACAGAAACCGGACATCATTGTCCAGCAACGGGCTTGCTGATTAAGGGACGGGAGGAAAAGCTGACAAGGATAAGCTGATCGACAGGTGAAGCGCCGGAGGGCATATTTTAGGTGAGGATGTCCCCGCCATCGATCATCATGGCGAGCCGGTACGGTACAAAGGGCTTCTGAAGAAAATCATTTGCGCCGGCCTTCAAAAAGTCTATGCCGAGATCTTCTCCGCTCATCCCGATAATGATGGTCCGTGATGAGTGTTCACGAAGCTTCTTCGTAAGCTCTATGCCGTTCATCTGCGGCATCTGATAGTCTGTGATGATATAATCGAATTCATCATGCATGACTTTTTTGAGGGCTTCGGCACCGTTCTCACAAAAAGTCACCTGGAAGCCGTAAGAGTCCAGCCCGTAGCGAAGCATGCTTCTGAGTTCTGCGTTGTCATCCACGACCATCACTTTTTGCTCGCTGCACATAATGTCCCCGCTCACCCATTCGACACAGTTCATTAAATTTTCACCATATATGCCCCGCATTTCTAATTTTTTCGGAATTAACTATTTTTAATAGTCACAAAAATACATCTTATTACAAACAATTGCAATGACAATTATGGGGTAATTTAAGGGTAATCTGTTTTATAACATGGGTTTTATAAAATGGGCTGTAACGGCTGATCGTTTCGAAAAAAGTCTCGGTCTGTCATTACGAGGAGCGGAGCCACGCGATACTGTCGGGGGCGATGAATGGAGGGAACAGGACAGGAAGTTTTCTCTACGGGAGATGTTCGGGATAGGTACTTCCCAACTCTTGTTTGTAGTATTTCCCCGGTGCATCTCCACCTGAAGCCTGCATCCCCTACCAGTCGCCGCAATACTCAAAGGTCTGGTTGGTCGTTATCCGCCGGATGTTCCCTCCGGCATCGGACATTTTATACAGATTGAATATGGACTCGGCTTTCTCCCAGTCGCAGTTGCTCGAGAACACGATCTCATTGCCGGACCAGACCGGAGATGAATCAGCGCCTGATGAAGGAGCATCGAACAACACGATCTCCCGGGTCTCGATATTGATCTTACGGAGATGCGGCGTATCCAGATCGCATCGATAAACAATCCAGGACCCGTCAGGCGACCAGGATGGATTGCTATGGGCCGTTTCATCGGAGGTAAGCTGCACACGATTGCTTGCCCTGCGTATCCATGGTAAAGATCTGCGATGTTTTACTGTCGCGCATGAATTGCGTGAACACGATCAGATCGCCCCGCGGGGACCAGAGCGGGTTCATGTTCTCCTCCGGCCCCTCCGTCAGCTTCGTCAGGCCGCTGCCGTCCAGATTGACCAGGTGTATCTGCTGAAGCCCCTTGTTGTCCCTGCAGGAAAAGACCAGACGGCTGTCATCAGGCGACCAGTCAACACTGGAGATATCTAGATTTCCCGAGGTGATCTGCGCCGTTTTCTGCGTGGCGAGATCCATGAAAAATATATTATACAGTTTGTGTTCATTGTTCCTCGTGCTGACGAACGCGATCATCGTCCTGTCCTTGTTGTACCGGGGCGCGGCATTGTCCGCATATACTCCGCTGGGTCCCGGATTGGTGGTGAGCCGGACCTCATTCTTCCCGTCGGGATCGATGGCGTAGATATCGTTGAACATCTCTCCGCCGTCGCTCTGGAACCGTGTAAATATGATGCGCTGTTGGTCCATGGTCACACTCCTCGTAGTACCCCGTTGGGGTAGTAATAAATATTGTTCAGTCAAGTGCCGGGCAATCCTATCAGAGGTCCCTGACAAAGTCAAATCGCGGATACTGCAGGGAACCTCACTGCCGGGACTGGCAACAACGATACAGCATGCAGAGATGCAAGGAGGGAGGCAGAGGTCACTGTTATCGTTTTCAGCGATTAGGTGTCCGAGGCATGAATTGCAGCGGCAGGCCCGATGCTTATGCAGACAGCCTTTTGTTCACCACATAGACGCTAGCCGGGATCGTCTTCGCGTAATCCTTGAGCTCGGCTGCGATCTCTGCCGCTTCAAGAGCGTCTTTGATCGTGCGCTTTTCATTAGTTACCACGGCGATCGAAATGCTAATGAGCGGGAACTGCATATCCTGACCCTGGCGTGTCTTTCCGAAGATAAAACCATTGGTCCGGTCCGTCTCGTTGTAGAACGCGGGGATGCGCAGGTCAAAGAGCCGTATCGTTTCCTCGCAGACGCCGCGCATACGCGCCGGTGTCGTGATGACGACAAAGTCATCGCCGCCGATATGACCGACAAAATCCTCTGGGGTACCCTTCTCCAGTGTCGCTGTCTCGATGATACGTGCTGTTTCCTTCAGCACCTCGTTGCCATGAGCATAGCCATAGTGGTCATTGAACGCTTTGAAATTGTCCAGATCGAGCAGACAAAAAGCGATTCGCTGATCCGAGTCAAGCCGTCGTTTCAGGATATTCTCGATGGCGATCCCGCCGGGCAGCCGCGTGAGCGGGCTCGCGTCCCGGTACATTTCTTCAAGCGAGCTGAGACGCTTTCCCATGGTGACAAAAGCCTGCGCCAGTGCCCCGGTTTCGTCCCTGCTGGTGATCTGTGGATCATAGGTAAAATTGCCCTCTGCGATATGCGTGGTCGCCACGTGCAACTTTACCAGTGGTGAGGAAATATGGTGGGTCACGATCATGCTGAACAGCACTCCGACCACGAGGCTCAGAATGCACAGGATGGCCGTGGTGTACAGGGCGGACCTCCCAAGCTCAGTCATGGCTATCATCTTGCGGCCCTGGGCTCGTTTGGCCTCCCGTGACATGAACCGAAGCAGTTCCAGCAGTTTTTCGGACCGTTTCTTCAGTCTGCCTTGTGAAATGGACTCTGCAGCTTTAAGGTCGCCGGCTTGTATGAGCCTTGCCTCACGATCAAAGAGAGTGCAGTACTGGTTATTTAGTTCGCTGATCTTTTTCATGAGGTCGGGATCATGGTCGGGCATCTCCTTCAGCACCGCCAGCCATTGATTGAACTCCCCGGCGCGCTTCCGGAACAAGGTGCGCATATCGTTGTCCCCGAGGATCAGATAGCGTTTTTCGAACGTGTCCTGGGCAAGGTGTGTGTCCAGCATCGCCTCAGCTGCTTTTTGGATAGGGATCTCAACGTTGACGATCTCGCTGTTCAGCTTGTTCAATCGCTGCAGGTTCAGTAGTGCATAGGTCACGACGATCACGGTAAGTACAACAAGCGTCATATACCCCATCAGCATTTTGCTGACAATGGTCAGTTTTTCAAATAGGGTCCGGGGCGTCAGACTCTCCAGTATCGTCGGCATTGCGGGAAGTTTCATAGTCCTTGAAGGTTTACGGGCAGGCCTGAAAGTTTCAGGGCCGCATCTTTCGGGTAAAAAACCGATGAAATCGGTCGTGAATGTTATTTTTTGTTAGCAAGATAATACTATACAGGAACGGTTTAGGCAAGCGCTTTGGCCTCTATGGATGGGGTATTTTAAGGGTAATCCTGAAAAAAGTATTTGGGCCGCAGATAAAATCGGATAAACGCGGATAAAAACTTACAAAACAAATCCTATTAACACGATAAAAGACTCACCCCTGGGGTGAAACTTCTTTAATCCTGAATGCCTGATTTTATCTGCGTGAATCTGAGTAAATCTGCGGCCAACTGCCGTTTATAGGGTAATGCTTACTGACGGGAAAAATCGTGGAAAACTTGCCAGGCAGAATCGTGATCCGCGTACTCCTCAGGGGAAGCTCAGAAAATATCTTCCCTTCTAAAGGTTAATGACCATCCCTGCCTGGGCGGCAAAACAGGAGATAGTTCTATTGCTGTCTTTGACCAGGTTGCTGCAATCCTCCACCATCCCGTCCAGCTCATCATCAGTCCGTTCCTGGTTGTGATGGAACAAACCGAACTGTCCGACCTGCGCGTCCATGGCCAGGCGAAGCGCATCGGTATACACAGAATGCCCCCACCCTTTTGTCATGGCATACTGCTTTTCAGTATATTCAGAATCATGGATCAGCAGATCGGCGCCGGCTGAAAACCTGACATACTCCTCGTAGGCTTCCCCCCCGGCATGGCGGTGCGTCAGTTCATTATCCGTGAGAAAAACAAAACTCTTGCCATCCTCGGTGAACCGGTAACCCATGCCCTGGTTCGGATGGTTCAATTGTATGGAACTGATACGGATGGAGCCAATAGCAAATTCCTGTTCGCACACGCTCTGCGAGGTTATCTCGGCCTGCAACTGTCCAAACTCCACGGGGAAGTAAGGTGCGGTCATGGACCGGGAAAGGATGTCCTTGACGGAACCCTGCGCATAGGGACATCCGTACATGCTGATCCTGGTCCCCTTCATGTAGATGGGTTTAAAAAAAGGAAAACCCATGAGGTGGTCCCAATGGGCATGGGTGAAAAGAAGGTGCATCGTTCGTTTGTTCGAAGCAAGCAGCTTGTTCCCGAGCTTTCTCATGCCCGTACCGGCGTCGATGATAATGACATCATCGTCCTTGGTCCGGATCTCGATGCAGGTGGTATCGCCGCCATGGTTCAGATATTCTTTTCCGGAAATGGGTATTGAACCCCTTGCCCCCCAGCACGTGATCTGCATTATCTACCTCCAAGCTTGGTCATTCAGTTTTTTTATTCGAATGTGCGCCCACCGACCAGGTACGGCAGTTCAGGTCCTCTCCATGCTGAAGATTATGTTCGTTCATGTTCAGCGGATACTCAAACTGTTTCTTGGCAAAGAATATAATAAGTAATGCGCGATTGCAAGGTTTTTGGAGCGGAACAGCGGGGTAATTTAAGGGTAGTCAGCACAATGAGGAAAAAAGCAAGTGGCCTTCTTGTAGACCGGATCCAGGCCGGATTGAACAATAATAACCCTGAACAATAATAATCCTTGACTTCCTGGTGACTGAAGTGGCATTATGTTCTCTAGAAGTTCCGGATGTACTTGTAGGGTAACCGCAAAGACATTGGCTTTGCGGCTTTTTTTTGGCCTTTTCCGTCAGCTTCAATTCACAAGAAGGAGGTAGCTCATCATGGAAAATGGTACAGTAAAGTGGTTCAACGATTCCAAGGGTTTTGGTTTCATTACTCGTGAAAATGGCGGCGATGTATTCGTACATTTTGGCGACATTCAGGACAGCGGATTCAAATCCCTGGCCGAAGGTCAGAACGTCACGTTCGACGTTGTCGACTCGCCCAAAGGCCCCAAGGCAGCCAACGTTGTAAAGGTCTAAGCCTGATCCATCCAAGCAGGTCCTGTTCATACAGGGCCTGCTTTTTTGTTTCCCCTTCCTGCCGTAACCTCCCATACACTCTTTTCCGCATGCAGAGCAAAGCCAGGATCAGCGAGCGCTTATTTTTTCCATTCATTGCGCCGCATCCGGGCCTCATCTGCCTCGACCTCGTCCAGGACCTCCAGGTAGGCAGTATACCGTTCCTGGGCGATCTCGTTCTTGTTCACCAGGTCCAGAACAGCGCAGCCAGGCTCAGTTCGATGCCGGCAGTCCCGGAAACGGCAGGTGCCGTAGCCTGCCTTTTCAAACCCCGGGAAATGCATGGCAAGGTCCTGCGCTGAAATATCCACCAGCCCGAAATCCTGAAAACCGGGTGTATCGATCAGCTCTCCGCCCGTTGACAAGGAATGAAGCGTTGAAACGGTGGTTGTATGGCGGCCTCTGCCGCTTTCTTCATTGACCTGCCCTACCTTGAGATCAATGTCAGGACAGAGCGCGTTCAGCAGCGAGCTTTTGCCCACGCCGGTCGTGCCCACAAACGCCCCCCGGTGTCCCTTGCCCAGAAAGTCCCTCAGCGGACCGAGGCCCGTCATGGCAGCGGCGCTCAAGCGGGAAAACAGGGATGGTGGCGTCATAGGCTTTTTGCAGCGCAAGGACAAATCCCGCCGAATCCTCAAGATCGCATTTATTGATGACCAGAAACGGCTGGAGATCTTCCACTCGTGCCGCAACAATGGCCCGGTCGATGAACCCGGGAGGTGGTTTTGGCAGGTGGGCAACGACCACACCGAGAACGTCAAGATTAGCGCCGACCAGATGGATGCCGCCTCGTGCGTCCCTGCGGCGCAGCTCTGTTCTCCTGTCCAGTCGGCGCAGGACCTCGCCAATGACCTCCACGCGGTCGCCGACCACATGACCGGAGCGCCGTTTGACGCGCACCAGGCTGCGCGTACCGTCAAGCGACAGGACCTCAACAGCCACGCCATGGTGGGCAATGATCACGCCTTCTTTTGCCGTGTCTGAGCTGGGGGGAACAGGAGGAGGGTCGCGGCGGACCGCCTGATTGTGTTTTTTCTTCATAAAGGAGTTATAAACCTGCCACGATTTGCTCGGTAATTTGCATGCGGCTGCGAGACTGCGCAACGTGAACCCCGGCAGTTAGCGGCTGCTCTGGTTCATGCGCAGGGACGGGGCTTTCTGGAGCGTAAGCTGCAGCTGTTTTTCGCCGGATTTTTTGAAGACCAGGGTGATCGTGAGCAAAGAACCCTCTTTCACAGCCCTCGCCATATGCTCTATCATGATGTGCGAACCGCCCAGTTTCAGGTCCAGGGTCTCCCGGGCAGGAACAGGCATGGTATCCACGGTCACCATGCGCGGCCCCTGCATTGCATGAAACGACGCCGTGGCTCCGGCAAGATCCGTCCTCACGCCCGTCAACACGTCAGTGCCGCCCTGGTTCACGATCTTGAGGGACACGATGGCCTCGCCCACGATGGCCGGCGACATTTCCGCTTTCGCATCCTCGATGCTGACCTGCGGCGGCGTCTGCTGACACGCTGCCACGACGATCGTCATGATCAGTACTGCTCCTGTTTTCCCCATTGTCTGCATAGTGCTCCTCATGGTGCCTCTCCCGACAGTCACAATCCGGCCTTCGCCTCTCCACTCCCGCTCAACGGAAGAACCTTTGTTACCGTGAACATGACCAGGTAAGTGGGCCCTCTTTTCAGTTCCTCTTCAGGGGACAGGTGCCGCATACGGAACGGTTCGATAGCTGCGGGATCGGTCTCTTCCCTCAGCTTTTTTAAATGGAGCCGCAGCCCCTGGTGTCCCGGGGCGTTCTCAAGAAAAAGATAAGCGGCAAAGGGGTTCGACTGCAGGTTGTGGTGCGTCAGGCGCTGCCGCATGACAAAGGCCACGGTCCTGTCATCGAGCACATGCGGTTTGGAGTAGACCGCTGCATTGACCGCGCCCGCGCTGTCAGCCGTCGACAGGATGCCGGTGCCGCTGACACTCTGGAAGTATTCTTTAAGGGTCATAGTCATAGGATAGTACCTCGAACAGAGCGGAGTTCATGGATCACTGCGTGTCCAGCCGCAACAGAACCAGACCGCCTGCCTTCATGGTCGTGAGCCTGAGCATCATTCCAATGGGATGACCGGCATTTTCCCGCTGCAGCATCGCCGGGACCGCGATCCCAGGTTCGCCGGTCTTAACGGTTCCGGCGACTGAACGCAAGACTTCGCAGGCATTGCACGGCAGAGCGCCTCCGCATCCCTCAGGAAGGCGGGCATGGACGCACTCAATGACATTGCCGGTAAGATGCCGAATTATCTCCACCGGATCCTTGTTCAGCCAGGCACAGGCGCTACTGTTCACGACCCTGGTTATCATATGTTTTCCGGCATACAGTTCGACACCGAGGACCGGGAATAATAAATCGTCGAGGTGTTTCTGGATCGGCCCGCCGGGCGGTAGTGAGAAATGCTCCATACAGCAGCCGCACAGAAGGCTTTCAACCCTGTTTTCTGCTGTACCGATATTCTGTGAGCACCACATACAGGCCTGCATCGTCGTCATGCTCCGCATTGCCAGGGACCTTTCTGTATACGTTCAAACGCTACCCTGCCGCAACACCAGCGAGATCGCCCCGGTGCTGCACGCCCCGCGGCATAAGCCGCAGCCAAAGCACTTGTGCGGATCGATGTGGGCATGGGACGCACCGCTATGACGGTGGCTGTCAATGGCAAGAAAATGACATCGATCAGCGCAGAGCCCGCAGCCGCTGCAGAGCGTTTCGTCCACCCGCGCCACATACTCAGCCCGCTCCATGGTCTCCACGCTGGTGCGGGAAAGCGTCCTCATGGCAAGACAGTCGTCGGGAGAACAGTTGCAGATCGCGCCGATGAAGGGCGTCATCATGGTCCAGATCGTATGGACCGAGCCCCCTGCCTCCATGGCCGTCATCTGTTCGATGGCGTCATCAGGAGAGAGGGATTCCAGCCCCTCATCGGAGGCTTTGCCGAAATAGCCCATATCGATGCCCTGGTACCAGGCCTCGGGACCGTAGCTGACCGCGTAACAGCAACGCTCTTCTTTTTTCTCGATGTTCCACCGGCAGGCACAGGGCATGCGCACCACGGTTTTGGCCTGGCGCACCACGTCGCTGATCTCTTCGATGGGCAGAACCTGGCCGTAATGCTCGGCTTTTGCCTTGGTGACCATGGCGGTCTTTACCGCTTCGGGGAGCTTGCCTTTTTTCCGGTAAATGGTTTCGAGCCGCCCCAGGGTCTGGAACCCTTCACTGAATGCCGAGGACAGGAAATTCTCGATATACCGGCGCCGTTCAAGGTCGGACAGGAGGTCCTGAGCGTAGTTCCTGGCATTTTTGTACCAGATCTTTCCTTCACCGTGTTTTGTACAGAGGTCACACATGGCAGCACCAGTCAGGGTTCAGATTTTAAAGTACAGCGTGCATAGGCATAACCGGCATCGATAGTATGCGCTGAGCCTGTATGAAGTTACTACAGGAGATTATAAATGGCAAGAAAATATATTGTGGTGATCACGCTCCGGGCGTAATTGTGCCGAAACGGCAAATAAAAAGGGAGTGCGCTGTTTCTGCACCCCCGGACAAACCAGTCACGATTCAGGTTTTCCTCTAACCGCTCCAGCTGATGGCCTGGACCGGGCAGGTATCGATCGCCTCCTGGCAGTTGCAGGATCCACACTGATCGGGTCCGATCACGGTTGATTTTTCATCATCCCCCAGTTCGAACACCTGTGGACAGACCTCTGCACAATGACCGCATCCGATACAAACATCGGCATCTATCATCGGTTTTTTCATGAATATCTCCTTTTTTCCGATTGCGCAGCAGCTCCATCAGGATCAGGAGGTGACGGGAAGATAGATATGATAGGTCGTACCCCTGCCGACCTCCGATTCGACGGTAAGAAGGCCGTCATGCTTTTTGATGACCGAATAACACACGGCAAGGCCGAGCCCCAGGCCCTTCTGGTTGTAGGTGTTCTTCGTGGAAAAATAGGGGTCGAAGATCCTGGCCAGGTTTTCAGCCGGGATTCCGGCGCCGGTATCGCTGATCGACAGCTGCAGGTAGCGACCTTCGCGCATCGGTAGGCTGTCCTGTGAAGATACCTCGATATTTCTTCCCCGGACCGTGAGCGCACCGCCTTTCGGCATCGCCTCTGTCGCGTTGATCACCAGGTTGTTGATCACCTGCTTCATCTGTCCTTCATCGATAGAAACATCGGCGAGGTCATCCGGCAGGTCAAATACCGCCTGGATCGTCGAGCCCTTCAACAGCGCCGTGACCGTATCGGCAAACAAGCCCGACAGCGGCATCAGCATTCTGCGGGGATCGCCGCCGGTGGCAAAGGTGAGCAGTTGCCTGCTCAGCTCGCTGGCGAGGTCAATGACGCCTTCGGCATCGGTAAGCCTGCTATAGGCCTTCTCGTCCGACGGCAGCGACATTTTGGCGATATGAATGTTTCCCAGAATGATGCTGAGCAGATTATTAAAGTCGTGGGCGATCCCTGCTGCCAGGAATCCGATCGACTCCAGCACGTGAACTTTCAGCCGCTCCTCTTCAGCTTTTTTGCGGTCGCTCAGGTCTATCATGATCGAGGCATAGTTGGTGATCGTCTGCGTCCGGTCCTTTATCGCAACAGCGGTGAGTTCCACCGGTACCATCCTGCCGTCCCTGGCCAGTCTGACCGATTCGTATTTGGAAAAGAAACCATCCTTATTCAAGAGCGTCAAACAGTGGTCGAATTCCTGTTGCGCTATGTCCTCGGGGATAACGGTCGTTATGGGTTTGCCGATCATCTCATCCGGGCGGTACCCCAGCATTCTGCTTGCGCCGTTGTTCCAGGTTACCACTCTGCCGGCGGTATCAATGGCGCATACTGCATCAGGCAGGTCCTGGATGATCGCGGCAAGGAACCGGACCTCATCCTCGGCCTTCTTGCTCTCCGTGATATCCTCGTAGATCCCCATGGCTGCCACGCTTGTTCCCCGGTCATCATGGATGTTCGCTGACGAGACCGTAACATCGATCAGTGTGCCGTCCTTTTTCATACGCCGCGTTTCCACTCCCGTTATCGTGTCAGCGTCGATGATCCTGTTCCGGATAGAGATATGCTCCTGCTGAAGGTACCGGGGAACGATGAGCGGCGGCCGTCCAAGTACTTCCTGCTCGGACCAGCCGAAGACCCTCTCCGCAGCCGGGTTCCACAACACGGTGGCGCCGGCGGCATCAACACCCACGATCGGCAGCGGCGATGCCTTGATCATGGCCTGCAGGGTGGTATTTATGTTCTTGATCTCCTCGCCCATTTTTTTTCGTTTCAGGATCTCGCTGTTCGCTTTACGGTACAGCACGAGGCTCACCACGCCGATGCCGAGGCAGATCAGTATGATGATGAAACCGGTTTGCCTGAGCATCACGCCCGATACCTTGCTCGATATGATGCCCAGGTCATGCAGAAACAGCACCTTCCAGCCCGGACAGCTCGGGATCGCTGCCTCGTGGATCAGGTAGCGGTGGCCTGCATCATCACGAGCATGCCCTTGATCGATCTTTTCCAGTCCTGTCCAGTTCAGGGCAGCGCTCCCAAACTGACGGGTCGATGCGATCTCAGACAGCACGTCAGGGGCCTCTTTCCAGAGGGTATGCAACAGCCAGCCTTCTCGACTGGACGCGAAAATGACGCCCTGTGCATTGGTAATGGCCATCACGCCGTCAAATTGTCTTTTCAGCTCCTGTTCCAGATAATCAACGGATGCTTGCAAAACGATCACGCCGATCACCTTTGAGCGGCTCTCGTCGTGTATAGGGTGGCTGTAATACACGCCCCGCTTTCCCGAGGTCACGCCAAGAGCCATATAAACGGTTGGATCTCCCGCAAGCGCGCTGGTAAAATATGGCCGGAAGGCGTAGTTCTTTCCTATAATATTTTCACGTGTATCGTCGTTCGAAGAAGCGATGGTCGTTCCGGAACGATCAATGAGATAGCAGACCTCAACGCCGATGTTCTTTTGAAATTGGGACAAAATCGCATTTGCCTCGCTCAAGGTGCTCCCCCGCTTTATCACAAGAGCCCGCCGTATTTCTTTCAGTCCCGACAATGAGGCGGCGATTTTTTGATAATACTCGAAGTAGAGGGAAATGCGTCCGGCCATATCGTCCAGTGTATCGGCCGTTTCTTTGTGCAGTTCCGCGACAGCGCTCTTTTTCATCGAAAAATAGTACAGAGAGCCCCCCACAGCTGAGGTGAGGAATGCGAGAGCTGCAAATATGATTATGATTGAACGTATTTTCACGGGATTTTTTCAGTTCGGTAGACAGATACTTCCCCCGGCCTATCTGCTCGAAAAGATTGAATAATAGCGTCCTGCCACGTTTTTGGAGCGTTGAGTCCTGAGCTTTATTGGTCAACTATAGCACATCCTGTCATAAAAAAGGCTTATGCATGCATGCCCTTCCAGTCAAACCGTTTTTTGAATTTCAGAGAACCGAGCGTCAGGACCTTAACACCAGGAAAAAGGACTTGAGCTCTCTACGGCCAGCGAAGAGCAATACCGTTTTCCGTATAGCATATAGAAGATGGCATTGATGATAACCAGGAAATTAGCAGTGCACTTTAAAATTCGGGTAAGCAAAAAAAATGCCCCTGCAATAACCAGGAGCTTCATCTTGTGACAGTTGATCACGTTGCTGTAAACACGATCTGCATTGCTAAGCGCTGATCAATGCTGATGGCCTTCCATACCTTCAGCCTTCGTCACACTCTTCATGCTGTGGTGGGCGCCACCGGCCAAGGCATCCTCGTGCAACCGTTCCACATAGTGGGTAAAAACCACATAGGCCTCAACGAACTCCCGACCCGCCTCGACATTTTTATCGGCATTGACTTTCGTTGCTTTAGCATGCTCAAAGCGCTCGCGAATCCCTCTGGCCACGGCATCGGTTACTTGTTTTACGAGATCGTCCGCTGAGCCGTTCTCCAGCGCTTTGTCCGCAGCGGTAATAATGGGTTCAGCAGGCTCGCTTTTTAATCCCGTGTACGGGGCGCCTTCTCCAGCCCTGTGGATCCTGACAAGCGTCTCAAAGAAGAACCTGTCCGCAAGTTCCTTTGCCTCTTTCCCCTTGCCTCTGACTACTATCGTTTTCTGAAATAGATCCCGTATTTCTTTTTCGTCATCTTTTTTTACCCATTTCAGGACCGGCGTGACATCGCCTTTTTCGAGTGCCGCTTTGGCAGTCATAACAACCGGGCCATCGAGGGTATCGCAATGTGCCGATGCGACGCCGGGAATGGTCAGCCAGAGACCCGACGATAAAACAACCGTACATGCCACTCTCGCCACGGTCTTCCACGTTTTCATGATGAGCTCCTTTTTTGTTCTTTAAGTTTGAGTTTCAGATACTCTCCGATCATAATAGCGGCTGGATAAAGAACTTCTTCCTCGGTCTGCGCGTGCAGCTTCAGTTTTTCCGCGAAATGGAAAAATTCAGGTCTTTTTTCGATTTTTGCAGCCTCCATGAGCTTGTGAAGTTCTCCGACGATGACCTTGTGCTCATGGAGCATATGAGCAAGATCATTCTTCAGTTTGTCGGTCATGGCAATGACGGCAGGGATATCCGCGGGCGTCCCGCCATCTGCCAGCATCATCAGCAGGCCCGAGCGGAGGCAGCGCATATTCCTCTTCCTTGACGAAGTGGGGATGCAGTGACTTTGCAACGGCACGGGCTGCTTCGCTCACTTTTCCACCAGCTTTGGTAGCAGCAACTAGCTCTGCATGAAGTTCGTCATGCTCCTCCTTCAACGGTCCGGGGACGCTCATTTCCATTTCTGCACATCCTTCTTCATTCTCTTTTTTATTCCTACGGAAAAGCTCACTCGCTCCAGCTGATCGCCTGCACCGGGCAGGTATCGATGGCCTCCTGACAGTTGCAGGTATCGCAATTGTCAGGTCCTACCACCATTGATTTTTCGTCCGCCAGCTCAAAAACCTTCGGACAGACCTCGGCACAGTGTCCGCAGCCGATGCACAGATCCTGATTCACAACGGGTTGTTTCATCATAAGAACTCTTTATCCTGATGTTTTCCTGGCTGGCCTGAGGGTCAGCAGGTCGGTGACCATGATCAGGACCCCGATAAAGAAACAGATACCCAGGAAGAATGTTACGCCCAGCCAGAGCCGCATGTAGGACTGTGCGACCATATATCCCATGCCGAGCACCCGCTCGATATAGGACTGCACGACGCCGGCGATGCCGAACGAGAGCCCCATGAGCATCATCGCCGTGGACATGGTCCAGAAAGCGACTTTTCCGCGGGAATCATCATAAACCTCGATCCCCTTTATCTTCGGCATGGCGTAATAGAAGACCATGATATTCAGAAGCGCATAGGCCCCGAAGAACGCCAGATGTCCGTGTGAGACCGTGACCTGCGAGCCGTGAGTATAGTAGTTGATCTGCGGCAGCGTGTGCATAAAGCCCCATATCCCTGCGCCGATCATGTGCATCACCGCGCAGCCGATCGCAATGGTCCAGGTGAGCGGATTGACGATCTTCGTCTCACGTTTCTTGACGTGGTTCATGGTGTCGATGAGCATCAGCAGGATCGGAAGCGGTTCAAGGGCCGAGAATATCCCGCCGAACCAGAGCCAGTACTTGGGCGCGCCGATCCAGTAGTAGTGATGGCCCGTCCCGACGATGCCGGTAAAGAGAAAAAGTCCGATCTCGACGTACAGCCACTTCTCGACTACCTGCCGGTCAACTCCGGTCAGCTTCATCAGCACAAACGCGAAAATGGCCGCGGTTACGAGTTCCCAGGCGCCTTCCACCCAGAGATGGATGACCCACCACCAGTAGTACCAGTCGATCACCTCGTTCCGGTAGAACGGTATTCCGAAGAGGTACAGGAGCGCCAGAAAGAGCAGACCGCCGAGGAGCGTGCCCTGGATCACGGTCCAGCGTTTCGCCAGGTACATGGTCATCCCGACATTGAACAGGAATACGAGTGCGCCCACGACCACGACAAGATCGAGGGACGTCGGTATTTCCAGGAGCGGGCGGCCCTGCGTCCAGCCGAATACAAAACCCACGAGAGCAACTACTCCCGTAGCGACCAGGGCGACCAGCTGGAACCAGGCGAGCTTCGCTGAATAGATCTCGCTCTTCGTCTCTTCGGGCACGATGTAATACGTGCCTCCCATGAACCCGAGCAGCATCCAGAGCACCAGAAGGTTCGTATGCATGGCGCGCGCTGTGGCAAATGAGAAATTATCCACGATCCACTGCGGCACGGTAAAGCTGTAGCTGTATGCAAGCCAGAGTCCCATGACGACCTGGAGTGTGAACAGGAGCAGGGCAATGGCAAAATACCAGTAAGCTATTTTCTGTGAACGGTATTCCATCATATCCTCCTATTTTAAGTTCGCCAGGAACCCTGCGACTTCTTCGAGTTCTTTTTCGGAGAGCGTTGTCTGGGCCGGCATCATGGCTTGGGGGTTCACCGCCTTGGGGTCCCGGATATAGTGTTCGATCTGCTCAAGGTTCAGTTTCCGACCGATCGTATCCAGTGCCGGGCCAAAGGTCCCGCCGGTGCCGTGCAGGGAATGACAGTTCATGCATCCTCGAGATTGAAAGACCGCGGCGCCCGGCGACACTCCCACGCCCGCGACCATCCGCTCTTCGCTGCGGGAGAGGCGCTTTTTGCTGTCCTGCGGAGGCCAGTCCCCATTCTCGATGTTCCCGACCCAGGTGAAGAATGCGACGAGGCTGTCGATCTCGGCATCCGAGACCTTCAGATCCGGCATCTTTCGCCACGAGGAGGCCAGGGCCTTGGCTGGCTCTTTAACCCGGAAACGAATGCCTTCCTCGCCGATGCGCTGGACGACCTTGGTGAGATCCGGCGCGTAATATGCGCCGAACCCCAGGATCGTATGGCAGTCATTGCAGTTGTACTTTTCGAACGTTCTTTTCCCTTCGACGACTTTGTCCGAAAGTTTGTCAACGTGGGACAGCGCCTCGACCTGGCGATGGGTGTCCCAGGTCAGCCACAAGAATATAACTGCCGAGGAAACCGTTCCGATAAAAAAAATCCAGAATGCTGTTTTCTTTGTCATTCCGCACCTCCTTGTTTATCTTAGCAACTTTGTGTGTATAATTTATTCATTCTATAATAAATTCATAATTTATTCATAGAGCTTTTCACAATAATGATCAGCATGCAAATACTGAACGAATGTTTAAAATATAACACAGATAAAGGGGGGGGCATCGGGTACGGGTTGAACTATCTTATCCCAACCGTTTCCGGAAACGGAGCGAACTGACCGTGATCATCACAATGCCGAGCACGAGGAGGCCCGCCATCTGCGGCCAGAGACTGATGATGCCATTCCCTTTCAGGAAGATCCCGCGGATGATGACCAGAAAATACCTGAGCGGGTTCACATAGGTTACATACTGAAAAACCGGCGGCATGTTCTCAATGGGGAACATGAACCCCGACAGGAGCACCGCGGGCATGTAATAGAGAAACGTGGCCATCATGGCCTGTTGAAGTGTTTTTGCGATGGTGGAAATGAAAAGACCGATCCCGAGTACGGACAAAAGATAGATAACGGTGCAAAGCAGGAGCAGAAGCAGCGAACCTCTGATCGGAATATGGAAGGTCAACGATGCGATGACGGTGACCAGGACGACATCGAAGATCGCGATCAAGGCAAAAGGGATCGTCTTCCCCAGGATCAGTTCAGCGGGCCGGAGCGGCGTGACCATGAGCTGTTCCATGGTCCCGATCTCGCGCTCCCGCACGATGGCCATGGAGGTGAGGAGCAGCGAAGTGAGCATGATCACCATGGCTATGACGCCGGGTACGTTGTAGTTCTTGCTTTTGAGCTCAGGGTTGTACCATGCCCGGGATCGCACATCAAGCCGCTGGGGAACGGTTGCGACGGACAGGTCCCGCCCGTATTTCTGAACGATCCGGTTGACGTAATCCACGGCAACCATGGCGGTGTTTGAATCGGTCCCGTCCACCAGGACCTGGATGGCCGCAGGTCCGCGTTTCTTCAGATCTGATGAGAAGCCCCTGTTGATCTGGAGGGCCAGGATGACGGTGCCGCGGTCGAGCGCGTCCTGCAATTGAGAAGTGGAATCGGCGCTTATTTGAATATTGAAATAACCGGAAGCGGAAAACCGTCTGATGAGTTCGCGGCTTTCCGATGACTGATCAAGGTCGTAGACAGCGGTCGGGACATTATTCACGTCAGTGGTCACCGCATAGCCGAACACAAGCGTCTGCATGATGGGGACGAAGAAGACGATGGCCTTCATCCTCTTGTCCCGGAATATCTGGATGAATTCCTTGATCACCATCTGTTTTATGCGTTCAATACTTTTTCGCATAAGCTCTGAAGCTCCTGCCCCCTGTGCCCTGTCCCCTGAACCCTGTCTTATTTATTCTATTTTCTTTTTAAACTTCCGGTTCGCTGCAACGAACGTAAGCAGCCCGAAAATGAGCAGAAATATCGCGTTCGGCAAAAGGAGCCGCAACGGGTTGCCTTTGAGAAAGATGCCTTTCAGTACAGCGACAAAATATCGTGCGGGTACGATCCGCGTTACCGCCTGGAGCACCGGCGGCATGTTCGATATGGCAAACATGAACCCCGAGAGCAGAAAAGCCGGAAGAAAGGTCGCAACCATCGAGATCTGACTCGCTACAAGCTGGTTTTTTGTTACGATGGAAATGAGGATCCCGAGGCCGAGCCCGCCGAAGAGAAACACCGCCGAGATCACGGCAAGAAGTGCTACATTCCCCCGGAGCGGGACCTCAAACAGGAACACCGCCATGACCACCGTGATCGCCATGTCCAGATAACCGATGAGAAAATACGGGATGAGCTTTCCGAGGACCAGCTCCGGCGGCTTAACGGGCGTGGCGATAAGCTGCTCCATGGTCCCTCGCTCCCACTCACGCGCCACCGTAAGCGACGTGAGAAGCGCCGCGATCACCACCATGATCACCGCGATGAGGCCGGGGATGATGAAGTTCCTGGACTTGAGTTCCGGATTGTACCATACCCGGATACGGATATCGATGACTGGCGCGGCCTTGCCTCCACTCAACTTCAGAGAATAGCGTTCCGTAAGCGCAGTAAGATAACCGAGGGCGATGGTGGCGGTATTCGAGTCGCTCCCGTCCACAATGATCTGCAGCTGCGCCGTGCGTTCGGCATGTATGTCCCGTGAAAAATCATCAGGAATGGAGATAGCGACGCGAGCCTTGCCCTTATCGAGATAGCTGTCGATCTCTTGCGGCGTCTCGGCGCTGTCGGACGATGGTAAAATACCCGGAAGCGGTAAGTTCAGCTATGAATTCCCGGCTCATGCTGCTCCGGTCGCGGTCGTAGACGATAGTCGTGAGATTATTCACGTCGAGGGTGATGGCGTATCCGAAGATGATAAGAAGAAGAGCGGGCATCAGAAACGCCATGGCAAGGCTCAACGGATCGCGCCGGATCTGGAGCATTTCTTTTTTCGCAATGGCTTTGACTCTTAGAAACTTCATAAGACAACCTTTTTCATGGAGACACGGAGACTTACAGGCCAAACCTTGACACAGATTTACACTGAAACGATATGATTTTTAGAAGATTTATCTGTTTGAATCATAATAAATCAGCCCTTATCTGTGTCCAGGCTTTTTAAAGCGTTCCTCTGATAATCTCCAATGAACAAATATCATGACACTTCAATCAGCGTCACAAACACATCTTCCAGCGAGGGAACGATCTTTTCGATCCTGCTTACCGCTACATGAGCTTCGCCCAGGATCTTCCAAATACGTGGTATGGCGTTTTTCGCGTTCTCCACCGTAGCATGGAGCACGCTGCCGAATATCGCGGTCTCGATCCCCTGTTGATCAAGGGCTTCCATGGCTGCGACGAGCGGTTCCGCATCTATCTCGAGAACGTCGCGCGACATGTACTCCTTGCGCAGCTGATTCGGCGTCCCTTCAGCGATGATCTTGCCCCGGTAAATGAGTGCAAGCCGGTCGCAATAGTCAGCCTCATCCATGTAGTGTGTCGTGACGAATATCGTGGTCCCGCCTTTTGCCATCTCATGGATCAGATTCCAAAAGTTCCTGCGCGATATCGGGTCTACGCCCGAAGTGGGCTCATCAAGGAACAGTATCGACGGCTCGTGCAGAATGGCGCAGCCAAGGGCGAGCCGCTGTTTGAAACCGCCCGGCAAGGTCCGCGTGATGGTGCTCCTCTTGTCCTGAAGCCCCGCCATTCCCAGGATCCATTCCTTGCGCTCCGTTTTCTTCAGTTCAGGAACGCTGTAGATGCCGCTATAAAAGTTGATATTTTCCTCGACCGTCAGATCGTCGTAGAGAGAGAATTTCTGCGACATGTAGCCGATGTTCTGCTTGATCTCCTCGGACTGGGTAATGATGTCGAAACCGCCCACAATCCCGGTCCCGGACGTAGGCAGTATCAGTCCGCAGAGCATGCGGATCGTTGTAGACTTGCCGGCGCCGTTCGGTCCGAGGAATCCGAAGATCTCCCCTTTCGCCACATCCAGATCGATGTCATCAACTGCCGTGAAATCACCGAACGTGCGCGTGAGGCCTCCAACCTTAACGGCGATGTTGTCTTGAATATTTGTCATGTTTTTTTAAATCCGCGATCCGAAATCCACAATACTTACTTCTCCACCATCGTAATAAATACGTCCTCCAGTGATGGAAGAATCTCCCGATAATCCTTTACGTCTATATCGAGGCGTTTCAGGTTGGCGATGATCTCGGCAGCCGGCACTTTTTTCTCAACCGTAATATGCAGCCGATCCCCATACAAGCTCACACTGGTCACCCCTCCCAGATTTTTCACCAGATCGATGGATGAACGCGCATTGTCCGACCACACCTCGATCATGGGCTGATGGAGAGAGCTTCTGACGTTCTTCGGAACGTCCTCGATCAGTATCTTTCCTTTGTGCATCAAGCCGATCCTGGTGCACCGCTCAGCCTCATCAAGATAGGCTGTCGACACCATGATCGTCACTCCCTCCTTGAGAAGACCGTACAGTATCTTCCAGAAGTCCCTGCGAGAAACCGGGTCAACGCCGTTTGTCGGTTCATCAAGGAACAGGACCTCGGGAGTATGGATCAGCGCGCAGGCGAGGCCGAGCTTCTGTTTCATCCCGCCCGAGAGCTTGCCGGCCAGTCTATCCTTGAACGGCGTCAGGTTGCTGAACCCGAGCAGCCGCTCTATCCGGGCAGGCCGTTCTTTCCCGGGCACCTCATAAATATCGGCATAGAAGATGATGTTCTCCATGACGGTCAGGTCTTCGTACAGGCCGAACCGCTGGGACATATACCCGATCTTTTCCTTGATCAACTCGCCTTCCGAGAGAATTGAGTGCCCCGCAACCGAAGCGTCGCCCGACGTCGTGTCCATGATGGCCGTGAGAAGCCTCATCGTCGTCGTCTTCCCCGCTCCGTCCGGCCCCACAAGTCCGTAGAGCTCACCTTTTCGGATGTCGAGATTCAGGCGATCAACAGCTGTATTGCCACCAAACGATTTGGTGAGATTTACTGTTTTGATTATCCCTTCACTCATTAATTCAACCCTTTGGGCAAAATCCAAGCTAGTATTTTAAAAGAATCTCCACGTCAGCCGGCATGCCTGGCTTCAGTTCATCATCTTGATTTTCAACGCTGACCTTTACGCCGAAGACGAGTTTCACCCGTTCTTCCTGAGTTTGCACTGCTTTCGGAGTGAATTCCGCTTCCGATGAAATGAACGTGACCGAACCCGAATACCTTTTACCCGGATAGGTGTCAGTTGTGACCTCGACCTTCTGTCCCAGCTTCACGAATCCGAGTTTGTCCTCTTTCAGGTAAACTTTTACCCACGGCTTTTCCAGATCTCCGATCGTCACGATAGAGGTGCCCGAGGACACGGTTTCACCCTCCTCCACATTTTTTTTGAGCACGATGCCCGAAATGGGGGCATAAATTACGGTATCGCTTAATTTTACATCGGCATTCTTGAGCGTTGCCCTCGCTTGCTGTACCTGCGCAAGCGTCATATCGTATGCAGTTCTCGCGCCATCCATCTGCTGTTGGGAAATGGCTTCTTCTTTATTGAGCTTCTCCGCCCGGTCATAGTCTCTCTTCGCTTTATCGAGCTGTGCATTCACATTCTGAAGCGCAGCCCTGCTCTGTGCCACCTGAGCCTCATATTCCGCTCCATCGAGCACGGCAAGCTTGTCGCCTTTTTTCACTGATCGCCCTTCATCGGCAAACAATGTCTGAACTCTCCCCGGAAGCTTGAAGCCCACATTCACCTCGGTCACCTCCACGTTTCCCGACAATACCAAGGCGTCTTGCTCCGGAGAATTTGCGAAGCGATAGACCACTGTGGTGGCAATGCCCGCTGCGAGAAGAATCCCCACGACAAACACTCTTTTTTTCATTTCACTGTCTCCTCACTTTTTCACCGGGCGTAATGCACTTCTCGTAGTTTTTCCAGAGTTTCGCACCCTCTGACGTGAGAGAGAACGAGAATCCGCTCAAGGACCATCGCATGACCAGGACTTGCACCATGCCGATAAGCATGGCCGCCAGCGCCTTGCGGTCGACATCCCGGCGAATAGAGCCAATGCGCTGTGCGTCACGGAAAAGTGCTTCCAGGCCAGAAGCATACAGCTCAATGTTCTTTAAAAATTCCTTTTTCAACCTTTTATTATTGATGTGCATCTCCTCGGAAAAGCCAAGGCGGGGAATCCCTTCGTTCTTTTCGATAAACTCAAGATGCAAAAGAAAAACTCGTTTGAGCTTGAGGACCGGCCTCACGGGAGTGGCAAGAACGACCTCAAGGTTTTTCCTGATGGCGGCTCCGATGCCCTTTCCAGTCTCGAACAAAATCTCTTCCTTGTTCTTGAAATGGCGGTAGAGGTTGGCCTCGGAAACACCGACCGCGCGCGCGATGGCTGAGGTCGTCAAGCCGCCCACGCCTTTTTTCCCCACGATCTTCAGTGCGGCCTGGACCACCTGCTCCCGCCGCACTTCACTCCGCATCTTGATCGTTGTTTTTCGCATCAGGCTCACGTCCTTCTAATGTAAGTAAATGTTCACTTACATTATAGATCACGTTGCTGCTCGATGTCAATACGGTATTTTTCGCTTGTTTTCAGGAGTACGGTATGAGATAGTTGAACACTGCAGCAAGCTCACTGTTCATAAACAAAGGAGAGCCGGCCATGTTCTGGATGAACAATAGACGTATGGTCACGTACCGGATCAGCAGGCGATATGCCCTGCATCTTGCCGCGATCATGTTCTGCCTGTCCGTTCTCGCGTCACCGGTCCGGGCGGGCAGCGAATTGCCGGGGGCCAGGATCATCGACGTGAACGACGGCGATACGGTGGTCATGCGCATGGAAGGCAAAACATACCGGACCAGGCTTATCGGCATCGATGCTCCCGAAATGGGCCAGAAACCCTGGGGAAGGAAGGCAAAGAAGCATCTGCGTGAGATTATAAAAGCATCAGGCGGAATGGTCCATGTGGAAACGGACATAACGAAGTACGACAAATATGACCGTCTTCTAGCCTATCTCTGGCTGGACGACAGGACCTTGATCAATGAGCTGATGCTCAAAGACGGCTACGCCGTCCTGTTCACGATCCAGCCCAACAGCAAGCATATGGACCGTCTGAAAAAAGCACAATATGCGGCGCGGGAGAACCGTTCGGGCATCTGGGGACCGAAGGGGCTGACCGAAAGACCGATCGAGTACAAGAAGGCCCATTCCAGGAAGTGACGGGGAAGGTAGTACTGTTGCGGCTTAGAATGAATACTCACAATTCAGGTCGACGGACTGAAGGCTGAAGACTCTAAAGAATAGGACCATGGGTATCAGCCTCAACATGAATAGAATGTACGAGTTGACAACCGGATTATCTCACGTATAATTTCCGATACGATAACTCACGAAGGAGCCCTCCATGAACAGCAGCCATCTTGCCTCAGCCCTTGCGCACTTCGACAAAGCGCGATCATCCTATCTCGACGATCTGAAAGAACTGGTCCGGATCCCCAGCATCAGTTTCCCCGGGTTTGACCCGGCACCGGTCAGGCAGAGTGCGGAGTTCACCTCCCGCATGCTCGCTGCAAGCGGGCTCACGGATGTCCGCATCCTTGATCCCGGCCAGGGGCATCCTGCGGTCTTCGGGCAATGGACTGAGGCGCCCGGAAAGCCGACCATTCTTCTGTACGCCCACCACGATGTCCAGCCGACAGGGCGCGAGGCGCTCTGGACAACGCCGCCCTTTGAACCAATCGTTCGGAACGGCAGGCTTTACGGACGGGGAACCGCCGATGACAAGGGCGGCGCGGTCATGCACGCTGCTGCGATCCGGTCGTACCTGGCCACATCCGGCCGGCTGCCGATCAATGTCAAGGTCCTGATCGAGGGCGAAGAGGAGATCGGATCGACCAATCTGTACAAGCTGCTGGAGCAGCATCGCGAGCTCTTCGCAGCCGATGTGGTGCTGATCGCGGACAGCGAGCATTTCGACAGCAACGTGCCGACCCTTACGGCTTCGCTCCGCGGCACGGTGACCGTGAACGTCGAGGTCCGTTCCCTGGCTTCAAGCGTCCATTCAGGCACCTGGGGCGGACCTCTGCCGGACCCCGTCCTGGCACTCTCAAAAATGCTGGCAGCGCTGGTGGATGATCAGGGCCGGCCGGCCATACCCGGTTTGTGCGACAAGGTGCATCCCCTTTCCCCTGAGGAAAAGGCCGCGCTCGATGCGCTCCCGTTCCGCGAAGCCCTGTACCGGAAGCAGTCCACCCTGCTGGAGAGCGTGCGGATCACCGGCGGCGCAGGCTCGGTCTACGAAAAGATGTGGCACCGCCCCTCCATCGCCGTGAACGCCGTTGAAGCCAGCAGCAGAAAGCAGGCGGCAAACATCATCAACGACGCGGCGTGGGCCCGTGTCGGCATCAGGATCGTTCCGGACATGGATCCGCAGGAGACCCTGGACCTGCTCACCCGCTATCTGCGCGCTCATGCTCCCTGGGGAGTAACCGTGACAATCGATCCGGAATCGTCTTCGCCCTGGTGGAAGACCGATACCAGCGGACCGGCCTTCGAAGCAGCTCTGCATGCTTTGGAGCAGGGTTATGGCAGAAAGCCCGTGGTCATCGGGGCCGGCGGATCCATTCCATTCGTGCAGACGATCACTGATGCGCTCGGCGGCGTTCCGGCCCTGCTTTTCAGCGTCAGCGACCCCTACTCCGCAACGCATTCCGTGAACGAAAGCCTGCTGATCGAGGATTGGGAGCGGGCATGCCGCAGCGTCATCCATCTCTTCGGAGCGTTGGAGGAGCGATTGGCGCCATAAGCCCGTCACCCTAAAAAGCACTTGACACGGAATTATCCTGAAAAAAGCATTTGGACACGGAAGGAGCGGATTAACAACGGATAAAAGCGGATAAATCGTAAACAACGCACTCACTTATTGGGTGAACCATGTATCAGGAAAAAATCCGCCGTTATCCGACTCTTATCCGATTTGATCAGTGTCAAAGGATGTTTTTAGGATTATCGGACTAACGTCTGATAAGTGCGAGTGGAAGCGGAGCCCACAGGGGCTCCGCTTATAGACCAGCCTGACGCGGTCCTGACTGCAGATCAGGAAATTCGTTCAAGGGGAGATGATCGGCGATCTTGCGTGGGAAGCGACGATCTGATCAGCTCGCTGCCAATGCCTTATCGTTCAGGACCACCTTGCCCTTGCTCTCCAGCCCGCGGACAAAAGCGTCTCGCGCCTCGCTCCGCTTCTTCTGCAACTGCCCCTTCTTGAAAGACTCCTTGTTCTTCTCGAGGTCGCCGGCTTTGGCCTTCGGGTTCGACAATGCATATGCCGCTGCAAGTTCCGCATCGGTCACATCCACGCTGTCCTCGATCAGGCTCTCCAGCTTCTTCCTCAGCATGAACTCCCGCTGTTCTGTTTCGAACACAGCCGGGGTTATATTCTCGCGCTGCAGATAGTATTCATAGGTCTTCTGGTCGAATTTGCCCTGCGGGCTGAAGGCGGGGATCTTCAGGATAGCGCCCCGGAGCTCGTCATCGCTGATCCTGAGGCCCATGCGGCCTGCTTCCTGGACCAGGAGCCTGTTCTGCACCAGCTCGCGCAAAGCCTGTGTTCTGAGGGTCTTCGTCATAGCCTCGTTGAACTGGTCCTTGAATATCTGTTTATACGTATCGTACAGGTTCCGGTACACCCGGTTCAGGTCCTCACCGGTGATAACGTCGCCGTTCACGTTGGCCACCGTGTTGCCGGTCGTACTGGACGGATAGATCCCGAAGAACAGGAACGTGACCGTGATCAGGATGACGATGCCCCACATAAGCCAGTTCATATGTTTGTGCACTTGTTTCAGCATTGCTTGTCCCCCTACCGATTGTTTGAATTTTCGCTTCGCTGTTGCCTGAGACTGCTATTCGCTCAATTTCTGTTTCAGAAGCTGGTTAACCACATCCGGGTTCGCCTTGCCCTTGCTCGCTTTCATAACCTGGCCCACAAAAAATCCGAACAGCTTGTCCTTGCCCGCCCTGTACTCAGCAGCCTGACCGGGATTCGCTTTGATAACCTCGTCGATGATCGTTTCAATGGCTCCTGTATCCGATACCTGCACCAGCCCCTGTTCTTGAACAACGGTCTCCGCATCCTTTCCGTTCTTGTACATCTCCTCGAACACGGTCTTGGCGATCTTGATGCTGATCACGCCGCTGTCGATCATCTTGATCAAACCCGCAAGACGGTCCGGTTTGATCGGGCTGTCATCGATCTCCCTGCCGTCGGCATTGAGCAGCCGCATCAGTTCCCCCATCATCCAGTTCGATACGGTCTTGGGTTGGTTCGAAAGCCTCGCCGCATCCTCGAAATAGCCTGCCATGGCCCTGCTCTGGGTGAGCATATCGGCATCATATTCGGGAAGGCCATAGTCCTTGGCAAACCGCTCACGCTTCGCGTCGGGCAGTTCGGGAATGGATTTTCTGATCTCTTCGATCGTTTCAGCTGAGATCTTGACAGGAACCAGGTCCGGTTCGGGAAAATACCGGTAGTCGTGCGCCTCTTCTTTGCTCCGCATCGAGAAGGTAACGCCCTTGTTCGAATCGAAAAGCCGCGTCTCTTGAATGACCCGGCCGCCCTCGTCAAGGATCTGCGCCTGTCGCTTGATCTCATACTCGATCGCTTTTTGAACGAACTTGAAGGAGTTCACGTTCTTGATCTCGGCCCGGGTGCCAAACTCACTGGCGCCGACGGGACGGATCGAGACATTGGCATCGCACCGGAAATTGCCCTTTTCCATGTCCGCGTCCGACACCTCGATGTAGCGCAGGATGGAGCGGAGCTTTTTGAGATACTCAGACGCTTCTTCTGCGGTCCTGATATCGGGTTCCGACACGATCTCCATGAGCGGCGTCCCAGCCCGGTTCAGATCAACCAGGCTTGCGTTTCCGGCTGACTGGTGCAGGTTCTTGCCAGCGTCCTCCTCGAGGTGGATGCGGGTGATGCCGATGCGCTTTACGTTCCCGTCGATGACGATCTCGACATGGCCGCCCTCGATGATCGGCAGCTCGTACTGCGAGATCTGATACCCCTTCGGCAGATCGGGGTAGAAATAGTTCTTGCGAGCGAACCGGCTGGAGGGGCTTACCTTCCCGTGCGTGGACAGGCCGGTCTTGACAATGTACTCGACGGCCTTCCGGTTCAGGACCGGCAGCACGCCGGGCATGCCGATGCAGACGGGACAGGTCCTCGTGTTGGCATCTTCGCCGAATTTGGTCTCGCAGCCGCAGAATATCTTGGTCTTCGTCTGGAGCTGGGCATGCACTTCAAGCCCGATCACTGCTTCATATTTCATGATGATCTACCTCTTCGTATGGTAATCCGCAATAAAGTCGCCACGCAGGGGGCGCCCACCTGGACCCTGGCCCCTGAATCCTGGACACTGTCGTTACAGTTTCGGTTTTTTCCTGTGCCACTCCGTGGCCTGCTCATAAGCGAAGGCTGCCCTCAGGATCGACTCCTCGTCAAAATGTTTACCGAGCAGCTGCAGGCCCACCGGAAGGTCATTGCCCGTGAACCCGCAGGGGATCGATATCCCCGGGATGCCTGCCAGGTTCACGCTGATCGTGAAGATGTCGGACAGATACATCTGAAGCGGGTCCGACGATTTCTCGCCGATCTTGAACGCAGCCGTCGGCGCCGTTGGCGTGGCGATAACGTCGCAGACCTTGAATGCGTCATCAAAGTCCTTTTTGATCAGCGTGCGCGCCTGCTGTCCTTTTTTGTAGTACGCGTCATAGTACCCAGCCGAGAGCGCATAGGTGCCGAGCATGATGCGCCGCTTGACCTCGGGGCCGAACCCCTGGGAGCGCGACTTCATGTACAGGTCGAGCAGATCTTTGGCGCCTTCAGCACGAAACCCGTACTTGATGCCGTCATAGCGTGCCAGATTGGAACTTGCCTCGGACGTGGCAAGGATATAGTACGTTGCCACTGCATAGTCCGTGTGCGGCAGCGAGACCTCCACCAGCGTCGCCCCGAGCCCCTTGAGCGTCTGGACAGCGGCTTTCATGGCCTTGTCCACTCCGGGGTCCATGCCTTCGATGAAATACTCCTTGGGCAGACCGATCTTCATGCCCTGCAGGTCTTTTTTGAGCGCCTTAGTGAAATCGGGCATCGGGATATTCGCCGATGTTGAGTCCCGGGGATCATGTCCGGCGATTGCGTTCATTATTATCGCCGTATCCGTTACGTCCTTCGTAATGGGGCCGATCTGGTCCAGGGACGATGCAAAAGCCACCAGACCGAACCGCGACACCCGGCCGTAGGTCGGTTTGAGACCCACCACGCCGCAGCAGGCAGCAGGCTGACGGATGGACCCGCCCGTGTCCGAACCGAGGGACCCGATGCATTCGTCAGCAGCGACCGCGGCAGCCGACCCGCCGCTCGATCCGCCCGGGATCCGGCTGAGGTCCCAGGGGTTCTTCGTGGCAAAGAATCCGGAATTCTCCGTTGACGAGCCCATGGCGAACTCATCCATGTTCGGTTTGCCGCAGATCACGGCACCGGCCTGCTTCAGCCGCGAAACCACTGTCGCATCATAGGGGGGGATGAAGTTCTTCAGGATCTTCGAGGCGCAGGTCGTCGCAATGCCCTCGGTGCACATGTTGTCCTTGATCGCCAGCGGTATGCCGAGGAGCGGCGAGGAGTTGTCTCCGGCCTTCAACCGCTTGTCCGCTTCCTTCGCCTGCTGCCGGGCAATATCGGCCGTGACCGTGATATAGGCCTTGACCTTGTCGTCCACGGCAGCTATCCTGCCGAGGACGGATTCCGTGAGGGCCTCGGACGTGGTGTCGCCCTTCTTCAGCATATCGTGCAAATCATGAATTGTCCGCTCGTATAACTCCATCGCTACTCCTTTATGGCGTGGCCCACGGAAACCATCTTGTTTCGGTCGTCGACGAGAACAATATTGGGCTTGAAGGTTTTCAGCTCCTGCTCGTTGTAGTACTCATAGCAGAAAACGATGATCTTGTCGCCCTTGGCTCCTTTGCGCGCCGTAGGGCCGTTCAGGCACATGTCTCCCGAACCGCGCTTTCCGGGTATGAGATAGGTCTCGAAACGTTCGCCGTTGTTCAGGTTCGACACGCGCACCTGCTCATAGGGAAGCATATCGGCAGCTTCGAGCAGAAGCGGGTCAACGGTCAGGCTACCCTCGTATTCGAGATTTGCGTCCGTTACGGTCGCCCGGTGGATCTTTGATCGCAGCATCAATCTAAACATGATATCCTCTTTTTCCGTTCTTGATTCTTTGTTTTCATTCCGCAATCCGAAATCGTATTATTCAATTATGAGCGGCACGCGGAAATGTCCTGCCGCCTTATCCGGCGCATTGGCCAGCGCCCGCTCCTGGGAAAGGCTCTCGGCAGGCAGATCGTCGCGCATGACGTTGCTGATATCGAGCACATGCGCCGTCGGCTCCACACCCGTGGTTGTGAGCTCGTTCAGCTTCTCCACATACGTGAGAATGCCCGAAAGCTGCTCAGTCAATTTTTCCTTTTCCTGCTCCGACAACTCCAGCCTGGCAAGCCTGGCAACATGTTCTACTTCCTGCTTCGTGATATTCATTCTGGACTCCTGTAAAAGTCTATATTGCAGTAAAAAGTCATTATCCACCGCCGAGACGCGGAGACGCGGAGGAGGGCGCATTGAACATAATAAAGATTTTCTCTGCGCCTCTGCGTCTCAGCGGTTAAATTCGACTTGCAGTTGCTCCTAAATGATCTCCAGATTCGCATACTTCACCGCAAGCGTCTTCACTCCGTGTCCCGGGAAACTGACGCTGATCTTGAGGTCATCGCCCGCCCCCTCAGACCGCTGCACCGTACCGAGCCCGAACTTGGCATGACGCACCACCGCGCCGTTGTAAAAGGGAGATCCTGCCGCGCCCTTCTGGCTGGGTGACGCAGGATGGATGACGGGCGGCCCTTTTCTGGCCGGTGGTGAAATGGCCGTGTTCCACCTTTGCGGTTCCCTGACCTGAATGGCCGCCGCGAAATCACCGCCAGTCATTTCGATCGCTTCGTCCGGGATATCCTGGATAAAGCGCGACACCAGGTTCGCCTGCGGATACCCGTAGAGCCGGCGTTCCCGGGCATGGGTCAGGATGAGGCGCTCCTTGGCCCGTGTCATGCCAACGTAGCAGAGCCTGCGCTCCTCCTCAAGCTCGTCCTCGTTTTCAGCAGACCGGGAATGGGGGAACAGCCCCTCTTCCATCCCGGCCAGGAACACCACGGCGAACTCCAGACCCTTGGCACTATGAAGCGTCATGAGCGTCACCGAATCATTGTTCCCGCGCCTGCTCTCGGCGGACATCTGCTGTTCTGAATCGGTCATCAGCGCCACTTGGTCCAGGAACATGGCGAGCGATGCGTCCCGGTGCTGCTCCAGGAAATCCTCGGTAGCGGTCATGAGCTCCGTAAGGTTCTCGAGCCTGATCCGGGATTCGATCGACTTCTCCTGTTCGAGTGCAGTGCCGTAACCGCTTTCGAAGATCACCCGTCTTACGAGGTCCGTGATCGTCAGCACGCCCGTCAGTTCCCGCAAACGGTCCATCATGGCGGTAAAGTCCCGAAGCTTCCGCTTTGCCGCAGGGGTGACGTCGGTCTGCTCTGCGCCGGCAACCGCCTGATAGAGGCCCGTACCTGCCAGGTTTGCAGCACGTTCCAGTTTGTCGACCGTGGTATCGCCGATGCCCCGGGCAGGCACATTAATGATCCTGCGCAGGCTCACCACGTCAGCGGGATTATGCAGCACCCGCAGATAGGCGATGATGTCCTTGATCTCCTTGCGGTCATAGAACCGCAGGCCGCCGAAGATCCGGTACGGGATTCCCCGGTCCCGGAGTGCATCTTCCAGGGCGCGTGACTGGGCGTTGGTGCGATACAGCACCGCGATCTCGCGCAGGCTCCTGCCCTCGTCGATCTGCTGCTGGATGGTCCTGCAGATATAGCGAGCTTCGTCCTTCTCGTCCGTTGCCTTGTAGCACAGGATCTTCTCGCCGCCACGCTTCTCGGTCCAAAGCTCCTTCTTTTTCCTGCCGAGGTTGCGGCTGACCACAGCACCTGCCGCGCCCAGGATATTGCTCGTTGAACGGTAGTTCTGCTCAAGCTTGATGACTTTGACGTTGGGGAAGTCCTTCTCGAAGTTCAGGATGTTCGAGATATCGGCGCCCCGGAACCGGTAAATGCTTTGATCGTCATCACCCACCACACAGAGGTTCTTATGTTTCGCCGTCAAAAGCCTGATAAAACGGTACTGGGCATGGTTCGTGTCCTGGTACTCGTCGATCAGAATGTGCTTGAACAGGTCCTGGTAGTAGGCCAGCACGTCCGGGTGCCCCTCGAAGAGCCTCACCGTCAGCATGAGCAGATCGTCGAAGTCCACCCCGCCCGACTCCTTCAGTTTCTCGCTATAGAGGGCATAAACGCGCGCCACCGCCTCTTCGAAGCCGAACCGGCCTCCTGTTCTGGCGAACTGCTCCGCGTCGGTCAGGTTGTTCTTGAGCGCGCTGATGCGCGCTACGATCGCCCGGGGCTGGTACTGCTCGGCATCGATCCTGAGGTCCGCCATGCAAGCCTTGATGAGCGAGGACCGGTCCGTTTCGTCATAGATCACGAACTGCTTCTGATACCCCAGCGCATTGATGTGCTGGCGCAGGATGCGAACGCAGGACGAATGGAACGTGCTGATCCAGAGCCGGTTCAGCGGGATGCTGATCATCCGCTCCACCCGCTCCCGCATTTCGTTGGCCGCCTTGTTCGTAAAGGTGACCGCTAGAATGTTGCTCGGATCGACGTGCCGCTCGCGGATCAGATGCGCGATCCTGCTGGTGATCACCCGCGTTTTGCCGCTGCCCGCGCCGGCCAGGATCAGGAGCGGCCCGTCGCCGTACAGAACAGCCTCGCGCTGAGGCGGATTGAGATTCTCTAAATAGTCCATAACTATTGCGGATTGCGGAATGTGAATTGCGGAATGAACGGAATTTAAATCCGAAATCCGCAATCCGAAATCCGCAATTGCATCACTCCACCGTTACGCTCTTGGCTAGATTTCGGGGCTGGTCAACATCGGCGCCGCGCAGCACGGCAATGTGGTATGCCAGCAACTGGAGCGGGATGGACAGGAGGATCGGCATCAACAGCTGGTTCGTCGCCGGCACCGCGACCGCGTGGTCCACCCGCTTGACGATCTCGGTGTCTCCCTCGGTCGTGATCGCGATGACGATCCCGCCGCGGGCCTTCACTTCTTCGATATTGGCCAGGATCTTTTCATAGACGCCGTTCCTGCCGGCCAGGACCACGACGGGCAGGTTCTCGTCGATCAGCGCGATCGGACCGTGTTTCATTTCTCCAGCCGGATACCCCTCGGCATGGATGTATGAGATCTCTTTCAGTTTGAGCGCGCCCTCGAGCGCTACCGGGAAGTTCGGCCCCCGGCCGAGGTACAGGAAGTCGTTGGCCTTGAAGAAAAGCTTCGCGATCTGCTCGATGCGTTCGTTGTCCTCAAGGCAGCGCTCAACAAGCGAGGGAATGTGCACCAGGTCGGCAAGCTTCTTCTTCAATTCGTCAATAGCAAGCGTTTTGCGCAATCCGGCGAAGAACAGGCCGAAGAGGTAGAGCGCCGTAAGCTGTGCTGTAAAGGCTTTGGTCGAAGCCACGCCGATCTCGGGTCCGGCGTGGGTATAGACCACGCCGTCGGCCTCGCGGCTCGCCGTGGATCCAACGACATTGCAGACAACAATGACCGTTGCCCCTTTTTTCTTGGCCTCGCGCATGGCAGCCAGCGTATCGGCGGTCTCGCCCGACTGGGTAATGGCGATGAACAGGTCGTCGGGGCCCACCAGGGGATTACGGTACCGGAACTCCGATGCGATGTCGACCTCGGTCGGGATCGACGCGAGCTCTTCGATCATGTATTTGCCCGCCAGGCCGGCATGCCATGACGTGCCGCAGGCAACGATAAAGATCTTCTTGATCGTATTGAGGCGCTCCCGACCGATGCCGACCTCTTCCAGATGAATGGCGCCGGTTTCCTGGGAAATGCGGCCGCGGATGGTGTCCATGATCGCCCGGGGCTGCTCGAAGATCTCCTTCAGCATGAAGTGGCGGTAACCGCCCTTTTCCGCCATCACCGGGTTCCAGAGGACGCGGGTGATCTCGCGGGTCACTTCATTGCCTTTGAGGTCGGTAATACGGACCCCCACATCCGAAAGGATGGCCATCTCATCGTCGTCCAGGAACAGCACGTCGCGCGTGCGGTGCAAAATGGCGGGGATATCCGAAGCCAGGAAAAACTCACCCTGGCCGAGACCGACAACCAGCGGACTGCCCTTCCGTGCGCCGATGACGACCTCGGGGTCACGCTCGTCGATGACCGCTATGGCGTAGGCCCCTTCGAGGTGGCGGGTCGCTTCCCGGACAGCCGTTTCAAGGCTGACGCCGTCTTTGGCAAGGCTGTCAATCAACTGAGCGATGACCTCTGTGTCAGTTTCGGACAGAAAGGTGCGGCCCTTGGCAGCGAGCTCTTTTTTGAGCGTAATATAGTTTTCGATGATGCCGTTGTGCACGACCACGATGTTGCCGGCGCGGTGCGGATGGGCGTTCTCCTCGGACGGGCGGCCGTGCGTGGCCCAGCGGACATGTCCGATACCGATCCTGCCGCTCAGCGATTCGCTGCGAAGCAGCGTCTCCAGGTTCTGGAGCTTGCCCACGGCCCTGCGGACCTCGATCTTGTCATTCTGCATGACCGCCACGCCTGAAGAATCATAGCCGCGGTACTCAAGCTTTTTAAGCCCCTCGATCAGGATCGGGACTGCAGGTTCTTTGCCGATATAGCCGATAATTCCGCACATAGATCAAAACACCTCAGTTCGTAACACAAATTGCAAAGTGCAAGATTGATGGTCTCGTAAGAAGTCCCCAACTGCTGTCATTGCGAGGAGCGGAGCGACGCGGCAATCTCGTTTTTCCAGGCAGATACCAACTTCGAGATTGCTTCGCCTTTGGCTCGCAATGACGGCAAGGGACCCTCACAAAGACGGCCTTCTCGACTTTTTACGAATGCATCAAAATCACTTCTTTTTTTGCTTCATTTTCCTTCGCCTTCCGGCAAAACCTTCGCGTATGTCCTGCGGCGGGCGGCTGATGGCCAGGGCATCAGCCGGGACATCGCGCGTGATCGTGGCTCCTGCGGCGATAAGCGCCCCGCGTCCGATCCGGACCGGCGCCACCAGTTGGCTGTCGCTGCCGACAAATACTCCGTCCTCGATGATCGTCGCAAATTTATCGAAACCGTCATAATTGCAGGTGATCACGCCGGCGCCGATGTTCACGTCTTTTCCCACGGTGGCGTCGCCGATATAGGCGAGATGATTCGCCTTGCTGCCCTCGCCAATGGATGTTTTCTTTATCTCGACAAAGTTGCCGATCCTGGCCCGGGCGCCGATGACCGAACCGGGCCGGAGATGAGCGAAGGGCCCCACCGAAGCGCTGTCGTCGATCGCGCTCTCTTCGATCACGGAGCAGTCCTTGACCGTCACTGCATTGCCGATGGTACTGTCCACGATCCGGGTGCCTGGAAAGACCGTGCATCCCTGACCGATCGTTGTTTTTCCTTCGAGTCTGACGTTCGGATACAGGATACAGTCGCGGCCCAAGGTGACCTCGCTCCCGATGAAGGTCGCGCCGGGGTCGAGCATGGTCACGCCTGCCAGCATCCAGGCGCGGTTGATCCGGGAACGCATGATATGTTCCGCGCGGCTCAGGTCGACCCGCGTATTGACCCCCATGACCTCATCAGGGTCTTCGCAGACCAGGCCCGCCACAACGAGTCGTTTTTTCCGCGCCAGCGTTATCGTATCCGGCAGATAGTATTCACCCTGTGCGTTCTTATTTCCGATGGACTTCAGCGCTTCCAGCAGGAACCGTTGTTCAAAACAGTAGATCCCGGCATTCACTTCAATGATCTTTTTCTGGGCCGTGGTGGCGTCCTTCTCCTCGACAATGCGCGTGATGCCGCCCTTGCTCCGCACGACCCTGCCGTACCCGAAGGGATCCAGGACCACGGCCGTCATGACCGTCACCGCAGCGCGGGACGCGGCATGGAGATCTACGATCGAACGCAGCGTGGTCGTGGTGAGCAGCGGCGTATCAGCGCAGAGGATCAGGACCGGTCCTTTCGCCGCAGCAATGACCTCGTGTGCCTGCATCACCGCATGTCCCGTGCCGAGCTGCTCTGCCTGGAGCGCTATGGTTGCGCCGTACCCTTCCACTATTTTCCGCACGTGGTCGGCCTGGTGGCCCAGCACGACAACGGTCCGTTCAGCAGCGAGCCCCGAAACAGCCTCCAGAACATGCTGGATCAGCGGCCGTCCCGCAAGAGGGTGCAGGGCTTTGGCAAGGCCGGACTTCATTCTCGTCCCCAGCCCTGCTGCAAGGATCACCACGGTCGGTTTCATACTTTGGAAGCCTCAGTGCAAACGTTGTTCTTAAGCTTATTGGCCTGAATCTCGCTCAGTGACACCAGCCCGAGAGAGACAATGAACTTCATGCCCTCATCAACGGACATATTGAGCCGGTGCACCTCCGTCTCGGGGAGGAGAAGAAGAAAACCCGCTGTGGGGTTCGGGGTGGTAGGAACAAAGACCGTCATAAACCTGCCGGTGAGACCCAATTCCTCACCCTGAAGGCCGCCGGTGATGAATCCTACGCTGTAACAGCCCTTCCGGGGATATTCGACCAGTCCGACGCCATGGAAGTTCTGCTTCATGGAAAAGGTATCCATGATCTTCTTCATGGTGGAATAGACACCGCGCACCAACGGGACTCGTTGCATCATGGAATCGCTGTAGCTGACCAGGTTCTTGCCGATATAGTTGGCGGAGAGGACGCCGATGAACAGCACGAACAGGATCAGCGTGATGATGCCGAGCCCCGGGAACTTCAGTCCCAGCAAGTATCCCGGCAAATCGCCCAGCATCCCGTCGATGATCCCCAGCAGGCCTGACAGCACATAGTAGGTCGCCCAGATCGGGATGAGCACGAGCAGCCCGGTAATGAAGTATTTTTTGAAGTAATCCTGTATTTTTTTCACGAGGTGTATATTACTGATTTTACTGAGTTGTTGCAAGCTTTTTTTCGGAAAGGGCTATGGTGGGGCGGGGTCTCAACAGTTGCAGGATCCGATCAGCGTTATAGGTTACCTTGGGGAAATCCCATACGTCCCGATTGCTCAGATGCCGCTCCCTCGTGCTATCGAGGTGTACGGACAATTCCTCGGACGGGACTTGAACTCGCAAGATAATCAGTTGTTACTGCGTACGGACGTTGTTACTTATGTTGCATTGTATCTCAGTGACCCCAATGCCCCCACAGGGCTCCGGGTACGTCGAGTCTCGCTTGGCGTGGCATGGGGTGATTTTAAATAGGGTAGGGTTTGTCAAGCTAAATGCTTGCTAGGTATCAACGTTATATAGTAGAAAGTATAGTAGAAAGAGCATAGGTGAATCAAGCAGTATAGCTGAAAGAATATTTTTTCATAAGCTACCCAAAACAGAAACCTCTTGCTAAGAATTAGTTTATGACGGAACTAAATTCAAGAGACAGGAGGCTTCTATAGAACTATGTAGATGATATCAGACTTGAGCAGTTTCTTCAACTGAAGAAAGAGATTCGCGGTTCGGATAAGCATTTGATCGTCGGCATTGATGCGGCTAAGGAAAAACATAACGCTTTTTTCGGCACGGCACGTGGCAAAACTCTGGTTAAGAATCTGGTTTTTGACAATACGCTTGAAGGCTTTCAAAAGCTGCTCGCTTATGTCGAGCGAATAAAAGTTCAATACAGCCTGACGGTAGTCGTTTTCGGCATCGAGCCGACAGCAAACTATCACAAGCCCCTGGCGGAGCATCTGATCAAATGCGGGCACATGGTTGTTCTTGTGGGAGGCGTCGCGGTCAAGAACAACTGGCCGCTTCTGGACGGCCGCTGGGACAAGCATGACGTTAAAGACGCTGCAAATGTCGCCGATCTCATCTCCCAGGGAAAGTGCCTGTTTTACGAATACCCCCTGATGACGCTGCGGAACGTACGTATACTCAACGCGCTTAAACGGCGGCTGAAGAAACGGGAACACGGCTTAAGCGCGTGCATTCGCAACCAACTCCTCGCGCAGTATTTCCCGAGCTGGACCAACACTATGGTCCCTCGGAAACCCTGGCAGTAGTGAGGGAATGCCTCGATCCGTCGGAGATCGCTGGCATGGAATACGATGACTTCTGCCGTACCGTCGCGCCGGGCACAATGAGCTATCCAAGGGCCGCAAGGTGGCAAGATCTGGAGGGCCGCGGTTGATCCATCTGTCACCATGGAGAGGCCTTTTTTCGAAGCGCAGGTCATGGTGGACAGTTTGAAGCAGCTTCGCCAAAGCATCAAGTCAGTGGAAGACAAGATCGAGGATGCTTGCCTGGAGTTTCCCGAGTATACGTACCTTCTGAGCATTCCGGGATTCGGGCCGGATATCTCTTCGAAAGTCCTGGGGGCCATCGGTAATCCTCAGCGGTTTACGACGCGAAGCAGGTCTTGAAAATGGCCGGTCTTGGCCTTTGCGCGAACCGGAGCGGCAAGAAGTCAAACAGCGCGATACCGGTCATCTCCAAACAGGGTAAGGCCGACCTCCGGTATGGACTGTATCAGGCGGCGCTTATCGCCTCGCCAAGAACAAGGACTTCATCGCCTACTTTACGAACAAGCTCAAAGGCCGGGCGGGAGAAAGGGATCGGCACAAAGATGCGTGTCAAGCTCGCCGCAAAACTCTTGATCATCGCATGGACGCTGATGAAGAAGAAAGAATCTTCGATCCAAAATATCTCAAGCAGGAGGATCCGAAAACGCTGAAAAAAGCGGCATGATCCTGAAGCACAAAAACGATTTCGGCAAGAGCCCGAGCATCAACGTTGAGGGCAGTTGACCTCGTGCGGGACAATACAGTGCCTCTCGTTTGAACGATGGAATCTGGATAAGGTATTCTTGGCGGCCATGCACGCCGGATAGATATAACGATTAAGCCGTCGTTCGCCTGAATGCGAGAGACTCGCCGATAAAGCGATAGCGGCAGGAATGCCGGAAGGAAAACTGTGTTCTTAGTTGATGCAGAAAATTATCTTATTGAAAATCATGCAAAATAAAGGGTCTCTTGACAGGAGCTATATAGTATGTCCCCAAGATTGTGCTGGGTTTCTTGGCGCTTGGGATCCTTGCCTTGAGTGAAGGCTGCCGCACCGTTTTCAAAGAACTGCTTCTGCCAGTGGCAGAAGACCGTTGGTTGCAACTGATACTTGTCGCATAGGTCTGAGATCGGGACCTGTTCGACCAGATGACGCTTGAGGATCGCAACCTTCTCCTCGGGTGTGTAATTGTGACGCTTTTTTCGCATGGACCTTCCTCCGTTCGAGATAGTTTATCTCAAATCGGCTGAAAGTCCAATTCACGCTGAGCCAAAACAACCCCATTAGCCCTCCAACGTTATTCCTTTGTTTCGCCGTTTTTTCTACATCCTACCTTGACAAGATAGTCAAACAAATTTTCATAAACCGGCTCACGCAATACCTTACCCTCTTCAAATTCGAAGTACACAATCTTTGATTCACGAACATTGTTAGTTACTATAAAACCATAATAACCGCCTGATTCATCGTCTGGAATGGCAAGGAAGTCGGTTTTCCTATGATGTTCGAATTACGTTTTACTATGTCCCACTCACTGGTGGGATCAACAGAAAAAACATTGACGAATGCAAAATAGCCGCCGCCATAATTTTTAAAAATTGAGCATATTCAATCGAAAATTTTAATTTTAATCGTTTTTCTGCCTCCCTAATTTGGTTATCTGACGCCAACGGATCCGTTTCAGATTCGAACCAAATAGGATTTTACTTTCTGGCCCAGGCTTCTGACTGATAGTCCCAGAGCTGCCCGAACTCCTCTTTAAGGATATAGGCAGTGTTTAGCCGCTTGTTAGCAGTCAAAAGCGTCTTTAACGATCTTCTCCCATCCGTCGTAAGATTCTCGCGATGCGAGAGAAGCGTATATTTCTGACCCTTGATGAACTTACGACTGTTGCCGGTCAGTCTGGCATATTCGCTCTTTCTAATTTTGTCCAAGGCATCGTTCAGGTGCCTTATGATATGGAACTTGTCGTAGAGAATGGCTGCCTGCGGAGCTTTCTTGACGTGTGGACTTTTCAAAAGGCTTCCACATGTCCATGACCGCAAGGCGTATTTTGCTAGCCTTTTTCGGCCCCAACTCGTCGAAGAAGCAGTTTAGGCTTTCTTCCGAGCGGTCTTCACCTCCGAACCAGATTGGCCGCCGCCGCTCCAGGTCGCTGACTACGATCCGGTACGTATGGCCCTTGCGGATCGAGATTTCGTCGATACCGATAACTTTCGGTCCGGGGTTTCCAGCCCGACGAAGCTTCTCCCGCATGTACTGCATTTCGAGTTCTTTGACGGCTCTTCGGTCAAGATGAAACTCTTTGGCAACATCCTTGATCGTTGAGGTGCTGCACCGCTTGCCGATATAGAAGGCAAAGCGCTTGGTATAAAACGGACTGTCTGCCAGAAACGCCAGCTTCTCTTGTTTCACCTTACCGCACCTCCGGCACTGGACTCGTCGTACCGGTAGTTCCAGATAGATGCGGGCATCGCCATTAGAAAGATCACGGACCCGCTTGATCTTATGATCGTAAAAGGTCCGGTGAACCGTGCTGCAGACGCCACAAACTGTTTTTTCCCCCGCCGAGTGAGTCGTATCACTCGAGCGAGCAATGACCGAAGATACCAACAACGGTGCGATGCGGAGTAAAGCCAGGAACCGGTATGAATCGCTAGCGTCATCTCCGGCAGGATGTCCTGGAGCGCATGCGTGCAATCAGTCGATCAGCCAATGCACGTTATGACATCAAAACCAGACAACATCTAATGGAGCGTTCCTTTGCCAGGGGAACCCGATACGGTTTTGATAAGGCTCGATGGCGCGGGCTTTGCCGGCCGAATGCGAGTCCTTCAAGAAGCGTCTGCTCCCTGAGCGGCCTGACGTACCTGGACCGTCGGGATTCGCCTCCCGCAGCCGGCTGACGAGGCCTTGCTACATTCCTCGCTCCGTCGAGTTTGTCCGCGTCAGCCCCGCTGTTCGAGTTCCCTGTGCCGCCTGACTTCTCTTCCGCTCGTTTGCGACTCGATGTCGACATCGCGGCTCCAGTCCGTCGTCCTTTACCTATGACCTTTCCTGTTGCCATTGGACCGCCGCCAGGTCCGTACATGTCGCCCGCCCTGCGCCCTGGCGAACGTCTCATTATCCCGCAGTTCGCTCCTTGCATATCCTCGTTTTCATCCTGTTCTTTTCGTGTTAATGAATTTCAATACGTTGTCGTTATCGGCTTCCTTATCTATACTGTAAAATGTGCCATCCAAAATATCCAAGTGCTGATAGCGCATGTATCGAAGCCGAAGAAAGCAGCTGCAGCAAGGCAGCTCGTTGTTCAAAGAACAGAGGTAAAGGCCTCCGGCTCGCTCAGTTTGAGCTTTCCCCAGAGACAGAACCGGTATTTCCCTATCGTTAGCTTAGACTTTTTTTGCATCAAGGCGCTTAACCGATTGTGAAAAGTCATTTGAGCAACAACCCGTAAAGAAGTGACCCCAATGACCCCTTGTAGCTTGAATGGCGCATGAACTCGTTCGGGTCCCTACTTTTCTTTCTTCCTAGAACGAAACTGGCTCACCAGAAATCAATCCGACTGCCCTTAGAACTGCAATTCCAAGGAACGCGAACAAAAGAAACGTACTAAAGCCCCGTAAGGCTTCGGCAGCTCTGCCAACATAAAACAATGATATTACGAATCCAAGCGCTGCCAGAAAACCCCGGAGCTAGAAATTCTATTATTAACTGCAGATAGACACGACATACAATGCGAACTTTCGGGACGTTGTTACTTACGTTGCATTGTATCTCGAATCTCGATTTTATTAACTGCCCGCGTTATGCTTGATGTGGCTACGCCAAGATGTCGCGCAACCTCTGCGGCCGAAAGGCCGAGCTCTTTCATGCCGCGTCGTGCGATCTGTGCACGCGCTTGACTTACTTTAGACCGCCGGCTGCCGCTCTCCAGTTCCATCCGGCTGACCTGCCCTTTTCTACATTCCTGCTCGACGATCTTTATCAGGGTCAGCCCCGATCTTTTGAGTTTCATCTGCCGCAGCGACTTCTCTTCCGCTTCTTTTATGACTTGATGTACGAAATCGCCGCTTCCAAGGATCCGCTCGTCCGTTTCCTCCTTATGGCCTTTCCGTCTCATAGAGAGGACATTGGACCACCCGCCGAGGCTCCGAACAAGTCCGCCGCCGGAAAACTGGGGATCGTGTCCCTGATCCATGCCCTCCTGCATAAACCGCCGATATTCATTCCTGGCTTTTCTTTTCGTGCCTCCGAACTGTGACAATACTGTTGCCGTGTCCATCCACGGGTACTTTGCCTTTTCTATCACGGCACGATGGCCGCTCCAGGGGTATTTGTCCATCTCTGCCATGGTCTGGATGATTTTTGCTCGAACGGGATTAAGATGGATGTAGCGGACAAGGGCAAGGAGATAGTTGTCTTCGTCGCAGAGGATGGATTTGTACCGGTTTTCGAACAGATGCCCCTTCCGGCCGTGCCTGCGGTTAAAGTATTGGGCGTACCAGGTAAGGAGTTTTCTCATGACGGCTGAGATGCCGTCTTGGCCGCTTCGGAATAGCAGGTGAACATGGTTGTCCATGAGCACCCAGGCGTATATTGAACATTTGGAGCCCTGAACGTTTTGCCCAAGACGCTCAAGAAAGCGGGCTTTGTCCTCTGCATCGCGAAAGATGTTTGACTTATCGATCCCCCGGACCATGATGTGGTGCAAGGCGCCGGGGGCGTCTAAGCGAGCGTGACGCGGCATGAAGGAATATTATCGACTTCTAATGGCGATGTCAAGTGTTTTGCAATGTAAGTAACAACGTCCCCAAGATTGCCACTTGACAAGGGGGCTATAGGATGTCCCCAAGATTGTCTTACTTAATATGGGCCCCTTGTCCGATTTCTTTAAAAGATGAAATATTATTTTTCTCCATTACGTACATTCGGCCTCGAAATCCGTCATATAAATAGTTCCGTTTGTCGTCAGAAAAGAGGGAAGCAACAAAACTAGGCCCGCTCATCGTCCACAAAGAATCGTCATTCCGACTATAAAATTCAACTCGATTGACCCCTTTTGATCTTGGGGAAAAAATTACTTTAGCAACGCCTTGGAAATCTGACTCCAAAACATAGTTAAACCTGCATTCGTTTATCGACTTAATCTCAAGATCTTCGTGTTCAGTCTCTTGCAGATTATAAGCCTTTTGCAACAATTTAATTACAGGATCATTTATCCCTCTTAACCGTACTTCACATGGTCCGCGAGTAAGTTCATTCATTCTCTTTTCGGAAATGCCCGAAGATCTAGAAAACTGAATGAAAGAATTTGTGAAGTAACCGGCAACAAATCCTAGACTACAAGAAATAATTACAATTATGGCAGTTGCAATTTTTTTGTTCATTATTGGCCTCCTTTATCTGGTGGATAAACGGGAGGATTCATTCGCCTCGGGTTAAGCATAGGCGTATACGAATCATTCTGCTCAAACCATTGTTTCGTTCGAGGGCTTGCCTGCATCTTTTTCCAATTTGCTGCATCTTGAGGCCTACCAGCTCCAGCATCTTCGAAGAATTTGTCCAGATTTTTCAGTAACTCCTTTCCCCGTCCACCCTCATAATACCCCAAGAAAAAGTCAGCTCCCGCTCTATTACTCGGACGATCTTCATAGGAATTATAAGATGCTGTCCCCTTATCCTTGTTCTCAGCATAACTGGTCATTGCAAAAAGTCCAGCTTCGAAAGCAGCCCTACCTTGATATGTCCATTTTGCAGTCAATCGCCCAGCTGATCCCAATTTTTCCTGAGCCTTTCCTGCCACTTGAAAGAAATGACCGAGATCCATCCAGCCTCGTTTTGCAGTCCAAACATACCGACCACCGCGATCGCCACCGAAAGGACCGACTTTTTTCCCGCCGCGAGCACCTTGAAGATATAGAAGATTTTGAAGTGTTATTGTTTTTCCTGTAGTTCGCGAATTGCTTATTATAATTTGCCTGGCTTGTTGCCACGTAATAGCTTGTGCGTTATTAGGTTCATTGCCATCTGGATCAATCAGTTTTATAGGGTTAAGGTGCGCATAACTAAAGAGGGCCAGGACTTCGGGTTGATAAATCGAGTTCTCTCCTTTACCATTGAGATATTTTCCCAATATCGGATCCGCACTAATCCACTTGCTCAAGACTGGATCATAGTACCGTGCACCATAATAGTACAGATTAGTCTCCGGATCAAGCTCCTTGCCGGTGAACTTGTATCCCGGCAGATTACCACCATGGCTGCCACCTTCCTCGATCCAGCTCTCACCATACGGGAAGTTCTCGAGATGCTGATACACATCGCCATATGCGTCAGTGATCATGTTGCTCGAGCCGAGATGGTCTGTATGGTAATAGAACTCATCTTTCTCGACTGGCTGGGTGATGCCTGACACATAACCGTCTCCCAGGCGCTTGATGATACCGAGCTTCTTACCCCTGCCGTTGTCTAACCCGTTTATGCCGGGTATTGTCGATGTCGTGCTTGAAGTCACATTCGAGGTTGTGGATGTAGTTGTCGAGCTGTTTGCCGTTGTCGTAGGCGGTGTCTTTACCACCTTCGAAAGCACTCTCGTCTCGCCGGCGAAAACGTGCTTGGTTCCGAGTTCTCCGTTCTTTATTGCATAGAACCGGTTGATATAGATCGTCTCGCCGTACTGGCCTCTCTTGGCGACGCGTTCACCGGCGTCATCATAAAGGAAGTACGTGGCCTTGCCGTTGTCGTCGATCTCCTTAACTCTGTTCTCTTCGTTCCATTTGATCGTCCGCTTCTGGCCCGAGTTCTTGTCCTGCCAGCCGGTCATGTTGCCTGCCGGATCGTAGGAGTACGTTTTTGCTCCATCGTCAATCACGGCATGCGGCTTGCTCGCATCATAAGCATAGTTGAGCACGTAGTTCGTCTTCTTCGGAAGGAGCGCGGTAGTCGACGGCTGAATGATCTGGTTGACCTGGACCTTCTGGGTCATGTTGCCGATAGTGTCATAAGTGAAATCGTTGTGATAATTATTCCACTTATTCGGACTGATAGTAGTTTTGCCATCAGAAGTCCTCGGGTGCTCATTGTACGTGTAGCCACCCTCTGCATTCGTAATCTGGTAAAGATCATCATAGAGAAACTCTTGATGAACAGGGCCTGCCGGGAGCGCAGTGCTCGTGGGTATGGCGATGTTGTTCAGCAGAGTTTTGACGTTGCCGACAAGGTCGTAGGTGTAGCCCAGCTTCTGTATGTACTGCCCGCCCTTGAGATTCGTGTCGAGTGTTGCCAGTCTTCTGGTCTTGTCGTTGTAGGTGTAGATTGTTTTCGTCTTGTTCCCATACTCGATATAGACCCTCTGGGCAAACTTGTCATAGTAGAGATTGTTCACATAGTTATACCTGTTGCTCGTCTTCTCGCCCCAGGCAGCCTTGAGCAGACCGCCCTTGTCGTAGGCGTAGTGCAGCGTTTCGCCGTCGGGATAGGTCATCTCCCACATTCTGCCGAAGGAGTCGAAGACGTAGTCAGTGGTATACTTCTTCTTCTGCACGGCCGGGGTATGGGCATTCACCATCTTCTCTTCACGAATTGTCTCGCCCAGTCTGCCGTAGTACCGCCACTCGGTGCCTGACTCGTCGGTGACCTGCTTGATCCTTGCAGCGCGATTAAAGGCTTCATTCATTTGGCCGTAGTCATAATGCACCGTCGTGCTTTGCGGGTACGTTATGTCAGTTAACCGGTTGAAGGTGTACTTGTACGCTATGTTCTGGCTATTTCCGTTCTGCTTGCTCGTCATGTTGCCGTTAGCGTCATAACCGTATGTGGTCTTGCCGGCATCCGGGTTGTTGATCTCAGTCCTGTTGCCGACCTGGTCATAGGCAACTGTGGTGGTATTGCCTTTGTTGTCCGTTACTGAGGTGATCTGACCAAGCGGATCGTAGGTGTAAGCGGTGTTGATGAGATGGCCGTTGTTGTACTCGACCACGCCGACGATCCGGTCATCCACGTCCTGGTAGCTTTCCTTGGTGCCTCTGAAATTTGCGCCCATTACATGGTTGCCTTCGGGATCTACAACAACACTCTTGGCGTAGAGGTTACCGTTGAAATAGTCGAACGTATACGTGGTCGTTATTTTTGCGAACTTGCCCGGTCGGGCGCTGTCCGTGTCCCCCTTGTCATCAGGTGTAAGCAGCTGCGTTGTCCGATCGAGAATATCGTAGGAGAAGTATGTCGGGTTCGTTGCTGCGAGCTCCGAGAATGCCTCATTGAAGCCAGCTTCGAATTCAGGCTGGCCCTGGCTCGTAACACGGCCAAGTTCGTCGAAGGCGACGAGACCAGAGATGGTCATACCGTAGGCAGGCTGACCTGTCGTTACATCGTACACATCTGCATCCTTCTTGGTCTGAATGATGCGTTTCAAGCCGTCCGCGTACGTGACAGTCTTGATGTTGATCGGGCTCGTGCCCTTAGCCGAGATTGCCTTATTGACCGTAACCGCATGGACCGGAGCGTTCAGGTCATTATCCGAAGCGACCAAAGGCGCCGTGTAAGCAAAGGTTATGGTCGGAGAGCCTGAGCACGAGTTGGGATCTACAGGAACCGTATCATACGGTCCGTACACGCAGATCAGCCTGCCGAACTCGTCGTATCCCCTCGCCTCCATGTTCATGTTCAGGTCAACGGACGTCTGCATCTGCCCGTAAAGCGGGTTATAGGAGGCAGAGGAATAATAGGGTGTCGCAAAGTTGTCGATGATGCCGGTTACATACGTTGACGTCGTCTGATCGTAGCTGTAGGTAAGTGCGTAATTAACTGGATCTATGATGGTCTGAATGTTGCCGTAATCATCATAGGACATGGTAGAGACAGACGCTGGCGTACCGGTATTATGGAGCGTGAGACTTGTCATATTGCCCGCTGCATCGTAGCCTGAGGTTCTCCAGCGAAGAGATCTGTTGTTCGCGGTTCCGTAGACCTTGATCTCCCGCGGTTTGATGATGTATTTGATCGGGTCGTTGTAGTAATCAATGTCTGCGCGCATATCGTCGGTTATATCGTTCGTCGGATAAAACTCCCCGAAATCCCAGAACTTGCTGACATTCCCGAAGAGATCATAATCAAACCTCTGGTAGGTACTCTTCTTGAAGCCATCTTCTTTCGCGCTGGAGCTGTCATTGCCGTCATAGAAGTAAGTGTCCGTCCTGGAAAGGGCGGGGAACTGAGTGTAGTCGAAGCCCGCTACAGGCATGAGCGTATACTCGTTGACGGTCCTGGCCCAGATATGCGTCATGTTCTTGTCGGTAGTCCTCGAATCCAGCAGAAGTCCCTTCAAATAGAAGTCGCGATTATTGAAGGTCTGCACGATCCAGCGCTCGATCGATTTATTATAAACGTCGAACTTACCGGGCGCATGTTTCTCGATCACGGTCTCGAAGCCGTAGAAGTCCCGTTCAAAACGGTCCTTGTACCCGTTTTTGTATGCGAACTCTGTCTCGTACGTGTTCTTCCTGCCGTCGGTCAGGGTCGACTTCGTAAGGGTCCACTGACTCTGGGGCATGTCATAGGTATTGCCGTCGCGCGTGTATTCGATCGCTGATGCTGCCGCCGAGCGGACGTTTCACGGTTTTAAGGATATTGGTGCGGCCGATCTGATTTCGACCCACTGATAATTGTTCGGCTGAAGTAGAGGTCAGTTGATCGACATATCCGTCGCCATCAATGTCGCGGAAGGCCACTTCGGGACGTCCAATATTGTTCGTCATATTCACGCCGATATTGAACGTGATCTTGATGATGTCGTAGATGGTGAATCCAAACGTGAAGTAGACGCCGCCGCCATAGGAGACGTGCTCATCACGCGCCACTTCGCCGAGACCAGGCCAGGTTATGGCCTTGTATCCGCTGCCAGTGTTGAGCATCACGAGGCCCGGACTAAGTTTGTCAGGAAGCCCGTCGCCGTTGATATCGGCGTAGGTTTCACTGCTTACCGTGTTGTCCAGCCCGACATTCATGCCGCCGCCCATGCTGTACCAGTCGGTCTGGAAACCCATGCTTACGCCGCCGTTGTCCGTGCTGCCGCTGTTGACGGCTCCCACGCCTCCCCGGTCTCCCTTGAATTGGTAACCCAGGTTCAGCATGACCGTGCCGCCCTTGAACACCTTGTCCGGCAGACCGTCACCGTTGACGTCGATAAGGTCGTATTCGGTATCTGAGGTGCCGTTGCCCTTGTTGGCGCTCATGCCGATCCTCGGCATGTCGGTGCCCTGCGAGCCGCCGCCCGCAGAGGCTTGTCCGCTGGCCGCTACGTTACCCTTGCCGTTAGCAATCGACGTCGCGATGTTGCCTGCCGCATCGGTGTCTCACATTGAAGCTCTCGTTGCGGCTTAACCGGGCAGAGCCGAGCCCTCCGCTCGCGCCGCCGTTGAGTTCTCCGGTCGGCGCTGTATACTGAACGCCGCCGCCACCGATCACGTCGGGGTAGGCATCACCGTTCATGTCCTGGAAGTCGACCAGGCTTTCGCTCTGGCCTTTGCTGGCGCTGACAATGAGCGACCCGGAATCATTGGTGGATTTCGAGATGCGCGAAGGTGCTGTGGAAGAGCTAAATTTATCGGAATGCAGCAACGGTATCTCTTTGAGGCCCAGTCGCGAGGAGCTGACCACACCTTTCTTGATCCAGGCGCTCTTGTCGATCCCGCCCCAGGCTTCGTCTACAGGAACCGGCCTGAAAGGATAGACCCGAGCGTTGTTCACATCGTAAGAGTCGTTCAACACCAGGAGAGACTGGTCGATCGGTTGAGTGTCGCGCGGCTTGTTGCCGTTATATCCGACGACGCCCCAACCTCGGAACGGAACCGGGAAAACATCTTCCGCAGCAGCGCTGTGGAAGGCGCTCGGAGCATCAATAAAGTTGCCCTTTTCATCATGTACGGCGACGCTGCTCGATATTACCTGGGCGGCAAGGGTCAGGTCGCGCGTGCTGAAATCAAAGAAAAGCTTATCGCCCTGATCGACAGTAAATGTAAGCGTCGGGGCTGAAACGACAAGATTGCCATCAACATCCCTGGTGATCGTGATGATCCCCTTCCCGAGCAATGCACCTGTGCGCTTCGCAGTAAAGGCCACCTCCCTGGGAACAGCGATTGAGGAATTAATTTCAAGAGAAGGCACGGCGATCAGGGTCCCGGTCGCCGCGGTTACGAGGAACTCCTGCGGGGCGGTAAGCGTGTTGACCGGATAGAGGTCCATCTCATAGGGCGGATCGATACTGATGAACGGCTTGCCGTCATTATCAGTTACCGTATCATATCCGTCGGCCGCGCTATAGTACATGCTAGGTTTGAATGTTACATTCGAGGCATCGAACTGCGCATCGACCTGCGAATCGGCCAGGACGCGCCACACGAGTTCGTCTTTCTGCTTAACGCTAATATCCTGGGAGACGTTGAAGGTGCCGGTCTCGTCCCAGGGGACAGTGTTTCTGTACACTTCTGTTCCGTTCTGCGTGATCGAGATCGAAACGTCATCCGAGGTCGTTTTAGTCTTCTTCAATTCTCCGCCCAGGTGCACGGTGCCGGTAATCGGCATCGTGAGCTTGCCCCGGCGGCCTGCAAGCGTGAACTCCTTCGAGGCCTGATAGACATACTCGGTAAGACCGTTCGCGTCCGTGCGGGCCGTGTCACCAGCAAGATAGGTGATTATGGGGTCCCACGAGACCTGATCATAGAGGCCGTTGTACACGGATTGCACCCGGAAGTAGAGCCGGTCTCCGCGATGGACCGGAACGCTGTCCACCCCGACCGGCGTATGCACTGTATCGTAGTCGTTGGCAAGGATCCGCGCGGACCTCGGATCTGTGGGCTCTACCGAGATCGTCTGCGTGGACCACAATTCCGCTCCTTCCAGCTGTATCGCGACCTGTACGCCATCGTCCTTATAGTCCGGTTTTTTCTTGGGGTCCTTGATAAGAGTCACCGGGGCATCGATTTTCACGGTGCCGTCGTAAGGTGCCACCCAGCGGCGTACCGTATCGAGAAGCGGGAATTTTTCCTCACGCTCGGCTTCCTCGGCACTGCGGTCCGGCAGGAGGCCATTTGTGTCGATCACGCTTTTGCCGATCGGAACCGGCGTTGCCACGCTGTTCCATTCGAAAACGGGAACTTCATTCACGATGTGATTGAAGTAAACCATGCCCCCCTTCACCACGTCGATAAGTCCATCTCCGTTCACATCCATTAAGTAAGTATCGTTCTCGGTCTCGGCCCTGTTCTGATCGTACATCATCGGCACATAGATATAGAGTTCAGCACCCCACGTCGTGGAGGTCACACTCTGATGGGAGATACCCGGGATTCCGATCGAGACAGGAGGACCGAACTTGGCGCCGGGTCCATGCGGACCGGACATATTCTTCTGATAAAAATAGCCGCCATTGTTGTACACCTTGTCGGGCAGACCGTCGCCGTCTATGTCCACCATCGCGACCAACGCATCGCCTTCGGTCTGGTTGAAGCCGATTTTGAAACCAATAGTCACATTTTTAGTGCTTGTGTCTGTATCGATACCGAGGCCAAGATGAAAATGACCTCCCCCGCCGTTGCTCGTGTCACCGCCGAGCGCGCTCGCAGCGCCCCAGGTCCCGGGAATCCCTCCGGCAGTGATAGTACCGCTTCCCCTGGCATCCCATCCGGTCGATGCAAAACCCTTGTACGTTCCATCGAGTTTACGCGCGTCATCATAATAGGTGAACTCGTGCTTATTGAAGAGACCGTGCTTCGCTCCGTACTGACTGATCGATGTCAGGAGCGTTTTATAAAAAGCCGTGCCCTCACTGCCGTCGCCATAGGCGTTGTGATTGTAGTCGAATTCGTAGCTCCGGATGAAGTTGCCGCCCTTCACCTCGCCGTCCTGGTATGTGCCGCCGAGATAGATTTCGATCTTGGTCAGAAGATCGCCGGTCACTCGCTTGAACCCGCCGCGCGCATCACTCTGTTTGTCTATCCGCGTCTGGTCGCGCGTGAAGGTGACGGTGTAGGGGCCTTCCTTTGTCCCGTTGCCGGTATAGGTTATGCCCTGGAGGTAGAGATTCTCCCCCGGGAGACCGCCCGGAAAACCGGGGTCTTTCACGTGAGCATAATAATAGCGTATGAAGTTGTTGTTCGTGTCCCGGACTTCACGGAGTGTCCACATAAAAATATTTTCGTTTTCGTCTCTAAGAGTGGCGTCAGTTGTCGGACCATTCGTTCCGCCGTAAAGATAGCGCGTGCCGTTCTTGTCGATGACCTCCCACCAGTAACTGGACGGAGAGCTCCCGTGCCGGATGATCTTGCGGAACTGACCTTCCACCCGGGTATGGAAAATTCTTTGCGCGAGGACACGATCTACAAAGGGCCCGCGGTGGGCGGCCGGCGAAAGCTGTTCCCCGTCGATTGTATAGGTCTCGGTCTCCTTGCTCGAGCTGTAGCGCGGGACGCCCCAGCGGGTATCGACCGTGATCGCCTGCATCGGGAGGTCCCAGCCCATGCCCATCCAGCCGTTTCCGCCCGAGGAGTTGTACTGAACGGCAAGGTTGGGCTGAAGCTTATTGCGTCCCTGCGGCACCTCGATGGGGTAGCTCAGGTTGGCCGTGCCTCTGCTGTTTGCCTGGGGCGGTTCGATGAGGTTCACATTGGCGGTCGGATCGGCCGCCTTGATGTCCTTGATCGAGTTCGGGTTGAACGACAATGCCTGCGGATGCTCGGGCACCACGAGGGTGGAGTTGATGATGTCGGTAAAATGATCGGACAGGGCCGTGACCTGGGACGTAGCCGGGTCTGCTTTTACGCGGTTCAGCTGCTGCCATCGCAGCAGCGTCTCGTCGTAATAATACATGTTGACGTCGTTGTCGGTCTGGCCTGCCACAAAGAGCTGCTTCGCGTATCCGAACGAAATGTTGATCGGCTTCTTGAACTTCATGCCGTGAGGCAGGAAGCGGTAACCGGCTGCCGGATAGGTGACGTTGATCATGCCCGGATCGTAATGGGCAAGATCCGTTTCATTCAACGGAACGATCGTAATGTCCGTGTCCTGATCAACTGCGCCCTGCGGAATGTCGAGGGTCACGCCCCCGTACTGGATCTTCTTTGCCTGGCCGGGCGATACTTTTTCCGTGTGATGGTCCCTGTTATCGGTAAAGGGCGCGTTTTTCCTGCTCTCGCCGTTTGGGTCGGGATCTGTCTGGACCCCTGAATTTTTATTCAGGACTATGTTCTGCATGGCGCCTATCTGGCCGTCGTATGTCGACTGCGCCACCGGCTGCCACGGATCGTTGTCCGCCTGGTCGTAGAAATGCGTTTCGTCCTTGGTAAGGGAGAGGCTGAAAGACCCGTCCGGCACCGTTCGCTGGCCGTCCTTGCCTTCGACACTGCACCGGGCGGAATTACCGGCCGTATCAACTGCGGGCGTTGCAAAGCCTTGGATATATGCGGTCCGTCCGAAATATTCTCCGTTGCGCGGATAGCTGATCACGATCCGGGGAGTAGCCGGGACAGGGCCGACAGGGGCCGCGGACACCCGCACTTCGTTGATCGCACCGAGGCCCACACCGGGCTTTATCTTGAGGCTTGCTGTATTAAACACCAACCGAAGGGCCTGCGTCGTCACCTTGCCGGGAATAGTTATATCGTTCCAGCCGGCTTTGAGAGTAGAAAGATTGAGCTGCCAGCCTGCTTTCACATCCTGCCACGTTGCTCCGTTCAGATACTGCAGTCCTGCGGTCAGATTCATCGGACCTGCGCTATGAAGTTTCAGGATGTCAGGCTGGACCGTGCGTTCGAAACTTAGTTGAATCGACGGGTCGGTTGCTGACGCGGCAATGGTATACGCAGTCGAAGTGTCTCCGTCATATACAGCCGCTGCACTTACTGCTGAAACGAGGTTCCATCCGCTGTCGGTTTCGACAATGAGCCTGAGACCGCGGATGGTTGCTGTGCCGCTCGCTGTCCGGAATTCGATCCTGTTTTCTCCTTGAACGAGCCAGGCCGGGTTTATTTCTTCAAGGTAAGAGGACCAGGAAGGCACGGTGTCCGCGGGCTGAGAAATCGCGAAACCGCCGGTCCACGATAAGCTGTTGATCCTGCGCTGGATGCTCACCGAACTGACCAGATTGTAGCCGTCATAGAGGATATAGGCGCGTTTGAACAACGCGGGATTCTGAATGAGACCGATGGCGACGGCTGATGTTCCTCCTTCGGGTACGGACAATTCAGAGGGAGCGGCCGAGAACTCCAGAATATGGGAAGCCGGGCGGGCTAGTATATTGACCATGTCCTGAGGTGTACGGATACCTTCGAGCGTCACATACTCCCAACTCTTGTCCCCGGACGCTGCCTCAGGACCCCAGATCTCGACCTCACGCAGGCCGGCGGTTACGTTCCCCTGCGGAACGAATTCGAACAAAAGCTGGGATGTGGAAAAGGGTTCCGTGATATTCAACCTGTTCCAGGCCGCACCCAGAACCGTGAGATCAACGCCGGTCAGGGAGGGCACAGGCTCCCATGCGCCGTTATTATCACGGTACAGGTTGAGTTGATACGAGGACGCGCCATAAACACGGACTTGGCTTAGGGCAGACGACTGCGGCAGGTTTACCGTTACCCGGGCCGTTTCCATCGGGATGTAGGCGGCGTCCGTGTCCCGATCGAAGAGATGCCAGACTGCGTCCATTTCGGCCTGGGCCAGCTTCGGCGCCAACGCCGAGGTGTCGACCGACACCAGGGAAGGCGTGAGCTTGACCGTCACCGGCGAGGGTGATGAACCCAAGACCGTGACGGAGATTACCGCGCTCATGACCGCAACTGCTGCCACCGCAAGTATTCTCGATTTTCCGTGCCTGAACATAGCCTGCCTCCTTAAGGTAGCCCGTTACATCCCAAACTCTTCAAAAATTCAAAAAAAATATTTCTAGTAAATTCCTTTAGCTACTCACCGATCTCAGCAACTTCAATAGGATCAAAGGACGGAAGGAGCGGCCCACCACACCCAGTGAGTAGTGACAGCAGCGCGCCACAGATCGTTAAGGCAGCCAAGTGTGCCGGCGGAGTCGAAACCATATCCTCCGAACAGCCATAAGTTTCCGTTCGCATCGATCCAGGACGCAGGCGTGTACATGCGCGATCCGGGCACCGTGCCTGAACCGGACTGATTGCCGGAGCTGGCTCCGCTCACCCAGATCCATTCGCCGCTGACCGGATTGAATTTCCACAGATCGTTCAGGGCCCCGCCACTAGGCCGGCTCGCGTAACCGTATCCGCCGAAAAGCCACAGGCTGCCGTTACCGTCGATCCAGGATACTCCGCCATTGCGCGATCCGGGAACATTCGAAGCAGATGAGAAGCCTCTCGATCCGTAAGAGCCATATTGCGAGATGAGATTCCCCCCGCTCACCCACGTCCAGTTGGTGCCGTCAAATTTCCAAAGGTCATTCAGAGGACCCGGCGTGCCGATCGGGCTGGAGTCGAGGCCATACCCGCCGAAAAGCCACAGAGTGCCGCTGCTGTCGATCCAGAAGAAGGCCCCATCACGTCCTCCCGGGACATTGGCGCTGTCCGCCGTGCCTTTTGTGCCGTAATTTCCCCGCTGGTCGCCGGTCTTTGCTCCGTTAACCCAGGTCCAGTTGCCGCTCGTTGGATCGAACTTCCAGAGGTCATTGAGATGCCCGCCGAACGTGCTCGAATCGTAGCCGAAACCGCCGAAGAGCCAGAAAATCCCGTTCGCATCGATCCCGGAGACTGCCTGGTCACGGGCGCCCGGTACATTCGTCGGAGCCGCCACGCCTTTGTCGCCGTAGGTTCCCATCTGGCCGACCGTGTCCGAACCGCTCACCCAGGTCCAGTTGCGGGTGACCGGATCGAATTTCCAAAGATCGTTGAGAGCGTCATCGTTGCCGGATGCGTCGAACCCGGTGCCGCCGAACAGCCAAAGGTTGCCGGTCCCGTCGATCCAGGAGACGGCTGCATAGCGCCCGCCCGGGACATTGTCTACAGTGGCAGTGCCCTTTGTGCCGTAGGTCCCCCATTGGTCCGGGGTATCGGACCCGCTCACCCATGTCCACTCGCGGCTGCCGCGATCGAATTTCCAGAGGTCGTTCAGATAGTGAAGCTTGCTTTCGGAATCGAAATATCCGCCGCCGAAGAGCCACAAATTTCCGCTCCCATCGGTCCACGACATCGAGGAAAAGCGGGCGCCGGGCATGTTGGAGGATGCCGGTACACTCTTCGTGCCGTAGGTCCCGAGCTGATCAGCAGTAGTCGCCCCGCTGACCTGGGTCCACGTGCCGTCACTTCTCAGTTTGTCTGACGATCCTCCGCTGTCGCTTGCGCTCTGGCTTCCGCCTCCGCTGCTGCAGGCTGCCAGAAGGAGCATGACAAAGAACAATTCCGTCCACTTGATCCAGCGAGATCTGTTAGTTTGCATGGCGGTCTCCAATTGTTTGGTCCGTTTTACGGTTTCGTATAATGGTTTGCGAAAGGCGTCCATGACGTCCCCACGTAGTCCCTGACCATCTCACGCGTAACCACGAGAGCATTGCCCGTGTTGTTGACATCGAGACTGAATCCGGGAGCATTATCAAAGTCGGACGGGACCGGTGTCCATGCCGTAGCAGCCCATCCCGATGCTGTCATGTACCAGCGCGTGTGCACCCGTCCCTGGCGATAGGCGAAGAGGGCGTTTCCGTTTCCGTCGACATCGATCGCGATATCCGAGATATCGTAATATATGTCATCTGTATCGAACCGCTCGGCAGGGCTCCACGTTTTTGCACCGGAATCATACCTGCTCATCCATCCCTGCCTGTCGGGGAATAAGTTCTCCTGCCACCCGACAAAAGCATTGCCCGTTCCATCGATGGCAACAGCGGGAAACTCCTTGTACGCAGTTGTACTGGCCGTCACGTTCGTCGCTGTCTGCCAGGAGAGAAGGCTGCTGTAAAAATTGGCCGCGATGGAGTATTCATAGGCGGAACCGTTGTAATGAGTCATTTCCCATGCCACGACCGCATCGCCGTTCGCATAGACTGAAATAACGGGATTGGCTGCGTCATCGGTTGTGACGGTAGGTTTGCCGATCAGGGTCGAAGACGTGCCCCACGTGGCGGTTGATGCCGTGTAAATTCGTGCAAAAATGTTTGAACTAGATAAGCCGGGGCTGGTCTCCTCGGAATAGACCACGAATGCATTATTATCGCCGCCGATCTTCAGCTCCGCTGAATACACGTAGTTCGTCCCGCTGCTCAGCAGCTCGGGGCTGCTCCATGCACTGCCGCTATAGCGGCTTGTCCATACGTCCCCCTCATACAGCCAGATAGCAACGACATTGCCTAATGAATCCATGGCAGCTTTGGGGGCTGAAAAATAACCGGTGAACGGATCGCATATCCTGACCGGGGCTGACCAGGAGTTTGTCGCAGCTGTATAGAGGCTGGCCCCAATCCCTATGTCCGTGGTAGTGCTGGTCGCCATCGACCAGACAGCCGCGCCATTCCCGTTCGCATTCATTGCCAGACTGGGCGTGTGCGAGCTCGGCAGATCACGGGAAATAATGACAGGCGTTCCCCAGCTTCCATTCCTGTAGACGTTCGCTACTATGCGTCCTATGTACGGGAAGTACCTATAGCTGTCATCCCAGACAGCGATACCCGCATTACTGTCATTCAAGGCAGCGCGCGGGGAATAAAGGTCGTAATCCAAGGAATCCCTCCGTTCGCCGAGTTGGATCGCGGGACTCCAGCCGGTGGGATTGAGCGTGCTGGCACAGACTTGTGCGCTGGAGGAGGAATAATTATAAGCAGCGTCGCGTGCTTTTACGCTAAAGCAGTACTGTGTACTGGGCGCAAGATTTGTAAGTACCTCGCTCGTGTTTGTAACGAAGATTCCATTCTCAACGTCATACCCGGCAACACCCACATCATCAGTGGAGGCGTTCCATGTAAGGGTAATTTGGCTCGTGGAATTCGCCGTCGCAACCAAACCGGTGGGAACAGAAGGTGCGATAGTATCCTCTGAGCCGCCGCCTCCAGAAAGCCCGCCTCCTCCGCCTCCGCACGCTGTTAAAGATACCAGCAGAAGAAGGAGAAGTATTTTTGCTATCGACGCTTTCATTCCGGGTCCTCCTTGAATTTTGGTACGCCCCCTCCCCTAACCCCTCCTTTGAAGGGGAAGGGAAGAGTCTTATAACGCGGTAAAGGTCGTATAGGTGAACGTGGTATCCGACATATTGACCTGCGATCCGGGGCTGACGGGAACCGGCACGGAATTCATGTCCATCATATCGAGTTCCGAAGCGGTCACGTACAGGTCATACACAAGGCCTTTTGTCAAGCTGCCGTTCGAGATCGTGAGGGACGTTGAATTGCTCCAGCCGCCGGCAATTTCCGAATACGTTCCCTCATTTGTACAACCAGTCTCAGTATTGACACTTCCGGTCCCCACGCACGTCCAAATGTTTACGTAATAGGAATTCGCGCCTGCAACGGTATTCCAATTTAGCGCTGCCCCGCCGCCGTTTGAGGGGGTTGCGCTCAGTCCGGTTGCAACCGGCAATTTTGCTGTCGGAGAAGGAACCGTGAACGTTTGGATTAACGAGGAACCGCCTGCAGCAGGCGTTGCCGTGACCGTGTAGGTGCCCGGAGCGGGAATCGTGCCGAAATCCCACCAGATGTAGTGAGAATCCGTCCGCGGATAGGAGAACGTCAGAGCCGTCGTGATTCCCGGACCTGTTACGGTCAGATTCCAGTCTCCCGCCGGCGCTGTCGACGGCGTAGAGGTCGTAACGATCGAAGTCCAGATTACAATTCCGTAATAATCAGCGGGCGTCTCCGATCCCGCGGAATACAGACCTTCATACAACACACCTCCGCGAGCATCCAGAACATAGCCCGAGCCCGTTCCTCCTTGTACAAAATCGATCGTGGCAAGAGAATCGTTGTTTTGCACGGGAAGAGAAGGCCAGGAAGCACTATCGGAAGAAAGAGTAAAACGGTTATTGGTCAGGGCATAGACTGAAACGAGATAGCTGCCATTTTCCAAGGTCGGGATAGAAAAAGAATATTGGCTGACAAGAGGGTCAGATTCAAAATAACCGGATGTAATCGGAAGCGCGTGTGATCCGTCTGTCATTTCATAATAATAGGAACCCGCGCCGGGTACCGTGTTCCAGGAAATTATACTGCCGGATTTATTCAGCGTGGGCTGCGATAGATTGATGGTTGTGGTGTTGATCTCAAAAGCATAGGTAAGAACGGTGGCACCGTTCGTGGCTGTAGCTGTATACCTGCCGGGCTGCGGATCAAAGCTGTCCCACCACCAGGCCATATAACTGGACGGGGAACCATCATCATAAGATATCGAAAGCGGAGCAGCGAAACCCGGCCCGGTGATCGAAAGAGTCCAGGGGATTGCCGGTCCGTTCCCGCTTTCGTCCCGCAGGGTCACCAGTACCGCAAGTCCGTTCACCCCTGACCCGTCATCCAATGTACCGCCGGAAGCAACAAGCGTGAAGCCTCCGCCGACATTCGAAGGAGACGGCATGGAGCCGCCTTTGCCGCCGCTGCAACCGGATAGTGCGGCCACCAATAAGACAGTAATGAGGGTCATCAGGATCAGCGCGGATCCAGAACGAGCTGACGGATAAGGGAACAGCTTGCAGGCCATAGTACCTCCGTTAGAGAGCTCAAAAGTCGATGCGGCTTATTACGTAATAATCAAATTTTCAATGAGACTCGATGATCCCCCACTTGAAGGCCGATGGCAACTGCGTGAGATCGGCTTGTTGCCTCGAGCTTGCGAAGATGGGACAAGGTCTAATTCGTATTCTACTTGCTAATACTTTCGTACTAGTGCGCGACTATAGCAACACTTTATATATTTATCAACCTAAATTTTTAAATTCATACAGCATCAGCTATGAAATAATGATAAACGCATTGTTTTTATGAATAAAAATATTGTCAGGGTATTTTTAGGGTATTATCATAAAATTGCATTCCAATGCATAATAATGCGAATAAAGGCACGATCAATTTGACCGTGCAGTTGTTGCTCCACTACTGTTGACGTTTGGTTGCTCAATGAAGCTCGATGATCCCCCGTTTAAGGGCGATGGAAACCGCGTGGGAACGGCTTGTCGCCTCGAGCTTATGCATGATGTTCTGGCTATGATAGTATACGGTCCGTTCCGTGATCCGCAGGATCCGGGATATGTCCCAGGTGCACTTCCCTTCGCTCATCCATCGCAGTACCTCCCTCTCCCTGCAAGAGAGCATCGTTGTTGGTTTTTGACTTTCTTCCTTAGTAACTCGGGAAAGGGCCTGGCGAAGATGCGGCAAGGCATAATTCATTATGATTTCGGCCCGGCTGAAGGGACCAGCGATATTTTTACCAGGGAAGATTTGCTCGATTTCATTAGATGCATGCTCTCCCGCATTGTGCGAAAAGTCGATCCCGAGATTATCCGGCGTCAGTTGCCGAAGTTTTTGGACAAGCCGGTGGAATGCGTGCAAAGTATTGCAGTTCAGGCTCTCATGAATGATCTCGATCAGGCTGTTGGCGTCTTTTTTCGACAGATCGTACATATCGGATTTGCCCCCTTGAAGGATATTCGGCTGCTTCGAACAACTCGCTTGAGAATCTCCGCTGCAACAAACTGTTTTCAGTCTTTAGTATCAATAACAGCTTTAGAACCGCTTTGCAACCGGGGAATCCCTAATTTTTCGCACTTTTTCCCCGGTAGCTATCAGACGCAGCAAGCCTATTTATAGGCAATGCAGCCTGGATTCCAATGAGGCATCGCAACGTAATTCATTGATAAGTTGATGTTTGTTTACAAAATGAAGGATTTTTTTAAATCAGAGGGAGTAACCGGAAGTTATCCACACGCCTTAAAAATATAGTCGTCTCAAATCAGAGTTTTACATCGCTTTTGTCGTGTGTCTCGCAACTTTGATTGGGAGAAGGATTGTTCAGCCGCGGCTGCAACAGGGAGATAGATCGTGAACGTCGTCCCCTTCCCCGGTTCGCTTTGACATTCGAGAAAGCCACTATGCTGCTTGACGATGCCGAACGCTATGGAGAGACCGAGCCCGGTGCCCTTTCCCGGTTCCTTGGTGGTAAAGTAGGGCTCAAAGATCCTCCTCCTGGTCGCATCGGCCATTCCCGTGCCCGTGTCCGTGACAACGATCGCGGCATAGCTGCCCGGCTGGCCGAAGCCGTGCAGCGCGATGAAGCCGCTGTCCATGGTCACGCGTTCCGTTTCTATGGTCAGCGTCCCTCCGCGCGGCATGGCGTCCCGTGCGTTCGCGGCAAGGTTCATCAACACCTGTTCGATCTGGCCCGTATCGGCCTGAACGATCAGCTCTCCCGGGTCGGGGTCGGCTGCGACGCGAAACTCGATGTCTTCGCCGATGATCCGCTCGAGCATATTTCTGAAGTCCCCAATGAGGTCGGTGACCTTCACTGCCCTCAGACCCATCGACCCTTTCCTGCTGAACGCAAGAAGCCCCCGCGTAAGCCTTGCCGCCCGTTCCCCGGCATCGAGCATTTCCTTCAGATGAGGCAGGGAGGGATCATCGGGCTTCAGCGTCATCTGGATGAGGCTGCCATAGCCGATGATCGCGAACAGGATATTGTTGAAATCATGCGCAATGCCTCCGGCGAGCGTGCCCATGGCCGCCATCTTATGGGCATGCAGCAGCTGCTCTTCGAGCATCCGTACTTTCGTGATGGGCGCCTCGCCCTTTTGCAGGGCCTTCGCCGCATTTTCCGCCTCGGTAATATCGCGCAGCACCTCGATCATCCGGACGACCTTGCCGTCGGCGTCCGTAAACGGCGAGGCAGTCATGCTGAATATCTTCTCATTTCCGTCCGTGCAGCAGAATGTACGCTTGACCTGCAGCGGCCTGTTCGTCGCGAAGACCTCCTGATGCGGGCAGTTATCCGGCGCACAGGGCAGGATGCAGCGGGGGGACAGGTCGCGGCATTCTTTGCCGAGGACCTGGTCGCGGCTCACGCTCCAAAGATCGAGCGCCGCATTGTTTGCAAAAACGAGCTTGAAGTCCTTGTCTATGATCAATACAGGATCGGCGATCGCGTTCAAAACGCCGCTCCCATTCTCGCTCTCATCAGGAACCATGGTTTACCTCACGTTTAAAAAATGCATCTGGGCGGCACAGGGGTCCATTAGATTGGAAGAACGATCTGGAGGTTGTCCACATAGCCTGAGCCAGACAGCCTAACCTACTTTCCGCGACCCGAGTGAGGTTATCCGGCTAGTCGCCGCCGATCGGTACCGGAGTAACTTCAGTAAATACCTCTCCAAGCTGGGAAATGTAACGAATGATCGGGGTCTTTTCCTCTGCCATTGTCACCTTCCACAACGGCCGATAGCGGCTCTTCATCTGTTCCGAAACGGCATACTCTAGTTCCACGACAGGTCGTCGAGCGGGCTTCTTCCGAATGGAACACACAGCGATGTCGACAGCCTCCTGCTGCGAAAGATATTCGATGGGGTGGCGAAATGCGCCGATTTCCTGAAAATCTCCCGTATATGCGTTCAGTAAGACGGCCAGCGGCGCGCGCCTGTTTTCGTCCTCGAATGGGACGATATAGTATCCTTTGTGTCGTTTGTTTACGAGCAGCGCCCTTGTCGGCCTGGTCTTGCTGAGGTACCTGAACTCCTTTCTTTCGGCAAGTTTTCGTTCTTTTACATGCCGTAGGGACAGTTTCAAAGCCTCCTCGGCAGATATGACCTCGCCTTTTTCTACCTCCTGTTTTGCGGTTATGCTTCCTTTCACCGAGGGCGGCTCTACGACGGCAACATACTGATTGAGCCATTTGGTGCCGTATCCGTTGGGATTTTGCCAGTCATTGCTGAACCAGGATGCACCAGTGACATGTCTTATGGTCCCACCCTCATTGCCCTCATTCGCTGTTGTACAGGGGTTGTCATGCGGGGCGATGTCTGCCGGAGCGGGATCGTTGACATCTATGGACTGTAGAACCGCGTTTCCTGTTTGCGGATTAATGTCTGTCTGAAACCCGGTAATTACGACCCAATGCGCGCCGCCATTAATGAGCGCGGCTGAAGGGTAGCTTCGTATCGACATCCAGTAAAGCATGTCATGCATTATTGTATCGCGGTTTGCATTGCTGAATAGGCTAAAGTGTCCTGCCGCCGGCGGTGGATTAAGATTCATGAGGGTGTCTCTCAAACCATCAGGATCGGTATAAAACCCGTTGTCCTGCTTAGTTGCCTGAATGGCATTGTAAATGAAATCCTGGGTATAACATTGTCGGCTTGCAAGACTCGGGTACCCCATCATGATCATCTGCGAACTTGCCGCACCGCAATAGTATCCCGTGTCCTGTCCGTAGAGGGGAACATTTAATGTGAGCGTGTATTCTCCATAAGAACTACGGACAAAACAAAATGCAAGTACCAGAACGGCGAACGTACAAAAGATTTTCTTTCCCATGGCTTGCCTCCTTATCGGTTAGGGTTAATCACTTGTGAATGACACGCCAAAAGATTACTTGCCGATGCCTTCCTGTTGAAAAACACAGGTTTCTGCGATCCTGATGACATCCCCGATGGCGAAAGGCTTCAACAAAAAGTCGTCTGCGCCTGCGGCAAGAAAGCTGTTTTTCCGGTCCTCAAGGCTCATCCCGATGATACAGGCCCGAGGATGGCGTTCTCGTATGATTTTTGTGACCTCGGCCCCGCTGGGGCCGGGCATGCGGTAATCGACGAGCATTACGTCGACGTCCCGGTGACTCGCCTGTTCGATGGCCACCTGCCCGTCGCTGCACGCGATGACGCTAAAACCCGACGCCTCCAGGATGGATTGGAGCGTCTTGCGGAGAGGAGCACTGTCTTCTACCAGGAGTAAGGTGCGCATACGCGTTGAATGAGGGCCCGCGAGAACAGATCAAGATGATTAGTGCAATATTAAATATTATATGAATATTTTTAGCACTTGTCACCTGTCAGAACTGACAGGTGGTGTTTTTTCGGGTTTTAAGGAGATACATCGATCGGTAAAGGAGGAAACGCGATGTTTGACGAATAATGGGAGGACATGCCGACAGTTATGACCCCGTACGGCTGACCAAATACCCATCGCATAGCTGGAAAGCAAATCATCCGTGGATTTCTTGATACCTTCGGTCAAGCTGGATGAGGCGTTCACTCTGGGGAAATAATGTTCCAGCTGCCCTTCTCCTGATCTACGCCCCACTAACACCAGTTTGTGCATCGGGCCAACTTTGGGAACTATTGGGTAGAGTAGAGAGCTGGTCGTATTGACCAGCCCTCCCTCATCAAACCGTGCATGCAGTTTTCCCGCACACGGCTTTCCGATGTTCTTCACCGCAAGGCATGCGCCTTCAGCCAGCCCGCTGTCGTCGGCACTTTATAGAGCCCATACTTCTCGTACAAAGACCTGTTGGTGAACCTGGTAAACCCCGCTGCCCTGCTTTTGATCTTATGCCGCTTTCGCAGATGCGTGCGCACTCGCGCTTCCACATGAAACTTGAGACGATTGAACGCCTTGCTGCTATTGCGGTAATGAAAGTACCCGACCCAGCCCCGGAGGGCGGTATTGATATCTTCGATTATCATAGTAAGCGGCTTCGGCGTCATCCGCCTGTGTGTAAGAGCGGTAACGCTGTCTTTGATCTTCTTCAGGGCTTTTCGTGACGGTTGTATAAGGGGGTAAAGGTTGCCCGTTCTCCGACTTTTCCCCATACGAAGTTCAAATCCAAGGAAGTTGAAGCCTTCTTGCTTGGCGTTCACCATGCGGGTCTTGTTCTCATTGAGTACAAGTCCCAGTCGTTCGAGCACCCGGCGCACAACCGCCATCGGCTGCTCAGTTCCCTTTCTGCACAGCACGACAAAATCGTCGGCATACCGGACAAGACGCGCTTCGAGCCTATACTGAAGCTTCTTCTTATGCCATATCCTATCTAACAGGTGCAGATAGAGATTGGCCAGGAGCGGCGAGATGACACCGCCCTGCGGTGTTCCTTTGGTGTTTGCCTTGCCGCCGCCGATGTTGCGCTTCGTTCCGTCCTTGTCCACTTCCATAACCGGGGCCTTGAGCCACATCTGGATAATGTGCAGAATCGCACTGTCAACGATGCGCTCGGCGACCACGGCCATGAGTTTGGCATGGGGAATGGTGTCGAAGTACCTGGACACATCGGCGTCGATGACTTCCGTATAACCGCAGTTAAGGGCATACGATATGTCTTCGATTGCATCATGGGCCGACTTCTTGGGTCTGAATCCGTATGAGGTGTCTATAAAATCCGCTTCAAATATCGGTTCGATGACCAGTTTTACGGCCATCTGGGCCACCCTGTCCCTAATGGTCGGGATTCCCAAGGGACGCTCTGTGCCGTCTCCTTTGGGGATCATGACGCGCTTTACAGGGTTTGGTGCATAGGTCTTGCTCTTCAGTGCTTCTTGCAGCTCCGCCAAAAAGGCGATTACCCCTTCTCCGGTCTCTATGGCCTCGAAGGTGACGCCGTCGATGCCGGCGCTTCCTTTGTTGGCCCTGACAAGATGGTAGGCGTGACTGAGGATGTCGGCCCGGTGTATCTTGTCGTAGAGCGCGTAAAAGCGGTAGGCCGGTTCTTGCTTGGCCTTACGGTAGAGCTTCCTCTGGAGTGTCCTGATTGTATCTGGGGTTGTTAGCATCTCTGCAATCCCCTCATCCTCTCTCCTTCGGTTGCGTGAACAAAGCAGGGTCCCTTTTCTCGGGCAGGGTTATGTTGTCCCATACCTTCAAACGATACTATGGACCCCTCCGACTCCCGATACAGCCCAGTGCGTTTTCGTTTCCTTATACGCACCGGTTGATGTTCCTCTAACATCACTGTATGGGGTCTCCAGCACTGGACTGCTTATCTTCCGCTGCATGCCGCCCCTGCTACCCCGGGAGATCGCACAGATCGATTCCGTTGTCTGAATCAGCGCGCATCGGCCTTCCCCATTTGACCACAAGGTCGGCATCTCCGAATAAGTTACGAGGCTACGTGTAGGTTCGCTTTCGCTGCGGCCTGTAGCTTTGCCGTTTGGGAACTCACGACCTCTGATTGCTCAGACGCCGCTCCCTCGTGCTACCAAGGTGTACGGACAACTCCTTGGGCGGGACTTGAACCCGCGAGATAATCAGTTGTTACTGCGAACGGTCACTTCTTTGATCTTGACAATGATGACAATGATAAAGAAGTGACCCTATATGACACCGGTTCTCCCTCAAAAGACGTAGCTACGAAGCCCATTTGTATTGGAAGGCAAGAGTCAAAATCTCGAATGATAAACGTCTGATACATTGGCCTTCATATCTATTATTGAAACTACGGTGCCGGCTTTATCTCCGGCAACCCTTGCTTTATGATTGTCTGTAATTTCAATTCTTTTAAGGCTTTCTGGCTTGCTGGCGTCAAGCTGTTTTGCTTGATAGCGGTAAGCCCTTTGCCTTGCTCCCCGGCTTTCAACTTTGTAACGCGCTCCTGTAATTCCTGCAGTCTCACGCCCTTGAGACCATCGACATCCTTGCGCACGCGATCTATGTCGGCCTTCAATTCGGCACTCCCGTTCTTATACAATACCTGAGTAATGGCCTCGATAGATGCAATCACTTCTCCAGGAAGCACTTCCGGATTTTGTACCATCTTCTTAGTATATGCGCGATGGTTGCTAACGGTAGTGCCGATTTCTGAAAAATGCCTCATGACGCTCAACGCTGCCGGAATCAACTTTGGATTGCTCAAGAGAGTTATCGCTATTTCCGGACTGTTACGATAGTACATATTGATCAGCTCGCGTCCATGCGACCAGTTTTTGAGGGCGAGATCCCGAAATTTGCGCAGTCCGGCAAGCATCGGTTCCCGGTTTGCTTCGCGCGCCGTCGCAACTTTCGTCGCTACGCATGAAGAAGGCATCAAAACACTCATCCATTCATAGTTCATTATTTCCTGCGCCAGATTTCGATGGGTAGCGTCGAGTTCTCCCGATAGGCTGCTCCAAAACTCCAGGACGTCGTTGTGATGACTACTGCCGACCATGGTGTCCCGCAGGATTGTTGCGAGTGCAACCTCGTTGCCGGTATTATGATCCCGCGCGCCGTTGCGACCGCGATTCAGATTGCCGCCGTTGTCGTCGTCGTTCGAGTCCATCATATCGAGCAGCGCGGCGACGACCCATCCTTCGCTGGTCTCCCCCGTGTGACAGGTTGACTGGAACGATTCGAGTTCCTGCCCTCCGTCCCCTTCGTGCCAGTTATAGCGATTATCGGGCCGGACGGAGAGCATAAAGGCGGTCGCCCACCCTTCAGACCACGACAGTGATCGATTCTGATTGCAATCGCCGAAACCATGCGCCCCGCCCGGGGAAGGATCGCCGTCCGTATATGCATGCGCCATGAGGCCATGACCGTATTCGTGGGTAATTGAATCGGGGCCATCATTGTCGGAGCCGAGCACGTTTACCGTCCCGTTATAAAACGTGCCGGAGGAAGGATAGCACGAATCGATCCTCCCCGGGTCCCAGCCACCCACTGCGGCGGCGTGGTTCCATGCCAGATTAAGCGTACTCCATACCTGTAGCGCCTCCATGCTGGTGCTGGCCGTTTCGTCTCCGAAATCTAACACCGTCCCCTCAGAGAGGTCGTCATGAACTGCCGATTTCCACTCGTAAGCCCCGCCGCCGCAACTCCCCGTACTGAGACGGGTATTTTCGAGTTTGAACGTATAATATATATCCCGGCCATCTTGTAGCCAGCCGTCATCGTTGTTCACCGTGAATGACCAGCGGCCATCCCAATCGGTGGCGACAGCGCCCAGGTATTCGTCGCTGAAAACATCTGAATCCCAGAGGTAGACGCCGACGTTCACCAGCGGCTTCCCCACGCCATCGATGTCCTGAAATACTAGGCGTCCACTAACCGTGATTGGATCTTTTGAAGTCCAGCTGGTCGCACTGTGATCGATACTATGTTTGCGTAAAAATTCAGAGGGTCCCTCAGGACGCACTTCCAGGCGACGGTCTTTCGGAACATCATAAGGCTTTATCGTTTTTCTTACGCCTTCCGGAACCTTTACTGTGTCCTCAAAAAGTACTCGAATGGGATGATTATTCGTATTTTTCTCGTTTTCATTCATAAAAAGCTTTTCTCGCGCCTTCTCGTTACGCCTCTGAAATTCTGCGGGGCTGATCATCGTTGCCACGCCGTTTTCTTTGATGACAACGTAACGGTTGAGTCGGTCCGAAAAACCTACGCCTTTCGCGGTTTTTCCCTTTATCCGGATATCGATAAGATAATTTCCCGGCTGTTCCAGTTTTAAGGGAACTTCATGATCTTCTTTCTTCTCTTTTATCGCCTTTTGGCTCTTTTCCATGAGTACTTCGGGCGCAGGCTGTTCAAAAGCACCTTTGCCGCGGACCAGCTTCTGTTGCGTAGCAACTACTTGCAGCTCGATGATTTCTTCATTCATTTTGATCTGTATCGGCAAAACCTTTCCGGTGAGAGTGACTTCTTCAAGCAGTCCTTCAGGGAGTACGATTTGCGCCGGCGGCGTCGGCGGAGTGGCAGAACTTTGAGAAGCCAATCCAATCAAAAAAAGCAGAACGACTAGACTTTCCAGTACGATGCCCTTGCGCATCGCCACAACGAAAAATTTGGTCTTCATAGAACTCCTCCTTGTCAAGAATTGAATTCTGGAATTGCTCTGGGTTATTGTTGCTTCCGATATATTGCACCTGATTTAAAGTGTTTCAGCCATTTAAACCTCACTCATCATAAGGACAATTGGGGTCACTTCTTTGTGGGACAATTATGACAAGGGTAAGAAGTGACCCTATATGCACTTTAGGTGTTGAATGTCCTCGTTACAACAGCGGATCAAAGTTTCTGGCCAAAGTGCCGTTACAACAGGCAGGCTCATTTTAATTGAAAACAATATCCTCGACGTTCATAAGCGCCGTGGAAAGCGCCTCTTCCCCTTTTTTCGGATCTGCCGTTGCAAGCTTGCCGAAATCGATCCCTGTTTTGTTTTCGATCGACTTGATCGAGACCTGGTACGTCTTGAATTCCCCGTATACGAACTCTTCGTTGGTCAGATAATCCGCCTGCGAGACGGTGTAGGCTGTGGCGCATAATTTGCCGGTCTCGTCATGGATGAACGCGATGATCTTGAAAAACTCGACAGGGACCTGCACATCGAACCTGACCGGATCCTCATCATGAAAGATGGGGCCCGTGATCACCGTGATTTTCATATCATCCTGGCGGGCGTTCTCGAGCGCATAATCTTCGAGCGCGAGCCAGACCGGGGCATTGAACGGTTGCATCTGGGGAGTTGCGTTGGTGACGTGAAAGGTGTCCGAGCAGGCAGCACGCGCCGTTTGCAGGCTTCCCCAGATGGGGTCCTCCTTGCGGGTCATGTGACCGCGGGCAAAGTGGGGAGGATTGCCGTAACATTCGTCCTTGATCTGGTACTTTTTCAGGAGCCGGGGGTCCCATTTCCAGCCTGTCCTCGCTACACCCCGCTTGCTCTGCTTCCCGTCGATGTTGCAGATGCTGAAGAAGCACATGCGACGTTCCTTGTTCATCACAACGCTGAAGTGATGGTATTTCAGCTCCGACGCTCCTTTGCGGTTGCTGCCGAAAGTGAGCACCTGCTGTTTGTTCCGGGAGACGACGGGGAGGGGCACGGGAAACCTGGGATCCAGGAAATCTACCTGGTAACCCTTGCGGTCGTCGTAACTTTCCGGAGCCGCTTCCGGTTCCGGACCACCGGCCCGTTCCTTGGCCCTCACTTCACCGGGGACCGATCTGATGTACACGGACGTTTTTATCTTGCGGAGGTACTTGATGATCTCCGTGCTTTTCACGGCGTAATTTTCCTTTTTCACTTCTCCCATGAAATGGAGACCGACCGCATACCCGGTCGAATTGTCCAGCACCACGGAGCCGGAGTTCCCGCCCAGGGTCGTGCAGTCATGGAAGAAATACCAGCCGTTCTTGTCGTACTCCATGATCTCGCCCGGCGAGCACCGCTTCACACCGTAGATGTCGTGAAACACATCCGTTGCTGCACCGGGGCTGATGATCCCGTCGGGATCGTACGCGGGATATCCTATCACGGAGACGAACTGATCTTTTGTAAGAGGAGTATCGCTGATGGGGATGGGCTGGGGCAACCGGGGATGCTTCCGTATCTTGACAAAGGCGATATCGGGCTGGGTATTGATGTTGTCCGTCATGAACAGCACTTTCTCGATGGGGATCTCGAATTCGGGAGTAGCGAGATTATTTCCGAGAAACTCCTCCTTGAAATCAATGCATGCCTGGACCGTCTCGCCCATCTGGTTCTTAATGAAGGTTATGGTGTTTCCCTTTTTCGTCGCCATGAGCGCGGCAACGTGCCTGTTCGTGACGATGACATCCTCGCTGATCATCCAACCGGTACCGCCGAAGGGCCGGCCGATCTTCTCGAACTCGATCCTGCCCACGGAAGGAACCCTGCTCTCCACTTTCCCGATGTACGGAAGCAGACGCTTGCGGATTTCCAGAGACTCCGGGGTTTCGATCTTGTTGTTCCGGATCAGCAGGGCTGGCCGTAGATGCCGCTGGACCATTGCCTCTGCCCTTGGCAGCTCGTTGTGCGGCCCGATCATAGCTTTTTTGATGGTGGAAGAATTGACGCCTTGCCGCCTGGCTATGGGCAGGTTTCTCCCGCTTTCGACCAGATGCTCGACCTCTTCCCGGAGCGCCTTGTCTTTTTTCAGGATCTGTCTGAAGTTTTGCATTCTTCTGCCTCCTGGTGGGATGTTTGGCAACTACCTAAAAATAATTATATGAATATTTTTAACGTTTGTCACCTGTCAAAACTGACAGGTGGCTTATATAAGGAATTCAAAGAGGAATTTCAGGCAAGACGTCAGATGGTCCTGAATATGTCTGGTCCAATGCCGTTGTGCTACGCCCTTTTCAATATATATCGCCCTGCCGCTTCCTGATAAAATCGGCAACTGCTCGAAAGATATTAAACCAGGTTGCATCGACAGGCGTCTCGATCACCGCACCGACAAAATAGGCATTATTTTTTTTCTGACAGTGTTTTACTCGAATAGCGAAAGCGATTTTTCTTGAAAGCGACTGGGATATCGAAATGACGCAGTCGGCATACGATTTTATTTCGAACGGCACGCGGCTTTCGAAGAGAACACCGCTTTCGCTGAAGTTGTGAAGAATGACGGAAACGAAGACATCGTCCATTTTTACTTCGCAGTTGATATAGCGCTGATAATCAGGGGGGAACGAGACCGGATTTCGTTGTTCCCGTCGGCGTTCAGAATCAGGAACGACTTTTTCTTGCACACCATCCATGGAGATATCCTCGATTATTCCAGTCTCAGGTATGACCGGATACGATAAGAAGGTCTTTTCTTTATATTCACCCTCTATGCATATCTGTAACAGCTTTCCGACCGGATGACAACCGGGGAATCCCTAATTTTCCGGAATTTTTCCCTGGTAGCGATCGCACGCAACAAGGCCATTACCGGCAATGCGGCCGGGACCCAGAACAAGGATCGCAACGGAACAGGCTCATGATGAGCTACCCCGCAGCAAGATTAACGCTCCTCTTCCTTCGATGGGAGGGAACTAAGGGGAGGGTGCAAGAATTGCTGTCTACTGAGACAAGAGGGTTTTTTCAGTGAACTGAAATAAGAAGGGCAATCCGGAAGATATTCATGTCTCTCATCGCCTGCTTACGGCGAGCCCGATACCGGCCCCGATAAAAGCGCCGCCGGCGATCCGGTTCAGGTGTCTGCCGGCGGCCTGCCGGGAGAAGAGCGCAAGGATGCGCTGACCAGCCGTTGCATAGAGCATGAAGCACAAGAAGGCGATGAGCGCCAGCGTCGCAAGCAGGATCGAGACTTCGGAGAGCCGCCGCACGCCGCTGCCGACGATCTGGGGGAAGAGCGCCGTAAAGAAGATGATCGCCTTCGGGTTCCCCGCTGCAACGAAGAACGACCGGAGGAACATGCTGCGAAGCGTCAGCGCGGGACTGGGCGCGCCGCCCTCCTCTCCTGCCTGCAAGAGCGATGAAGACTGCCACGTGACGATGCCAAGGTAGATGAGATACCCCGCCCCCAGCCACCGGACGACCGAGAACACGCCCTCTGACAGGGTCAGGACTGCGCCCAGACCTGCGATGGAAACCGCCGCCTGGAGCAGCGAAGCGACGACGTTGCCCGCCGCCGTCGTCATGGTCCGCCGCGTACCGTACTTCATGCCGTGCGTCAGGGCAAGCAGCATGCTGGGACCGGGGCTGATCGAGGCGAGGAAGACGGTGACTGCGTAGAGGAGCCAGAATTCAAGGGACACGGTCGCGGTCCTTTCCTGGTGGGCGAGGATTCAGAGTGCGATGTCTCCATCCCAAATAAAGTCGACTGCGGTCACTGCATCATTGTCCGCTACGCAACGGGTGCAACTACGTCCCCTTGTAGTACACAACAGGTCACGTACAATGCCTTTAACGATATTGACAACAACCGTAACGGCCTTCTTAACGGCATTTTTTATTTTTGACCATAATCCCATGGTGTATGTTCTCCCGGCCTTTTTGATTTCAAATCACGGCTCGCGATCATCGTTCAGACATCAAAAAGATTCACTAAATATCCATTTATATCTTTCTTTCACAACCATTGTAAATCACAGTACTACTGTTTCTTGGATGATCGCTTTTTAATTATAGCACAGGTGAAGTTCATTAATTTAGAGAGCAGGAAGGAAGGACGATGGCTGCTCAGCGCCTGCTTACGGCGAGCCCGATACCGGCCCCGATAAAGGCGCCGCCGACGATCTGGGGGAAGAGCGAGGTAATGGTTTATTATATGAATATTTTCAACGTGTGTCACCTGTCAAAACCGACAGGTGGCGTATGAGGGCATTTAAGGCGCAGTATGCCGGCTTGACAATTCGGAGGGCAGGGATATACTTTAGAAAAATTCTCCGATGGCCCGTCCTTTCTGGATGGAAAGCGAGGGGGGAGAAAAAGTTTTTTTCACCAAGAAAGGAGTTGTGGAACCTATGAAGAAACTCAGTATGGTAATGGCTTTTTCATTCCTGGTCGTCCTGACCGTCCTGGGGAATGCTGTCCCCGCCGGCGCTCAGGAGAAGCAGGAGCCGTCGCTGCATGATCGGCTTGGGGGCGTTTACAGCATCGCGACCCTCGTGGACGACTTTATTGAACGGCTGTTGATCAACAAGACGCTGAACGCAAATCCGAAAATCAACAAAGCAAGACAGCGGGTACCCAAAGCCGGACTGAAATTTCAGGTGACCGCCCTGGTCTGCCAGGTGACCGGCGGCCCCTGCCAGTACACGGGGCGCTCCATGAAGGATGCTCACAGTCATCTTGACATCACCGAGACAGAGTGGCAGGCAATGGTGGTTGACTTCAAGAAGAGCCTGAATAAGTTCAAGGTCCCTCCAAAGGAGCAGAGTGAGCTCATTGCCATTGTGGAAGGCACCAAGGGGGACATTGTTCTGTCCGCCAAGTAGTTCTAGGTCTCCGAGGGAAGGCTGTGATGTCGATATGCGGAAGGAATGAGAAAAAGAAAGTAGACCCGACCCTGAAGATTCTCAATAACCAAGCACCCTCTCCCCTTTTCCCTCCCCCTAGAGTTAGAGGGCTAGGGCGAGGGGCGGTCTTGATGAGAGATCTGAACCCTGAACCCTGCCCCTTCCACCCCTCATCGCCTGCTTACAGCGAGCCCGATACCGGCCCCGATAAAGGCGCCGCCGGCGATCCGGTTCAGGTTTCTGCCGGCGGCCTGCCGAGAGAAGAGCGCAAGGATGCGCTGACCCGCCGTTGCATAGAGCATGAAGCACAAGAAGGCGATGAGCGCCTTCGGGTTCCCCGCTGCAACGAAGAACGACCGGAGGAACATGCCCCGAAGCGAAAGCTCGGGACCGGGCGCGCCGCCCTCCTCTCCTGCCTGCAAGAGCGAGGATGATCGCCACGTGACGATGCCGAGGTAGATGAGGTACCCTGCCCCCAGCCACCGGATGACCAAGAACACGCCTTCCGACAGGGTAAGGATTGCGCCCAGACCTGCGATAGATACCGCCGCCTGGAGCAGCGAAGCGACGACGTTGCCCGACGCCGTCGTCATGGTCCGCCGCGCCCCGTACTTCATGCCGTGCGTCAGTGCAAGCAGCATGCTGGGACCGGGGCTGATCGAGGCGAGGAACACGGTGACTGCGTAGAGGAGCCAGAATTCAAAGGACATGACAGCGGTCCTTTCCTGGTGGGCGAGGATTCAGAGTGCAAAGCATCCATCCCAATTAAAGTCCATTTTCTAAAGAGTCCGAATGGTAAGAAAGCAGACCGACCCTATATAGATCTCCGTAGCTCCCCGAGAAAAGCCAGAATGTCAATTTTAAAGTCTGACCCCAATAGTCCCCCAATAGTCCCCTGTCGGTATCGATTGTTCCAAAATTCTCAATTTCAAAAAGAGTTTTCATCATTTCCTTTTTAAGTTTTAGTATATTTGGAGTGCCTTCAAATGATAAACACTTTGAGACACTATGGTAATATTGTTTTAACTTTGCTTTTCTTCGACAAAAAAGTTCACTTAGAACTTCATTTTCAATTCTTCACCTTTAGTATATTTAAAGGTGAGTTCTTTCTTCAATTTGTTATTAAAACCTAGCCAATAATTAAATCTGAATGCTTTTTCAGAATATTCATCTTGCGGCTTAAGGTATCCAAAACCATCATCCGCCTGCACTCTCTTCGTTAGTCCAATTGTTCTTATGTTAACTACGAATGTCGCTCCCATGTTGTCTTTAGAATTAATATACCTGCTGTCTTCTTCAGTAGCTTCCGGATATCCGTGCTCTTTTAATATTCCTATTAAGCTGTACCTAATTTCGTCCCAATCACAATACACCTGACCATTTTGTAAACTGAGTAACACTAGGTCGAGATAGGTAAATTGGAAGACGTCTTTACGCTTTTCAAGAGATGAAGAGTTGTGTTTGACATATAAACCGAAGCAAATGTCAATCGTTTGGCCTAGGGAATCATAGATATATTTATAATCTGCTTCTTCTGAAGGTGTAAATGGTGACGATTCGTATCTTTCTTGTTGCTTAATAATTTCAAGTTCCAATTCCAATCGCCTATTTCTCTCCTGAGCTACAGCCGTACTTACAGTTCTTTCCATATAACTATGCCATATCTCTGCAACTACAGATGGCAATAGATCTTGGTAGTTTGCATCATTCCACTCACGGCAATGCAGCGTTTGCAAATCAACCCTTAATTTCTTTCTCAGTTCGGCTTTTTGGACATACGGAATAATCCCGATACCACTATCACTTAATTGAGTGATAAGCGATGAGTCAATTTCTTTCCCAACCATTTTCGAATTAATAGAATTCTCGGTAAAATAGACCATGATACTGTCACAGGTCGGGATACCGTCTTCAAATATAACTTTTAGCCAGGACTTACCATCCCTGATTTCCTCAGTATCCAACCACGGTTCAATTTGACATTTATGGAGGTCTGTCGATAGCCTTTCGATAAAAGTCTTGTCCTTTGCTGAATGAGATAAGAAGACCCTCGGTTTATTGAATATGTGCAAGCTATCCTCCTTTTTTGACGTGCTGCGACACCTTGCGGAGAGCACGGCGGTAAAATCTCATTTGATGACAATCGACCTATATGCAGCACTTACTGCGACTCATTATAACCTAGTTCATTATAACCTAATTCATGGTAACCCCACTCAGGGCCGATTTCTCCAAAATCTACATACTTTGGCGAAGATAAAACCTCGAATGCTATTACCTTTACAAAATCGAGTCCTTTATCGAAATCGCCCGTTAAGGTAATAAGTACCTTTGAGTCGAATTCGAAGTCGCGTGTAGCCTCTGCATCGCCAATTTTCATATCATCATTATCGATTGAATCATGAACTGAAAAAGTAAAATCAGATGATGCTTCTGCCTTTATTGTAAGTTCAGACTCTACAACAATCGTATTTTCCTGTATTTGTACCGGCCGTAGTTGTGCCTTGTCTTCATGGTTAACTAAAAATTCAAAGGTATTATATTTTGTTTCCACATAATCAGATTCAAAATAGTACGCAGAACTTCCTTCGGCATAAACATCCATATTTTCCACATAATTTCGTAAATACGATTCTAAGGGGTCTCGTATTTTTTCGCCCGCTGTTGTCATCAAATCGCTCGCTAGTTTGATACAAAATGCAAAAGCAGTATTGTGAGGCTGGAAGATGGATATTGCTTCAGCTAAATCAGATGTAACGTCTATATATTCAGATGCTTTTCCGAAATCGTGCCAATCTTTATCTAAAGAAACAGCTATAATTTTTACGTTCTTTTGCTTTGCCCAGTCTTCTAGTGTCATTAATGCGATAGCATCGGGAAACTCATTTTTCTTTTGCCCAGATTCGGCGAACGGCGGGCTACAACTAAAATATCTGTTCAATAGTTCAGTAACATTTACATTATTATTTGCCGAAATCGTTTTTAGGCCGGTATGATTTGCAAAATTGTTTAGCCTATTTTTGGCAAGCTCCATATTGCTTTCACGTGGAATAATTAGTTTTCGCGCATGTTCGATATTTTTTTCGTCAAATACTAAGTAGTCAGAACCGACTCGGGGACATCCTATAGCCCCCTTGTCAAGTGCAACTTGCTTTCGCTGAAATTCCAATACGATAACTGACGGTTTTTCTTGAAGACGCACTTCACCTATGCGTCCTGTTTGGACATCAGCATTTTCTTCGACGACTTTCTCACGTAAAGCGAACTTGCTCTCTAAGCGTTATAAATATCCGGCGTGCCGTTGCCGCCAAGCATCCCTTATCCAGATTCTCAAGTTCTATGAGAGGCCCTGTATTGTCCCTCACGAGGTCATTCGCCTCAACGTTGTGTCCCGGGCTCTCTACGTCGAAATTCAATTTTCAGTCCGGCCTATGCCTTACTACCCCCCTGGCTGAGGTATTTCGGGTCGAATGTTTCTTTTTTCTTCATGAGCGTCCAAGCGATGATCAACAGTTTTGCTGCCAGTTTCACCCGCATCTTGGTGCCAATCCCTTTTTCCCGCTCCCGTCCCTTTATCTTATTCGTGTGGTAGACGATGAACTCTTTATAGTTGAGCGAACTGATGATCGCCGCCTGATACAGAGCGTAGCGGAGATCGGATTTCCCATGCTTGGAGATGACCGGTGTGGCGCTATTTGACGTTTTTCCGCTTCGGCTCGCGCACAGATCGAATCCGGCCATCTTCAAGACCTGCTTACCGTTCGTAAAGCGTTCGGGATCGCCGATGGCAGCCAGGACCTTGGAAGACACATCCGGACCGAAACCGGGAATCATGAGAAGGAACGAGTACTCCGGAAACTTCAGGCAGATGTCCTCGATTTTGTCCTCAACGGTCTTGATCGTCTCCCGGACTTGGTGAAGTCCCATCACCATGATCTGTGCTTCCACGGACACCGCTTCTCCGACGATGCAGCCAATGGACTGCTTGGCAGCCCGCCATATCTGCGTAAGCCGCCGCTGCTGCGCCATATTCACCTTGCCGGGCGATACCGTCCGGCAGAACTCGTCGTATTCCATAAGGGAGATAAGCGAGGGATCCATGCATCGCTGGACCACGTTCAGACTCGCTACCGAACCGAAGTGCTGGTCCATTTCCGGGAAGTACTGGGCCAGAAGCTGATTGCGGATGCGGACCCGGAGACCGTGCTCCTCTTTTTTGAGCCGTTTCTTTAAGGACAACAGCCCCCGCAAGGACCGCAGATCCTCCCCCGGGCAGTCGTAGTACAGGCATTTTCCCAGGGAGATTAGGTCGGCGACATTCGCGGCATCTTTGGTGTCGTGCTTATCCCATCGGCCATCCATAAGCTCACGGTTCTTTGACGTGGCTGCAGCAGATACCAGAACAACCAAGTGTCCGCCCTTGATGAGATATTCTCCCAGGGGTTTATGATAATTGGCCGTGGGTTCCAGTCCGAAAACTACTTTGCGCAGGCCATGCTGCACCTTGAGCGCGTCCGTTTGGATCAGGAGCTTTTGGAAACCATCGTACGTATTATCAAAGAACATCCCTTTGTGCAGTGTCCTACCGGTCGCGGTGCCAAAGAAGGCATTATGCCGTTCCTTGGCGACATCAAGTCCTACGACCAAATACTGCGTCGAACCGCGAATCTCTTTCTTGAATTGACAAAATTCCTGCAGCCTGATACCATCTGAATCATTCATGAGAGGCCTCCTGTGCGAGAATTTAGTTTCGGAATAAACTTATTCTTAGCAGGAGGCTTCTCTTTTTGCTAGCTTATAAAATAATTTTCTTTCAGCTATACTGATCGGTTTGTCTATTCGCTTATTGATATATAACGTTGTTACTTACGTTGCGTTACTCGGTCTTCACCTTCCTCATCGCGCTCTCGAACCATATCCAACCTCATAGGTCCACGCCTACTTTTATGTCAGCCTTGATTCAGAATCTACCAGGACGTTCATTTCATATTGCCAAGCGTTTGCAGCATTACGATCCCGAGAAGTCCGGCGACTGCAACCGCGGCTAAATCCTCAAAGACCCTTTTCTCTCGTCTGGATCTACTGCTGTTTTTCAGCTTGTACCTGACGATCAAGCGCGCTGATATGGACAGGACGCCAATGAGCACCAGGAAAAATATTATAACGTGTAAGCCTTGATTTGCTTTTTCAAATATCGCATGCATGATATTTTCTCACCTTCATTTACAGGAATGGAGCAGGTTCGCTCTCTGTCTTTTCTCGAAACATTTGAGGTCGCGTCTTGAAATGGCAGTTTCTTATATTTCAAGACCTGTCCCCATCACCTTGATGATTCTACCTGCCTCGACAACTTAGGGGACGTTAATACGTGACGAACTATTTAGTGACCCTAAGATGCTCTCGCCCCCCGGTCAGGCTCGACAGACTATCAAAGAGCGATCAGGGAGCACTCTCGGACGGTGGCTTGCTACGGTTCGACACGAACATAAAATCGACATAACCTTTTATTTGAACCTGGCCTTCCGTCGAGACCTGACGGTATTTTCTGATCAGTTGAATTTCCGGCTGGCGCATAATTTTTTCGAGGTACTGCCACTGTTCCTCGGAAATCGGCCATATCCTTTTTTTCTCGTACTCGCTGACTACGGGAACAAGAAGATTATCCTCGCCGGCCCCCGAGAGTCTTTCTCTGTGGGCAGCGAGTATGATTGAATTCTCGTCCAGCCCCAGATTTTTCGCAATCTTTATGAGCGTGTTATCTTTCGGCAGATGACCGGCGCCTAAAAACATCCTCAAGCACTCAGCTGATACTCCTGCCTTTTTCGATGCCGCCTTAAGAGTTGCAATACCTTGTTTGTCGAGTGCTTGCTGAATCAGCTCTCCTAACTTCATTGTTCCCTCACATACGGGACCGACGCGGGACGTGATGCATTTGTTGTTTGATGCATTCCATCCCTCTAATGTCCCCATATACCTACCACGTCTATTTTTACTTGACCTGACAAGCAAGTGTTTCCTTTTTATCTTGTCGAAACCTTACGTTATGATCTTAACTAAACAGCCCTCGACAAATTGTTTCAGGATTGTAAACGATTTTTTGTTCGCTGTCACCTGTCAGAAATGACAGGTGCTTTCAACAGAACTTTTGTGAGGCACTTAGGGTCTTGACGACATAGAAGTTAGAAGTTTGAAAAGTGAAGTTTGAAGACTCGTCAGACCACTTTTGTTGGACTACTTATATTTGATCACGGTTCCCTTCACCGTTGTTACGTATCCATTCAGAACGTAGGCCCAGAACCAGCGCTCTGAAATGACGGGATTGAGCAAGAACAACTTAGGGGACGTTAATACGTGACGAACTACCTTACTGTTCATCACTCAAGGCCGGGGACCATTGGGATCCCTCAACCTCTCCTGCCCCAATCTTACTCTCGAACCATGTCTGGCCGCACAACCGACGTTTCCACCCTGCCGTTCGGGAATCTTCCAGTTCCGGAGCAGCTGTTCTTTCTGCTGCTCGGTCAGCATCACTCCTGTCATCGATGTTCATCACCTTCATGCGCTGTTTTCCATCGAATTCCTTGGCCTTCTTGCCGTGATCATCAACGAATCCCGTCACGTTATCGCTACTGTGGCATATGCTTTCTCGCTAGTAAGTCCGCCAGCTCCCACGCAAACCTGCAAAAGATCAAATATGCTGTCAAGGATGCAAAATACTCGTAGAGCCTCACCCTGTTCATGTTGTTTGATTCCGCTTGGGTAAACCTGTGTATGATCCAAAGAATCACGAGGATGCCTGCACCCACGATGACGAAGTAAGGGAAATAGCTGTGCTTTTGATAGAGGTCGAAAGGAGCATCGTGATTACCAGGCGTACTTATGTAGAAATAAACGGCGGCGACCCGCCACAGAACAGCCAGCGAAACCAGTGCTCCGACCAGCAGGAAACCGCTTTTCATGGCACGAGCTTGGGACTCTGTCACGGTAAACTTCAGTATGGAGAAACAAAGCGCCACGAAAAACAGCATGGAAGAAACATAATAGATGAGCCAGGGGTCGGTTGTGAGAGGCGTTTGAGGGTTATCAGAAAAAAGACTCGTCGCGTGAGGAGCAAGCCCGATCATAAGAAGTGCGATTCCAATGATTTTTGCATAGGTTTTGTTCAATTGTTCCACATTAAAAACAACACTGATCCGGAGACCAAAGCCGACAGATAACATGATGAACCCAATAAGCACCGCCAACGTCGGCCATGGCGTCCCATTCACTAAATCAAAAGCTTCCCTAAGCATGGCATACCCCCTCGGACAACCAGAATTAGATCGGACCTCTTTCTCCTCAAATCACCCCACCTAACCTCCCCTTGGTAAGGGAAGGAATGCGGTAGCCCCGCCTTGGAACCGACTCAGGGAACCGACGATTAGAAGTTTGAAAAGTGACGTTTGAAGACTCGTCAGACCGCTTTTGTAGGACTACTTATATTTGATCACGGTCCCCTTCACCGTTGTTACGTATCCATTCAGAACATAGGCCCAGAACCAGCGCTCTGAAATGACCGGATTGAGCAAAGCGTCGCCATTTTTACTGAAAATAGCCTCATTGTATGCCCGCTCCAGACGCTCATTCTGGCCTATGGGTATCAAATTGAACAGCATGATCCCGACACCAGAACCCTCGCCCTCGCCGAGAACATCATATTGTTTTTCCATAACGGTGGGGATTTTGACCGGCACTGAAGAGCAGCCGACCAGGAGAGAAATTAAGATAACCAAGCCCAGTTTTTTCATCGTGTACTCTCCCTTTACTAGAAGTTTGAAGTTCGAAGGGTGAAGTTTGAAATCAATTGGCTTCCGCCAGAACGTTACAAGTTTGAAGTTCGAAGAGTGAAGTTTGAAATCAACTGCTTTACCGAACTATTTCACACTTCAAGCTTCAACCTTCACCCTTCACCTTTCACACTTCACACTTCACACTTCACACTCTTGCCTTCGTCAAGATCGGTATGATGACGGCGGCAGCGATTGCGAGAACGCCTAGAATCATCCCGACCAAGGCGGCGATGCCCACGAATTTCCAGAATGACTTCTGGTATGACAGGGCGGATTCCAGATCTATTGAGCCATTGCTTTTGAGGAAAGCGCCAATTGAAGCAGAATACTTGTACAGGTAAAAAGCGGGGAAAAAGTACAGAATTGCAAACACGATGTACATAAATCCTATGTAGGGCGAAGGGGCGTTTTTCTGCTGCGGGAACGTGTTCGCAAAAACCATAAAGACAACGCTGAAAAGAACCATAAGTCCGACGCTTGCGAACCCCAGTATTGCCATAAGTTTTGTCCACGGTTTTATCGAGCGCATCGAAGCCATCATGTTATCAGTTACCGTTACACCACCTGCCTGCGTGTCTCCATTCATGGCGATTGCCTCCTGATCATTTTTTAAAGTTTGAAGCTTGAAGTCAAATTGCTTTCGGATTATGAGCTCAGCTGTTTGACTTGTCAATCAACTTTGTAAGTTTAACCTCACCCTTCACGCTTCAAACTTCACCCTTCAAACTTCACCCTTTTTCCTTCTTCCGCCTCATCTTTATTATAATGCTGGTGAGAATAGCGATGAGTTCATTGCATTCATCAGCGTGCGGCTTGAGCCGGGCGGCATCGAGCAGTTCGGTTGCCGAGAGCAAGCGGAGCCAGTAATGCGTTTCACGGGCCTCCTTGCAGGCAATGCTGTATTTGCTCACGAAGTCCGCCGCACTCTGAGAAGCCTGTCCTTCCTCAACATTTGCCCCGATGGAGGTCCCCGAGCGCAGAAGCTGGTTCGCCAGTGTGCGCGACACCCCCGGTGAACCGTTCAAATGCAGGCACAAGTTCACGATCTGTTTCGCAAACTCAAAAGTCCGCAACGGCAGATCACTTTTCATGTTCTATCTCTGTTCATTTTTTTCAAACTTCAAACTTCCCCCTTCAAACTTCCCCCTTCAAACTTCAAACTTCTCCCTTCAATCTTCACTACCCTTCTCCTCAGTCTTGTGGACTTGCATAAATCTCCTCAAACTCGGCATGCGTGTCCTTGAAAGCCTGAAGCACCCGGGGATCGAAATGTTCCGGCCTGGTCCTCCCATCGCCTGCCGCAATTATCCTGAAGGACTTCTCATGATCGAACTCCGGCTTGTAGGGACGTTTGCTTCTCAGGGCGTCGTACTGGTCGGCGAGCATGACGATCCTGCCTTCGATCGGAATTTCCTCTCCCGTGAGCCCATTCGGATATCCCTTGCCGTCCCACCGCTCATGATGATTCATGGCGATCGACTCTGCCATCCGGATAACGGCATGACACGAGCCCGCGAGCATTTTTGCCCCGAGCGTGGTATGGCCTTTGATGATCTCGAACTCCTCCGGCGCAAGGACGGCGGGTTTCAGAAGGATGCTGTCCATGATCCCGACCTTGCCGATATCATGAAGCGAGCTCGCAAGCGTTATTGTTTCGACAAATTCAGCGGACATCCCGAGCGTTTCCGCGATCGTTCCCGCGAAGCTCCCGACCCGCGAGTTGTGCAGACCCGTGTCCGTGTCCCGGTATTCCGCGACCACGGTCAGGCGGTGGATGATCTCCCTGTTCAGGTCCTGCAGTTCCCTGGTCTTTATGGTGACGTCCTCCTGGAGCGCCTGCTTGTAGTTCCGTTCCAGGGTCCTCATGTCGAGGAGGGTCTCCGCCTTTCGGATGGAATGGATGAGATACTCGGGATTGAGCGGTTTGATGATGAAATCAAAGGCCCCTCGATGGATCGCGTCGATGGCATCGGTCAGCTCGGCGTAGGCGGACATGACCAGAACAGGGATCTCCCGGTCAAGTTGATGAATTTTAACTGCCAATTCGAGACCATCCATTCCGGGCATCCTGATGTCCGTGAGGACGACGTCCACGCCCGCCATCGGATTATGCAGTATGTCAAGCGCCGCTGCGGCATTGGAGGCCGTGATGACCTTGTATTCACAGGTGGTCAGCACTAATCGAAGTGATCTAAGCACATCGTGGTCATCATCCACGACAAGTATGGTGTGTTTTTTGCGCGCTGCTTCCGGTTCCATGAAAATCTCTCCTTGTTGCACCCATTGCGTCGCCCCCCGAATCGCGCCTATTATGGGGAACGGATTCGAGCGGTCAAGCACGTGTTTGCTTATTTCTTGCCTAAGTCCTGCGATGATCCCGTTTATTTCTTCTTCATATCTGCAACATCACTCTTGATCTTTTCCAATATCTTTATGTTGTCTTTTGCAGACTTACTGGCATATCGAGTCGATGCGATTCGAAAATATTTTTCCGATTCAGGATATTTTCCAGCGTTGAAATAATATACTCCCAGGTTGTTAAATAATTTTCCTCTTGATTTTCCCGGAAGCAAATCCACATTTTGCTCCGCCTTTTTCAGCATTAATTCGGCATTCGGGTAATCGCCCGCGTACATATACATTACTCCCATAGTGTTGAAAATGGTCGCTTCGGGGACCTTCTTGCGGTCCCGGATATCCAATGCTTTGTTGAATGCGGCGACCGCCTTTTGATAATCCCTGGCAGTGCTATATGCCAACGCTAAATTATAGTAAGCCATATAATAATCGGGACAACTCGCAATGATCGCGTTCAGTTTTTCTATGGCCGGATTGATCTGGCCTTTTTGGCGCAGCAATTTCGCTTCTTCCAGTTGCGCTGACACTGCATCCGGAATATCGGATTGAAATCGATCTTGAGCGACGCTCTGCGACACTAATAACAGGACAGCCAAAACCAAGGTGCATGTCGGATAACATAATTTATTGTTCATAGCATCACCTCATTGCAATGTTTGGTTCATTGTTGGAGCGTACCGCTGCGCCTGTTGACACATTAATATTCTATCCGTCAGGCATTCGACTTGAAAGTTCAGGGTATCATTGTATTTTACGGCCACAACTGCGGCCCCATTCTCCAGCTTAATTGATTCGACTCCCCGCCGTATTTGCGGTCGGTCCACACCTGCCGGCATTTGGTTAGGTGTTATCAGGACATTCACCGGCCTTTCCTGTTGTTGTAAAATATACTGTCCGGCCAGTCCCCCGAAAAAAAATATCGTTGAGATCGACATGAAAAAAACAACGGCGAATAATTTTCGTTTAAAGTTATCGCCCTTGTCCTTGGCGTTCATCAGCTGGTTCAGGAGCCGATATCCAAGAGATAATAAAATGACGGCAAAGCCTGTTGCCCCATATTGCAAAAGCGTTAAAAAATCGACATCCCCTATAGCTCCTTGCATAAGCCCCCCCTTAATCTGACCCCACTGTTCTAACCGCGGCGTACGTCGCAACCGGACATACGCCCAGATCCTCCGCGTGCGCTCCACCCGGTAGACTTCCGCGTTTTTTAAAATCCCAGCAATTTTGTTTCACGGTCTCCGCTTTCCCTTTCGGCGCTTTTGAGGAAAGTTGTTTCTACCTATGCGTTCCTGTAAATTGGCCCCATTCGGTCATGCCAACGTTGTTGCGCTCTTCAGCATCCTTCTTGCCGCACGTGATACTGATATCGGCCGGCACAAGCTGTACAGCATCACTGACGTTCAGCGATCTGCCCTTTTCGGCATTGTGGGCACTGCAGAGCGGAACAATGTACCAGCCGTTGTCTGAAGAGCCGTCCTTTTGGATATGCGCTCCGACTTCCGGCGCGTGCATACATTTCGCTTCTGTGCAGTACCTGGGAAGTGCCTGACTGCCGTATTTCTTCCAGTGGTCCAACCAGCTTCCACAAGCGCAGATATTCTCACCCGTGCCATTGTTTTTTTTCGCCTTCACGATCTCGTTCTCCTTCAGGTTATTCTAATGCCGGTCAAATCTGCCATCTTGGCCTAAAAACTTCTTTTATCACCCTGCAGATGAGCTCTGGAAACGGTGATCGAACTGTTTCCGGTCCCCTTGACAGGGACACTCATGCCTTTTTATTTACACACCCGCTCCATATCTCCTGCGGAAAGATGATGCTGTGCGTCCCGGGAACCAGAGGCACCCCCAGGTCCGTGTTCAAAATGATGCCGCTTTTCAGATACGCCAGACACGCTAATTGACTGCAATAAAACGTATCTTCTGTTTCCGAATTCATAAAATTCAAATTGTACGGCTTTCCTGCCTGCGCAATGCAGTACCGGGCAACGCTCTCCCGGATCTCGGCTTTTTTTTCTTCCGCAAGACCTCTGCCCTCTACCGGGCAGGCGACGCCGTAGAACGTATCCACAACCGGGCCGCGCTGGTCCCGCATATTCACGGAATCCCAGGTCCTGCTCTTCATTTCGAATATGTTGACCCCTTTCGGCCCTGCCTCTATGCAGCGACCGCCCGGTCCAAGATAAAGAGCGACATGGTCGACATCGCCGGGGATCAGGTTCCCGACAAAATGCCAGAGCTGGCCCTCCAGAATCGGGGCGCCCCCGTCATGCGTGCAGATGATATCCCCGGTCCGCAGGGTCACACCGTTGATCTCGTATTCATGTATCATGGAAAGGGAACACTCCATCCGTAAGGTAGTCCTCAATTATAAAATCGATCAAGCTGAAGATTTTTGGTGATGGGGCTCAGGACATTGTCCTTGGCGAACCATTGATGGTTCTTGACCGCTTCCTGGAACTTGAACCAGTGGCTGTCCGTGTGATCGGCTTTCCATGCATACGAGGGCCACGGATTGATCGGGGCAAGGAGGCCTTTTCGTTCAATTGCCTCGCCAAGCCACTCCTTTTCGTCATAGTCCTTAAAATCTTCACCAATGGCTTTTCTATACCGGGCTATGCGATTCTTTCGCTCCTGATCGTTGACCGCATGATCGCCGGTTTCACCGATCGCATAAGTAATAGTGGCCATAAGCGAGGTCTTGTCCGCTGTAATGACTTCAGGCGAGCAGTGGGGATCTTTATGTCGCCGGTACTGCTCAAAGATGCGTTCTGCCGCTTTGAGGAAACGGTCCCTGTTGCAGACATCCTTGTTCTTGTTGATAAGGCGTTTATCATCCCAGATGAGCCCCGGCAGATCGGGGTTGTGTTGGGCGTCCGCATGCCCCACATCGGGAATAGCTTTACCGAGAACGCCTTTCATGGCATTGAACGATTCGTAGTAGCCGACAAAGTTCTGATGCGCGAACGTATCTGCGTACATATGCGTTGCTATCCCTATGCGGTAGAGATTGCCGTCGTCGAAAGCCGCCTGCAGGACGGCGCAGGCATTGCTATTGTCCGGTATCGTATTGAGAACATGAAGTTTTCCGTCACATCGCATGGCCCCTTCACATTCAATCTCGTCCCTGTTCCCCGGCATAAAGTGGAAAACGGGATAGATTTGCATTAGCTCCTTTTCCGCTTTTAGTATGTTTGACGTTTGACTTATGTAATTGCTGTATGCCTCGGCGGTACCCTGATTGATCTTAAAGACGTCGGTATTATCGTCAACATGCTGCGAAGCATAGGCAAGTATATAGGCCTCTTCCTTAGTAAATCCGGCGCGAAGTGCTATAAGAGCGGTGATGTAATAGTGAAATTCGATGTCCATAATAGTATCCTCCTTTTTTTACGCACATTGTCGCAGGTAATCGCACAAAACAGCGTGGGTTGATAAGAATCATGGTTGAAACGGAACCTGCATAAGACCAGAACTGCATCAACCAGTAGTTGCGGGATTGTAAGTGATTTTTTGTTCGCTGTCACCTGTCAGAACTGACAGGTGCCTTTTGAGAGTCCTTTTTTGGGTTTTGAGCCGGTTATGACGTGCAGGGGCCTGATTTCATACAAGCAGGTATGGCAGATAGGGCTATCAGGAAGTTTGAATACTGCGGAAATGTTACAGCGAGGTCAGGCCTTCGCGGATAGCCAGCTTCGTAAGCTCGGCGATGGTATGAACGTCCAGTTTTTCCATGATCTGCTGGCGGTAGAATTCTGCGGTTTTTATGCTTACCGTAAGGAGCGTGGCGATATCCTTTGTCTTTTTCCCCTCGGCCAGAAGCTGCAGAACTTCCCGCTCCCGCGACGACAGAAGGGAGATCGAGGACAGTTCATTTTTCGAGACCCGTTCGACGTAGTCCCTCAAGACCATGTTGCTGATCCTCGGACTCAGGTAGGTCGCATTCTGCGTAACAGCGAGAATGGCGTCGATCACCTCGTCATCGGCGCCGTCTTTCAATAAATATCCTTTTGCGCCGGCGCCCAGCATCTGGAGCACGATGCGCCGTTCAAGATGCATCGACAGCGCTATGATCCTGGCGTCCGGGTTCGCCTCCAGTATCCTGCGGGTCGCTTCCGTTCCGTTCAAACCGGGCATGGAGATGTCCATGATAATAACGTTCGGCGACACTTCGGCGGCGAGTTCCACGGCGGTCCTGCCGTCGCCCGCTTCGGCAACAACGGTCATGTCCGGGTGCCCGGCTATCACCGCCCTGAGCCCGGCGCGCACGATCTTGTGGTCGTCAACGAGAAGTATCTTTATCATGGCGTCCTCTTTCCCTGTTCCCCGGATCTCACGAGCGGCGCCGTAAGGACCACCGTTGTCCCCGCGCCGGGCGCGGATTCGACGTCGCAATGCCCGCCAAGGCCTCGTAGCCTCTCGCGGATGGTGAATAAACCAAAGCTATGGCCGGGCTGTGGCGCCGCCGTTGCAATGAACCCGATGCCGTTGTCCCTGACCGCGATGCGGACATTGTCCCCCGTCCTCGTCACCGAGATCCTCGCTTCGGTCGCCTTCGCGTGCTTTACGATGTTCATCAGGAGCTCGCGCACGCTCCGGAAGAGCAGATAGCCCGTCTCGTCGCTGATCTCCATCGGCAAGCCGTCATTCTCCACCCGCACAGGGACCCCGTGGGTGGTTTCATAACTTTCGGCCAGCGATTCGATGGCCGATTGCAAGCCGAGTTCCTCCAGCACGGGAGACCTGAGCTCGATGGTGAGCGACCGCGTGTACTGGATGGTCTGCGCGATCAGCTCGCGCGCCTCGTCCAGGCGTGCGGCCGCTTCAGGGGAGGAGATGAGCTTCCGCAATGCTCCGAGCTGGTATTGCGACGCCACGAGGTTCTGTCCCACGAAATCATGAAGGTCGGTCGCTATCAGGTGCCGTTCCCGTTCCTCGCTCTCCCGCATGGATTTTTCCGCTCTGACGCGCGCCTCAACCATCGCGTTGAAGGCCGCTGCGAGCTTCCCGATCTCATCCTCCGTTTCCACAACAGCCGGTTCGATGGGCAGTCCCAATTCAAGCGACCGCACCTTCCCGGTCAGGTTCCGGAGCGGCCGCGTGACCTGCTTCACTGCGAAAGAAATGATGACCCAGCCGGCAGCGATGAACAGGAGCATCATTACGGCTCTCCGCGTCACGAGCGATGCGATGTCCTTGCGAAATGAGTCCTTGCTCAGGACGACTTGCGCGTATCCTATCACCCGGCCGCTGCGCCCCGTGCCCTGCACGTCGAAATACAGGGACTCGACAGCCTCGGGACCGCGACCTGATCGACACGGGTTTTGTGAACTGAAAGGAGTCCGCTGTTTCGACGACGTCGGGACCGGAAACACCCCCAAGACCGGGGACCGGTCCGCCAGGGAGGGGCGTTGCGCTTTGCCCGGACGAAGACCGCTTACCGGCATAGAGCAACTTCAGCTCGCTGTTATAGATCGTGATCGACGTGACGTCTTTCAGACCGAGCATTCCGGCCGCAGCCGCCTCGAGCAGTGTTTCGTCCTCCGCGAACAGCCCGACGAGGACATTCTGTGAGAGCAGGTCTGCAAGCATCTCCCCCTGTTCCTTCAATTTGTCCTTCGCCTTGTGCCATTCACGGAAAGCGCCGATGCCGGTATAGGTTGTCAGGAGCACAACAATGACGACGAAGAAGGCGGTGAACACCTTCAGTCCGAATTGTTCCCGGATCCTGTTCCGAAAGCTCCTAATCGGCATGGTCCACCCTGCGCGCCGTTTCGCTGTCGATCTTGACGCCCATTTTGTTCGCGGCCTTCCCGTTGATCGAAAGCCGGGTTTTCCGCGCGTATACGCGTACCGACCCTTTGCCCCCCGCGGCGATCCCCTTTGCTATGTCCGCGGCCTGCGCGCCCATGTCGTAGGGGTCAACATCGAGCGAAGCGATCGCGCCCATTTCGACGTATTTTTTTGAAAAAGCGAAGAGCGGAATATTGTTTTGAATGGAAAAACGCAGCAGGTAATCGATCGTTTCAGGCGTTACCACGGTCGGATCTGGCAAGATCCACAGGATGTCGATAGTGTCCCGCATGCTGCCGAGAGCAGCAGCCAGGCCTGCGGGATCGGGGAGCTTCCTGTCCGACAGCTCGAGACCGGCGGCGCGTGCGTCGCGTGACGCTTCTTCGACAAAGGTCTCGCTGTTGCGCGGATCGTACAAAAGACCGACCTGTTTTGCCGAGGGAAAGACCTGTTTCATGGCGGCAAAATAGGCCGCAGGCGGTATCTCCATGCTCACGCCGGAAATATTCGGAGGAAGTGCGCGGTCCGCCTCGGAGAGGACAGCCATAACGTACACAACGGGAACATCGTTCAACAGCCTGAGCTTCTTAAAGGCCGTTGTACCGATCGCCAGCACGACATCGGGCCGTTTTCTGACGTATTCTTTCAAGATCGCGATCGTCGTTCAATTCCACTTCGCTCACGGTGCAGGAACTCGCGTCCCGAAACCCTCGAAGCGCGTCGCGGTAGGGTTTCAGGTCGGCGCTTTTCACTACGACAACATCGCATGCGTTCACGGACGCGGGTCCGAGCACCGGAACCGCTGCGAACAGGGAAAAGATGAGGAGAAGGTTGCGGGCGAAGTATGAATTCAATTTGATCAAGGAATGCCTGTGTTATCTATCCGAAAGCCTGCTGATTAGTGAAAAGATTTTTTTAGTAACTGCTCAAGTCAATGTATTATCCGCAGATTACGCAGATTTCACAGATATTGAAACGGGTCATAGATCGTATTTAATATCCTGTGCCACCAGTCCGGCGAGGGTCCGGTCAAGATACTCTTTTTGACAATTGATGCCGCGCAGGGTGCCGTCGCGCAGCAGCTTCATGTACTTGCATCCGCCGAAACAGAGCGGGAGATATTCGCAGGCAAGGCATTCCTCGTTTTTCCAGGCGTCGAGATCATGAGAGCTGCCGTAGTCGATCAAGCCGCTCTTGAGATCGCCCACGCAGCAGTCAGCCCTGCCGATCAGCCCCGGGCATTTGTACAGTGCACCGTCGTAGTTGACCACCAGGCTGCTTTCCCGCTCAATGGCGCAGGGAGACGGCATGATCTTCGGCGTTTTGTATCCCCGCTTCAATATCTCTTCCCGCAGGAACAGGCTCGCTTCGCTGATCCAGGGTTCATTGATCGACGCGCACCCGTCATGAAAATCACGCGGCGCAAACTCTGCGCTTTCATTGACCACGGGGTCGAATTTGACCATATATATCTTGTCGGGAGTTAGGCCTTTTTCCGCGAGAACGTCAAGAAGCCGGGGAAACTTCTGAAAATGTTCCTGCGTATAATTACCCCCGATCTGGATGCGTATCATGTCGCAGACGTCTTTGATATTCCGCATGATGATATTGAAGGACCCTTCGCCGGATTTGAATGGCCTGAACATGTCATGGACATATTCCGGCCCATCGAGCGTTACTTTCGCGCTTTTCAAGCCGAGAGGCGTTAAGCGCTTTACATTCCTGGGTGTGAGCAGGGTCCCGTTGGTAACGAGCGAGAAGCCGTAAGCAAGTCCCTTCTGTTCCGAGAACAAACGAAGTTTTTCAGAGATCCCTGCAATGCGCTCCATGCTTAAGAGCGGCTCGCCGCCGTAAAAGGTGATATTGATCTCTTCTTTTCCGACACTGCTGCGCTTCACGAAATCTACGAACTGGTCGGCTGTTTCATCGGACAGGTAGAGCTTGCCCTTTCTTTCGCCCTCGAAACAGTATGTGCATGCGAGATTGCAGTCCAGGTTCAAGACAACAATATAGTTCAGCGTTTTATCGAGAGAATTCACTTCCCGGATAAAGGTGAGCATCTCACGTCTTTCTTCCGAGGCATCCTTTACCAGGCAACCGTGATCCGTGAGGGTTTCTTTTTCCTCGTCGGACAAGCTGTTTTTCTGGATGTCTTCAATCGATCCGGAAGGGACGAGCAGTGCCGATGCATTTTTCGTAGAATAAAGAATTACGGAATCAGGTCCATCTGGGGAGGGGTATATTTTAGTATATTTTGATAATGGCATGGTCTTTTCATCATGAGGTAGATCAAAATCTGTCGCTTTTATAAGAATAAAATGCGAGGGAGAGCCAGCAGCCCTCCCTCTCTAAAACGTACGTTAACTAACGGATCGGAATAAAAGCCATGGCACAACAGCCGCCGGAAACAACGCCTTTTTTATCAACTCCTTTTTTTAAAACGATAATACGATTTTTCATCCCCACTCACCTCCCCCCCTTTTTTAATTTAAAGCGAATAGTGCTCAAGTTATTAGAACGTATAGCGTACGCCGGCTTCAAACCACCGTGCCGGGTTTGTATATACATCCACAAGATATTGAGATCCGTTGAATATATTATGGATATCAAAATAAGCTTCGAGCGCTTGATCTTGCTGCGCATAAAGATTCTTCGCAACATGAAGATCCACGATTATCGAATCGTATTTCCCGTTATACGTAGGATCAGCGTTCCAATAAATATAATGTCCCTTGAGCAGCGCCTTGAATGAATTATTCTCAAACTGGAGGCCTATATCATATGTTCGCTGAGGAACGTTTACGATAGTTTCACCCGTATCCAGATCTTTCGCGTTTATAAATGTTACTGCAGCAACCATTAAAGTATGGTAGAGAGGCAGTGACTTCATCTCTATTTCCATTCCCTGCCTTCTCTCTCTTCCATCATTGACCCGTGTAGATGAAGTCGTTGATACGGGTTCTGGTCTTATGCCGCCGCTGATATCGTGCCGAAATAGGGACAGCTTCATCCAGACATATTGCAACGCTGTAGATTCAGCTCCTAGCTCATAGGACCAAACTCTTTCCATTTTTAAGTCTGGATTTGATATATAAAAATCGTTATCTCCATAAGTATAACCAAGCGGCGGAATGCTGAAGCCCCGCGCAACATATGCCCGGAGCAAAGATGAGTCGGTTATTTTATAAGTAACGCCAAGGCTCGGGCTGGTGAAATCGCCGTTCGTGCTTGTTTTATCATAACGGATGCCAGGCGTAAGTGACAAGCGATCGATCGCAACAGTATCGTTGATATAATAAGCCCATTTTTTTAAACCATCATTGTCAGCTATAGTATTAGACTCAAGTTTTTTAGAATCTAAGTCCACACCCAGAACGATATTATGTAAATCGTGTTTCCAGGAGAGTTTCGCACTCGAGCCGTAACCGCTATCTTTATAGTAGTATTTTGAAAGCTCTACTCCGGAACTCAACTTATAATAATAAATGTCATTATTCTGTTTCAACTTCCAAAATGAGAGCTGAGCTTCTACGTCGTCACTCAACAAAGATTTCACCATCAAAGACGATTTCAGTGTCTCTATTTTATTATTAATAAACAGATCGTAAGCAGGGTCAGGATATTCTGCAATACCCCTCGAAAGGTTGTCATACCCAACAGTAAAACCGATGGTCGTTTTATCCGATAAGCCATACGTCAGTTTTGTGTAAACATTGTTCCCGGAAAAATCATTATGAGACCTGAAACCGTCGGTTTGAAGCCTGCCTGCGGTGACGTAGTAACCGAATCGTTCCTCTTTGCCAAGGGTTTCCATTCTAATATCAGCCATGCTTTTTCCGCCGTAGCTCGCAGAGACCGTGCTGCGGGATCCATCATCACTCCCCGACTTCGTAATAATATTCACTACACCGCCGAGGGAGGAGCCCCAGGCAGAAGACGCCGGTCCCTTGATGATCTCTATCTTTTCTATATTCTGGACCGGTAGAGCACCGATCTCCGTGACATTGTCGCTAAGGTTGTTCATAGGAATTCCATCCATGAATATGGCAACATGCCTGTTATCCGAGCCTTGGATGGATGCCAGTGCAGAACTGCCCGGCCCGCCGGTCATGAACACCTGCACACCGGTCACGCCATTCAGCACGTCCGCGACCGTGTGGGCGTTCATGAGTTTGATGTCATCCGCGGTAACGACGGTAATGTTCTCCGCAACCTGGGTGAGGGGTTTTTTGCCGCGCGTCGGCGACTCCACGACGAGCTCCTCTTCCTTAAAATACATGAGAAGGAACTTTTTGTCTTCATCAGGCTGCGCCAGGGTAATGGGGGGGAAGGTTATGGAGAAGGCCAGGGCAAGAAAAATAGTGAAACTGCTGACGATTTTCGTCACGATAGTTCTCCCACAAGATAATTATTACCCCGGTCGCTTTGTCCACACTGAGGGAATGCCGGCGACGCACAAACCAGCCAATATCTGCAATTGATCGGTCAACGAAGCAGACGGCAGTATCTTACCATATTTGCCGCATAGGGCAAACAGAATCTCGCAGGTTGGACAGCTAGGCTGAATGTCAAAGAGCGTCGCGGTGCAAATGCGAATTCATATTTTTCACAGCCGGACGATCGACTGCGCCAAGAGAAGAATGTCGCTGATGCAATGCACGTGAATTATATAGGAGAAGGTGTCACCTGTCACCTGTCAGAATTGACAGGTGCTGTATGACGCTCAAAAAAACGATTGTGACGCGAATCAGCTGACGGCTGGTAATTTTGGATGCTGAGGTCACGCTTTGAGCTTTTGGCGGAGGGTCAAGCCGGAGTGGGCGATGTCAGGATTTTTAGGATTAATGAAAAGAAAAATCGAGTTGCAATGGAGGTTAATAGAACCCTGCTTCAAACAGTGAGAATTCTGCACGAGTTGGCCGCCCTGCTGCCGCACGAACCTGGAGCGGGTACGGACGGCTGGGAAACCTACCAGGTATTATACGCGGTGCCATCAACCGCAATGAGCGGGCTGGCGCTGTGAACATCGAAGACGCCGGCCTCTTCGCCGCCTTCCGGTGATACGGTGATCCAGTCCGCAGCCCTGGTAAACGGATCTTTGGGGATCTCGCGCAGATAGCTACGAGTACGGTCCTGCTGGTTGATCAAGTCGGTAAGTTGCTCGGGATATTTATTATTGTCAGCATAATACTGGTCAATGGCGTCACGGATCTGGAACAGGTCCTCCTTCAGCACCGCTTCCCTCGCCCTGATAATGGACTGCTTGAAGCTGGGCTCGGCAATGGTGATCAGAATCCCCATGATCGACAGCACGATCATAAGCTCGATCAGCGTGAATCCTGCCTGTTTGAGGAGCTTTTTTTTATTGTTCATAGTATCCATTTGCTTGTTCCTGACCGGACAATCCGGAACCAAAATTTGCCACGAAGGCTCGAAGTCACGAAGAACAACAAAACTGATGAATAAATCGCTTTAATGATTAGATTAAGGCTGCACTTTGTGTCTTCGTGTCTTCGTGTCTTCGTGGCAAAACATTTTACGGTTTATCTCCGTCCCGCCTTCACCACGTATTGTACCTGGTCCCGTCCAGGGCGATCGCCTCGCTCCGGGAATAGACGTCGAACACATTGTCGCCGCCCCATTGGGTCGAGTCAGGCTCATCGCCGTAGGCACGGAGCCCCCAGTTGTGCGCGTTGCCGTCCTGCTCAGGCGGCATCATGGGGTCGCGCGGTATCCTGCGCAGATATTTTTTTGTTCTGTCCACGGCGCCTGCCAGCTTCACCGGTTCGACCAGCAGTTCCAGCGACTCGGGATAGTTGTCCCGCTCAGCCTTGCAATAATCCGAAGCGATCTTTTTTTCGATGCAGTCCTTCTTGAACGCATCGATGGCATTGCGCAGGATCCTGAGGTCGCTCCGCAGTTCCATCTCCCGGACCCGCTTCACGGTCATGCGCGAAAGGGGCATTGCCGCAGCGGTGAGGATCCCGAGGATAGCGATCACGACCATCAGCTCTATGAGGGTAAGTCCTTTTTGCATGATCAGGAACACCCGCTACTTGACGGTGATCTTCGCTCCCTTGAGCTCCGCCTTGATCGGCTCCCGGCTGGAATTCGTCAGTTTGACGCTCCGAAGGCTTATTTCTCCGGAACCGCCGGCCTTGCTCTGGAATACGAGCGTGCCCAGGCTTCCCGCACCGCTTATCCCGCCCACATCGCCGATCCGCGTCATATAGATGTCCACCGTCCCCGCCTTGACGTTGTTCGAGAACAGGAAAGAGGTCTGCTGGCCGTCCTTTTTCAGCAGCGCCCCTTCGCTGGCGGTCTTGAATTCCGTGATCTTCGGATCATAGCCGAGCGTGACAATAGCGCCGTAAAGATCGCGCACGTTATCCACCGAGAGCTCAAATCTCATGTCCTGTCCTACGGCCACGCTCACGTCGGCGGGTTTCATTTCCAGTACCGATCCGGCCGTCGGCGGCAGGGCCGGCTTTTGCCCCGCGGGCGGTTCGATCGGGGCAGCCGTCCCCGTCCCGGGCGCTTCGACCGCACCCGCAGGCTCCCGTTTTGCCAGGGCGTCGAGGACCGCCGTCTTATCAAGCGGCCTTTTCAGGGGCGCGCGTGCTCTTGCTTGCCGTGGTCACGAAGAGCGGCTTGATATCGAATGCCTCCTCCGTCCCTGACCAGAAATTCTGCATCTCCTTGTCCGGGATCTCCATGCTCCGCACGATGTTGGGGGTAATGGACATGAGGATGTCGGTCTTGATCGTGCCGTCATCGGACGACGAGAAGAGCTTGCCCAGGATCGGGATATCGCCGAGCAGCGGGATCTTGATGCTGCCCCGGCGCTCCTCGTCCTTGATCAGCCCGCCGATGATCACCGTTTCGCCGTCCCGAAGGTTGATGATCGTGTCCGTGTTGCGCGTACCGAACTTGTACTGTTTCTGGCCGTTGCCGAAGTCGAGGGCATCGCCAAGCGTGCTGATCTCGAGGCCCAGTTTGAGCGTCACCGTGCTGTTGAGGTGGATCGTCGGCTCGATGTTCAGCTTGATGCCCACGTCCTTATACTCGAAGTTCGAGGTCGTCTGGCCTGCCACCGCTGCCTGCACAACCGACGTTTGTATCGGTATCTTGTCGCCGATATGGAACTTGGCCGGCTTGTTGTTCAGCACGCGAACACGGGGATTGGCCAGGACCTGGGCATCGGAGTCCTGCTTGATCAGATTCACCACGATGCCCGGCAGGCTCAGGAAAAGACCGTTTTTTTCCGAGCTCCGCAAATCCGCCAGGGTGATCCCCGTGTCGGTCACGGCCGCGCCTGTGGACGGATCCGTTTTCTGGATCGTTCCGGAGACCGAAAGCCCGGGACTGAAATTCCAGCCGTACTTCAGGGTGTTACTCCGCGAGATCTCGAGGATCTCGACGTCGAGAATGACCTCGCCTTCCTTCAGATCGTTGGCTGCGATCATTTTTTCAACCAGCTTGATCTTCTCGGGTGTATCGCGGATCGTGATGGAGTTCAGGATCTCGTTGACGTACACCTTTTTGACATCGAGCATGGACCGCAGGAGGTTCACGATCTCCTTGGACTTCGCATAGTTGAGGTAATAGGTCTTCACCATCAGGTCCTGGTACTGGTCGGACTTGGACTTGTTCTTGGGGATAATGATGATCGTGTCGGCGCTGATCTTTTTCATGAAAAGCTTGTTCGTCGAGAGCAGCAGGTTCAACGCATACTGGAACGAAACATCCTTGACAAAGACGGTGATGGGCTGGGCCTTGACCTCTTCGTCGAACATGATATTGATCCCGGAGAGCTTCGCCAAGAGCTCGAAGACCTCCTTGATGTTCGTATTTTTGAAATTCAGCGTGATCGGCTTGTCCGATGCCAGGTTCAGGGCGTCATCAGGCTCGATCTCGGTCTTCTTCTTCTGCAGTTTGTCCAGGGCGTCATGGTATTTGGCGTTCTCCGGATCAAGTTCGACGGCTTGGCCCAGTTCCGTGATGGCGTCGTTCAGTCTTGACAGCTCCTGAAACGTCAGCGCCGCCCGGTAATGCTCCTCGGCCTGCTTGATGTCGAGCACCGACTTGAGTGCGCCCTGGATCGCCGCGTTCGACGGATTCAGGAACAGCGCCTGCTGCAGCTCCACGATGGCCTGGTCGAGTTTGCGCTCCTTGACGAATGAGCGGGCCTTTTGATAATGCTGGTTGGCCGCCGTTTCCTCCGCGCGCATCAGTGATGAGCGGTACTCAATATCCTGGGGCGCCTGCTTGTTGGCCTCGCGGTATTCCTTGACCGCCAGGTCCCATTCTCCGCGGTGGGAATAGGTCTCGCCCCGCTGGTACGCCCGGGAACCGGCGCAGCCGGCGATGAGCGCCGGCAGGACGCCGGCCATGAGCAATAGCACGATCTTTTTCATCATCCATCTCCTCATCTGAATCTCTGCGGCTGGGGCGGCGCGGCCGGTTCAGGTCCGCTTCCCGAGAGTTCGATACGCACCTCGACATTCGTGACCGTATCGAGCAGGATCACGTAATCCTTGCCTGCATCCTTGATCGTATAGTTTTTGAGGACCCGGTCGCCGCTTTTCACGATGAACGTTTCCCCGTCCTTCGACAGGAACAGGGACCGGTCCCTGTCGGTCAGGTATCCCAGGAAGCGGAACTTCGAAAGGTCCGCCCTGGCAAACTCTGCTGCGATCTCCTCCGGCGACTTCTCCGGCACGGGCGGCGGAACCGGAGCAGCAGGAACGGCCGGTGCCGGCTTTGTTGGTTTGGGCGCGGGATTTTGCATCCTGAACAAATCGCGACCGACACCGGGAAAGGGCTCGTGTTGGCGTGCAAAAAAAACAGTGAGCGGGTCCGAAGATGCCGCTGGGGACGGGAGCCCCTGCCGGACTGGCGCGGTCGCGACCGCCCCGCGCGGGTAGGTAAGCGGCGCGGTCTTCGGCTTTTCGCCAGTGACGAAGCGGTAGATGATCGCCAGTACAAGGACCACGACCAGCACGCTCAGAACGATTTTTTGCTGCTGTTTGCTGAACGCCATCAGGGTTGCGCCTTTTCTTCGGTGCTTCTGATATAGGTCACGAGCTTCACTTGCAGCTTGACCCCGTCTTTTTCAGAATCCAGTTCCACATCCTGAATGCCCACCAGCCGGGGTGAGGTCTCGGTCTCGTAAATGAACCGTTTGATATCGGGATACCTGCCCTGGGCGGGAAAGGAGAACGTGAGCATGGCGAGCCCCCCGCTTCCGGGTTTGGGAATATCGTAGTTGATCGGCCCAACCCTGAGGTTAAGCCCGCGCGCGGTCTGCACCAGGTCCTTGACGAGGAGCGGCATGTCCTTCTGCGTCTGGATCCCGGTCTTGATGCCGGCAAGGGCCTGCTTCTGTTTCTGGAACTGCATTGCTTCGGCATGCCGCTTCCGGAGCTCGGCATGCCGGGACCCAAGCTCCCGAAGCCCCGCTGCTGACGGCGCGGCCACGAACAGGTAGAACAGCACGTTCGCACTGATGAGAACGGCACAGATCAGGGCGATGGTTCTGAGCGTGCGGTTCTCAGCGAGCCCGAAGGGCCACGATATGGTCGGTATAGAAGGAAGCGACATTGAACGAAATGATCCCCTTGTCCACGGATTGATGCTTCAGCAGCGGGTCCTTAAAGTAGGTCGACTTTTCAAGTCCGACCATCAGATTGCGGAGCGCCTCCGGAGACTGTGCCACGCCTTCGATCACCAGGGTCCGCTCTTTGGGATCGAATTCCAGTTTTGTCAGAGCAACGCCGGTGGGAAAGGCCGTTTCCAGACTGGTCAGCAGCCTGGTCCAGGAGAAGCGCCGCGCCTCCATCAGGCCGGCCATGGCCGTCAGGTCGCTCACGATCTGTGCCCGTTCCTGCAGGACCGGCCGGATCTGCTCCTCCCGGTCGGATTGCTGTTTCAGTTTCTGCTCCAGAGCAATACGGTCGGCCCGCGATCCCGTGAAACCCCATATCTGGATCGCCAATACCGCAGTGAGCAAAACGGTAACGACAGTCAGCCCTGCTGACAAGCGTGACGCGAGCCGGTAATTTATGCTTGCAAAATTGATCGTGATCACAAAGAACCTCCGGCTCCGAGGGCCGCAGCAAGGTCCGGCTCCGCCTGCCCCCGGGACAGGACGACTGCCGGGGACAGCAATTCGACCGTGACTCCCATCCTGTCATGGAGCCCCTCTGCAAGCCCGTCGCCCGCTGCTGCATCGCCGGTGAGAAAGAGATGCCCGATCTCCGCGGCCTGGATGCGGTCCATGTGCGAATAAAAATGAATGGAGTCTTCGATCTCCCGGATGGTCCGGGCGCGGATCTCGTCAACGCCCCCCCGTTTGATCTCTTTATAGCGGTAGAAGCGCACCCCGCCGTTCTCGAGAATGACCGTGGCGAAAGCATCATCGGTGATATGCGCCAGCACGGCGACCGGAGACCGTTTCGTCAGGTACGCAGCGTAAAAGTTCAAGGTAGAAAAAGATGAAAGGCCTATGGACCAGGGTTCGAGGCCGAGCATGGTGAGCATCGCCTCATACTGGGCCAGCACGCTCTGTTTGGCAACGCAGGCCAGCACCGTAAGGCCGCGGTCCTGTCCCCGGAGGACCTCGTACCGGAGCGACGTGTCCGCAACATCGAAGGCTGCGGTCTTTTCAAGGCGCCAGCGGATCAGCCGTTCCCGGTCCAGGGCCTTTCCCGGCAGCGTGTCAAAATCGAGCGTCTGCACGCGGAATACGCTGTCGGGCAAACTGAGTGCCACACGGCGGATGTCGGGCCGTCCCAGGCCGGTCAGGCAGTCACGTAACAGGCGGGAAAGATCTTGGGGAGCGTCAAGGTTGGGTGCACCGTAGCTTTCGCTCACCATGCCGGCGGGAACAACCGCCCGTGCCGTCCCGAGAACAGAGGCAGTCGCCCCTTTCCCGGAAATTGCTGCAAGCCGCAGTGCTGTTGATGTTATTTCAAGCCCGAGGGCAGGTCTTTTCGCAAGAAACCGTAACATTGATAATATAGTATCAAGGTGCGGCCGGGAAGTCAATCAAAACAGTATTCCCCCCTTCGGGAAGCGCCCCGGTTGGAGGACCATGCTGAGCAATAATGCGGGGTGGCGGTACACGAAAACCTGAAAAGATTTACACTGCGAGGTTGTGGAAGGGAGCTTTTATGGAAACGGCCGGGACCAAGGCCCGGCCGTCCTTTGTTCTATTGAACAACCTCTATTATGCCGTCCATGCCGCGTTCCTTGTGGCTTTTTACAAATAAGAGCTTCTTGCCGCAATACATCTCATATTTCCCAATTGCCGTTGGCGTGAATTTGATGACCTTGGGGGCCTTGCCGAGTGATTCCGAGAAATTGATTCCCGCCTCCGGCGCTTTCACCACGATATCATGAGGCACAAATCCGTCTTCCTTCCTGACCTTCAACTCAACCGGCACGTTCACCTTCACGATGATGTAGTTGGGGTCGAAGAAATAGCCCCCACCCACGACCTCAACACGCTGCACTCCGTCAGCGTCCACGGCAGCCACAACACGTTTCACTTTTTTGACCGCACCGGGGGAGCGACCTTCCGTTGCTGCTGTCGGAGCAGCTTCCTTGGCAGGCTGTTTTTCCTCCTCCCCATACGCGACAAGACCGAAGGGCAGCAAAAGCGCCACAACCAGGACCAATAGATTCGTATATTTCATGGCATCCTCCTTTGGAATGTTCAATGCTGGCCAAAGTATACCAGATAAATCCGGTGGTTGCTCCGGGCCGGCATTCCTTTTTTTTTCAGTTTATGTTATAGTTTTCTCGAACGGTCAGCCGTGGCAGCACACATCAAAGCATCGAGGCGCAGGCTATTATGTCGAATGACGCGATAAAGAACCGGGGCATATTCCAGCGCATCTTTATCATCTACGGCGGCGTCATGCTCCTGGCCATTCTGTTCATCGAAGTATATATCACAACCGCCCTCCGGGAAAACCACATCGCAACGCTGCGAGACAACCTCGCTGTTCAGGCGTCCCTGATCGCCGACCGCCTCTCCTTTCATTCGCTTTCCCCGCTCGACGACACCTGCAAACAACTGAAGAACAAAACAGGGGCACGGGTAACGGTCATCGCTCTCGACGGAAGGGTCCTGGGCGACTCCGACAGTCCCTCAATGGACATGGACAACCATGCACACCGGCAGGAGATACAGCAGGCGCTTTTGAACAACAGGGGCATGGCCATTCGCTTCAGCGATACGACCAGATACGATTTTCTCTATGTGGCTCAGAAGATCACGGTAGGCGGAGAGCCCGCAGGCTTTGTCCGGCTGAGCGTGCCGCTCAGGGACATAGACCGATCGATCAATATCATCAGGATAAAGGTCCTGACCGTCGGCATTTCGATCCTTCTGGCAACAGGCCTGTTCTCTCTCTGGCAGATCGAATATATCCGGAGACTGACCAGCCGGATCCGTGATTTTTCCCGATCGCTTGCGCGCGGAGAACTGGGCAAAAAACTCTTCCTTGAGCGTGCAGGAGAGTTCGACGAGATCGCCGAAAGCCTGAACACCATGTCTCTTGAACTGCAAAAAAGCGTCGCCGAAAGCGATGAAGAGAAATATCGCCTGAACATGATCCTCAGGAACATACCCGACGCCCTGTTCATCATCGACGCTCAGGGTGTCATCGTTCTGTCGAGCCTGGCAGCCAGGAAACTGTTCGGCGAGACGGCGCTCCAGGGAAGACGGTTCATCGAGGTCTTCCGCAACAGCGAGTTCCTGACGCTGATGGAAGAGGTGCAAAAAAAACGGGCAGCCGGTGTCGCTGAAATAAGGATCGACTCGCCGCTGGAGCAATACTGCGTGGTCCAGGTCTCCCCTCTTTCCTATAACGAGACAGATCTGTCCGGGTACATCGCGATCTTCCACGACATAACGAAGCTCAAAAAGTTCGAGCAAACCAGAAAAGATTTTGTGGCCAACATCTCTCATGAGATCAAGACGCCTATAACGGTCATCCAGGGATTTGCCGAGACGCTCCTGGAAGGAGCCCTGGAAGATACAGAACATGTACATAAGTTTCTCAGGACCATCAAAGCGAACAGCGAGCGCATCAACAGCCTGGTGGACGACCTCATGACCATCTCAAAACTCGAACTGGGTGTAATCTCCGTGCAGAAAACCCCGGTCGATCTTGAGGATGTGGGCGGGCAGATCATGGAAATGCTGCAGGAGAAAGCGGACGCAAAGAATCTGACCCTCAGGATGGAGCTGCTCCCGGTGCCGGTATCGATCGAAGCTGACAGGAACCGTCTCATCCAGATCCTTATCAACCTCGTTGAAAACGCGATCAAGTTCACGGATAAAGGCGGCGTTACCTTCGGCACTGTGCAGGAGAACGGATTGACCTGCCTGTATGTAGAAGATACCGGCATCGGCATTGCGAAAAAACATCTGTCGCGGCTGGGGGAACGGTTCTACCGGGTCGATCCGGGCCGTTCACGAAACATGGGGGGGACGGGTCTTGGCCTTGCGATCGTCAAACACCTGGTGAAAGCGCACGGATGGGACCTGCAGATCGAAAGCGTTCCGGGAAAAGGGACGAAGGTCAAAGTCCTGGTGAAATCTTAAATTCATGGAACTATTCAGCACCCCCATATCCGTCGTCCCCGAATGATCCTATCGGGGATCCAGGGACGTCTGGATTCCCGATTAAATGACAAAAATGCGAGGTATGGCAGATCGAAACCCGCTGGTTTAGTCTGTTATTTATGGACACCTGCACAGTTACAATTCATAAAACATTATTTTTCCCCGTTTGCCCCTCGGGCACCAGTGGAAGATAGGCCATGCAGGAGCAGCCCTGTCCGGGCGGGCTCGTTACCGTCAGGTACCCCTCATGTTCTTTAATGATGTCGTACACCATTGAAAGGCCGATGCCGCTTTCCTTCCGGTCTGCCCGCGCTGTGAAGAAGGGCTCAAAGATACGCTCCTGTTCCACGGAACCCATGCCTTCCCCGGTATCGCTTACGGAGACGGTGGCATAGGCCCCGACCCTTCCATATCCGGTCCGCCGGATAAAATCGGCATCGATCGAGGCGCGGCCGATGGCTACGGTCACGACCCCACCGTGCGGCATCTGGTCACGCGCGTTGATCACCAGGTTCATGAGCGCACTTTCCAGTTTGATCGGATCAACCATGACCTTCAGCGGTTCCGGTGAAGATCGCATCACGAGTTCGCACTTTCCGCTCAGTATCGCTGCCAGGATCTGCCGTCTTTTCCCGACGAGTTCACTGATATCCTGGAGGGTCCGTTTTGTTTCCTGGCGGGTGCCGAGCTCGTTGAGGGTGCGGACAAGGAGCTCCGCCTGCTGCATCCTGGACAGGATCTTATGCGCCAGTTCTGTGGTGCCGTCACCGTCGTCTCCCTGCGAGTGAAGTTCCGTGACGCGGCGGATGTCCTTCACCATGCCCTCGAGATCGCCCGCAATGTAGGTTGCCATCCTTCCTACCGCGTCCCGGATTCGTTCGTACCGAAGCCTGGCTTCATTCCGCCTGTGCTCCGTTATGTCAAAAAAGATCCAGATAACCGCCGCCTGTTCTCCATATTCAATGACCGACGACGTCATGACCGCCCACCGTTCGCTCCCGTTCAGCCGCGATATCCGTACTTCCTTCTCCGCATAGCGCAACGGAGGTTCGGTCCTCTCGAGACCATGCGGCTGGATCGCCTCCCGGTACTCCGGAAGGAGTATGTCGCGGATGTGCATCGTCATCAGCCGTTCCTGCGGATATCCCGTCATCTCCTCTGCCGCGTTATTGGCATAGACGATCGACGCTCCCCGGTGAATAAAGACGGCCGCCGGCATCTTCTGCGCCAGTGTCGTGAAACGTTCCTCGCTCTCCAGCAGCGATGACCGGACCTTGCGCGTGATCTCATGGAGCCTGGCATTTTCCAGCCCGCTCGCAGCGTGCGCGGCCAGTGTTTCGAGAAAGCCGACGTCGCTCTGCCCGAACATCTCGCCGCTCGTTTTCGCGCCGAGTACCAGCACCCCCTGCAGCCTTCCCTGGAACAGCAGCGGCACGAGCGCCTCGGCGCCGATCCCCCGCATATACGTGCTGAGAGCGAACGGTTCCCGCTCTTCTCCCGCCCCTGCGATCTCCTTCAGGATCAGCGAGCGGTTCGCTTCCTGCAGCTTTGTTACCGCGATGTCTGCGAGCGAGCGCCGGCCCTTCATGGCGGAGAAGCAGCCGCACCCCTGCCGCATAACAAAGCCGTCCTCAACTGCATGGACGTAGACACCCACATCCCTGACGTTAAGCCCGGCGCAGGTTGTCTCGATCAAATAATCAATCAGCCCATGCCCGTCATGCTTTGCGTTCAGCGTTACGATCGCCTCCCGCATGAGGGTCTCATAATTGTAACGGCTGCCGATGATGAGACTGTTGACGATGGACTGCAGTTTTCTGCTGACGGTTGTTCCGAACAGGAAAAAACCAAGGACCGAGAGCGAGACAACAAGCGACAGCATTGTTCCAAAAGCGGGTTCGATCGTTGTCAGGATGGCCGCCTGAATTCCCGAACAGATGAGGACCAGAAGAAGGATGCTCATCGCCCTCGATAAAATGGTCCGTATCTCAAAGAGGCTGTGCCGGACAATGGCGTAAAAAGTGAGGACCACCCAGGGCAGGCTGAAATAGGCTCCCAGACTCGGTTCGATGCCAAAACCGCCGATCGCCGGCATGATGCCCGCGATGATCACTCCGGCGATCGCGAAAATCATCACGCCATAAAAAAAATGATCGAGCTGGAACTTTTTTATTCCGGTCAAATGACGCCTGATGCTCATTACTTCGACGATCAGCCAAAGGAGCATGAACGCGCCGCTGATGCGTACAGGAATTTCAAGGGGGCCCGGATGGTTCAGGTAGGGTATGAGCGAATAGTGAGGCGTTACGATCAGATCGGTAAACAGGCAGAGCGTCAGCATAACAGCCCAGTAGGGATACAAAACGTACCCTACCATGCGGGCAGCACGGCTTGCTTCAGGCCTGAGATAATAAAGAAATTGCAGACCGGCGGGAATGGCAAGCCACCCGATCCAGTTCAGCCGGGTGAAGAAGCTGTAATTGTGCCCCTGGGAAGCCAAGAGATACATGACCGCGGTAGTCAGCGAGTAGGCAGCCGAAAAAAATGCCATGGCTGCCACGGACCGGTGTACGGGACTGCTTCGTTGGTTCTGGGTCAGCAGGAGAAATCCCAGAAGAAGCTCCATCGCAGAGATCGGCAACAGCGGGTAAGCAATGAGTTCAAAACTGTTCATCCGGAAATGCTCCTCATTATGTCATGAGCAGTTTGCCCTGCAAGCGGAGGCACCCAGAAAGCGAGCTTCTCCATAGCGTACTATAACACATCCCGGCCCATGCGTGTCACAGTTGATTCACCTGAGACTGCGCGAAATACCTTTTGTCGTCTTGTGCCGTATCCGATTTGCCCCTGCGACCGTGTACGGCGCCCGATCATTCGTTCGGTACCGTCCCTTCACCCATGCGCTCCCACTTTGCAGAGGTGATTTTCCATTCGCCGGATTCCTTCTGCATGGCCACGTTAAATGCGTAGACGCCGAGTGCTTCGGGCAGCAGTCCCTTGCCCCCCTCTGCGACGCCTTCTCCTGCACCAGTCAGGACCGCCTGAAAGGACGCCTGGGCTGCATAGTTTTCGATCGCAATATCGAGATTCGGCACATACACGTGCACCTGCCGGTGTCTCATAAAGTAGAAAAGGAGCAATCCCCTTATTCCGTCGTAGTCGTTGCCCTGCGGGTCGTGATAGCTCTTGGACAGATGACCCAGCACGGTCCGTGCGTCCTTTTCCGCGGCGGCCTTCTGTATCCCGGCGATGATGTTTTTTATCTTGTCTTCTTCCGTTGCTTTATGGCAGCTCGTCAGGCTCAAAACCGCAATAATCGTCATACCAATGATCAGAACTAGTGAAATGAACATTCGTTGCATCATGAACCTCCTTGCAGCACTTCACGTCTCAGCTGGCCCCATTGCAGTCCCTCCAGCAGAGTGGCGAAGGTGTGGTCCAACGGCGCCCGGATATGGAGCGGTTGGCCGGTGTAAGGATGGACGAAATCGGTCTTATAGGCATGCAGTAACAATCGATGACAGGAGAACTGCCTGCGGAAAAAGTCGTTCTGTTTGCCGTCGCCATAGGTGGTGTCCCCTATAACAGGGTGAAAAATGTGCTTCATGTGGCGCCGTATCTGGTGATTGCGGCCAGTTAAAGGGCTCACGGCAATGAGGGAATAGCGTGCAGTGGAATAACGGCCCACCGGATGAGGCAGTTCAATTGACGCCAACCGCCGATAGTCGGTAACCGATTGTTTTGCCGGCTTGTCCTTATCCGCTTTTTGATCGGTCATCTTGTCCGCAATGTCCTTCAAGGGATGGTCGATGCGCTCCGCCTCTTTGGTGACCCCCCGCACGATGGCAAGATATTCTTTCGAAATCTTGCCATCGGTAAAAGCCTGGGTCATACGACGGGCAGTTTCCTGGTCCAGTGCGAAGACCAGTACTCCCGAGGTGGCTTTGTCTAGACGATGGAAAGGATAGACCCACTGCCCGAGCTGGTCCCGGACGATCTTCATGGCATTTTCATTTTCATGGCGGTCGATGCTGCTGCGGTGGACCAGAAGTCCCGACGGTTTATTCACCGCGACCAGGTGCTCATCCTGATATACGATAGGTAGTGTTTTCATATACGTTTTTTGTTCATTCGTATTTAGGTTGAAAGACTCATAAAACCGAAATCCAAGATCAAGAACCTCTTTGGAGGAGAAATGGGGAAGCTGGGGGAAAAGGGGTAGCGTCATTTAATAACAATTTAACCCCATTTCACCATTCCTCTCCATTTCTCCTGAAATGTTCTTTTTCGAGTTTCTGAAGGTAAACTATTATACGAAAGAGCCACCTTTTTTCCTTACGCCGACCGGCGTGGACGTCGAAGGAACAGGCATTTTGTGGAAGAGCGCGACATCGCTGTCTGCAAAGATCACCTCTGCATGCCACTGCAGGGCCAGCCAGGCAAAGGTCGTCCTGGAAAAGAAGCAGACATGCGTAAGGTCGTTCTTATAATACCATTGCGTGAACGCGTCTCGATCAACAGAAAGATTTGTCATGATGCCGAGCCACCCGCCCGGCTTCAGGCAAGTCCACAACCGTTCCAGTTCCTTTTGGGGATCATGCAGATGCTCCACCACCTCGGTGGCGGTTATGAAGTCGTATTGTTGCTCCAGTACTGCAGGAACCGGTTCATAAAAATAGTCGAAGAGCGTCATGGTATGACCGGCATCTACGAACATCCGGGAGAGCGTTGGCTCGGGACCGGAGCCGAAATCCAGACCTTGGCTGCCCGGAGTCAGATGTTGTTGCAGGGGAAAAAACAGGCGGCTTAAGAAGCGGCGGTAGTTCACGTCCTGAGGCGAGTTCTGGTGCAGATCGTACCTTTTCTTTTCATCTTCTGCGGACAGGAACTGACGGAAAGGGACGAACACCAGGCTGCAGATCTGACACTGGTAATAATTACGCCGTTTGTCCTGGGAATATTCACGTACTTTTTCGGTACGGCACAAGGGACATGGTGTGTTGTCGATAGGTGAGCTCATTTATATGGTTCCAAAAACCCCGTCAAGCGTTCGGGAAACGGCCCCCCCCATGCATCATGGTAGTGAGTCTCGGCTTCGTCCCCCCTGCCCTACCCAACGTGGGGGCAAACTGTTCTATGACGATAACAGATAGAATTGATTATTTCAAGGAGAAAGACCCGGCCAAATATGTTCTTGCTCGGAACAGTAAATGAAATGGACCGCTCACCGCAGCATGCTGCATATTCTGTTTAAGGGCCTTGCCTATTGAACGCATGCAATCTAAACAATTCAACACACGCTCCAGAGGCGGCTCATTTCCAAACAAACAACGGTGAAAAATGAAACACATTCCCCGTTCGCACCGCAATTCACCAGCATGGGGTGAGAACATGCGATTCCTTACCGGTAATTCCCTGAATGCATAGATAATATGTTTGACAAAGCGCATGCCAGACTGTAAAATCAGTAAAATTCTACCTGACAAGGATCGGTCCTTCAACCATACGGATAGTTCATCTCCAGCCGGGGCATGCGACCTCTCCCTCCCCGACGCCTGCCAGGCGCTATTCCGACGCTATAATAACCATGCATTCAGTTGACAATAAATCAGGCCGCTTCGAACGCATTGTGGCGGCGTGACGCCGCCCTCATCCCGACGCCTTCACCGGCTCGTCATTCGGACGGTCTGCGAAAAGATCGACACACAGAAAGAAGGGACCCATGACTAAACCCGCAATACTCGTTTTCGCCTATCACGACGTGGGCTATGAATGCCTGCAGGCCCTGATCCAGAATGATGAATACATCATGGCCGTCATTACCCACAAGGACGATCCCAACGAAGATATCTGGTTCAAATCGGTGGCGAAACTGGCTGCCAAATACGACATTCCGGTCCATACACCGGAGTCGGTCAACTCGCCCGATTGGATCGCGAAGATCCGGTCCTGGGCTCCCGACCTCATCCTTTCCTTTTTCTACCGGAACATGATCGCTGAAGAGACCCTCAGCGTGCCTCGTCTCGGGGCGTTCAATATGCACGGCTCCCTCCTCCCGAAATACCGCGGCCACGACCCCATCAACTGGGCCATACTGAACGGCGAGAAGCAGACCGGCATGACCCTGCACCATATGGTAAAGCGGGCTGCCGCCGGCGATATCGTGGACCAGGAAGCGGTACTCATCGGAAAGGAAGATACGGTGCAGGAGGTCTTCGGCAAGTGCGTCAAGGCCGCACGCGTTGTGCTAGAACGCCAGCTCGACGCATTGACCGCGGGTACGGCCCCGCGACGCGCGCAGGACGAATCGCAGGCGACCTATTTCGGACGTCGGAAGCCCGAGGACGGACGCATCGACTGGACAGCAGGCTCCGACAACATCTACAGTCTGGTCCGCGCGCTCACCCAGCCCTACCCCGGCGCATTTACCGAAGCGGGCGGTATGAAGATGCTTATCTGGTGGGCCACACCAGCCGGCCCCGCCAAGGGAACCCCGGGAGAAGTGCTGTCGCTCGACCCGCTGCTCGTGGCAACGGGCAATGGCAGCCTTGAAATAATCAACATGGAATGGGAAGAAACAAGTAACGACGATAGCTCTGCCGAAGAGCCGGAGTTGAAGGTCGGGCAGGTGCTGGGGAAGTGATCAGCAAAATGATCCATAGGGGCAGGCCTCACAGGGTTTGCCCCTACGGATTTAATTCAGAACCGGCAAACTACAGAGACAGGTAGCGCGCCGTAAAAACGCCCTTATAACAGTGCCAATCTAAGCCATTCGCCAGTTTTTTTTTGACAATTCCTTCCGTATCCTTTATATTTAAATCAGTACTGCTACTCACCTGCACGTAATCCTAAAGGAGAACTTCCCCATGATACCTACCGTCGAATGGAAAGACGGCATCGTCCGTATGCTTGACCAGACAAAACTGCCGATCGAGATCGTGTATAACGACTGCAAGGACTATCAGACCGTCGCGAGGGGCATCAAGGAGCTGTGGGTTCGCGGAGCGCCTGCCATCGGCGTTTCAGCGGCCATGGGGCTTGCTCTCGGATCGCGCCAGATCAAGGCGAATACCTTTGATGCCTTCTGGCCCCAATTCGAAGAGATCTGCTCCCATATGGCGGCCACGCGGCCTACGGCGGTCAATCTGTTCTGGGCCATCGACCAGCATCAAGCAGTTCGTGCAGAAGAACAAGGACCAGTCCCTTGATGCGCTCCGTGAAATGCTCGTCGATGAATCGCAGCGCATGCATGACGAAGATATCGCCACGAACAGAAAAATGGGCGCCTTCGGCGCTGCGTTCGTCGCCGACGGCGACAACGTCATCACGCACTGCAATGCCGGATCGATCGCGACCGCCGGCTACGGTACCGCCGAGGGCGTCATGCGCGCCGCCGTGGAAGCGGGAAAAAAGATCCATGTGTACGTGGACGAGACCCGTCCGGTCCTGCAGGGCGCGCGCCTGACTGCCTGGGAGCTGATGGAAGAAAAGATCCCCTGCACGCTCATTACCGACAACATGGCGGGCTATTTCATGTTCCGCGATATGGTCGATCTGGCCATTGTCGGTGCGGACCGCATTGCCAAAAACGGAGACGTGGCGAACAAGATCGGGACCTACAGCCTGGCAGTGCTCTGCAAGGAGCACGGCATCCCCTTCTACGTGGCAGCGCCGTTCTCGACGATCGACTTTAATACTGAATCGGGCGCTGGCATCCCGATCGAGGAGCGCGATCCCCGCGAAGTGACCCACGTGTTCGGCAAGGTCCAGATCGCGCCGGACAACGTCAAGGTGGCCAATCCTGCCTTTGACGTGACGCCTGCACGCTACATCACCGCCATCATTACTGAAAAGGGCGCTTTCCATCCCAAGGACCTGCATAAGCTGGCAAATGCCTCCACGGATACCGAGAAGCTCCGCATAAAATAAGACCTTACCTGATCGTACTGAACCGCATGGTGTTGTGTGCCGGGAATGTCTGTACCAGCGAGATGAACTTGGAGGCGCCATGAAACAGACCATTCTCCACCAGAAACAGCTGCAGTTACAGGCAAAGATGACCGATTTCCAGGGCTGGCAGATCCCGCTCCAGTATTCCACGGTGCTTGATGAATACCATGCCGTGCGCACTGCTGCCGGCCTCTTCGATGTCAGCTTTCTCGGCCGCATTGCGATCAAAGGCGCCGATGCCGGTGCTTTCCTGCAGCGGGTCTTTACCCGGAACATAGATAATCTGGCCCCAGGAGCAGCTGCCTACGGACTTCTCTGCAATAATGCACGGCCGCATCCTGGACAACGCCATGCTGCTCCATCTGCCGGGTGATGACGGATTTCTGCTCTGCACCAACGCATCGAACACGGAAAAGATCATCTCGTGGCTCACGACGAACGCGGGTACGAACGTGGAGATCATTGACCAGACCCGTTCCCTGGCACAAATTGCGCTCCAGGGCCCACGGTCGCTTAAGGTCCTCGAGAAGCTCACCGGCGCCCATGTGAAAGCGATGAGACTCCGGGGAGTCCGTGAACGCAAGCTCGTCGGAATAACGGCGATCGTTTCCCGCACGGGCTATACCGGCGAGCACGGCTATGAGCTCTTCGTTCCCGCCTCGCACGCAGAACAGCTCTGGGACGCCATCCTGGAAGCAGGTCAGGAGAGCGGACTGCTCCCCTGCGGCCAGGGCAGCCGGGACATGCTTCGCCTTGAAATGGGGTATGCTCTGTACGGGAACGAAATAGACGAGACCCGCACGCCGATCGAGTCCGGCCTCGACCGCTTCGTGAATTTCAAAAAAGATTTCATCGGCAAAGAAGCGCTCCTCAAGCTGAAACCTGATGACATCAAGCAGAAACTTGCCGGGTTCATGCTGCTCGACAAGGGGATCCCGCGCGAAGGGGGCAGCATCTTTTCCGAAAGCCGCGATATCGGGGTCGTGACGAGCGGCAACCATTCGCCCTACCTCCGGAACGGCATCGGCCTCGGCTATGTCATCAGCCGCTACGCGCAGCCCGGACAGGAGATCGAGATCGAAGCTCAAGGACCGCGAGATCGCGGCAAAGACCATGGAGCTGCCGTTCTATCGAAAGAAGTAAGAACGCCGACCGTCATCTTTTAAAAATAAAGGCCCCGCCTGCATTGCAGACGGGGCTTCTTTATGATGTTTAGCTTTCATCCTAATAACGGCAGTAGGACGCAGATTTATGCAGATTTTCGCTGATAAAGCCAGGCATTCAGGTGACAGAACTTTCACCACAAGGGCGAGTCTTTATTTAATCCGCTCCTCCCGTGTTAAATGCTTTTTCAGGTTTATCCGCGTTCATCAGATTTTATCTGCGTCCAAATAATCTTTTCAGGTTCATGCTTTCGCTGTCCTGCCGGTCAGGAACGAGGGATGGAAACGGTAAAAACCGAGCCCTTGCCCCTTGTTGATTGAACCGCTATGGTCCCTGCGCAGGCATCGACCAGTTCCTTTACAATGGTAAGCCCCAGGCCGATGCCGTCTCCCGACCCTCGATAAAAACGCTCGTAAATATGCGGAAGAGCCTTCCGCCTGATCCCGCATCCCGTATCGCTGACCGCGAACTCTATCTGGTCGCCCTTCTCCGATGCACTGACGGTCACGGTCCCGTCATGCTTCACCGCTTTTGCTGCATTCTCCAGAAGGTTGGTCATGATCCCCATCAGACACTCAGGGTCAGCTGATATGACGAGATCGTTCCTGCATTCCACACTAAAGGTGACATCAGTGCCTGTCAAAGACTGACGTGTTTTTTCAACGATGCTGTTCAGATACGATGAGAGTTCAAGTGGCTGCTTCTGCAGCGCGCTGCGGATCGCTTGTGCCTTTGCCAGTCCATCCAATCCCTTAACGATCTTGGATATTCTGTCCGGATCGCCTGCAAGCGGCTGCATATCCTCATCATCCGCGTCGAGCGGGTCTTCCGGTTCTTCCTCCGTGGCAACAGCAATGCTTAATGCAGGAGAATTGACCTCAGAGGCCTTTTCTTTCTCAGCCACAGGGACAGTTGCCGTTTCACCCTTAACTGAAACCGGCATAACTCCCTGCAGCACAGCAGCAGCATCGGATGTTGGGACAGGCCTTCTGACCGGCATGGTTTGTTTCCGCGAAATGAGCTTCATCAGCGCCAATACCAGCACTGCCAGCAAAAACGCTCCTGTCAGAACAATGGTGCCGGCGCGGCTGGTGAATGCGTCGGACCTGCCCTTCCCTGGAAACTTAACGTCAAGGCGGCCCGCATTTTCACTACCTATAACGAGTGGGTAAGATCGATAGTCCGTTACGTTGTCATCCCCGACAAACCCTGCTGTTTCACGGATCCGGGATGCCCTGTCGGAAGGCAGAAACGCAAGGGCTTGTTCCGTGTCGATCACGACGTCGCCGCGCATATCAACCAGCTTCATCTGCAATCCAAGCTGCAGTGCCCGGACCGCGATGCCGGCCACTGCCTCCCGGTCCCATTTCCGGTTTTTTTCGTAGGACTCTTCCATGTCAGACGAAACCAGGCGAACCAGAGCTGATCGCTCGCCCTCGACATAATCCTGGAAATCCTTGATGATCATCCCCCTGAGAAACAGTCCGGAGAACAGGGCAAGAAGAACAACGGACAAGAGAACAAGGAACGTCCTCTGCGAACTTTTAACCATAATACCCTCCGGCGGATCTTAACAGATCTGCATTTTGCTTTCGTTCCGGTCTTTATAACCAAGACCAGAAACAGCCGATCCTTAGTTCCGCGAAGTGCATTATTGACTAAAATCGACGAAGTTTCAATGAAAAACATTCAGAGGTGAGTTTGGCGAGAATTCGAGGTTTGATGAGGTATCCCCCGCTCTTTAGCGGGGGATAATATTATTATTTAGAAAAAAGCAGATTATGGTAGGCCCGACGCGTGAAAGCGCTATTTGATGACGCCGCAGGCAACCCTCGCGCCGCCACCGCCCAGCGATGCCGGCAGATCGGAATAGTTGTCGCCGCCTGCATGGATCATCAGAGAGCGGCCTTTCACGTCCGCCATCTTCAAACGGGGGGCGGAGACCGCTGTCACGGCTTTGCCGTCAGCTCCGACAGTGAGCAATGGGAGGTCGCCGATATGACCCTTGCCGTGCGGACCTTCATGTTTGGCGGTATTGGCAGGATCGTAATGCCCGCCTGCCGCAAGGCCGGGGACCATCTTACCGTCCTTCATGCCTGCCGCACAGTCCGCGTTCTGGTGAACGTGAAATCCATGAAAGCCGGGGGGCAGATCGGTGAGCTGAGGCGTGAATACGAGTCCTGCCGGCCCTTCGCTGATCGTGATCGTGCCGATGCTTTTGCCGATGCCCTGCTCGGTGACGAGATTCATCGAAACCACCACATCCGCTGCAAATACGGGGAGCGTTACCAAAACGCAAAAGGCAACCACTGCCGCAAAAAATCCTCTTTTCATTGATCTATTCCTCCTTCGCAGGATTTCACGCTTCATCGCTATATATGAATAAATTTAACACAGGCCCATCCGGTGTCAATAGGACTTAAGAATGATTTATATATGATCGACCATCGACGGTAGAATGTCAGGGATCATTGGATCATTGGGGTAGAGTAGAGAGCTGGTATTGACCAGCTCTCTACTCTACCCAATACCTCGTGATCGTCGCTTCACCGAACGGTTTATAATCCGCAGCCCATACAACCGTCCCGGTGCTATCCGTCATCTTCTGCGGGGTATATAAATGATCGTTGTGGTAGTAGTACGTATTCGCCCCTGCCAATTGCCGCTGGTTTCTTTACTACCTCAAATCATCAGTCAAATCAATTCCATCTAAATCAGTTTTTATTCCAGACGTAACTTTAATGTTTTCTTTTTCAAAGAGGAATGTCGATGAATCATAACTATTTTTAATTTGAATTTTATATATACCGGCTGGCAAACACTCCACCTCAAGTTTACCTTCGCTCAAAAAAAATCCGATCCCTTTATAACTTTCGTATCTACCTCCATTATTCTTCTTAAATATTTCAGCTACTACCGGTTTTTTTATTCGGGTAGGATATTTTTTTAAAGTAGCCAATATAATACCGGACTTAGGAACAGTCATCCTTACGGTCCCATTGCTTACGATTAGATCTGTAATCTTTGCATAATAGCAGTAAAAATTATCTTCAGAAAGAATCCCTATTTGTGTTTCTGAAGGCAATGACGGCAAATCTATTGACGCCGTCATTTTACCATCTTTATTGGTTAACATCTCCTTTAAATAAAAAGTCGTTTTTGCACCATTAATGTTAAAGACGTCTATTGAGGCCCCTCGTAACGGCTCGCCGTTTTCACCAATTATTTCGAAAATCACGTTCTTTGCGGATTTAGAATTAGATGAAGCAACATTTTTTTCCGCAATCACATTGTTCTTTTCCATAGCAATTTGAAGATTGGCTGGAAAGGCTATGCAATTAGTACCAAGAACAGCAACGCACAGTAATGTTATCATCATAGTTGTTACTAATACAGGGCATGGTTTACATTTTTTCATATCATCTCCCCGGGACCAGTTGGTTCTTGCCACAATGGAATCCATAGTTCTGTTATAGTTGTAGTCTGAGTATAATACGGCGTATCCAATGTAACTTTACCCTTGAATCGCCAGTCCAAATGATGCTGACAATCTAACTCGCAAATATACGCATAAATTAGGCGGGGTCAGCCCACGCGACTCCCGCGCACCGAAGCGCAAGCAGACAGAGAAAGAGGCCACTTACCTAAGATTTTATGAGTTGATGATCCTTTTTTTGAGCTGCGCGATAACCAAACTTCGCAAAATAATAAATAAAAATCGATACTGAAACAAATTGTCCAATAATATCTATAGATGCTAAATAATTAAAATTTGACTGCACGATAAAAGTAAAAGCTGGAAAACCTAAAATTGTAATCAGTAATACTAGTGTAATATATGTCGGTTTAAATTTAAATAAATAGCTAAGTGGCCATGCAGTAACACCAGCAATAATAATTGCGCACACAAAATCACTCAAGAGGATAACACTCGCAACTAGTATTTTTGATTTAATTTCAAAACTATATATTAGTTGATACGTAATATTTACTCTAAACAAGAATGTCAAATAATAATAAATTAGTGGCGATAACATCACTAATACAATTGATACTATTTTTTTTCTCATTCTCATCCCCCCTACTTACCTATCTGGTCAGCAAGACATTGATCCATTTTAAAAATGGCCTTCCACTTACAAATAACTTTTTTTGCAAGATTACATTCCTTTTCGCAGACAAGAGTATCTATTACTAATTTTTTTTGACAATATTGGGGGTCATTAATATCTGGGTCGTATTTTTCTGGATCATACTTATCTGGATCATCTTTTCCAGCATCTGACGTCAACCCAAAGACATCTATATATCTATTTGGATTGTTGTGGACATATGAGTACGAATTCATATCATCTAGAATCGCTGGTCCAAGTACACGTATACTCATTTTAAAACGGGATCGAGACCGCCGGTTTACTCCTGAATTCCAAGGGTCAGCCTCAATGTAACTACCGATGGCAGGATTATAATCACGGAAATAATTGTAATTGCAGCCCTGTCTCAGCATCGAAGTACTGTCCTGGGAATCGCAGATTATTCGTGATCGTGGCGACTGTGACGGTCGCTTCTCCGAAGGGTTTGTAGTCCGCAGCCCAGACGACGGTGCCGGTTGAGTCGGTAAGCTTCTGCGGTGTACCTAAATGATCGTTGTGATAGTAGTACGTATTCGCCCCCTCCAGCTTCGCCAACGGTTGACCATTGAAGTATACATATTCCGCTGTGATAGTTCCAGCGCTATTCGACTCTGCAATGATCTGTCCGCTCAGGCTGTAATGGAAGATCGTCGTTGTTCCATTCACGATCTTCTTCACCCGCTGGCCGTTGCCGTTGTAGGTGTAATTGGCCGTCATTGACCCGTCATTCACCTGGATCAATCGCTGGTTTTGATTGTAGACATACTGTCGTGCAGCTTCTGTCGTCGTATTTCCGTTGTTGTCGTATCCGAAAGACATTCCATTGGCAGTATTCAGCTTATTGGTATTCTGGTAATACGTATAGGCACTCGCATTCTCTGTCTGCCTGTTCCCTACCCCGTCATACGTCCAGGCCAAACTGCCCCATATGCCCGATGATGTGGCTGTCCCAAGCCGGTCAAGATTATCGTAGGTGAAGCTCTTGTTCTTTGTAGCATCGAGACTGTCCGTAATGGTTGTTATGTTCCCATTGTTATCATATCCGGTATAGCTGAGGCTCAGTGCCGCCCCTGCCGTTATGGAGCTGATCCTGTACTGGTTATCGTATCCGATCGTGCCGCTCAGGCCATTGCCGTAGGTGATCGCATTCATCCCGCCGAAGGGCTTGTAAGTGATATTCGATGCGAGGTTGGCTGCACCGTTTAGAACACTTACTGCCTTGTCGTTGGTGTAGTTGTAGGTGATGACCTTGCCTGACGGATAGGTCATGGTTTTCATGTTCCCGTTCATGTCGTAGGTGTATTGCGTTACGTACGTCACGGTGTCGATTACCTTGGTCTCTTTTTTGACCTGCCCTTTTGGCGTGTACTCGTAGCTGGTCGTTCCTGATGCATCGGTCATGGAACAGAGACGGCCCTTGCCGTTTACGCAGGTATCGTAGGAATAGACCGTGTCTGTATCAGCCGGATAGTCGATGGTCGTCAACCGATTCAGGGCGTCATAGGTATAGGAAATCGTGACTACCTTGGCGTCGGTTTTAGTCAGAGATTCCCTGCAGGGTCATAGGTATAGGTAGTCGTGCCGGTATCCGGAGAGATAACCCGGTACACTCTGCCCCTGTCATCGTATATGTAGGTGGTGGCGTTATTGTTGGCATCGGTGACCGAGGTCAGGTTGTTATTCGAGTTGTAGCCGTAGCCGGTGCTGATCGTTCCGGGCTGGATGGTTGCTAGCAATCGGTTCAGCGCGTCATACGAGTAAGTTGTGAGCGTTGAATTCGGGTTGCGGATTGCGGATTTGTTGCCTCTGGAGTCGTATGAGTTTTCCGCATAGCTGGCATCGGGATTGGTAGTCCTTTTAAGCCTGTTCAGAGCATCATACTGGTAGCTCAAGCTCTTCTGGAGAGCATTGCCCGCATCCCTGATCTCTTCCGTCAGCCTGTTCCCCTCGGAGTCGTAGGTATAGTTGATGCTGTTGCCGAGACTGTCGGTGATGTCGGCGAGATTGCTGTTGGCGTCATAGCCGTAGGTTATGGTGTTCCCTTCCGGCAGGGTAATATGATCGATCTTGTTCGCCCCTCCGCAGGAAGTGCAGCCTCCCGCGACGTAGGCATATTGCGTGGGGCTGGTGTCGCCCGCTGCCGTGACCGTAAGCACTCGTCCGTTTTCGTCATAGGTATAGGCTGTGCTGTTGCCGTTCGGGTCAAGGACGTTCCGGGGATTGCCGAGGGCGTCGTGGTTACTGTAGGTCGTTGTGCCGATAATGGGCTGGGTCAATGAGGTCAGGTACCCGGTTGTGGGATCGTAGGCATAGCTCGTAACGTCCGTCACATCGGTCCTGGGGCCGTCGATGCTCGTGAGCTTGCCGTTGGTATAACCATAGGTCGTGGTATAGGAGTAGGCCGTGCCGCTGCCAAGAAGCCCGGCATCGGTCGTGGTCAGAAGATTGCCGGTGGTATTGTCATAGGTGTTGGTGACGATCTTGTTTTGATTCGGGTCAACTACGCTCTTGACGATCTCCTGGGCCAGCTTGTGGAACGTAGCAGCTGTGGCTAACGGATCGATCTCATACTGGTAGATGTACGTCGTGGTCTTCTGAATAGCAGCCCAGTCGCTAGGGCTGGGTTTGCTTGCCTCTGTCTTGGTCTTTAGGTTGCCGTAGGTGTCGTAGGTGAAATCGTTGGCTGATCTGAGCACAAGAACCGGTACTGAAACGGTTCCCGTGTTTTCCCAGTATTCTTCGCGGGTGATCTTTGTCTGGCTGTTTCTTGCATAGGTCGTGACGTTGCCTACGGTGTCGGTCTCTTTTACGACCTGTCCGTTCTCTCCGAACTCTACGGTCCGAATGTTCGTGTTCAGGACCGCGCCGGAGCTGTCTTTGATCGTGGTCGTGACCTTTGTCTTTGCATAAGCGTGATGTACTCGAAATCGATTACGCCTGTTCCGTGGGTCTGCCTGGTCACCCGTCCGTTGGTATAGGTATTTACATACTCGCCCTTTCCTTCGTCCACGCTCGTCATGAGATGCATGTTGTTGGGATTGGTATATCCGTAGGTGATGCTTGCCTCGGGGCCGGTGACTGAGGTAAGGTTGCCGATGTTGTCGTGACCGTAGTTAACCGTCCTTCTGCTGTCGGTGATGCTGCTGAGCCTGCCGTTAAGGTCGTATGCGAAGGTTACTTGTGCGCCGGTCAGGTTCCCGGAGGCGTTTTTTTCCTCTATTTTGTAGATCTTGTAATCGTATGCCACGATAAGCGGGGTCGTCCCGACATTGTAGAGCAGCAGGCCCATGAGACCGTCACGGACCTGGGCGGTATAGGTGATCGTGATGGAGGCTCCTGTTGCGTCTATAAGCTGGATAAGCCGGCCCTGGGGATCATAAATGTCCCTGGCGCCGCTTTTGTCGGTGAAGGTGTAGCTGTCGTCAGCGTTCTGGACAAGGGTGCCGCTTTCGCCGAGGGGGGTGATGTAGCCTCCTACGCTCCAGGTGAACCGCCGTTTCCAGCCGCATTCTTTCCTGAGGGTGACGGAGCCGTCTGGGTAGGTGTAGAGTCTGCGGTCGTAATTAATCCCCCAGCCGTAGCCCAGGGGGCTGTCGTAGCCTGAGCGGCTATTGTAGATCCGCCGAACCGCGATAGGGTAAAGGTTCCCGATGGTAAGATCGGTGCGGGAGGTGGTTTCAGCGCCGGCCAGCAGGTTGATGGGTTTGCCGGCAAGGCCGGGGATGTGGCCGTTCATGCTGGGTGCAGGATCGTCTGCGCAGGCGGCGATGTCGTCGGTGTCGGTAGGCGTATTAATGGCGGTGCTATCAGTGCCCAAGGCTAGGGCTGCCATTGGGGACAAAGCACCAAGACAAAGAAAGAGAATGAATAAGACCACAATGTTCCTGCGCATGAAAATCCTCCTCGTAAAACCACACTTCATCATCGAGAATCTATACGGAACTTTGATCATTGACATTGACCTGGACCGGGATCGGGGCCGCCAGCACTACCACCAAAGGGGTTACCGCAAAAAGGATCACCGCAGCAGGGATCCTTGCTTCCGCAGCAGGGATCGGTGCTGCCGCAGCACTTGTCGACTGTGCAGTCTGCCTGCCATCTGAACATGCAAACTGTTTGCCTAGTAGTACTGCAATGCCATTCCCGATTCCAATGTACCGGCTGGTAATTCCAAACAGTGGCTTGGCTTGCGTGAAATTGATCCGCACCTCGGGCGGACAAATGGCAACCACGCAAAAGCTCCCATGCTTCGCCTTGCCGCAGTGCATAGTTCATTCCCACTTTGTATCGCATATCTGCAAAAGAAGCAGGTCGTAATACCATCGTGCACTCAGCATAACGACATTAGCCGACCTGAAGTTCAACCATAGCTCTATAGTCACGATTGCCTCTCGTACGAAAACCTCCGCAATGGCCTGGTGAATAGCTTGATCGACGCAGGTAAACGTTCAATATTCACACTAAAAACCTCCGCTGTTGTTCATTTACACGTCTTCTGAGTGATATATCTTGATATTCCCTCACATACCTTGCTTGTTCGCGTTTACCGGATTCACCGCCTGCATCCAGATCGTATAATCCCCTTCCTCAGACACAACAAATTTCTTTCCCATTACATCGGTCAGATCGAATGCAGGTCTACGGTGCATCGTGGCATCGCATACCGTATGAGCGCCCGCAGCCTGGTACTGCATTGTTAATCAGACTCACGGACGCGTTGCTCGGAGAATTAATTTCGCGGTAACGTTTGCATCTCGCGAAAGCGTATACCCTATACGGGTAAACTGGCCGTACGAAAGGTGAATCTCGTAACGGATCGGCAAAAGAGAAGTAATTTCCACCGACAGCGCCGTGTTGAAACGAGGATAACAGTTTCTCTGGAAGAAGGGACGCCTAGAACAATGTGCTTTGGCGCCTTCGAATGAGCATTAATCCTGTCCAGAGTTGTGGCCATCCCAGTCTGAACGTATACGTTCCCGGCACTGAGCTACATTGTCCATCACCTTGAATGAGCGACGGTCCCCATGCGATGCTGGCATCGACGCGCGACGGCTTGAGCTAAGGTATAACTTATAGTCAAGGGATCATTCGTATAGGGATTATAGGAATCCTGCGTACAGTGCAGGTCTGCAGTATGTTGGATTCAAAACGGGCGCAGCTGGGCTGTAGGTCGCGTAGCATCAGGCCGCTCGACGCCTCGATCACGAAAAGATAGGCCTCGTCAGGAACGATATTGCCCAGCCTGTCGTGTCCGTCCCACGTAAAGAAAAATGGTCCTGCCGTTCCGACAGTTCTGAGTGGACTCGTACACCGGCATGCCTGAGTCCCTGCTTCTCTGGGAAATGATCTTGAGCGTAGCATCAGCGGATCTGCTCAGCGTAAAGAAGATAGTCGAGGACTCGGCCGTTTCCGTATTTAATACATTCGTGCTAGTATCAACCGATGATATAGCTATCGCATCCAGCCATATTGCTGTTGAAACCGACGACGTATTTCCGACAGCATCCCGTGCCATGACCGTGAGGGTATTGGTGCCCGGGACCAATTCCGTTACCGTGCAGATCCAGGTCGTCAGCGTCGGGTAGGTACACCGGTCCCACGACAGCAGAGGTATCTTCCGTGACCGTAATTACCGCATCAAGTTCCATGGTTCCGGTTAACGTCTGGCTCGCGGTATACGTGGGTGACGTAACAGGATCCACGCTGAACGTAGGCGGAATAGTGTCAATTTTGTAGCTCACACCGAGCCAGGGCGTAAAAGTCAACATAACGCTTACCTTATTGCCTAAGCCTGACGGATTGGCTGTACATGATAGGGTCCGCTCGGGTCTCCCCACCAGTTACTCTTGGCATCGAGTTGCGGTGATGAGAAGCATTGTAAACGCCGTACTGTGCGTTATTAACAATGTCGTTGCTGTTCATCTTTAAATTTTGAGAAGCGGAAACATAAATACCATAGGTCGTATTGTTCATAACAGTGTTGCGAGTTATGAACGCAGCCGACGAACTGGCCGCATGAATTCCGGCGGTCGAGCTATTTCTGAATAATAGAATTCGTGATCGTGGGCGAAACGCAGACGATATATATGTTGCCGTTGCCGTTCGGCCCCAGATGGCAATCCGCCACCATACTCCACTGTCACGTAATCGAGCACGCTGGATAAACCTGCAGAACTTCTGTTGAAGGTGATCCCGCGCCATTTGCCTGGTGTGGGCACGGGATTTTTTCGACGTAAAGACGATCGGTGCACTTGCCGTACCCTGGCCTTTAGAGCCCCGAAATTGTTCGAAGGTCGAGGAGATGGACATTCTTGTGCCGTCTTTGAACTTGACCGTCACCCCAGGCTCGATCGTGAGCGTGGCACCCGAGGTGGAATTAACATGATGTTGGACGTTACAACGTAAGGCAGACCGCTGTTCTTCATGGTAACGTTCTGGTTTACTGTTCCGGAAACCACCTCGATGGCGTTGATGCCATTCGTCCCGTAAGTGTTGGCACTTCCTGTCTGTTTTATTTCGATACGCACAGGGTACGATCCGTTTCCTGAGAAGGTGTTGCCTGAAATCACCGTACCGCCGAACCGTAGAAGTCATTAAACCCGTAGGTCGCATTGTTTATGATAGCGTTGTTCTGAATTACGGCAGACGTTGTGATCCCTGCCACATAAATCCCTGCCGTCGAGCTCTTCTGAATAATAGAGTTCGTGATTGTGGGTGATGCTGAAGACAGAGCTATATTTCCGTAGCTGTACACACCACCAGACTGCACCCCGCCACCATACTCCACGTCACGTAATCGAGCACGCTGGATAAGACGTGCGGAGCTTTTGCCGAAGGTTATCCCTGCCCAATTCCCGGCGTGGGCGCAGGATCGTTCGACGTGAAGATGATCGGTGCACTTGCCGTGCCCTGTGCCTTCAGAGCTCCGAAATTGGTCGGAAATGCGGAAATGCTCATCCCTTGGCCGTTTTTGAACTTGACCGTCACCCCGGGTTCGATCGTGAGGGTGGAGCCGGAGTTGACGAGCACTGTACTTGATGTGACGATATAGGGACTTCCGGCGAGTGTCCAGGTGGTGTTTGTCGTGATATCAGCTTCGACATAAGAGTCATAGGAGGCTAAATTCGTATCTATCCTGAAGCTGACCTCTTTGACGCCGATATTTCCTGCGGTGTCCGTCGCTTCAACTCGCACCGTGTGAAGTCCATTGCCGAGAATATCGAGGCTGTCGCCTGAAACTTTTGAAATCGGAGCACCATTGTCAACCCTGACCACGACGGTGCCCTCGCTTGCCGTGTAAGACAGGAGCGGAGTGGTATCCTTGATCTTGGTACCGGCCACCGGGAAGCTTATGTTCACGACCGGAGCGGCCGTATCGATCGTAATATTAGCTATGGCAACACCGGTATTTCCCGCTTCATCCGTGGCCTCCACCAGGATTTCGTGGGGACCGTCAGGGAGTGGATCAAGCGTTGTTCCGGAGACCTTGGACACAATATTTGAATCCACTTTGACAACGACCAATCCGTCACTTACTGAATACGTGAGCAGCGGCGCGTTCTGTCCGGTCGGGCCTGATGCAGGAGAGGTGATAGCAATAACAGGCGCAAACGTGTCCACCGTGAAGGACCGCTCGGCAACTCCTGTGTTACCGGCAGTATCCATGGCTTCCACCCGTACCGTATGAGCACCGTCTGAAAGATGATCGAGCATTGTTCCAGAAACCGCGGAGACGAGAACACCGTCCACCATTACAATAACGCTGCCATCGCTCACCGTGTATGAGAGAAGCGGCGTTTTATTATTAGTCGTCCCCGCGGCAGGAGATGTAATGATTACTTCGGGTGCGGCCCTATCCAGTGTAATCGCAGCGGCATATGCGCCCGACCAGTTTCCCGCTGCATCCTTGAACATCACCGAGACGGTCTTAGTCCCGTCTTCCGCCGAGAGCGTCCAGGCCTTTGTCGCGGCGTAAGGCTCCGGAACGGACCATGCAGCGTCCTCATTTCTAAACCGCATCTCGGCGATATTGCTCGCATCCAGAGCTGTCAAACCGAGGGTCACCGTTGCATTGTTTGTGGTAATCGCTCCGTCGTTGATCACAATATTCCCTGATGCGATCTGATACGGCGTCGTTTCCCTGGAGATTACGCCATTCCCAAGCTGGCCTGACGCGTTATAGCCCCAAGCCCAGAGCGAACCGTTGGATTTTCGCGCTGCGGTGTGATATTGACCGTTCGCAATAGACACCCACACATTTTCAACTCCAATCCGGGTCGGTACATGCTTGTCTGCGGTGGTGCCGTCTCCCAGTTGACCATAACAATTATTGCCCCAAGCCCAGAGGGATCCGTCTGATTTGAGTGCGATGGTGTGATACTCGCCCGCGGCAATATGCGTCCACACGGCATCGCTCCCGATTTGCACCGGGGCAAACCTGGTTGTTGTAGTGCCATCGCCCAATTGACCATTGGCGTTGAGGCCCCACACCCAGAGCGTGCCATCCGTTTTCAATGCAACAGTATGGGCCGCGCCGGCGGCGATCACTGACCACGTTGTCTCGCCGCCTATGCGAACAGGGGAAAGTCTCTGAACGCTGGTTCCGTCTCCAAGCCGTCCGTTCCAGTTGATGCCCCACGCCCAGAGAGACCCGTCTGATTTGAGTGCGATGGTGTGGTAAAGACCTGCTGCAACATGCGTCCATGTTGTATCTGTGCCTATTTGGGCTGGAGTAGCCCTGTTCGTCGTGGTGCCGTCGCCCAATTGCCCTGCGTTGTTCTGCCCCCAGGTCCAGAGTGTCCCGGACTGCAAGGCTACGGTATATGCCCACCCCGCTGAAACAGCCGACCAGTTGTCCGCGATCCCTACTTGCACGGGCGAGGTTTTATTGATAGTCGTTCCGTCACCCAGCTGTCCATTCCCGTTATTTCCCCATGCCCACAGCGTCCCGTCCGACTTCAACGCCATTGTGTGTAAGCGCCCTGCCGAGATCGCCTCCCAATTTGCATCGCTCCCGATCTTGACCGGTGTAGTTCGTTGAGTTGTCGTGCCGTCTCCCAACTGCCCGCTGCCGTTACTTCCCCACGACCATAAGGTTCCATCGTTCTTTAAAGCTGCGGTATGTGAACCCCCTGCCGCGGCCATGGACCAGGAAGTATCAAATCCTATCTGAACAGGGGTGGCGCTGTTGACGCTGGCGGCGTTGCCTAACTGCCCATAAGAATTATCACCCCAGACGGACAGGGTGCCGTCGGTTCTTAGGGCAACGGTATGCCAGTTTCCTCCCGAGACCGCGGTCCACATCATCCCCGTACCTACCTGTACCGGCGTGCTGCTGTTCGTCGTGGTGCCATTGCCCAGCTGCCCCGCATTATTATACCCCCAGGTCCAGAGGGTGTTGTCTGACTTCAAGGCCATGGTGTGACTAGTTCCCGCTTCAACGGAGGTCCACGTTGTCCCGCTCCCGATTTGCACTGGGGAATATTTGCTTACGTAGCTGCCGTCGCCCAGCTGCCCCGCATTGTTATACCCCCATGCCCAGAGGGTGCCGTCTGACTTCAAGGCCACGGTGTGACTATTTCCCGATGCAACGGAGGTCCACGTTGTCCCGCTCCCGATCTGCACTGGGGAATATTTGTTTACGGTGCTGCCGTCGCCCAGCTGCCCCGCATTGTTATACCCCCATGCCCAGAGGGTGCCGTCCGATTTGAGGGCCAACGTGTGCTGTGCGCCAGTCGCTATGACTACCCAATTGCTGTCAGTGCCAATTCTGACAGAGGAATACCGGTCTACAGTCGTACCATCCCCCAGTTGTCCGTTTCCATTATAGCCCCACGCCCACAGCGTTCCGTCCGACTTTAACGCTATTGTGTATGTACCTCCTGCCGAGATCGCCGCCCAATTCGAATCGGTCCCAATCTTTACCGGCGCGGTCCTCTCCGTTGTGGTTCCGTCTCCCAGGCGACCGTTCCCGTTGAATCCCCAAGCCCATAAAGTCCCATCGGATTTCAACGCGATTGTATGTGCGCTCCCTGCCGAGATCGCCGCCCAATTTGTATCGGTCCCAACCTGCACAGGGGAATATTTGTTTACTACGCTTCCGTCGCCCAGTTGACCGTTACCGTTATTTCCCCAAGCCCACAACGACCCGTCGGATTTTATAGCCACGGTATGATACGTGCCGGCGACTATCTTTATATATACGTTCTCTGTCGGCGGCGTGGCATCAACAGTAAACGCGACTTCTGCGAAACCGGTTTCTAAAGATGCATTCGTAGCCTCCACATGGACGGTATGTGGGCCGTCGGGCAGCGCATCAAGATTGTCTCCAGAGACCTTTGATACAACGACGCCATCTACCTTGACGGTTGTTATACCGTCACTGACACTGTAAGAGAGCAACGGAGTATTATTGTTCCCGAGGGTTGCTGTCGGTGAAGTAATTAAAACAGATGGCGGGCTGGCGAATACGTTTGTGGTAAAAACCGGCAGGAGCATCAGGAGAGTGGTCAATACTACCATCACAATTGACTTTCGCGTGGGACGCGTTACAAAGTCATTTCGCATTCTGAGATCCGTCATGAAGTCCTCCGGGATGTAACGACATATTCGTAGCAACCGTAATAATATGGAAATATTCAAATTTAAATGGAGCGAGCATACAACTCTTGCATGGTGCGGCAAGGCTGGCAAGGAGGAATTCTGAAATACGAGGGAGCAGCTTCGGGCCCGAATGGTCGAATGATACAATGCATTTATTAATGTGACGCAAAATGTAACATAACGTCATCAGCATGTAAAGGAAAAAACACTTTTAAATCGGGGTAATTTAAGGGTAATAAAGTTCCAGATTGAGGTGCACAGTTACGTGTACAATACATTCGCAAATTGGGCTTTATTGCTTTCCAACCGCGGAGCATACGAAAAGTACGAATGTCGTCGCTCCTGATCGCACTATGGTGGATCCCGAACGCGCTCCAAATGGCCGGGGACGAACCGTCGCGCTCTGCACGATTGTATAAGAAACGCTTCCAAACATCGTTTTAATCACAGATCGGCCAATGACTTCTCATTTTGCAGCTCGTCCTTCTTTGTGGTAATATGCTCCCATGGAAACTAAGAAAACTGTCATCCCCGTCAAAGGCATGACCTGCGTGAACTGCGCGGCTGCCATCCAGAAGGACATCTCAAAGCTCGTCGGAGTATCTTCCGCGAACGTGAACTATGCCAACGAGAAAGCCGTGGTCGAGTTCGACCCGGCTGCCGTGGGCCTGGACCGATTCATCTCAACGATCCAGGAATTGGGCTACCAGCCGGTCATCGACCGGATAACGATCCCGGTCCTGGACCTCGATGCTTCGCGCACGAAAGAGCTGGAACAGATCGTCTCTTCCATGGACGGCGTACTCAAGACCGTGGTGAACGCGGGAGCTGAGACCGTCGAGGTCGAGTACATCCCCGGCCAGCTCGGGCTGCGGGACATCAGGCGGGCGATCGAACGGTCGGGTTTCCGCCTCCCTGCCCAGGCAGAGGGCCGCTCCGCTCTCGATATCGAAAAAGAAGCGCGTGAACAGGAGCTGGCAGCGCTCAGGAACAAGCTGATCTTCAGTGCGGTCCTCTCCCTCATGATCATGATCGGCAGCCTTCAGGACATGCTGCCGGGCATCACCCTCCTGCCGCAGCAGACCATGTGGTATGTCCTTTTTGCCCTGTGCACGCCCGTCCAGTTCTGGGCGGGACGACACTTCTACCAGAATGCCTGGGCCTCGCTCAAACACGGGAGCACGAACATGAACACGCTGGTCGTGGTCGGGACCACGGCTGCATACGGGTACAGCGCGGTACTTACCTTCTTCCCCGCTCTGCTCGGACAGCACGCAGCCCACGGCGGGGCTTACTACGACACGGCAGCCACGATCATCACGCTGATCCTGTTCGGCAAATATCTCGAAGCCCGCGCCAAGACCCGGGCCGGAGAAGCGATCAAGAAGCTCATGGGACTCCAGCCGCGCACTGCACGGGTGGTGCGCGAAGGTCAGGAAACCGATATCCCCATCGAAGAGGTCGAGGCCGGAGACCGCATCCTGGTGCGGCCCGGAGAAAAGGTGCCGGTGGACGGCGTGATCCGCGATGGTTATTCCTCGATCGACGAGTCCATGCTGACCGGCGAAAGCCTGCCGATCGAGAAGAAGAGCGGAGACCTCGTTATCGGCGCAACGATCAACAAGACGGGCAGCTTCACCTTCGAAGCGACCAAAGTGGGGCGCGATACCATGCTTGCCCAGATCATCCGCATGGTCCAGGAAGCACAGGGTTCTAAAGCCCCGATCCAGCGGCTTGCGGACTACATATCGAGTATCTTTGTGCCCACGGTCATCTCCATCGGACTCGTCACCTTCGGCGTCTGGTATATCTTCGGACCTGCAGAAACACGCTTCACCTTCGCGCTCGTAAACTTCATCGCCGTCCTGATCATCGCCTGTCCCTGCGCCATGGGACTTGCCACGCCCACGGCCATCATGGTCGGCACCGGCAAGGGAGCGGAATCGGGCATCCTGTTCAAGAACGCCGAAAGTCTTGAGCGGGCCCAGAAGATCGACACCATCGTCCTCGACAAAACAGGCACGCTCACCCGCGGCGAACCTATGGTAACGGATATCATCAAAGACAGCATGAGCGAGAAAGAGCTCCTGTTCCTGGCGGGGTCTGCGGAAAAAGGTTCAGAACATCCGCTGGGAGAGGCCATTGTGCAGGCCGCCCTCGCACGGGCATCACGCTCCAGCAAAGCGACGAGTTCGAGGCGCTTCCCGGCCACGGGATAAGGGCTTTGCTGAACGAAAGGGATGTTGTCCTGGGCAATGCGCGGCTCATGGCAGACCGCAAGATCGATTTCGGGAAATTCACCTCTGAAGCGGAAAGGCTCTCTTCCCAGGGCAAGACGCCCATGTTCGTGGCGGTGGACAACCAGGCAGCCGGCATCATTGCTGTTGCGGATACGGCCAGAGAACATTCGAAAGCAGCAATCGCCATCCTGAAGGAACTTGGGCTCGAGGTCGTCATGCTCACCGGCGACAACCAGCGCACGGCGCAGGCCATCGCCAACGAGCTTGGCATCAGCCGCGTCATGGCGGAGGTCCTCCCTCAGGACAAGATGGATACGGTAAAGAAACTCCAGGCGGAAGGCAGGATCGTTGCCATGGTCGGCGACGGCATTAACGACGCCCCTGCCCTGACCCAGGCTGATGTGGGAATCGCGATCGGCACCGGCACGGACGTGGCCATCGAAGCGTCTGACGTCACGCTGATCAAGGACGATCTCAGGGTCGTGGCAACAGCGATCAGGCTTTCGCGCCGCACCATGACCACCATCAGGATGAACCTGTTCTGGGCATTCTTTTACAACATCATCGGGATACCCGTGGCAGCCGGCGTCCTCTATCCCCTGCTGGGTGCGAAGGGATTATTAAACCCGATGTTCGCGTCTGCGGCCATGGCGTTCAGCTCGGTAAGTGTCGTGTCTAATTCGCTCAGGCTCAAACGATTTTCTTAGCCGCAGGTGGATGCCTGGGGGAAGAACCTTTGGACGCAGATAAAATCTGATAAACGCTGATAAATACAGATAATAAAAATCTTACGATTCGAATAAAAACTCGCCGCTGTGCTAAAAATACTTTTATTCTGAATGCCAGGTTTTATCTGCGGGAATCTGCGTTCATCTGCGTCCAACCACCGTTTTTTGGATGTTGAGGTTGTTTCTTATGAAGTTCATCGCCGACGTCATGCTGGGCAAGCTCGCAAAGCGATTGCGGTTGATGGGTCTCGATGTTTTGTACGACCCAGGACTCCGGGACAACGAGATCATCAGGCTTTCGCTGGAGCAGGACCGCGTCATCCTTACGCGGGACCACGGCCTGTCCAAAAGACCGCTTGCTGCACGACATCTCCTGATCAGCAGCGAGAACGTGCATGACCAGCTCGAACAGGTGCTGAAAACGATCAGGCCTATCCTCGATCCCGCAGCATTCCTCACCCGTTGTTCTGTGTGTAATGAACCGTTGAAATCAACGGCAAAACAGGAGGTTCGCGATCTGGTCCCCTCCTACGTCTACGACCGGATCAACAGGTTCCTGCAATGTTCTTGCTGCGGAAGAGTATACTGGAAGGGTAACCATGTGAGGAATTTGATGCTCCAGGATTGTGCTGATCAGAACACACAGCCTGTGCCCGGTGCTGGTCCAACAAGTAAACGCTGAAATCCCCAACAGGCTGTTCAGCAAATAGCGGATATTACGGCAGAGGACTCGGCTCCGGAGATGGCGTTGGCGTTTCTGGCACCGGTACCGGTTGCTGTGCCGGCGCGGGAACAGCGGGTTCTGCCTGCGGTTGCGGCACTGGCTGAGTTCCCGTCGCCGGCCCTGTCAGAGGCGCTGCTGGCTTGGGCAACGGTTGCTTCTTGGGCTTTGATACACTTGGGGGCACCGGTGCTGCCTTTGCACTGGTGATTCCGGCTGCAGTGATCTCGAGGTCCCTCACTACTTCATTTTTCTGCCCAGTCACGATCAATTCTTCGCCATTCAGGAGCAGTTTCACGGCGCCGACGCTTCCATAACTCAGCAAGAAACGTTCATCAGCGCTCCAGACAACGTTCTCGTCTTTTTTCAGAACCGCTTTCTTCTGCGGCCCTGAATCCGTTCTCACGAGCAGCCAGACATCCTCCAAGGCAACGATCTGGAGATAGAGCTTCTCCGGTTTTGCCCCGGGAGCGCTGCCGGTCATATCAGAGTGCAGCACAGCGGTATGCTCTTCAAGGGGCGCCACGGGCTCCGGCTGTTTTTCCGGCGTGGCCATGAACAAAAAGCCGAGGATCGAGATGAATATGGCCGTGCCCCAGAGCCACGGCTCCAGAGATACTTTTGCAGGCTTTTCCCCAGCCTGCGGTACCGGTGCCGGTGCCTTTTCAGCGGCAACCGGCGGCGGGGCTGCCACGGTTGCACCCGCTGCAGCATGCTGCAACTCACCGTACTTTTTCAGCACGTCCTCCTCGGGAAGACCCAGGAACTTAGCATAGTTTTTCAGAAAGCCCCTGACAAAAACCTCACCCGGCAGTTTTGCAAAGTCTTCCTGTTCCAGCGCTCTAAGATACTGTATGCTGATGCGGGTCTGCTGCGCCGCATCATGCAGATCGAGCCCCTTCAACTCGCGCGCACTACTCAAGTACTGTCCTAATGTCCCCACCGGATCACCTCAGGGTCGTTATGTAATCGCTCGCCTTTTTAGCAAGTTCACTTTTTGGGGCAAGCTCTGTCGTCTTTTTAAACTCAGCAAGCGCCGCTTTTTTACTGCCGTCCTTCAACAGCGCCAGCGCCAGTCCATACCTGATAGAGGCGTTGCTCGGCGATAACGCTACGCCTTCCTGGAACTCGCTGATCGCTTCCTTCACTTTTCCCGCATCGAACAGGGCTGTTCCCAGTTCATAGATGGTCTGATCATAGTTAGCGAACCGTTTCGATTCACGGTATGCCTCGATTGCTTTTCCATAGTTCCTTTGTGCCATATATACGTGCGCAATATTGTAGTAAGCAATATGGGGAGTCGTATACAGTTTGTTCTCGAGCGCCTTGTTGAACGATTTGAGCGCATCATTCCAGCGCTCCTGCCTGGAATAGACGACGCCCAGCGCGTTATACGCCTCTGAGTAGTCAGGATCGATATCGAGTGCTTCCTCATAATACCGCACTGCGTCTGCAAACTTACCCATGGTTTCATTGACGCTGCCGAGCGCGAAATAGGCATTTTTATTCTTTTTGTCCGTCTGGATAGAACGCTGGAATTCAACCAGGGCCAGCTCATAGTTCTTCTTCTGAAGGTATGAAACTCCCTTCATATAGTATCCCTCGGCCATCTTTATATTGTCCACATTGCTGACCTGTGCGGTAGCACAGGCTGTCAGGAACAGAACAAGAACGAACGCGAACAGTCTCATAAAAAACGGACTCCTTTCAAAACGATGCCATCAACCGTGCAAGCGCTTCCAATTCACGGCCCACGACACCGACGCCGCGTGTTTCCTTTTTAATCTGCTGTTTCGGCGCTGGGGTCTTCTGTGCTGCATTGGTATTCTTCTTCGTGAGGGTTCGATCGGAGCGGTCGCGCTGCCCGCGGTGCTGCTCCTGCTGTTTTCGCTCTTTCCGTTGAGGAATGCGGCACAGCAGTGCTCTTTTGACGCGGAGGACGAGCATTAACCTCTTCCTCGATCTCAACCTGAGGTTCTATCTCTATCTCTTTACTATACACCGGCTGAGGAGGTGTTTGCGGGGCAGCCGGTGCTGGTGGTGGAACAGGCTGATAGTATACCGGAGCTGCAGGTGGTGCCGGAGGAGCAGGTGGTGACGGCACTTGCTGGTATACCGTTACCGGCATCGGCTGCGATGTCGGTAACGGCGGTGCCGGCTGGTTGTACTCCGGAGCTGCAGGTGGCGACGGGGGAGCAGGTGGTGATGGAGCTGCCGGTGCTGGTTGGTACTCCGTCGCTAATGGAATCTGCTGGGCAACAGGTGGTGCTGGCGCTGTAATAGTGTCCGCGCCCTCTTTAACGGGAGCTGTCGGTGGTGGCGTTTGTGCAGCAGGTTCCGCTGCGGTTTCTTCCGTCCGGGCAGCGTCCTCACGCTCCTCCGGGGTCTTAAATCCGAATAGGGGCTGCTCATCGATCCACAGGTTCTTTTCCGCGACCGACGAGGACGTAAATGATTTTTCGTCAAGAAAAAAGCCCATTTCCTCGCCGAATGCACGGGCGATCTCTTCCACCATGGGCAAGTCTGCTTCGGGAAAAGGATTGGATGAATAGGTATAGAATAGTCGACGTTCGGTGCTCGGCATATAGAGCACAATATATGCCGATAATTTTTCCCCTTCACGGAAAAAGAACATATAACACCGCGCTTCATCAACGCCAAGTTCCGGAGTTGCGACCTGGTGAAAATTCATGGAAAAGATCGCCTTGTACAGGTTCCTTTCCTTGATTTTCAGATCAACAATGGTTGGATCAGTGGTAAACATAGTTATCGAGTATTCACCCGATCAGAACGAGTGAACGTTCTGATCAAATATTCTCAAAATGCGTCAGCTGCTTGAATTCACGGTATCGTCCTTCGATCTCTTTATAATCCAGGCTGCGAAGACGGTCAAGACTGAACGCCTCAACGTTCAACGAAGCCATGACGCTGCCGAAGATAACGGCCTTGCGCATGCTGTCCTCGGAAAAGTTCATGGTGCTCGCCAGATATCCCATGAAACCGCCCGCGAAGGTATCACCCGCCCCGGTGGGGTCGAATACGGTTTCGAGCGGATAGGCCGGTGCGCTGAAAACGCTGTTACCGCTGAACATGATGGCGCCGTAGCTCCCCTGCTTGACAACGATCGTCTTCGGCCCCATGGCCTGCACGCTCTTGGCTGCCTTTACCAGGCTTGCTTCGCCCGCCAGCTGCCTGAGCTCGGCCTCGTTGATGGTGAGCAGATCAACTTCCTTGAGCGTCCGTTTCAGTGCCTCAAGCTTGCTTGAGATCCAGTAGTTCATGGTGTCGCACGCGACCAGCTTCGGTTTCTTTACCTGCTTCAGAACATCGAGCTGGATCTCCGGGTCCACGTTCGCCAGAAAAACGACATCGGAATTCTTGTAATCGTCAGATGATGCTCGGTTTGAAGGTCGCCAGCACATTCAAGTGCGTGGCCAGGGTATGGGCTTCGTTCAGATCATAACCATACTCGCCCTTCCAGCGAAAGGTCTCGCCCTTCTGGACCTCAAGGCCGCGGGTGTCGATGCTTTTGCTTTTCAGGAACTGGATGTGCTCCTTGGGAAAGTCCTCTCCGATGACGGCAACAAGCCGGACGTCGGTAAAATAGCTGGCTGAAGTGGAAAAATACGTGGCTGAACCGCCGAGAGCATTATCAACATTTCCGAAAGGAGTTTTTACCGAATCCAGTGCGACCGTGCCGACAACAAGCAGACTCACGAAATGACCTCCAGACAGTATTCTGACCGATAAGGAAGATATGACCTGTGCACGGTACTATCTTCTTCAGATACTTCCCGATGATCAGGCGCAAGATCCTTCTTGGTCTTCGCCGGGATCAGTTTTTCCGGCGTCATGATCGTATTCCTGAGCGCTTCGCCGCAGCCGCAGGTCCGTTCCGTGGGCAGCATCTTCACGGCCTCCCGGATCATTGCCTTGGACGTTTCGATGTTATGCTTCATCACGGCAAGCACGGCTTCCACGGTCACCGCCTCCTCGCTGTGGTGCCAGCAATCATAGTCCGTGGCCAGCGCAATGGTGCTGTAACAGATCTCCGCCTCGCGCGCCAGCTTCGCCTCGGTGGCATTCGTCATGCCGATCACATCAACGTCCCATTTCCGGTAGGTAAGCGACTCGGCACGGGTCGAGAACTGCGGCCCCTCCATGCAGATATAGGTCCCGCTCCGGTGGACCCTGGCCCCTACCTTCTTTCCTGCATGCAATAAGGACCTTGCCCAGGTCGGCGCAAACCGGTTCGGCCATGCCCACATGCGCCACGACTCCGTTTCCGAAAAAGGTGCTCCGCCGGTGTTTGGTCATGATCGTAGAACTGTCCGGGAATAACGATGTCACCGGGCTTGATCTTTTCCTTCATGCTGCCCACGGCGCTCACCGAGATGATCCGCTGAACGCCGAGCTTCTTCATGCCGTAGATGTTCGCCCGGTAGTTTATGTCCGTCGGGAGCAGCCGGTGTCCGCGGCCATGGCGCGGCAGGAATGCCACCCGTCTGCCATGCAGCGTGCCGATGATGAAGTCATCGGAGGTTTTGCCAAAGGGCGTTGTCACCTTCACGGACGTTACCCGCGTCAGCCCTTCCATCTCGTATAAACCACTGCCGCCGATCACGCCGATGCTGACTGATTCCATTCTTCTACTCCATCTGAGCTTGTTTAACAGATCGTGCTGCGAAATGCGGCGATCCTCAGCGAACTGAAGGGCCTGCGCGTCAGACCGCAACACCCTTCCGTGAGATCGGCAGGCAGAACTACGCCTCGACCGCACCCTGTTCTGCTTCTTTCGGCTTCCATGCTGTCGAGCAGTTCCACCGGCTTCTCGGGAATGATCGTGGATATGGCATGCTTGTACACCAACTGCTGGTTTTCCTGCTTCATGAGGATCACGAAGTTGTCGAAGCCCTTGATCGTACCCGTGAGGCGCGCGCCGTTCACGAGATACATCGTCACCGGGATCTTTTCCTTGCGCATCTGGTTCAAGAAAATGTCCTGAAGATTTACCTGTGACTTTCCCATCCATCCCTCCGTGAAGCATGAGAACAAAGCAGCGACTGTTACAAGCCATATCACTGCACACAATATTTTTGGTCATCTTATACCAGCTCATTTGAAATTTCAATGTTTTTCTTTATTCTGACGGCAATTTCCTCTGGTTCGGTGACGCCGGTTATATCCACCCAGCAGGCATCGGGTTCCCGGCGGAACCAGGTGAACTGTCGCTTGGCATACCGCCTCGTATCACGTTTCAGGAGCGTGATCGTCTCTTCGCGCGGCATGTTGCCGAGAAAATGCTCCATAAGTTGTTTGTATCCCAGTCCCTGCATGGCAATGAGATCGGGACGATACCCTCGTTCCATCAGGGTCTTGATCTCAGCCTCCAGCCCATCGGCCAGCATCTGGTCGACGCGCTGCTCGATCCTGGCGTAGAGCTCCGCCCTGTTCCTGACCAGGAAGAGCAGCCGGAACCGGTATGGTTTGTCCTGAAACGCGTGCTCTTCCTGGAACGTCTGAAAGTTTCCGGTCCCGGAGGTAATAGACCTCCAGCGCCCTGATCGTACGCCGCAGGTCGTTGGGGTGAATTTTGACGGCTGCCTCGGGGTCCACCTTCACCAGGTCGGAATAGAGGATGCCGCTCTCGCCCTCTGCCTCGCGTTTGAGCAGCTGCTCACGCAGTGCCAGGTCCGCCGGCGGCCCATGAAAAAGCCCCCGCATCAATGCACGAATATACAAACCCGACCCGCCGACCACGATCGGCGTGCCTTCAGAGGCAAGAATGCCGTCCAGCGCCGTCCGCGCATCACGGAGATAGTCGCCGACACTGTAGGGCTGGTCCGGTTCAACAATGTCGATCATATGGTGGTACACAAGACGACGCTGTTCTTTCGTCGGCTTGGCCGTACCGATGTCCATCCCCCGGTAGATCTGCATGGAATCGGCGCTCACGATCTCCGCGCCGAGCTCCCGGGCAAGCAGGATCGATGCGTCGGTCTTGCCCACGGCCGTCGGACCGGCAATGATGAGTATCGGTTTAGTGTTGGTTCGTTGGGGATCCATAAGAAATGATCTCGATCGGGAAGGCGCTCTTCCTCCAGCCTTTCATATGTCCTTCGAGCGAATAAATCGACTTGTAGCCCGAAAGGGAGAGCGTCAGAGCGGCGATGCTGGCCCGGGGCCCGTGCTCACAGTACAGAACCAGCGGATTGGTTTTTGTTTGACCGAGACCGCCCAGTCCTGAGCGTATGGCGTAAAAAGGGATATGCACAGCGCCGGGCAAATGGTCGCGGTCGTATTCCGCCTGCGACCGGACATCGATAATGAGCATGTTGCGCGCCGGATGACATCTTTCCCAGAAGTTCCTCCCGGGTGAGGCTGGACGCGCATCCGATACCGATCATCGCCAGCGAGATCATGCATGAAACGATCAGGGAATGCCGGCCCCTTCGCCCTGCGTCAACGTTCTCTCCCCGGTAAATCACTCCGTGCTGTCTCCATCGCCGATCGCTTTATGGAGCTTGACCGGATGGACCGCTTTTTTCCTCATTCTGATGTTCAGCATTTCCACCGTAACCGAGAATGCCATGGCAAAGTAAATATATCCCTTGGGAATATGCAGGCCGAAACCTTCAATGATCAGGGTTACGCCGATCATCACAAGGAAGCTCAGCGCCAGTACCTTGATGGTCGGGTGGCGGTCGACGAATTCGCCGATGCTGCGTGAAGCGAACATCATCACGACCACGGCGGTCATGATCGCGAGGACCATCACCATGACATCCTTCGCAAGACCCACAGCAGTGATCACCGAGTCGAGGGAAAAAACAATGTCCAGGACCGCGATCTGGGCCAGAATCGCCATGAAACCTGCGGCCGCTTTTGCTGTCCTGGTCTCCTCCTCTCCTTCCAGGCTTTCATGGATCTCCATAGTGCTCTTCCAGAGAAGAAAAAGCCCGCCGATGATCAGGATCAGGTCCCTGCCGGAGATGTCCCGGCCGAGAACGCTGAAGAACGGCGTGGTCAGCCGCATGACCCAGGTAATGGAGAGCAACAGCATGATTCTGGTTACCATGGCCAGCCCCAGTCCCAGAACGCGCGCCTTGTCACGCTTCTCGCGGGGCAGCCTGCCGACCAGGATGGAGATGAAGATGATGTTGTCGATGCCGAGCACGATCTCGAGCGCGGTCAGCGTCAGGAGCGCGATCCAGGCTTCAGGGTTGGTGAGCCATTCCATAATATACGGGTCCTTTCTATACATGAGGCCTGTTGTTACAGGCGCTTGAACATTTTTTTGATCTCATCCATCGAAAAACGCACGATCGTCGGCCTGCCATGGGGACAGGTATGGGGCATGCGGCATTTGAACAGGTCGGCCATGAGAACTTCCATTTCACGACGGTCCAGATGGCGGTTCACCTTGATCGCCGGGTGGCACGCCATGACGCTCAACAGGGCATCCCGGAGCCTGTCCATCTGCCTGCTGTGACCCAGTGCCCGGAGTTCATCCAGAATATCCAGGAACAGCTGCTTGGGATCAGCGCCTGCAAGGAGCGACGGTACGGTCTTGATCATGAAGGTGCCGTTGCCGTAATCCTCAACAGCAAAACCGAGACGATCCAACTCTGAAAGATGTTCAGCGATCTCTGCCTGCTCCGCCGTACCCAGCTCCACCTGCACCGGAATAAGCAGATGCTGTCCGAGCTGAGACCCTGCATCGTATTGGTCCTGCAGTTTTTCGAACAATACCCGTTCATGGGCAGCATGCTGGTCGATGATCGCCATCCCCTCCCGTGACTGGGCGATGATAAAGGAATCATGGACCTGGGCGAGGGGGAAGAGCAATTCGGAATGCGGAATGCGGAATTCGGAATTAGCCTGATCCTCCTTTGAAGGAGGGTTTGAGTGCAAAAATAGGGATGATGACGTAAACCTTCCCTGCTCTGATGTGTAATCCGCATTCCGCATTTCGAATTCCGCATTCTGAAGATAATTTCCAATCGCCTCTCTCACGCCGTCGGCATGTGCAGAAGAACTGGCTCCTGCCGACATCCCCGCTCCCCTCAGTCCTTCCCTGACCACGTCACGCACCAGGTCATGGATCTGCGATTGATTGCGGAATCTGACCTCGGACTTGGCGGGGTGAACATTCACATCAACGAGCGAGGGGTCTATTTGCAGAAAAATAAATCCGAGCGGGTGCCGGTCCCGCAAGAGCATGTCGCTATAGGCGCTGTAGAGCGCATGCGTCAGGGACGCATTCTTGATATACCGTCCGTTCACAAAAAAATCCTGATAGGTGCGGTCAGCACGGGTGTAAGCGGGACGGCTCAGCAGACCGGCCACAACAACGCTGTCTCTTCCGCCGGAGAACGAGACCAGATTTTCAGCGATCTCATCACCGTATATCTGGAACACCCGTTCTTTCAGATTCGAGGCTGTTGGCAGGTCAAGAACCGGCTTTTTATTGTGCGTCAGGCGGAACCTGATCTCAGGATGGGCCAGTGAAAGGTGCGACACCGTGGAAATGATATGGGAAAACTCCGTTGCCGGGCTTTTCAGGAACTTGAGCCTGGCAGGCGTATTGTAAAAAAGGTGGGCGATCTCAAGCGATGTTCCCTGCGGCACTGCGGCATCCGACACGCTCCTCATGGCGCCGCCTTCGATATCGACTACCACGCCGGACGGGGCGCCACGCAGACAGCTTTGCAGGCGTACCTGCGACACGGAAGCTATGCTTGCCAGGGCCTCTCCGCGAAAACCCATGGTCATGATAGCCTCAAGATCAGCCTCAGTCGATATTTTGCTCGTTGCGTGACGCAGAAATGCGGCCTGGGCATCGTCCTTCGACATGCCGCTGCCGTTATCAATGATGCGAATCAGCCGTTTGCCGGACTGTTCGATGTCCACCGAGATATCGGACGCTCCGGCATCCAGGGAGTTTTCGATCAGTTCCTTGACGACCGACGCCGGACGTTCGACGACCTCACCGGCTGCGATCTTGTTGACCAGGAGGTCGGGGAGTATTTTGACGATGGAGGGCAGTCATTCAGAATTCAGAGGGCAGTCGGCAGGAACCAGAAGAAATGAATTCCATCTGACTTCCGCCTTCCAACTTCCTGCTTGCACCTTCTTAATATTTCAGCTTTGCTTTTTCCTGGTTTGCGACCACGACGATCACCATCCGGTCGGGATGGAGATATTTTTTTGCGACGCGGAGAATGTCCTCGCGGGTCACGCTGTTGATGATCCCGGCATATTTCTGCGGATAGTCAAGCCCGAGGTCATAGAGTTCAATGGAGACCAGCATGCCGGCTATCTTTGCAGAGGTATCCATCCGGAGCGGGAAACTGCCTGTCAGGTATGCTTTTGCATCAGCAAGCTCCTTCTCCGCAACGAGTTCGGACCTGATCCTGCGGACTTCCTTCAGCGACTCGGCGATCACTTCATTGGCAGACTCGTTCTTGGTCTGAATGGTGATCTCAAACCGCCCCGGCTCCTTGAGCGCGACGACAGAACTATGCACGTCATAGGCCAGTCCTTTATTGTCACGGATAGAATCCATCAATCGGGAGGAAAAACCGCCGCCGCCCAGGATATAGTTCATGATCATTACCGCATAGTAGTCAGGATTGTTGCGGCTGATGCCAAGATGCCCCATGGCGATGTTCGCCTGCGTGATATCCTTGTTTATCTTGTGCACAACGTTCTTGTCGATACTGGGCGCATCGATAGAGGCAGGCAATGTCCGCTCGCCTTGTTTCCACCCTTTGAAATACCGGTTCAGCAACTGCACGATCTCCGCTTCGGTCACATCGCCCACTACGGCAATGACCGCATTGTTCGGACCGTATCGGGCATGGTAGAAATCGACGACCTCCTGTCGCGTAAGCTTCGGCAGATACGCAGCAATATCCTCGTTTGTCTGGCCGTAGCTGTTCCTGCCAAAGACCGCTTTGGTGAATGCCTCATCAGCCACCACGCCGGGTTCGTCCTTTTGCTGCTGGATGGACGCGAGGATCTCCTTGACCTTGCGGTCGATCTCCTTCTGGTCAAAAACAGGGTTCATCAGCACATCGGCAAGGAGGTCAAAACCGGTCGTGAGGTCCTTCTTGAGCACCCGCAGCCCGGCCGAGGCAAAATCGTCGCCGCCTGACACGGAGAGAGAACCACCGATAAAATCGATCTCTTTGCTGATCTGGCTGGCTGTGCGCCGTGCAGTCCCCTGGGTGAGGAGCGATGCCGTGAGCGAAGCGATGCCGGGTTTGTCAGCTGGTGCTGCAGTATTGCCGGCCTTGATCGCCATACTGACCGTGACCATGGGAATATCATGTTTTTCAGAGAGCAGGAGGATCATCCCGTTCTCAAGCACAATACGCTTGCCGAGCGGCTCTGCTGCAACAGCCGCAGCAGGCTGTGCCGCCAATACCATGAACGTTAGCAAACAAAGAACATTTTTTAGTTTGAGACCGGTATTTCGCATTCCGAACTCCGCATTCCGCATTTTATTTGTTGGTCGGGACAAGAATGCCGACCGTTCTGTTGTCCTCGGTAAAATACTGCTTCGCCACCCGCATCACGTCCTCTTTGGTCACTGCTCGTATGTTCTCGACGTACTTTTCAAGCAGTCTCCAGTTTGCCACGGTTTCGAACTGGCCTAAGAGCATGGCCTGGTAGAAAATGGAGTCCTGGCCCATGATGAAGCTCGATTCTATCTGGTTCTTGGCCTTTTGGAGCTCATCGTCCGCAACAGGCGCTTCCTTCAGCTTCTCGATCTCTGCATAGAGCGCCTTCTCCACCTCATCGGTTGTCTTGCCGGGCATAACGCCGGCATACACATAGAACAGGCTGGGATCATTGGCGACATTATCGTAATCACCGCCCGCATACAATGCGAGCTGCTTCTCGTATACGAGCGCCTTGTAAAGCCGCGAACTTTTCCCTGACGAAAGAATGCCCTGCAGCACTTCGAGGGCAAAGGAGTCCGCGTGCTTGATGTCCGGCGTATGATATCCTGCGAACACGGCAGGCAGTTCAGCCTGTTTCCTTCACGATGATGCGGCGCTCGCCGAGCTGCCCGGGCTCGACAGCACCGACCTTGGGTACGGCCGGCCCTTGGGGGATCTGCCCGAAATACGTTTCGATCATCGGCAGCAGGGTCTTGGTGTCGAAATCCCCGGCCACGACGATCGTTGCGTTATTGGGAGCGTAGTACCGGTGATAATGCTCGGCAAGGTCATCGCGGGTGATGCTGCCGAGGTCGGCCATCCAGCCGATCACCGGCCACTGATAGGGGTGGGCAATGAACGCGGCAGCCGTCATCTGCTCCACCATCGTATTCGTCGGATCATCGTCCGTCCGCATGCGCCGCTCTTCTTTTACGACATCCCGTTCGGACAGGAACTCCTTGGGGTCGAGCAGCAGATTTTGCATCCGGTCGGATTCGAGGTCGAGCGAGATGGCGATGCGGTCTGAGGCGAAGTTCTCAAAATAGGCTGTATAGTCCTTGCCCGTAAAGGCGTTGTCATTGCCACCGTTCCGCTGCACGATCTGCGAAAACTGCTTGGGACCGTACTTCTTCGTGCCCTTGAACATTAAATGTTCCAGCACATGCGATATGCCGGTCGTCCCCAGTTTTTCATTGCGGGAACCTACCTTGTACCATATCTGAAAGGTGACCACCGGGGCCTTATGCTCTTCCTTGAGCAACACCTTGAGCCCGTTCGGAAGCACCTTCTCGGTGACCTTGAGGTCCTGGGAAAAGACCGGCGCCGTCGTGAATAGCAAGAGCAGGACGGTGACAAGAATTTTTCTATAAGAGTTCATCGTACCTATCTCCTAAATCGTAAATCTCAAATAGCAAATTTCAAATAAGCACCAAATACAAAAACACTAAATTTCAAAAAAAGTTTGAACATTTGTGCATGGTGATTGATATTTATTTGTCATTTGGTGTTTGTCATTTGATGATTGCCTCACGTCCCCGTATGGCCGAAGCCGCCTGCACCCCGTCCCGTTGCGGCCAGTGCGTCGACGGTTACGAATTGCGCCTTTTCGACTTTTGCCAGCACCAGTTGTGCGATGCGGTCGCCACGTCGAATGCTGAACGAGGTATCGCTGAAATTAAAGAGGATTACACCGATCTCTCCCCGGTAGTCCGCGTCGATGGTCCCGGGTGCGTTCAGCATGCCTATCCCATGCTTAAGCGCCAGGCCGCTGCGCGGCCGAACCTGGCCTTCGTATCCCTCAGGGATGGCAACAGCAATGCCGGTGGGAACGAGCTTCCAGCGCCCCGCTTCGATCGTGACCGACCCGTCAACTGCCGCATAGAGGTCAACGCCCGCGGCATGCTCGGTCTGATAGTGAGGAACGGGAAGTCCATCGGAATTCTTGAGTTGGGTTATGTGTACGGCAAGATGTTCAGTCATAGTATGATAACGTAGTCAGGAGCCAAAACAGAAGTAGATTGTCTCCTGATCTCCTGTTTAGGTATTTATATCTCCAGCACCGCATCCGGCACCTCGGCCTTGCTGAGCGGTCCGAGGATCGTGAGGGAAAGATTCTCGGGCGTAAAAAGCTGCTGAGCCAGTTGCTGCACCTGATCAAGAGCCACAGATTCAACGCTCTTAATGATATCATCCATCGAATGATACCTGCCGAAGTATATTTCCTGCCGTGCCAGCCTGCTCATATGGCTGTTGCTGCTCTCAAGAGAAAGGACCAGGCTGCCCTTGATCTGGTTCTTCACCCGCAGACCTTCCGCCTGGGTGATCCCCTCGTCCTTGATCTTTTTGAGCTCACGGGTCACGAGCCGGACCACTTCAAGGGCATTGGAGGGGTCCGTCCCTGCATAGATCGTGAGCAGGCCGGTATCGCGGTACGAAGTGATATAGGAATAAATGGAATAGGCCAGCGCATTCTGTTCGCGGATCTCCTGGAACAGGCGGGAGCTCATGCTGTTCCCGAGCACGGTATTAAGGGCCATGAGCACGAAGCGGTCCTCATGGGCATACTTGAGGCCTCCGCATCCAAGACAGATCTGCACCTGTTCCAGCTGCTTTTTTTTGACCACCGTCGCCCGGGTGAAACCCGGGGTCAGGTCCTTCTTCGGGACACCGGCCCTCGACAGCCTGCCGAAGCTGGTATTAAGGAGTTCGATCAGCCGGCTGTGCTCAAAGTTCCCTGCCACGGAGATCACGATCTCTTTGGGCAGATAATAGCTCTCGATGTAGGAGATGATGTTCTGGTGAGTAAGTGTCTTGATGGTACCCGGAATCCCCAAAATGGGCCGCCCCAGGGAGTTGTCCGGCCAGACCGTGCTCGTGAAAAGCTCGTGAATGTAGTCATCGGGAGTATCTTCGACGCTTTTGATCTCTTCGAGAATGACCTTGCGCTCCTTCTCCATGTCGGCAGGGTCGAAACGCGATGCGAGAAGAATATCTGCCAGGATATCGATGACGGTCGGCAGATGCTCGTCGACCACCTTGGCATAGTAGGTGGTCGTTTCCTGGGAGGTGAAGGCGTTCATCTCGCCGCCCAGGGAATCCATTTCAATGGCGATGTCCTTTGCGCTCCGCCGTTCCGTCCCCTTAAAGAACATATGTTCGATAAAGTGCGAAACGCCGCCCAGTTCCTGCGGTTCGTGGCGTGAGCCGACCTTTACCCATACGCCGATGGAAACCGAGCGTGACTTGGGAAGAGTTTCCGACACAACGCGGATCCCGTTTGCGAGGGTATCTTTTCTATACATTTATTTTTCTTTCTGATGGTGATTGACGCCCTGGAGGTGTGCGCTTCGTTCTGCAATGATCTTTTGCGCCAAGTGGCTGGGCACGTCCTCGAAGCCGTAAAATTCCATAGTATACATGCCCCTGCCGCTCGTGAGTGAATTGAGCGACGGTGCGTAGGAAAGCATTTCCGACATGGGCACCAGCGCTTTGATGGCCTGTCCGTTCGCCTGCGGTACAACACCCAGCACTTTGCCCCGGCGCGAGTTGATATCGCCGATGACCGCGCCCAGGGCATCGTCAGGGGACACGACCTCGACGCTCATGGTCGGTTCGAGCAGTACGGGCCTGGCTGCATCCACTGCTTTTTTGAAGCCCATGGATGCAGCGACCTTGAAGGCCATTTCCGACGAGTCTACCGTATGGTAGGAACCGTCAAAAACCGTGACCCGTACATCGACCATGGGATAGCCGGCCAGCGCACCTTCATGCATGGCCTCGAGGACGCCTTTTTCAACTGCCGGGATATACTGCCGGGGGATCACCCCTCCCACGATCTTGTCGACGAACTCGAATCCCCCGCCCCGCGGCAGGGGCTCGATCTCGATCCAGGCGTCGCCGTACTGCCCATGGCCGCCGCTCTGTTTTTTGTACTTGCCCTGTGCGCTGGCCCTGGCCCTTATCGTTTCCTTATAAGGGACCTTGGGTGTCTTCATCTTCACATCCACGCCGAATTTCCGTCTGAGCTTTTCGAGCGTCACCTCGAGATGCACCTGCCCCATGCCGGAGAGGATCATTTCCTTGGTCTGGTCGTCCATGGTAAAACGGAGCGTCGGATCTTCATCCAGGAGCTTATGGATGCCGATGCTCACCTTGTCTTCGTCCCCCCGGGACCGGGGTTCGATGGCGAAGGACATGACCGGGTCGATGAATTTCGCAAACTCCAGTGTTATCGGCTGCGCCTCGGCACAAAGCGTATCGCCGGTGATTGTTTCCTTCATTTTGGCGATCGCGCCGATCTGACCGGCAGGGATCGACTGCACCGCGACCTGCTTCTTCCCCTGGAGCAGGAACAGCGTACCGATCTTTTCCTTCACCTGGCGGGTGGAATTGTAGACCGCATGATCGGACTTGAGCGTGCCGGAAAAGACACGGACCACCGAGAGTTTTCCGGCAAAGGGATCGATGATGGTCTTGACGACGAGCGCGGCAAGGGGTTCTTCGGGAAGCGGTTTGCGCGTTATCTCGCCGCCGGACTTCGGGTCCGTTCCCTTGATCGCTACGATCCCAGCCCGTTCGACTGGAGAAGGAAGACAGGTGATCACCGCATCCATGAGCTGGTGAATGCCCATGTTCTTCACCGGGGAGCCGCACAGGACCGGCAACAAGCCGCCGACCAGCGTGCCGTGCTTCAGTCCTGCAATAAGGTCTTCCTGCGTAAGATCTCCCTTGTCGAGATACTTTTCGAGCAAACTGTCTTCCGATTCCGCGATCTGTTCCACAAGCTTTTTCCGGTACATGGCTGCATCCTGCATCATCGTTCCGGGGATTTCTTGCTCTTCCGTTTTTCCGCTTCCGTCGGTGGTGAAGAAGAGTGCCTTCATTTTAATAAGGTCGATGACACCCCGGAAGCTGTCCTCATGGCCGATCGGAAGCTGAAGCACAAGGGCGTTCTTGCAAAAGTACTTTTCCATGTCGCCGATCGCGCGAAAGAAATCCGCCCGTTCCTTGTCCAGCTTGCTCACAAAGGCGATGCGCGGGATCTCATATTCGCAGGCAAACTTGTATATCTTTTCCGTCTCGGCCTTGACGCCCGAAAGCGCGGAAACGATCACAATGGCGCCGTCGGCCGCCCGGAGCGTACCTTTGATCTCTTCAAGAAAATTGATATAGCCCGGAGTGTCGATGATGTTGATCCGCACGCCCTTCCAGTCAACATACCCGAAGGAGGACGTGATCGTGATCTTGCGCGCGATCTCCTCGGGCTCGTGCATGAACACCGAGGTGTCCGCGTCCACGCTTCCCTGGGCATCGACCGCGCCGCCGGAGAACAGCATGGCATCGGCCAGCGATGACTTGCCTGCCGACCCGTGAGAAAGGATGGCGATATTGCGAAATTCTTTACTCTCTGCGTTTTTCATAAGACACCCCTTGATGAGAGATTTCGCTTATCTTATGAGCTACCAGATCTCTGATTTTATTTTCGCATTTTGCTTCAACAGCACGTCGACCAGCGCTTCATTGAAAAAGTTGGTGGATTGACGGATTTCCTCTTCCACCATGCTTTCGTAATATTTTTTCCCTTCAGCAAGCTCATCGGTAAGCACGTCAAAAAGGCTGTCCTTTTCGATGCCTTCCTTGACCTTCTGCTGGTTGTACAGAACGATATCGGAGACGATCGTCCGTGCGAGCCGCTTCGCCTCCTCTGGTTTTTTGATCATTCTCATCGTGTGGGGACCGCCTTGCCGTCTTCAGGCCGGGAGAGGATCTCTACAATGACCGGTTTGTACTCACGGGTCTTCTCTACTTTATTATTATACAGCCTTATGAAATAAAAAGATATCACCAAGCAGGTCATGCCGGCGATGAACGCCCAGAGGTCGGAATTCGGTTCGCCTGCGTAGGCAATAGCTGCATTTTTCCCCAGGATGGCGCCGGCGACCATACGCAACCATAGGTATGCCGTACAGGATGAGAGACGCTTTCAGATAGAGCTGCGGTGCGACCACGACCTTTACCTTCTGCCCCTTGACCGCCCCGAGCGGATTATCGGCCTCCATGAGCTCCTGGTCGCCGGGATGACAGGTCCCTGAAGCGGCACACTTCTCGCAGGCGCTTTTTTTCAGTATCTCCACCTTTGCGATGTTCCCCTGGACCTCTGCGACAATGCCTTCTTCTTCGATCATTCCGCGCCTCTATTCCATAAACCGCGATCCGCCTTCGGCTTATTTTTTTCTTCGCCCGCAGCAACTTGTACTCGATACTGTCCACCAGCGCCTGCCAGCTCGCCTCGATCACGTTTTCGGACACGCCGACCGTGCCCCATTTGTTTCTGCCGTCCCCGGACTCGATCAGCACCCGCACGCGGGCTGCCGTTCCCTCTGCGGCCGTGAGCACGCGCACTTTATAGTCCAGCAGGCGTACATCTTCCAGCCCTTTGCCCGGGAAATATCTGGGCAGCACCTTGCGAAGGGCCTTATCGAGCGCATTCACCGGTCCCGTAGCCCCACCCGGCGGTATGTTCGGTCTTACCGCCGACCTCGACGGTCACCGTTGCTTCGCTCAGAGGATGGGGGTCGATCTTTCTTTTTTCAGTGAACACCCGGTAGTCGATCCGGTCGAAGATATTGAAAACCGACTCGTAGCCGCGACCTGCGCGCAGCATAAGGAGCTCCAGTGAACCTTCGGCTCCCTCGAACTCATACCCTTCATTTTCCAGTTCCTTCACCTTCCTGAGGATCTCGGACAGTTCAGGACTATCCTTGGAAAGTGCAATATTGAGCTCGGCCGCTTTCTGAAGAATATTGCTTTTACCCGCCATATCAGAGACCAGGATGCGCCGTTTGTTTCCCACCTGCTCCGGGATCACATGCTCATAGGTAAGCGGGTTCTTGGCCACCGCATCGACATGGACGCCGGCCTTATGGGCAAAAGCGCTGTCGCCGATATAAGGCTGGCGCTTGCGGTGCGGCAGATTCGCCAGCTCGTCGACATACCGCGATACCTCGCGCAGGCCCTGCAGTCCTGCATCGGAGATACAGTCGACGCCCATCTTGAGCTTGAGGGTCGGGATGATGGTGCAGAGATTCGCGTTGCCGCAGCGCTCGCCGTACCCATTGATCGTGCCGTGGACCTGCACGCCGCCCAGTCTTATGGCAACAAGCGAGTTCGCCACGGCTACCTCGGCGTCATTATGCGCATGGATGCCGAAGGGGGCCTTGATCTGCGCCTTGACCTCGCTGATGATCCGCTCCACCTCGTGCGGCAAAGTGCCGCCATTGGTATCGCACAACACCAGGCAGTCGGCGCCTGCGGCTTCGGCAGTCAGCAGCGTCTGGATCGCATAATCCGGATTCGCCTTGTACCCGTCAAAGAAATGCTCGGCATCGTAGAAGACCTCGTCCATGTGCTTTTTGAGAAAAGCAACGGAATCCCTGATCATGGCGAGGTTTTCCTGCAAGGTCGTCCTGAGCGCCTTCAGCACATGCAGGTCCCAGGATTTGCCGAAGATGGTCGCCACGGACACGCCTGATGCAATGAGCGCCCTGAGGCTGGGATCTTCGGAAGCCCTGAGCTTTGCCCGGCGGGTGGCGCCGAATGCGACGAGCCGGGCCTTCTTCAGCTTGACCCCCCGCATTTCCTTGAAGAATTTCACGTCGCGGGGATTGGAGCCGGGCCAGCCGCCCTCGATGTACTGCATCCCGAACTGGTCGAGTTTCCTGGCCACACGGACCATGTCCTCGACCGAGAAGTTCACGTCCTCTGCCTGCGCCCCGTCACGGAGCGTGGTGTCGTAGAGCTGTACTTTTGATTTTTTCATAACGCTTTCTGTTTTTATCATTCGGTATTTCAGGTGTCCTTATTGCGGATCTCGGATTGCGGATTTCGGATTGGAAACCCTAGCTCCGCCTGGTGTTTATTCCGCAATCCGCATTCCGCAATCCGAAATTGCTACGCCGCCTTGTCCATCTCGAACGTTTCGTGAAGCACCCTGACCGCGAGCTCCGTGTACTTGGCGTCGATCACGCAGGAGATCTTGATCTCCGACGTGCTGATCATCATGATGTTGATCCCCTCCTTGGCCATGGCGGAGAACATCTTTGCCGCAACGCCCGAGTGAGAACGCATGCCCACCCCTACGATCGATATCTTGGAAACGTCCTCCTTGATGCTCACGTTCTTTGCACCGATCTCGGCCACGACCTTTTTCATGACCTCGTTGATTTTCTTAGCATCGGTCTTGGGCACGGTAAAGGACATGTCCGTAAGCCCGCCTTCGCCGATATTCTGAATGATCATATCCACGACGACCGAATTGTCGGATATGGTATTGAAGATCTTCGCGGCAACTCCCGGCTTGTCCGGCACCCCCTGGATCGTCACCTTCACCTGGTTCTTGTCGTAGGCTACACCGGACACCACTACTTTTTCCATATCTGAATCCTCCTTGGTCACCAGGGTCCCCGGGTTATCGTTGAAGCTCGAGAGCACCCGTACCGGTACATTGTATTTTTTCGCGAACTCCACAGAGCGGGTCTGGAGCACCTTGGCCCCCAGGCTCGCCAGTTCAAGCATCTCGTCATAGGAGATCTTGTCCAGTTTTCTGGCCTGCGGCACCATGTTCGGGTCCGTAGTGTAGACGCCGTCCACGTCCGTATAAATATCGCAGAGGTCGGCTTTGAGCGCTGCAGCGACCGCAACTGCCGAAAGGTCGGAGCCGCCGCGCCCCAGCGTCGTCACATCGTCCGACCCTTCCGTGATACCCTGGAAACCCGCCACTACGGCGATCTTCCCCGCTTTGAGCGCCTGCTTCAGCCGCTCGCCCGTGATCTTTTCGATCCGCGCCTTCGTATGCACGCTGTCTGAGATGATCCCCGCCTGCCTGCCCGTAAACGACTGCGCCTTATGGCCCAGCGACTGGATGGCCATGGCCAAAAGCGCGATGGTCACCCGTTCACCCGTGGATACGAGCATGTCCATTTCGCGAGGGTCGGGGTTGTCGCTCACCTGAGCTGCAAGGTTGATAAGCTTGTCCGTCTCTCCGCTCATGGCAGAGAGCACAACGACTACATCATGGCCTTCTTCTTTGGTGCGGCACACGCGCCGCGCCACATTCTTGATACGCTCGGGATTCCCGACAGATGTTCCTCCGTATTTCTGTACTATCAGCACCGACTTCCTCCCCTATCCCGGACAAGCCGGATTTGATTATTTTTTCAGAAAAAGCTCCATCAGCATGTGACCTTCCTGCACGAACAAAGCATCCTTCCGGTTCGCGATCTGCTCGTCATAGGATACCGGCCCGCCCTGACGTTCATTCCTGTTGTCGTAGATGATGAACGGCACGGGATCGCTCGAGTGCGTCCTGATCTCGATCGGTGTAGGATGGTCGGGAAGCACCAGGATGCGGTACTCATCGAACTGTTTCATGCCGTGCATGATGTTCCCGACGATGAACTCGTCAAAATCCTCGATGGCCTTGAGCTTGCCCTTAAGATCGCCGGTGTGGCCGGCCTCGTCCGGAGCCTCTACATGCACATACACAATATCCTTCGTCTTGAGGGAAAAGAGCGCGTGCTCCGCCTTGCCCACATAGTTGGTATCGAGCCATCCGGTCGCGCCGGGCACAGTGATAACCTCGAAGCCGGCGTAAATACCGATGCCTTTGGTCAGGTCCACGGCGGATATCATCGAACCTTCGATGCCAAACTTTTCCCTGAAAGGCGGCATGCTGGGACGCTTGCCCTGGCCCCAAAGCCAGATGCTGTTCGCCATGCGCTTGCCGTTCTCCTGTCGGGCCTTGTTCACGGGATGCGCGAGCAGCAGCTCCGTTGATGCCTCCATCAGCGCGTTGATGACATCATCACCCTCCCCGCGCGGGAGGTAGTCAAGGATATCCTTGTCCTGGATGTCATGGGGCGGCGTGCACTCGATTTTGTCCTTGCCGCCCTTCCATACCATCAGATGGCGGTAGCTCACGCCGGGATAGAACCGAAGATGGTCGCTGCCCAGCTTGCTGTCGATTTCCTCGATCAGAAGGAGCGCCTCCTGCGTGGTAATATGACCGGCGCTGAAATCCTCCATGATGGCGCGCCTGCCCTTGCCGGAGACGGCAGACTTGCCGCCCGTAAGGCGAAGGGTGACAAGGTTGCACCGAAAAGCAACGTCATCGGGGCCCAGTTCTACACCGATGCTCGCCGCCTCGAGCGGCGACCGGCCTGAGTAATACTTTCGCGGATCATAGCCCATCACCGTAAGATTGGCCACATCGCTGCCCGGCGGAAAACCTTCCGGCACGGTCCGTACCATGCCGACCTGCCCCCGCGAGGCAAGCTGGTCCATGTTCGGCGTCCTGGCAGCCTGCAGGCACGTCTTGCCCCCGAGGTCTGCATGCGGCCTGTCCGCCATTCCATCGCCAAGAAGAATGATATATTTCATAATTCGGTTCACCCGTACCGTTCCTGCTCATGCCACCGTGTCGCCTGCCGTGACCCACGGTCCCGACACTCTCGCGGACACTGCTTTGCTGCACCGCCGTTGTTCCAATGATCAGCCGACGATATCGCCTTCCACGGCTTCCACCTTCACTCCCCGCTCCTTCAGGTAGGCGATCCCTGCTTCCAGGTTTTTATCCGCCCCTTCCAGTTCGAGGACGACTTCACCCACACTCTCGGTGACCTTGGCCCGGCGGATATTCGGCATCACGTCATACTTCTTCGCCATATTGAAAATAACGGGTTCCTTGATCAAGTCCTGCGGAAACGTCAATTTAACCCTCTTTGTCGCCATTGTGCCTCCCTGGCTTGCTCTTCGCAGCGATCACCAAGATACAAACCGTGCCTGCGGTGTTATGATTTCCCTTCGACCGACAACCCGCGTACCTTCCGGACGCCCGAGACCTACCCGCGCCCACCTGCGATGGCAGGGACGATCGATACATTGTCCCCATCCTTGATCGCGGTCTCTTCCTTGTTCACAAAGCGGATGTCCTCTTCGTTCACATAGATATTGATGAACCTGCGGATCTTGCCGCCGTCCGAAAGCCGTTCCTTCATCCCCGGGTAGTCCTTTTCCAGGGCCTCAACCAGCTCCAGAACGTTCGTTGCGCTACATTCTACTTCGGCCTGACCGTTCGTCAGTTTTTGCAGCGGTGTGGGAATTAGTACCTTGATGGCCATAATGCAATCCTCCTGGAAAAAACATTACTGCAGGTGCTCAGACTGAAGGCTGACGGCTGAAGTATATCACTGCTCGTATCAAGCCATTCCCGAAAATCCTTCCACCTTCAGCCTTCTCACCTACCTAGTTACTATTGCAGCTTCTTCAGCAGCTCCTCGAACGCTTCGATGTTCGGCCTGATGGGCGTCGGCCTCAGGAGATGGTCAACGACCGCTTCCGTGGTCTTGAGGCCGTTGCCGGTGATGCAGATCACGAGCGATTCGTCTTTTGAAATTCTGCCGGATTCGACAAGTTTTTTAGCGGCAGCAACCGTCACGCCGCCGGCAGTCTCGGCAAAGACCCCTTCGGTCTCGGCAAGGAGCTTCATGGCGTCCACGATCTCCTGGTCCGTAGAATCTTCACCATACCCGCCCGTATCCTGCGTGACCTTGGCTGCATAATACCCGTCTGCGGGATTCCCGATGGCCAGGGATTTCGCGATGGTCCTGGGCTTCACCGGCCTGATAACATCGCTGCCTTCCTTGATCGCCGTGGTGATGGGATTGCAGCCCGTGGCCTGCGCCGCGAACACTTTGGTCCTGACGGGCGGGATGAGGCCGAGCTTTTCAAGCTCCCTGAAGGACTTCCAGATTTTGGTCATGAGCGAACCGCTGGCATTGGGCACCACGATGTTGTGCGGCGTCTTCCACCCCAGCTGTTCGGCAACCTCGAATCCCAGGGATTTGGACCCTTCGCCGTAGAACGGCCGGATATTGATGTTCACAAAAGCCCAGCGGTATTTGTTCGCCACCTCGGAGCAGAGCCGGTTCACCTCGTCGTAGTTGCCGTCCACCGTCACCAGGTTCGGATGATAGATCATCGAGTTGATGGTCTTCGACAGCTCGAGGTCCGCAGGGGTGAAGATAAAGCGCTTCATGCCCGCCCGCGCGGACTGAGCAGCCACCGAATTCGCCAGGTTGCCCGTGGACGCGCAGGCCACCGTATCGAATCCGAACTCCTTTGCCTTAGTGACGGCCACGGCCACGACACGGTCCTTGAAGGACAGGGTCGGATGGTTCACGGAATCGTCCTTCAGGTAAATCTCCCGGACACCCCACGCGCGTGCAAGATTCCGAGCCTTCATCAACGGGGTGTAGCCGGTGTCGAACCCCGTGACGGGATCGCCGTCGATCGGCAGCAGCTCGCGGTACCGCCACATATTGTGCGGCCGGGACTCGACCTTCTGGCGCGTCATATCGCGCTTGATCCGCTCGTAATCGTAGGTTACTTCAAGCGGCCCGAAGCAGAACTCGCAGACATAGATGGGGTCGATCTTGTATTCCCTGCCGCATTCGACGCATCGCAGGCTCTTGACATACGTCATCGGCTGTTCTCCTCCGAAGCAATGAGCAGCTCCGCTTCCTTGATCTGTTTTTCCGCTATCGTGAAGACCCGTGCTGTTGGTTTTTTTCGATCGAGCAGCGTAACGATCAGGTAATGGGCTTCAGGGTAATTGGGCAATGCCGTCCCGGGCCAGTATGCCCGTTCAACGTCAACGCTCGAGGGGTATGCAGGACCACCCGTGTGAGAGTGGTAGATGCCGACCATCTCAAGCCCTGCCTGCCGCATATCCTTCATCACCTGGAATTGCTCCTCCGGGTCCATTTCATAGTAATGCGGGCTCGGACGCGCATTGGTCATGGGAAATACTGTTTCAACGGTACTATCATGCCCACCCAGGATACCGCAGGCTTCGTTGGGAAACTCGCGTCCGCAATGTTCAAAAATGCGTTGCATGTCTGCCTGTGTAATCACCAGCATATTGTTTGCCGCGTCGTTCGCGGTACTAATTCCGCAATCCGAAATCCGCATTCCGCAATATATCAGTGGCTCATGGAGCAGAACTGCTCGTAGTCGATCAACTCGGTAATGGTCGGGTGCTCGCCGCAGACCGGGCACTCGCGGTTATGCGGCACTTTGACCTTGCGGAAGCTCATATCGAGGGCGTTCCAGAGCAGCAGCGACCCTTTGAGCGGCTGGCCGATCCCGAGGATCATCTTGATCACCTCGGTCGCCTGTATCGTTCCGATGACGCCCGTCACGACGCCCAGTATCCCCGCCTCCTGGCAGGACGGGACCATCCCCGGCGGCGGAGGTATCTCGAAGAGGCACCGGTAGCAGGGGCCTTCGCCCGGTACAATGGTCATCACCTGACCCTCGAAGCGGAAAACAGCGGCGCTCACGAGCGTCTTTTTGAGCATGACACAGGCATCGTTCACCAGATAGCGGGTCGGGAAGTTGTCGCTCCCGTCCACCACGATGTCGTAGTCCTTGATGATGTCCTTGATGTTCGTGGACGTGAGCCGTTCTTTATGCGTAACGACCTTCACATCAGGGTTCAGCGTTTCGTAGGTCTCCTTGGCGGAATCGGCCTTTAACACGCCGAGCCTGCTGGTATTGTGCGCGATCTGGCGCTGGAGGTTCGATATTTCCACGCGGTCGTTATCAATGACCCCGATCGTCCCCACGCCGGCGGCTGCAAGATAGTACCCCACCGGAGAGCCGAGCCCGCCGGCGCCCACCAGCACCACTCTGGCGTTCAGGATCCTCTCCTGGCCTTCCCCCCCGACCTCAGGGAGCAGGATGTGCCTGCTGTAACGCAATATTTGATCTTCAGTAAAATCCATAGGTTTCCACCTGAATTCGAATTCCAGATCTTTCAATCCGAAATCCGCAACCCGAAATTACTTCCTTACCTTCTCCTTGTCCTTCCGGACAAAGAGATGCCACTCTTTCTCACCAACCTGATCGATTTTCAGAACTTTCTGTCCCTCGTTCTCCATGCTCTTGGGCACGTTATCCACCGCGGGTTTATGGTCGAGGATGACCTCGAGCACTTCACCGAGGTTCATCTTCTCAATAGCCAAGCTTTGAGCGGACAAACGTATAGGGACAGACCTGGCCCTTCAGATCGATTGTCTTATCAACTTTGATATCGTCAGCCATAACCACCTCCGGTGAAAATCCCAAAACACAATCGCCAAATCGCAAATAAATTCCAAGTTCAAAATCCCAAACGTTTCTCTCATTCGAATTTCGTATTTGGTTATTATTTGGGAATTTGACTAATTTTCTTCATCCCTCTTCCACCCTGATCACTACAGTGGAACCGGACACACAATCCATCTTGTTGATCTCGTCAAGCGCCTTGCGCACGTCGCGCTCCACCGCCTCATGGGTCATCATGACGATGGGCACCGCTTCGTCCACCTTGCGGCCCTTCTGAAGCATCGACGAGATGCTGATGTTGTTCTTCCCGAGTACGCCCGTGATGCGGGAAAGCACCCCCGGTTTATCCAGTGCCGAGAAGCGAAGATAATAGCACGACGTGATATCGTCCATTTTCCGTATTCTGAGCGGTTTCCGGTCACGGAATGCCGTTACGGGCGACCGTCCCACAGAGCCGGCGAGAATGTCGCGGCCGATACTGATGACATCGCTCACGACCGCGCTGCCCGTGGGCATATCTCCTGCTCCCCTGCCGTAGAACATGGTCGAACCGACAGCGTCTCCCACCACGGCGAGAGCGTTAAAAACGCCGTCGACCGACGCTATCGGATAGGTCTCGGGAAGCATGGTGGGATGCACCCGCGCCTCGATCTCACCATTCACCTTCTTGGTGATGGCCAGAAGCTTGATCTTGTAGCCCAGGTCTTTGGCAAAATCAATGTCCAGCGGGGTGATCTTCGAGATTCCCTCGGTGTAGATGTCGTCGAACCTGACCGGCGTGCCGTAGGCCAGCATGGTGAGAACGGCGAGCTTATGCGCCGAGTCTATGCCCTCGATATCGAAGGTCGGGTCAGCCTCGGCATACCCCATTGCCTGGGCTTCTTTGAGCACCTCGTCGAACTTCCGGCCTGCGTTCGTCATGAGCGTCAGGATATAATTGCAGGTGCCGTTCACGATCCCGTAGATGGATTCAATATTGTTTGCCGCGAGCCCGCTCCTGACGGCCGCAAGGATCGGGATGCCGCCGGCCACGGAAGCTTCGTATCCCAGCGTCACGCCCGCTTTTTCAGCAGCAGCATAGAGCTCTTCGCCGTGAACGGCCAGCAGCGCCTTGTTCGCCGTTACGACATGTTTCTTGTTCCGGAACGCTTCCAGGATGAACTCCTTGGCAGGTTTATACCCGCCGATAAGTTCGATAACGACATCGATGTCCGGATCCGTCAGGACGTCCTGAGCACTGGTCGTCAGTTGCACGCTGCCGAGCGATATTCCGCGATCACGCTTGACATCAAGATCAGAGATCTTCTTGAGCACCACCGGCGCACCGAGCCGCCTCTGAATAATATCGGCATTCTCAAGCAGGATACGGGCAGTGCCCGTTCCCACGGTGCCGAAACCTATGATGCCGACGTTAATTGCTTTCTTAGCCACTTATTCGATCCGCCTTTACACGTTAGGTCGCGGCCTGCACCAGCATGGGCCACGTATATCCTTCATTTTCAACATATTTATTCATCTAACCGTTTAATTTTAAAGAATAAAAGTGATAATAAAACAGTATCAAAGGTTTGTCAATAAAAATTCTGGCAAATGATTTCTTGCAAGGAAAAATGACGGGGATTATGAAGCTGAAAATGGCGAACCTGTACACTGGTCTTTTTGTGCGGCAAATTCGTGCCAATTGGGATGCATATAGCGTGCGGCTTCTGTCATAGAAGAGGTCTGATGGGCATCAGTTGATAGAACAGCACCTTGCTTCGCTTTGCATACGAAACGTACTGATCCGGATCGTCCTTGTCAGCGTCCCAGCTGTTGCTCGGCGCCATGTCTGTTTCGATCGAGGCCTCCACCGCGCGCGCCAGCGCCTCGTCGTGGATAATCACGCCGACCTCAGTATTCAGGTTCTCGGAACGCGGGTCGAAGTTGAACGTTCCGATGTAGACGGTTTTTGCATCGATTACCATGGTTTTGGCATGCAGCGAAAAGACGGGGGCCTTGCCGGTGTCCCCCGGAGAGCGCTGCATCAGCTTACGCTGCACATCCGGGGCGGGCTTGTACTCGAAAATCTGCAGCCCCATCTTGAGCAGCCGGTTGCGCTGGTTTCGATACCCGCTAAAGGCCTGAAGATTGTCGGTCGAGGCGAGGGAGTTGGTATTGATGCGCACCGTAACGCCGCGAGCGATGACCTGGCGAAACAGATCCTTCGACTGGTTCGACAGTACCAGATAGGGTGATTGGATCACGATGCGATGCTGTGCATTCTGGATCAACCGCCCGAGCGCCGAGGTGGTCTGTCCCCCGCCGTGAAGGGAAACTTTATTGTCGTTCTTGCCGGGTCGATCGCTGATGAACTCCACGTTGCTCCAGGTCATCTGTTGCGCCAGGCGGGCGAAGGCCGCGGGCGTAGATGCTATTGCAGCTCGCACCTCAGGAGCAAAATTCTCCGGCGACTTCTCATACTCGTGCAACTCGCCATATATCCGCTCGATCTCCTTGTCGTCCACGCGCACGTTTTTCTGCATCAAGCCCCACCCTTCGTAGAGTTCCTCGACCTTAACACTCAGTTCGCTGTTCCAGAAGCTTTCGAAGCTCGTCTGTATCGCTTTGACCGCGTCGCCGAGCAGCAGCGCATCCCGGTCGCGAAAGTTGTACTCGTGATGGTAGTCGAAGTACTCAGCAGCCATGTTCCGCCCGCCCGTAATAGCAACCTTGCCGTCGACCACCAGCGTCTTGTCGTGCATGCGCTGGTTGACGGCGCGGAAATTGGTCAACACGTTTAACAGGCGCTTTTGGACCGGAACACCAACCGAAGCTTGTGGGTTATAGATGCGGATGTCGATATTCGGATGCCGGATCAGAGCGAGCAGCCACTTGTCCGGCGCGTCGACCATCAGGTCATCCACGATCACGCGCACCCGGACTCCGCGCTCCGCCGCGCGCAGCAGCGCCTCCGCCGCCAGGATGCCGATGTTGTCCGTGCTCCAGATAAAGTACTGGACCTCGATCGACTCCTTGGCGTTTTCTGCCAGCCATGCCCGGGCCAGAAGCGCCTCCGTGCCTGTATCGAGTACATAAACCCCGCTCTTTCCGGCATTCGCTGCGATCTGGGCGTCGATGAACGCCATGGGCGTATCGTTTGCTGCAAGCGCAGTCGACGCGCATCCGGCACACAAAGCGAGCGTTGCCGCAACGGCCCATTTTTTTATTTTTATCGGCATCTCAGTACAATTGCCCCACAGCATATCGCATGCGATATTCCTCTCATCCTGATGCTCGCGACAATTGGTGGTTCGTATACCTCGTAGTACTTTACGGTGTCGTAGACCAACTGCGATTCTTGGACCTGCGGGTATTTTGTCAAGGCCGCTCGCAGGTGAAAGAAAAACCTCGGAAGGTCGAAAATCTCGACGCAAGCCTCGGCTTTGAAGCGAGAGGCGAGCATCGAACTACACTCTGCGCTCATGCAGTAAACAAATATTTCATCTTCGCGAGCGGACGATTCGAACGTGTAGGGAACGAGATCTTCCTCGCCGGTCTTAGCAAAGCGAGTCTTCAACCCCTGTTTGGGTAGATGAACCAGTGTTCCTTCGTATTCGTCGGCTCGGACGCCATCATCCTCGTAGTCGCGAAAGTACGACAAGGTAAGGAAGAGGACCTCGCCGTTTTGACGAACGCGTCAGCGTACTCAGGTGATAGATAACGGAATAAGAACATTGCGGAATCTAACCAGTGATTATATGAACGGGACTCTATCATTGAATTTAAGTTAAGTCAACGACTTACGATAATTTTGACTTAACTATTCCAGAAAAACGTTATATAAGAATAATCCGGTTACATGGCTTATTCGAATCAAAAAATGTGCAGCGATTGGTGTCCTATGCTCCCTATCCCGAACGGAATTTTAAGACCCTTCGACGCAGTCATGGCACATAGGGCAATTCCCCTCATTCTTCGCCCTCACTACCGAAAGTGGCTCAGATATTATCTCGATTTTCGCGTAAAATATCCAAAGAGGAAGAGTCCGCTGGATTCTATTCCGCTGCGGCCACGCGTTTCCCCCTGTTCTTGATAACAACAGATACCCATTTTATATTTGATTTTTAAGCTTTCTTGTGATACTTTTGCCCATCATGATCACGAGCGACATCATAGCGGACTCTCAGAAATACATCATGAACACCTACGGCAGGCAGCCGCTCGTGCTCGTCAAGGGTCGGGGCATGAAGGTTTACGACTCCGATGGCAGGGAGTACCTCGATTTCGTATCCGGCGTGGCCGTGAACAACCTCGGCCACTGCCATCCGCGCGTCGTCGTCGCGCTCCAGAAGCAGGCCCAGCGGCTCATGCATGTATCGAACCACTACCATAATGAGCCGCAGATCAACCTCGCCAAGATGCTCGTCCAGAACTCTTTCGGCGACAAGGCCTTTTTCTGCAATTCGGGAACGGAAGCGATTGAGGCGGCCATCAAGCTGGCGCGGCGCTACAGCCGTGAGGTGCTGCACCTGAACCGTTTCGAGATCATCACCATGCGCGGATCGTTCCACGGCCGGACGATGGGAGCACTGGCCGCAACGGCCCAGGAAAAATTTCACAAGACCTTTGAACCGCTCGTCGACGGCTTCCGGTATGTGCCCTATAACGACGCCGATGCTGTCGAGCGGGCGGTCAACGAGCATACCTGCGCTGTCCTGGTCGAACCGATCCAGGGTGAGGGCGGCGTCAACGTGCCGGCAGCCGGATATCTTGAAAGCCCTGCGCGATATCTGCGACCGGCACAACCTGCTGCTCATGCTCGATGAAGTACAGACCGGCATGGGCCGGACCGGGAAGCTCTTCGCCTACGAGCACACGGGTGTCGCGCCCGATGTTGCGGCGCTCGCCAAGGGGCTCGGCGCGGGCATGGCCATCGGCGCCCTGCTGGCCACGGACAAGGCCGCCCAGGCCTTCACGCCGGGATCGCACGGCTCGACCTTCGGCGGCAATCCCCTCGCCTGTGCAGCAGCGATAGCTTCGCTCGACGCGCTCCTTGAGGACAACATCCTGCTTCCGGCCGTTGAACAGCACGGTCAGCACTTCCTTGAGGGCCTGGAAAACCTGAAAAAACGATTCGGGTTCGTAAAGAATGTGCGAGGGCAAGGGTCTGCTGATCGGCATGGAGCTCGATTTCGAGTGCAAGGATATCGTTACTGCCTGCCTCAAGGAAGGCCTCCTGATCAACTGCACCATGGACAACGTACTGCGCTTCATGCCGCCGCTCATCGTGTCCACTGAAGAGATCGATCAGCTGATCGATGCCCTGGCAACGATATTCTCAAAACGCTGATAACGGCGTTACCTCTTTTTTTCTCAAGGCGGCTGCGGTACGAGCCGCCTCTTACTTTTATGCCCCCGGTAAATGAGAAGCCGGTTGCGGCAGATCGGCCAGGGAGTGAATTGGAGACCTATGAAGAAAGACCTGCTTACCATATCGAAACTGACACCGGATGAAGTGAATGCCATTATCGACCGCTCCGCAGCGCTCAAACAGATGCAAAAGCAGGGTATCGTGCACCACCCCCTTGCCAACAAATCTCTGGGCATGATCTTTGAAAAATCATCGACAAGAACACGGGTGTCCTTCGAGGTCGGCATGTACCAGCTCGGCGGCCAGGCCCTGTTCCTCTCGTCGAACGACCTGCAGATCGGCCGGGGCGAACCCGTGGCAGATACGGCGCGCGTGCTTTCGCGCTATCTTGACGGCATCATGATCCGCACCTTTGCCCAGGAAATGGTCGAGGAACTGGCGCTCCATGCCTCCATTCCGGTGATCAACGGCCTGACCGACCTGCACCACCCCTGCCAGGCCCTGGCAGACCTCTTCACGATCCAGGAGAAAAAAGGCGGCCTCAAGGGGCTCAAGCTTGCCTATATCGGCGACGGGAACAATGTCGCCAACTCGCTGCTTGAGGCGTGCGTCAAGACCGGCATGCATTTTTCCATCGCCTGCCCGCAGGGATACGAACTGAACCCCTCGATCCTCTCTGAGGCACGGGCTGTGGCCAGGGAGACCGGCTCATGCATCGAAACAACAAGCGATCCCTACCAGGCGGTCATGAAGGCCGATGTCCTCTACACCGACGTCTGGGCAAGCATGGGGCAGGAAGCGGAGCATGCAAAGCGGGTCAAAGCGTTCCAGGGCTACCAGATCGACGGGAAGCTGCTGAAGGCCGCCTCGCCTGACGCCATCGTGATGCACTGCCTGCCGGCGCACCGGGGAGAAGAGATCGCTGCTGACGTGATCGACGGACCGCAGTCAGTCGTGTTCGATGAAGCTGAGAACCGGCTGCATACGCAGAAAGCCGTTCTTGAGATGCTGATAAAGAAATGATCCTGAAAAAAGCATTTGGCCGCAGATACCAGAAGTAGGCGCTTCTAAGCGAAATCGGATAAACGCGGATAAAAACTTACAAAACAAATCCTATTAACATGATAAAAGACTCACCCCAGGGGTGAAACTTCTTTAATCCTGAATGCCTGATTTTTTATCTGCGTGAATCTGCGTAAATCTGCGGCCAACTGCCGTTTATAGGATGATGGTATAGCGGCCTCGAACGCTTAAAATTAAGAGAACAGGTATATAGCTAACTGTAGCTTTACATAAGTCATTGAAAAATAAAAACTTAAGTGACATTCCTCTAAAAATGTGGTATACATAAATTGATTTGCCAACACATTTTTTGGAGGTCAGCCCATGAAACCGCTCATCGGCATCACCATGAATCTCGAGGTCCAGCCCACGAGAAATCTGAACATCCTCGATCAGGATTACGGCAAAGCGGTGCTGCTGGCCGGTGGAATTCCTGTTCCGATCATGGGGGTAGAATCAGCGATACCCGACATCGTTAAGCACCTGGACGGCTTCGTATTTACCGGCGGTGATGACATTCATCCGCGCTTCTACAAGGAAAAACCGCTGCCGGCTGCACGCATGACGTTCTCTCCTGATGAGCGCACTCGCTTCGAGATCCAGCTGTTCACCGCCGCAGCCGCGGCGAAAAAACCCGTGCTCGCTATCTGTCACGGCACGCAGCTCATCAATGTAGCACTGGGCGGCACCCTCTATCAGGATCTGCTCCTGCAGGTCCCGAAAGCACAAATGCACGGACCCGCGAAAAGCGGTGTAAAGGTCTTCCACCCGGCGGATATCATCGAAGGCACCCGGCTGTTCAGCATCATGGGTGCAGACACCGTGCGCGTCAGGAGCGCGCATCACCAGAGCGTGAAAAACCCGGGCAGAAGCCTCAAGCTGTCTGCGGTAGCCCATGACGGTGTGGTCGAAGCACTGGAGTCCCGTGGCAAGAACTTTCTCATCGCCGTGCAGTGGCACCCGGAAAAGACGAACCATGACCGCTTCACCAAGAAACTATTTAAAGCACTTATTGTCGCCGCGAAAAAGTAGGAACGGGCGAACGACCGCGCTATTTTCTCCGCTCATGCTTTCCCTCCTCCTGACCGTCTGTATTGCCGGCTGTCAGCCTCGTGATGAAGGCAAGCTTCCCAACCATCTCTATCTTCGCCTGAACTCGAATCCCACAACCCTCGATCCGGCGCTGATTACCGATGTGCAGGGCGGCGGCATCGCGGCAAAGCTCTTTAACGGGCTCGTCCGCTTTGACGAGAACCTCACGATCATACCCGACATCGCCCGTTCCTGGAGCCTCTCGGAGGACCAGCGGACCTACACCTTCCATCTCAGAAAAGATGTGCGGTTCAGCAACGGAAGAACGGTCCGTGCGGAAGACTTTCGCTATTCTTTTGAACGCGTGCTCACCCCAAAAACAAAAGCGCCGCTCACCTGGGTACTCGACAAGATCGAGGGCGCCGGTGATTTCATCGCGGGAAAATCAGCAACGGTCTCGGGGATACGGGTCGTGGACGACCATACGCTGGTGCTCAGGCTGGAAAAACCCTTTGGCCCCTTTCTGTCGCTGCTCGCCATGATAACAGCCTATGTCGTGCCGAGCGAAGAGGTTGAACGCCTGGGCCAGGACTTCGGGACGCACCCGCAAGGGAGCGGCCCCTTTGTCCTCAGGGAATGGAAGCACGGTCAGGACCTTATCCTTGAAGCCCGGGAAGACTACTACGACGGCAGATCGAAGCTGAACGGCATCGTCTACCGCGTGATCCCGGAAGACCTCACTGCGGTGCTTGAGTTCGAGACCGGAAGGCTCGACGTGCTCCTGATCCCCTCGGCGGAATACCGCCATTTTACGACCGACCCTGCCTGGAGGGACCTTGTCTTCGGAAACCCGGGGCTGAACAGCTACTACCTGGGGCTGAACTGCACACGGCCGCCCTTCAGTGATCTGCGGGTCCGCCAGGCAGTGAACATGGCCATCGACCGCCGGCATATCCTGAACACGGTCTTTGAAAAACGCGGCGTGCTGGCAACCGGCCCTGTACCGCCGCGGCTCTGGAAGAACAATATCCGGCCCTCCCTGGACAGAGGGTACGCCTATGATCCGGAAAAGGCAAAAGCGCTTATCAGCCAGGCAGGAGCAACCGGCGCGGTGATCAGGATCTTTATTTCAGCAGATCCCGAAGTGTTGGACATCGTTGGAGTGATACAGAACTACCTTGCAGCGGTGGGGCTTAAAGCGGAGATCACCCAGCTTGACTGGAGTGCGTTCAAACATGCCGTGAACCAGGGAGAGCCGGACGCTTTCTGGCTCTCCTGGTGGGCCGACTATCCTGATCCCGAAAACTTTCTTTTTCCGTTGTTCCACTCATCAAGCGTCGGCCCTTCCGGGAATCGAACGCGCCTCATCGACCAGGACCTCGACCGGATCATCGAAACCGCCCAGCGAACTACCAGTGATACGAAGCGGTTCCGACTGTACCTGGAAGCTGAAGACCGCATCGTCCAGAACGCACCCTGGGTCTTCATGTGGCACCGGGCGGATTATTACGTCATTCAACCCTGGGTAAAAGACTTCAAGACATACCCGATCTATTCCATTGACAAGCGTGTTGATATTACGCTCAAGCGGTAAGATACACGGTCTCCGATCCTGAAAACCGCTGAGTCAATACTCACTCCTGTCATGCTGAACAAAATCCCATCTCCACAGAGTACGGCGTCACGCTTGTCGCTCACTATCCTTGCCATTCGTGTGACAAGATCTTCACTTTAGCCACAAGCTCAGGGGTAAACTCCCGAATGCCATGTGCTTCCCGTGCATGAACGGCAACGCCGTCTGCCAGCAATTCCTCGGTCTGGGCAACGTAGCGCCACGAACAGGCAGTTCCGAGGTCCTGACACCTGAACTCCTTCATCACAAGTTGTTCCCCGGCCGCCATATCGACCGGATCCGGGTTCGTCGACAGGTTCTTGATCTTGGCGACCAGATCAGGCGTCAGCGACTTCATTCCGTGAACCTCTCTGAGATGGAGAGCCACGACATCGGCCAGGAGCTCTTCTGTTTTAGCAATATGCTTCCAGGTGCAGTTATTTCCCAGACTTTTGCATGCGAACGTTCTCATAGGGCACCTCCCTCTTGTGGCATACAGGATACCGAGCTTATAATTAATTATACCACCATCAACAAATGGGGAAACGCGGAACGATCAGGCCCTGTAAATATGGACAAAATAAAAAGGGCCGTTGTTCACAGCCATGCTGTGAACAACGGCCCCATGAATGACCGGGATAAAGTATTATTATTTTATTCCCCCATGCCTCCGTAGGAATGCAGCCCCGAAAGCACCAGGTTCACGCCGAGGTAGGTGAAGATCACGGCGAGGAAACCGACAGCCGATATTACCGCCATCTGTGTCCCCTTCCAGCCGCGCACATACCGCGCATGCAGATAAATGGCATAGACGAACCAGGTGATGAGCGACCAGGTCTCTTTCGGGTCCCAGCTCCAGTAGGTTCCCCAGGCGCTGTTCGCCCAGACCGCGCCGGTAATGATGCCGCCGGTCAAAAGCGGCCAGCCAATGGCGATCATGCGGTAGGTCACATCATCGAGCAGGTCCAGGTTCGGCATGTACGATTTAAGCAGGGTCTTGAGCTTCATCCCCTGGGACCAGATAAGCCAGAAAAAGCCTACCGTGGCAGCCCAGCTCAGGATCACGACCGGTGTCGAATGACTGACAAAGGTGCCTTCGAACAGGTGTTTTTTGAAAGACTCGCCTGATGCCATGTTCTTGAAGGTGATCAGATACACGAAATCGACACCCATGGCGAGCAGCAGCACAACGGCCAGGGTCACACAGCCCGCCCAGAACAGGAATACCTGCGATTTATTATTTGCACCGTTCACGATGAGGTAAATGAACCATGCAAGGACCAGCACGCCAAGACCAAGCCAGAAAGCTGTTTTCCACTGTGCGCTCAGGCTCGTGAGCATGTAACCGGCCACGGCCAGTATGATCAGTGCCCCGATGCCGTAGAACAAGTTTGCCGTCTTGCCCCGTTCATCGGTATTCATCAGCAGATAAACCATGCTGACGGCAAAAGCAACGCCGAACGCCGCGTAGCCGAGGAAGCTGATGAGCACATGATAAAAAAGCCAGTTGCTCTTGAGCGCCGGGACAAGCGGGGTGATATCGCTGCTGATGCCCGCCACATTGATGAAAGCAAGCGCGAGGAACGCGACCGGCATCACGAAGGCGCCGAAGGCCCGGGCCTTATACTTGTACTCCACGATAAGATAGATCAGTACCGTGCTCCAGGTGAAGAATACCAGCGATTCATAGAGATTGGAAAGCGGGACCCTGCCGATGTCCGCGCCCATCTGGTAGGATTCCCACCACCGGCTGAACAGGGCGATGGTCTGCACGATGAAACCTGCAGCAGGTGACGATCGTTGCGGTCAGGCCGATCCCGTCCTTTTTGAAGGCGAGAAAGCTGATATAGAGCACCATCGCCACGAGATATGCCAGCGTTGCAATATTAAAGAGTAAGGAGCTTTCCATCTATCCCTCCGATGCTACTTTGAGATCTCTTCCACGATCTGGTTAAACACGCGTTCGAAGCCAAGACGGTTCCTGTTCGCCGATCCGGCGATGGTCACGACAGCCTGTCCCTTCCGGTCCTGAACGCGCACCCAGAGCTTCCGGTGCGAGCCAAAGAAGGCGATGAGCGGCCCGATGCAGAGCATGATGAATCCCGTATACACGACCCATACGCCGGGATCCTTGGTGACCTGCAGCCCCGTATAGCGTGTGCCGAAGTAGTGGACAAAGCTGATGATATAGTCCTCAGGCATATAAGGCGCACCATTGTCCGTTTTCATGACATAGGTTTTGTAGACCGTCCGGTTGTTGTTCAGGACCTCGAGCTCCACCGTCGGATTGATATACTCGTCGTTATTGCTGTGGTAGAACTGCACCTCTCCCGTGGCCGGGTTTCTCATGCCTAAGGGCGCAAAGCTGGTCGCCTTGATGGTCCTTTTGATGGACGGCACATACACTGCCTGACCCATTTCAATGGAAACGGTCTCTCCTGCGTGCCGTGCTGTTCTTGGGTCGGATGTTCAACTGGACCGTGCCGGGAGCCTCGGGTATCGGCCCGTAGCTGGATTGGTAAAAGGTGATGCCCCGGTAGGTAAGCGGGTCGTTCACCCGGATGCGCTTATCAAGGACCTTTTCTCTGTCCAGGTTGTAGACGCTGAGCGTGCTGTGGTATTCCGAAGGCATGCCCGTGGGGCCCTGGGGACCCTGGTAGTAGTCCACATCAAAGCTGTTGCAATGCACATAGTACCCCAGCGGCATGGCAGGCACCCCGCCGTCGGGATTGTAGATCACCGGGCTTTTGGCGATGCCGAGAGCTGCCATGATCTGGTCCCACATGGGTTCGTTCCTGAGATAGACCACTGTCGGAAGCCTGTCCCTCGGGAAGGTTCAGGAACGCCTTGAACCCGAAGAATGCGCCGGTCAAGGCGCCGACAAAGATGAGGATAATGCTGAGGTGCGTGACATAGACGCCGAGCCTGCTGTAGACGCCCTTCTGTGCCGCCAGCTGGAAGAGCCCGGCGCTCCGCGTTTCGAGCGGCCGGTACCCGTGGGCCTTGAACACCTTGAGAACGCGCTCTTCGGCCTTTTCCATCCCGCCTTTCACGGTGAGCTCTTTCTTGAGCTGCAATACCTTCAATCCCTCGTCATCGATCGGCTTCAGCGGCGCGGTCATGATCTTTAAGGTATGCGGCAAGCGTTCGAGCGTGCAGACCGTCAGATTTGCCGTGAGCAGGAACAGCAGGATCACGAACCACCACGTGTGATACATATCGAAGAAACCGAGCATTTCGAACAGCTGGACCGTGGTCTCGCTGTATTCCTGCAGATACTTTTCAGGAGACTCGTTCTGCTGTATCACCGTGCCGATGACCGAAACGATCGCCAGGATAATGAGCAGAATGACAGCCAGCTTCACTGACGAGAAGAACTTCCAGACCTTCTCCGCAACAATTTCAACAATTCCTTTTTGTCGTTCCAATGCTACCTCCTGCGGCAAGTAAAAGGTTCGGCTAACTTAGCATAACGTCTATAGGCTGTCAAGGAGTTTACTGTTTCCTCATGACATAGTCATGAATGGCCCCGGCTGCCCGTCTGCCGGCCCCCATGGCGGAGATAACCGTTGCCGAACCCGTAACAATATCGCCGCCGGCATACAATCCGGGACGGCTTGTTTCGCCGGTTTTGTCGTCGGCAACGATATAACCCCAGGTGGTCAGCGCCAGGTCCCTGGTGCTCTGCGGGACCAGGGGATTAGGATTGGTTCCAATGGACATGATGACCATGTCCACGGGGATCCGGAACTCGGAGCCTTTGATCTTGACCGGTTTTCTCCGGCCGCCGGCATCCGGTTCTCCCAAACCCATCCTGACGCATTCGATCCCGGTGACGAACCCTTCGCTGCCGATGATGCGGACGATATCGGTCAGGAGCTCGAAGCGCACGCCTTCCTCCCGTGCATGATGGACCTCCTCACGCCGGGCCGGCATCTCCTCCTCGGACCGGCGGTAGACGATGATCCCTTCGCGGGCGCCCAGGCGAAGCGCCGTTCGCACGGAATCCATGGCCACATTGCCGCCGCCGACAACAGCGACGTGCTGTCCCTTCTTGATGGGGGTATCGTAATCGGGAAAGGAGTGCGAGCGCATGAAATTGATGCGGGTAAGGAATTCGTTGGCCGAATAGACGCCATTGAGGTTCTCGCCTTCGATGCACATGAACTTCGGCGTCCCCGCTCCGGTGGCAATGAAACAGGCATCGAACTCAGCGAGGAGCTCATCAACGGAAACGAGCCTGCCGACCACAGCGTTCGCCACGATCTGCACTCCCATCGTTCTGAGCACCTCGATCTCTGCGGCAACGATCCGTTTCGGCAGCCTGAACTCGGGGATGCCGTACAGGAGAACGCCGCCCGCTTCATGAAAAGCCTCATAGATGGTGACGGCGTGGCCCGCCTTGGCAAGTTCAAAAGCGCAGGCCAGTCCGGCCGGTCCGCTTCCCACGATAGCCACCCGCCTGCCGGTTGACGGAGCGATCTTCGGGACTTCCGTGAGGCCGCTTTGCATGATCCAGTCCGCGGCGAAGCGCTCCAGCCTGCCGATGGCCACGGGTTCGAACTTCTTGCCCAGGGTGCAGCGCTGCTCGCACTGGCTCTCCTGCGGGCAGACGCGGCCGCAGACCGCAGGAAGCAGGTTCGCTTCTTTGATGATATCGAGGGCCGCACTGATATTGTCGCTTTTCAGCGCCTGAATGAAGCGCGGAATCGGCACGCCGACGGGGCAGCCGGAAACGCAGGTCGGCTTGGCGCAGTTCAGACAGCGTCCCGCCTCAAGTTTAGCCTGCTCAGGGGTGTATCCCAGAGATACTTCGCCGAAGTTGGAACGGCGTGTCTGCGGATCCTGCTCCGGAATGGGGGTTTTCTGAGGCGCTATTTTTTTTGCGGCCGTACGTTTTGCCGCCGGGGAGTCAGTCATGAAGCTACCGTTCCTATTCGCAGAGGGGTTGATGATCTTTATCGAGCATGCGCTGGTGCCGGTCCTTCCAGGCGTCAAAGGATTCCCGCTCTTCCCGGTGATATCCCTTCTGACGCTGCATCAGCGATTCCCAATCCACCAGGTGCCCGTCAAATTCCGGGCCGTCCACACAGGCGAACTTGGTAACACCGCCGACGGTCACCCGGCACCCGCCGCACATGCCGGTGCCATCGACCATGATCGGATTCAGGCTGACTATGGTCGGGACCTTAAAGGGCTTCGTGGCATCGGCCACGAATTTCATCATTATCGCAGGGCCGACGCAGACGACCAGGTCCGCGCCGCGCTGCTCCAGTTCCTGCACGAGCGCGGTGGTCACCACGCCCTTCATCCCCCTGCTCCCATCGTCAGTCGTAATGACCACCCGGTCAGCAACCTGCTGCATTTCCTGCTCGTAGATGAGGAGATCGCTGCTGCGGGCGCCCATGACGACCGTTACCGCGTTCCCGGCTTCCTTGAACGCACGGGCGATGGGATAGAGCGGCGCCACACCAAAACCGCCGCCCACCAGCACCACCCTCCCCACGTTTTCCACATGGGTGGGCTGGCCGAGGGGACCGCAGAGATCGAGGATATCATCTCCGGCATTGAACGTGGAGAACTGATGCGTGGTCTTCCCGACCGACATCACGATCAGGCTGATTGTCCCTTCTGCGGGGTCAATAGCGGCAAGAGAGAGTGGGATCCGTTCGCCTTTGTCATGCAGGCGGATAATGACGAACTGGCCTGGCAGGGCCTTCTTCGAGATCAGCGGAGCCGCGATCTTGTAGTAAAAGACATCGGGCTTGCGAATGAGCCGTTTTTCAAGAATTTTCGCCATAACGCTCTATAGTACCACACTCTTCAGGGATTTTTCCAGCAAGAAATTGAATCCAGGCTCGCCCTGTTTCAAGTGCAGCAGTTCCGCAAGCCCGGATCCAAAACATTCTGCCGCACTATTTGCCGGCCTTTGTCGGAACCACCAGTACCTTGCAGGGAGCGTGGCCGATGACGCGTGAGACGACACTGCCCATCATGAGCCGGGTCAGTCCGGTGCGCCCGTGGCTGCCCATAATGATCGTTTTGACCTTCCGCTTGGCGGCTTCGGAAACAATATCCTTGTAGGGCTCATCGCCAAGATGCAGGATGGTCTCGCATTTGACCCCCTCTTTTGCCGCCTTCGCCTTTATCCCGTCGAGATACTTCCTCATTTCTTTTTCAAGTTTGTCCGCAGCCTCGGCGGCCCAGAGATCGATCTCGGCGTTTACTTCGATCACCAGCAGAACGTACAGGGTGCTTGAGCAGGCACGGGCGAGAGCGATCGCCTCCTGGACTGCTGCCTTGCTGAACTGAGAGCCGTCCGTTGCAACGAGCAGCTTTTCAAAACCCGGTGTAGCGCATGTGTTTTTTGCCATTGGTCTCTCCTTTTATGGTGGACAGGTTAGGATATGTGTTGCATCCGTACATTCCTTTATCCTCTCCCCCGAGGGGAGAGGGTAGGGTGAGGGTTTTCATTCATTGTTCTGCCGACAAGTCGGCAGGGCTGTTATGGTTACAAGAGCGTTGCTGCCAGTTCCGCAAGGTCGGAACGCTCACCCTTCACCAGCGTGATATGACCGGCAATGGACTCTTCCTTGAACCGGTCGACCACGTAGGTGAGCCCGTTGCTCGATGAATCGATGTAGGGGTTGTCGATCTGATAGGGATCGCCGGTCAGCACGACCTTGGTGCCCTCGCCGGCGCGCGTAATGATCGTCTTGATCTCGTGGGGCGTCAGGTTCTGCGCTTCGTCCACGATCAGGTACTGGTTCGGCATGCTCCGGCCGCGGATGTAGGTGAGCGGCTCGACCTCGATCATGCCGAGATCGAAGAGGCTCTGCAGGTCCTTCTTTCCCTTGACCCGGCCGGGCCCGCCCGAGGAGCCGACGAGGAAATCGAGGTTGTCGCGGATGGGCTGCATCCAGGGCCTGCAGCTTCTCATCGATATCGCCGGGCAGGAATCCGATGTCCTTGCCCATGGGGAACACGGGGCGGGATACGACCAGCCGCTGGAACGACCGCACTTCGATGGTCTTTTCCAGTCCCGCGGCAAGAGCGAGCAGCGTCTTGCCGGTGCCCGCCTTGCCCACCAGCGTCACCAGGCGGATATCGTCGTTCAGCAAGCAGGTCGAGGGCGAACTGCTGCTGCTTGTTCTTTGCGGAGATGCCCCAGACGCCGTGCTTTGGCGTTGGCGATCGGGACAAAAGCGTTCTTCTGTTTGCTGTACCGCGCCAGCGCCGTCTGCGACTCGTTGGCGCTGTTCTTCAGCAGCACGAACTGGTTCGGCAGGGGCGTCGGATCCCCGGGCTGCAGTTCTCCCCTGGCATAGAAATCGTCGATCGCACCCGGCGCCACCAGCAGTTCGGTCTCGCCGGAGTACAGTTCGTCGAGCGTGATCGTGTCCGACTCGTAGTCCTCGGCCGTCATGCCGAGCGCGTCGGCCTTGATGCGAAGGTTCGTGTCCTTGGTCACCAGGATCACCGGCAGGTCGTCATGCTTCAGGTTCAGGGCAGTGGCAAGGATCCGGTTGTCCGCCTTTTCCGCAATCAGTTCATTCGGCAGGTGCTCCGGCGACTGGTGGTTCAGCTCGACGCGCAGGTTCCCCCCGCCTTCGAGCGGCACGCCCTGCGAAAGTTTGCCCTTCAGCCGGTATTCGTCAAGGATCCGCGAGACCTGGCGCGCGTTCCTGCCGATCTCGTCAACGCCCTTCTTGAACTTGTCGAGTTCCTCGATCACCACGATGGGGATCACCACATCGTTGTCCTCGAACGAAAAGATCGCCCGGGGATCGTGGAGCAGTACGTTGGTGTCCAGAACAAATACTTTTTTCATGCAAATTCCTTTCAGGCCTTTTTCTTGAATTTATGCCAGGTGTCCCTGAGCTCTTGTTCTGAAACAGCACCTTCGCGGACCAGCGTCAGTCCGGCAGCGCTGACATCGACGACGGTCGACGCTTTCCCTCCCGATGTTCTGCCGGCGTCGAGGATCAGGTCCACCCGCTCTCCGAGCACCCCGGCCACGTCCCGGGCTGTCTGCAGGTCAGGGCCTCCTGAACGGTTGGCGCTCGTCCCGGTGAGCGCTGTCCCCAGAGCTTCCAGCAAACGACGCGTCACTGTATTGCCCGGTACCCGGAGGCCGATACGACCCGTGCCTCCGGTCAATTCCTGAAGCACAGTCGGCAGTGCGGTGAAGACCAGGGTCAACGGACCGGGCCAGAAGGCATCCATGAGCGCTGCCGCCTCTGACGTAATCCCCTGTGCCCATTCCCGCACCATGCTGCGGTCGTGCAGCAGAAGCAGGATCGGCTGACCAGCCGGCCTGCCTTTGATCTCAAAAAGCCTTTTGACGGCATCGGGGTTCCTCGGATCAGCGCCAAGCCCGTAGAACGTATCCGTGGGATAGGCGATGACGCCCCCCGCACTAATGACGTCGCTGCAACGCGCAAACGCCGGATCAGGATGAACCGGATCAAAGGTAACTATCTCTGCGCCCATAGATCATATTTTCTGCAGATAACAGTTGGGAACAGAAAAATCCGCAATCCGAAATCCGCAATTCGAAATTCAGGAACCCTGCGTCAGCACGATATCGCCATTCTCCCGGCCCAATGCGCGGCCGACCACCGGGCATTTTACCTTGAACAGAAAGAACAGGCGCGGATCGCGCGTCTGCTCCAGAGTCTCGAAATTAGCCTGGCCTTTGCTGATGATCATGTCGGCCGACCGGTAGGCGTCCTGAAAACGTTCCGAACAGGACTCGAGAAGCGTGCCGATCCCGTCGCTGCCGTTGTCGATGAGCTCGGCATATTCCGTCATCGCGGCTTCAGCCGCGTCATCGAGCGTTGCATCGTTAATGACCGGCGCGCCCTTGACCGCCACGGTCACTGATTTCCCCTTCTCCTGCAGGATCCGGAGCAGCACGCGGTCGAACACGATCTCGCCGGCATTGTCGCACAGATAGAGGATGCGGCCGGCGGTTTCTACGGCGCGCCGAAAGGCATCAAAGGAACCCCGGGAAAGTTCAAGATGGAAGGACTCTTCAATGGAGCGCCGCAGATCGATGTGATCATAGATGCCGAAGTCGATGACGTTGCCGGCAATGGCTGCCCGGACCCCGCCCTCAAGCCGGTCCGGCATGCCGCCCAGCGATCCGCATAAGCTCCGGCAGCAGGTCCAGGGCGATGCGGTTGTACGTTGTCTTGACCTCATGGTAGGGGTCGACGCCGCTCTCCGAGCGCAAAAACCGGTGGATGAGCGTTGAGGTCCGTGCCGGCACCTCATCAAGGGAGGCGCTGGCGACGATCTCTCCGGCCCGGCGCGCGATGCTGCGGCCCTGGTCCCCGTTGACGCCTGCGTGCTTCAAGGTTCGGGTGATCTGGCCGAAGAAACAGGGCAGACACTCGAGGTCGGTCCTCACGATGCCGGTTCCTGACCGGGCGTCGTGCCACCCGTCTTTTTCTTCCAGCGCCGGCGGCGCGATTTCTTTTTGGCCGGCGCAGCCTCGGCAGCTTCAGGCTCCTTTGGTTCTCTCGGCTCTTTTGGTTCTCTCAGCTCTTTCGGTTCTTTTGCTTCTTTCAGTGTCGGCCTGACGGTTGAAATGGCAATGAGCCGCTTCGCCTTTTCCTCCACTTCGCGTTCCATCTCCACTTTGAAGACCTTGATCCGGTTCGCGATCTTTACGTCGCTCGTGGCGATGATCTGCGCTGCAAAGATCCCTGCGTTCTTCGCGCCCGATTTGCCCAGGGACATCGTGGCTACCGGCACGCCGGCCGGCATCTGCGCCGTGGCCAGGAGCGCATCAAGCCCCTTGAGCGGCGAAGAATCGATCGGCACGCCGATCACCGGGAGCGTCGTGTGCGACGCGATGACACCGGCCAGATGCGCTGCCCAGCCGGCGCCGGCAATGATGACCTTGATCCCGCGCTTCTCAGCGGTCTGGCTGTACTCCATGCACTTTTTTGGGCGTCCGGTGCGCCGAAGCGATCGACATCTCATATTCAATGCCGAACTCCTGCAGCATGGCTGCCGCTTCCTGCATGACCGGGAGATCGGAATCGCTCCCCATCAAGATCCCTACTACTGGTTTGGCCATAACAACTCCCTTCCTTCACCTGTAAATCCCCCTCACCTTTATCCTCTCCCCCGAGGGGAGAGGGTAGGGTGAGGGGTTTCATTCACCGTGGTGCCGACTCGTCGGCATATATAATTCGTTTTCATTTACTGCCCCTACGGACAGCTATAGCTCTTTTTTATCCGGCACAAATACCGTGTTCACGCCAAAAGACTCCCTGACCAGCGGCAGCAGGGCCTTCACCCCGACGGTCTCGGTCGCATAGTGGCCGGCCACAATGAGGTTCATGCCGTATTCCCGCGCCGCGTTGTACACCGCCAGATCGATCTCTCCCACCAGAAAGCAGTCGAGCTTGGCTGAGCAGGCTTCTTTTAACAGGCTTCCTCCGCCGCCGGAGATGATCCCGATCGAGCTGAGCCGTTTGCTCCCGAAGGGAAGAACGCGGCATTGGGTGTCCAGATCCTCGGTTCAGGACGGATGCTGCGGCATTCAGGCTGACAGCCCTCTTGAAGGTCCCTGCGTAGCCGATCTTGATGCCGTGATATCTCCCGAATTTTTTCGGGTCCTGCACCCCGAGCAAACGGCAGAGCTGCATGTTGTTCCCGTATTCCTCATGCAGATCGAGCGGCAGATGCACCGCATAGAGCGCCATGTTGTTCTTCCTGAGCCAGGCAGCCCGGCCCTTCTCCAGGTCCCGGTCCTTTTGCGGCCTCCAGGCTATGCCATGGTGCACCACCAGCAGTTCCACACCCAGTTCTTTCGCCTTCTCAAAGGTCGACAGGCACCCGTCGACGGCAAAACCGACCATCCTGATCTCCCCGGCTTTGCGCGACCGCACCTGCAGGCCGTTCACGGAAGCGTCCTTGATGGACCTGACCCGCAGCGTTCTGTTCAGAAAACGGGCGATCGCGGTTATGGTGGCTTTTTGCGCCATCAGCTCCCCGTCTCGAGCGCCCGCGCGCCGATGTCCTTGCGATAGTGCGCCCCGTCAAAGGAAATGTCCCGCACTGCGGCATAGGCATGATCAATGGCAGCGGCAACGCTCGGCCCCAGTCCCGTGACCCCGAGCACCCTGCCGCCGTCGGTCACGACCTTGCCGTTCCGCAGCGCTGTTCCCGAGTGAAAGACCATCACCTGCTTCCGGATTGCCGCTTTTTCAAGGCCCGTGATCTCCCTGTCCTTCTCGTATTCGCCGGGATACCCGCCTGATGCCATGACCACGCAGACCGCTGAATCGGGTTTCCACGTGATCGCGACCTTCGCGAGCGAGTTGTCCAGGATGGCCTCGATGATGTCGATCAGGTCCGTATCGAGCCGGGACATGATCGGCTGCGTCTCGGGATCGCCGAAGCGCGCGTTGAACTCAAGCACTTTGGCCACGCCTTCATGGATCATGAGGCCGGCGTAAAGCACGCCCTTGAACAGACGGCCTTCCTTTTCCATGGCCTGCACCGTCGGGATCATCACCTTTTCCATGACCTGGCGCTCGATCGCCCTGGTCACGATGGGAGCAGGAGAATAGGCGCCCATGCCTCCCGTGTTCGGCCCTTTGTCCAGATCGAACACGCGTTTATGGTCCTGCGACGACGCCATGGGCACCACGGTCTTGCCGTCCGTAAAGGCCATGAACGACGCTTCCTCCCCTTTCAGGCACTCTTCGATCACCACGCGGTCTCCGGCAGCGCCAAAAGCTTTTTGGGCCATGATCATATCGAGGGCGGCAAGCGCTTCCTCCACGGTCTCGGCAACGACCACGCCCTTGCCTGCGGCCAGACCGTCGGCCTTCACCACGATGGGCGCTCCCTTTTCGCGCACGTAGGCCTCGGCAGCCTTTCGGTCCGTGAAGATCCCGTACTCCGACGAGGGAATATGGTATTTCTTCATGAGGTCCTTCGTAAAGGTCTTGCTTGCCTCGATCTCCGCGGCCTTTTTGCTCGGGCCGAAGATGCGCAGGCCTGCCTGTACGAACTCATCGACAATGCCCATGGAGAGCGGGACCTCGGGGCCGACGATCGTAAGATCGATCCTGTTCGCTTTGGCAAACGCGAGCAGCCCGGAGATATCGTCGGACTTCACCGGCACGCATTCAGCCAGCTGCGAAATGCCTGCGTTGCCCGGCGCTGCATAGATCTTCGCGACCCGCGGGCTCTGCGAGACCTTCCAGACCAGCGCATGCTCCCTGCCCCCACCGCCTATAACCAATACCTTCATCTTCCCACCTCGTACCGCGGATATTATGATGTTATTTCTAACCGGGCGAAACCTACAACAACGGAAACAGGCAAAAGACCTTTGACACGGATCAGGGCGGATTAAATTATGAAAAATCAGGATAAGACCTTGGTGTATCCGCCTTTATCATAGCCGTTATCAGCTTCTTCCGTGTCAAAGGTTATATTCTTTGTTGATTACTTACGCTGTCCAATCCTAAATTCATGCTCCCCGTCCTATACCCGGCAAGGTCGAGGCTGACATAGGTATATCCCAGTTCCTTGAGCGATGCCACCACCCGGTCCGCAACATCAGCGGCAAGCAGCCGCGAAAAATCGTTTTTGTCGAGCTCGATGCGCGCCGTATCGCCATGATGGCGTACGCGCACCTGACGGAAGCCGAGACCGTGCAGACAGTCCTCCGCCCGCTGGACCCTGTCGAGGATATCCCTGGTGATCCTGGTGCCGTAGGGAATGCGGGAGGAAAGGCAGGCGAGCGACGGTTTGTCCCACTGGGGAAGGTTCAGCAACGAGGCGAGGTGGCGGACATCGGCCTTATTGATCCCCGCTTCTACCAGCGGGCTCCGCACGGAATAGGCTTCAGCCGCCCGTCTTCCCGGGCGATGGTCCGTGAGATCGTCGGTGTTCGAACCGTCAAGAATGAAGGGGATCCCTTCGGTGGCGGCTATGGCAGCGAGTTTTGCGAACAGCTCGGTCTTGCAGTGAAGGCAGCGTTCTGGCGTGTTCTGCACGAACTGCTCGTTATCCAGTTCTCCGGTGTGAAGGATGCGGTGCGTAACGCCGAGACTGCGGACGAAGGCCTGCGCGGCCTCGAGTTCGCCCTGCGGGTAGGTATCGGAAACAGCGGTGACCGCGATCAAGTGCGGCCCCATGACCTCCGATGCCGCGCGAAGCAGCAGGGAACTGTCCACCCCGCCTGAATAGGCAAGGACGGCAAGCTTCATCTCCCGGAGCAGTTCCCGGAGACGGTCCCATTTTTGTTCTCTCATCATTCGAGCGATAATAACATAGCTGAATCGAAGGTGTCAACAAAGGACTCGGACGCCCCGATGCAGGCTGTTGTTACTTCTTCGCGAGGGGGCCGCTGCAGCCCATCTTGACGGAAATGGCATTGCCGGCCTCGATGAGCATGGCGCTGATCCTGTTCTTTTCGATCCGTTCGTCGGTCAGCCGGCTTGCCGGCGCCACAATGCCCACGGCTGCAATGACCTTCTTCGAAAAATCCCTGATCGGGGCGGCAATGCTGCGCACTTCGAGCTCGGCCTCCTCGTTCTCCAGCGCATATCCCTGCTCCAGCGCCTTCTTCAGTTCAGCAGCCAGGACAGCGCGGCTGGTGATCGTCTTCGTGGTGACGACAGGCAGGTCGCGCTCCGGGTACAACCGTTCGACATCGTCAGCCGCGAGCTGGGCAAGCTGGATCTTTCCGACTGCCGTGCAGTACGCCGGGAGCATGGCCCCGATGCGCGACACGGCCCGCACCGTCCTGTCGGTCTCGACGCTGTCCATATAGATCACTTTATTGCCGCGCAACACCGCCACCACCGCCGTCTCTCCCGAGGATGCCATGAGGCCCTCGAGGATCGGCCGCGCCTGCCGGCGGCACTCCCGCTGCTCGATGAAGATCGATCCGATCTGCAGCGTCTTCGGGCCGAGGCGGTAGTTCTCGGTCAGATGGTTCTGCTCGATATAGCCCCGGTGCTCAAGCGTGGCAAGCAAACGGAAGACATTGTTCTTGTGCAGTCCCAGTCGTTTTGACAGACCGGTCACGCCGAGTTCGTCCTCGTTCTTGGTAAAGGACTCGAGGATGTCCAGCGCATGCGACACGGACTGGATCGTATAGTTCTCTTTTTCTCTCTTTATGGCCATGCTATCGTATCTCCTGTTCCGCGCCTTACTTGAGCGATCCCGGCTTGTCGCCCTTTTGGACCGGGTTCCCGCGCAGCAGCCAGTCAGGCAATCCCGCCTGATAGATCATAAGATGGGTGTATCCCATTTCCATCGCAGCATATGCCGCAGTCCTGCTGAGAGTGCATCCCTCGCCCCGGCAATAAAAAATGAGCGGCGTGGTCTTGTCCTTGGGAAGCTTTTTCGCCTCCAGCTTCATGCGCTCTGCCGGGATGCTGATGGCTCCCGGAAGATGGGCCTGTTGATATTCCTCAGGCAGCCGCGAGTCAATGAGCACGACCTTCTGCTTTGCCGCGCATCCATACCTTGACGTCGTCGGCACTAATGACAGGAAACTGGGCCAGGGCAGCAGAAGCAAACAGGAAAATGAAGCACAATAAACCTATAAATAACCGCATGTTACGCATAACATCAACCCTCCACTATTATAAAACAACTGTTTAACTTTAAGTCAATGAACCGTCTTTGTCAAGAAAAAATGCACAAAAAAAGCATAGATCTCTGTTTCATGGATCTATGCCTCGCTTAAAAAAATGCTTATCAACCGCTACCATCGGGTAGCGGTATCATATGTTGATTACACGTGCAACTGTGGGTTACGATTAGTCAGAAGAACTAACGATTACCGGTTGAAACTTGCATTTGAACGATGAGTTCACATGCCGCGAAGCGGTCGGCGTGGAACGATTGTTGGCACATAATACATTAAGGAATCATCTTGCTCGTCTCGACCGCTATTCAAGTGCGGTAGATAGCCCCCATAACGCTAGTCGAGACTCGAAGTAATTCCGAAGCAACGTATATCGAAAGCCTAACTTTGAGTTGCGAGACTCTTTATGTTTAATGGACTGTTCAATGACAAAATTATATGCCATTTGAACGGCTTCTTTGCTTATCGGTAAATGCTGAAGCGCATCTCGAAAGTGTGGTCCCAAATAATCAAGAAACATCTGGCCATCGTCATCCACAGCGAGTAGTTCTAAAGATTTTGCTGCCAAGCCGCTGTTCACTCTTGCTTCAGAGCTACTAGGATCTTGTCCAGCAACAGCATGAAGGTAACGAACAAGCTCATCGCCGATAAGTATCCGGGGGTATTGAGCTATTTTGTTTTCCAATGTATGTGCCCTTGCCAATGCTGGACCATATATCTCATTTTCATCAAGGTGCATGGCTATCCCGAGTTCTATTCCACCACGCAGTGCCATTTTATTTGCAAGGCATGAGACCATTGTTTGGGCTGTAGCCGCGAGTACCCCATAGATAGCCCTGCAAGGAAACTTGCTGATATCTTTGTTCAAGGGAACGTGAGCGATTAATGAATCTGAAAAATGTCGCAGGAAGATGGGAGAGTTTCTGAATGATTTCAAAAAATCTTGTTCGTCCGGTGATAATTGACTAATATCTTTTCCAGCTTGATATATTTGAATGCTGCTCGTAAAGAATTTTCTAATTGCGTAGAATGGTTTATAAAATTCCTCTACTTTACGTTTGAATTCATCAAATTCTTCTTTATTATTGCGATTTGGCAATACCGTTAAATTTCTAAGCGCATCTTGCTGTCCCAACAGATCGAGAATAGCAACAACATGCCATCCAATATATTTCTGTTGCTGCTCCGTTTTGTTTAATGGTTCCTGCGAGTTCATGGATTCTCTGTACCTATATAGTAGTGCATGCTAACGAATGAAACCAGGCGTGCAGATCTTTGGCGTCGCCTGGGTTGGCTTGCTATGTGTTTTTTCCCATTACATTATGTTCAGTCAGTCTTATGAGTGTCCTCTTTTCTTCTCTCCTCAAAAGCAATCTCTTCTTGCATCGCGTAAATCAATTTGCGGAAGGCATCCTCTGCTTCATTCAAATCCTTTTTGATTGGTTCGCTACCATGGGGTAGGAGTTCACCCAGCAATTCCCAGATTAGTGATTCAGCTAAAGCGACTTCCTCGACATTTCGATTGCGATGCACCTCCCAGTCGCCCCAAGGACTTTCTCTGCAAACCTCTTCGAGTGTGCCGTAACCCAGCCCAATCCTTACAAATCCTGGCTTGTCAGGGTGCGTTAATAGACATATTACGCCTGCCTTAATCCTTTGCCTGATTGCTTCTGGATCTTGTTCACCGATCCCGCACTCAGGACAGCCTTGACCTTCTCCCACATGCTTGGGTGTCGTCCGCCATTCGTGGCCATTGCTGCATCGAAAGTTAGCCTTTCCACTTATAATACTTCGCACGTAACCTAAAAGGGTGATGCCACGGCCTTCCAGTCGTTTTTTGATCGATGCTGTATAGGCATACACATGATCCGGCAAAGGATCTGGTCCTGGCAGGACACCCGCTTTCTTTGCTGCATCTAGTCCTAGCTGTACTTGATCCCAGGCCATCCTTTCAACTTCAACTCCATATCGATACGGGACATCTGCGAAAGGTGTTGTTCCCCCAAAAGACCCTTTCGGCCCAATAAGGATCAGGGACGGCATGGTATTCCTTCAATTCCCATTTCTGACCAGTTTCTTTAACAATATGGCCTGCTATTTGGGTGTAATCGCTATTGTGCTGAGCCAATCGCTGTTCGGGTTTACGGATTGTTATTCCAATCTTGTAAAGGTCAGGATCGGACGGGTGCACCAAAACATATATATAACCTGACTTCATTGCACTCTCTATATACGTATGGGATCAGAGCGAAAATCCATTGTCAGCTCCCGATCGAATCTCATCATTTCTAGAACACATAATGCCGGCGATAACTCGCTGCCCGCGCAGCGGGCGTCGATGTTGATTGCCTGGTTCCTGCGGCGTTTCTCAGCCACGTTTCAAGGCAATTAGCGAGTTATCGCCGGCATTCCAGCGGCGCTTCCCAACCGCTGGAACAGCATGCGGGTGAGACGCGCGTTTCTTGCGCGTCGGCCTCGACCCGATTGTTAAATGGCAGCTTCTTCATCTTCAGTTAATTGTTCAAGCGGCCTATTTTTTATTAATACCCAACCTTCTCTATTTCCTTTAAGACGGATACCTCTTGCTTGAATTTCTATTAGCAGACGCCGACATTCTTCTGGTTCGGTACCAGAAGCTCTGCAAAGAGTTTCAATTGACCGCAGTTGCATGGTCGGGCCATTCAACATGTTAAGCAGAAGACGTTTCCTTGGTCCATCCCATTTTTCGGCTTTTCTTTTCTCTCGCCATTCTTCTAATTTTCTAGGGCCAAAATAAGAACTGACAATTGTACCAATTACCCCAAGGACACCACCAATAAATCCACCTGCAATTGCTATTAGGAGCTTGTCTTCCATATTGTATCTCCTAGACATTTAACACGCGCGTCACTCGCCGCTTATTGGCGAGGCGATGTGGACGCGCCTGTTAAAATCAGATGGCATGATAAAACTTTCATTACACAGTCATAATTTAAGCCAAAACCGAATAATTTTTGATTTTATCCGAGATATATAGGCACTTCTTGAACTACTAAGATAATTTTGCACAAGACTCTTGATCTCATTTATAGTTGTTGGCTTATTAATGTATTCTGCTGCCCCCAAGCTTATCGCTTCTTGGTACGTTTTAATGTCGCCAAAAGCAGTAAGCATGAACACATCAATTTTCGAGTCAATTTTTTTAATTTGAGCGAGCAGCTGAATTCCGTCCATGCCTGGCATTCTAACATCAGTTATCACTAGGTCGAATGATTGTTTCTTAAAAAGAGTAAGAGCTTCATCACCATTATGCGCAACTGTAACGCTTTGACTATCGCTATCTAGAAAAGCTTTAATCAGATCACACATAGACTCTTCGTCATCAACCAGCAAAATGCTTTTTTTTGGCTTACCCATTTCGCGTTTTGATGCTACTGCATGAATTAGTATTTGCCATTATGCTAACTGCTTCACAACAAGAGCATCATTTCGGCACGCTGTACTCAACAAGAATTTTGTGTATAGAGGAAACTATTATATCCATCTGAACAGCGATACTGCCTAGCAAAGAGGAATCCATCGAATCCATATATTTTAAATATTCGAATTCTGCTTTTAAGCTTGCAGCGGCCGCTCGTGTTTTTAAGTCATGGCAGGCTATACGCACGTTTTTATCATCTATCACCCTTGTCTGATTAATATATTTTTGTGCAGAGACAATAAGGTGGTTTAGTAATTTAGAAGATCTCTTGAATTCGTTCTCGTTGCTCAGTATGTTGTGATTAGATCGAAAAGGTAATCTGTAAGCTTGAAAATATAACTGCGACAATTGCGACCAAGCATCAAAATAGCTCTCTTTTAACGGCACTTTTTGAAATCGTTTCCAACGTAATTTTATTGCTAGCTTTCGTTACAATCGCAAAGTATCCTCCTTTTAACGGTAAAGGGAGTGACTCATAATCTATTTGAGAAAACAACGGGTGGCTTTTAACTCAATCGATAGCAGATTAAGAAATTGATTTTTTGTAAGCGGCAACAATGTTAGGCTGTTTCGAGCAACATCAGTGTACAAGATATCTAACTCAGAAAGAGTATTTTTATAGCGGGGTGGCCGCTCCTCGTCACTGCTTATCGTAGATTCATCGTTGAGGTTATCATTCGTGAGCTTCTTATTTTGAAGTCGGAGATTTTTGATTTGGTAAAGATTCCTTAGGAAGGCTATAAGGCCGGATATCCCAACACCAAAGGTAACCAAGATGGGCCAATGTTCAACTACGTAGTTTCTTACATTTGTCAAGGTCATCGGCTATTACTTCTTTCAGAATAAATTTTTCTCTTTTAAATATGGATCAACAGGAAGGTGAGGAGCGGGGCGTAGCCCCGACTCTCTCGACCTTCTGGTTGGAATATTTTTTTAGGATATGCGACTAGTTAAATATGCACTTTTTGATGCAGGGCATGAGCTTGGCATAATCATTGGCACTTATTTATTTCGTATTCGGCTTCCGATACCCGTGAATCGAATAGCAATAAAGAAGATGATGCAAGGTACTTTGGAATATTTTTGTCGGCTTCATAAAGTTGAAGGTCGGCCTTCATTCCGAATCTTTCTGAAAGATACGTTTCCCAGTTTTTATGATGTTTTATCCAAAGGAGTGTTCGTTCTACCTCCGAGAAAGGTTCAAGAAATTCAAGAGAAATGTCAATATCAGAAGGAATCTTATCTCCTTTCAGAAAAGAGCCGAAAAGATGGATCTTGACTTTAAAAGGAAGGGTTTTCGCCCATGCTACAATTATCATCTTTACATCATTTACAGAAATCATTTTATTTAATTGTCTTCTCACTATATGGACACGTTACCGTTACATAACGCGAATCAAATAACATCGAACGAGCCGCTTACAGGAATCCCCCATTTATCACCGAACCACCCTTGAAGGTGTGTATTCACTGAAGTGGACAGCGGTAATGCGATAGATGGTTCCATCAGCGGTATTTTGAATGCATTCACCTTCTTTAAATTTGGAGCAACCCAAAAAGGCGATGAAAGCGAGGAGTAAAGGAATAATCGAATTATTATCTCCGTTGTTTCTTTCCCTTCCAATATTCGAGCGGCCTTGTCCCGTCTCGAATTGCCGGTTGGAGCAAGTTTTATTCCAACAAGTTATTCTAGGGACGAAATACAGTAGCATGGATTGTCGTTATGGTCAATGTTTTTAGAAAAAAACCTGACTTAACTGGTTGATGTCATTAGTATTTGAATGCTGACTAATATGCATTAAGCGGAATATCAGTTTTTACCTGACTAATATTACAAACAGCATGTTCTGAGGGAGGTTCTCTTCTGACGAAGGGTTCATCACCTCGCCGCCGGGACACATGCAGAAGGTATACACGCCCCTCTTTATTTTTCGGTCCGTGTAATTGAGAGAATAGGTGGCAGCGCCGATGGCGGAGTAGTCCTTGTATTTGTCGCCATAACGCATGAGATTTATAATCTCCACCGGGTGCTCAATCCGCACGCCGACAGAGATCGGCTTCTGTTCGAGAAAAATGCCCTTGGTATGGAGCATGGCAAAGGTATCGCGACGCGCTGAATGCCCCACGGCAAGATAGAGGCTTGAACATCGATATTCCCGGCCTCCGTTTAATACTGAACAATCTGCGCATACCCGTTGTAACTATTCAGCTCGTTTTTGTATTTGGCTCCAACAAGTCAAAATTGAAAGCCTTTTCGCGCAGAGACGCTGAGCCGCGGGGATGGCAACGGATATAATCCTTGTTTCACAAACGAAAGGTTAAAAATTGATCTTCCCCCGTTTAACGACTTCCCTGCGCCTCTGCGACTCTGCGGGAGACGCCTTGCTTTTGACCTGAATAGTTACCCCCATTTTTTAAGCAACATGGCCACAGTAACACAGGTTGTCAGTTCCGTGCAATCACAAAAAAAGCTGAAGGAGTTTTTCCTTCAGCCTGGAGTGAGTACCACGGGGAATGCTTACGACGTCGCCACCATTGTGAGAAGGGCGTATCATCAACCGGGCAGAATCATGGATAATGAGCAACTCCGGTGCTAGTGTTGCGGAGAACCGGCGTACACATAGTTCCCGTCGAGGAACGACTGCGCGTAGCGCTTCACTGCGTGGTCATCGTTCAGCACGGCATCCAGCTGTCGGGTGAAGGAAATAAGTCGGCCCAGCTGGTCCAGAACGGCAAGCATCTCTGCTTGCGGCATGTTGGCAAGGCGGGCTACGATCAGGTCTCCCTTGGTTCCGATGTTAAAACCGTACTGCTCCAGGATCAGGGCGATCAGCTGAAGCCGCCGTGATCGCTTGGACATGTCAGTGGCTCCGCCGGTGAACCGGAAAAATACATGGTTGTTTCGGGCGTTCGTGCTGCAGAAGCAATCCAGCACGATAAAATGGTAGCCGAACTTGAGGCTCATGTGGACATATTCTTTTGAGATGACCGCCATGTTCGTTTCGACCCCTCCGCGGCTATCCGACATGAGGTCCGGCACGCGCAGCATGCTCGACATGAAGTCTTGGACCTGCATCGGGACGGCATCAGAACGCCAGGTCCCGGGATGGGTCATGCCGCTTATGATCGCGCGAAGCGGCTCTGAGGTGACCTGCTCAGCAGGAATATGGTCGGCGCGGGCGGGATTCACCAGTCCGCCCCCGATATCGATGAGCATGATCCCCGCAGGGATCGGCAGGTCCAGCCTGACCGTGCCGGAGTGCACGCCATATTCGGCATATTCGATCAAAGACGAGACTGACTTTTCATGGATGAACCGCAGGATATCATGCATGGTCCTGCAGGCGCCGGGTGCGAACTCATCCCGGAGCGGATCGATGAGGTTGAGTGGAGCGATATAGCGCAGCAAATAGCGCTTCTTGCGGAATTCGAACAGCTCTTCCATGGACGCCTCATCACGCATGGCACGCGCGGCGAGCCGTTGGTCCGCTCCCGCATAAAGCGTTGCGCCGTTGCCATTCACCGCGACCGTAATTTCCTGCCCCGTGGAGAGCAGTTCCATTGCCGTGACCGCGTTCACCACCGTCGGGATCCTGAATTCCCTGCATAATGCCGCCATGTGGCTCGTCGGTGCCCCGGCATCGGTGATGATGGCCGACACCTCGGTCATGACGCGTACGAAATGAGAGGAGTCGTGGCGCGCGACCAGTATGGCTCCCCGCGGGATGGCATCAAGTTCGCGTTCGTTCTTCAGGACAAAGACCTTCCCTGCGGCAGCGCCTTTTTGTACGGCCACGCCCAGGTCCTTTGCAATGACCTGGCGGGCAGGATCAACGTGCCCTGCTGCAGCAGGCAACCTGTCCTCGATCGTCCGCAGCGGCCTCGTCTGCAGAAGCACGATCTGCCCCTGCCGGTCGATGGCCCACTCGATATCCTGCGGTCTCCTGAAATGTTTTTCTACCCGCAGCGCCAGACGGGCCAGCTCGGAAACCTGCCCGGCAAGCAGGCTCGGCCGCTCTTGCTTATCAGCCGGCGTGGCGATCGTGACCACACCATAACCAACGGCCGGCACGACCATGGAGCTTTTGGAACCGATCCGCGTTCCGACCAATTCGTGATCGCCCTCCCTGCTGACAATGAACAGATCGGCGTCTGCCTGTCCTTCGACGATGGCAGCACCCAGACCCCAGGTGGAACTTATGACCATGCTGTTCAGGTCCCCGCCGGGATCGCGGGAATATATGACCCCGCTCGCTTCGGCATCCACCATGGCCACGCATGCAACGGCCATTTTCATGTCCTTGAGATGAAGGCCCAGCCGGGCCTGATAGAGGGACGACTTGCCGGAGAAGAGGCTGGCGATCACCTTCCGGTATGCTTTCTCGATCTCCCGCGCATCGAGCGGCACGTTCAGGACCGTATCGAACTGGCCCGCGAAGGAGAACTCCCCGTCCTCTTCGCCTGCGCTGCTGCGAACGGCGATGCTGCATCCGGCGCACTGCGATCTGATCTTTTGAACGGCCTGTTCGATGGCGCGGCTGAGTACAGGAGGCATGGCGCCGTGCAGCACCAGCTCATACAACTTCCCGGAGCATGGCTTCGGGACATCGGGCCATTCTCAGCAGGAAGTCCGGCCTTCTCAAAAACACGGTTATGACGCATGAACGCATCGAAGGCACCCGTCGTGATAGCGAATCCGTCGGGAACCTCGAACTTTAACACGTTCCTGAGCTCTGCCAGGTTGGCGTTCTTGCCGCCGACCTCCCGCAGCCTGTCGCTGGCGATCCGGTCATAGGGAAGGACCAGTTCCTTCGATTCGGGCAGGGTCTCCTCGATGCCATGCCTGATCCGTTCGTCGATGCCCGCAAGCACCTCCGCAAGCTGGGGATAACGGTCCTGCGTCAGTCGGGTGAAGCTTTCGAGGGACCCGCCCATTGCCGCGTACAGCTCGGCATAGGACCTCCGCACATACTGGATATCGAACAGATAATCCCCGCCCAGCGTATCGCCCATGTCGGTAATGATCTCGAGAGAACGGTTGTTCCGGTCGAGGACCTCCCTGAAGTTCCCGAACACCTGCTCAAAGGACTCCCGGTTTCGTGGCCCCCGCTTGAGGGCGCGCAGCAATGCCCGCATATGTACGGCGATCCTGCTTCATGCCCTATCCGTGCTTTTCAAGTGCACGCTTGATCGATGCTTTTAATTCCTTGATCTTGACCGGCTTGGGGAAGAAATCGTGAACGTCCCGCCTGAGCGCTTCGATGGCCGCATCGAGATTGGCAAAGGCGGTTATCATGATGACCTGGGTCGTGGGATAGAGGTCCTTCACAGTCCGGAGCACCTCCATGCCGTCGATGCCTTTCATCTTGTAATCCGTCACGACAACGTCAAATTTTTCCTCCTGCAGTCGCTTCAGCGCAGGCTCGGCGTTCAGGAACGTCTCCACAACATAGCCTTCCTGCTCCAGCGACAATTTTGCCATGTCGCCCACGATCTTTTCATCGTCAATGACCATGATCCTGTTACTCTTCATCGTTCGTCTCCTCTTTCTTGTATCGGGGCAGCTCGATCGTGAACGTCGTGCCGACGCCGACCTTGCTCTCCACCCTGATCTCTCCGTGATGGTTCCTGATGATCCCGTAGCTGACCGAAAGCCCGAGCCCGGTGCCGCCTTCGCCTTTGGTGCTGAAAAAGGGATCGAAGATATGGGGAAGGAACTCGGGGGCGATGCCCTTGCCCGTATCAGCAACGCCTATCTCCACGGAATCTCCGTTCTTCCCCGATCCTCGTTGATAATGACCAGCCTGCCGCCCGTGGACATGGCCTGGACCGCATTGGTCACCAGGTTCACCAGGACCTGCTGGATCTGATGCTCATCGACGAACACATGGGGCAAACCGTCGGCGAGGTGGATCGATGTCTCGATGTTCGACACATCGATCATGTTCTGCACGAGCGTGAGCGTCTTCTGGATAACGGAATTGATGTCCCCTTCGCTCGGCGTAGCGTCCTTGGGTTTGGAAAAATCGAGCAGGTTCTTCACGATCTTCCGGATCCGCTCGGTCTCCGCATCGACCTTGTTCATGAACTCGATGCGGTCCTGTTCGCTCAGCTTCTCGTACAACTCGGCGTAGGTCTGGGCGATCATGGAGATGTTGTTGAGCGGGTTGGTGAGTCTCATGCGCCACGCCCGCGGTCAGGATGCCGAGCGAAGCCAGCTTCTTGGACTGGATAAGCTCCTCCTCGCGATGGCCCAGTTCCTCGGACATGGAATTGATGGCCGTGATGACCGCGCCCAGTTCGTCATTGGACCTGAACCCTTCTATCTTGTTGAAGTTGCCCTCCGGAAATGGACTTTGCCAGTTTCTCGATCTCGCGCAAGGACCTGAGGATCTTCTGGGAAATGAAATGCCCGATGAACAAGGCGGAGAACAGGATGGCCCAGAACGAGAAGATCAGTATCCGCTTCGAGTTCAGGATGATATCGCTGACCCGTTTCCGTTCGAGCTGGGTTATGGAATCGGAATATTCCTTCAGCTTTTTTCCCGCCGCCCGTATCCGCGCCTCCAGTTCCGGATCAGGCTGCCTCTTGTCCCGCGCTTCCTCGATCGTATCGGAATAGGCCGTCAGGAGCGATTCCAGCTTTTTGAGATCTGTTTCGCCGATGGCCGGAATGATGTCCTTCTTCTCGCCCTGGATCGTGTCCATCGTGTCCGTGATCTTTTCCCGTATCTCGTCGAGCGCCTTGCGGTCGTGGTAGAGAAAATAGTTCTTTTCCGACAGTCGCATCGTGAGAAAAGATGCGTTCAGATCGTCGGCGATCTCGACGAACCTGAGCTTGGTAAGCACGAGGCTCATGTTCTGAAAGGCGAAGAAGCCGATCAGGATGATGAACGCGCCGTTCATGATGTTCGAGAGTATGAGTTTGTTTTCTATTTTCATGATCATGTTCTATAACTAGCAGAACACGGATTTCTAAAGGTTCATAACTGTTCGATACGTTCTATCTTGTGCCTAGCCACCGTGGTACAACCTTTTGCGTCATCCGCACCGCGGTACCTCCGCCTGTTCCTTCCGCACCGGCAGATACCACAGCAGCCCGTCAATAGCCATGAAGATCCCTGCCGCGATCAGCAGGACGTCAAAAGCCGTTGACCAACTGAAGGCGAAATAATGCATGAGTCCGAACCCCAGACCCGTGAAAGCGACGCCGGTCCTGATAAAAGCGAGGCCGGTCCGCGCCCGCGCATAAATGGTCCGGTACGCGGCGGCGATGGTCCGCTGGGCAGCCAGCACGTTCCGCTCGCGTGCCAGATGGGTCCGTTCCCTGCTTGCCGGAGAGGGAGAGAGGATGGTGCTGTATCCGCCGACGCAATCGCCGAGCCGCGCAAGCATGGTCCCTTTTGTCGTTCGTTCGATGCTGCACTGGTCCAGATCGTGGTACTTCTCCAGGAACTGCAGTGTCGCCGCGGTCACCTCCACCAGCGTATGCTGGCCCGGCGTCTTCATGCGCGTCCTGCGCACCTTCAGATACCCCCGGAGGCCGAAGGTCCCGAGCACGGTGCCGGCCGCGCTCAGTGCCCAGTATGCCCATGCCATACCGTCGGTCTGCGACCGGAGCAGCACGTCTGCCAGGGCGACAAACCCCAGCCCCCAGCGGAGGAAGGCGAGATCGGTCCGGCCCTCTGCCAGATCGTTCCGGTAGCAGGCAAGCCGCGTCCTCCAGTGGGCCATGGTGTTGCGCCAGTACGCGAGGCCTGTCCGCTCCGTCCCGATCAGCGTTCCCGGCTTTGCATGCAGGTAGTCCTGGATGAACCACTGAATGTCCTCGTCCAGCGCCACCCGGAACTCGTAGCGTTCCGCCTTGATCGCTTTCCGGACCTCTTCGTACAGCAGCGGGTTCTGGGGGTCACGAGCCGCGATGATGACCGTGTTCTTGTCGTGGATGATCGGGAACCACTGGTTCAGTGAAAGCCGTTCGCCGTCGAGTCCGGTCAGCAGTTCTGCGGGAACGGGCATCCGTTCGTCATATTCGATCGAGGGGCATCGATAGTATTCGGTAAGCGCTGCCAGCAGGGTTTGTTTCGGGACACCGTATTCCCGTATGAGGACCTGTTCGAAATCGATGCCCCGGGCGACCGCCGCACGCTCGGCAGAACGGAATTCCTCCTGCGTCAGCACACCCCAGTCGAGCAGGATGAGGAACTGCTCGGCTTGCGGCCCGGCATCTACATCATAGGTTATCCTATAGGTCATCATGACTGAACACCGCCTTGCCCCAGGAGCGGGCCGGAACGCCGTAATCGGGGATGGCAATTTCCATTTCTCCGTAACAGTAGGGAAGCTGCTGTCTCGCCCGTTCAGCAGGCAGATACCAGTAGATCCCGTCAACGATGAGCAGCAGGCCAACCAACAGCAGGGCTGCATCGAACAGAGTCCAGAGCGTGCTCGCAGCGCCGAAGTAGACCAGGAGCCCCAGCCCCACAGCCGAGATGCTCATACCTGTCCTGATGATCGCCATCCCGGTCCTGGAACGCGCCATGATCGTCCGGAGCCGTGCCATCACGTTGCGCCGTTCGGCAAGAAGCGTGCGCTCGAGCGCAAGGCCGGTCGTGGCCCAGATTCCGGGCTCGGAAAAACCTCTGACCAGGGGAAGGGCCTGCTGCCGTCTGTTTCATGGCAGTAAGCGCGAAGGCAGGAGGAAACACAAAGTCCCAGATGCGCGGTTTTTCCTCGGAACGCTTCACTGAATCGAAACCTTTTGCTCCTGCGCTTCGGCCGGGGACATACCAGAAGAACCCCTCAGCCACCATGGCCGCACCGGCCAGGATGAACAGAGCATCGACGACGCTCCAGGGTCCTGCGGGGAGTTGCCTCGCCAGAGCCACGCCCAGACCGATAAACGTTATGCCGGTGCGGGTAAAAGAAAGACCCGTCCGTGCCCGCGCCATGAGCGTCCGAAAGCATGCCAGCGTTGTCCGTTCCTCGGCAAGATCGGTCCGGTCGCTCGCCAGGAATCGTCGCCGCATCACGGGTGAAAGCCGGTTCCAGCCCTGCCGAAGGGTGTCGGCACCAGGGACCTCTGCTGTCCGGTGAAATTCGGGAGTATCGCCTTTAAAGCCGGCTGCGAGCACGCTCGTGCCGTTGGTCGGTTCCGGAGAAGCACACTCGGGCAGGCTCTTTCCCGTCGCCCGCGCAGGCAGATACCATCGCAGGCCGTCTACCGCCATCCCGACGCCGGCAGCGAACAGCAAAGCTTCAAGAATGGTGAGATAGCCCATCCCGAAGACGCGGAACAGCAAAAGCGCGGTCGTTACGAACGAGATCCCGGTGCGCAAGAAGGCCAGCCCGGTCCTCCCCTTTGCCAGCGAGGTGCGGTAGCAGGCGAACTGGGAGCGCGCATTGGCAAGAAAGGTCCGCACCTTTGCGAGCGGCGTTCTGCCGGCTGCGGGAGGGAAACCGGGATTCAGGTCCTGATTGTGTTCGATGATCCTTATGAGATCGGAAGGAAGGGCCACTTTGAACGCGACCTCGTCGGCGCCCAGCGTGCTGCGGATATCCTCCAATACCCCGGGATCACCGGGAGAGCAGGCAATGACCTCGGCTTTCTCCTTCGAGATGGAGAGCGGAAGCCAGAGACGCGTGCTTCAACCGCTCCATGTCCATGCGCCGGACGATCTGCTGGGAAACGATGACGCCCTCGTCATATTCCACAAAAGGACAGTCATACTGCTCGGCAAGGCAGAAGAGGATCTCATGCTTTGGCACACCAGCTCTTAAAAGCAGGTCTTCCAGCGCAGCGCCTGATGCCTGACGCCTCCGCTATAAGCCGGTCCAGTGCAGTGCGGGAAATGACACCGCGCGTTACCAGTCTGTTGTATGAATGCTGTACTGTCATGTCCATATCTCCGCATAAAGCTAAACAAAACGACAAAAACATTTTTTTCGCAAAGCTCGCAAAGGGCGCAAAGGAAATCTTTACATCCAGCTTTTTTAAGACAAAATGATATTGTCTTTCTCTGCGTCCTTTGAATTGCCTTTTTTTGCGAACTTTGCGAGCGACGTCTTGTTCTTTTTGATCTTTTAAGCTTCGCTTTGCCCGGTCAAGCTCATAAAAAAGAGGAGGCCGCTGATGCCTGCCTCCTCCTGAATGTGTCATACCCTTATTATGATGTCTTCAGATAGCAGAGCACCGGTTGCGTTCGCAACCATGTATCGTGCTCTTCTGTTCCCCTGCTGCCGCCCTCAGACCGGACCCGATTCTTCAGATCCCGACGACGTACACCGGACAGGGAGCCCGGTCAATGACCTTTTCCACGATGTGATCGCCGAACAGCCGGCTGAAGATGCCCTTCTTTTTCTTCGATCCCATGATGATGAGATCGCACTGTTCCTCTTCAGCGACCTCCACGATCCGCTGCGGCACGTCACCCTGTTCCAGCCTCGTCTTGATCAGGGCGCCCTCTGCCTCCGCGGTTTTCCTGATCTCGGAAAGGGCCGCGTTCCCGCCGTCGTCCAGCACGTCATCCAGGTTCTTGATGCCCGTCAGGTTCAGGTCGCCGTCAAAAGGCTGCACCACCTTGACGACCGTGATCCAGGTCTTTTCGTCCTGCGCCAGTTTGATGCCCTGTGTCAGCACTTCCTTGTGGCCGTTCAATGCTATAAGAACTTTTCGATAACCTTTCATGTCTTGTCGCTCCGCTCTCTTGTCGCTCCGCTCCATTGAAGACTGGAAGTTGGAAATTGTATATTGTAAATTTAGAAAATCCACCGCTCAATTTCCAATCTTAAATTTCCAATCTTAAATTTCCAATCTTCAATTTCCAATTCGACAGTCTCCTGTCGCTACGCCCAATTTCCAATTCGACAGGCTAGCCTGTCGCCCTATCTTACGATCAACACCGGGCACGAGGCATTTGCGATGATCCGCTCAGCCGTGCTTCCCATGAGCGCCTTGTTCATGCCCCGCCAGCCATGGGTACCCATGACGATCAGATCGTTCTTGAACGTGTCAGCGATCTCGACGATCTTCTCGCCGCATGGCCTTCCTGGACCACCGCCTTGATCTGCACCTTCTGCAGAGCAGCGATCTCCTTCGCCTGGGCCATGATCTTTTCCGCTTCCTGGAACAGGCTCTTGGTGATGGTCTCGGTCTTGAAGAAATCCATCATCTCCTCGTACCGGGGGATCACATAGAGGACCGAGATCTCGGAATTGTCGATCTTTGACAGCTCGCAGGCCCGGACCAGCGCTTTTTTGCTCGTCTCCGACCCGTCAAAGGGCACCAGGAGCGACTGGTAAGCGCCTGCGCATTTCGAGCAGGGCTTCTTAACCACGAGCACGTCGCAGGGCGAGTTCAGGATCACCTGTGACGTCACGCTGCCCATCAGCAGCCGCTTAAGCCCTTTTCTGCCGTAGGTGCCGAGCGCGATCAGGTCCGCCTGCTTCTCCTGGGCGATATCGATAAGCACCTCGGGCGGCTCGCCCTGACACACGAGCGAATCCACGCTTCCGTTCAAACCGAACTCGTCATGAAGGTCCTTCTTTGCATCCAGACAGACGCGGGTCCCGAACTCGAACCGCTTCTCCATCTGCGCCGGCAGTATGGCGAACTCCTCCTGGTCGAAAAAGACCGAATGCACGAGGATAAGTTTCCCGCCCAGTCCGCTTGATCCGGAGCGACGCTTCCTTGAGCGCCGCCTTGCTCGACAGCGACTCGTCATATCCGACTACAATGGAGTTATACATCAGTGTGAGCCTCCGCCTTTTCTGAACACCATGCTCACGCCGAAGCCGGCGCTCAGCGCGACCCCGATGGACAGGAACCCGTACATTGCCGGCATGTTCTTTGGCCATGCCTGCCAGCGATCTTGACCATGCCGACCTGCTCGACGTTCACCTTCGAGGTTGGCCTGCTCCACGACCTTATGGTCCTTCACTGCATAGACCGTCACCAGATAATCGCCCGGCTGGGCCTGGTAGGGCCAGTCCGTCAGGATAAAGTATTCCTGTTTGCCTTCGGCGTTCTTGCTAGTCGTGATATTCCCGTCCGAGCTGGTATACACCTTGGAGTCCTCCTTGAACTTGACGAACTCATCGAACCATTTGGCCTTCTCTTCCTCGTTCGCGACCGGCGTGATCTCCACGTGTTTCGCCAGAGCCGGGAAACCGATCACGTTCTTTTCCATCTCTTCCTTGCTCAGGATGTCCTCAAGCTTCTTCGTGCTGAAGACCTCGTAGAAGTTCGGCGTGTTCTCGAACTTGAGCTGTCCCACGTTCATCCAGAGCATTCCCCCGACCTTGCCCTTCTTCTTCAAGAGCTGATGGCCTTCAGGAGAGGTTATCTTGATGACCAGGTCCGTTCCCGGCTCCGAGATTGCCCTTTACGCTCACGGTGCTTCCGTGATAGAAGAAATCGATGGTGATATGATCATGGTTCGCCTTGGCCGTCAGCATGGCCGACGCCGGAGCGGCAAATCCAAAAGTGATCATGAATACAAAAGCGGTAATGACCGCCAATCCGCAATCCGCAATCCGCAATCTAAAATGTTTCATCAGTGTCCTCCAACCTGGGAAAGAAGTAACGACGGTGTCAGCGTCATCTCAAAAACGATCTTCACGGTCACGGCAAGCACGATCGTGGCGAGAAGGATCTTGAGCTGCTCTGCCTTGAGTTTCTTGCCGAAGGACAGCGCCGATCTGGGCGCCCACGGTCGAACCCAGCAGCAGGAGCACCGCAAGGATGAAGTCCACGCTGTGGTTGGTGTAGGCCTGCAGGAACGTGACCTCGATGCAGGTGAACAGGATCTGGAACAGGCTCGTGCCGACCACGACGTGCATCGGCATCCTGAGCATGTAGACCATGATCGGGACCATGAGGAACCCGCCGCCCACGCCCATGATCGCCGCGAGGATGCCGACGAAGCGCGCCGAGCACGATCGGGACGAAGATGGAATGGGTGATGCCCGACTTTTCAAAACGGGTCTGGAGCGGCAGAGACTTCAGGAACCTGCCCACGGCGGACTCTTTCTCTTCCTTCGCTTCTTCGACAGCTGTTCTTTTTCTTCCGCATGCTCTGGAGGCTCTCGATGAACATGTAGACGCCGACGATGCCGAGCATAAGGATGTAGGTCATCTTGATCACGAAATCGGCGTTGCCCATGGCATGGAGCAGTTTGATCAACTGGACGCCGAGAATGCCGCCGACAAAGCCGCCGACCAGGAGATAGAGCCCCATCTTGAAGTCGACGTTCCCGACCTTCCAGTGCGCGTAGGTGCCCGAGGTCGACGCTGCCACGATCTGGTTGGAGTCCGTTGCCGCGGCAACGGTCGACGGTATGCCGAACATGATAAGCAGCGGCGTCAGAAGGAATCCGCCGCCCACGCCGAACAGGCCGGAAAGCAGGCCCACGGCAAGCCCGAGCCCCACGGGGATCAGGATGTTGATGCTGGTCAATGCTACAGGTAAATACAGGTACATGTACGTAAGCTCCTTTTCAGATTAAATTCATAAAAACGGATCAGGTCGGTCTCTCGCAAAGGCGCAAAGTGCGCCAAGAAGAGCGTAAACCTTGAGTTGCTGTTTGTTTGTCTTTGTCTCCGAAGCTTCTCATTTTTTACAGACGTTATGCTCGCAAAGAAAAGCTCGTCCTTGGTTTAAATAAATAGATGTAGATTTAAGGATTCCCTTTGCGACCTTTGCGCCTTTGCGAGAGACGCCGTTGACTCTGTTCCCTACGCCACGCCGCCGCCTGCCGCGTCATGGTCACGATCGGACGCGATGCAGTGCGCACCAGCCGGTTCAGATCCTTGGACGTAACATTCCCGGACTCGGTCATGACCGGGCTGAGCACGACCTTGTCGATGCCATTGTTGTTCTTGAGATACGACCGGATGCCCGAGACCGTATCCAGATCGGTCCTCTGGACGTTCACGGAGATCCCCTCCTGCTTGCACCGGGCCATGAGCTCGGCGAGCTTCACGTCGTAGGCAGCCTGCTTTTCCGGCGAATCGCCGGCCATGATCTCCCGCGCCGTCTCGTGCTCGTCAGCTTCGGCAAAGCTGACCGCCGTCATCAGGTCCCCGAGCTTGTCCATGAGATTGGTCGGCTTTTTAACGAGGAGAAGCGTAATGTCCTCGTACATCGCCTTTGCCAGCTCAATGGCGTACGAAACCCCTTCTTCCAGATTTTCTCCACCGTAAGTGACGAACAGCAACTGTCTCTTTCCCATATAAACCCTCCTTCGCAGGTGCACTGCGTTGCTGACTATATTGCATTCGCAGTGCCAACACGTATGTCATTGTTTTGCTGAAGTAAAGTTGGTTTGAGTGGAAAGCTGCGCGTTTCAGATATGAACGGTAGTGAACAGTTGGCTGCGGATAAGGGGTGGAGAAACAGGGGCGAAACGATGATATGGGCCTTTGTTTTCGGGCTTTAAATCAGTAGCGGTTTGTTTTTTCAGAGAGGATTATTATGAAGATTGAATATTTGAGGATGTGTTTAAATATGGAACGCGTGAGTTATATATTTGCCAACAAGGACACGGAGCGATCCTAAGTCAGAGACCCCAGAACACATAGGCACTTAATAGTATCCCCAGGAATCCGATAATTCCATTCGCGATCATTCCCATGGAAAGGTTATAACCAGCAGGTACGTCATCGACGTTGATGGACCGCAGTATCTTCTTGTGCTGAACTATCGAGTAAATGGCCAGTAATGATGCCAGCAGCATAAAGGACTCACCAACAAAGAAAGAGAGGTGACGGTGGAATAGCTTAGACTCTTCCCTGCCGGTGATCTGCAGAAAGAGGCCAAAGCGCTCTATGACAAAACCAAAGGCCATGATCGATATGCTCGTTCGATTCCAGGCCAATAATGTCCGCTCGGCTGCGAATAACACTCTCGGGTCGTGTAATTTTGACATGTTCGTTCTCCATCTGTATATATTATACTACCGAGCCATTAAGACCACGTCCGCTCGTTCGCGCAAACTCGGCCTGCGGCCTCAGACATGCGCGTTCGCCCTGCGGGACGCTACCTAGGCCAAGACGGGTGCCCAAGAAATTCATAGGGCCGCTCCGGGAATATGCGGGGTTTGGGTGAGTCAGACCCTCACAGCAGTTCCCCATGCGAAAATTTAGCCGGGCGACCGAGTCCGAGGGTGAAGCATTTCGGACTGTCTGAGCCCGCAGGGCGAGTTTCCGAAATGTACTGAGGACGACCGAGCATGGCGTTAAGAATATTCGCCGGGTGCCCTTCTTTGGGTCACCTTTCTTGGGCACGCAAGAAAGGTGACAAAGAGCACAAGGAGCGCATGTGCCATGGGGAAGATGGGAGATAACAGATTAAGGAGCAACCCGCTCACGCGTGCGGCTGCAATAAATGGGTGACCCTGCAGCTTTTGCTGCCGGCATTGCTTCAAGACCGGCTACCCTGTTTCGCTGGGGAAATCAGTGATAATACCCTTCCTTGCCTACCTTGCCCCTGAAAACCGAATAACTATAGATCGTGTATCCGAGAACAACCGGTAAAATTATGGCCGCTCCCCAGAGGGTGATTCGAAGTGTTTCCCGCTGTGCTGCTGCGTCATGAAAGGTGATGCTGGGCGGAACGGCATAGGGGTACATCGAACTGAAGAGGCCCAGGTACCCGGCGAAAAAGAAAATGACACTGGATACGAACGGCATGATCTCGCGCTTGGTTCTCAGGCTTTTGATGATCCCATAGAAAGCCAGCAGGCCGAGCACCGGGAAGATCCAGACGAAATAGATCCTGGGTGGACTCAGCCAATTGGTCAGTGCCTGGGGGTAATAAAAGGGTGTCCAGACGACCATGAGAACCTGGAAAAAAAGAACGACCAATGCCGAACGGAAGGCCAGGCCATAAGCCCGCTCTTGCACTGTCTCTGTTGTCTTGATGATGAGATAGGTGGAGGCGAGGAGGACATAGCCGGCGGTCAATCCCACGGCCATGGCTATTGAAAAGGGGTTCAGCCAGTCGAAAGAATTGCCCGCAAAATGGCTGCCGACGATCCTCGTCCCGGAGAGAATGCCGCCGAGCGTCAAGCCCTGGGCGACCACCGCAGCGAGGCTTCCCACGAAGAACGATCCTGTCCCACAACCTTTTCCGTGTTGCATTGGCCCGGAATTCGAAGAACACACCGCGGAAGATCAGGCCGTAGAGCAAGGTGACGATCGGGATATACAGAGCGCTCAAAAGGACGCCGTACATCAGAGGAAAGGCGACAAAGAGGGACGCTCCGCCGAAGACGAGCCATGTCTGGTTCGCGTCCCAGACCGGCGCGATGCTGCTTATCAACAGATCACGCTCTTTCTCATCAGGAGTGAAGGGGAACAGGAGCGCTATTCCGAGACCGAAACCGTCCAGTACCACATAGAGGATGACGGCCAGGCCAAGAAGGGCGATCCAGATGTGAATAATGTCCACGTAATGTACCCCGTTGTTGTTCGAACAAACCGGAACAAAATATCGTCTCTCGCAGAGCTCGCAGAGGCCGCAGAGTTAAAGCAAAACCTATGCCGTGGTTTTAACCCAAGATGTTTTAAGCTTTCCTCTGCGAGCTCTGCGCCTCTGCGAGAAATTATTCTTTCCATTTTGAGAAGAATTTGACACGACAATTACTCCCGATCGTCCTTGAGCGGACGCATTCCAGCCGGACGTTGAACATCAGGGATCGGGCTGGACACATCCGGACCCTGTCCTATCATCTTCATGATATAAAATGAATAGGTCAAACCAATTGCCGCAAAGATGAGCAGAAACAGACCGAGCGACCAGACAACATTGCCCGCCTGAATGGGAGAGATGCCTTCGGCTGTTCGCATCAGATTGTAGACCAGCCAGGGCTGGCGGCCCATCTCGGTAGTTATCCATCCGGTCTCGACCGCGATAAAACCGAGGGGGTGAATGATCAGCAAGGTCCAGAGAAACGGCCGGTACTCATACAGCTTTCCCTTTCTCCAGAGGAGGAACGCCCATGCCATGACCAGGAGAAAAATAAATCCGATTGCGATCATGACCCGAAAGGTCCAGAACAGAACGAGGACGTTCGGACGGTTTTCCGGCGGAAATTCCTTGAGTCCCGTCACCCGGCCATGAAGCGTGTGAGTTGCCAGCAGGCTGAGGCCGTTCGGTATGGATAGGTCGAAGACATTCCTCTCCGCCTGCATGTCGGGAAGAGCGACCAGGGAAAAAGGCGCCCCTTCGTTCGTGTTTGTCTCCCAATGGGCCTCGATGGCGGCGGCTTTGGCAGGCTGATAGCGGACCACGTGCTGGCCGCTCTGATCTCCCACAAATACCTGAAGCGGGGCAAACAGGGCGGCCATCACCAGGGCGATCCCTAATGAAGGTCTGAAAAGAGCACGCTGTTTCCCTTTCAGGAGAAAGTATGAGCTGACCCCGGCAACGACGAAAACAGAGGTCTCGAGTGCCGCCACGGTCATATGAGTAATGCGCACCAGTGCGGAAGGGTTAAGAAGGGCCGCAGTGAAATCGGTGAGCATGAACGTTCCGTCCACAAGGCTGTAGCCCGCCGGGGTTTGCATCCAGGAGTTTGCAGCCAGGATCCAGAAAGCCGACAAAATGGTTCCCACTGCCACCAGACAGGTGGCCAGAAAATGCATCTGGCGGGACACTTTGTTCCATCCGAACAGCATGATGCCGAGAAAACCCGACTCCAGAAAAAAGGCGGTCATGACTTCGAAAGACAGAAGAGGGGACAAGACGTTGCTCACCCTTTGGGAAAAGCCGGAAAAGTTCGTGCCGAATTCAAACTCCAGTACAATGCCGGTGACGATTCCCACCGCGAAATTGAGGGAAAAGAACTTCACCCAGAAACGATACATGCGGTAATAGCGCTCGTCCTTTGTCCAGAGCCACAGGGACTCAACTGCCACAAGATACACCGAGAGCCCCATCGTTAAGGTAGGAAAAAGGATGTGGAATAAGGTCGTGACGGCAAACTGAATTCGTGAGAGAACAAGTGTGTCCATGGTAATTTCCTACGAAGGTATTCGTCCTGTGTGATCCAACAGGATCATGTGGATAATAAATAGTATAGCAGGTAAGAATAGGGTTTCTTCAGACTTTAATGTGGGTCGTTAACTTGTCTAGGTGTTAGGTCCGCTCCAGGGACGTGCGGGGTTGGGGTAAGGATTAGAGCACGCAAGAAAGGTGACAAGGAGCGCATGTGTGCCATGGGGAATAACCGACAGGCACGTCTCGGCGCTTAGGTTCCTTCTTATGCTTTCCCCGGAACCAATTCCAAAACCACGATTTCAGGGAGGCAATTGAACCTGACAGGGTAGATCGCCCAACCGATGCCCTTGGAAATGAACACCCTGCAGCCGCGCGGAGAACGTTTCAAGCCGCTTGAGTAATTCTTATTTTGTACCGGCAGCACAGGCGGGCCGATGAACGGAATGTTGACCTGCCCTCCATGGGTATGGCCTGATACCATCAGATCAATTCGGGAAGAATATGACGTATCTGCTGTGTCAGGGTTGTGCGCAAGTACTATCCGACAATCGGTATCCGGGAGATCGCCCAAGAGCGTGTCAAGGCTCTTATGGTCTTCCCAGAAGTCGCCCGCACCAGCCAGCCATAGATGCTGTCCCTGTCGTTCTATGCGAACCGACTTATGCCGAAGGTCCTGTCCGGTACGTTTCAACCAATGATCGGAACGCTCAGTATCAGCCCAATGATCATGGTTCCCCAGGACAGAATATACGCCCAGTGGCGCGGACAGCTGCGAAAGAACAGGCCAAACCTGATCGATCTGAACAGATGAATTCTTTTCGTGAACGTAGTCCCCTGTGCAGACAATAAGATCGGGCTTTAATTGGTTTGCCCGCTCTACAACATGTCGAATGACCCCAAGGGGAACAAGTGCCCCGTAGTGCAGGTCCGTCAATTGGACGATCCTGATCCCTGAGAAAGCGCTTGGTAGATTGGGCACGGGAATCCGATAGGTATTCGTAAGAATGATGTAGCGTTCGATGCAGAACGGATAGCTAGCGGCAAGTCCTATCCCCGCGAATGCGCAGGCGCGCTTCAGAAATTGACGACGGGTTATTTTCATCGTTTTAGCTGTTGGATTAAGGCTGACGGTTTTTCCAATATTCAGAGTCACGATGCAGGTGCATCACCGCAATGATCACAAATTGACCCGGCATGTCCCGGAAAACGACAGCGAAAGGAAACGTCATTGTAAGGCAGCGACGAACGCCTTCTCTATTTCTTGATACAGGAGGGGGTTTACTTGGATTCTGTGGAGAGCGTCCTGAATGGACGTTAAAGAAACGTTTTCCGAGATCCTTTTGCCGGGCCTCGTAAAAACGTGCCGCTGACATCATCTCAGCATCGGCTTCAGGGTGGAATCGAACCGGTTTCATCCGAGCGCCGCGTAGCCTCGGGCAAAGACATCCTCGGCATCACGCAGTTTCACTGATCCTTCGTCTATCTCGCGGCAACGCTTGCGCACTTCCTCTCGCCAGGCGGGAGACAGAACAACCTCGGGCTCTGCATCGAGGCTCTCGATGAGTTTTTCCGCCACAAAGGCACGCGCTTGCGGCGAAAGAGAAAGAACTTCCGCTATGATTGTGTCGATGGTTGTTTTCATGCAAATATTATATACCGCTAGTATGCAGACGTCAATATGTAGAGTTGAACTTACTTCCGAATTGACGCCGCAAGGTCGAACTCTGCTTCCGGGCGGATGAGGAGACGGTAAGATTTCATGGGCGGGACTTGATCCGAGCAACCACCTCATGCCTTTTTTGGAGCCCTTTTTTTGGGATTGCTTCTTTCTCCTTGCCATCATTGTCACGGTCAAACGGGCTGTTGCTCAAATGACTTTACATAAAATGTCATTCTGAGCGCAGCGAAGAATCTCGCATTTACAACGTGATGGCAGACCCTTCACTACGTTCAGGGAGACAAAATTGGGTTTGGGCAACAGCCCGCAAAGAAATGACCCCCTAGTCCTCTCATGCTTCAGTGTAAATTGAACAACCTGAGCCTGCTGTTTCTCCTGCCAGGTCAGCCCTTATATGCCCGTTCGAGCGTCTTGATGTCGAACTTCTTCATCTTGAGGAATGCCTCGGTCACCCGGGCAAGCCGCTCCCTGTTCTTGTCCTTCATCATTTTGTCCATGGCCGCCGGAACGATCTGCCACGACAGGCCGTACTTGTCCTTGAGCCAGCCGCACTGCTCCGCTTCCGGTACAGCAGAGAGCTTCTCCCAGTAGTAGTCGATCTCCTTCTGGGTCTTGCAGCGGATGATGAACGAGATCGATTCGTTGAATTTGAAGAGCGGCCCGGCCGAGAGCAGCATGAACTCCTGCCCCATGAGGTCGATGGTGACGACCTCCACCGTGCCGGACGGTGTGTCATTGAGCGTCGTTGTGCTCTTGATCTTCGACTTGGGGAACACCGAAGTGTAGAACTCAGCCGCCTCCCTGGCCTCCTTGTCGAACCAGAGATGCGGCGTGATCTTATGGGTAATTGCCGGTTTCTTCGTCATGTTCGTTCGCCTCCTTCTTCCCTGTATATATTATACCATCGGAGGGTCTGATCGCATGGGGATCAACATACAAGGAAACAAAGGAGCGCTGTTTCGAGAGAAAGAGAAGGCGACGGATGGAGGGGTGGAGGAACAATAACTACAGATCCAAGTCTGAGCCGAAACAATTAGGGCGCGAACATCTCCTGCAAAATTGCCAAAACATTTGATAGTGTGGAAGCAGAGAGTTTGCCGAGTTTCTTAACCAGACGCTCGCGATCGACTGTGCGAATCTGATCCAGAACGATATGGCCTGCACGTCCTTGAAACCGGCATGCGATTCGGAAAGGATACTGGATCGAGCGAGATCAGGAATACATCGCCACGGCGCACGGCATCGGACATTACCACTTCCAATCCTTTTCGTCAAAACGGGTAGGGTTCGATGGCATAAGCAATACATCTTCAGCACGATCATGGATTGCTTTGGCTGCTTTAGCCCAGCCTTCACGAGGCGAAGATGCGTTCTCTATAACTATTGCACCATCTCTTATATGAATTTCGACTTCATCGGTCAATCCGGCCTGTGAGATGAAAAGTTTCGGCAGCCTTATGCCTCGCGAATTTCCAACTTGAATCAAATGGGTTTTCATAACAGGTACCATCCTTTTACCATGTGCTTACATTGTAAGCCCATTCGGTCAGATCTGCCAATTGGTTAATTTAAGAGGCGCGCCAAGACAAGCTCAATAAGGGGCGCTTTGGTGACATAGCGTTGTTACTTACGTTGCGTTGCTGCCTGGATTCCAATCTTCCCAAACCATGCACACATTAAGTGTTATGCAATGTAAGTAACGACGTCCCCAAAGTTCCCTGGGTCAGGTGAGGAATTACAAATTGGGGCGAGTTCTTGGCCAATTTGTGTGAGCAGAACCATTCCAAGAATCATTTGGTTGTTTTCAGCGCCCGGAAATTCAAGATCGGCAGGAGAACCGTAATACAGAACGGTTATCTTTTCTGGCAGTTTCGACCGTGCGAAACTTGTCATACCATCAAACTGAATCAAACCTATGCTCTCAAGATGGCTTAATGAATTGAAATTTATTTCGTGCCTGGAATAAATTTCACTTTCCAAGTTATAGACCATCGGCACTACATCACCGATTTCAATTTTAAAAGTACATAATCGAGTAAAAATTTCTGCATCTCTCTTGTCTAATGATGATAAGAAATCGACTGTCCTTTTAGAATATGAGCCGGGCACATTAGCTTCACCAGAAAGAACGCGTGACCATAAACGTTGCATTTCAGAGTCTGAAATCAGCCGACACTTATCAAAGAAATTTGTTATCCAATCATCCTCAATTTTGTCCGGTGCTGCATTCTCGTCAACGTGAGGTAATGCTTTTTGAGTTATTTTCTCAATGTTAGTTTGTTTTTTCGCCTCTTCTTCCAAGAACCGATGAAGAGCACGTCGATGAAGGTCTGTAATTTGGAGTTGAGATTCAGCACGTAGCATCCGCTTCGATTTCAGCTTTTGCAACACGGATTAATTTGACATGGCTTGAAAATACCACCGACAGCATCTGAAATTCTCTCGATTAACACAGTTGCCGGCTTTGATAGCTCACCTATATTAATTATGGAATTATCTACCATATTCATCTCCTCTTGAAAATTAACGAGGTGCATAACCGGACGCAAAAGCGGAGCGCGCACAGCTTTTTGAGGTCCGAATGATGCGCTTGTTACGGTTTTATTTCAATTCAATTTCGCTCTATATTTATCTCTCACCGAATCTAAACTGATTGAAATCCCGGTTGTCTTCTCTGGGTTCCAGCTAGTCGGTCAAGCGAGAATTCCCTCTTATGACTCGCAAATTTCTGAGCGTTCTCGATCTATGTGGCGAAGACGGTATTGCTGCTGCACGCCCTACCCCGCTAATGCGCTGCACGTTCTCAGCCTCTTCCCGGAATTGACGACCGGTTAACATACAAAGAGTTTTCAGTAGCGCATGGTATTGCGCGTAACTGGACTCTCAGCTTTCGCTTCCTAACCATCGCAAAGATTTCCGATGGAAGGCAAGGTAAGACGCTGTCGACTATCCTTCACATGACCATAATTGTCTCCTTTCCATCTTGTTCCCATCTACGAGCTGTAGAAACAGCCCCCTAAAGCCCACACTGAACTGCACCCTAGGTTTCGACAGTCAGCTTAGAGTAATCGGACAGGGTGGATTTTTATTCTGGTTTATCAGCATTGCCTCGTCTTCAACGGAGGAACATAATCCAGTGATGCATGCAGTCGTTTCCGATTATACACTTGCTCGATGAAGTATGGAAGCCGTTTGTGTACTCTACCGTCTATTTCCTCAGACAGCCGGTTCAGCCGATACATATCTTCCAGTCCAATCTTCTTGAGGCCCTTCGCGCTTCTCTTAACTTTCATAAGACACCTCCTCTTAATGTGCGTTCTTTATAATAAGACATCCGTGGTCAGATGCCTGCGGCATTTATCTTCTTTCTTTTTCGATATAACGAGTCTGTAGGAAAAGTACCTTTTCAAACACCAACGCACCAGGCTTCGCTTAACGTGATTAAACTTCAACGATGTCTTGCGATGATCATCAAGCGAGGAAAAGCCCGTCATTCGGGCCGAGAATCACCGTCAGTATCATTCTTATTATCATCAGGCAAATTGTGTTGCTGCCATCAAGGGCCTAAAATGTGCCTTTTAGGGGTTTTCCTACAGACTCAACGTGCCGGTGACTCGCCGCGAACCGGACCGATTTAGGGACGTTGTTGTTGAAGTTGCGTCGAAAAATTCAAGCAGAAGTGCCATCGACAATCTACTGCATGATTGTAACTTATTTATTGTTCGCTGTCACCTGTCAGAAGTGACAGGTGCGTTCTTGGGCTCATCTGGCATGAATTTCCATCCGTTTATCGGCAACCGGCATCATCTCATGGACCGCACGGTCTCTTCGACGCCCTTTTCATAGCTTGTGGTCTTGAAGTCAAAGGCCTTGTCGAACTTGCTGCTGTCAAAGAGATAGTCCGAATCATTTTGATACAGCATTTCCACGTCTTCCCTGCTGACCCCGCTGAAGAGTCCTGCCATCCGCAGCATCCATCGGGGAAGCGTCAGTTCTATAACAGCCACTATAAAAATAATCAAGGCTGCAGGGGGCACCCAAATTAAAGCGCTCTTGATATGATCCGACAATGACGTGGGTGCTTCTGCAAAAGAAATGTCTAAAGCGATAAAATATCCCCAATCATAGATGACAGAAAGGATAAGAGAAAGAGCGCTGAACAATCCAATAAAAACTGGAATGCCTTCAAAATTAATTCTATTATCGCTTAGGTTTGGTCGGCCAAAATTTAACCGTTGAACTCGATCGCGAGCCGGTTTATGAAATAATAAACTTTTTCAATTCGGCATCCTTGATTTTTCCGCACAGCTATACCTTATGTCTTCGTGTAAAGCCTCACGGTTTCTTGGTCGGAATATATGCTTGATGTCATGACTTGGCAACGACGACGATGAGATACTTCAATGAATACAGAATCCAACATGCTATATTTCAAAGAAGTGCAACTTCAACAGATTCAGGAGTAAATTGACTACACCACACGATAGCCGGTAGGTTGGGTAGAACAAAGTGAAACCCAACGCCTTTAAGCTGGCCGATACCGATGCTCGATTCTCGGAATCAATCGGCGAACCCGTCGCGTTTCGCTCCCCTCTACCCTACCGACTATCTGCGCAAAATTTAGACCCTTAGCGAGCCACGGAACCCCCTGGCGCCATAGTAAGAGTCCGCACCGTTGTGATACACGAAGACATGGTCGTAGCGGCGATCAGCAAAGAGGGCGCCGCCGAGTTTTCTAATATCAGAAGGTGTTTTCACCCAGCTCGACGTTTTCGTATCGAAATTTCCAAGTTTCTGCAACTCTCGATATTGTTCTTCCGTTAAAAGCTCAATGCCCATGGCAGCTGCCATATCAATAGCGTTATTTTCTGGTTTATGTTCTTTCCTTGACTCCAGCGCTTCACGGTCGTAACAAACACTTCTGCGGCCTTTAGGACTTTCCGCTGAACAATCATAAAAAATGTATTCGCCCGTCTTTTTATCATGACCAACAACATCCGGTTCACCGCCGGTTCTTTCCATTTCATTGAGTGACCACAGTTTTTCAGGATTAGCTTCCAGCTTTGCTTGTACTTTAGCCCATTCAAGACCTTTATGGCGGTTCATGTTTTTCTCAAAACGGGCTTTCAATGCTCTGAGTAGTTCTTCACGTTGTTTTGCTTTCATGTCTTTTGCTCTTTGCATTTCTGTCTTTGCCTTTCTGCTCGTTCGACGACCGCGATAGACGAGTCGACCTTGTCTCGAAGCAGGCGCATGAAACAGGAAATACAGATCAGTCCGAGTGAAAATGATGCCCATAAAGATCCCTCACCCAACCCTCTCCCCTCTGGGAGAGGGTAAAGTCAACTGAATCCCGGCAATTGTCATTCTGAACATGCCAAAAGGCGGCTGTTATACGGAGCCGCGGAGCGCGATAAGATCATACACTTCAACAAAGGCATCAAACCAGATCTCATCTGAAATGGTATCAATAGAAGCTCCTATAATATAGGAGACCTGATCCGCGTAGCAGTACCTGACCTTAATATCAAATGATATTTCACGAGCAAGCAACAAAGAAATCGATATGGTACACGCTGTATGCTCTCCCTGACCGAACGACACGGGACACTCGAACAGAATGCCATTGCGGCTGAAGTTGCCGAGAATAGCGGGCACGAATTCGTCGCCGTGCTTTACCAGCAACTTGATGTACTGCTGACAGGCATCAGGAACGTTGTATCGTTTTTCCCGCCTTATTGCGTCAGTTTCTTCCTGCGAGCCGAGGGCAGGTGACCTTTTCTCTGTTTTGTCAATCATGGGTTTTCACGATCATTTCGTTAATCACAAAGGCAAACATCTCTACTCCCCCTGGTTCCTCTTGGAGTCAAAAGCGCATCGTTATGCTCATAGCCTCATCATGGGCAAAGGGCTAAAGGGATGAGCCTTAAGCCGCTGCCAGGTCAAGTCGACAAGCCGTTTATGAAACCCTGCGTTCGGAAACTTCGACAGAACCTCCACCACAAAGGCGGAAGGCAATCCAAACGTTAGCCATCCTCTCGATACATCGATCCAGTCCGCTTTTCGGAAGGGCTCCACCAACCAGCCCGGATCGGCTTTATAGTTTCTGAGCTTGTGATGCTGCTCGATCATGGATTCGATCTCTTCGGTCCATCCGCCCTGACCCGCTATTGCAAGATACTCGCGAGCAAGTTGTTTAGATGGCTCAAGGTAATCGTAGGTTTTGTTCACCCAGATCCCCAGGTCATGGAATGCCGCAGCGATAGACACCTTGCTCTCAGTCTCTGCACTTTCTCCACAAAATGCGAGGCAAAAATTCAGGACGCGATAACAATGGTTCCTATAGGCATCGAAGTCTTTGTCGAGGGACTCACGCCGGCTTTCAAGGATGTCATCAAGAAGAGAAGCGTGTTCGTGTATCTTCATAGCGTTTTTAAATGAAATTCTTTTCTCCCGCAGAGACGATGAGCCGCTGAGAGATGCAAGGTCTCTGTTCTGGTTTCCAGCCAAAGATCTAATCTTTAGCCCACGCTGCACCCGCATCTCTATGCGATTTCAGCCCCGCTATTCCAGCGGAAGAGCGCAGCTCACGGAATAATTTCCAACACGTCAGCAATAATTTCCAACACGTCAGCAATTGGAAAGAGCGCACCATTTTTTCCCATTTTCGGTGGTGGTGGCAGCTGCGCCCCACTGAAATGCGCTGCAAAGCAACGAGATACCACTGTGCTCGGCCTCACTTCGACATCGGAAACCAGGCCAGACGATGCAACGCTCGCAACAAATGTGAATTTTCCCAAGTTGGCAGGTGATGTAGATCCTGCGGGTACACAAGCCGGGATTACGACTTGCATGACCTCACCCCAAGAGGCCTCGTACTTTTGCCCTTCTGGAGTAGCTAATACGGCCCTTCCGAGATGTACCTCATATGTTTTAACGATAAGTCACTCGCGGCGTAGCGGCGGGCGTAGAACGAAAAATGGGAAACGTTGATTCGACCGTATGGACCGTATGGAGACTTAAAGATTGAGTTGCCTATATTTTCCTTACCGACTTGGAGACGTTGATGCATTTGGGGCCGAAAGCGCCCTCGACAATTTATTGCATGATTGTAACTGATTTATTGCTCGCTGTCACCTGTCAGAAATGACAGGTGCGTTCTTAGGGTTCATCCCGGCATGAGTTTTCATCCCTTTGTCAGCAACAGGCATCATCTCATGGAACGCACGGTCTCTTTGACGCCCTGTTCGTAGCTTGTTGTCTTGAAGTCGAAGGCCTTGTCGAACTTGCTGCTGTCAAAGAGATAGTCGGAATCATTTTGATACAGCATCTCCACGCTTTCCCTGATGACCCCGCTGAAGAGCCCCGCCATCCGCAGCATCCATCGGGGAAGCGTGGTGTGACCGGGCTTCACATTGAACTCGCGCGCAGCCATTTCGATAATCTCCCTGCCTGTCAAAGCGTTTCTGTCCGTCGGCAAATGCCAGATCTGGCCGTAGGCAGAATCGGTATTTCCCAGGAGAGCGGTCGCTTTTCCTGCGTCAGGTGTGTAAGTGAGCGAGTGCAGCACGGTATCGTTGATCATCCATTGCGCTTTTTTGCCGTTTCGTAAATTCTCAAAGACCATGACGTTTACAAAACTGAGCGGCGTGTTGGGCCCGTAAAAATCCGCTGACCTGGCAATAAGGGCCTGAAGAGTACCGTGTGCTATCTCTTCCAGGACCATATCGGCAATCTGCGCCCTGACCATGCCCTTTTTGCTTGCAGGATTGACCGGGGTGCTTTCGGTCATCCAGCCGTTCACCCGGCCGTAGCAATAGACATTATCGAAAAAAACGAATTTTGCGCGGTGCTTCTTGCAGGCGTCGAGGACATTGCGCATGATCGTTGGCCACTGGTTTTGCCATATCTTGAGGTTGTACGGGAGGCCCGCGGTCAGGTAGACGACGTCGGAGCCCTCCACGGCCTGCGACGTCTGCTCAGCGTTCAGGAGATCGGCTGAAAAGAGCTCATCGCTCGCATTGACCTTTCGGGGATGACGGCTCACCAGCCTGATCCGGTCGGTGAATTGAGGGAGACTTTTTGCCAATTCCGATCCGATTACGCCGCCTGCTCCCAGTATTGTTTGCATATGACGCGTCCTCTTGGGGGATTCAACCAGCATAAACACCCCGCATTGCTTCGCTCTACCCGACCAGCCGACCTTGCCATAGCGCTATACTGAATGGACCGGTTAAGCCAGTGTTGACACCCGAGATTTTCCTTACAAATGCGCTGTTCCGGCGGCAGCTCTTTTCGCTACGCCCGCTGCTTGCCGAAAAACTGCTCCGCAGGACACCCGAGTTCACGCTGCCTGCAGTATTTGCAGGCTATTCGGCTCCTGACGACGTAATTGCCGCCGAATGCCAACGCCAACAGTGCCGCGAGCATCATCGCCATGCCCCATGAGAAACCTCGGATCAGGAGCGCAATACCTCCGACCAGCGGGACCAGCAACACAAGCATATCAGGCAGCAAGTCTTTCCACGACATGGATTTGGACGTAAACCGCTTCGGATCTCCTTGCTTGAAAAGGAAAGGGGCCACTTTGCCCCTGCCGAATGCGCACCATTTGCCGTAGTAGCAGCAGTCGACACAGCTCATTTTCATAACATGGATCTCGGCGCCGAGGCAGTAAAGCAGATAGAGCGCAGCCGCAATATTCCCGAAGCCGGAAAGAATGACCACGCCAAGGGCATAGATCGAAAGAGTCACCAGGATCGCGAAGAGAACCATCGAAAAAGGGAAATTTTCATAAGGTCTTACGGGCTCCACAAGCGCCTCCCTTACAACTCAACGTTCGATTCGTTCGATCGGACAAACGTGATTTGAATCACATGAACTATCCACACCATAATTATATAATAAAACCATTGATGGGGTGACACATGGCGTTATTCAATGGTCTCCAAAAATATTCAGCAGCGATCTTTTTCGTCATTTTCTGCGCTTCTGCTTCGCTCGCTGCGGCAAATGACCTGAGTTTGCAGTCTGCTGCTGATGCTCAGATGATGCATCCAGGAAATGAGCAAATATCGGGAGGGCTTACCAGCGAATGCTTAACAGGCTATTTCAAAAACATCAGGGAAATGACCACCGCTCCGGAACACCCGGATATGCCTGTCGGCTCAATGAACGAATCCTTGGAAGAAACTGTTGCCATTCCACTGCACAAAGACGGTGGTAATATTATTTGGAGTCTTGCACCAACTCTTAGAAAGTTCAGTCTCAATCCGATAGAAGATATCAATAATCTCCAGGTAGTGTTGAAGTACAGGTTCTAGCCAGAAAAGCAACTTCTCTTTTTCGAATTACCCAGGACAGTAGCGTTTTTTCGATACTCCCGCCCGGCAATTTCTAATACAAACGCATTTAGATTCGTTACTGATTTGCCCCGCACCTTTATCCTCTCCCCGGCGGGGAGAGGGTAGGGCGAGGGGGGACTTTCCTGGATGTAACAATATTTAATTCGTTTGGATTAGTTGAACTACGCATATAACGAGATCGTGTTTGAAAAGTGAAGGAAGCCCCCAGACCGGCACACGCCCCCCTACTCAGCCTTTCGACGGCTTTTCCCTGTCCTTCTCTCTTCGTTTCTTCTCCGTTCCAGGCCCCGGCTATCGGCATCAGAGAATTTTCTGCGATCTGTTGCCGACCGTCGATCACGCGGAGACCTGCGCTCTCTTTCCAGCAACTCGAAAAGGTGAGCGAGCATCTCTCTCCTTTTTTCCTGAAAGATCGTTTTGTGCGCCGTCTCGGTGCGAACTGCATTCAGGTTTAATTTGAATTGATATTCTGAAATGAGCGCGACCAGGACCCGTTCGAGCTGCGCAAAGAGCGGCGTCTCATCTTCGGGGCCGCTGCCCGCTTTTTCCTCGATCCGGGCGATCAGATCGCTGATCTCGCCGGCTTTCCCCTTCACGTGGTCGAAAATTGCTTCACACATCCCGGAAATCGCGTAAACGTCTTCCCGTACCTGCGCTGAGATCTCTTTCGAAAGCATATCGACGTCTTTTTTTACCGCCTCAAGGTGCAGTTTCGTAATTGGCCCCTGGCTTAATGATTCCCTCAACTCGTCTTTGAAGTATGATTTGACGTCCTCGATGAGCCGGGCCTCTTGTTTGCGTTGGAGCTGGAAACCCACCAGCACGACGATCGATGCCTCGCAGAGATTTCCGACCTTGTGCAGATTGTCCCGGATGTAGCGCGCAATATGATTCAGCTCCGTTGTTAATACCGCCCACTGTTTTTTGAGCAGTTCGATCGCCTGCTTCCGGTCCTCGACCATCCCCTTCAGCTTGGCCAGTTTGGCCGCTTCCTCTTTCTTTTTCGGATTGAACCTTTTCATTTCTGCTTCAGCGGAACGAATGAACGCAGCGGGTTTTTTGAGATCGAGCGAGAGGAGCGTAGTCAGGTGATATTGATACTCCACGACCGCCGACAGGAGGGCGTGGTTGACGAAGGAGGACAGGCCGAGCACACGATAGTATGTTTTGTCCCGGATATTATGCAGGTGCACGTCGTGAGGCCCACCCTGCTCGAACGCCTGCAGGTCCGCGATCAGCTTGCGATACGCCTTCTGATCATCGCCGTGACGCGCTTGGGTGTTTTTCAGAAAGACCCGCAGATCTTCATGGGAGGGCAGGATTTTTTCGTTCGCGTCGTAGCGCAGCCCGAATATTGGCTTGTCTTTTTTCACAGAAATACGCGTAGCAGGGGTCATAGGAGTCGATCTTCAATTGTTACATTTAAGCTCAACGCGTTTTAGGAGTACGCCCAACCATTTTATACAACGACAAGGGAAAGTGCAACAGAATCGGGCATTCATCCGCGACAAGACGTGGCAGACTGCATCAGACCCGCTTCATCTGTCCGTCATCTTCTGCAGGCCTTCTATATAGGCAGATGCCCTCTCCCGGGAGGCGGCGTCCGTTACCACTTCCGAGTACTTTGTCGCGTATTTTAAGGCCTTCTTGTATTGCTTCATCTTTTCGAAGGCCAGGGCGGCATTCCAGTATTGGGACGGATCTTTCGGATTCCGTTTGATCGACTGCATGAAATACTTCGCGGCTGCATCATAGTCCTTTTTTTCCATTGAAACCTGGCCCATGGTATTCAGGACTTCCGGCATCGAGGGATCTGCAGCAAACGCCTCCTGCGCGGCTGAAGCCGCCTCTCCGTACCGTTTCTGCTGCAGATAGGCGACGGCGATGTTATTGAGCACGCCGGCATCGGAGGGCGCCTTTTTCAGGCCTTTCTTCCAGGAGGCAACGGCGTCATCAATACTGCCCATCCGGTAATAGGCAACACCCATTTCACGATAGGTGTCACGGAGCGGCACCTTCTGGTCGTTCATCGACAAGACCTTTTTGAAATCAGCGAGCGCCCGCTGCTGGTCGCCCAACCGGGAATAACTGACCCCTCGATTTTGATACGTCACGGCGTGGCTGGGATCCAGCTCTATCGATTTGCTGTAGGCGTCTATCGAACCCTCGTAGTCGCCGGCTTTTAAACGCGAATACCCCTTGCCTGCCCAGTCTTTTGAGGTCACTGGTCCGATTGCGCAGCCGGCCAGGAGGGCCGCCAGAATGATCGCAATAGCCATTCGTCTGAAAATGGTCACGGCTTCCGTAATTTTTTTATCCTCCATAGTATTACCGGCTCAGTACACATTTTTGCCTGCTGACTACCTTCGAGTTTTCATCGTGCTACACCGTTTTGAATGTCGCTTCCGCGTCGCCAGCCAGGTTAATTTTTTCGCCTGTTTTGCTTTCAGCGTCCAGCACGATAAGCCGATACTCCGTAGCGTTCAATAGATACGATGAGGGGGCCACGCTCAAGATGAAGTCGCTGTCCCAGGCCTGACCAAAGGGAACGGCGTTCTGATCGGTAAATTCGACAGTCGCGTCTACAGTCGTATTCATTTGATTGAAGAAGTGAATTTTAAATGTCGTATCCACCGGCACTTCCTGACTATTTCTGAGGAGCTGCAAATTCGATGAGGCATCAAGAAAGTACATGCCGCTGACCGTAGCGATAGACGAAGGCTGCGGTCCCATAGGGCCGTAGCAAGCCATGGTCGTCGCGCCGAGCACGAACGTCCCGGCGGATAACAAAGCGAACTTCTTCAGAAAATCCCTGCGCGAACAATCATCTTGCATCATCGTGCCCCCCTCTTTAAATACTAGGGTCTTCTGACTTTTGTGTGGGTCGGTAAACTGTAAACGTGCTGATGTATTTTATTTAACAAGCTTTTTTCGTCACCTTTCTTGCGTGCCCAAGCAAGGTGACCCAAAGAAGGGCACCCGGCGAAAATTCTTTACGCCAGGCTCGGTCGTCCTCGGTACATTTCGGAAACTCGCCCTGCGGGCTCAGACAGTCCGAAATGCTTCACCCTCGGACTCGGTCGCCTGGCTAAATTTTCGCATGGGAACACCAAGAACCTTTGATTCTAATCTTTACCCAAACTCCGCACGTCCCCGGAGCGGACCTATGAAATTTTTGGGCACCTGTCTTGGCCTAAGGCAGCGTCCCAAAGGGCGAACGCGCACTGTCTGAGGCCGCAGGCCGAGTTTGCGCGGTCGAGCGGATGTGGCCTTAGACAGGTCAAAAATTTCATTAAGGACGCGAAGGGGATGTGCAAAAAAGCATACCTCATCCTCTTAAGGATGCAAACAGAATAAAAACGGCCCACATCAAACCCAGAAGACCCAAATACTATGCGCTGACGGTCCTGAACGATACCGTTGCATCCACAGTCAACGTGATCTTGTTGCCGTAAATGTCCTCCGCATCATTTCCTACGGACAAGGCATATGCTGAATTGAACAGAAGCTGCGATGTTGGCGTTACGATCAAGGTCAGGTCATTCGCCCATGCTTGAGAAATCGGGACTGCATTCTCAGCGGGATCGGTAAAACTGATCGTGACCGGCATTGTTGTATTCATGGACTTGCTGAAATCGATGCGGCAGACGACCTGGACGGGCACGTTCTGGTTATTCTGCAGAAGAATTCTCGTTGATTGATCGTCGATGAAGTAGATCGCGGTGACCTCGGGATGAACTAAGTTCACGGGCGGTGGGCCATAGAGTGCTACTGGACCATAGAGTGCTGCCGGACCATAGAGTGCTCCGTCTTGTGGCTCAGCGCATCCGAAGCTCAGCCCTATGACCGATGCAGAGGATAGCATTGCGAATGTTTTCAGAAATTCTCTCCTGGAATATTCATTTCTGCCCATTGCTTTCATCTCCTCGTGCCGATTTTTTCAAGACAGCAGAAACTCTCCGAAGTATTCTCCTGGTCCAGCAGATGAAAACCGCCGCCTTCGCACAGGACCCAGTGCTCGCAGCCGGAGCACTTCAGTGAAAAGGTTTTTTCCCGGTCCTGCCGGTACCGACCGAATTGGCCCTTCCAGATATCGACGAAGGCAGACTCCAAGATCGTGCCCTCGATGAATTGACGCGACACGCTGGGGCACCCTGTGACCTTGCCGTCATGCAGGATGCTTCCGATCTGGATCCCCGAGGCGCAGTAATGGAATTCGTCCCTGATCACGCACTCCCATTCCGGCCCCCAATAGCCTTCTTCGCTGAGATAGACCTGTATGTTCTTTTGCTTCTCCCGCTGCTGCTTGATAAAATCCAGCATCCTGAGATAATCGGACTTATCCAGCATCAGGGAACTGTTCTTCGAGGCCCTGCCACGTGAGAACACCGGGGTAAAGCGCACGGCCGGAATTCCGATACGCACCGCTTCGTCCACAAAAGCATCGAGATGGTCGATATTGATCTTGCTCACGCAGCAGATCACGTCGAAGGTTCGGAAAAACCGGTCTGCAAGAAGACGCCGGATGGCATCAGTCACGACCTTGTGGGCCCCTTTGCAGTTCCGCAAGGCATCATGGTCTGCCTCGATCCCATCGAGGCTCACGGAGATCGTCGCGAGTTTTGCGTCCTTGAGCCGCTTGACCATGTCGGCAGTAAGCAGCATGCCGTTCGTGGTGATCCCCCAGTTGAACCCGAGTTCCGCCGCATAGGCCCCGACGCCGATGATGTCCTCGCGTACCAGCGGTTCTCCCCCGATGATCGCGAAGGTGACAGTTTCGGGCCGATAGTCCGTCGCAATGGCACGGAGTTCCCGCTTTATTGCTTCTCCGTCCAGCTCCGCATCCTGCGCCGCATCGTTCTTCACGCAATCACTGCCGCAATGCAGACATCCCAGGTTGCACCGAAGCGTGGCTTCCCAGAAGAGATACTGAAGCGGAGTGGTCTTCTTGAGCCGCTCCTTCTTCTCGATGAATGCTTCCAGTGCCTTCACTTTTTGATCGATGGGATCCATGTATACCCCGGACGTGCTGATGTTTTTTTAGTGAACTATATAGGATATGAGTTTATAGATGTCTTGTCGCGAAGTAAAGATTAAAAACGGGGTATCTCGGCAGCTGTGCGCTAAAGGTTCACTCCTGCTCGACAGAAAGAACGGGCAGCAGCTTTTTCAACAGCGGGAGAGCTAATACAAACGCATTTAGATTCGTTACTGATTTTGCCCCTCACCTTTGTCCTCTCCCCGGCGGGGAGAGGGTAGGGCGAGGGGGGACTTTCCTGGATGTAATAATATTTAATTCGTTTGGATTAGTATCTCTTCACATGCGTCAGCGACATCGCGAGGGCCAGAAAGGCCAGGAGGCCGAAATAAAGAAGCGAGATCTGGACCTTTGTTTTGCGGTCTACCTCGTAGTATTCCTGCGGAGCTTCATGCCTGTTTTTCCAGAGCTCATACACATTGCGCCCGGCGGGAAGCAGGATGAAGAACAAGATGGGATTAAAGGACCGAAAGAACAGGATAAGGATACCGATGAAGCCGAGGACCCAGAGCTTCGGCGATATGGCGGCCACGGTCCTTCCCCCGTCCAGGGGGCTGATGGGGATAAGGTTGAAGAGGTTGAGGAAGAATCCCGTGTAGGCTACCGCCATCCAGAAGGAGCTCCCGGTATAGAGGGCCGCGGACCAGCAGAGCATGGCCCCTCCGGTGCCGACGATGGGTCCTGCAATGCCCGTCCATGCTTCGATGCTCACATTCTTCGGCATCTCCTTCATGGCGACAAAGGCGCCCACAAAGGGAATGAAGATGGGCACGCTTGCGCGGATCCCGAAATGCCTGAGCGCATACACATGGCCCATCTCGTGCACGAAGATCAGAAGCACGAAAGCGGCGCCGTAGGCCCAGCCCCAGGCCATCGCGTAAGCCCACATGCTTAAGACCATGGTCAGGCCGGTCTTGAGTATGGCGCCGGCCTTGAGGGCTTTCAGTCCGATCAGGAGCGGCTTCAAAAATTTCAAGAGAAGCGTTCCGGCCACGGCAAGGGCTGCCATGATGCCGGAACGCTTCGTCTTTGCGTTCGGTCCTTCGGAGGCGGCTTCGGGCACTGATACTGCTTCCTCTCCCGCCCCTTCCGGCTGCATATATTCTTCGTCCCTGCTCATAGGGTTCCCCACACAGAAAGGCTCCTTACCCTGACAGCATTCGCTCCGAACCTCACTCGGCCTGCTTGAGCGGCACGGGCGCTTCCCCGGCCGCCGGCTCGAAAGAGAATTTGTAGGCTTCATATACGGCGATGCCGTAGAACAGCAGGTCCATCGGTTGAAAGGTCTCTTTCAGAAGATCGACAGCGATGCCGGGGGTCAGGCGGGAGAACACTGCCATCACTCCCAGGTGTTCCTGGCGTGAAACCAATATGACGACGGTCAGGAAATTTCCGGCAATACAGCCGAGCAGCGCGATGACTGCACCGGATATGCCGAACACGCTGTCAACGCCCTTTCCGAAAGTCCTCACCGCATACCCGACCAGAAGGCCAACGCCGACCGCCATCCAGCCTATCTGGTATTCGGCCGCTACAGTGATCAAGGCCCAGAGCACGGCGCCTATGATCGCGGCGGCAACGCCTGCGGCAAGTCCCAAAGCAAGGTTCTGCTTCTCTGTCTTATCCATTTCCTGTTCCTCCTTGTTCACGGGTTATTGGCAAATTGTTGCGATCTTCCTGGAGTTCTATGCTCCCGCAGCCTCGTTCTTTTTCTTGAACAACTTTGCGATCAAGGCGCCCAGCGCGATCACGCCGGCAATAAGCAGTTTCTTGGCCGCAATCAGGACCGCGAACAACTTCGCGAACAACCCGGCCTTGGCTGCAACGCCTCCGGCCACGAGCGCGGCGATGCCGTAGGCCGCCGTTTTGTCGGTTTTGGAATCGTAGTCCGCATAGCGGAACCCGGAATTAAAATCAGTGAAGGCCAGCACCTGCTGCATCTCTTTTTTCACGGTGTCCAGCTGGCTCATCCCGGAGACGGCATTCAGGACGAGCACCCCCTTCCTCCCGAGTACCCGGATATTGTAGTTCAGCGTATGGTTTTTTTCTCCGCCGAAGGCCAGTTCCTTGGCCCAGTACAACTTGTGCGTCTCCTTGTCGTAGTACGGCGTTGCCGCCCATCCCGCGAGATCGATGCTCTGGTATCCCTCCTTCTGCCGCTCCTTGTTGCTGTCTGCAATGTCTTCTTTCATTTCCTTCAGCAAGTCGTCATAATTAATGCTGTCCGCATCCTTGTCCGAAACGTAGCCGTCCTCTTCATAGGTGATTATGACGCCCCAGCTGTTATCGGCGGTCGCGCTTAGGTTTGCGGGAAGAAGCATGCCCAGCGTCCCTTCGCCTGACGGATTTCCCCACGACTGAACAAGGACCTGCTCGGTGTCCTTCGGATCCAGGTAGCGGAAGGAATCGGGGATCTTGAGCGTTGCCATGCCGCCGGGCAGAACGATGTCCCCCTTTTGATACTTCAGTGAAGCTTCGAACTCCGCGGCGGTCATACCCGGCTGCGGTTCTGTTGCATGCGCCATCGAACAGAATACTGCGACGAGCATACCCGCCAGCATTACAGAAAGTCTTTTCAGCATTATTCCCCCCCTTTGGAACAGTGATTTAAAGAATGACAGACTCGATCCGGTGCGACTAAAGTACTATATATTTGCGAATTAATCAAGGGCTTCAAAGGGGTATTTTGGAGTTCGGTATTATGACAAAAAAGCGGGATTTTCATACGCCCCGTTTTCGTTTTTTACTCTTGCCAGTTTCGCAACAAAATAGTACACTCTTTTGTTCTCAATAACTTCCGCGGCAATGTCGCCAACCTGGCTTGATCAATTTTCAAAAAGGAGACAACATGCAAAGAAACAGTGTTAAGCTGGCGCTCGTATTCATGCTTGCGATGGCGGCCGTTTTTGTTTCAAGTTCAACCGCTTTGTCTGGAGAAGGAGCGTCGATAAAAAAGGTTGCTATCGTTTCGTTCACCGTAAGCGACGTGGCCGGTTCGGTGCGGGCCGGCAGTGTCGGCAGCACATCAGTGCATGAACTGATAAGAGGTACGGTCACCGGGATGCTGAATGACGCTGAAAAAAAGCTCGGCAAAAAGTGGACAGTAACCAAGGTGTCCGGTTTTATCGATAACGCCGCCTACCGAAACGCAGGCGTTCCTAAAACACTGACCGTGTTCGTGCCGAAGGTCAATGGCAGGGATATGCCGGTCTTTACCGAGGTGAGCAAAGAGATCAAGGGCGGGAAGTTAGAACCACAAAAGGCCAAACAGCTCTGCAAAGCATTGAACGTCGATGCCGTTGTCCTGATCTTTTCCGAATGGAGCGCGAAAACCGGGAGCTTTGTCCCCACGACGAAGGCGATCACGAAGAACGTCTTCACCGCATGGGACCGCAGCGGAAAACAGGTGATCAAGGAAAGGGTCGATACGGTCGGCAAGAAAACGCTGGGCGCCGGCGGCATTAAAGCGGTCAATAAGGAATCGATCAAAGAGTGGCGGGAATCGTTCAATACCTCAATGGACAAGATCATCAGCTCGCTCTAGATCGGTTTGCGTGACCGCGGAAGCGCGGGACCGCTGCTTTGAGGTCATCGTCTTCACGCAGTCCCGTTCTTTAAAGATTCCTTAATTTCACGGCACGAGCGCGTCCTGTTCCTTCCGCCTGTTTTTGCGGCATAAAGCGCCCTGTCGGCATTGACGAGAACATCGGCGCCGGAGCTGGCGTCATTGGGATAGGTGCAGATGCCTGCGCTGATCGTTATCCTGAGCGGGCCCTCTGCGATCCCGTTAAACTCCGTTTCCTCGACCTTCTTCCTGATGCGCTCGGCCATTTCATGCTCCGCGCCCCTGCTGTCCGGCATCAGGATAACAAATTCCTCGCCCCCGTACCGCGCCACCGTGTCCATGCCGCGCGCGTTCGTCGTGAGGATCCCGGCAACAGCCTTCAACAGGACGTTCCCCTTTTCATGGCCATAGGTGTCATTTACCTGTTTGAAACGATCGAGATCGAAAATGATGATCGAAAAATTCGATTTGGTCCGGTCGGTCCGGAAGTGTTCGTGCTTGAGCCTGTCCATGAAGTAGCCGTAATTGTAAAGCCCGGTGAGCTTGTCTATGATCGAGGCCATGCGAAAATCCTCCATGACCTTCATGGTGAAGCGTTCGCCCTGGGAAAAGATGGTCCCGTACACCGAAGCCGCAAGCAATGAACTTAAACCCAGCAGCAGCCGGTTGACGGAATCAGGGCTTGCGAAACCCATGTCCCGATGCACGAGATAAGCATAGCATGAAGACATGGGGACCAGGAGCAGGAGGGACTGCCTGAACCCGAAACGGATCCCGGTTGCAAAAAGGGTCAGATACCAGATAAAGAGGAAAGGACTGGCCACGCCTCCGGTGAAAAACAGGCCCACGGCAACAGCCAGCATGTCGAGATAGAGAAAAAGCAGTATCAGCTTGATCGAAAAAAAATTCGTTTTTCTGATGTACAGACCGATCGCGCCGTTGTACAGAGCGGCGATCAGGAGGAGTGTGTTGCCCAGCCCGCGGGGCCAGTCCGCGAGCCGGAGCACATTCTGATACAGGAACAGGAATGCCAGAACGATCCACCGGGACTTCGTGATCCAGAGCTCGGTGTTCAGGTAGTTCTGCACTCTCACATATTCGATCGACGCAGTGTCCTTTTGTACGCTCTCCACATGGCCTCCCGGGCCTGCAGTGGGCCGGAAAAGAAGATTAACAGCGACCGGCAAATGCATGACCTTCAACGAGAATTCCCGCCAAGTGCTTCGAATGCAAAAGATAATGGGCAGCTCGGGAGCTGCAGAAAACCTGCGCCCTCAGCCGTTCTTCTTTAAAAAACGACCATGCCGCTGAGCGTGATACCGGAAAATGAATCCTGCACGTTCGAATCATTTCCGGTATTCGTTTCGTATTTATACCCGAACGAGCCCCGGAATTCCCTGGTAATGGAAAACTTGAACCCCAACTCGAAGATCCATCCCGGGCTGTCTTCACGAAAATCGCCGGATGGTCCCTCATCTTTATATCGGGTAAAAAGATAGTTCGACCCGATATAAAACGCGAGGTACGGGTCCATGGGCAGGTCCGCGCGCACACCGATGAACGGCCCGTACACCGTGGCCTTTGTCGACGTAGTGTGGTTTTTGAACTCGGAATTCTTGTACCCGGCCAGCAGGCTGAACTCAGGAACGATACTGTAGCCGGCCGCGAGATCAACATCCTGCCGTTCCGTATTGCCGACAACGGCCGGATCGGAGAACCGGTAATTCGAACCGGCAGCAAGGTACGACGCTTCTACAAAAGCACTCCCGAGGTCCGCTTTGATCGCGGGGCCGATAAGCACGGCAATGTCCGAGGTAACGCTCCCGAAGAGGGGGTCATCGTGGGTCCAGTCGTTGAACCACATTTTGATTCCTGCTTCGAACCCCGTACGTTCGACGGCAAAAACAGTTCCGTTCATGACGATCACCAGCACTACTGCAGAAATAGCGACAAGAATGCGTTTCATAATCCCTCCTCCACTTTACGCCTCGATTCTCCGATGCAACAACGCTCTTTCGGGACATAAAGTATCAGAAACCACCGCTCGTGTTTTAGCCTTCTGTTTATTATTATAGTACTATTTCAGAACAGTGATATTAGGGGAAGACCGATCGGTCAGGCAATTGCACGGCGGGTCATAGCGACTCCTTTTTGCTGTCGAGATCAGGGGAAGCTCAGCCCATCAATCCAATTCGACACATCTGAATTCGCGGAACTCGCATTGGTTCCATGAATAGCGATTCCCTTTAGCACGCTCGCTTTGGGACATGCTTTGGCAATATCCTTCTCGCTATGGCCCAGTCCGCTTCCCTCGTGGGTGCAAAAGGGAACAATTGTCTTTCCGGAAAAGTCATAGCTTTCCAGGAAAGTAAACACCGGCATGGGCATCGTTCCCCACCAATTCGGGTATCCTAGGAAGATAACATCATAACCCTTCATGTTTTCAACACGTCCTGTCAGCTTCGGCCTGGCTTTGGTACGCAGTTCATTCTTGGCAACTTCCGTAGTTTCCGTATACTCTTTGGGATAGGCTGTGACGGATTCAATATGAAACAGATCGCCGCCCGTCATTTTCTGGATCATGTTTGCGACAACTTCGGTATTGCCGACTTTTAGATCGACAAGCCTGCCGCTGACATAATTTTGTCCCCTCCGGGAATAATAGGCTATCAGGCATTTCTTATTAGTTACATTCATAATGAAATACTCCTAACCGGCCAAGCCGGAACCAAAATCTTTTCACCACGAAGGCCACGAAGAGCACGAAGGAATTCAATGTGCTAACGTCTTTAACAACGGCCTTATACGTTTTTCTTCGTGAACTTCGTGTTCTTCGTGGTAAATATTCTTGCCGTTTTGAGTAAAATTTGATTCCTTAATTACTAACTAACTTATTTCTGATCAAGCACTTTTTTCAAGTGACTAAGCCCCGACGCCGCTGTTGGCCATCCGGCGTAAAATGCGATATGCGTGATCGCAGCCACAAGCTCTTCCTTCGTAAGCCCGTTTTCCAGAGCCTTCTTTAGATGGAATTCAACCTGTTCGATACGGTTCAGTGCAACAAGGATGGTGACAGTAATCAGACTTTTATCGCGCTGCGAAAGCGGTGGACGTTTCCAAACATCACCGAAAAGAACGTCCTGCGTCAATTGCGCATAATCCGGTGCCAGTGCCTTCAACTCATCCGTCGCTTTTTTTACATCGCTGTCTGACATGGGCATCTCCCCTTTCAATCTAGTTAGAATTATGAAGAATGACTTTACACTTCTTACTTCTTAATTCTGCTTTTTTGCACTTACGGCCGCAGCAGTGTCTTTATCGCGCGGCGCTCGTCCATCGCGCGGTAGCCCTCGGCAACCTGATCAAGTGGCAGGGTCAGGTCGAATACCTGGCCAGGGTTGATCTTCCCCTTAAGCACCAGGCCGATCAGATCGGGCAGGTAGCGGCGCACCGGCGCGGGGCCGCCGTGAAGGTGGACGTGGCCGAAGAACAGCTCGTGCGCGGGACGCCGACATAGCCAATATAGCCGCCGGGTCGGGTAGCATGGATCGCCTGCATCATTGACTGCTGTGTTCCGAACGAAGCGCGGCGGTTGATGCTCGCCGAAAATCAGGATGCGACAACCGCAGCGTTTCAGGTCGGCTACGAGAGCCCCTCCCAATTCAGCCGCGAGTACGGTCGCTTGTTCGGCGCCCCGCCGTTGAGGGACATCACGAGTTTGCGGCAGATGACCACCGTAGAAACGTAATGCAATGGAACGGGGTGTCATAGGGCGGATGTCGTATGGTGAAGGTGATATTGATTGAAAAATAAAAGTTGAAAATGAGATTCTTGCAAAGAACAGAAACTCCACGAGTACTGGAAGAAGTCAACAGCTGCGGAGTTTCTCAAGCTCGCACACGGTAAACGGTAATGCAGCAGCACGTGTTAGAGCGATGACAGAACAGCCTCCACAGCCCTTATCGCATCAGCTGCTGAACTCGTTATCCCGCCGGTATAGCCTGAGCCTTCGCCGATGGGGTACAGGTTTTTGATGTTCACTGATTCAAATCTCGCACTGCGCGTGATCCTGAGCGGCGCCGAGGTTCTTGTTTCAGCACCGATCAACACGGCATGAGGGGAAACAAATGACGGATAGGGCTTTTCCCAGGTCCTAAAGGCTGCCACGAGCGCATCGTTTACAAAGGCGGGAAATATATCATGCATATCCGCCGCTGCCGTTCCCGTGGCGCAGGAATTTTCATTTATACTGCCCGAGGTCTTCCTGTTCAAAAAATCCGGCAGGTTCTGAGCGGGACGCGCACCAATTCCCTCCTCCGGCCTGAAAAGCCTTTCGCTCGATGTTCTTTTGGAACTCGATCCCGGCCAGGGGGTCGGCTGATCCGTAATCGCCGGGCTGGCAGGTCACCACGATGGCCGCATTGGAGAATGCCGATGCCCTTGCGGAATAGCTCATGCCGTTCACGACCAGCAGTCCCTGTTCGGATGAGGCGTTCATCACCTCGCCGCCCGGGCACATGCAGAAGGTATACACTCCCCTTCTTATTTTTCGGTCCGTGTAATTCAGCGAATACGTGGCGGCCCCGATGCGGGAGAAGTCCTTATATTTATCGCCGTAGCGCATGCGATTGATGACCTCCACCGGATGCTCCACCCGCACCCCTACCGAGATCGGCCTCTGCTCGAGGACGATGCCTTTGTTCCGGAGCATTGCAAAGGTATCGCGCGCGGAATGCCCCACGGCAAGATAGAGGCTTGAACAACGATATTCCTTTTCCCCGTTTATGACGACGCCGGCGACCGCATTGTCCGACAGAAGCATGTCCGTCATTTTTGAGCGGTAATGTATCTCCCCGCCCTGCTCGAGGATATGGTTCCGTATATTGCGGACGATCCTGCACAGCACGTCCGTTCCGAGATGGGGCTTGCTGATATACCCTATCTCTTCAGGCGCACCGAACTGAATGAACGTATCCAGCACCTTGTTGATATATTCCGTATTGATTTTCCGGGAAAAAAGCTTCCCGTCGGAATAGGAACCTGCTCCGCCTTCGCCGAACTGGATATTCGATTCAGGGTCGAGCACCTTTTCGTTCATGAATTTCCGGACATCAAGGGTCCGCTCTTCCAGCTTTTTACCCCGTTCGAATATGATCGGTTTGAGCCCATAGGCAATAAGCTCAAGAGCGGCGAACATGCCGGCAGGACCAAAACCGATGATGACCGGCCGCTCTGCGCTGTTTTTTGATTCTCGTTCTTTTGGTATTTTTTCGGTGTATACAGGAAGGTTTTCTTTGTTGTCAAAGCTGTCGGGAGTATGGATCACGAGCGATATTTCGTAGTAGAACTGCTCTTTGTCGCCGGCATCAAGCGACTTGCTCAGCATCTTGACGATGTGTATGGCTGTCTCACAAACGTTCAATTTTTGTGCAGCTGCTTTTAGGTATTCATCTTTCCCGTCTTTTTCAACAGCTATGCGCAAATTGTTCAGGATTAAATTCAAATATCCTCGCTTCTTTTAGGTATCAGCCGGGAACGTCGGGAATGAACCCCGACGCTATAGGATACATGCCGTCATTCCCTGATAGACGGTTATGTAAAAAAACCCTGCCGTTGGACAGCCATAATTGTTTTGCCCAACGTGCAGGGTCCGGTTCTTCACAGAAGTCGGAAAACGGGTACGGCAAGATCCAGATTACTTCCTGCGGCCGTGGCCGTTCCCTTTTCCCTTCCCTTTTCCTGAGCCATGGTCCTGACTGCCACCGGCGGCCTTACCCGTGAAGGCGAGATCGCCGTTCTTGAGGGCGTGGAATTCAGCAGAGCCGGGCTTTATGCCGAGTTCCTTCGCGATGGCACCCCATCCCTTGTCCCGGTTCGCCTGGTAGGTCGGTACGACCGCTTCGGGCGGCCTGTTGGCCATCTGCCCGAGTTGGAGGACCATAAAAGCATCGGCCGGTGCGGCAACGACCTTCAGTATCTCGTCCACCCTCGGAACGGGTATGCCGAACTGCGCGCTTAACTTGGTGTTAAAGCTTTTTATGTCAGCTTTGGCCTGATCATTGACCCGGCGAATAAAATCATCCAGACCCGCATGGGCGACGACCGCAAAACCGGTGATGAGAAACAACAGGACTGCAATGCTGATTTTTTTCATGAGACTACTCCTCCTTTTTTATACAGAAATATGCATGAGTGTACCAGAAATCAACTTTTCAGTATATTGAAATTTACTTAACTTTGATCCGAGATCGGCGGCGAACAGAAAAAATTGAACGCACAAAATCATCCGGGACAAAGACATGAACCCTAAAAAAGCATTTGGACACGGATAAACACGGATAAGAGCCGGATAACGGCGGATTATTTCTTTTATACGAGGTTCACCAACAGGTGAATGCTTTAGAATTTATCCGCGTCGCTTAGAAGCGCCTACTTCTGGTAATCAGATGTTTCCGATTCTTCCGTGTCCAAATGCCGCTTTTAGGATGAAAGATGCTTGAGGACCAGAGGTAGCAGGAATAAAAATCAGGTCGAACTGTCAGCCAATATCTTTTTCTCGATATAAGGGCGGTATAATTAACACAAGAAAGGAAATTGAAAGAAAAGAGGTGACGAAAAATGAAAAAGTTAATAGCCATAGTAACAATAACAGGGTTTGTTCTTGCTTTTGGAACAGCTTATGCGGAATTTGATTCCCTTATCAACACGCTTGACCCGAGCAGTGTTCCCGGCTATGTTGATCCGGAGACCGGGGCCGCTACCCTGCCGGCACCGCAAGCATTATTCATCGATCGAGGGTCGGCTGCAGGCGGGATGAGCACGGCGCCAGACACTTTTATGAACTATATCAACCCGAGCAGGGTTCCCGGCTATGTTGATCCGGAGACCGGCGTCGTCAGCACGGGGCCAACAGCATTTAAGGAATTTCGAGGGTCGGCGGCAGGCGGCGCGAGGATTGAGCCTGATACTTTTCTGAACTATATCGACCCGAGCAGAATTTCCGGTTATTGAATTTGGAGACGGGGTCATTAACTGATCCGGCGCGTGGACGCCCATTCAGCTCGCATTGAAATTCCCGATGTGATTATGAGGTCGGCCAGCTCTGGCCGGCCTCATATAATTCAGGCCAAGGAGTTCAACTCCTTAGGGAAACAAGGCGCCTTGTGTAACGCCATGATTGGTGGCCAGGTCATACTCCTTTGAATCCGCATCCAGCTTCTCCATCCACTCGCGACTGAGGGTCCGCACCATCCTGTCCAGCTCGGAACAACTTTGGACAGAGGGCAATGCTGCTACAGCACGGCTAAACTCAGTCGCCGCCTCCACCGCCATATTCCGGTGACCGTTTTCATGTATGACAAGGCTCTGCAGGTAATCATTCCATTTATTCACCAGGGATTGAGGAGCACCAGCTGTCTGTACCCATTTGGGATAACGGGAGATTATTTCCATGGTCACGATTACGGCGTCAGGAGTACAAGAGTGGTCATGGCCGTACTCCCACTGCCAGCTCCAGCTGGTGACGGAATCGTACATACTCCCGTCGTCCCACCTGCAGCCCTTTTGTGCCATATCGCACCGCAAGTCTTTTTCGCAGCGCCCATTGACCTCATAGTATTCATGTTTTTCGACGACTATCGGCCGGGGTACATTTCGTGCGCCCCCGTTAGAGGGAAGATTTCTATCGATGCTGGCGACATTGATTCTGTTTTCACCTGCGACTGCTGTCGAGGCAAAGAGGATAAACACGAAAACAGCCTTTATTTGTTTTCCCATGCTGAACTCCTTGCGGGCCGCACTTCAGTTGAGTGCTTGTGGTAAATAAGAAATAAACAGCTCTGTCACGCGGCCGGTCATCGGGCATGAAATGCACCCGGACCGGTCCCGGCATTGCTTTAATAGTACGACTATACGTATTGCGATTCAAGAGAGAAACTGAGGCAACGTGCAAAAACTTCTCAAAGACGATCATGAGGATTTGACAGTGTGTTTATATCGCGCTACCATTTTTTTATATAGTATATATATACGCAATTAACCCAAAGTATTAGAAAAAATAACGGTTACGAATAATTTAGTAGCAGAAATAGTGTTTACGTCATTGTATCTGAAAGGAGACCGGATCACCATGAAGGATGTCACCCGACGGCAGTTCTTAAAGATCTCCTCAGGAGCTATCGGCGCGGTTGCGGCAGCGGAGGGCTTAAGCCTGGGTGCGGATGCAGGCAAGCTGCAGCAGACGCAGACGGTACCGATGAAGTCCGGCAAGCAGGTGCCGAGCATCTGCCCCTACTGCTCCGTGGGCTGCGCCCAGATCGTCATGGTCGATGACCAGGGCAAGGTCATCGATATCCAGGGCCATCCCGATTCGCCGATCAACCTGGGCACCCTCTGCCCCAAAGGCGCGGCCACCTACCAGCTGGTGAACAATGACCAGCGCTGGACCAAGGTCAAGTACCGGGCGCCGGGGAGCGACCACTGGGAGGAAAAGCCGCTCGACTGGGCCATGGACAGGATTGCGGAGCTCACGAAAAAGACCCGCGATGCGAATTTCAACGAGTTCCAGGACATGCCGGACGAACAAGGGCGGTTCAAGCAAGAAACGCGTGATGAACACCTACGCTCTTGCGTCCCTTGGCGGCGCGACCATGGACAACGAGTGGAACTACACGCATCAGAAGCTGATGCACGCTCTCGGCGTGGTCTACCTCGAAAACCAGGCGCGCATATGACACTCTTCCACGGTCCCCGGTCTGGGGGTCTCCTTCGGAAGAGGCGGTTCAACCACATTTCCGCGCGATCTGGTCAACTCCGATGCGGTCATGATCATGGGCTCCAACATGGCGGAATGCCATCCGGTCGGCGTTCCGCTGGCCGCTCAAGGCAAAGACGGACCACAACGCGGTGCTGATGCATGTTGATCCGCGCTTTACGCGCACGTCCGCCATGTGCGATATCCACGCCCCCATCCGCGCGGGAACGGACATCGTGTTCCTAGGCGCGATCATCAGTCATGTGATCAACAGCAAACGCTGGAACACGGACCCCTTCTTTAAAGAATACGTCCTCAATTATACGAACGCGGCCACGCTCGTGAATCCCGATTTCAAGGACACCGAAGAGCTGAACGGCCTCTTCTCCGGGCTTTCGGAAGACGGCAAGGCATACTCGAACGCGAGCTGGTCCTATCAGCGGAATCCCGCGCCTGCCCCTTCCGTGGCCGAAGCAAAGACCTTCACCGACCTCCTGCTGCAGAAAGTGCCGGGAAGGCCCAAAACCGATCCAACCTTGAAAGATCCGCATACGGTCTTTCAGATCGTAAAACGGCACTATCGCAGGTACACGCCCGAGATTGTCGAACAGATCTGCGGCTGTCCGAAGGAAAAGTTCCTGAAGGTTGCCGACACGCTGCTCAATAATTCCGGCCGCGAAAAGACCGCGAACATCACGTACGCCGTAGGCTGGACGCAGCATACGGTCGGGGTCCAGATCATCCGCACGGCCGGCATGCTTCAGGCGCTCCTGGGCAATATCGGCAGGCCGGGCGGCGGGGTGCTGGCGCTCCGCGGACATGCCACGATCCAGGGTTCGACGGACATCGCCACGCTCTACCACTCCCTTCCGGGTTATCTGAACATGCCGGATGCGCGCAAGAACCATGATACGTTCAAGGACTTCATCCTCACCGAGGCCGTGCCGGTCTCAACGAGCTACTGGGGCAATTACCCCAAGTTCGCAGTGTCCTACTTCAAGGCCCAGTGGGGAGATGCAGCGACAAAAGAGAACGACTACGGCTACGACTACCACCCCAAGATCACCGGCGACCATTCCCATCTGCCCATGTTCGTTGACATGATGAACGGAAAGATCAAGGGTTTTTTCGTGATGGGCCAGAACCCGGCTGTCGGCGGCCAGAATGCCCGGTTCCAGCGCAAAGCGCTCGCAAAGCTCGACTGGATGGTGGTGCGCGATTTCTTCGAAACCGAGACCGCGGCCTTCTGGCGCAACTCTCCCGAGATCAAGGAGGGCGAGGTAAAATCATCGGACATCAAGACCGAGGTCTTCTTCCTTCCCGCTGCGGCGGTGGCCGAGATGGAGGGCTCGTTCACGAATACCCAGCGGCTTCTGCAGCAGCACGAAAAAGCAGCCGATCCGCCTGATGATGCGAGAAGCGACATCTGGTTCACGTACCATCTCGGGCAAGAAGCTGAAGAACGATGTATGCCTCGTCTTCAAGGGACCTCGATTGGGCGATCAGGAACCTGTTCTGGGATTACGAACCCGAGCCCGCCGAGGTGGCGAACTTCCGCATCAAGGACGAGCCGTCGGCGTACAAGGTACTGAAGGAGATCAACGGCTACACCTGGGAGGACAGAAAGCCGCTTGCCTCTTTCGCGAACCTCAAAGAGGACGGGTCCACCGTATGCGGCGCCTGGATCTATACCGGCGTCATTCCGGCGGAAGGCGTGAACAGGGCTCGCAGCCGTCAGGGCGACAACTGGATCTCGCCCAACTGGGGCTTTGCCTGGCCCGCGAACCGGCATATCATGTACAACCGCGCCTCCGCGGACGCAGCAGGCAGACCCTGGTCCGAAAAAAAGAAGCTCGTCTACTGGGACCCGAACAAAGAAGTGAAAGACCCAGTCGGCAAAATCACACGCGGCTCATGGGTCTCCCCTTCCGGCGAAGGCATCGATTTCCAGCCGACCAAGGCGCCGGTTTTTCGCGGCAAGGACAACGGCATCGGCTTTGACTGGCTTTCGGGCAACGACGCCTTCATCATGCGGCCGGACGGCAAGGCCTGGCTCTTTGCGCCTGCCGGCCTGGTGGACGGTCCGCTGCCGACGCATTACGAGCCCTATGAATCGCCGGTTGCGAACCTGCTGTACAAGCAGCAGTCGAACCCGGTGGCAAAGACCTGGAAGATCCCGGGCAACCCCTACCATAAGGTCGCGGACCCGGACTATCCGATCGTCGTGTCCACCTACCGCCTGACCGAGCATCATCTGACCGGGGTCATGACGCGCTGGCTGCCCTGGCTCGCGGAGCTGATGCCCGAGCTCTTCTGCGAGATCTCGCCGGAGCTGGCAGCGGAGAAGGGCATCAAGAACGCCGAGTACATGACGATCGAGACTGCGCGCGGCAAGATCCAGGCCCGGGCGCTCGTGACGCAGCGCATGCGGCCCTTCACGATCAACGGAAAGACCGTGCACGAGATCGGCCTTCCCTGGCACTGGGGCTGGCAGGGACGGGCGCAGAGCGACGTGGTGAACAACCTCTCGGCTCTGGTGGCGGACCCCAATGTCTCGATCCATGAAGGCAAGGTCTTCACCTGCAATGTCCGCGCAGGCAAGAGAGGAGGTGCGGCATAATGGCAAAGGGAATGTTCGTAGACGCCTCCATCTGCACCGGATGCAAGGCCTGCCAGGTCGCCTGCAAGGAATGGAACGGCCTCGAAGGCGAGCCCTCGCACTTTCACAAGGTTGCCGACGTGCCCTATCCGGTCGCGTTCAATTTCACGGGAAATTCCTACGACAACACCGGGAATCTCTCCGCAACGGACTGGCGCCATGTCCGATTCATCGAACAGTTCGACAAGGACCGCACCGAGACGCGCTGGCTCTTCTCAAGCGACTCCTGCAAGCATTGCAATGACGCCGGCTGCCTGAACGCCTGCCCGGTCAAAGCCATCGTGCGGACCGATATGGGCAACGTGGTGGTCCAGGACGATGTCTGCATCGGGTGCAAATACTGCATCCCCTCCTGCCCCTACGGGGTGATCTCCTTCAGTGAAAAGACCGGCACGGTGCACAAATGCACGCTCTGCAACGACCGCATCCATAACGGCCTGGGCACGGCCTGCGCCAAGGCCTGCCCCACGGGTTCCATCTCCTTCGGCGAGGTCTCGGAGCTCAAGAAAAATGCCGATGCGCGTCTGGCGCAGCTCAAGGCCCTGGGACATGCCAAAGCGAACATCTACGGGTATGACGAGGCAGGCGGGCTGAACGTCTTTTACCTGTTCCTGGACGCCCCCGCCGTGTACGGCCAGCCCGAGCATCCCGTAGTTCCGCAGCGCAGGCTGTTCAGGTCCACTGCCGTTACGGTGGTCACGGCCATCGCCGTTGCCGCGGCAGCGATCATGAGCTTCCGCGAACGAGGGATGAAGAAAGAAAAGGAATAAATTCACGAAATTCCAAATTACAAGCTTCAAATATCAAATAAGCACCAATTGCCAATCATCAATGACTAAAACGTTTTGAATTTGAAATTTGAGTTTTATTTGTGATTTGAAATTTGATGCTTGGTGCTTGTCAGTTCGTTGGAGCTTGCCGTTAAATGGAGGTGTTATTATGATAGCCCTCGAATCGCAATCCCCTCACTGGGAATGGTACTACATCGCCCTGTATTTCTATATCGGCGGTATTTCAGCAGGGGCATACTTCATCGGCTCGCTTCTCGAACTTTTGAACAAGGAAAAGCTGCGTGAGATCAGCAGGACCGCCTATCTCATTGCATTCCCCCTGATCTGCATCACGCCGATCCTGCTGATCGCCGACCTCGGACGGCCGATGCGGTTCTGGCATCTGTTCTTGTATACCAAAGACGGCATCCCGTACATGAACCTGACCTCCCCGCTTTCCGTAGGGACCTGGGCGCTCCTCGTTTACGGCGGCATGTCGTTCCTCTCCTTTCTCAATGTGCTGGCTGAGGAAGGCAGGCTTACGCAGGAAACGCTCAAAAAATTTCACGCGCTGTTCAGCAAGATCCCGCACAAGATCTATGCGGCCGTTGGTTCCTTTTTCGGTTTCTTCGTCGCAGGCTACACCGGAGTTCTGGTAAACACCACGGCGCGTCCGCTCTGGGAAGCCACGGACCCGCTGTACGGCCCGATCTTTATCGCGTCGGCCGCGTCAACGGGCGCAGCAGCCATTGCACTGACCATGGCATGGCGAAAGAACGCGGCACAGGAATCCTTTGACCATCTGGAGCGCTTCGACCGCGTGGTCATGATCATCGAGCTGGCGCTGATCGCGGTAATGCTTGCGGTGGCAGGGCGGTACGCTGCACCCCTTCTGACAGGCTTTTTCGGCTTCGTGTTTCTGGGAGGTGCGGTCCTGCTCGGCGCTCTCCTGCCGCTTTGGCTCACCTGGCAACGCACCAGAGCCGGCATAGCAAACGAGAGCGCGGTGATGGTCGTCGGGTTACTGGTACTTTTCGGCGGGCTCATGCTCAGGATCAGCCTGGTGCAGGCGGGTCAGCTTTAGGCTTATACATCGGATCTTCTGGCTTTCTTGTGAGTGGAATAAGCGCCTATATGATTTATTAAGCAGTATTTGCGCCATTTTTCGCGTTTTCTGTTACCTTTCTTGCTTGCCCTAGAAAGGTAACCGAAAGAGGCACCCGGCGAAAATCCTTTACGGCATGCTCGGTCGTCCTCGGTACATTTCGGAAACTCGCCCTTCGGGCTCAGACAGTCCGAAATGCTTCACCCTCGGACTCGGTCGCATGCCTGGATTTTCGCATGGGAAGCTTCTGGTGCAACGTATTTAAACCAACCCCGCATGTCCACGGAGCGGCCCTATGAAATTTTTGGGCACCCGTCTTGGCCTAAAGAAGCGTCCCGCAAGGGCGAGCGCGCACTGTCTGAGGCCAAAGGCCGAGTTTGCGCGATCGAGCGGATGTGGCCTTAGACGGGTCAAAAATTTCATTCAGGCTGCGAAGGGGATATGCAAGAAAATCGATAAAGGGTGAAAAACTACCCACACAAAACCCGGAAGATTCATACCCATCACACTATCCATTTCGTTCGAGGGCCATGCATACTAAAGGCACAATAGATCCCCTGATACAACGGCTGCGCATATTGGCACAGACAATACCCGCCATCGCTTCCACCGCGCGCCGGTACGAGCGCATTCTTCCGCTGCTTCGCGATGCAGATCTTCATGCCGCACCCATCCTTCTTACACCTGATCAGATGCAAGAGAAGCTGCGGCAGGGCATTCCGCTGCTGTTTGACAGGGAGCTTGATATCGACGTCGATTCAGCACACGAACTGATGATAAAACTTGCCGATGCGGAGAAACGCGCCTTCCCACTCCTCCTGCCGTGGACAAAACACGCGCCTGATAACCATGCCGAGTCGCTCAAGATCAAAACGGCACTGGAAAAAAACACGTTGAACGCCGGATACGTTCTGTCTCTCACCGCAGCGGGTAAACACGACGCTGTTGCTGCAGAGGCTGCTGCACAGGACCTTGATCCGGGTCTGCTCCTGGCTTTGGCGCAGTATGCGCTCACACCGGCGCTCCGCACATGGTGCCGGCAGCTATCGCCTCAGGCCGCCGGAGTATCCTGGCATAAGGACATCTGCTTTGTGTGCGGAGCACCAGCGACGCTGGCAGAGCTGCAGGGCAATGACCAGGCAAAACATTTACGGTGCGGCGCATGCGGTGCCGATTGGCAGATCAGGAGGCTGGAGTGCGCGCAGTGCGGGAACGAGGACCACAAAACGCAGCACTACCTGTATGCGGAAGGTCAGCGCGATACCAGGCGGGTAGAGGTATGTGATGTATGCAAAGGATATCTCAAGGTGATCGCTTCGTTTTCACCCATGCCGGCGGAAATGATCACGATCGAGGACCTGGCAACGGTCCATTTGGACGCTCTTGCGCAAGAGCAGGGCTATGTGCGGATGTCGTCGGAGGCCAGTGAGGGAAAAAGTACTTTGTCCGGAGCCGGGAGCGCAAGGACCGTCGCTGGAGTGCAGTGCAGGCAACAGTAGCCGGAATACGTCGTGTTAGAGCATTCGCCCTCAGCGGGTTCCGAGTCGGGCGATCCCCGCGTGCAGTTTGTGAACAACCACAGTCCCGCTGCCTAACATCTGTGCCTTCTGTCGGAGCTGGTCCAGCACTTTGTCACTCACCTTGCCGTAGACCTCGATCTTCGACAGCTTGATGAATTCCGTGAACTTGCGGAATGCCGGGCCCGCTACCTCCATGTGAAACTCCATCGAGGCGGAGTCAGGATGAATCGCGACGACGGTCATCCGGGTGTCGTCCTCACTGAGGAAAAAGTTATAGGAGATGAGCTGGGGCTCGTTCGCCTCAACGAACTGGACCAGTTCGTTCATGGCCGCCTTGAGTTTCTCCAGTTTCCCTTCAAGGATCTCAGAACTGTCGATGTAGAAGATGGGCTCGGACATGTTGTATCACCTTAACTGGAAAGCATCGGGATGATCGGAGGAAATACCGATCAGTTCATATCCTTCATCCGCGGGCAGGCCTTCTCCGGCAGCTGCAGTAGTCGCCATCTGGTCGCAGCGCTCGTTTTCCGGGTGCCCGTCATGACCGCGGACCCATACAAATTTGACCTGGTGGCGTTCGCAGAGATCCAGCATCCGGATCCAGAGGTCCTGGTTGAGTGCCTTTTGGCCGTCACTTTTCTTCCAGTTGTTGCTTCGCCACTTGCGGGCCCAGCCCTTGCTGACCGCATCAACAACGTATTTTGAATCGCTGGTAATGGTGACCGCACAGGCGTTGGAAAGGCTTTCGAGCGCTGCGATCGCGGCCAGCATCTCCATGCGGTTGTTGGTGGTCAGGCGAAATCCGCCGGAAAGGATCTTTTCCTGACCGTTGCAGCGGAGAACTGCTCCGTATCCTCCGGGCCCGGGATTGCGTTTGCATGCTCCATCAGTATAGATCTGAACTTCGTTCAATGTCGTAATTCCTTCCGGTATATCGTAATTAATGCAAACAAATTAAATATTGTTACATCCAGGAAAGTCCCCCCTCGCCCTACCCTCTCCCCGCTGGGGAGAGGACAAAGGTGAGGGGCAAATTTTTGTGCGTCTTGCTCTGCGTCGCGTCTCTGCGCGAGTTCAGCCCTCTTCAACGAATAGCATACTCAAACGTCTGCTCTGTCCATTTCGGGAAAGGAGGATGGAGATATGCCGTTTGCTCCTCATCTCCTGATAAAGGCTGAAGAGCCTTGCAGGGTCATCAAGCTTCTGCATATTGACCCGGAGCAGCACATCTCCATTCCGAAGTCCGATCTTTTCGTAAAAACCGCCCCGCGAGATCCCGGTGATCCGAAACCCCACGGTCCTGCCCTGCTTCACGTACGGTACTGCGCGCGCTTGCTTTAAAAAAGAGGGCAGGTCCTGGATGTTCGCGGGCATTACTACCCTGTCCAGGATCCACCGGGTATCTGAAACTTGCTCCACCTTCACGCCGTAGCCGGCATCGCCCTTTGAAACACTCGCAGACTTGTTCCTGCCTGATGTGTCAAGAGCCGGAAGCGGGAGCACTGCGCTTTCCGAACGGTTTTGCGGAACGGTCGGCGCGCTCCTCAATAATGCTGCATCAAAGCTCCCGCTCATGATCATGACCGCAGCCTGGGCAAGCACATAGGCCGCAATCGTGAGGCCTGCGATCCATGCGGCCACTGGTATCATCTTATTCTGTTGCATGATTAGGCTACTCCGCCAACAGAGAGATGCATAACTTTACCAGAAATCAACTTTCCCGTATATAGAACTTTGGTTAATTTTGATGAGCAAGGGTAAGTCCAACTTCACCTGCAGCCCTTTTTCAGCCGACGTCACTTCCCGCCCTGAAGTCCGGCAAGTTTTCTTTTTATCGGCCCATGCCACTTTGTCGCGCGCACGCCTTCTTCCACCCAGTTGAGAAGCTCGACATGGGAGGCCCTGGTTTCGTCCTTTTCGAGATTGAAGGACCCGGGACGGATCATGTTGCTCGCCCTGGTAATGACGTACTTGTAGGTGCCGAGATAATGAAGGCCTCCCGCCTTTACCTCGATCGTATAGTCCAATGCGGTTTTCCCCAGGAAGTTAGTCTCGCTGCCGATGACAAAACCGGCCAGCATGTATTTCCCCGGTTTCAAGTTGGCCGCCACATACCGGCCATCGCGCGTGACGTGCACTTTTTCGCTCAAACCCTTGAGCCCCATGCCGCCGTACACCTTGCCGACGCGCTGGATCATGACCAAATTGACGTGATTCCAATCCTCGTTCGGCATCCGCAATTGGCCGTAGATGAGCCCGACCCCGGGTTCCTTCATTTCGTCGACGTGGATCGGCTTCGGCGGACCGGAAGCACATGCTGCTGATAAAGCCAAGGCAAATATAACTACCGTTATTTTCAAATATTGCATGAACCCTCCTGACATACTCAGCTCCCTCCTCCATTTGTATCGTGCCTTGAACTCGGACATGTCGTATCATCTCCAACAGGATGGCAGCGGGATCTCAGCGGACCAGTTCGCAGGCTGGGTTAAACTGAGTGCAACCCAACGGCATCTGTCGGGTTTCGTGATGCTCAAAGAACGCCCGCGCCTCAACTCGTTAGTCAAGGGAATCAGGAGAGCGCCGCGCGTTGCTGTGGAACGGCTGGTTGTTATTTATAGTGAGAAGCATTATCTTTCATCTGAATTAAACTGGTAAACCCAATTCTTGCCAAAGGCTGGATACACATCGGCTCCAAGAATTGCAAAAGCTGGCCAATCCTTGTCAGCAGGACCGTCGAAATATAATGTCTCAACTGTAAGTTCGGAACATGGGGCTTTTAATTCTCCTCTCAATTCCTGTTCTGGCCCCTGAACAAACCACTCAACTAGCGTTTCCATTCGGTCAATCGCAGTCGTTACATCCAATGTATCGGCACCGAGCAATTCTTTTCGCAAATAAGGGATAACATCTCTGATAGAAGTCATCTTGAGATATGGGTATTTCTCCATAAACCAGGCAGCAGCCAGATTTGCTCTTGTAGTTCTCGGATACCAATTTGAGAATCGATTCTTACGTGCTTCGCGCTGCCACTGAGTTAGCACTGAGACTGGTAACACTACTGACCCTGCCTTGCGCAAAACAAATGCAGCTTCATATTGGGTTCTCGCCCATTCGTCAGACTCATCAATGTGCGGCTTTGTCCATAGAATGTGCTCACCCAGTTTGGATATATGAACATAGCCCCCGCTTTCGCAACCCGGGGTACCGCATGCATCACAGATTTCAACCTGGACAGGATTGCCCTCCCATTCGAGCCAATCTAGCGAATTACAGATATGTATATCCGCGCATTTTACTCGTATCCATTCAGGCGAGGGTTGGCCCGACGATGAAAAATCGGGTTGCCACTTCTCAAGTCGATAATTTCCGCAAGTGATCATGTAAAGTTTAGAGACAACGCTCGCGTGTACCGCCGCGAAGCGGACGGACACGACGCGATGGTTGGAATTTTCTTAGTAAGCGCCGCCATAAGATTGGTTCGAATAACCGCACTTGTTGCAGCTAACACGTTAATGTGGACTTTCCAGCCTGATACTCACCGAACTCTTATTCATCTTCAAGACAATACAGATATCCAACAGAATCGCACTGCGTTATTGCATTATTTGACCAGTAACGATCAAACCAACTAAGAACGCCTGTTGTACCTGTCGAGCCTGCAGTACCATCGGTCCAACTATTGCAATTATTTACCGTTTTCAATCCGCTTTGGGTTGTTCCTGTCCATACTGCTCCTGTCATGTTCCCGTATGTTCCTTGTTCCGTAAGGTTTATCGTTGTGAATAAAGCGTCATCAGTAAGATCCTGCTTGCTATCTGAGACTTTGATTCCATCAAGACGGACCCAAGGCCCATTGCTCGCAATTCTATCGATAGCGTTGACTGATCCATCCGAAAGCCAGGCCTTGAACGTCCCGGTCAATCCGGAATTTGCCGCGAGCTTGGTGCAGATCGCATCTCCCGCTGCAGCCCCGGTATCGGTTGCAGCAGGCCAGGACGAGAGATTCCCCGGACCGGAAGCCGAACTCAGAAAAGCCTTTTTGCCCGTTGCATTTTTGTTGAGTGGGGGCCCGGAGCCGAGCTCCATGCAGAGCAAAGGGAATGTATTGCTACAGGGACTACTTGTCCAAAACAAGGCTCTATATGTCGACCGTATACTGCCGACCATCTCGTGATCCGACGCGGAACCGGATGTCCAGTTGTTGCACGTGGACCCAACTTGTCCAACACCTTGGGACCATGTTCCGGAATGCATATAGCCATAATTTGATTGTGTGCCGTTCTCGGTATATACCGCAGGGGTTAAGACTGCAGTAGATGCAGTTAATACACTAATAACATCGGCAAAGGGAGCGCCATCTGTGCGGACCCACGGTCCAGCATTGGTCGGTAGACTGTTTAAGCCGCAGTTTAAAGAAAGCTTGCCGGTCAGGCCGTGCATGCGGCAATAAGCATCATCCGAATCATCCGAAATCCACGCTTTGAATATGCCAGCTAATCCGGCTGCTTCTGCCCGGCTTTGACAGATAGCGTCGCCAGCTGCCAGGCCCGTCTTCGCGCCCGCTGATACGGCATCGGGCCAAGTCGAGAGATCTCCGGAACCCATCGTTGATGTAGTAAAAGACACGAGGTTTATACCGGCGGAAGCGACATTTGAAGGTCCGCTTTCAATTGAGTTTACTACTGCCGTTACAGTGTAATGGTATGTACCTCCGCTCAGATGAAGATGTTGAGCTGTCGTAGTAACTGCGCTGGTGAGCATGCCCATGCCGGATTGCGTAGACAAGGGCGACTTCACATAATAGATATAATAGATACTGGCATTGGTCACGGCGTCCCAAGTCAGCTCGACTTTCTGCAATCCTGCCGTAGCTATTAGGTTCTGAGGAGCTTCAGGCGGTGGAGTGTAAAGAACTGGATCGGATTTTCTTTTGCAATGAGCTAGAGCAACGACACATAAGAGCAACACGGAAACATAAATTACACGACTGGTAATATTCACCTTATAATCCCTTCTCGTCTTCAAATTATCGGAGATATTTAGTCATGGTTAACAAGTTATTAGTTCTTCGGGATACAGTAGCATAGAACGGGCAATCCGGTCAATGAGTATATGGAAAAACTTGACGTAACTTCCTGAAATCGCTATGTTTGTTCAAAAAGACTAATATACAAAATGATGCCAAGTTATATTAGCACGACTAACATGCAGAAACGGAATAGCTAATTTCAGGAGGAAGCTGCGCAGCCTATCCAAAATGACATTCTGAAGCATTTTAATGGGCTTTTTTAAAACAGAAGGCGGTTGCCTTCTCATTGCGCGATCAGAAGGTGGGGAAACAGGGGAAGGTTTGTATTCTTGCAGGAAGTCTATTCTTCCTTCAATATCCTCCACAGACTGGTGCGCGAGACCCCGAGCACCTCTGCGGCTTTTGACTTATTGTCACCGAACATTTCGAGCACCTTGGCGGCATACTCCTTGTTCAGCTCTTCGTTCGTTTTCACGCGGTCCGGTTCTACCGTCTCGATCTGGAATCAATGGGTGACCCCATATAGTCCCCTGCCGCACTCGGATCTGAACGCCTTTTAAACGGTGAAGCGGGAGCTGGAGGAGCGGGAAAAGGAATCAAAAATGAGCGAGCTCACCGTGCATTGTGCGTACTAATGCAAACGAATTAAATATTGTTACATCCAGGAAAGCCCCCCCTCGCCCTACCCTCTCCCCGCTGGGGAGAGGACAAAGGGCAAATCAGTAACAAATCTAAATGCGTTTGTATTAGAAACGAAACGGGAAAAGCACCCTGAGAACCAACGGGAGGTCCCGCGGTCACTGCGTCCCACAAGTTCGGATGCCCCCCGTTTGCTTCACACCACTCTTTTATTACTACTGCTACTGGACCCCGATGAAATCGATCCGGAAGGTGAGCTTGCTGAGGGAGACCAGGCTGTTCTGCCTGCTGGCAGCAGCGGTTACCTGAATGGTCAGTCTTCCCGGAACGGAGAGGTTGGACAGAGGGACGCTCATGTCGAAGACCTGCTCCCCGGCGGTCCCCGGCCCGTAGTTCTTAGACCACAACACGATCGTCCCGCTTCCACCTCCGTTGGGCTGAAAGAAGATACTAACCGTTGCGGCGCCGTCGTACCCCCCACCGCTCCCGGCGAAGATGCTGCGGTCCGTGACCTCGTAGTCGAACACCAGGCTCGTAGCGCCCGAGAGATTGACGTCATCCTGATAGGCCGTCAGTAAAGGATAGTGCCCGGGAAAAATCCCGGTCCCCGCATCGCTCGCGGGAAACTCCAGGAAGTACTGCCCATCGGTGGGCATGAAGCCCGTGCCCGTCTTGCGTCGAACACCGAGAGTGTCGTGGCTCCAGTCGTTCATTCCCTCACGGATCCACCCGTACGGCTGCCCGCCGTCGGGGTTCGCGCCCAACACCTCGAAGCTGGCGTTGATGATGGACGGTGGTGGTGGCGGCGCCTCTGCGCCGCCGCCGCCCCCGCCGCCGCATCCGACAAGCAAAACGGACAGCACGGGCACCAAGACCAAGGCGCAAAGGAACACTAGGGGTAAATTCAACTTCATCATTTTCATCGTTTTCATCGTTTGCTCTCCACGGGTTTTCATGTGATCTTTTTTTATGTTGCGCGGCATACTACCACTTTGTGTTGGATTGTCAACATAAAGTTGTAAATTGACATGAACTTTTCTTGGGTCAGGATCGGTATATTGAAATTCTTGGTAAAGCCTTGATTTATTACAAAGGTGGGACCACAGGGGCAGGTTTGGCTACCGGCAGGCACATCTATTCTTCCTTCAATATCCTCCACAGGCTCGTGCGCGAGATCCCGAGCACCTCTGCAGCTTTTGACTTGTTGTCACCGAACATTCCGAGCACCTTCGCGGCATACTCTTTGTTCAGTTCGTCGATCATCTTCACTCGGTCGTCTCAATCTGGAAAGCCTAATTGAAAATACTTTTTCTAAAACCTGCAGTGTTTCGTTTCTTCAAGAGAAAACCTGGGAGCTGATCAGCTCCCAGGTTTCAGTCAATCGCTACAATATGTTTTTCCGATTCGGACCTGCAGTAACCAGAAATCATCAGAACCGGACAGCAGCACCAAGCGTATAGGACCAGTCGCTTGCAACGCCTGCATTGCTGTTCAGGAACCGGTCGTATGCCGCCTGAAGCGAGAACTGCGAAGTAATGAAATAGCGAACGTTCGCCGTGTAGGTCATGCCCTCTTCGGTTTGAGAATCGCCCGAGCTTCGTTCGATGCCGATCCCCGCGCTTAGCGCACGGTTGAAGAAGTAGTCAGCGGCCAAACCGATATTTGCGTTTTTCTCGCTCTCTATATCGTCTTCCGATTTGCTCTGTCCGAGGCTTCCTTCAAGGCTCACATGCTTCCCCTCTGACAATTCGCCGGCGTATCGCGCAAATAGTCCGTAATCTTTCGACTTCCACGTCATGGTGGGAAAGAGCGAATTTGACCACTCGGATTTGCTGCTAGAATATTCAACACCAGCCATTAAATTGTCCGTAACATAGTTTCCGAGGCTGATTCCATATAGATTTGATTCGAATGAAGCGCTGGGCTGATCATAGTCGTAATCGGAAGTCATGTATACCAGTTGGACAGCAAGTGGAAAACCGGGCTGCGCTAAATTAACTCCGATGTCATACGTGATCCCGTCAGCTGTCAGACCTGTTCCTTTTATATCCGACAGGAAGCTTGCCACAAACACACTGCCGACCCGCTCCAGAAATGCCGCTTCGGCATAGGGATGCTCTTTCGTGTTCACCGGCGAGAAAAAAAACTCCCCGGAAATGCCTGCAATGTCCATCTTGAAATCGTCGCTGGACTCGTGGTGATTATAAAGCGCTGAGATTTCAGCCTGGTACTGATCTTCCGCAGCATTGGCCGTTGTTGTGTTAAAAAATAGCACCAGTGCGATAAAAACATATAAGCTGAAACTAATATTGCTTTTTCTCATGATTCCCCCCGCTTGCTAAAGATTAAAAAATATGCTACCAAGGTATCAGAAAAGTTTCATATATTCAATTAAAAAAAGACTGCCATTCAGGGTATTTTCGGGGTATTGCAAAATGTTTCATTCTGGGGAGTTGACACGCAGTAGGGCTGCGGCCATGGTGAACGAAAGGTTGGTTTCTGGCAGGACTATCTATTCTTCCTTCAATATCCTCCACAGGCTGGTGCGCGAGATCCCGAGCACCTCGGCGGCTTTTGACTTGTTGTCGCCGAACATTTCGAGCACCTTCACGGCATACTCCTTGTTCAGCTCCTCGATCGTCTTCACCCGGTCCGGCTCTATCGTCTCGATCTGGAACATCTTGATGGTCTGGGGCAGGCTGGCAGGCGATATCGTGTCGCCCTTCTCAAGGATGATCGCCCGTTCCACGATGTTCTCGAGCTCGCGCACGTTCCCCGGGTAGCTGTAGTGCATCAGCACGTCGAGCGCCTCTTTCGTGAACCCCGAGATCTTCTTGCGGGAACTGAGGATATGCTTTTCCAGGAAATAGGTGCAGAGCGGCAGGATGTCGTCGCGGCGGTCCCGGAGCGGGGGGATGGAGATCTCCATGATGTTCATCCGGTAGTACAGGTCCTCGCGGAACCTGCCCTCGGCGATGATGGAGCGCACGTTCTGGTTGGTGGCGGCGATGAACCGCACATCGACCTTGACCGGCCGGGTGCCGCCCACGCGGTAGAACTCGCCTTCTTCGATCACCTTGAGCAGCTTGGCCTGGAGGTTCGGCGCCATTTCCGCGATCTCGTCGAGGAACAGCGTGCCCGTGTCCGCGATCTCCACGAGCCCCTGCTTGGTCTTGATCGCGCCGGTGAAGGCGCCCTTCTCGTGGCCGAAGAGCTCGCTCGCGAGCAGTTCCTCGGTCAGCGTTGCGCAGTTGATCGAAAGAAAAGGCATGCCCTGCCGCCGGCTGGTGAAATGGATGATCTTTGCCAGCAGGCTCTTGCCCACGCCGGTCTCGCCGGTCAGCAGCACATTGCAGTCGGAATCCTTCATCCCGTCGATGATGGCCAGGATGTTGTTCATGCTCGCGCTCTTGGCGATGATCGAGACCTTCTTGTCCATGCCTGCATAGGCCTTGAGCGCGACATTCTCCTTCTTCAGGACCTTCTGGTCGCGGATCTTCCTGACCTTGAGCAGCAGTTCGTCGAGATCAAAGGGCTTGGTCACGTAATCGTAGGCGCCCTTTTTCATGGCATCGACCACGGAGCCGATGCTGCCGAATCCCGTGATGATGATCACCTCGATCTCGAGCTGCCGCTCCCTGACGGTTTCCAGCAGCTCGATCCCGGTGAGCCCCGGCATCTTGATGTCCGCGATCAGCAGGTCGAAATGATCGGCCTCGATCTTCCGGAGCGCATCGGCGCCGTTCTGCGTGCCTTCGGTCAGATAGCCTTCGTTCTGGAGGGCCTTCACCAGATGCTTTAGGGTGATGTCCTCGTCTTCCGCTATCAGTATCTTAAATGCCATGGTCCGCGGTCCCCTTCTTCGGCAGCGTGATCGTGAACGTCGTGCCCTTGCCCTCTTCGCTGTCAACAGCAATGTCGCCGTGGTGCTTTTTAATGAGACTGTAAACGATCGCAAGGCCGAGGCCGGTGCCTTTGTCCTTGGTGGTAAAAAAAGGCTCGAAGATCTTTTCCAGCGATTCCCGGGGCATGCCGGCGCCGGAATCAGCGACCTGGATCGTTACGAGATCGCCTGTTGAGAAAAGGTTCACGTGCAGCTCTCCCCGGCCGGCCATGGCTTCGATGGCGTTCGTGAAGAGATTGATGAAGACCTGCTCCATCTGTCCCTGGTCGGCCCGTACCATGACTTCCTGCCTGGTCCGACGTGAGCGTGCATGCGACGCTCTGCCCGTCGTTCCGGAGGCGTTTGAAGAGGCCGCGGATCAGGCCGGCCAGTTCGACATCCTGGAAGTGCGGCTCCCTTCCCCGTGCGAATTCGAGCAGATCGCCGACGATCTTCTTGACCCGGATCGGTCTGGGACAGAATGTCGCTAAAGACCTCTTTCATCTCCGGCGGACAGGTATCTTTTACTTCCCGCGCCAGCACCTGCGTCGAGAGATAAATATTGTTCAGGGGATTGTTCAGTTCATGCGCTACGCCGGCGGCAAGCGTGCCGATGGCGGCGAGTTTCTTGGTCTGCATCAGTTCCTGGTTCTTACGCTCCAGCTCCGCCTCACGCACGGCAAGCTGGTCTTCCATATCGTTGAACTTGTCGATCAGCACGCCCACCTCGTCCTGGCCCTGCCCTTTTCGCGCGGGACCGTCAGATGGGGATAGGAGCCTTTTCCGGTCCGCTCCACGACATTGATCAGCAGCATGAGCCTTCGCACCACGTTCGTGCTGATAAAGAACAGCATGCCGATGCCGACGAAAAAGAACAAGGGAAAGAAAACGAGAATGGCGATCTGCGACACCCGGATCACGGTCTCGGCCTTCTCGCGGGCGATCTTGTCGAGGTCCTTGGAGATCACCAGGATGTCCTCACCCGTCTTTCTGAGCGAGACAATATTCTCGCCAAGGGACCGGAGGCCGCTGGTCAGGGCATGGCCGCGGGGCAGAAGGAACAGGGTTTCCAGGAACTCAGCGGACCGGACAGGCCGTTCGAGAAACGTCGCCTCCACCAGCGGGAAATACTTCTTTTCGCTTTTTTGGTACGTTGCCTTTATCTGCTGAAAGAGACCGGACAGACGCCTGGCTTCGCTCTCAATAGCCGTAAACCGCTGTTCATACTCGATGATGCTTTTGTGCAGCGAAAGATTGTCCGCCCGGTCGATGCCGGGATTCTTGGATAAGGAGGTCTTTGAGCTCGCCGAGATAGGTATGGACCGCTGATGATTCTTCTTCCATCTGCTCCGGGCTGTACAGAAAATAGTTCTTTTCATGCCGCCGCAGCTGGAGTGACTTTCTGCTGATCGTGTCGGTGATCTCGAGGTAGCGGATCTCCTTCCTGATCTCCACGAAACTGAGATACTCGAAGGCCGCAAGGATGGCGATGATGAAGGCGCTGATGAAAAAGCTGAGGACGATTTTTCTTTTAAGCGACATGGTTTACCCTAAAAGAGCAGTTGAGCCACAAAATGCACAAAAAGCACATACAAAGCTAGCCCACTCGTTTTGAAATTGCCTCAGTGGCTCATGTGAAAACGACATTCGCTTCAACTTCTTGATTTACTTATGTGACTTATGTGCTTTCTGTGGCTAACTGTTTCCACAGTATCACAAGTTATAAGTCTCGTGCAATCATAAAAAAAGGCTGAAGGATTCTCTCCTTCAGCCTCAAATACCAAGAGTATGCTTACGATTTCACTACCAGCACCGGACAGGGTGCATAACCGATGACCTTCTCCGCCACGCTCCCCATAAGCAGCCTCCGGAGGCCTGTCCTGCCATGAGAGCCGATAACGATCATGTCCGCCTTCTGCTCTTTGGCGAGATTGGTTATGGCCTCGAAGGCTTCGGACTCGCCCACAAAGGTTTCCGCTTTCACGCCGGCAGCTTCAGCCTGCTTTTTTACGCCGGCAACATAGCCCTTTGCCTTCTTGACCAGGTCGTCGACCGCCTGGGGCGCTTCAGCGTAAAATTCCGCGGGCACATCAGCAACGGAAACGACCCTCAGTTCTCCACCGTAGGACTGCGCGAAGGAGATCGCCTTTTCAGTTGCCACCGAGCTGTACCTCGAACCGTCGGTCGCGAGAACGATCGTCTTCCACCCGATAACCGTGTTGTTCGGCACGACCAGCACATCGCGCTGGGTATGGCCGATGACCCGGGCCGTCACGCTCCCGATCAGGCTGCGTTCGACATGATGGACGCCCGCGCCGCCCCATGATAATGACATCGCAGTTCTCGGCATCGGCCAGATCTACGATGCGCTCGTAGACCTCGCCTTCCTCGCAGACCGTTTTGATCGAGCATCCGCTCGGTCCTGGCGATGTGCTCCACTTCCGCAATGGCGTCCTCGCAGGGTTTCCTGAGGGCCGCCCGGATGTCCTTGACGCCCACGATCTCGATCTCGCCCGTCGTAGGGCGGGACCACCGAGGTGACCGTGATCCAGCATTTTTCTTCGTTCGCCAGCTTGAACGCCTGGTGAAGGCGCGTTCCGGCTGGATTCCGAACCGTCGATTGCTACCAGGATCTTTCTATACTTCCCCATGCTCCAGTGCTCCTGACGCGTGCAGCAGTTTCTCGGCCTGTTTCCCCTGCCACATGGCCCGAAGGACGATGAAGGCGCCGAGCAGCAATGCGAAGATCATTATAGCAAAGCTGGTGTTTTTAAGCAACTTTACGGTGGCGTCGCCGAGCGTGTCGATGAGGCCGAGCTGGGACAGATACACCGGAACCATGAGTCCGCGGCTGAAGAGCACGATCACCATGATCACGCCCATGACGACCTTGATCATGAAGGGCTTCACATAGGTGGTGCCGATGGCGCCGAGCTGGATGCCGAAGAGCGAACCGGCCAGGATGATCATGGCGAGCCGGATGTCGACCATGCCGTGCATGGCATACTTGAACGAACCGCCGAGACCCATGACGAAAGCGATCACGAGCTCCGTGGCCGAGGCCATGAGGCTCGGTGCGCCGAGGACATAGATCATCGCAGGAACGCCGACGAAACCGCCGACCGCGATCGTCGCGGCCAGCATGCCTGTTGCAAAGCCGAGCGGGATGGTGAACAGGACCGAAACGCGGGCATTGATGCTCTTGAAATAGACCATGGTGCCGGGGATGTTGATGGACTGCACCCATTTTGCGAGCTTGCCGGCCTTCTCTTCCGTCGTTGGCATTGCCTGATTTATAGGTCTTCCAGGCATCATAGAGAACAAAGCCGCCGACGGTCGCCAGGATCACGACAAAGGCCACGCTCACATAGAGGTTGGAGCCTGCGTCGCCGTAGGCCGCCTTGATCTTCTCCTGGATGCCTGCGCCGTACAGGACGCCTGCTTCAGCCGATACGCCGAGGACGACGCCGAGCTTCACGTCGACCTGGCCGTACTTGAACCGCTTCATGGCGCCCACGAGCGCCTTGGGGAACTTGTGGCACATGTTGCTCGCCACGGCCATGAGACCGGGGACGCCGAGGCTCATCATGCCGGGCGTGAGCACGAACGCGCCGCCGGAGCCGATGAAGCCGCTGACCAGACCGCCTACGAATCCGACGCCGAAGAGATAAAGGATGGTGATCGCATCAAGATTGATGAAACTCGTCGCTATGTCGTGCATGTTACTTTACCTCCTTTTTCTTGCGTGCTGCTTCGACGCCCAGAACGGTCCAGAAATGACCGGTGAACCCGCCGTGAAAGTACGAAAATACGAATGCCGTGATGATCGGCAGCAACGCGTACATGCCGCCCTTTGCGAAGGTGCTCGTTGATCAGGTCCTGCTTCAGCAGGAGTGTCGCATAGAGCGCTATGGAGATGATACCCATAACGATCATTGCAGCCACCGGCTTCTTCTTGGTAGTGCTGTGTGCCATTGTAATTCCTCCTTATATGATGACTAACGATGTGTTATGTTTCTATCTTCGATCTTTTGTCATTCATTCCGCATTCCGCAATCCGAATTCCGTGCTACACCCTCGCTTCGTCCATGACCACGACGAGCGGGCATTTCAGTTTCTGCCACAGTTCCGAAAGCGTTTTATCCTTTTTGTTGCAGTCCCTCTCCAGGCTGTTCGGGGACTCGATGATCGCGAAGGCGATCTCCTTGTCCTTCTGGGTATGCTCGATGATCTGCTGTTTGAGACAGCCGCTTCGCGGATGAGGCGATAAGGAACTCCTTCCTTCCTCAATGTTTCCTGGAAGCGCACGAGGTCCGCATCAGGAACGACAGCACTGTCTGACGGCCCTGCCCCGGACGTGACGAACAGGATGTCGAGCTGGGCATTGATCCTTTTTGACGTGTTCAAGGCGTACTTGAGCGTCCTGGCATCGATCCGGCCCTCTTTCAGGCCGAGCAGCACCCGCCGCCCTTCACCGAGCAGGGAGCGGGCAGCATCCGGCACCCCTTCTTCCGCAAAGGTCGCTGCCGCCATCACGTCCTCTATCTGCTTCATCATCTTCTTCAATCTGTCCATCCCCATGATCGGACCTCAGTGAACATCGATGCGTTAGTTGGCGCGGAGCTCCTTGCGTGCGGTCGGACGCTTCTGGTCGCGCGTTGCAGGCCGGTCGGTCTTCCGTACGGTCTCTTCCTTCATGATCTGCCGTGCAGTCTCGAATTCGCCTTCCTCGGCAAAGGCTGCTGCCACCATGGTTGTTTCGAACTTCTTAAGTAAGCTTTTCATTTTGTTGCCTCCTGTGTGGTAAGATACTTCTCTTATTACATTTCCCGTGCCAAAGAGAGATAAACTCATAACATGTTGATAACAGAGATAAGTTATCGGCCATTCCTATTTGGCCTCCTGACCGAAATGTTTTACTTTGCAATAGGATATTCATTCTGATATTGTTAACCGTTGTATTGTAAGGATTAATTTAAGTGTTGCATCGGAACTGAAAACGTTGTATTTTGTAACACTCCAATAAGACGGCGGTGGACCATGAGTTTTTTCAAAAAATCCGAGGACAGTGAACAGCAGTCAAATGTTGCCGATCTGCGGCGCAAGGTCGTTGACGCAAAAATGCCTGCAGGCGTCGAGAAGATCGCTGAGCAGGAACTGGAGATGCTCACCAAGATCAGCCCTGCCTCTGCCGAATATTCCATCGGCCTCACCTACATCGATTACCTGGTCACCCTGCCCTGGAACAAAAAGACCGAAGACAACCTCGACCTGGCGCGCGCCGAGCGGCTCCTGAACGAGAACCACTACGGCCTGAACAAGGTCAAAGAACGCATCATGGAGCACCTGGCCGTAAAGGTCATGCGGCTGAACCGGAAACCGCTCATCCTGGTGGTCGACGATGAAGAGATCGCGCGCAAGAACCTCGAACACGTTCTGACCAGGGAACAGTATGAAGTGGTCACGGCTGCTGGACGGCGCTGACGCGCTCCGAAAGCTCGAAGCCCACGAGTTCGATGTGGTCCTTACCGATCTGAAGATGGCGTCCCTGGACGGCATGGAACTGCTCGAGAAGATCGGCGGCCGCTACCCGGACATCAAAGTGATCGTGGTGACCGGCTTTGCCTCGATCTCTTCGGCCATTGAGGCGGTCAAGAAAGGCGCCTTCGATTACATTGCCAAGCCCTTCAAGCTCGACGAGGTGCGCGAGCGCCGTACGCAAGGCGCTTGAGAAAAAGGCCGTGGTCAAGAGCACCAAGGGCTCGGTCCTCTGCTTCTCCGGCCCTCCCGGCACCGGCAAGACCTCCGTCGGCAGGGCCGTGGCGCAGGCGCTGGGAAGGAAATTCACGCGCATCGCACTGGGCGGGCATGAAGGACGAGGCCGACATCCGCGGGCACCGCCGGACCTATGTGGGCGCCAAGCCGGGCCGCATCATCGAGGAGATCCGCCGGCTGGAGACGGCGAACCCCGTGATCATGCTGGACGAACTGGACAAGATCGGCCACGACTTCAAGGGCGACCCGGCCTCGGCGCTCCTGGAGGTGCTCGACCCGGAGCAGAACCAGGCCTTCGTCGACCACTACCTTGACGTGCCCTTCGACCTTTCGAGCGTCATGTTCATCGTGACCGCCAACCTGCTCGACACCATCCACGCTCCCCTCCGGGACCGCATGGAGGTGATCGAGTTCCCGGGCTATACGCAGGAGGAGAAGGCGCAGATCGCGGCGCGGTTCCTGGTGCCGAAGCAGATCAGGGAAAAAGGCCTGTCAACGAACCGGGTCGGCTTCGCCGCCGATGCGGTGCAGAAGATCATCCAGGAATACACGCGCGAGGCCGGCATCAGGAGCCTGGAGCGGAAGATCGCCACGATCTGCCGCAAGATCGCCAAGGAGTCGCTCCAGGGCGAGGCTGACGGCGCGGTCCGCGTCACGACCGATCAGGTCGAGCACTTTCTGGGCAAACGGAAGTATCCAATTCGAGGTGATCGAGGAGCAGGACCGGATCGGCGTGACCACCGGCCTGGTCTGGACCGGGGCCGGCGGCGACATCATCTTCGTCGAGGCGGCCCGGATGAAGGGCGACAAGGAGCTGATCATCACCGGTTCGCTCGGCGAGGTGATGCGCGAATCCGTGCAGGCCGCGCTGAGCTACATCAGGAGCAGCGCCGCCGCCTTCGGGATCGACGAGAACTTCTTCGAACGCCAGGACATCCATATCCATGTGCCGGGCGGCGCCATCCAGAAGGACGGCCCGTCGGCAGGCATCACGATCGCCGTGGCGCTCCTGTCGCTCCTGACCAAACGGCCTGCCCGGCGCGATGTGGCCATGACCGGCGAGATCACGCTGACCGGCAGGATCCTGCCGGTGGGCGGCATCAGGGAAAAAGTGCTTGCGGCGAAGCGCGCGAAGGTGGCCACCATCATCATGCCGGCAAAGAACCGGGTCGACGTGGAGGAGCTTTCGGAAGAGATCAGGCGCGGCATCACGATCAAACTGGTCGATACGGTGGCCGAGGCAGCTGAGGCAGTGTTGAGATAAGATCTCAAAACGATCAGACCATTTTGCCACGAAGGCGCGAATGACGCTAAGTAACGTCTGTAATAACTTATTGTTTATAGACAACCCGTGAGACTCAGGCATTTCTTCGTGCCTTCGTGTCATTCGTGGCAGCAATATCTGCGTTCCGGCTTGTCCGGATTCAGGATAAACCATGTTCAACTACCAGCCAAGCATACGGCAGAAGATACGGTTCGGCTATTACGCGGTCGTGGTGATGATCGTGGGGCTGTCCATATTCACCTACATGGAGCTCAACTTTCTCGAACAAGAAGATCATGTTCGGCGAGGCGATCTCCGAATTCTTCGACACGACCCTCGAGATCAGACGGTTCGAGAAGAACTATTTCCTGTACGAAAAGCGGTCCGACTTCGACGAGAACCTCCGGTATGTGACCAAGGCGCAGCAGCTGCTTGCCGCGAACAGCGCTGCCTTTGCTGCGGTCACGTCCGAGGACCAGCTCCCCGCGCTTGCGTCCAATCTCGAAAAATACAAAGACCATATGGAACGCTACGAGAAGTTGAACCGGCAGAGGGCCTCCCACCTGGCCGCCGGCGGAGGGTTCATCCATAGCAGCCATCGAAAAGACCATCAGGAAGTACGGCAAGGACATCATCACCAGTCGCCGAAGATATCGTCGAAAACCGAGCGGAAAAGCCTGCAGGCCACGCTGAACAGTTCGCGGCGCGTGCTGATCCTTTCCATTGCCGTCCTGGTGGCTCATGGTGCTCGTCATCGGCCAGATCATGGCCCAGGTCGTCGTGAAGCCGCTGAAGCTCATGGAGCGGACCATGGAAAAGATCGCCGACGGCAGGTTCGAGAACATCCGCATCGACTCCCGGGACCGCGAGATCGCTGTCCCTGACCAATGCCTTCAACAAGATGCTGCGCGAGCTGGAGCTGCGCCAGCGCCACCTCGTCCAGTCGGAGAAGCTGGCGTCCCTCGGCACCCTGCTCTCGGGCGTGGCGCACGAGCTGAACAACCCGCTGTCGAACATCTCGTCATCGAGCCAGATCCTGTCCGAGGAATTCGATGACGGCAGCGCTGAGAGTTCAAAAAAGAACTGATCGCCCAGATCAACGACCAGACCGACCGCGCCCGGAACATCGTGCGCTCGCTCCTGGAGTTCTCGCGCGACAAGGAATTCAAAAAGCAGCAGCTCTCCCTGAACGGGCTGTTCGAAGAGACCATCCGGTTCGTCAAAGGCCAGATCACCGGGAACGTCTCGGTGCAGGATCGATGTTCCTGCGGACATCATGATCATTGCCGACAAGCAGCGCATCCAGCAGGTCTTCCTGAACCTCATCAAGAACGCCATCGAGGCCGTGGAGGGAGACGGCGTGGTCACGGTGACCGCGCGAAGCACAGCGCCCTGGACAAGCTGCCGGCGATGAGAACAGCATCTACAACTACCTCAAGTACCGCGGCAAATGCACGCTCGAAGAGGATACCGTCGATATCGAGATCCACGACACCGGGCCGGGCATCCCGCCGGAGCTGCTTCCCAAGATCTTCGACCCCTTCTTCACGACCAAGGACGTGGGCAAGGGATCGGGCCTGGGCCTCTTCATCGTCCACGAGATCATCGAGGAGCACGACGGCTGCATCGCCGTGGACAGCGCAGCCGGACAAAGGCACGACGTTCCTGATCCGGCTGCCGATGAAGTGAGGCAAGAGAACATTACCGCCACGAAGGCACGAAGACACGAAGAACGTCTTTAAATCATCGAGCGAATAAAGATCTCAAGGACGCTCAAGCCTCTCTTCGTGTCTTCGTGCCTTCGTGGCAAATTTGTTCCGGTTTGTCCAGGTTAGGATCTAAGTAGTAAATAACAGAGGGAATATGCCGAACACAGAAAACTTTTGATCGTCGACGACGAACGGATCGCGCTCCGCAACCTCGAGCACGTTATGAAGAAGGAAGGCTACGACGTGACCAGCACGCAGAGCGGCATGAATGCGCTCAAGCTGCTCGACGAGCAGCAGTTCGACGTGGTGCTGACCGACCTCCGCATGGAGAAGGTCGACGGCATGCAGATCCTGACAAAGAGCCGCGAGCGCCATCCCGACTCCGAAGTGATCATGATCACCGGCTTCGCCACGCTCGACTCGGCCGTCGACGCCATGAAGCCACGGGGCGTTCTACTACATCGCCAAGCCCTTCAAGCTGGACGAGGTGCGCAAGGTCGTGAAGGAAGCGATCGCCAAGGTCCGCTCAAAAAGGAGAACCAGCACCTCCGCGAGCAGCTCGAGCACTACCAGGGCAAGGTGAAGATCATCACCCAGGACCCGACCATGGAGCGGCTGCTCGAGACCGCGCGCCAGATCGCGCCCACGGACTGCAATGTGCTGATCAGCGGCGAGAGCGGCACCGGCAAGGAGCTCTTTGCCCGGTACACGCACTTCAACAGCAAGCGCGCCGAACGGCCCCTTCTTCGCGATCAACTGCGGCGCCTTCACCGAGGAGCTGCTGTCGAACGAGCTCTTCGGCCACGAGAAAGGCGCGTTCACCGGCGCCCTGGCCATGAAAAAAGGGCTGTTCGAAATGGCCTCAGGCGGCACGCTCTTCCTCGACGAGATCACCGAGATGCCGCCGTCCATGCAGGTAAAGCTGCTGCGCGTGATCCAGGAACGAGAGATGCTGCGCGTCGGCGGCACCGAACCGGTCAAGGTCGACGTCCGGTTCGTTGCAGCCACGAACAGGAACATCCAGGACGCGATCAAGGAAGGCGCCTTCCGGCAGGACCTCTACTTCCGGCTGAACGTGGTCTCGCTGCGCATCCCGCCGCTGTCGGAGCGCAAGGACGACATCCCGCTGCTTTCCTACTATTTTCTGAAGAAGTACGCCGTGCTGATGAAGAAGAACGTGAGCGAGATATCGCAGGACGTGATCGGCCTGCTCATGAACTACGATTTCCCCGGGAACGTGCGGGAGCTGGAGAACATCATCGAGCGCGGCGTGGCGCTCGCCACCGGCAAGGTCATCGAACTGGCCCATCTGCCCGAGGACCTGCGGGAGCTGAACATCAGGACCTTCCGGAAAAAGGAAGGCAAGATCCCGTCGCTCGAGGAGCAGGAAGAAGGCCTACATCAAGTGGGTGCTGAACGAGGTCGGCGGCAACAAGACGCTGGCCGCCCAGATCCTCGGCATCGACCGGGTATCGCTCTGGCGGAAGCTCAAGAAGTACGGGCTGGCAGTGGAATAGTGCGAAAGAAGCTGCCAGCGACTACGCATGCCCGACGGGCGTCTGAAGCGTGGAATGTCGCAGTTTGCCCGATGTAAAAGAATGACGGAGCGTTTGGAGAAAGGAAAAACATGATGATGAACCCGCTGCTCGTCTTCTCGATCCTTTTTGCCCTTCTCGGCCTTATTTTTCTCCTCATGACCATGGCGGCCCTGAAACAGAGGAAGTTATTCGGCACGGCCATGACCTTCGTGTTCGCGTTACTGATGTTCTCCTTGTCCACCCTGTTCGGCACCATAAGCATTGCCATCCAGGGGTACCACGCATTGACCAGAGAAGACCTTGCGGCAATCGTGAACATTGAGCCGGCCGGTGAGCAGAAGTTCATCGCCCGGTTTTCCCTGCCGGATGGCAGCAAAAAAGAGTTCTCTCTCACCGGCGATCAGCTTTATATTGACGCCCACATTCTCAAATGGAAACCGCTGGCAAACATATTCGGGCTGCACACCTCCTATGAACTCGATCGTGTGGCAGGCCGCTACGCGATCCTCGACGATGAAACGACAAAGGTCCGTACGGTATATTCGCTGTCCAAGGACAAACCCCTGGACCTGTTCGATCTCCGGCGCAGGTTCGCGGTCCTTAATCCCCTGCTGGATGCTGAGTACGGATCCGCAACGTTCATCAACTCGAACAGCACGGAAGAATTCAGGGTAATGGTTTCGACAACAGGACTGCTGATCAGAAAGACTGAAAAAGAAACCAGTCAATGATATCAGCGTATCAAGTATCCCATCTATCCGAGGTAATCATGGTAATGACGCTATGACGAAAAAACACATCCACTGGCTATTGTCCGAACTGGAAACCTGGGTGCAGGAGGGGATCATCAACGATGCGCAGGCGCAGGCGATACGCGGCCGCTACTCCGCTCCGGAGCAGGCGGGGACCTGGGGCCGCATTGCTTTTGCCGCGTTCGGCGCGATCCTGATCGGTCTGGGAGTGATCCTGCTCTTTGCCTACAACTGGGACAAGATGCACAAGTTCGCGAAGCTTGCTATCGTTTTCTGTGCGCTCATTTCTGCTCATGGAGCAGCCCTTATTGTCAAGCGAACCACAACCCGCCAGACCCTGCATGTGCTTGGCAGCATGTTCTTTGGCGCCGGAATATGGCTCGTCGCACAGACCTATCACATCAACGAGCATTACCCGAATGCTTTCCTGGTATGGGGTGCGGGCGCGTTAGCACTGGCCTGGGTCCTGCCGTCGCTTCCCCAGGCGCTTATGGCAACGTTCCTCCTGGTCCTCTGGAATGGATTCGAGTCCTACGGTTTCCAGAATGCAAACTACGCCGCGCCAATAGTGATATTTTTCGGTATTCTTCCGCTCGCCTGGATCATGAGGTCCAGAGTTCTCCTGTCTGCGGGTCTGGCTGCGTTCCTGTTCACGCTCTTCTCCCTGTTCTTACAAGTAAGCTCGCATCTGGGCATCCCCTTGTTTCTCTCGGTTGCCGCAGCCCTCATTGCTGTCGGCCTGATCATGGAACAGAACGAGCTTGCTCCGGAGCTTGCGTCTACCTGCTTCTTCTTCGGGAACACCCTTTCCGTCGTTCTGGTCTACATTCTGACCTTCCGTGGCGCTCGAGAAGCACTGTCGTTCCTGTCCCGGGAAAAAGCTCCTGATATCTGGTTTCCGGTCTTTCTCGTTATTGCCGCCGGTCTCTGGATCGCAGCGCTCTGGCCGTTCCGGAATATGCGTGACCGGCTCGTGCACGGCATTCGCCGGGATTACTTCGCAGCTCCGATCGCGCTCATCATCTACGCGCTTCAGTTCTTCGGAATACTGCAATTGCGGGGCTTCCTTGCAACCGCGCCGTATAACCTTTTGATACTCTTCTCGGCAGTCATGCTGATGCAGCGCGGCTTCCGCGACCTTAACCTCCGTGCGGCAATCATGGGCAGCGTCCTGCTCTCGGCGCTCGCCATCGCGCGCTATACGGACCTGTTCCAGAGCCTGCTTGCCCGGGCCGCGATATTTCTGCTCGTCGGAGGGATGATGCTCGGCGTAGGCATCTTCTTCGCTCGCTCGCGCAAGGAACTGAAGGAGGTGTCGCGATGAGACGCACGCTCCTGATCATGGCAATCGCGTTCCAGGTTCTGGTGCTCGCTTTTATGGCTGGCAAACGCGAATACATTGCCGCAACCGGAACCGTTGCTTATCTCCGCACCGCGCCGATCGACCCCCGGGACCTTTTCCGCGGCGATTATGTGCGGCTTAAATACGAGGCATCGATCGTGCCGCTCGCACAGTCCACTGCCGACATTGCTGAGAAGGTGAAAAAATATGCCTTTGGCGACACCGTGTACGCAGTGATCGAGATCAAGGATGGCGGCCTGGCTGAAGTTATGAGGCTCTCAACTATAAAACCCTCCGGCGGTCTTTACCTCAAAGGCAGGCTCGCCCAGTCGTGGCAGTTCGGGATCGCCGCGCCGGAAACCGTTGCGGTTGAGTACGGCATCGAAGCGTATTACGTTCAGCAGGGAAAGGGGCTGGAGATCGAGAAGCAGCAGGGCACGAGGACGACGATCCAAACGCCCCTTGAGATGGAGGTCGCCATCGGCAGCGACGGTACGCCTGTGATCCGCGGCTATCGCTGGAGCCCTCTCAGCATCGGTCTTGAGTTGGTCGAAAGCCCGAGGCCAGACAATCTTCTGGCAAGAAGGAGCGCTCGGCTCAGGCTTGTGCTCAAGAACAGCTCGCAGAAAACCCTCGCACTCGTGAACCTGCCGTCGTTCTGCTCGCTCTCCCTTGAGCCCCTATCACCCGGCCAGAAAGCAACCGTGCCAGAGAGGTCCGCATGTATCGGTCTTGCGGCGACGGACGGTGATGTGCTGGTGCTGCAGCCTGAAGAATCCCGGTATTACGATATCGATCTTGCCGAACCGCAGTGGCAGGTTCTGCTGAACAATGTCCTCACCGAAACTGGCGCGCTGGATTGGAACGAACGGTTCCGCATCATCTACCAGCCTCCCTCTGCAGAGGCAGCAGGGCAGCTCAAAGACGCGGGGATCGTCTGGCACGGACGCCTGCCTTCGCGCGCATTCCACGGCAGGGGGAACATCGACTGAGCAAGGAGAACATCTTATGCGATCAGTTATCCTCTTTATCGCAACGAGCCTTGACGGCTCTATAGCCCGCACGGACGGAGGCATCGACTGGCTGTTCACCGACCAGGACTACGGCTTTCGGGAGTTCTTCTCGTGCGTGGACACAGTGGTCATGGGCAGAAAGACCTACGAGCAGTCGCTTACCTTCGGCGAATATCCTTATCCCGGCAGAACAGGCTACGTGTTCTCGCGTACGCGAAGGGGGCAGCAGGACGAGCATGTGCAATTCATCTCAGGCGATCCCGCGGAGTTCATTGCCGAAGCTCAGGAAAAAGCCGGGGAAAAAAATCTGGCTCGTCGGCGGCTCGGAGCTGATTCAGGCTTTTGTCCAGGCAGACCTGATCGATGAGTACGTGATCTCGATCCATCCCCTCATCCTCGGGACCGGCATCCCGCTGTTCCGTTCCCCGTTGCCTCAACAAAAGCTGATCTTCCGGGACAGCACGACTTTTGACAGCGGACTGGTGCAGGTGAACTATTCGAGAAGAAGAGCTTGAAGCGAATACAGTTTTTACTTCACGGGGAGTTATAGGCGGGGTTTCATGGGTGTTTGCATGATCAGGGATTATACTGGCCGGGGCAGGAAGCATTGAGAAACGATATGACCTCATCACCAGCTCACGTACCCTCCGGGAATACTCTTAACGAAGGCTGTGAATACCGGGAACTGCTCGGCCAAGATGCCGACGACCGGACGCTGCTTATGTATCTCAGCCAGCGCTATTGTCATTCCTCCTCGACAGAGTGGGCAGAGCGCATTGCATCCGGTCTCGTGCTGATCGACTCCAAACCTGCGCATGCCGACACTCTATTAAAAAGCGGATGTGAACTTGTCTGGCAGCGGCCGCCCTGGATAGAGCCCGATGCACCGAGGTCATTTACCGTTCTTTACGAAGATGACGACCTGCTCGCTGTTGACAAGCCGGCCGGACTGCCGACGCTTCCGGGTGCTAATTTTCTGCAGGCAACGCTGCTGCATCTCGTACACACGTATGCGCCTGACGCCTCCCCGCTCCACCGACTGGGCCGCTGGACATCGGGTCTGGTGCTCTGCGCCAAAAACCATCATGCCAGGACAGACTTGATGCGGCAATGGTCAGCGAAAGAGGTAGGAAAACGGTACCGCGCGCTTGCCAGCGGGAACCCTGCTGAGGATGAGATGACCATCAGCACGCCCATCGGCCCGGTGCCGCACGCACTGCTCGGTTCAGTACATGCCGCTTCTCCAAGCGGCAAACCGTCCCTTTCACAGGTGATGGTTCTCGAACGCCGTACAGATTCGTTCCTCTGCGATGTTCGTATCGCCACAGGCCGGCCCCACCAGATCCGGATCCATCTGGCATCAGCAGGCCACCCGCTGGTCGGCGATCTGCTGTATGTCGCGGGCGGACAACCCGCGCCGGATACGCACGCCCTGCCCGGCGACCCGGGCTACCTTCTTCATGCCGCTGAATTGAGTTTTCGCCATCCCAGGACGGGGTGCGAGGTTGTCATAGCGTGTGAGCCGTCGGTGTTGTTGCTACGGCGTTCTAAAGACAGGCGCTGACATAACAAGATTTTGCTTCTGTTAAGGATTTCCTTTGCGTCCTTTGCGAGCTTTGCGAGAGACGCCTTTCGGTTCCGGCTTAAGCTTGAAATTAGACATACAATCAGCCATATTCTATGTCCTATTCTTCATGAACGCCTGCTTCAAAGCATTCATATCGTTCTGCGGTTTCGGTTGAGGCTTCGGCTGCTGCTTCGCCCCCTGAGGTTCCTGCTGCTGTGACCTTTCCTGCTTCGGCCGCTGCGCGCTCTGCGGGTCCTTCTTGAGCGAGAGCGATATCCGCTTCCGCTTCACGTCCACTTCAAGCACCGTCGCCATCACATGCTGATTCACCTTCACAGCCTCGTTCGCATCTTTTATGAACCGGTCCGAAAGCTGGCTCAGATGGGCCAGACCGTCCTGATGCACGCCGATATCGATGAAGGCGCCGAAAGCGGTTATGTTCGTCACGACCCCCGGCATTTTCATTCCCGGGAGCACGTCCTCGATCTTTTCAACGCCCTCGGTAAAGCTGAAGGACTCGAACTGCTCCCGGGGGTCCCTGCCGGGCTTGGCAAGCTCGGCCATGATGTCCTTGAGCGTGGGCAGGCCGACCGTCTCGGTCACATATTTCGTAAGATCGACCTTCTTCCTTAGTTCCTCGCTCTTCATCAGGTCCAGGACGGTGCAGTTCAGGTCTTTTGCCATGGCGTCGACCAGATGATAGCTCTCGGGATGGACCGCGCTGGCATCGAGCGGATTACGGCCGTCGCGGATGCGCAGGAACCCTGCCGCCTGCTCAAAGGTCTTGGGCCCGAGCTTGGGGACCTCTTTCAGCTTGTCCCGCGACGGGAAGGGACCGTGCTGGTTCCGATACTCCACAATGCTGCCGGCAAGCTGGGGGCCCAGCCCTGAAACGTAGGTCAGCAGCTGCTTGCTTGCCGTATTGACCTCGACGCCGACCCCGTTCACGCAGATCATGACCACGTCGTCCAGGCTCCGTTTGAGCGCGGTCTGGTCCACATCGTGCTGGTACTGGCCCACGCCGATGGATTTGGGGTCGATCTTGACGAGCTCGGCAAGCGGGTCCATGAGCCGCCTGCCGATGGAAACCGATCCGCGCACGGTCACATCCTGGTCAGGGAACTCCTCGCGCGCCACGTCTGAAGCGGAATAGATGGATGCGCCGCTCTCGTTCACCATCACGATCTGGATCGCCGCAGGCAGGCCGAGCTGCCGTACAAAGGCCTCGGTCTCCCGGCCCGCCGTGCCGTTGCCGATGGCGATCGCCTCGATCTGGTATTTTTTGCAGAGCTCGATAACCTTCGTCCCTGCCTCGGAAACGTTCTTATCGGAAAAATGAGGGTAAATAACATCGTGATGCAGCAGCTTGCCCTGGCGGTCCACGCAGACCACCTTGCAGCCGGTGCGGAAGCCGGGATCGATGGCCAGAACGTTCTTCTGGCCCAAAGGCGGCGAGAGCAGGAGCTGCCGCAGGTTCTCGGCGAACACCCGTATTGCCTCGGCATCGGCCCGCTCCTTGGTCGCCACGCGCATCTCGGTCTCCATGGACAGGGAAAGAAGGCGCTTGTAGCTGTCATGGAGCGCCAGCTTCACCTGCTGCGAAGCCGGGCTGTCGCCTTTGAGAAAGAGCGATTCCAGAAGGGCGATCGCATCCTCCTCAGGCGGCGCAGCGCGCAGGATCAGGAAGCCCTCCTTCTCTCCCCGGCGCATGGCCAGGATCCGGTGCGACGGGGCTGCTGCAAGCGGTTCCTGCCAGTCGAAGTAATCCTTGTACTTGATCCCCTCTTCTTCCTTGTTGCTCAGGACCTTGGTCTTCAGGGTCCCTTTTGACGTATACAGTTCGCGCATCTTTACCCGGGCGTTCTGGTCCTCGGTCACCCACTCGGCAATGATGTCCCGGCCGCCGGCAAGGGCGTCTTCCACGGTTTCGACGCCTTTTTCCTTATCCACGAACAGAGCAGCCTCTGCCAGGAGGTCGATGCCCCCCTCCTGCGAGAACAGGCGCTGGGCAAGGGGCTCAAGCCCTTTTTCCCGGGCAATGGTCGCGCGTGTGCGCCGCTTGGGCCGATAAGGCAGATAGATGTCCTCCAGCACGGTCATGGTCTCTGCTGCCAGGACCTTTGCCTTCAGTTCGTCGGTCAGCTTGCCGGTCTCTTCGAGGGATTTCAGGATCGCCTCGCGCCGTTTATCCAGCTCCCGGAGCTGGGCAAGCCGGTCGCGGACGGCCGTGACTGCCACGTCATCGAGCGAACCGGTGGCCTCTTTCCGGTACCGGGAGATAAAGGGCACGGTGGAACCCTCGTCAAGCAGCTCAACGCAGGCATGTACCTGCCTTTCGCCGACTTTCAGTTCAGCAGCGATCATCTTGATATGTTCTATTGTCATGGGTGTCCTTTTTCTGGTAGGATAAGGCGGTCATAGTAACAAAAGAACGGGTGGATGTAAAGGTTTATACGGTAGAGATAAAAGACGTTAGAAAAACCCTAGACACGGAAGAGGCGGATAAAGGGCGGATAAAAGCGGATAAAAACTTCCGCCGTTATCCGTCTTGCATCCGTGTAAATCCGTGTCCAGTGTTTTTTCAGGATTATGATTTACGTCATAACCGGTTCCACCGGTCCGTGCTATAGTATGTTCAACGATCAAACAAGGAGGCTGCCATGATAACGGAAAAGAAGAAAGTGACCAAGGACACGAACATCGGCGAGGTGATCCGCATGAGCCCCGAGGCTAAAGCGGTGATCCAGAAGTACTTCGGCAACGGCTGTTTCACCTGTGCGGGGATCAACGTGGAATCGATCTCGTTCGGGGCAATGATGCATAATCTCGATCCGAACAAGATCGTCGACGAAATCAACGCACTGGAGGGTTAACACATGGCTGAGAAGGAAATAAAGTGTTTTGTCTGCGGAACAGACGACAAGACCAGGGTCTATCTCCCCTGCTACTCGGAAGGAAAAGAAAAGATCGTCTGCACCCGCTGCCTCCCGATGCTGATCCACGGGGCGCATTAGGCCTTACGGATCAACTTCTTTTAAAACGGCAATAATTTTCTCGCAAAGGCGCAAAGGTCGCCAAGAAATCAAAAAACGTGGCTTTCTGGTTTTAAACCAAAGATATTGAATCAAAGGTTTCCTTTGCGCTCTTTGCGCCTTTGCGAGAGATGCCTTTTGGTTCAGGCTTGTACGGTTAAGTCTTTCCCCCCGGTCCCTCGATGAACTCCTCCCCCGGTTGACATCATCGAGGGACTTTTTTGTCCTGCTGCCGGCAAATAATCTGGAATTTTCCTCCCGATGCTGGTAAACTGCCGCCATGAAAAATGAACTTGCGATCATCCTGGTGAGCGGCGGCATGGACAGCTGCGTCACTGCTGCCATTGCGAACGAGAAGTACCGTCTTGCTTTCCTGCATGTCAATTACGGCCAGCGCACCGAAGCCCGGGAACTTCAGGCATTCAACGAGATAGCCGATTTTTATAAAGCTGAGAAGCGCCTGACCGTGAGCATCGAACACCTGAAGGTCATCGGCGGCTCAGCCCTGACCGACACGAACATCCCGGTCCCCGAATCGAGCGATTCTCAATCCGCAATCCGCAATCCGAAATCCGCAATTCCCACGACCTACGTCCCCTTCCGGAACGCCCATCTGCTCTCGATCGCCACCTCCTGGGCAGAGGTGATCGGCGCAACAAAGATCTTTATCGGAGCGGTCGAGGAGGACAGCTCAGGCTATCCGGACTGCAGAGAAGTGTTCTACCGTGCCTTCAACCAGGTCATCATGATGGGCACGAAACCGGAGACCAGGATCACCATAGAGACCCCGCTCATCCACCTGAAAAAATCGCAGATCGTGAAAAAGGGCGTCGATCTCGGCGCGCCGCTGAACCTGACCTGGAGCTGCTACCAGAACAGTGAAAAGGCCTGCGGAAGATGTGAGAGTTGTGCCTTGCGTTTAAAGGGATTTACTGAGGCTGGCGTGAAGGACCCGATCGCCTATGAATCATAGTCGAAAACCATTTCAAACAGAGAAACCCGTCATTGAAACCTGCCGTTTTTTAGACCGAACCCTTCTTTTTAAAAAATAACGCTCGTCAGAACCAGCATCACAGTAAGCAATATAAGTATGGCCACGGTGATCCAGGTGATGATGTTCATCCGTTTTGAATTGACGTACTCTCCCATGAGCTCCTTGTCGTTCACCAGCCGGAGCATGATGACAAGCACGATGGGCAGCAGAATGCCGTTGATGGTCTGGGACAGGAACATGATCTTGATGAGCGGCATGGTGGGGACCAGGATCATTCCCGCCCCGATCACGATGAACGCGGTATAGAAGCCGAGGAACTGCGGCGCTTCCTTGAAGGTCTTGTTGATGCCCGACTCCCAGCCGAAGGCCTCGGACAGGCCGTAGGCCGTGGCCAGGGGCAGGACAAAGGCGGCCAGGAACGAGGCGTTCAGCAGACCGACTGCGAAGAGGTGGGACGCAAAGTCGCCGGCGAGCGGTTCCAGAGCCAGTGCCGCCTGCTCGGCCGAATCCACCACAACACCGGCCGGGTGCAGGATCGTGCCGGTCGCCAGCACGATAAAGAAGGCGATGAAGACGGTCATGAACGATCCAGCATAGACGTCGAATTTGGCGTAGCCGTACTCTTCGATCCGGACGCCTTTATCCACCACGGCGGACTGGAGGTAGAACTGCATGTAGGGCGTGATCGTGGTCCCGACCATGGTGATGAAGAGCAGGATGTAGTCCTTGTCCATCCTGATATGCGGAAGCGCGATCTGCTTCGCCACTTCCTTCCACGGCGGGTTCGCCATGAAGCCCGAGAAGACGTAGGTCAGGTAGATCATGCTGATGACGATCATGAAACGCTCGACCTGCTTGAAGTTCCCCTTTACCACGACCAGCCATACCACGAAGGCCGAGATCGGCACCGAAATATAGCGGCTCACGCCAAAGAGCTCCATGCTGGCTGCGATGCCGGCGAACTCGGCAATGGTCACCGTGAGGTTGGCAAACACAAAGAGCGCCATGACGGCCAGCGTCACCTTGACGCCGAACTGCTCCCGCACCAGGTCGCCGAATCCCTTGCCGGTCACGACGCCCATCCGGGCGGACATCTCCTGGATCACGGCAAGGGCGAAGGTGATCAGCACGAGCGCCCAGAGCAGGCCGTAGCCCTCCCGGGCGCCGACGATGGAGTAGGTGGCGATGCCGCCCGCGTCATTGCCCGCGTTCCCGGCGATGAACCCGGGTCCGATAACGCTCAGCAGCACGAGCCATCGGGCATGCTTCATATTTTTTATACGGTCAATGAATTTCACGATACAAAGGACCCCACCGCATCTTTGCCGAGATTGGTCAACGGAACGGAAGCCTGCCGCGGATAGCGGCGCGTGACCGGAGACGGCGCGCGCCCGTTATGAGCTCTCGCTGATGGTATGCTACAATCTTCTTCGTTTTTTTCTCGACGCAGTCGGGAGCAGGAAGTCAACGACGTCGTCGACGGTGACGATCCCCTTCATGACATTGTTCTCGTCCACCACCGGCGCCGCGAGCAGGTTGTACTTCGAAATGAACTCCGCCACCGTGTCCTGGTCCGCATCGAGCGGGACCGTCTTCACCGGCGTGTTCATGATGTCCTTGATCATCGAATTCGGCTTGGCAAGGATCAGGTTCTTGAACGAAAGCACTCCGACCGGCCGCTCTTCTTCGTCAACGATATAGAGGTAGTAGATCGTTTCAACATCAGGCGCCGCAAGCCGCAGTTCCTTGATCGCATCCTCGACGGTCATGTCCTGCGTAAAGGCAAGGTACTCCGTGGTCATGAGGCCGCCTGCGGTGTCCTCCTCATGCTCGAGCAGTTCCTGGACGTCCTCGGCCTCTTCCTTGTCCATCAGGTGGATAAGTTCCTGCGCCCTGGCCTCGGGCAGGTCGCCCAGCACGTCAGCCGCCTCGTCGGGCGGCATCTGTTCCAGGATGTCCGAAGCCTTCTCGTTGGTCATGTCGTCGAGGATATCGGCCTGGACCTGCGGTTCCAGTTCGTGCAGGGCTTCGGCCGCTGTTTCAACATCGAGGCTGCCGAAGATGGCTGTCCGTTCCTTCTGGGAGACCTCGCTGATGATCTCGGCAAGGTCGGCCGGATGCAGCTTCGCCACCTTGGATCCCGAAATGGTCAGCGTGAGTTTCGACAGGCGCGGCTCGATGGTCTGCAAATAGTTCCACCCGATCAGTTTGTGCTGCAGCCGGTACCGGAACAGGGACAGGAACTTCTCTCCTCGGGCTTCGATCCCGAGCCGCCGCAGAATGCCGCGCAGCCCGATATCAGCAGCCACGAGACAAAGCTTCCCGGAAACGTCGCCCAGTTCGAGATCGTTCACCCGCACCAGCTTGGCGCCGTTGATGTCCACGATCTGCTTGTCCAGCATGTCACGGCCGATCAGGATGTCGGTCGGGACAACGGAGGCGGCGGCGAGCTGTGAACTGATCACATTTACGGAGATGACGCGGCGATTGAAGAGATTGACGATGTCCCAGGGGATGATGCAGGTGGTCCTGCCGCCAGCGACAACGAGTGCCGAGACCGCGGGAAAGGGTTCTCCGGGACCGATGACGATGTCCTTGAGCCTGCCGATCTCCTCGCCCTTCTGGTCGAGCACCGGCTTGTTGATGATCTCGCTGACAAAGATTTCTCCGGCAAAAAAGGGCATCGGGCACTCCGGCAGTATGGGTAGGAATAGTGGACGCAGAGTATACCAGCCCACCGTGTAAGTCAAGAAAAAACCCGTTAAAACACATTGATATGCTACAATTAGATCAAGGAATGGAAAGTTAGGATTGCCGTTCCCTGCTCAGAGAAAGGGATGAGCGTTGATGCAATTTCTATAAATCATCGCAATATTGATATAAAAAAAATTAACATGTCAGGGCGCCTGATTTCTGATATAGTTTCCATGGTTTAGCGGACTCTGCCCTGCGTGGTAATGGGCACGGTCGACTGAAAGGAGATCCACCTCATGCCGGAACAGACGATCAAAGACGTCAAAAAAGAAATTTTCCTGATCATGCATAAAGCGCAGGAAATGCTGGAGCTTACCGAGGACGGCTTTGCAAAGAGCAAGCTGGCGTCCCTGGACCAGGCGGAAGATCTCGCGAATGAGATCCATGTGAGGGAAGATGCGCTGACCGCAACACTCGCCAAAATGGCTGCTTCGAACGCTGAGGCCCGTGCCATTCTCGGCGTGCCCGCCCAGATCGAGAAGATCGCCACCGCGATCAGGCGGATCATCGACAACAGCAGGACCCGGATCAAGGAAGGCCAGCTGTTCAGCGACAAGGCCATCATGGAGACGGGAAAGCTCTTTACGAAATCAAAGGAAGTCCTGAAGAAGGCCGGCGAAGCAGCGGTTACGGGCGCCAAGGCTGCCGTGGAAACGGTCATTGCCGACAGCAACACCATCGAGCGCATGACCAGCGAGTACGCCACCGCCCATGAGGACCGGCTCGCATCGGGCGAGTGCATCCCCAAATCATCATCGACCTATCTCTGCGTACTCTATGCCTTCGAAGACATGGCAGCTCATGTCAAGGATGCCACATCGAAACTGGCAACGAAGTAGCACGCAAACCGGTTCTGCATTGCCGATTCACTGGATTTTCGCTCCGCCATGGCCTTTGGTCATGGCGGTACTCATTTGTGGTCTTTTTTAACAAATAGTTCGGGGGGAGACTCAATGCCGCGACCACCTGCCCAGACCATAGGACTGGCACTTTCCGGCGGCGCAGCCCGCGGCATTGCCCATATCGCGGTTCTGGACACTCTGGAGCAGGAAGGCATCCCCATCCATGCTATCGCCGGCACGAGCGCAGGCAGCGTTATCGGCGCTCTCTATTGCGCCGGGATGCCCCTTTCCCAGATTAAACGCCTCCTCTTGCACACGAAATGGAAGGACGTGCTCAAATTCACGATACCGAAGCAAGGTCTGATATCAAGCGATCGGCATCTATGAGTTCATGGAGTCCGTGCTTCAGATCAAGAAGTTCTCCGCACTTCCCCTTCCCCTTGCAGTCGTAGCCACTGACCTTAAAACAGCCGAGAAGGTCGTCATAACGAGCGGTTCCATAGCAAAGGCCGTCCAGGCAAGTTGCAGCGTGCCCATCCTCTTCACCCCGACCGAGCTCAATAATAAACTCCTGGTGGACGGCGGCATTTCGAGCCAGATACCGGTCCGTGCTGTTCGGGAAGACCTGGGAATGAAGAAGGTTATCTCCGTGAACGTGAATTATCAGGCCATGGAATCGGATGATTACAATAATATGATATCCATCGCAACGCACCTGTCCGCGCTCTGGGCATCGAAGAACGCCCGTGAAGAGGAAAAGCTGGCAGACGTGGCCATTCACGTGAATGCGAAGGGAATACCGATCTACGACCTTTCCAAGGCGAAAGAGCTGTTGAAGCGCGGGAAGAAGGCAGCTGAGGAAAAGCTGGAGGAGATGAGGGCATTGATATGAAGTGAACCTATCTGGAACTACCGACCATTTCACACGAATAGTGCTTTTTCTTTACTTCTCTTCTTTCAATTGACAATAAATCTGCATAGCATATACTTTTTCCTGTACTGCGCAATCCACGAAAACGCAGCAGATTGCATGTTACAACCTGAAGAAGTGAAAGAGTTCCAGCCGTCCATAGACGTTGTCAAAAAAGTTGATATCCCCTTTGCTAAACTGCCTAAGCGTGTGCTGAGCAGGGAGGCTAGATAATCACTTAGAGCGCATGAACATGACTATAGCTGGTACTTTCAACTTTCGACGCGCCCGGACAATTGCAGCATACTTGAGCGCAATTATGTCGGCTTTGTTTATCTTGGCATGCTCAGAAGGGAAGCCGCAGGTTATGGAGTTCCATAAATTCCCTAACCCCTCAGGCGCGTTGGTCGCCACCGTTGAGGTTGTTCACAATGGGCTTGGTTTCGGGGCGGGCGCACTGTATGACGAAATTCACGTTAGCCCATCGAGTCAGTCCTCTTTCCGGCACGGAGATCCAGATTCGTCCGTCGCCTTCTATGCATTGTCCACCAATGATGAAAGGGGGCGTCCACCTGAGATTAAATGGGAAGGTGATCACCACCTCCGCGTGTTCCTTGACCCGCTCACCCAGCCAGGTCGTCAGCTTGCGAGCCTGGAGGGCGTGTCAATCGAATATCTCGTGCGGGAGAAGCAAAGAAATGTGCCCTAACAGTTCGTTCGAGAGGGAAGCGGCTTCACCGCTCCGGCTGCCCCTCACCTGGCGTATTCATATACAGGTTACAACTGGTATTTTTTACCCTTGTCACTAGATCGCCAGCGCAGAGTAGTAGGTGTACTTAACAATTCCCTACTAAAATCAAAAGCCCCCAGACCAATGAATCGTCTGAGGGCTTTTTTATTTACTATCCGCCTTGCGTGAATTAATGCTTGAACACCCTCTGCCCGGTGAACACCATGGTCACCTTCGGGTTTGCTTCATTGCAGGCGGTAATTGCGTCGAAATCCCTGTCCGAGCCGCCGGGCTGCACGATCGCCGAGATCCCCTCCTTGAGCCCCACGTCCACGCCGTCGCGGAACGGGAAGAACGCGTCCGAGACCATGGTGGAACCGATGAGGCCGCCCTTGTCCTTCTTCGTCTGCTCGTCGATCTCCTTGAGCGCACCCTTGTCCCGCTTGCCCTGGCTGCGCCTCAAGCTCGTAGGTCTTATAGGGGACGCCGAATTTTTTGAAGCAAAGCCCGTCGGCATACTTCGTATAGGCCTTGAAGATGGCGATCTCGGCAACACCGACCCGGTCCTGCTCGCCGGTGCCGATGCCGACGGTGACGCCGTCCTTCACATAGATGACGGAATTGGACGTGATCCCCTGCTCCACGTTCCAGCCGAAGAGCATGTCATCGTATTCCTTGTCCGTCGGCTTCCGTTCGATCTTGTATTCGGTCCCCTTATACGTGGTCTTCGCTTCCTGGAAATCCGCCTTGGTGCGGATGGCGTTCTTCTGGGACTGCTGCACGATGAGGCCGCCGTCGATTAAGGCCTTGAATTCCACGAAGCTCATGTCCCGGTACTTTGCCAGATCAGCGATCTTTTCGAGCTTGATGATCCGCAGGTTCTTGCGCTTCGCAAGGATAGCGACCGCGCCTTCCTCGAAATCCGGGGCAGCGACGACCTCGAGATAGTTCGAGTTCGCCAGCTCCGCCGTCTGCTTGTCCATGGCCCGGTTGACCACGAGACATCCGCCGAAAGCGGCGATGCGGTCAGCCATGTTCGCGCGGTCGTAGGCATCGAACACGGTCTTTCCGTATGCAGCGCCGCAGGGGTTGTTGTGCTTCAGGATGATGGCTGCAGGACGGTCCATAAGATACTTCAGGATATTGAGCGCATTGTCCAGGTCCGTAAAGTTCGTCTTCCCCGGGTGTTTGCCTGCCTGGAGCATCTGCTCTTCCGTAATGGAGCTCACCAGACCGTTCCCCGGCTCGATGAATTTGACCCCGGCAAGAGCAAGATTCCCGCTCACCAGCTGGTACATGGCTGCCTGCTGGTCCGGGTTCTCGCCGTAGCGAAGTCCCTTCTCGATCATTTCTCCCGCTCCGTCCTCAAGCTTCCATGACCGTTTCCGGTACACCAGTTTTTGATCGCCGAAGCTGATGGTCATTTCGGGCGGAAAATTGTCCGCCATGATGGTCTTGTACATTTTTTTGATGTCAGACATGAAAACCTCCTGGGAATTGATGATGAACCTGACCCGGACAAACCGGAAGCAGAAAGCTATTTAACCGCTAATGTACACGAATTAACGCGAATAGAATGCAATAAGTCTTGTTTTTGATTAGCGTTCATTCGCGTACATTCGCGGTTCACTGTTTAAGACGATTTGATCGTAACTGTCTAAACCTTATCCATGGTCTTCTGCCCGAACAGTCCGAAGGCCGGATGATGAGCGTGATGATAAGAACGAGGAAAGCAAAGGCATCCTTATAGACGCTCGAAATGTAGCTGGCGCCGAAGTTCTCGATCAGTCCGAGCATGAAGCCGCCGAGCATGGCGCCGGGGATGCTCCCGATGCCGCCGAGCACGGCCGCGGTGAAGGCCTTGATGCCCGCGCAGTATAGCCCATGGAGAAATGGACCACGCCGTAATAAAGCGTGACCATGACCCCTGCCACTGCCGCAAGGGACGAACCGATCATGAAGGTGATCGAAATGACCTGATTGATATTGATTCCCACCAGGCCTGCCATGACCCGGTCCTGGGACGTGGCGCGCATGGCCTTGCCCGAGCCTGGTCTTTGAAACAAAAAGCTGGAGAGCGATCATCATCAGGATGGACGCGGTCAGGATGAATATCTGCACGGGAGACACATTCGCGCCGAAGAGGTTGAACCCCTCGGAGGGAAGCATGGGAGGCAGGTTCTTGTACTCTTTGCCCTGGGCGAGCATCACGAAGTTCTGGAGAATGATCGACATGCCCACGGCGCTGATCAGGGGGGTAAGCTTGGCGGCATTGCGGAGCGGCCGGTAAGCAACGCGTTCGATGACCGCGCCATAGAGCTGCGCAGAACGCCATGGACACGAGGACCGTGATCAGGAGGGACAGCGTCAGGCTGTACGCGGTAAGTCCCCAGTAGGTCAGCACGCCGAAGACGATGATGCCCAGGTAGGCGCCCGAGCATGTACACCTCACCATGGGCAAAGTTGATGAGCTGGAGGATGCCGTACACCATGGTATAGCCCAGCGCGATCAGAGCATACACCGCGCCCAGGGCAAGACCGTTTATGAGCTGTTGGGTGAACATGATAGATCCGAGATGCAGGAAAGCGTTCCGAATTGTTTCCGCCCGTTTACTTCACTTCAACGAATTTGCCGTCCTTGACCTTCCAGACCACATAGGGCGCCTTGGTCACATCCCCGTTCTTGTCAAAAGAAATGTCGCCAAAAGCGCCGTGGAAGGTGTTCTTCGATATATACGCAGCGACCTGCCGTTCCGTCCGTTGTCCCGGTCTTCTGGATCGCCGTAAGAATGATGTTTGCCGCATCATAGGCATAGATGGAGTAAGGCCCCGGTGCGCCGTACTTGGCCGTGTATTTTTCATTGAACGCTTTGGACGTACGGCAGCCCTGACGGGTCCTTGCCGAACGTCACATAGGTCCCTTCAGCTGCACTTGCCGGCGATGCTGATAAAGGTCGGGTCAAACACGCCGTCCCCGGTGATCATGGGGATGTTCATGCCGACCTCTTTGGCCTGGCGCACCAGCCTGCCCTGCTTCAGGATAGACGCCGCCGAAGAAATAGACGCTCAGGCTTCTTCTCCTTGATCGAGGTCAGGACTGCCTTGTAGTCCGGGTCCCTCTGGTCTGGATGCCGTCGTAATAGACGACCTGCACCTTGTCGCTCGAGGGCCTTCTTGAAATAATCGGCAAGCCCTTGTCCATAGGTCGTCTTGTCATGGATGACGGCCACCCGCTTCGGCTTCAGCGTCTTCAGAACGAATTCGGCCGCCACTCCTCCCTGCTGGTCGTCGGTGCCGCACACCCGGAAAACCTTCTTAACCCCTGCTGGGTCAGCCGGGGATTGGTGGTGGCAGGGCTGATGCATACGATGTTCGCGTCGTTGTAATACGTGCGAAGCGTTGATGGAGCAGCTGGAATTCCAGTGTCCGACGAGGGCGACTACCTTCTGGTTGATGAACTTGTTCGCGATCGAAACGGCCTGTTTGGGGTCTGCCTGATCGTCGCCCGGGACCAGCTGGATCTTCTTTCCCAGAACGCCGCCCTTTTCGTTCCATTCGGCGACTGCCAGTTCCACGCCGTTCCTCAGATCGATGCCCATCTTGCTCTGGTCGCCGGTCATGGGGCCTGCGGCCCCGATCCTGATCACGTTGTCGTCCTGCTGAGTGCAGCCGATCAGCAGCGCCAGCATTGCCATGATCGAATAGCAGATTTTTTCATGATCCCCCCTCTGAACTCTCTGGTAACTGCCTGCTCGTCATGCCCTGATCAATTCCGCAGCCGCTGTCGTAATATCCTGTTCTGCACAGATCGCGCCGATCACCGCCGCTCCGTCGGCTCCCGCTCTCATGACATCACCGATGGTGTCCCGGGTGATGCCGCCGATCGCAATGACCGGAATCGAGACCGCCTGCTGATGACCGCTGCCAGGCTTTCAAGTCCCTGGACCGCCCCGGCATCCTTCGTCGCGGTCCGAAAGATGGGGCCGAACCCGATATAATCCGCGCCCGCTGCTCTGCGCTGCTCTGGCCTGTTCCAGGCTGTGTGTCGAGATGCCGATCAGCGCTTCAGGGCCGAGAATGCGCCTGGCGGCCTCGATGGGAAGGTCATCCTGTCCCAGATGAACGCCATCGGCCCCGACAGCGGCGGCGATGTCGGCATGGTCGTTCACAATGAAACAGCGCTCCAGCTTGCGCGGATGACCCGCGCCAGGTCGAAGCGCTGTTTCATAGATCTGCACGCCGCGTGCCGTTCTTGTTCCGGTACTGAAAGAACGTCACGCCCCCGCTCTGCGCCTGGGCCGCCGCCTGCCACCGGGTCGATACGGCAGCGAGGTCCTGGTCCAGGATCAGGCAGAGACCTCTCAGATCACTTTTGCGGGTTATTGTACCGCTCCATGAACTTCGTCGAAATGTCGCCCTTCTGGAAATCCGGGTCATCGAGGATCTTCTTGTGCATGGGGATCGTGGTCTTGACGCCTTCGATGATGAATTCGTCAGAGCGACGCTGCATCCGCATGATCGCATCGTCCCGGGTCGTCCGCATGCACGACCAGCTTTGCGATCATCGAGTCATAGTAGGGCGGAATCACATACTGGGTATATGCAGCGGTTTCCACGCGGACGCCCGAGCCCGCCCGGCGGATTGAACGCCGTGATCGTGCCGGGTGACGGAGTGAACTTCTCCGGGTCCTCGGCATTGATGCGGCATTCGATGCTGTGCCCGCTGATCCTGATATCCTTCCTGCGTGAACGAGAGCGGCTCGCCCGCCGCAACCCGGATCTGCTCCTTTACCAGATCGATGCCGGTCACCATCTCGGTCACCGGGTGTTCGACCTGGATCCTGGTGTTCATCTCCATGAAATAGAATCTTCGGTCCTCATCCATGAGGAACTCGATCGTGCCGGCATTGCGGTATCGCACGCGTCTTGGCGATTGCCACGGCCATCTCGCCCATCTCCTTGCGCAGGGCCGCATCGACGATGACCGACGGGGCCTCTTCGATGAGCTTCTGGTGCCGGCGCTGGATGGAGCATTCGCGCTCGCCGAGATAGACCGCATTGCCCTTTCTCGTCGGCCATGAGCTGGATCTCGATATGGCGGGGCTGAAGGATATATTTTTCGATGTAGACATCGGCGTTGCTGAACGCCGCCAGCGCCTCGGTCTGGGCCATGACGAAGGCGTTCGCGAAATCCGCCTCGTCCATCACGACCCGCATGCCCTTGCCGCCGCCGCCGGCCGCCGCCTTGACGATCACCGGGAATCCGAGCTCGCGGGCGATCTCGATGGCGCTGCTTCTCTTCGGTCACGACGCCGTTGCTGCCCGGCAGCACGGGTACGCCGGCCTTGATGCGCCGTTTCCCGGGCCTTGGCCTTGTCGCCCATTTGCTTGATGCTTTCCGGGCTGGGGCCGATGAACCGGATGCCCGTGGAGTTGCAGATCTCGGCAAAACTGGCATTCTCGGCCAGGAAACCGTACCCCGGATGAATGGCCTCGGCATCCGTGATCTCGGCCGCGCTGATGATGCTCGGCACGTTCAGATAGCTGTCCGCGCTCTTCGGCGGTCCGATGCAGACGCTCTCGTCGGCAAAACGGACGTGGAGAGAATTGGCATCGGCCGTGGAATGGACGGCCACGGTCTTGATGCCCATCTCCTTGCAGGCCCGGATGACGCGGAGCGCGATCTCGCCGCGATTGGCGATCAGTATTTTTTTAAACACGCAGCTCACCTCAACACCGTGATTTTTCATGGAATCGTTCTCATTCGAATGCAATCGATCAGGCGGTTCGATCACGAACAGCGGCTGGCCGTACTCCACCGGCTGACCGTTCTCGACAAGGATCTGGACGATCTTTCCGGCGGTCTCGGATTCGATCTCGTTCATGAGCTTCATCGCCTCGATGATGCAGAGCACCTGGCCGTTCTTTACGGTATCGCCGACCTCCACATAGGATGGTTTATCCGGAGAACTCGACCGGTAGAACGTGCCGACGATGGGAGAGGTCACTTTGATCTGGCTCGTCTTGACCGGCTCAGCGGGCTTTTCCGCGGCCGGAGCCGGAGCTGCCTGGCATTGCGGGCGCGATGATAGCAGCGGGCGGATACTCCATGCGCGGCATGGCGGGATGGTAGGTCACGTCGCCGCCCTTTCTGAGCCTCACCTTCACGCCGGAACGCTCGATCTCCACCTCCGAGATATCGGTGTCCTTCAGCATCTCTATCAGTTCTTTCAATTCTTTAAGGTTCATGACTGCTCCTTTTCCTGGTTGCGAATGATTGGCGGCGGAGATCACTTCTTGACGCGCTCGATGAAGGTGCCCGTTCGCGTGTCGACCTTGACCACATCGCCTTCGTTCAGGTAGAACGGCACCTTGATCACGGCACCGCTCTCCAGGGTCGCCGGCTTGGAACCGCCTGATGCGGTGTCACCGCGCACGCCCGGATCGGTCTTGGCGATCGCGAGCTCCACGAACATGGGCACATCGATGTTGATGGGCTGTCCCTTGTGATAGAGGACCTTGATCTCCATATTTTCCTTGAGATAATTGATGCTGTCGCCGAGCTGCTTCTCGTTCATGGATACCTGCTCATAGGTGCTGGTGTCCATGAAGACGCGGTCCTTGTCTGCGGCATACAGATACTGCATGGTCTTTTCCTCAAGGTTGGGAACATCGACTTTTTCGCCCGCCCTGAATGTTTTATCGGTCACGTTCCCCGATTTGAGGCTCTTGAACTTGGTCCTTACGAATGCCCCGCCCTTGCCGGGCTTCACATGCTGAAACTCCACGATCACATAGGGCTCGCCATCGATCTCTATTTTCAATCCGTTCCTGAACTCTGTTGTAGATACCGGCACTTCTTACACCCTCCCTTTCGTCATTGACTGCCGTATTATTTTTTTGATTTATGTACGAATGCTACAGCTTTCCGGGGCCTTCCAGCCCTCGCGGCAGCGTGGTCAGCACTTTTGCGCCGGTCTCGGTCACGCAGCACCATGTCCTCGATCCTGACACCGCCCCATCCCGGGATATAGATGCCCGGTTCGACCGTGAACACCATCCGGGGCTGCACCCGGTCCTCGGGACAGCGGCGAGATCGACGGCCCTTCATGCACCATGAGGCCGATGCCATGGCCGGTACCATGGCCGAACTGCTTTGCATGACCGGCCTCCCCGATCAGGTCTCGCGCCGCCCCATCCACGATCGTGCACGCGACCCCGGGGCGGACGGCTGCGATGGCCGCCTGCCTGCGCCTGCAGGACCAGCGCCATGGATCTCGCGCTGACGGGCGGAAGGCCGGCCGACGCAAACTGTCCGGGTGATATCGGAAAAATATCCGTCCGCTTCGGCGCCGAAATCGAACGTCACGAGATCACCCTGTTTGATCCGCCGGTCGTGACGCCGAAGCATGCGGCATGGCCCCGTTCCTGCCCGATGCCACGATGCGTGTCAAAGGCGGCCTTGCGCGCACCTTTTTCCCGCATCAGAAATTCAAGCATGAGCGCCAGTGCGCTTTCGCGGACCCCCGGCCGAATATAACTTCTTCAATTCCCGGAACGATTCTTCCGCCCGGCGGATAGCCTTCCGGATGGAGGCAAGTTCGACGGGCGTCTTTCTGCTGCCGAAGTTCTCCGACAAGGTCCCGGTGCCCTTTGAGCTGTCAACCCCTGTTTCCGCAGTTTACTCAGGCTCTCGATCGTGAATGACGTCTCATCGAACCAGAGGGTGTCCACTTTCGCGTGTTCGGCTGCCTCACGCAATGCGGCAGAGATGGTCCTTCTTCTGGATCAGGACGGAGACCCCTGCGGCCTCTCTTGCGCGCCTGGATCGCATACCTGAAATCCGTAATGAGGCAAGGTTTGCCCGATGCGACCAGCACCGATCCCGCCGAACCCGTGAAGCCCGTGAGATAGCGGACGTTCTCTCGTTTCGTGATCAGCAGCGCATCAATGCCTGCTCCCGCCATGAGCCGCTTCAACCCGGCGATCCGTTTCAGTTCGGGGCGTTTCGTGGTCATTTTTTGACGAGGCCCGCGGCTGCCCTGAGCGCAAGAAGGTAGCTGTCCGGTCCGAAACCGGCGATCTGTCCGACTGCCACGCCCGAGATGTATGAATGGTGCCTGAATTCTTCGCGCTTATAGATGTTTGAGATATGGGTCTCGATCGTTGGGATGCCGGTCGACGAAATGGCGTCACGCAGCGCGACGCTCGTGTGCGTATAAGCGCCGGGATTGATCACAATCGCCTGATATGCTCCCATGGCATCCTGGATCTTTTGCACCAGTTCACCTTCGTGGTTCGATTGGAAAAACGAAACCTCCACGCCGAGTTCGAGAGCAAGCGCTGTTAGGCGGCGGTTGATGTCGTCGAGCGTTTCAGCGCCGTAGATCTGCGGCTCGCGTTTTCCCAGAAGGTTCAGGTTCGGTCCATGGATCACCAGAATCTTCATGTTTCCCCCATATAAAAAAATAAAACTGCCTGAGGCAGTTTGAGCATCACCGGAAGAGACGGCTGCGGTGTTCCCTTACGGTTTGTCAGAATTCTTTCAGCAGCTTCGGCACGGACATCCGCAGCAGGAACCGTCCCTTGCCGAAGTTGCCTTCGGGCTTGATGATCAGCACGATAAAATACTCTTCGTTGAGCCGCCGCAGCATGACCATCGCCTTTTCCGCCATGACCGTGACTTCTTTCGTCGATCCCAGCTGTACGGTCTGCGAACCTTTTTCGATCTCCTTGATGAGCGAGGAATATTCCACGGTCATGGACTGGATATCCAGTTCGCTGCCTACGGAATACTCGTCCACCGGGATGCCGTCAAGCCCGACGACCAGTGCGCCCAGTGCCCCCTCGGTGCCGTCCACCACGTTCTTTAAGATCTCGCCAAAGGACATTTATTTCTCCTTCATGATGTTCTTTAGCCAGTCATCGAGCTTAACGATCGCCCGCTCTTTTCCCGAAGGGGCTGTTTTCGGAGAAGCTGACAGTGGTTTTTCATCCTGGACCGGCAACTCCTGCCCGACAGAGGGCGGCGGCTCGGTCCCCGGCGCCTCGGGCAGCACATATTCTACCGGCGCAAAACCGGAATCAAATGCCGTAGACTCGAAATCATCCGATGTCGGTGGAATATATTCCTTCGCCTCCACCTCCACACCGGGAGCTTTCCATTGCCCTGGCCCATCGGCGAACTCTGGTTGCGGCGACGGTGCGGGCGGAGCCTCCGGCTCTTCAAACAATACCGGCGTTCCCTGCTCCTCGTCAGCGAAGGAAGCGCTGCCCATGGCACGCACATTGGCCAGTTTGTCCTTCAGCAGTCTGCTGTTCGGCCTGTCCGCAAGCATCCGCTCGTAGATCTCAACAGCCTTTTCGTAAAAACCTTGCGCGATGTAGAGTTCTGCCAGTGTATCCGTTGTGAAATCGTCCGCCTCAGGAAGCATCCCACCAAAAGGAGCTGCCTCGACATCAGCTCCAACGACGGGACCGGGAGTGCTGACATCCAGCATGGCCGACGTCGGTTCCTGGCCGGCTTCCAGGTCTTTCGAGACTTCTGGTTCTGCTTCGGTTTCAACCGGCTCCACATCAAAGAACAGCGCCTCCGATAACATGTCATCGGCAGATACGGTTTCCTTCAGCTCTCCAACGGGGACCTCGCGCGCAGGCTCATGGTCGAAACCCAATGCATCAGCCGTTTTTTGAGGCTCGGTCTGCACTGGCACACTGTCAAAGAAACTAGTGTCAGACAGGCCTGCATCCATGGAACCAAATTCATGCTCCGTGACCGCTGTGGGATGATCAAACGCGGACATCGTGCCCGCGTCACTGCTGGAAACCGGCTGCGGCTTTGCCGTAAGCCCGGCATCAACCGGGCGGCTGCCTTCGCCGTCCGCTAAGCCTAAGCCGTCATCCATTCGCGCCGCTTCTTCACTATCCGTTTCAGAGGCAAGGTCAGCAAACATATCCTGCGTTGCTTGCGGCGGCCGCAACGCCCCGGCAGGAGCAGCTTCATCCAGCGATTCAAAAACAAGCACTTCTTCCGGCTCTTCGGAATCAACAGATGGCGGAATGCTGACAGGGGCCGTATGCGGCCGTGGTGGGACAACAGGAGCTGCTGACAGCTTGACCGGCGGGCGCGGTGCGGCTCGAAGCGGTTGTGCCGGCGTCGGTACTACCGGCGCCACGCGACCGGCTGCGGGCTGATGTTTCTGACCGGCGATCTTTTCCCGGACATCACGGCCGGCCTCAATATCTGCGACCAGCGCCGTGAGCTCGGGGTCCTTGGGATTTACCGCGAGCACTGCCTTGAAGAAAAGCAGCGCCTCCTGTGCCCTGCCCTGCAATACGTGAATATTGCCCAATTTACGCTGGGCCAGCACGTTGTCCGGGATCGCCTTTATTACTTCCTCGAACTCCTTCTGCGCCTCTGACAGATTGCCCTTGTTCCAGCAAAAGCCTTCCGAGAAAGGACTTCGCAGTCACATAACCGGGATTGTTCTTGAGCCCCTCCGTAAGCACAGCTATTGCCATCTCGATATCCCCGGCCTTCTTATACTCTTCGGCAAGCGGCACGAAGAGCTTTGATTTGGGGTCTTTCGAGATTCGCTCCGTCAACTTCGCTATTTCAGAGGATCCCTTTTCCATAGGAATTATCTTTTCATATCAAACTGATAGACGAAAGTGTACCAAATACGAGGGTTATAAGTCAAGGCAAATTCCCTGATTTTACTTTAAGTTCCAAGACTTTGTCCAGCACGCGGTCTGCCACCTCAGCTTTGTCCATCAAGGGAAGGTGCGTTGTCATGCCGGTACGATCAATGATCGTCACGACATTCGTATCTGAACCGAATCCCGCGCCGGCGGTCAAAAGGTCATTGACCACGACCATATCAAGATTCTTTGCACGCAGCTTTCTCGATGCGTTATCGAGAACATTGTCTGTTTCCGCGGCAAAACCGACAAGCAGGCATTTCCTCTGCATGTCACCCAGCTGCTGCAGGATGTCCGCCGTGCGCTCGAGCACGAGCGTGTCAGGTGCTGTATCCTTTTTGATCTTGCGGTCCGAAACGGCAACGGGTCTGAAATCGGAGACTGCAGCTGCCATGACCACAACCTGTGCCTCGCCAATCTGCTCCATGACCGCCCGGTGCAGGTCAGCCGCAGTGATGACAGGAATAAAGGTGATACCTCCCGGCGGCGTCAGCGCAACCGGGCCGGAAATAAGGATCACCTTCGCTCCCCGGTCGCGGGCAACGCGGGCCAGGGCATATCCCATTTTCCCGGTTGACGGATTACTGATGAACCTCACGGCATCGATCGGTTCCCGTGTCGGTCCTGCTGTTACGAGAACGGTCACGCCTGCGAAATCACGGGGTAAGAAAGAAGCGGAGACCGCATCGACGATCCTGCCCGTCTCTGCAAGACGCCCCTGTCCTGTGGTGCCGCAGGCAAGCTTGCCGACCTCCGGATCGATGAACCGTACGCCAAGATCGCGAAGCGATGCCATGTTCTTCCGGAGCACGGGATTCTGATACATGCGGTCGTTCATCGCCGGTGCGATCATGAGCGGGCAGTCTATTGCCATGAGAGCCGATGTCAGGGCGTCGTCTGCTATTCCCGCGGCGATCTTGCCGATGATATTCGCTGTCGCCGGAGCAATAAGCGCAAGGTCGAGGCCGCTGGTCACGTCGATATGCCCGATGGGCCCGCGCTCATGAGGATCATATTCATCGGTCAGCACCGGGAATCCGCTGAGGGCCTCAAAGGTCAGCTTTGAGACAAAGCGGCAAGCATTGCGCGTCATGACGACACGCACCTCTGCTCCCTGCTCTTGCAGCTTCCGCAGGACCTCGACGGCCTTATAGGCTGCGATACTGCCGGTCACCCCGAGCAGTATCCGCTTACCGGACATCATCTCGCGTTGTCTCCCCGCGGCGCTACGCTTCAGATTCTTCAGCATCTCCGGCGTCTTCTTCCGCCACATCATCGCCCATATCGGCGACCACGGCATCTTCCTCGGCAACCTCTTCGCTCTGGGTTTCCGACAGATAGGCGGAAAGTTCCTTGCGGATCTCTTCTTCCTTGGCAGACAGCTGCTCTTCCATCCGCGCGCGTTCTTCGCGTTTCCGGTATTCTTCCTTTGCCTTCTTGGCATCCTCGCCGACGATCACCTTGAACTTTCCTGCCAGGGCCTCTTCCAGGGAGACCGTGGTGTCCTTGATGGACCTGGTTGAAACATACATCGGCGCCCCGGCAGACAACTGGCGAACCCGTTGCGCCGCGATATGGACAAGGCGGAACTTGGTGTCCGAAATCTTGTCGGTCAATTCTATCGGCATTGAAATAATATCTTGTGCGATCTGTTGCATCTCTGCACCTCCTGGTGTGTTATCTATCGACGTTTTCAGCATTCCCTCTATCCACGATTGATCGATCAGGTGCGTCCGGCAGCGTTCGGCAACTATGACCGATCGGAGTTCGGACAGCGCCCGGTCGAAATCGCGGTTCTCAATGATATAATCGTACATCGCATAGTCGCGAATCTCATCGAGCGCCCGCTGCATCCGCTTCCTGATCTCCGCATCGTCGTCGGACTTGCGGTTCCGCAGACGCTCTTCAAGGATCTCGAGGGAAGGCGGCATGATGAAGAGGAACACCGCTTTCTCGACCCGTGTTTTTATCTGTTTGGCCCCCTGGGTGTCGATGTCGAGGATCACATCGATCCCCCGGTTCACCATATCGTCGAGCACGCGCCGGGACGTGCCGTAGAGGTTTGCGTGCACCTGCGCCCATTCGGCAAAATCTCCGGCATCGATCATGCTGCGGAACCGCTCTTCGGTCACGAAATAATAGTCCCGCCCGTCGATCTCTCCCGGCCGCGGTTTCCTCGTGGTGTAGGAGATCGAATGGGTCAGGTTCTCCAGAGAGTCCGTGATGGCGCGGCACAGGGTCGTTTTTCCGGCCCCTGACGGCGCGGAGACCACAAAGACCAATCCCTCGGTTCTCTTCATTCGTTCTCCCGGCTGGAAAACCTCAGCATAAGCGTCTCTACCTGCACCGCGGACAGGATGATATGATCGCTGTCGGTGATGATAATGGCCCGTGTTTTTCTTCCCTGGGTGGCATCGATCAGCATCTTCCGCTCCTTGGCCTCGTCCTTGAGCCTGCGCATGGGAGCGGAGTCCGGCGACAGCACGGCCACGACCTTCGCTGCCATTACCATGTTGCCGTAGCCGATATTTACGATATTGTTCAGCACGACCGCGCTCCCAACCTATCCTGCCCGACACTGCCCGCTCCGGCCGCAGACGTCCTATTCGATATTTTGGACCTGCTCCCGTATCTTTTCCAGTTCCGCCTTGCTCTGCACCACGTCCAGCGAGATGGCGGCATCCTGGCATTTTGAGGCGATGGTGTTCACTTCCCTGCCCATTTCCTGGAGCAGAAAATCGAGTTTCCTCCCCACCGCCTCTTCCGGCGTTTCGGTCAGCATTGCCCTGAACTGGGCCAGATGGCTGTCGAGACGCGTGAGCTCTTCGGTGACATCGGTCCGCTCGGCAAGAATGGCTATCTCCTGGGCCAGCCTGCCCGGATCAGGCTGCTCCTGCAGCAGCTTTGCCAGCGTGTCGGCCATCCGCTTCCGCGCTTTCTCCACGGTAAGCGGCGACTGGGCACCGATCGAACGTACCATTCCTTCGATTGCGTCGATCCGTCCGCTGATATCGCGCACCAGCGCCGCACCTTCGTCAAGCCGCATACGGTCAAGCTCATCCAGTGCTGCATCAAGCCCCGTGGCCAGCAAAACCCATATGGCCTCCATGTCCTCACTGACCTCGGTCATGGTGATGATGTTCTGCATGCCCGCCACGAGCGACAGATCAACCTCTCCGGCCAGTCCGTACCGCATTTTCAGGTCCCTGAGGAGCCCCACATACTGGTCGGCCAGGACGTCGTCGACAATCAGTCGCGTGGCCTTTTCGCGGTCGCCGTTACGGGTTATCAGAACATCGAAGCGGCCGCGAGAACACCGTTCCTGAACGGTTTTTTTAACGCGCAACTCCAGCAGGGAAAGCCCGCGCGGCATTTTTACCTGCACGTCGATATAGCGGTTATTTACCGAGCGGATTTCTACGGAGAAATGGCCGGCTTCTCCACTTGCTTCCTTCCGCCCATATCCTGTCATGCTGCGAATCACTGCAGTTCACCCCGTTCAGTTCGTTATAGTACGCGAGAGCGCTCCCGTTGTCAAACAACCGGGCGGGTGGCCGCTCTTATTCCGTTACCGGTTCAAAATGGAACGTCCTGACATAGGCGCCCCATAAGAAGTGCACCTCGACATCCCAGCCGTCATTGGTACTGATCCCTGTTATTTTGTTCGAGTTCGGATCCCGTTCGAGGATAAAGCTATCCTGCGTCAGCGGAAGAGCCAGTTCTTTTGCCGTTTTTTCGAGCGACGTTTTTATTTCCCGGTCACTGCCCACTATCTGTGCAAAATTCGCCTTGCCCTGCATGGCGTCTTTCATCTGGGTATAATCCATCCACATAGGCACGACCTTGATAAGAACGTGAACAACAACGAACAAGAGCGTCAGCCAGAACATCGCCTTAAAACTGATCATGCCATCTTCCTTAGCAAGCATAGACATATGCACTCCCCTCTTTCTTTATCGGATCAGATTCCCGAGCCGCTCCCAGCGCACCCAGCGGCCATTTTCTCCATCCCATGACCAGTAGATGATGAGCGCCCTGCCGAGGATCTTGTTCTGTTTTACAAAGCCCCATACCCGGCTGTCCTGACTGTTATCGCGGTTGTCACCCATGACGAACACCGAATCTTTCGGCACCAGGGCTGGCCCGTAATTTGTCTCTGTCTGGTCATGCAGATACAGGATAGCGTGGTTGACGGAACCCAGTTGCTCATCGAACAGCATGGGTTTGTCGTAATAGGGAGGCCCCGATCGCTGATCATCTCCATCGTAGGCACCATTCGCCGCAACCGCTACCGGTTCATCATTGATGAACAGTTTTCCCTTCCTGATCTCGATCTTGTCGCCCGGCAGGCCAACGACCCGTTTGATGAAGTTTTTGCCTTCGTCTTTCGGGAATTTAAAAACAATGATCTCTCCTCGTTTCGGCTCTTTCCCGGTAAAGATCCTGATGTCCGTGAACGGGATACGGGGGCCGTACACGAACTTGTTCACCAGCAGGTGGTCGCCGATCGTAAGCGTCGGGATCATGGACCCCGACGGTATCTTAAAGGCTTCGACTGCAAACTGCCTGATGAACAGGGCAACGATTGCAGCAATAAGGAACGGTTCGATCCACTCTTTATAAAATGACTTGTTCTTGATCTTGTCCTGCTGTGCCTCTGCCATGCAGCCTCCAAAAAGTAGCGTAAGGTGATATCACCATACCGGATTCACGTCCAAGCCGGGCTCGATCGGTGCGTTATTCTCCCACTTTCAAAACGGCAAGGAACGCTTCCTGAGGAAGTTCCACACTGCCGACCTGCTTCATGCGCTTCTTGCCTTCTTTCTGTTTCTCGAGCAGCTTGCGTTTCCGCGTGATGTCTCCGCCATAGCATTTGGCGGTCACGTCCTTGCGGAGCGCTCTGACCGTTTCGCGCGCGATGATCTTCGCCCCGATCGTGGCCTGGATGATCACCTCGTAGAGCTGGCGCGGGATCACTTCCTTGAGCTTCTCCGCCAGCTGCCTGCCGCGGACCGCGGCCTTATCGCGGTGCGTAATGAGCGACAGGGCATCGACCGGTTCGCCGTTCATCAGCATATCAAGTTTGACGAGATCGGATTCGACATAGCCTGACAGCTCGTAATCCAGCGATGCGTATCCCTTGGTCAGGGATTTGAGCCGGTCATAGAAGTCCATCACGATCTCGTTCAGCGGAAGATCGTAGCTGATGCGCACGCGGTCCTTGGTAATATAGGTGATATCCCGCTGGACACCCCGCCGCTCCTGGCAGAGCGCAATGAGCGCCCCCACATACTGCTCCGGCGTGATCAGCGAGGCTATGATCATCGGCTCTTCGATCTTCTGGATCTCCTGAACATGCGGGAACTTTGCCGGGTTATCCACCAGCACGACCTGGCCGTCGTTCTTCGTCACCCGATAGACCACGGTCGGCGCCGTGGGAATAAGGTCGAGCTTGAACTCGCGTTCAAGCCGTTCCCTGATGATGTCCATATGCAGCAGGCCCAGGAAACCGCACCGGAAACCGAATCCGAGGGCAAGCGATGTTTCCGGTTCATAGGTGAACGAAGAGTCGTTCAGCCGGAGTTTTTCAAGAGCGTCCCGCAGGTCTGCGTAGCTGTCGCTGTCCACCGGATAAATGCCTGAGAAGACCATGGGCTTCACATCTTTATACCCCGGAAGCGGTGCATCGGCCGGCCGGTCAGCATCCATGACCGTATCGCCGATCTTGGCATCCGAGACCCGCTTGATGCCGGCGATGATGCACCCCACCTCGCCCTGCGACAGTTCAGCGATCGGCTGCATCTTGGGCGTGTACACTCCCACGGACTGCACTTCATATACGGCGGAGTTCGAATAGAGTTTGATCTTCTGTTTTGGCCGCACGGTCCCGTCCATCACCCGAACGAGGATCACCACTCCCTGGTACGTGTCATACCAGGAATCGAACAGGAGCGCACGGAGCGGAGCGTCAGCCTTCCCTGCAGGCGCAGGAACATGCTTCACCACCGATTCGAGGATCTCATGGATGCCGATCCCCGCCTTGGCGCTCGCCGGGATGGCCATGGAAGCATCGAGGCCGATGATGTCCTCGATCTGGTGTTTCGCCTCTTCGACATTCGCGCTCGGCAGATCGATCTTGTTGATCACCGGGATCATCTCGAGATTATGGTCGATGGCAAGATAGGCGTTGGCCAGCGTCTGGGCCTCCACACCCTGCGAAGCGTCAACCACAAGCAGAGCACCCTCACAGGCGGCCATGCTCCGCGACACCTCGTAGGTAAAATCCACGTGGCCGGGCGTGTCGATCAGGTTCAGGATATAGTCCTTCCCGTCAGACGCCTTGTATTGAAGGCGCACCGCATGGGCCTTGATGGTGATGCCCCGTTCGCGTTCCAGGTCCATATCATCGAGCACCTGGTTGCTGCCGGCGGCTGACATTTCCCTGTCTGAAAGTGCTCCGGTAAACTCAAGGATGCGGTCGGCAAGGGTCGATTTGCCGTGGTCGATATGTGCTATGATGCAGAAATTGCGGATATTCGTGCTTATCATGATAGTCTGACAGTGCTTGCTGCCTCAGTTTCCTCCAAAAAAACGATCTCTTCCCGGTGCTATCATGCAGGTTCACCTGCACGACCCCGCCGGTCATCCCGCTGCTCCATACCAATGCAATCTGGCCGAGGATGAGACCATTACCCGCCCGCAGTACCAACCCTAACTGACGAGAATGTTTAGCAATATTGACGAATGCGAATAATAACATACTGCTGTATAAATGTAAACATATTATTAATTATCCCGATATGCCGGCCATTGCGCATTCAGCATATGGTGAAAAAATCGAAGCACGCAAAATATGACCTTTGAGCATCGAAACGCTCGTCGCTTTTCCGATTTGTTGGGATAGTTCAGGGAGCCTCACAGGGCATATACGAGGTAGGACCAGTTCATCAGTACGAGCACTACGATCGCAATCCGCGCGGTAATGTGCTCGCGCACCGAAATTTCCACGGAAGGCCGTGGCAGGTGCAGGAGGCAGGCAAGGAGGCTGTAAGGAAAAACAAGGCAGGCGCCCATAAAGAAGAGCGATAGCAGCGGATTCATGCTCAGGGAGGCCGCCGCTTCGCCCTGAGCCAGGAGCAGTACTGCCCGCGTTGCACCGCAGGTCGGACAGGGAAAGGAAGTCAATCCCTTAAAGACACAGCTGGGCAACAACTGCGCGACAGGCGTGAACCGCAGGGCCAGCAGGATCAGAACGCCGATCCCTCCGTAGATAATCCCGAATTCGATATCCCGAGGCTGCCGCTCCTTGTACCTTATGCGCACGGACCGACCTCCCTGCCGCAGGCTGCCGGCATGGTTTCTTCTTCGTTCACGGATTCATCATCGACCCGAAGGAGGCAACCATGGCTCCCATGAACACCGCACCCAGCGCAATAACAAGCCCGCAGCAGATAAAGAGCGGAAAAAATACCGCGAATGCCGCCTTGCCGCCCGTAGTCTCGTGGGCATGCTGAAGGCCGATGAGAATGATCACCAGTGACCAGATCCATGCCAGGAATCCGCCGCAGAACGGCAGGACCAGAAAAAGATAGGGAGACTCGCTGTAAGCCACGACCCGGAAGGTCGCCTCAAAACCTGACTTTGCGCCCTGCACCATCAAGCAGGAACAGATGGAGCATGCCTGCCAGGATGAACAGCCACAGGATGATGAGAAATGGTGTGCTGACCGCAAGCAGTGCCAGGCTGGCGCCCTGAAACACGGAATATTCCGATGCTGCCAGCATCTCCTTCGTCATGAAGTTCTGCATGACCCCATGGAGTGCGATCTGCCAGAAATACGAGAACATGGCGCCGGTCATGCCAAGGATCAGTCCGTAGAGCAACGGATCGGTGAGGCCGCCGGTCACGGGCATTTTTTTAAAAAAATCACCAGGCGAGAACAGGACCTGTTTCAGCGTTTTGAACAACCCGCCGAAGAAACCCTGCATGTTCACGGTCCTCCCAGGGCGTCTTCTCGCGCATCCCTGCAACAGGCGCCGCCAGGACCGGGGCGGCCTCGGAAATCTGCGATCCGCAGTGCTGACAGAACGCCTGGCCTTCAGATATCTCTTTGCCGCAATGGGGACAGAACATACCACCTCCATAGAACTCTCGTAATTACGGTTTGAAGTGTATCACAGAGGAAAGAGGGAGACAACTGATTTCGCTCCGATGTCGGCGCAACGCAGGCAGAATGATGTTGCGGGGAACAGGCAACGGGGGTTTTCCGGGACTGGCCTGCCATTCTTCTTGAGGGCCAATCGTATTTCTGCATAGGTGGTCTAAATTGCCCCCCGTCGATCACCGGCTGCCGCAATCGGAGGGGTCGCCCTTGATCTTTTCTATGGTATGAGTCAGTGCAGGCAGGATGACAGCAAGATTTTCCCGGACCGCCTTAGGGCTGCCTGGGAGGTTCACGATCAAGGTCTGCTTCCGGATCCCAGCAATGGCCCGTGAAATCATGGCATGCGGCGTTTTTTTAAGGCTCTCAGCGCGCATGGCCTCAGCCATGCCGGGGAGTTCCCGGTCGATGACCGCGCGGGTGGCTTCGGGAGTGACGTCCCGCGGTGCGACACCCGTCCCGCCCGTAGTAACAATGAGATCTATCGTTCCGGAGTCGGCGAGGCGGGTCAGCGCGCCGATGATCTTTACCTTATCATCAGGGAGGATTTCATAATGATCCACGACGGCGCCCGTACCGGACAACATCTCGCGGATAACAAGACCGCTCTCGTCAATACGCTCCCCGATGGAACCTTTATCGCTCAAGGTGATAATGGCAGTGCGTATCATGGATTTCCCCTCCCAAACGGATGAACGCTTCACACCTGCTGATTTCTAAAAAATCAGATATGATGAACTCGTAAGAAATCAAGATTTGCCACATAATTCACATAAAGCACATAAGCAAGACCTGCAAAAACAAAAGATTATTTTTGTGTCTTTTGTGACTTATGTGGCAAAAAAGACTTTTTATGAATGAGGCACAGCCATCACTACATGTTCCTATGCAACCTCGCCGCCGACGACGATCTCCGGTATCCTGAGCGTCGGCTGGGCATCGCTCACCGGCGAGCCCTGCCCGTCCTTGCCGCAGGTCCCGATGGAATAGCCGAGATCGGACCCGACGCGGTCGATCGACATCAGCACCTGCGGTCCGTTGCCGATCAAGCGTGGCGCCGCGCACCGGCTCGCCGATGGCGCCGTTCTCGATCATATACCCTTCGCTCACCTCGAACACAAAATCGCCGTTCACGGTGTTCACCTGGCCCCCGCCCATTTTTTTCACAAAAAGCCCCGACAGGGTCGAACGCAGGATCTCGGCAGGGTCCGACTCGCCCGGCACGATCATGGTGTTCGTCATTCTGGGAATGGGCCGGTGTTTGTAGGATTCGCGCCTCCCGTTGCCCGTGGAGCGCGCGTTGTCCTTCATCGCCGTCACCCGGTCATACATGAAGGTGGCAAGCACTCCCTGGTCCACCAGCACGGTGCGCTCCGCGTCGCTGCCTTCGTCGTCAAAACGGAACGAACCTCGCTTGCCGGGCAGCGTGGCATCATCGACGACCGTGATCAGCGGCGAGGCTATCGGTTGTCCGCGTTTCCCGGAGTAGACCGACAGCCCGCTCTGCGCAAGATCTGCTTCGAGGCCATGCCCCACCGCCTCATGGATCATTGTGCCGCCGGCCGCGGAGGAAAGCACGACCGGCATTCTGCCGGCAGGCGCCTTGCGGGCCGACAACATCATCACTGCCCGCCGTGCCGCAGTCTCTGCAACGCTCTCGAAGGAGGTGCGATCGAAGAGCTCCATGCCGGTCAGGCCGCCTATGGCATCATACCCCGTCTGCACCACGTCGCCGTCTGAAGCCACGACCTGGACAAACGCGGTAAGATAGAGCCGCTCATCCTCCACCAGGGACGCCGTCCGAATTTGCGATCAGCACCTGCTGCCGGTTTTCACGATACATGACCGTTGCCTGCCTGATGCGGGGATCGACGGCCCCTGCGGTCCTGTTTGCCCGCAGCACAAGGTCCGCTTTACGGGCTGTGCTTACCGTTTCCGGCGCTTTTTCGATATGAAAGTCCACGCGGGGATGCCTGCACGTAAGATCGATGGTCCTTCCGGGAAGGATCATCCCGCCTGACGATGCCTGCCTGACCGCATCGGCAAGCTCAAGCATCGCCGGCATGGTCAGTTCGTTGGTATAGGCGTATGCCGCATGTCCTCCGGAGACCACCCGCAGACCGGCGCCGCAATCAAGGCCCGAGCTGACCTTTTCGATCCGGTTATCCTCGCACAGGATCGAGAATGGCGAACTTCGTTCAATAAAAATATCGGCAAACTCGCCGCCGCCTTCAAGCGCCCGCTTCAAGACCGCGGCGTAATCGATGTCAGTGATCATGTTCCCTCCACTGGCTGCTATACTACACTTGTTCTCGATGCCTTGCAACTCTTCTCACCTTCCCATATCCTGCTGTCACAAGCGGACCGGCAGGAATAGTTCGATTTTCATACTATCATGAAGGCAGCCACTTTGCCCGGCAATCCCGGACATGCGGCTCGCCACTTCAAACTTGACAAACCATTCAATAAAGGCTACTATTTTTTTACTGGTAACGCACTTTGTTGCGGTATGGCATGTATGAATAATAAAAAAATTCTGATAGCTGATGACAATGAGAACATCCGGGAAGCGCTCACCTACCTGCTTGAGGATGAAGGCTACAAGCTCTGGCTTGCCAAGGATGGCGCGGACGCGCTGAAGCAGGTCCGTGCGGTCCGGCCCGACATCCTCTTCCTCGACATCATGATGCCGGTCATGAACGGCTACGACGTCTGCCGCGCCATAAAGACCGACCCCGACCTTAAAGATATCTACGTGATCATGCTGACGGCAAAGGGACAGGTCGCCGAGCAGGAACGCGGCAAAGAAGCAGGCGCGAACGAATATATCGTCAAGCCCTTCAGCCCCATGGAAATCCTTACCAAGGTCAAAACCATCCTGGATACATAACGCAGGCATGACACTTTTTCTGAAAAGACGCGCCGCTGAAAATATGTTTGAAAACGGTTACGCTCTGTTTCTGGAAAAACGATACGTGCAGGCGCTTTCCGAGCTCCAGCGCGCCGAAGACGCTTTCCGAAAACTGGATGCCCGCGGACACCCCTTCACGATCCCCTTGTCCAACGGCGTCTCCGGACTCGCCAACGCCCTTGCCCTGAGCGGTCAATGCTGGCAGTTCCTCGGCAATTACGAAAAAGCCGTACTCCTTTATGAAACCAGCCTGATCAACGCAAAGTTCGAAAAGAAAGACACCCTTTCAGGAGTTCATGAAAACGCTCCGGCAAAATATGCTGTTCTGCTATCAGAAAAAACTTGAGCTCATCGACCGGAAAACGCTGCACCAGATAGTGACGCAGGAACCGGACATTGATGTGTATTATCGATTTCCCTTCTCTCTGCGCCAAGACGCCGTCCTCATCGCCAGACTCTATGAACTCGCCCCCGATCAACACCCGCAATTCAAGGATTTTTACACCAGCGCTCAGCACAAGGATGCGGGCATGAGACGCAGCGACCGCAGCTCTGATGAAAGTGCAACGAGAAGAATGAGCATCGCCATCTGGGGAATTTTAATCGTCATCACGATAGTCTATACCATTGTTATGATCAAGACGGCGCTGCAGATCCATTAACGGAGGCCCCGGTATGGACCAGGAAAACATCAAGAAAAACTCGGCAGAGCTCATGCATATGCTGATCCAGGGAACCGTGGCACTGAGCACTATTCAGGGCATCGAACTCGGATTTTTCGACTGGATCCCCCTGGACAAGGCCGTGACCGCACAGGAGTTGTCGGGTCAGATGGGCTTTGACATCAGCAAGGTCGAGCGCTGGCTGCGCTTTGCGGCAGCCAACGGGTATGTCGCACACGCGGATGGGGGATATACCCTGACCGCAAAGGGATCACTGATTCGGCGTGGGACTCCGGCGCCTGACCTTCTTGGCCTCCACCATATGTTCAGCTACTTTACCAAAGCCGTTCAATATTCACGGGATGCCTACCAGAAATGCGTCGGCCTGGACAGCATCACCCAGGGGAAGATCAGCCGGGATTACATCCCGAAGGTGGCATCGCAGCTCTCTCGAACCGCAGCGGAGTTCTTCAAGTGGGCCGGCCTGTCCACGGGCCACACCATCCTGGACCTGGGCTGCGGCGACGGGTCCGTGCTTCGGGAGACCGATTAAGGTCTGCCCCGGCATTAGTGCAAAGGGGATCGACCTGAACATCCATACCCTCGAGCTCGGCAAGAGAAAGAACAACGACGCCGGCCTCCAGGACCAGATCGACCTCCAGGTGGGAGATGTCACCGACCTGTCACGGATCAAGGACGGCGCCGTCGACTGGGTGTACGCCATCAACGTGTTCCACTTCCTTCCGGTCAACAAGCGGGAGCAGCTCATCCGGGAGATGATCCGCATCTCGCGGTACGGTGTTTTTTTCAACCAGGTGACCGCCAACAATATTCAGACGCTCGCAGTCGATGTGCTGTGCGCAACGCTCTTTACGGATTATACCGGTTTTTTTATCGGGACAGAAGCAGACGGAATGATCAACCGTATCGGCATCAAGCACATTTCCTTTTTGCCGATCATCCAGGGTGAATCCAGGCTGGTGGTCCTGTACACGTCAAAGAATGACGTGCCGCTCAGCCGCATCGGAGCGGTGACGGAAGCCTCGCTGGCAAAGTTGAGCTCGGCGAACATCCATACCGCCAAGGACCTGCTCTCCGCCGCCATCGAGTCCGTTAGCCACCCCGGCATTGACGTCAACGTTCTGCGCAAGGCGGCCATTAAGACCCTGTTCCCGTAGGCCCCTCGAGCGGCAGCATCGATCATTGATGGCAGATATTCATCGCACCGTAAGGTGTTGTCCGTGGCAATCAGGCCGCGGCCTGAGGAAAAACACCTGAGTGCCCCTCAGCTGTTTCAGTTCTTTCCGTTCCGGGTTGGGGAGTATGAAGCTAAACGTATCCAATAAGATCGTCTACAGTGAACTGGTGATCATCGCCGTCATTTTCACGACCCTGATCCCCTACATGATCGTGATCATGGATTTCACGCCTCGTCTTCTTGTCCACTACATCAACATCGCTCTCTTCATTCTCGCTCCCCTCGGGATCGCTTCGGCATTCTATTTCATGGACCGGTGGGAATGCCGTCCGATCGAAATGCTGTCCTTCTACCAGGAACGACGCCTCGAGCCGCCGGACGATATCATGGCTGCGGCCAGAATCCGCGCACTGAACCTTCCGCTCGTCCATGCCGTTTCCGTGATGGTGCGGTATCAGTTCGTGGTGTTCGTCGACTGCCTGTACATGGGCGCCATCGGCGGTCTGCCGCTGGCGGAGAACATCAGGCTGATGATCTATGCCGTCGTTGGCATGTCCGTGTTCCCGATTTTTTCCTTTTTTCTGTCCGAACGGCTCCTCTATCCGGTGCGGCAGTTCCTTGCGGAAAAAACGAGGACGGTGCGCATCGACAGTTCCCGGGTCATTCAGATCAATACGCGCACCCGGGTGCTCTCCATCCTCCTTGCATCGATCATCGCCCCGCTGCTTGCTCTGGGGGCCCTCGTCTATCACCGCATGGGCACGGTATTCGGTGCGCACTGGCAAACGTCATCCATCGTACAGCCGATCATGTCCGATTTTCTCGAGCTTATCATCATCGTGATCGTCATCGCGATCATCGTGGCCGCCGGGATCGGCATCCTGCTTGCAACGAGCATATCGAATCCGCTGGAACATATTGTAAAGGTCATCCGGGAGCTGGAAAAGGGCAATCTTCACATGCGGGTGAACCTCATTGCGAACGACGAGATCGGCGTGCTTTCCCAGAGCTTCGACAAAATGGCGCATGAGCTTGAGAAGAACCGGAGCGACCTGGAGGAACTGAACCGGAACCTCGAGTTCCGGGTGACCGAAAAGACCGAGAACCTCACCAAGGCCTACGAACGGCTTCAGCTCTCCAACCAGAACCTCGCCATAGCCAACCGCGAGCTCGAAGGGGCCAACCTGAAGCTGAAAGAACTCGACCACATCAAGTCGGATTTCATCTCGATCGTTTCCCATGAACTGCGCACACCGCTCACCTCGATCAAGGCCTTCACCGAGCTCATCCTGATGAAGCCCCGGATGGCGATCGAGAAAAAAACCAGGCTCCTGAACATCATTAATCGGGAAAGCGACCGGCTGTCCCGGCTGATCAACGACATCCTTGACCTCACCAAGATCGAGGCGGGCAAACTGAGCTGGAACATCGTCAGGCTGACCATGGATGACGTTATCCAGACCTCCGTGTCCGGCATTCAGTCGCTGGCGGACAACAAAAGCCTGGCCATCATCACCAACGTGCAGGCTCCGGTGCCTCCTTTTCTCGGAGACAAGGATCGGCTCGTTCAGGTCATGACGAACATCCTTTCCAATTCCATCAAGTTCACCCCGCTGGGCGGCAGGATCGTGATCACTGCCCATCTGGAGACAACGCCGGCACCGCATATAGTCGTGTCCGTATCGGACACCGGCGTCGGCATCCCTGAAAGCGAACTGGATCTAATTTTTGAAAAGTTTCACCGGTCCGGCGACGTGCTGACGAACGATGCCGAAGGGACAGGACTGGGACTGGCCATCACGCGGCAGATCGTTGAATACCACGGCGGCACGATCCGGGCTGAAAGCTCGCCAGGCCAGGGCAGTACCTTCATTTTCTCCCTGCCCCTTGACCGGTCCTGGAACATCGCGGGAGAGCACCAGACGCAATCCCAGCTGTTCTGAGCGCCCTCTCGCCTGAGCTCAGGACTAAGACGGCAAACATTGCGGCGATTACGCTCCGCATGCACGCTTTGCACCAGCCCGCCTTTTCCCGCTTGACTATGTCCTCTCATTAGAAGTAAAGTACTCCATGTTTCAACGACTTATCCGCACGCTAAAACAGCGAGAGCTGCTCACGCCGGCAGTTTTCATCCTTTCCCTGCTCGTTGTTCTCTCCCTGATCATTATTCTCGGCCAGTTCTTTCATCAGTCGCTCCAGGATGAGATGGCTGAACAGTTCAACAAACAGCAGCTCCTGCTGGCCCGCGAAGTGGCAATAAACATCGAGAGCTTCGTGGACCATGTGTACAAGAACATCAGGGTGATCTCCCAGCTCCCCCAGATCGACCGCATCCACCTTCAGCCCGCGTGCAAACAAGTCGCGGAGTCGATCAATTTCAGCCTTCAGAACGAAGCCTTGATCACCATCAGGGTCCTCGACAAGCACGGCATTCTCCTCTTTGACAGTTCCTATCCCGGCCGGGAACGGGTGGACCTTTCCAAAACCGATTACTTCCGACAGGCGCGGGTCCTGCCCCGGAATGAAAAACTTGTAACAGACCTGATGGAACTCCACAGCCCGAATGAGCAAGAAACAAAAGAGTTCATTGTTGCCACCCCCATCTATCTGCAGACGGGACGTTCGCTGCATGAGTTCAGCGGCGTGGTCCTGGCGGTGCTGTCCATGAACGGCATCACCCAGAAATATCTTTCCCCGATCAGATCGGGGCAGAGCGGATATGCGTGGATGATGGACAGCGAGGGGACCCTCCTGTACCATCCCACCCAGCCGTCCATGGTCGGGAAAAACCTTTATCACTCCGATACAACCTGCTTCCAATGCCACCAGTCCTTTGACACCGAAAAAAAGATGATAGAAGGCAAGTCGCAGACCTTCGGCTATTATACGGCCCCCGGAGGAAAGGACATGCTCGCGGCGTACTACAAGTTCCCCATGGCGAGAAAATCCTGGATCGTCGTGGTCTCCGCGCCGAAAGCGGACGTCATCGCGCTCATGCAGAAGAGCATGCTCTTTTACTCCCTCCTGATCATGTCCATCTTCGTCACCACGGTCGCGGCGTCGGGAGTCTCCATCATCACCTACAAGAAGAAGATCAAGGCAGAGGAGCGGACAAAGCATCTCGAGAACCAGCAGCATCTTGAGCATCAGATCGAGATCGCCAAGGAATATCTGGAGAACATCGTCGAAAATACCAAAACGAACCTCATGGTCCTGGACAAGGACCTTAAGGTCAGAACGCTGAACACCGCGCAGGCCCTCATCCTGAACCACCGCAAGCAGGACATCCTCGGCAAGCCGTTTTTCTCACTCTTTCCTGATGAGTTGGTCCCCTACAACGGCATTCCCATGGTCACGATCCTGCAAAAAGCCATTTCCGGGCGCAGCTTCGAGATAAAGGACTACAAGATCACGAGCATCCGTGAAGCTCCCCTCTACCTTGAGATGAACGTGAGCCCCCTCCTTATCGACGGCAAATCGCCGGGGATCCTGTTGACCAGCACCGATGTTACCAAACGCGTGGAGCTCGAAGAAGCGCTCAAACAGTACACCGTCGAGCTCGAAGACAAGGTCGACAAGGGGACCGCCACGGCAAAGCAGCTCGAACAGCAGGTCATGCACTCCGAAAAACTTGCCGCCCTCGGCAGGCTGGCGGCAGGCGTTGCCCATGAGATCGGCAATCCGCTTACCTCCATTTCCACCTTTGCCCAGCTGCTGCGCGAAATGGCCACCGATGAATTTACCCAGAACAGCCTGGACATCATCAATAACCACATCCAGCGGATCACCGAGATCGTCCGGCAAATGTCCACCTTCTCCCGTGCCACGTCAACAAACATCAAATATGTGCAAATCAACGATGTTCTTCAGTCGACCCTCGACCTGATGCGGTTGGACAAGCGGATGAAGCATACCATCGACATCACGGTGAACCTGGACCCAGCGCTTCCCAAGACCATGATCGACGAAGGCCAGGCAGCCCAGGTATTCATCAATATCATCCTGAACGCGCTTGATGCCATGCCTGACGGCGGCACGCTGCAGATCTCCACTTCGCAGGGAAGGGACGACCAGGACCAGGACGCCATCCTGGTGGCGTTCGCCGATACCGGCAGCGGGATCCCCCAGAACGACCTGGTAAAGATCTTCGATCCATTCTATACTACCAAGGAGATCGGTAAAGGCACCGGCCTGGGACTCTCGCTGAGCTACAATATCATCAAGCGGTTCAAGGGCGATATCACCGTCTGCAGCGAGGTCAACCGGGGAACCGTTTTCAAAATCATCATTCCGGTCGAGCAGGAAAAGTAGCAAAGGAGACCACTATTCATGCAGAAATCCAGCATCCTGGTCGTTGATGACGAAAAAGATATTTGCAAGGCGTTGAATTTCATCCTGTCAAAAGAGGGCTATGCGGTCAAGGAAGCCTATAACGGTGAAATGGCCATCGACCTTATCAAGCAGGAAAATTTCGACATCGTGATGACCGATATCAAGATGGAGAAAATGGACGGCTTCGCAGTCCTTCGAGAGACCCAGAAGATCAGTCCGGTGACGTCGGTGATCATGATGACCTCCTTCGGCTCGGTCGGTTCAGCCGTCGAGGCCATGAAGGCCGGCGCAACCGATTATATTACCAAACCCTTCATCAACGATGAGATCCGCCTGTCCGTCAAACGCATCATCGGCAGCAAGAACCTCGAGATGGAGAACCAGATCCTTCGCCAGGAGCTCAGTCAGCGGCCGGCTGCCTTTTCAGCGATCATCGGGACATCGGACGCCATGGTGAAGATCTTCGCCATCATGGAAAAAGTGATCCCCAGCAAGACCAACATCCTGATAACCGGCGACAGCGGCACCGGCAAAGGCCTGGTCGCGCAGGCGATCCATGAGTCCGGTCCGCGCAAGGACAAGCCGTTCATCTCGATCAACTGCGGCGCGATCCCCGAGAACCTGCTCGAAAGCGAGCTCTTCGGCCATAAGAAAGGCTCGTTTACCTCGGCCAATGAGGACAAAAAAGGGCTCATCACCATGGCGAACGGCGGAACGCTGTTCCTGGACGAGATCGGTGAAATGCCGCTGTCGCTGCAGGTCAAGCTGCTGCACGTGATCCAGACCAGGGAGCTGACGCCGGTCGGCGACACCCGCGTCATCAATGTCGATGTCAGGGTCATCGCGGCCACGAATGCCGACCTGGCGCAGCGCGTAAAGGAAGGGCGCTTCCGTGAAGACCTCTACTACCGCCTGAACGTCATCGAGATCAAAATGCCGCCGCTCCGGGAACGGCGCGACGATATTGCGGTGCTCATCAAGCACTATATGGCGATCTTCGCCAAGGAGGCCTGCAAGAACATCAAGGATATCGACTACGAGGCCATGCAGGCCATGCTCGCCTATGACTGGCCGGGCAACATCCGCGAGCTCGGGAACACCATCGAACGTGCGGTTGTTCTGGCTGACGGCGACACGATCACCATCCACGATCTTCCGGACAAGTTCAGGACCCTGGACCTCGAAGGGGTTCCCACCTCATCACTTCGCCAGGCGCTGGATACGCTACGAGCGGGAATACATCAAACGCAGCCTGACCGAGCATAAGGGGAACAAGGAGACGACTGCCGAAGCGCTTGGCGTCGACCTGGCGACCCTGTACCGGAAGCTGAAAAAACTGAAGGTTGATCTGCCCTAGGCTGAGAGAGGAATACGGAATGGACCTACGGTTCGCTGCCTGCTGCCGGTGAGCACCGAAGGGACCGGTAGAGCTGCCTGAAGTGCTTCATTACTGCTGAGCGTGATTCCTTGCTGTAGATCCGTTGATAAAGATCGAGCGTTCCTGCCTGCAGTTCCCCCGCCGACATTTTCATTGGCCTGAAGTTGACATCGACGAAGGTATATCGTTTCCAGTTACTGGTTATGATGCGGTCCGCCTCCAGCAGCCGCTGCCGCAATCGGGTCCCCGGCAAGGGGGTCAGGATAGTCACTTGAGCGGCATACAGACAGGTTCTCCATGATGAACGCATAGAGGGAGTCGAAGACGGTGCGATCATCACCATCGAGTCCCACGATAAATGCCCCCATAATGCCGATGCCCCGCGACTGGATCTTTTCAATGATCGCGGGATAGGCCTCGATCTTTTTCATCTTCCACCCGTGGACGTCAAGCGTATTCCCTTTTGAGAGCGTTTCAAAACCGATAAAGAGCACTTTGCAGCCGCTCCTCCTCAGCCGGTCCAGGAGCGCCTCGTCCTCACCTATTGCCAGGTCCGACTGCGCCGTCCATTGCACCCTGAGCGCAGCAAGAGCGTGCACCAACTCGCCGGCATAGGACCTGTCCAGGAACATATTATCATCGGCGAAATTAATGAACGGGTTGCTCCACAGGCTCTGGATAACGCGTATCTCGTCGAGGACCTGGTCGATGCGTTTGTGCCTGAAAGCCTTTCCGTATACTTTCGAAGCGCTGCAGAAATCACAGTCACGCGGACAGCCGCGCGTCGTCTGGACCCAGATCATCTTGTAATCATATTTTTTCAGGAGATCGTAGCGGGGTTGCGGCGATCGCGTCAGATCAACAGGAACAGCGCTGCGGTAGATCCGCTGCATTTTTCCCTGGAGAAAATCGCTGATCAGGGCAGGCCAGGTGTTCTCCGCTTCGCCAATGACCACCGCATCAGCGTGTGTTCCTGCCTCGTCCTCCATGACCGTGGCATGGATCCCGCCGATAACGACCTTCACCTTCCTGCGTCTGAACTCATCAGCGATCTCGTATGCCCGGGTGGCCTGCTGCGTCATGGCCGACAGCGCAACCAGATCATAACGCACGGTGAAGTCTATTTCTTCGTAATTTTCATCAAGGTAGACGATTTCGAAATCGGAAGGGGTCAGGGACGCCACGATCAGGAGCCCCAGTGACGGGCCGGACCAGGAAGTGTATTTTGGAATGAAAGGATCGCGCGCTGTTTTGGAAAGAATATCCTTGAAAAAGCCGGCTACCTCCGGATCCGAACCGAACAAGACGCCTTTAGGTGTGATTAAGGCCAGTTTCAATAGAATTCTCTCTTGGTGCATAATATCAATCCTGCGCAATAAAGAGCCGCACAGTGTGCAGGCAGCAATACACGTATCCGCTCATTTTTTTCAAAAAGTAACATATTGCCGCCCCAGTGTCAATGTTGTGCAACCCCGTGCACATATTCAGCAACAAGAAACCTGAGATCCAGACCACTATCTTTGGTTTGACTCGCTTTCAGATCCTGCCACGAATTGACTCGACAAGGATTGCAATTTATTTTACACTGCACAACGTGAGGAGCATGGCATGATCCATAGCATGGAAATCAAGATGTATTACGAAGACACGGATGCCGGGGGAATCATCTATTACGCCAACCATGTTAAATACATGGAGCGCGGAAGAACGGAATACCTGGACAGCATCGGCATATCGCTTCCCCGGCTCATGGAGCAGGGGGAGCTCTTCGCGGTCACCGACCTCGAACTGCATTACCGGTCATATGCTCAATACGGAGACGTGCTCGTTGTAGAAACCAGGCTGAGGGAATTGGCTGCGGCAGCCCTGACCATTGAACATCGGATTAAAGAGAAGAATTCAGGCAGGCTGGTTGCTGAGGGCAGCACAAAGCTCGTATGCGTTTCAAAACGTGGGAAGGCAAAACGCATGCCCGGAAGCATGCACAAGACGCTGCAGGCGGAACTGGCTGCGGGCACCACGTGAACAAGAGAAAAGGCAGTGGATCCTGCTAGCGTTGTCCTGCCAGTTTTACCTGGCTCACGCTTGACGCAGGAAGCGCTATCCACTGCAGCTGCCCTTTCAGATGCACCTCGGATTCCGACACTTCGATCAGCACCCCTTTATACACCGTCCCGTTCGCGATGACCTCGACTTCCTTGCCGATCATGGTATACAATTCCGCCATGGCGCCTCCTTCTATTGATTTAACTTCAAATCGGTCCAGATGGCTCGCAGATGAATCGCAGATTTCGTAGCTAGATGAATCTACCGCTGAGCTGCAAGAACGCTGAGGGATCGTGTAACTATACATGACTTTCTCAGCGCTTCAGCGTCTTATCGCGGCTAAAATATTCGTTATCCAGGCCTCATACCTCAAGCCTGCCCCAACTGATCTTCCGATAGCGCCAGATCAGCAGCGACATCCGGATAAGCCAGTCAAAGATCATGACCGACCATACGTAATGGATCTCAGCCTTCACGACCACTGCAAGCAGCGCGGCCAGCGGCAGCCGGACAAACCACATGCCCGCGATCGTTCCGAACATGATGAAGCCCGTGTCCCCTGCCCCCCGGAGCGCCCCTCCCACGACCATGGTGATGGCAAGCGGGACCTGGGCAAAAGCAACGATCTTCATGTACAGGATGCCGTACTGTATCACATCCGGATCGTTTGTAAAAGCCCGGAGCAATATATAGGGGAAAAAGAAAAAGACCATGCCCATGGCAGCCATGAGAAGGACGGCAAGGCGGTTCGCTTCGTAGGCCGAGATGCGGGCATCCTGTTCTCTGCCGGCGCCCAGGTTCTGCCCTACCAGGGTGGCCGCGGCAACGGCAATGCCGTAGCCCGGCATGAACGAAAAAGCTTCGACGGCAAGTCCCACCTGGTGCGCCGCATACACGGTCGTACCGTACAGCAGGATCACCTTAGCAAAGAGCAGAGACCCGGTGTTCTGGAGCAGGCGGTCGATAAAGATGGGATAGCCCAGCTTCACGGTCATGGACGTTAAGCGCATCTCAAGATGTCTGCTCACTGCCACATAGCCCTTATGCATTGACCGCATCAAGAGGAACGTCGCACCGAGGCATTCGGATATGCCGATGGCAATGGCTGCACCTTTTACGCCAAGAGCCGGAAATCCAAAACGGCCGTATATGAGCGGATAAGCCACGACAACATGCAGAATATTCACGAGCAGAACAGCATAGAGCGGTGTTTTGGTGTCACCGGTGCCGTGCATGATGCCGGAAAGAACATTGAGCGCGATCGTGAACAGGATGAACGAAAAGAGGATCGTCGTATATTCCGCGAGGATCCCCTGCACAACCGGGTCAGCGCCGAGCAGCGCCGCGACCTTTCCGCCGAACATGAGGCCGATAACGGTAATGACCGCCGTCGCCGCGATAACCAGCAGCATCGCCTGATAAGCCGCTTTGGCCGCCTCCTGCTTGCGGTCAGCCCCCCATAACTGCGAGACCAGCACCGTCACCCCGATATTGATGCCCCAGGACAGGCTCATGACCACGAAGACCATGAGCTGCGCCATGCCCACGGCAGCAATGGCGGACGCGCCGAGGCCGCCGACCAGGAAGATGTCGACGATGCCGACCGAACGCTGGAGCAGGCTCGAGAGCACGACCGGCAGTGCCAGGGAAAAGACTTTTTTACGGATGTTTGTCTGCATGATGGTTTGAACCGTAGTGATACAACAATTGGCGGTGATTGTAAAGCGGTTCTTATGTCAATCTCGACGAACTCTACGAACAAGGCATGGAGACCCATCATCGCAAGAGAGTATGATAGATTTTTTATAGCTAGCCGCACAACAAGCATCAACTGACGCAGTTACTTCTCGGAGTGAACATGGTTGCTGCAGTGGGGAATCGCCACTGGTGCAGCATGACAATTGGTGGGTTACCAAACAATCTTATCCTTAGTCCATTTGCCGTCAAAACTCGAAAAAATAGCGGCATCCATTACACAAGGTAATATTTCGCTGGCTTTACAGACAAACTGAAAGCCATCCAATACAAAATTGTAATAATTGCTATCACTAAGTGCTGTCGCTGATAATTTTATTGGGAATCCGAACTCCATTAGCCACTTTACAATTCTGCTATCAATCGGTATTTCATATTGAGTCAATCCAAGGGATTGTAGTAAATTCCTTGACTGTTTGGGTCCGAATCCTTTTAGGTTACTTATAATTGTTTCGGCGGACTTTCTTTCAGTCTCTATCGTCTGATTATTGGATATATCTTTAACTATTTCTTGTACTGCCTTCCACCCGCCGTCTTCCAGCCAGCGAAAGTTGAATTCAACCTCTTCTCCGATTGTTTTAGCTCTTCTCAATCCCCCAAATGCAGTTATGGTTTCTTCTACAGTCCGTTGAAGATTATCTACCGATTTGCATTCTGAGTAATGCAACGGGAATGGTTTTGCACAAATGAATCTTGTCACTGAACTCTCTGGGCCTGACCGTTGCTGCGTAGTCAGCAGACATGCTATCATGGCTTCCCAAATATGTTCATTTGATAAAGGAGGAAGACTCTTCTTTACATTTCTTTCAATTCTTTCTTGAACAAACGCATTGCTCTGGTGTTTCTCGTAAAATGTTTTGAACTTTTCAATATCACTACTCTCAATTTGCCATGACAGCTTCATAGTCTACCTCATAAAGAAGTTAAGCTTTAAATAAGGTTGATATTGGACGATAACTTTCTATAATCAGCGTCAAAAAGGAATTTGGTTTTGCTTAACTCGTCAGGGAATTTATTTCTGATATACTCCTTAAAAGCCCATCTATTTCTGTCCTTGTCGAAAACTTTATCACTCATGAAATTATTGATACCGGTCTCTTGCATAATTTGAATCATTTCTTCAAATTCTTCTATCGAGCAGATTGAGTAGGGCATTTCATCGAGTAAACTCGTTTTAAGGTTCGATCTTTGAAACTCTTTTTCAACTAACATTCTTAATAAATCGTCCAGTTGCTTGCTCATAAAATACCAACCTTCTAGAGTGACAATGATTGGATAGATGATTCGGCTTTCGGAATACTTAAATGATTTATATCGATTATTTTTATAGTCACCTATCGTCTGGTACAATTGAGCGATAAACTCCGCCATTTTTTTGAATTCATCCGTTATATGTCCCGTAATCGTTAAATCAATTTTGGCAGGATATACCACTCGTTTAGTTTTACATTCAATAAATATTGCGGAATTACTTTTCTCGTCATTAACTATCCAATCTGCTGTATCTTTTCTCGTTTTTTTCCCGACGTGATATTCTTCATCGGAAAATGCTTTTAATCTATCACCTTTTCGCGCGTTCGCAATTACATCACCCACATAGGATTGGAAAGAATGTCCGAAAGGTTGGCCAAATCCTTCTTTGGTGTTTATTTGATAATACAACCCTGACGTTATTCTCCAAAACAACATAGGGGGCAATGGACAAACGAGACAAGCCATTCCCTGAAATTTCATTCGAATTACCGGAAACTCTTTTAGTGATGAATATGCGTAGACATATTTATCGTTAAATTGCTGTTCGGATACAATCGCATCCTTCATTTGGCCTATCTCTTTAGCAAAAACCTGATTAAACATTTCAAATTTATCTTTAGTCAGAAATTCAGAACCAATGTCAATATTATCCCGGATAGCGGGATTCTGAAAATAAGCGCCAAGAAACGCATGCCCGATTAAATATAATTCCACAACAGAAAGATTTATCGTATTTCGAATAATTTTGTCCAAGGCTTCCTGATTGAAAATTTTAAAATATCTGGTCAGAAATTTGATATCAGCGTTAGTCTGCCACGGAAACTGCCTGTGTGCTATTCTAAACAATTCTGCTGAGATATTATCTTTGTTGACGTACTTTCTTGTAATATTATCTTCAAGCTTTATAATCACATTTATAGTTTCAGCAAAAAAGGAATATTTTCTTAATGTCTCGTCATATGACACTCTCTTACTTGAATTTATAATGACCTCTCTCGTGAGTAATTCAAGAGTCCACAAGTAGACACCTTTTTCTGGTAAGGGTGCATTTAATAAGTGTGTATCAACTTCTATGTCAGAAGGGAGTGGTTTATCGAATTTCAAATACTGAACATATGCCCAGATAACTTTAAATGAGTCTTCAATGCTTATTTCACGAAGGCGATTGCGCAATGGTTTATAAAGCTTGCATACTTCTTTGTTTTGAATTATCATGATTTTTTTTCAATACGCGATTCAAGTGTTACGTTTATATTATTTTCTTCGAGTTCTTCCAGCTCTCTCAAATATGCAGAACATGGACTGTAAGTTGACTTAAACGTCTTTACAGCAAATCTCCCAGTTAATCAATGTCACAAAAAAGATGCTATACCGTTATTGTCTTTGTTACGGCACCTATTAACTGACCATCTCTATCTTAGTTTTGCTAGATTTATCCATTACTTTAACATAAGGCATGAATAAGACACTATCTTCATCAGTAAAAGGCAAAATGGGAGAAAATGCAAACGTTGCCTTTTCAATGATATTTTTTAAACCAAGTGGATTATGCTACGTAGTCCCACATTTCAACAGGGTCAGGTTCTGTAGATGCCCACAATCGATCTATTACTGATGATCGCTTGACACCATCATCATCGAAGTTAATTGCCTCGATATCAGGGTCAGATAGATATCTATAAAAACAATGTAAATCGGCGACACGCACATTATCGATTTCTAGTCCAGTAAAATGAAAGATATTTGTAAGCACTAGGCATAGAACTTTATTCTCTTCAGGTGGGTTACTCGGCAAATCAATATTAGATAGTTTTCGAATTTTATCCCAATCGGTGTGAACTATCTTTCGTCTTCTTTCAATTGTTCAACACCGCTGGCCAATTTCCTCCTGCAATTCTACGAATCGATTGGAGAATAGGGCGTACATAGGCATTTTGCTTCTATGAGAACCAGATAATTTTTGAACCAGGCGATTACATCATATTCGACATCTTTATTGTCTGAAGCTTTAAAGCATATGGAACTTGAAATGACGGGAATATTGAGATCCGCAATTCTATCTCTGACTTCTTTTTCAAATAATTTCCCCCGATCTTTTAGACTAATGTTCCATTGCAACATATGAGATTCGAAGAGCCGCACAATATTTATGCTCAAGCTTATTATCGGAATTAATAAACAATAACCATTTCCGATCCGTGTCAAGGGCTGTAACGATAAGTCTAATTTTGCATAATTGACATTAAAAAAAAGTAGCTCCAGAGCATTTTCACACCTCGCTTCAGGCCAATTGCATGCTTTTGATAATAAATCAATCAATGTTTTTATTTTTATTGTTGGGATTAACACATCATAAGCTTTGGCATCTTTTTGATCAGCTACTGGCCAGCTGTTATTTTGATAAATAGAAGCCAATATGTAGAGATATTTGGTGGCCAGCAAGAGATCGCCACCTCTCACGTGCATGCTTGGCGGTCCGAATAACAAATCAGCAATATTTTCCTTATAAAACTCATCGAACAGTTTCTCTGTCACAATATCCCTTGGCATCGGCAATGACAGCAACTCTTGCAACTGACTAACGTTTACATCTAAATCCCATGGTGCGGCGGAAATGTTAACTTTTATTTCTGAAATGATTTTACTAAACAAATTAATAGAATCTGAAAGTTCACCATATCTAGCTTGACTAGACAATTCGTTGACATATAGGCGATATCTATCAACTGCTGCATTCTCTTTAACAAATGCGTCACTATCGCATGGCATAAAATAGAATGACTTATCTCTTGCTATGCATTTCCACTCTCTATATTTAGTATTTTGCCAAATAATATCTATAGCGTTTCTTATTACCGCCAATTCCAGCAGAAGGCGAAATTGCTTCAGATTATAAGGACTAACATTGTCATGATGCTCTCCGTCTACTTTTTCATGCTTCCAATATATATATCTTAAGATAAGATCAACAGCATCGACCAAATTTTCATGATTGTCTACAATGGACACAGAATCCCCAGTTAGAGGATTATCGAAGCTACTTTTTATCAAATCAATTCCAGTGAATTTTCCTTTTTTTTCGAAACTTTTTAATAATATTGCCTGACCCAATCTAGATTGGTCTTCTATAAACACAAATAGCATTTGCATTTGTTTAACTGGATCGAACATGAAAAATTCGGAAGCATTCAAGTGTTGATTGATCTGCTCGATTTTTAGGTGGAGTACTAATATGGAATGGATTAGCTCGACAACTTCTTCTTGAAAATTAATATCCGGCCTATCAGTCCACATCTTTTGAAGTGTTTTTAACAGATAGCCAAGTATCCGAGAAGAAAATTTGTGGGATATTGGTTCCGGGAAAACGCCGTTAAGTTTTATACTTGTAAGCCATTTTTCTTTATATTTGTCATGAATCTGAATCAAGGTTTCCGCAGCTTTATTAATCTCATTATTTTCTAATTGTTTTTTTAGTCTTTTAAAAATATCCATGGACATAGCCTTTTCAGCGTCTATCGGATGCCCTTGATTTCTGCACCGCCAGCAAATCCATTATGTAAATGCTTTTCCCGCATACGTTGCCATGAATATATGCCTAATCAGCGGCGATGTCAAAGATTCCCATGTGGGATGTCAACCCAAAGTAGAAATGTCCTACTCTTACCAAGATAGAAATGTCCGCTTTTAGGAAGCAATTGGAAATTGTACATTTGCTCTGCGGAGTCTCTTCCATGGATGATCTGATGGTTGATACCGACTTGTCGGTTTCTTATTGACTGCCGGTGTTTTAGGGTTTTCTTTCGCTGGCCGTGTTTTGATCTCCCGATATGTTAATTCCAAGCCCCTGTGAGTGATATGCAGAGATCCATCGAGTCGTTCTTCCACTGCGACCTTTTGAGTCTTTATAGCGTCTTTGATCTGGTACAGTTTGCCATTATAAGCTATGGTGAAATCGTTCCGTAGCGTACGCTCCTCTCGAATGCAGAAGATCTTGTCGAGTTCCCTTATGGATAGCGCGCGTTGGTGTACATCGGCTGCAGAAACGGGTTTTACCTTGAATTTCGCATTGTATATTGGATGATACTTTATCAGGAATTCGTTTGCCTGCACAACACTGTTTACCCTGGCAAGCCTCATCTCTTTAACCAATCGATCCTGGAGCGTTCGAAAACTTCTTTCTATCCTGCCTTTTGCCTGGGGTGAATTCGCATGGATGACCGTTACCCCAGTTCGGTTAGACTCCTTTCGAACTGGCTCATGGGTTTTCTATCTTCCAACTCATCCTCGATGCTCTGCTTGGCATTGGATTTATACGTTGAGTGCTTGTCCAAATAGACACTCTGTGGAATGCCGTAGCGCTTGATATACCGCTTGAAGCTATCCATGGCTGGCATGGTCCCCTCATAATCATAAAAGCGCCCATACACCGTTCCTGTGGCATCATCGATATATCCCATTAATACGCTCTCAGGACCCCGGCCTTCGAACCAGGCATGATGGGAGCCATCCATCTGGAGCATTTCACCAAAATGATGCTTCCTCTCGCGCCATTGCCGGTGCTTTCTACCCTTGCGCTTCTCGTAAGGGATGCTTTCCTGATTAAGCCATAGACGGAGGGTTTCGTCGCTTAGCTTGATTTCATGAACATCAAGAAGCTTCTCGCAGGCAAAGGTGGGGCCAAAATCACTGTATTTCTCCCGATACAGCTTGAGTGCCTTGTCTTTTGCCTTCTGAGGGAATCGACGATTCGAGGTTTTGCCGCGGGATCGGTGACTGATGCCGTCGTCTCCCTCCTTCCGTACTCGTTTGAGTATCCGTCGAATCTGCCTGCTGCTCAAGCCTACAAGTTCAGCAGCTGTCTTCTGCGTGATCCTTTTATCCAATGCTTGGTGGATAATGTGCAGTCTTTTTGTTTCTCTCCTGCTCATAGTGATCATGTCCATTTCTGTCACAGTACCCTCCAATTACATCAGGGTATTGTAACTTAGAATAGGACATTTCTACTTTGGGAGAATAGGACATTATCATTTTGGGAGTACAAGATTCCCATGTGGGATTCGAAGGGTATGTTGCTGAAGAATACGGCTTGCAACTTCATGTATTAGTAAGGATGGAAACGTCAAAGACTTCAGGAATAAAGCGGTTACACCACCCGATTCCTCAACATCATGTGATCATTTCCACGGCACCCTGCCTGGATACACGATCAGGGGCTTTCGGAATGCGCGCCGGATATCCGACGGGAACGATGGCAACAGGGATCAGGTTGTCGGGCAGATTCAGAATTTCCCTCACCTTTTCCTCTTTAAACGCTCCTACCCAGCAGGCGCCGATCCCGAGCTCGTGCGCAGCAAGGAGCAGGTTCTGAATGCTTGCGGCCGTATCCTGAATGCAGTAGAGGTGAATGCCCCTCTCGCCGTAACGCGAGGCGATTTGGCGGTCCGCGCAGGCGACCACCACAAGGGGCGCATGCGCGATGAAGCTGACGAAGTCCTGTTTTAGGCCGGTTTGTGCCAGTTTATTTCTGACGTCTTCATTAAAGAGAAAATAGAATTTCCTGCTTTGAAGATTACCGGCGCTCGGCGCCCACCGCAGGGCGTCGACCAGGGCCTCAATTGCGCTCCCGGATATTTCCTCATTCGTAAAATCCCGAACGCTTCGTCTGTTTTTAATGGTGTCGAGAATGCTCATTGCTCGTTCTCTCTCAAGATATGACAATAAAATACATCGGTAAACCTCTCTTCGACGTCGAACACGATAAATCGCAAGACCTCTTCAGTGAGAAAAACTGTGAGAGACACATTCGTGTCGAAGAACGCCTTCACGACACTTCCTTGAAGATATCCTCGTCCGTCACCATGCCCTTCTTTTTTGTCTTTGCCGTGAGGCTATTCCTCGTGCCACCAAACCTGGATTCCCAAAGATAAATACTGATCGATTCCTTGACAACATCGCTTTTATTCCGCCCCTGGCTCTTTGCGAACTGGTCGAGCTCGCGGGCAAGCTTGTCAGGAAGGCTTATTGACAGGACTGATCTCATTGCGCACCTCCTACATAGTACTACAATACACTGCATCGGGATCTTCTGGCAAGACGTTGAAGGTCTTCGCTGGTTCGGGCTTGTAGCCTGAACCGCACATTAATAGACTGGTTCAATCTGCCAGATTGAACCGGCAAGAGGGCCGTTGTTTCTAATTATGCTTTCCCCCTACGCTATCTTCAGTTCTTTCCGGATATTCTCGGCGACCCACTGCCGCACCAGGGTTTGATAGGGAATTCCCTTCTTCGTGGCGACTTTTTTGATCGACAAGAGGTAGAGCGGGTCGAGCTTGATTGTAATGTTTCGTAATTTTCTTTTTCGCTTTCCCGAGTGGATATCCTGTCTGAGCGCGTCATCAAGACTCAGCGCGACTTCGCCTTCCCGTATTTCACTGAGAACGCCTCGCTTATCGTAATACTCCTTGTCCGTCACCATTTTTTTTGCTACTTTTGCTTTCATTCTGCCCGCCTCCTCTGGTGAGTCCTTGGTGACGTTGTTGCTATTTGATACTTTGCTGTTCGTGGTTCACAGCCTTGTAATTCTGCCCGGTCGTACTTAAATATCAGATTGGGTTAAGCGAAGTGTAACTCAACGGACGGGTCGGGTCGTTCAACTCTACCCGTCTACAAACTGCTTTGCTAAGCAGCGAGGCGCTTTTTGCCGCGCCCACTTGAGCGCTTGGTCAGGTGCTTCTCCAGTGTCTCGCGGACAACATCACGAACTACGTCCGATAGATTCAGGCCGTGAGCAAACTGTTTGAGTGCTTCGTTCATCAGCGTCTGATAACTGCCGCCGGAAATCTCCGCCCGTGCTTTGAATGCGGCCAGGACATTGCTGTCAACCCTCATGGTAATACGGGCCTTTTTACCGGCCGACGCCTGGAGCTTTTCCAGATGTGGTGTTTTAGCAACCGGTTTTGCATCGGCAAAATCGTAATCCTTGAACTTTGCATAGGTCTTATCAGAATTGTTTTTCATATCTCCTCCGCTGTGGCTCCTTCGCCTTCCATGCTGAAATAAGCCGTATTGTTTCTTCCCGATACGTGTAGACCACCACCAGAATTCTACCCTTCCCACCCATACCCAAAGTCACGAACCGTTGCTCCCCGCGGGCATCCTTGTCCTCATGCGTCAGCGCGAAAGGGTCATAGAGCGCCTGTTTGGCCTCTTCAAAGGTCACCCCTTCATGCCTTTTGGGGTTGGCAGCCGCTTTATCGCGGTCCCACACGATTTCCATGGAATATTATATGCACAATAGTATGTACAGTCAAGTTGTTATTTTGGCAAGAGAAATGGAGGTGAAAAAAGGGGGAATAGTGACTCTATCTCAACAGATCCTCGGCAACTGCTCGCCCGGCAGCATATCAATAATACGGCTGCCGCCAATGGAAGTCTCGAGCAGCACCATGCCTGTTGGCGCTTCGACCACGTCACCGATGATCGCAGTGCTCCGGCCAAAGGGATGGTTTTTCATGGCGGTGACTACGGCATCGGCGTGCTGTTTCTCCAGAATAGCAATGAGAATGCCTTCATTCGCGACATAGAGCGGGTCAAGCCCAAGAAGCCCGCAAGCGCCTTTTACCTGGGGAGGAATGGGCAGGGCAGTCTCCTGGATCTTGATACACAAGCCTGATTCAAGGGCCGCCTCTTTCAGCGTTGTTGCAAGTCCTCCCCGTGTTGGGTCCCGCATGAAATGGATGTCGCTCGCGGCAGCAAGCATCTTTTGGACAAGATCGTTAAGCGGACGGGAATCAGTCTGCACCGGAGGCTCGAAGGTGAGGCCGTTGCGTTCGGCAAGGATCGCCACACCGTGGTTGCCGATCTCTCCGCTGATAATGACCTTGTCCCCCGTTTTGATCCTCGATGTCGCGATCTCCACTCCATCCCTGAGAACACCTACTCCGGACGTATTGATAAATATGCCGTCCGCCTTGCCCTTGTTCACGACCTTGGTGTCGCCTGCAACGATCCGCACATTCGCCAGCTTTGCCGCTGCTGCCATGGAGGCGATGATCTTTTTGAGATCGGCAAGAGGGAACCCTTCTTCAATGATAAAACCGGCAGTAAGGAAGAGCGGTTCAGCGCCTGCAACAGCGAGGTCGTTCACGGTCCCGCAGACGGCAAGATCGCCGATGTTGCCGCCGGGAAAGAAAAGCGGAGTGACCACATAGGAATCGGTTGTATAGGCGAGGCGTTTCGACGGCACATTTACGATAGCGGAATCACCAGTGCCTTCTATGCCGAAGGCCGGGCTGAAGTGTTCGCGGATCAGCTGGTGCATCATCTTGCCGCCGCTGCCGTGTCCTAATAGAATTCTATCCATAATTTTAACCTGAAAATTCCCCCTCACCTTCATCCTCTCCCCCGAGGGGAGAGGGTAGGGTGAGGGGTTTTCATTCGCCGTTTTGACTACACGTCAACCCGGGTGTACTTACTGCTGCCCATACTTATAATACGCAGCGCAGCTGCCTTCAGTACTGACCATGCACGGTCCCACCGGATTGTCCGGTGTGCAGCCGGTGCCGAAGAGCGGGCATTCGGTCGGGATCTTCACACCCCGCAGGATATCGCCGCAGGAGCAAAGCTCAGGTTCCGGCTCGTTCGAGACATCGGGGTTGAACCGTGCTACAGCATCAAAAGCGGCATAGTTCTGTCGAAGTTTGAGACCGCTGCCGGGAAGAACGCCGATGCCGCGCCAGTAGGCATCAGTCGGCTCAAATATCTGCTCCAGGAGAGCAACCGCCCTGGGGTTCCCTTCTTCCTTCACGATGTTCCGGTACTGGATCTCTATCTCAGCCCTTTTCTGCGCGATCTGCCTGACGATCATAAGGATGCCTTCGATGATCTCTTTGGCTTCGAATCCTGTGATGACCGACGGTATACGGTACTGAGCTGCCACGAACTCATAGGGTTTTTTCCCGATGATGGTGCTCACATGGCCGGGCAGTATAAAACCGTCCACCTTGACATCGGGAGAATCGAGCAATGCCTTGAGCGCAGGAGGTACGAGTTTGTGCGATGAGAAGATCGAGAAGTTCGGTACACCTAATCTGGCGGCTTCGAATACGGTTGCCGCGATCAAAGGTGAAGTTGTCTCGAACCCGGTAGCGAAAAAAACGACCTGCTTGCTCTTTTCTGATTGAGCAAGCTTCAGCGCATCCATGGGTGAATACATGACACGGACGTCGGCCCCCTCGGAGCGCGCCTCAAGCAGTGATTCTTTCCCGCCAGGAACGCGCATCATGTCGCCAAAGGTCACGAGGACCACCTCCGGCCGCTTGGCGATCGCGATCGCCATATCAACATCATGGATCGACGTGACGCAGACCGGGCAACCGGGCCCGCTCAGGAGGGTGATGGTCTTCGGGATCACGCCGCGTATTCCGTGCCTGAAGATCTCAACCGTATGCGTTCCGCAGACCTCCATGAGCTTCAGGGGCCGGTTGATACCGTCCATCAGAACATTTCAATTCATTGAGCATTTGCTTCATTCTTGTCTCCGCACTCCGAACTCTGAACTCCGCAACTTCTTGCAGCCGTTCCCTTATCAAGAACGCCTGCCCCAGTGAGATGCAGGCGTCATTGCAGGGAACTTTTTCGTTCCGATACACATTCATTCCATCCTGGGAAAGCAGTCGGATCGTTCTGTTCAGAAGATAGAGGTTTTGAAAAGTTCCGCCGCTCAACGCGACATCTGAGATGCCGTAGGCTGCTTGTAACCGACGCACCATGGTCCGGATGATCGAGGCTATGGTATTATGGAACTTTGTTGATATTTCTTCCTTGGGTATCTTCCTGCTCATGTCGCGTAGAATGCCGCCTATGGTCCCGGAAAAATCCAGCACAGTATAGCTGTTTTCCTGCTTCAACTCAACCACGTACTCGCCATCTATTCCGTCACGGGTCAATGATTCCAACGCCATGGCTGCCTCGCCTTCGAAGGTATTGTGGTCGCAAACCCCGATCAGGGCTGAAACGGCATCGAACAACCTTCCGGCGCCGGACGACAGCGGTGAAAAATCCCTGGACCGGGCGATGATCATTAATTGTTCTATTTCCTTTGCTCCGTATTTTTCGATAAATCCGATGTCCTCTAGTGTCGCACCTGCATCTCTGCCTTTGGCTTCAACGATATAGCTGACCGCGGTTTTCCAGGGTTCCCGGATCGCTGCCTCTCCGCCCGGCAACGGTACATATTTGAACTGTCCAACACGTTCGAACCCGTCACAGTCTGCGATCAGGAACTCCCCGCCCCAGAGATTGCCGTCAGTACCATAACCGGTGCCATCGAAAGCAACACCAATGACCTTATTGGTCAGACCATGTTCCGCCATGACAGATCCGATATGGGCGTAATGATGCTGGATGCGCGAAGAGTTTCATTGCGGATTTCGGATTGCGGATTGCGGATTCGATCGCCCATTGCGTCGACAAATAGCCGGGGTGCAGATCGTGAACAACCGCCACCGGCTCAGCCCGGTACACTGCCTTGAGATTTGCCAGGCATTCTTCGAAGAACTTTATTGTCTCGTAATTTTCCATGTCGCCGATATGCTGGCTCGGAATGGCAAATCTTCCCTTGGTCAGCGTAAACGTGTTCTTGAGATCAGCACCGACACCAAGCACCTCAGGCCCGTCGTCACGGAGAGCGATCGGTCCCGGAGCGTAACCGCGAGATCTTCTGAGAAACATCAGTTCGGAGTTGGGAGTTGGGAGTTCGGAGTTGTTTTCATTCCGCAATCCGCAATCCGCATTCCGCAATCGAACCACTGAATCATCCACCCGCATGAATATGTCCCGATCATGAAAAAGAAAACCGTCGACCATCCCTGAAAGCTTCTTAACGGCCTCATCGTTGTCCCGCACGATCGGCTCCTCCGAGAGATTGCCGCTCGTCATGACCAGTGCTTTGAAGTGTGACTGACCAGCGGGATTTCCTGCCGTTATCGGATAGGTGAACAAAAGATGGTGAAGTGGCGTATAGGGCAGCATAACGCCCACATAACGATTGTTCGGCGAAACTGCATTTGAAAGAGGATCGCCTGCTTTCTTCTTGCAGACAGCACCACCGGTCGTCGGTTGGTCATGAGAAGGTACTGTTCTTGTCGTGATACTATGCAAAATTGATTGATATCATTAATAGATAGTGACATCACTGCGAAGGGTTTATTGCTTTTTCGTTTGTTCTCCCGTAATCTCCGTACCGCTCCATCATTGGCAGCATCGCAGGCGATATGAAATCCCCCAAGCCCTTTGATCGCAACGATACCGCCCTGCTGGAGAAGTTTTATGCACTCAGAAATTGCATCATTTCCCCTCACCTTTATCCTTTCCCCGGAGGGGAGAGGAATTTCTTTTATTTCCCTCGCCCCCTCGGGGAGAGGGTCTGGGTGAGGGGGAACTCCGCATTCCGCATTCCGCATTCTAAATTCCACCCGTGGTCCGCAGACGGGACAGGCATTCGGCTGGGCGTGATATCTTCGGTCGCCAGGATCACGATATTCCCTGAGACAATCGGGGCAAAGGGTGAACCCGGCCATGGTGGTGTTTGGCCGGTCATAAGGAACGGATTTGGTGATGGAATAACGGGGGCCGCAGTTCGTGCAGTTGATGAACGGGTACAGGTAGCGCCTGTTGTCAGGATCGAGCAGTTCATGAAGACAATCGTCGCATATCGAAACATCGGGAGAAACAAGCGTGAAGGGCTGACCAACAGTATTGTCAGTGCTGGGACGAATCGTAAAATCAGTATAACCCTGTAAGGGTAGTCTGGCAATCGAAATATCGGTGATATCGGAAAGCGGCGGGGCTTCGGCGCGAAGGCGTCGCACAAATTCCGGGATGTCGGCGCCTTCCACTTCGATAAGAACGCCTTCGCTCGTATTCGTTACGTAGCCGGTAAGCCGCAGACCCGTGGCAAGCTTATATACTGAGGGCCTGAACCCAACGCCCTGTACGACTCCTTTGACTATGAGCTGAGCCCGTTCAACCATTGAGCCCATGCTTCGATGCCAGCGCCGGTGGAGCACGAGACCTCGAATATCTTCAACTGTGGATTGAGCGCCAGGGAATCGTTCCGGACCTTGTTCATATCCGTGTTCATGTAGGGCAGGAGGTCGATCTTGTTCAGGACCAATGCCGAAGACTCGCGGAACATGAGAGGATACTTGAGCGGTTTATCGTGGCCTTCGGCGACCGACAGGACCATCATTTTGATGTCCTCGCCGACCTTGAATTCAGCCGGGCAGACGAGGTTCCCGACGTTCTCAATGATCAACAGGTCCAGGTTCCTTGAGCGGAAAATCAGGCAGCACTTCGCTGATCATATTCGCATCGAGGTGACAGGCCCCGCCGGTGTTGATCTGGACCACCGGCACACCGAGGGCGCCGATACGTTCGGCATCATCGCTTCCGACGATGTCCCCTTCGATCACACCGATCTTCAGATGCGGTTTAAGCGCCTGGATCGTCCGTTCAAGAAGGGTCGTCTTGCCGGCTCCTGGCGCACCCATCAGATTGACCACATACACCCCGGCATCCTGGAATCGTTTCCGATTCTCTTCTGCAATGCGGTCATTTGCTTCCAGAATGCGAGTAACAACTTTAACTTTCACGCAGGCGTACCATCCCTTTCCTACCTTCTTACCTTCCCAACTTCCTACTTTCCGATCCGTTCCTCAGTTGATCTCCATATCGACGATCTCCATCTCGCGCCCGGTTTTTATATCAATGAACTTCGAGTTGCACAGGGGGCACGAAAAAACATACTGAACATCCTGGACCGTGAAGTCTTTCTTGCATTCGTTGCATACACCGGAGACAGGAACCCGCTCAATGATCAGTTCCGCATGTTCTGCCACTGTCGTGGCCTTGGCAGCATCAAAAGCAAAGCTCAGTGCTTCCGGCATGACACCCGCAGCCAGGCCGATCCTGAGCCGGACCTGGTCGACCGTATGACCGCCGGCTTCGCGGCATTTTTCCACAACGACATCAAGGATACTCAGAGCAAGAGCTGTTTCGTGCATGGATTTTCCTGACTCGACGATGTCCTTATCCACCATCTGGATCGCAAAACCCGCATGGACAAGGACATAGTCTCCTGATTTAGGCTCGACAGGCAGAAGCATAATGTTCACTTCCTTGCGTGCGCCGAACACATCAATGATTGCCGACATGTTATCGATGCTGATTATTCTCGAAGGGATTGCAAGGCACATTGGTCATTCCGATCACAGAGGTCGTCAATTCGCGGGAAATTCTGCATGAGTAATTTATCGCACATCTTTAAAGCACTGTCAAGCGCCGGGAAAGGCAGGTCATCTCCCGATGTGCCGTGCCTTCATACTGCGTTGATCTTTTTCAATTCTTCGAAAACAAGTTCTTTCACCCGCGGTATCACAGCCTTGAGCTCGTCACTGAGCTCCATGGACCATGATGTCACGTCTTTTGGCTGAACGCCGATGATGACGGTCTTTGGTTTTGTTCCGGTCAGCGCTGCCATATTGAGAACGTCTATGAGGCTGATCTGATGCAGGGATGCCTTCTGTTCGATCGGGAATCTCATGTCGTCCGGAGAAAAGCGGAAGAGCGACCCCGGAGTGTCGTCTGCTTCAACAACATCGATGACGATAAGGTGATCGATCTCGTGAAGTCGGGGGATCAGCTGATGGCTCACCGTCCCGGCCTCGAGCAGCTCCACCGTGGCGGGCAAAGCAGTGCTCTTCAGGGAGTTGATGAGGTGAACGCCGAAACCATCGTCCCTGAGAAGCAGGTTGCCGACACCGAGGATGAGAATTTTTTGGGGAGGCGTTGTAGACGCCTCCCCGGATCTGTTCAGCTGAGGTCATTTGGAATGCTTTTTAAGCTTATAGCCGTTAAAGATCGACGCAGATAGTACCGTCTTTATTCACCATGGTGATCATGATGCTCATGTATACATGGATCAGGGTGAAAATTATAAAGAACCACATGGCGAAAATATGCAGGATGCGGGTAATGGACTCACCGCCCAGAAGGCGATTCACCCAGCGGAAACTGTCCGGGCAGGGTATGATCCCGAAGAGGTTTCCATGATACATGGCTGCGCCGGTCAACACCGTGAACACGATCATGGCGGCGACGGCCAGATACGCGAGTGCCTGAAGCGGATTATACCTCCGATACTCCTTGTGTGAATCACGCATGAAGAGATAGTACCCCGTGATATCCGGCAGGTTTTTAAGATTGTCCAGGGACATAAAGTCTTTCCAGTCTGCGTCAAAGGTCGACCGGAGTGCCATATAGATCCTGACCACTAGGCCCAAAATAAGCGCATAGGCGGCAATAAAGTGAAAGAACCGCATCCAGGCCATGATAAAGCTCTCAGGTCCGCCGGCTATGAAGGGCCAGTGAATATAGAAACCCGTAACGGTAAGCACGGCTATGGAGATCACCCTCGTCCAGTGTTCAAGAATGTAGCCGAGGCTCCATTCTTTCGTCAGTTCTTGTGCCATGATGTCCTCCCTCACGAGACCTTGAAGTCCATAATGCGGTTGGATTCAGGATGGATCACATGCACCGTACAGGCAAGGCACGGGTCGAAGGAATGCACCACGCGCATGACCTCCAGCGGCTTCTCCGCATCGGCCACCGCCGTCCCGATGAGCGCTTCTTCGATCGGTCCGCGCACCCCGTTGTCGTCCCGCGGGCAGACGTTCCAGGTCGTTGGCACCACACACTGGTAGTTCTTGATCCTCTTTCCTTCCACATCGATCCAGTGTCCGAGTGCACCGCGCGGCGCTTCCCAGAGTCCGATGCCCTGCGCTTTGTCGGGGATTTTGTAATCGGTATACACCTTCGCATTTCCCTTTTTGATGTTTTCGATGATATCGATGCCCCACTGATACATATTGTCAGCGACCATCTTGCATTCCAGCGCCCGCGCCGCAATTCTGCCGATGATACCGAAGAGCACTTCAGGGTGTCCCGGATGTTTGAGTTTCGCCAGGGTGTCATCAATCAGTTTCTTTGCCGTAGGCTGGCCGGAAGCGTAGGCAACGACCATGCGCGCCAGGGCGCCGACCTCCATGGGCTTGCCCTGGAGACGCGGCGCTTTGGCCCAGGTATATTTCTTGTTCGGATCGTATTCCGTGTATTCCGGATCGGTCACGCCGACAGCCGGGTTGAGCGGCTTTCCGCCTTTATACCAGCTGTGGGCCGTATGCTCCATGACATCTTCCGGCTTGGCATCGTGCACCTTCGGAAAATCAGAAGCAAATATCGCTCCGCGGGGCAGCAGCCGCTTTTTAGGATCATAGGAAGCATCCTCGAACACGCCCCAGGACAGGAAATTCGCCGGACCTTTGCCCACCCCTGCAGCGCCGATGTAGAACGGTGCAATGGCCAGCAGATCGGCGATGAACACGTTATCGATCCAGTCCTGAAGCTCTTTGACCCTGAAGAGATAGTTCTTCAGGTCGTCCACGGTCGGCACATGCGTTACGCCTCCCGGAGGGCTCGTCATGGTCATCGGCATCCTGCCGCCGAAGAGTGCGCTCACCTGGGCCGCCTTTGCCTGCATCTCGAGTGCTTCCAGATAGTGGGCCACGGCAATGAGGTTCACCTCCGGCGTCAGCTTATATGCCGGGTGCCCCCAATAAGCGTTCGCGAAGGGGCCGAGTTGTTCGGAATCGACAAAAGACTTCAGCTTAGCCTGTACCTTTTATAAGTGACGCCTCTTTTGGCTGTGCGTTCAATGCCGAAACCACATCAACATAATCCAGTGCGTTCAAATGGTAGAACCAGAGAATATGGGAGTGAACGAACTGGGCGCCTTCGATGATGTTCCTGATGATCCGGCCGTTGTCCGGAGGCTTGATTTTGAAAGCATCGTCCATGCTCATTGACGATGCATGGCCGTGGGAGGTAGGACAGACTCCGCAGATCCGCTGCGTAATATGCCAGGCGTCCCGCGGGTCCCTTCCCTGCAGGATGATCTCGAATCCCCGGAACAGGGTGCCGGTGGTCCATGCATCCTTGACCTTGCCGCCTTCGATCTCGACATCGATCCGGAGGTGTCCTTCAATTCTGGTAAAGGGGTCTATGGTTATCCTGGCCATTATTTTTTACCTCCGTCTTTTTCCTTGGTCCTGCCTGATGCCGCAGTGGCCACGGCATGCACCGCGATACCTGCCGCCGTTGCAACGGCGGCTATCGCACCGAGTGTATCCGCGCCAGCCTCAACGCCTCCCAAGCCGGGAATCTTGACCCCGGGGAGCCGCTCATAGAACCCGGCGAACTTATCGGTCCAGCCCCGCTCAGCGCATCCGATGCAGGGCCCGCCTGCTTTGATGCACCAGCTCGTCCTGTCGTTGTACTGGATCTTCGGACATGCCGACCAGGTCATGGGACCCTTGCAGCCCACCTTGTACAGACAATAATTGAGGGCTTCCTCGTTGGAGCCGAACTTTTCCACGAACCTGCCGGCATCAAAGTGCGCCCTGCGTTCACAATTGTCATGTATTGTCTGGCCATAGAACATGAGGGGCCGGCCGAATTTGTCCAGCTCGGGCAGCTTTCCCAGGAGCAGAAAGTTTACAACCACACCTACAAGATATTGCGGGTTAACGGGGCAGAGGTCGAGGTTGACCAGCGGCTTGTTGAGGCCGACCCGTTTGAGGGCTTCTGCGGTCCCGATGATCTGGGAAGGATTAGGCTTGGCCGCCGGCACACCACCGTCTGTAGCACAACTGCCGATGGCAAGGACCGCGATGGCTGGCGCAGCATTTTCCTTGAAGACCTCGAGCATCTCCTTGTTGCCGATCATGCCGTGGCCTTTTTTCGTGGGTATGCCGCCCTCAACGATCAGGATGTAGCCGCCGTCTTTCCGGGACTTAGCCAGAATCTCTTCAGACTGCTTACCGGCCGCAGCCATGATAGTCTCGTTGTAATCAACGCTCAGAATATCAAGGATGACCTCCGCAGGACTGGGGTAGGTTGCCTTTACGAAGGCTTCGGTGCATCCTGAATCGGATGCGAAATTGAGCCAAATGACAGGTTGTCTCTTGGATGCTTTTTCCAACGCTGCAGCTATTTTAGGGATAAATGCTTCTGAGAGGCCAAGAAGGGCGGCTGTTGCACCACAGTACTTTAGAAAATCTCTTCGTTTGAGACCATGAAACTCCAGTGCATCAAGGAACTGCTTACTCACTTCATCGTTCTTTCCCATAAGCCTCCTCCTTCTTTATGTTAAGCAAAAGGTCTGGACTGGAATCGCTTGTGATTATGAAGTCTGAAGCAAGTATTGCCTCTCTGTATGCTACTAATTGTAGCATAAATATCATGACTTTACAGTTCGTCAAACAAATATTTTAATTAAGCTAATATCGATTGCGTGGTTTATAAACTCTCCTACTTTCCGCAAACTGTCTTTTTTGTGGAGGACGTTAATCAAGATACGAACAGAGAGCCGACTCCATTGATACGGGAACAAGTCTTTTTTTCGAAAATATTAAAGTTTTTTCATGATGATGGCTTTACCTGAACGGTATCTCCAGCTATGAAGAATGTCAAGGCAGGCGCTGATCATAGGATTTTCAGAGACCATTGCATTCACTCGCTGTACAAGCGTGAGTGACTGGTCGATGACCCATGCAATGCCGAATCCGAACAGAAAGGCATGGCGCGTCCGGACAAGCGGACTGTCTTCGAACACAGCGCCGGAGAGGTTATCGTAGCGGATAAAGGATCCGAACCAGTGGCGATCGAAACGCTTGCTCAAGGACAGGATCGCAAGCGTTCCACTGTAGCCGCCGCGGGCATCATAGGCCGGCCTGCTGCCCGGGACCGAGAACTGCGGAGCCACCTCATAGTAATAGTCATGGTACCTCTCGGTTGCAAAAAGCGGCCCGATAGCCGCACCGATGTTCCATCCGTCGCCGCCGACGTTTTTTACATCAAAATTAAGCTGGGGATTAGTTACGAAGCCGGTTCCGTGCATGCGAATGAATTGTACTGCGTAGACCGCGCGTACGGGAAGCCTGAATTGCAGGACGCTGTCACCGGTGCAATCGTGCACCAGGCAAACCTCAAGAGAGGGCCCAAACTGGACCGACGGATCAAGGTCGCTCATGCCCGCGCGTTCACTGTTCCCGCGGCTCTTGACCGGAGCGCCGGCATCAAAGCTCATATTCAGCCGCACGCGGTCGGATTCGAACAGAAGGCTGTTTATACCCTTCCGGTCGACCCTCAGCAGTTTTCCGCGATAGACGAGATAAGGCAGCGGGAGCAGAAAAACGAGCTGATGATCAGCTCCCCGATATTCCGGCAGGCTCAGTCCGGTAAATCCAGCACCAACTTCCCAGAGCGGCAATTCCTGCGTCGCCTGAGCTTTCTGCGCACCGAATGCGATCACTAAAGAAAGAGAAAGCACGAACAACTTCATGAGAACAGCCCCCGGTTACTGAAACGTGGTGAAGGTTACCCATTGTCAGCATTATAGGTAAAAGGCGGCTCTGCAGCAAGATGAATAAAACAGACGGGGGCAGGAGGAGGATGGCAGGGAAGGAAAATGACCCCTCCCCTGCTGAGGTAGTGTTATTTGAAGGTTTTCAGAATGTACTCAGCGATCGCTTTTGCATCTTTTTCAGGAATCGTTTTTTCGTTGAATTGCGTCATTCCTGGCCCGGGATTTCTCATGGTTTTTATGATAGCTTCGGTGGTCTTTATGTTATTTTTTTCGCGGTCTTTCTGGTGAAGTGTTTTTTGGGGTGTGATCAGATTCCCTCCATCCACGTGACAAACCGCACAATGTTGCTTAAAGAGCGCCTCTCCAGTCTGTTGTGCCGCTTCGGCACCTCCTGCAAACATCACTGATATGCTCCCCGCTGCTGCAACAGCAAACATCGCGGTAATAAGCCCTCTTTTCATACGCTCTCCTTTCGCTGTTCATCAGGTAGTAGTTCAGGATCGCGATTCATATACCGGTCCAAAAGGTCCGACTCGCACCTCCTGTAAAGAAAGTATAGCTTAAAATGAACAAAGTGCAACATCGAGATAGAAAAACAGGACTGGCTCTTTTCATTTGAGCGGCGGTTTACAGCGTTTATTCGTTTTATCGTTCAAGGAACAGATGCACTGGCAAGCAGTTTCGAGCTGTTTACGAATGATACTCTCCAGTTCGAGCAATGCTGTTCCCTCCTTCCGGCAAATAACCTCCGGGTGGGAAGGCAGGCAGGAATCAGCGTTCGGGGTAAGCATGAGCGTTTGCTGGAGATATTCTCCTGCATTTCTGCCCGCCAGTTCGCGATCATTGAGATCAGTTTTATACATATCGACACCCGTTCGGATAGTCAGAGTTATGATCTCTGCAGCACGTTATGAGTTCACTTCAGACGCTTCGCGAGCTTTTCTCCAGCCTTCCTGCGCCAGCCGTGCCATCCTGGCGGTACCCCAGGAGCGCAGTTCCTCAAAATAGCGCTTCGGGTCTGTTTTTGCGTACTGCAGGATCTGCTCACGTTCACGAACAGAATCAATGCCGTCTGTCGGCGTCATACTGCGCCAGGTGCCATAGCCTTCGTCAAACAGGAATTCCGGCGTTATGCCCCCTGTTGGAGCGGGAATATGGCTCAGCATGAACCTGGCAACCTCCATATTATAGGCGATCATCCAGCCATTATCGCGAACCATGGATCGGGGATCGAAGGCAACTCCTTCAGAACACAGCGGGCACCGCAGGTCCGTGATCACTTCCTGAGGAAGCAGAGAATCTTTAAACTGGAGACTGGCTGTTTTTGCTCCACAATGACAGCGCACTGAATGATCCATACACATAGAAGGTCCCTCCTCTTTGCATTAGAATTGTTCTAATTGATATAAGAGTACAATACAGGAGTAATTCTGTCAAGTATTATTTTGTGGTCTTCTCATCGACTTGATCGCCGGCTGGAATCGCGGGACGATACGAGTCAATATGAGTACAGGGCAATTTTCTTGATTAGAGGAAAGGCTGTAGCAGGCTAGCGTATTCAGCGATACTGTTATTCAGGTCGTCCTTCATGTGCACGCATGACAAGAGCGCCGGAGAGAAGAATGAGTAAGCCGCCGATCAAAGCAGCCACGGGGGGCGTTTCAGCCAGAAACAGAAAGGCAAGTGGGAGGGCGGCAAGGGGCTCAATATACCCGAGGATCGCGGCATGCTGGGCCAGCACCTTCCGCAGGGCGCTGAAATACAGGAGCGGCGCCGTCGTAGAGTGAAGCAGCCCCGTTATCAACAACAGCATCCCGGAGCGCATGCCGATCGTATGCTCCACGGACAGCGCTGCCGGGGCCGTAGCGATGATCGTTATCCAGAGCAGTACAATGATCGCTTTCTGGTGAAGCAGCAACTGGCTCAGTTTTCGGGAAAAGATGATGACAAACGCATATCCCACACCCGACGCGGTGCCCGCCAGGATGCCGGGCAGATGTGCACTGCTCAGGCTGAGCCCTCCATTGGCAAGAACGATCATGGCCATACCCGCTGCTGCTATCGGCAGCGAGATCAGCGTCACCCGCTGCAGACGCTCTGCGATCATGAACGGCGCGAGCGCGGCCACGATCACCGGCGCGGTGTAGTGGGTAAAGATGGCGTTGGAAACCGTTGTATGACCCAGCGCAAAAAAATACGTAAGATTGTTCAGCATCGAGGCAAGTGCCAGCCCGACATACAGATACCAGAAGTCCAGGTTGAAGACCGCGTTCGGAAAATCCCCCCTCACCTTCAGGACAACAGGCACAACGATCCCGGCGATAAGCGACGTGTAGAAAAGGACCACGACCGGAGGAAGCGCCATCCAGCGGATCAGCAGTCCCCAGGTGCTCCAGATGAACATGGCCAGGACGATCTTTAAATAATTTTTCATGTATCAAAAACAAGAGCCAGGAGTCGGAATACAGAATAATCTCTTATTCTTTACCCGTTCCTCCTGGCTCCTGGCTACTGTCTCCTGATTACTATTTTCGTCCTACGTTCCCATCTCCCACGAAGCAAGGTAACTGCCCGCTTAGTAACGGTAGTGCTCCGACTTGTACGGACCTTGCTTGGGCACGCCGATGTACGCAGCCTGCTGGTCGGTCAAGGTGCTCAATTGCGCATTCAGCGTCGTCAGTTGCAAACGCGCGACCTTTTCGTCCAGATGCTTGGGCAAGGTGTACACGTTGATCGGGTAGTCCTTGGTGCGGGTGAACAGTTCGATCTGCGCAAGGGTCTGGTTGGCGAACGACGATGACATCACATAGGACGGATGGCCGGTGCCGCAACCCAGATTCACCAGGCGACCCTTGGCCAGCAGGATGATGCGCTTGCCGTCGGGGAAAATGATGTGATCGACCTGCGGCTTGATCTCTTCCCACTGGTATTTTTCCAGCGAGGCGACGTCGATCTCGTTGTCGAAGTGGCCGATGTTGCACACGATGGCCTGGTTCTTCATCTTCGCCATGTGGTCGTGCGTGATGACGTGGAAGTTGCCGGTGCAGGTCACGAAAATGTCGGCCTTGTCGGCGGCGTATTCCATGGTGACCACGCGGAAGCCTTCCATTGCGGCTTGCAGCGCGCAGATCGGGTCGATCTCGGTCACCCAAACCTGAGCCGACAGCGCGCGCATGGCTTGTGCCGAACCTTTGCCCACATCGCCGTAGCCGCAGATCAGCGCGATCTTGCCCGCGATCATCACGTCGGTGGCGCGCTTGATGCCGTCCACCAGCGATTCGCGGCAGCCGTACAGGTTGTCGAACTTGGACTTGGTGACGGAATCGTTGACGTTGATCGCCGGGAACTTCAGTTCGCCGCGTTCATGCATCTGATACAGGCGGTGCACGCCGGTGGTGGTTTCCTCGGTCACGCCCTTGATCGCGGCGAGACGCTTGGAATACCAGGTCTTGTCGGTTGCCAGCTTGGCCTTGATCGAAGCGAACAAGATGGTTTCTTCTTCGGAAGTCGGCTTGCTGATCACCGATGCGTCTTTTTCAGCGCGTGCGCCCAGGTGCAGCAGCAGCGTGGCATCACCGCCGTCGTCCAGGATCATGTTGGTCAAACCGCCATCCGCCCATTCAAAGATGCGGTGCGTATAGTCCCAGTACTCGGTCAGCGTTTCGCCCTTGACGGCGAACACCGGCGTGCCAGCCGCCGCGATAGCAGCGGCAGCGTGATCCTGGGTCGAAAAGATGTTGCATGAAGCCCAGCGCACTTCCGCACCGAGCGCCTTCAGCGTCTCGATCAGCACGGCGGTCTGGATGGTCATGTGCAGCGACCCGGTAATGCGCGCGCCTTTCAGCGGCTGAGTCTTGGCAAATTCTGCACGGATCGCCATCAGGCCGGGCATTTCGGTTTCGGCGATGGCGATTTCTTTGCGGCCCCACGAGGCCAGGTTGATGTCGGCGATGACGTAGTCTTTAGTAGACATATAGCTCTCCATTCAGGTTAATGAATGGGCGCCGTTGCTACCTGTTGAAGCACCCCATCGAGCCTGACAGACCCACCTTGCGGTGACTGCTGCAGCGCCCCTCGACGGGATAGTATAAGTCTCACAATATATGAGGGCAGCCACACAGGGCTGCCCCTACATAATTTTCATTCTCTGCAGAATAGATTCAGATTTTTTAATCCGCAATCCGAATTCCGAAATCCGCAATCATTTCACTCCCGCGTCCTTTTTGAGCTTCGCGGCTTTGTCCGTTTTTTCCCAGGTAAACTCAGGCTCGGTCCTGCCGAAGTGGCCATAGGCCGCGGTCTTCTTGTAAATAGGCCGCCTCAGGTTCAGCGTCTTCACGATGCCCTTGGGCGTCATGTCGAAGTTCTTCCTGATGATCGAGACGAGCTTGTCATGGTGGATCTTGCCCGTGCCGAAATCGTCGACATGGATGGAGACCGGCTCGGGAACGCCGATGGCATAGGCCAGCTGGACCTCGACCTCGGTGCAGAGCCCGGCTGCCACGATGTTCTTGGCAACATAACGGGCCATGTAGGATGCCGAACGGTCGACCTTCGTCGGGTCCTTGCCCGAGAAGCAGCCGCCGCCGTGGCTTCCCACGCCGCCGTAGGTATCCACGATGATCTTGCGGCCCGTGAGGCCGGTATCGCCCATGGGGCCGCCGGTCACGAACCTGCCGGTGGGGTTGATGTGATAGATAATGGTCTTCTCATCGAGCAGTTTCTTCGGGAGCACCGGAAGGATCACCTTCTCGATGATCTCCTTGCGCAGCTGCTTGAGCGTCACATCGGGGCTGTGCTGGGACGAGACCACGATGGTATGGAGCCGGTAGGGCTTGCCGTCCCGGTATTCGATGGTCACCTGGGACTTGCCGTCCGGCCTCAGATAAGGAAGGATCTCCTTCTTCCGCACTTCTGAAAGGCGGCGGGTAAGCTTGTGTGCGAGCATGATGGTCATGGGCATCAGTTCCGGCGTCTCATCGCAGGCATAACCGAACATGAGGCCCTGGTCTCCGGCGCCTCCCGTGTCCACGCCCATGGCAATATCAGGCGACTGGGAATGGACCGAGGTGATGACTGCGCAGGTCTCGGAATCGAACCCGTACTTTGCCCGGGTGTAACCGATGTCCTTGATGGTCTGACGGACGATATCGGGGATCTCAACATACCCCTTGGTCGTGATCTCTCCTGCCACCATGGCAAGACCGGTGGTCAAGAGCGTCTCGCAGGCCACCCGGCTCATGGGATCCTGCGCAAGCAGCGCATCAAGCACCGCATCCGAGATCTGGTCGGCTATTTTATCCGGATGCCCCTCGGTTACCGATTCCGAGGTAAAGAGATAATTCTTATTAATACTGCTCATCTGTTGCCCTCCCGGCCTTTAAGACCTTAAAAATTTCGTTCTTATAGCACAGCCACAGTTTTTGTCAAGGTAAAATTGGATTGCGGTTATCCAGACGACCTTTGTGCCGCAAATACCGCCGCCAGCACCGCAAATGTGGAAGCACAATACATTAACCGAATGGACTTTTCAATACATTTTTTGTCAAAATCTCGCATTCCATCGCCGATAGAGGGCTTATCCAAAACCAGCCCTCCATAGGCGCTCGGCCCGCCGAGCCGCAAACCGAGCGCCCCTGCCACCGCTGCCTCGGGATAACCGCTGTTGGGGCTCGCGTGCTTTCGGCCGTCACGAAGGCTTATGCGGAAAGCATCCCAGCCGGACGCGCCGGGCAGGCACCAAGCTGCCAGGGAGAGCAGTACAGCCGTAATGCGCGCCGGGATGAAGTTCGCCAGGTCATCCAGCCTGGCCGCTGCCCAGCCGAAGTTCTTATACACAACGTTCTTGTACCCTATCATGGAATCGAGCGTGTTCACGGCCTTATACGCCATGGCAAGTGCAGGCCCGCCGAGTGCGAGATAGAAGAGCGGAGCAATGACGCCATCGGAAGCGTTCTCGGCCACGGTCTCGACCACGGCCCTGGTGATACCTTGTTCATCGAGGTCCGCAGTGTCCCTTCCCACGATCATCGACAGGGCATGCCGTGCCCCGGCGAGATCACCGCCTTTCAGATGAACAAGAACGGCCCTCGCCGACCCCGACAGGTCCCGCGCCGCCAGCGTTGTATAGGCCAGAAGCACAGCGATGATGAAGCCCAGCATTGATGACCAGGAGGAAGCGAAGAAAAGGAGCAGTGCGGAGGCCCCATACACCGAAAAAACAATCAACACGACCAGAAGAACACCGGCTCTTTTCTCGGATCCCGGTGACCGGGTGAAGCGCCTGAGGACCCTCTCTACCCTCAGTATCAGCCAGCCTATGCCGCGGACCGGATGGGGCAGCCACCGGGGGTCTCCCAGGACCAGGTCCAGGAAAAAAGCGCACAGGATCACCATGGCGGGCATGGCGATCACAGCAACCTACCCGAGGGCGCCCCGTCACCGCGCTGCAGGATCGCATGTATCTTTTGCATATCAAGGCTTGCCCGTACCGTGGCGGCCAGTTTTTCGAAACCATCCTGTTTAAGTTGTTCGTAAGAACTCACCGGTGAAGCCGCTATCCCTTTGTGCAGGCGGACCCCGTTCAGGAAACTTTTCCTGAAAGCATCGCTGTCGAACAAACCATGAAGATAGGTCCCCCATACCCGTAAGTCCAGCGACTGCGCGCCGTCCTCTCGTGATTCATCAGCGTAGCGAACCTGGAAGGCGGGCAAGACCCCCGGTTTTTTCTTTGTTCTCCCCATGTGGATCTCATATCCGCGCAGTTCGATATTGCCGTCCCAGAGAGTCGATGCAAACGTTCTGGCCGTGACCTGTACGGTCTGCTTCTCCTTCTGCATCACCGTCGTGACCGGCAAGCAGTCCCATGCCGTCAGCTTCCCGCACGTCGCCGTCGATCATAAAAGGGTCGTTGATCGTAAGCCCCAGCATCTGGTACCCGCCGCAGATGCCGACAACCATGCCGCCCGCAGCGGCATATTCCCTGACCCCCTGTTCCAGGCCTGTTTCCCGCAGATACAGCAAGTCGCTGATGGTATTTTTGCTGCCGGGGATGACCACCACATCGGCGCCCGTCAATTCAGCGGGCTCACGCGTATACCTGACCTGTACGCCCGGCTCAGCGGCAAGAGCATCGAGATCGGTGAAGTTCGATATGTGAGGCAGATGGAGAACAACAATATCAATTGCGGATTGCGGATTGCGGATTGCGGATTTCATTCCGTGACAACCGCCATTTTCCAGCACGACCCCATCTTCTTCCTGGATGTAAATGTCCTTGAAGTACGGGATGACGCCGAGTACGGGAATGCCGGTCCTTTTTTCGAGAAAATCGATGCCGGGCGAAAGAAGAGAAACATCGCCGCGAAACTTGTTGATCAGGAAACCCTTGATACGCTGCCGCTCATGGGGTTCAAGCAGTTCGAGGGTGCCGATCAGGGAAGCAAAAACTCCCCCCTTGTCGATGTCGGCGGCCAGGAGCACCGGCGCACCGGCCATCTCCGCGGTCCGCATGTTCACGATATCGCGGTCCTTCAGATTGACCTCGGCAGGGCTGCCAGCACCTTCGATCAGGATAACCTCATACTGCCGGGCAAGACGTTGATAGCTGTCGCACACCGCTGCCCAGGCGTCGTGAACATACCGGCCATACGCGTTCGCGGAATAATTCCCCTCAACTTTTCCCTGGAGGATCACCTGGCATGCGGTATCTGAGCTCGGTTTCAGCAGGATAGGGTTCATATCCACGGATGGTTCGATGCATGCGGCCTCCGCCTGCACCACCTGGGAACGGGCCATTTCCAGGCCATCGCGGGTGACATAAGAATTGAGCGACATGTTCTGGCTTTTAAACGGCGCGACAACCAGTCCGTCCTGATAAAAAATGCGGCATAACGCCGCACAGAGCACGCTTTTCCCGACACCGGAGCCGGTGCCCTGGATCATGAGGGATCGAGTCATAGGTTTTATGGTTGTTTTTGCTCTGCGATCACTTCTTTGAACAACTGCACGGGATCAAAGGACTGGAGGCCTGCATTGAAGTTCACGATACCGGCCGGCGCCTCGATGATCGTGACATCGAAATGGACCGTGGCGTTAGGTAAAATTTTGCTGCGTTGCTCCTGAAGATTGCGCGCCTTCAGTTCCTGGACATTGGTGCCCCGCTTCGCGAGGATCTCATAGTCCCGGTTCGTGTAGAGTTCAATGCCGTTCAACATTCTGGCCGTGCCGAGCAGCGCTCCATTGGCATCGAACACCTCAGCGACCATCAGCCATGCCGGCCGCTCCACATCCGTGGCATTCACGATGTCGCCGGATATCACGTAGTCGCCCTTGGCATCATACGCCGCCGACGTATTCAGGACCTGCAAACCCTCGATCGACGTCAGCATCTGGACCGGTTCAGTAGTCACGGGCACGGATGTTTTGAAGCGTGAGATGGCCAGGTAACCAACAGCCACAATAATGAGAACCGCGACCGCCAGCACCATCAACTGTCTCGAGGTGGAAGATGGCGCGGTCGTGTTTGAAGCGGACACTGCTGTTTCCGTCCGAACAGTGCCGGTCGGTTCGATACTTCGCTTTACCGGAGGTTTGACCTGTTCCCGGAGCAGCGACGCGGGCTGTGTTTTACTGAGTGGCGGTTGGGGGCTCGGCGGAGCGGACAATGGCCGTTCTCCATCACCCAGGGCCGGTGCAGAAGGCGGCATCCGGTCTTGTGCACGCTCCGGCGGTTTCTTCGGAAGCACCGCGGCAGATGTTGCAGCCAGCGGCGCGGCGGATTCGGTGCCGACCGCAACGAATGCCCCGGCCTTTTCCCGGGTACTCTTGTATTTTTCGAGGTCCTCTTTCGAGATCGTTACCGGGGCGCCGCATTTTGTACAGGCGAACTTGATGCCCGATCCCGTGATCTTGTCCTCGGATACGCGGAAGGGCTTGTTGCAGCTGCCGCACCGCACTTCCATTTTCAGGGGTTGCGGAGCAGCAGGCGGCAGGACCGGCTCAGCCGCCTTCGAATGGATGTAGTTGTCGAACTCTTCCCGGGTTATCTTTACCGGACCGTGGCACTGTGAACAGGCGAATTTTATGCCCGAACCGGAGATCTTTTCATCGGCTATTCGGAAAAGTTTGTTACAGCTTCCACACCGGACATCCATGCAGCGGCCCTCCTGAAAAACGGACACAGACGACGTGGTATCCATCAAACGTTCTGGGGCACATTGTAATATAATTCAGCAAAATAAGCTACAGCTCATCAGAATTTTTTCCTTCAGCGTTCTCGTCTGAAGTGTCTATCTTCTCGCCTGGGATACGGTACTCATCCGATGCCCATTTCCCCAGATCGATCAAACGGCACCGGTCGGAGCAGAACGGCCTGAAGGAATTATTCTTCCAGGGCGTCTTCTTTTTGCATACCGGGCATGTTACTTTAAGGTCTTCCATTCCGAGGCCCTCATCCTGACTATTGTTTCACTTCAGCATATATGTCATAGGCTTGTTCAGCCAGCCTTCCAGGTACGGCATGGGACATGCCCGATACACGGCCTTGATGGAAGCATTATCAAGAATATCATATCCAGAGCTTTTGGCGATCTCTATGCGCTCCACTTCGCCCGACGGTCTGAGTTTGAATCGCACATGTACAACGCCTTGAATGCCCCGCTCCCTTGCCAGGCGAGGATAGACCTTTGCCCGATCGAGCGCTGCCTCGATCGCCGCCAGTGGTCCCGGCGGGATCATTCCGAATTGTGCTCCCGAACTCTGCCCCGTGCTTTCCGCGTTCCCGGCTGTATCTGCCTGCTGGATGATAGCGCGTCCTTCATCAATTTGCATGAGCGCCTGTTCGGCACTGGTGCCGGCAGCCTCTGAACGGGAAGATTCAAGCGGAGGCATGCTCGTTTCGCGCGGGGATAACGGTTGAAGACGTTTTTGTTGCTGAACCACATGGTTGGCGGCCCTGGTCGAGCCTGGCAAAGAATCGGACCCGACCAGAGCTACCGATATCGTTGTGTCGTGCCTTCCCCAGAGCACACCTCCCGTGTACCCGGCAAAAGCGATGGCAGTGCCGAAGAGGAGCACGTGAATGCTGATCGAGACAAACAATGATCTCTGTAGTGTCATCTGCTTCATGGTATGCACTTCACTAGCTGCTCATTCTTGAAACTTTCGCCCACGGATGGGCGGGACTACAGCAGTATCACCTTGATGCCGCCGTAGGCGGAGAGGCCTGCAGTGCCGTAGCCTCCGGCCTCTTCGTACTTTGTATTGAACAGGTTATCGATCCGCGCGAACAGCGACAGTCTCTTGGAAAGCGCGTACGTGCTGCTTACGTTCACCAGGTTATACGACGCAAGGCTTCTCTGGACTGCGGAGTCATACCGCTGACCGACGAAAGCATAATTGACTGTGACGGACAGGCGTTCCACAGCATAGATCGTCGCCAGCGTGAACTTCTCCATCGGCCGTCTGGTCAAACGGCTGCCCGTATCCTTATCCCTCGTATCAAGATACGTATGGCCGGCCCTGATCGTCAGGTCGTCAGCTGCCTTTATGGTGATGCCCGTTTCAATACCTTTTATCTCTGCCCGTGCAATGTTCACGGCTTTCCAGGTAAGGGGATCGTAATCGATGAGGTTCTGGTAGTTCTGGTCAAAATAGGTTATTGAGATCGTGCCGCTGTCCCGAAGAATTGCTTTTTCCAGACCAACATCCCAGGCAGTGCTCTCCTCCGGCTTCAGGTTCACATTTCCGTAGACCGGGTAGAAAAGGTCGTTGAACGTCGGCGACCTGAACCCCGTTCCGTAATTAGCTTTGATCTTTATTGCCGCAGCCTTGATATCGTAGAGTGCGCCCAGGCGATAGGTGGTCTTGGCGTCCGCGATCTCATGGTCATCATACCGCAGCCCTGCATTCAAGACAAGTCTGTCCTGGACAAGTTTCAACCGGTTATTGAGATACCACGCCTTATTGTCGATCGACCGGGCGAACGTTCCGGCATTCTCCCCTTTTTCCTCGCGGTACTCCACGCCAGCGGTCATGGTATATTGTTCGTTCAGGAACAGATTGTGCTGCCAGTCAACCGTATCCATTTCTGTCTTGATATCGTAGTTATTGCTGACCGTATCAGGGTCACGGGACCGCAAGGCATCCTTGACCGTGGAGAGGGTTAGAATCTGCTCCCAGGCAGAGAACAGATATGCTTTACCCCGCGCTGAAAGAAGCGTGTGATCGCCGAACTGGACAAAATTCGGATCATCGGCTGCTTTTCCCAGAAAATCGAAGCCGTCAAGCTCGGCCCGGTCATGATGGTAGTTCCCCGAAAGGTCAAACTCGAACTTATCCGCGGGTTTGAACCCAAGCTTGCCCGAAAGAGAACCATCGCGGTACCCGTCCCGCTCTGTGCCAGCGGATGCCGCGGAAAAGCCGGCCGTTTCAAGAGTGCTGGCAGCCAAACGGTAATCGATCTTCTCGCCCCCGCCGGAAAGGGCGATGGACGACTTAATCGTTTCAAAGGAACCTGCCTCGATTGAAACATCCACCGATGCACTGCCTTTTCCCTTTTTTGTAATGATATTGATGACGCCTGCCATGGCCTCCGACCCGTAAAGCGTGCTCTGCGGACCTTTCACGATCTCGATCCGCTCGACATCCTCGACCCTGAGACCCGAGAAATCGAATGATCCCATGGTCGTGCTCTTGACCTTTACCCCATCGATCATCACCAGGGTCTGCGATGAATCGCCGCCGCGAAGGAACACTGTTGCGAGCTGTCCCGGTCCTCCGTTCTGGACAATATTGATGTCCGGGACCTGCCGGAGGACATCGGCCACGAACGGCACATTCATCTTGCGCACATCTTCACCTTTTATCACAACAACATCGCTCGTAGTCTCGCCAGTTGATCCTTCTATCCTATCAGCGGTTACCACCATTTCCTTTAACTGAACCTGTGTCTCTTGGGCAATTGCCAAATTTTGCAAAAGCAACACCACCAACAACACTCCCACCGACATCTTCTTCATTTGGTCTTTCTCCTTCATTCGAGGTTGTGGGAACGAGAGGTCTCCTGGCTTAGGACATCCTACTCACCGGCCTTCCCATCTGAGACAAAAGACAGTGGCGTGCTCGGCTTTCGTTTCCATCACAGTTGCGCGACAGCTGGGGATTCGCACCCCCTTCCGCTTCTCTGCTCCCGGTTTGAGCGTATGTATTACCCTATCGTACTATCATTACTTACGTTCCTGTTTTCTTGATGACCACCTCCCTCTTCTAGCGACGTACGACATCGTGCAGCGCGTCAGATGACCTCATAGTTCCCGACATTCAGGAACCAGAACCCATCCCTGCTAGTGACGTTTGCGTCGGTGATATTTATTTTTCCTTGAAAAAGCGGACCGCTGGTAACAAACGTATGAAACTCTCCGCTCTCGCCGCATACATCCAGGTTTCTCGAACGTAGATATTCGATAAATTCGTGGTCCATCTTCCGGCCGATGTATTTTTTGTCGATCAGTTTTTGGTCGCCGCTCGCGATAATTGTCTCGAAGCCGAGATCAAGAAAATCCTGCATGATATTCTCGGTCTTCATCCCCCAAAGCGGCTCGATCGGCTCAATGCCGAGTTCGCCACATACCCGGTCAACCCACTCTTTGTGCGGTTCGAGATAAATATCGCCGAAGACCATGCCCTTTGTGCCGTTCTTTGCATGTTCGCCAACGGTCTTTTTGAACTCCTGTTCAAAATCGTCAGACATGATGCGTTGCTGAACGATCGGTATTCCCGCGAGTTCCGCCTGCAGCCGTATCATGGACGGATCAACACCGTGGAGATTGTTCGGCCGATCAAAATGCACCAGGCTGGATATCGAAAGCCCCTTCCTGATCGCCAGATAACAGGCTAAGCAACTGTCTTTTCCTCCGCTCCATGAAACGAGGTACATGCAAGCTCCCTAACCCGGACGAGCCGGAAAACTGTTTAGCCACAAAAGTCACAAAGAACACAAAAGAAAGCGGAAATCAGAACAGTTTTTTACGTATTCCAGCTTTTCTCTGCGCCTTCTGTGCTTTATGTGGCCAAATATATTTGCCGTTTTTGAGCAAAATCTTATTCCTTAGTAACTAAAACCATTTCTCATGCGTAATATAGGCTTCACCGCGATCGGTTCTTCTAACCTCGATATCAACATCAAAGGCCTGCCTGATCATTTCCTTGGTCAACACTGTTTCGGGGCTTCCGCTGCCGAGGATCGACCCTTCTTTGATCACCATCACCTTTTCGAACTGGAGTGCGATGTTGATATCGTGGAGCGCCATGATCACGGAGATGCCCTTCTGCTCCTGCAGTCCCCGGAGCAGCCGCAGGAACTCGATCTGGTACCTGATATCGAGGTTCGCCAGGGGTTCATCCAGGAGCAGGACCCCCGCTCCCTGGATCAGCGTCATGGCGATAAAGACCCGTCGTCGTTCGCCGCCGCTCAGATTCGTTACGAAAGCGGATGCTTTCGCCGTCAGTCCCACCATTGCCAGGGCTTCATCAACGGTCATCTGCGGCGGGATATCGTAGGGATAGAGCCCCATGCCAACGATCTCCCGTACCGTGAACGGCACGTTCACGTCCAGCTGCTGCGGAAAATAGCAAAGCAGTTTCGCCCGGTCCTTGTTCCGGTAGGTGCTGAGCGGTTTGTCCCAGAGTCTGATGGTTCCCGCTGCAGGCTGCAGCATGCCCGCAGCCAGCTTCAGGATCGTGGATTTGCCCGAACCATTGGCTCCCAGCAGGCCGATGAACTCGCCATTCCCGACGGAAAAGGAAAGGTCATTGACGATCAGTGTATTGCCGGGATACCTGAACGACACGTCCCTGAGTTCGATGATCGGGCCCTTATATGCTGAGGACATCTTTCCTCCGGAGGAGATAGAGAAAATAGGGCGCGCCAATAATTGCGGTCACGGTGCCTGACGGGAGCTCCAGGGGAGGCATAATGGACCTCCCGATCAGATCGGCCAGGCATAAGAATGCCCCGCCCGCGACTACCGATGCGGGAATCAGCACGCGGCTGTCCGCGCCGAGCAGGAACCGCGCGATATGAGGCATCAACAGCCCGATGAACCCGATGGTCCCGCCCAGCGAGACCGAGGCCGAGGTCATGAGCGCCATTGCCGCGAACATGATAAGCCTTTCCCGCTGGACCGCGAACCCGAGGCTGTGGGCGAATTCGTCGCCGAGGATCAGCGCGTTCAGCGCTTTTGACCGCCAGAGCGCAATGGCCAGTCCGGCAATGACAAAAATTGATGCCGAAGGAATAAGTGTCCAGTCCGCCATGGAAAGATCGCCGAACATCCAGAGCACGACCCGCCGGAGACCATCATCGCTCGATACGCTCATAAGCAGCATCAGCACCGCACTGAAAAGAAAATTCAGGCCGATCCCGGCAAGGAGAAGCCGCTCCGGCCATAGACCTCCCCGCTTCCAGCCGAAAGCACCGACGAGAAGACTGACGAGCACTGCGCCGATGAATGCGGTCAGGGGAACGCTCAAGCTGCCGAAAAAATAGAAACCGGACATCAGGCCCAGGGCGGCTGCCAGGGAGGCTCCGCTCGATATCCCGAGAATATAGGGGTCGGCAAGGGGGTTCCTGAGCACGCCTTGCAGAATCGCGCCGGAAGCGCCCAGAGCCATGCCCATGAGCATGGCAACGACCACCCGGGGCAGACGTATGGAGAAAAGGATCTCGCGTTCAGTGTTGCTCATGCTGAAGGGATTGATCATCCGCGGTCCAGCAAAAAGAGCCAGCAGCAGGATCAGGGCCGCAACAACGATAAATATCCCGAACCTCACTGTTCGCATGCGGTAAGCTCCTCGATGCCCTTGATGACCCGCGGTCCGAGCCGGTACAGGTTGTCGCTTATGTAATAGATCGAGCCGTTTCTGACAGCCGTGACTGAACCCAGCCTGTTCAGGATCTTCTGGGAAACATCCCGTATGTCCATGCCCGATGCTTTGCCGATAAAGATCACGTCAGGAGACTGGCGAATGACCTCTTCAATGGAGTATTTTGGATAAGAGGTCTTCGCTGCTGCGGCGATGTTCTCGTATCCAAGCAATCCGATGGCGTCATCCATGACCGTGCCGGGGCCTGCGACAATGAGCGGTTCGGGCCAGACAATGAACAGGACCTTCAGAGGCATTGCGGATTTCGGATTTCGGATTTCGGATTTTCTTTTTTTAAAGCGATCAATGCCGTCCTGTATCTCCTGGGCAAGTCTGTCTGATCTTTCCTGCGCTCCTACAAAAGCGCCCATATCGCGGATCCCCTGGGGAAGCTCGGCAAGCCTTCGTGCCGTAAAAACGTACGTCCGGATCTTGAGGGAACGAAGCCGGGCCTCGAACTCTTTCGGGTTGCCGTCCGTGGTCATGACGACCAGGTCAGGTTTCATCATAACGACCGCCTCAAGCGAAGGATTGGACATGCCGCCGATCTTCGGCTTTTTCTTCGCTTCCTCCGGATAGTCGCAGAAGCTCGTGACGCCGACGATATTATCGCCCAGCCCCAGCGCGAACAGGATCTCGGTCGTGCTCGGCGCCAGCGACACGATCCGCTTGGGAGAAACTGCCGGTTCGGCAGCAAGGGCAGCGCTGTAACAACCGAGGATAAGAAATACAACAATAAGATTTCTTTTCATGCATTACCTTCTCTTGTGTCATCTCCGAGACGATATCGGAAAATTGGTACGGACAACCGGATAAACCTAAAAAGTTGAGCCACAAAATGCACAGAAATCACATAAAAATCAAGTACACGTGATTGGGGAATACATCACTAATTTTATGACAACTCAATTCTGTTTCAAATTCCTGTTCAATCTATGTGCCTTATGTGCGTTTTGTGGCTAACTGCCGTTGATAAGATAAACGACCTAAGCAGAATTATCCTACTGCTTACCAGAGAACTTCTCACGATGCAGGGTCCGCGCTATCCTCGCGGCTGTTTCCGCAACGCGCGGTCCCGGCCTGCAGGTAAGGTCGCAGGGGATGATCAAGACAGCATCGTTTTTCACTGCAGGCAGATCCTTGAAATCAGGACTGTCTTTCAGTCTTTGCTTTGATCCGGCTTCGTCAGCGCCGCACATAACAATAAGATCCGGGTTGCGTTTGACAAGCTCCCGGGCATCCACTTGAAAATAATCCTTCTTCACATCGGCAAACGCATTCTTCCCACCTGCCAGGTAAAAGACATCGGACTGAAAAGATTCTGCTCCGATGGTCGCAGGAGGGTCGATCCCCATCACTCTGAAGACTGTCGGGCGTTTATCATCAGGGATCGTGCCCAGCGCATCACGAAGAGCTTGTATCTCCTTCTCCATAGACTCGCGCATCTGCGTCGCTTCCCGCGTGGTCCCGGTTATTTCCCCCACCCGTACGATTGAATCCAGTATTTCGTTCACGGTGTGAGGATACATCCAGAATACCTTCATACCGCTCTTCTCAAGCTTTTCCGTTGCTGGGATCTGGATAGTACCGAACGACAGTACAAGGTCAGGCTTCAAGGCGAGTATCTTTTCTACATCAATTTCGGCGAACCCCCCGATCTTTTCCTTCTGCCTGGCAGCTTCAGGATAATTGCAGTAATTCGTGACACCGACAACTTCCTTTCCAAGCCCCAGAGAAAAGAGCAACTCCGTCTGGGTGGGAACCAAAGATACGATCCTGCGCGGCCGTTCCTTGAACTCGATTTTCTTTCCCCTGTCATCTTTTGCTGTTAAGGGAAAACAGATACCCTGGCTGCAAACGCCGACCAAAAGCACAACCACAAAAAATTCTACTTTCAACAACGATCTTATCCCAGCCACGATTGTTCCTCTTTCTGACCAGTAATGCACTATAAAGACTTCCCCATCCGCGACGGATGGAGAAGTTTAACAAACTGTTGGAAAATGGTTTTCGCTCCCCTTTCCGTCATTCCCTCGCAGGCGGGAATCCAGGCTTATCAGGCTTACAGGATCCCCGTTTTCACGGGGATGACGAATTAGGTTGCAACTGAGTACTTTTTCAACAAGCTGAACCGTCGCCTTACAGCTTTCCGCTCAACTGCAGATCCTCGGAAAACAGCTTTGCCGCACCCTTTGCCGCGCAGAAGCTTCCGCACATGGTGCAGGTATCCTCATGCTCCGGCATGCGGCTTTTGCGGATCGCCCGTGCTTCCTCGGGATAGAGCGCGAGCTTGAACTGCTTTTCCCAGTCGAGATCGCGGCGCGCCTTGCTCATTTCCTTATCGCGCATCCTTCCCTTCTCAGGGTACTTGTTCATATCGCCGATATAGGCGGCGATCTTTGCCGCCTGCACCCCCTGGCGGACATCGTCCTCGTTCGGAAGGGCCAGATGCTCGGCAGGCGTGATATAGCAGATCAGGTCCGCGCCGAAGCGGCTCGACTGGGCAGCGCCGATGGCAGCAGTGATATGGTCGAAGCCCGGCGCCACGTCGGTGGATATGGGGCCGAGCATATAGTAGGGTGCGCCGCCGCTCATCCGTTTCTGGAGCTGGATGTTCCCCTCGATCTCGTCCAGAGGCACATGACCCGGCCCTTCGACCAGCATCTGGCAGCCCATGTCCCGGCCGATCTCGGCCAGTTCGCAGTTGATGAGCAGTTCCTGTATCTGCGCCCGGTCGGAAGAATCGTGGATCGCCCCGGCCCGGAGGCCGTTGCCGAGCGAGAGGACCACGTCGTATTTCTTCAGGATCGAGACCACGCGGTCGAATTTCTCGTAGAGCGGATTTTCCCGGTTGTTGGCAAGCATCCAGGCGACCATGCTGACCCCGCCCTTGCTCACCAGTCCGCCGTAGCGGTATCCCTGTTTTCTGAGCCGCTCGATGGTGTAGAGGTTGATGCCGCAGTGGATCGCCATGAATGCGATGCCGTCAGCGCACTGCTGCTCGATCAGGTCGAACAGCATCTCCTCATCAAGCTTGTTCGGATCGCCGTACTTCCTGCCTGCCTCGCAAAAGGCCTGGTACAGCGGGACGTTCCCGACCGGCAGGTCCACCGCCGCGATCACTTCGCGCCGTACGCGGTCCAGGTCGCCGCCCACCGAGAGCTCCATGAGCGTATCAGCGCCCGCGGCTTCGGCGATTTTCGCTTTCCGTACCTCCGCGGCATAATCGACGATGTCCGACGACGTGCCGATCGAAGCATTCACCTTGGTGCGCAGCCCCTTGCCGATGCCGACGACTTTCGGCTGTCTGATGCTGTTTCCGGGAATGACGATCTTTCCCTCTGCTACCATGGTTCGTACATACTCAGTTGAAACATCCTCCGCAGCAGCGACTGTCTCCATCTGCGGAGTAACAAGCCCTTTGCGGGCAAGCTCTATCTGGGTTGTCATAGGTTTTCTCCCTGGGATTGTTCGGTACGGTTTCACCTGCCGTACTCACAGTTGATTCCTGACCAACAGAACCATCCCAGCAGCTATGACAACAGAGAAAATAGTATAGTCATGATCTCTCCTTGTACGCGAGGATCGGAATAAGACGTCTCCTGGCTTAGGACAACCTACTCGCCGGCCTTCCCGCCCTGTAGGCAGTGGCACAATCGGCTTTCGTTTCCATCACAGTTGCGCGACAGCAGGGGAATCTCACCCCTTTCCGCTTTCTTATTCCTCCGAAAAGTACATACAGCAAAAACAAAAATCCCCCGCCTTCATGAGGAAGACGGGGGATTAATAGATGCTATTAACCCACACCAGGTCTTAACGCCGAAGACAGTGCGAGAGCATCCATGCAGGTCTTCTGGCTCTCCCCTCGCTGCCTGCCTTCCCAACCAAATTAAAGGTCAGTGGCATGTTCTGGCAGCAAGTATGGCCCAGATGCTTCTGGGCCGGGATTACAGCGGCGGGTCCGCTCCCGATTTTAACGGGATTCCCTTCGCCTGGATGTGGTCGATATGTGGGTGCTTTATAACATGGAGAAACGACAAAGTCAAAATAATTTCTACAATGGTCTTCCACATTCAATTCGGCTTAGTAAGTCGTTGAAAAATTACACCCCCTGTTGAATGATCCACTCCTTCGGATTTTTTCTATTTTGGCTGAGAGTACACGGTTCCGGCCCCACCGTTCCTGGAAGGCGTACTCCCGTTGCCACTCAAGCCGCCATCCGATAATGCTGTCCCATTAAACCCGGTCTTGTCCGCATAGTAGATTGCGATACGTCCGCCACCACCAGCGCCTCCGTACGTGCTTGCCCCGCCCATGGCGCTGACCCTTCCGGTGATGTCACCGGTAAGAATCCCTACGTCAAGCAGGATTCCGCCGCCGCTCCCGGCGCCATAGTAATATCCGCTCGTGTTAATTCTATTCTCTCCGTCAGCCGTTATGTTTCCATCCAGTTGCAGCGAGCCGGCCGTTATCTGTATGAGACCGCCGCCGTTCCCGCCTGCGTATGCGGCAGAGCTGGAATAAGCGCCGCCGCCGCTGCCCACATGCTCAGGATGTTTTTCCGATTCTGGATTTGCCGGATCGGGATATATGGCGTTCGAGCTGCCGCTGGTGTAGATACCGCCTTTCCCTCCGTAGCTTCCTCCATTGTACGACGTGCTCCCGCCGACGGTTGTGTTCCCCACGGTCCTGCCTGTCATGCTGGTACTGCCTCCCGAATACCCTCCAAGATAGCCCTTGCCCGTGACGTCGATTATAGAGTTCGTATCGATGGATAGGGCGTCGGTTACGTTCATTACAAGCCTGTATTCGTTCGTGAGCGAAGCATTCGGATGGGTCAGCAGGGCTCCGTTGCTCAGAGTTGCCTTGACTGCCGCAAGATGAACCGCAGTAAAGCTGCTTTTGTCCGCATGCAATTCCGAATCGATCTCGAAGCGATCAAGGCAAAGGACCTTGGCTTTTCCCCGAAGGGTCAACGTATATAGCCGTATAACGCCGGAATAGGTATTGCCGGCCGTCGCAACCGCAGTCAGATCTCCATCTGCAGGGTCGACATAGAGTGTTGTGGAGGTATTATCGATAACCGTGAAAATAGTTCCCTGATTGACATTCGGATTGATCGTGGCGCCCTTGAGCGAGCCTGGCGTCCAGGCCGCTAAATCGTTGGTAAGGCTTGTTGCCGTGATCGTTGATACTATCCCGGAACCAATCGAAAGCAACGGTGTCGAGTTATCATTAGTATCCAAGTCCTGATTATCAATAACCAGATCACCCTGCATCTGGCTGCTCGATTTGAGATATACGGTCCCGGCCCCGCCGTTGTATGCGACCGTGGTGCCGTTGCCGTTCTTTCCGCCCGAGGCTATGATGCTCGTCGTAGAAAGCGAAAGCACATCATAGTAAATTGCGATCCTCCCACCGCCGCCCGCGCCGCCGCCTCCGGTACCATTACTGTATGCGGACGTCGAACCGCCTTTCGCGCTGAGCGTTCCTGTCCCGGAAAGTGTTGACGCGTTGATCACTATCCCGCCGCCGCTCCCACCGCTCATGAGCCAGCCGGATGCGTTAAATTTGCTTTCGCCGTCCGCCAAAATGCTTCCGTCCACATGCAGCGTCCCGGCCTTGATCTTCACCAACCCGCCGCCGTTCCCCCCTGCATAACTGGCTGAACTGGAATACGCGCCGCCGCCGCTGCCGACCTCATCGGGGTTCATCAGATCGCCATACGCCGCATTCACCGCGTATGTACCGTATTTACCGCCCAAGCCGCCGTAGCTCGCTCCGCTGTAGTAGGCGCTCCCGCCGGTGGTCGTGTTGCCGATCGTCCGGCCGTTGTAACTGTCGTTCCCGCCGGAATAGCCGCCAAGATATCCCTTGCCCGTAGCGTCGATCCGGGAGGTTGAATCGATGGTGATATGCGCAGCCTCGATATCGAGCATATACTGGCTCGTTGTGGTCGCTCCGGCATGGGTTATGACACTCTGATCCTGAAGCGTAAGCGTGCCCGCAACGTTTATTGCAACAAACGAGGTTAGGGTGCTCTTAACAAGCGTAAGGTTTCCTGGCACGGAGACTGCGCCGGAGAACGTCACCTGGCTGTTGCTAAGCAGCAGATCGCCTCCTACGCTGAATCCGGACGCGAAGGTCATGGTGCTGTCTGCGATGACCAGAGCGCCGCCGGGGACCAGCGTACCGTTCATTGATGCGGTGGCTCCTCCACTGACCTTCACGCTCTCATACGTCCCACCGGTGACAGGAGTCGTATTCGTGGTGATTATACCGTTGTTGTTTATAACCAGATCACCCTGCATCTGGCTGCTCGATTTGAGATACACGGTCCCGGCCCCGCCGTTGTATGCGACCGTGGTGCCGTTGCCGTTCTTTCCGCCCGAGGCTATGATGCTCGTCGTAGAAAGCGAAAGCACATCATAGTAAATTGCGATCCTCCCACCGCCGCCCGCGCCGCCGCCTCCGGTACCATTACTGTATGCGGACGTCGAACCGCCTTTCGCGCTGAGCGTTCCTGTCCCGGAAAGTGTTGACGCGTTGATCACTATCCCGCCGCCGCTCCCACCGCTCATGAGCCAGCCGGATGCGTTAAATTTGCTTTCGCCGTCCGCCAAAATGCTTCCGTCCACATGCAGCGTCCCGGCCTTGATCTTCACCAACCCGCCGCCGTTCCCCCCTGCATAACTGGCTGAACTGGAATACGCGCCGCCGCCGCTGCCGACCTCATCGGGGTTCATCAGATCGCCATACGCCGCATTCACCGCGTATGTACCGTATTTACCGCCCAAGCCGCCGTAGCTCGCTCCGCTGTAGTAGGCGCTCCCGCCGGTGGTCGTGTTGCCGATCGTCCGGCCGTTGTAACTGTCGTTCCCGCCGGAATAGCCGCCAAGATATCCCTTGCCCGTAGCGTCGATCCGGGAGGTTGAATCGATGGTGATATGCGCAGCCTCGATATCGAGCATATACTGGCTCGTTGTGGTCGCTCCGGCATGGGTTATGACACTCTGATCCTGAAGCGTAAGCGTGCCCGTAACGTTTATTGCAACAAACGAGGTTAGGGTGCTCTTAACAAGCGTAAGGTTTCCTGGCACGGAGACTGCGCCGGAGAACGTCACCTGGCTGTTGCTAAGCAGCAGATCGCCTCCTACGCTGAATCCGGACGCGAAGGTCATGGTGCTGTCTGCGATGACCAGAGCGCCGCCGGGGACCAGCGTACCGTTCATTGATGCGGTGGCTCCTCCACTGACCTTCACGCTCTCATACGTCCCACCGGTGACAGGAGTCGTATTCGTGGTGATTATACCGTTGTTGTTTATAACCAGATCACCCTGCATCTGGCTGCTCGATTTGAGATACACGGTCCCGGCCCCGCCGTTGTATGCGACCGTGGTGCCGTTGCCGTTCTTTCCGCCCGAGGCTATGATGCTCGTCGTAGAAAGCGAAAGCACATCATAGTAAATTGCGATCCTCCCACCGCCGCCCGCGCCGCCGCCTCCGGTACCATTACTGTATGCGGACGTCGAACCGCCTTTCGCGCTGAGCGTTCCTGTCCCGGAAAGTGTTGACGCGTTGATCACTATCCCGCCGCCGCTCCCACCGCTCATGAGCCAGCCGGATGCGTTAAATTTGCTTTCGCCGTCCGCCAAAATGCTTCCGTCCACATGCAGCGTCCCGGCCTTGATCTTCACCAACCCGCCGCCGTTCCCCCCTGCATAACTGGCTGAACTGGAATACGCGCCGCCGCCGCTGCCGACCTCATCGGGGTTCATCAGATCGCCATACGCCGCATTCACCGCGTATGTACCGTATTTACCGCCCAAGCCGCCGTAGCTCGCTCCGCTGTAGTAGGCGCTCCCGCCGGTGGTCGTGTTGCCGATCGTCCGGCCGTTGTAACTGTCGTTCCCGCCGGAATAGCCGCCAAGATATCCCTTGCCCGTAGCGTCGATCCGGGAGGTTGAATCGATGGTGATATGCGCAGCCTCGATATCGAGCATATACTGGCTCGTTGTGGTCGCTCCGGCATGGGTTATGACACTCTGATCCTGAAGCGTAAGCGTGCCCGCAACGTTTATTGCAACAAACGAGGTTAGGGTGCTCTTAACAAGCGTAAGGTTTCCTGGCACGGAGACTGCGCCGGAGAACGTCACCTGGCTGTTGCTAAGCAGCAGATCGCCTCCTACGCTGAATCCGGACGCGAAGGTCATGGTGCTGTCTGCGATGACCAGAGCGCCGCCGGGGACCAGCGTACCGTTCATTGATGCGGTGGCTCCTCCACTGACCTTCACGCTCTCATACGTCCCACCGGTGACAGGAGTCGTATTCGTGGTGATTATACCGTTGTTGTTTATAACCAGATCACCCTGCATCTGGCTGCTCGATTTGAGATACACGGTCCCGGCCCCGCCGTTGTATGCGACCGTGGTGCCGTTGCCGTTCTTTCCGCCCGAGGCTATGATGCTCGTCGTAGAAAGCGAAAGCACATCATAGTAAATTGCGATCCTCCCACCGCCGCCCGCGCCGCCGCCTCCGGTACCATTACTGTATGCGGACGTCGAACCGCCTTTCGCGCTGAGCGTTCCTGTCCCGGAAAGTGTTGACGCGTTGATCACTATCCCGCCGCCGCTCCCACCGCTCATGAGCCAGCCGGATGCGTTAAATTTGCTTTCGCCGTCCGCCAAAATGCTTCCGTCCACATGCAGCGTCCCGGCCTTGATCTTCACCAACCCGCCGCCGTTCCCCCCTGCATAACTGGCTGAACTGGAATACGCGCCGCCGCCGCTGCCGACCTCATCGGGGTTCATCAGATCGCCATACGCCGCATTCACCGCGTATGTACCGTATTTACCGCCCAAGCCGCCGTAGCTCGCTCCGCTGTAGTAGGCGCTCCCGCCGGTGGTCGTGTTGCCGATCGTCCGGCCGTTGTAACTGTCGTTCCCGCCGGAATAGCCGCCAAGATATCCCTTGCCCGTAGCGTCGATCTTGGACCCCGCATCAATTGCCAGGCTCCCTGCTACCTCTATCTCAACTTTCGAAACCTGTTTTGTCGAGGCGGCTAAAGCCGCAATCGTGGAATTGCCGGTCACCGTCAGACTGTTGAAGTACGCACGACCCTCTATCCTTATCGTTTTCCCTCCGCTCAAGACGAAGTCCGTGCCGTACAGATCTGCCGGGTCGTTGGGGTTCGTATTGAGAATATTCTTCTCGTCAGGGTCGACCACGCCGTCGCCGTCCGTATCTGCCTGGCATGGGCTGGTATGATAAATGTTCACCTCGTCGATGTTCTTCCACCCGTCGCGGTCGTCGTCCCGGTTCGCGTCAAGGTTCGTGCCATCGGTCCTGATCGCCCGGGGATTCAGGCCGAGGCATTGTTCCCACTTGTTCCTGAGCCCGTCTGCGTCCGGATCTTCCTCGCCGTCTGGCGTCCCATTCCCGTCGCTATCCGCGGCCATCGGGTTGTACTGGTACATGATCTCCCATCCGTCCAGGAGACCGTCGCCGTCCGTGTCGGGATTGAGCGGGTCTGTCAGGTGGGTCCGAACCTCATCGAAGTCGGAGAGCCCGTCGCCATCGCTGTCGAATTTGTTGGGATCGGTGCCGAGCTCTATCTCCTCTGCATTGGTGAGCCCGTCGTCGTCAGGGTCCGCTATCGCATCCGCTTCTCCAAGCGCCACCACGGCAATGCCCGGAGCCCAGATGCTCGGACCCGCAGTCACTCCCTCGGCGGTAATAGCGGGATAGGTGGTGCCGCCCGAGACCGGCACGAGGTAGTCTACGGTGAACGGCGTGCCGGTCTTTGTCCCCACCAGCACATTGTCCACATAGAATTTCACGGCCGAGATACCCTGACTCCCTTCCACTGCAGCAGTGAGTGCAATGGTCCTGCCCTGGATGACGTAGGCATTCTGGCGCGGGCTCGTGATGCTGAACCCGCCGGTCATAAAGCTCGATTGGTAGTCGACGGTTGTGGCATTCCCCACAAGGTCGGCAATCCCTGCCTTGAGCATAACCGCATAACTCGTGATGAACGAAAGTTGCGCAGCCGGCCGGAAGGTGGCGACTGTGTTGTTCTGGTTGAAGGTGATGATGCCCGGCACGGTGCCTGTTGCCGAGGACAGGATGAAGCTGTCCTGCGTGACCGTGGACCGGTCCACGGGTTCATCGAAGCTGACGGTGATCGCCGTTGCGGCGGAAACGCCCTGGGTTCCATTCGCCGGTGTCACGGACTGGACCTTCGGGGCCATAGTGTCCGGAAGGACTGTCGTGAACCGGATGATGATAGTGCCTGACATTGCATTCCCGATCTCATCCGTGACAGACGAAGTGATCGTAAACCGGTACGTCTTGCCCTTGACCAGGTCCGAACCCGGCGTGAACGTGATGGTCTTGTGGTCCGCTGAAAGCCCGACCGTGCCCGGAACAGCAGCTCCGGTCCCGTCGTTCAGGGCCAGGCCCACTGAGCCGGCGTTGACTGTTGCGACGGCAAGGGCCTCGTTGAACGACACGGTGATGGCGGCCGAAACCGGCACGTCCACGGCATTGTCCGTGATGGAAGAAGCTGACAGGGCCGGCGGTGTGCCGTCTGTCGTAAAGTGCAGGGCATATTCCGCTGCGAGCGCATTGCCTGCCTCGTCCTTCACCTCTGCGGAGATCGTGAGCGTATAGGTCGTTGCCATGATCAGGTTCTGCTGCGGCGTGAAGCTCACGGTCTTGCGGTCCGCAGAAAGTCCGACAATACCTGTTACCATAGCGCCGCCTTCCTGGCTCAGGCTTACAGTAGCACCGTTGACCGAGGCAGGGAGCAGGGTTTCGTTGAACGTGATACCGACAACAGGCCGGGCCTGAATATTAACGGCGTTGTCCGGTATTGATGTAGTCGCCACGACCGGCGGCACGATGTCCGCTACAGACATGCCGAGGCTCGCAGTACCGTGGTTTCCGCTCGCGTCATCCGCAGTGCAGGAGAGGGTGATCCCTGCATAGGGCGCAGCTGACGGTGACACGGTGAAATTGAAGTTCTGGGACGTTGTTTTCTGCGCCGGGGCGATGGTGAACGTCTGACCTCCGGAACCAGCGCCGGAAACCGTACAGGAGATCGAAACAACTCCTGCATTATCGCTCACGGCGACCGTTGCGGTGCCGGTCTCGCCGGGAAGGTACTTCGTGGCAACGCCAGGGCTCGTAATGCTTACCACCGGCGCAAGATTGTCGTGAACCGTTACGCTGATCGTTGCAGGCAGACTTGCCTGGCCTGCCGAGTCTTTAGCAACTGCCGTGAGGGTGATGGTCCCTCCGGGCAATGCTCCCTGGGGCACGGCAACATTGAAGTTCGTGGGGAAAGTCTTGCCGGTGCTCTGGGTCTTCGTCTGGGTAACGATGACCTCGCCTGTAGAAGTGAGTGTGATATCCTTGGCAAAGAGATCGTCCGTTGCCGTGACCGAGACATTGAACGAAGAGCCGGTGTTGACCGTGCTGTTGTTCGCGGGCGAGGTTATGGACACACCCGGGGCCTGGTCCTGGGCAATGGTCAGTTCCATGGCCGGCTGGGGGTATGACAAGCCCCGGTTGCCGACCTTGTCCTGAGCCACGGCCCTGAGGTAAACGGTGCCTTCCTTGGAAAGGACTATGTTCTGAGTGTACGGTGCGGTGCTGTCTGTTGCAACAAGCACATTATCCATGAAGAAATCGACAAAGGCTATGTCGGTATCCGCCACTGTAGCAACCGCGGATATCGTGTTCCCCTTGATCAGATCGCCGGTGACCGTGAGGTTCGTCACGGTCGGAACGATGGTATCTATGGTTGCGAAGGTCGACACATGCGTCCCTGCCATCACATTCCCGACCGCGTCCTTTGCACCACTGACCATGACCATGTAGGTCGCGTTGGGTGAGAGAGCTGCTATCGGAGTCAGGATCGCGACGGTGTTTCCCTGGACGAGGTCGACTCGCGTCTCAACGGAAGCTCCGCCCACCAGAAGACTGAAGCCGCCGGTGGAATTCTGGGCGATGCTCTCGGAGAAGGTAACGCGTATCACGCTGTCCAGGGCTGCCTGAAGGGTTCCATTCGCCGGAGACACAGACTGTACGGCGGGCGGCAGGGTGTCTCTCGTCGTAAAGGTGCTGCTGAAGGGATTCGGCAGCGTCCTCCCAACACGGTCCTTGACACTGGCCGCCACAACCACGGTATAGAGCGTGAAGCTGTCGAGCCCCTGAACGGGCGGCGTGATCGATGCGATCGTATGGTCGGCGTTCAAACTGACCGGCCACCAGTACCGGGTGCTCCCCTTCTGAACGTAGATCGTGGAATTGTTCACCGTGGCCGGATCGGCAGGTTCGGAGAAGGTTATCGACACGGTCTGCGTGGTCACCGGGACATCCACTGCCCCGGTGTCAGGATTGACGCCGAGCACGGAGATCACCTTGTCATCGAGCGTGACGGTCCCGATATCCACGGTCTTGCCGTTGTCGGTGGCCAAGAGCGATCCGGAATAATAGCCGATGCCCAGACCTTCCGCGTCGACCATATAGAGCATCAGCGTACAGGGGACCGGAATGGAGGAGAACTGGAACGATCCGCTGGAATCAATGATGGTATTGAACGTCTTGTAGCCGCAGGTTAGCCGCACCCCGCCGCCCGCAGCCGGTGTTGTAGTATCGGCCTTGAGAACTCTACCCGTGACCTCTGCCACAGGCCCAAGTGTAAGATTCATGGGTACGACCGAGCCCTCGCCGGCAACAGATCCGGAGCCCGATGCTGCCGTAGACTTGTTCGGGTAGGTCGCCCTGAGCGTAAAGGTGCCGGCTGGTACATCGGAGAACCGGAACAGGCCCGTTTCCAGATCGGTATATACGGTGACGGAAAGGGAGGTAATGCTGCCGATCCCGTAAGCCTGCAGGTCCACTTTTGCTCCCGTCAGCACTGTCGTGCCGTCGGAATCGTAAACAAGGCCTTCCACCGTTCCTACTCCGTACAGCGTTACGTCCGCTTGGGCGACTTCTCCTTCATAGGTAATGACAGCGGACGTCCTTCTAACCCGGTGAGTTCCCAACTCGCTTGCCGTTATTGAATAGGTAACGCCCGCGACAAGGCCGGTGAATCCGAAGGATCCCTGCGCGTTTGTCTGGACGGTCTTCGAACCCGGCGTCACGGAAACGACCACGTTCTGCGCGGGGGTGACGCCGTCGGGCAGATACACCGTGCCCTGAATGCCGCCGCTCGCCTGAAGCCTGACATCGGCCCGAGCGATCTCGTTTTCGGAGGAGATCGTTCCTGCGGCGCTGCCGCGGAGGTTCGTTGCGGGGTCAGTAACGCTGATGGTGAACTTACCGGCAGGAACGCCGGCGAACAGATAGCCGCCGTCTGGCGCCGTAACCGTGCTATACGCCCAGGTGCTCACACCGGTTACCGAGATGGAAACCAGCGCCCCGTCCACGGGCGACGTGCCTGCGTTGTTCAATACCGTGCCCTTGACCACGCCCTGCGGTGTTACCGTGATATCCGCGGATACGGTCTGGCCGTTGAACGTCAATCTAGCGCCGCCGATCCCTTTCCGGTCCGTAAGCGGATCAAAACCTTCAAGGATAAAATCTCCCAAAGGCACGTACTCGAAGCGGAACACGCCGGGATTCGCCGGTTCGGACGAACTGGAACTGTAGGCGATAACCTGCCGCGAGGAATTCATGAGCTTAACCTGGCCTCCGGCAATGAGGGTGGCGTTGTCGGCTTTGAGGAACCGGCCGATCACCGTGCCGGACGGCGCAAGCGTTACGGTCACGGTGACCGAAGCGTTGTCTGCCGGGATGCTCCCCTGCGCCCTGCCGCCGAGGTTATTGCCGTCCTTCGCAGAAACGGCATAACTCCCCTCCGTAAGATTGAGGAACACCGCCGATCCGCTCTGGTCCGTCGTGCCTGCCGCGGTATCCTGCGGGAACCCGGAACCGCTCACCGTTATCTCTGCTCCAGATACCACGGCTCCCGCAGCATCAACAACATTCACGATGACCGCTCCCCTGCCCAGAAGCCGGATATCCACGGGAACGTCCTTGCCAGCGGGAACAGCAACGTAAGTTTGTGCCTTCAAGGTCGAAATGGGGTCTTCCACAAGCACGCGGTAGCTTCCCGCGGGAACAACCGGTCTGAACTGGAACTCGCCTGAGTCTCCGGTCCTGACGGTCACCGTCGCCGGTGGATTGCCGTAGGTAATCGTCACGCCGATACCCGGCCCAGCGGGCGATCCGTCCGGAAGGAGTACGTGGCCTGATATGGAACCGAACGTGTCTTTGAGCGTCAGATCGAGCGTCACTGCCTGCCCGTTCTGCGTCAATGACCCGTTTGCGAGAACCTGCGTAGGCTTGAATATATTGGATGCCCTGACAGAGACGTTGCCTGCATAGACGCCGGGAATGGAATATTTTCCCGTCTGAGGATCGCTCTTGACCGCTGTTGGCGTGCTTGAGTCGAACTGGAGCCACCCCACGAGAGAGGGCTTCACGGAAAAGAGCAGCACATCGGCGCCTGCCGGCATCAGCACCGGGTTGTTGTTCTGGTCCACGCCCGTTTGGTCGTAAATAGTTCCCTTGACGGAGCCCATGCCTGCGGCGCTGAGGTCCTGCGTCTTGACCTGTCCGTCGTACCAGAGGGAAACGTGGGCATTGGCGATCTCCGCTCCATCTCGAGCGATCAGATAATAGGTGCCCAGCGGCAGAATGTCGTTCTTTGTCGGGTCCGGATCAGGGATCACAAAGCGGCCCTGAGCATCTGAGCGGTAGGGTTTATACTTGAGACTCATAAGATCGGTAACAAGCCGCACCTCTGCGTTCGGCCAGATCTCGCCAGTCCTCCGGTAAACGCTCCCCTGGATACCTCCCGTTGCCATTGCCTTAAAGGGAATGAACAGCGTTATGAACGCTGTCTCATCCGCCGCCTGGAGCACCGTCGTGCCCTGAGCCAATGGTGACGCGGAGGGATTACGAGGATCGGGGAGAGACGCCCGGATGTCGCCAACCGGCATATTTTGGAACCTGGCTATGCCGCTGGCATCTGTGAGCGCGGCCTGCTTGGTATAGCCCACTTCCGCGATAACGGTAAAACCCTCAAGCGAGAGCCCGTCCTCACGGATGACCCGGCATTCGAACGCGCCAATACCTTTCAGGAGCACGTTGAACACTGCGGTCGTGTTCTCAACCAGGGTCCCGCTCACCCGGGCGGTTTCACCGGTGGCATCGTCCCGCGCATCCAGAGTAAGATTGCCGGCTGTCACACCCGTGAAGCTGAAGCTCCCGTCAGGACCGCTCCGCATCCAGTTCTGATAGCGCTCACCGCTTCGCACAATGACGACCACCCCGGAGCGGGGGTTGCCGTCCGTGCCGAGCACTTTGCCTGCCACGTCGCCCTTTGCAATACCGGCAACTTTGTAGATCGTTATGTTCTGGACAGTATTGCCGCCGTCTTCGGACAGCGTGCCCATGATCAACCCTTCGGCATACAGGGCGACGCTCACCGCTTTTAGCCGGAACGCGCCTACCCGGACATTCAAGAACGAGAATGAGCCGGTGGCGTCGGTCGTGGTGAAATACTGCCGGCTGTCGTTCAGCGTGTCCAGCTGGACCGTGGCGCCGGCGACCGCATTGCCGCTTTCGTCAAGCACTGCGCCGGTCACATTTCCCTTGGCCTTCATGAAAATATCGAGAGAAAGCCGCTGACCATGCGCCTGGACCGCTGCCGTGATCTGGCCCGCTTCGTTCGTTGCCGCGTTCACCGCCTCGATCATGAAGGGTCCGGCGGGATCGTCATTCCTGAAAACATATTCGAAACGGTAGGTGCCATCGGCATTCACCGGTTTTTCGCTGAAAATAAGGTACTCGATCTCCCGCACAAAATAACGTTCGACCCAGACCGGCTGGAGCAGCCGGATCCTGGCGTCTGAAATGGGCGTTCCCTGGGCAGTGCGCACTGTTCCCGATACGACCGCCGCAGGTCCAATGGCCGTGATCACGATGGGTCTGGTCTCTGGAGCATCCATCGCCTTTCCAAGGCGGTCGGTCAGGCCCGATACCGTGATCGCCCTGCCGTAGAACTTCCCATCAGAACCCGCACTTCCGAAGAAGGGCCCGATGCCGTCGCGAAGAAGAACGAATGCCATCCTGCCGCTGGGCTGAAGCTTGACGAGCCTGGCGGCATTCTCCTCCACGGCATAGTTTGCAAGGTCCTCCGCAGCAAGCTTGTTCACGCGCTCCGAGAAGAGCACTGCCACGTTCCGGCCGTGCTTGTCCCCTCCCGGTCCAACGAGCGGGGTCATCTGGGTGGCTGCAACGACCCGCGGTCCCGGGTCCAAAATGGTCGAGATCGAGGAAACAACGGACTGGTCAGCAACACCGTCACCGTTTACGTCGATATTCAGGACATACTCCGTATCCGTACCCGGCAGGAGTTCCACCCAGGCATTGCTTTCCGCGGCAAGTGATAGATTACTGAAACGAACCTGCCGGAGTGTGGACGCACCCGGTACGACAATACCAATATCAAAGGAAGCATCAGCCGCAGCCTTGACATCGAGCCGGTAGCTTGCGGACCCCAGTTTTGTTATCAGCGACAAGGTGCTTCTTGTCCCCTGCCCCTGGCCGTTCGTACCTTCGGTCAAGGTCAATTGATCGGCATAGGATATTTCCCGGTAGAGGTCACCGGTCCCCAGCGCGCCGACCCGTTTTCCTCCTGCTTCGGTCACCTGCACAAAGACCGGCGCCTCGGTCGTGATCACCGACAGATGGCCGGGCCGGTAGGTCATCAGATCCGCAAAACCGGACTGGAACACCATTGCCCCGACAGACTGGACCTCTGACTGTAACACGCCTGCTATGGCCGCATTCAGGCTTTGGCCCTGGGTCGATCTCCTTCTGAGACTGTCTAAACCGACATTGGCGTTATCGGAGCCGATGAAATCGAAGGCCAGATCTTCCACAGCCTTCACCGCCTGCTCGCCGTAGAGGATCCGGAGGCCCGCCTCGGACAGATCGTTCGCCCGGGAAACGATGGTCTGCCTGCTAATGGGCAGCACATCGGAGGGAAGCGCGCCGGTCGGCGCCGTTGCAACGCTCCATGCCTGGCCCAGGAGCCCCACTGCCGCATCCACGATGTTCTGCGGCAAACTGCCCGTATAGGGGATGATCAGGGAATCCGGCGAAAGCGGGATGCCCAGTTCTCCCACACCCACGCGGAGCACGAACCTGCCGGTCACATTGGGGTCAGCCACAAAAGCCGTGGCTGTCACTTTGCCCGTGCGCTGCGACAGGAGCCGGTACTTGACCGTTGCCGACGAGCCGGGCAGGATCGTATCGATCCGCTTGTCCGGGTCCTCGCCCGCAACCATCACGGCGCCCGAAAGAGCGCGAGGGTCCATGTGCGTGGACACCAGGTTCGCGATGGACTTTGACGTATTGGTGATGGTGATGAAAAGATCGTACTCCTCGCCTGCCCGCACCGTTGCGGGGTGTCCCAGAGTGATGCTGAAGTCCGGGTTGCGGACGAGGACCGCGCCGGTCGCCTTGCCCGTGATTGTGATCGGCCCGATAGGAAGACCCTCCAGGGTCGCGGATATATTGAAATCGATCTTATGCGTACCTTCCCTGCGACCTTCGATCGTGAAATCCGCCTGGCCGCTTTCCGCGGGGCGAAGCAGACCGGTGTCATCGCTGGTGCCGATCTTGCCGTCCGGTCCTGCGTTGATCACCGCCGCGGTCCTCGGGAAGTAGGCGTCCGCGCCCTTTGCCATGCGGAGCGGATCGTCTCCGGGAGCTGCATCCGTTCCCGGCGTCTGGTCCTCGCCGACAGGCATGATAATGGTACCCTTCAGGTCCTTCACGACAAGGTTCGATGCGCCCGGCGCTCCGTTCGTCACCATGAGGAGAGCGCTGAAGTACTGGTTCAGAAAACCGATGTTGTTCGGAATGATGATGACGCCCGGGATCGGAGGCAGCGCATACCCTCCCAGTTTATCCATCATCTCGTCGTCCGCGGCCATCACGAAACCGGAGATACTGATGTTCTCCGGCAGATTCAGATTGGGCGGGAGCACGTTCACTTCCTGCTCAGTCAGGCCGATCTCCGTGGGCGGAGGGAGGTCCTGGACGTTCTGGGCCTGGGTCTGGTTCGGGATGAGCACGGGGAAGTTGAGCGGCTGCTGGTTGCTCTCGGTGCCGATGGCAGCCGTGAACTCGTAGACCGTAAAGTTGGTGCTGTCCACCACCACGCCCCGGTCCTGGATCTCCTGGAGCGTCAGCGGACGGGTGGTCACGCTTGTGATGAGCGGGTCGCTGATGGATTCGATGGTCACGCTCTGGGGCGTGGCCGCCATGAAGGCCTTGCCTGCGCCGTCCACGACCCGGATGTTCGAAAGCGAATATTTGCCGAGCATGGGGAACGTCGGAAGGGGGAAAGGCTGGCCCGGCGTGGTCGTGAGCGTAAGGGGCGTAGCATAGGTCGGGCCCGTGAGTTCAGCCTGGACCTTGAAGTCCTTCGGCAGCATGGCGGCAAGTTCGGCGGAGATGGGCTCACCATTGCTCTCAAAGCCCGTGTTCACCTGGGAGGCGATGCCCTTGGGCACGGCCTGGTACTCCGGACCCGCCTGCATGGTCATACCCACGATCGAGAAGGTCATGTTCGCGATGGGGGTCGGGGTCTGCTGGGCGAACGAAACGCCACAAAGGCTTGAGGCCAGGAGCACTGCTAACAATATATAAAGAAGTTTCTTCATAGGTCCTTTGTCTATCATTGCCTTGACCCTTTCAACCAACCAAGGAATCGAGCTCGCATAGAAATCCGCAACGCAACTTCAACTACAATTTTCCCCTATGGGTCTGAATCAATATAGAATCTACAACGTCACTCAGTTAGTGTTATGGTTCCTCATTACTTCTCTCGCTATTCTAGCCCAACTCGTTCAGTGCTTGGCAAATCTTTAAATAGGTTTTCACCAGGACGGTATTCAAGGTTTCGCGTATAATCAGGATTTAAAAAATAGGCGAACAGGATTCGGGCACTTTTCGAATTTCTTGGCTCAGGACATATCCCTCCCTGAATTTTTCCGTACATGGCCTGCACTAATTTCCCATTTAGCACTTTTGATCGAATTCGAAAGAAATAATTATCATCATCACTACAGTCATTTTCAATGCGTTTATCTGATGAACTTCTGATATTGCGCACTAACTTGTGCTGATATCCTTTTTCTGGAGCTGTACGAAGTAATTTGAATTCGCTACCATTTTTCCTACGATCCTCTTTAAAAAGCTGAATCCCATCAAATTTATTTAAAAAAGTAATTGTTAACGTAGTGTCAAAATCATAATTGTTCGCAAATCGCTTATCAATTTTAAAGATAAGGTCAGCATGTTTGCCTTTGCCGTAAGGTGCTATCCAGTCGTATTCTACAAGATCAAAACCAATTTCCTTGCCTATTACAGGTATTTCCAAGTCTGATTTTGTTGTATCTCGCGCATACATCGGCACAGGGTTAACTATTTTCCTCAAAACTACTATTAATTCTGGATTTCTTGGCTCCCAATTACCATCCTTAATTTCCTTATACTCAAATTGACCAAAAGATCTGTAATAACCCTCTTTCTTAACTGTAAAACCTATCTTCGCACTAGCGTTTGCATATGCAGTAAAATAACCATTTGCGTCTGAATAACCTTTTACATCGAAGGTTTTATTATTGATTCCCCAAGACAAAATTATATATCCAACTCCAACGTCGGCCAATTCAACAGGGATTCCATCTTCATCAACTATCTTGAAATTTATTTTTGAGTCTGCTGTTGCCATTTCCGTCTTAGCGTGTGAAGTGGTTGTCATTAAAATAAAAATGAGCATGAACGTTAAAGTTAAAGGAATGGTTCGTATCATGGCTACAATCCTCCGAGCTTAACAAATTTATCAAATAGAGTATACACGTAAAGATAGGGCACATTCTTCATGTCGCTATGCCGCCATTTATTATCAGATCGAGGCCACTGATTGTTAGTCTCAAAATTCGTTTGCATGTTAAAATTATAATTCTGAGGGAAAGAACCAACGCCCTTCGTTCCGACCGCTGGAGTTAGCGCTGGGAAAGATTCAGCAAGCATACGATCTCTATTGTTTTTTGCAGCATCACTGCCTGACGGACCTGGAATGAGAACCGCATCAATTAGCCCGTCTTTCTTGAAGAATGGTTTCGTTTTCAAGATGGCAGGATCTAAAGTATTTGCCTTATCATAGAGCATTAATCCGCCGCCACCAGTTGTATAAGTTTCGTAGTAGTCAGCGAAATTAAAGCCCCATCCCCCATAATTTCTCCCATTATATCCATCGATACCAGTAGAACCTTTCATTTTCTCTTGAATGGCAAAAATGCTAGTTAATACATCATCGCCGGGAGAAAAGAAATCAAAATAACTAACAGAGTTTCCATTTGCAAACCGATTTCTCCAGGTCAGTTTGGATCTCTCGTCCAAATTCTGCGCTCCTGGCACATAAAACAGACGATGCCACTCTGTTGCCCAAAGGAAATGGTCATACGGATTGTTTGTCCAGTCAAACTGGTACATATCAGACGATTCAGGCTCTCCTGCATAGAAAGCCTCCACTGGAACAGCTGCATTGAGTAGAAAATAGTTTTTCACGTTCGCGCCGTGATCGATTGCTGAACTTACAACCACGTTTCCCAAACTATGTGCCGCAATGGTAATTTCGCCCTGTAGAGGCGCCAGGAAATTCGCCAACACTGAAGATGTTGCGAATGCATGCACAACGTTATTATGATATTCTGGACAATATCCTGCTACTTGAGACTCGTACCCATACCATGTAACTCCCCAGAATTTTGCTCTCGACCCCGACCAGAACAGCCGCTTGAACATTTCAGCATGCCATTCTCTGGCCTCCTGAGGATTGACATTGTAGCCGTGAACAAAAACGAAATTCTTACCGTTACCCGAAGGATCACCGGTGCATTCTTTGTCAGGATAATTCAGGGGCTCACTCAAACGATCTTTTTCGCCCATAGTCGGATCACTATTGGGAAGAGGCCCCCCACCTTGATTGACAAGATTTTTTTGCCGAAACATTTGTTCAACACTCGCCAAGCTAATATTCAAATTCGAGAAAAATACCAGCGCATGTGTTTGCGTGTCGATAATTTCAAGAACAAGAGGGGCATTGCCTGCTGACGTGCCTTTAACTAAAATGATTCCTTTTCCATTATCCCTGATCTGTTGTAAAAATGAGGGGTTTGCCGCATTATTATTCAGTACAAGTCCGATATTGGGTATTGAGTACGTGAAAGCGTAAGCAAGTGACGTAGCCTGATCAAGGCTAGTTGCGTTGCCAGTTAGGTAATTTCCAGATGTGTTTGGAGTCAGGTCAGTAAATAAAAACATCAAGTTTTGGTTTGCTGACTTCAATTGATAGGTAAATTTTCCCGGATCGTATATATTTAGCAAATCTTTAATATTAAGATAAACAGGGAAATAATTAGTCAGATCGTTTGTTCCATTAACAGCCGCACCCCAATAGCCTGTCCAGAAATAAAACGTGTCCTGCTTGGCTGCACGCATCATGTCCGCGTTGTCGATTTTTCTGTCTCTGTTGTAATCCGTTACCAGCGGCGGTTCCTTGAGGAACGGTATGATTTGGCTTCGTTTCTCTCCGTTGGCTCCGATCATTCCTGCATTTACCACGACTTGCGCATAATAGGTACTATTCAGGTCGAATAACTCTCCTGATTGCGCAAATGTAGCAGCATCGCCACCGATATCCGCCGTAGGGATGGACTTGTATTCCACTCCGTCCTTGTAAACTACAACCTTTGCCGGTGCTGCTTGATAATCCGGTGGGCTGAGCCGATAGGTGATTTTGGTCGTGTCCGGCTTTCCGGTGTTGTCAAGCATGATGTATTTCGGATCTACCTCGATCTGCAAAGCGGTGAGGTTCAACAATCTCATTCCGCGATCACTGTTTGCCAAATACACCCACCCATCCTTCTCGATCAAAGCCATCGAGTAGCCGAGCAAAGTATCGCCCGTCCCTCCCCCGGTGGGAGCACTCGTGATCGTCCCGAGCAGACGGGGAATGCGGGGGTTGGACAGGTCGAAGATGAGGACGGATGCGCCTGCTGCGGCATAGGCAAGGCGCGTTTTTTTGCTTATGACGATATCAGTGACGTAAAAGTCGGTGCGGTCGACGCCCGCGTCGTTCTTGACCGTGTAGTGCTGCGGGTTGTAGGGGTCGGTGATATCGACAGTGCTGATCTTTCCCTCGAAGCCGTTCACGATCGCCAGGTCCATGGTCTGGGTGTTGCCCTGATCGTCGATGTATTCGAAGTCAGAGGCTGCGGCCACGCGCCAGGCGCTGAATCCTGCGGGTTTGTATGGTTTCAGGATCTGCGGCTGCGTGGGATTGATATCGAGTGTCAGCAGATATCCCGTGGTCGTGGTCAAGAGCCCCTTGCCGGCCCGATGAATGACGATGTCGAGCGGGCTTCCGTAGCCCAGGTCCACAGTCGGCAGGCCGCCCACGATGGCATCTCCATGAGGCCTGCTGGCTAGCGACCTGGTCGCGTTGATGTCCACGACCTGGATGCCGACCATGCCGGTGGCAATGTAGGCATAACCCCCGGACATTGCGATCCTGCCGGGCACTCCGCTGGAACCTTCCGCAAGCCACTCATGGCCGACGATAGGGGGTGCCTCCGGGTTGGAAGCGAGATCGTAGAACCGGATCATACCGGTGAACTCAGTCTGTCGGATGAGCTCGGTCATGGCCATGATCTTTAGGTCCTCGTCTACGGCCACATTCCGCAGACCGACCTGGTTTTGCCCCCAGGGATTACTGTAAACAACCCTGGCATTAGTGGGATCGGTGACATCCACGACCCTCCAGCCGTTGGCGCTGGTCAGCACATAGGCATAGGTGCGCTCTTCTTCCGTACCCGTGGCCGAATCGTTGACGGTCGTAGTATAGAGCGCGATGTCGCGGCTGCCCGTGAATGGGGGGGTATCGCCCGGCAATTGGGTGATGTCGAAGGCCTGGGGCGCTTTGGTCGTGAATTCCGCGTAATAATCATGATCCAGTGCCATAGTGCCGTTCGCATCAACCTGGCCTGCCGGCTGCGACGTATTCGGGAAAAGATCACGGACACCTTGTGTCACGAGGACTTTCATAGGTTGTATCGAAATTCAAAAGATGCAGAGGCCGCAGTATGGTCTTCATCCGGCTGCCTTCTACGGCAAACTCGATCGATACTGGCTCACTAAGGCCCGTCGCGAGGTTGGTCAGCGAGACAGTGTTGTTGTTGATGGTGCTCTCCTGCATCATTTCGCTGAAGGTGATCTCGACCTTGGCATCGACATTGACGCCTCCCGAATTGTCCGTCGGGATGATTTCATCCACGATGGGCCGGCCATTGACTCCGTCGGTAGGTACGGATGCCGGGTCAACAGCGCGGACGGTGAGGCTTCTGCTGCTGTGATTGCCTGCAGAATCGGACGCTTCGAGAGTAAGCGTGTACGTGGCCGCTCCGGAGGGGGTGAAGAATGTTCCGTTCGAGCTTATAGCGGAGTCGAAGTTAGGCGCATAAGTAAACTTCGTTGTTGCGACCATGTTCTCCTGGCTGACAGGCGTGTACACCGTGCTCGCGGTCACGGTCGGCACTGCTGAATACTGAGACTGGGTGCACGCACCGCTGCAGGTGATCGTCAAGGTCGGTGACACGACGTCCCGATCAATAATGCTGATCGAGGTCAAAAGGTTCGTGCCGATCGATATGGTGCCTGCCATGAACCGGGCATTCTGATGGCTCGCGTCCTGTGCGCTGTTCGGCGCTACCTGCAGATTGAAACTGATGGCCGGAGGCACTGTATCCGGCGGCATATCGCTCTGACCGGCGAGTTTGATGTTCTGCAGGTGGACAATATTATTTTCAGCATTGAGAATAGACGTTATGTCCACGCGCTTCATCGTTAACGGATGGATGGCCGTCAACTTGAATTCCAGGTCGGGCATGCCCGGCACATTGCCGATGATCTCGGCAAAGGCCGCATAGAAGCCGTTTTCCCGAGAGTAGGTAATATGGTGCCAGGCAGCAGGCGTCCGGATCACAGCGTTCTTGACCGGGAGATCCCCATTCTCCGGTTTGTAACCATAGACACCGTCCATATCGCGGTACGTATAGCCATCCACGATGCCGACCGTAAAATAGGGGAATTCGAAAACAAAATATCCGCCGAGACCAATGCCGTAAAAAGGCGGACTGGCCGTGGTGAGCCTGCCGTCGATCACCTTGGCGCTGTCGTGGACCACGTAGACCTTCTCTATCGTGCCGTCGGCATTCACCAGCTCAGAGGGCTGGCTCACAAAAGGCATACTGCCTGCCGGGATATCCGCGATCCTCGTTGGCGCGGGAACGGACAACTTCACCGGTTTCTTGAACGTTGCTCCTCCGGCGTCGATGTTTACCGCAGCCAGGAACCCGGCGTTCTCGGGTACGGGCTGCGGAAGCTGGTCCTCGGTCACCGGCGTGATCTTGATGACCGTGGGGCCGTCGAGCGCCCCTTCGGGAATGATGAGTTTGGTGCCGCCCTCGCCTTCGACGATGCCGCCTTTTGCGGAAACAAGGTATTTGCCGTCAGGACTCTTCATTGCTATATAGGAGATGAGGGTCTGGTTTCCGGCAGCGTCCATGGACACGAGCTTGATGTCGTCTCCCAGCTGGGCCATGATCTTCCCGGTAAAGGAACCATTTGAATTCGGTGTTATGGCAACGATCTCTCCGGTATTGTCATTGATGATCAACACCGTGCCGCTCACCTCGGCAGAACCCTGGGTCGCCGTGATCGTCACGTAACCATCGGCATCGGGGAACGTCGCGGTGATGCTGCCTGCTGCTGGCATGGGCGGCGGGGTGGTGTCCCTGGTAGTGAAGGCGGCGTTCACATCCCCGGTCATGGTATAGCCCTGAAGGTCTTTGATGTTCCGCGAGACGGCCAGCGTATACCGCGCCTCGGACGTGAGGAGGGTCGAGGGATAGAGAGTTACGACAGTGCTTTCGGGGTTCACGGAGAATATTCCGTCAACCACGGTGCCCGCACTGTCTTTCAATGTGATATTCGCAGCTGTAAAAGTTGCCTTGTCCACGGGCTCGCTGAAGGTGATCACGATGGCTGCATTCGGCTCTACATTGACGGCGTTGTCGCCGGGTGTGAGTGATGTCACGTTCGGCGGCGTAACCATGATCGAAATGTCAACGGTAATGGTTTGGTTCGCCGTGAGGATCACGCCACCCCCGGTACCCGCGTCGTTCTTGTAAATGTCCGTTGCCGCGACATTGAATGGAGCTACCGTGGAAGCGACCAGATAACTTCCTGTCGCATTGGTCAGGTCGACAAGCGAGCAGGTGCTGATGGTTGCGAGAGCTGATGAGGCGGGCGCTCCCGAGAGCGCGGTCACGGTCCCCTTCACGAACCCGAGGGGAGCTTTGGCCTGAAGGAAGAAGTATTGACCGGAGGTCAAGATTCCGTTTAAACCGCTTACACCGTTTAAACCGGAGGTTATCAGGGACCCTGATAACCGCGCAATGGCCACGAGCTTCAATTTCTGCGCGCCGCGTACGTCGATGGCCTTGGCAATGACGACCGGCAGGTTTGCGTTGAAGCCGACGGGCAGGGGGATCGAAAGCTCTGCTGAGGAAGCGAGCGTCTGGCCCGTCAGGTTCACATCAATGGCCCGGAGGAGATTGAAATCCGGTCCCACGATCCCGGTCAGCGTCGACGCAGGCACGGTCTTGGTCTGGATCGGCACGGTCTGGGCGAGCGCACCTGCCGGGACCGCGATAACGTTCCCGTCCGCGTCGAGGATGCGGCCGCCGTCAACACCGACAAGCGTGCCGCTCGCGTCGGGCTCGGGCAGCGTGACGGAGATGCCGACTTTGCCCATCAGCAGGTCCACGATGGTGTATTCGCGCGAAGGGGTTACGGGGAACGTGGAACCCACATCGCTGGAATTCGGAATGCTGAATTCGGAATTCGGATTGAAATTCGTAATGCACGGCTGTCTGTACAGAACAAGGTCCTGCACGTAATCAGAGGGCGCCACGGCATCGCCGGAGAACAGGTCGAAGCGCTCGGTCACCGTGGCGTTCACGATCATGCCGGAGGTGAGATAAGCGTCAGGCGTGCCGGCTGACGCGTCAGGCGATAAAACCAGTTCACCCATTGCCTTGAGACCGATGGATGGCGGCGCTGCGGCAGGAACAACACTGCCTGTTCCCGTAGGCGTCGAGCTCAGAGTACTGGATGTGGAACTGAGCGGTGAAAGCGGAGAACCCGGGATTGCAGCGGCGTTTGAGTCCGGCAAGACCAATGCATACTGGCCGGTTGATCCGATCGGGGCGCTGATGAACAACCCGTCCGCGCTTGCCGTGCCTGAAGCCTGCACGATCCACTGATGCGTTGATATGTCATATATAACGAACGTGATCGCTGAAGACGGCGCGAGGGTTATCCCTGAGACTGTCGGCACTCTCAATGCCGCTCCCTGCGCTCCAAATGACGTTCCCCCGGTGATCTCCGCGCCCTCTGCGGTAAAAGAACGAATGTCAATAACTCCGATCGGCGACCAGCCAATCGGCAATAATCCCATGAGTCCCTGGTTGCTCACGGCAGTCACCCGCAGGTCAACCTGATTAGTGAACGCGCCGGCCGCTATCGTAAGTTCGAGGGAGCTGCTGTTCGTTGGCGCAGAGGACAGTGTGAGGGCGGCTGATATTTTTCCACCAGCGCTGTCGACCAGGTGCTGCGCAGCATTCACCGGTGTGAGTCTCGCGTCTACTGCAATGGATTTCTTCTCGGGCGTTACGCTCACGATGCGCTCAACAGGAGTAAAACCCGCTTTTGACAGGGTGATGAGATAATCGCCTTTGGGAGCTTCGGTGAAATATCCTCCGTCATCCTGGGTCGATAGTTCCGCCGCAGAGGTCGCCGAACTCACAGGATAAATAGAGATCTTTGCCCCTGAAAGTCGTAAGCCCTTACTGTCGTCGTACACCTCGCCCTGGATGTATCCAGGTCCGGTCGGCCCCTGATTGACCTGTATCTGGGCAGTCGTCGTGCCGATGTTCCCGGCTGTATCGTATGCGCGTGCCTGAAGGTTCACCACGCTGCCTGATGCAAGGTCCGGGGAGAGAGTGAAAGAAATCGAGTTCGATGTGTTGAATTCGGAGTTCAGCGTGTACGACCAGAGCGAGGCGCTGTTCACGGTCACTTCCGCGAGTTTAAGGCCGCCTGCGTCCGACGCGCCCAGCGAGAGCGTGACGTTAGCTCCTGCCGCGGCCTGGGCCGGGGCAGAGAGACTCACCGTCGGGACAATGCTGTCGAGCGTAACGTTCACGCTCGCGGTTCCCTTGTTCCCTGCCCGGTCGACCGCCTCCACCGTGATCGTGTTTTGTCCTTCAGAAAGGGTGTAGGTGGAGAGGCTGTAGCTCGAGCCCGAAACCAGCGCACTGGTCCCGTTGACACTCACGGAAGTGACGGCTTCGTTCACCGTTCCGCCAACAGACACCTGCGAAGAAGTTACGAGGGCGTTGTTCAACGGCGACGTAATCGTAACTGCGGGGACCACGGTGTCGAGGGTAATGAATAGTGTTTTGCTTGACGTGTTCGCCGACGGATCTTCGGCAGTAAACAAAATACTGTTCAGTCCTTCGGTAATCGTCACGGTTGTCTCGAAGTTCATGCCATCGAGCGGGACCTCTGCCCCCTTGATCATGAGCTTCGCTGTTGCGTCGTCCAGAGAACCATTGACCGGGACTATCGCGATGCTCGTGTAGGAATTGTTGGACGGGCTCGCGACCGTGATGACCGGGGGAGTTGTGTCTTTTTCGACGGAGACCGGGGCAGACGTGTCGCTGGTGTTGCCCAAGGAGTCCGTGGCAGTTGCGGTAAAGGTGGTGATCCCTTCGGCAAGCGTTACGTCTGCGAGGCTAAAGCTCCCTTGTGCGTCTGCAGTAACCGTGCCGGCAAGAACGGCCGTGGTCTGGCCCGTTGTCATGTATATGTGCACCGTGGAAGCGGGCTCGGACGTGCCGTTCACCACGACGATCGGCGTGGGTGAAGGCGTGGCAAGGGGTGTGATGACCGGCGGCGACGGCGGCGTGCTGTCGAGCGTTACGGTGATGCTTGCTGTGCCGGTGTTCCCGGCGCGGTCTGTCGCGCTTGCGACAAGGGAGTTCTGCTCCTCGCTGAGCGTATACAATACACTATACGTCTGGCCGCTCACGAGCGCCGCGGTGGTGTTTACCGTGACCTCCGTGCCGGCCTCGCTTACCGTACCGGAGACCGCGATCTGCGCGGTACGGGTGAGCAACCCCGGTGCAGGAGAGGATATCGTGATCTGGGGCACGATGGTGTCGAGGGTAAGGGTGACCGACGTCGTTGACTCGTTCCCGGCCTTGTCCTTTGCGCTAACGGTGATAGTGTTCAACCCTTCTGCAAGCGCAATGTCCGGAAGGCTGAAATCTCCGTTCGGAATTGGGATCTGGGTACCATTGACCCGGACTTCCAGGGGATTGAGTTCAATGATGCTGCCCGCGACCGTGATCTTAGGCGTGTTTACGTAGGAACCATTTACCGGCGCCGTGATGGTAATTACCGGAGCAATGGTGTCGAGCATTACCGGAACGCTGCCCGCGCCGGGGTTATTGGCAAGGTCGGTTGCAACGACGGCGATGGTGTTCTGCCCTTCCGCGAGCTGGACCCCGGCGAGGCTGAAGCCGGCTCCCGTGATCGTTGCAGGCATCCCGTTAACCGTGATCGTTGTAACAGTTTCATTGACCGTGCCCGTGACCGTTACGGCCGGCGTCTTGAACCAGGCATCGGCCTGGGGCGCTGTTATGGTTACGATCGGGACCGCGGTGTCGAGCATGACCGAGACCTGCGTGGAGGGGTTGCCGGTATTCCCTGTTGCATCCGTTGCCGTGGCAATAAAAGCATTGTCGCCCTCGGCGAGGGTGACGCTACTCAGGGTGAACATTCCCTGGGCATCGGCTGCTACCGTTCCGACAAGAGCAGCACCGCCTTGCCCGGCGTAGATCTTGACAATCGACAGGGCTTCGGCAGCACCGTTAAGGGTAATGCTTCCGCCGTTCGTGGGAGTACCAGGCTGGGTTATTACCGGGGGGGCGGGTGCAATGCTATCGAGATTGATCGTGATGCTGTCCTTGCCGCTGTTGCCCGCAGTGTCTTTGGCCACTGCCGTGATCGTGTTCTGTCCTTCGGACAATGCAAGATTAGACAGCGTGAATGTGTTTCCCGAGACCGAGGCATTCGTGTTGTTCACGGTCACGGTTGCGGTGGGATCATCTACGCTGCCGGAAATGCTGATCGTCGGGGTGTTGAGGTACTGGTTGTTCTTATGGGAAGTGATCGTGGCAACGGGTGCCACGGTGTCAGTCGTGAAGTGCCAGGTCAGGCTCGCGGGATTCTTCGACAGGTCCGACACGGTGACGGTCGCCGTATGGAATCCTTCGGGCAGGTTGGACGAGGGCGTGTAACTGATGCCCGTGAGCGTGACTACTGATGACGCGGTCACATCTCCGTTGTCGATCGCGAGCCGGGCCGAGGCGATATCGATTCCCGAACCGTTCGGGTCATCAGCGTATTCTACGGAAATGGCTGGAACGGTACCGTTCAGAAGCGTTCCGTCCGCGGGCTGAGGGTGCGATATGATCGGAGCAATGCTGTCGGAAGTTCCGCCGCAGCCCCTGCCGAGAACCTCGATGATCAGGAAAGAAGCGCTCTGATGATCATGGTCATCTACTTTTTCATGGCCCCGGGAAGCGGATGCTTTTTTAAGGTCGCTTTTATGATTGTTGTTCTGCTTATCGAATCCTTCGTGTCGGCCGCTTTTAAGTTTTACGGTAAGAGTATTGATGTCCCCGAGGGTAACGACTCTCTCGAAGTAAGGGGTTTGCTTCTTGAAATCCTTGTCCCATGCAATAAGGTGGTTATTGACGGATATCTCAGCCGCCGTGATCCTCGTGTCCTTGCTGTCGCCGTTCGTTATGCGGATGACGGCCTGACCGTTCTTGCAGCCTTTGAAGGTGTCGGTGTAAACCGTGGGTTTGCCCTTGAGACGATCGTAGCGCTTGGGACCGAAAAGGGTTTGATCGATAAGAGCATAGGACAGGGAGGAGAGGAACAACAGCGAACAAAGTAGACCGATGATGATCGTAGTACCTGGTCTTTTACTTCGCAGGGAACGCCCGATTATGTGAAGTACGCTCAAAGTCATTCGATCCTTTCAGCAATAATAAAACGATTCGCCCGATTTCTTTTCGCAGCAGACAGGTATGCTTCTAGTAATGGTGATCATTTGTAAATGAAAGTGCGTGACTATAGCATACTTAAAATGTTTTTCAACCTAAAATTCTAATTTTACATGGCATGAACTATAAAAAATGTTAAGGCGATGATAATCGCATTGCTATCAGCGGCCAGAGTTGATGTCGGGCCCTTTTAAGGGTATAGACGGAAAGTTGCATTATGTGACTTCCAGCGATACAAATTTTGCTTGCGCAGTCGAAATAGTCAAAACAGTTGGCGCTTAAGATAAGAGTTCATTCCCATTATCATCTTTTGGTTATTTTTATTTAACAAACTCTTCGTTTCAAACACCAATAAAGCATTTGAATAACTTTGTATCAGTATTCCATTTTAAGTGCCGGCAGTATACTATTAAGTCGTCTCGCATGTCACCTGTCAAAACTGACAGGTGACCGTATTTTTTTTTGAGCTGCAAAGAGTAAAAGAATAACACTATCCCTCAATAAAAGAGCATCTCCATTCACTATACCCAGGGCTACATGATTCCGGTGTAAATGAAGCTCATTAATGCATCAGGTTTAAACCCAAATGGTATCTTTAACTTTGCTTGTTGCTGCGGGCTATGGTATAATCCGCTTCAGTTTTTAACCGCACTGGCAGGAGAACGGCATGCTTTTAGAAGACGCTAAGCAGGAATTGGACAAAATAAACGGCAGGGTCGAGACCCTGCGGAGGCATCTTTGACACCCCTGCCAAGGAAGCGCGCTTAGCCGAACTCACCAGCCTTACCGAAACCTCCGGTTTCTGGAACAACTCCGACAAAGCAAATGTCGTTTTGAAGGAAAAAGCAGCGATCGAGCGGGCGCTCAAGGACTGGGGAACGTTTGCCCGGCGGGTAAACGATCTTGAGGCCATGGCCGAACTGGTCTCCGAAGAAGGCGGTCAGGCCCTGCTCGCTGATCTGGAACGCGAGATCGTGGGCATGCAGAAGGACCTCGCAACAGCAGAAGTGGCTGCCTTGCTGTCGGGTGAGCGGGACCTGTCAAACGCCATCGTCTCGATCCATCCCGGCGCGGGCGGCACCGAGGCCCAGGACTGGGCCGAGATGCTGATGCGCATGTATCTGCGCTGGGCCGAGAAACGCGGGTACGGGACCGAGATCCTCGACTATCAGAACGGCGACGAAGCGGGCGTCAAGTCCGTCACGTTCATGGTCCTCGGCGACTACGCATACGGCAGAATGAAGGCGGAGGCCGGCGTTCACCGCCTCGTCCGCATATCCCCTTTTGACGCCAACAAACGACGGCACACCTCTTTCGCGTCGGTCCACGTCTACCCCGAGGTCGAGGAGGACGTCGACATCACCATCGACGAGAAGGACCTGCGCATCGACACCTACCGCGCATCGAGCGCCGGCGGCCAGCATGTGAACAAGACCGATTCTGCCGTGCGCATCACCCATCTGCCGACCAACATCGTGGTCCAGTGCCAGAACGAGCGTTCTCAGCTCAAGAACAAGAACGTAGCCATGAAGGTGCTGCGGTCGCGGTTGTATGAGGTGCGGAAAAAAGAGCTGGACGAGAAGGTCGAAAAGCTCATGAGCGAAAAGAAGGATATTGCCTGGGGAAGCCAGATCCGGTCCTACGTGTTCCAGCCCTACCAGATGGTGAAGGACCACCGCACCGGCGCTGAGTCCGGGAACGTCACGGCCGTCATGGACGGCGATATCGACCAGTACATCGAAGCCTTCTTGATTGCAAGCAGCGGGGTGAAGGGATAGGTTCAGGGTTCAGGGTTCAGGGTTCAGGGTTCAGGGTTCAGGGTTCAGGGTTCAGGGTTCAGCAGGTTCAGGGTTCAGGGTTCAGGACGTTCTGTTTTCATTCCCAATCCGCATTTGAAATCATATTCCCACCATCATCTGGGGCGACCGGTCAGAAACGTAATTTCTCACGCCTTGATACAGCGCCTCGGCAATTGCCTGTCGGTACGACTCCGTTCGAAGAAGTTTTTCCTCATCAGGATTGCTGATGAAACCCACCTCCGCCAGGATGCTCGGCATCTCCGTATTGATAAGCACATAGAAGAACGCTCTTTTCACTCCCAGGTTGACCACATGCCCCTGCACTGGCTTCATGGTCTCCACCAGCGAGGTCTGCACCGTATGGGCAAGCTGAAGTGATTCTTCAAGCTTGTCATCCTTGGCCAGATCAGCAAATATCCTGTCCAGCTCAGATTTGAGTTCGCTCATATTTTTGGTGGACATGGCGTTCTCGCGCGCGGCCGTTACCATGGCTTCGCGGTCCGAGGCCCTGAGGCTCTGAATATAAGTCTCGACCCCTTTTGCCTTTCGCTTCCGGTTCGCGTTCACGTGGATGGAGACAAAAAGGTCAGCCCCTTTTGTTTTGGCGATGGCCGGCCGATCTTCAAGCGGAATGAACACGTCCTTGTCACGGGTCATGACCACATCGCACCCCAACCGGTCCTTCACGAGGACAGCGAGCCTCTTTGCAATATCGAGGGTAATCGTTTTTTCCTTGAGGCCATTTTTGCTCATGGCCCCCGGATCATGCCCGCCATGGCCTGCATCGATGGCGATAGTCTTGACCTTGAGTCCGAGTTGACGTGACAGGGACAGTTTCATATCATCGTTGCTGTTCGGCGAGGGGCGCGGAGCCGTATCCGTGGGGCGCGTGGCAGGGGCCGCAAGGTTCGGCTGCTCCTGTTGTACACCCGGTAATGGTTCTGTCTGCTGTATCAGGCTGTTGGTCTCAGTAGTGGTCGTTTCGGGCTGTCCGAAACCGGCTGCACCGGCTGCACTGCTTTCGCCGGTCACATCGATCACCAGGCGCTCAGGGTTGTGGAGCGGAAATGCTACATAGTTTTTAAGGCTCGCCAGGTCAAGAACGATGCGGACCGTATCAGGGTCATGCTGGCTTGCCCGCACCTGCTTCAGAATCCCGTCGTTCACCGGGAGGGAGTAAGAGTTAAGGGTATCATCCATATCCATACGGGTATTGACCAGGTCGAACACCAGACGGTCGGGATTTTTGAGTTCGCTGGCCTGAAACCGCACGGAACCGGTCTGATCGATCACGATGCGGGTATAAGCGCCACCGGACCTGTGCCTGATGCTCGTTACTACTCCGACACGCTTTGCAGCTCCCGGAGCAGCTATGCGAGGCACCGGCATGGGACGAAGTTCCGTGTCTTTTTTACTGACCTTGCCGGCAAGGCCAAGCCGCGCCCTGGCCTTGCCGGTCCAGGGACTTCCGGCGTAGGTCTGCGCCAGCTGCTCATACGTCTTGAGCGCTGCGGCTCGGTCTTTTTTCTGAGCAAGGGAGATGTCGATCACTTGAAAAAGCGCTTCAGGCGCTTTCTGGTGCTGAGGATAGGAAGACTGGCAACCGGCATAGGTTCGCAGCGAGGAGTTCAGGTCGCGGGGATAATTGCTGAACTTGAAGAGCTCACGATACAATTCCGCCCGGTCCAGACAGGCATCGCCTGCATCCGGGCTTTTCGGATAGTTCTTCTCTACCAGCTCAAAGGTCCGTATGCAATCGATCCAATAGGAGCGATACTTCTTTTTGTTAGGGGATTTTTTCAGGTCGGCACGGCGTTGAGAGGCGACAGCATACTTATGCCCGGCCTCGGTGTTATAGGACGGGTAAGCGTAGGCGGCAAATAAAAGCGAGATGGCGCTAGCCATAAAAGCCGCAAGACATGAACGGCCGCGTGTCATCATCATAATATTCCTGTTGTTTTTTTAACCGAATTGAGCTGATAAGTCAATGAAAAAGAACATCGGCAGAAACTTGCCAGGCCGTCCGGTAAACCAGCCGGGCCCGGAAGAGGAAGCAGACTGAGACCAAATAAAAAAAGGCCCCGATCATCCGGGGCCGTCAATACGTTGTCCGATCAACTGGTACTGATCAGGCTATGATGCAACTTTTACGGAGTCTACCAGCTTGGTAAAGCTGGCAGGATCTGTCACTGCCATGTCCGCAAGGATCTTCCTGTCCAGGGCAATGCCCGACTTGGTAAGACCGTTGATGAACCGGCTGTAGGACAGGCCGTTCAGCCTTGCGGCAGCATTGATGCGCGCAATCCAGAGCCTGCGGAAATCCCTTTTCCGGGCTTTCCGGTCTCTGTAGGCGTACTTAAGTGCACGATCAACGGCTTCGGTTGCGGAGCGGTACAGCTTGGACTTTGCTCCCCAGAATCCCTCTGCCAGGTTGAGCACCCGTTTTCTTCTGGCCCGCGTTTTGGGGCCGCCTTTTGCTCTCGGCATATTTTCTCCCTCCTTGAATCATTGCACAGAATGCGTGATTCATGTTTTTTCAGACAGGACATCCTGCATCCCTAATCTGAATTGTATGGTGCAGACAGCTGCCTGCCCTTAAAACCCGTAGGGCATCATCCGCCTTACGTTCTTCATATTCTCCGGGGCGACAAGAACGCTTTTTTTCAGGCTGCCCTTGCGCGACGGGCCTTTCGAGGTGAGGAGGTGCCGCTTTCCGGCCTGGCCTCTCTTCACTTTTCCCGAGGCGGTCACCTTCATCCGCTTGGCTGCGCTGCGGTTGGTCTTCAGTTTCTGCTTAGCCATGATCTTTCCTTTCCGACATCTGCGTGGTATCTGCCACCAGGGTCTCTTGAATAATTGACAGAGAAGGATATGCTTCTCTGTTCCTATGTCCTATGAATGATTCGAGCTCACCCGCGTTCTTACACCTTGGTCTTGGGACCGAGCAGCAGTGTCATGTTCTTGCCTTCCATGCGAATGTTCTGTTCTACAATCGCCTCGGACTCAAGCTCCTTCAGGATGCGGTCCAAGACCGCCCTGCCGTAGGAGGTGTGGGCCATTTCCCGGCCGCGGAACATGATGGTCACCTTGACCTTATTGCCTTCTGCGAGGAAGCGTTTGATATTATTGGTCTTAAACTCTACATCATGATCGTCCGTCCTCGGCCGGAGCTTGATCTCCTTTACGATGATGACGGTCTGGTGCTTCCTGGATTCGGCCGCTTTTTTGGCCATTTCGTACTTATATTTTCCGAAATCCATGATGCGGCAGACCGGAGGATTTGCCGTCGGCGCAACCTCGACCAGATCCAGCCCCAGGTCTTCGGCCTGCTTGATGGCATCCCGCACGAGCATGACCCCAAGCTGCTCGCCTTCGGAAGAAATAACGCGAACATCCTTCACTCTGATCATGTAGTTGATTCTTGTTGTAATTTTACTGATACGTAATCACCCCCTCGGATTGTTTAGTTGCTTTTATTCCTGATCTTTTCCTGCAGGATCGAAATGAGTTCATTAAGCGGCATGGCGCCGAGGTCCTTGCCTCCGCGCTCGCGCACCGCAACAGCGTTCTGCTCCACTTCTTTTTCTCCGACCACAAGAATATAAGGGACTTTTTCCATGGCCGCTTCCCGGATCTTGAACCCGATCTTTTCCGAGCGGGAGTCAAGCTCCGCCCGGATCCCCGCGGCAAGGAGCTGGTCCCGCACGCTCTTCGCATACTCGAACTGCTTGTCCGTGATGGACATCACTTTCGCCTGCACCGGCGCCAGCCAGGCTGGGAACGCCCCGGCATAGTGCTCGATCAGCATGCCGAAGAAGCGTTCAATAGATCCTAAAAGCGCCCGATGGATCATATAGGGTCGATGCGCCTGATTATCAACGCCAGTAAAGCTCATGTCGAATCGCTCCGACATGTTGAAGTCGAATTGGACCGTGGAGCACTGCCAAAGCCTGCCCAGCGCATCCTTGATCTTGATATCGATCTTGGGGCCGTAGAATGCTCCGCCGCCTTCATCGATTTCGTATCCGAGATTAACCTTTTCAGCGGCAACCTTAAGTGCTTGCGTTGCCTGATCCCACACTGCGTTATCACCGACAGACTTTTCCGGCCGGGTCGCGATATAGGCCTTGAAATCCTCGAATCCGAAGGTCCTGAGCATCTTTACGACAAAACCGATGACCCGGATAACCTCTGTTTCCATATCCTCCGGCGCCACGAAGATATGGGCGTCATCCTGCGTAAAGCCACGCACGCGCAGCAGACCGTGCAACACGCCCGAGCGCTCGAACCGGTAGACGGTGCCGAGCTCAGCGTAGCGCAGCGGCAGCTCGCGGTACGACCGGAGCTTGTTCTTGTAGATCATGATGTGGAACGGGCAGTTCATCGGTTTTACATAATACTCCTGCCCTTCCACGTCCATGGAGGAATACATGTTCTCCCGGTAAAATCCGAGATGGCCCGACGTCTCCCACAGATTGGCGCGGCCCACATGGGGAGAATAGACAAAATCGTAGCCGTTCCGCTGGTGTTCATCGCGCCAGAAATCCTCGATGGTCTTCCTGATCAGCGCACCCCGGGGATGCCACAGGACCAGCCCGCCGCCCACCTCATCGGACACGGAGAAGAGGTCCAGGTCCTTGCCGAGCTTGCGGTGGTCGCGCCGCTTGATCTCCTCAAGCCTCGTCAGATAGGCATCCAGCGCATCCTTGGTCGTGAACGAGATGCCGTAGATCCGCTGAAGCATCTTGTTCTTCTCGCTGCCGCGCCAGTAGGCGCCTGCCACCGAGAGGAGCTTCACGGCCTTGATCTTCGACGTTGAGGGAACATGCGGCCCCCGGCAAAGGTCGGCGAAATCGCCCTGTTCGTAGATCGAGATCACGTCGCCGTCGGGGAGCTCGTTGATAAGCTCTACCTTGTAGTCTTCCGATCTGTTTTGAAAGAACGCCAGGGCTTCCGCCTTGGAAAGTGTTTTTCTGACGACCGGCGCTGCCGCTTTGGCCAGGTCCGCCATCTTTTTTTCTATCTTTGAGAGGTCCTCGGGCGTAAAGGGCCGCTCGAAATCGAAGTCGTAGTAAAAGCCCTCTTCGATCGCGGGACCGATCGCAAGCTTTATTTGGGGATACAGCTGCTTCACCGCATGCGCCAACAGGTGTGCTGTGCTGTGCCAGTATACGGACTGTCCCTCTTGGGCGTCAAAGGTTACGATCTCTACCGAGGAATTCTGTTCTACGGGGGTTTTTAGATCCTGCAACTGGCCATTGATCTTGATAACCAGCGCGTCCTTTGCAAGGCGAGAGCCGATTTTCTCGGCAACTTCCTGACCGGTGATGCCAGCGGCATACTTTTTTTCCGAACCGTCAGGCAGCCTGAGGTGTATTTCATTCATAGAAAGTAATCACGGTTTGTATGATAGTCCTACCACAATGTTGCGAAAAAATGGTAGGCCCGGGCGGTTTCGAACCGCCGACCTCTACCGTGTCAAGGTAGCGCTCTCCCCCTGAGCTACGAGCCTATACGCAGATTTCCAAACGAGAGCGAATTGTATGAAATTTCAGAGGGTTTGTCAAGAATAAAAACGAAGTATCTCGTTCTATCGTCTCGCATGGCCGTCGATAAGAAAGATCGCTATCGCCCCTGTCATCAGCAGGCAGCCCACGAGAGCAAGAGGAACGCCCAAGTCCCGGACAAAGCTCATTTCGACCCACATCTTCGGCTCGCCAAGGGAAATGACCACATTGTCGAACTGGAGCTTTTTCCCGGACTTCAGGGGGCCGTTGTAGACAATATCCTTGTGCCTCACAATCCTCATGGTATAGAGAGGGTCCTTCGGCTCCAATGACCGAGTGCCGTAGATCCCGTCGTGTTTAATGCTGTCCGGATACAGCCTGAGATAAAAAACATACCCCAGGAACATCGTCTCAAAATAATCTTCCGCTCCAGCGGGAAAGAGGTTCATGAACAGTGTATTCGACTCAAGTTCCTGCTGCCGGAGATCGAACAGCGTATATTTCGCCGCGTAGCCGAAGTCTGTGATGCTCACCATGGTCCAGTCCGAAACCAAGGGCCATGACGCGCTGAGCGTTCCCGGCAAAATCCCCGAAGTCGTTCTTCCCGCATACTTGATATCCGCATGGATCGCCGTCATGCTTTGCATATCAGCGGCTGGTGCGGGCCTGATCTTAGTTATATGAACGCCAACCTCGGGCAGCTTCGCATGTTTTGCAATGAATAGCGTAGGCGGGACATAATCCTGTTTAAAGGCGTTGAAGACGGTGTTTTCCATCCGTATCGCTTTGCCCTCGAACCGCGTATACACGCTTGTCCACAAGGCCGCAACGAATACAAGGATGGATATGAAAAAAAGAATAGATCCGGCCCGAGCCCGACGCGAGGACTGTTTCCGGACCGTTGGTACGATCGCGACCAGAGCGTATACTGCGCAGAAGATGCTGAGCCCCCTCATCGGAACAGAGTGAAGGACCTCGCGAAAAGACGCCGGTCCCATCCGGAACAGGCCCATCCGTTCGATAATCAGATAAAGAATAGCGGTGCCCGATATGGCGACAAAGAATCCTTTTCGAGCAGTCCTGCCTGTCAGGTTATTCGAGATCCAGATCATAAGGCCTGCCGCCTATTCAGGACAGGAATGTCCTCTAATCCGGGATAGACATCAGTCTCGTATACGATCCAGCCTCGCGGTTCCTTCTTCAGATGATACCGGACCTTCAAGGGCACTGCCTTGATTGAATACACAGGCTTTCTGGTCCCATATTCCTGCAGCGTGATAAACCAGGTTTCCTTTGTCTCGGCAACAGCGTCTCCCCGTAATGGAAAATATACTTTCACTATCTCTTCCGCATCCCTGTCGAACACCATGATCAGGCCGTCGCGTTTCAGCATGCTGATATCCTTGAACAACCTCCGTTTAAGCAGAGGCGCGGCCGGAATCTCGTTCAGTCCCATGACCTCACCGCCTGTATTGTAAAACATCGAGCTGTATTGGTTATAATAATGGACGGCGGTCTTGATCGATTCGATATCACGTTTTTCCATGTTCCGGAGCATCCAGAACAAATGTCCATCAAGTCCAGTTTGCCGATTTTGCCCTGTCGATAGCGCAACAGCAGCAATCATACTCAGGAAGAAGATCAATACTATATCGTTTTTTTTCATGGGAAGTTTGTTGAAAGCATCTTGATGAGTAACAAAGAAGGGAAGGAGTTTGTACGCCCCTTCCCTTTTCAGAACTGCAGCAACGCTGTCATCAGTAAGTAACGTTGCGTCCGTAATTCGTGGTCTGTCCGGCCGCATTATCGCCCGCAGCATGATGACTGCAACTCGACATCGTCTGGCCCGCAGCCTGGAAGTAACAGGTCCCCGATCTGACTGCTGTAAAATCAGTATTATCACCGACTGTTCCTGGCTTCCACGTCATCCACGCGCCGGGCAGGAAACGATACTTTGTGTACGTGCCGTTTGCTGAATCTCCAGCGGGGTTATATTGCGTATTGTCGCCGTCTGTCGCCGACCCCCTGCCGTGGATGCGTCCGAAACCGTCGCCTGCATGGCACAAGAGGCAGAAGGGTCCAAGTTGAGCGCCTGCGCCTGCGGGATTGGTCGCGGCGCTTCCATACGTAACATGCACGTTCGAATCGATATCGAGGTGATTGATTCTGGATCCTACAGCCTGTTTGGCTCCGCTTTTTGCTCCATTCGTGTCGTAAACTGTCTGGAGATGGCACTTGTAGCATACGACCGCGGCCGTAACGCTGCTCGCCTGACCGCCCATGACGCTGTCACTGGTCCAGTTGCTCGCAGTTCCCGACAAAAGCAGATGCCACGCATTGGTTGCACCGTGTGCATTTGTCTCAATAAGGTGACAATCTGAGCAGTGAAGCGTGGCTTTTTCTCTGCCGTTCGTCGCATTGTTGATCGCCGTTCCTGATCTGAGCGTATGGGTCCCGTTCCATGCGGTGGCCCAGGTCGAATTCTGAGTTGAATATCTCGGCCCGGTATCGTAGCCCGTGCCCAGAGCGACAAGGCCATGCTGAGAAGGATTTCCGTTGTACCCCGTGCCCGATCCGCCGGTGCCGGCATAAAACTGGCTTTTAACGTCCGTGATCCTGGTCCTCGTAAGTTTATCTCTGTTGTTCGTCAAGGTGTCCTTACTGTTGAACGGAGTGGTCTTCCGCGTTGCGTCGAGGTTCAGACCGTCATCAGAGGACTTAACATTGATTCCGCTGGCACCATCGTAATCATGGCAGTTCAGGCAGAACCTGTCCATATTGCTCCGGTCCGTGTCCGTTGCGGAGGAGGTCCCCGGCCAGGCCCAGTAGTTACTGCCAAGAGTCCCGGCCGAGCCGGGAGCCGCCACATTGTCCACGTTCCTCAGTTTGACCGGTGAACTGGATGATGGATGCAGACTTCCAATGGCCTTGATGTTCGTGCCGCTCGAACCCGTGTCGCCCTCGGCGTGACAGACGATGCAGTCGAAATCCGTCACGATCTCGTTTGTTGTTCCGTTGCTGACGTGCCTCGATGATTTCACAAAATCTCCTGTCCCATCGCCCGGACGTTAACTCTACGATCTGCCTCCTGCTTCCCCGCGCAACATTGTGGCAGCTTTTACATGCGCCTGAAGGCGCGAAACCCGCTGGTGTGGCTGTGGCATTCCGTGCATCGCTTGGTGCTCGTTGTCTGGTAGTGGGTCGCGTCGGCGTTGCCGGTGTTGGTCCATCGTGTGGCCAGCGTGGACTGGTTTTTAGTCTGTGTGTGACAGACCTGGCAAATGCCTTTCGTGGAGGCGCTTGCCGTTGAGGTGACATAACTGTTCACGGCGTCGCCTGTGGTCTTGTAGAGCGTGACGTTTTTAGCCCCGCTATTGGGCGTTATGACGGATTCTTTCACGAGATAGAGATTTCTCGTGCTGTGCGGCGTGTGGCAATCGAGACAGACCGTCTGCCAATTCTGATACTTCACTCCCAGCGCCTGGCTGGAATGGGATGGGAGGTTATGACAATCGAGACAGAGCTGGCTCGATGAATCCCGTGCCAGAAGCATTCCGGTTCCCGCTTTCGCGGCAACGACCCGTATAGCGGTATACCGCGCATCGTTTCCCGTACGGTTCTGGCGTGACTCACCAGTCCCGTCCGTTGATGACGCCCGCGCATAGAGGAAGTAATCAACGCCCGGCGTAAGGCCGCTCAGGATCGCCTCGTACACGACGCAGTTAGCGCCGCAGTTGTAATTCGTATTGAGCGTTGCGGTCACAAACGTAAACGTCCCGGAGTCGGGCGTTGCGCCCGTATAGTATCCTGCCTGGATGGTGTTGGCGGTGATGGCAACGTCGTCCCACACCTGGATCTGGACCTTGAAATCGTTGGACGAGGGACGAAGGCTGACGATTGTCGGCGCCAAGGCCGTACCGGGTTTCGGGTTCAGGATGCTTACGGTCGGAGGTTTTCCATCAGCGGCAAGGACTTGCGCAGCAAGCGCAAAAACCGCCAATTGAAGGATCATAGCGAACGCGCACTTCTTCAAATAAGTATTCCGCCGATTCATGCTCTTCTCCTCATCACGGCAACCCGTTCGACAGACCATTTGAGTCAGTGTAGTGTACTCTATGACAGGTGAGGCAGCGTACTGCATTACCGCTGTCCAAAACGAGATTATTTGCAACGTTGTCGGGTGATTCCCCTCCGGAGGCAAACCGGGCGCCGCTCTGGGCAACGCCGTTCACGTCAAGGGGCGCCGACCGGTCATAGCTCTTTCCGTTGCCGTTCAGCGCCTGTCCCACGGGATGGCTGAAGACGTTGATCCCATCGGCAGGATAGGCCGCATCCCCACCCTCGACGCGCGAGTGGTTCTGGACCCGGTAGTAGTGGCAGTCTTCGCACATCTGGTTGACGTCATCGGCCGTGATCTGAAAATGTCTGCCGACGATCTCATATTTGTCGCCCGACTGGACAGCCGCGGGATAGGCTGAAGCAACGGTGAGCCGTGTGGTTGTATTGCTGGAAATGATCCTTACCTGTCCAATATTGTTCGCCGCTCCCGATGAAACGATCCTCACGAAATAATTTTGCCACGCGTTCACGGTCCAGAAGGTCGATTTGGTGGAGTCGATGATCGTCGTCGGTGGTGCCGGAAGCGCTTGCCGCACCTGAATCTCCGCCCTTGAGGCCGGTATAAGGAGCCCGAGAAGACGTCCCACGCGGCACTTGCCGAGCTATGGGGGTTATGGCACACGGAGCATACAGCTACCCCGCTGAACTTATTCGTGAGCTTATTTCGAATGACCGTGGTCGTAACGCTTGATGCAGGCCGCAGTCCGTAGGTGTTGCTTGGGCTTGATACAGCAGGCATGGCGCCGTCCCATCGGTGCGAACTGCCGGACACTCCCGGTACTGCCTGCATCGTGCTTGAAAAGGGCTTGTTGGATGCAGTGCCGCCGCTGGTATGGCAGCTGATGCAGAGGTTTGCGTTTCCATTTACCGTAGTGAGTGATACCCCTGCCGCAGAGTGGGCCACATGGCAGGCCATGCAGGTCTGAGGATTTTTCGGACCGCTGTGCGGCGGGTCAATAGCCCATGCCGTCCCCCCGATGAGAAGGAAGCCGAGTCCGACCATTCCGCTTACTATCCGCTTGGCAATCATGATACGTTCCCCTCTTATTTTTTGACGGTGCCGAAGGATGCAACCACACCGTATCGAGAACCGCCAAAAGCCGTGACCTCTCGGAGGAGGTCGCCTTGGTGGGGCACATAGATCCGCAATACACCATCATTGTCGGGATTGGCCCCCTGTCCCGCAAGTATCTCGGCGAGGCCATCGCCGTCCCAGTCCTGGGCGGACAGGGTTGGCGTTGACTTCCCTTTTTCAAATGCCTTGAGCAGGAACCCTGAAGCCGTGAGGTCGCCCTTGAAAGCCCGGATGAACGAATCCTGGCCCATTTCATAACCGACGATTATTTCATCGGTATCGTCCCCGTCAAGATCGCCCGACGTGACGGTCAACTGGGTTTTGTAAGCAGATTTCGCGACCTCGAACGGGAGCGTTCCCGCGGCGAGCAGCGAGGCGGCAAGTGCATTGTCAAAGCCATAGACCTCGATCCTCCCGGATGTCACCACAATAAGCTCGAGACTGCCGTCGCGATTAACGTCTCCAAAAGCAATTGATGCGGGATAGTGTTCTGCCTGCGGATTGTCGTTGCCAATGATTCTTTTGCCGGCATTGCCGCGATCGCTTTGGGGATCAGTACCGACGACTATTCGTGATTTCTCAACTAATGTCCGGTCATCGTCCAGCAAGTAGAGTACGATCGTATCGATGCCGCTGTGTTTATCGATCATGCTCATGGCTATCGCGCTTTTGCCACGGCCGTCAATGTCGCCCACCGCCACATGCGCGCCGTATTTCGTGCCCGCCATGGGTGCCGTCGAAGCAAGGGAGGTTCCGTCGGGACGAAAGACACTGATGCGGGCCTCATTTTTCGGACCGGGGCCCGGAGCAGCAACGATCTCGCCGGAACCGTCACCATCAATATCTCCCATTGCCACCTGCGCCCCATGGGTGGCATCAAAAGCCCTGAACTGAGCGATGGGAATGCCTGTGAGATCAAGCAATTGTACCAGCGCGTCGTTCCCTGGATCAGGTCCTTTTGCAGCAACAATGACGTTCGCCGCCACGAGAGGCCGATACCGGCCGTCGAGAACCACCGTCTGGCCCGTCTTTATCACGAAAGTGCCTGACGGAGGCTTTCTGAAGCCCTTCACCTGACCATACTGAATGGAATAGGTCCCGGGCCTGGCCTCATCGGTCCGCCACATCTTTCCCGAGCCAGTATATGTTTCCGGACCGGTGATGGTTACGGACGCCGAGTCGAGGTTCGTATTCACCATGATGGTTCCCGCCCTCGCCACCTTCAGCGTTACGGGAATGACCGAAGTGCTTCCCACGCCGCCGGAGGAGCTTACGGTGACAGCAGCGGGAAATAATCCTTCCGAAAGGTTTTTAACACTCTGGTTCACGGCAACCGCAATGCTGCCCGGTGTAGAGCCTGACGCCGGAGACAGAGCAAGCCAGGGAACATTCGTCGCCGCTGTCCATGACAGTGTGCCGGAGCTGGAAACAGCCAGCGATTTTGCGGTGAGGTCGCCGCCAACCTGATAGAGCATGGACAAACTGGCCGGAAAAACAGAAAGCTGCGGTACAACGGTCATGCTCACGCTGACCGGATAATCAGTGTCATTGGCACGAACAATGATGCCTCCAAAATAGGTTCCAGGGGCAAGATTGCCCGCGGTTGCCGTCACCGTTATCGATGAAGGGGTGGTTCCTGCGGTCTGGCTGAGCAGAAGCGTAAAGGGCGCTGATACGGTCGCTGTCCAGGGGACAATTGCGCCGGAGACCTGCGGCGTCAATTGGATGACCTGAGAAGCAGGTGCTACGATGGCCCCCTGGGTGAATGCGATGCCTGATGGTTCAGCATTCAATCCCAGCGTATCAGAAATAGTGAAGACCTCGATGCGCCGGTTCCCGGCATTGGTAACAAAGAGCTTCGTGCCGCATATGGCCACATCCTTGGGAATCCGAAGTTTTCCGTCATCGCTTCCGAACTGCCCGATATTCGCAATAAAGGTCCCGTTCGCGTTAAAAACCGCCACGCTGCCCTGAAAGGAATCGGCAACGTATACACGTCCTTTCGAGACCCAAATGCCTTGTGGCCGCGTCAGATTCCCTGAGCCGCCGCCGAAACGAGAAAAGCTCCTTTTAAAACTTCCTGAAAAATCGAAAACTTCTACGCGAGCATTGGAATGATCAACAACATAGATTTCCTGATTGGAATCGTCAACTGCAATGCCTGTCGGGAAGACCATCTGGCCGGCATAGATACCGGTGCCGCCGAAAGAAATCCTGAAACTCCCGTCTGGATTATATACTTTGACCACGTCGTTGGGGCTGTCGGTCACATACACGGAGCCGTCAGACGCAACCGCTATATCCCCGGGTATGCCGAACTCCCCCCTGCCCTTGCCCAGATTGAACAGGAGCGCTCCTTCAGCGTTGACGACCCCGACGCGGCCATCCTTGGCATCTCCAACGTATACCCTGTTCAGGGTACTGTCGACGGCAAGAGAAAACGGCTCCTGAAATCCCCCGATGCTATCGATCTGACTTCCATCAGGTGAGAATTTGAGGATTTTTCCACCCTCAGGGACCGATACATAAAGAAAACCCATGCTGTCAATTGCGATTCGTGCGGGCTCACCGATGTTTGTTGGTAATGATGTGAGGTAAGTTGCGGCAGCTAGCGTCGTGGCAGCAGTAGTCCCTCCGCCAAAGGAAAGAGCCATGCCGTACGACAGGGAAGAGATGAGGAGAACAATAGTGGCTATGAAAACAACCAGGAGGGGAAAAGAACTTTTATGAGCAACACAAAAACCAATACGCTTGGAGCACACCATAACTGTCCTCCTTTAGTTGTATATATATTATAACATGATTATAGCTGAAAACAACGAAATTTTTGTAATTCTCACTAAAGTTGTCAATAGGATACGAACCCTGGGCAATAAAAAAGACCGGTCAAAACGACCGGCCTAAATACTTGATTTATGGTGCCCCTGGGAAGATTCGAACTTCCGGCACACGGTTTAGGAATACTTTAAAGGTACTTTTTACACATATTCAAAGCCGCTGATATTACGCGGTAAAAGCTGTTTTCTAAAGGGTATTGGTATTCTCTATGTCAGATGGAGTCAGCACGAATCAGACAGAGATTAAGCCTCGCAGGCACAGTTAAGGGTACAGGTAAGAATGGAGGGATTTGCCATGACCGTCGAAGAGCTGTTCAATAAAAATTTCAACGTTCCACGAACACCGAGAAGCGCCGAGTATTGGGGCGGGGTACGCGCGGCGCTCGCATTTCGGCTGGAGAGCAAGAAGATTGTTCTACCATACCGCGTCGGGACCGCTGCAGCGGACGCTTTCTTCGCCGGCGTCGACGCGGGCCATTTGATTTGGCGACAAAGTAAGGAACAGGCTGCATGATACCGGGCCCCCGGGAGACCGGGGGCCAACCTTAAGGAGATGGCCGGAACGGCCAGAGAGAGAGGAGAACACACATGAATGCACGTCAGATGGTAAAACGGGTTGGAAATCAGAAGAAGAATGAAAATGCAGTTGAGGTGCTGCTCCGCGGGGTAAGAAAAGACCACACAGACCCTGACTTGCTGAACGAAATTCCGCTTCGGTTAACTGAAATTCGTTCGCTCATCCGCGTTGTTCATGCGGCCCTCGAGGCGGACCTGTACGATGAATCGTTCTATAGAGAACACGTCGGATCAACGATGTATCTTTTTGAAGAAAGATTCGATGATCTCCAGAAGATGGTCAAAACAATCATCGATGAAAAGTGGAAGCATAATCAAAAGCTAAGAACTGGCGCATAGAGCAGCAGGCCAAACAGGATTTCTTGGTCAGTATCCGGATCGACATCGAGGGCAAAGTGTATGGCCCTCCGCGTAAGGAGAAATAGTCATGAAATATCTTACTCCATCTGAGGAAAAGCAGCTCCTAAAAACAGTCCGGGAAACAAAGGGTGCCGAACGTGACCATGTGATTATCGAGCTGCTCCTGAATACGGGGCTGCGGGCCAGCGAGCTGGTTGCCGTCCTTGTGTCCGATGTTCGTAATAAGAAACAGCTCCATGTGCGACAGGAAGACATGAAGAACGGCCGAGGAAGGGACATCAATCTAAACATCCGGATCCAGGACATCTTGCATAAGTGGATTGCATACAAGATGAATACTCTGCAAGAGAGCATCGAGGATTTGGCCCCGCTGTTCGTTTCTCGCCTGGGTGGGCGGATAGAGAAACGATCGCTCCAGCACCTGGTCGAGAAATGGATGATCAAGGCCGGCATCACAACCACGCGTAAGGGAAAGATTGTCGCGAATAAATCAACGCACTCACTACGGCACACCTTCGCCAAAAGGATGCAGGAGCGGGGCGTACCTATCACCACGATCCAGAAGCTTCTCGGTCACTCCTCACTGGCCTCAACGGGGATCTATACGGAGGCCACGGACCAGGAGATGGAGCAAGCAGTACATGTGCTCACGATCGGAGCGGCTCGAGCCGAGGGGTTGTTGAAAGCCCTATGAGTAATTTGACTGCTCCAGGTGGTGACCATGCCACGAAGGGCAACCACCTGGAGCAGTACTCTTTAAGGAGTGGTTTTCTCTATGCCAGATGATATCCGCGTGAAGTTGTCGTTTTTCGACCACATTAAAACGAGAAGGATCATTGCAAAGTACGGGACCGATGGCGCCTTTTCCATTCTCCGTCTCTGGGCGTATGCGGCAGAGCATGCACGGAAAGGAAACCTGACCGACTTCGATGAGACTGAATGGAAAATTGCCACAGGCCGTGATTCAGATTGTATGGCCTTTGTAAACGACCTGTATACACCTGGTATGAACTTCCTCAATAAGGACAAAAAAGGGCGAACTTTGATTCACAATTGGAGCAAACACCAGGGATGGGTTTTCTATTCTGACGTGCGGTCTAAGGTGGCGCGGGAGAACATCGCAAAACGTTGGAAAACCGAGAAACGCAAGAAAACCCCAAAAGAACAACCAGATAATAAGGATACAGGTAGTATACCACCTGTATCCGATCATAATACTAATTCTAATACTCCCCAGCCTTTGCCCCAGCCTTTGCCCCAGCCTTTACCCCAGCCTTTACCTTCTAAAGGGAGGGAGGTGAATCATTCGCCACGGAAGCTTATTTCCTACGAAAAAGCTGATAATGCATGGAAGCAATTCGAGGAGGATTTGAATGTGCCGCCTGGTCAGAAGTTAATTGTCAGAGACGCTCTGTCTCAAAAGATATTCTTTGACCTGGGTGGTTCAGACCGGATCAGGGAGCTTTATGGACAAGATAGAGACCAGCTGCGTAAAGAGTTCGTCACTCGGTACACAGTTCTTGAGATTGCCAGCTTCGAGGGCAAGGCCACGACTGCCTGATCATCGAATGAAAAAAGGATTCTACAGGGTGATTTTATTCTAAGTAGTTTTGAGGTTGATATGTTGATTCTAAGTCCGTGGTTGTTGGTTAAAGTCTATTCTCCGTTTTGTCTGTGTGGTCGGTCTGTGGCGTATGGGTCGTTTCGTGACGGGTAATACAGCCGGATTACAGCCGAACTCAATGGCACTTTTCTACAATAAGCGCCATTGCCGTAAGCAATACAGTGATAAACATTAATAGAATCAATGGTAGAAACGTGATGAACCTATTGAAAGGTGAAGTACAAATTAAATCCAGACAGTGATCAGCACATGGGGTAGCCTACCCCCCTTGGAAAATATCAGTCTCAGTCGCGATTACGACCCTCATTGCTGCTTATAAATTGGGGTGTAGTCTAAAAGCCTTTTTGTTATTGGCTGAAAGTGATCTTCGTTTGATAGATTTTGAATTGTGAATCGTGAAAAAGTGGGGGCACGGGGGAGCGCATGAATATAAATCTTGATTTGAATCTCTTCGAACGATGGCTGATGGAATTTCGGGGATTGAAACCATCGTCCTGCAAACGGTATCTGACCTGCATCCGCCAGTTCTCCAATTGGCGTGCCCAGGCTTCGCAGGACGGCCCTGTATTGGAAACAACGGAGCGAGACGTAAGACTCTACCTGCAGGCCTGCAAGGCCCTTGGAAATGGCAATCAGCGGCGCAACTTTAAACTTTGCGCGCTTCAGGCCTTTTTCAGGTACCTGATCCATTCCAGGATCATCGCGCTCGACCCAACCGCGGGTATCGACCGCCCGGACTCCGGCAACGACCCCTTGTACAGCTTCACGCGGGCCGAGGTCCTGCAGCTGTTCAGCGCGATCGACAGCTCAACGGAGAAGGGCCTCCGCGACGTCGTCTTTCTGGTCATGGGCGTCTTCGCCGGCCTACGGGTTGCAGAGATAACGGATCTCAACACGGGGCAAATAGCGGACGATGGGCGCTGCGTCAGCCTGAATATCGTCAAAAACAATACGGGCGGTAACCGTACAGTAGCCCTGTGGGAGGAACCAAGTACGATCGTACGATCGCTTCTGAGCGCTCGCCTGGTCCAGGGCGCCAAGAAAGGCGACCCGCTCCTGGTGAGCTACAAGAAAAACGGACAGCCCAGGGGCAACCAGCGCCTGACTGCAAAAGCCTGTTACAATCTCGTGATCAACCTAGCCGGCCGTGCCGGGATGCAGAAACCTATGGCCTCGACTCACATGCTCAGGGCAAGGCATGTCCTGGACCTGCAGTGTATCCACGGTTTCGACGTGCAGGAGATCATGAAGCGGATGGGATTTGTTCGTCTCGACTCCGTTGCTCGATACTTCACTCAACGCGATACAAGCATCCAGAAAAATGAATCGCTTTCTGATTACTGGGTGGATTTTAATAAAATGTCGATGTCACGAAAATGCGTGGCTGATGAATGATACTCGCCGGCAAAACCGCGTGATTGTCACGCGGCTGTTTCAGGGTTTTGTCAAAGATTATGGCGAAGCCGCCGGCAAAAAGATTATCGAGCACCTTGTGTCCCATGCCGGAGGGCAGCGTATCCGCGTTCCAACAAACAACCCGGGGCTCAATCAGCATGCCTCGCTCAGCAACGATCCGCTGCACGGCTGCAGCGCATGCTTCAGGAGACTCTGGATGACCACTTGCCAGGAGTTAGGCCAGGCTTCCGGCCGCGCGATCATGCACAAGATCGTCTGCGAGCTCGGAGGCCGCCGGATCTGGTTCCCGGATATTGAAACGCTCTATCGCATGGAAAGAAACTTGAAGATCTGTGCTATTTACAACGGGACCAATCATAAAGAAATCGCACTCCGCTTTAAGTTGAGCGTAACCCAAATCAATAATATCATAGAGCAGGGATGAATAACTACGTCACGGTCAAGTCACGCGCGTCACGTAGCCAAGTTTTCGACATCAGAATTGGTACGGGGGAAAGACATGGACGATTTTATTGATCCTTATCTTATAAAAATTGGAGATATCGAGTTACTACCTGAGCTGAATCTCCTAGAATCGGTTACACAGATAAAGGAATTTCACGGCTGGCGTATCGGCAGCGTGAACGAGATAGGGCCTAAACACAGGTTTGAAATTTTTTCTTGTGATGATTCCAATGAAATCATGTGCACTGGATCTGCCGTTGGGCTGGATGAAAAAAACATGGTCCGGCATTTCTGGTCAGGTAATAATTTACGTTTTTTAGGGATATTAAGATGTCATCTGGGGGACGGGAAAGCACTCGTCATTACGCGCGGCCATGTTGTTATGGATTCATCGAGATGGGCGAATGCACCTCATATCCGAGATCATTGTCGTATTGACGCCGGCGAGCCCGTTTATTCGTCTCATCCAAAGTTCTTCCATCTTGGTATTCAGCCCGATGCTATAGAAATTGGGAAAATGTCACGATTGCTGAAAGTCACGGGCAGTCCATTCCAAGTCGCTATCGTGTTCAAACGATCGGACGATGCGGAACCTTTAGATATGAGCTTTCGGGCGGACTTAACTTTTGATAACGTGCATTATCATGATATACGCCTACATAGGACACCGGCTATCTTTGGCCGGTGAAGCGTCACAGGATGAAGCCGAATGAACCGCGTTACAGGTGGTCACGCTGCGTAACGCCTGTCACGCTCACGACCATCTTAAAACGGCTTGACAATATGTTAAACATAGCTTAACATGACTAAACAAAAGACGGTCTCAACGATCGACGCGGGACCGCGAAATGGAGGTTTTACATGTTGGGCGTGAGAATAGACGAAAAACTGGACAAGCGACTGGCGGAGCTGGCAAAGAAGTACCGGCGGTCAAAAAGCTACTTCGCGCGCGAGGCACTGGAACTGCACCTCGAGGAGATCGCGGATTACGAGGAAGCCCTCGAGCGCAGCCGAAACCCCAACGCGAAGTATGTCACGGACAAGGATATGAGGAAGCGTCTTGGCGTATAACATCGTCTACCATGAGCGAATTGAAAAGGACCTGAAGCGCATCGACGCCGTTCAGCGAAAACGCATCCTGGACGCCGTCATGACCACGCTCGCCGGCGCCCCGCGCAAGAGCGGTGAGCCGCTCAAGGGTAAATACAAAGGCCTGTGGAAGATGTACGTCCGGCCATACCGGGTCATATACCGGATCGATGACCGGGATGAGACCGTCTATGTCGAGAAGATCGGCCATAGGAAGGACGTGTATCGATAATGCCGATAGATATCCCCGAATATCCTTACGAGATCCGTCCGCTTACCCAGGAAGAAGGCGGCGGCTTCCTGATCAGTTATCCTGATTTCGACGTGTGTATAGGCGACGGCGAAACCGAGGAAGAAGCCCTTGAAGACGGCAAAAAGGCACTTGCCGCCGTGCTCGCAGTATTCAAGGAAGAAGGCTGGCCGATCCCGGCCCCGGGATCCGGATCAAGACGCAGCAAAACGTCCAGATGAAAAGGTGTTAAGCGTTGCACTAGGGGGATAGCCCGGGCGTCGAACCCCGGGCGAAAACCGATACTCCGATCGGCTTCCCCCTGTTCCATCTTTCGGAGGCCGCACCCGGAGGGCGGATGAGATGAGAGAGGATAAGGCTGTAGAGGATCGATATGGACGCAATCCAGATACCCTTGAAGAGGATCTTATACTCGCCGAGCGTGCCCGCAATGAAATCCCGCCTGATTGCCTTGGATACGACTGGATAGCCCAGCTAGAAGAAGAAAGCAGAAGTACAAGGGATCTTTTTGACAAGAGCTTTAATATAAGATATCCCTTTTTCAAAGACAGTTCCGATAAAAAACATTTTCCCCACGGTGGCGTTTTTATAGCATACCCATTGACCGGGAAAAGTCACTGTTTTGAATTTAAGCGATATGGGTTTAGGGAAAAAAGAACCAAACATCGAAACGAAGATAAGTTCTTTATATTCATAGTCGATGGAAAAACAAAGTATGATGAACAGTTAAGTTTTAAACAAGTTCTGGACCGCGTCCAGGAGGAAATCAATAATGGGAAATATATTGACGGTGCGAGCTTTTCTGATTTTGAAGCACTATCTTTACAAGACGATCTTGATTACCTCGGCAAACGTGCATCACCAGCTTTTTTAAAACGTCATTCCGACAGGATGGACCTCATAGTCACAAAAGCTCTTCGAAGTATGCAGACGTTTTTTCAGTCGCGAAAACCTGGCATAATATTATTAAGAAAGCACTTTGAAAAAAGATATATTCAAATGTTTCATGGAACATTAAAAGAAAAGAAAGACGCAGCCCGATTCGTTGATTCTGTTTATAAAAACCGTGCAGCTGTCAAGCAAAGTGAAATTCCTGAAACACTATATATCTCCGGCCTTGTACATTTTCTCCTGCCGATTGCTTGGAGCATGCATCGTAACTACAGAGAAGCCTTCCCCAAAGAAACCATAACGATAAATACGCCGAATTGGGAAAAGAAAATCCATCCGATAGATCATCGCCTCATACCGCTCATAAAGAAAGATACTCTACACATTCTTCTAGGGGATCCGCGGAAATTTATCGAGCAGGAATTACTGACCGATTTTTTATTATCAGGCAATAAACCCGAGCAGATCGAGTCAATCAGAAAACTATTAGAGCGTGAACGAAAAAGCTGATCTTTCTGCTTCATCACCTGTTCCCCTGCCATGCCTTGGTATCAGTTTCAAACTGATACCTCAACTTCCGATATACAATTCCCAAGTCGTGTGCTAATTTTTCGGCAGATTAGTTTACCGAGCGAATTATGCGAAACGACAAAACAACATCATATTTAATATTGCCTGACGCAGTCTTCTGCGTAGGTTTTGGAACCGGAGCCCCCATGGCAACCGCGCAAGCGGAACTGTTACGGACTCCGGTTTTTTGTTTTTTGAAACGCATGTGCTGCATTGAATCACGTCGAGACCGGGGCGGTTCTTCTCCTTCAAGCGGGAGCTTTTCCCTCCCGACTTCTCAAGTTCCGCTCCGGTCTCGACGTGATTCAATGAATAGCGGGCTTCGCCAGGACCAGGAAGCTGGTACCTCCTGGTTACGGAAGTCGGGAAACTTCCGTACATCCCATGTCCGGTTGCCTGGTCCTGGCGGAGCCCGTTACTTTTGGGGGTAGTAGAAAATGAAAAAAGAAGCAGCAGCAAAAATCGTGGAAACCGAAGACCTTTCTGAGGCGGCAGCTGTCATTGCAATTAATCGAAATTGCCGATACGGGATCATCCCGAACGATAGCGGTCGGTTCCGGATAATGTTTTTTGATACACAGGAGGTGCGTGCTTCCATGGCGGCATATCGAGCAAACGTGCCGATTCCTATTGGCGATTTTAATCACTGCTTGAAGGAGTTGAAGGACCGCGTCATGACATTGCGTCGAGCAATGAAAGATACACTCAACCATGAGGCAGTTTGACGACAGGAGATAGGCACTCAGTAAAATACAGGTAGCAATAAAAAGGAGGGGAAACCCGTTATGAGCACAAATAAGAGGCCGAGCCTGCTGGCGCCGAGGGAAAAGAAAAAGGAAGTCGATAAGAGGCCGAGCCTGCTGGCGCCGAGGGAAAAGAAAAAGGAAGTCGATAAGAGGCCGAGCCTGCTGGCGCCGAAGAAATAACGAAGGAGGAATAATATGACTAAGTTGAGGCAGGGTGCAATCACAGTGTTTCAAAAAGTTTTTGAAGCTGATAAAGCAAGGACAGCAAAAGTCGTCAAGTATCATGACAAACAGGCGGAGCTACAGGAAAATGTGCCCCTGCTAAGGAATGCTCTTTCTGCAGTCGAAGCTAAAGCCGATGAAATAGGCGTGAAAATTGTCCTTGGCGAAGTGTCTCCTCAGGAGCTCGATCAGATAAATGCGCAGAGAACGACAGCTGCTCAGGCCTTGGCTACAACTGAATTGATGATTTCGGCGATCGGAAAGGAGATAACAAAGTTAGAATCGCTGTATGATCCGAGCAGAGCCCATCCCGTTGAGGCCGCCCGTGCAGCCGTCTACCGGGCGGCGTACGAAGAGGAGCGTGACGCGCTTCGGAGACACCTGCCGCTCATCAGGCGGGCATATATTTATCTTTCCGCGGCGAACGGAAATTCTGTGGGAAGTACGTTTGATTGGGATATCTTTTTACGGACGCTGGAGTTCGGCGGGCCGTCGAAGGCTGAAATATCGCAGGCCGTAAAAGAGATCGAAGGCCTGCTTGAACCGGCTGATTCCGAGCAAGCGACCGCCAGCGGCACCGGCTACGACCATGGCGTCGCCACGGAAGAGGCCCACGGATCGGAAGTCATCACCGGCGGGGACGGGGAAGTTGTTTTTCAGCCTCCCATGCCGAGGGAAAAACCTGTTCTTGTTGATTTCATGAAGGGCTCGCCCTTCTCGATTGAAGCCATGCGTGATTCCGAGCAAGCGACCGCCGGCAGCATCCAGGACCGCCAGCAGTCCAGCGGCACCGGTATTGTGGGGGATCAGGGGGATCGCAAGTGATTGATGTTAAAGTCACCGTTGAAAACAAAAACGTCATCTTTAACTTAGACCATCTATCCGAAGCACTGCCAGGGGCGGTTCGGAGGGGGCTCACGCGCATCGGCGGCGGGATATACGCAGAAGCCTTTCGATGGTTAACCGGCGGCGCTCAGTCCCAGGTGCGTCTGCGGGATACGGACAAGCATAAAAAATCGAGATTGCGCGGTCAATCTGATTTATTGACGGCTCGGCCCGGTGGATATCCTGTCCCGAGAGTAACGGGTCATCTACGATCGAGTCTCGCCTGGCTCAATCCTGGAGAATCGAAATCCGGAGACGCCGGCAGCTTCGATGCCGGTCCCGACGAGGTCGTGGTCTTCAACTCCGCATCCTACGCCCGGGCCATCTTCCTCGGCCTCGGCAGCTCCGCCAAGTTCGGCCCGCGTGACGCGTTGCGTGATGCGCTCAACCATTTTAACCAGGGCGCGCAGATTCAGCGTGTCATCGAAGATGAAATATCAAAGGAAATTAACAAGAACAAATAAAGGTCATACCCAGGACGGGATTCGGCAACTGGGTGAATGAACCACTATGAGGAGGTCTAATGGTAACAGCCGTCATCAGCGCAAATGAACTGGCCATCGATACACTGAAAAAAAAGCAGGCGGGGTCCCCCGTTTTTGCGGTCGTCGATTTTAAGAACTCGACCTCGGCAGTCTCAGAAGCACAGGTCAAATTGCACTCAACAAGACAGGAGGATTCACCATGGCCATAAGTTCTTTTTCACAGGATACTATCATCGAGTACACCCCCGAATCCGAGCGGGGATCAGACAACCCCTGTGTCATCAAGACAAAGTTTGTAAGCTTCGCCCGTGTTCAGCACTATGCGAACATTATTGAACGCAAGGTAGGCGAGGACATTCGGGGGATAAAGGACGTGAACAAACGCGTCGAACTCAAGACCCGGGTCGCGCGCGAGGTCCAGCGCCAACAGTTCGTCGAGAACGTCGTCGGCGTCGAAAACTACTCGGTCGACGGCAAGTCCATCACCACCGCTGCGGAGCTCTATGACGCCGCGGACAACGATCTGATCACCGAGATCATCATGGCAATGGAAAGCAGCTCCAGGCTTACCGAGGGCCAGAGAAAAACTCTGCGGGGGCATCCGCTACCAGCTGAAGAACAGCGGAGACCAGAAGCCCCCATTCGACTGTAACGATTGTTCCGACCGGCAACAGGAAAAGCGTAACTGTGGCAACCTGCGAGAGATGGACGAAACAGCCTTTGTGTTCAGGGGTATGTCCGAGGAGCAAAGAAAAGAAATCGCAGAGGAAATGAAGGGGTTCGACAAGGTCTTCATCCTGGGAGATATCCGCCTCTATGAATGCCCTGTCAACTGGATCACGCAGGAGACGGCGGAGCTCATGCGGTTCTGCTTTCTGGTGGAAGAGACCGGGATACTGCCCTTTCCCGGCGCGTGGATAGACCAGCCCTGCTGGTTCGTTGAAGCCTTCGAGTTATACAAGCGAGAGATAGCAGAGTGGCGGAAAAAGAACATGCCAAAGGTGCCGAATGGGAAGTGAACGCGACATTAAGGTAGTCATCCGGGCGTTGAACCTGGCAGAGGATACCCTCCGTAAGGCCAAGGCCGATATCGGCGATATGGGAGATAAGGCCGAGGATACCGGCAAGCGTACGGAAAAGGCGGGTACTGCTGGAAGACTTGCCTTTTGGGGCTTGGGCGAGGTCGCCGAAACTGCCGGGGGGAAAATTGGCATCACCGGCCAGGCCGCACGCATGCTCGGCAATGTTGTTGAAGACGTCGTCGCCGGCGCAGGCCGCTTTGCCGTTGCCTTTGGAGCGGTCTCGATTATCATTGGCGCGTCGGTCATGGCTTATAACCACTTAGCCGCGGCCAAGAAGCATGATGTAGAACAGACGCAACGAAATGTAACAACGCTTCGTGGTGCGGTTCAGGAACTCTATGCCCATTCCGGGGCGTCCGAGGAATCTAAGAAAGCCACATACAATCTTCTCCTCGCAAAGCGCGAGCTACTGAAGTTGGAGATGGATAAACAACTCCGGGACGAGAAGAAAGCGCTCAATGATTTAGAGGATGCACTTAAAACCAAAACTCATGTTGTAAAGTACAGCACGGAGGCACTGAAAGGGTACGACGCCGAATATGGCATCACTGCTGCCATGGAGCAGGAACGTACCAGTCAGATCCGCGAACAAAACAGGGAATCCATTGCATCAATAGCAATTATGAAGCAGCAGATAGCCGCCGACCAAACATACCGTGCGGGATTAAGTAATAAGATTACCTATGAAAACTATAACCCTTCTAAGTTAACCGCCGCCGGCCGCCTCGCAGGAGACGCCGAATATGTAAACTCCTTCAGAACCATGATCGCCGCCAAGGGCGCCAGCCAGGTGGAGATGGACAACCTGGAGCTGGCCCAGTTCGACCTGCAGGCAGAGGCTAAGATGGCCCGGCTGCAGCAGGAGACCGCCACCTGGGGAGATGCCAAGGCCGCGCAGGACGCCATCAGCCAGGAGTACGCCAACCGCGACATGGCACGCCAGGCCATGATGGCGCAGCAGGAAGAAAAGACCAAGCTGATGCGGATCGCGGCCGCCAATGCCGCAGCCACAAACTTCGTCACCGCCGCCAAGATGATGTCCGAGCAGGGCGGGGCGCATGCCCGGAAGTATTTCAGCATCTACAAGGCGACGGCCACGGCCCAAGCGTTGATCAGCACCTATTCTGCCGCCATCAAGGCCTTCGATTCCATGGCCAGCATCCCCTACGTCGGCCCCGTGCTCGGCGCCCTGGCGGCCGCAGCGGCTATCGCCATGGGCATGGCCCAGGTCAAGGCCATCCGGTCCCAAAGCATGGACGGAGGAGGCGGCGGGGGCGGCAGCATCTCCGCTGGCGGAGGCGTGGGCACCTACCCCGTGTCCCCGGGAACGGGCCTGCCCCCGATCGCCGGAGCGGACAGCAAGGCCGCAGGCGGACAGCAGATCACGATCAATGTTCAGAACGGACTCGGAACCAAGGAATACTGGGACAGCCTCATGGAGAACGAGGTCATCCCGGCGATTAACCGGGCAGGCGACCGGAACGTGCAGCTGACGATATCAACGGCGTAGCCGAATTATGCAAGGTTCACTCGATAACTCAAATAATACGATGAAAGATAATGTAACGAAAACGAACGCAGCGACTGACGATTTCTTGCCGAAGCGGCTTTTTAGCATCCCGGAAGCAGCGCACTACCTGGGACGGACCGTCTGTGCTGTCCGTGAAATGTTATGGGCCGGGAAGATTCCCTTCATCAAAGACGGCCGGCGTATCCATCTAGACCGAGGCGATATGGACAGTTGGATCGAGAGCCGTAAGACCGTAAATCATTTCTAAAATATCTATTGACATTTGGTTAATGCTTGAATTATACTTACCCCATGAGTCCCGAAGATCTCAAGACTTGGCGAAAGAAAAACAACTATAGCCAAAGTATGATTGCCAAAGTCCTGGGAGTCTCTGTTGTCACCATCAGCCGATGGGAAAACGGAGAAAGAGAGATCCCCTCTTTTCTGCATCTTGCCCTTGCATGCACGAAAAAGAGGACTGAGAAGCCTCTCCGGGGCCGGCCGCCAAGGGGTAAGGAGGTGAGCAAATAGAATGGGAAGCATCTTCAAGCGTAAACATGCATGCAAGGACGCGGACGGTAAGCCCATTAAGGCCGCGAACGGCAAGACCGTCACCCGAGAAGGTAAAACGTACTGGATAAAGTATTACAGGGACGGGAAACCGTACCGTGAAAGCACGGAGTCAACGTCTTACGATCATGCGCGGAAAGTCCTGGCACTCCGGGAAGGACAGGTAGCGACAAATACCTTCCCCGGCTTGGCAGTCAAGAAAACCACCTTTGACGACATCGCGCAATACATGATCGATGACTACGAGATGAACGGGAGAAAATCCGTATCGCGGCTCAAGTCGCTGATAGACAACCTGAGAAAGCATTTCGGCGGGAGAAGAGTTGCGGATATCCAGTCCGGACAGATATCCAGCTACATCCGGAAGCGGCAAAAAGAAGACGCCGAAAATGGAACAATAAATCGGGAGCTCAGCGCGTTGAGGCGCATGTTCAACTTGGGCGCCCGTCAAAGCCCGCCGACGGTCATCAATCCCCCTCATATCGCCATGCTAAAGGAGAACAATGCCCGGCAGGGCTTCTTCGAGTACAGCGACTATGTGAAGCTCCTCGAGAGGCTGCCGGAATACCTGAAGCCCGTTTTGATAACAGCGTATCACACAGGCGTTCGTCGGGGTGAACTCATGTCCATTACCTGGCAAAACGTAAGCCTCGAGGAAGGCAAGATCACCCTTGACGCGGACAACACGAAGACCGATGAGTCGCGTATCATTTACCTCACGGGTGAGCTCTATGAGGCGATTTCAAATCAGTATGCGCTACATGAGCAGCAATTTCCGGACTGCCAATATGTTTTTTTCCGCGACGGTCACAAGATCAAGCAGGACGGCCGTAAGGCCTGGACAACAGCGTGCAAGCAGGCAGGGTTAAGCGAAAAGCTCTTTCATGATCTTCGCAGGACCGGGGTCAGGAACCTTATACGTAGCGGGGTCCCCGAAACAACCGCGATGCGGGTAAGCGGTCACAAAACGCGGTCAGTCTTCGACCGGTACAACATCACGAGCGAGGAAGATTTAAAAGAGGCTGCGGATAAGGTGACGCAGTATCACCGGAAGCTAAGGGAAAAGCTGGAACAGAAGCATAAAGAAGAGACTGCAAACCTTGCCAAAGGCACAGGTACAGGCCCAGGTAGAGAAGTTCTGCTGTCTTTTCCTAAATCCAAGTCATTGAAATAACTTAAAATTGGTGCCCCTGGGAAGATTCGAACTTCCGGCACACGGTTTAGGAAACCGTTGCTCTATCCACCTGAGCTACAGGGGCGGTATTGTAATGAGAAATAGCGAATGCGGAGTAAAAAATCCGTAGTTTTGTCTTATTATAATTCTGCATTCTCAATTCCGTATTCAGAATTTATTACACCATCTCCTCAAAATCGATCTTTTTCCGCCTCGTGATGTCTCGCAATTTTTTGAGCGCCTGGGTCTCGATCTGACGGACCCGCTCCCGGGTGATGTGAAATTCCTTCCCGATGCTGTCCAGGGTCTGTGGCTCCCCGTCCACGAGACCGAAGCGCATCTCGACGACCTTCCGTTCGGATACGGTAAGTTTGGTAAGCCATTCGTCGATATGCTCTCGTCTGCGTTTATCATCTGAAAGACTGGCGGGAGAGAGAGCGTTGGTGTCCTGCAGGATGTCCTTGAGGGTATCTTCCTCCTGATCGCCGATCAGCATGTCCAGGGAGTAGGTCTCCCGCACCACCTGCGAGATGCTTCGCACCTTCTCGACGGTTTTTCCCATTTTTTTCGCGATCTCTTCGATCTGCGGATCACGCCCCAGGGACTGCGTCAACTGTCGCGTGGCGCGCATATACGAGTTAACGATCTCGGCAATGTGGACCGGAAGGCGGATGGTCCTCGTCTGGTTCACGATGGCCCGCTCGATGGACTGCTTGATCCACCATGAGGCATAGGTGCTGAATTTGAAACCGCGTTCGTATTGAAATTTCTCAACTGCCCGAATGAGCCCCAGATTCCCTTCTTCAATGATATCGGAGAACTGAAGGCCCCGGTTGATGTACTTCTTGCCGATGGCAACAACGAGACGCAGATTGGCCTCGATCATCTTGGCGCGGGCACTCTGATCTCCCTGGGCGATACGTTTTGCCAGTTCTTGTTCTTGATCGAAGTTAAGGAGCGGCGTCTTGCGTATTTCCTTGAGGTAAAACTTGATGGCATCGAGGCCTCGTCCCGAAGCGCTCTCTTCAGCCTCACTGCTGTTTTTTTTCTCTACCTCATTTTTTTCTTCAATTTCCTCGCTATAGGGTTCCTCACCCATCATGTCATCGACCGACTTTTCCCTCTCACTCATGAATACCTCTTGGGGTGGCAAAAAAAGGGATGTAGCAATGCCCCTTTTATATCATCAGAAAGTCCGCCACCTGCGGCAACACCGGAAGCGCCTGTCCGGTAATAAACCTGGTTTGCAACAAAGCCAACCCTGATTGGCATGCAGGATATGTTTTGCCTACTATCCTGCAGCATCGGTCTGACCGAGGTCTGAGCAAGCATGATATGAACCTGCTCCTGAAATCCGGTCATCAGTAAAAAATGATTATGGTTGGCTGCTGTACACCAGGGGGGAGGCAATAACCGGGCGAAACCCGCGACCCGAACATCGAAATAAGACCTGTGGAAGCATTGTTGAATGACTCCGGTCACGCTTCTGAATAGCACGGTGGTCACGCATTGAGAACAGGCCCGCACAAGGGCATCGCGAATCGGCTCCCGATGTTCAGCGTAAATATCGTCTCTGCTGCAAGATACTATATGGGAAAAAATGGTCGGGGCGAGAGGATTTGAACCTCCGACCCCTTGGTCCCGAACCAAGTGCGCTACCAGGCTGCGCTACGCCCCGACAAGCCCGTATACTATACTAAGTCAATTCAGTTGTCAACGAACAATCTTCTTTTGTGTCTTAATAAAATTATCAAATGCTTCCTGGTAGTAATCCTTTTTTGCCCTGACCGCGGCTGGAACCCTTTTTTCATAGAGTTCCCTGCCCTCAGTCACATCGTTCCTGAGCAAATCATAAAAGGTGCCGTTTTGCAAACCATCTACAACGGCATCCTGGTTATACAACGCAATATCCGACACGATGATCCTTGCAAAACGCCTGGCCTTTTCCGTTGCTTCAGGGTCCGCTGCATCCACGGTCGGGATATCGCACTCTTCTTTTTGAAAGATGGACGCTTCAAGGCTAAGCGACTCCGGTGATATGGCAGAACTATCAGGCGTGTCAGCGCGAACGGTAACGGACCCTGGCGCTGAAACCGCAGCACCGACAGCCGCCGATTCCGACTCCGCATTCATTAAACTTGCCGGTTTGAATAACGAGAGATCGAACTCTCGGGACGGGGCTTCTTTTTTCGGGGGGGCGTCGCAGGAAACACTTGCCGTCTTTGGCTCGCAGTTTTCTCCCGGTTGGATAAGTTTGCGGATCTTAATGGGTAAAAAATCAGGAATATGGTGTTTTTCTATATAGTCATCGGCTCCATAGAGACTTACCGGTGTCCGTTTATACCGCCGCATATCATAGACCGACGACAAGAGCACGATTTTCATTGCAGACGTCCGCACATCACCCTTAAGCCGTTCACACAATTCAAAGCCGTAGATGCCGGACAACCCTACATCGAGAACCATCGCCTGCGGTCTTGAATTGATCGCCTTTTTAAGCGCTTCATGGCCGTTGCAGGCCGTGTCCACGGTAAAATCCGCATCCTGAAGCACTCCCGTGATCATGGTTCTGACAACCTCACTATCATGTGCGACAAGCACCAGGGGAGCGCCCGACGGTCGGAGAGCAGCAGTTTTGGCGGGCTGGCCGCTAACGCGCTCTGCCGGTTGTTTATGCACCAACAGGACATTGCCGCACCGGGGACACCGCACTTTTACGCTTTTATCCTTGACCTTAGCATCATCGACCCTGAGCTTCGCACCACATTCGCACGGAACAATCATAGGGAGTGAGATCTCCTTCCACCGCCATAGGGAACTTCGCTTCGCTTAAATAGACCGATCAGGATCATCCCCGTCACAAATCCGCCGACATGGGCATACCAGGCAATCCCACCACCTGAAGATGCAGACAGAGCGCTCAAAAACTGTATCACGAACCAGGAGCCCAGCACAAACAGTGCCGGTATTTCCATGGTCCGAATGTAGAAACCGAAGAACACCAGCGTCACGACCCGGGCTCTCGGGTAAAGGATCGCATAGGCACCGAGCACGCCGGAGACAGCGCCACTTGCTCCGATCATCGGAATGATCGAAGATGTGTTCGCGAAAGCATGGGTCATCGCAGCCACCGTGCCGCAGACCAGGTAAAATAGAATGAACCGCAAGCGGCCCATGGCGTCCTCAATATTATTGCCAAATATCCAGAGGTAGAGCATATTGCCGGCAATATGAGGGATTCCGCCGTGCAGAAACATTGAAGTGATGATCGTTGCGGCAGCCGGCAACGACCCGTCGTTGAGCACCGCGGGAGAGAAGAGCCTCGCGGGGATCAGGGCGTAGGAGGACAAGAACAGTTCTCCACCGGTCCGGCCTAGCGTCAATTCATAAAAAAACACCGCACTGTTCGCGATGACCAGCAGCAGCGTTACAATTGCAAAGCGCTCTGTTGGATTTATGTCCCTGAGCGGTATCACGCTTCGTCTCCGCTGTTACTATAACAAGATGCGTAGTGTGGACGGGATCATGGATAATTCACCCGGAGCGTACCATCGTCCGAGTGATCGTTCCCAAGCGTCCGCCGCGTACCGCAGTCAAGAAAGATTTTGTTGATCAATGCAAGGCCACGATACAAGAAATCGTCTAATTTGTCAATAACCGTGCGTTCAGCCTGAAAAAATCCAAATTGACAGGCCACAATGCAGAGTGTCGGATAAGCTCTTTTTTTCTGCCATTATCAGAAGAGAACCCGGAGAGTTTCGTGTCCATCTTTTGACGAGGAATAAGCAGGAACAGACGCTTCACGATGACGAACCGATGCTCTTACAGTGTTGTTGAATTTGCTTGCCATCCGGCAATGTCTCAAGTATACTTTTTTTGCTCATGGGAGAGGTTACGGAGCTGGTGCCCGTCCCGGACTTCAAATCCGCTGTTTCCTGGCGTGAGCCAGGAAAGGTGAGTTCGATTCTCATGCTCTCCCGCCACACATAAAAAAACCCTCACGATATGCTCGTGAGGGTTTTTTGTTGCCTGATAAAGACATTCAACTTACTTCTTGTGGCACTTTGCACAGTTGGCTGCATCCTTCACGCTGAAAGCCTTGGTGCCGTTGTGGCATGCGCCACAGTTCTTGCCGGCCTCCATGTCCTTCATGGTGATCACTGCATCGCCCTTCTTCATCTTGAAGTTGCCCGGATGACAATCAGCGCACTTGAGGCCCTTGTCGGCGTGAGCCTTGCCGTCAAACACCACCTTGCCGCCGCCCTTGCCGTCGAACTCTACGGTCTTGCCCGCCGGAACTGCGAATGCCGAAACGGAAAGAACGAAGGTCACGATCATGACGATTGCGATTACGAGAAGCTTTTTCATTATAGTTTCACCTCCTTTCATCGATAGAATGATTTATACACTGCACGGGCGCGAGTTGGGAATCCATTCATGCTGCCGCCCGTCAAGACACCGGGATGATCCTAGAGAAACGTTTTCGGGCTCCGGTACTCATGGCACTGGACGCAGTCCTTCTTGGCCGAAGCCTCGGTCACTTTCCAGATATGCGGCTTGTGGCAATCCTTGCACTGCATGTCCATATTGAGATGGACCTTGTGTTTGCCGATCTTGGACACGCCCATATGGCACCGCAGGCAGTCCTCGTTACTCGGCTTCACCTTGCCCGCCGTATGAGGCTTGTGGCATTCATAGCAGTAGAACTGCATAGGTGCCTTTTCATCAAACGAGATCTTCTTTGCTTTTTTGATGGTCGCTGCATCGGGTGCGAAGAAACGAACATCCATGGTAGCGTCTTCTTTCAGTTCCTTGCGGATATTCTCGTTATTACTGTGGCAGTAGAGGCACTTTTTCCGTCCCGGCCTGAGGTCCTTGGTCCGGTCGGTATGGCAGTTAAGACAGGCAAGTCCGCCCATGCCTTCACCATGCACCGCTTTGCCCGGATGGCATTTCTGGCAGAACTTTTCCGTGGGCAGGAAATGGTGGAGCCCGGACTTATCGGCCTTCACCTCGCCGTGGCACTGGGTGCACTCGATCTGCTCCATATACACATGCTTGGCATGGAAGAGCGATTTATTGATCTGGCCGCCCTTTCCACCTGCCGTATGGCACTGATTGCAGTATTTCTGACTTACGATGACATGATCTTTGTGGCGCTCGGGCACTGTAGTCGGGCGCTTCAGCACAAAGCTGATCAGCAGCTGGTTCTGCTCTATGATGGTCAGGTGATGACAGTCATGACAGTTAAGCTGCTTATGTTCGCTCTGTGCCCAGCTGTCGTATGCCGGCTGCATCAAATGACAGCCAACGCAGAACTTCGGATTGTTCTGGGTAAAATCGTAAAACTTGAAAGCGATGAACCCGCCGCCGCCAACGATGATCAACAGCTAGGCTGATGATCAATAACTTTGCCTTTAAGGAGAGCGGCTCTTTCAGCCGTTCCTTAACCATGTTAAAATTCCCGACAATTTTGTCTTTGACCCATCCCACGTGATATATCCCCCATCCATTTCACCTAGATAATTATACCACTAAGCGAGCTTTTATAACATAGCTCGAAAATGATGTCAATATCTTTATCAGTGATGATTTTTTCATGGAATTACACAGCGGAAAGCGGTTTAGTTCGGCAAGATATTGTGTGACACAATAATATAAAACGGCGGGGCATTGCGCCCCGCCGCTACGGTAGAGTCCATCGTTACGACGACTGTTCCCTTTCGGGGAAAACAGGGAATATTTTGGCGATCACCCAGAACAAGATGAAGGGCATGATGAAGATGCCGAGCGCACCGAACAACCCTTCCTTGAACGTCTCCCAGTCATGCGGGATGATCGGCAGGTGGTAGTGCATATAGCCGGCAAAGGAGAGCGAGAACGCCTGGCCGCCGATCACCACGTTCCATCGCATCATGAACACGCCGAAGAGCACGAGGAGAACGGCGAGAACGGCCCTTCTGATCGTCAGGCCCGGGATCAGGAACAGGATGAGCGGCACGAGGTTCCCGATGCCGTACTGCATGATGAAGATATCGTAGAAATCCCGTTCATAAATAACACTGCGCAGCACGTCCCAGGACTTGACCGCCGTATAGGTGCGGAAGATCAGATCAAGAAGTTCAAGGCTGATGGCGGCGACCAGGAAAAAAACGAGGTATTTGGCGGTCATCCGGATGACGTTGACCTCAACGCCGATGATCTCCTCTTTTGACCGGAAAGCGCCGCGTGCCTCATTCCTGCGCGAGGCGAGAAACTTCTTGAACTCCATGGTGACGATGTAGGTGAGCATGCAGAGCGCAATGCCCGATACGACCGCTGACATGATGAAGATGACCGGCATGAGCGGCGTCATCCAGAGCGCATTTGCCTTGACAGATCCGAAGATGAACCCGGCATAGCCGTGAAGGAAGCAGGCCACCGGGATACCGATGCCGGCCAGGATCTTGATGGCCTTTTCGTCCCGGTGAAGCGCTTCTTCGCTGACATCATACACACCCAGGGTCAGTGAGCAGAAGATCAAATACTGAAGCCACTCAGTCAGGGTTTTGTCCTGCTTTTCCCTAAGCTTAAGCGACACCTCGACAAAATGCTTCCGGTAAAGGAACCAGAGCTCCGACGCCACGATCGCTCCGTAGGCGAAGAACACCACGCCAAAAGCGGCAATGGCCGAGGTGAAGTGCGGTGTCATGAAGATCTCCATGCCGCGGAACGGGAACTGGAGGTGGAGCATGATGGGCATGGGCGCCACAAACAGCAGGGCGAAGGAGAATACCAGCGCAAAGCGCGCCATGTCCTTCAGCTGTTTGATGCCGAAAACATGGTAGAGCGATGACAGAACGAAGGCCCCTGCCACGAGCCCCGTCATGAAGGGATACATGACGATCTGAACGCTCCAGTAAATGATACTCGTTCGGATAGACGAATAATTCTTTTATAGTCCAGAGTTCTCCATGTACCATGGTTATTTTACCTCCCTGCTCGAGGCCGACGTAAAAGACCTGGGGTTTGGTGCCGTATTCTTCCTTCAGCACCCCGACCCGCTCAGTCATGATGATCTTCGTGACCGGGTCATTGGGGTCCTTGATATTGCCGATCAGGCGCGCACCGAAGGGGCATGCGTCCACGCAGGCGGTCTTCATTCCCTTCGTGATCCGGTGATAGCAGAAGTTGCACTTCTCGGCTGTGTGATATACCGGGTGGAAGAACCGAACACCGTAGGGACAGCCCATGATACAGTAGCCGCAGCCGATACACCACGTCCTGTCCACCAGCACCACGCCGTCCTTGGTCTGGTAGGTTGCGCCCACGGGGCACACCTGCACGCAGGGAGGGTTGTCGCACTGGTTGCAAAGCTTGGGCACGAAGAATGCCTTATCGATGTCTTCATTTTTGATGTCCTTGAACTTGCCCTGGCCAAGGTCGATTTTCGAGTTCGTAAAACCGTCCCGCGCACCCTTGGGTGTGTCGGCGTAGATCTTGCCGTCCTTCGTCATCACATAGCGCTCGACCCAGGTCCTCGTCACGTTCGCGTCGTAGGGTATCTCGTTTTCCTGCTTGCAGGCCTTGACGCAGAGGCCGCAGCCCACGCACTTATAGGTGTCCACCAGGAATACCCAGCGGACCTTTGCCGGGTCCTTCGCCTCTTCGGCCATGAGCTTTTTGGGGTCGATGATCTCGAAAGCCGCGAGGGGCAGCGTGATGCCCGCGATCCCAGCGGCGGTTGTTTTCAGGAAATTCCTTCGCGATATCATTTCAGACCTCCCATCGGATTGTGCGGGTTGTGGCAGTTCGAACACTCCACATCGGGATTGTGTTTGTCAGGATCGATGCCCCGGATCTGAGATCTTCCGCTCGTGGGATAGGGCAAGGGGTAATGGCACCGCAGGCACTGTGCCCTGCTTTTATCGATGGCGAGCTTTGGCGGGTCAGAGGGATGATCAACAGCCGGACCATGGCAGTTCTCGCATTGTATGATCTTGTGAGGGGTTTTATTGATACTGTCGTATTTATCGGGGTGGCAGTCCTTGCAGTACTCCTTGCCCTGGTACTTTACCTTGATGATCGTGTTTTTCCACTCTTCTTCGTTGCTGTTTCGATGCCAGCCGTACATGTATCCCCGCTGGCCGATGCCGAAATCCTTCGGGACCAGCACCAATCTCGCGAGCAATATCAGCGCAACGATACCAATAACCACGAACAGCGGCCTCAGAACATGATTCTTCATACGCACTCTCCTTCTGCCTTTCAGCAGTGATGTCCCAACCCACCCTGGCGCGTTGCCTACCGGTTACTGATCATGTGCGGACACGTTCTTCATAAGCGTCAATCCCTGCCAGAGAATGGCAAGGAAACAGAGCGAAAGACCTCCCACCAGTCCGAAAACATTCAGAAGCTGCCATTTTATGACGATGAACAGAACAACGAAGATGGCAGCCAGCTTCAGGATGTTGATGATCGCCGCGGCGATATTGGACACTCCCGGCGTTGCGCCTTTTCTGAGGTAGATCCGCTCGACCGCGACAGCCAGCCACTGGAAGTTGACCAGCCCCAGGGCCGCCCCGAAAAGGATGCTGGCCGGGAGCAGCCACCACTGCCGGTCCGCGGCAACAAGGACGTTGAAGATGAAAACACCGGCAATGGCAACGACAGTGAGCATAAGCGTCTTCTTCACAACTCTCTGAACAATATCGCCCACTGCCTGTTTCGACGCGCTCGCTTCTTCGGTCATGGCGTTCCTTTTGGATCTTTATTGTTGTCGTCGTCCATGGCCTGCTGGCTTCGCTTGGCGTACAGGAACAGGTTCCTGAATCCGGCGATAAGGCCGAAGAGCAGGAAGAGCGCCGTCAGCCACGGCGACGTGCCGAAGAACTTATCCAGTTTCAGTCCGATGAACAGGCCGATGACCGTGGCCGCCACCATGGTGATGCCCACGGTGCTCAGCACGCCGAGCATGCGGATCAGCTTCCGGTCTTTTTCTTCCATAGTTGTGATATATGGTACATGCGAATAGGTGTATATGCGGAAATGTGGAAGAACATGCTCGCGCATTCACGCGTCCCCGCATCGTCTACAATGTCTTCAGACTCTTCCGTGCAGCCTCTACGGTCTTCGCGATATCGGCCCGGGTGTGGGCAAGCGACATGAAGGCGGCCTCGAACTGCGACGGCGCGAGGTTCACCCCGTTCTTGATCATTGACCGGAAATAGCGCCCGAAAAGGTCGGTGTCCGATGTTTTGGCGCTTGCGAAGTCCCGCACGGTCGTGTTCGTGAAAAAGGTGGTGAACATGGAGCCCACCCGGTTGAAGGTTGCAGGGACGCCCGCCTCGGCCGTCACTTCCCGGAGGCCCAGTTCGAGCTCGGCGGTCAGCTTTTCGAGCGTTTTGTACACGCCGGGTTTGGCAAGCGCCTTCAAGGTCTCGATGCCGGCGGTCATTGCCAGCGGATTGCCCGACAGCGTACCGGCCTGGTAGATCGGGCCGAGAGGCGAGATCTTTTGCATGATCTCGGCCTTACCGCCGTAGGCGCCCACCGGAAGCCCGCCGCCGATCACCTTGCCGAGACAGGTCAGATCGGGCTTGATGTTATAGATCTTCTGGGCGCCGCCGTAAGACACGCGAAAGCCGGTCATGACCTCGTCGATGATCAAGAGGATGCCGTACTGGTCGCAGACCTCCCGAAGCCCGGTGAGGAAACCCGGATCGGGCGGAACGCAGCCCATATTGCCGGCGACCGGTTCAACAATGATACAGGCGATCTGCTCACCCTGGCGTCTGGCCATCTCCTTTACTGCGGTAAGGTCGTTGTAAGCTACCGTGAGGGTCAGTTTGGCAAGGTCTGCGGGAACACCGGGGCTGTCGGGCAGGCCGAAGGTCGCCACACCGCTGCCGGCCTTCACCAGGAGGCTGTCGGCATGTCCGTGGTAACAGCCGTCGAACTTCAGGATCTTGTCCCGGTTGGTGAACCCGCGGGCCGCACGAATGGCGCTCATGGTCGCCTCCGTGCCCGAGCTGACCATGCGCATCATATCCATCGACGGGAACGCTTTTTTCACCATCTTGGCGAGCGTGATCTCCAGTTCCGTGGGCGCGCCAAAGCTCGTGCCGTTCGCCACCGCCTTTTTGAGCGCTGTTGAAACGCGTGGATTGGCATGGCCCAGGATCATAGGACCCCAGGAAAGGACATAGTCTATATATTCCTTGTTGTCAGCATCGTAGATCTTTGATCCCTTCGCCTTCTTGATAAAAAGCGGTTCTCCGCCTACGGAGCGGAATGCCCGCACCGGGCTGTTCACACCGCCGGGAATGATCTTTTTCGCCTCTTCGAACAATTTTTTCGATCTCGCACCCGCCATGCTTACTCCTTTCGTATTTGAACGCTGAAAGCTATCCTGTTTTTTTCGATGGAAATATATGTTCTGTTTATAAGACAAACCGAACTACAAGTCAATGAAAAACATCATTTTCCCGCTTAAACCCCAAGTAAACATCTTTTAGCAATCAAGGTTAGCAGGTATTCCTTTTAAAGACTGAACGAGAGATGCTTCGGTTACGATGCAGCTCGCGACGGGCCGAAATTAGCGATAAGGTACTCGGCTATGCCGCTGGCGTCGTTGATATCGAAGCGGGGGATGGGTGTATCAAAGGGGGCGTCGCTCACGAGGGCAAGGAACGACGGGTCCGACATGCAAAGAGGCCGTTCACCCGAAATACCCGTGCGAAAAACCTCGATCTTGTTCTGCGCAGTCTTCTTGAATCCCTCCTGGATAACGATATCGACATCCCGGGCAAGAAGTTCGAGGTCGGCAAGCGGCTCTGCCGTCAGTTTCCTCGTGAGTGCCGATCCATTAGGCCCGATGATCAGAACTGCATCGGCGCCTGCCTCTCGAAATCGCCAGGAGTCCTTGCCCGGCTGGTCAATCTCGAAACCGGCATGGGCATGCTTTACCACGGCGACGCGCAGACCGCGGGCCTTTAGGAGCGGGATGATCTTTTCGATAAGCGTGGTTTTGCCGCTGTTCGAACCGGCGGCAACGAATGAAACGATTCGCATTGCTTTTCCAATCCGCATTCCGCAATCCGCAATTGCTATATCTCCGTCAGGTCCGTGGAAGCTGAGCTGCGTTTCCTGCCGAAGATGCGCGCCCCCAGAATACCGATCTCGTACAGAAAATAGATCGGCAAGGACATGAGCGTCATGTTGAACGCATCAGGCGTCGGCGTGATGATGGCGCCCAGGAGAAATGAGATCAGGAACGCGTATTTACGGAACTTCGCGAGGGATGCAGGCTGCAGGATGCCCATGCGGCTGAGCAGAATGATGATGAGCGGCAGTTCGAACACTGCCCCCGCCCCCAGCAGGAACTTCAGGGTGAAGTCGATATACTCGCCGATCCTGATGATCGGCTGCAGGTGTTCCGTCTTGTACCCGATCAGGAACGGCACGGTAAAGGGCAGCAGCAGAAAAAAGCAGAACAGAACGCCCGCTGCAAAGAACAGCGTGGAGAACGATACAAAGTAACCCGTATACCGGCGCTCCCGCGGCATGAGCCCCGGGGAAATGAACTTCCAGATCTGGAGCAGGATGACCGGCACGGCCAGGATCAGGCCGGCCACAAAAGCGATCTTCAGGTGAGCCATGAAGGGTTCGGTCAGCGTGGTGAAAAAGAGCTCCTGCCTGACCGCGTTCGGCGTGAACAACAGGAAGGGAAACGATGACTGGAAACTCATCGTCATGTTCAACGGAATCATGAGGACCCCCAGCAGGTCCTCGGAAAAACTAAAGCAGGCCGCAAATCCGATGGCGACCGCGATGGCCGAAATGACCAGTCGTTTACGAAGCTCGGCGAGATGGCTCCAGAACGGCATCTGCAGTTCTTCTTCAGCTGTTGTCTTCGGCATGCTCGTCCTTCTCCTTGTGCTGCCCTTCTCCCGACGGGGCAATACCCTTCTCGTCGCTGTCGGTCGCCCCGTATATGATGTCAGCCTTGCCGAGCTGTTCGAGCTGTTTGACCTCTTCCTTCACGTCAACGGACTTTTCCACGTCCTTCATTTCGGACCGGACCGATTCCTGGAAGTCCTCCGAAGCTTTTTTGAACTCCGCCATGGCGCGGCCGATGGACTTGCCCAGGTCAGGCAGTTTCTTTGGCCCAAAGACGACGAGGGCAATGACAAAGATGACTATGATTTCCGGCAATCCGAGACCAAACATGGGTTCCCCCTTTTTCGAGCGTGGAGCATGCCGCGCTCCGAACTACGAACTCCAAACTCCGAACTACAATTACTTCTCCGGCCTCAGCTCCACGACGGCCTTGATCTCCCGGGGCTTGCCTTTGCGGACCACGCTGAGCGTAACGGTCTTGCCTATATGCCCGAAGGCCACCATCCGGGGAAGCTCGCCGGGCTCGAGGATCTTTTTTCCGTCCAGCGACACGATCACATCACCGCGCTGAAGGCCGGCCTTATCAGCAGGACCGCCTTTCGTAATGCCATTGATGATCGCGCCCATTGGTTCGGCAAGGCCAAGGGCGGCAGCCAGATCGGGGGTCACGGCCTGCGCCGAAACGCCGAGCCAGCCCATATCGGGCCTGCCCTTTTCCCTGATCGAAGGCAGCACCTCCTTCACCATAGTGATCGGGATTGCAAATCCCAGGTTCTGGCCGCTGGCGATGATTACCGTATTGATCCCGACCACCTCACCCTGCATGTTGAACAACGGGCCGCCGCTGTTTCCCGGATTAATGGCTGCGTCCGTCTGGATCAGATCGTCATAGGGGCCGATGCCGATCACACGGCCCTTGGCCGAGACGATCCCCGCTGTCACCGTATGCGACAGGCCGAAGGGATTCCCGATCGCCAGGACCCAGTCCCCTACTTCGAGCACGCTGGAATCGCCGAGCTTGACAGCCGGAAGGTCCTGCGCCTCGACCTTGATCAGAGCGAGGTCGATCTCCTGGGACCTGCCGATAAGTTTTGCCTCCAGCACCTTCCCGTCCGAAAAAGCGACCTTGATATCGTTCGCCATGTCCACAACATGATTGTTGGTAAGAATGTAGCCGTCGGCGCTGATAATGAATCCCGAGCCGAGGCTCTGGCGCACCTGCTCGCGCTGCGGCATGTTGCCGAAGAAGCGAAAAAAGAATTCGTCCATCTGCGGATCGCCGAAGGGCGACTGCTGCCGCACCTTGACCACCTGTTTGGTGGAAATGTTCACGACCGAAGGCATCTCTTTTTTTACGAGGGGGGCAAAAGTTTCAGGGGCAGAAGCAGCGTTTGACCAGTGCGGCATGACGCATGCAAAAAGCAGAGCAGGAAGTGCGACCTTGATCAGGAACCTCATGAACGACCTCCGTGTCAATGGCATACGGGAACGCCCAATAAATAACATGGTGTTGCTAAAGAGTCAAGATGTTTCACAGGGTTAGATAGCGTACAGGACATCTGGGGGAAAGCGCGATACGACGTCGCACGGGAAAGAGCGGGAGAAGGTTCGCAGTCCGATCAGCCGTTACAGGGCAACCCGGATGACGGTCTTCACATTGCCCCGGGGATTGAAATCGCCCACGACCTCAAGCGTACGCGGCTTCAGGTTCTTGACGAGCGTGTCGAAGATCAGGTTCGTCACCGCCTCGTGGGAGATGCTCTGGTCCCGGAAGCTGTTCAGATAGAGCTTCAAGGCTTTGAGCTCCACCACTTTTTTGTCCGGCGTATACGTGACCTTGATCGTCGCGAAGTCTGGGTACCCTGACCGCGGGCAGAGGCAGGTGAATTCAGGGAAGGAGATATCGATCACATAGTCCCTGTCAGGATTGGGATTGGGCCACAGTTCGAGCCTGGCCTGTTTGATCGCTTTGGCGCCGTATTTCATTTTCATGGGCGGCATAGTACATTTTTTATCACGTGGTGTAAAGATGAAAGTTATCCATGAGCGACGACCACGGGAGAATCATGGGGAGACACCCTTCCCTGCCGAACACCATGACATCGCTGGTCTCAGGATACGCGTGCTCGCAAATTTGATTGTTTTTTTTCTCACGAGAATATATAATCCGTCATCGACCTCGAAGGGAAAAGGACTTTCATCATGACGCATAGCTTCAACTGCATCGCCACCGGCATCGGCAGCCTGCCCATCACGGACCCGGACAAGGCAGCGGCCCTGTCGCTCCAGTATCTTCCGGAAGCCCCGATCTGGCCCCAGCTGCCGCAGCGCGACTTCCGCGAGCACATGGACAGCCAGTACAGTGAGTCCCTGCCCGGGATCAGGCTCGATGCGGTTAAGCAACGGTTCTATTTCGATACGTCCAAAGACCTGACGCCGGAATTCGAGAAGTTCTTCGAGCAATTTATAGAGAAGAACTACGGCTTCTTTAAGATCTCGGAAGAGTATGCAGCCGCATTCCCGGCCTTTATAAAAGTATTGAAGCAGGGCCTACCCTCGAAGATGCGCTTCGTCAAAGGCCACATCACCGGTCCGCTCACAGCCGGCATCTCCTTCAAGGACGAGACGGGCAAGGACATCGTGCATAACGAGATGCTCTTTGATGCCGTGGTCAAAGGCCTCGCCATGAAAGCAGCATGGCAGATCCAGGAGCTCAAGCAGTTCGGGAAGCCCGTCATCATCTTCATAGACGAACCTGCCATGGAATCCCTGGGTTCGGCATTCTCCGCCGTCTCGTCCGAGGTCGTGGCGGAGAAGCTGAACGAGATCATCGACACGATCCACGAGCTCGGAGGACTTGCAGGCATTCACTGCTGCGGCAATGCGGACTGGCCCATGATCTTCAACACAAACGTTGATATCGTGAACTTCGACGCCTTCGGGTACATGGAGAAGGTCATGCTCTACCCCGACGACATTAAAAAATTTCTGGCGCGCGGCGGAGCACTCGCCTGGGGCGTGGTGCCTACGGGAGCCTTCACCGGGAACGAGACAGCTGACCTGCTCCTGGCAAAGCTCGACGCGGGCATGAAACGGCTCGAAGCAGCCGGCATTGCGCGCGAGGTGATCCTGCGCCAGAGCCTGATCACTCCATCCTGCGGCATGGGCAGCCTCACGCCGGACAAGGCCGAAGCGATCCTGAAGCTGCTGCGTGAAGTCTCGGACAGGATGCAAAAACTCTTGTAACTGCTCAGATCAACATATTGTCCGCAGATTGCGCCGATTTCATAGATCAAAACAAACCTGGATCACATTTATTTAAATCCGCGTCAATCTGCAAAATCTGCGGATAAGGATTTTTTCTCGGGTATAACGCTCCCCGGTATCTTATGTCCCCTCGTCGGCAGTTCACCACGTTCCTCATCATCTCCCTGGCATGCCATATCCTGGCGCTCGCTGCCGCGGTCTATCTCATCAAGCCTGCGCTCACGCCGCTTCCGGTGACAACACCGGTAGAGATCGTGAACGTTCCGAGAGATCAGCTCAAACAGCTTCCGCCTGTGGCGCAGCCGGTCCCGCCTCTGCCTGCCCCGCAAAAACCAGTCATTCCGATTCCTGAACCGCTGCCCAAACCGCACGCAATTCCGGCACCCAGGCAATTCGGAAATGCTCCAGACATAGCAGTTCCAAAAACGCTCCCGCCCAACGGCAAACCGGGCACACCCGGCGGAGGAGAAAAAGGCTCGGGATCGGGCAGGACAACGCCAAAGGGCGATGAACCAGGACCGCTCCCTTTTCTTTCCCAGGCTGATATCGACGACCTTGCGCGCAAAGGCATGCCGGAGCGCAAACCGGGCGATAATTCCGTGACGCTCGATACGGATGAGTTCAAGTTCATCTCCTACAACCGCTGGCTCAAGGTCAAGGTCGAGAGCGTGCTCGCCTATCCCGAACTCGCGGCACTGTCAGGATATCAGGGAACGCTCTATATTCTGTTCGACATCATGAAGGACGGGTCCCTGGGCCGGCTCGAGGTGCTGAAATCATCGGGCTACAAGATCCTTGACGACGAAGCGCTGCGTGCCATCCGGACGGCGGCGCCCTTCCAGTCCCTGCCCGATGACTGGCGCATGGACCGATACACGATCCGGGCAGCCGTCCTGTTCTATTTGAACGGAGCTTATATCAGATGACTGACCTGCTCAAGATCGGAGCGGCTTTCGCGCTCATTGTGCTGCTGCTTCGCCGGCGCTGGAACCTGGGGCTGGTGATGCTGCTGGCTGCCGCCTTCCTCGGGGCGCTGTATAGGATAGGCCTTGTCAGACAGGCCGGTGTTTTCCTTGCCGCTGCCTCCGACCCGGTGACCATCAACCTCGTGACCGGCCTGGTGCTGATCATGGCGCTCGAGAACATCATCAGGAAACGGGGCGTGCTCAAGCGCATGATGGAGGCTGTCGTGAACGTTGCCCGCGACCGGCGCATCGCCATGGCCGTGCTGCCCGGCGTGATCGGGCTGCTGCCGTCGGCAGGCGGGGCCGCCTTCTCGGCCCCCATGGTGCAGGAAGCTGCCGCGGATACGACGATGACACCCGAGCACAAGGCCTATATCAACTACTGGTTCCGCCATATCTGGGAATACTGCTCTCCCCTCTACCCCGGGATCGTGCTCGCGGCCGCCGTGACCAGGCTGCCGCTGAACGACCTGCTGCTCTCGCAGCTGCCCCTTCCCCTCGCGGTCATCGGCGTCGGCGCGCTGCTCGGCTTTCGGGGTCTCTCCAGTACGTCGGTGGCAGGCAAACGGGACCGGAAGGAGCTTTCCGCCCTTTTCCTGACGCTCCTGCCGATCACGGCCTCGCTTATCCTGGTCATCGGCTTCAAACTTCCGCTCGCCATCGCCATGGCACTGATCGTGACGCCATGCTGCTCTACTATCGCTACAGGCCTGGTGAGATCGGCACCATGTTCAAGGAGAGCATCTCGCTCAACGTTATCCTGATGGTCGCGGGGATCATGGTCTTCAAAGGAATGCTCGACGCCTCGGGCGCCATCGAGGCGTTGCCCCTCTTCTTCCGCGAAAGCGGCCTGCCGCCCGTCGTGGTGCTCTTCGCCCTGCCGTTCATTGTCGGGCTCCTGACCGGCCTCACGGTCGCGTTCGTAGGCGCCACCTTCCCGATCATCACCGCCATGCTGGGGGGCCACCCGGACCCGGCCATGGTGACCTTTGCCTTTGCCAGCGGTTTTGCCGGCGTCATGCTCTCGCCCACGCACCTCTGCCTTGTCCTGACCGTCCGGTACTTCAAGGCGGACCTTGCCGGCACCTACCGGCTCATGTACCTGCCTATCCTGTTGGTGTTCGTTGTCGGCCTGCTCCGGCTCTGGTTCTAGAAATCGAGAAACTCCTGACTTTCAGGTCAAAACATTATCCGCGGAAATAACCGCTAATAGACGCGAATGGACGCGAATTCAGAAGAAATATTAGCGTGTATTCGCGTTTCATTCGCGGTTGACTAGACCTGGATTATTTTTCAATTCGGGGTCTCTGCGAAATCTGCGGCCAAAAGGGCCTTTCTCCGGTTTACAACCCTCCCGGGTTCAGAGGTGTTGAATAGTCACGAAAATGCTTGATTTAAAGCTTGTCCTATGATATTGTTCTGCTTCACAAATGAGTAAGGTCGATTCCCGAGGCGTTGTACCGGGATTACTCCTTGCTCCCTGTATGCACCAGACACAGGGGGCTATAACCCATAGGGAGGTATCAGCAATGTCAGCAATGCATATCTACGAATCAATCTTCATCATCAACCCCAATATCACGGACGAAGAAACCGCCAACGTCATCAAGAAGATGCAGGACGTTATTACGAACCAGGGCGGAGAAATGGTCAAGTTCGAGGACTGGGGCAAAAAGAAGCTGGCCTACGAGATCAAGAAACAGAAGCGCGGCCACTACGCGTTCTTCCAGTTCAAGGCTCCGGCGCCCTTGATCCATGAGCTTGAGCGCACCTACAAGCTCACGGACTCCGTGATCAAATTCATGACCATCAAGCTCGAAAAAGAGCTGCGGCTCAAGCAGCCGCCCAAGCCGAAGAAAAAAGACCTTGCCAAGGCAGCAGCAGCCGCATCCGACGCAACTGCCTAAGCGGAAGCACTTAACAGCCGGAGCCCGCTTGCATAAGCGGAGACCGGCGACCATCGAGGCCGTACCATGACGAGCTTTAACAAAGTGATATTGATGGGAAATCTCACACGCGATCCCGAGGTACGCTACACACCGAACGGCAGCGCTGTGGCGAACTTTGCCATCGCGGTCAACCGCAAGTACAAGCAGGGCGACGAGACCAAGGAAGAGGTCAGCTACATCGACATCGTCGTCTTCGGCAAGCAGGCCGAAAACTGCGGCCAGTATCTCAACAAGGGAGATGCGGCGCTGATCGAAGGCAGGCTGCAGCAACGCCGATGGGACGACAAGGACACCGGCCAGAAGCGGAGCAAGGTCGAGGTCGCGGCGCAGTCGGTGACGTTCATGCCGAAACGCCAATCGTCCGGCGGCAGCGGGCATAGCCAGGCCGAACAGGCCCCGGAATCCCCGGTTGACGAGGGAGATATCCCCTTTTAAGGCAGTATGGTACCGGTACACCCACTAACTATTTAACGAGGAGTTTACTATGGCAGAGTTTACCCCAAGGCCGGCCGGCTCAAGACCGTCCGGTCCGAGGCCTTCAGGCGACCGCCCCGGCGGTTCGCGCGACAGCCGCGATTCCCGAGGCGGCGGAGATCCTAAAAAAAGGCGTTTCACGGTCCGGCGGAAAGTATGCCGGTTCTGCGTGGACAAAGCGCCGTTCATCGATTACAAGGACATCAAGACCCTCCGGTTCTTCATCACCGAGCGGGGCAAGATCCTTCCCCGCCGCATCTCCGGCAACTGCGCCCGCCACCAGCGGGACGTCACGGTCGCCATCCAGCGGGGCAGGAACATCGCGATCCTGCCGTTCTCGGGCGAGAAGTAAGCCGGGGAACAGCACGGGCAGTCTGAATGCAACAGGGGAACTCAGGCGGTTACTGATACGGTGACCATGAGTTTCCCTTTTTTTTGGAGACGTCATTGAACTATCGAGCCATCGTCGTCAGCGCCATGCAGGCCGCAGGCCTCTATCTGGCAGGTTTGATCATACCGGTGCTCGGCCTGCTGGCCGCCGTGTTCTCACCGGTCCCGCCCATTATCGCCTACATACGGAACGGCAGACGGGAGGGCCTCGCTTCGATCGGCCTCGCCTGCATGCTCGTTTCCGTCATTGCGGGCTGGCAGGGCGCTGTCCTGCTTTTCCTCACCTTCGGTCTGATGGCGATCGGAATTGCCGAGGCCATGCTGCGAAGGTCCAGGCCCGAAGGAGCGGCACTGATCGGCGGTCTCCTGCCGATCGCAGCGATCGGCATCGCACTGGCCGCCTACTTCGCGCACCTGGGCAAAAGCCCTGTCGCAGCAGTCGAAGAATACCTGCGGAACAGCCTCGCCGAAGCGGCAAAAATGTACACGACCCTGGGACTGACCGAAATGACAGCCACGATCACCGGCATCTCGGACAGATTCATTTACTATCTCGTACGTCTTCTGCCGGGCATCGTTGTCGCGACCTCCGTGGTGCAGGCCGCCTGCTGTTACGGCTTGGCCCGGACCGTGATCGCCCGCAAACAGGGTCCGGCTCCTGATCAGCCGACGCTCGCCCAATGGCATGCACCGGACGTCTGGGTCTGGGGCCTCATAGCAACCCTGGCCTGCGCCGTGATCCCGCAAGAGGCTGCACATATCATCAGCTGGAACGCAGCAATCCTCTTCGGCGTCCTCTACACGGCACAGGGGATCGCCGTCGTGGAGCATTACTTCAGAAAAGCCGGCATCCACACCGCGGTCCGGGGCATGCTGCACGCCATCATTCTGGCCCTCCCGGTCGTTGTCTGCGTCACCGCGCTCGGCGTCGTGGATATCTGGGCGGACTTCCGCAAGGTCCGGGTCACTGAACAGAAAAAGCCCGAATGAACTTTTTTTCGCCGCTTGACGGTTTTTTGGTATAATAGGCGTCAGTTGTGCGGCAATCAAAAGTTTCGAAGCGAATCAACCTGCGGCACGAAGGAAAACCATGCGGCTCTCGAAGGAAATGATCAAACTGCTCGCTGACGAAGTAGCCATAAGCCTTGAGACCAAAGGCATGGTGAATGCGCCAAAATCGCGCGGCGCGGTTGCCGCGAAGATCGCCGAGGTCATCACCGCTGACATGCTTGCCGAGGACAAGCTCAACAAGGACGTCGAGAAGATCCTGGCGGCACACGAGGACGAGATCGCCAGGGGCAATATGGACTACCGCAAGGTGTTCGATCTGACCAAGAAAAAACTGGCAAAAGACCGGGGAATGGTCCTCTGATCAGGCCAGATGCGTGCCAGCCAATGCATGCATGGCCACATTCTAAGAACAGCAGGCAGGTAATCAATCATGAAACTCAGTGAAGACCGCATCTCCCATCTGTCACACACGATCCTTGATACTATCCTGAAAGAAGGCATCGTGGAACCGCTCCAGCCCGAGGAGCGCCTGCTCCGGGAGATCAAGCGGACCATTACCGCCGAGCTCCAATACGAAGACGAGGCGGACGCGGCGGCACGGCGCACGATCCAGTCCCTGTCCCGCAGGGTGCCCGAGGGAAGCCGCGAATGGGATGTCCTCTATCGCAAGTACGTGGAAGAGGAACTCGAGCAGGAGAAAAAAGGTTTGAAAAAGTTCATCTTCCTCGGCCTGGTCCTGTACAGTATTTCTTCCAGCCTTGGATTGTTCCTCAGCCAGGACCCCTTCGGCCTCACTCATGATGTTCTGGCTTGCGGGATACGTTCTGCTCGCCTTCTCCATCTTCTATGCCTCATTCATTTCCCCTGACCAGCTCAAAGCCTTCCCCTATATAACCCTCGGCATCATCCTGCTCAATTTTGTCGTGCAGGTTACCGGCGGCATCCACTCGTCGCTCTGGCCCGCCTACTTCCTGTTCACCGTGCTCATCGCAGCCTTTTCCCGGTACCCGCTGGACAAGACCTACGCGGCCGTCGGCCTCATCCTTGGCATCGAGACCGCGAACCTTATCGCGCCGAAACAGGTCCAGGCGTTCCGGTGGGAAGTATACGCCGGATATGCCCTGTCCCTTGCCGGCGTCTCGCTCGTGACGGCGCATATCATGAACCGCGTCCGGGCAAAAGAACAACAGGTCCGGGAGGCCCATGAGCAGCTGCTGGCACATGCCAGCGCAGTCGACCCTCTGTCCGATAAGACAAAGCTTTCTACACTTACGCAGACCGGCCGTCAGGCGGCGAACGTGGATGCAGCGTTAAGGCGCGAGGTCACCTTCAATGGGCTTCTCGAATTCATCTACGAACTGGTCCCCGCCCATACCTATGCGCTCTTTCTTCGGGAACATCGGTCGGGGAAAGACGTCCTGGCCCTCCGGGCGATACGCAGCGATAGCCTCTCGATCGCCAAAATCGGCGCAACACCGGATTTTGATCTTGCGCAGGAACAGTGGATCATCGGCTCCTGTGCAAAGAATAGAGAACCCAAGTACATCGATGATATGTCCCTTCCGACGACAACGCTTGGTTATTATCAAGGGGAGGAGCCGATACGCTCCTTTTTTGCCTTTCCCATCATTGATAGCAGCGCAAACGTCCTGGGCGTTCTGGCAGTGGACAGCCTGGAACCTGGTGCATTTTCCGCCGAGACTCAACATATTCTTGAACGCTTCACTCCTTTTTTCATCCAGATCATCGAGAGAATACAGATCGCCCAGGAGCTGAATGTACGGGCGTCGCATTTCGAATCTCTCCACGAGATGAGCGGTGTCCTGAGCAGCAGCCTTGATCTCGATGCAATCCTGGACAGACTGACAACCCTTCTCAGCACCGCGGTGCCTAACGAGCTGTGTGTTTTCCTTCGCTATGATGAGAAATCCGGAGAAGCAATTGTCCTGCATCTCAGCGGCACAGCAATACAGAGCGACGATCGGGCGAAGTTTCTAGAACATCTCCTATCGTCATTCAAGACATTTTTAGGGAAAACCGAGGAAGACCAGACGGCGGAGAAGCCCTTTCCTGTGGCGCAGAGTGGAATCCTGAGCCAAATGTTGAAAGAGTGGAAAAACGGTCGAACACTGTCATATCACTTTCCCGACCTAGGTGAGCGCAGCGGGGAAATAAACCTGTTCGGCGGAAGGAATAGACTCCAGCAGCAGATCCATACTCTTTCATGCTGGCCCCTCGTGGCCGGTAAAAAGTTCATTGGCGCCTTTTTTCTCGGGATCGATCCAGGCCTGACGCATTCTCGGAACCGCAGCGCAGTTTCCTCGATACGCTGATGAACCAGGTCGCGGTCGTGATGGACAACGCCATCCTGCACCGGCAGATCAAGAACATGGCCCATCACGACGGCCTGACCGGACTACTGAATCACCGGACATTCATGGAAAAAATGGATGAGGAGTTCAAACGGCTCGATCGCGCCGAATATCAAAACTTTTCGCTGCTTCTCTTCGATATCGATCACTTCAAAAAGGTGAACGACGAGCACGGCCACCCGGTCGGGGACGTAGCGCTCAAGGCCGTGGCCGGCGTCATTCGCCAGATGGCGCGCAGCATCGATTTTGTCGCGCGTTATGGAGGAGAAGAGTTTGCCATCGGCATGGTGGGCGCGGACACGGCAGGCGCAAAGATAATGGCTGAACGCATCCGGAAGACGGTAGAAAGCACGGTGATCACTGCCGGAGCGATCACGCTGAAAAAAACGGTGAGCATCGGCGTGGCATCCTACTATCAGGGGTGTGGGAAAAAGGAAGTGCTCATTGCACAGACCGACCAGGCGCTCTACCATGCTAAAAACACGGGCAGGAACAAGGTCTGCCTCTATAGCGACATCCGGGATGCCGCGGCTACCGCAGTACCCCAGCCAAAGCACTAACCTCCTCTGGCTCGCCGTTCTGTCCGGTGCCCCATCCAATCGCTGCTGCATTTAACCTTTTCCCCTTGTCGGTGTCTCAAAAGATGAATGGCCTTCTTATGGACCAGGATAACGAACTGATCGACAGATATGCCGCAGGCGACCGGGAGGCGTTCAATGCGCTGGTGCAAAAACACCAGAAACCCCTTTACGCCCTGGTCTACCGGATGGTGAGCAATCACGAGGATGCCGCTGATATCCTGCAAAAGACCTTTGTCAAGGCATTCACCGGCTTATCCGGATTCGAAGGACGGTCGAGCTTCAAAACCTGGCTCTACCAGATCGCGATCAACCTGGCAAAGAACACCTATCGTGACCGCGCGAAGGTCCAGTACGTTTCGTTCGATGATGTCGTGATCAGGAAAGACCCCAGGACGCTCGATGTCCTGATCCGCAAGGAACACCATCACCTGCTCCTGCAGGCGGTCGACTCGCTGCCGGAAAAGCAGCGAATGACCCTCATGCTCAGGGTGCAGAACGGTTTGAAATTCGAGGAGATCGCGAACGTCATGCAGTGCTCTCTCGGCACTGCAAAGGCAAATTATCATCATGCTGTGCAGAAAATGAAGACACTGCTGAAGGAAAAGGAAACTAGCCCGTAGTCAGGGCACCCACTGCCATGTGCAACGATACCAACATGCAAGAGCTCCTCCCGGCGTATCTAGAGAGAACGCTCGATCCGGCCACCCGCACCCGCGTCGAGCAGCACCTCGCCTCCTGCGAGGACTGCCGGGCGGAATTGACACTGCTGAGCATAATAGCCGATGATCCCGTGCCGGTTCCGGACGAGGCCTTCTGGACAGGAATGCCTGAACGGATCTACCGGGAAATTCAGGTCGGCAAGCAACAGGAAAAAAAGCGGTTTGCGCTCTCTGACTTCCTGGGCTGGATGTCCATGCCGCGCTTTGCATGGGCAACGGCTGCGGTCATCGTCATTACCGCGATCTCGTGGTTCATGGTCCGCTCCATTCCGGTGGACGTTGCCCGCATGACCCAGCCCGCAACCGGAACGGCAATAGAAGACAGTGCTGCGGAGCCGGTGAACCTTGCTGAGCTCTCCTCCGAGGAGTTCGATGCTGCTACGCAGTGGGCGCAGAACGAGTTCGCCCCCATAGAGGAAGCGATCACGAATAACACGCAGGAGCACACCTCACGGGACCTCTCTGAGGAACTTTCCGAGCTCACCACTCATGAGCTTGACCGGGTCTACGAAATGCTTAAAAAGAAGGAGCAGGATGCACGGGAAAAGCTCCGAAAAAAAACCTCGAACGAAAAGCGTCTCGGATGACCGCTCACGTGAGACGACTAACTACTGATGCAGCAGGAGGCATTGTATGAAGATACCGCAAATACTGATACTGACGATCGTGCTGACCATGACCGGCATGCCCGCCTTTGCCCAACGGCAGATGTCCGGACCAATGGCCGATGAGCCACAGCGGGAAGCAGGTGCATTCTCCCCTGAGCCGGGGCAGGGTGGACCTCCCTCTGAAGAACGGCGTGAAGAGGTCAGGAAGAAGATAGAAGCAGTACGGATCTGGCGTCTCACCGAAGAACTGAAGCTCGACACCAATTCGAGCGCAAAGCTCTCGTCGCTCTTAAGCTCGCTTGACCAGAAGCGTCGTGATACCATGCGAGATCAGATGGAGGCCATGAGAGACCTGCGGTCCCTGCTGAAAACCGCAAAACCGGATGGAGCAAAGATCAAGCCCCTGCTCGAAAAGCTCGAGAAGAACCACCATGAGATGCAGGGATTGAAGGACCAGGAGATGAAAGGGCTGAAAGACATCCTTACGATCGAACAGCAGGCCCGATTCCTGCTCTTCCAGCAGGACTTCCAGCGCGAGATGCGCGATATGATCTCCGGCGCACGCGGCAAGGGCCAGGGCAGAGACGGCATGGGGCCAGGAGGTCCCGGCAGGAGGGGCGGCCCGATGAACGAATATCCCGAGAGGGACATGCAGTCCCGCCCGCCCCGACAATAAAGCAACAACGTTACCTTCCCTGATCCTCACTCCCAAGCCTGAGCAGAACACAGCTCAGGTTTTTTTATTTCTTTTAAGAATAGATCTGATTAAACCTTTTCGACGTTCCATGGTCTAATCATGCATGATGCCAATAAATAAAATACAAAAAGGAGGATTATTATGTATCGACAGGTATTGTCTGTGGATCGTCGCGGTCTTGTTCGTTATCATCCAGGGATGCAGCGCGGGTAATAGCAATAGCACGGTCGCGGGAAGCCAAAGCAAAGGCATCGTGTCGGTGAGCCTCACGGATGCGCCTGCCTATGGGCTTGACCATGTTTGGATAACTGTTCGGGACCTCTGGTTCCATACGAGCAGCACAGCAGAGTCCGAACAGACCGGATGGGTCAAGTTCCCCCTGTCCTCCCCCATTACTCTCGATCTTCTCGAACTCGGTAACGGCGCGATCAGCGTACCGGTCTGGGACGATATCGAGCTTCCCGAGGGTGACTATACCCAGATCCGGATCTTCCTCGTAAGGACCGAAGACAACCTGACCGACTCGTCATCAACCGAAAATCTTACCTACAACAATCAGGTGGACGTCACTGACGATGCGACGGTCTACCCCCTGCGCGTGCCTGATGCGGGCCGCGGCATAAGCCTGACCGGCGAGTTCAGCGTCAAAAAGAACGCAAAACTGAAACTCGCTATTGATTTCGACGCAGGCCATGACGTGGTCAAGATCGACCGGAACGGTAATACAGAGTATATTCTAAAGCCTCGATTGACTCATTTCGATCTCGACAACGCGGGCGCGATCATCGGCCATATCGACGCAACGGCAGCCGGAAACAACCACTCGGCACAATTCGTGTTCAAGGCGGAACAGATAGCTCCGAACGGCCTGGTCCATGTCGTGCGTCGCGTCACCGCGATGGCTGACCAGACCGGGAAATTCATCCTGTTCCCGCTCGCTCCCGGAACCTATGACCTCGTGATGCGCGGGATCAACTACGAGACCGTCATCGTGAAAGGCGTTCCGGTCGTAAAAGGCACGACGCCGCAGTCGCAGCCTACCGTTGTCCCGGAGATCACCATGACTCCGGCGACCTTTCCGGACCATATGCTGGATGCGACCATAACATCACCGACCGGCGCATGGGTGAATTTCATGCAGACACTGCAGGGCATTGGCGAAGTCCCGTACGACATCAGGTTCAGGCATTTTAATCCGCTCACCGGGCAGATCCTCGGATTTCCGCTGTCATCGGACCCGCTCCAGGTCGGTACCTATGACGCTTCGGTCATCACCCTTTCCACGGTCATCCCTGTTGAAGGTACCGGCGGATACAAGGCGGTTGCAGGAGCCCCTCTCTATAATCTCGACCTCAGCTCCGCGCTGGTTTCCTCCTCAACAGGCACTCTTTCGCTCGGCGTGCTGAACGTGATGGCGCCGCTCACTGCTCGCAGCGTTTCGGGTTCGATCATGGTGCCGGAGACCTTTGCCCCGGGAACAGGGTTTGACCGCGGCATCCTTTTCGCGGTCCACGGCGGCATGATCGTGAATGCGATGAACGTGAATGCCCAGATTGTATCGGGCGGGACCTACACCATGGAGAACCTCCCCGGCGGGACATTACAACTTCCGTTTCCCCGAGCATGCTACGGAATGGAGGTTGTTGGCTGGTCGTCTGCGAACCCCGCGACCAGGGGGATAGCGGTTCCCCGATTTGTCGACCTGAGCACCGATGATGCAGCCGGCATTGACCTGAACCTGATGATGCCGTAGATACTTGAGACCTCATTCAGGAGGGAGCGGCCTTCCGCGCTTCCTCCTGAAACAGTTCCTTTTCTCCAGCGCTTCCCTTCCCCCGTTGCTTATTGACAAACACCCTATCGAACCGTATAATCCACTACCATCTTCATGAAAGGTAACTGGTAAATGAACCGTATCATAAAAAAGTATGCAACGTTCCTTGAGAAGTCCAGCCGTACCTTCGGCGCGGCAACCAAAAAGAACGGCGTCAAGTGCAAGCGCGGGTGTAATGAATGCTGTACCGTCGGGTTCTTCGACATCACGCTGCTCGATGCAATCCATCTGCGGTCGGCGCTGAAGAAAGTCCCGGCCGAGGTCCGCAAACGCGTGATCGCCCGGGCGAATGAACAGCTGGACATCCTGGAAAAGAAAAAAGCCTTTTCCCGCAAGGACCCGCTGCTTAAAACACTGCCGTCCATCGATGCCATTTCCCGCCGGTCAGCCAAGATGTCCTGCCCGGCGCTCGAGAACGGCATCTGCATGGTCTACGATATCAGGCCGCACATCTGCCGCATTTTCGGCCCCACCATCCGTGGTCCCCGCCGCGCTGTACGGCTCGAAGGCTGCGGGTATTTCAAGAAGGACATCCCCGAGTCCGATTACCCGATCTTCGATCATTACGACGAGGAAAAGAAGCTCCAGAAAGCCATGTTCGTCAAAGCCGGCCGCAAACGCATCCGCGAGGTGGACACCATCATCCCGGCTGCGCTCACCCTGGACCTGAAGAAGTGGCTGTGAGAGATCAAGCGCCAATTTCCAAACACCAAATAACAAATAAGCTCCAAAATAAAATTCTAAATTTCAAACGTTTCGGTCTTTGTGATTTGAATATTGGATGTTATTTGAGATTTGTGATTTGATTTTTGAAATTTAAAAGCGTATGGAAATTCTCAGCAAAAAAGTGATGTGGAAAGGCAGTTTCATGAGCGCCGTGGAGATCACCTACCGTGACGCTCACGGCAAAGTGCGCACCTGGGAGGCGCTTGAGCGCGTAGGCATCAACGGCATCGTCGTCATGGTAGCGATCACGCCAGCCGGATCGATCCTGCTGGAAAAGCAGTTCAGGCCCCCGCTCGGCCGTGCAGTCATCGAACTTCCGGCCGGGCTCGTAGATCCCGGCGAGTCCATGGAGGCAGCCGCAAAACGGGAGCTGATAGAAGAAACAGGCTGGGAAGCAGGCAGCATTGATTTTCTTACGGAAGGCCCCATTTCAACCGGCGCCTCGACAGAGTTGCTCAGGGCCTATCTCTGCACCGAGCTTACCCCTGTGGGCAAGAACGGCGGCGATGACAATGAGATCATCGAGGTAATCGACGTGCCGCTCCGGGACGTTCAGGACTACTTGAAGACTATGCAGAAGGCAGGAACGCTCATCGATTTGAAGGTTTTCGGTTTGATCGAACTGGCGAAGGCCAGACTAAGCGCTTACGCCTATAATAGCGATAAAAAATAGTAGGTGTTCGAATTCAAAACAAACAATCGAATAATTTTCTCGCAAAACCGCAAAAAAAGGAAACCTTTAAATCTAGAATTTAGACCAGCAGATTTGGCCTTGCTTTGCAAGCTAGGCGTCATTGCGAGAAACGCTTTTTTGATTCCGGATTGTCGGGATCGGGGAAACTTCTATGCATAAAATGGTGTTGTCCTATTCCCGCTGTCACAAATTCTTTTCCCGCCATCAAGACCTGATAACTCCTCCTCTCGCCTGTTGAAATGTACTGCTGTTTCTGTTATCTTTACTATGGGAATTGTTCAAATGGTTCCCCCCTATGAAGGAGCATTATGAACGCTACCCTGCATGAATTTACCGCAGAACCGATGATCGCCTATTTCTCCATGGAGATCGGCGTGAAGAACGATATCCCGACCTACAGCGGAGGCCTCGGCATTCTGGCCGGCGACACGATAAAATCAGCAGCCGACCTCAACCTGCCGATGGTGGCCGTAACGCTCATCACGAGGAAGGGCTACTTTACCCAGGAACTTGACGGTTTCGGATGGCAGCATGAAAAGCCCGTGGTCTGGGACCCGGCCACGCACATGACGCTCCTGAAAGAAACGGTCAAAGTGCAAATCGAGGGGCGCGATGTCCGTATCCAGGCCTGGTTCTATCAGGTCATCAGTCCCACCGGCGGACGGGTGCCCATGCTGTTCCTGGATACCGACCTCCCGGAAAACACGCCGGAAGACCGGTGCATCACCGATTATCTCTATGGCGGCGACAGCACCTACCGCATCAAGCAGGAAGTCGTGCTGGGCATGGGCGGTGTGCGTATGCTCCATGCGCTCGATTTTCACATCAAAAAATATCATATGAACGAGGGGCATGCGAGCTTTCTGGCGCTGGAACTGCTCCTCCGGTTCAAGCGTGACATCGAGACCGTGTGGGACGAGCGTTCGGTCTGGGACGTCGGCCGGGTGCGGGACCTCTGCGTATTCACGACCCATACGCCGGTTGAGGCCGGGCATGACAAGTTCCCCTACCCGCTCGTCAGCAAAGTGCTCGGCGAGATCATTCCCTTCGACGTGCTCAAGGACCTGGCGGGCAAGGACAACCTGAACATGACGATGCTGGCGCTCAATCTCAGCAAATATATCAACGGCGTGGCGAAAAAACACGGGGAAGTGTCGCAGCACATGTTCCCCGGCTACCACATCCATGCCATCACGAACGGCGTACATACCTTCACCTGGACCTGCGCGGACATGGCCAGGCTGTTCGATATATACATTCCCGGTTGGGCGAATGAACCGGAGCTGTTCGTTCGCTCGGGCAACATTCCGGAACTCGAACTGTGGGAAGCGCACCGCGAGGCGAAACGGAAGCTGCTGACGTATGTAAGCAACACGACCGGCGTGGAGATGGACCTCAATGTCCTTACCCTGGGTTTCGCGCGGCGTGCCACGGCCTATAAACGACCGCACCTGCTCTTCTCCGACATCGAGCGGCTGCTGAAGATCAATGAAAAGGGCAGGATCCAGATCATCTACGCCGGCAAAGCTCACCCGCACGATGATAACGGGAAGCGCCTTATTCAGGGGATCTACGGGTATCGCGACAAGCTCAAAGGAAAGATCTCCATCGCCTTCCTTCCGGGCTACAACATGGACATTGCCCTCAAGCTCGTCTCGGGCGTCGATATCTGGCTCAACACCCCGCTCCGTCCGCTTGAGGCATCCGGCACCAGCGGGATGAAGGCCGCGCACAACGGTGTGGTCAATTTCAGCGTACTCGACGGCTGGTGGATCGAGGGTCATATCGAGGGATTTACCGGCTGGTCTATCGGCGCCAAGCCTACCGAAACATCGGAGCCCGGCGCTTCAGATGCCGAGGACGTGGCTGACCTCTATGACAAGCTTGAGAACCTGATCATTCCGAAATACTATAACCCGAACAAGAGCGGCTGGAGCCGTATGATGAAGAACGCCATCAGCAAGAACGCCTACTATTTCAACAGTCACCGTATGATGCGGCGTTATGTGACCGAGGCATATATCAGATAGGCTGGCCGCAATCGACCAAACTGCTGCATGACAACTCAGGCAATTCGTCATCCTCAGATAGATTCGCCCGAACAGAGCGAAGATTTGCATCCATCAGTAGTCCGCCTGAATATCTGCATGAAAATAATTTTATTTCGTCAGTTTCCTGCGGAAATGTTATACTATAAATTTTGCTTGCATCCTGCTCATCGACAAGATAGCATTCCGTGTAAATAGCAGAGACTGTCCATGACGCATGAGCCTCGGTGCGGTCACGACCAGACGCAATGATGACCGGAGCAGCAGATATCTGACTACGGCGAGCGGGGACAAACAGGCTGGATGCAGCGTCCTCCCGCAAGACGGGTGGAGAAAGCAAAAACATGAACCAGAAAGACAAAGAATCCCTCCTGGTTGTTGACGACGATCCCTACGTGCTCGAATCAATAGCCTCGTTGCTGCAGGAATATGGCTATCAGGTCGCAACATGCCGCAGTGGATTTGAAGCGCTGGACAGGCTTAAAAAAACGCAATTCGACGTCATCCTGACCGACATCAAGATGCCCGAGATCACCGGCATCGAACTGCTTCATCGCATTCACACCAGCAACGGCCTGGTCCCGGTGATCCTGATGACCGCCTTTGCGGAGCTTGATGTTGCCGTTGATGCGCTGAAACGCGGCGCTTTTGATTTCATCACGAAACCCTACAACCCGGAATACCTCTTGTATGCCGTTGAAAAGGCCGTCAAATACACCCGGCTGGTTCAGATGGAGAAGAACTACAAGGAAATGCTGGAGGATACCGTTCGAAAAAGAACGCAGGAGCTGGCCAACGCGCTTGAACAGGTCCAGAACATCGCCAAAGAAATTACGACCCGCCTCACGACCGTGGCCGAATACCGCGATACCGACACGGGAGCGCACATTTCCCGGATCAGCCTCTATACGCATAAAATAGCCGAAACCCTCGGCCTGTCGCCGGACTTCATTGATACCGTGACCTTTGCCAGCTCCATGCATGACATCGGAAAGATCGGCATCCCGGACCATATTCTGCTCAAACCCGGTCCGCTTACGCGCGAAGAGTTCGATATCATGAAGACCCACACGTCCATGGGGGAGAAGATCCTGGACGGCTCCGACTATCCCACGATCCAAATGGCAGCATCCATTGCGCAGCATCACCACGAGCGGTGGGATGGAAAGGGCTACCCGCTCGGCCTTGCGGGAGAAAAGATCCCCATTGAGGGACGGATCGTCATGCTGGTCGACCAATATGACGCCCTGCGCAGTGCACGGCCCTATAAACCAGCCTTTGACCATCAAAAGTCCTATGACATCATCACCAAAGGCGATCAGCGTACGATGCCGGAGCATTTCGACCCTCAGGTGCTCGCTGCTTTCATCAGGATCGCACCAGAGTTCGATACTATATTCACCACCTGCCAGGACGAATAGCCCCCACCGGGTTAGCCTCAAGAGAACAAATTCGAACCTCATGCGGTTCGGCGTTGTCTCAGCTTGCTTTCCCTTCGATGTTATAGTATATTTCTGCATGCTCGCTAAAATCAAAACAATTGCTGAACTGACACCGCTCCTTTCTCTGCTCAGGGCAACAGGCCAAACAGTCGTTTTCACGAACGGTTGCTTTGACCTCATTCACCCGGGCCACACCCGATACCTCGCCACGGCTCGTTCGCTCGGCGACATTCTCGTTGTTGCCGTAAACAGCGATGCATCGGTCCGTTCGATCAAAGGGGAAAAGCGGCCGATCAATTCACAGCAAGACCGGGCGGAAACGCTGGCAGCGCTCGAATCGGTCAGCTTCGTAACGGTCTTCGAGGAACCAGACCCCTACAAGGTCATTGCGGCGTTGCAGCCCGATGTGCTGGTCAAAGGCGGTGACTGGCCGATCGAGAAGATCATCGGGCGTGATGTCGTGGAGGCGCGGGGCGGGCGGGTCGTGAATGTTCCGTTCGTTGAGGGCGCGTCGACAACGGGGATCATTGAGAAGATTCTGAAGATCTACAAATAACCAGGAGTACAGCAGCTGCTGCTGCAGATACTACCCAGCATCCTTCTTTCTTTTTTCTTTCTCTATTCGATACAACTCATCATCATCAAACCCGAAATAATGTCCGATCTCATGTATTACCGTTTCGAGAACGATTTCCTCGATCTCTTCGGGCGACTGCGCAGCCTGCTCAATGGGATGCTGGTAAACAACGATGCGATCCGGCAGCACATTGCCGTAGTTCCACTCCCTCGCAGGTAAGGGCACCCCCTGGTACAAACCGAAGAGCGTTCCCCGTTCGATCCCCATCTCATGCAGAACCTCTGGTGAGGGACTGTCTTCGACCTCGATCGAGATATTCTTGATCTTCTGTTTGAACCTGCGCGGAAGACGGGTGAGTGCATTTTCTACGAGTTTTTCAAATGAAGAGCGGTCCATGGGTGCAGTATTTACTCCAATTGAAAGATAGCGAAAATATAGCATGAAACGTACATTTATCGGAATCGCAAACTATAGAAAATGTAGGGAGAAGACTGCGACTCCACATCAAGAAAAAAAAGCCGGAGATCTTTATGACCTCCGGCTTTCACTTGCTCCTTATTCTTACTTTATGCTGTAAAAAACGTCTCTGCCCCTAAACACCGCAGCATCCCCCAGCTCTTCCTCGATGCGGATGAGCTGGTTGTACTTTGCGATCCGGTCCGTGCGTGAAAGCGAGCCTGTCTTGATCTGCCCGGCATTCGTTGCCACGGCGAGGTCGGCAATGGTCGCGTCCTCGCTCTCGCCCGAGCGGTGCGATACGACTGCCGTATACTTCGCACGCTTCGCCATCTCGATGGCATCGAGCGTCTCGGTCAGCGTCCCGATCTGGTTCAGCTTGATCAGGATCGAGTTGGCGATGCCCTGTTCGATCCCCTGTTTGAAGATCTTCGTATTGGTCACAAAGATGTCGTCCCCCACGAGCTGGACCTTGCTGCCCATATGGTCCGTCAGGAGCTTCCACCCCTTCCAGTCCTTCTCGGACATACCGTCCTCGATGGAGATGATCGGGTATTGTTTGACCCAGCTCTCGTAGAACTTGATCATCTTGTCCGAGGTCATCTTCTTGCCCTCGCCCTTCATGTTATAGACGCCCTTCTCATAGAACTCGCTGGAAGCAACGTCGAGGCCGAGGAACACGTCCTTGCCTGCCTTGTACCCTGCTTTCTGGATAGCCTCGAGAATGACCTGGCAGGCCTCCTCATTGGACCGGAGGTTCGGAGCGAAACCGCCCTCGTCACCGACAGCGGTATTATATCCTTTTTTCTTCAGCACCGATCTCAGGCTGTGAAAGACCTCCGCGCCCATCCGTATCGCGTCCGTGCAGGTCTCGGCGCCGGCCGGGATGATCATGAACTCCTGGAAGTCCACGTTGTTGTCCGCGTGGGCTCCCCCGTTCAGGACGTTCATCATCGGCACCGGAAGCTCCTTCGCGTTCGGCCCGCCGAGATAATGGTACAGCGGAAGGCCGGCGTCCTCGGCCGCCGCCTTGGCAACCGCCAGCGAGACCGCGAGCATCGCGTTGGCGCCGAGCTTCTTCTTGGTCTCGGTGCCGTCCAGCTCGATCATGGTGCGGTCGATGACGGCCTGTTCTGTTGCGTCCATCCCGGAGATCACCGGTCCGATGATCTCGATCACGTTGTGGACCGCCTTCAGAACGCCCTTGCCCAAGTAGCGCTTGCCGCCGTCACGGAGTTCCAGTGCCTCCCGCTCGCCCGTTGAAGCGCCGCTCGGAACGATAGCGCGTCCCATGACCCCGCTCTCCAGAATGACATCGGCCTCGACCGTCGGATTTCCCCGTGAGTCCAGCACCTCGCGTGCAAATACATCAATGATCTCGCTCATGAATACCCCCTCTATAATTTCGGATTGCGGATTCGATGATTGCAGATTTTTAACAAGTTTTAATTCCGAAATCCGCATTCCGAAATCCGCAATGCTTTTTTACTGTCCCAGGATAAATTTCTTCCCTGAATCAATGAGATTCTGGATCTTTGTTTCTGACTCGGCCTCAACATAGATGCGCACGACCGGCTCGGTGCCCGAAGCGCGCATAAGCACCCAGCTGTCGTCCTCGAGCATATACTTGGTCCCATCGGCCGTTGTCTTCTTCCCCTTGACCCGCAGTCCGCCCAGCTCGGTCAGCGGCTGTGCCAGCCGTTCTGCAACCAGTTTCTGGTTCACATCGGTCAGCCGGATGTTCACCCGGTCGTTAAGGATCGTCCCTACTTCCTTGTACAGCCGCTTCAGCAGTTCCTTGACAGGACGCTTCTCCTGTGCCACCATCTCCGCCACGAGCATGCAGGCGATGATGCCGTCCTTCTCGGGAACATGGTCCTTGATCGTCATCCCGGCGCTCTCTTCTCCGCCGAAGATGATCTTGCCCTGGACCAGCAAATCGCCGATGTATTTGAACCCCACGCCGGTCTCATAGACCTCGATGCCGTGTTTTTTTGCCACTGCATCGACGAGGTGCGATGTCGCAATGGACCGGGCTGCGCCGCCTTTCCACCCGCGGCTTCGGCAAAGATAATCCAGAACCAGGGCGAGAACCTGGTTGGGATTGATATAGGTCCCGTCGGTATCCATGACACCGAAGCGGTCAGCGTCCCCATCGACGGCGAGACCGATGTCAAATTTTCCTTTTTTCATGACCGACGACAGTTCGAAGAGGTTCTCTTCCGATGGTTCCGGAGAACGTCCGCCGAACAGCGCATCCCGATGCCCGTGGATGACCGTTACGGCGCAACCTGCGTCTTTCAACACCGTGTCCAGATAGTCCCTGCCGGTCCCGTACAGCAGGTCGACGGCAACCTTCAGTTTTGCTTTTTTAATGGATTCGAGATCGATTTTTTTCCTGAGATCATCGAGGTAGATCTTGCGAAGGTCGGCATCTTCAACCAGGCCCTTTTGTTTTGCTTCAGCCAGCGGCATGGCACTTGACCGAAGTCTTATCAAGCAGCGCATTGGCCCGTGTTTCAATATCTTTGGTAGTCTCCGGCAGGGCCGGTCCGCCCCAGGCCGGGGAGAACTTGAGCCCGTTGTATTCCGGCGGATTATGGCTGGCAGTGAAATTGATGCCCCCTGCTGCTTTTCTGCGAATGATCTCGAAGGCGACTGCCGGTGTCGGCACATCGCGGTTCGAAAGAGAGGAGCGGATGCCGTTCGCGGCAAAGACCTTTACTGCTTCGGCAGCGAACCGTTCGGACAGGAAGCGCGTATCATACCCGACCACCACGCCTTTGTCCTTCAAGCCCTGGGCAGTAAGGTGGTCTGCGATCGCCTGGACCACGATCCGTACCCGTTCAAAGGTAAAGTCATCGGCGATCACGCCGCGCCATCCGGAGGTCCCAAATTTTATTTTATCGTTCGCCATAGTTTTTAAAAAATAACATAAATAATTTTCTATTGCAACTAAAACAAATCGTCGGAACATAAGCAGCATAGTCTGGTGAAATTATAACGCCTGCACTATGCTGCGTACCGCTCATAGATGCTGAAGAGCGATCACAGTTTCACGATCTCTGCCTGAAGCTCGGCGCCAATGTCCAGGATCGCGACCGAGTTATAGGGCGCGTAGCGTTTGTCCGTAGGGCTGCCGGGGTTCAGGAACAGCGTGCCGTCCACCCGACCCCAGAACGGCGTATGAGAATGCCCGTAGACGATCAGGTCCACGCTGTCGAACTCCTTGCGGATCATTTCCTTTTGAATGTCGATCCTCCACTTGCCATGGATCAGTCCGACGCGGAACGCGCCGAGCATCATCACCTTTTTGAACGGCAAGGTCTGGTGTACCCGCATATCGTCCATATTCCCTGCCACTGCTTCGACAGGGGCTATGGCCCGGAGCTCCTCCAGGACGGAAAGTTCGACAATATCGCCGGCATGAAGGATCAGGTCGACGTTCTTAAAGATCTCAAAAACAGCCGGAGGGAGGGACGGCACAATGGCCGGAATATGGGTATCGGAGATGACGCCTACTTTCAAGAGAACTCCTCTGATGATCGAACAGACGGCCCGATACCGCACAAGGCCCGCGTCGAGAAGATTAATGTGCGCTTCTTTTCCGGGTAAATCGCGGGAACATCAGCTCAACTCAAAATGGTTAAGTCCGCAGTTTTACCTGCAGCTCCTCAATGATACCAGAGAACGCCAGGGAAGTCTGCTCCTTGGTCTGCATATTACGAAGGATAGCGGTACCGGTCGCTATTTCCTGTTCACCGATGATCAGCGTATAACCCGCACCGTACTTATCAGCTTTCTTCATCTGGCTTTTGAGGCTCGCACCCTGGTAATCCGTCTCGACCCGGATCCCCTGCAATTTCAGTGCATGTACGACAGGCAGCGCCAGGGCAACAGCCTCCTTGCCGAGTGCGGCAAGATACAGCGTTGGCTGCGGCAGCTTCAGTATGGCCGTGTCCATGAGCGAGATCGTCCGCTCGACACCGAGGGCAAAGCCGATGCCGGCTGTCGCAGGCCCGCCGATCTCATGCACCAGTCCGTCATAGCGGCCTCCGGCTGCCACGGTATTCTGTGCGCCCATATGTCCCATGACGAGCTCGAAGGTCGTTCGGGTGTAATAATCCAGTCCTCTGACAAGACGGGGATTGATCGCAAAGGGTATGCCGAGCTTTTTCAATCCCGCTTCAACGGTCTCAAAATGCACCTTACAGGGATCACAGAGATGATCGAGCATGATCGGCGAATCGCCGAATTTATCGGCATCCACCTTGCAGTCGAGCACGCGGAGCGGATTGGTCTCGTAGCGCCGCTGGCAGTCCCCGCAGAGCGTCGGCAGCTTGTCCTTGAGATACTCTTTAAGTTTGTCCCGGTAGGAGCCGCGGCAGGCGTTGTCACCAAGCGAGTTGACCTGCAAGGTCAGCCCTCCGATGCCGAGCGCGTCATAGAGGCGGTGCAGCATCGCCAGGACCTCGATGTCCACGTGCGGGTGGTCGATACCAAGCGCCTCAACGCCGATCTGATGGAATTGGCGATACCGCCCCTTTTGCGGACGTTCGTGCCGGAACATGGGTCCCAGATAGTACAGCCTCGTTAATTGGGCATCTGCGTACATTTTGTGCTCGACGAATGACCGTACAACGCCGGCCGTACCTTCAGGGCGAAGCGTTATCTTCCTTCCGTCACGGTCCTCGAAGGTATACATCTCCTTTTCAACGATATCGGTCGTCGCACCGATGCTCCGGGCGAAAAGCTCCGTGTATTCAAAAACCGGTACCCGAATCTCGGAAAATCCGAAATCTTCGAAGATCTTTCTTGCCGTAGCTTCGAGATGCCGCCATGCGGGGATATCCTCCGGCAGAATGTCCTTGACGCCCTTGATCGCCTGAATGGTCATTACAACTCCTTTTCTGAATATCTAATTGCGGATTTTGCATCACGGTTTCCTGAGCAACTTCCAGGTCGCCTGCTTCTTGCCACCGCCGTCTGCAGGTCCAGAACAGCGGCTTTAAGCGATTTCGCCATGGCCGGGTCGCCAAGCGGGCTAAAAATAACACAAGAAGGAGATGATGGTCAATGGGAAAAACCCAAACACGGGGAGGTGAGAAGGTAAGAAAGAAGGGAATCTCCGGCCTGCCGCGTGCCTGACATCTCAATTATCCACCTTTCCGCTTTTCCGGCTTTTCAGCATCCTGATCCTGTTCACCACCGGCGGATGGGAATAGTAGAATGCCGCATACCACGGATGAGGGTGCAGATTGGATAGATTTTCTCGGGAGAGTTTCAAAAGTGCCGAGGCCATTTGTTCCGGATGTCCGGTCAGCTCAGCGGCAAAATCATCAGCTTCCCGCTCATCACGTCTCGACAGGGCACTGAACAACGGGGTCAGGGGAAACATGACAAGCGATCCCAAAAAACCGATGATCATGAAGCGCGCGTAAAAGGAAATCCCGGTATAGCCAAGCAAGCCTGGCAGCTCTTCCCGCTGCAGAAGAACGTAGGCAAGATATAAACCGCAAAACGCCGTCACTTCGGTCAAAACAAGACGCTTCAGAACATGACGCTTCTTCCAATGGCCTACTTCATGTGCAAGAACAGCCAGAATCTCGTCATGGGTCATCTGCTCGATCAGCGTGTCGAACAATACGATCCGTTTGACCTTACCGATGCCTGTGAAGTAGGCATTGGAGTGGCGGCTCCGGCGGGAGGCATCCATCTGGAAAACACGGCTGACCTTGAGCCCGGCCTGTTCCATGAGCTGGCGGATCTTCCCTTCCAGTCCTTCCGTTTTGACCGGCTCTACCTTAAAGAATAACGGCTCAATAACATAGGGTGAGATGAACATCATAAAAAAGCCGAATATGAGGAAAAAGAGCCAGACCCAGAGCCACCACCATTCCGGACTGGCCTGCACGATTGAGAGCGCTGCAAGAATGACAATGCAACCCAGGATCGATGAGATGACAAAAGTCTTGAGCAGATCAGTTAGCCAGAGCCTGAAGGTCATGGCATTAAAACCATACCTGTTTTCGATCGTAAAATGCTGGTACAGGCTGAAGGGGATAGCGATCAGGGCCTGAACACTAACAAGAATAAAAAGGAAAAGAATTCCGGTCACCAGAAAGGAGTGGGACAAAGTGGCGATCCATCGGTCATAGACCCCGAGCATGCCCGAAAACATGAAGAGGATCACAACAACGTTGTCAATAATCGATTCGAAAATCGCCACTCTGCTGTTTTCAGCGGTGTAGGCGCTTATTTTCCCGAGCACTGCCGGATCGACAGTTCCGCTAAATTCAGGAGGCACAACATGGCCATAGGCTTTCAGATGAGTGTAATTCAGCCATTGCAGCCAGTAACCGATGGCAGCAACCAAAAGATATAAACAAAAAATTACAGTGAACATGCGACATCATATAGACTTTTAACGCCCAAGTCAACAGAACCTGGCACAGGCATTACCTGCACCAGGAACAAAAAACGCCCTGTGAAATGAGCTGATCATTTCACAGGGCGTAATACACGATAGTTATTTTAAACCAGGACAATTACATTGCCGGAGAGCAGGAAAGAAAGGGCCGGCCTCGGCACTTGAGTTATTTTAATGTGATAAAAGCGCTATCGCCTTCGTCCTGCTCTTCACCTTGAGCTTCTTATATACACGGTACAAATGTGTCTTCACGGTCCGTTCGCTGATACTGCTCTTGTCTGCGATCTCACGATTAGTAGCACCCTGGAGTACCATGGTGAGCACTTCCATTTCACGGTCCGTCAGAGGTTGAAGTCCCGGGATATGAGAAAGAAGCGTTTCCGGCAATAACATTGGCTTTGATATTGCCATTTCGAGAAGTCTGCGTTCCGCCCATATTTCGCCATCATGAACAGCGCGAATCGCCTTTGCCACAATGACCGGACCGTCGGTAATTCGAATGTAACCCCTGATCCCCGTCTTGACGCCTGTAATGACGGTTTCATCTGAAGGATGGTCCTCTAACATGATAATTACTCTGGTCAGCGGAGATTTTGCCTGGACCGAATGGATAAAGCGGGACAGGGTCCGCTGCTTTAAAACATCAGGATTCAGAATGATGATATCAGGCAAGATAGACAGCTGTCTGAGAGCATTTTCCCTGGTTGCGGCAACTCCAACCACCTCAAAATCCGGCTGTTTTTTTAACGCGGCTGTCAAGGCTTCAACTTGGCCGCTATTGTTATCAGCTACCAGTATTCGAATAACGCTCATAATGCCTCCTGCGCCTCCTGCGCAACATTCTCTTTATACTATTTTAGAAGGAGCAGGAAGGGTTGTCAAGCTAACCCAGAAAAACGATGAGAATAGAGCTATCAGAAGCATAATGTAGCAGAATAATGCATTCAGGTCAAGCAGAACGTTATCAATGGCGGATTTGGCCCGGAACACGTTTGATCAGAGAATTATACCCGCAGCACTGAGAAGGTCGGCGAGGAGTGCTAACGGAAGGCCGACCACGTTAAAATAACAGCCATCGATGCGATCCACGAACAGAGCGCCCCGTCCCTGGATGCCATAGGCGCCGGCCTTGTCAAGGGGCTCTCCGGACGCTGCATAGGAAAAAATGCTTTCCTGGTCGAGGGCGCGGAACCAGACCCGTGTAACCGATGTCGCTGACAATTCCCTTCCAGCCTCGCTGTCAATCACGGCCAGACCGGTAATCACCCGATGCATCCTGCCCGAAAGCATGGTCAGCATGCGCACTGCATCCGCCTGGTCGACAGGCTTGCCCAGGACTGCATTATCCAGAACGACGATCGTATCAGCGGCGATCACAATCTCCCCCTCCGTCCTGGCTGCCACGCTCCGTGCTTTATCCAGGGCAACGCGCAGAGCATAGTGGTCAGGAGTTTCACCGGGAAGCATCTCTTCATCAAGTTCCGATGGGACGACGTCACAGGAAATTCCGATCTGCTCCAGAAGCATCCGCCGTCGGGGAGATTGAGAGGCGAGAATAATTTTTTTTCGGTTCGCATTCATAGAGGATGAAGGGTATTCAAACAGCTCACGAATTGGCAATAGTACCACAAACAAAGGAAAAACCACTTACAACGGTCACTTAACTGATATCCTCGTAATCGAGCCGGATTCTTCCGCTCGGGGCGACTATTACTTTAATTTTATTTTGGGCGAGCGAATCCTGGATAAAAACACGGCTTGCTGTTGCGGTCCCGTTGGTATTCATCTGGATCGCCGATACGCTCGCGCTGATCCTGATTTCATGTGGAAGTGATGTCCAGCCGCGCACGACCTCGTCCCAGGTCGTGCTGCTATTGGATCGGTTCCCCCGGGTTATCCGGTACGTTCCCTCAACCTGGTTCAATTCCACCCGGTGTTCACGGTTGGCGCTCAAAGCCTTGCTCCGGGCCTCCCGCAAGGCCAGCATTATTTCCCGGGTCGCTTCCCGATAGACCTGGTTCCGCTTCCACGCCATACCCTGCGGAATTGCGATGGCTGATAGGACCGCCACGATGGAAAGAACGACGAGCAACTCCGTCATGCTTATTCCTCGCGTGGAACAACGACGTGACAAACTACGTTCCCCTATATCCATATGCCCTCCATTAACCGGATTGAACATCCTGTTTATGGGAATAATGTTACAGTGGAGGGGTTACAGGAGAATTACGAAAGACAGCTATAAATTGGAAGCCCAGAAATAAAGGTCTTCCGGGCGGGGTCGGAGGGTGAACGCGGAAACCGAGTTCTTATTTTTTCATTTTGATTTTTCCGGAAGCGACAACGTCGATGGCAAATTTTGGATTCGCATTGACATCAGAAATGGTGATCGTGGCCGCCGACACCACCGTCCCATCGGGATTAAAAACAATCGCTTCGTCTGGGTGGTCCAGGAAATCATACAGCGAATTGATAGTGACCTCATTACCTACCGACCTCGATACTACCGGACCATTCCCAGTATCAGTCCAGACGGTGTTGCGGCTACGCGCCCCTTTTTTCATTCCACACTGATGAGCTGCTGAGTCGAATTGCACCAGGTAGTTCCTATTGGAGGCTATCGACTTGCTCCGTGCCTCCCTCAACAAGGACACAATATCTCTCGCCGCGGTCCGATACACCATGCCTCGTCGCCATTCCAGATAAGACGGCAATGCGATTGCCGAAAGTATAGTCATGATGGCAATGACAACGAGTAATTCTATCAAAGTAAAACCTCGCTGTCCGGACAAAACTTCTCTATTTCGCCTCATTGAGCAGCTCCTTGTTGAATGCGACCGTAAATGAATATTTCTGGAAAGCTCTTAAACCATCCGGGTCTTTGGCAACAATCTCTATCGTATGCGTTCCTGCCTGGTTGCTATCAATCTGCCAGGTGACGACCCCGCTGGCGCTGTCGATCTTCATGCCCTGAGGGCCTTGCGCCAGCGAGTAGGCTAAAGGATCGCCATCGGGATCAACAGCAACTGCAGTATAGGAATACCCTGTTCCACTGAATGTCGACGCCGGGGTAGAGACAAACCGGGGAGAAGTGTTTCCGGTTGTGAGCGGATCGGATACAAAGAGCAGGCCATCTCCGTCAGCATCGAATGGGAGAACCGCAACGGAAATGCGATCGCCTTTTTTAAATGCATTTCCCGGCAGGGCAGCGGAATTCACGCCGATCTCACTGCCGTTGACGCTCCACGCATAGGTGAACCGCACATAATCTCCGTCCTCGTCCACGGCGACAGGAGCAGCACTCAACTCGCTGCCAGGCGTCGGAATTTCAGGCGCAAAAGAAATGGAACTAACTTTAGGACGAGAGTTGGCGATCTCAACTGATGCAGTCTCTTCTCTCCCGCCTGAAACAACCGTCACTGAGATGATATCGCCTTTTGCAAAATTGGTTCTGGCTAACCGCGCTGTTGACTCCCCACCGATCACCTCATTGTTTCGCTTCCATTGGTACGTAACGTCCCCACCTGCCCATTCCCCGGCGGAAACCTCCAGGTCGGTTGCAGCAGTAGGAGGGCTCGGGAGCAGGGTAACTCCTGCACCCGCACTCGTTATTTCACGGGACCCGCTGCTTTCCGCCCTCATCTCTTTCCCCCGATACATCATGGCTGCCACGAAAAGGGCAAGGAGAATAACAAGGAGCGCCCCGGTCTGCAGATTATTCCTGCCCCGTTCTTTTTTTTGCGTGATTCTTTTCTTGCGACGCGTTTTTTTCGTTATCGTTCTATTTATCATAACACCGGGATGATGCGTTACATCATGCTATCGCTACTTTTGTCTCCAGTAAATGGGAAGGATTCCGCCCGTTGCTTTGATCTTTTCGGTTGTTATGGTACCGCCGCTCCCGATCAGCGCAAGCACGTCTCCGGTCTGCGAGACCACGACCACCACGCCTGACGGAATGCCCGCCCCTAACTCAGTGGACCGGTCAGAACCCGATAGACCTGGGGTCCCGTCCTGATCGATAACCGCTTCCCCGGTCTTATAGTTAAGCGCATAGAGTCGTCCCATGCCGAGATTCCCCGGTTCGCACGGGTCCAAATTCATGACCGCATTGGGCGTAAACGTGGTAAAGTAAATTGCTTTGCTGAACAAGGTAGGCAAAGCCAGCACTTTTTCTCCCGCATGCTGGTTCAATCGGATATACCATCCTTTCTTCGCGGAAAGGGCACTCACAGTCAACGCGGCGGCTTCTGCATCGTCTCCCTGCAACTTGTCGTCTGTGACATCTACCAGGTGACTTTCAGTCAGTGTGGTCGTCCCGCCTGTATCCTTAATGGCATATATTCTATCTGTGTGGGCCTGATTAAGAGGATGCTCCCTGTCCCCCGTACCGAAAAAAACTATCGCCGAACCACCGACCTCCATCGTAACCGCAGGCCGGTAAAAAATTTTTCGGCCGGTGGATCTCCTCCCATTCGATTCAAAATCGGCTACGTTCGTCATGGGATCACCGGAAGCCTTAAATCCTGCATGTGAACTGAATAATTTAACGGCGCTCCAGTTGACACGGTTCGTGTCACCGACATTGAAACGCCACAAGTTCCCGCCTGCGTCCCCCACATAGACCCTATCCACATTCCCGTCGGAATCAGAATCTATGGGAGCAACCTCGCTCATAAGGCTGAACTGCAGAGGTACGACCGTTTCAATCGTTGTGTTGGTTGTCGTACTGACAGGAACAAAACGTTTTAGTTGTGTTACGTTTTCAGTAATTGCGGGTTTCCCGTCAGAATCCAGGATGGCAATTTGTACAAAATATAATGCCCTGCCGCTGGGAGTAATCGGGACCGCGGCGCCAGGGCTATAACTCATGCCAGCACCCAGGGGGGTAGCTAAATTTGCGCACACGCCATTGAAAAACTGGGACCCCCCATAGCGGCTGTCTTCGTTGCAGTTATCGTATCCGCCCCCGAAAATAGCGACGATCCTCTCGTACGTACCGATTTTCATTTTTACGATCTTCGGCTCGCTCCACGATTCTCCCATCTCATCAAATCCAGCCGTGTTGTTTCCTATGCGACCCCATAAAACTCTGGGTTTTTCGGGGTCCGTCACATCAAGCGCATAGTAAAATCCACGTCCCTCCAGCCCGAGCTGTCCGGAGCCTCGCCTCAGCCCGAAAACGATGACAGCCTTATCACCATTAGCGGCATCCGTTTCGATCGTACCGTTCATATTATTATCAAAGACATACTCACTCACCGTACTATCGGCGAACATGTTGTGGTTCCTTGTGGTAATGAACCTAAGCTGTGGCAGCAAGTCATTCGGAATGAATGCCCAGGCCTCTGTTCCATCGCAATCCCTGAACGCATGCAGCATCCCGTCATTGGATCCGACGTAAACGATCCCTGTATTTTTTGAGCAGTCATTTTCTTCTGTTTGGGTATAGCTCTGGTAATTCACGATCACGGGTTTCGAGTGGAGAATATCACCCAGGACCCAGTTCCTGTTTGCCGGGGGAGTGGTCTCTGTACCCTCTTTCTCACCGTAAGCATTCACCCCATGGAAGAATCCTATCAGTTTATCCTTGGCCTCCACAGTTGTAAGCCTGAACATATCGGGAGTGATACTCGTGTTAGTTGTAGTAAAAATATTCCCCGTGGTAGTGGACGTGGTAATGAGATATCCCGCTCCATTCAGGTTCGTGTATATTTTACGGGAAAGCGGATCAGCGCCTGTCGGGTCTATTACTGTCTTGGAAGTGTCCTTAAGAACACCTCCGACACCACCTAAGACGACGGATGCGCCGTCATCGTCTGAACTCCAGAAAGACTTCGCCCCCGGTCTGAAAGAGCCGTCCCTGCTCTTATTGGCCAGCGGATCTTCATTAGTGTTGTTTCCTCTATCATCGAAGCCGTTGTTGTCCTTATCGATATAGTTCGCAAAAAAAGTATGCTTTCCATCTGCATCGATCCTTGAGTCGACAATATTGTTGTTCTCGTCGAGACCATATTTTTTCAGATTGCCTTTCCAATACTTGTTGTCTTGGGGCTTGAAAAAACCCATGTACACCCTGCTGCCGCTGTAGGTCCGGTTTTCGGGGCTGACCGGGACCACCGGCGCAATAAAGGACGTATCCGTATCATCAACAATACTCTGGAAAAGATCGGCAAGCGCCCTTGCCAGCGCTTCGGCGCTGTAGACATTGTAAAAATTCCCGTTGCCGTGAGCGCTGTCTGAGGCCCTGCTGACGAGAGAGTCTTCGGGCTGGAATACGAGGACCGTGTGTGTCTTAACGCGCTGGAGAATATCTTCACCCGGAAGAGCGATGTTGTCCTTATCGTACAGATACTTTGCAACGTCGTCCAGATAGTGAGAGCCTTGTCCGTATGGGATCTCTTCACCTTCACCATCATATGGAGGAGCATCACCACCATACATATCATCATCAAAATCTTTAATGTTATTTTTTAGTTTTGGACTTTGGTCGCCATTTGACATGCCGTTCGTGATCATGATAATTTCGCTGCTGTCGCATTTATACTGAATCGGCGACGGATGGGTAGTCCTGTCACTACCGATCATTAAACCCGAGTTTCCATAGTTTCCCTGAAAATACAACCCCGCATCGTAAAGTGCCCCCGCCTGAGGCCGGGCTGTTCTACTGGTCAACGCTCGCGCCTCTACCTTATCTGCCACATTCCCGGGCAATTTTGCCAGGAACGCAGTATACGTGGCCTCGGATGAAAGATCAGAGACCTCAGCGAGCAATTCACCGCCTACATTGTTCGAGCTGTAAACCATTGCGCCGATATCAATTTTGCCGCGTACAGCTTGTATCACCAACTCAAGCGCTTTATATACAATCTCGCGCTGGGTCTTGCCCGGGTTAGGCGTAGCGTACCACGGCGGGTAAACAGGCCCGCTGTTTCCACCTGCGGACCAGGAATTAGTCGAGGTATTTGTTGATTGTTTTGTCCAAAATGCAGCCCATCGGTAAACCGGAGTTAATGTAGCCCTATCCTCTGGAGTTGAATCCAATGCCGGGATAGATACGGTTTCGGTGCAGGTCCCGGTGGTGGTGGTCCCATCGTCGTTTGTTACTAAACATTCATACGTTCTTTCACCTTCATAATCAATTGCCAATTCATTGCCGGGCTCATTGCAGTCGTAAGGTTCCGACATGCAACTAATTGGCTCATGTGACAGGGCCAAAAGATAATCACTGCCATTTACGTTCACGTATAGCCTTGGATCAATAGGCGTCTCCAGATAATTCAGATAATTCCCGCGTGCATAGACCGCGCCTGTCGGATGGCTGGTTTGGCAAACACCTTTACCCGCGATTACATCAATATTAGGATTATCGACCGTCCCGCTGCCTGCGTAGATGCCAGCTCTCCCCAAGATCGTTTTTACGCTGCTGCACTGAAGGTTTACGCTATAGTCCGTGAGCACCTCCGAGTTAAAAATGCCCTGATTGTCAGACAGATAAACGGAGTTAGGTCTGAACGTGGTTGTACCTCCGGTGTAGATCTTGGCGGGATTGTAGGGCTCGCCTACTGCCGGGTTCAGGGTGGCATGGCTGTTATCAATGAGAAACAGGACTTTCGGCCGGAGTGATGAGGTAGGAGAACCGTAGATCGCGGTATCTCCCTTATAGCAATCCGGCGCTGCAAAAGCGCTCTGTGAAAACGCTGTTAGCGCAACCAGCGCCAGCATGGGCAGAAAAAATCTCTTCATGGTACCTCCGTCGATCGGGTAATACGGATATCAATTCTCGCAACAACTACATGGGCTGCACCCAGCCTACCATGGATTCGGTCGCTGTTTCCGAGTCAATCGGCCCGGTCCCGACCGAGGTTATGGTCACATAATGCATTTTGAAAGCCGTGGCCGGAAGGTTCTTGCCGGTCAACTTGAGGATGACCGCATCGAACCCGCTGCCCGGAGGTGGGTCGCCGAAGCGCATATAGTCAACGCGCACTTTTGCCGTCGTGCCGGCGCCGGTGCCGGGCACTGTTGCAGGATCACTCGTGGTTGGATAGGATGCGACGTTGTTCGCGACCAGCTGAGACCTGATCATCCCGTCCTTGGCGGCGTACTCAAGCCCTCCGTCGGCAGCAAAAAAAGAAGCCTGCCTGGCTCGATAATTCCCGGTAATTCGCAGTTCCGTATCGCTCGTGGAAAGGGCAAAAGCGCCGAGAAAACCGAGCAGCATGAGCATAACCAGGGCCAGCACAAGCGCAATGCCTTTCTGATCGCTCCACGGAGAGCTGTCAGCGAGTTGCATTCCATCTTTTTTAATTTTATCCATCACTATCCCCACGCCATACCCCATACACCGGTTTTAGATTTCTTCCTGCCTGTTTCTGATCTTGACAATCGAAGCGATCTGCCGTGTTTTTGCACCCGCTGTTGCCGACGTCACACCGGTTATCGTGATCTTCACTGCACGGATCCGGGCCATATCGGCAAAGGAAACGGTGTCGTGTTCGGCAGTGTCATCATCCAGAAGATATTTGAACTGAAGGCCTGCGATATTGGTTGCAACCACTTGGGTGTCTTTTGCACGTGGCCCATTCATCTATGAGCCTTGAGAGGCAGGTCTGGCCTGTGGGGCAAGTCCCGCCCGTGGTAAGCAGGTACTTAATGGTATTGGGATTGTTCGAGTCCTTATGGACCCGGGCAACCACGTCACCTCTCGAAAAAATTGTCCCCGCCGGATCAGTACCTTTTGCCTTTACCAGTGTTAACGAGGACGTTCCCATGTCCGCCACCTGGAAGACCGTATGCACCACGGTTTTTGATGCATCCGTGGGTTCATCGTAGGTTTGCGGGTTTAAAATTCTCAGACAGTCGCCCACTTTAAAAGCATAAGTAGATTCCTCGGAATCAAGAGGAAAAGAATCGCCAATGCCTATCTGTATCGCCGCTGCTCCAACAACACCGCCCGGGAACGGTATTGCCAGCACCCCGACGACCCCTGTAGCGGAAGCCGTGTTCAGTTCAATGATATCTGAATTGAGCTCTCCCGAGTTATTGTTGATGCTCCGAACCGGGGTATTCGCCGGCGCCGGAGCGCTGGTCGGAATCATGAAGCCGGCCATCCGGATATCGCGGCTGAGGCTCTCCATCGCGATCCTGAGATTCTGCTGCACCTCGACCACCTCATCCTGACTGTAGGCCGACCGCATATGAGTAAGGTACAGCGAATAAACCGCGGCCATCACGATGGCGAGCATGCCGGCAACGATCAGAAGTTCTATCAAAGTAAAACCGCCGCTCGTTCTGCGATACTTGTTCATATCGTCTGCCTCGTCACGCGCTTGAGTCCGGTATAGGTGAGCATTGTTTTCTTCGTTCCATCCGGATTGATCTGTTTGACCGTCACAATAAACGTCGTTACGCTGGCTGTCGGGGTATTAGTATGAGCGGTATAGATAGCTTCGTAGGTGCCTCCCGCGGGGACCGCTATCGTGGTGCCCGCGGTCCCCGGGTCCAGGTCCCAGGTCGAATCCGTCACCGCCGTGACCACCGTTGGACTATCGATCGGCAGTGACATCAATGTTTCCATCACTTCCTGAGCGATAGATGTCGAGATTGAGTTTTTGTTCGCGAAAGAGTTCGCGTTGATCGCCACGCCCTGCATGCTGGCTGCGGCAAGAAGGCCTATCGCGAGAAGGGAGACCGCGATCAGAAGCTCCAGCAGCGTAAATCCTTGCTGCCTTTTTTTTATGACAAGGACTGCCATAGACTCTCTCCTTTGGACTTACTGCAAGTGCATCCGATTGGCATGTTCACCGGGCGGCATCAGAGGCATCACGTCGGCCATGAGCGCATCATACCCATCCCAAACATGCTTCCGGCAGGCCGGGCAAAGTTCCCATACCAGCGAACCGGGTGATGATGTGATGATCGAGGCATTGCAGTCGGGACAGATAAGCTTGAACTTTCTCATTTTTTCTCCGCCTCTCAAGAAAATGCCAGCAGCATAACCCGGCATTTTCTGCAGTAGACTATGCAATGACAATGCCATGAAAATAAATAAACAAAACAGATACTTAATTATCAGGTGAATGGTATTATAGGGGAAGGATTGCCCTGGTATGTAATGAACTACACAATGACGACACCTGCATACCCCACGACCTGCTCATAGTTGCCACTCACTTCTCCGGAGTTAGTATACTTGATCAGCTCTGCATTGGCAGCTCCGAGGATTTTACAGGCAGTAAGCATGGCGACCGCAGGTCCAAAGCCGCACATGGTGATGTGATTGCTTTTAATCGTCCGATAAAGACCTTCAGGGTCGAGATTGAGAATTTGACCGATCGCAAGATGGTCTTTTTTTCGTGCGATTTCTGCCGGCTCGTAGTGGCTCATATCCGAACTTGCAACGACGAGAACTCCTGGACCTTTGGATTTCGCATCTCGGGCTTCAGAATCATATTCCGCATTCCGCATCCCGTATTCCGCAATCGAATCCCCCACCGCCCGGCCGACCTCAAGACAGGTCTCGAGCCTCGTGTCGAGCATCTGGATCGGAACGATCGTTGCTGTCGGACAAAGATACTGGATAAAGGGAAGTTGCACCTCGAGAGAATGCTCGTGAAGGTGGGCCCGGTCGTCTTCGCGAATGAGGCGGGAACGGCCGCGAATGGCCGCTGCAAGAGATTCATCGATCTCGACAATTCCAAGGGGCGTTTCCCATTGACCGCTGGACATGATCGATACGGCTGCTCCGAGGCCGGTATGGTTCGGTCCGATGAGTATGAAGGTGCCGGGCAGTTCAACGCTTGAATAGACCGCCCCTGCCACGGAACCGGAATAGATCAAGCCCGCATGGGGAGAGAGAATGCCGAGCGCACTCTTCTTCCGGGCATCCGGGATGAGAAATCCCTCTACCTGCCGTTTCAGCGCTTCCTTTGATCCCTGGTAAAACTGACCTGCCACCGCGGGTCGGCGGATCATGGGGCACCTCCGGGTCAGCGTACGCTGGCGGTCTATTTCTCGGATTCGAGGATCTTTGCCACAGTGCCCTTTGAGCGCATGTCCGAATACTGCCGGAGCACATCCATCATATGAGGGTTCTGGGCCGTGATCTCCTGCAGTTTGCTTTCGGTCACTTCCAGGATAACGGAATCTTCGGCTGTTTCGACCGTGGCGGTTCGGGGCTTGCCGGTCAGAAACGATATTTCTCCGAAGAAATCTCCGGACCCGAGCGTAGCGAGATCAACCCGCTCTCCGGACAACAGTGTGGTAAAGATCTTCACCGACCCGCTCGCTATGATATACACCGACTTACCCTTATCGTTCTGCTCCACGATGGGCAACCCGGCAGGGAGCGGGTGAACATTCATCACCTTGGTGAAGGCATTAAACTCTTCCTGGGAAAAGCCGGCAAAGAGCGGAATAACGCTGCTGGCCGGTTTTTGCGCTTTCCCATCGCCCTGCTGCGCCGGTCCGGCCTTGATATCCTTGACCGCTTTGTTCGAGTGCAGCGCTTCGATCCGGTCATGGGCCTGCTTGTTGACCGGGTCGAGCCGCAATGCCAGTTTGTATTGTGCAAGCGCTTTGACGACTCCGCCTTTTTCTGCATACAGATCGGCGGCTCGCAGGTACTCTTTCACGGCCTCGGCCTTGTTGTTCAGTTTTTGATAGGCGTCGCCGATGCGAACGCGGACGATCGGATCGGGCTCGATAAGAAAAAATTTTTCCATCTCGGCGATGACGGATTTCCAGTCAGCCTTGCCGATGAGTTTCTGGATACTGTCCAGCAGCCTGGCTTTTTCCGGCGCAGACGGCGCCTTCGGGGACGGGGCCTTCTCCGGAGCGGCTTCCTGGGGCTTCTGCTGCGGCGCTGCAGGGGGCGCAGCCTTCATCGCTGGGGCTTCCGGCTGCGCGACCTTTTCCGCCGTTGCAGGTGCTTTTTGGGTGGATTGTATCTTCGCGCTCGTTCCTTTTTCACGGGTCGCGGAATACTGCTCCAGCACCTGCAGCACGCGCGGCCTGCGCGTAACCAGATCACGCAGTTTGTCCTCGGTCACTTCCAGGATCACGGCATCTTCGGCTGTCTCGACCGTTGCAGTCCGGGGTTTGCCGGTAAGGAAGGACATTTCGCCGAAGAACTCGTTGGCGCGGAGAACCGCGAGGTCCAGCCGCTCTCCTGAGGGGACGAGCGTCCAGACCTTGACCGAGCCGTTCGCGATAACGTACACCGACTGGCCGGTATCCCCCTGCTTCACGATGGGCTGGCCCGGCTGCAGGATGTGCACCGCCATCATTTTCGTAAAATCGTCGAATTCTTCCTGCGTAAGTCCTGCGAACAACGGGATGACACTGCGGGCTGGTTTCGAGGCGCCTTCTTCAACCGGTTCGGGTCTTTTTTCGGTCATGGCCGTGTTCGAGTGGAGCGAGGCCATTTTTTCATTGGCAGGTTTGCTCTGCGGATCAAGCCGGAGGGCCAGTTTATACAGGGCAAGCGCCCTGACGATAACGCCCTTGGCGGCAAAGAGGTCGGCGGCCTGGACATATTCCTTCACTGCTTCGGCCTTCTGATTCAATTTCTGGTAGGCGTCTCCCATGCGGACACGGATCATGGGATCAGGATCGATGGCAAACAGTTTCTCCATCTCGGCAACAGCGGCCTTCCAGTTGGACTTGCCGAGATAGTTCTGGATCGCGTCGATGAGCTGTGCTTTATCGGTCGACATCCCTGTGCCTCCGTTTTCGCAAATCGGTTGTGCTGCTCTGGCCTCCCCGAAACCCGCGCAACGGGGCTAGATCACTTCTTTGACCTTCTCCAGCGTGTTTTTGACCCGCTCCTCGTGGTACTTCTGAAGCACCTGCTTGATGCGCGGCCGTTTGGAGATCAGGTCCAGCAGTTCATCTTCGGGCACTTCCAGCAGTTCGGTCTCTTCGAGCGCTTCGACGGTTGCCGTCCTCGGCTTGCCCGTGAGAAAGGCGATCTCTCCGAAAAAGTCGCTGGGCTGCAGCACGGCAAGCTGGACTTTCTTCCCCTGAAGCATCGTAGAGACGCCGACGGTGCCGCGGGTTGCGACATAGACAGAGCTGCCTGAATCTCCCTCGCGGATGATGGTCTTGCCCGCCGGATAGGTATGCACGACCATTCTCTTGATAAAGTCGTTGAACTCTTCCTGAGTAAGGTCGGCAAAGAGGGGGATCACGCTGCTGGCAGGTTCGAGCGTGCCGAACTCCAGCGGCTCGATCTTGTTCTCGGCAACGGTGGTGTGCGAATGGAGGGCCTCCATCTTTTCCTGGGCCTGGTTTGCTTGCCGGGTCGAGCCGGAGCGCCAGTTTGTACTGCGCCAGGGCCTTGACCACGAAACCTCGTTCAGCATAGAGGTCCGCGGCGCGAATGTACTCCTTCACGGCTTCCGGCTTCTGATTGAGCTTCTGGCGCGCATCGCCGATGCGCACCCGGACGATGGGGTCCTGATCAATTGCGTAGAGCTTCTCCATCTCCGCGATTGCGGACTTCCAGTCGGCTTTCTGGATATATTTCTGAATATTCTCGCTGACCGTTGCTTTTTCGGTTGCCACCGTCGTCCTCCCTAAAAAGATCTTTTTTCCGCGTTTTCGAACCGCGTGAACCTGTTGATATACGTGAGATCCACCTTGCCCACCGGGACCGTTCCTTTGCTTCCCGATGATGATCTCGGCGACGCCCCTCCTGCCGCACAAACACTCACCGTCAGGAGGGCATTCGCATTTATTATAGACCTCGTCCCGGTATATGAAGAGGATCACATCGGCGTCCTGCTCGATGGCGCCGGATTCGCGAAGATCGGCGAGCATGGGCCTTTTTTCCTTGCCGGGCCGGGTCTCCACTGCCCGGTTGAGCTGCGACAGCGCAATGACCGGAATCTCCAGGTCCTTTGCAAGCATTTTGAGCGAACGGGAGATATTCGATATTTCCTGTTCCCTGCTCGATTCGCTCCCCCGTCCCCGCATGAGCTGCAGATAGTCGACAATGATCAGGTCGAGGCCGTGTTCGAGCTTCAGCCGCCGCGCTTTTGCCTGCATCTCGAGCACCGAGATTGCCGCCGAATCATCGATATACATCGGCGCTTCGTGCAGCCTGCCGGCCGCATTGGACAGCGGCGTCCAGTCGCGGTCGGACAAATGGCCGGTCCGGAGCTTATGCGCGTCCACCCTTGCTTCGGAACCCAGCATTCTCAGCACCAGCTGCCCCTTGGACATTTCCAGGCTGAAGAACGCGACGGTCTTTCCTTTTTCGATCGCCGCATGGGCGGCGATGTTCAGACAGAACGCGGTCTTTCCCATGGAAGGGCGGCCGGCGATGATGATAAGATCGCTTGGCTGGAGTCCCGACATCATGTTGTCCAGGTCCACAAAACCGGTCGGGATTCCCGTGACCATTTCCTTCTGGTCGTAAAGCTTTTCGACCATCTTGATGCTGTGGCCGACGATCTCCTTCAACGAGAAAAACGGTTTGCCGATCTGTTTCTGAGCAATATCGAAGATGGACCGCTCGGCAGTATTCAGCAGCTCATCGATACTGTCCACGGTCCGGGAATCATCGTAGCATTGTGTAATGATGTCCGTGGACGTATGGATCAGCTTGCGGAGGACCGATTTCTCCCGCACGATCCGGGCATGGTACTTGATGTTCGCCGCCGTGGGGACGAGGCTGACCAGCGTTGCCAGGTATGATGCGCCGCCGACCCCTTCCATCGTCGTTTTTCCGCGCAGATGGTCGCTGAGCGTGACCAGATCGATGGCCTCGCGGGCCACGTGCATGTCGAGCATGATCTGGAATATCCTGCGGTGGGAATCCTTGTAGAAATCGTCAGGGGAGAGAAGATCGACCACCTTGTTGATCGAGTCGTTCTCGATCAGGATGGCACCCAGGACCATCTGCTCGGCATCTACGTTCTGAGGAGGGAGCTTCTGCAGGGATACTTCGGTCTGGATGGACATGGGTCGACCTCAACGAGCGGAGCAAAGAAAGAGAAATAACGAAGGCTGGTGCATGCACCAGCCTTCGATAATGTGCTTCTAGGACATCGATCAGAGATCAGAGGAAGCTGGAGTATTACTCTTCTCCAATGACCGACACTTTGAAATCAGCAGTGACGTCGGAGTGCAATTTGACGGTGATCGTAAAGTCGCCCAGCCGCTTGATCGGCTCATCGAGCACGAGCTTCCGCTTGTCGATCACGACGCCCTGGGCCTTCATGGCCTCAACAATGTCCATGGAGGTAACGGACCCGAAGAGCTTGCCTTCCTCTCCGACCTTCGCCTTGATCGTTATCGAGAGGCTCTTGATCCGGTCGGCATCCGCTGCTGCTTCCTTTTTCAGCTTCCGAAGACGGTCGGAAACCATCTTCTTCGCATGGTTCATGGCATTGAGGTTCTTAGGTGTTGCTTCAATGGCCTTTTTCCCGGGCACCAGGAAGTTCCTGGCATAACCGTCAGCCACCTTAACGAGATCGCCGATCTTTCCTAATTTATCAATATCTTCCCTTAAAATTACCTGCATTGAGATACAACTCCTTTCGAACGGTTAAATGGTGGCACGATACTACCAGAAAGCAGGGCAGGGTGTCAACAAGAATTGCGCCGCAGGCAGGGACCAGGGCATGGCCGGCTGAGTGTTCATTCCACCCGGCATCAAGCCCCACCGTCCACTTTTTTCTTGAGCTCATGCAGTTTGTTCATGGCATCCAGCGGGGTCATGCTGTCGAGGTTCAGATCGGCGATCTCTTTAAAAAGCAGCCCCGCCTCACTGGCGAACAGCCCCAGTTGCGGCTCCGGTCCTTGAGAGGAAATTCCTTTTTTCGAAACCCGCCCGGCATTCTTAGGACCAGCTCCGTATCCTGCATTATCGTGCGATGCCACAACCGGCTCGCCGAGTTCATTGAACTCTGCCTTTTCCAGGTTGGCCAGCACTTCCTTGGCGCGCTGGATCACGGCCTGCGGAAGACCGGCAAGCCGGGCGACCTGGATGCCGTAGGATTTGTCAGCCCCGCCCTCGACCACTTTGCGCAGAAAGATGATCTGGTCGTTCCATTCCTTGATGGCGACCGTATAGTTCTTCACCCGGTCCATGGTGAGCGCCAATTCGGTCAGTTCATGGTAATGCGTGGCAAAGAGCGTCCGAGCCCGTATCTTCGTATGAATATGCTCGGCCACTGCCCAGGCGATGCTGATGCCGTCAAAGGTGCTCGTTCCTCGACCGATCTCGTCGAGAATAATGAGGCTTCTATCCGTGGCATTGTTCAGGATATTGGCGGTCTCGTTCATCTCGACCATGAAGGTGCTCTGGCCGCGGGTGATGAAGTCCGAAGCCCCGACGCGCGTAAAGACCCGGTCCGCGATGCCGATCTGCGCTTCCCGGGCGGGCACGAAACTGCCCATCTGGGCCATGAGCGTGATCACCGCCACCTGCCGCATGTAGGTGGATTTGCCTGCCATGTTCGGACCGGTAAGGATCGACGAGCTGGTTCTCTTCGCAGTCCAGGAGTGTGTCGTTCGGGATGAACCGCTCTTCCGGCGTGAGCAGCTCGACCACCGGGTGCCTGCCTTCGGTGATCTTCAGGATATCGCCGTCGATGATCGACGGTCGCGCATAATTGTTCTTTGCCGCTGTTTCAGCAAGCGAAACAAGGCAGTCCAGGATCGCGAGCCGCCGCGCCATGTCCTGGATCCTGACGGTCGAAGCAGCCACCGCTTCCCGCACCTGCTGGAACAGGCGGTACTCCAGGTCGAGGATCTTTTCCTCGGCGCCGAGCACCTTTTCCTCGTATTCCTTGAGCTCGGGCGTGATGAACCGTTCCGCGTTCGCCAGCGTCTGTTTGCGGATAAAATCCTGCGGCACGTTCGCGAGGTTGGTCCTGGTCACTTCGATGTAATACCCGAAGACCCGGTTGTAGCTCACCTTGAGCGAGCTGATGCCGGTGCGCTCCCGTTCGCGCAGTTCGATGCCGGCGATCCAGCCCTTGCCTTCCGAGCTGATGGAGCGAAGTTCGTCAAGCTCCTTGCTGTGGCCTTTTTTGATCAGCCTGCCTTCGCGCAGAGTATAGGGAGGGTCATCGTGGATGGCGCTTTCGATCACCTGGCGGACTTCATCCAGGTCGTCCCAGTCTTCGGCCATATCATAGATCAGGCGGGAATTGCATCGTGCCAGGAGCTTATGGATTTCCGGCAGCGAGGTAAATGACTGTTTCAGCGCAAGCAGATCGCGGGCGTTCGCAGCGCCAAGCGAAACACGGCTGATCAGACGCTCCAGATCGTAGACCGTGCCAAGAGCGGTCCTCAGGTCCGAGCGGAATTGATGGTCGTTCTTGAACTCCGCCACGGCGTCGAGGCGCCGTTCGATCTCTCCCGCATCCATGAGCGGGTTCAGGAGCCATTCGCGCAGTTTTCTGCCGCCCATGGACGTGACCGTGAGGTCGAGCACGGAAAGGAGCGTTCCCCGGGCGGAACCGTCGTAGATATTTCTGACCAGCTCCAGGTTCCGCTGGCAGGACGCATCGATGACCATATGTTCTTTGGTCCTGAAGGGTTTCATCCTGCGGATGTTCGCCAGGCCGGTCTTCTGCGTTTCTTCGATATAGCGGAGCGCGGCGCCGGCCGCACAGATGCCGGCCTTCATACCGCTGCAGCCGAATCCTTCGAGCGAGGCGACCTTGAAGTGGTCCAAAAGCGCACGGTACGCGGTCTCGTAGTCAAAGGTCCAGTCATCGTAGCCGTTGATCGCCTGCGTATACTGGCGGAGCAGGCCTGAAAGCCCCGGAGTCGGGCTGGTAAGCCCGCGGCAGCACGATCTCGCGGGGGGTGAACCGGGCAAGCATGGTATCCAGCTCCGCAAGATTCTCGGCTCCGTCTATTTCGGCGACGGAAAAATCACCGGTCGAGATATCGAGGAACGAAAGGCCGAACCCGTTCTTCGCGGGATAGAGGGAGGCGAGATAATTATTGTCCTTGGCATCGAGCAGGTTGGAGTCAAGCACCGTTCCGGGCGTCACGACCCTGATCACTTCGCGCTTCACGATCCCCTTGGCGAGCTTCGGGTCCTCCACCTGCTCGCATACCGCGACCTTGAAGCCGCGGCGGATAAGCTTTGCGATATACCCGTCCACCGCGTGATAGGGAAATCCGCAGAGCGGCGTCTCGATGCCTTTGGACTTGTTCCGCGCCGTCAGCGTGATCTCCAGGACCTTGGAAGCGGTCACCGCGTCCTGGTCGAACATCTCATAGAAATCGCCCATGCGGAACAGCAGGATCGCGTCCAGATGCTGGCGCTTGATCTCGCGGTATTGTTTCATTAAGGGGGTCAGATCGGTCATGGTTTGAAGTGCGGGAGCCTAGAGGCTGAGCCTTTCAAAATACGGCCGCAACTGCGCATAGGTCCCCTCAAGCAGTTGCGGCATGACACGAGTCTCATCAAACACCGTGAGGTAGCTCGTATCGCCGGCCCAGCGCGGCACGATCTGGATATGCAGATGTTCGGGAATGCCCGCTCCGGCTGTTTTCCCGATGTTGATCCCGATGTTGAACCCTTCGGGTTTCATGGCCTGCTTGAGAATAGTAACCGATGCCTGCGTCACCTTCATAAGGTCGGCAAGTTCGTCCGCCGGAAGCTTGTCGATATCGGACTCATGGGTATTGGGCACAATGAGAAGATGGCCGTTGTTATAAGGGTAGAGGTTCATGATCACGAAAGAATGCGTGCCGCGGTAGAGGATGTAATTCTTGCGGTCATCGTTCTTTTTTGCCTCTTCGCACAAGATGCATCCGGTTTGTTTTTTAACGCTGTTCAAGATGTACCTCATGCGCCAAGGAGTCCAAAGTCTGTCCATAAATTCAGTAGCCAGAAGTCAGAACTCAGAGGCAGGGGAAGTGATACTGAACCCTGAACCCTGGCCCCTGCCTCTACCCTTTCCTGATCTTTTCCAGCTCGGCCATGACCTTTTTAATATCTTCCCAGACAAGCTTTTTATCCCCCGGGGTCCTGAGCAAATATGCCGGGTGGAAGGTAGGCATGAGCGGGATCCCCTGATAGGCCTGCCACGTGCCGCGCAGCGAGGTGATCCCCGCTTTGGTCTTGAGCAGTGTTTTGACGGCCACATTGCCGAGCGCGACAATGCACTGCGGTTTTATCGCCTGCAACTGCTTGATCAGAAAAGGTTCGCAGGCCTCGATCTCGTCGGGCTCGGGATTCCGGTTCCCCGGCGGCCGGCACTTCACGATATTGCAGATGTACACATCCTCGCGTTTCAGCTGCATGCCCTTGACAATGATGTCCGTCAGCAGCTGGCCTGCGGCCCCGACAAAGGGCCTCCCCTGCTGGTCCTCTTCCTGCCCCGGCCCCTCGCCGATAAAGACAAGTCTTGCCTCGGGACTTCCCTCGCCGAAGACAATGGTATTTCTGCCCTTGCTGAGCTTGCACCGGGTACACTGATCAAGTTCTTCGCGAACCGTTGCGAGCGCGCCTGACAAGGAATGGGGAGACCGTGCTATTACAACGGCCTCTTTTTTCTCAGGTTTCTGCGGCACGGGTTCTGAGGCTTTTATGGGTTTTATCACCGACTGCGGAGCGACCGTTGCAGCAGATACAGGCATAGCAGGCGATTCAACAACAGTTACCCCCAGCGCCCTCTGGTACTCAAGATGAGTCCGGACTTGTGATACTATTTCCAGAAGTTCCTGCTGTATCTCATTCACAGAAGATGCCCCGTGCTTTTAGCTGCTGTATTTATAACTCCGAACTCCCAACTCCGAACTGCTCCTAATTCCCCCACTTCAGTTTCGTCCGCAGGATCTCATAATAACTTTTTGTGGGGTGCTTGATCAGCTTCATCTTGAAGCGCGATTTTTTGATCTCAACCACGTCGTTCGGCATCAGCGGGAACCCGATCTGGCCGTCAAGTGTGAGCAGGACGTCTTCACTCTGCGAGGTGAGGCAGACCGTGACCACGACATTGTCCGGTAGGGCAATAGGCCGGTTCGAGAGCGTATGGGGACAAATGGGGGTCACGACAAAACAGTGAAGCGTGGGGTGTATGATGGGACCGCCGGCTGACAGGGAATATGCGGTGGAGCCCGTAGGCGTGGCAATGATCAGCCCGTCAGCCCTGAGCGTGGTCAGGTGACCATCATCCACCGATACCCTGAGCTCCATCATGCGCGCCAACGCGCCCTTGTTGATCACCGCATCGTTCAGCACGCGGTACCGGGACAGGCGCTTGCCGTCGCGGAGCACGCTCGCCGTGAGCATGATCCGGTCCTCGGTCGCGAGCTTTCCCGCAATGGCCTTTTCGAGGTTATCGTACAGTTCATCCAGCGATACTTCTGCCATGAACCCCAGGCTGCCGAGATTGACGCCGAAGATCGGCACATCGCGATGCGCGTCAGCGACGAGCCGCGAAGCGGACAGGAGCGTCCCGTCCCCGCCGAGCACGATCAGCATTTCAACGAGCGAGGGGATCGATTCCCGGTCGTAACCGTCCATCCTGATGGCCGCAGCGGTATCGTTGTCGATGAAGACCTTCTTGCCGTGCGACTCAAGCCAGAGGGCCAGTTTTTTGGCGGCCTTCTGCGCTTCAGGGATGTTCTTTGCGATGATGCCGATTTTTTTCATGGTCCTTCGCTATCCGATCCGGACGACAGGCCTGATGCCGTTACAGTATCCGGTCCTTTTTCAAGTCCGCCTGCAAATCCGCCAGCAGCTTCTCGTACCGTTCACCCTCGACCAGGAACCCGATCTCGCGGCTGTTCTCATCCACCGAAGTAAGATATACGCTGAAGCACTCGGCCGGAAGCTCGTTTTCCGCCCGTTCCGCCCACTCAATTACCGTCACACCATCGGAATCGATATATTCCTCGAACCCGATGCTTTCCAGCTCCCCGGGATCATGTAAACGGTAGAGATCGATATGATAGAAGGGAACGCGCCCCTCGTACTCGTTCACAAAGGTGAAGGTAGGGCTCGTGATGTACTGTTCCTTCACTTCGAGCCCCAAAGCTATCCCGTAGGAAAAGCTCGTTTTTCCCGCGCCAAGGTCGCCGTACAAACAGACCGTGTCGCCCGCGGCAAGCCGCGCTCCGAGCATCTGGCCGATATGCCAGGTCTGCTCCGGACTTGTCGTGATCACGCTGAACATTACTCGGCCTGCCGTGCCACAGCCTTGACCACGTCGCGCTTGCCCACAATGCCGACCATCTTGCCGTTCTTGACCACCGGCAGCAGATGGGTCTTTTTCTCGTCCATGATCGTCGCAATGTCCACGAGCGTCGTGTCTTCGGTGACGGTCAGGACCTTGCGCGCGCAGATATCCCCGGCCTTGGTGGCGGTTATGCGCTTCACTTCCTGTTCGAACTTCTTCGAACTTTCGAGATAAATGGCTGCGTCGAGAAAACTGACCACGGTCGGAATGTGGAGCCGTTTATTCTGGCTGATGAGGTCGTTCTCGGTCACGATTCCGTACAGATCGCCCTTATCGTCCACCACCGGCACGCCGCTGATCTGGTGCTTGACCAGCAGGGACGCCAGTTCTTCGATGGAGGTTTCGGGTTTGACAGTGACAACATCCCTGGTCATAATGTCTTTTGCGGTCAGCATAGCGTCTTCACCTCTTATTTTATTTTTGGGATGATGCGGATTTAACAAAATAAGGCTTTATCAACCGCGAATAAACGCGAATATACGCTAATATTTTTACTTCTTAATTCGTGTTCATTAGTGTTCATTAGCGGTTTTATTCCTCTTCATTTATTCACTTCGTTCACATGCATGGTTGTATGTATAGCAGCCGGTATTTTCTCGATCAGGTCCCCGGCGATCATGCCCATTTCGCCATTTTCTTTTGCAGCCAGATCGCCGGCAAGACCGTGCAGATACACACCAAGACAGGCTGCCTGGGAAGCGGTATATCCCTGCGCAAGGAGGCTGCCGATCATCCCGGTAAGCACATCGCCCGTGCCGCCGGTGGCCATGCCGGGATTGCCCGTGGAATTGATGAACACCCTGCCGTCCGGGGTCGCGATTACCGTACCCGCACCCTTGAGCACCAGCGTTACCTTATATTTCACCGCGAAAGCGGTTGCACAACCGATCCGGTCCTTTTGGACGTCGCTGGTTGAGCTGCCAAGGAGCCTGGCCATCTCGCCGGGATGAGGCGTCATGACGACCGGCGCCTTCACCTTCTTCAGCACGTCCAGGGAGCCGACAAGAGCGTTCACTCCATCGGCGTCGACGACCATGGGTATCGTCAGTCGTTGAATAAGGTTCCGTACGACCTGAATTGTTTCATAATGGGTCGAAAGGCCGGGGCCGATGATGCAGGCGTTCATGCTGCCCGCGCCTTTGAGCAGTTCCACATCAGACCCGATCCCGAGCGTGCCTTCAATGCTCTCTGCCGAGGGAACGCACATGGACTCGACGATCTGGGACTGGACGATCGGCACAAGGCTGTGCGGCGTTGCCACGCTGACCAGCCCTGCTCCGGCCCTGAGCGCGCCGCGCGCCGCCATGATGGCTGCGCCGGTCTTGCCCGGCGATCCGGCTACGACCAGAAGATGGCCGAAAGCGCCCTTGTGCGCATCACGGTCTCTCTGGTGAAGAAGCCCGCCTGCTGCTCCCGAGGTCAGGAAGCCGGCGGTGATCTTCTCCTTATCAATGGCCTCAGTTGGAATGCCGATATCCACAACCCGGACCTCGCCGGCATAGTTTGCGCCGGGATATACTACCAGTCCGCGTTTGAGCGCCGCCATCGTGACTGTCAGGTCGGCACTGACCGCTGTGTCCATGACCTCGCCTGTATCAGCATTGATGCCGGTGGGGATATCGATTGCGACCACGGGCTTGCCGGACGCGTTCATCAGTTCCGCGGCAAAGGCATAGGCACCCTTAAGCGGGCTCGAAAGCCCCACGCCGAGCATGGCATCGACAACGATATCGGACCATGCCACCACATCGGCAATGACCCTGACCGATGCGTTCTGCGCGATCTCAACGTCCATCTTGCGCAGCGTGAAAAGATTGGCCTTGGCCTCACCTTTCAGGGCGCCGAAGGACGCGAGCAGCACGACGCGCACAGCGATGCCGCGGATGCTGAGCCGGCGGGCCAGCGACAGGCCGTCGCCGCCGTTATTGCCCTTGCCGCAGATGATGCCCACGCGCATGCCTGCCAGGCCGTCGAAGAAACGCTCCATTTCGGCCATGACCCCGGCTGCTGCGTTCTCCATCAGGACCGGCCCCGAGATGCCGAAGTCTTTGATCGCCCTGCGGTCAATGTTCCTGATCTGTTGTGCGGTGACGATCTTCATGATTTTCCAGTATCCGTTGATGGCCGAGTAAACATTGTTGCTGCTAGTTGCGCTCGCCTTGTGAATGTCCGACACTCCCGACGAGCACCACCTGCGCCACTGCATATCCTTCGTCGTGAGAATAGCTGAGAAATATCTGCTTCACGCCCTTGAGGTCCATCAGGTCCTTGACCCGACCGGCGATGTTGACAATGGGGCCGCCGCCCTCGCCGTGGAGCACTTCCATATCGGTCCATTTCACGCCCGCGCTCCAGCCGGTGCCGATGGCCTTGAGCACCGCTTCCTTGGCCGCAAACCTGCCGGCATAATGCTGGGCCGGGAATTTCTGCTTCGAGCAGTACTCCTGTTCACGGTCGGTGAAAACCCGCTCCAAAAAACCGGGGTGGTTTTTCCCCGCCTTGTCAATGCGATCGATCTTAACGAGATCTACCCCGATTCCAACGATCATGTCCCCCCCACGGTGAAAGCAAAACTCAAATTTCAAAAAACAAATTCCAAATAAGCTCCAATTTTCAAATCAATAATATCCCCAACGTTTTAGAATTTGCTGCTTGGAATTCATTTGTTGTTTGGTGCTTGGTGCTTGTTATTTGGCTCTTATGAGAGCGATCATCTCCCGGACCGCGCGCTCAAGCCCTACCAGCGACGCGCGCGAAATGATGCTGTGACCGATGTTCAGTTCCTCAACTTCGGGAATCCGGGCGATTGGCTTCACGTTCACATAGTTGAGGCCGTGTCCCGCACCCACGCGCAAACCCAGGCTCGCAGCGAGCTTCGCAGCCTCAACGATCTTGTCGAACTCGCGCGCGCGGTCCCGGTCGGTCCTCGCATTCGCATAGGCGCCGGTATGGACCTCTACCCAGTCCGCGCCGGCTTTCTTTGATGCAGCGATCTGGCCCTCATCAGGGTCCACAAAAAGGCTGACGCTGATAGTGCCCTGTTTGATGCGACCGATATACTCGGCAAAAAAAGCGATACGGGATGCGACCTCGAGGCCTCCCTCGGTGGTCAGTTCTTCCCGCTTCTCCGGCACCAGCGTCGTGATATCGGGCTTTACCTCCAGCGCAATGCGCTGCATCTCGTCCGTGGCGGCCATCTCGAGGTTGAGCTTGGTCTGCACGGTCTGGCGCAGCAGCCGCAGATCGCGGTCCTGGATATGCCGCCGGTCCTCGCGCAGATGAACGATGATCCCTTCGGCGCCGGCAAGATCGGCAAGCACTGCCGCAGCCACGGGATCCGGCTCCGTTCCCCGCCGCGCCTGGCGCAGCGTGGCAATATGGTCAACGTTCACAGAAAGCCTTGGCAAAGCTCGTTTCCTCCTCATTGGTGTTTTTTAGATATTAGCATCTCTCCTGTAAAATATCCAGAAATTTGTACTTGCCTCCTTCGCAAGGAACGGCAAGGTGAACGTACGTCTCCGCGGAAGGCGTGGCAACACTGCGGCAAAACGCAGTGTGCATTGCCCGCGATGCCGCCATCGAAGACGCTGGCGTACGCTTAAACTGAGGGTCGCGCCAAAATAGCCTCCGCCTGCTTCGTATTCTCAAAAAAAGTCCCTGGCCAAAAAACTGGTCAGGGATTTTTTATTGTCAGCACGCCAAACACGGCAGTTCGGACGCAGATAAAACCGGATGAACGCGGATAACTGCAGGTAAAGTCAAAAAAGAAAAATTCTTTTAATTCCAAAGAAGACCATACTTTGCTGCAGATTCGCTTCACCAAAGTGTTTGGTTTTATCTGCGAGAATCTGCGTTCATCTGCGGCCAAACTACTTTTTTGACTATCCCACCCCCACCATCCGCTTGGCAGAGATCACCGTGTTCTTCAGAAGGATCGCGATCGTTACCGGCCCCACTCCGCCGGGCACCGGCGTAATGAGTGCAGCCTTCTTTGAGACAGGATCGAAATCTACATCACCGACGGTCGTACCGTCGTCCAACACGTTGATGCCGATATCCACGACCACCGCCCCTTCCTTCACCATGTCGGTCTTGATCAGCCCGGCCCGTCCTGTTGCGCTGCAGAGGATATCAGCCTGCCGGGTCTCCAGACCCAGGTCCTTCGTCTCGCGATGACAGATAGTGACCGTTGCTTCCTTGACCAGCATCATCATGGCAAGCGGTTTACCTACCGCAAGGCTTTTGCCAACGATCACGACCTTTTTTCCCCTGGGCTCGACGCCGTAATGCTCCAGCATCCGCATCACCCCGTAGGGCGTACAGGGAAGAAAGGTCGACCTCACCGACAAGGTGAAGCCGGGCTCAAAGAGCTGCGACGTTGACTCATCAGCGGAAAGCCTGCCCACGGAGATGGCGCCCTGCCCGTCGACGTCCTTTTCCGGCACGATCGCATTCACGACTTTCCGCGTATCGATATGGCGCGGCAGCGGCATGAACACGAGGATCCCGTTGGCACGTTCGTCGTTGTTCAGCGTTTTGATCACGTTCAGGATCTCGTTCAACGATACCGTGGCAGGCAGCGTATGGTTAAAGATATCGATGCCCGCCCTGGCGGCAGAGCTCTGGATGGCCTGGTAGTACATATAGGAAGACTTGTCCTCGCCCACGAGAACCAGTGCCAGGCCTGGGCGGATGCCGTGTTTCGCCAGTCTGCCCGTTTCCTCCTTGACCGCGGCCAGGATCTTTGAAGAGAGCTCAATGCCTTTCATCAACTGCGCCATACAACCTCCCCTTCGGACTTAATTCCGCATTCCGCACTCCACGTTCCGCATTGCCTCACCGCGGCTCCCTGATCTCCGTATGCCTGATCTGCCCTCCAAAGTTCGCCGTGAGACCCACGATCCCTGCTGAGGCCACTGCGATGGCAAGAACCAGCGCTATATACCACTGAGGAAGCGAGCCGGACTTGCGAAAAAGGAACAGACCTCCCAAAGCAACCGCCCCAAGCAGTTCTATCAGCGCCAGCGCCAGTGATGCGATCTCTTCATGCGTGCCGATAGAGGACTCGGTCACGCCCGGCAGGTTCAGGTCTTTTACGACCTTTTCCGCGGCGCCTCCCGTGAGGAACACCGGAATGGTGATGAGCGCGATCAGGACGAACAATCCGAGGCCCAGGAGCTTCACCTCGTCGCTCTTGCGCACCAGGCCATAGCCGAACACCAGAAACGCGCCCAGAACACCGATCACGGGAAAATGATTGATCATAAGATGTACATGTGCCCAGTTCATCATGACGACCTCACTTATAGGTAAGGGCGGGTTTAAAACCCGTCCATGCAATCCCTGTTCAACATTTCAGGCAGAACCTGTCCTTTTCGAGATCTGCTCTGAACTCTTCTACCCGACGTTTTATCTCATCACTGCTCCAGCCGAGTTCTTTGCCGGCCAGGGCAGCGATCTTCTCTGCCTGCTGATCGCCACGGCCGGCCGAGATGCCGAGGTGCATCCTCCGAAGCACGATGTCCGAAAGCGTCTTCGCACCCTCTTCCCTCACACTGAACAGGACCTGCGCATAGAGATCGCGGCTGTCCGGAGAGATCGACGCACGCAAAGACGGCTCCTTCCGTGCCAGTTCGAGCACATCCTCGGCCCTTGCTCCGTAGAACGATATCAGATGCCGCACGGTCTCGGTTGGCATGGCATAGCGGGAAGATAGCTCGGGAAGCGCTTCCCGCATATATTCCTCATAGGAGACCGGAAGCCCGCCCGGCAGCGGCTGTTTATCGGTCACGCATTCGGCAGTCCGGCCAAGAACTTTGCAAACGGCATTCACAGTGTCTTTCGCCATATTGCGGTAGGTCGTGAGCTTGCCGCCGGCAATGGTGATGATCCTGCCTGTCCGTCCTTCTTTGACCACCCGGTGCTTGCGCGATATCTTCGACTCGCTCGTGCCTGAGAATGCAAGCGGCCGGATGCCCGCATAGGTATAGAGAATGGACTCCTTCGCGAGGTTCATTCCCGGAAGAATCCGCCTGCTTTCGGTCAGGAGGTAATCGATATCATCCTTCTGCGCATGCACGTCATCGAGGTCTCCCCGGTATTCCGTGTCCGTAGTGCCGATGAGCGAGTAGGCGCCGAGCGGGATGATGAAGAACATTCTGTTGTCGCGCGAGGTCACGAACAACGCCTGATCGGACAGTTTGGGCAGCACCAGGTGGATGCCCTTGGTCGGATGGATGATCGTTCTCTCGTTGATGTTGCCAGCGCGCCGGACCGTATCGATCCAGGGTCCCGACGCGTTCACCAGCGCTTTTGAACGGAAGGACTTCGTGCCGCCCGAAAGAACATCCCTGGCAGTCACGGTAATACTGCACTGTTCCTCAATTTTTTCGACGCGGTGATAGTTCAGCAGAACAGCTCCGGCCCTGCGTGCAGAGATGATATTCTCCACCACGAGCCGCTCGGGCATCATGATCTGATGGTCGTAGAACAACGCGCTGCCCGTAAGACCTTCCTTGTTCAGATGCGGCGCAAACCCGAGCGTCTTCTCTCTATTGGACGTAAAATAATGCGGGATGTCCTTTTCATGGGACAGGAGGTCGTAGAGGTGAATACCGATAGACATGACCGCCCTGCCGTGCGGGTCTTCCTTATAGATAGGAATAAGGATCGGCATGGGGTGTATAAGATACGGAGCCTGCTGCCGCAAGATGGCCCGTTCTCGAAGTGATTCAGCTACGAGATCGACCTCGAAGTTTGCAAGGTACCGCAGTCCCCCGTGGACGAGTCGCGTGGATTTGGACGTGACACCTGAGGCAAAGTCTCCCTTTTCAAGCAGCAGACACGACAGCCCCCGCAGCGCCGCGTCCCGCGCCACACCGGCCCCGGTGATGCCGCCGCCAATGACGATGAGGTCGTAGAGGAAATCCGAATTCGTGTTGTTTGTATTTGTCATCTATAAAACAGCGCTTATCTCGCCAAACATCAGTTTAAGGCATCCACAACGCTCTTCAACACCATCGGCTTATTACTATACATCCCGTCCACGCCCCACTCTATGAAACGCCTGATCTCTTCCTCTTCATCCACGGTCCAGACATAGACCTTGATCTTCTGGTCGTGGCAGGCGCTGATGAGCTCCCTGGTCACGGTCTTTTTTCTGAGGCTGATATGACCGTACCCCATGGACCTATACTTGCTCACTTCTGCGGGGACGAACGTGTCGAAGATCCCCGATACGGGAAGATCGAGCATCACCTCCCGAGCATCCAAAACCTCCTTTTCCTTAAAGGAGGAAACCATGATGTAGCCTGAATACCGGTAATGAAAGAGCTGTCGGGATAACACCGCCCCTGCTCCGTCGCTCTTGATCTCGATATTGATACCCACCCTGCCGGCCACCAGGTTCAACACATCATCAAGTACGGGAATAGGTTCGTTGTTCTTCAGCTTGACTTTGGAAATCTCATCCGATAAAGATTCTTCTATATTAAGGTTCTTTACCGCTGTTCTTCCCGTGTCCTTGTCATGCATGACATACAGCTGGTTGTCCCGGCTCTTCCGGATGTCGAACTCGATCATGTCCACCGGCAGAGCAAGCGCAAGCTGGAAAGCCTCGAAAGAATTTTCGAGCGCGCGGGAAGAGTCGCCGCGATGAGCAATGACAAGCGGTTTTCGCATGGTTGATTAGGAAACGCTCCGACGCCCTACGGTTTCACGCCAACCACTTTGTCGACGATGATATCCTTGATCGATTTGATATGGTCGACAATGGTCGGCTGCGGCGCTGGCGGCGGTGTTGCGCGATGGATCGCGGTGCGGATCTCGACAAGCTTGGCCAGCGCGGCGACCTCGCCCTGCCGGAACAGGTCCCGTGGTCTGCTGAAATCCGCCCAGTGGGTCTTTCCGACCGACGGGTGGATGACCACATCGGCTTCCGTGACGAGAATGTCGTTCAAATAGATCCGGGTCACCGCGTCGGCGCGCAGGACCACGTCCAGTCCGAATTTTTTATCAAACGGAGCCACCGTGCTCGACACGTCCACGGCGATCACGACATCGGCCCCCATGTCATGGGCGCAGCGCACGGGCACGCGCTCCACCCACCCGCCGTCCACGAGCAGCATGTCGCCGTCCGCCACCGGCGGGAAGATCCCCGGGAGGGAGCAGCTGGCGCTCACTGTTTTCCGGAGAGAACCCTTCGTATAGACCATCCGCTTGGCATTGCGGATGTCGGTGGCCACGCACCCAAAGGGGATCTTCGTTTCCTCTATCAAGATATCCGGGATAAGCGGATACATGAATTCTTCATATTCCTGCTCCGAAATGAAGGCCGGATTGGTGGCGGTCACCCCCCAGAAATAGCCCTTGCGGATCAGGTTCGCCATGTCGTTGAAGAATCCGTGGTTATTATTCGGCTCCTCCATCCTGCGGATGAACTCGAGCCGGGTTTTACGGGACCTGAAGCTCCGGAGGAACTGCTCCACCCTTCCCATCCAGTACTCGGCATCGGGCTGGGCTGCATAGAGCCCGCCCATGAGCGCCCCGAGGCTCGTGCCGGTGATCATATGGATCGGCACGCGTGCATCTTCGAAGACCTTCAGCACGCCGAGGTGCGCCAGGCCGCGGGCTGCTCCCCCGCCGAGCGCCAGACATATTTTAGGCTCCATTCCATCTCCTGTTCCAAAAAGAAAGCCTGTTCTAAACTTGAGTTATCATAGCATCAGAATGACAGGGTGTAAAGGTTTATCAAGGTCTGCGGCGGATGGTACCTGAAACAGATTCCGGGTAAATAAACAGCAACTTACTGCTTGACAGTCCGCTGCCGAACATGGTATGTTCAAAACATGAACATGGATCATGAACGCTCTCACTCGCCTGAAACAGAGCAGTACCGTTCGCTCCAGATCCTGCATGAGCTGGCAAACGACGACTCGCTCACCCAGCGCGACTTGAGCAGCCGCCTCGGTATCGCCCTCGGACTGGTCAATTCCTACATCAAGAACCTCGTAAAAAAGGGATACATCACGGTCAAAGCGATCCCGACCAAGAGGTACGCCTACTATCTCACTCCCAAGGGCTTCACGGAAAAGACCCGACTCACCTACGATCTGCTCCATGATTACACGCGCGTCTATCGTGAAGCAAGGAAAAATCTGAGGACATTGTTTTATGACTTACAGAAAAACGGCATGAAGCGAATCGTCTTCGCCGGGGCAGATGAGGTGGCTGAAATCGCGTATATTTCGCTCAAGGAAACATCGCTTGAACTTGTCGCAGTGATAGATACCAAAGATACAGGGCGAAACTTCTGCGGCCTGGATGTGCACCCGTTTTCTGTGATCAACGGAATGCCGTACGACTGTGTTTTGGTCACCGCATATGCGAATAAGGATCTGGTGTATCAGGAACTGATGAATAACGGTGTAAGGAAAAAGGATATCCATTCCATATTCCCACTCGCCGACAGTAAAGAACATTAGACAGGGACTTTGATATTTTCAACAAGGACACAATGAACCCTATCTGGATCAAATACCTGCCCGCCTTCGCCCGTCGGCGGTTGGAAGGACGGCAGAATCTCCAGAATATTGTTGCCAACACAGGCTGGCTGTTTGCAGACAAAATTGTTCGCATGGGGCTGGGCGTACTTGTTACGGTCTGGCTGGCACGCTATCTGGGGCCGGAACGTTTCGGCGCCTTGAATTTCGTTCTGGCGCTAGTTGCCATCTTCAGCACGTTTTCCATGCTGGGACTCGACAGCATCGTAATTCGCGACATTGTCCACGACGATTCCTGTACGAACGAAACCCTGGGGAGCGCCACCTGGCTAAAACTTCTGGGCAGCATGGTCACCATTGCGGCATCGATCGTGACCATCCTGGTGATTCGCCCCAACGATGCTGTTTCGCTCTGGATGATTGTGTTGGTTGCCAGCGGCACCATGTTTCAGGCGCTCGATACCATTGATTTTCTGTTCCAGGCCCACCTGAGGTCAAAATATACGGTCTATGCGCGGAACGCCGCCTTTCTTGTTGCCTCATCGATAAGGGTGGCATTGATCCTTGCCAAAGCTCCTTTGGTTGCTTTTGCGCTGACCATCTTGATTGAAGCATTAGCCGGGGCTATCGGCCTGGCCATCTATTTTCTGAGATCCGGCAACACCTTTAGCGCATGGCGAGTATCCGCAGAAAAAACAGTCTATCTCCTCAGGGAGAGTTGGCCGCTCATCCTGCAAGGCATTGTGATCATGATCTACATGAGGATAGATCAGGTCATGCTGGGGCATATGACCGGGGACAAGAGTGTCGGAGAGTTTTCCGCTGCAGTGCGCCTGGTGGAAGTGTGGTACTTCATCCCCATGGCCTTGACCGCTTCGCTATTTCCCGAGATTGTCAAATCGAGGAAATTATCGGCGGAAGAGTACAAAAAGCGGATCCAGAGCCTGTATGACCTGATGATCTGGATGGCCATAACCATAGCGGTATTGATTACCTTTATCGCGCCATTTATCATTGCAACGTTGTACGGTGAACAATACCGCAACGCCGCAACAATACTTTCGATTCAGACCTGGATTGCCACGTCGGTTTTTTTCGGAGTGGCCCGGCAGAAATGGCTCACCGCGGAAGGATATCTGAAGGATGGTCTGTATGTTGATATTGCGGGGATGATGATCAATGTTATCGTCAATCTGTATCTTATACCGCAATATGGCGCTATCGGTGCTTCGATGGCTTCACTTGTTGCTGCATTCGGGGCAAATTTTATTGCGGCCTGTTTTTCCAGGCCGATCAGGAAAAGTATGCAGATGTATGGCAAGAGCCTGCTTTTGCCCTTTCGTCTGTCAAGAATAATTTCGGCGCATCAGGGATAATCTAAGTTCAGTTGGCAGACAAAACATTCTTGCTGCGTGTTTTTTTACCACGGATTCCCTGTTTTATGTCCAGTTTTATGTGACGAAACATTGCCACCTCTCCTGTCGGATGTGCAATATCGTCGAGGTGAACAAGCTTGAAATGAGGCATCCGTAGTTACGTTCTGGCACTCCCAGGAGCAGCTTCCGGCCGATACGCGGCGCAGCTTCTGGAGGCGCTCAGGGCGCGTGCCAGCGAGCGAAGTGAAAATGTAGTTTAGACGGACGCGATTCACCATGACCTTGATAAGCATTTGATACAGCAACTTTTCACGCTTCCCTAAACTTTTTTTCTTGTTTACTCGTTCAATCGTGCAGCACCTGTTTCGAAGAGGAGAAGATACCGTGAACATACCGTTCGTCGATTTAAAAGCGCAATATATAAACATCCAGTCCGAGCTTGATAAGGCGATTCACGAGGTTATTATGAATTCCGCTTTTATCGGGGGGAAATATGTCCAGCAATTTGAATCAAGCTTTTCAAGTTATGTCGGAGTCAAGCACTGTATCAGTGTGGGCAACGGGACTGATGCGTTGTTTATTGCGTTGAAGGTTTTAGGCATGAAAGAAGGAGATGAGGTCATCACTGCGGCAAACTCATTTATCGCCTCATCGGAATCCATTACCCTGGCCGGCGCCCATCCGGTCTTTGTCGATTGCAACGAAGCAACATTCAATATCGATGTGGACAAGCTGTCATCGGCAATAACGTCAAAAACACGGGCCATCATCCCCGTCCACCTGTACGGGCAAGCTGCGGACATGGAAGCAATAATGAGGATTGCCGGAAAATATAACCTCCACGTGATCGAGGATTCCGCGCAAGCGCACGGCGCGCGCTGCAACGGGAAAAACATCGGAACGTTTGGCGATTTCGCCTGTTTCAGCTTTTTCCCGGGCAAAAATCTCGGGGCCTATGGTGATGGCGGCGCCATCGTGACCAATAATGGTGAATTGGCAAAAAAAGCGCGCATGTTCGCCAATCACGGAAGGATCGAAAAATATAATCATGAATTTGAGGGCATGAACAGCAGGCTCGACGGCATGCAGGCGGCGGTCCTGGACGTTAAACTGAAATATCTGGACCTCTGGACCGAACGGAGACGCGCAATAGCGAAACAGTATGATGAAGGCTTGCGCGCTGTCGTCGGGACGCCGCACGTAAGTCCGGACATGAGACACGTCTACCATCTTTACGTGATCCGTGTCAAGCAACGGGACCAGCTTATCAAACAGCTGAAAGACAAGGGCATCAGCACCGGGATCCACTACCCTATTCCCCTGCCCTTCCTGAAAGCCTATGCGTATCTGGGCCATCAACCCGGAGATTTCCCCGTTGCCAATTCCCTGAAGGACGAGATCCTGAGCCTGCCCATCCACGGAGATATGACCGATGAGCAGGTACAGTATGTTATTGAGCAGGTAAAATCGTCAACTCTATGAATTTGCGAGGATGCCAATGGTACCGCAGAAAAACGCAGATGAAAAAAAGCTCCTGAGAATAGCGCAGATCGGCGTCGGATATTGGGGCCCCAACCTCCTCCGGAACCTGATTTCCAACAAGCGCTGTCAGGTCAGCAGGGTAGTCGATGCGTCTCCCGAACGCCAACGGTATGTGAACGGCCTGTATCCGTCCGTACTTACGTCAACAGACCCTGCTGATATTTTCAACGACCGCGATATCGATGCGGTCGTACTCGCGACCCCGCTTGCCACACACTATGATCTGGCCATCAAGGCCCTGAGTGCCGGGAAGCACATTCTCGTCGAAAAACCGATGGCCACAACCGTCAAGGAAGTTGAACAGATCGGAGCGCTGGCAAAGCAGAAGGAACTCGTGGCCATGTCCGGGCATACGTTTCTCTACAACGCTGCTGTCCGCTATGTGAAGGGGCTTATCGATTCAGGCGACCTGGGAGAGATCAGATATATCTACAGCCAGCGGCTCAATCTCGGGCGCATCCGTTCCGATGTGGACGCCCTGTGGAACTTTGCCCCGCATGATATCAGCATTATTCAATACTGGCTGCATGACGACCCGCCGCTTGCTGTTCACCGGCACGGAATGGACTTTATTCAAAAAGGCGTTGATGATGTCGTATTCCTGAACATCAGGTATCCAAACAAAGTCATGGCCAATATCCATGTGAGCTGGCTCGACCCGCACAAGATCAGGCGCATCACGGTTGTCGGATCGAAGAAAATGGTGGTGTATGACGATGTCGCCGATAACAAGATAGCGATATACGATAAAGGCATCGACCGGATTGCGCGCTTGGGCGAGAACATGGACTTCGACGTTCCCGCGCCGCAAACGTTCAACCACCGGTCCGGTGACGTGCTGCTGCCGCAGATCGATTTCAAAGAGCCTCTGAAGGTTGAGGTCGATCACTTCTTCGACTGCATCCTGAATGGAGCAACCTGTTTGACCGGTATAGCGCATACGCTGAATGTTGTGAGAATTCTCGCCGGAGCATCTGGAGAATCCAGCAAATGAGACATATTCTTGCCACTGCCTGCGGCGGCCCCTCCACCTTGAGTTTCACGAGGAGTCTTCGGGACGCTGATCCTGAAGGGAAGCTTTATCATATCGTCGGTACAGACTGCGATAAATACAATATCCACCGCGCGGAAACCGATAGATCATATCTCTGCCCCCGGGCGACCGACAGCGAGTACATTCCCTTTATCAAGCACATTATCAAAAAAGAGAAGATCGACTTCCTGCACTCGCAACCGGAGATCGAGGCGTTCATTATCGGCAAACACCGCGAGGAGATTCTTTCGACGGGTTGTAAGCTCTATATGCCTGCGCAACAAACGATCGAACTTCTGAGAGACAAAGGCAAATCTGCAAAAATCTGGAAAGATGCCGGGATCAAAGTTCCCGAAACTATTGATCTCAACGAAGAACGCGATCTGAAACTGGCATTTGAGAAGTTCAATCAGAATATCTGGATACGGGAGACAATCGGGGCAGCGGGCAAAGGTTCTCTGTCAAGACCGACGTATGATATGGCGCTGGCGCATATCAGTGCGAGGAATATGTGGGGCAAAGCAGTTGCCGCAGAGCATTTAACGAGCGATACGGTCACGTGGCAATCGATCTGGCACCATGGACGGCTTGTGGTTGCCCAGGGAAGAAAACGATTGAACTGGGCTTTTGGAAACAGGGCCCAATCGGGTGTAACCGGACTTACGGGAGTCGGTGTAACTATTGCTGACCCGATTATCGATGAGATCTCGCGAAGATGTATTATGGCTGCCGACCAGCACCCACACGGAATTTTCAGCGTTGACTTTACCTATGACGGGGATGGCATGCCAAATCCTACGGAGATCAATATCTCTAAATTTTTTACAACACACCATTTCATCACAAAAACAGGGTGCAATATGCCGGACATTCTTGCAGAGCTGGCTTTCGGGGAATACAACGGGGCCTACAACATCGTCAATCCGTGCAAGCCCAATATGTATTGGATACGGGGTATTGATGTGCTCCCGGTGCTTTTGCATGAACATGAAATCACTACAAAGGTTGATGAGTATCAGAAGCTAGTAAGAGAAATCGAAGAGATTGATTCATGAAGGTGTTGATAACAGGGGGGAGTGGATTCATAGGCAATGCTGTTGCGATGGAGCTGATCAGCCGGGGATTTGAAACAGCGGGTATCGTGCGTCGCGCCGACGCGCAGACACCTCTCGGGATGGAATCTATTTTTGCAGATCTGACGAGTTTCGAATCAGTGAAAGATGCATTGGGAGGTCGCACCTTCGATGTTATTGTAGATGCTGCGGCAAAGATCCCTCCAGGCGCAGGAGAGCACGAGGATTATTTCGACAACATAGTAATGTCTCGGAATATATTAAAAGCACTGGAAAACCATCCTCCACTTTATTTTGTAAAACTGAGCACGGTCGACGTTTATAAGATCAGCGGTATTATTACGGAATCAAGTGAAGTTTCACCGCAAAATTACTATTCACTGAGCAAACGAATCGGAGAGCAGTTTGTGGAACTTTGGGGATCAAATTTCGGCGTGCCGACGTGTATCCTGCGGCTGTGCCAGATTTTTGGCGAGGACGACCGGAGCAAAAAGTTTATTCCGTCAATTATAAAAAGCATCAAGAAGACAGGCACCGTTATCCTGAACGGCGATGGAATGGATCTGAGGGATTATCTCTTCATCGAGGACGTAGGGCGAATAACAGCTGAGTTCTGCGAACGTAAAACTGCCGGAATTTTTAACATCGCAAGCGGCAAAAGTCAATCCTTGATTCAAATCGTGAATATTGTACGAGAGATTGCAGACAAAGATTTCCGAATTGAATATCGTGTCCGGACTAAACCGAGGATAGATTACGTGTACGACATCCGGAAACTCACTGAAGCTTTGGGTGCGCTGGAACTAACCCCCCTGCAAGCAGCTTTAAAAAAAATATACTGCGAAAGCAACTAAGATGAACGAAAACGATACGGGAAAACACGTCTCTTTGAGCGAACTGGACGGCATAGCCCTCAACTTCTCCGAAGACGAGGGCTTTGAAAAAGTATTGATGAAATATAAGATATCGGCGATCAGCGGCTTTTGCATCGGTGATTCGATGCTCGATATCGGCTGCGGAGTCGGAGCGCTTACCAGGACGCTGGCCCCCAAATTCAACCAGGTCGTCGGGATCGACGGTTCAGACATCAAGATTTCAAAAGCCCGGCAGTACAATGCGGCACACAATATATCGTACCTGTGCACGCTGTTCGAAGACTATGTACCAGCGCGCCTTTTTGATTTTATCGTGTCCACTAATGTTTTAGAACATGTTCATGATCCCGTAGCATTTCTCCAGCGACTGAAATCATGGCTCTCACCAAACGGACTGCTCGTGATGACCGTGCCGAACGCTCTTGGCCTTCATAAAAGGATCGGCAAGGCAATGGGCTTACTTCATGATTTTTACGACCTCTCCGATGCCGATATTCAAAAAGGTCACAAGCGCATCTATGACAGTGAACGACTGAAGAACGATTTTATCAATGCCGGCTATCAGGTCAACCAGATCGGAGGGATTCTTCTCAAACCGCTTTCTCACAAGCAGATGGAATCCTGGGACCCCAGGATTGTTGATGCCTTGTACGAGGTCGGCAAAGAACTTCCGGAATACTGTTCGAGCCTCATTATTGTCGCGTCACTCCGAACCGGACCGGTGACTTGATGCCATGATGCTTTTTTTCGATTTTGATGGAACGATTGTCGAAATTTCCCGGAAATATTTTTGCGTGTACTCAAATTTTGTACGCATGCATGGCGGAACCGCCTTGCCGCAGAGGCTCTACTGGGAACGTAAGCGTTCAAATGACACCGATAGGGCAATATTAGACGCGTCACATTTGCCCGATCTTGACCCGGATCTGCTGCGCCGGTATGTACGAGAGAATATCGAGTTGGAACAAGTCCTTCAAAACGATCAACTCTTCGATGCAGCAGCAGCTGTCTTAGACCGGCTTTCATCCAGGCATACGTGCTATCTTGTATCAATGCGACGGGACCGCGTGATGCTTCATAAACAGCTTCATTGGCTCAATATAGAACATTTTTTCACAGCAGTTCTTACCCCGAAAGTTTCCGCGGATGCACGGAGTGAGTCTGTTCTTTCCTCAAAAGCCGAAACTTTGGCAAAACTCGTGATTACGTCGCCGTCGTTAATCGTGGGTGACAGCGGCATGGACATCATTACCGGTAAAAAGCTCAGGATCGCGACCTGCGCGGTCACGACCGGCATCAGAAATGAGTCTTTGCTCAAGACATATGAACCGGACTTCATCGTGAGTACGTTGCGGGATATCGACGACATCGTTCACCGTCTCGAGCCCGTTGGTACGGGATCAGGAAATTAATGACATGCACTCGGCCATCCCGCCATTTGCCCCACGGTGGGAGCGAAATAGTTATAGGATCACACTTATGAAAAGCATGTGGCCTCTTCGGTCGGCTTCGGGAAACGGGAGAATACTGTGTGCGGAATAACGCTGTTCAGCTCTTTCTTCCTACCTTAACCAAGTGAATCAACAGAATCTACATAATATTGCTAGTATCCTGGTCAATCAGTACGGCCCGCGTCACGCCCTATATTTCAGCCCTTTTATTGACGACAATTGCACCGTGGATACCTCCGTCATTTATCCTAAGAGCAATCTTGAGATGGCATCCGATTATGCCAAGTCACTCTATGAGTCCTGGGGCTACCAGGTGACTATGGAACAGGTGGATCTAGGAGGTACTGGTGGTAATGGTTGTGATTCTGCTGACTACAGTAATCTTCATGGTACTGGTGGGGTTGGTCACAATGTTGTTGCTACCAAGATCGGCAGTATTTACCCAAATGTATTCATTGAGGTGGGCGGTCACTTAGATACCCAACCCACCACGCCTGGGGCTGGCGATAACGCGTCCGGATCCGCTGCGATACTCGAGTTGGCCCGTGTTCTCAAAGATTACCCTAGCCGCTATTCAATCCGCTTTATTAACTTTGTCGGACATGAACAAACCGCTTTCAATATTGGCAGCAATTTGCACTTAAACCAGGCACTTGCACGTGGGGAAACTATTAAAACCGGCCTGATTATGGATGGGATAGGGTGGTCAGAGGTGCTTGGTCAAAACATGAACGTGCTTTGGTATAACAATTCCGAATCAGAACGGATCTCCAGTTTGTTCAACACCGTTTCCGGCCAATATGGTATAGATATCAACTGGCGCGAGACAACAGGCTGTTATTCAGATAATCAGTCATACTGGAACCTTGGATTAACAGCAGTACTAAGTATCGGCGGAACTCCTTATCTGGCTCCCGGCTATCACGGTACATCCAATGATGGTGGATGCGGCGATACGCTGGATAAGCTGGACTGGAACAATATGTTCAAGACAGCCCAGCAGAACCTTGCTGTTTTGTTGCAGATTGACGCTGAAAACCAGTTGCCGGTACCGCCACCATCGCTGCCTGTCGTGGCTGCTATTGCCAGTTCGGCATACGGGTCCAGCGACACAGACCCTTACTGGCCGATAAAGGCTTTTGACGGCAATGCTGCCACTTATTGGAAGATCGGTCAGGATAACTTTGGTTACCCTGACCGATGGCTGCAGGCTGATTTGGGGGACAGCAAGGCAATCAACGAGATTTACCTGAATTTTGGCATCGATCAAAATGCTGTCGCAACCAGTTTCCAGGTGTTGATCGGGGACGATCCGACCTTCGCACCCGGGCGCTACACTGTTGCCGCTACTGTGACCAATAACAGCCAGGCGGAAGTGAATCTGCCGGTCAGTCCCGTTATAAACGGCCGATGGGTACGACTGCTGATCTCGGCTGTTGCCGGCTCTTACCAGGTCGCTGATATGCGCATCTATGGATCGGACCTACCATCCAACGAGGTCAAATACGCCGTAACCAGCGCTACCGCAAGCTCATCCAATGATCTGCCCCGGACTGCCCCGATCAATGTGTTTGACGGACAATATAATGACTACTGGCACGTCAATAGCACTGATACCTTCCCCAAATGGATACAGGCAGACTTGGGCGGCGAGAATCTGATTAGCCGTGTGGCCACCTTTAACTATGGCGGCTATGCACTCATGGCAGACGAGAACAAAGCGGTAGATTTTCAGATATGGGTCGGCAACGATCCCAACTTTGCCGACGGCAGCTACACTATTGCCGCCTCGGTCACCGGCAACAACTCATGGATCACCAAGGAGAGCTTTGCCCCCGTTTCGTGTCGTTATCTGCGCTATGTAGTAACTGCGGTCAAGGGTACTGATCCCAGCCATTACTGGAACACCAACCTTTATGAATTAGAGATCTGGGGACCTTGACACGAACGGTAATAAAATGATTCATAACTGCAGGGAGGGACTTGAAAACTCCCAGTAGAGTCCTACGGAGAAATAGTTTCAGCCAAAGAGTGGTACTGGTTGGGGAAATTTAGCTAACAGGATAAAATATGTGTGGAATTACCGGCATATGGAACTTCGATAATAAACCCGTGATCGCGCCGCGATTCGAGCGGTTTACCGACTCCCTTGCGCACCGGGGGCCGGATGGCCGCGGAACATGGGTTCATCGACAATGCGGGAATCGCTTTCGGACATCGTCGTCTCGCTATCCTCGATCTTTCCGAGGAAGGGCTCCAGCCGATGTCCTCGCGCGACAACCGGTATTGGATAACCTACAACGGCGAGATCTATAATTTCCTTGAACTGCGCGCGGATCTGGAACAAAAAGGCCATGTCTTCCGGTCGCAAAGCGATACGGAAGTTATCCTGGCAGCCTATCGGGAGTGGGGGCCTGAGATGCTGCTGCGTTTTAACGGCATGTGGGCCTTTGCTATTTATGACCGGGCGGAACAAACGATCTTTATCTCCCGTGACCGGTTCGGGATCAAGCCCTTTTTATACACCTTTACCGCTTCGCGTTTCGCCTTTGCCTCGGAAATGAAGGCATTCTCGTATCTCGACGGGTTCGAACCTGTTGTTGACAAAGAGAGCGCTTCAGTTTTCCTGCGCAATGGCTTTGGCATTGAGGGCACGGACCGGACGATGCTCAAAGGCCTGCGACGCCTTCCCGGCGGGCATTACGGCATAATCAAGGATGGCCGGCTCTCCATCGTCCGTTGGTGGAATACGCTTGACCATCTCATCGAACCGCCGTCATCGCTTGAGGCTCAGGCGGAGCAGTTTCGGGAATTGTTCTACGACTCCATCCGGATCCGCATGCGAAGCGATGTGCCGATCGGCACCTGTTTAAGCGGAGGGTTTGACTCCACCGCGATCGTATGCGCTCTGGCGGAGATCGGCAGGCAGGGAAAAGACCCGCGCCAGGCGCAGGACTGGCAACAGGCCTTTGTTGCAACCTTTCCCGGCGCGTCCAACGATGAACGCGTCCAGGCCGAGGAGGCAGTGCGGTTTGCGGGCATCAAGGCGAGATACATGCCGGTAACAGAGAACGATGCCCTCCTGAACATAGACAAAATCCTGATGGATTTTGATGATGTGTACATTGGACTTCCAACACCCGTCTGGCTCATCTATCGTGAACTGCGCAAGGCAAAGGTGGTCGTTTCTCTGGACGGGCATGGTGCTGACGAACTGATGGGCGGGTATAAACAGGCGGATTTCCTGAAATTCCATAATGCCCCATCCCTGTTATTCTCGCCACTACGGAACATGCGGATCATGAAGGAACACATGGCATCATTATCAACGGATGACAAAGGTCTGCTGCATACGCTTGCAACCACCGGCATGTCCGCCCTCCTCTATCATCCCGACCTTGCTTTCCTGCGCCGCATCAAGAGGAGCATGCGTCCGGATCAGGTCGGCTCTTTCCTGATGCGAAGCGTCCGCTTTCCGCATGACGATTTTGTGGCCCCTCCCTCGAACGACAAGCTGCCGTCCCACTGGGGAGAGGCAAACCGGATGCTCTATCCGATGTTCCATTCCACGATCTTGCCGACGATCCTGCGGAACTTCGACCGGCTCTCCATGGCGCACGGCGTGGAAGTGCGGATGCCTTTTATGGACTGGCGGCTCGTAACCTTCGTTTTTTCTTTGCCGGACAGCAGCAAGTTAGGCGACGGATTTACCAAACGAGTAGCACGCATCGGCATGTCCGGGAAAATGCCGGACAGTATTCGTCTTTCAAAAAGAAAGATCGGGTTTAATTCGCCGCTGCCTGAATGGTTCAACGGCCCGCTCCAGCCATGGGTGAACGGTTTTCTGGGAAAAAGCACCGAACACGAATTGATCGACATGCCGCAGTTTCAGAAGTTCCTGAAAAACAACATGGACAAGCGATCGTGGACATGGCCAAACACCGTAACAGCATGGAGACTTCTTCACTTCCTCTGGTTTGAAAAAACCTTTGTGAAAATGCGGTAAATGACGATAGAAATTCTGAAACCGTCCATAGATCCAGAACATTGTACCGAGGAGCGTATAACCATGGGGAAAAAAGATGATTTCCGTACCTTAAGCTATAAGATCCATGCTGCCAATTTTGACGATTATTCTATTGGTGGCAAAAAAGAGGCTCACGGCAAGACTTGGATTGAAACGGAGTCGGTTGGCGCATGGCGTTTTGATCGCATGTACAGACTTCTCGATCCGCTCCTGGAATCAGAGCCTGATGCTAAATGGCTCACGGTTGGAGATGGAAGATATGGATGCGACGCCAAGTATATGCAGGACAAAGGCATCGATGTATTAGCGACAGATATAACTGACAAATTACTTAAAGAAGCAAAGGAAATGGGGTACGTTAAAAAGTATCGCCAAGAAAATGCCGAGTCATTATCGTTCAAGGACTCAGAGTTTGATTTCGTTTTGTGCAAGGAGGCCTATCATCATTTTCCAAGACCGATGATCGCTTTGTACGAAATGCTGCGCGTAGCGGCGAAAGGAGTCGTATTAATTGAGCCGACTGATTCTTATATTAGCTATGGATTCTCATATCAATTATTCAGATATCTGGTAAATCTTGGCAAAACCCTCGTCGGAAAAAAGGTGGAGAAGCATGCTTTTGAAGAAGGTACAGGGAACTATGTCTATGGGATCTCACGGCGGGAAATCGAGAAAGTTGCTCTGGGCATGAATTACAGAGTCGTCGCTTTCCGTGGAATTAATGACTTCTACGAGAAAGGAGTCGAATATGAAAAACTTGCCGCGAAAGGCAGATTGTATCGAAAAGTGAAATTCAGAATTGCCCTTCTCAATATCCTGGCTAAAATCAGGCTTTACGAACCTGTTTTGACGGTTGCCATTCTTTTTAAAGATGAGCCGGCTCAACGGTTGGCAGATGATCTCAGGAATGCGGGTTATGATGTCATTCTGCTCCCCGAAAACCCGTATGTTCACGCCTGATTTTTACGCCGCAACGTTAGATACTAACGGGATTCAATGCATGCTACAGCGAGAATAAAACGAGACGCCGAATGAGTTATCGCTTTCTAAAAGTTACCACTTTTTACAAAGAATTTCTGAACGAATATTATCAACGCAATCCACTCGTCAGGGATATGACGTATGCTGACCAAAAAAACCATCTTATGTCTGCGGCGTACGGCTGGGCTGATTTTTTTGAACGTAATTTAAAAACGCTGGGAGTAGATGCACATGAGATTGTCGCGAACGCCGACTGTTTGCAGCAACGATGGGCAGATGAACACGGGATAAAACTATCGGGGAAAGAATTAGTCCTCGCTCAAATAATTGATTTGAAGCCCGACATTGTGCTGTTCCAGGACAGCTTTTACGCGAATGGGGAATGGATTGAGCATGTAAAAAACAAAACCTCTTCTATTAAACAAGCAATCGGCTGGTGTTCGGCCCCTTTCTCCGATAACCATTTAGAGAAGCTCAAAGCATTCGATTATATTTTGGCATGTTCACCGGATTTCGTAACCTATTTTAACAAAAAAGGAATCGAATCATATTTAATGCACCATGCCTTTGAACCGTCGCTTTTATCAAAAATCGGCCAGAATAACACCTACCCCACTATCGACTTGATTTTTCTAGGATCATTAATCGGCGGCGAAGGTTTTCATAATGAACGAATCAAAATCATTAACGAACTCATTGACCGTGGCATTGATCTTAATATTTACACACAGCTGCATCATCAGCGATTTTTGACAACCCGCCTCAAACAGGGAATCCATGCAGCCGCCGGCCTCTTAAAGACGCTCGGATTTGGGCGCGTTGTTAAGAAGTTGCCGATCCTGAATATGGCCGAGGCATGGAGCTCCTTGCCTCGCAAAACAGCGTATAGCAGCGCCCTTCAAACTCGAGTGAAACCACCGGTGTATGGATTGGACATGCTTAAAGCCGTCTCCCGTGCAAAAATTGGATTTAATTCGCATATTGATGTTGCGGGCGCGTATGCCGGGAACTCAAGACTGTTTGAAGTCACAGGAGTTGGCTCATGTTTATTGACAGACTGGAAAATAAATCTGCCAGATCTTTTCTTGCCGGATTATGAAATAGTTGCGTATAGAACGGCCGATGAATGTATTGATAAAATAAACTGGCTTTTCAACAACCCGGAGAAAATGACGGAAATCGCAAAAGCCGGACAGGCAAGGACGTTAAAAGACCATACTTTTCTTAAAAGGTCCGTACAGTTGAATGAAATCATCAAAAAGAAACTGAAATGAATCGTAACGTTTTTTTGTACTAAAGCAGATCGGCCTATGAAGGAAAATAATTAGAGGGCAGTGGAGGATTCAGAATGAAAATCATGTTATTGTCTTTGCCCGGATTGCAGGAATATGATGAATATCTATTCCCTCTCGGGATCGGCTATCTTGTCGGCGCATTAAAACAGAAACATGAGGTTAAAGCTTTTCACTTCAATAAAATGCACCATGCAGTGCGGGAAATTAAAAGAGAGATGGCTTCCTTCGCTCCCCGTGTCGTTGGACTGACCTGCACATCATTTAACAGAGGTTTTGTGAGAGATGGCATACGGCTGATACGATCCATCAACAAAGACGTAAAGATTGTGGTGGGCGGAGTTCATGTGTCTTTTCTTTATGAACAAGCGCTTAATAATTATGATGCTGATGTCGTTGTGATCGGCGAGGGCGAAAAAACCTTTAGCGATCTCTGCGATGCTTTTGAAAAGAATACGCTCTTACAACAGGTCAGAGGAATTGCGTATAAGAATAATGGCGAGGTCGTAGTTACGCAGCCTCAGGAAAGCATCTCAAATCTCGATGATCTTCCCATGCCGGATTATTCATATGCGCGAGAGTATATTAATCGATCCTCCATTGGCGTTCTCATCGGTTCACGAGGCTGTCCGGTGAGATGTACCTTTTGTTCGACCAGCAGCTATTGGGGCCAGCGGGTTCGTATTAGCTCCCCGCAAAGAGTCGTCGACGAAATGGAAATGCTGGTCTCAAACTTCAATGTCAAAAAGATTTTTTTTCATGACGATACGTTCAATCTCGGCATTGAACGGGTCAAAGCGGTCTGCAAGGAGATCATTGATAGGGGAATCAGGGTGGAATGGGCGTGCTCATGCAGGGTCGTGCCTGTTTCTGAAGAGATGATAGCATACATGGTCGAAGCAGGCTGTCGACATATCGGTTGGGGAATTGAAACAGGCTCTGAAACAATGTTGAAAAGCATAAACAAAAAAATTTCTTTGCCGCAAATACGAAACGCGTTCGATCTTTCGAAGAAATTTAGTGGCGTTTTAGCGACAAGTGCTTTCATCATGGTTGGCAACGCTGGAGAAACGGAAGCCACAATTCGTGAAACAATAGAATTTTTGAACTCCCTGTCCTTGACAGACCCTTTGAGCAGTTCAATCCTGTACGTCCTTCCAGGAACATTGCTCTATGAAAAGCTTAAAAAAGAAGGGCATATTCAGGATGAATCGTGGGCAAACTATGACACTATCCCGTATTATACGCTTGAAAATTCGTTCCTGAAATTATTCAAATGGTCTAAACAAATAAATCGTAGTGGAAATAGGATCCCATTTGACAAGAATAGGCATTTCTGGAATTTTTCTGCGAATACATCCGCAAATACCGCGGACAACAAGAACATTATTTTGTTCAGCAGCATATTCAATTTTCTGGATCCCAAAAGAGCGCGCTCTAGACTGAGCAAATGCCTCAGCGCCGGGAAAATCCGGTTTTAACCGATGATTCATTTCGAAAGCATGCCCGGATCGTCATTTTTCCACCCCTGCTGAATCTTTACGCAGCAAACAGACGGTCTGCTGTTACTGATGATGATCATTATCCTCGTTTTAACCGACGGTTTCTCAAACTCTGCCGAACGAGACGGCATTGCGAATGAGCTACAGAGAATTACATTTTTCCAGATAAAGGCCGGCGAAAATGACTTGGGAAGAAGCAGTGCTTTGGCTGCGGCAACAGCCTGACAAAGCAGAATTGGTCAAAGATTGTTTTTACGACGACCCCTTATCAACAGCAGCGAATCGGTATTACCATAGTACCGAGTGGCAGGCGGTCAGGAATGTGCTCCCCCATCCTCCCGCAAGGGCTTTAGACCTTGGCGCGGGACGCGGCATTTCATCTTATGCCTTGACGCGAGACGGTTGGAGAGTAACGGCCCTCGAACCGGATAAGAGTGCCATAGTAGGCGCCGGAGCCATCCGGATGCTGGCGAATGAAACGAACCTTGACATTACCGTGATCGAAGATTGGGGAGAAAAGCTGCCTTTTACGGATAATAGTTTCGACCTGGTCTATGCCAGGCAGATGCTCCACCACGCGCACGATTTGCGCGCGTTGTGCCGTGAGGTCTACAGGGTTCTGAAGCCGCGGGGACTGTTCGTGGCCACGCGGGAACACGTGATCAGCAAAAAGAACGATCTGCAGATATTTCTTGATGCTCATCCCTTGCACCGTCTTTACGGTGGTGAACATGCATTCCTGCTTTCTGAATATACCAATGCGATGAAGGAGGCCGGCCTCGACGTGGAGCGCGTTCTCAACCCGCTGCAGTCAGACATCAACCTGTTCCCGGAGAGCCGGGAGTCCGTCAAGCGAAGAATATCCGCCAGGGTAAGATGGCCATGGCCGAAGCTGCTTCCTGACACGCTGCTGACCCTGATGGGGTCCCTTATCCAGACTCCGGGTCGTCTGTATTCATTTATCGGAAGGAAACCCGCATGAAAACCAGAACCGCCCTGATCACAGGCGCAGCAGGATTTCTCGGCAGAAATACCGCACGCGAGCTGAAGCAAAACGGCTTTGTGGTGACGGGCGTCGGTCATGGGAGTGTGGAAGAGGACTCCGCCAACGCGATCGGGCTCGATGTCTGGACAGAGGCAGACATTACGGTGGACACGCTCGTCGGGTTGCAGGGAAAATTCGACCTCATCGTTCATTGCGCCGGTTCCGGATCTGTAGGCTATTCCGTTTCCCATCCCATGGAGGATTTTAACCGGACCGTGAACACGACGCTGGCCGTACTTGAATATGTGCGCCTTTTTAACAAGGACGCAGTGCTCGTTTACCCTTCGAGTGCAGCAGTATACGGGGTGAAGAACGATCGCCCGTTGCAAGAGGACGAATTGCTATCCCCTGTTTCGCCCTATGGCTTTCACAAAAAGATTGCCGAGGAGCTTTGTAAATCCTATTCTGACAATTTCGCCCTGAAAGTATCCATAATCAGATTTTTCTCCCTGTACGGAGAAGGGCTGAAAAAGCAGCTGCTCTGGGAAGCGTGCGAAAAGTTCTCTCGCAATGAAAAAGAACTCATGTTCTTTGGCTCGGGGGAGGAAACGAGGGACTGGCTTTCCGTTCTCGATGCAGCACGGTTGATACTGCTGCTCTCCGAAACATCTGACCGGTTCACCATCATAAACGGAGGAAGCGGTGAAGCGATCACGGTTCGGGACATCCTTGAATATGTGAGCAATGAGTACGGAACGCATCTGCCCATACGCTTTAACGGCATAATAAAGGTGGGCGATCCGAAGTATTACAGGGCTGATACGACAAGGGCCGAATCGCTCGGCTGGAAACCCTCAGTGGGCTGGAAACAGGGCGTGCGTGATTATGTCCTATGGCATCAACGAGCGGGCAGAGGATGACATGAGGGTTGCCTTTTCACTGATCGGACATAAAGGATGGACCGGGGGAAGCCATTATCTCAAAAATATTCTGAGCGCCCTCCAGACCGTTACCCGGGGTTCTATCGAGCCTGTTCTTTTTAGCGGCGAAAACAAACAGGCGGAGCTCGATGCTATCCGTCAATACGTTGCGGACGTCGTAACAACAAGAAGTTTCACCGAATGGAGCCCGTCCTGGATCATGCGGCAAGTGCTCAGGAGAATGCCCGGCAATGACCGTATCGCGGCCCGTCTCTTTGATCACCATGACGTAAAGGTGGTTTTTCATGCCGGCTTGTTCGGCCCGGGATTCCACATTCCCTGTGTGAACTGGATCGCGGACTTTCAGCACTTCCACCTCCCCGGGATGTTCACCGAGCGGGAACGAGTATTTCGCACGCGATTAATGAGAGAGTATGCGAAGCAAAGCAAGAGACTGGTGGTAAGCAGCCAGGATGCCAGAAAAGACTTCGAGACCTTTTTCCCCGATTATCAGACACCCGTGGATATTTTAAGGTTTGTCGTTCCTATCCAGCCGGATATCTATAATAAAGATCCGCGAGATGCGATATCGTCTTACCGATTGCCGGAAAAGTTTTTCTATCTGCCGAACCAGTTTTGGAAGCATAAAAACCATATTGTGGTACTCGAAGCTTTACACCTTCTCAAAAAACGGAATGAAAATGTCTTTGTCATATGTACCGGCAATGAAAACGATCATAGAAACCCCGGGCACTTCGGTGATCTGAAAAGAATTGTCCAGCAGCATAACCTGCAAGATCAGATCGCATTCCTGGGCTTGGTCCCGTTGCCGCATGTTTATGCTTTTATGCGTCAATCGATCGCGGTCCTGAATCCTTCTTTTTTCGAGGGATGGAGCACGACCGTGGAAGAAGTAAAATCCCTGGGAAAGAGGATCCTGCTCTCAGATATCCCTGTTCATAGGGAACAGGCGCCGGGTGGAGGAGCCTATTTCGACCCCGGGAACGCCGAAGATCTCGCAGATAAACTGATGAGGACCTGGGAGGAGACCGCTCCGGGACCCGATTTATTAATGGAAGAACAAGCACGCTCATTGCTGCAATCGAGGATACAATCGTTTGGAGAAACCTTTGCAGACATCTTGAGAAAAGCGATTTAGTAGCCTTTATCTTCAGCAAAAACAGGACGCCCTGTTTCACTTATAGATACCGGAACTCAACACCGAAAGTCAGGAAACCATCATGAATAGCGCGGATCCCAAAGTCAGCATCATCACCATCTGCCTGAACAGCGGAAAGTACATGGAAAGCACGATCCGGAACGTCCGCAGCCAGACGTACGGCAACATCGAATATGTCGTTATCGACGGAGGCTCCAGGGATAACACGCAAGAGACCCTGAAAGCGCACGATAAGGAAATAGACTATTGGATAAGTGAACCGGACAAGGGCATATCCGACGCCTTTAACAAGGGTCTGCGCGCCTGCACCGGCGACATAATCGCCTTCCTGAATTCTCAGGACTACTATTTCAACGATGAGGTCGTTGAGCGGGCGATGCGCGTATTTTCAGAACATTCCGAGGCAAACATCGTCTACGGCAAAACGTGTTATGTGCCTGAGCACTCGGATGAGATCGTAGGCGTGATGGGATTGCCCTTTTCCCGAAAAAGCATGCGAAAGCGGAATATCATGCCTCATCAATCAGCCTTTATACGAAGAAGCATCTTCGATCGCTTCGGCCCGTACAAACTCGACTACCGGTATGCAATGGATTATGAACACTTGCTGCGCGTCACGGAGACGGAAACACCTTTTTTTGTCGACGAAATATGGGCCGTGATGAGGCTGGGCGGCATAAGCGATTCCAACAAATTCTCGGTCAGCAAAGACTTGTTCAGGGCTCAGATCGGCTGCGGGGTACCCTTCCTCCGGGCCTTCGGGCTTTTCGTGTATCACTCCCTGGTGGCCCTGGGTTTGAGGATGCTGCGCATCTTTGGAGTTTACACCCTGGGGCACTTATTCAAAAAGATCGGAGTCGGCCATGTCAGACAAAAAGCTTAAAATATTGCAGGTGGTCCCCTACTTCTATCCCGCCTGGGCGTACGGCGGCATACCGCGCGTCGTGTATGAACTTTCGAGAGAGCTGACGAAAATGGGGCACGATGTCACCGTTTATACCACAGACGTTCTCGATCAGGACAGGCGGTGCGACCAAAGCGGCAAAGAAACGAAGGTCGACGGCATTACCGTCCGCTACTTCAGAAACATCAGCAACAGCCTCGCATATCACTACCAGGTTTTCCTGCCGCTGGGAATGCGAAAGGCCGTTCGTGAAACGATCAGGGGCTTCGACATTGTTCATCTCCACGGCCACCGCAATTTTTTGAACAATATCGTCCATTTTTATGCAAAAAAAGAGGGTAAGCGCTACCTGCTCTCCGGCCATGGCACAATCCTCAGAATCGAGCGAAGAATCTTCACTAAGCTTATTTTCGACAGGATTTTCGGAGACCGCATTTTAAAAGATGCGTCCCGGTTCATCGCCGTCTCTGACCATGAAGTCAGCCAGTATCGAGAAATGGGAATTGAAGGCGATAAAATCGATGTCACCTATAACGGTATCGATATCGACGCCTTCACCGACCTTCCGAAAACCGATGCCTTTAAAAAGAAGTACGGCATCCTGGACAAGAACGTGGTCCTCTACCTCGGCAAGATCACGCCGCGGAAAGGAATTGATTTTCTGGTAAAGGCTTTTTACCGGATGAACGCAGCCGACACCGTACTCGTCATCGCAGGCAATGATATGGGATTCAGGACCCAGGTGGAGAACATTGTACGCGAAAAAGGCCTCTCGAACCGGGTTCTCTTCACCGGCCTTCTGACAGGCAAAGACAAGCTGTCTGCCTATTGCGCTGCGGACATGCTGGTCTATCCTGCGATCCATGAAATATTCGGTTTGGTTCCTTTCGAGGCCATGCTGTGCGGGGCGCCGGTCATCGTGACTGATGACTGCGGTTGCGGCGAGATCATCGGCAGGCAGGACATCGGTTATCTCGTCAGATACAACGATATCGACGATCTTGCCGCCAGGATGCGCTTTGTTTTAGAGAACAAAGAGGACGCCGCGAAGAAGGTTGCAAAGGGTTGTAAATTCATTAAAGAGATGCTATCATGGCGCACGATTGGATCGCGTTATGAAGGCGTATACAGGCAGTATGGAGGTGGCGTTTGAGAAGGCTTAAAGTCCTTTTAGTGAAGCCCCTGAGCGTAGCGGACGAAATCATTCCCCCAATTTCCCTGGGTTGGCTTGCCTCAAGCATCCGTCATAAGCACGACGTTACCATTCTAGACGCGCTGAAGGACCGCATGGATGCGAAAGCTGTGGCGAAAATGGTGTCTGATGGAGCGTACGATGTGACGGGATTCCAGGCATGGTCCAAGGACATCCATGAGATCAAACGCACGCTCCTGGAGATCAAGCAAATTCGACCCCGGACGATCACGATCGTCGGCGGCATTCATCCGACAATGTCGCCCGAAGGCACGCTGAAATTCGCCGGCCCTGTACTTGATTACGCTTACAAAGGAGAAGGCGAGATCGGCTTCCTGCAGCTGCTTGACGCAATCGCCTCAGAAACGCTCTCGCCTGAAAAACTCGCCGCAATACCAGGCATGGTCTGGCGGAGCGGGGAATCCGTGCAGGTCAACACGAACTGTTTTATCGAAGATCTCGACAGTGTAGGCATCCCGGCCTGGGACCTCATGCCTCCTGACTCTTATCCGAAAGCGCCTCATGGAGCTTTTTTCAGAAATTTCCCCATGGCGCCCATCGTTGTCACACGGGGCTGCCCGTTTCCGTGTACCTTCTGCGGAGGTTCTGCTGCCTCGGGGAAAAAGATCCGTTCCCGGTCCGTGGACTCGGTGATCGACGAGCTGAAACTTCTACACGATCGATTCGGCGTTAAAGAGTTTCAGATCGAGGATGACAACTTCACCTTCAATACGGCCTTTGTAAAGGATTTCTGCGATCGGCTGTTGTCGCTGAACCTCGGTTTTTCCTGGAGTTTTCCCAATGGCATTCGGCTGGACACGATAGACCCCCCGCTCCTGAACCTGATGAAAAAGGCGGGATGTTATGCGATAAATTTCGGCATTGAGTCCGGTTCTGAACGAATACTGAAATTGATCAGAAAAAACATCACCCCTGAAGGGATCAGGAAGCAACTGCACATGGCCCGGGAAGCGGGATTCGACATCGGCGGCTTTTTTATCGTCGGTTTTCCTTCTGAAACCGAGGAAGAGATCATGGAGACCATCCGCTTCGCGTGCTCACTCCCGCTTGACCGGGTGGGGATCAGCTATTTCCAACCATTCCCTGGAACCCCGATCTACTACGAACTCGTGAAAAGCGGAGAGATCGCCGAAGAATGGGCCGAACAGCACCATACCAGCCTTCACGACCTCACCTATGTGACGCCGACGTTGACCGAGGAAAAGCTCCGGTCGCTGAGAAGAAAGTTCCTCAGGTTCTTCTATCTCAGGCCGGCGATCTTCATCAATATGCTGAGACAGGTACGCTCTCCCCAGCATTTCTATTATATGGCCAAGAGAGCGGCGCGGTGGATCTCTGCATGAGCAAGGGTTCCGGCAGCAAAACCAACGGCCGCGTTATCACGCACGAAATACCGGGGAACCACAGATGGCCTGTTGCCCTCCTGGCTGTTCTGCCCGCACTTCTGCTCTGTCAGGCGCTTTTTTTCGGCTATTCACTGTGGCCCGCCGATTTTCTATATACCGTGCCTCCCTGGAGCTCAATCGCTCCAGCCGGCTACAGCGGACCTTCCAATGAAAATCTCTTTGACAATACCTTCGTCTTCTATCCCTGGTTTCACCAGGCCGCGGACATGGTCCGGCATGGTGAATTCCCTTTGTGGAATCCTCTGGTTTCGTGCGGCTGGCCGTTTTTCGCGAATTCCACGGGGTTTTTGTTCCCCCTGAACGCGGTCTTTTATATGCTGCCTGTCTGGTATGCATTCGGGCTGGCTGCTTATCTCAAATTATTTTTTGCCGGCCTGTTCACCTACCTCTTTCTGAAGGAATTACGGCTCGCTACCACCGCCGCACTTGTGGCTGCGGCCAGCTTCATGTTCAGCGGATTCATGGTCGGCTGGCTCGGCCACAACCACGTGCTTGCCGCGCTGTGCCTCCCCCTCCTTCTTCTTTGTTCCGAACGGGTTTTCACAACACAAACGATTCGCTCGGTTGCGCCCCTGGCCGCTGCGGTGGGATGTTCCTTTCTGGCCGGCCATTACGAGACGACCTTTCACGTCCTGGCTGCAGCGGGATTGTATGCACTCTTCCGCATTCTCATGCTCTATCGGGAAAACCGCGATATACGCATATCGCTTCACGCATCAATGCTGTATGGCGCAGCGGTCTGCCTGGGAGTCGCAGTTGCCGCAATCCAGCTGTTGCCCGCATGGGAATATATCAACCTCAGTTCACTGATGGCCGCAAGAGGAGGCGCTGGCTTTTCAGTCACGCCGGATTCGTTCTTCAGATTCGTTACTTCGCTCAAGGGCCTGGTGCTCTATGTGGTCCCCGATTATTTTGGAAATCCCGCTGAGCATACTTATTGGGGTAATGCAGCGGGCATGTGGACCTACCTTGAGCAGAGCGGTTACGCGGGCATCTTGCCGCTTTTTCTGGCTTTCGTAGCAATAACCGGAAACACGGCGGGTAAGGCACGGGTCGCCTTCTTTACGTTTCTCGGCATTCTCGCCCTCGCCGTGGTATACCGTATGCCCCTTATCGGCGATGCGATCTGGAGCCTTCCTCTCTTTGCCAAGCTGAACAACAATCGGCTGGTCCTTATTTACAGTTTCTCGGTCTCCGTGCTCGCCGGCTTTGGCGCGCATTCCCTTCTTATGGCGGACAAAGCGGATCTACGACGCATGACCAGAACGTTCAGCCGGTTATTCGCTGTTTCCCTGGGCATCGCCCTCCTGCTGTGGGTTCTCATATCGTATGGCGCGTTTGCGGAGATTGTTGCAGGCCGCGGTCTCTCGGTATATGTTACCAACAAACTGCTGCATTTTCTTCTCTGGGCACTTCTGTCAGCGCTTTCCGTATTTCTCTATGCTAAAGAATATCTGACAAAGACGGTATTCCAGACACTTCTCGTCCTGATAACCATAGCGGACCTCCTTGTTTTTGCTTCCGGCTTCTGGGCGGGCATCAAACCGGATCAGGTATACCCTTCAACGCCGGCCATTGATTTTTTACGCAAAGACCAAAGCCTGCACCGCATCTATGGGATCGGCAAGGTCATGGCCATGAATACCTGGGTACCCTACGGTCTTCAGGATGTACGCGGATACGATGGCATCTCACTAAAAAGCTACGAAGAACTGATGACCCGGAAAACAGGCGTGGGCACCTTTTTCATGTTCGGCAATTCCATGAACACCACTCTTGCCAACCTCATGAATGTCAAATATCTTCTCGTACCGAAAGATCAGGAATTGAAGGTTCCCTTTCTGGAAAAAGTGTACTCGGACGAAATCAATGTTTATCAGAACCTCAATGCGCTTCCGCGTGCATTTATTGTTCATAAAGCCCAAGTGGCAACCAGTAAGGAGGACGCGCTCGCCATCCTGTATCGGCCTGATTTTAAGCCGGCATCTGAAGCTGTTCTGGGCCCCGATCTTCCGTCACCAGTGCCGGAGCTGAAGGGGTCGCAGGCATCCGGCCGTTCGTTAGCCTCGGTCTTCTCCTATGGGTCGCGCGAGGTCGTCATAGATGCTGATATGGCCGAGAGGGGCCTGCTGATACTGAGCGACACTTACTACCCGGGATGGACTGCTCTCGTGGATGGGAAAAAACGAGATATCTACCGGGCGGACTATAATTTCAGAGCCGTGTTCCTGGAAAAAGGAAAATCCCGGGTCAGATTTATCTATACGCCACTCAGTTTCACGATCGGCGCCGCGATAAGCGGATGCGCGATCATTGTTTTGGCTCTCGCCTATCTCGTTGGAGCTAATCGAAAACAATTAGTCACAAAGAGAGGAATGCATACATGATTTCAATTGTTATTCCCGTTTATAACGAAAAGAATACGATCGAAACGATCATACGAAAGGTCCACTCGCTTGGGTTCGACAAAGAGATCATCGTAGTGGACGATGGCTCCACCGACGGGACAAAAGATGTCCTTGAGCGTTTGGATATCGTCGGCCTCAAAAAGGCGTTCCTTACCAAAAACGGCGGAAAAGGAACTGCCCTGCGAAAGGGGTTCGAACTCGTAACCGGTGACATCGTGGCAGTCCAGGACGCTGATACGGAATACGACCCTCAGGAGATACAAGCCCTGGCCGAACCGATCCTCAGGGGTATGGCCGATGTGGTATACGGATCGCGGCTTTCCGGGGGAAAACCGCAGCGGGTGTATATGTTCTGGCATCTGGTCGGCAATAAGATGCTCACGCTCTTTGCGAACATTCTTTACAACTCGACGCTGTCAGATATGGAAAGCTGCTATAAGGTATTCAGAAGCAGTGTCTTGAAGGACATGACCTTACGCTCGAAACGATTCGAGATCGAAGTGGAACTGACGGCGAAATTCTGCAAAAACAAATACCGAATTTACGAGATGCCGATATCCTATTACGGCAGAACCTACCGTGAAGGAAAAAAAATACGCTGGACCGACGGCTTCTCCGCCCTCTGGGCGCTGCTGAGATACCGGTTCTCAAACTGAGTACGCGAAGGGACAAATTACGATGGCAAAGAATGATAAAATCTGTTTTGTCGACCCCAAGGGCGTTCATTTCGGACTGAATACCGGGATCGGATACGTCGCCTCCTATTTAATGAAAGTTAATAAGGCGAAAAATATCAAGGTCTTTGATTTCAACAATAATGGAGAGAATAAGGACTCCAGGATCAGGGAAATAGCGGGCTATGACATCATCGGATTTTCCATGAAATCCTTCACAAAGGATTATGCATTGGAGATCGCCCGAAAGGTCAAAAATAAGAACAATATCCTGATCGCCGGAGGCCCCCACATCACGCTCGACGGCGTCAATTTTATGAGAGAGCACGATTTATTTGATTTCGGCGTTGTAGGTGAAGGTGAGATCGTCACCTCACAGCTGCTCGACGCACTTGCTTCGAACAGGAGCCTCGAGTCAATAAAAGGAATTATCTTCAGAAAGAATTCAGAAATCATTTTTACCGGAAATGCCGGAAGGATATCCGATCTCGATTCGATCCCCTACCCTGAATTCGGCATTTTCGACAGCGTTACGGACGGCGTCATTAACAATTACCCGCTCGTTACGAGCCGGGGCTGTCCCTATCTGTGCACCTACTGCTGTGTAAAAGTGGTCATGGGGAGGACATGGGTTCCACGAACCGTGGAAACGGTTATCGATGAGCTTAAAAAAGCCAAAGCACAATACCGGATAAGCAACTTCAATATTCAGGATGACAATTTTTCGCTGGACATGAAAAGGGCAAAAACATTCTGCGATTCCCTCACCCATGACAACCTGGAACTCAAATGGTCCTGTCCGAACGGGATCAGGGCGGACAAGGTCGATGACGAACTGATGGGGAAAATGCAGAGCGCTGGATGTTTTGCCGTTGCTCTCGGCATCGAGAGCGGCGTAGAAGAGGAATTTAAAACCATCAAAAAAGGAGAAGAGCTATCTGACATCGTGCGTGCGGCCGCGATGGCAAGAAGGCATAAGATCTCGGTTATGGGGAATTTTATTATCGGCCTGCCAGGCTCTCACCTCAATTCTATTCGCGAGTCCGTTACATTTGCAAAAAAACTGAGATTGGAGTCGTGTATCTTCAATTTATTTGTTCCCTTCCCGGGAACCGAGGTATGGGACTGGGTAAAAAACAACGGGCGCATGCTGATGGATTGGAAAGACGGTTTTACTCAGGGGAAAAATCCCAAGGTGGTATTTGAAACTGATAATTTCACCAGGGAGGAACGATTACAGGCGTATTACGAGGCAAACATCAAATGCAAAAATTATTTTGCATTCATGGATGAACATGAATCAGTAACGTCGAATATTGTGAACGTGGTAAAAAATATTTTCAAGTACGATGCGCTTAACGTGTTTGAGCACCTGTTCTGGAGCATAAAACACTCTAAAAGAATTATTGCCCGGATCTTTGATAAAACGCATAAATGACCCCCGGACTGGCGACCTCATGCTTTAACGCATCTTCGCTGCACCGCTTTTCTTTTCCGTCCAGAGGTCAAACAAGCCCTCATACGCTGTAACAAATACGATGAAAACGCCGATTGACGGCATATACATGCGGTGCTCGAAAATAACATCGACGATCGGCACGACGCTCTGGACCGGGGAGATGCCGATGTAGAACCAGGCCACACCAAAGGGAATCAACAGCCATCTCTTTTTCACATAAAGCCAGAATGCGCCGCCCACCACGATCAGATGTCCGATGAAAGAAATGATCGTCGGGAATTCAAACAAAGTCTTTGCAATAGGATAGTCGTAGTCGAGGTTCTGGTTGATCGGCAGGAACATCAACCGGATATACGTCCAGATTACATTAAAAGAGGTGAGCAGGTACGTCTGTGCATTGATGCCACTCGTGGTGGACAAATTAAATCCGATGCCTGAGGCAGAGCTGCTCGAAAACAGATTCAGGTTGCGGAAAACAGTGGCGCACGGAATCGTTACCATCACATACGTTAGCCAGCGGGACACTATCGGCTTCAACTTCCCTTCCGACAGGAACAGAAAATCATAGACAAAGAGCAGTGCCGGCAGCGTTACCGCCCATTCCTTGGACCCCATGGCAAGGAGGGCGGTAAAAAAGGCACCGATAGTGTAACCGAACTTCTTGGTTTTTACCCCTTTGATGAATAGAAGGAAGGTGGCAAGATAGAAGCACGTCGCAAGCAGCTCCGTCCGGGTTATAATATACGTTACCGACTCTGTCTGGATCGGATGCACGGCAAACAGGAGCGCGCCGAATAATGCCATTCTTTTTGCCTTTGCCTGATACGCGGCGCTGAGGAGGGGCATCCCAAAGGTCCAGAGCATGAGCGTATAGACGAACATGCTGTTTATGACATGAACGGCAATATTGAATATGTGGTAACCCACGACATTCAGAGCGCCGAGCTGATAGTTGAGCATCAGACTCAGGTAAACGACCGGCCGAATTCCCATAATGATCTGAGTGATATTTTCCATGGTCACGTGCTTGATCACTGGGTTTTCAGCAATGGACGGGTTGTCATCAAAATGAAACGCGGCGGTGAACGTATTGGAATAGGCAATAAGCACCATCGCAGCAATGAGAATGAACGCCGCGCCATTGAACCGCGGGCTGCTATAGAACCTTTCCATTTTATCCTTCATCGTCTGTACGAAGCCCATAGAAAAATCCTCCCTGAAACCAGTCGCTATTCGATAGTGTGGTGAAACTTAGCATGGAAATTGGGGCATGTAAAGTATATTCTTTTGATTTCGTATTGGTTTTATTCGATTCAGGACCCCGCTCTAGCCTGCGGTACATCTACTCTGATTTCCGGGCTGCCCGTCCCTCCATCTCGTTCCTCAGCAATGAAAGTTCCTGAGCAAGCTTTTTGTTTTTTTCAGACAGACCCGATATGACCACGGAAAAGTGAAGGGTGATCATCAGCAGAAACAGGAAGGCAACAAGAAACAGGAAGGACGGGGCATAATAAATCCCGACGAGATGCGAAAAGAACTCAAGCGTTTCCCTGGACAGAGAGAGGATCAGCAGAGAAACGCAGGCAAAGAGCCAGACAAGAGAATACCGTTCTTTTAATCGTCCTCTGCGGATCAGTTCTATGACCAGCAGCAGGATCGTCCCGTTTCCGACTATCGCCAATATGCCCAAGATATCCATGGATTCACCTCGTTTTTTTAAGCAGGTCGATCAAGACCGCCAGGAGCACTTTTACCATGTAATACACCGAACGCACCGCTGTTATGGAGGACTGACCGCTGGTGCGCTCACGCATGTGGACCGGAACCTCCGCGATCCGCATCCCGGCCTTGTGCAGAAGCACCAGCGCCTCCACTTCTGGATAATCGTCGGGATAGGTGCGGGCATAGAACTCGATCACCCGCCGGTTGGCGGCGCGAAAACCTGATGTCGTATCCGTTAATCGCGTTCCGAGGATGCATGATAACACAGTGGAAAAGACCTTGATTCCGATTTTTCTGGAGAACGAGGGTTTGTAATCTCCCTGCCCCAGAAACCGGGAACCGATAAGAATATCAGCCTTCCCGTCCAGCACGGGCTGCAGCAATTTTTTTATCTCATGGGCAAGATGCTGGCCATCGCCATCAAACTGAACTGCGATGTCGTAGCCCCGACGCTGTGCATAGAGGTACCCGGCCTGCATCGCTCCACCGATCCCGAGGTTGAACGGCAGGTCTAGAACCTGAGCACTCATTTCTCGCGCAATATGCACCGTCTTATCGTGGGACCCATCGTTCACGACAAGCACGTCCGCCTCCGGAGCCTCTTTCCTCAGTTCAGAGATAACTCCGGGAAGGCTCTTTTCTTCATTGTATGCCGGTATGATAATCAGGATCTTCATTGATTAGAATAGGTAGCCACGACAGTCTGCGCAGATCGCTTCTACTTTATGATCTTCCAGCCGGTCACCATCAAATCCTTCAACGCCTTCCAGGAACTGACCTTGCTCAGCTGGAACCAAATCCTCCTGGGACTGAGATAAAATCGCCGATTTGCTTTCTTTACCGCATGTTCCAGGTCTCCTTTGCCCAGATGTGGGTATTCCACGAGTGACTTGTTCGTAGGCGAAAGATTGTTCTCCAGATCATTTATGTCTGGTTCAATTGCCCACCCGTTCTGCCTTGCTTGCTTATCGAACTCCGTCCCGGGAAATGGGGTTGCAATCAGGAACATGCAGTAATTGAGTGGATATGCTGAGATCGTCTCAACCGTGGAACGGATTGTGTCTTTCGTTTCCAGCGGCGAGGCTCCGAACATGATATTGGCTTTTGGCTCGATCCCATACTTGTTCAGCAGGTCGATGGCCTGCCGGACCTTCGAAATATCCAGGTCCTTTTTAATATCATTGAGCACATTTTGATTGAGCGACTCGATCCCCAGATCGATATACTTACAGCCAGCCCGTGCCAGTGCCTGACCCACTTCATCATCGAGCACAAATTCACAGCGAGAAAGTCCTCCGAAGGGTAGCTGAACTCGTTCTAATCCACGACATATCTCCAGAATCCTTTCCTTGCCGCCAAAAAGAAACATATCATCGAGGATGGACACGGCCTGATATCCCTGGGCTTTTATGGCCGTGAACTCGGCGGCGATGTTCCCGGGAGACCGGAGCGTCACTGGCGGCTTGGTGCCGGGATGAAACCGCTTCCATTCCAGCTCGCGTGCCCAGCTGATTGCATTGGGCACGCAATAGTAGCAGCGGAACCTGCAGCCCCGCGAGGTCAGGACCAGCGTCACGGGCCGGTAGGGCAGCTTTGGATTGAAAAAATCATCCTTCCCGCGTTCGATCAGATGGCGAGCCGGGAAAGGAAGGCTGTCCAGGTCCTCGATGACTCCATAGCTTTCGGCCTCGACCATCTGGCTTGTTCTGAGATAGGATATGCCTTTTACGGTCTCAAGACCACCGTGCTCCAAAGCCCGAGCCAGGTCACGGATTATGAATTCAGCCTCACCACGTGCCACATAGCACCGGTCGCTCGTCAGGAAGTTCCGCGGCTTCAGCGTCGGCTGGGGGCCGAAGAAAATGATTTTCGCTGCGGTATGCTCCAGGACATGCCGTGCCGCCCGGAGGTCAACGCTTTCCGCCAGCAGGACGGTATGGAAAACATAGAGATCGCAGGGTGCGGCATCGACAAAGCTGACAAACGCATCCCAAGCATTCCTGCCGGTGAAGTCCCTGAACACGACCTGATGGCCTTCCCTCTCGAGAACAGCTCCGACATACAGGAGCGGAAGCTGGGGCTGTTTGTAGTACGTAAACGTGCAGCCGTAAACCCGTTCAGGGATTCTGTCCTGCGAAATTGCAGGGGGGACGATAAGACCAATTTTCATGCAGGGTCCTCACAACCGACTTAACGGTTCACCGCGGAATTACGCGATCCAGACCTTTCCGGTCACGCGCGCCATCGTACTTCAGAATTATTTGACTGCTTCGATGGCAAAACTAAAGCTGAACGGGTATAACGCCGCGCACGGTGTATCAAGCCTGAAAAGCGTATTTTGCATAAACAGGGGAAACCGGGGGTGCCCGAATGTAAGCGTGCGGACCCGGACCTTTTGGAAATAAGGCCGGCACGCTCTGACCAGAGAAAAGGGAGATAGCGCTCGTTCGTAATTGCTCCCCCCCCCTACCGCATGGTAGAGGTGAAAGGTATTGAGGAGAGTCAACGCCATTCCTGAAGGATGATAGATGTTCGGTTCATAGGCCATGAACCGGCCGCCCGGCCTCAGAACGCGAGCGGCTTCACTCAGGGTCTTTTCCAGGCCACCCTGCTCCACGATATGGTGGAGGACCATATTGCACACGACCAGGTCGCAGCTTTCATCGTCAAGAGGAAGGGTTGATCCGTCCCCCTCAACAGCCTCACAGTATTGAGCAGCCTGCGCAAGACAGGTTTTGTTCAGATCGATGCCGATGATCCTCTTGCCAACAGGGCGCAATCTTGGGATCACATCGCCGGTTCCGACGCCAATGAACAATACCGTCGATGCCTGCTGAAAGGGTTCGCTCAGCGAAGCCACGACCTTATTGCGGTGTGCTTCCCAAAAATAATCGATCCAGGATGACGGAGTTGGGATGAGCCCCTTGCCATGCACCAGCTCCTGTTCGAATTTTTTCGCCTTTGCTATCTTGTCCATAGGGTCCCCAGCATCCATCGCACCAGCGCAACGCACCAGACGCCATTTCTCAGTATGTGAACGAATGGCAGGAGCAGAACACGCGCATCATGCTGCTTCCGCATGATGCTGTACGCAAAGGCCAGCCGGTCAGCCATGAGCCCGGCGAAGATAAGAGCAGCGGAATTGAGCAGGAGTGTGCCCGGCCATCCGAACATGCTGAGGAAGACCCCGGTTCCGGCCAACCCGATCGACAGGACCGTGAGCGGGACCTGCAGGATCATGCGCAGACCGGACACGCTATCGCCGCCTGCCCGGTCCCTGTGCCGCTGAACGAGTTGCATTCTGCCGTATGCGGAGCGATATTGCTGTTTTATATAGCTTGAAAGGTCCGCCTTCCAGTAATGATCGCAAAGTGCGTCTTTGCGGAAAACGAGTGTATATCCGGCTTTTTGAAGCCGATAACTCATATCGTTGTCATATCCGTAAATGAACGCAGGATCAAAAAGCCCGACCTGCTCAAGCGCCGACTTCCGGTAGGCTGTATTGCCGGTACAGACCTGGGATACGTATTTCTCCTTGATGTCGTCGTACCGCTTCTCCACGTCATACCCCATCATCCGCGCCCAGAATGATATTCCCTCCGGGGTTTTATAATATCCCTGCACGGCTCCCACGCGAGGATCGGCGAACTCGGCCATAATCTTATCGAGCCAGTCCGGGTGTAATACTACGTCAGAATCAACACTGCAGATAGTATTGTATCGCGCTGCCTTAAAACCGTTATTGGTTGCCGTCACGGCACCCAGATTGGCTTGATCAATGACCGTGATCCCTGTCCGCTGCCAGGCATACTCTTGCACGATCTCCAAAGAACGGTCGCGGCTGCCGTCATTCACCACGATCACTTCCCGTTCGCCGGGATACTCCTGCTGAAAAATAGCGTCAAGGACCTGCGCAATATATTTTTCAGCATTGTACATGGGGATTACGATGCTGACCGGTTCAGTTGACATGGAGGCCATGATAATCCATTCCCGGTGAACAGTCAAGGCTGCTCAGTGCTGCTCAGTCGAAGATTGCTATTGATCTATTACCAGAGCCGTTCTATTCACACGGTGGGGTGGGGAATGAGAATCTTATTCGCCACCAGCTTTCCCGCTTGCCGGTGTTGTTCTCGCCGGAAAAACCGCGGTTCTCTCCCAGCTGGATCAGCTTGACGCCGGGATATTGTTCCCGCGCAAACCCAGAGGAACCATCCTGCGAACCGTTATCAACAAGAACTATCTCAAAATCCCGGCAGGTCTGTGCCTGGAGTGAATCCAAACATTCCTCCAGGAGATGCCTGCCGTTCCAATTCACGATGACTACCGATACGAGGGGGATGCCAAAGGACTGTTCTCACCATTCATCCTGAGATTGTTATCCGATACTGCTTAGGCTGATAGCTCTTCGTGAATGTATCGGGATAGTGACGCATATCATAATCAATATAATTCATCCAGTCAATATATACGTCTTTTGCTCCAAGCCAAAGGTTGCCGTAACGCTTTATTTGCCTTCCACTTTTCTGTAGCGGATCACCAGCCAATAGATTAAAAAGTATGCCATGACAGCGGCAATGCCTCCTGCCACCAGCGTTCCCGCAACAAAAGGCCAGAAGTACGGCTTAATGACCACATAGGCACTGGACAGGGTAAGCTCATTCCACGCGATCTGCGGCATGGCGATCTCGCGCCCCATGAGCTTGCTGCCGAACCAGATGCAAAATCCGTACATCGGCACGATGGTCCAGGGATTGTTGATGAGAGAAGCGGTGAACACCACGACCTTGCTCAGCCGGAATGCCCAGGCGATAACAACGCACGAAATTAAATGCAGTCCGACTGTGGGCGAAAAGGCGATAAACACGCCGAGAGCGAATGCCAGGGCAAGCCGATGCGGGGTGTCATTCAACTGAAAGAGCGAACGGATGCGGTCCCTGAAATAATAGCGCAATGCTATCCTCTTACCATTCCCGTGCCGAGAGCCTCGCAGGATGCGTAAGCGGCAGATCAGCACGATGCAACACGGTATATTATAACCATTTTGCGTCAATTATCAAGGGACTTTTAACGGGCGGGCTGGACTGCGGAATATCCCCATTCCGCTCTGGCGCCTCTTTCGGGCTTTCGTTTTCTTAGGTTTTCAGCGGAATCGCAGCGCGGATTCATAGCAAAAGGTCCTCTGAACGGAATCATGAGGGGTCAAAATAGTTCTGGCAATTGACAGTAAAGTATTGTATTATTTCGCACGCTGTAAAGGTAACTTTAGTTCGTCTCATCCTGAATTTTGAGTCAAGTTTTTGAGTTGAACCAAAAAACCAGCGAATTTCTCGCAATGGCCCTTTAAGCGTCCCTCTCTGAGACGCAAAGATCGCAAGGAAAGATATATCCTTTGGGTTTAAAACCGGTATTGACGCATTTCCTTTCCGTCCTTGGCTGCTATGCGAAAGACGCTTTTTGTTGATGGTGATTTTACCTTATCGGCCTGAGGCCTTTCCTCATTAATAAATTATTCCACTCACATGAATACTGTTAAAAATCAACTCAGAAGACTTTCCTTCCTTGTTCCAAGTAACCGCCTCCCTATACTCTTTCTTGCAATCCTCATACTGCCGCTCACGGTCTTCATCTCCATAACTCACTTCGACTTTTCAGGAGATTATGAGGGAATATATCTCCTGAGATGCAGCCACGGCGCGGTCTTCGATCTTCAGAATGAGGATTTTTTGGGAGACGAGCATAAAATTATTTTCCGAGTGGATTTCCAGCCAGTTTTCGATTTCTTAATCAAGCGCAAAAGCATTCCTGGGTTGATCCCTCTTTTGCACTTGATGGGCGTTGATACCAATGCGACTGAAGAGTCCCAAATCCATTACCGATGGAGCGAACGAACCGGAAGAGGATATGTCGAGTCTCATTTTCCAGACAATAAAAGACTCATCACCTGTTTCAGCCGGTTCAAGGACAGCGGCAACGGCGTCGCTCCTAAAGGAATTTTTGTCGGAGGCGGATTGCCGGGAGCAAAGCTGGAAGATCCCAACGTCACAAAAAACGAAACCGGGATGGCTTTTTTTAACGGGAAGGAATGGCAGCATCTCTGGTGCAATGCAAACGAAGCGCTTGGCATCGGATTTGATCCGGACCACATGCTGACTCCTTCCCATTGGGAATTTCTTGGCAGCAAGATCCTGAATAAAAGCAAATCAAAGCTGATCCTGAAAAGCAGCCACAAGGTCGAATTCCAGGGGGTTCCCCTGCATATGGACCGGTACGCCGTTTTCAGAACCGATGATGCCTATTTTATTCTGATGATCGTTTTAAAAAACAGGAACAGCTATGACGTGCCCTATTTCTATATTTACGGAGACGAACCGTGGGTCGGTAATTTCGGCTCCTCTGAAGGAAATGTGGGGTGGGTAAAAGACAGGCTCTTCTACTATGAAGGAATGGTAGACGCCGCGAAATACTCGTACGCCGGGCAGTATGACTATGGGAATAAGATGATACCGTCAGGGAAATCGAAAACGTTCTCGGGTATGGCAAATTTCATCGAATGGCTGGGTGAGGTCAGGCCCGATACCGTCTACTTTTCCAACAGCATAGGACGGTTCGCGCAGGAATCTGAAAAAGTCCCGCTGGCGAGCATCAGCAACAGGGTCATTTTTCTGGAATGGGGGCCGAGAATTCTGCGTCCGGGCCAGTCGGAAGCTATCATCCTGGCCATCGGCATGGCGTCGGGCGTCGACGAAAAGACACATATCCCCGTGAAACCGCAGCTGCTGATGGACAAGAGCGATCTCGACTTTATTATGGAAAACTCCCGCTAAAATTGTGGCGCTGAAAGAAGTATTTTTTCTTCTGAGGGCCATCATATCTATTCTTCGGACCCGATGCAACTTATTTCCTGCTTTATTTATTTGAGAGAGCAGGAAATAAGATCATAGTTACCGCCATAAACTCCGGCATACTTGCATTTGGTAAAGCCGCGGAGAGAATAATATCTTTACGTGGTGGGGAAGGGTTTGAGACGGCAACGCGCTAAAGATTCCGCGTCGCCACCTCTTCGGTCAGAATGGGGGTGTAAAGAACGGCCGGCACGGGCTTCGCCGTCGCCAACGGATAATGGTATAAACCTATCGCAATAACGCACGCGGTGGCAAATAGAATATGCTAATTCATGCATCCTGGCCTTTTGCGCCAGCGAAGTCACCAGATATGCGACCGCCAGGAAGGCAAAGGGAAGGACTGCGGTCGCAGAGTACAGAAAAATCGGCCTTTTTGCCAACAGTAACGGCACATAAACAGCCAGGAAAAGAACGACTGTCATCAAAAGCCAGCGGTCTTTTTCCTTTCTGTATCGAAGGGTCATGAAGAACAATGCCGGCAGCGTCAAGAGCCATATGACCGGATTATTAGTCAGGCAGAGATAGCAGCCCCATTGGCCCCAGCCGGCCCCGAAGAGCATGGTATATTTCGGCCGCACGAACCATTCCCATGGCGCACCTGTTTCCCGCAATAGTTCTCCCAGCGCAAACCAGTTATACGTCATGCTTTGCAGATCATAATATGCATCAAGTTGGAAGCGATAAAAATCGCGAAGCCCGTGCCCTCCGGCAAACCACGGGAAGTAGCATGCCGTAAAAACGACCAGCGGCAGCAGGAGAAACACCAGCGTGACGTGCATGGTCTTATACCAGCCCGCCTTCTCACCCTTCGCCGGGAGTACCAGATTGAAAATAAAAAGAGGTAATATTGCGAGAGCGTAGTATTGCTTCGAAGCAAGAGAAAGACCGAGAAAGAGCCCTGACGCAAGCGGCGTCTCGATCTTTCCCTTCAGGTATTTCACGTCGACAAGGAGGGCCAGGAGAAAGAAAAAAACAGCAGGAATCTCGTCCATGGTCGAACGAGACAGAAAAATATGGAGGGGGTCGAGCGCCAGAAGCAAGCCTGCCATGAACGCAACGCGTTGCGAGGCAAATAATTCCGCGGCGATCAGAAACAACAACAGCGGGGTCATGCCGCCCAACACGGCGTTTCGCAGGCGCCAGCCCGCGGGGTTGTCTCCGAAAACCTCGATGCTGGCAGCGATGAGAATGAGACCAAAAGGAGGGTGGTGCCAAAAAGTAGAATCAGTATGGCCGGTCCGGATGAAATGCTTTGCTGAAGACACCTGCCCCGCCTCGTCGCCGGTGTGGGCCTCCATGTCGGAAATTCCCCACAACCGTAATCCCAGCGCGAGGACGGTCAGGAGCGCCACGATCACAACTTGTCTATTAAAGATACTCATTCATCGACGATTTGAACGACTGCACATGACTATTTTCCATCTTCCCGGTTATTGTGATGAAGTCTGCGCTGAGGACGTTATCAGTAAGCAGCCCGATTATCTGTTCAATACCCTCACCTCCCCAGGAATCACCGTTGATATGGATGAGGACCTTTTCCTTCATTGGGACAATGTCTTTTGCACGCATAATGAACACCGGGGTCCCCTCCAGCGAATATCGAAAACCGGGGCCGGCAGCTGCCACGTTTGGGAGTTTCGAGAGATTGGACGCCACTTCCGTCCAAGATTCTTCGGGAACGATATGGTAAATTTTTCTGACAACAGCCTCGCTCCTCGCGGTATACATATAGTTGTCATTGTCCAGAATCGGATCATCGGGGTCATACTCGGCGCGCAGTCGCCTGTCAATGTGGAAAAGGACCCGCCCGGAAACACCGGCGTTGCGCCATGCGTATATGCATTCCTTCGGTTCCTTCAACACCTGAATGAGTCCCGTTTGTAAAAACACCCTCCGGGACGTTCCATAGAGAGAGAAAAACACTAAAATTGAAGTAGAGACAACAACGATAAGGATATTGAAAATGATCATCCTTTTCTTTTGAATTGTTATGGGGGAGTAATAAGATGGGCGCACTGCGTTTCCTCCGACGATCAAAAGCGCCTGCCGCAATCCAGCCGAGATTAAGCCGACGCTCCAGTGTTATTTTCAAACTGGAGACTAAGGAGACCAATCAGGTAACGCGGGGCATGCCAAGGGCTGTCTTGCTGGGACAGCATTGGCAGTATTTTTCAATCAAATCATGGGAATGGAACGTGCAGTCTTGCCTGGATTATTGCATCTCGTATGCCAAAACGTAACTTATTGAATTAATGATAAAAAGTTTTGTTATTTTTTTGCAGAGTTGCGAAAAGAGGGTTTGCGTTTTTACAAATGCAAAAGAAAAATTTGCATGCCGACGTACGCCTGGCATGAGGCGGCAAACCACCACCTACCCTCTCCCATCGTAGGACAGAGTTCCTTTGCAGCCGATTCCCTGGAGGCGATCCTCTAGCCGGCTATGTCCCGGCTGAAGATGTCAAGGATCAAGAAGTAATTGGTCCAAACGACATACGGGGAATGAGAAGCAACGTCCAACTGTGTCTGGGTGAGTGAATATTATCCTATATACCGACCGATGAAGAGTGGCTATATCTTGCGAGTCACAATGATATCAATCTTTTCAACGGTGAAATCGTAGGCTATGCAATGGGAGCGCATTACGAAAAACCTGGTCCAGTCTTTTTACCGGCTATAATCAAAGCGCCCGGTAAAAGGCTGATTCACGTGCGGATTATATATTTAGGCCAAAAACGTCATGGAATAATAATATGTTCAAGTTAATCGTGAGCAAATCCTAATTTCCGAAGTTCTCTACATCCCGGTTCGTCACTTAATGCGCATGCCTCTCCATAGTCTGACATTGCTTCTCTTCTCTGCCCTAGTTTAAGATGCGCGTCGCCTCGGTTAACATAAAAAAGCGCCATATCATTTTTTAACTCTATGGCTTTATCAAAATTCTCAATTGCTTCTTTAGGCAGTCCTTTTGCAAAATAAGCACTGGCGATATTATTGTATAAATAAGCTGAATCGGGATTTAGTCTTAAGGACAGCCGATAATATTCAATGGCTTTATCTAGCTCGTTTTTCTTGAAGTAGGCATTAGCAATATTATTATAAGCATTGGCGGAATTCGGATTAAGCCTCAGTGCAATTTGATAATAATCTATTGCTTTATCCAGCGCCCCTTGAGAACTATACGCATTGCCGAGGTTGGCATATGCTGAATCATAATCGGGATTGATTTCTACGGCTTTCACATAATATTCGATTGCCTTCTCTATTTGCCCCGTAGAGACATAGGCATTGCCTAAACTAACATATATTCCGGGCAATAAGTCCGGCTGCTTGCCGGTGAGTCGCAAAGCTGTCTGAAAATTTATTATTGCATTATCAAACGAACCTGTAAAATAATGATAATTTCCAAGATAGATGTATCCGCGTGATTTCTGGGGAGATTTGTTTGTAATATCAGTCATTAACGTTAGATCATTTTGCCAGGCGGAATTTCTCTTGTATGCAGTGTAAGACAGCAATATAACCACAGAAATAGCCAATGCAGTCGTGATGTGCCAGCGGCGAGTTACGTTTAAGAATTTGCTCATAAATTTACGGTACATTTACGGATATCGGGTAACATAAAAATTGTGGCCCTGGAAGAAGTATTTTTTCTCCTCAGGGCCATCATACTCATTGTTCATACTTGATGCAATAACATTTTCTACTATATTTACTGGAGAGGGCAGGGTGCACAAACACGTTTCGATAATAAGGCAACTGCTGACTAAATTTCATATCACTTCTTTCTTTAAATTAGCCGCTACCCGGGGAAGCAATCCCGTAATCAGTGCATTTGTTCGGTATCGCGCGCCGTGTGCTAAATCGGAGAATCGCGCTTTCCAGTGGTCAGCTTTAAGTTACGGTGTGGTCTGTAATCGATAGGTCGTCACTGTTGCCATTTATTTTCCCATGAGTAGTTTATAAGGCTTTTGGAGCGTCAGCTTTTGCTTTCTCAGCGTCCTCTTATGTTCCTCAATGCGATACCCCTATTGATGTCAGCATCCCTGTAATCAGGCTTGATTTCGATTGCCTTGTTATAATCCTCGATCGCCAGTTCATATTGCGCCCGCCTGAGATATTCATTTCCCCGGCTGAAGAAGAGCTGGGCATTCCCCTGATTCAGAGCTATGGCCTTGTTGAAATCTTCAAGCGCCGCATCATAATGCCCCTTTGCGCTCAAGGCTATCGCACGATTGCAATACGCCACGGAATTCAGGGGATTGACCGTTATTTCTCTGGTGTAGTCCGAGATTGCCTTGTCGTGAAGGCCGATAGTATTGAAGGCATTGGCTCGATTGAAGTAAGATTTTGCATCCTCCGGATTTATCGCTATTTCCGCGCTGTAATCCTGGATCGCACTATCATAATTTCCCTGCAGATAATAGATATTACCCCGATTGAAATAAGCCCTTGCGAAACCGGGATTTATAGCTATTTCCCGGCTGTATTCCCGTATAGCGTTTCCGTAGTCCCCGGTCTCGTAATAGATAATTCCGCAGGTAAAGTGCGCTTCATTGAGGCGGGGATTTAGTTCATGAAGTTCAAGCCCACGAGCGCAATCCTCGATTGCCTCTCTATACTGCCGGGCTTCTCTAAAGGCGTTGGCGCGATTGATATATCCCCTTGCCATATACGGGCTTTTCTCGACCACGTCGTTCCAGAGACGAACTTTATCGTGCCAAATCGTATTTCTTTTAAAAGCAGCGGCACAGAGGACAATTACCAGCAAGAACACGAGGGCGATTTGAAGGGGATGACTTCCTTGAGTTGAGTTGAGTTGAGTTGAGTTGCTTACGCTTTTAACAGTTTTTCTTTTCACAAGGGCTCCCGGCTGTCCGCACTTGGCCGCTTCATATCTGAGTTCACCCGGTTGGAAAATTTCATTATCCTCTCCGTCAGCTCATTGAATTCATCCTCGTAAAGCGCGGGGTAAAACTCCGCCCGCCCGGCCAGGAGCAGAACTTCTTTCCCTTCCTGGTTTATCCTGCGGCCCACGAGTTCCCGCTGATAATAGCCAAAACGCCAGATCAGCGCGAAAACGGAGAGAAAGAATCCTGCGTAGACCAATTCCAGCCCTTCCTCCTTCACAACGTAGAAGCGGACCCAGTACAGTACCGAGGGCACCTTCAGCCGGTAAGCGCCGAGCGCTGCCTCTTCACCGGGACGGATCGTGCTCTGCAGGGGCACGGAATCCCTCCCTTGCAAAGCAAACCTGAAGGCAGGATTCCGAACTTCTTCAGAACGTGATATTTCAATGCCGTCCTGAACAGCATAATCCGGGAAAAAATCGACCGTAAAGGTGACGCCCTGCAATTTGAAGTGGTCCTGCTTACCGCGCAGCACATTGAGCTTCACATAGGCGCCGTCCACTTCCTTCCCCGAACGGTCCTGCAGAATTACCAGCGGAGCCACCCCGAGGTCCTTGACTACGAAAGACACTTTTCCCGGTTTGTATGGTTTGTTAATATCCGCAGTCGTGATCTTCCCGGCGGGATCGAGGATGTCGACTTGCAGACCGGCCGGAGTGTCACCAATCATCTCGGGACGGATATCCGTGACTTTGAAGCTTCCCGACGGGATTGCGCCGATCTTAGGGATTGTCAGAGGTTTCGTGAACCGGTCAAGGGAACCGTCGATCTCTTCTCCGGCAGCCAAATCGAGATAAGCGGAAAAACGTGTATAGAGGCCAACTATGCCTCCGGCAAGAATGAGAAGAAAACTTAAATGGAACAGTATCGTGGCAACCGGCGAAAAACGATTTTTTACGGCGTAAAAACGCTCAGGCTGTCCGAAAACCCGATACCCCTCCTGCTTAAGCGCTCGCGCGACTGCATCGCGTTCTAGTTCCGTTGACAGAGGAATGCTCTTGCGGTACCGGTATCGCGAACTCGTCGACGGGTCTTCCTGCTTGTCCTCGGAGAGGCGTATTTTAGCCTTGACGACATCCAGCCGTCTGAACATGACCAAACACGAGATTGAGGAAAAAAAGAACCCAGAGGGCCATGGTTATCGGGGCAGTATAGATATCCGTAAACCCCAGGGTTTCGAGCGCTGTTACGAGACCCGGGAGAATTGGTCTTCCATTGAACGTAAACCTCACGGGTGAACAACCCCTTCTGGGGTATCCATAGGCCGAGAAGGAATATGATCGACAGCGCCACGATCAAGATCAGCGTAAAACGCAGTGATGACGCTATGGAAAGGACTTTGCGGATCATCTGACGTTAAAAAGGTGGAAGCTGCTTTCGACGACGAAGTTGACGCCGAAAAAGGTGATGATCATGCCGACGATAGCGAAAATCGTCAGCCAGGAAAGCCTTCGGCCCCGCCACCCGAAGGTCATGCGGAGATGGATGATGATGCCGTACATGAGCCATGACACCAGGGACCACGTCTCGACCGGGTCCCAGCTCCAGTAGCTTCCCCACAAATCCTTGGCCCAGATGGCGCCCGCGGCGATCATGATAGCATCGGTGATGAACCCGAAGATTATGTAGCGAAACATCAATTCATCGAGTCTGGTGATAGAGGGAAAACGACCATAAACCGGGTTTTGTGCCGGCTGCGCAGCGTCTTTTTCCTTGAGCAAATAAAGAATGCCGGCGGCCATGGCGAGCGCGAACGCTCCGAAAGCCAGCCAGGCGAAATATACGTGGATCAACAGCCAGAAGGACTTGAGAGAAGCCGCCATGGGCCCGAGTGTCGGGTTCCGCATTACGCCGAAGCCCATCATTAACAGGGTAAAAGGCACAGTCACCGCCGCCAGTGCCTGGAGTTGTTTCTGCTGCCGTACGACATACACCGTCAATACCATGACGAACCAGCCCCCCATGAGCCCGTTTTCATAATCTCCGCTCCAGGGAAGATGCCCTTGGGCGTAATATCGCGCAGCGATAGTAGCGGTATGGAGAACAAAACCAACCGTAACCAGGAGCATCAGCTTGGGAAGGACCTTTTCGTTTTTGAAGACAAACGAATAGATATATCCGCCTGTTGCCAATGCATAGGCAAGAAGACATATCCAGAATAAGACGGTTTCTACGGGAGACATAATACTCCTTTCAAAGTGAGGCATTCTGCCCGAGTATGCTATTATCTATTTTCCCCTGTACTTTGTCAAATAAAAGGAATCCGGAGGTCCGCCCGGAAGCAAGGTCTCTCTTCCCGTTCAACCGCCATCGCATACACCAGGCGGCGAATATATAATTGTTAACGGTTTTGATGGGGATTAAATCGTTCTACCATCGGACGGAGGTACTGATAATTCCATCCCTGCCCCAAGGTCAAAGGGTACAGCAGCAGGCTTATTGCCAGAACAGCGCCGAGATAGACATATACTATTTTTTTCCCCCAACGCGTTGCCGCATGGGAAACCGCGAGACCTACGAGACCATAGGCGAAGGGCGTGACTGCTATGGACGAAAGTAGAAATATTCTTCGGGGAGCAACTACGAGCGGCAGATAGGAAAGCCAGAAGAGGGCCTGCATAAACAATGCGCCTTGTATGCTCCTCCACCTGTACAGGATATAAAAAGCGGCGGGCAGCACGAGCATCCAGACAAGAGGGTTCCCCATGGCGACAAAGAGAACCGGTTTTCCGCTGCCATAGGAAAATTCATGATACCCGAGAAAGGGAACAAGGAACCACTGCCAGGCCAACGTGTCCACATTGATTTCCGTGGTCGGCGGGGTAAATTTCGCCGTCATGGGGCCAATGAGCGTTTTTCTCATGAACAGCCAGTCGGCAAGATCATACCCCCGGCTGAACCACGCTGCATCGGTCAGCATGAACACCGTGAGGGGCAGCACCGTAAGAGATACTACCGCCAGGATACGAAACTCTTTCTTTCTCAACTCCTTCGCTGATAAAAACACAGAGACCAGGCAGACGAGGAGCGGGAATGCGGCATGGGCCTTGGACGCGAGTCCGAACCCGAAAAATACCCCGCTTGCCGGTAGAAGCCACCAACGATCGTTCCGGGTCGCCGCATGGACAAAGAGAAGCGTGCCTGCGAGGAAAAAAAATGCCGTATGGACCTCTTGGATGGCGTGCCTGCTGTAGAGGATATGGACGGGATCCACTGCAAGGAAAAACGCGGCCAGGCTGGAAGCGGTTACATTCGAGGTCAGCCTGTACAGCAGGAGCCCCAGAAGCGGGACGCTCAGGATACCGAAGAGAAGGCTGAAGAACCGTACCCCGAGGCCGTTCTCACCGAACGTATTCATGGACAAAAAAACAAGGATATTGCGCAAATTGGGGTGGTGAGGCATGGAAGGCACGAAATGTCCCCGCTCCATGTAATTGCGCGCCGTGGAGGCCATCAGAGTTTCGTCCTCCAGGAGAGGCTGCCCGAAGACCCCATATACGCGGAGACATATGCCAAGCAGGGTTATTAACAGCAGCAGCGCAAGAAACTCTTTTTTATTGTTTTCCACTGCCCCCCCCGGTCAAGAGCGATATGAACAACCTCATTTTCCCCCTGCTTGCCGGCGATACGTCCGGGCTGTCCTCCGACAGGTTCGCCGTAATAAGATCGGCTTTCAAGCGCGACTGCTTAACCATGCGAAGGATATCGGACACTTCCCGATACTCGAACACCGAGGCGTCAATGTTCAACAGCACCGGTTCGGGAAGAACGGGGATTGAATTGGAAATTTCGCGGCGGAAACCCCATTCATGGGCCACAATACGTTCCGTATCCATGTAAGCAATATCAAAGTCGTCCTCGCGCGCCGCCTTTCTTATTTCCTGATATACCTGGTCCGGCAAAACGTAATAAATTCCGCGAACGATATTCGCCTGCATCGCCACCCAGAACACATTAGTATAGTCTATCCGTTGTTCGTATGCGTGGAGAACGCCCAAAGCGTCTGGACGGGGCAGCGGCGAAAAAGGTCCTTTGTCATCATTGCCGTCGACGAAATGCAGGTGCGTTCCGATATGTACCAAAAGCCTTCCCTGCACACCGCGGGATTTATAAAGACGATACAATTCTCCCGAACTGGCGATCATGGTCACCGGCAATTGGGTTTCCGAAACATCATGGACTCGTTCACCGTAAGACCTTGCGCTCCGCCCTTTGAGGTCCAGGAAGAACGTTGTAGCAAGGAAAAAAAGAAGTATCGCAACCGCGATTATCCAAACCATTCTTGTGCGCAACATGGCTCCTCATTAACCGTCTCAAAAAGGCAATAATAAAACGTTCCGGTCCCTCCGCCCCTGGCGGAGAGGTGCCGAGGCTGCATCCTGGAGCAACAAGAGTTCAGTGCCGGCACTGGGCATTCTTTAGTTATCATACCACCATCCCTGCATGGATCATTATTTCTCCGTGACGACTGCCCTCAGTCCGGCCTGTGCGGCCGCGGACTGGGGGTCATAGAGCAACGCCCGGCGGTAAAATCGTTCGGCCTTCATGACGCTGCCAAGTGCCCGTGCCTCCTCAGCCTGCTCGAACATTCGTTTCGCGCGGAGAGCGAGAATCCGCTCTATTTGCGGCATGAGCCCAAGTGCTTTATCGCGATACGACCTCGCTAGCGCGAGTTCTCCCCTGCCCTCATAAAGCCGGCTGAGCATGAGGAAAACCCTGAAATCATCGGGATTCAGGGCCGCTGTTTTTTGCAAGGAGACTACCGCCCTGTCGGGCATGCCGAGTTCGGCGTACAACGTGCCGAGCGCAAACAACGCGTCTTCGGACACCGGGGACGTGGCCACGGCCCGTTCAAGCGGGGCCAACGCCTGCTCCGATTCCCCGCTGTCGTAGAGGAGCATTCCCAGATTCTGGTAGCCGATGCTGGAGTCGGGAGCATCGGCGATCATCTGGCGATAGAGTGTTTCATTGCTGCGCCAGGCGGCATTGCGCCGGACAACCATGGCACTGAACAGCAAACAAACAACGACGACCGTGGCCATCGCCCGCCGATCGCTCCGGAACAGACGGAGAACTGTAAAAGCCGCCAGCAGGCTGATGCCCATGGACATGAAATACGCATGCCGGTCGGCCATCAGAATATAACCGATCGGCTGAATGTTGGCAGCAGGAAGAAAATACAACAGCAGCCAGAAGCCGGAAAAGCGGATTGCCGGGAAAGACCGGAACCAATAAATAAGCGCTCCTACGGCGAAAAGAGCCAGCACGGCGGTGATGGCGACGGTATCGAACGCCTCTGGAAACTCAGTCCAGCGAGGGAGTTTCGGCTGGACGGCAAACAGGAACACACGCATGTAGTCCGCGAAAAGCCGGGGGACGAACAGAAGCCGGCTGCCGAGAGCTTCGAGCCCCAGGGGGCCGACACCGCCCAGAACAAAGCTCCGGACAGCGAGGTACACGACACCCGCTGCAATATAGGGAGCGTAGTTCCTGAAGGGCTTCCGTTCCTTTTTTACGAAGCGGTCATAAACATACAGCATCGCCGGCGTGATCAGACCGAATTCCTTGGAGAAGGCCGAAAGGCCGAACCAGACGATGGACCAGCGGCGCTGTCCCCGCGCATAGGTGATAAAAGACATGAGTGTAAACAGCGCGGCAAGGAGGGTGTTCCTGCCGCCCGACAGAAAATTGACGGTTTCCGCGTTGATCGGATGGGCGGCAAAGAGGAGTGCCGCAAGGAACCCCAGGACGTGGTCCTGAAACAGCCTGGCGATCAGGACATACAACGCCGCGGATATTGTGGCATGGAGCAGCAGATTTACGAGATGAAAACTGAAGGGGCCCCCGCCCCCGATCAGGCGGTTGAGAAAAAAACTGAAATAGGCGACGGGACGGTAACATCCGATCCGTACCCCGGGGAACGTGTCCTCGGAAACCAGGAGACGAGGCAGATTTTTTATTCCCTGCATCAGGGGGTTCTGGACGATGATAAAAGAATCGTCCCAGACGAATCCATTACCAAGCGAATTTACATAGAGCAAACCAGCCGCGATAAAAACGACGAGGGCAAGGTAGCGGAGAACTGGACGGCGTTCCTGCTCGCTCATAGCCAGCCGGTCAATGCGAGACTTCTATCTTTCCATGTTCGATTTTTTCATGACAGTAAAGACAGTATATCTGCAGGTCCTCCACATGTTTTTTATGGATCAGCGCTTTATCGCCGTATTTGTCAAACCGGTCTACGTGGCAAAGATGGCAGCGTTCCCGGGGGACTTCCCCTCTTCCCTTTACGATTTTTACATGGCAATCTCTGCACACACGGCCTTTCCGGAGCGCCGCCTCGTGGGAGAACCTCTTGCCGTCGTGGAGGATATCCCCCTTCGGTGAGGGATGACACGACGGACAGCCCGTCACCGCCTTCTGGAGGTCGCCCGTATTGATAAAATGGCAGATAAAGCAGACCTCCTTTGCGACGCTTTTCCCTTTCGAATGGCCCACACTCACGTGGCAACTGCGGCATCGAAGTTTGATGATGTCCCTCCTCACCTCGGTCGCGTGAGTATGGCTGAAAAAGATCCCCCTGCGCGAGTATTTGACGACCGGATCCACCAGTCGCTCGTCATGACACCCCTCGGCAATACAAACCAGCCTCGGCACAATGGTCCGGGGTTTCGGGTTATACGTGCCGGCAAGATACTTGAGTTGATTTCCGATCATTCGCGTAGGTCCGTAATCATGGCAGGTAAGGCAGCCGGATCCCGCATGGGCCGAGGACTTCCAGGTGTCATAAAAAGGCCTCATGTAGTGACATTTGATGCAGTTGTCGGGATTTTTGAAAACAACACTGGTAATGGCGAATGCCAGGATGGCAAATACCGCGAAAGCGAGGCATAAAAAAAAGACGATTTTGAGCTTTTTATTTTTAATTTTTACCTTCATAGAGAAGAGCAATGCTACAAATTAAAGGAATCGCCTGCTATTGTCAAATAAAAAACGTGTGGGAAAAATCATTGGACGAAACCTGATAATTTGTATATAGTATAAGTCGTGAGACTTAAGCAACGGACCATAAATGCCTTGTTGCTCCTTGGAAGCGTCCTCTTTTTCCTTATTTTCCTGGAAATTACTCTCGTCCTCTTCCATCCCTCCAAATTCATTGCCAGGCCATTCTTCATCCAACGGTATTTCTGCCAATACGACCGCGTGCTGGGCTGGAGAAACAAGCCGCTGACGGAAGGAGTTTTCTCTTCAACCGACTTTTCGACCTACGTGACCATCAACAGCAAGGGGCTGAGGGCGCACGAAGCGGATTACGAAAAACCACCTGGTGTGAGGCGGATCGCGGTCATAGGGGATTCCTTTGCCTGGGGTTCCGCGGTCGATGATAACGAAACTTTTTCAGAGGTGCTCAACCGGGAACTCACCGGTACGGAGGTCATTAACATGGGGTGTTCCGGATACGGCACCGACCAATCCCTCCTCTTCCTGCTTGAAGAAGGGCTGAAATATCAACCGGACGTCGTCATCTACGCTTTTTACGGAAACGACGTGGGCGAAAATGGCGCGAATATCAGCTATGGGTATCCCAAGCCCATGTTCGGCCTCGGCTCCCCGCTCAGGCTCATGTTCACACCGGTGCCCCACACCACCGAGATAGAGAGGAAGATGTTCGACAACCCCCCGACGGCCTTCGGCAAATTGAAAAAATTCCTTCGCCGTAATATCCACTCGTACAATTTTCTGGTGGGCCGCTTAAATTCGGTTCCCTTCCTCAGGAGCCTGTTCCTTGCGACAGGGCTTGGAGAAGAATATACAAAAAAATATGCCGGCCTATCCTACTACGAACTTCCCAGTATCGAAGACAAAATGGATCTGACCTTTGCCCTTATACGGGAAATGCGCGCTGTCGCGCGGCTGAACGGGGCAGGGTTCCTGCTCGTGCATATCCCCGGCAAGGAGGAATTACCCGACGCCCGCCTCGGCTATAAGCGGATTATTATCGAAGGGGAGGAAAACGACGTAATGGCGTATCACCTGCGAATGTTTTCGGACGTGAACGGAGTCAGCTACCTCGACCTCCTCCCGGCGATCAGGTCCGCAGCCCGAAAAGGCGTGCCCCTGTACCACCCCATGGACGATCATTTCAACGCCGAGGGACACCGCTACGCGGCCAGGGCCATCTCCGGGAAACTGAGGGATGACAACCTGGCAAAATAGCTGCGCGAGTGCGCATGATCATTGGGTTGCCTCGGGAACATATTCTATTCGCCTATTTGCGGCTTCGATCCGAGACTTCGATCTTCCCGTGCTCGATCTTTTCGTGGCATTCAAAGCAGTAGATCTGCATCCCCTCCACATGTTTTTTGTGGATCAACGCCTTATCACCGTATTTCGCGGACCTGTCGGGGTGGCAATGGCTGCAGCGCTCTCTCGGGACATTACCGTTCCCCTTCACAACTTTCCTATGGCAGTCCTGGCACGTATAGCCTTGCCGCAGCTTTTTCTCGTGCGAAAAAACCATTCCTTTGAAGACAATATTCCCCTTCGGGGCCGGATGACAGGAGGGACAGCCGGTAAAGGCCTGTTGCGGTTTACCCGTATTTTTGAAATGGCAGAGAAAACACACTTCCTTAGCCACGTTTTTTTCTTTTCCATGCCCGACTTCAGCATGGCAACTCCGGCAACGCAGTGAGATGATCCCCCGCCGCATCCCTGTTGCATGAGTATGATCAAAGAATATATCCCTGCGTGAATAACGAACGATCGGGTCGGTCAATCTCTGTTCGTGGCATCCCTTGGCAAGGCAAGACGCTCTATTGACAATAGTTCTGTGTTTCGCACCGTGATTTCCTTCGAGATGATTAAGCTGATTGCCCGCCATACGCTTTGCATCGTACTCGTGGCATTCGAGGCATCCGGCCCTTGAATGCGGTGACGCTTTCCAGCTGTCATAGGCCTCCCTCATTGAGTGGCACTTAGAGCAGTTATCGGACTGTTCAAAGAACGGACCGGGGTCTGAATCGCCCTTTCCCGGCTGAATCGCGGTCAATCCTACGAGTGCTTCGGGGAACAGGGGATCGAACAGCAGCGCCCTCTGAAAAAGAGACTTTGCATTTGCCATCGCTCCACGGGCCTGCATTCTCCATGCATCGCCTGCTATCCTTTCGGCACGCGGGGAAATAATTCTTTCCAGGTTCGGCAACAGCTCCAGCGCTTTGGAGCGGTATGATTCGGCCAAAACGTGGTCTCCCCGGCTTTCATAAAGGCGGCTGAGCAGAAGGTATGCCATAAAATGCTCCGGGTCCCGGGCTATGGTCTTATGGAATGAAGACAGCGCATTGTCGATCATGCCCAGTTCAGCCGACGCGAACCCGAGCAGGTAGGGAGCGTCACTGGAATAGGGGACCGTGGAGGCGGCTTTTTGCAGATGATTCAGTGCCTGTTCCGTTTCTCCTTTTTCATAGAGAAGCAGACCGAGATTATAGTAGCCGATGCTTGAATCGGGTGAATCAACGATCATTTGCCGATAGAGCGTTTCGTCGCTGCGCCATACCATATTGCGACGCACGACCATGACGCTGAACACTATGCACATCAGTGCAGCGACCGCAATGGCCTTTTGCCTGTTCCGGAAAACCGAAAGAAGCGCAAAAGCAATGAGCAGGCTCACGGCCATGGACATGAAATAGGCGTATCTGTCAGCCATAAGAGTATAGCCGATGGGAAGAATGTTGCTGACCGGGAGGAAAAAAAGCAGCAGCCAGAACCCCGCAAAGCGCACTACCGGGAATGACCGGAACCGGTAGAAAAAAACTCCGGCGCCAATAAGAATCAGGGCCGCGATACCGGCGCCCCCATCAAGGGCCAGGGGAAGCTCCGTTCTGCCCGGCAATTGCGGCACGACCGAGAACAGGAGCACCCGCAGGTAGTCGGCAAACTGACGGGGAACGAACAACAGCCGGTCGCCGAGGATCTCGAGGTCAAGGGTCCCGGCGCCCTTCAGAACAACCGTCCGGGCCGCGAGGTACAGAACAACAACCGCGATATAAGGCGCGTAGGCGCCGAAAGGTTTCCGCTCCCTGCTGACCAACCGGTCATGGGCATACAGCATCAATGGCAAAACCAGTCCGAATTCCTTTGAGAAGACCGACAGGCTGAACCAAAGCAGCGATCTGCGGCTGCGTCCTTTGACGTAGTCGATGAACGTGAGTAGCGCAAACAGCGCCGAGAGCAGGGTGTTCCTGCCGCCGGAGAGAAAATTGACCGTTTCCGAATTGATCGGATGTGCTGCAAAAAGGATTGCCGCCAGGAACGCAAGGAGACGGTCACCGAACAGCAGGGTGATGAGAGCGAACAGCGCCAGGGATACCGCGGCATGCAGCAGAATATTTACCAGATGAAAGCCGAAAGGATTTTCCCCACCGGTCATCCGGTTCACAAAAAAAGAGAGATACGTGACGGGCCGATAGTAAGTTGTGCCGATGCCGGGAGCACTGTCCGGGGAGGCGATCAGGCGGGGCAGATTTTCCAGACCGGTCAGCAGGCGGTTTTGAGAGATGATAGGAGTATCATCCCAGACGAAGCCATTCGACAGGGAATTCAGATAGATCAGCGCGGCTATGATGAAAATGACAAGGCCTAAACGCCGGGTAGCAAACCTATCCTGCGACAGACCATTCATACATTCTCCCTGATCAGCTCGAGTTTAATGGATTAAATGCCGTTTCAGGTCAATCAGAGCATCGCATTCTTCGGCACTTCTAAATCCGGAATTGCCGGTCATAGCCGCGGTATCCTTTTAAAAATATGCTGATCGAATATCATGTTATCGAGTGCTGCTTATGCCTCGGCCGACTGCTGTAAAATTCTTGATATTCGTACTGAGTTAAGATGGTAGTGCTTGCAGGACAGGATAAATTGAAAACTACAACATTTAAAAAACATGCAATACAGTTGCCATAGTCTTTTATTAAATAAAGCTAAAAATCAAATACTTAGCGGCTTTGTGCAACAAAGAACGGGATCAGATGAGCTTTTTCGCTCAAATAATGTTGGAATCCCAACTGTGTTAAAGTTTGCAGTCCAACAGGCGAGGCTTGAATGAGGCGGGTCGAACTTATATTAGAAAAGAATATAGATGAATGGCGAAAGGGCGCTGCCTTCCGTGAATACGATCAAAGCGCCCAGCAGCAGCAGCATGAAAATAATAGGGAGGAGCCAGTATTTTTTCCTGACCCGGAGAAATGCCCATAATTCCTTGAGAAGTGTGATGTGTCCCATAAGCCACCTCATTTATGCATCTGTGAATGTCTTCCTCTGCGCAGTCCGCGGATACCGTTACGGGGATGCCGCTTCCTTCATGAACAAGGCCTGTCCGACAACCAGGCCGTCCATGCCGCTCCGGACAAAACAGTGATATGCATCCTCGGGAGAGCAGGCGATCGGTTCGCCCCGCAGATTCAGCGAGGTATTGAGCAGCACCGGCACGCCGGTAAGCCGCTCAAAAGCGCGAAGCAGGGCATAGAGTTTTTCGTTCTGCTCCTTTGACACGGTCTGGACCCGCGCGGAGCCGTCAACGTGCGTCACTGCCGGAAGTTTATCGGTTTTGACCGGAAAGGTCAAGAGCATGAAGGGACTCTCTCCACGAATAGAGAAAAAACGTTCTGCGTCTTCCACCGTAACAACCGGCGCAAAAGGCCTGAAGGCTTCACGGAACTTGACCATCCTGTTCACGGTGTCCTTCATGCCGGATTTACGCGGGTCAGCCAGGATACTCCTGTTCCCCAGAGCGCGAGGGCCGAACTCCATCCTCCCCTGGTGCCACCCGATGACCTTCCCCTCTGAAAGGAGCCGGGCGACTTCCTCAACCAGAAGAGGATCGTCCAATATACGCGTAAGCACACCAGGCCCGGCTAGCGATGAGGGATCTGCGTCTTGATAAAAGGGACCGAGGTACACATTGCCAAGCCGGTGCCGCTCTTCTTTTTTTAAGTACAGGTGATGCCCCGCATAGGCCGCTCCCAGGGCGGCCCCCGCATCTCCCGCAGCCGGCTGAATGAACAGCTCGTCAAAAGGCCCTTCCCGCAGCAGCTTGCCGTTGCTCACGCTGTTCAAGGCCACCCCGCCAGCCAGGCATAAACACCGCATACCGGTCTGCTGATGCACATAACGGGCCATGGAAAGCACGACATCTTCGGTTACGGCCTGAATACTGGCGGCGATGTCGAAATGCTTTTGCAAAAGTTCCGATTCAGGCGTCCGGCCGGGACTTCCGAACAGACGCTCGAAGTGGCCGTTAAACATCTTTTTCCCGTGCTGAAAGGAGAAATACTTCATATTTAACGTCAGGCTGCCGTCCGGGTTGATATGCGCCAGATTTTGCGTGATCGTTTCCCGGAAAACGGGCGATCCATAGGAGGCCATGCCCATTACCTTGTATTCGGCATCGTTAACTTCAAAACCGAGATATGCGGTAAACGCGCTGTATAAAAGGCCGAGAGAATGAGGAAAAGTAACTTCATGAGAAAGCGACAATCGGTTGCCATTCCCCGTTCCATAGGAGGCAGTAGCCCACTCACCTACGCCGTCCAGGACCAGGACAGCGGCTTCGTCAAAGGGAGAGAAAAAAAAACTGCTCGCAGCGTGTGCCATGTGGTGTTCAACGAAGATAAGAGGACCCCGGTAGCCCAGATTCTTGCGGATAATATCGGGGACCCGGAGCTTCTGGTTCAACCAGGAGGGGATGGTTTCCATGAAGGCCAGGATCCCGCGCGGCGCGACAGCAAGAAAGGTCTCGAGGACCCTCTCGAACTTTAAAATCGGCTTTTCATAAAATGCCACGAGGGAGACATCGTCGACCGATATCCCCGCTTCGCTAAGACAGTATTGAATGGCTTTTTCCGGAAACCGCCAGTCATGCTTGACCCGGGAAAAGCGCTCCTCCTGGGCAGCGGCAACCAGTTTCCCATCATGGATAAGGCATGCTGCCGCGTCGTGATAGAAACAGGACAGACCCAGGATATGCATTCAAAACTGCCTTTCATAGGTGCCATCGTCACTGCGTGAGGTCCAGGCGGAATTACCGCGCAGAATTTTTTCTTTTCGGAACAGCCGGCCTAAAAGACCGATCGGCGTGACCACAAGAAGAAACAGAACACCGAGAAGCAGCATTGTATTCACTCTCCCCAGCGCCGCGGCAAAAATGCGCCACCAATGCAAAAGCCGTCTCGCAAGCGTTTTTCTGTCCGTTAGCGCGCCGGTGCAGTTATTTCTTCCGGTTCCAGTCATATGCTTTGATCCAATCATACAGAGCCTCTGCGGCAACCCGATGGCCTTCCGAGTTCCAGTGATGGTCGTCCGGGTTGATATTATAAAGCGCTAAACCCTTTCGGTGCTGAGCCCTGATTATCTGCAGCAGGTCGAGAAATTGAATCCCGTTCGCCCTGGCAAAGGACTTCAGATAGTTATTCTCCTTTTCATTATCCGCAAACGCCTCATTCCAGTCAACTTGGCCGCGGTAGCCGATCGCCTTATTAGGGTTTTCCTCGATCGCCGGTATCGGCATCAGGAGGAGCTGCGCTCCCCGGCTGGCCGCAATGTCACGGATCGACCGGATCAAGGCTTCGACAATGGGCTTCACCTTCTCGGGTGCGACACGGCGATAGGGAACGCCCGGCAGATTTCGCGAGAACTCCTCGCCGATCCCGGTCTTCAGAATAAAATGCCGGAGCCGGGGAATAGAATTGAGGCGACCGGCAAGAAACGGATAGGTATGCGTGTTGTAACGCAGGAATTTCTTGAATCTGCCGAACATCGATGAAGGTTTATCAAACCCTTTCCGGCGGGTTTCCCGGGTGTCCGGCACCGGCACATTGCCGAGAAGCAGTCCCTGCTCGTCAATATCGAAATACGGCTTGGGATAGCCGTAGGAGAGAGACTGGGATACCTCTTCATAATCGTTGCCGACATAAAAAGCGAGGACCACCAGATCCGGCAAGTAGCGCAACCCCTCCCGCTCGAGCCACAAGAATTCCTGGTCCGTACCGTAGCCGACGACCGACCCGTTCAGGATCTCGATCCCGCTTCCGGTCTTTTGCTGGAGAAGGTGCGTCAGGACCTGTTGATCGTCAACCCCGAACCCCCAGGTGAACGAATCGCCCAGGACCAGGACCCGCTTGACTCCCGCCAGCTTCTCATAGCCCGTCTCTCTGAGACTCCGCATGCCTTTGCTGTTATGTCGTCGGTGAAAAGCGATCCGGTCACTGACCTTCACAAAACCGTCGAGGTCCGGCTTGTTTACCCATCCCAGGAATTCGTCGTATTGGCAGTGTTCCGCCTGATAAGGATGAAACGTGACTTTATGGGGCCAAAAAAGCGCGAGCGCCAGTTCCAGCATCAGGAGCACGAGAACAACGGAACATACAAGGAGAAAGCCGTTTTTCAATTGTTCGCGCATGGACTTCGCCTCAGACACGTTAAGAATTACTTATTAATAGTCTTCTAATTGTATCTACCTGGTTCGCTGAAGCATCGTCCATTGCCCGCTTCGGGGCCGTCGGGACAGAGGCATCCGGGCGGACCACCTCTCCTGTGCCGATGAAAAGAAGCTGTCCGCACTCCGGTATTACAGCGCCGAAATGCATGCCGGTACGCGCACGGTCGAATTCATGCGCGGGTTTATCGGAGCTTGCGATAGTCCTCGCAGGCCTGCTTGAACCCGAGGTCGCACGCCTTCTTATAATCAAGGCGCGCCTGCTTCATTTTTCCCATGGCCCGATACTCAAGGGCACGGTTATAGTAACACTCGAGGTAACCGGGTTTTAACTCGACGGCCTTCGTGTAATCGGCGATCGCCTCTTTCGATTCATGCCGGTGATGAAATACATTGCCGCGGATAAAGTACGCGTAATGATAATCAGGCCGGATCGCGATTATCGCGGAATAATCCCGGAGGGCTTCATCCAGCTTGCCCATCTTCTCATTGGCAAAGCCGCGGTTTACGAATGCCTCGATGTAGTCGGGTTTAAGGGAAAGCGCGCGGGTGTAAATTTCCGCGGCTTCTTTATATTGCCCTTGCGCAAAAGACGTGTTGCCTTCCTGCAAAATGACCGCAGGATCATTTTTGCCCTTGTTCTTGCATCCCGGCAGGACAAAAAGCAGTGCTCCCGCAGTCAGGAGAAGTATCCAGTGTCGTTTCGGTATCATAAATAAGCCTCGTGCAAGTCAGGTAATGTTAAATTTTATTGTTTCGTAAAAAGTCGAAAATCGCCAAAGGACCCATGCCGGGGCAGTCTGGGAAACAAGCGGGAATGACGACTTTTTTATCAAAGGCATCAACTTTCTATTTTAGGTCGTCTTTCCTGATCAGGGAACACTTTAGGGAAAAACAGTTTTTTCACGTCCGTATCTGTTGTTGCGATTCGGCTGATTCCCGCTCGTTCCTCGATCCAGACCCGCTTCGGCCTGAACCACAGACGCAGCGCGCCTCCCAGGACGGTCATGATCGCCCCCGCGGCCAGAATAAAAAGGTGGCGTTTCCGCACCACGCGAAATTCACACCACTTGCCGATCCCCGGCATGGTCGTAATATACCCGCCTTCCTCATGCCGGTAGGCGAGGACCGCATCGACGATTTTTTTCCCATCCAGCGCAGCCTCGATTTTAAGCCGTTCGGTTTCAGGGGCGTACCGGGCACGGCCCTCCACCTTCGCGAAATCATCGCGAAAAGCCCCGGAATACAGGTAGGCGCCCTCTCTTTTTTTATCGAGCTTCAGTTTGACCCAGTCGGTAAATATGGTGTGGTCCTTCGACGTGACAATGACTACCCACGCATCATACACGAAGCCCGCCATGTGGATGCGAAAATCGTCGATGGAAAGTGGTGTTTCAGGATTAATCGCCGCCTGCCGGATCAGCGCCCCGTCGCGCCCGAGCAGGTTAATCTCCGCCGCGCCTTTCGGAGCCTGCGTCGTGGGATGGATCTGATTGCTGACCTGGAGCTGATAAGGAAACTTTTCGAGGTCTGCCCACGGTCCAGCGCCGATCTCTGTGTACGACACCCGGTCAAAAAGCTTGATCGGCTGCCCAACCGCCAGGAGAACCGTTCCGGAAAGGTTCCGCAGGTTATCGTAGGACCCCACCGTGAGCAGTATGACGAAACCGACAAGGAACAGAATGCCGCCCCCATACCCCCGGTCCCGCTTTTCGGCATAATTACCTTGATCGGTAAAAAAATATCCGTCCGCCTCCAGGGCTTTTCGGATCACTGCAGGGCTGCCCATGGTGTCGACTCTCTTTAAGAAAAAGGGTTTTGTGTCTCCCAGCCTGATCCGCCGGCGCAGACGACTGATCCGCATGCCGAGCACCGCAAGCAGATAGACAACGAACAGAATGACATCGTACATGACGAAGCGCGGATCGATAAGGGGGAGATGCAGCATGCGCTGGGTAATCAGTATGCCGGGAAGGACCAGAAAGGCGAGAACGATCCAAGGCGCATGGAAAAGTCTCTTGAGGAAGCCAATGAAAGTCATTAAATTTATAATAACAGAATCAATAGTTCAAGTCTATTAAAAACAAGTCATGAAAAACAGCAAGTTCCATGCTGCATGTTGCAGTCCGCCTGCAAAGTCTCCTCACAGGCGGAGTTCGTCTCCATCCGATGCGCTCCTGTCATTCTGAATTCGGACCTTCATGTCGCAATTTTAATTGAAATTCAAACACCTATCCGGTACAATGCATCCCATGAAAAAAAAATGGATACTGGCTGCATTCGGGTTATCGGGAACCGCCGCGCTTATTTATGAAGTTACGTGGACACGTGCGCTGTCACTCGTTTTCGGATCCACCACCTATGCCCTTTCTTCAATGCTTTCCACATTTATGGCAGGGCTTGCCCTCGGGGGATACATAGGAGGCAAGCTGGCGGACACGGACAGGGATCCCGTCAGGCTGTTCGCTTTCTGTGAAGCCGGTATAGGCATCTTCGGTCTCCTTACCATTCCGATGATATACGCTATCCCCACCGCCTACCTGCATCTTCACCGGCTCTTTCATATGGACCTCGCCCTTTTTCTGGAAGTTCAATTGTTCCTCGCCGCCGCTGTCATGATCGTTCCCACGACCCTCATGGGAATGTCATTCCCCCTCGTATCGAGGGCGATAGCCGGTGAAATGGGGGAAATAGGGAGAACGGTAGGGAACGCCTACGCTGTAAATACCCTGGGGGCCATAGCCGGGGCGCTCTCCGGCGGTTTCATTCTCATCCCCCATCTCGGACTGAAGATAACGACCTTCTTTGCGGCCGGAATGAACCTAGCCATTGCGCTGCTGGTCCTGCTTCTCCTCGGCGGCAGCCGGAGAGTCATCGCAGGACTTGGGATGTTCGTTCTAATGGCGGGAAGCGTATCAGCCTGGTCAGAGGAAAAAACAACCTTCGTAACCTTTTATACTCTCAGTCGGTTCCAGAACATACCCCCTCGCTATCTGCTTCAGAAAAACAAAATGGGCCACGAGCTGCTCTACTACAAGGAGTTTCCCGAGGGCGCCGTCAGGCTCTATCGAGAACGGGACGGCTATCTTGTCCTCCAGACCGGCGGGAAAATGGAAGGGACCACGAAAGAAGACATGCCCAACACGCTCCTCCTTGCCTACCTGCCCATAGCCTCTCACCGGAATCCCGGCAGTTTTCTGACGATCGGGCTCGGAGCGGGCGTAACGCTCATGGCGGCGAAAGAGCACATAAAAGACACCGGTGTCATTGAGATAAACCCCGGCGTGGCGGAGGCTATTGGCAGGTACGGCCCTCCAGGCATCTTCGAAGGGGTAGATGTCCATATCGACGACGCGAGGCGGCATTTTATCCACGAGGAAAAACGGTACGACATCATCTCCTCCGAACCGTCCTATCCTGCGGAGTCCGCCGTCGCAAATCTGTTCACCCGGGAGTACTACGAATTGGCCAAAAACAGGCTCCTGCCGGGAGGGATATACTGCCAGTGGCTTCCCTATTACACGCTCACCAACGACGACGTTACAATGATGCTCAAAACGATCGGCTCGGTTTTTAAGAATGTATACCTTTGGAAGGTCGGGGACAGCTTTGACCTTATCGCGGTCGCATCGGTAGAGCCGTTCCCGTTCACCCGGGATGAAACCATAAAACGGGTGGCGGCGCTCAATAAGTCGGGGATCCCCCTCGAAATCAGCCTTTCAAGAGATCCCCAGCAGGTGCGGGAAATCGTGGAGAGGTCCGATGTCGCGATAAATACCGATGATCTGCCCCTCCTGGAGTTCAATACCGTCAATAATATCATCAGGGGAATCAACGACTAACCCGGCACAAAGCAGAGTACCTGGTAAAAGAACCACAAGATAGATCTCACACACAACAGCGGCGCTGAAAGAGCGATGAAACCAGCGACATGCTGTCTCTACCTTTCCCCGCCAGTCCGAACGCCGCCTGCCAGACCTCTATCCCTATTGATGCGCATAATTCTTTTTCCTGAATCTGGCATTGATCGCGGAACCGGCTTCTTCCGCACCCTTTGATGGTCTTCATCTTTAAAACTTTTCAGTTAAACCCATGTCGGATAAGGTGAAGCCCCCATCCCTTCTCTGCGGATATTCCTGTCAACAATCGTTATCGGGATGAGGCGCGTTAGTGCCGAAACCATGATACACCCCTCCTGAATAGAACGTCCCGCTGACAATAAAAAAGGCGGGAAGTTCTTTCGAACTTCCCGCCGTGAATGCAGCTCTTCGTTAGTACCTGAGTTTCCGTGATTGGCCTCTTGTCACCGTCTTGGCTCCGCCGCTATGCTTGGTGCAGCTTCCCCAATTTGCGGTCGGCGTAGTGTAGCATCCGTAAGCAGTGGGCTGTTCCCAGTCTGCTTCCGCGCTTGACCCGCTCTGCGTCGGTGAGTACTTGTTGTTGCCCAAACCCGGCATGAACCGGTAGGTCTTCGCCGTATAGCCTTGATTGTCCGTGTACGTGGCGTTGCCACCGTGCACCCCGCCAAACTTCGCATCTCCGGAGTTATGACAGTTCGTGCAGGAAATGCCGGTAATGTTCGCGTTGCTCGCGGCGCGGCCGGCAATGCCGGTCAACGTAGACGAATCGACGAAGTCAGATGCGTTTCCATTAGAGTGCGTGGCGCTATATCTGGCCAGGAGGTGGCACTTGAAGCAGCCGTAGGTCGTCTTGGTATGCTCCGCGTCACTGCTGTTGATTGTCCTGAGCAGGTACTCGTTGTTCGATCCATGAGCGCCGATCACCGGCGCGGTTGCCGTACTATACTGGCCGTTCGTATGGCAATCGCCGCAGTGGAGCGTCGAGGAATCACGTACGGACACACTTCCACCGAGCGGCGTATAGGCGGCATCAAACCGGCCGTTCGTATACATGCTGCCGGCATCGGCATCATTGGAATACCGGGCCCCGCGGACCGCATGCTGCGAGTAATTCCCGTTGTAGCCGGTGCCCGAGCCGCCTGTGCCGGGGTTGAATGCCGTGAAAACGTCGACCACGACCGTGCGCACAACCTGGTCATAGGAGTTCTGACGCGTGTCACCGAAAGGGTTCGTCCTGCTCGGACTTGTCGCCAGCGGATCACGTGAATAGGTTACCGAAGCTCCGTTCGCATCATGGCAACTCATGCAGAAGTTATCCATGTTCGTATGCTCGGACCCGGTCCAGGTATAGTAGGCGCTCGCGTTGTCCGCGTTTCGCAGATCGATCTGGCCGTTCTTATGCAGCGCCGTGGTGCTGCCGGTCAGATAATCGCCCTCTCCGTGGCAGACCGCGCAGTCGAATTTGGACAAGGTCTTGCCGGTTACATGGTGCGACTGTTTGGTGAACTCCGACGCCACCACCCGCACGCCGTTGTTGTCGATGTCCGTGTTGGCGCCATCGCTCTGCGCCGAGTTGTGGCACCCGAGACAATCGCCGCCCGCGCCTTCCCATGCCTTGTTTTCATAGGTCGTATTTACACTGTGCTTATGGCAATCGGTGCAGAGCGTGGTCGAGTTGTGTCCGTCCGACGTCGTTGACGTGTAATGGCTGCTGAGACCGTTCGCCCCCGCGGTATGGCAGACGTTGCATATGCCGTTAAAGGGAGTAACGGTCTTGCCGTAGTTCGATGGAAGAGTACGGCCGGTCATCGTGACCGCTGTCGACACGATGGTCGTGGGTATCGCCGTCGTGCTGTTGGACGCGCTGGCCGGGTTCAACTGGATCATGGCGATGGGTCCGGCAGTGGTGGTCGAATCGCCGTGGCCGTCGTGGCAATCCCAGCAGTACTGACCGCCTGTGTAGCTCCCGCCGTGTTTGGCGGCATAGTGGTACTTGTCGACCTTCTTGGTGGCGGTCTTAAGTGAGTAGCCCGTGCCCGGGTTCACGCCCGTCTGGCCCGTTCCGTGACACTTCATGCACACGCCGTTTTTGCCGTATGTCCCGTCGGCGAAGTTCCGCAGTCTGAGCGGGTTGTTCGCGTCATTGTGCGCAACAGTGCTGTCATGGCAATACTGGCAAGGATCTCCCGTGGTGACCGCGCCAGGGAAGTTGGCCGCCGTATTGCCCGTTATATCATAGGTTGACGATGGCTTGCCGTGGCCGGAGTAGCCCCACTGCGTGTTGTTGATCGTTGCGATGGTACCATTGCTTGTGTAATCAACCACATCGGACGCTCCGCTGTGGCAATCCGAACATTTGAGAGAGGCACCTCCCCACATGGGTGTTCCCGCTCCATGGCAGACAATTGACGAGCAGGTCTTGGCACCAGCATTGTAGTTGTCGGAGTTTGTGCCGCCGTTATTGTCCAAGGTCGCGGCGAAGTTTACGTTCCGCGCCTGGTTCGTATGCAGTATCGATGCGGCCTTTATCGCCGTACCGGTCGCGCTTACCGTGTCCGTATGACAGTTCACGCAATCTATTGCCGCGGTCACGTGCGCGGCATGGCTGTTGTCATTGTTCTCGGCCACGGCCGGCTGAACTCCGTTGGTGTACGCGGGCTCGCCAAAGGCCGTTCCGCCTTCCGTTCCGTGGCAGCTGTCGCAGGTCATTGCCGCGCCGGCAGTCCAGGTGCCCGGGTTCACAGAGGTCGGTGTGGCCTGGCCCGTGCTGTGGCAATAGGTGGCCGTGCAGTTCGGCGAAGTCCAGGTGCCGCCCCTGAGCATTGATACGTCACGCGTCTTGTTGACGTGATTTGCCTCATTCGTGATAGTCGTGCCGTCGGTCGTGGTCGTGTTATGACATTCCTGGCAGCCGTAGTTCGTACCGAGTACGGCGCTCTGGTTGATGTGCTGGGTGTGCTTGCCCGTGGCCATCTTGTTCGTTGCCGCCGCATTGAAGTTGTGGCAGCTTTCGCAGTTCATGGCCCCACCGTTCCAGGTGGCCGTGCTGTTCGGCGCTCCGCCGAACGGAGACGTGGTGCTTGCACCCTGGCTGTGGCAGTACGTGGTCCCGCAGGTGCCGTTCGTCCACTCCATGCCGCCCGTATCAGTGCCCGCAAGAGCGCCGCCGGCGGTATAGGTGCCTCCTCCTGCTATGGTTGAGTCAAACACCACATTGGCCGCCTGGTTCGCACTTGCGTTGCCGGTGGCATGGGGCGTCGCGTTGTGGCAGACGCCGCAGCTGTATTCATAGACCGTTGCGGACGAGGTGTTTGACGGTGTCTTGTCCGCGGTCACGGCTACTGTTGCCACGCCGTAATGCCTGGCGTGCTTGCCGGCCAGGGTGTTGTTCGCCAGATGGCACTGATCGCAGGCAAGGGTCGCGCCGCCCCACATCGGGGTTCCTGCTCCATGACAGACAATTGACGAGCAGGTCTTGGCACCGGCATTGTAGTTGTCCGAGTTCGTTCCGCCGTTGGTGTCCAGGGATGCGGCGAAGTTTACGTTCCGCGCCTGGTTCGTATGCAGTATCGATGCGGCCTTGATCGCCGTGCCGGTCGCGCTTACCGTGTCCGTATGGCAATTCACGCAGTCCGCTGCCGCAGTCACGTGCGCGGCATGGCTGTTGTCATTGTTCTCGGCCACGGCCGGCTGAACTCCGTTGGTATAAGCAGGCTCGCCAAAGGCCGTTCCGCCTTCCGTGCCGTGGCAGCTATCGCAGGTCAGCGCTGCGCCTGCAGTCCAGGTACCGGGATTCACCGAAGTCGGTGTGGCCTGGCCCGTGCTGTGGCAATAGGTGGCCGTGCAGTTCGGCGACGTCCAGGTGCCGCCCCTGAGCATGGACACGTCACGTACTTTATCAACGTGGCTTGCCGGGGTCGTGATCGTCGTGCCGTTCGTCGTGGTGGTGTTATGGCATTCCTGGCAGCCGTAGTTGGTACCGAGCACGGCGCTCTGGTTGATGTGCTGGGAGTGTTTGCCCGTGGCCATCTTGTTCGTTGCGGCCGCATCGTAGTTGTGGCAGGCTTCGCAGTTCGTTATCGTGGCCGTCCAGAGAACCGGCTTATACGTCGGCGTTGCTTCGCCCGTGCTGTGGCAGTAGACATTGGAGCAGGTGCTGGTCGCCCAGTTGTTCCCCGGCGTCGCGTCGCTGTCGTAGGTGGCTGCTATGGTTACATCCCTCAGCTTGTTCACATGGTTCGATTCAGTAGTGATCGTGGTGCTGTCGCTCGTCGTCGACGTGTGGCAGGCGCTGCAGGCCACATTCGGCATGATTGTTCCGTCGTTGATATGCGCGGTGTGCTTGCCCGTGGCCATCTTGTTCGTTGCCGCCGCATTGAAGTTGTGGCAGCTTTCGCAGTTCATGGCCCCACCATTCCAGGTGGCCGTGCTGTTCGGCGCTCCGCCGAACGGAGACGTGGTGCTTGCACCCTGGCTGTGGCAGTACGTGGTCCCGCAGGTGCCGTTCGTCCACTCCATGCCGCCCGTATCAGTGCCCGCAAGAGCGCCGCCGGCGGTATAGGTGCCTCCTCCTGCTATGGTTGAGTCAAACACCACATTGGCCGCCTGGTTCGCACTTGCGTTGCCGGTGGCATGGGGCGTCGCGTTGTGGCAGACGCCGCAGCTGTATTCATAGACCGTTGCGGACGAGGTGTTTGACGGTGTCTTGTCCGCGGTCACGGCTACTGTTGCCACGCCGTAATGCCTGGCGTGCTTGCCGGCCAGGGTGTTGTTCGCCAGATGGCACTGATCGCAGGCAAGGGTCGCGCCGCCCCACATCGGGGTTCCTGCTCCATGACAGACAATTGACGAGCAGGTCTTGGCACCGGCATTGTAGTTGTCCGAGTTCGTTCCGCCGTTGGTGTCCAGGGATGCGGCGAAGTTTACGTTCCGCGCCTGGTTCGTATGCAGTATCGATGCGGCCTTGATCGCCGTGCCGGTCGCGCTTACCGTGTCCGTATGGCAATTCACGCAGTCCGCTGCCGCAGTCACGTGCGCGGCATGGCTGTTGTCATTGTTCTCGGCCACGGCCGGCTGAACTCCGTTGGTATAAGCAGGCTCGCCAAAGGCCGTTCCGCCTTCCGTGCCGTGGCAGCTATCGCAGGTCAGCGCTGCGCCTGCAGTCCAGGTACCGGGATTCACCGAAGTCGGTGTGGCCTGGCCCGTGCTGTGGCAATAGGTGGCCGTGCAGTTCGGCGACGTCCAGGTGCCGCCTCTGACCATCGAAACGTTCCGCGTCCCGTTGACATGGTTAGCTATCGTCGTGATCGTCGTGCCGTTCGTCGTGGTGGTGTTATGGCATTCCTGACAGCCGTAGTTGGTACCGAGCACGGCGCTCTGGTTGATGTGCTGGGTGTGCTTGCCCGTGGCCATCTTGTTCGTTGCCGCTGCATCGTAGCTGTGGCAGCCTTCGCAGGTCAACGCTGTTCCATTCCAGGCCGCTGTCGTGTTCGCCGCACCTCCGTAAGGAGCCGTGGTGCTGATACCCTGGCTGTGGCAGTATATGGTGGAACAGTTCGGCCGCGCATAAGCGCTTCCGCCGGCATTAAGTCCGCCAACTTTCCAGTCCACGTTTTTCACGGTATTGACGTGGTTTGCCGGGGTCGTGATCGTGGCGCCGTCCGTCGTCGTGTTGTAATGGCACTCCTGGCAGCCCAGGGAGTAGCTCGTGACATGTTTCGGGTGGACATTCGTGGTCACGAGCGTGCCTGCACCGTTTCCATGGCACTTATCGCAGGTGAGAGCTGCGCCAGTCCAGGTTACGGAGCTGTAAACTTTCGTTCCCGCATAGTTGCCGCCGTCACTGTGGCAGTAGATGTTGGAACAGCTCATAGGGCCGGCGGTGGAGATCGTGCCGGGGTCATAGACATACGCCGGGCTGCCCGCTAAGGTTTTGCCCATGTACAAGCCGGGAGCTCCGCCGAATCTCGCTATGCCGCTGAAGCTCATGGTCATCTTGCTATCGACGGTCGGCATGGTGTTGCCCGCATGGCAGAGATTGCAGTCTGTGTACAAGAGCGTTGCCACGTGTTTCTGGTGCGCTCCCACAACGCCAGCTGTTATATGGCCCGTCCCACCATTAGTGGTTACCCGATCGTTATAGGTGTACGGTGCGCCGGTCGAATTGGACTGGCCGTGACAGCCGTTGCATCCGCCGCCCTCAATTGACCCGTTTATATGCTGGTAAACGATCGAGAAGGATATATTATTGGGAGCCACATCAGGATGGCAACCGGCGCAATCGGTAGCGGGCTGCGGGTGACTGCCCCCCGGAGGATATCCATGGCACTGCTGGCAGTCGGCGCTCGTTCCGTTCAGAAGCGTCGTGTTCCATATCGGCGCGTTTGTTGCAAACGGAGGGGTTGCGTCATCAGGAAAACCGTTTTTGAACCTGTTGTAGTCGTGGCAATAGGTATTGTTGCATTGCCCTCCGGAATACGCCGGCGTTTGCGGTAGTGAGCGGGGATTTGTGGTCGTGAGCCCTCCTGCCAGCGGCACTTCGGCGGGAAGCAGGTCATTAATATGGGTGGTAAGCGTTGCAGGCGTTGGCACGGTATGACACTCGCCGCAGGCAATGGGATCGCTGTAATTTCTGGCCGCCGTAAGATGGGCCTGGTGCATGCCGACCTGGGGGTCTGTTGACGCCGTGTCGCCGTTGGTGTCCGTACCCGTTCCGCCGGGCGCTGTTTTTTCAGGGTTGACCGAAATTACCGATCCGTCGTTGCCGGTCGTCGGAACGCCGTGGCAGACCGTGCAATTATCATAATTTTTATAGCCGGCGCCCCACGCAGGAGACTTGCTGCCGTGGCACATCGATGCGTTACAGGTGCCGTATCCTCCGCCGCTGGCGTGATTGCCGCTGGTCGTGCCGCCTGTGTAATACGCGCCAGCGCCATAGCCGGTAATCGCGACATCGATGGAACCATTTTTTACGTGGGTAGAAGGATTGACCGCAGACGCAGTATAACCATTGTGACAGACCGAACACGCGTAGTTGGGCGCGGACTGGACATGGCTGATGTGGCTGCCCGGAGCAACGGGGCTGGAGTTCATGTTCACATGGCAGCCGTTGCAGCCCAGCGTGGTGCCCCAGGTGGCCGTGACGTAGGTTGCCGGTAAGCCGCCCGTCGAAGACTGGCCGGTGCTGTGGCAATAGCTCGTCGAGCAGTTGCCGTAGCCGTTTTTCGGGGTATTGGGCACCTGACTGTAAGCGCCGGTGCCAAGGAGCGATACTTGAATATTATTGTCAACGTGGTTCGCGTTCCCGGTGCCGGCGTTATTATGGCACTGGCCGCAGGAAAAGTTATAGGTTGCCAGGGTCACATGCTTGGTATGGCTTCCCGTACTGATCAGGCTCGCGTTGCCCTGTACGCCATCTCCCAAGTGGCAGGTGCCGCACTGGCCGCTTGCTGTATTGTACCAGCTCGGCGTTGAGGTAGCAGCAGAGGCAGTACCGCCGGTTCCCGTCTGCACATTGCTGTGACAATACAGGTTCGTACAGGTAAAGTTATTGTTTCTGGTAACAACAGTCGTTCCTTTTTGCTCATAATCAAAAGTGGTCCGTCCGGATTCACCATCATAGGTGCCAGGGATAGTAACGGTCGCCAAGGAAAAGCCCATGGTTATTTTGTTGCCAGCCTCAGTCGCTCCAAGCAGCGGAGCCATGCCGCCGAGATGACAGTTTACGCAGGTGTTGACAGGGTCAAGTGCCGTGTGTATCGCGTGAGCGCCGGCGCCGTTAGACTGTGAGGTGACGCCCACCTGATTTTTATCAACAGTGATTAGCGTTGAGTCTGTTGGCGGAGCGCCGTGGCAGGCGTTGCAACCAGCGCCCAGGCCAAGAAGGCCTTTGAACCCGTTCTTGTGCAGATGGCAGGACTCGGTGCAATTAGCGCCTGGTTGACCGGCATGACCTGACCAACTCATGGATCCGTCTCTTTTGAAGCCCTTGGTAAGGGTGTGGCATACCTGACATACCCCATTCACGGTCGGCGTGTTTACAAAGGAATTGGCCCCGGTATTGGACACGAATGTGACGGGCATTGTGCCGCCGGCCGGTAATTTGACAGACGTCTTCACCAGTTTGCCATATTTGATCTTATAGGTTGTACCTGCGCCTGCATAGGGAGACTTTATGTTCATGGGGCCGATGACGTTAAGCGTAGTCGCGGTATTACCCGTGATCACATATGCATTCGACACGTAAGCCCCATTCGGCAGCAGCAATGCATCCTTAAACCGGTTTACCACCCAGTTTTTAGTGCTGTCTGTCAGCGAGGAAGCAAATACGGCGGACGTAACACCTGACTCAATATCACCCAGGGAGGGATTTGCCCTCATCTGGTCCTGCGTATGCGGGTTATGGCAGTTGCGGCATTCCATGAGATAGACGGGGATGTTAGTATTCGTGGGAAGGGTCACATAGCTTGAATGGGTGAGGACGTCCTCAGACTTCGCGTTCGCGACGAAGCCGCTATTTGAAGAATGACAAACTATGCAGAGCTCGTTCAGGTACGTGCTGCCTACCGGAGGAGTTCTCGTCACCCAGCCCGGCACCTGACCCGCGGGGTAGTGGCACTTATTGCAGACGACTGGGACCGCGGTGTTAGCGGGGTTATGCGGCGCATCGAGCGCGTATGACACGCTTGCAGCACAGTACATTCCTACCAGTAGTACGAGTGAGATCAGTGTGTAATTCGATTTCTTCATAGTCCCCGCTCCTTCGTGCTTTAAGCGCCTCATAATCCCATCTCTCCAACCGTGACGTTCAGACCGCTTTGCGAACTTGCGTCGGGCGTTATGGTATTCAAAAGCTTTCCTGACGCGTCAAATATCATGACGCTTGAAGATTTACGTCCTCCAGTGCGCTGATCCACCCCGGAACCGACGATCACTTCAGCGATACCATCGCCGGTCAGGTCGGCTGCCGCCACGCTCATCCCGTTCGGGAAGTTAGCGGCGGGAGCAAAATTCCCCGCCATGGCGCCATCGGTTTTGAAGATCATGACCCCTGATGGCGCATTCGATGATGAGGCATTGGCCACACCTGCCCCATCGCCGGCAATAAGTTCATCCCTGCCGTCACCATCAATATCGCCGGCCGAGAGCGAAACCTTGTTGCCTCTGCCGAGGATTTTAAAATCATTCATGAGTGAGGCTGACCAGCTTCCGACGCCCTTCGAGGCATCGATCGTCCAGACGCTCATAACCATATGAGACGCGGTAACGAGCTTCGACGCAGGACTGCCGTCGGTATCCGCAACGGCAACCGCTACCGCCTGATCGTATCCAAGAGCGGTAAGCTCGATCCCCGTTGCCACCATCTCCTTCGTGTCCGCCCTGTAGGTATACACCTTGACCAAGGCGTTCATATCATTATCCGCCGGGGCGACCACGAGCTCCGCCCTGCCATCGCCGTTCAGATCACCTGCGGCCACATTGGCCCTGCCGGGCGCAGTAAAGGGCGCAAGCTCAACCAGCGTTGTTCCATCGGATTTGAGCACTCGCACAACGGATGGCTTGTCCGCACCAGCGCCGCTTTCCGCGATAAGCTCTGCAATCCCATCTCCGTCGATATCAGCTGATGTTACATTGGTCCCGAATCTGCTGTCCAAACCGAAAGCCATGATATCAGCAGCCGGGGCGCCGTCGTTCCTGTATATCCTGACCCTGGAGTCATTGTTCGGATGCGCGCCTTTGCCGACAATGATATTCGTGCGGCTTGCGATATCGGCATGAGAACGGTAGTTTCCCGACAGTGCAATTTCCGTATCAGTCAGGCTTTTTGTTTGGGCAAGGGGCTTCCGATATCCGCTTACCGCATCAAAGGTAACAGTGTAATCTCCCAGCGGAACGTCCTCGACGCTCCATGCCACGCCGGAGCCCGTATAGGTAGCGGCTGTGCTTACGACGGTAAACCTGGCCTCCGGAATGTTCGAAGCCACGCTGATCTTCGTACCTGCGGTCACCGTGAGGGTGACGGTCATCTTGCTGCCGTCTCCTATGGCAGTCGGCGCGGAAAGCGTGATATGGCCGGTATGCGTTCCGGGATTGACACCCGCCATATTAATAGAGAGAGCTGATGCTGCGGTTGCCGTGCCATTGGCCGGGGAAATGAGAAGCCAGGAGGAATCAGAGGAAGCGGACCACGGCAGCGATTCTGCATTCTGTACCGTGATCGTTATTGGTTGAGCATCGGGCGTTTTGCCCTTTTTGGCGGCAACCGCGACCGATCCATTGCTGAAGCCGATCGTTGCCGCAGGAGTTACCGTAAACGTTACGGGAATCCTGTCTATCTGGCCGAAATCAGACGTTACCGTTACCACGCCCTGGTACGTGCCGGCCGTCAGGTCCGCGTTATTCGTACCAATGGCAAGGCTGCTCGTGCTGTTCGGGCCTGCGGTCCCGCTCGCGGCACCCAATGTTATCCAGTTGCTATCAGCCGCTGCGGTCCATCCTAAAGAACCATTTCCCGTGTTGGTGATCGTGACAGTCTGGGCTTCGGCGTTCGCGGTCAGCTGTTTGCTTTCGAAGGTCAGGGCGGCCGGCGCCTCATCCATGGTCGTGAATCCATCAAGACCGTAGACGTCAATACTCCTGAGGTAGTTCGCTAACGATACATAAGCGATCTTGTTTTTTCCGATTGCTACGCCCAGGGGCTTCGAGCTTTCAGCTTTATAGAGTGCGGTATTGTTGAACGCTCCTGTTGCCGCATCAAAGGAAAGGACCGCGCCCTGAATAAGGTCGCAAATAAAAATATTGCCGGAACCATCCAAAGCCAGGCCTACCGGTTTGCCGATCTTTCCCGCCTCGAAACCGTAAGTACCAAAAGATCTCTTGAATGCGCCCGCCTTGTCAAATACCTGTATTTTTGCGCCATTGATGAGTACGCCGGTACTATCCAGTGTCTTCCGAAGATCGGCAACAAAGATCTCGTTCGTAGCGTCATTTACGGCAACGGCAGTTGGCACGTTAAAAAGACCGTCCGTGCTGCCGCTGCCGCCGAAGCTGAACAGGAACTGAGCTGTTGACGAATCGTAGATACGGACCATGCTTGTGTCGCTGTCAAGGACGTACACCTTTCCGCCGTCAACGGCAATGGACATCGGCCGGACGATTTCGCCCTGGCCCGCGCCAAGACTGCGTACATATTTGTAATCCGGAGCATAAATATCAACAGCGCCCCTGGTTGCCGATCCTATATAGATATATCCGGAGGCGTCCACCGCCACACCCATCGGACGCTGGACCGAGAACTGTTTAAGCAGCTTGCCTTTTCGATTATAAACCTTAAACATATCGTTCGACGTCTCGGACACATAGAGGTTTCCCTGGGAATCTATGGCGAGGCATGCCGGACGATACACAGTATCCGTAATAGCACCGATTAGCGCAGGGGCTGCATAGCCGGCACCCGACAGGAGAAAAAACAATGCTGCCAGGATAACTGCGACCATCAGATATCTTTTCCGGTTCATACACACCTCCGAGGTAGCTTTAAAATCAGGATCGCCCAGTTTCACCGAAGCCGTCGTTACTTGTCGTGGCACGTTGTGCACATAGCGCTATCAGCATTCGACATCCTTAAAAAAGGCGCGTTTGTGTTATCATGCACATTGTGACACGTGGAGCATTCCATCCTGTTATTAAAAAGTTTGAGCGCTGTCGCACCAACTCCCGTCCACTCGCCTGGATCGAAAATGCCGGGGACATTATTATTCCACGTAAACGATACCGGGTGGTCATCACTAAGGTTCGCCCTCGTGCCGAAGGTGCCATCCGGGGTAAGGTTGCCGATATTCGCCTGCCATTCACCACCGAAAAAAGGACTGGGGTAGTAAATCTCGCCGATAAACTGATAGGCACCAGGAGCGACCAGGTCAACAGGGCCTGCCCCGGGCGCATTTATAAGCGTTCCAACCGCTATGGAGGTTACGCCGTCATGACAGCTCATGCACATAAGCGTCAAGCCGGTCGGCCTCGAGTCAGGGACGACGGAAAGCGTTGTGCTGGTGTACATATCATAGTTAGCCACAGAAGAACCGGTCCGGTTCCAGAGAAACCCTGTCACCGCTGTCGAAGCAGCATGCGGGGTGTGGCAGAACACGCACGTCTCTCTGATTTCATCACCTCCGGACGTGAAGTTTCCGGCAAAATAGGTTACAATTGGCAATTCGTTCTTCGAAAAGTCATGCTTGCTGCCGGCAATAGTGCCACCGGAAGCCATACCTGAGAAGGTAAACATAAAACATATTATCATCAGATTAACCAGCATGCTTTTTCTTGACATTTCAATACTCCTAAATAAATTCAACTACTTAAAGAGCAATTTATCGTCATACAACTATTGCCCTTTTATGATTGTTGCAATGTTAATATGCAATACACATACCACGACATCATTGGCCTTTTATATCAATAACTTATTTATATTGGTTTTAAAATATAACGGAAAAAACATCCTAAAGTCTCAAATTATGAGTGATTATGCTCAAAATACTGTTGGTTTTCTATCTACTGAGCATTTAATTCATGAAAAAACAAAAAAATCATGTCTAAGGGCAACTTCTTATTTTCAAGCTGCATTTTTTAATTCGCTGTCGCACTTTTTCATAAGCAGAGACAACGGGTAAAGCAGTGCTCCGGCAACAAGCAGCAAGATCCCGCCTACGAACCAGAAAAGGAAGGGATCATGAACGATATCGAGGAGCACCCAGTCAGAGGGTGCAATAAAACGCACTGTCATCTGGCCATCGAATGCCATTTCCCTGCCCGTTTCCACGTCTCCCGCATAGATGGCACGATCTCCCGCCACGATCTCGAGGTGATACCGTGGTTTCTCAAGGTCATAGTTTCGGGCAATTTCCCTCCCTTTTTTGACAGTCCCGTTCGGAACAACGCTGATATAAAACTGATAGTGATAGGGTTGGAGCTGAAAGGTGTCCACCACACCAAAGGGAGTGAGATTCAGCGCCACATAGCCTTGAGAAACCACCTCCCCGTCCTTTTTCAGTTCCACACCAGGACCAATGCCGAATTGCAGTATATGAAGATACGTTGAATGTATCTGTGTTGGAGGAAAAGCTCCCACGCTGAACCGTTTACCAACAGCGTCCTGCAGGGTAACAATAGGCTCATAATCAAAAATCGCGGACCCCTCGGCCCTGAGCGCCTTTTTTTTGAGCGCCGGCTCGACCTGAACGACCTGCAACTGTTCCGCTTCCCAGGGAATTACCACCGGATCTCCTTCTCCCAACGGCGGAGACCACAGGGTTTTCCGGACATTCAAGCTCATGAACAAGGAGAAAAGGAAAATGATCAATCCCAGGTACAAGGGAAGGCGCAAAAAAAAACGGGGTTTGCACGGCCAGGACCGCTTCAGGGCAGCTGACGCCCTGCAAGTCACGTTCAGGAAGAAAACCGCGTACAGCAGCCTGAATACCGCATGATTTCCCAGATGGGAAATAAACGCTCCAAAAGCTTCCTTCGACCAGACAGCCTTCGTCAGATAATAAACGATGAACAGGCCGATAAGCCACAGGGTAACGGTCCTGGAAGCAATAAAAGAAATGAGCTTGTGCGGAAGCTTCATTGCGTGACCATTCCTTTCGCATCGCCGCTTTTTACCTTCGCCCACTGTCCGGAGATCTCTGCAAGATCGACCTGCACATCCTTCTCCGTGACCAGTGCGGCAAGGGGGATGGGATTGCATCCGCCCGGTTTGCCGAGCGAAGCGAACAGAATGGGCGTCTTGCAATAAAGGCACACAACATGTTCCGGGGCCTGGCCATACCCTTCAGGTTGGCAGATCTCGCAGGCATCGAGACAGACCGCGAGCGTGCCATCCGGTTTTTTCATGATCAAAAGCCGCACCTCTTCCCCTGCCACTGTTACTGAGAACTTATGCAGTGCCCCGTCGCGCAGATCATCCAGGGTCGACTGGAGCGGGATGGTCACTTTTCCATTCTCTGCCATGATCGGCCTCGGTTGCGGCGTGTACAAGCGATCGGCCTGCTCTCCCTTTTGCGCGAACCACGTGCTCACGATGAATACCATGAACAAGAACACCGGGATGGATTTCATGATGCGCTGGTCGCGGACGGCCCTGATGAAGATCCTCTTTCGTGCAGGAACGCTGATCTCCGCAGGGAGAGCAACCGCTTCGGTGAAATGCATTTTTATGAAGATGATGAGCGGCAGGAGCATGATGCCGAGGGAAAGCCACAGGCCCACGGCCGGACCGAACAGGAAACCGATAAAGCTCCAGGTCGTCGTGGAGAGAAGCGGATGATCCGGGACCAGAAGGAACACGAAGGTCTGATGCACCATATCATGAATGAGCTTCATCAATCCCGACTGCATTGACGGGATCAGGGACAGTTCGGCGAAACCCCGCACGCCGCCGGCGATCAGTTTCATGAGTGCTAGAGACAATAATACCTGGGGCAAATCGAAAAAGCGCATCACGTCGAATCTGATCCGCGTTGCAACAACGTGGGTAAGCAGGACCGCCAGGCCGAACCCCCCAGCGGCGGCAAGAAACACGCTCTTGTTCCCTTCCGCCATGGAGTACAGGTCCGCAACGTACAGGGACGATCCCGCCATATCGGGTGCACAATACAGCAGGGTAAGCAGAAGGATGACCGGGACCATAACCGTTCTTTTTTGGGAAAGCGCTTTCAGCGGCCCGAGCAGATCGGTCCCCGTTGTATGGTACAAAGCGCCGAGGGAAAACAGAAAGAACAGCCCGAAGACGTAGCCGACCATCTTAACGATGATATCCCTGAACTCGGGAGTAACGCCGGTGTTCAACACCGCGAAAGACGTCAGCAGAACAGCAAGCACGCCCGCAACCAGAGGCATCGTCAGAGACGCGAGACGCTCTTTCCTGCCATACGCAAGTACGAGGCCGGCGCTGAGATAGAGCGGTATGCCCTCTTTTACCCCTATGACGAAGGCGTCACCGATGAACGGGCTCATCCCTGATTATCCTTCCGTCCTCCATGGAGAGTATCCGGCCTGCCCATTGCGACACAAAAGGGTCATGGGTCACCACGACGATCGTGAAGCCTTCCTGCGCATGGAGGTCCTTCATCAGTTCGAGGATGTTCTTGGTGTTCGACCGGTCGAGATTGCCCGTCGGCTCGTCGGCCAGCAGCAAGGAGGGGTTGTTGATGAGCGCGCGGGCGATACAGACCCGTTGCTGCTCTCCGCCGGAGAGCTGTGACGGGCGGTGGCCGAGCCGGTGCCCGAGCCCTACGCGCCTGAGCGCGTCCTCGGCCTCGGCCCGGTCGGGAATGCTGTGAAAATACTGGGCCAGCATCACGTTTTCCGTAGCATCGAGGTAGGGGATCAGGTGCGACTGCTGGAACACGAATCCGATGGTTTCCCGCCGGAAGCGGGCGAGCTCATCGTCGCGCAGCGCATTGATGTCGGTGCCGTTGATGCTGATCCCCCCTTCTGAGGGCTGGTCAAGGCCTCCGACAATATTGAGCAGCGTGCTCTTGCCGGACCCCGAGGGGCCGACAAGGCTTACCCACTCTCCCTGTTCGATCTCGCAGTTCACGCCCTTCAGCGCTGACGTTGTATCATAATGCTTTGACAGTTCGGTTATTGAAATGATCGCCATTGGGCATACCTCATTTTTTTCGTAACTACTCAGGAGATCAGGCTGAAAGCTGACGCATATTCAACTTCCACCTTCAGCCTTCTCCCTATTCACCCTTTTTGCATCAATCACTCCCCGCGCAGGATCTGCGCAGGAACGACTTTCATGGCGTCGCGAACAGGCAGGTACGTTGAAAGGATCGCGATGAACACACCGAGCAGAACAGCGAGCGGGGCCACCAGCAGGTTCACCGGGATAAAGGACCCAAAGGCGGTCTTCGATACGACCTCGGCCGACACAATGCCGGCGAGATAACCGGCCAGCGCGCCGACCAGGCCGGCGCCTGCCGCTTCGGACATGAAAAAATCCCGGATATGCTTCCGCGTTGCTCCCAGCGATTTCATGACGCCGATCTCCTCCCTCCGCTCGATCACATTGGCCCCCATGGTGCTTCCCAGGGCGATGATCGAGGAAAAGAGCACGACGCCGGTTACCAGGAGCATGAGCAGCTGGATCCTGCCGAGGATGCGTTCTTCTGCAACGGCGACCTGCCTGAGTGTTTTGACCTCGATGAACGGATAGCTCAGGAGGAACGCCGCCTCAGCTTTTGGCAGCGACTTCGTATCCGCGTTCAAAAGGATGGCGCTCACGCCGGCCACGCCCAGCAGCTGCCGGGCCCCTTCGATCGGCATTACCAGCGTGGAGTCCTCATCTGAACCCTTTTCGAACAACGCGGTCACCCGGAATTCCACAGGGGAACCGTCAAACCGCAGGATATCCCCTTGTTTTATTTTCAAGGCATCCTTGAGATTGACCCCGACCATCATCTCGTCTGATTCCCGGGGTAGCGTTCCATACAGCCGATAGCCCGTCATCTTCGCAGGCTCCGCTCCAATGACCTCAACTGCCGCGTTCTTCACCATGGCACTTCCATAGATCTGGAAGGACGCGCCTTTGACATATTCTTTCATGGCCACGATCCCGTTCGCAACGGTGAGGTCGAGCTCTTTTCCGGAGCTGCCGGTAATGATCATATTCGCGCCATACTGCTTGAGCTCAATGCCCATTTTGTCCCTGATCCCGAGCGAGAGCGTTGCCAGCGATGTTACGACGGAAACGGTCAGCATCACGGCTGAAGCCGCAATAATGAACCGGCCCTTGCGCTCGGATACCGATCTTTTTAGAAAATAGAGGAACCAGTTTTTCATAAGAAATTTCCAGTTCTAAATTGTCAAATATTCAAACTTGAGAAACTCGCAAGAACTCAAATTTGCCGTCATAATTCACATAAGTACAGAGTAAAACCTTAAAAACAGTAACCATTCAGGTTGGCCGCTAAAGAACGCAAAGATCTCAGAAAATACAAACCGCTTTCCCCTTCTTTGTGCTCTCTGCGTTCTCTTGCTGCGGAAAAAACAAAGATTATTTCTGTGTCTTTTGTGGCTTATGTGGCTAAAAAAGTTTACTACGATTTCAGCAAAAGTATCCAGCCATGGCAATGGTGACGTCTCGCGCCGGTGTTGAGAGGCTGTATTTGGACTGCGATTTGGAACTATTGGCCCCCTTTCAGGACGATGGCAGGCTTGATCGAGAGCGCCCGCCGGATCGGCAAATACACCCCCATCATCGAGATGAGCACCGAGACGCTGACGCTGATCGGGAAAAGAATGCTTTTCTGCTCCAGCGCGGCGCCGAACACCTCGTAGCCGAGATATTGCGAGATGCCGAGCGACAGAAAGTAGCCGATGATGCCGCCGGCAAGCCCGATCAGCAGCGCTTCGGTCATGAAAATGGTCACGGTCGATATACGGTCGGCTCCGATGGCCTTCATGAGCGCCACTTCGTCGATCCTCCGCAGCAGGCTCATGATCATGGTCGTTGATACGCCGAGCGCCGCGGCCAGGAGCGACACGGCGGTCAAGAGTCCGATCAGCATCTCAAGCCTGTTCAAGACCCGGCCTTCGGTCTCGGCCACAGGCCAGATCGGCCTCGCGATCGAACCGGCGAACACATTCTCTTCCTCAAGCTGCTTTGCGATCGAGGTGACGTATCCGGTGCAGTACCATTTTTCATATTCTTTTTTGGTCATCGTGTTGGGATCTTTATAGGCAAAAGCATCCATGGGAGTCGTGAGCGCGCTCACGAACACCTGGGAGAGCTTTCCCTCAAGACCGGACAAGCGCTGGACCGATGCCAGTTCCCCGACAACCATGTCGTCTTCCTTCCCGCCTGTTGTCAGTATGCCGGATATTTTGAGGCGGCGGCCCAGGACCGTGACCGTATCATGAAGCTTAAGCCCGCGCTTTTGTGCAAGGCTGACGCCTGCAAGGACTTCTTCATCACCCTGGGGCCAGGCGCCGTCGATCGACCACCAGGGCATCACGCTCGAGATACCCGTGTCAAAACCGTTTTTCTCGCCCGGAACCGGCAGGGTCTTGTGATACCAGGTACCGAGCACCACCGCGGCCAGCTTTTCGTCAGGCACGGTCAGGATCGGCACGACGCCAAGAATATTGTGCTTCCAGAAAATGGTCTTTGCTTTGACGACGTCCTGCTCCCGGAGATAGCGCTTCTGGCCGCTGAGACCGGCAAGACCAGTTACCTTTGGCTGCACAACGATGTTCGCTCCATAGGACCGGAGTTCCTTCGAGACCTTTGCGGCGATGTCGAACGAAAGCGACAGCAGCGAGGCTGCGATCGCAGTTCCCACCGCCACCGACACGACCATGACGGCCATGGCCTTTTTCTGATTCATGAACGATCGTTTGATAATATTGAAAAGCACGTCTTCGTGACCTCACTGAGCATACCGGCCCACTGACGCCGGTTCCCCTGCTGCAACCCGGGAACTATCCCGTTTTGATTCAAGGAGATACGATATCGTTTTGGCCTATTCTGTCCGCGCTGGAACCGACCGCCGTGAACCGCACCAACTGCTTCGTTTATTTGAGCACCAACTTGAAGAACCGGTTCATGATCACGCCGGCCACAACGCCCAGAACAGCACCAAAAGCTGCCAGGAACGACATGACGAACACCAGGACCAGCGAGACCGCCCACCAGTTCTGCCCGCAGGAGGCGCCGAAGATTTTTGTCACATCCTTTGCCGCAGCTTGCCGCCAAGTCCCCTGGAGCGAGTCCGACAGGACATAATCCATGGCAAGCGCGGTGCCAAGGCTCACCATGGCGCCAAGCACCGCACCGATGATGACCGCTTTTTTCAGACCGCTATCGCTCATTGGTAGCTCCTCGTCTGCGCCTGATCAGACGCATCATCCGTCATCCGCATTCCAAAACCTATTTCAGTATCTCTCCGGTTTTTCGCGACCACAGGAGCAGGTCCAGGTGGTCCATGTCGATCCCGATCTCGCGGGAGAAACGGGCCAGTTTTTTTTCTATGGCAAGATAACGGGCGCGTGTCGCAGGCGGCCGCATCCGCTTTCCAATGACACCCATTTCGCGCAGGCTGTTCAGAATGTGCTTGTCCAGGATCGCATAGCCGCTCAATCCGATGTTCCGCAGAAAGTGGCTCGCTTCCTTATACCCCAGGCCCTTGATCCCCTTGTCCGATGCGAAAAAATCCCGCAAAGCTTCGGGGTTTTCAAAGGACTCGATAAAGGACTGCATGCTGGAGACCGCAGCGCTCCCGGAGACGTTCCCGCGTCTGCACGATGTAGGACGGCCTGACGCGCCAGAACCGCACGCGGCTTGCACGGGCACGCTGCTGCAGCTCTTCTTGCGTCCCCTGCTGCAGAAGATCGCGAAGCGCCTCGACCGTTCGCATCCCCATCTTGGCGCTGCTTCCTGCGGTCAGGATACAGTAGCACAATTCCTCGAAGATAACGGTATCGCCCTTCCGGTACGCCTCTTTGAACTCCGCAAGCCGTTTGACGATCTGCGGCCGTTTGGCGCGATAGTCGCGCTTCAGTTCGTCAATGAATTCGCTTCCAGGCACTATAGCCGCCCTTCAGGTTGTAGAGATGAGTGTAGCCCATGCCCATCAGGCGTTTGATCGCCCAGATGCTCTGGTTGCCGCTCCGGCAGTACACAACGAGTTCCTTGTCCTTCTTCACTTTTTTGATCCGGGTGCCGACCTCGGAGAGCGGCACATGGACCGCGCCGGGGATGTGTCCCTGGCTATACTCCCTGTCCGTGCGGACATCGATCAGCATGATACCTTTTTTCTGATCAAGCTCCCGGGGACTTATCTGCTTGATGCCCAGACGACCCAGGTACCCGATTACCTTCACCAGTGCAAACACGACGATGATCCCGACCAGTATCGTTGACGGTGTATCCAATGTGACCCCCTTAAATTATGTTCGGAGCATGGAGTTCGGAGCTGAGACACACAGTCAGCGGTGCAGTGCAACTCCGAACTATGAACTCTGAACTTCCCTGTCCCTGACAGCGAGTTCTATAATAAAGCGTGCACCCCTTGGTGTGTTCTGCTCAAAACGGATCGAGCCGCCGTGGTCGGCGATGATCTTGTGCACGATGGCCAGCCCGAGACCGCCATTCTTTTTCTTCCGGGAGAAATCCGGTTCGAACACCCGCGGGACATCCTCGGGCGCGATGCCGGGCCCGCTGTCCGCTACCTCCACCAGCGCCCTGCCCGAGGCGTTCATGGCCGTCGTGATCCAGATCGTGCCCTTGCCGCCCATGGCCTCAACGGAATTTTCGAAGAGATTGATGAACACCCGCTTCACCTGCTCCCGGTCCAGCAGCACATCGGGCATATCGGCCTGGAACCGGCTCACAAAGGAGATGTCCTTATGCGCACCGGCGTAAAGCGATATGACGCTCTCCAGGACCAGGTGGAGCGGCTGCGGCACAGGATTCGAACTCGGCATCCGGGCAAAGTTCGCGAACTCATCGACCAACTTTCGCAGAGCATCTGCTTCCTGAACGATTGTGCGGCTGCAATCATCGAAAACCGCATCGAAATCCGCAGCGCCCTCGGCATGTTTTTTCCGCAGGCGTTCGGCCGAGAGCTTGATGGGAGTGAGCGGATTTTTAAACTCGTGAGCGATCCTGCGGGCCACATCCTGCCAGGTCTCCGCCTTTTTCGCCCTGAGCAGCTCCGTCAGATCGTCAAAGGTGATGACCGATCCGACCAGCGCCCCGCCGCTGTCCCGCAGCATCGTGACCCTCATGCGGAGCGTCAGGACCCTGCCGCGCACTGTCAGCGACAGTTCCTCCTCCGCCTGGCCCGGCCCTTTCTCAAGTCTGCTGAACAACGTGCGCACCGGTCCCAGTTCGATAAAGCTGAAAGCCTCGTCATATCGTTTGAAGAGTACATCCTGATCCTGGACGCTCAGAATGTCCGAGGCAGCCCGATTGATGGTGGTGATCCGGCCGGCGCGGTCCATGGACACAACACCGGTATCGATGTTCGAAAGGATGGTTTCCTTGTACGCGACCTCCTGCTCCAGGCGCTCCCGGGAATGCTTCAGGTCGCTCGTCATTTTGTTGAATGAGTTGATCAGTACCCCGACCTCGTCTCCCGGCGCTTCGTCGATGTGGTAATCGAACCGGCCGGCTGCTACTGCAGCCGTCCCTTCGGCCAGCTTTTGGATCGGAACGGTGATTCCGGCCGCCACGCGGAGCGCGACCCAGATGGCGGCGAGAAGCAGGGACAGCGTTACCGCGAGAAACCCGAGCCGATAGGCCAGCTTGATCGGTTCCTTTTCGGTCCGCAGCGCCCGGTATTGCGAATATCCTGTGCTGCTCTCAGCCGCTTTTGATGCAAGGTTCTCGGGTACATAGTAGCTGATGCTGATCAGCGCCGTCACCTGACGGTCCTCGGCGGAGGCACGGAGCGGGACCACGGTGCGTACGATCTGCCCCCGCCTCCCCAACTCGATGATGCCGGAGGCGGGCCTGCCGGATAATGCCTGCGCGGCCAGCTCGGAGGAAGTGGCGCTGAACGTTTTCGCCGGGAATTGTCCCGTAACAACGGTAACCGCCCGTTCACGGGAGGCGGTAATGAGCTCGATCCCGCCCAGGTCGTACTCGGCCGCTTTGCGGGCAAGATACTCCTTGAGCACCGGCCGTTCAAAGCGGTTCAGCAGCTGTTCCTCAGCCATTTGCCTGCTGATCTCCCTGCCGAAGGCGAGCGCCTTTTTATCGAGGAGGTCGTAATATGCCTGGGCAACGGAACGGGAGGCTTTGAGCGAGTTCTCGATCCTGAGGTTAAAGAGCCGCTCGATGCTGCTGGTGAACATGCCGCTGCCGATGATGAACAGCAGGACCGGCGGAATGAACGACAGGCTGACGAAGGCGGTGACCAGCTTGGTCCTGAACCTGGCCCCCAGCACCCGTTGCTTCCTCTCGATCGACAGTTTCCAGAGACTGCGGGCGATCATGACGATGACCGCCGCCAGCAGCAGGAAATTGGCATTGATCAGGACGATAATGAGGAGGCTGTCCGAGAGGGGTCCTTCAAACCCCCTGAACCTGAGCTGCAGCACTACGGCGACCGCGGTCAAGAACATGAACCCCAGAAGGTAGAGCACTGCCTTGAACCCCGTCTGCTGTTCTTTTTGCCGCGTCGTCATGGTAGGGCAGAATACCAAAAAGATACTGCAAAAGCAAGTTCCTGATATGATTAATTCTCTTGACAAACAAGAGGTTTCTCAGCTATCTTACAGCAAGCCATCATCTGATTTGCGTCAGTCGGCTTGGCGGAATTTGGTATCAGATGAGTGAGGTGAGACGGACAGGGGGACTGCTGAGTTCAGAAAGAACACGCTGGTCTGCTCTGCCGATAAGGCGCTTGCCGGCCTGCTCTTGACAGCGTATACGCCTGCTCAACAGCGGCAACTATATCCTCGAAAGAACGAGGTCATCATCCTGCTAAAACAGCTTCTCGAACTTCAAAAACTCCAGCATGCCACCAACAGTAACGTGACGAATCAACCACAACTATTGACCTGTTTTGATAAGGATGAAGGCGCGGGAAGACTGGTAGAGCAGAGAGGCACAGGCCGAGCCCAACCTGAAGCCCGCCTCGAGCAGAAGAGAGTTGCTGCAAAACAGAACCGGCAAGCCGGCCGGCAAAAGAAGATCAGGAGGCAGGAATGACCAAAAGGTCGCATACCCTCGTTTTCACTCTTGTGATCACAACCACTATCATGCTGTTCCCGTCCACCGCCCGGCTCCAGGAAAAAACGGAATCGGCTGCGACAGAAAAAATGGAAACGGCTGCACCGGAAAAAACGGAAACGGCTGCACCGGAAAAAACGGAAACGGCTACACCGGAAAAAACGGAAACGGCTACACCGGAAAAAACGGAAACGGCTACACCGGAAAAAACGGAAACGGCTACACCGGAAAAAACTGAATCGGCTGCGCCGGAAAGCGGCATCTATATCGTCGTCAAGGGCGATACGCTCTGGGACATCTCGAACAGTTTGCTCAAAGACCCGTTCCTGTGGCCGCTCATCTGGAAGGAAAATCCTTTTATCAAGAATCCCGATCTGATCTATCCCGGGAACAAGCTCACCATACCGAGCCTTGCCATGCTTGAGCGTGCCATGCAGGCGCCAGCAGAGGCCGCACCGCCGGAGGGAGCAGAAAAGGCTGGCACCAAAGCACCGCCTGCAACTGCAACACCCGCTCCTCCGACCGCTGCACCGGCACAAGCAGAGGAACCGGTCAAGCGCGGACTCATCCTGGAGCAAGGGGCCGTGCATCCCCTCATTGACAAGTACACCATGCTCAGCGCAAGCTATGTGAGCACCGACACCTGGGAGGAATCCATTGCCGGGGCATTGGAGCCGAAATCCATGCTTGGTTACGACGATATCGTCTTTATCAAGGTGAACGCGCCGGAGAACGTGAATATCGGGGACAAATACCTTATCGTAGCTCCGGTGAAGAAAGTGAAGCACCCCCAAACCGGCAAAAAAATGGGCCGCCTGATCAAGGTTCTCGGCATACTCCAGGTGATCGAAAAGGCTCCCGGCGCCGCCTACCTCACAGCGCAGATCTCCCTCTCCTTCGACACCATCTCCAAAGGCAGCCTGTTAGCGCCCTATCAGGAACCGATGCTCATCTACTCGGTCCCGCAGAACGATGGCCGGAGCATCGACGGGCACGTCATGGAGGTCATGGACAGCCGCTCGATCAATGGAACGTTCGACCTGCTCTTTCTGGACAAAGGCGGCAATGACGGCGTAAAACCGGGCGACCGTTTCATGGTCTTCATTGACCCGCTAAAAAAAGGCTTCCCGAGAAAGATCATTGGTGAGGCACAGGTGGTCCTGGTCAAGGACACAACGGCTACCGCGCTGGTAAAGAGCAGTAAGGACACCATCGCCAAAGGCGACAGGGTCGAGCTCATCAAATAACGCGTATTCAGCTGTTCGCATGTCAAGCCCAGCTTCGTCCCCGGACGAAGCTGGGCTTTTTTTGCGCTCCCTGCAGGTCGTAGAGGCCCTTGATGCTCTTGGACTGAGAATAGGCCCACTTTGACCAATGCATGCGCCTGCGATCCAAGAAACCATTTGACTTTGACGGTTCGGTATGATAAAAATTCAAGCACTTAGACAACTTTTGATACTCCATATTTCACTCTGTTTTAGATAGAAAGGGCACCATAAGCATGGGCATTGCAAAGCGAGCTATGGCTATTAAGCCGTCCCCGACCCTGGCAACAGCAGCCAAAGCCAAGGCCATGAAAGCACAGGGAATCGATGTGGTCGATTTCGGCGTCGGCGAGCCGGATTTCGACACGCCTGAGAACGTGAAACAAGCCGGGATCAAGGCGATCCAGTCGGGCTTTACCAAATATACGCCGGCAGGCGGCACCGATGAGCTGAAGGACGCGGTGATCGATAAGTTTAAAAAAGACAACAACCTGGCCTACGAGCGACCGCAGGTCCTCATTTCCTGCGGCGCCAAGCACAGCCTGTACAATATTGCTGAAGCGCTGTTCGATCCGGGCGACGAGGTCATTATCCCGGCCCCCTACTGGGTTTCCTATCCTGACCAGGTGATTTTGAACGATGCCACGCCGGTCATCGTGGAGACGACCGCCGAGGAAGGTTTCACGCTGACGGCAAAAAAACTCGAACAGTCCGTGACCAAAAAGACCAAGGCGCTGGTGCTCAACAGCCCTTCGAACCCGACCGGCCTTGCATACGACAGAAAAACGCTCGAAGAGATCGCGGCAGTTGCCGTTCGGCACCAGTTCTATGTGATCTCCGACGAAATATACGAAAAGCTCCTCTATGACGGCTTCAACCATTGCAGCATAGCATCGCTGGGCAAGGACATCAAGGACCTCACCATCGTGGTGAACGGCGTTTCCAAGTCGCATGCCATGACCGGCTGGCGCATCGGCTATGCAGCCGGCCCGACGGATGTCCTGTCCGCCATGGCGAACATTCAGAGCCAGAGCACCTCGAACCCTTGCTCCATATCACAGAAAGCGGCTGTCGAGGCGCTCAGGGGGCCTCAGGACTTTATTGCGACCATGAATATCGAATTCGATAAAAGACGGCGCTTCATGGTGGAGCGCTTGAACGCCATGAAGGGTGTCTCCTGTCTCATGCCAGTCGGCGCATTTTACGCGTTTCCCGATGTCTCACGGCTGTTCGGCAAGAGCGTGAACGGAAAAACCCTTAAGGGTTCGGCCGACCTCGCTACCTATTTGCTCGAAGATGCGCAGGTGGCGCTGGTGTCGGGCGATGCATTCGGCGCTGAGGCCTATATCAGGCTGTCCTACGCAACATCCATGGAAAATATCCAGAAGGGGCTTGACCGGATCGAAAAAGCGTTTGCACGATTGCAGTGAGTGTTCCGGTTGGCAGCTCCGGCCGCTGCTCATCATCCCGCGCACGAAGGAGATTGTCATGAAGATCGTAACATACATCCTGGGAGCATTGCTCGCAGCCGTTCTCGGTGCCGCGGCGTTTTATTATTTTACCATTGCAGCACCCATGACCGCGGAAAACCAGCAGCTGAAAGCCGGCATGCCGGAATTCGAGAAAGCAAAGAGAGACCTCAAAAAGTGCAAAGAAGCAGCGAAAAAAACGACAGCTTGGGTCGCCCCGGTCGTCGAGGCTGCAAAAAAAGAGCTGAGCGTTGAAACGAACGCGGGCACGGCAGAAGTGCAGGCTGCCGACACCCAGGTCATCGTGAACATCTCTGAGAACATGCTCTATCTGGACCGTTCGGTCACTTTTTCCAAAGACAGCGTCCCACTGCTCCAGAAGCTTGCAAATCTGCTCAAAAATCCCGTTTTGAAAGACCGGGAGATCATCATCGGCAATATGACCCTGCCGGTCGCAGCTCGCGGCAAGGGCAAAAAAAAGATCCCGGCAAAAGACGCGCGAATCCTTGCATCGGAACGGTCAACCGCCCTGGTAAAATATCTGGTAGAAAAAGGTGGCATCAACCAGGAATCGCTCGTTGCAGCGGCATATCCGGCAGCGTTGCCTGATCGCGGGTTTAAGATCAGAGATCAGAAGACCATCATCATTATACAGGCTCCGGCCACGATCGACTTGGCAGTCCAGAATCCGGTTGCGGTCCAGCAACCCACGCCGGCTTCGGCTCCGACCGGGACAGCAGCAGCGCCGGCGCCGCAGCCGCTGCCGACCAAACCGGCAGAGCAAAAAACGAACTAGCCAGAAAGCGACATGTGACCGAATGAGCTGTCAAACAGCATCTGGAATACCGGCCGTCGGGACCGGTCGGGGATCTCAGAGAGACGGATGCGGTTGGCGCTGGACAAGCATTGCCGGTAAGAACGCCTGAAGGAGGGCATGAGGGCGGTGCTGCACGATGCGAGCGTCTTTCGTCGTTCTGATCACGGAAGGCGCCATGCTGGCGAGTGCGGAGCGGGTTGCATCAGCACAGTTTTTTCCCGGTGCTGCTAAACAGGGCAAATTTTGCGAGACCGAGCTTCTGAAGCACAAATTTTCCCGACGTCCCCAGGACACCGAATCCGTAGTGAACGCTGCGCGTGAACGAGATCGAGGAAGCATCGTCAAAATATTTCGTGGGACAGCTTATCTCGCCGATCCTGAACCCCCGGTATACCGACTGGGCAAGCATCTCGTTATCAAAAACAAAATCATCGGAATTTTCCCCTAAGGGCAGAGCAAGGAGCACTTTCCGGCTGAAGGCGCGGTAGCCGGTATGGAACTCGGATAATTTGATGCCGAGCATCACGTTCTCGACCAGCGTGAGAAAACGATTGGCTATATATTTGTACAGGGGCATTCCTCCCTGCCAGGTCCCGCCGCACAGGATCCTTGATCCCAGTGCAACATCATAATGCCCCGAAGTGATCATGGATGCCATGGCGGTTACCAGCCGAGGTGAATACTGATAATCGGGGTGGACCATCACCACGATGTCAGCGCCCAGCTTCAGCGCCTCCCGATAGCAGGTCTTCTGGTTTGCACCGTATCCTCTGTTTTCAGCATGCACGATTGTGGTGATGCCAAGATCATGGGCAACCGTGGTCGTATTATCCCCGGAGGCATCATCCACCAGAATGACCTCATCAACATACTCATGAGGCAGCTCCGCATAGGTCTGCCGAAGCGTTTTTTCCGCGTTATAGGCAGGCATGACAACAATGAGTTTTTTTCCGTGGATCATCCCGTTTATTCACCCACATTCCCGCCAAAGTGAAGCCTTTGTACAAGGAACAATCCGTCGTTATCCACACTTGAGATACGCCTGGAAGCCTATATCTACCATGTGCTCGAACGAATATAACCGGCGCATGCCAGCATTGCTCAGGCGATGAAAGTGCTGTCAGTAATCGGAAAACGCCTTATACGTTCGCAGGATGCGGGAGGCATTGAGGTGGCAATATAATGATGTCTGCCGGAAGCCCTATCTCACATGTAAACAGGACCCAAAGGATAATGTTTCTGCTGATCCTCAGCGGATGCCGGATCGGCAACGACATGCTTGCTTGTTGGAGCGATGCGAGCACTCTCCTTAGAACGGCCTCGACAATTTCACATAATAGCTCTGCACGTAGGTAGTAAGACCGTTGTCAGGCATCGACGCGTTCCAGCGGTATTTAAAATTTACCAGAACCTGCCTGATGCGGTAATCGAGGTTCATTTCGACATTGCGTCTTTCTATTCTTTCCCCGGATGTGCTTCGGAATTCATCACGGACATCTGCCCGGTACACCAGACTGCGGCTAATAGCATTTACATAGTGGGCGCCAATATATGCCAGTTGTTCGATCATCGCTGCATTAGTAGGCTGCAAGGTAGAAAGTGAGGCAGCGTCCGAAGTACGCTGTTTCGAGGCTCCGACATCAATGTTCAGGGAAGGCGAGACCAGGTAAAGCGCGGTCACCTGGTAGGTAAGATCTCTGCGTTCGGCAATCGGATTTTTTTGATATCCATATATCAACTCACTATAGTTGGCGGCACTGCTATTTTCGATGGAACTATAGGAGATATTGGCTTGCACGGTTGTCTGAGGAATCCGGAATGTGGAAGCATCAAATCTAAAATTCTCCCGCCGGGCATTGTTACTAAGAGGCGACCGGTCTCTTTTGCTGGAGATATTGTAACCCGCGGACAATCTATCCTTTGTCCATCCCTTGCTCGTGAATAAGAGACCCGCGGTGTTTTCATAATACAGGCCTCCCCCCGTATCCTCACTGACCTGGCCAGTGACCTTCGAATAGCCCGTATTGAATCCATAATTAGTGTCCATTACAAATGGCCCGAGAAAATCCGGCGTATGGATTTTCCGGTAGGCCACCCCAGTCTGAGCACCTCCGGTCTCCAGGTTCTGTCTCTCTTCCGTGGCTTTGATGAAATAGTCCGCTACGCTATAATTGAGGTTTCCGCGCAAAGACAGGTCACTATTGATCAGGTACGACACCGTGGCCGCGGCATCGTGGCGGGTCAGTTCATCGCTGGGCGTCTGAGAATCGCTGAAGTCATACGTGTAGCCATACGATATTCCTTCCCGCTCCTTAAAATTAAGGGCTACCTTGGACTGCAATCTTTTATCAGCACCAAACCCGGGAATGCCCGTGATTGTCCGGTCAAGCCGGTTGCCACTCACCACCAGGTCAGCACCAGGGGACACAAGAATTTTTGATGAAAAGTCCGTGGACTTCGTATCATAGGTTCCTCCGGTAATGAAGTTCTTATACGTTTCCACGGTCTGACCTATGTTCAGATCGCCCCGTGAAGTAAAGCGGTATTTCATAGACAGGCCAGCGTTGTCACGCGATTCACGGATCGGATTCAGCGCATTCTGTGCTTCAGACTCAACATGTCCGAAGGAAAGTTCAATATCAGGGAGAGGGAAACGGAACCGGCTTCCGTTGTTATTGTTGTTATTATTATTGTTGTTGTTGTTATTATTGTTATGTTATTATTAAAGTTATTGTTGTTGTTATTGTTGTTGTTGTTGTTGTTGTTGTTATTATTCCTTCGCCGCCCTGCCATGCGGCTGAGATTAAGGTCCAAGGATCCGCCATAGGAACTCGTCATTAGATCGTAGTCATTTCCTCTGGTCGACACCTTGCTTGTAGATTTTCTATCGAACAAGTTCCAGGATATCATCATGCCACTGAAGAAGTTCATACCAAGGTCATAAGTCAGGCTTTTGTTTTCAGTCGAACCAGTGATAACGTTATATCCGATTCCCGCGTGAAATCTTAGAAACCGCGGATCCCAGATATGATTTTGGAACCCGACGTTATAATCCTGGGTAAAATAATGTGAAGAAGTTTTCCGATCTCCTGTTCGAGACTCATCAACAGTATAGGTAAATGCTGCTAAGCCTGAAACGCGATAAGCATCTGCGCGTCCCGGTCCAAGAAGAAGAACGGAAATTATTGATAAATATAATATTTTATATAATATTTTATACAAGCACATAACTTTCACGATGTAGTCGCAGTATTTCTACTATAGATATACAAGCAATTAACATGCCTATAATAGCCGTAAAATTTTTATTACATTTCAATTAGTTATCATTACTAATCAATGGGAAATGCAACGTCGTGCGCACATTCGCTCACCATAGAGCACGAACCATACAGAAGGAGAATTTATTGGGGAGGGATACTAAATATGAGGGGTTACGCCTGCTTTCGCCATAAGATAATTCATTCGCCGCCAGGTACCTCTTTTATTTTTTTTCGTTGTTAAGCAGAATTTCTATCTTTGCCTTTGCCCTGAGTTCCTGGCTCCATTTCTCGAGCATCTCAGTGGAACGTCTTGCCTCGAGCTCTTTTTTGAGTTTATCCTTTGCCTCCTCGAATGCGATCCGGCGCTCGGGGATTTTCTCTTCGACCTTGATGATGAACCACATTCCTTCAGCGCGTATCAGACCGCTCACCTCTCCCGGCTTCATCCTGAAAGCTTCGTTTTCCAGCTCCGGGTAGATCCTGTCCCGATGAATATATCCGATATCGCCCCCCCTTGTCCGATAATTATCCTCGGACATTTTGGCTGCGACCGCACCAAAAGCTTCGTTTGAACGTATCAAGGTCAACGCCTCAGCTGCTTTTTTTTCAGCCGCACACGATATGATCCTCAGTTTTACGCTTTCCGGTTGCGTAAATTTATCGGCATTCGAATCGTAGTACGCCTTGAGCTCGGCATCATTCCAGCGTGCCGCGTCCACTACGATTTTATTGATCGCGCCTTCGATAACAAGGTTCTTTTCCACATCTGAGCGTATATCGTCTTCCGAAAGCCCTGCTTCGGACAGCGCTTTTCTATATTCCTTTCCAGAATTAAATTTGTTCTTAATTTCCGCTATCTTTGTTTTTACCAGATTTTTATCAGGATTAAATCCTCGAGCCACTGCATCCTGATATTTCAGTTCGCGGATGATAAGATCCTGAAGGGCCTGTTCCTGGAATTCATGGCGTTTTTCATCAGAAAGACTCCCATGAAATGTAGAGGTGGTGATAAGCTGACGCACAGCAATATCAAGCTGCAACGAGTAAATTGCAGCACCGTTAACCCTTGCAACCACATTGCCGTCGGCCTGCAGTGGGAACGCATAAAAAAGCATGATAAGTACTAATAATAATTTATTCATACTACCCCAGTCCCGACACCAGGCGCAAAAAATGGACAGAAGGGAGGGTCGGGTTTTAAACCCGCCTCTACTAGCGGATATGCAGCACAAGAGTTTCAACCTCTTCAGGTGGCGAGAACCTGTCACTCTGCCACAGTATCGGGAAGCAGGTATTTTTTGAACTCCTCAGGATGCGCCAGCTGCCAGGAATCGCTCATGTATTGAAACACCTCGACCCTCCTGTTAAGGGTATCAGCGACATAGATCCTGTCTTGACCGTCAATATACATGCCGCCAGGCAGTAGAAAATTTCCAGCTCCGTTGCCCAGTTGCCCTACGGTCAGCAGCAGCCGGCCCATGTCATCGAATATCTGGAAATTATTAAAAGCCGCATCTGCCACATAAACATGGCCTTCGGAGTCGACAGCGATGCCCTTGGGCCTGCTGAAATCTCCGGGACCGTCGCCCAGCTGCCCGAATTTCCTCAAGTAGGTACCGTCTTTGTCAAAAACCTGCACCCTGAAATTATTTGTATCAGCAACAAGCACATTTCCATTTCTCCGGTCAATGGCAATGTGGGTCGGCGAATTGAAAACCCCGTCTCCGGATTCCTCCCCTTTTTTAAACTCGAAGAGTCGCTCCCCCTTAAGGGAGAAGGCAAAGACCGCGTTCGCCGCAACATCACACACATAGAGCCTTCCCAGTCCGCTGTTGACAGCGATCCCTGCCGGCCTGCTGAACTCACCGGTATCGCCAAAAGCCGACAGGAGCTCGCCGTTCTGGTTAAATGCGTAGATACTTTTCTGCTTTCCGTCGGCAACATAGATCGTCCCATCAGCTGCAGCTGCGACCCCAAAGGGCTGTTTCAAAACAGCCCTCCCGCTGGCGCCGAGGTAGGACACCTTCCGTTCTTTTGTGTCAATCACGGCGACATAGCCGAACCCTGTATCGGAAACATAAATTCTGTCGCCATACACAGACACGCCAAAGGGCTTGTTGAGGTCTTTTTTTCTTACTTCGTCGCTCCCCAAAATACTATCCCAAAACTTGGGCTTGAAAAAATCGATCGATCCCCGGTAGCTCGCCACATAGGCGACCCGCGGCAGAGCCGGCAGCGAAGGCCACGCGAGCAGCTCTTGTTGCGGCGCTTTTGTCGCGCATCCAGCGAGAAGCATCAGAAGTATAAGTATCGCACGAATAGGCATTTCTATTCCTCTTGAATCTGATAACGGCAGTTGACCAGAGATGGATACGGGGAATACAGGGAGCTTGGGCGTGTATGAACTTCTTCCTACGAGTGAAATGAAATCATAACCCAATACTCTTTTTCTACGAGGCGCCGCGGTACAATTGTTACAATTAGCCGCCTTACAACCCCCGATAAACGAGGGCGCTGCGTACGCATCCTGTAGTGTCCTGGTTTACCCCGACCGATCCTGCTTTGGGCTATGGAAGCTGCTCCACATCGCAATGGCAATAACGTTTAAGGATGATTCATAACTCCATTTACACGCCTCAATTACAACCCAGCGTAGCAGATTATCACTCCGTCACAGTAAAGTCAAAACTTTTTTAGTACCTTTTGCCGCGCCAAACGACCTGCCATAATCCAAAAAAAAGAGGGGAGTCTCCTCCCCTCTTGAACTGTAACATTCGTATCTTCTGCTTACTTAGTGTGGCAACGGGTGCAGAGCGCTGATGCCGCGTTGGAGCTCCGCAGGAACGGTGGAACCGTTGTATTGTGAGCATCGTGGCAGGTTGCACACTCTACAGTACCGCCAATACCATTGATAATACGCACATAGGTGCTATTTCCAACGGTATTCGCATCAACAAGTCCGCCGTCGTTAGTTACGAGGGAGGCGTTATACGCGAAGCCGATCGGGTGGTCGTTCCTGAGATCGGTGCTAAAATTTGAAGCTCTTCCGGAAGTGATATATTTAGAAGCATTAAGTTCGCCGCCGCCGTCATTACTCCCCTGGGAGCCGCTGTTCGGCGGATTGACCAGGTTATCAACAGCAACGGTGCCGTCATGACAGCTTAAGCAGAGCAGCGACCCATTGCCGGGGGTTCCTGGAACGGATTGCAAGGTTCCCCAGGTGTTTGTATAGGTCTGGTAGGAACCTACTGAGGAAGCCGTATGGTTCCAGAGCTGAGCTGTCATTGATGCGCTGTGCGGCGTGTGGCAATAGACGCAGACTTCGTCGTATCCACCCGTCTGACCTGTCAGGTAGGTCCTCATGTCGTGCTTGCTGCCCGCGAGAGCGGCCAGTGCCGCTCCGGCGCTCAAGAGCACAAAAGCCAGTGCTACTGTTACAACGATCATTTTTTTCATTTTTTCCCTCGTTATCAGGTTTAGTTTACAACTAAAAAATTCTGATCCCCCGCCCTTAATACTTGCCGGACCTTATCAAAAATAACAAAGCTGCCACCTTCATGCTAAAGAAAATGATGTTGCTGCCACAGGCAGCTATCGCCCCCTTTCACGATAATTTCTGTTTTTGGATTCAATTTCGCCAGTATTCTGGCGGGAATTTTTCCAGCAACTTCAACAATGACGGACTAAAGTATCAATAGTAGGGTAAATTAAGCAATACCCGTGCCATAGTAGTAATTAATTGAAAAACAATAATAATTTAAAATGGTAGTGACTGTAAAGGCTATCGCAATGAGCGATAATGCGCACAGCCTGCTCATTTTTGCCCAGGCTGGGTAGAGGACTTGCAAACTCCAAGCTCTCGAACATGCTCAGCACACCAAAACAGAAGCGCCCCCGACTAGCGAGGGCGCTTCATTTGTGATTTACGGTCTCCAGCTCAACAAAAAGTAGTGTTCAAAATCTCGACATCCAGCACATTTTAGTTTCCAAATCAACGCAGCTGCATGACTGAAAATGTCTGGCCGGAAATGGTTATAGTGCCGACCCTGCGAGCCGACGTCTGGTTCTCAGAGACTGAGTAAGTCAGGGTCGCGCTGCCTGTGCCGCTTCCATTCGTAACCGTTATCCAGCTGTTATCGCTTGCGGCGGTCCAGCCGCATTGGCTGTCCACGTTCACGGTAATACTGCCTGTGCCTCCTGCTCCATTGAATAGACTGCTCCTGGGCGATATGGTCGGCGTGCAGGAACCGGATGCCCCGCGGTCAAAGGAAGCAAAGATAATATGCCCGGCATTCACGGCTGTGAAGGTATAGCTAGTCACCGACCCGACTGAGACCCCGTCCACCAGCACATCAACAATGTTATAGCCCGAAGCAGGCGTGACCGTGAATGTCTGGCTGCCACCGTCAGTCACCGTGATGTTCCCGTAGGGGGAGATGCTTCCATTGGCCCCGGCCTCAGCAACGATCGTGTACGTGTTGATCGCAAACGTCGCGGAGATCGTATGGTTTGCGGTCACGTTGGTGAACGTGTAACTCGACACAGGTCCGACTGATGCGCCGTCAACCACAACATCGGCGACATGATATCTGGCATCGGCGGGTATAATCGCGAAGGTCTGGTTCTCGCCGTGATTCACCGTGATATTCCCAGCGGGATCGATGGTGCCGTTGGGTCCTGCCCCGGCAGTGATCGTGTACGTGTTAATTGCAAACGTCGCGGAGATCGTATGGTTTGCGGTCACGTTGGTGAACGTATAACTTGTCACAGGCCCGACAGATACGCCGTCAACCACAACATCGGCGACATGATATCTGGCATCGGCGGGTATAATCGCGAAGGTCTGGTTCTCGCCGTGATTCATCGTGATATTCCCAGCGGGATCGATGGTGCCGTTGGGTCCTGCCCCGGCAGTGATCGTGTACGTGTTGATTGCAAACGCGGCTGTGATCGTGCAATCACCCGTGATCGCGCCTGTGGTGTAAGTGCTTCCATCGAGAGTACCCCCGCACCCGGTCACCGAGGCGATGTGATAACCTGTGTCCGGCGTAATCGTGAACTGCGTACTTTGTCCGGAATCTATTGCCTGAGTCGCTGCGGGGCTGATGCCCCCATTAACCCCTGCGAAGGGAGTCACAAAGTAAGAGTTGATCGTGCCGATAGCTATGGTGTTGCCCGCGAGCGTGTTGTTCGTCTCGTCCGACTCAGTCACGAAGTTGTTACCGTACAATACGCCGTAATCTTTAAAACCCCCGTCCGCTATTGCCCCGGCGTAGTACGTCCCGCTGTTCATCACCGGCACCGTAAATACGGCCGTCACCGTCGCCTCCGCTCCCGCAGCAAGGCTCATCACCGATACATTCGTCACGTACAAGTCCGAAGACGTAATCGCATTGTCCGTGGACAGGTAGATCGGCACGTAGAAATTGCCCGCAGCCCACTGGCCCTGGTTCTTCACCGTCGCCGTCACCGTCACCGTTTGGCCCGTCTCCGCTGTCGAGACGTCCGTGCTGACCGACGACGGCTTTATGATGAGATCCGCATACAGCCGGGTAAGCGTTATCATGTTGCCTGCTAATGCGTTGTTCGTCTCGTCCGACTCAGTCACGAAGTTGTTACCGTACAATACGTCGTAATCTTTAAAACCCCCGTCCGCTATTGCCCCGGCGTAGTACGTCCCGCTGTTCATCACCGGCACCGTAAATACGGCCGTCACCGTCGCCTCCGCTCCCGCAGCAAGGCTCATCACCGATACATTCGTCACGTACAAGTCCGAAGACGTAATCGCATTGTCCGTGGACAGGTAGATCGGCACGTAGAAATTGCCTGCAGCCCACTGGCCCTGGTTCTTCACCGTCGCCGTCACCGTCACCGTTTGGCCCGTTTCCGCTGTCGAGACGTCCGTGCTGACCGACGACGGCTTTATGATGAGATCCGCATACAGCCGGGTAAGCGTTATCATGTTGCCTGCTAATGCGTTGTTCGTCTCGTCCGACTCAGTCACGAAGTTGTTACCGTACAATACGTCGTAATCTTTAAAACCCCCGTCCGCTATTGCCCCGGCGTAGTACGTCCCGCTGTTCATCACCGGCACCGTAAATACGGCCGTCACCGTCGCCTCCGCTCCCGCAGCAAGGCTCATCACCGATACATTCGTCACGTACAAGTCCGAAGACGTAATCGCATTGTCCGTGGACAGGTAGATCGGCACGTAGAAATTGCCTGCAGCCCACTGGCCCTGGTTCTTCACCGTCGCCGTCACCGTCACCGTTTGGCCCGTCTCCGCTGTCGAGACGTCCGTGCTGACCGACGACGGCTTTATGATGAGATCCGCATACAGCCGGGTAAGCGTTATCATGTTGCCTGCTAATGCGTTGTTCGTCTCGTCCGACTCAGTCACGAAGTTGTTACCGTACAATACGCCGTAATCTTTAAAACCCCCGTCCGCTATTGCCCCGGCGTAGTACGTCCCGCTGTTCATCACCGGCACCGTAAATACGGCCGTCACCGTCGCCTCCGCTCCCGCAGCAAGGCTCATCACCGATACATTCGTCACGTACAAGTCCGAAGACGTAATCGCATTGTCCGTGGACAGGTAGATCGGCACGTAGAAATTGCCTGCGGCCCACTGGCCCTGGTTCTTCACCGTCGCCGTCACCGTCACCGTTTGGCCCGTCTCCGCTGTCGAGACGTCCGTGCTGACTGAAGTTATGACCAAATCTGCTTTTAAGTTATCGAAAGAAACCACCCCGTTGGAAGTCCCCGCAAAAATCGAACTATTCTGCGGCGTAAGGAAGATTATTGCATTTACTTTCGTCGCTGCATTTCCACTATTCCACACATACCAGCTGTTGCCGGATGTGTCCGTCCGGTAAATACCTTCAGACTGCGTCCCTACCAGGATGCTCGTGGGACCGTAAGGATAAAAGGTGATCTTCAATATATTCTGACTGCCGAGCCCGGTGTTGATCTGCGTCCAGGTGCTGCCCGCATCTGCGCTCTTATACATCCCCGCATCGGCTGTACCTGCATATACATTAGCCGGTTGGCTCGGATCTACTGCGACGGTGGTAAAGTTTGGACTGGAAAGCCCGGTACTGATTTTGGTCCAGGTCGCGCCCGCGTCCGTGCTTTTATACAGACCGCCCGTGCCCGTTGCCGCAGAATACAAAATATCCGTTTGTGTGGGAGCGGGTGTTAATGTCAGATCCCGCGGATTAAAAGTGATTTTCCTGATATCCGTGGATTCGATTGCGGCGGATGTAATTTGCTGCCAGTTCACGCCGGAATCAATGCTTTTGAATATTCCGCTGTTCGTGGCTGCAAACAGTATCGAAGTATTGTAAGGGTCTATCTCTATGCTTCGTACCGACATTTCGGCAAGTCCGGAACCGGCCCAGGTATTACCCGCATCAAGCGATACGTAAACGCCCTGCCCGGCAGTGCCCGCGTACATCGTTGCAGCATTGACGGGATCGATCGTAATGGCTTGTATCGCCGCCCCTGCAGGGATGCCCGTATTTAAGACTGCCCAGTTTGTGCCGTCGGTTGATTTATACAGTTCTCCGTCTGCCGTACCCGCAAACCATGCCGTCACCGTCGTCGGATCTTCAGCAACGGACAAAACATTTTTCCCTTCCAATCCCGATGGCACCCAAGCTGCGTGAACGGTCAGAGCACATACAAAAAATGCTGCGATCCAAACAATACCGAACCAGCCAATCCTTTTCATAGTCCCCTCCTGATGATTTTTCGAATGCGTGATATTCGGCCTATTATGACTTTGCGCAGTATCATTATTTATATTTTTTTGTCAATCCAAAATTTTAATTTGAGGTGAGCAGAAAGCTATGGTGGACATTCAAGTATTTGATTTCAATTTTCATTTTTCAAGTCAGGGTATTTTCAGGGTATACGCAACAAATTGCAGTTATTTGCAGGCATTGTGACCGCGAAAACGTAGGATGCGAAGGAGTGAGTCAAACCCATGTGAAGCGGACGGATAAAGCTTTGCTTTAGAATTTATCCGCGTCGCTTAGAAGCGCCTACTTCTGGTAATCAGATGTTTCCGATTCTGACCTGTCCAAATGCCGTTTTTAGGTTTAGCAGGCTGTTGAAAAACCCTCTATTAACCCTTCGACAAGCTCAGGGCGAACGGAGGGAACATTGAAATGATTGATTTTAATTCGTTCGTGGTGAGCATGTCGAACCACTCAAAACACTTTTTCAACAACCTGTTAAAGGGTCATCCTGAACGAAGTGAAGGATCTGAAGTTGTTGTAAAACCGAGATTCTTCGCTACGCTCAGAATGACAAATCTAGTGGTTTTTCGCCTTTTTCAATAACCTGTTAAAACAAAACCCTGAATGATGTTATTAAAATCTGCGTCCATCTGCGTAATCTGCGGCCAAAAAGTTTTTCACTTGAGTGCCCGCTGCCTGGACCAGGCCTCCTGCTCCAGCGTTTTCGCCCTGTCTGCATACTCACGGGCCAAAGCATCGCGGCCTGTTTTTTCAAATATCTCGATAACGTCCCAATATCGTGATGCCACGTCGGGCTCTTTTTCCAGGGCCAGCAGCAAAGAACGGATCGCCCCCTCGGGATCACCCTGGGCAAGCTGGATCTGTCCCAGTGTATTCCACGTGTCCGCCATCGATGGATCTATCGTCAGCGCCCGTTCCGCATACGCGCGAGCATCGGCAAATCTCTTCTTTTTGAGGAACGCCATGGCCAGGTCATTGAGCACTTCGGCGTTGTCCGGTTCATGCCTCAGTGCTTCCTGCCAGGTGCTTATGGCATTGTCGTACTGTTCAAGGTGGTAATAGGAAATTCCCATCTCGATCAGCAGATACCCTAACAGTACGCTCCCGTCCGGCTTCATGGCCAGCGTCGTTCTGAACTCACGCAAAGCAGCGTCATGCAAACCGGCATCGGACAGGGCACAGCCATAGTTATGGTGCGTCCGCTGCTTTCCCGGCGATTTTTCCGTGGCATCCGCCCAGAAACTGACGGTGTCGCGAAAGGCGCGGTTCCGCGTCACCGTCGCCAGTGTCAGGAGCAGCACAAGAAAGGCGGAGAAGACGAGGAGCCCATAGGTTCGGTTTTTTTCCAGCATACTCGATGATATCCTCTGCGGCAAATGCATGGGAACAAGGCAGTCAACACGACAAGGAAGCTTGATGGTCTCGTAAGAAGTCTCCTCTGCCGTCATTGCGAGGAGCGGAGCGACGCGGCAATCTCGTTTTTTTAGGCGGTTACAAACTGCGAGATTGCTTCGCTTTGCTCGCAAAGACGGCTTAAAGGACTTTCTACGAACACATCAAAGCTTATTTTTGCGTTTTATTTTGCAATCGATCCAGCAGCGGTGCAGCCCTCTTGCGGCCGGCAGGGCTCGTATCAGCCTTTGCGTAGGCGCTCGCGTACCGATAGGCTGTTTCGTAGTCGCCCTTCCGTTCAAAAGCAAGCGCCAGGTTCATATAGGGTGAAGCATATTCCGGCGCCTTTTCGATCGCTGCCTTCAAAAAGGGGATCCCCTTGTCAATGGCGCCCTGGGACACGTAGATCTGGCCCAGGGTGTTCAAAGCGTTAAACATCGATGGGTCCGCGGCAACTGCCGCTTCAGCCTGTTCAGCCGCTTCCTCAAATCGTTTTTGTTTCAGCAATACGATCGCCAGGTTATTCAGGATCGTCGGGTCTGACGGCACGTAGCGCAAGCCGACCCGGTACGCTGCAGTCGCCTCGTCATATCGTCCGGCCGCCAAATAAATATTGCCCATCTCCCGGTATACGTTCTGCATTTCAATGCTATTGTCCCTGGGGATCGAGAGAACGGTTCGGAACTCCTGCAGCGCCTGCTCATGGAACCCGGCCGCCTCGAGCGCGTGACCGAAGTTCAGGTGAGGCCGCTGTTTATGCGGCGAGGCCGCTGCCGTTGCAGCCCAAAGCCTGGGCGGCGTCCGGTAAAGGCTGTTTCTGGCGATGGATACGGGCAGACAACAGAGCAGGATGAACAACGCAAGCGTGGCGGACAGGGGGTGGGAACGCATCTTCATTGACCGATCTCGCTGCAGCACAGGAACAACACCAAAGAGGGGGAACAGCGCTCTGCAGATACCATCATTGGCTGTCCCGCTTTTTTTCATTAAGGTAATTCAGCAGCTCAAGCGCCTGCTGCGGGTTCTGCTGCGCCGATTCCCGGGCAAGGTACCGGTTCACAAATTGCAGTGCTTTTTCGTATTGCCCGTCCTGTGCATAGGCAAGGGAGGCATTCCATGCACCCGAGGAATCATCGGGATTTATCTCCATGACCTTGAGGAAGTAATCCACGGCCCGCCCATAGTCTTGATTCTGCATGGCCACTTCTCCCAAGGTGTTCAGCAGTGTGGGCATGGCAGCGTCCAGGATCAATCCCTGTTTTGCATATGCTTCAGCCTCGGCATACTGACCCTTTTTCAAAAATGCCAGAGCCAGATTATTCATGAGGCTCGGATCATAGTCAGCGTAAACCAACCCCTTTTTCCAGGCAACGACGGCTTCATCGATCATGTCCAATCTGAAGTAGACCACGCCGATTTCGCGGTACAGGTCGCGCACCGGGACGCTGCCGTCTTCCGGCATAGACTGCACGATCCTGAACTCCCGCAGCGCCTCCTTATAGAAACCTGCGGCCGAGAGCGCTTGGCCATAATTCTCGTGGGGACGCTGTTTATGCCATGCCACGGCAGCCGTCGCTCCCCAGAGCGTTACCGGAGTCAAGTAAATGCTGTTCCGCAGGTAGGCGGCCGCAGCGTAGCCAATGATGACGGCAACGATCACCAGCGTCGCGAGACTATTCTTGAGCGCAGTTTTCATCATGAGAAATAACGCATTGGCGCCGCTGAGATGACGTCGCGGCCGTCATGCCGCAGGCGGCGATCACAGTTCCTCCCTCGCGGCGATCCCTGTCCCGGGGTAGTAGTGGCCGAGGATCGCCTGGTAACCGAAATTACGCCGAGCCATTTCCTCGGCGCCCCACTGGCACAATCCCACACCATGCCCCATCCCCCTGCCGGAGAACACCAGCTCCCGCCCCGACTGCGACAGTTCCAGCTCGAAGAACACACTGGGGATCACGGCATTTCCGACAGCGGCACGAAGCGTCTCGGCGGGGACCACGGTGGCGCCGCGGGTATGCCCGATGACCACGTCCCTCACCCTGCCGGCAGGCGTGATCGCGCCCAGGGTCGCAGAGGTGATTTGCAGCACAGGGTAGCCGCGCTTGCGAAGCGCATGGGCGATTGCGTCAACACTGAACTGCCGCTCCCACTGGCCGTATTTTGATATATCCTGGCATTCGCAGTCGACGCCCTGGAGGTAGGGTTCCCTGACAGCCCACAGCTTTGAAGCGTCTTCCGTATGTCCGCCGCAGCTTGAATGGTAAAAAGCGGGGATCAGCTCCCCGCCGTACACCAGGACCTGGCCCGCCGTCTCCCGCACTGCCTGGGAAGTGGTCGGCCGCTCGCCGATCCTGCCGTTATACATCTGGCTGTTCTCCGTGGCAAGCACGTGATAGAGTTTACCTTTTGCCATCCGCTTTTGGTACAGCGCATAGGTCCGCGAAGCCACGGCCTGGGCCTTCAGCGTCTCGCGATGCCAGTCATAAGGGATCTCGGATGCAACCACTCCAAGCAGATAGAGCTCAATATCCAATTCATTGATCGCCAGGAGAAGGCCGTTCTTTTTTTTTCTCAGCTCCACCCAACCCCGGTAGTTCTTCCCGTTCACCCGGATGAACTCGCCTGCAGACCGCACGCGCATCGGCCGGGAACCGACCGACGCCGCACTCACGGTCATCGCCCGTTCACCCTGCAAAGAGGCTCGCCCCTCCACCACCAATCCGGAGGGGGACGTGAGTGCTATCTTCCGCTGGTTGTCGGCTATGGCCACGCGGATATTCTCCGTGCAGAGCGCTCCCGCCGGCATCAGGGACAGGACAGAAGCAATGACGATGGATAGGAATAAATATTTTTTAAACATGCTGGCGTCGTGTGGTATGCAGAGCAATACGTTTGTTTTCAGGGCAAGTAGGCAGGGGCGGGTTTAAAACCCGTCCCTATTCGTTCACCCCTGATTTTCGGTAGCGGTCCAGCTCGCTGTAAATGCACCCGCAGTACTGCTGTCGGTAGAGTCCCATGGCCTTTGATTCCACAATACCCTCCCGCCAACCGCGCCGGAAGTCCTCGTAATAGAACTCGATCCCGTGCTCAGCCGCCATTTCCTTCCCGATGCCGGTGATCAGGTCATGTTTCTGATATTTGCTGTACAGAAGCGATGTGGTCATTGCCGGGAACCCTCGTTCCCGTGCGGCTGTGCCGGCGGCACCGAGCCTCATGCGGTAACACTGCTCGCAGCGCCCCGGTCCCCGGCCGGAAACCCGGACGAGAAATTCGTCAAGGTCATAGCCATCCCGATAGATCACATCGAGCCCGGCCCGGCCGGCGAATTCCTTTACCGTATCAAGCCGTTTTTTGTATTCAAGGTAGGGGTGGATGTTCGGATTATAAAAATATCCGACAGGCTCGAGCCCTTCCTCCTTCATGCGGTAATAGGGGTAGAGTGCGCAGGGAGCGCAGCATATATGAAAAAAAATCTTCATGTCGGACTCCTGATACGGGACCTTTGATCTTATTCACCTCGCGCTGCGGGTCAGTTCAGCAACGCGTTTACAGGCATGCTCCTGCTGCTCGCGGTACGAGGACGGTGCGGTCTTGCAGAACCGGTCGTAATAATAGAGCGCCCGATTCATGATGCCCACATTTTCATAGTTGACGCCGAGGTTGTAGTACGCCTCGAGGTTATTGCTGTCCAGGGCCACGGCACGCTGGTATGCTTCGATCCCCTTAAAAGGCTTGCCTGCAAGAATGTAGCAGTTCCCCAGGTTATTATGCACACGCGACTTCCCGGGGGATTTGGCCGCCGCATCCTGCCAGAGGGTCAAAAGCGTATGCCACACACTGTTCCGCTCGTAGGCCATACCGGCAAGCAGGATGACAATGAGCGCAAGCACAACTGTCCTGGTATGCTGGCCGATCATTTTATTGCTCCTGCTGGTCCACTATGATGGTTTTCCTGCCCGTCGAACAGGCGCTTGAAGAGCAGTCACTGACAGCCATGACGCGGCCTACAGCAGCCGTTCCTGCGAAGGGGACCGCTTCTTGCCGAAATACTCATATGCCAGTCTCGTCGCCTGCCTGCCGCGGGGGGTCCGGTCGAGAAACCCCTCCTGGATCAGGAACGGTTCGTAGACATCTTCAAGCGTATCCTTTTCCTCATTCAACGCCGCTGCAAGCGTCTCGAGCCCGACGGGGCCGCCGTCGAACTTATCGATGATCGCAAGCAGCAGCCGGCGGTCCATTTCGTCAAAACCCCGTTCGTCGACCTCAAGCCGCTGCATGGCGTTCTTCACCACCGTCACGGTCACGCTGCCGTCGCCCTGCACCTGCGCAAAGTCCCGCACCCGCCGCAGCAACCGATTCGCTATCCGGGGGGTCCCGCGCGATCTGCCGGCGATGACCGCGGCAGCCTCCTGCTCGATCGTTACCTGCAGCAGCGCTGCCGAGCGTTCTACGACCGTCCGCAGTTCGTCAGGCGAGTAGAAGCTCAGCCGGTCGATCACACCGAAGCGGTCACGAAGCGGGGAGGTGAGCAGGCCGGTACGGGTTGTGGCGCCCACGAGCGTAAAATAGGGCAGGTCGAGCTTTATGGAGCGGGCGCCGGGACCCTGACCGATGATAATATCGAGCTGAAAGTCCTCCATGGCCGGATACAGCACCTCTTCAACAACACGGTTGAGGCGGTGGATCTCATCGATAAAGAGAACATCGCCTTGCTGCAGATTGGTCAGGATGGCCGCCAGATCGCCGGCGCGTTCAAGCACCGGGCCGGACGTGGACTTTATGTTCACCCCGAGTTCCCTTGCGATGATGTTCGCCAGTGTGGTCTTTCCCAGCCCTGGCGGGCCGCAAAACAGCACATGGTCCAGCGCTTCGCCCCTGCCCCTGGCCGCGTCGATGAAAACCTGCAAATTCTCCTTGATCCGGTCCTGCCCTACAAAATCGCTGAAACGGACGGGCCGCAGGCTCCGGTCGAGCTGGAAATCACCTTCATCCTGCGCAGGCTCTACGATTCGTTTCGTCACTGGTTACCTCAAATTTTCAGTGGCATGGGAAATGGTTCGTGGCCGGAGTTTTCGCACCGTGCGACGGCCCTTGACCTGCCTTATCTCCTCCGTAACGCTTGCAGCCCTTCGCGGATGAGGTTCTCCACGGAAAGGCCCGGGTGACTGCGCAAGACCATCTGCACCGCATCCTCCGCAAGGTTTCGTTTATACCCCAGGTTCATCAGCGCCGACACGGCGTCATCCACATCAATGTCGGCCTGCTGCTGATGTCCGGCCGCTGCTGAGGCGGTCACCAGATGCTTGACCTTGTCCTTCAGCTCGAGGATCAATCGGGCAGCGGTCTTCTTGCCGATACCGGGTATGGCATTGAGCTTTTGGTCGTCCGAAGACTGAATGGCAACAGCGATCTCTTCGGCGGACAAGCTGGAAAGGATCGTGAGCGCAAGTTTGGGGCCGATGCCGGATACCCCCAGCAGGATCAGGAAAAGGTCCTTCTCCGCCTGCTCCGAGAATCCGTAGAGGGCAAGCATGTCCTCACGCAGATGAGTATGAATATGAAGGCTCGCCGCAGCACCCTCGTCCGGCATGCGGTAATACGTGGAGAGCGGTACGAAAACCTGATACCCGACGCCGGCAACGTCGATGATGACATAATCGGCGGCTTTGCGCGTAAGCCTGCCGGAGAGCGACGCGATCATCTCAGTCTGCCTGGGGCTTGCGAACGATTGCGCCCCGCGGACCGACACTCCTGCCGCCGTGCCGGAGAGATGCAGGATTCTTGAGTATTTCCCTGAGCCGCGAGGAATGAATATGACAGATAGCGGCAGCCAGGGCGTCGGCAGCATCAACCGGATGCGGGACCTTCGGCAGGCTCAGCAGTGTTTTCACCATTAGCTGCACCTGTTTTTTTTCAGCTTTCCCGGTGCCGACAACGGCCTGTTTGACCTCCGTCGGAGCATACTCGAAGACCGGCAACCCCGCGTTCATTGCCGCAAGGATGGCCACGCCACGGGCATGGCCGAGCTTGAGCGCCGACTGCATGTTCTTGGAAACAAAGAGGTCCTCCACCACCACGCAATTCGGACGGTACTTTTCGATGATCTTCTCGATCTCTTCATATATCTTTACGAGCCGCTTCGGGAGCGGCTGCTTTGCCGAGGGGCTGATGCCTCCCGACGCTACATGGAACAGCCGATGGTCCTCTTCGGCAACGATCCCGTAGCCGCTCGTCAATGTCCCCGGATCGATCCCCAGAACCCTCATGCCCTCTCCCCCCTGCGTCTGAAACCGGGCAGCGGAACCGCCCGGCACAAGAGCGCGGGTCCTGCTGCCGTAAATCGGCCGGCCCTACTCAGCATTCAGGATCTCGTCAGGAATATCGAAGTTCGCGTACACGTTCTGGACATCATCATTATCCTCGAGCGTATCAACCAGCCGCAGCATCTGCTGCGCCTCTTTACCGTCGAGCTTTACATAGGTCTGCGGGATCATGGTGACCTCCGCGAGGTCCAGCGGCACGGCCGCATCCTCCAGCGCCTTCTTCACTTTTTCGAAGTCGCTGAGCGCCGTAGTGATGACGAAGTTTTCGTCCTCAACCTGCATGTCCTCGGCACCGGCATCCAGTGCCAGCGTCATCAGCTGGTCCTCGTTGGCTTTGGTGTTGCTAACGACCAGATATCCTTTTTTGTGGAACATCCAGGAAACGCAGCCCGCTTCGCCCATATTGCCGCCGGCCTTGCTGAAAATATTCCGGATCTCGGAAACGGTCCTGTTCCGGTTGTCCGTCAGGGCCTCGGTAATGACCGCAACGCCGCCCGGTCCGTATCCCTCGTAGGTTATTTCCTCGTACGATACCCCCGGCAGTTCGCCCGTACCCTTCTGGATCGCCCGCTTGATGTTCTCGGCAGGCAGACTGACCGATTTCGCTTTGGCGACCGCGGTCCTGAGACGCGGGTTGCCGTCGGGGTCGCCGCCGCCCAGTCTGGCAGCAACGGTGATCTCTTTGCCGATCTTCGTGAAGATCTTTCCTCGTTTTGCATCAGTAGCAGCTTTTTTATGCTTCGTTGTTGCCCACTTTGAATGACCTGACATGAACCCTCCCTCAAAATACAAATTCCAAATCTCAATATACAAATCCCAAATAGGAACCAATTTCAAAGCTCCAATTACCAAAACGTTTGAGACTTGATGCTTTGGTTATTGGTGCTTATTTGTTATTTGATACTTGGTATTTCGTGTTTCGTGTTTGCCGTTCCCCCTTATTCATGCTCCACATCTTCCTTGAGCTTGGTAAAGATCATCCTGCCAGCCGCGGTCTGGAGCACGCTCGTGACAGCCACTTCCACATTTTTATTGATATACTTCCGGCCGTTCTCGACGACGATCATTGTACCGTCATCAAGGTAGGCGACTCCCTGGCCCGGCTCCTTGCCTTCTTTCAGCACAAAGACGCGCATGCTCTCACCCGGCAGCGCCACCGGCTTGACTGCATTGGACAGGTCATTGATGTTCAGCACCTTGACGCCCTGAAGCTCCGCAACCTTGTTCAGGTTGAAATCGTTGGTGATCACCTTAGCACTGAGCTTCTTGGCCAGGGCGATAAGTTTACTGTCCACTTCCCGGATCTTCGGGAAATCATCTTCAACGATCCGGACTTCCATGTGGCTCATTTTCTGGATCCGGTGCAGGATATCGAGACCTCGACGGCCGCGGGCGCGCTTCAGCGAGTCCGACGAATCCGCAATATGCTGGAGTTCGTGCAGGATGAACTGCGGAATAATGATGGTGCCATCGAGAAACTCCGTCTCGCAAACGTCGGCGATCCGGCCGTCGATGATCACGCTGGTGTCCATGATCTTGATGTTCTCGTCCGCCCCGCTCTTAAAAAGCTTCTTGATGTTCGAGGGATTGAACCGTTCACCCTCCCTGACGCCGATGGTGATGCCGAGGTACCCGAAAAAACCGTTCATCAGCAGCAGAATGAAATTGACGATGCTCCGTTCGAGCGGGACCAGCTTGAGGGGGGCGGCGATAATGTTCGCAGAGGTCAGCCCCAGGATGAAGCCGAGGATCCCTCCGACAATGACCTTCAATGAAACCCGTCTGAACAAGAAATTCCGTAAGAATGATGAGTACGGCAACCCCGAATCCTATCGCCATCCCCTCCGATTTGCTGACCTGGCCTTCCAGCTGCGTCGTCGTGACATAGTAGCCAAGCAGTGTGCCGACGCCCATAAACAGCATTCGAATAAGGATAAGTCCCATGATTGTTTCACCTCCTTTTATGTAAGATCGAACAACGAGGAAAGGGTACGGCCGTTCGGGGACGGAGCAGGCCGCACGAAATGATGCGTTATTCCGGCCTCAGCGTAACGAACAGGTCCTCGCCTTTCCGCCGGACCAGCAGCAGGATCCTGTCTTTGGACCGGATCGCGCCTGCAGCTTTTTTATATGCTTCCAAAGTCGGGGTGTTCTTCTGGTTGATCTGGAGAATAATGTCGCCGGGCCGGATGCCGGCCTCGTAGGCCTTGCTGTCCGGATCGATCTTGACGATCACGACCCCCTTCTCGCTCTCGTCGAGCCCGAAATGGCCGGCGAGCTCAGGCGTCAGTTCCCGTACGACCAGGCCGGCAAGGGCACTGCTTTCCTGACGACTCCCCGGTTCCTCGTCCGGCGGTAACGGCGCGTCTGCCAGATTCTTGGGCAGCTCGGACACCGCGACCTCGACCTCGACTTCCTTTTTCTGCCGGAGCAGCCTGATCTTCACTTTCGAGCCGATGGGGGTCTGGGATACCATATTCCTCAGATGTCCCGTGTCCTCTATGTCTTTGCCGTTGTACTGGAGAATAACGTCGCCCTGTTTGATGCCAGCCTTGTCTGCAGGACTTCCCTTCATGACACGGCTGACCAGTGCTCCCCTGAGGTTCCTGACGCCGAACTCCTCGGCAAGATCGGATGTCACCTCCTGAATGCTCACTCCGAGCCAGCCCCGGACGACTTTTTTGTATTTGACCAGGCTGTCCATGACCTGACGGGCCATGCTGCTCGGCACCGCAAAACCGATCCCCTGGTAGCCCCCCGTCCGCGAGATGATCGCGGTATTGACGCCGACCAGTTCGCCCCGGGCATTGAGCAGCGCTCCCCCGGAATTCCCGGGGTTGATGGCTGCGTCTGTCTGGATAAAATCTTCGTAGTCGGCAATACCGACATTGGCCCGTCCCACGGCGCTGATCACGCCCATGGTCACCGTCTGGTTCAGGCCGAAAGGATTCCCGATGGCGAACACGATCTCGCCGACCTTCAGCTTGTTTGCATCCCCCCAGGGAAGCGCGGGCAGCCCTCTTGCATCGATCTTGATGACCGCAATGTCGGTCTTCGGATCTGCCCCGATAAGCTTTGCCTTGAAATCCCGTTTATCGCCCAGCAGGACCTTGATCTCCTGCGCCTTTTCGATCACATGATTGTTTGTAACGATGTACCCGTCCTCTGAAACGATGACCCCGGACCCGAGGCTCTGCTCCTTGCGTTCCTTCGGGACATCCGGGTGCGGAAACTGGTCGCCGAAGAACCGCCTGAAAAAGGGATCGTCAAAAAAATCGAAGGGCGCCTCATCCCGTGAATTAATGACCCGCGTTGTTGAGATATTAACGACCGAAGGGGTCGATACCGCAGCCACTTCCGACAGCGCCTCACTCAACTGTGTCAGCGTGTCGACAGATCTGGACGACACCTGACTTTTGGCAGTGAGCTGTGTCATGATGCCAAAACGCGATGCAAGGATAAGGCCGACGAGAATCCCGATAACGAGCAACAAAAAAGCGGCAACATACCATCTCTTTTTGCTTATCATAATGATGCACATCCTCCGGATGAACTCAAGGGATCACAGTCAGCAAAACGTATTGTACCAGAAATAAGCCAGGCTTTTCAAGCACTTTTTATGATTGACAAACAGGGTTGTTGAAATATAATAAGCAGCCTATAGCAGGCTGCAAAGCTCTGCAGAAAATCCCCGGTTCCCGGCGCAGTTCGACGTAATCGAAAACTCTTGCTGCGGGATTCCTCAGCACGGACACGAAGGAGAACAGTCGGTGATCAAAACACCTGCCGAAAGAAAAAGCTCCGCCCGCCACATCGAAAAGCTGGATAAACAGTACCTCTGGCACCCCTTCACCCAGATGCAGGAATGGGAAAAAGGTTCGCAGCTCATCGTCGAAAGCGGCAAGGGCTGCGTTCTCACCGACATCCGGGGCAGGCAGTACCTTGACGGGGTCTCATCGCTCTGGGTCACGGTCCACGGCCATCGGAAGAAGGAGATCGACGCAGCCGTCGCTTCCCAGCTGAAGAAGATCGCCCACTCCACCCTGCTCGGCCTGTCCAACGTGCCGGCGGTCCTGCTGGGCTGAGAAACTGGTGTCGATCGCCCCCCGGGGATTGGCAAAAGTATTCTATTCCGACAGCGGGTCCACGGCCGTCGAGATCGCGCTGAAGATAGCATTCCAATTCTGGCAGCAGCAAAAACCCGTCTATCGCCGGAAGACCGGTTTCATTTCCCTTGCCGAATCGTATCACGGCGACACCATCGGCTCCGTGAGCGTCGGCGGCATCGACCTCTTCCATGAGATCTACCGGCCGCTGCTGTTCAAGACCCGCAAGATCCCGACCCCGCACTGTTACCGCTGCGCCTTCGGCAAGGCCTACCCGGACTGCGGGTTGTTCTGCGCGGAACAGGCTGGCCGGGTGATCAGGAAATATTGCCATGAAACAGCGGCACTCATCATCGAGCCGCTGGTCCAGGGCGCGGCAGGCATGCTCATGCAGCCTCCGGGATATCTGAAAAAGATCAGGCAACTCTGCACAAAGCACAATATTCTGCTGATCGCCGATGAGGTCGCGACCGGCTTCGGCAGGACCGGGAAGATGTTCTCCTGCGAGCACGAGGACGTCGCTCCCGATATCCTCTGCGTTGCCAAAGGCATTACCGGGGGGTATCTGCCGCTGGCGGCAACGCTCACGACGAACAGGATATACCGAGGGCTTTTTGGGAGAATACCGTGATCTAAGAACATTCTTTCACGGCCACACCTATACTGGCAATCCGCTGGCCTGCGCTGCCGCGATCGCCAATATCGACCTGTTCCATTCGGAAAGCACTTTATCGAGACTCCAGCCCAAGATCGCGTTCCTGTCACAACAACTGCTGGCATTAAGGGAACTTCAACATGTGGGAGATGTCCGGCAAAAAGGCTTTATGGTCGGCATTGAACTGGTCAGGGACAAGAAGACGAAACGACCCTACCCCCTCGAAGACAAGGCCGGGATCCGGGTCGTTCTGGAATGCAGAAAACGGGGGCTCATCATCCGGCCGCTGGGCAACGTCATCGTGCTCATGCCGCCGCTCACGATGTCAACAAAATACCTGAAGCGCATGGTGGAGATCGTTTACGCTGCAATAGAGAGAACTACTGCTCCTTAACATACTTGCGGATGCATGGCGCGCTCCAAAACCGGGCAGGACGAGGAAGAGGGCAGGCAGAGCAGACTGTTTCAGCATGGACGCAAGACTCCATATTGCCAGGTGATTTGGTGATAAAATCGCTGTTGAAGTTAACAAATACAGGTCTTTGCCGAGCGGGATTATCTCGCGCAGCGCCTGTCAGGCCGTCCCCTTGCACTTCGGGAGCGATTGGTATACCATGGCCATCATGAACAAAAAACAGATCATCAGCTGGTGCCTTTTCGATTTTGCCAACTCAAGCTACTCTGCCGTGATCGCTGCGGTCATCTTCCAGGTCTACTATATCAATGTCATTGTCGGGAACACGGCCGGCCAGGGAGACCTCTGGTGGGGACGGGCAATCTCCCTCAGCATGCTGATCGTTTCCCTCACCTCACCCTTTCTCGGCGGCATTGCAGACTATGCCGGCCGCAGGAAGCGGCTCCTCGCCGTGTACACTTTCACCTGCATCATTGCCGTGGCGGGATTCTCCCTGATCACCCCCGGCGCAGCTCTGCTCGGTTTTTTTCTCATCGTCCTGGCCAACATCGGCATGGAAGGCGGGCTCGTCTTTTACAACTCCTTTCTTCCCCAGATCGCGCCGAAGGAGTACCAAGGCAGGGTCTCGGGGTGGGGCTTCGGTGTCGGGTATGCAGGCTCCATCCTTTCCCTGCTCATTGCCCTGCCGCTGGCAAAGACCGGCCATCTCTACCTTATCTGGCCCATGGTCGCCCTTTTCTTTGCGGTCTTCTCGTTGCCGGCATTATTGTTCCTGCCCCGTGATGCGACCGTCGTGGTCTCGCCTTTCCAGGCCAGCATCAGAGGTTTCCAGCGTGCCGTGGCAACCCTGAAGGAGATCCTGCAGCAGCGTGAAGCACGAAAATTTCTGCTTGCCTACCTCATCTATGAGGATGGGGTCAATACGGTAATCATTTTTTCAAGCAGCCTTGCGGCCACGACCTTCGGTTTCAACCAGGGCGAACTGATCGGGCTCTATCTTGCGGTCCAGGTGACAGCATTGGCTGGCGCATTTTTCCTTTCAAGGCCCACCGATACCTGGGGGCCTAAAAAAGTGGTTCTCCTTTCCCTGCTCCTCTGGACAGTGGTTGCCGTAGCTGCCTTCTTCGTCCAGGCCAAGCCCCAATTCTGGATGCTCGCCTGCACTGCAGGCCTTGGCCTCGGCAGTGTGCAGGCCGGTACGCGCGCGTTCTTCACCCAGTTCGTCCCCAGCGGCCGGGAAGCGGAGTACTTCGGGGTCTACGCTCTTGTCGGAAAATCCTCGGCCATCGCCGGGCCGCTTGTCTTCGGTATGATCTCAGCAACCTTCAAAAGCCAGCGTCCGGCCATCCTCTCCATTGCAGCCTTTTTCGTCATCGGCCTGGTTCTTCTCAGCAGGGTCAAGGGCGGCGGCCCCAATGAAGCCGTGATACATACCCAATGAAATTCCCTCGGTCCGGCAATGGAACACGAACGAGGCGCAAAAGCGGACCCGGTTGGGCCCTTCTGATAAAAAGTCTTTTTTCTTGACAAAACGGGATGTTCTCTATATAATTCGAGACTTACAGCCCCTGGAGCAGTTAAAATGGCTATTAAGATCAACGACATACCGCCAGAGGGGCTTACCCTGGAGCTTGCCCACAAGCTCGATCTGTTCGACCAAGGGACAGCATCAACGGCTTTTACGGCGGTGCTGAACTTCAAGCCGTCGGGAGCGGGACTGCTTCATGTTGCTGGCCGGCTGCAAGCTGAACCCCTGCTCGAATGCAGCCGCTGCCTGAAATCCTTTCCGTACAGGATCGATGCAGACGTAAGCGTTGAACTGGCGCCGGCAAGTACCGTGAAGACCGGGGCTGAACATGAGCTCGACCGGTCCGAGCTTGATACGGAATTTTATCAGGGCGAGGAGATCGAGCCCGTTGCCATTATCAAGGAACAGCTGCTCATCGCCGTTCCCATGGTGCCGCTTCATGATGCGAATTGCAAAGGTCTCTGCCCCCTCTGCGGCAAGGACCTCAATGAAGCGGAGTGTAACTGCAAGCGTGATGATCAAGGAACATTCGGAGCCTTTTCCGTACTAAAGGACATATTCAAAAAATAGAAGGAGCACGATAGAAACATGGCTAATCCAAAACACAAAACATCCAAGTCACGCAGAGACAAAAGGCGCACCCATAAGCACCTGAAAGCCCCCAGCGTCGGGATCTGCCCGCAGTGCCAGGAGGTCAAAAAACCTCACCACGCCTGCATCTCCTGCGGTACCTACAATGGCCGCGAAGTCATCACCGTCCAGCAGATATAACGTTCGTGCGCTCAAAGGCAAAGGGATGATACTGTGTTCTCGGTATAACTCTTTGCCTTTTATATTGTAGGGAGTCCGTATGAAGATCGCTGTTGATGCTATGGGCGGGGATAATGCGCCCCATGCCGTTGTTGCCGGTGCAGTCCAGGCGGCAAAGGAATTCGGCGTCGGCATCATCCTTGTGGGGATCGAGCAGGCAATCCAGGAAGAGCTCAACAAACACCATAACACAAAGGCGCTTCCCCTGGAGATACGGAATGCAACCGAGGTGGTGGATATGCTCGATTCTCCCGCCACGGTCTTCCGCAGGAAAAAAGACTCCTCGATCCGTGTCGCCAATGAACTCGTCAAGAGCGGTGAAGCGGTCGCGGTGATCAGTGCAGGGCATACCGGAGCGGCCATGGCCACCTCGCTCTTCGTCCTTGGCAAGCTTGAGGGGATCGAGCGGCCGGCTATCGCCACGATCATGCCGACCATGAAAGGCACGTGCATCATTCTGGATGTCGGCGCGAATGTGGACTGCAAGCCGAACCACCTCCTGCAGTTCGCCATCATGGGCGAGGTCTACTCGAAATACCTTCTGAAGAACATGAACCCCAGGGTGGGCCTCCTTTCCATCGGTGAAGAAGCGACCAAGGGAAATGAACTGACGAAGGAAGCGTTCAAACTTCTGACGGAAACGTCGCTCAACTTCATCGGCAATGTGGAGGGCCGCGACGTCATGAGCGGCAATGCCGATGTCGTGGTCTGTGACGGCTTTATCGGTAATGTGGTGCTCAAGATCTCCGAAGCCGTTGCCGAGACCATCGGGCTCATCATCCGCGAGAATATCGGCGACAACCTGATCCGAAAGCTCGGCTATTTCATGATGCGGCCGGCCTTCCGGTCGCTCAAACGGCGCATTGACTACGCTGAATACGGCGGCGCGCCCCTCATCGGCATCAATGGCATCAGCATCATCAGCCACGGCCGGTCCTCTGACCGGGCGATCAAGAATGCCGTCCGCGTTGCCGCGGAGCTTGCAAAGAGCGAGGTCAACAAGCATATCCACGAGGACATCGAAAAGAATATGGAGCTTGCGAAAGCAAAATGATCCACGCGCGGATAACAGGAACGGGCTCGTTCGCCCCGAAAAAGATCATCACCAACCAGGACCTGGAAAAACTCGTCGATACGAGCGACGCCTGGATCACTGAGCGCACTGGTATCAAGGAACGCCGGATAGCGGAAAAGGGCCAGACCACGTCCGACCTTGCCTATGAAGCAGGCAAAAAAGCGCTGAAAGCCGCGGGGATCGGAGCCCAGGACCTGGACCTCATTCTGGTTGCCACGATGACGCCCGATACCATCCTGCCGAGCATGGGATGCGTGCTGCAGGAAAAGCTCGGGGCGAAGAATGCAGCGGCCTTTGATATCGCTGCCGCCTGTTCAGGGTTCATCTTCGGAATGTCCATGGCCGATGCGTTCATTAAGTCCGGTGCTTACAAGAACATCCTCCTCGTAGGGGCCGAGGTCCTGTCGCGGTTCACCGACTGGGAGGACCGCACGACCTGCATCCTCTTCGGAGACGGGGCAGGAGCGGTCGTGATCCAGCGGCATGCGGGCAAGCGCGGGATCCTTTCTACGCATCTGCATTCCGACGGCGCCTTCGGGGACCTGCTCTATGTTCCGGCAGGCGGCGCCTCGCACCCGCCGTCCCACGATACGATCCGCAGGCGGATGCACTTCATCCGGATGAAAGGCAATGAAACCTTCAAGGCTGCGGTCCGGGCGCTCGAAGGCGTCGCCCAAGAGGCGCTTGAGCACAACAAGGTAAAACCGGAGGAGATCGATTTTCTCGTTCCACACCAGGCAAATCTGCGGATCATCCAGGCCATGGCGCAGCGCCTGAACATGCCCATGGAAAAGGTCGTGCTCACTCTTCCCAAGTATGGAAATACCTCGGCGGCCTCGATCCCTATGGCGCTGGACGAAGCGGTCCGCGACGGCAGGATCAAGGACAATCACCTCATCCTGTTCGAGGCTTTCGGCGGCGGCCTGACCTGGGCCTCGGCGCTCGTTCGGTGGTAGGGATGGGCCTTTTTTATAGAATTTATCTGGGTTCATATATTATATAAAAATTTACTGCAATCCGGAGGATGTAATGGACTATTTGTTGACAGAGGATCAGATCATGATACGCGATCTCGCACGACAGATCGCGGTAGAGAAGATCGTGCCGGTGCGGGCAGAGTTGGATGAACAGAACAAGTTCCCGACGGATATCATGAAGGCAATGGCCCAGGCGGACCTCTTCGGTATTTATATTCCCGAAGAATACGGCGGCCTCGGCAAAAAGAGCCTCGATCTCTATATCGCCATCGAGGAGATATCGAAGGCCTGCGTCGGAGTTTCCACCAGCTATGCGGCCAACGCGCTCGGCACGTACCCCATTCTGCTCCACGGTTCCGACGCACAGAAGAAGAAGTATCTGCCCGACATCGCATCAGGAAAGAACCTCGCGGCATTCGGCCTGACCGAAGCGAACGCGGGCAGCGATGCCGGCGGCGTACAGACCACGGCTAAGCTCGAAGGAAATGAATATGTCCTGAACGGCACGAAACAGTGGATCACGAACGGCGGCGAGGCACAGATATACACGGTCATCGCCATCACCGACAAGTCCAAGGGCGCCCGCGGCGCCTCGTGCTTTATCGTGGAAAAAGGCACGCCCGGATTCACCTTCGGCAAAAAAGAGAACAAGATGGGCATCCGCGCATCATCAACGACCGAGCTCATCTTCAACAACTGCCGCATCCCCAAGGAAAACCTGATCGCCAGGGAAGGCATGGGCTTTATCGTGGCCATGAAGACCCTCGACTGCTCCCGTGCGGGCGTGGGAGCCCAGGGCGTGGGCGTGGCCCAGGGCGCCATCGACGAGTGCATCAAGTTTGCAAAAAGCAGGGTCCAGTTCGGCCAGCCCATCACCTCCTTCCAGGCCATACAGCACATGCTCGCGGATATGCAGACCCAGACCGAGGCTGCACGAGCGCTGGTCTACGCAGTTGCCCGCATGATGGACAGCGGAGCCAAGGACTTTTCCCGCGCTTCCGCCATGGCAAAGCTCTTCGCCACCGACACGGGCATGAAGGTCACAACCGACGCTGTCCAGATCATGGGCGGTTCGGGCTATATGAAAGAGTACCCTGTCGAAAAGATGATGCGCGATGCCAAGATCCTCCAGATCTATGAGGGAACGAACCAGATCCAGCGCAATGTCATCGCCCTCGATATGATCAAGGAAGCCACGAGGCAGAAGTAAAAACAAGCTCAAAATCACAAGCACCAAATCGCAAATAAATTCCAATATCGAAATAACAAGTATAAAACGTTTCGAATTTGGGTAATTGAGATCTGGAGTTTATTTGAAATTTGTGATTTGTTATTTGGAATTTTGGAGATGCAGATGAATATCATCGTTCTGGTCAAACAGGTTCCGGACACGTCAGAAGTGAAGATCAACCGGGAAACGAACACGCTCATCCGTGACGGTGTCCCGAGCATCATCAACCCCTTTGATATGTTCGCCATTGAAGAGGCGCTTCGTTTGCGCGAACAGCACGGCGGCAAGGTGACGGCCGTGACCATGGGACCGCCGCAGGCCGCCGATGCGCTTAAAGAGGCCGTGGCCATGGGCGTTGACGATGTCGTTCTGTTTTCGGACCGGGCTTTTGCCGGAGCCGACACGTGGGCCACATCCTACACCCTTGCCCAGGGAATAAAGAAGATCGGCTGCTACGACCTCGTTATCGCGGGAAAACAGGCGATCGACGGCGACACGGCCCAGGTCGGCCCCGAGACCGCGGACATGCTCGGCATTCCCTTCATCGCCTACATCAAGAAAATAACGGCCATAGCCGACGGTAAAATGACCGTCGAGCGCATGATGGACGACGGATACGATGTGGTGGAGTCCTCTCTCCCGGCACTGATAACCGTGGTCAAGGAGATCAACCAGCCTCGGCTGCCGTCGCTGAAGGGCAAAATGAAGGCCAAAAGCCTCAAGGTCACGACGATGACGGCCAAGGATATCGGCGCTGACGAGAACATGCTCGGCCTCAAGGGTTCGCCCACGAAGGTCGTTCGGATATTCCCGCCCGCCCCCCGCGGTCAGCGGGAGATTTTGTCCGGGACGATCGAACAGCAGGTGGAGCAGGTCGTGAAAAAGTTGAAAGAACAGTCGTTGATTTAACGACGCATGATTCAGGATGCAAGATCCAGGATATTTCACGACGAGACATGCATCATGAATCCTGCATCATTATTAACAAGGAGCTTCCTGTGAGCGTTCAAGTCATATCAAACACCTGCACCGGCTGCGAGACCTGTGTCTCCGTCTGCCCCTTTGGCGCCATTGAGATGCGCAGCGGCAAGGCCTTTATCACGGAAAGCTGCACCCTCTGCGGCGCGTGCATCGAGGCCTGCGAATTCAAGGCCATAGAACGGACCGGCGAAGAGGCAGTTGCTGCAGCAAAGGACCTTTCAGCGTTCAAAGGCGTCTGGGTCTTTGCTGAGCAGCACAAGGGAAGCATCTCAAGCGTAGCGCTTGAGCTGCTCGGAGAGGGAAGAAAGCTGGCTGATAAGCGTCAGGCAAAACTTTCAGCCGTATTCATCGGCCACGGCATCAAGGAGAAGGCCAAAGACCTTATCGCGTACGGGGCCGACGTCGTCTACCTGGCCGATGATCCCGCCCTCAAGGACTTTAACGACGATTCCTACAGCGCCGTGCTCACCACCCTCGCAACGCTCCACAAACCGGAGATCATTCTCGCCGGAGCAACGGCGATCGGCCGTTCGTTCATTCCCAAGGTAGCGGCAAAGCTCTACACCGGACTTACGGCAGACTGCACCATGCTCGATATCGACCCCGAGACCGGCAACCTGCACCAGACCCGGCCTGCCTTCGGCGGCAACATCATGGCCACCATCGTTTCCCCCAACCACCGGCCGCAGATGGCGACGGTCAGGCACAAGGTCATGAAGCCGGCTCCGCGCGATGATGCCCGCACCGGCGACATCATCGAGGTGAAGTTCACGCAGGCCGGTGATGTCCGCACCAGGGTCATAAAGACCGTGGAAGAGCTGGGCGAGACCGTGAACATCTGCGAAGCGAACATTATTGTGGCCGGCGGCCGCGGCATGGGCGGCATCAAGAACTTTCACCTCCTCGAAGAACTTGCCAAGGTCCTGGGCGGAGCCGTTGCTGCAACGCGCGGCGCAGTGGATGAGGGCTGGATCCCCTACTCGCACCAGGTAGGCCAGACCGGCAAGACCGTTTGCCCCAAACTCTATATCGCGTGCGGCATATCCGGTGCCATCCAGCACGTGGCAGGCATGCAGTCGTCCGATGTCATCGTCGCGATCAACAAGGACCCCGATGCGCCCATCTTCAGCGTTGCCACCTACGGCATCGTGGGTGATGTGCTCGAGGTTCTGCCGGTCATGATCAAAAAATTCAAGGAACTACAGGGCTAAAAGAATCGGCACAGCAATACCAGGATCGTCGCGATAGAGAAAACCTCCGCTGAAAACATCCTGCTATCCTGTCAAAAAGGGTGGGCTGTCATACCTATGAAAATCGCATTCCTCTTTCCCGGCCAGGGTTCGCAGTACGTGGGCATGGCCAAAGAATTCTATGAGAACTTCGGGGAATCCCGCGAGGTCTTCGAAGCCGCGAGCACGGTGCTTGGCTTCGACCTTGCGCACCTGTGCACCCAGGGCCCTGTCGAGAAACTGAACCTGACGGAAAATACCCAGCCCGCCATCCTTGCGTCGAGCATCGCCATGCTGAGGCCGCTCGAGCGCCGGGGAGTTGTTGCCGTGGCTGCTGCAGGCCATAGTCTCGGCGAGTATACGGCCATCACCTGTGCCGGAGGCCTGACCCTCAAAGATGCCGTTGCGCTCGTGCAGAAGCGCGGCCGCTATATGCAGGAGGCCGTTCCTGAAGGCGCCGGACTCATGGCGGCCATTCTCGGCATGGAGCGGCAGGACGTAGAAAAAACTTGCCTTGACGCTTCCGAAAATGGTATAGTTGCCCCTGCAAATTACAACTCCCCGGGCCAGATCGTGATCGCCGGCGAGAAAAAAGCCGTGGAAGCGGCCATGGAACTCGCCAAAGCCCGCGGGGCGAAAAAGGTGGTGCCGCTTGCGGTAAGCGTGCCATCACACTGCGCCATGATGCAGGCGGCAGGCGACCGGCTGGCAAAGGAACTTGAGCACATCAGCATCAGCGATCTCACGATACCGATCGTAAATAATGCCGATGCGCGGTACATACAGAAAGCGTCTGACCTGAGACCTTCGCTCATCAAACAAATCAGCGCTCCGCTCTTCTGGGAAGACTCGATCAAACCGCATGACAGCCGACGGCGTCGACACCTTCATCGAGGTAGGCCCCGGCAGGGTACTTTCCGGACTGGTGAAGCGGATCGCCAAGGAAGCAAAGATCCTGAACGTAGAAGACCAAAAGAGCATGAACGATGCGCTGCATGCCATCGGCGTTTCATAGCAGTCTGACAGACACCCGACCGCGGCAGCTGCTCGAAAAAATAACACGGGACAGAACACCACGCACAATCCGGCAGGAGCGATCGCATGAGCTTGAACGGCAAAATAGCACTGGTCACAGGCGCAGCACAAGGCATCGGACGGGACATTGCACTGGCGCTCGCAACAGACGGTGCTGACGTCGCCATCTGCGATGTGAACCTCGAAGCAGCCCAGAAAACCGCGGCGGATATTGAAGCGCTCGGCAGAAAATCGCTTGCCCTCAAAGCGAACGTGGCGGCGTCGGCCGACGTGACCGCCATGATCGACCAGGTCATCGAGAAATTCGGCAGGATCGATATCCTGGTGAACAACGCCGGAATCACCCGCGACGGGCTTATCCTCCGGATGAAGGACGAGGACTGGGACCTGGTGCTCAGCATCAATCTAAAAGGCGCGTTCCTGTGCACGAAGTCAGCGCTCAAGTATATGACCAAGCAGCGCGGGGGTACGATCATCAACATCGCCTCGATCGTGGGCGCCATGGGCAATGCTGGCCAGGCGAACTATGTGGCGTCCAAGGCCGGTCTCATCGGCCTTACCAAGACCATCGCCCGGGAATATGCGAATCGCGGCATCACCGCCAATGCCGTGGCCCCCGGCTTCATCGAAACGGCCATGACGCAGGCCCTGTCCGAGACCGTCAGAACAGAGCTCGCGAAGCAGATCCCCCTGGGCAAGCTCGGCACTCCCGCCGATGTTGCAAATGCGGTCAGGTTCCTTGCATCACCCTGGGCATCGTACATATCCGGTCAGGTCATCCATGTGAACGGCGGCATGTACATGTAGTTCCGCGTGCTCCCTGGAATGCACCAAGTTTGAGAAGCATGTTTTTTATATTATCAAGGACATAATCACAGGAGGAATACAATGGCAGAGATAGTGGCAAAGGTAAAAAAGATCATTTCTGAGCAGCTCGGCGTTCCGGAAGCGGATGTGAAACCTGAGGCATCATTCGTCAACGACCTCGGTGCCGACTCGCTCGATACCGTGGAACTCGTGATGGCGCTCGAGGAAGAATTCGGCGTTGAGATCCCGGATGAGGATGCGGAAAAGATAGCGACCGTGCAGAACGCGATCGACTATATCAAGGCAAAAAAGTAACGGATTCAACGTCACGCAGCCAATCCGTCTCACAAAATCCAAAAAGCCAGAAGACCTCTCCGGCAGCTGTGAGAGCAGGTTTTTTGGCTTTTCGGATTTATTATCGCAGGAGGTATCCTCTTTTGAAGAGAAGAGTTGTTGTAACCGGTGTCGGCATGATCACGCCCGTCGGGCTCGATACGGAAACAAGCTGGGAAGGCCTGATCAGCGGCAAGTCCGGCATCGGCCCCATTACGCAGTTCGATGACAAGACCATTCCGACGCAGATCGCGGGAGAGATCCACGGCTTCGAACCGGAAAAGTACATCGAGCCCAAAGAGATCAAAAAAATGGACCGGTTCATTCATCTGGCGATCGCGGCAAGCCAGATGGCCATGGACATGTCGGGACTCAAGATCACGCCGGAGAACGCCGAGCGCGTCGGCGTCATTGTAAGCGCCGGCATAGGCGGGCTCCCGGCCATCGAGAAGTACCACAAGGTCTATCTCGAGCGCGGTTTCCGCAAGATCACGCCCTTCTACATCCCCATGCTGATCATCAACGAGGTAGCGGGAAATATCTCCATGCGCTTCGGCGCCAAAGGCCCCAACATCAGCGTGGTCACGGCCTGCGCCACGGGAACCCATTCCATCGGCGATGCGTTCAAATGGATCCAGCGCGGCGATGCCGATGCCATGATCGCCGGAGGGACCGAATCGTGCATCTGTGTGACCGGCGTGGGCGGATTCAACGCCATGAAGGCCCTCTCCACCCGGAACCATGAACCGCAGCGCGCAAGCCGCCCCTTCGATGCCGAACGCGACGGCTTCATCATGGGAGAAGGCTCCGGCGTGGTGGTCCTTGAGGAGATGGAATCGGCGCTCAAGCGCGGGGCCCGCATCTACGCCGAGGTGGTCGGCTATGGCGCCTCGGGCGATGCCTATCATATCACCTCTCCCGCCCCGAACGGCGAAGGCGCGGCCCGATGCATGAAGATGGCGATCAAGGACGCGGGCGTTGCGCCGGCGGACATGGGCTACATCAATGCCCATGGAACCTCCACCAAGTACGGCGACGAACTCGAGAGCATTGCCATCAAGACCGTGTTCGGCGACCATGCATACAAGATCCCGGTGAGTTCCACGAAATCCATGACCGGCCATCTGCTCGGTGCAGCGGGCGGCGTGGAGGCCGTTATCTCCGTTCTTGCGCTGGACCGCGGGGTGCTCCCGCCGACCATCAATCTTGAAAATCCCGATCCTGAATGCGACCTTGACTACATCCCGCACACCGCACGAAAAGCGCAGGTCGATGTCGTCATGTCCAATTCCTTCGGTTTCGGCGGCACGAACGCGTGCCTGGTGTTCAAGCGCTTCCGGAAGTAAGATGCGCACACTCGCCGATCTTCAGCAAAGCATCTCCTACACGTTCAAGGAGCCCCAGCTCCTTGAACGTGCTTTAACGCACAAATCCTTCGCCAACGAAAACAAGGTCCCCTACCACAACGAACGGATGGAGTTCCTCGGAGATGCCGTCCTCTCGCTCATCGTGAGCGAGCATCTCATGAGGACCTGCCCCGACTCGACCGAAGGAGACCTCTCGAGGCTCAGAGCAGCGGTCGTGAGCGAACCTGCACTTGCCGTGATCGGCCGTGCCCTGGAGCTCGGCGCCTACCTGCTGCTCGGCAAGGGCGAAGAGCAGACCGGCGGACGCGACAAGGACTCGCTGCTGGCGGACGCCCTTGAAGCGCTCATCGCCGCATTGTACCTCGATGCCGGCAAGGATACAGCCGAAACCTTCATTCTTCGATTTTTCGAAGACGTGATCAAGAGAACCTGCGCATCACGCACTTCCCTTGACTACAAAACAGCGCTCCAGGAGCGCTGCCAGGAGCGCTTGAAGCTGCTGCCTGAATACCGCGTCGTGTCCGAGACCGGCCCTGACCACCAGAAACAATTCGACGTGGAACTGATGGTCAAGGGGCAGCTCTATGGTCGTGGAACAGGCAAGAGCAAAAAAGAAGCCGAGCAGAAAGCTGCGAAGGAAGCCCTGGAAAAACTGACGTAGCAAAAGCCCTGATTTCGGATTGCGGACAGAATCATTCCGAAATCCGCATTCCGCAATTGAGCGCAGCGATCATGATCATCCCTTTTTTCATTCCCCATTCCGGATGCCCTCACCAGTGCGTGTTCTGCAATCAAAGGAATATCACCGGGCAGAGAACGTCTGTTGATCCATCCTCCGTCGCGCATACGATCACCGCCTATCTGAACAAGAGGTCAAAGCAGGAACCGGCCCAGGTGGCGTTCTATGGCGGCAGCTTCACCGCCCTGGCGAGTCGAGGTCCAGAAGAGCTACCTCGAGGCATGCCAACCGTTCATTTCCTCAGGCAGGATCAAAGGGATCCGCCTCTCTACCAGGCCGGACTGCATCAGCAGGGAAATCCTTGCCTTCCTCAGGGACCATCAGGTAGAAACCATCGAACTCGGCGTTCAATCCATGGATGATTCCGTGCTCATGCGTTCCGGGCGGGGCCACACCGCGGCCGACACCATCCATGCCGTCACCCTGCTTCGCGAACAGGGATTCAGCATCGGGTTGCAGCTGATGCCCGGCTTGCCGGGAGATGCAGCCGGGACCTTTATGGAAACCGTGCACAGCGTGATCGGAATGAGGCCCGAATTCGTCCGGATCTACCCGGCGCTCGTGATCAAAGAGACGCCGCTCGAAGCGCTGTATTGTTCGGGGCAATATGCCCCATTATCCCTGGACGAAGCAGTACAATGGTGCAAGAATGCCTTCCTGCAGTTCGAGCGCGCCGGCATAGCGGTGATCCGCATGGGGCTCCAACCGACCGAGGAGCTTCAAAAAACCGGCACCATCCTGGCGGGCCCCTATCATCCGGCGTTCAGGCAGCTTGTGGACTCGTCGGTCCTCCTGGACCGGATGCGCGCTGCCGTTGCAACAGCGTGCGCCGGGAGCAGGCCCCGCCCGTTTCCTCTGCCATCCCTCCGATGTTGCTGCTGCCATAGGCCAGAAACGCTCAAATATCGTTGCGTTAAAAAAAGAGTTCTGCCTCAGCGAACTGCGCGTTGTCGCTGCCCCTGCGGTCAGAAAAGGTTCGATCACGTATCAGTAGGAATGAGCGTTCATCTATGCTATAGTTACCCAGGAGGTACCCGATGAGAACTTTTATTTTCCTCACGCTTTTTTCAGCCCTGTTCCTGGCACAAGAAAGCCTCGCCGGAGAGGTCCGGGCGATCGAGCTCAGGGACGGCAGTATCGTGACCGGAGAGGTCGTATCGCTGACCAACGGGAAATACACCATACGTTCAGGCAGCCTGGGCAACCTTCAGATCGAGGAGTCGAAGGTCCTCGCCATCAGACCGGTCGCTGCACCGGCTGTTGCCAATTCCGGAACAGCTCCTGACAACACGGCCCGCGACGTAAGGACCCTGCAGGACAGGATGATGAACGACAAGGAGGTCATGAGCAAGATCCAGTCGCTCCAGAACGACCCCGAATTTCTGAAGATCATCGAAGATCCCGAGGTCATGAAAGCCGTGAATGCCGGCGACATTTCCGCCCTCATGGCGAATCCCCAGTTCCTCAAGCTCATGAATAATTCCACCGTTCGGGACATCGAGCAAAAAGTCAGATAGCGGATGCGGCAGTCCTGGCCCCCGCTGCTGCGGCTGAAACCTGTTGACAGCGGCCCCGGTTACAGGTAGTATCGACAAAATTTTTCAGAAGGGAACCTCCATGGCCATTACCTATAAGGATGCCGGCGTTGACATCGATGCCGGAGACCTCTTTGTGTCGAAGATCAAGCCCTACGTCAAGTCAACGTTCCGCCCGGAAGTGCTCACCGACATCGGCGGCTTCGGCGGGCTCTTTGCCCTCAAAAAATACAAACAGCCGGTCCTCGTCTCCGGCACGGACGGCGTGGGCACCAAGCTCAAGATCGCCTTCCTCACCAAAAAGCACGACACCGTGGGCATCGACCTCGTCGCCATGTGCGTGAACGACATCATTGTCCAGGGCGCGGAGCCGCTCTTTTTCCTCGACTATTTTGCCACGGGCAAGCTGAAGCCGAAGGAGCACGCCAACATCATCAAAGGCATTGCCGAAGGCTGCAGGCAGTCCGGCTGCGCCCTGATCGGCGGCGAAACCGCCGAAATGCCGTCATTCTACGGGAACGATGAATACGACCTGGCAGGCTTTGCCGTCGGCGTGGTCGAAAAAAAGAAGATCATCGACGGCTCCCGGATCAAGCCCGGAGACCAGCTCATCGGACTTGCGTCCTCAGGCCTGCACAGCAACGGGTACTCGCTGGCGCGCAAGGTCCTGCTCGAGGAAGCAGGCTACCCGCTCAGGAAGATCGTTCCCGGCCTCGGCCGGCCGCTGGGAGAGGTACTGCTCACGCCGACGCGGATCTACGCAAAGACCATTCTGGCGCTGCTGCAGGAGTTCGATCTGCGCGGCATGGCGCACATAACCGGCGGCGGCATCACCGAGAACACGCCGCGCATGCTCCCGAAAGGCGTCCAGGCCCTGATCGTCAAGGATACCTGGGACATCCACCCCATTTTCTCTCTGATCCAGGAAAAAGCAGGCGTGGACGATCAGGAGATGTACCGGGACTTCAACATGGGCATCGGCATGATCATGGCAGTACCGGCAAAACAGGCCGATGCTGTCATGAAACGCGCCCGGAAGCTCGGGGAGCGGGCCTACCTGATCGGCGAGATCGTAAAAGGGAAGCAGGTCGTGAAGTACAAGGAATAGTGAGTGCAAAAGGCAAACTGCAAAGTGTAAAGTGCAAAATAAGGCACTGCCATTTACCACACCTTTGCATTTTGAAATTTACATTTTGCACTTTGCATTGAGGCAGTATGAACAAGATCCGCATCGGGGTACTCGTCTCGGGACGGGGCTCGAACCTTCAGGCCATCATCGACAATATCGAGCGCGGTCAGCTCGCTGCCGAGATCGCAGTTGTTATCAGCGACCAGGCCGATGCCTATTCCCTCGAACGGGCAAGAAAACACAACATGCCGGCGGTCCATGTAAGCGCCAAAGGCTATAAAGGCAAACGCGAAGCATACGACGCGCTTCTCGTGCAGGAGCTTCAGAAACGGGGCGTGGAACTTGTCTGCCTCGCGGGATTCATGCGCATCATCACCCCGGTGCTGATCGCCGCTTTCCCGCACCGCATCCTGAACATCCACCCTTCCCTGCTGCCGGCCTTCCCCGGCCTTCATGTTCAGCAAAAAGCGCTGGATCACGGCGTGAAGTTCTCCGGCTGCACCGTGCACTTCGTTGACGAAGGCATGGACACCGGCCCCATCATCATCCAGGCCGTGGTCCCGATCCTGGACAATGATACCGAGGACAGCCTCTCGGAGCGGATTCTCAAGCAGGAGCATAAGATCTATTCCCGCGCGATCCAGCTTTTTGCGGAAGGCAGGCTTCGCAGAGAAGACAGGCGGGTCGTGGTCATCGATGGATCAGCCGAATCCAACGATGTTCTGATAAATCCATAGGATGAATTATGAATGAAATCAAAAAGGAGGTTTATATGAAGCAAGGATGGAAAGCACTCATACTGACAGCGGTGGTGGTCATGTTTGTTTCTTCCGCATGTTTGCCGCCTCGTCCCGGACACCCCGGACGCACTTCCGCACCCGAAAAGATTGCCGCTGCCGTAACCTCGCATGCTCTCACGAAAGAACTCAACTGGGATAAGGCAACGAAAGCGCTCGTATGATAGTGCTCCAGGAATAATGCTGGTTAAGTTATCGTTGCAGTTCCGATCATGACGCGCCGTAAGAATTCCTTGCAGCAATTGCAGGCTGAAGCAAAAGATTTGATCAGCCACCTGATACGGACATCCAAACAAAAAGCCTTGCATGGTTTTTCATGCAGGGCTTCGCTTTTCGGTGAACGATAAAAAATGGTGGACGAGAAGGGGATCGAACCCTCGGCCCCCGCATTGCGAACGCGGTGCTCTCCCAGCTGAGCTACTCGCCCATCGTGGACTTCCAATGAGGGGTATAATCTAATCCATCGGATAAAATAAATCAAGTGAAAATTCACAAAAAAGTCAAAAACACCTTGATTCAAAGACGCCCGGGCGAACGATGTCACGATCGTCAACCGCCGGCTTTCGGACCAGGAACGTTCGGCCAGAACGCCCCGAACATATTGACAAACAGCCCCATCTTCGCTATAGTGTGCAGTCTGAACCGTACCGATCATTCCAGTGAAAGGAGAATACCAACCATGCGTGAAAGAGAGAAAGAGATCGCCCGCAAACGGAAACGCCAGGCAGAGACGCTGAAGCTGAAGCGCAAGACCGCCATTGCCGCAGCCGCTGCAAAGAAAGGGAAGTAAGGATGTTGCTACGCCGCACCTTCATAGTGTTCATGGTCGGGCTGCTGCTTGGCGCCGTTGTTCTCACGAGCTGCGCGCCGAAACTGCCGCCCGAACCGGCATGGGAGCTGGACGCCCGGGCGCTTTTGGACCAGGCAGATGCCTTCTACGCCAAAAAACAATATGACCACGCGCTCAAGACAGCCAATGATTTTACCGTGCTGTACCCCAAAAGCAGGCACCAGGACCGGGCGCGGTTCCTCATGGGCGAGGTGCACTTTGCGCAGCGGGACTACCAGCAGGCGCTCAGCAACTACAAGGATGTCCTCGAAAAGTACCCTGCTTCGCCGTTCATCACCGACGCCAAATACAAGCTCGGCCTCTGCTACTTTGAGCTCAAGGAATACGACCTCGCCATAGCGAACCTGCAGGACCGGACCCGGATCACCGACCCGGCCAGGCTTGTGCGGATTGCCGAGGTCCTGGCAGCAGCGTATGCGGCAAAGGAGGCATACCTGCCTGCGGTGAAGGAATTCGTCTACCTTGCCGAATCTGCGCCGAACGCGAAACAGCAGGCCGGATACCGGGAGCGGGTGCGCGAGATGGTGGCCAAGAACCTTACGGAAGGCGACCTCACGGCCTTGTCGGAAGGAGTTGCTTATCCCGCCGACCTCGCCCTGCTGCGCCTTGCAAGCCTCATGATCGAGCAGAAAAAGTACCGTGACGCCATCAAGCTTGCCAAAGACTTCCTTGCAAAATTCCCGACGCACCCGGAAAAGACCCGGGCAGAGATGCTCGTGGTCGATGCTACGGCACAGCTCTCGTCGCCGCGCTACTCCCTGGGCGCGCTCATCCCCCAGACCGGACCGGCCGCCTTCTATGGTGACCGCGTGCTCAGGGGCATCCAGCTTGCCGTGTACAGTTACAATCTCAAGAACGTCGATAACCGCGTGGAGATCCTTATCAGGGACACCGAAGGATCACCCGATAAAGCGGCTGCCGCACTTTCCGAACTCGCACCCAAGGGCATAGTAGCAGCCATCGGACCGCTCCTGACGCGCGAAGTGGAAGCGCTTGCGCCGATCGTCCAAAAGCTGCAGGTCCCGGTCATCACGCCGGCTGCCTCGGGCGCCGGACTGGGAGAACTGAGCCCCTGGATATTCAGAAATGCGCTCACGAATGCGAGCCAGGCACGGGCGGCCGCACAGTACGTCATCGGTCAGAAGCTCAAAAAGATCGTGATCATGTATCCCCGACGATCCCTACGGCAGGGATCTGTCGCGCCTCTTTGCCCGTGAACTGAGAAACAAGGCCGACGTGCTCGCGACCGTCCCCTACCCCACGGAAACCAACGATTTCGGACCCTATATCAAGCGCGTCATGGAGATCGACCTGCGCTCCCGCAGGATCCAGATCCCGGAGGATGACGCCGAGCGGAAAAAGCTTTTCCAGGACTATACGCCCAGCTTCGATTCCCTCTACCTTCCCGGCACAGCGGACCGGGTGGGCCTCCTCATCCCCCAGCTCGCGTTCTACAACATCACGGGCATGAAACTGATCGGGTCCAACAACTGGCATACGCCGGACCTGCTCGAACGCGCCGGCCGCCATGCCGAAGGCGCGGTCTTTACCGACGGGTTCATGCCGGAGAACACTGCCCCTGCGGTAAAGGAATTCGTGGAAGCCTACCGTTCCGCATACCAGGAAGACCCTGATGATCCTTTCAGCCCAGGCCTATGATGCCGCCATGATGGTCCTCTCGCTCATCAAGGAGCATAAGGACACGCCGGCAGCCGATCAGGGAAGGCCTTGCAGCGCTCAGCGCCTACCCCGGCATCTCCGGAACGACCACGTTCAACGGGACCGGCGAAGCGCAGAAGAAGGTATTCCTGATCACGATCGACAGCAACGGATTCATTCCTGTAAAGGAATAATGCAGGCCCGCTGCCTATTTTTTCTTGACACTCCTTCTCATTTCCCTTACTATCAACGCTCGACGAAAACGCTGTAAAAAATAGCTTTTTTCAGCAGTACCGGCATGTCGACTTAATCCTATGGAAGAACTGAACATCATACAAAAGATCGCGGTCATGGCCCCGCCGCTCATCTTCGCCATCGTGCTGCACGAAGTGGCGCACGGCTGGGTCGCGAACAAGCTTGGCGACCACACGGCCCGCGACATGGGCAGGCTGACCCTGAATCCGCATCTCCCATATCGATCTGTTCGGCACGGTACTAATGCCGCTCATGCTGTTCTGTGCTCACGGACGGCAGAATGCTCTTCGGCTATGCCAAGCCAGTGCCGATCAATCCCTACAATTTTAACGATCCCAAGAAGGGCATGGCACTGTCATCGCTGGCAGGACCGGGGATCAATCTGGTCATGGCCGTAATGTTCGCCCTCTTTCTTCGCGTTGTGCTCCCGCTGCTCGTGGGGGTACTCCCTCAATCAGCCGGGGAGTGGCTCGGGATTCCCCTGACCCTCATGTTAGGCTATGGCGTTCTCATCAATGTCGTCCTGGCCATCCTGAACCTGATCCCGATCCCCCCGCTTGATGGCAGCAGGATCGTCTACTGGGTCCTTCCGGAAAAACTTGCGGCGACCTATTATCGCCTCGAACCCTTTGGCATGATCATCATCCTGGCGTTATTTGCATTCAATATTCTCGGGTACATCATCTGGCCGATCATACTGCCGGCGCTTTATTTTCTTCTCGGGAATGACATTCTCTCCATACTCGTTCAATATCTCTTTAAAGGGTAAATCTCGAACAGGAGTTCACACACCGACCCTATGTCAAAAAAACGCGTTTTAAGCGGAATGCAGCCGAGCGGACTCCTGCACCTCGGCAATCTTCTCGGAGCACTCGAGAACTGGCGCAAGCTCCAGGACCAGTACGAATGCTATTACTTCATCGCGGACTGGCACGCCCTCACCACGAACTATGCCGACACCTCGAAGATCCGGACGCACGTCAAGGAGATGGTCATTGACTGGCTTTCGGCCGGCCTTGACCCGGAGAAGGCCGTGCTCTTTAAGCAGTCCCTCGTGCCCGAGCACGCCGTCCTCCACGTGCTGCTCTCCATGTCCACGCCGCTCCCCTGGCTCGAGCGCGTGCCGACCTACAAGGAAAAGATGGACCAGATCCAGGACCGGGAGATGAACACCTACGGCTTCCTCGGCTACCCGGTGCTCCAGGCAGCGGACATTCTCATCTATAAAGCGCACTTCGTGCCCGTGGGCGTTGATCAGCTGCCCCATCTGGAGCTGACGCGGGAGATCGGCCGCAGGTTCGACCAGCTCTACGGCGAGATCTTTCCGGAGCCGCAGCCGCTCATGACCGAGTATCCCAAGCTGCCCGGCACCGACGGCCGCAAGATGAGCAAGACCTACGGTAATACGATCAACATGTCTGACAGCCCCGAGGACATCACGAAGAAAGTGATGGCCATGGTGACCGACCCCGCGCGCGTACGCAGGAATGATCCCGGTAATCCCGATGTCTGCCCGCTCTTCGCGCTCGACAAGATCTTCGCGCCCAAGGAATGGTGCGATCATGTCAACGTGGAATGCCGCCGCGCCGGCATCGGCTGCGTCGATGACAAGAAGGAGCTGCTGAAACACCTTCTGGCATACCTCAAGCCGATGCAGGAGCGCCGGAAGGAGCTGATCGCCGACCCGAAAAGGATCACCGATATCATCCACGAAGGCTCCCGCAAGGCCCGCGTTATAGCCGCGCAGACCCTGGCGGAAGTGAACGAGGCGATGAAGCTGTAGAGGCCAACCTCAAGAATATTTTTGCCACGAAGGCACTAAGACACGAAGTAAGGCTTAGTCTAATTAATTAAAACACTATCTTAAACAGGTTTTTTCGTTCTTCGTGACTTCGTGCCTTCGTGGCAAGTTTATGTTCGGCTTGTCTGTGTTTCTTTTGCTTTTAGTTCTTCAAAGATAAAATTACCATGGACGACCAAACACCTTCCTCATTCGACAACAAGACTACCCGCCGTAAAAAACCCGTCAAATTAGATTTGAAGATCTCCGCCGCAAAAAGAAAAAAACTGACAAAGAACCAGCAGGCCTTCAATCGGCTGACGAAACGCATCGAACAGATCCAGCAGGCGATCCGCAAAGACTCGGTAAAGCTCGAAACCGTGCTCAAAGCGTACAACGCGAACATACCCAACCTGCAGCAGGTGATATCCCAAAGCCGGCTAAAGCTTGCGAAAACCCTTGGCGAAACGACAAAAAAGTTAAAATTCGGCGCGCGTCAGGCAGACAATGTGCGCAAGGTTATCCTCCTCCTGTGCGATGAAGCGTTCGCCCATGTGGAGCCTGACCAGGAGACCGAAGTGTTTTATAATGCCTGGTCGGAATCGAATTATCGCGAGGAAGTTCAAAGTCAGCAGAACGCCATGAAGCGGGCGTTCGCGGAACACGCGAAGGACGCCTTCGACATGGACATCGATCCGGACTCAATGGGAGATACTCCCGAGGAATTCGCCCGTTTCATCAGGCGCATGCGTGACGAGTTCAAGAGCAGCGATAATCAACGAGAAGAACCTTTTTCCCGAAAGTATAAATCGAAGAAACAACTTGCGAAGGAAGAGCTGCGGCAAAAAGAGGAAGCACATCAGCTCAAGAGTATGCGAAGCCTTTACCTTTCCCTGGCAAAGGCCCTGCACCCGGACACGGAAATGGACTTTGCGGAAAAGAAGCGAAAAGAAGAATTAATGAAGAAGGTGACCGCCGCCTATGCAGATAAAGACCTTGCCACCCTCCTCAAACTTGAGATGCAATGGGTCGCTTCGGAAACCCGCGCGCTCGACACGCTGCCGGACGAAAAGCTGAAACTCTATATAGCGTCGCTCAAGGAGCAGGCAGCCGCGCTCGAAGACGAGCACGCATCGGTGTTCTATAATCCCCGGTTCACGCCTATCAACGACTTCTGGCATCTGTCGGAACAACAGGCGATTCACGAGATCCAGGACCTGAAACAGGCCTGTATCCGACTGAACGAGTACATTAACGACATGACCGACCTTTGCTCAGAATCAGGCCGGAAAAAGGAGATTGTCGAGTTTGTGAAGGAATATATCGCCATTGCCGGCTCCGAACTCTCCGATCCCTTCCATGATTATCCCATGGAGTTCTAAAAGCGCTGTGTAATTTCTGAATCGCCCTAGATGCACTTCTTTGAGACACTTTTAAGCTACAGACTGTATTCTCGACATGCCCATAATATATTCATTCAACTCATTCAACCTCGCCATGAATCAGGAATATATTCTTGCAACATATGCCGGAAAAGCATATACATATAGATGAATCATAGAGGCTTGCTAACCTGAAAAGATATATACCTATATATGGAAGTCTGTTATATACAGGTATATGGTTTTATATACTGGCATATACTTTTATATATATGTAGATAACAACTTCCGTCCCATCAATCACTTGTTGTATCGGGACAAAACAAATATGGACGAGAAATTATCTTCCTCAATGACGTTTTATTATAAAGTGCTATTCCCTTTCCTGTGGATTACAGGATTCGGAGCAGGCACAATTGCGATGTGGCTTGGTACATTCAACCAACCACAATCCTCAGATGATCCGAGATTGATTTTCTTAGTTGCTTGGATAGCAGGCTCCTTGTTCTTGTTGATCGATACGTTTCGTTTAAGAACCGTATCTGTTGATAAAGATGTTTTGGTTATCAAGAATTTCGCAAAAATAATTAGAGTTCCTTTGTTGAATATTAAACATATTAGCGAGTCGAGGTTAATGAGGCCAAAGACAATTACTGTCACTATTTATCCTTCGAGCGACTTTGGAGAAAGAATTACATTTATTCCAAAAGTGAAATTTAAAGCGACATTCAACATATGGAGTGAACATCCCATTGTGATGAAGCTGCGCGAATTGACCGGAATACAGGACTAAGGCGATAAAAACGAACAAGTAACGATACAACCAGCGGGTCGAGTGAGTCGCGGAATGCACGCTCCTCACCCGCGCGTTATCGGAGTTAATACATGAAAAAAGGAAGCAAGCAGACACCAGTGCAAATTTGTTTCCGTTATGCTTTACATTTATTTATCGCGATTGCAGCTATTGCTGGTTCTTTTCCTATAATCCTTCTCTGTTTGGCAGACACCCCAATTCATAATGGCGATGAACTTCCTAGTATTCCGCTTTTATCCGTCTCTCTGATACTAGCATTTATCGTGGGCATAATTATGTTTATGATTTTGCGCGAATATTCACGACAAAAAAATCGATCATCCAAACTTAGATAAAGTTAACCTTTCATATGATCGAAATAATTAGATAAAAAAGGTAACAAGTCGTTCCTTGCGTCAAGATAAGCCCGAGATATCGGGAATCACGCCGTAGGCGTGATGAAATTTGTCATTATTGTCCAGTGGGCGAGAGTGTCGTTGCTCAAGTCCCACCCGACTAAAGCCCAGCTGGCAGGTCGGTAGCGAAGCCCGCGTGCGTTTCCGTGAGGGAAGGTACGAAGCCGGGCGGAGCGAGTTTGCAGGCCGTGTTATTGAATCCCGAAATATGTATAGTTGTGGACAATAGGATAACCTTCAAAGCAGCGGAGGGAAAGGCGACGTCTGGAACGAACGGAAGGCAGCAGTCGCCCGAAGGCGGCGCGTCAGGCGCGTGTTCATCTAATAACTGCAGCTTGAATCATCGGGAATCGGAGCGAGCGCAATGAGTAATCCACGCACTATCATCTTTACGCAAGACAGCCCGTTCTACGAAATGGTCACGACATTCCTGGCAGCAACCGCGGGAATAGCCACCGTTTTCGAAAAGGAGGATCCTCTTGCCCCTGGCCCCGACCAGATTGCCTGGCATCTCGGCAAGGTGCGGCCCGACCTGGCCATAGACATGGGGCAGATCCATGCTTTGTCTGTGTCCGGAGACCTTACGGCAGATTCAGTGATAAAATCGCTTTGCTGCATGCTTCTTTGCACTTCCTACACCGTCGCCGACGCTCATAACGATCAATCGCCGGAATTCGAGGTCTTTCGTCACCTTCGCAACGCAGCGGCTCACGGAAATTATTTCTACTTCAAAAAAGACGAACCCAGGCGCAGGGCCGCATGGGGCAGGTTCGTGATAGACGATAAGCTCAAAGGAAGCTTCAATCCCCTCTCCGGCGTCGAGTGCATCGGCGACACCATCTCTCCCGCTGATGTCCTGGCCTTGCTGCAGAGCATTGAGCGCCGGCTTCCAAAGAACCGGAATGGACAACCGGTATAGCACATCAGTGGTTCAACAGATTGAGCGAGCCTACCGGGGGACCCCGATACTTGAGCGGGTATTCCGGTCCAATGCATGCGCCTTTTTCCCGCACCTAACGCACGTGCCGTACCCTCCCTGCTACAAAAATCCTTGACAATACAGGGCCTCTCACCTATTATTCTTTTAAAGCATCTCCCCTGAGACAACGTGATGATAACGACCATTCAAGACGTCTTAAAAGAATTCAAGTCCGACATGGAGCGCATGGAGCACCGCATCCATGAGAGCCTGGGGACCGACGTCGAGCTTATCCGGCAGGTGAGCAAATACATCCTCGGCGCGGGCGGCAAGCGGTTCCGGCCCCTGCTGCACCTGCTCTCGGCGCGGCTCTGCGGATGCCGGGACCACAACGCCGAATATACCCTGGGCGGCGTCGTCGAGTTCATCCACACGGCATCGCTCCTGCACGACGACGTGATCGACGAAGCCAAGGTCCGGCGCGGCAAATCCTCGGCAAACTCCCTCTGGGGCAACCAGGCCAGCATCCTCGTGGGCGACTACCTGTACTCGAAAGCCCTCTACCACGGGGTCCGCCTCCAGAACCAGCGGGTCATGGACGTTCTCTCCGAGACCACCACGACCATGTCCGAAGGCGAGGTCCTGCAGCTCATGCAGATCCAGAACATCGACATCACCGAGGCCGACTACTATCGCCTCGTCGAGTGCAAGACCGGCGTGCTCATTTCCGCATCCTGCCGGCTCGGCGCCATCATCGGCAAGGCCCCCCTTTCGCAGGAAGACGCGCTCACGGCCTACGGGAAAAAGCTGGGCTATGCGTTCCAGATCACCGACGACACCCTCGATTATGCAGCGGACCAGAAGCAGCTCGGCAAGGTGCTCGGCAAGGACCTGGCCGAGGGCAAGGTCACGCTTCCGCTCATCTATGCCATCCGCAAGGCCACTCCCGAAGAAAAAGGCCGGCTCGACCAGATCCTGCAGGCAGAGGCCATGACCGACGAGGACCTCAGCTATACCATCGGCATCATGGAAAAATACGATACGGTCAATGAAGCGCTCGCCGTGGCGCAGTCCTTTTCCGACGGGGCGAAAGCGGCCCTGACCATCTTCCCGGATTCGTCGCCGCGCCAGGCGCTTCTGGCCCTGGCAGATTACGTGGTACAACGGGAGATGTAATGCACCCTCTCGTAGCGCTGGCGAAAGAAGCGGTTGAGCTCTACATCCGGAACGGGAGCATCCTCACCATCCCGGAGCACGACCTTCCCGCCGAGTTCACTCAGCAGGCAGGCGTGTTCGTCTGCCTCAAATCAAAAGGCATGCTCAGGGGCTGCATCGGCACCTTTCAGCCCGCAGAGCCCGATGTGGCCCACGAGATCGTACGGAACGCGATCAGTGCCGCGACCTGCGATCCGCGCTTTCCCTGCATTACGCGACCATGAGCTGGATGCCCTTGAGTATAGCGTGGACGTGCTGTCGCCGCCCGAAGCGATCGAGGACAAAAGCATGCTCGATCCGAAACGCTACGGCGTGATCGTGCAGGCCGGCGGAAGGCGCGGTCTGCTGCTGCCCGACCTCGAAGGCGTGGATACGGCGGAACAGCAGATCAGCATTGCCATGCAAAAGGCGGGCATCGCGCCGGGCACCCCGGTCAAACTGTTCAGGTTCGAGGTCAAACGATACCACTAACATAGCTTTTTCATGACAGAGAGGGAGGGTAGAAATAACGCATGGAGAGAACGGAACGGAACGAAAAGGACGATGCACAGAAAGCAAAGCTCATTTTCCTGGCAGTGGCCGCCCTGGTGGTGGTCCTGCTGATCGTAAGCTTCGGCTATGCGAACAAGGCGCGCAACGAGCTGAACGCGAAAAACGTTGAACTCGAAACAGTAAAGCAGGACAATGCCAAGCTCGAGCAGATGCTAAAGGACCAGAACGTGGAGATCGATGCGCTGAAAAAACAGGTCCTGCAGCTGCAGGCGAAAGCGAAAGCAAAAGCAAAACCGGCTCCGAAGAAAAAAGCCCCTGTTTCCAAGACCAAGGCAAAGACAAAAAGCAAGACCAGGTAAAAGAACCTCGGGCATGTGAAGGGACCGCCGTGAGCGACGATCGTTCACCGGACGTTCATTGACCAGCGTGATGCCATTCCTTGACCGGGGAAACGGAGCCTCCATTGAGCACTCAAAATGCAATACGCTCGTATGAATATAAAAACGATTATTTTTACATCGTCATCCGCCAGGCGCCTGAACTGGGCGCCCAGGCATACCTGTACTGCTGCGGGATCAAGATCTCCAAGTTCGACCCCATTTGCTGGGGCAAGGCCGGCATCTGCTCGAACCCCGCCTTTAAAGGCCTCCAGCAGCTGCGCGCCGATGTTTCCAATTTCGCGCTGAAAAAGGGGGCGCTCCCGAAGAATGTCGAGCATATCCCCTGCGGACCGATGACCCCCCGGGGCGACGGCTGGTACCGCGAGAACATCCTGATGATCGACAATGCCACACCGAAGAACATTCAGGACATCCTGGAGTTCAGCGCTCTGGACCTGGTCAAAACGATCCTTGCCGTCTGCGCTCCCGACGCCAAGATGCCGGCCAAGTGCCCCAGCTCGCCGGCCATGCAGAAATGGCTTGAGTCGCTGGGCGTGAAAAACTACAAGGAAGTAGCGCCGCATCCGATCGCGCGGCCGGGGGAACAGAAATAGGACTCTCACGCGCCTTAAGATAAATGCAAGCGTGCCCTTAAAACCCTTCTGCATGTCACTACGGATGCACTGAAGGGTTTTTCTTTTATTGCCAGAGTGCGGCAGATAACAGTTGAGCCACAAAATGCACAGAATTCACAAAGAATGTAGCTACTCAGTAGCTACTCAGAACATCTGAGTCCTGAATGGCATTACACCTGAGAAATCTGCGTAATCTGCGGATAATATATTGACCTGAGTAGTTAACTTTTTGTTTTGTCTATGTGACTTATGTGCTTTATGTGGCTAGCTTCCGGTTTATAGGTAAGAATCTCCCCGCATCAAGAGAAAGGTGAAGCAAGCAATGTCCTCCCTTGCGATCATCCGAGACGACCGGTATCTGGAGCACAACCCCGGCGACGGCCATCCCGAAAGTCCAGATAGGCTGCGAGTCATCCACGACCTCCTTGACAGGGAATTTGCCAGCCTCCCGAAGATCGCACCGCGTCTCGCAACAGAAAGCGAGCTGGCCCTCATTCACGACCCGTTCTATATCCAAACCGTGGCGAACACAGCAGGAAAGGCCCATACCCAGCTCGACGCCGACACCGGACTGTCCGCTCGGTCCTACGAGATCGCCCGCCTGGCCGCAGGCGGCCTGCTCCAGGCAGTGGATTCCCTCCTGAACCCTGGACCCCGGACCCTGAACCCTGTTTTTGCTTTCGTCCGTCCCCCAGGCCACCATGCCGAGCCCGGGCATAGCATGGGCTTCTGTCTTTTTAACAATGTCGCAATCGCAGCAGCCTATGCAAAAGAGAAGTACGGGCTGAAACGGATCCTTATCGTGGACTGGGACCTTCACCACGGGAACGGCACCCAGCACGCATTTTACGATGACCGGTCTGTGCTCTACTTTTCCTCCCACCAGTACCCCCATTATCCCGGCTCAGGCAATTTCGACCAGGTCGGCAGCGGCAGCGGCGAGGGATTCACCGTGAACGCACCCTTCCCCACGGGCTTCGGAAACGAGGAGTATCTTTCCGTGTACGAACGCATTCTCAAACCCATCGCACTCGAATACCGGCCCGAGTTCGTCCTCGTATCTGCCGGGTTCGATCCCTATTTTGCAGATCCACTCGGCGGAATGCAGGTGACTGCCGAAGGCTTCGGCGCCCTGGCAGGGCTTGTCAAGGACATAGCAGACAAGACCTGCAACGGCAGGGTCCTGCTTGCGCTTGAAGGCGGATACAACCCCCAAGGCCTGCGCGACGGGGTCCGGGCCGTTATTCTGGCAATGCTGGGGTCCGAACCCCTGCAGGCAAAGGTCCATTCAACACCCGCAGCAGAACAGGTCATCGACAAGATCATCTCGGTTCAAAAGAAGTACTGGAAGAATCTTCGCTGACTGCACTGTTTCCTCAATACATTTATTGACTTATACGAGCCCTATCTGGTATTATTTTGAATGCCTCTCTATACGTATAAAGCCATGCGAGAAGACGGAACCGCTGTCACTGACGAGGCGATGGCCGCTGATGTCCAGGAGCTGCGACAGGACCTCGAGGCGCGCGGCTACCTCGTAACCTCCTTGCAGGAAAAGAAGTTAGGGCTCGGCACCACCCGCGGCTCTGCCAAGGACTTTCTCATCTTTAACCAGGAGTTTGCCACGCTCATCAAGGCGGGGCTACCCATTGTGCAGTCGCTGGAGATCCTGCAAAAACGGACTGAGAAACAAGGTTTTCATGCCGCGCTCACCAGCATCCTGCACGATATCCGGGCGGGCGCGGCGCTTTCGGACGCCATGACGAGCCATCCCGCCTATTTCCCCCCGCTCTACACGGCAACGGTCCGCGCCGGGGAAAAAAGCGGAGCCCTCGTTGAGGTGATCATCCGTTTTATCGCGTACCAGAAAAAGATGCTGGCCATCAAACGAAAGCTGGTCACGGCGCTCGCCTACCCGGCCTTCCTGGTGGTGATCGTCGGCGCCGTGCTGCTGCTCTTTTTCCTGTACATCATTCCCAACTTCACCCAGATGTACGGAGAACAAGGCGGTGAGCTCCCCTTCCTGACCACGCTGCTTGTGTCGTTCACTGACGTGCTCACGACCTATGCCCCCTTCATTTTCTCCGGCATCATCGCCGCCGGCTTCGGCATCTACTTCTGGCAGCGGACCGCCAAAGGCAAGACAGCGCTCGACGGTTTCGTGCTCAGGGTCCCGCTGGTCCGCACGCTCGTGACCCAGTATGTTCTGGCGCAGCTCACGCGCACCCTGGCAGCGGTGCTCCGCGGCGGCATCCCGCTGGTCGAAGCGCTGAATACCACGGCCGGCGTCATCGCCAACTCGGTGGTCGCTAAACGGCTCACCGACGCCCGGCAGCAGGTGACCGAAGGCGTGAGCCTTGCAGGCGCCTTCGAACGCACCAAGATCGCGCCTGACATGACGGTGCGGATGATCGAGGTGGGCGAATCTTCAGGCGACCTGCCGCAGATGCTCGAGGATGTGGCCGAGTTCTACGACCAGGAGGTCGAGACCCGGCTTGGCATGCTTACGACCATGATCGAGCCGGTGCTGATGCTCACCATGGGCATCATCATCGCGGTGATCGTGGTCGCTTTATATCTTCCGATATTCGAAATGGGGGCGCGCCTCAAATGACATCCTTTAGAAGAAAAAGGCTCGGCGAGATCATCGTATCCAAGGGGCTCACCACGCAGGAGCAGATCAGCGAGCTCCTGGCGCGGCCCGCGAGCCGGGGAAAGCGCATCGGCGAGCTGTTAGCCGCCGACGGGATCATCTCCGAGGAGGTGCTGGCCCAGGCGCTTGCCGAGCAGCGCGATTTGCGCTACCTCGACCTCGCGGAGTTCCGTATCAACCCCGCGTTCTTCGAACAGATCCCGGTGGAGCTCATGCAGCGCTACCAGTTCGTGCCCGTCGAGGAGACGGACGGCGGCGGCATCGTCGTGGCCATGACCGACCCGAACAACATCCCGGCAATCGATGAGCTCGAGATGATCCTTGACCGGCCGGTGGACGTCTGCGTCAGCACCACCTCGTCCATCATGGCGGTGGTCAAGCGGAGCGGCACCTCCGAGCGGGTGCTCCACAACGTTTCGGAGGACTTTAAGCTCAATATCGTCAAGGAGCAGGAGAACGGCGAGGAGGTCCTGTCCCTGGAGAGCATCGACAAGGACGAAAGCCCCATCGTCAAGCTCATGCACACCACGATCTTCGATGCTATCCAGCGGCGCGCCAGCGACATCCATATCGAATCGACCGACAAGAACGTGTTGATCAAGTACCGCATCGACGGCGTGCTCTACCTTGCCACCGAACCGATCGACATCAAGTTTCACAGCGCCATCGTGTCGCGCCTCAAGGTCATGAGCGACCTCGACATCGCCGAGCGCCGCGTGCCCCAGGACGGCAGGTTCAAGATCCGGACCGGCGGCAAGACCATCGACTTCCGCGTCTCCATCCTGCCGAGCGCATTCGGCGAGGATGTGGTCATCCGCATCCTGGACAAGGAATCGATCACCGCCGGCGTCAATACCCTCAGCCTCGACAGTGTCGGATTCGACGAGAACGACCTGCGCCGTTTCCGCAAAAGCATTCGCGAACCCTACGGCATGGTGCTGGTCACCGGACCCACGGGCAGCGGCAAGACCACGACGCTCTACGCGGCTTTGACCGAGATCAACACCGGCGAGGACAAGTTCATCACCATCGAGGACCCCGTTGAATACCAGCTCAGGGGCGTGACGCAGATACCGGTGAACGAGAAAAAGGGCCTCACCTTCGCGCGCGGCCTCCGCTCCATCCTGCGGCACGACCCGGACAAGATCATGGTCGGCGAGATCCGCGACGCCGAAACCGGCCAGATCGCGGTCCAGTCCGCGCTTACGGGGCACCTGGTCTTTACCACGGTGCATGCCAACAATGCCTTCGACGTGCTCGGCCGCTTTCTGAACATGGGCATCGAGCCCTACAACTTCGTATCGTCGCTTAACTGCATCCTGGCACAGCGGCTCGTGCGCATCCTCTGCGTGCACTGTAAGAAACCCGTCACGATTTCGCGCAAGGATCTCACCGATTCCGCCATGGACGCAGAGCAGTACCATGACCATGTGTTCTACGATGCCCCGGGGTGCAAGGAATGCAACTTTACCGGGTTCCGCGGCAGGAAGGCCATTCACGAGTTCCTTGACCTCTCCGACCATGTCAGGGAGATGATCCTCGAAAAGCGGCCGTCTTCGGAGCTCAGAAAGGTCGCGATCTCCGAAGGCATGACCACCCTGCGCCAGTCGGCTGTTGCCAAGGTCCTGGCCGGCGCAACCACTCTGAAGGAGATCAACCGGGTGACATTTATAGAATAATGGGACAGAGAATCCTGAAAGGCCTTGGACACGGATAAGGGCGGATAAAAGCCGGATAACATCGGATACGGCGAAAACGGTTTGTCCTTCGTATGAACCCCTTGCCCCTTGACGTATCCGCCTTTATCAGCAGTTAATCCGATTCTTCCGTGTCAAAGGTTTTACTTGAAGGAGATCAACCGGGTGACGTTTATAAAATAATTGGACAGAAAATCCTGAAAGATCTTGGACACGGATAAAGGCGGATAAAAGCCGGATAACATCGGATACGGCAAAAACGGTTTGTCCTTCGTATGAACCCCTTGCCCTTTAACTTATCTTTTACCAGCAGTTAATCCGATTCTTCCGTGTCAAAGGTTTTACTTGAAGGAGATCAACCGGGTGACGTTTATAAAATAATTGGACAGAAAATCCTGAAAGATCTTGGACACGGATAAAGGCGGATAAAAGCCGGATAACATCGGATACGGCAAAAACGGTTTGTCCTTCGTATGAACCCCTTGCCCTTTAACTTATCTTTTACCAGCAGTTAATCCGATTCTTCCGTGTCGAAGGTTTTTTTTGATTTACCCGTTTTTTCATTAACTCTTATGACCACATCCCTTCTAAAAATAAAACCACTCATCCTTGCCGCGCTGCTGCTCTGCGCCTCCATCCCTGCCCTGGCGCAGGAAGGGAGCGGAGAAGGGTTCTGGTTCCCCCAGGGCACCAACCCGGCAAATGAGACCTTTGCACAACAGACCGATCCTGCGACGGCTTATTCCGACGATCCTGCGGCCGTGCTCAGAACCGGCACAAAAAAAGGGCTCCGCGGCAATATGCTCGAGGCCGAGCTCTTTGCCGGCCCGGATGCGGCCGTGCTCAAAAGCGGGTTCTTCGAATCCTGGCCGGCCCTGCTTTCCGCGCTTGGTGAACCGGCTGTCCTGGTGGACAGCAGCAATGTCGCCGGGCTCGAAAATACCAAACCGTTGCTGATCATCCCCTCAGGCGGCCTGTCCGGCCATGCCGCTTCAGAGTTCTTCAAGGCAAGCCTGGATGCCTATGTGCGGTCAGGCGGCGTCATCATCGTCTTTGCCCAGCAGAACGCCGGCGATCTGGCCGCCTTGCCCGTACCTGAGGGGTCGAAGGCCCCGGTGAGCGGCGCCGGCTGGGCGCAGGACAATAATCCGTTTTTCCGCGCCTCATCGATCCAGTCTTCGCACCCCATGCTGAGCGGAACAAAAAAAAGCATACCGGACATCGAAACGAGCGGGTACCTGGCCTCCTGGCCCGAAAAGGCACAGGTCGTGCTGGTCCGCCCCGACGGCTATCCGACGCTGATCGTTTATCCCGTGGGAGCGGGCTGGGTCGTGATCACGGCCCTCTTTACGGACTATTCTTTCGGCCAGGGCCGGCTGGAGCAGGACGAAAAGGTTCTGCTTCGTGACCTCGTGGCATGGTCCAAGGCGCCGGAAGAGACCTTGCCGGTCGCCGCGGGCCAGCAGTTGGCTGTAAACCTCCTGATACAGGGTACAGATCAGGTGGAGGCCTCGGCAGCCAGGATCTCCATCGTGGGCCCCGGCAAATCAGCAACCCCGGACCAGATCCTAAAGCTCCCGGCCGTGCAGGCAAAATCGCTGAGCCTGCCTTTTTCCTTCACGATCCCGGCAGATCTGCCTGCCGGCAACTACCATCTGGAATATGCGCTGCTCGATGCTGCAGGCAGGGTCGTCACCGCAGCAGTAGAAGCTGACGCAGGCCGCTTCTCCCTTGGCCAGCCCCCGGTGGCAGCGCCCCTCCAGAAACAGAAGCAGCCCATGCTCCCCTTCCCGCTGACCTTTCGCGTTGAACTCCTGCGGGAGCAGGCCGCCGGCAGCCTCTCGGCAACCGTGGCGATAACCGCTTTGGATACAGCAGGCATCGCGCAGAACCAGGACTTTTTCATGCGCCTGGCGGGCCAGGAAAAAATGTTCCGGCTCACGGCGGATAAAGCGCAGCTCACCTTTGAACTTTCAACACGCGATGCCGCTGCCCCGGTCGCTTACACGATCTATCACTCCAGCGGAAGATCGCTGGCCCGGGGAAGCATCCCCGCCGGCGCGGCCGCCAAAAGCCTGGCCTTTGACCGCTCCGTCGCACGGTCGGGCCAAAAAATAAAAGCCCTGATCAGCGGTGTGGGCCAGGGCGAACTCACGCTGACCGGACCCGGCGTACTTGACACCCAGATAGTTGTTGATACCGGCGCTTTCGATATCTCCCTGCCCAAGGACCTGCCCACAGGCATCTATCCCCTCCTGTGGAGCCTCCAAAACATAGACGGCAGTTCCCGTGAGGGCAAGGAGCTGCTGGCCGTCAGCGGCTACACCGTGACCATTCAGGATGCGATCGTTCGGAAGCGGTCTGAACCCGGCGCATCCGGCCTGATCGCCCTGCTCCGTATCAATGCATCAACGCCGCTCCCGGCAATCGCAAAACTTCTGCTCCGGGGGCCCGACGGAAAGATGCGGCCGGCCATCGAAAGTCCGCTCACCCTGACCGCGGGCCTACAGGAGGTTGTGCTGCCGATCACGACCAGGATCGACCAGGCCGGCATCTGGGAACTGCACTACAGCCTCTTGACCAGCCTTCCGGAAGGGCCGGGACTGCCTGGCGGTCCGGTGTCTGTGGCTGCCGGGCGCGCACTCTTTGACGCCGGGAATGCCGCTGTCCTGGGCATCGCCACGGCCCAGCCGCTCTACTATGAACCGTCGGGCCCGGTCGCCGTCTCGGCCTATGTCTATGGCAGGGGAAAAACAAAGTTCGAACTGCTCCTCGACAACAAACGAATACGGAAAGACCGGATCGAACTTGCAGGCGTTGCGGTCCAGAGGATCCCCGTAACAGAGATCGCGCCCGGTACGCATACGCTGCAGGCGATTCTTGCCGATGATCTGCTGGAAAGCGCCAGGGAACGCACTGTCGTCTATGGCGCACACCTGCCCGACCTTGCGGTCACCATCGAGGCTCCGAAGCCTGCTGGAGCGGTCCTCCCCGTCGGCATCGGGATAAGGAATGAAGGAAAGAGCACGGCAGGTCCAAGCCGCGTCGCCCTGTATGACGGCAATCCGGAAGCAGGGGGAAAGCTGGTCGAGCGGGTCGCCGTGCATCAGCTCATACCCGGCGATCAGCAGGTAGTTCTCATCAATTGGCCGCTGCATAAAAAAAACGGCGCCCGGACGCTCTATGCAATTGTCGATATTGATGATGCGGTAACCGAATCGAATGAAGGCAACAATAATGCCACTGCTGAAGTGCAGGTCCCTGACGTGCTGCTCGGTCTTTACCCGGGCAAGAGCTCCTTCAGTTCCGATGAAGATATCGCAATCGCCTTTACCGCGGTGAACCTTACGCGTGCCTCGTATAAGGACCTTGCCATGACCCTGCAGATGGTGAACCCGGCCGGCAAGGCTGTCCACACTGACACGATCAGGATCGACGAGCTCTCCCCGGACAAGGAGCAACGCATCGACCGTTCATTCCGGCCAACAGCGCTGCCCATCGGGATCTACAAGCTCGCAATTCAGCTCTCCCGTGAAACGCTGCTCGCCTCAAGGACCGTTGACATCAACATCCTTCCCACGCTGGTCGTGAGCGGCACGCTCGATAACACGCCGGAAGCAGCTGCCCTGTGCCGTCCCTTCACGCTCCAGTACAAAGCTGCAAGCACCGGGAACATTCCCGTATCGACCGGGACCCTCAGGATCGAGATCAGAGGACCAAACAACGCACAACCGCTTTTCACCCGCCAGCTCCCCTTTACGGAAAAATCCTCCACGCTGACCATTGAAAACGTGGAATTTCCTCAGGGAGCCTATACCATCCAACTCAGGGCCGCAGTGGCAAACCAAGACCACAAAATATCCCGGGACCTGCTGCTGGCCGAGCGCCCGCTGATTGTCAAGGGGCCGCTCGCGGTCCTGAGATCGGACACCCCCTTCCCGCGGGTGCTCGTCTGGCAGGGTACTGCAGGTTCGACCCTGGAGCGCGCGCTGTCCGAAGAGGTCCTGAAACAAGCCCTTGGACAGAATGGCTATTACGCCAAGGTCGTGGGGAATGCTGCGGACTTCGCCGCGCAGGCCATGAGCAACCTGTTTAACATCTATGTCCTGTTCGAGACGCATGAGAACCTTCCGCAACCAGACTGGCTGCGGGAGCAGCTGCATCAGGGTCAGGGGCTCGTCCTGATCGGTTCCGATGAGGGTATACGAACAGCAGCTGAGGCATTCGGCTTCACCTTCAAGAAGGGCAGGACGGACGAAAGCACTGCCCTGCTGACCGTTGCCAGCGGATCGGGATTCGGCCTGTCCGGCACGATCCCGGTGACCGGACCGGTCCTGGAAGCGCAGAAAAAAGGTGTCCATGCGGCTGCAACGCTGAACAGCACAGACCAGCCGGCGATCCTGATCGATAGGAGCGAGGGCGGCACGATCATGCTCTTGCCCTTCTCCCTTATCCGCTCAGCACGGGATGCCGGGACCTCTCCCGCTCTACGGCCTGCTCCTCAGGAACTCCGTGCTGCATGCCCTTCCCAAGACCGATCCCGGCAACAGGACCTCGCGCGAAACAACGCTTTCCTCTTCTACCGGACCGGTGCGCGCAAAGATCGTAGAAACACTGCCGGCAGGAGCAAAGCTGCTGTGGCAGAGCGAGGGAAGCCGGTTCGAGAACAACGTTCTTACCCGGGAACTCACTGTTGACCAGGAGCAGCAGTCCCTTCAATATCTGTTTGCTCCGAACGGCTCCGAAAATGACCAGCCGGACACGGAGATATTCTACGAGTGCAACGGCAAGTTCGTAAATCTGGGAAATTTGGAATGAGCAGGAAAATTTCAATATTCTTAGTTCAAGATTCACCATGCGATGCATTCCGCAATCCGAAATCCGCAATCCGAAATCCCAACGGCTTCACCTACATCGCCCTGCTCGCCGCCATTGTGATCATCGGCATCACCCTCGGATCGGCAACGAAATCGTGGCAGAATGTTGCTCAACGCGAAAAAGAGGAAGAGCTGCTGTTCAGAGGCAACCAGTACCGCCTGGCCATCGAGAGCTACTATAACTATCAGGGCAGGCGCCAGTTCCCGAACACCATCGACGTACTGCTCAAGGACGAAAGATCACCCAACGGTAAGCGGCACCTGCGTCAGCAGTACAAGGACCCGATAACCGGAGAAGATTTCGAAGTGGTCCGCGATATGCTCCATGGCAACGCCATTAAAGGGGTGTACAGCAAAAGCGAAAAGATGCCGATCAAACAGGCGAATTTTCCCGAAGAGCTGAAAGACTTCGAGGGAAAGACCAAGTTCAGCGAGTGGCAGTTCATCATAGAACCCGCCGCCATGACTCCTGCCGGCTGGGGGCCAAGAGAGACCAAACGCCCGGGTGACTAGCAGGCACCTGTTACTGATCTTTCCTTGACGGACGACGATTAATGCATTTTCTCTCGTATCATCTCAAGCAGCGGAGCAAAGGTCATGGAAGCGCCGCACCGGATACTCTTCAGCGAACAAACGATCGAACAGCGGGTAGCAGAGCTGGCACAGGAGATATCGAGAGATTATGCCGGCAAAGAGGTAGTTGCGGTTTGCATCCTGAAGGGTGCGCTGGTCTTCTTCACCGATCTCGTCCGCCGCATCACCGTCCCCGTCTTCGTTGACTTCATCCAGGCATCAAGCTACGGTTCAGGCACGGTCTCTTCCACGAACCTTGTCATCAGCAAGGACATCACGACCGACATCCGGGGCAAACACGTGCTGCTCATCGACACGATCATCGATACCGGCGAGACCATGGCATGTCTCTACAAAAGATTTTCGGAGCAGGAACCGGCAAGCCTTGCCATCGTGGGGCTGCTCGACAAAAGGCCGCGGCGTACTGTCGAGGTGCCGATTGCGTACGAGGGATTCGAAATTCCGGATCTGTTCGTGGTGGGATACGGGATGGATATTGGAGAGAAGTACCGAAACCTGCCTTATATCGCCGAGCTTCAAGTTTTTGAACGATAGCAGCAGAGGTCATGGTAGTTTCAGAAGTCTTTCACTTCGCCAGATCCGAACAATACGAACTTTATTTTTATCGTGCCGATAAACAATGCGAAACGGCGGGGAAATGATCTCTCGCAGATGTTCGACATTGAACTCAGGTACGACACGGCCGCTCAACGGGTGTGCGCCCAGCCGCTCGATCTTGGCGACAATCTCAGCAGTAAGCCGTTTTCCCGCGTCAGGCACGCCTTCTCCCGAGTAATAGGCCTGCATGTCCTCAAGATCCTTGATTGCTGACGCGGCAAACGTTATCCGTGTCTGTTCAGCCATGGGATTACTTAAGGCCAAGGCGTTTTTTCGCCTCGGAGAGCGAGATCTCGCGTCCTTCTTCCAGGTCCATCATTCCCTTCACAACTCCCTGCATAAAGGCGCGCTCTTCAGTCTCTTCCTCATAATCCTTGAGCGATCGGACCACGGCAACCCCGCGGCCCCTGCTCGTAAGCAAAACGGGCCGGTGCGTCTCTTGCGCGTGGGAAATCACTTTGCCGGGATTCACCTTCAGGTCGCTGAGGGGGACGATGTCTTCGGAAAACTTGGTACTCACAATAGACCTCCTTAATGGTGCTATTAACTGGTCTTACTATAGCACTTATATATAGACCTGTCTATAGGAGCCCTTATCAATGGAATATCAAGAAAAAAGACCCTACCGCCTGCAAGGCTGCAGTTTCAGCAACAACTTTTCTGTCGGATGTTACAGCCATATAAACGCGAGTTTCGCCAAAACGCCGAATACGGGGAAGACGATCATATACATGCTCCGCTTCGTCCTGGCGTCGATGTTCTTGTTTCGGAGGGTTTCGACAAACGACCAGCCCATGAGCCCGAGGAGAGAAACCGCGCACGGGGTTACGACTGCCCTGTCATTCGAGAGAAACACGGGAAGGAACAGGATGACCGTGCCGAGGCCGGCAAGTTTGCCGTATTTTTCGAGCAGTGGCTTCTGCAGATGGTCGCCGAATGGCCTGATCTGCCGGAGCATCTGTTCCAGCTCGTCGTAATTTTCGATCTGCGCGCCGATGCCGATCACGTCACGGATGTTTTTTCCCTTGACCGTGAAGCTTTTGTTCGCATTTTTGGTAATGATGGCAATATCGCTTTTCATGATCCTGATCAAGGGGGTATTCGCCTGCTCCCGGGTGATGCCGCTTTCATCGATCGAAAGGCGGTAGGATTCATACAAGGCTCGCTGCCGCTTGACACCCCGGGCCAATCCTATGGCCAGTGAAATCAATGCCCCGAGAACCACGACCGGTAAAATGATCGGCATCATATCGACGGATCTTGCCTCAGTTTGTGAGCCATGCAGGCCCACGTACAGTCCTGCCGCAAGCGCAGCGAGCATGATCGGTATTGTCCCTTTCAACATCGTCTTTTTCAGCTCTGCAAAACGATTCAGATCATATTTAAATGTTCGCATACTGCAGCTCCCTCCTCGATCTTTTGATCATCATCCGGTTCTTTCATCAATTTCTCCGCGGAGCGAATTATATCCTTTGCCATTTGCCCCTCTTCGTCAAGAAGAGGAACGAGGTAAGGATGGGATTTTGCGGCGCCTTCGAACTATTTAGTAAATTCAGACAGCATTTTCGTTCGTTTCCTCGTTAGCTGTGTCTTGATGCTTTCCGCGGCGATGCCTGCATACTTGCTCGTCGAAAACGCGACCCAGGCATCACGATAGACGATCCACGCTCTTTGCGTTTTTCTGATGTCCTCCTGAGTCACCGTACCTTCTTGAAAGTCCGGAGCCTTCTGGATCTTCTTGTATACGGCATTCAATTTTTTATCGGCCTCCGCGAACTGCTTTTCCGTAAAGATCGGCAACTTTCCGCTTTCCAGCAATTCGATCATCGCCACGAAATCGTTTTCAAGAGCTCGCCTTTCCTCTATCTCGAATGCAGCCCTCCCGGTTCCCGACAAATCCACTTCACTGTCGGACCTCAGGTCGAAAAAGCTATCGGCCGCCTTTCGCACCTTCTCGAACGTCTTCCGGTCGGCGTCGCTCCACTTCGCCGTGAGGGCTTCGGTTTTTCTTTTCCGCTCAACCTCTTTAAACCGTTCGCGGTGCGCCTCGCAATGCCCCTGCATGAACCCGCTCGTGATATCGTCGCAGAGGCTGAAATTGTCGCCCTTCCAGCCCGTCTGCTTTTTCACGGTCAGGTTCTGTATGCGTCCTTCCATTTCCGCGGGAGCGCCTTCCTGCAGGCAGGCGAACTTTATGGCGAGATCGTAATTCCTTTTTGCCCCTCTGCCGTTTGCATAGATCGTCATGAGACTGGATGAACCCCCGAAGACCATCTCGTCTCCCTGTTCCAGCTCGATATACGCACACTTGCGCGCCTTCACCGGATCAGCCGGTCCGGTAATGCCGTAATAGATGTCTTCCGAAGAACAGCCCTGAATGGCTTTCGCTTCATCCGGTGAAGGCCTGTCCTCTGTGGGAAGCGGAAGATTCCTTACCTGGTCGCATACCGCCTTCCAGTTGAACTCCTTCTCCTCGGCCGCCGTGTCGCTACCTGTCAAATGTCAGGACATCGGTTACCCGATTCTAATGGTCCCATATGTCAAGACATCGGTTACCCGAGTCTGATAGTTTGCTCAACTGGTAGTAAATCGTCCGGCATTCGGTACTCGAAAGTATCGACGATGTCATTTCCTAGATAGAGCTGCACAGCATGTAGATTCGTTACGATCTGTGCCCTGACATAAGAGTATACGAGGTCTCTTGATACCTCGAAACGTTCACCAAAGATATCAAGCTGTCGATTGCTCCGGATGAATCGTACGAGAGATACATTTCCATCCGGGATGAAGCTAAGATCCGGCATCTTGCTATTCGACCTTACGGTTATTGGCGCAAAGCCGTGGGCCAGTCTTCATTTCATGAGGCGTTTTCCCTTTGAGGCAACTGTATCGGTGATGCTTGTTGTGAAACCGTTGAAAATTCTTGTTCTGCTGTTTCAGCACAGCATAGCTTGAAAACCATTGCCGACGAAAGAACCGTTTGTCGTAGGTGTCATTGAAACGTTCCACAACGCCGTTACGCCATGGTTCTCCGATCGGGATGAAGACCGGATGGACGCCGTAGCTCAGGCAGAGCCGAATGACCATCCCCATGGACCGGGGATACCGGTTGCTGCCCCGGAAGTTCAGCGCGTTGTCCATCTGCAGGTAATCAGGGATGCCCATGGTCTTCCAACAGCGCAAAAGGCCTTGGCAGACGTGGGAATCCTCTTTCGTTCTTTGAGCCTCGGTGTAGACTTCATGGCTGAACAGGTCAATGACATTCAGCGCATAGAATCTGCCGTCATCTTTAATGTAGCGCGGCCCCACCAGGTCCATCTGGTGGATGTTGTTGCATCCCAAGGCTTCGGTGAAGTACGGGTATTCGACCCCTTTGGGCGCATAGGCTGTTTTTTTTAACGAGCCCTTCGCGTTTCAGCACCCGGTTTATCGTGCTGTCCGAGGGAAACGGCAACCCTTGCTTCTTAAGCTCCCATTTTATGGCGGAAACGCCAATTTGGGCATAAGGGGCATCCACCAAGTTTTGTCTGGTCGAAAGAATACGCTCTTTCGACTTCTCGTCGATTTCCGAGGGCTTTGTTTTGGGAGCGCGAGATTGCTCTTTGTACCAGTCGGGTGCGCCGGTTCGATATCGTATCAGCCATTTGAAGAACCACTTCTTGGATCGGTTCAGGCTGGTATAAACATCCTTTGGTGATTCGCCTCCCTGGATGTGTCGGCTAATAGCTGTCTGTCTGAGTTCTTCTTCCATCGAGGCTCTCCTTCTTGATTCAGATTAGGAGAGCATGATAGCATCAAACTGATTAAGGAAACTGACATCCTAATTTAAATGGATTTCGGGTAACCGATGTCTTGACACATCCGGGTAACCGATGTCCTGAAACTTGTCAGCTACCTGCTAAAGCAAGTACGACAACAGCCAGTATCGATGCACCCAGGGCATGCCTGATTGCAATCATGATCCCTCCACTGATTCGCAGCTCATTTGTTCTTATTTAAATCCGTCGCAATCTCCCGGAACTGCTCCAAAGCCGCTTCTAAATCTTCAACGATCTCCAGTGCAATGACATCGGGATCGGGAAGGTTGTCGGAGGCTTCGAGGGATTCATCCTTGAGCCAGAAGATATCGAGGCTGGCCTTGTCGTCTCATCATAAATATGGAACGCCACTTAAAAAAAACAAGCACACCTCGGACACAACGTCCCCAAAGTTGTCCCGGGATGGATTTTGGGGAGCAGTACCGGAACCTGCCTTATATCGCCGCGCTTCAAACTGCGGGATGAATAAAACTGGACCTTGTCCAATTTCCCAAAATACGCTCACCATCCCCAATGCTCATGTCTAACTGGCAGGCGGTTAAGAATGTCTCGGTAGTGCTGCCACTTGGGCATAAACTGATCCATAAGAGCAACAAAACGAGGATTGTGCGTAGGCACCACCAGGTGAACCATTTCGTGCACCAAAATGTACTCGAGGCACTCTCGTGGTTTTTTGGTCAATTCCGTGTTAAGGCGAATGCTTCCGGTGGCGGGGTTGCAACTACCCCATTTTGTTTTCATTCTTTGCACAAAAAACCGCCGCACTTTCACGCCCATCAGCGGTGTCCATTTTGCGATCAAAGGCGGAACAACTTCTTTGAGCTGCGCTCTATACCATTCTTCCAGGACAGCCTGTTTCTTTTCCTCGCCCGAGCCGGGGCGTACCTGCAGTAGAATCTTGCTGTGTCGTAGTTCAATCCGTGGGATCGAGTCTTGCTCTATCACCGTGAGCAGATAGCGTTTTCCCCAGACATAATGGCTCTCCCGGTCCAGATACTCGCGGGGCGTTTCTCGCTCCTGCTCGCGGAGCTTCCGCTGCTGCTGCCTGATCCAATCGAGTTTGGAAATGGTGAACACCCGGATCGTGTTGAGGCTCATGCGTGATGGCGCGGAAATCCGCACCCGGCCTGTCGGGGGGTTGACGCTGAGATGGATGTTCTTGATGTCCTTCAGCACCACATCGACCGTGATGTCACCCAGCTTAAGCTTCGTCGTCATCAGTACTCGCCCTGCGCTTTGACAATGAGGAAGATGCGTTCTACCTCGGCGACATCTTGCAAAATGTTATACAATGCCGCCTTGATAACCTGTTCTCTGGCCTGGACACCCCGCCATCCATCCGGCCGGGTCGTTTTAACTACCTCGTCGATCTTCAGTGTAAGTGATAACACCGGATCCTCGGCACTCATCCAATCAGCCGCTGTTTCAGCAGCAAGGCCTGTCTTTACTGTCAGACCGCCAGTCACATTCAAATTATTGTAAAGCGCCCGAAGGGCAGGACTGTTCTTTAGTTGATCAGGAATATCTTCGGCATGCCCGGCTCCAACCTTCTTCGCCAATTCCGCGATGCGCTTCAGGTATTCCTCATATTCAATTGCTTTGGCCTTCCGCAGTTCAATAATTTCCTGCAGCTGTGTCGACATCTTCTCGTAGAAAGCGGGGTCGTTCAGGTGTTCTTTGATGATCTTGCTGCGGATATTGTTCTCGATCGTCTCGGCGATGGCGTTCCTGTTGCCCTTCAGTCCGCCAAGTTGTCTGGCAATGGCATCAGCGATGCCGGTCTTCACGATCAGTTCCAGCAGGCCCATATTGTCGAAAGGCGATATTTTCCTGGGCTCGGCGGCCTCGATGTAGGTGTCGATCAGGTGCCGCATGTCTGCTTCGTATGCTTTAAGGTCAAGCGTCTCGCCGCTGGCCTTGCGGATGATCTCCCGGACGTTCAGATAGTGGTCGATTTGCGTCCTGATGCGGCTGATGTCGGAACTGCCATAACCGGCAGGCTCCAGATCATCAGCAATGTTTGCATAGGCTCGCACCAGCGCGACTGTCGCTTTGTAAAGCGCGGCGCGCTGCGGTTCGTGTTCCGAGAAGTCGAGCGCCTTGTTCTCGAAAATGGCGATGAGGTTGGTGAGCCGGTCCACCATTTCTTTACCGCTGCCGAGTTTGTTAACGTCGTTGAAATCCGGCATGTCGGAGAGCTTGTTGGCATTGGCCAGCGGTGCGATGATCTTCTTGTTGATCTGGTCGCCGATATCGCTCTTGCCTTTGAGCGCCGCCATGTCTTTGAAGCTCGCACCTTTAGGAATGGTGATCGGCGCGTAGGGCTGGCCGGCATACTTGTCGCTGACGTACTTTATAAACAGAAGAACCAGTACGTAGTCTTTGTACTGGCTGGCATCCATACCGCCGCGCAGCTCGTCGCAGGATGCCCAAAGGGAGCTGTAAAGTTCAGACTTCTTAATTGCCATTCAACCATCCTTTATTCATATGCGGTAAGACCAGATTCTACCACTTGACGCGAAACTATCGATGTAATCCGTGAACTTGCTCATACATGCGCCCGTTAGATGTTTTTGTTTTAGGGCAACTGATTGAAAACTTTACTACATATAGTGGCAAAGGGCAAGCAATGAAACGAATTATTCACAAATTCAGCAAACTACAATTCCGGATCTGTTCGTGGTGGGATACGGGATGGATTTTGGAGAGAAGTACCGGAACCTGCCTTATATCGCTGTATTGGACAGCGGCATGAAGTGACCAAAATAGGAATATGAGGATGCAGCAATCCTCTTCACAACGACATTGAAAGCCTTCAGCAGAACGGCACCAACCTCGGCACGCGCTCCCGATAGTCCCGGTACTGGTCTCCGAAGGTCCTGATGAACCGGCGCTCTTCGATGAACGAGCCGAAGATAAAGTAGAGGTCAGCAAGGACAGTGATAATCAGACCGTTGACCGTGATGTTCGGTTCGAAGGTGAAGATAATGATGCCGGCAAGGTACATGGGATGGCGGACAATACCGTAGACCCCGGTCGTGACCAGTTCCCTCTGCGTAAGACCCTCGATGTTCCCGGCAGTTTCCCCCTTCGTGAGATATCGCCAGACCTGTTTGAATCCCATGAACTCCGCTGTATCGAGATGCTCGAAGGCGCGCGCGCCGAAGACCAGTCCACCCAGCTGTATGGCATGCATACACCACCGGAACCAGAGCGGCCCGGTCCAAAGGGTTTTGTCCGGCACCTGGTAGATCAGGTAGAACGCAACAGCAGCCGTCAGAGCCGCTCACGGCATTGTACAGGAAGCGATACCATACCCGCATGAAGGTCTCGCCGAACAATTTCTGACAGATCTGCTTGAACCTTTGCGAGACCGTGATGCTGTGGATTAAGGCAAATGAGAGGAAGATGAGGATTATCATAGGAAATTAGGGGCAAGGGTCAAGTAGCAAGTGCCAAGGTAAAAATGAGACTGTCGCTCCTTGCTACTTGCTACTTGCTACCTGCTCCTCGACACTCCCCACCAGCATCTCCGCCGCGGCCTGCTGGATCTCGTCCATACGGTCATAGGCGGCGATGCAGAGATCGGCGTTCTTGAATTGTTCGAGGATGTAGGGGCTGTCGAACGAAATGACCACGGACCGTTTTTTTGCGGCCTGAGCTGCTGCGATGACCTGTGATGCCATGGCCCGGAGCTTCGGCGAAATGCCCGAGCGTCCTTTGGAGGCGGATATCTTTGAGAAGATCGGGAGCACGACCCAGTCCGCGGCTGCGATCTGTTCGCCGAGGTGCGACTGCTGCAATTCCGTATCAGGCGTCAGCACGGTCCCGCTGAACGTGCCGACCTTTGCCTGGAGCGTACGGAGGAAAACATCTCCCCTGCCTTCGGCATCGTCATCGAGCATAAAGCAGGCTGCGCTATCGATGCCGAGCGGCAGGACCTTTTTGTCCCCTGAAACTATCTGCAGCGCCCTCCGGCTCAGTTCGCGCGCGATGCCGCGATGCTTTTCGTAATCGATCTGCGGGGTCTTTGTTACAGCCGGGTCGAAAAGGCCGAGCCGCATCTTGGCTTCGCGGATCCTGCCGACCGATTCTTCGATCCTGGTCCTGGTCAGCCTGCCCTGTTCAACTGCCGCAGCCACGGCATTGATGGTCACGCGCGCGTCAATAGGATGGAGGAGGATGTCCATGCCTGCTGTTACGGCCCGGACCGCGATCTCTTCCTGAGAATAGGCCCCGGCCAGTGCCCCCATATCAAGCGCATCGGACACGATCAATCCATCGAAGCCCATGCCCTCGCGAAGAAGCGCGGTGATCGTTTTTTTCGAGAACGTCGTCGGTTTTTCCGCGTCCAGTGCCGGAACGAGCAAATGGGCCACCATGATGGTGCCGACGCCGTCCTTCACTGCCTCGCGGAACGGCGGCAGTTCCACGCTGTTCAGCCGCGCCCGGTCCGCTTTGATCACGGGCAGCACGGAATGGGAGTCCTGGTCCGTGTCTCCGTGGCCGGGAAAGTGCTTGGCGCAGGCAAGAAGATCGAGCGTTCCGTTATGATTCGACCGCTGCAGGCCGGTGATATAGCGGGAACCGAACCACTCAACGACCCCGGGCTCATCGCCAAAGGCCCGGGTGCAGATGATCGGATTGTCGGAGTTGTTGTTCACGTCCATGACCGGCGAGAACACGATATGGATGCCCGCGGCCCTGGTCTCGGTCCGGACTGCGTCGAGCATGCTCTGGAGCAGTCCGGCATCTGACGTTGAGCTGCGGCTGATCGCGGCGGCAACCGCGCGTTGGCTCGGGAAGCGGGTGCCGCCCTGGAGCTGCTGGCCCAGTCCCCGCTCCACATCGGAAGAGATCAAAAGCGGCGTTGTTGCCAGCGCCTGGAGAGCGGCGAGCCTGGCCGGCGTATGCTCTACGGAGCCGCCGAAGAGAATGAACCCGCCCATACCTTCCCGGACCAGCGCCTCGATCTCCTGACGATAGACAGGATCTTCAAGCTGCATGCCGTTGATCCTCGGCATCACCATCTGTGCCACCAACTGTGTCAGCGATTTCATGGACGGCATTTTCTCTTTTTTTTTACATGAATGCAAGTAATTTTATAACCCGCTATTTTTACGCACAATATCCCAGGCCACGTCGAATCCACGGGCATTGATTACGCCCAGGGATACTACATTCAGCGCCCGTCTCCGGACCTGCAGTAAGGCCCGTCTTGCGAAGCGAGCTCCCGCATTTTCCCTTCCGTCCCTGTCCCCGCCCGTGGTATACTACGCAGCATTCTTAGCCAGTGCCCATACCCCTGCACCAGGAGAACTTCTGTGGATACCTTTACTTTTGAGAACGGTCGCTACCACACCGCTGCTTCGCACATTTCATTCCTGGCAAAGACCTTGCCGTCACTCACGTTCTACACGGACCTGGTCAGGATCGTCGCAGCCGGCAGCAAACAGGCGAAACACGGGAGCTACGATACGTCCGACTGGTGCCGCGACAGCTTATTGACGCTCCGCGCCCTCGAGCGCGTCGGCGTCACCATGGAAGTAACGGGCCTCGAGAACATCACGTCCTTCGAAGGCCCCTGCGTTTTCATCGGGAACCACATGAGCACGCTCGAGACCTTTGTGCTCCCGACGCTCATTGCGCCGATCAAGGACACGACCTTTGTGGTGAAGCAGAGCCTGGTCGACTATCCCGTGTTCAAGCACATCATGCGCACCCGTGACCCGATCACGGTCGGCAGGGTAAATGCCCGGGATGATTTCAAGGCGGTCCTCGAAGGTGGTACGGCAAGGCTTGCCGCCGGTCTTTCGATCATCATCTTTCCCCAGACCACCCGCTCCATGCTCTTCGATCCTGCAGCGTTCAACACCATCGGGATCAAGCTGGCAAAAAAAGCCGGCGTGCCGATCGTCCCGATCGCGCTCAAAACAGACGCCTGGGGCAACGGCAGCTTCCTGAAGGATTATGGCAGAATTGACCCGGCACGTCCGGTCCACTTCGCATTCGGCCGGCCGCTTACGATCAGGGACCGCGGCACGGAAGAGCATGAGCAGATCATTTCGTTCATCACGGAAAAACTGAAGGAATGGGAAGGGCCGGTGCGGGAGGGAAAATAAACCGGGGCGAAGATTACGGTGCCGATTGTGCACCAGTATCGCATGGTGCACCAATATCGCATGATCCTTGAAACGGCAATTAATTTCTACGAAACAAACTTTTGCTTTTCTTTGTGATCTTTGCGTTCTATTGCGGCCAGCTGCTCTTTTTAGGATGATATCCCTTCCTTACCCATAAACAAAAGGCCGGCCCGAAGGCCGGCCTGAGCATGCGTGCATACGGGTACTGCTTACTTGATCGACAGAAGCTCGACCTCGAAGATCAACGTGGCATTGCCGCCGATGGTCGCACCTGCGCCGCGCTCACCGTAGGCCAGGTTCGACGGAATATAGAGCTCCCACTTGGCTCCTTCCTTCATGAGCTGGACCGCCTCGGTCCAGCCCTTGATCACCTGATTCAAGGGGAATGTTGCCGGCTGGCCGCGTTTGATAGAGCTGTCGAACTCCGTACCGTCGATCAACGTGCCCCGGTAGTGAACGGTCACCGTATCCGTGGCCTTGGGAGACTTGCCCTTGCCTGCGACCAGGACTTTATACTGAAGGCCGCTCGGCATGGTAATAACGCCCTCTTTCTTTTTATTGGCTGCGAGGAATGCCTCACCGTCCTTCTTGTTCTTTTCAGCAGCTACCTTCGCCTGCTCCTGCTGTTTTGCCGCCTGTTCCTGCTGCTTTTCCGCCAGCGTTTTTTGCAGCGCCTCAAGGACCTTTTTCATTTCATCCTCGGTCATCTGCGGCTTCGCATCCATGACACCGTCGTTCAGCCCTTTTAAGAGAATGGCAGGGTCAACGTCAATCGACTGGGTCTTGAGACTATCCTTCATGGAACGGCCGGCATTCACACCAATGCTGTAGCTCAGTTTTTGTTTTTCTGTCTTTATCTCCACATCCCCTGCCGCCAGCACCTGTCCTGCCACGAGCACCAGACACAATGCAACCGCAAAGCGAAATTTCATACATCCTCCTTTGTACGTATGGTATACGTAGGCTGACATGGAAGTCATCATACCTTCGTTATGATGACGAATACAGTATCAGCGTTCATTATTTTTGTCAACCTTTCAATCTGTTGCACCAATCCTGTTCTTGACATTCCCAATCGCTGTGCTATTCTTTTTTTACAGTCGTCAACGAGGAGGCAGCACGCTTGCATTCCATTCCCGGATCGCCGTCATCATCCCTTTGGCCGCTGGCACTGTACTTCGCCGCGGTCCTGCTGCTCGTAACAGCCATGCTGTCCTTGTCCTACTTCCTCGGCGAACGCCACCGGGAGAAGCAGACCGATGAACCCTACGAGTCCGGCATCGTGTCCACCGGCTCGGCGCGGGTGCGCTTTGATGTTAAATTCTACCTCATCGCGATGTTCTTCGTCATCTTCGACCTGGAATCCGTCTTCGTCTATGCCTGGGCCGTCTCGCTGCGCGAAAGCGGCTGGGCCGGGTATACTGAAATGCTGATCTTCATCGGCGTTCTTGCCGCCGCGCTGGTGTATCTCTGGAGACTCGGCGCCCTTGAATGGAGATCGCCTGAGATGCGAGTTCGGCGTTGAGACCGGTCAAACCGGAACAAAACCTGCCACGAAGACACGAAGGCACGAAGAGAGGCATGAGTATTTTTGTAATTTAATTAACTCGATAATTTTCATGAAGTTCTTCGTGTCTTAGTGCCTTCGTGGCGATAAGTTCCTTGTCTTTTGTATAGAATTTGATTTGTAACTAACTCCTTACTCCTAACTATAAGCTATGAACTACTCAATTACAAAACCCGACCGCGACCCGCTCGATAATGCCGTTCGCCAAAGCCTCATGTTCACGCGGCTTCAGGACATGCTCGCCTGGGGCAGAAAGAATTCCATCTGGCCCTTCAACTTCGGCCTTTCCTGCTGCTACGTGGAGATGGCAACGAGCCTGACCAGCAAGTACGATATCGCCCGCTTCGGGGCGGAGGTGATGCGCGGCACGCCGCGCGAGGCCGATATGATGATCGTCGCGGGCACGGTCTTTATCAAGATGGCGCCGGTGATCAGAAGGCTCTACGAACAGATGATGGAGCCCCGCTGGGTCATCTCCATGGGATCCTGCGCCAACTCCGGCGGCATGTACGATATCTACAGCGTTGTCCAGGGCGTTGACAAGTTCATGCCCGTGGACGTGTATGTTCCCGGCTGTCCGCCCCGGCCCGATGCCTTCATGGAAGGACTGCTCATGCTCCGGGACATGGTGGGCAAGGAGCGACGGCCCCTCAGCTGGGCCGCAGGCCCGCAAGGCATCGTGCGGCCTGAGATGCCGTGCATGCGCGATGCTGAAGCGGGAGGAGCGTATGAAAGCGACGATCCTGCGGCCGATCGATGAAGTGTAGGAACGAAAAGAATAAAATTCTCTTCAAAACGTCAAGAAATTTTCTCGCAAAGGCGCAAAGCTCGCAAAGAAAAGCAATTCACTCGGGTTAAAAACCAGGACTAAATGATTTCCTTTGCGCCCTTTGCGCCTCATCGTGGTCTGGGACCATTGCGAGAGGCGCCTTTAGATTTTTGTTCCGGTTTCTCCTGGTTCAGCATAGTTTCTCTCAGTGTTCATCAGTGTCAATGTCTTTTGCCTTAATTATGGATATCCATCCCATCATCAACGACCTCACAACAACCTTCGGCGACTCCATCCTCGCGGTCCAGCAGACCCGCGACAACATCCCGACGATCTGGGTCAGGAAAGAGAAGGCCCCCGACATACTCCGTCATCTCAAGATCGCCATCGACCGTCCCTATAAGATGCTGTACGACCTCACTGCCATAGACGAGCGCGTGCGGCGTCACCGCCCGGACCAGCCGTCAGAGCGACTTCACCGTTGTCTATCATCTTCTTTCCTATGAACGCAACGACGATATCCGCATCAAGGTTGCGCTCATTGGCACTGCTCCGTCCCTTCCGACCATCACCGGTCTCTGGCCGTCAGCCAACTGGTACGAGCGCGAGGTCTGGGACCTCTTCGGCATCACCTTCGACGGCCATCCGCACCTGAGCAGGATATTGATGCCGCCGACCTGGAAAGGCCATCCCCTGCGCAAGGACCACCCTGCGCGCGCAACCGAGATGGGACCCTTCCAGCTTCCTGATGAGAAGGAAGCGATCGAACAGCAGGCGCTCAAGTTCCGGCCCGAAGACTGGGGCATGACGCGCACGGCAGAGGACACGGACTTCATGTTCCTGAACCTCGGCCCCCAGCATCCGGGCACGCACGGGCTCATCCGGTTCATCCTGCAGCTCGACGGCGAGGAGATCAAGGAGTGCGTGCCCGACATCGGCTACCATCACCGCGGCGCGGAAAAGATGGCCGAGCGCCAGACCTGGCACACCTTCATCCCCTACACGGACCGCGTGGACTACTTAGGCGGCGTCATGAACAACATGGCCTACTGCCTCGCAGTGGAGAAACTGGCTGGCATCGAGGTGCCTGCGCGCGCGCAAGTGATCAGGGTCATGCTGTCTGAGCTGTTCCGGATCGCCAGTCATTTGGTCTGGTACGGCACCTTTGCCCAGGACGTGGGCGCGCTCTCGCCCGTGTTCTACATGTTCACGGACCGCGAACGCATCTTCGATATTATCGAGGCAATCTGCGGCGGACGCATGCATCCTGAATGGTTCAGGATCGGCGGCGTGGCGCAGGACCTGCCGAAAGGCTGGGACCGCTTGGTGCGCAATTTTCTCGCCTATCTGCCGCCGCGGCTTAAGGAATACGATTCCATTGTGATGCAGAACAGCATTTTCAAAGGCCGTACCAAAGGGGTCGGGGCCTACACGCTGGAAGAAGCCATCGAATGGGGCGTCACCGGGCCGGGACTTCGGGCCTGCGGTTCGACTGGGACTTTCGTAAAAAAAGGCCCTACTCCGGGTACGAAAACTTCGAGTTCGATATCCCCACGGCTGTTCACGGCGACTGTTACGACCGCGGTGTGGTGCGCGTCGAGGAAATGCGCCAGAGCCTGCGAATCGTCGAGCAGTGCGTGAACAATATGCCCGAGGGCAGATACAAGTCCGACCATCCGCTCGCCACGCCGCCCCGCAAGGAGCGGACCCTGCAGGACATCGAGACACTCATCACGCATTTCCTGAGCACAAGCTGGGGCCCGGTGATCCCGGCCGGCGAGGCCTTCATGGGCATCGAGGCGACCAAAGGCAATAACGGCTACTACCTGATCAGCGACGGCAGCACCCAGTCCTACCGAACGCGCATTCGCACCCCTTCGTTCGCGCATCATGCAGATGGTGCCGAAGATCTGCAAGGGACTGATGATCGCGGACCTGCTGGCGATCCTGGGGAGCATTGACTTTATTCTGGCGGATTTGGATAGGTGATATTAAAAACTCCCTCTACCCTCCGGGGAGAGGGTTGGGGTGAGGGGGGACGTTGAAGCGACCCAATATATCAGCCAGCAGAAAGCTTCGAAAAAATTTAGACTGATGCTGAAAGAAAGCTTTGGTCTGTTCTTCGCAATCGTCAGCTCAATGGAATAAAGTTCAGAAGACAGTTCTCGATAGACAAGTATATTCTGGACTTCTATGCACCCGAGCACAAGATCGCAGTAGAGGCAGACGGCGGTCAGCACTACACCGATGAAGGAGTAACAAAAGATAAAGTTAGAACCGAAGCTTTGGAAATGCAAGGCATACGGATGTTACGATTCAGCGACAGGGACATCTTAATGAATATTGCAGGTGTTTGTGAAGTTATTCTGAGAGCAACAGAGAACACCCCCTCACCTCAATCCTCTCCCCTTGGGGAGAGGAGGTAATGCGGTACAACATGCTCACTGAACAAGAAAAAATAGAGATCAATTCCGAGCTAGCGCACTGCGAATTCAAGCAGTCCGCATCCATCGAAACGCTCAAGATCATCCAGAAGCACCGCGGCTGGGTATCTGACGAGGCGATCAGGGATGTCGCTGCCGTGCTCGAGATGTCGGCAGACGAGCTCGACGCCGTTGCCACGTTCTACAGCTTCATCTTTAGGCAGCCGGTTGGACGCCATGTGATCCTCGTGTGCGACAGCATCAGCTGCTGGGTCATGGGATATAATCCCCTGCTGGACCTGCTGAAGACTAAATTGGGTATCGCGTTCGGCGAGACGACCGGGGACAAACGATTCACGCTGCTCCCGATCTCCTGCCTCGGCGCATGCGACCGGGCTCCGGCGATGATGGTGGACGAGGAACTGTATGGTCCTGTGACAGCCGAGATGATGGATGAGATACTGAATAAATACGAATAAACTTTTGACACGGATTTACACTGACAAAGGCTATGATAAATCAATTTTAGCCGTGTCCTTATCAATGTGGATCATAAGCAATCAGTGTCCTTCAGTGTCAATGATTTAAGGTTTACTATGGAACGACCGCTCACCAATAACATCCGCCCCAACCAGGAACCGCTCTCGCTGAAAGACTACGAGAAAGCGGGCGGCTATGAAGCTGCGCGCAAAGCGCTTACCATGACGCCCCAGCAGGTGCAGGACATGGTCAAGGCCTCGAACCTGCGCGGCCGCGGTGGTGCAGGCTTCCCCACAGGCGCCAAGTGGAGCTTTGTGCCCATGGGCGACAACGCGCCGAAGATCAAATATCTCGTGGTGAACGCCGACGAGATGGAGCCCGGCACGTTCAAGGACCGCATGCTGCTCGAAGGTGATCCGCACCAGATCGTGGAAGGCGTGATCGTCAGCGCCTATGCCATTCAGGCGGAACAGTCTTATATCTTTCTCCGCTGGGCATACAAGCTTGCCGAGAAGAGGCTGGGGACAGCAATTGCAGAAGCCTATGCAGCAGGGTATCTCGGAAAGAACATCTTTGGTTCCGGATTCGACCTCGACCTTCGCATCCATTCCAGCGCCGGCCGCTACATCTGCGGCGAGGAAACAGCGCTCTTGAACGCCCTCGAAGGAAAGCGCGCCACGCCGCGCTCCAAACCGCCCTTCCCGCAGGTCTGCGGCCTCTGGGGAAGGCCGACGATCGTGAACAATGCCGAGACCATTGCGAACATTCCGCATATTGTTCAGAACGGGCCGGACTGGTTCAAGGGATTGAGCAAGGGTCCCGACGCCGGCACCAAGCTGTACGGCGTCAGCGGCAGGGTGAAAAAACCCGGAATCTGGGAACTTCCCATAGGAGTCACGGTCCGGGAACTTCTGGAAGAACATGCCGGCGGGATGCAGGATGGCTATCAATTTCGCGGCGTGATCCCCGGCGGCGCGTCGACCGATTTTCTGGTTGCCGAACATCTGGACGTGAAGATGGACTTTGACTCGGTCATGAAGGCCGGCAGCCGCATGGGCACCGGCACCATGATCGTGCTTGATGACAAGACCTGCCCCGTCGGCTTTGTGCATAACCTTGAGACTTTCTTCCGCCGCGAATCCTGCGGCTGGTGCACGCCCTGCCGCGAGGGCCTGCCGTGGATCGAGAAAATGCTCCATGCGATCGAGAACGGCGAGGGAGAACCCGGAGACATCGATATCCTTGCGCAGCAGTGCAAGCTGCTCGGCCCCGGGAACACCTACTGCGCGCTCGCGCCGGGCGCGGTGGAGCCGCTTCAGAGCGCGATCAAGTATTTCCGGGAAGATTTTGAGAGGCATATACGGGAGAAGAAATGCCCGTGGGAGAAAATCCTTTGACACGGAAGGAGCGGATTTAATTATGATCACGGCTGATAGCAACTTGATACATGCTGAAACAACGCTCAATTTCGGAGAAAAACTTAAAATAGTTCGCCGTGTCTTTTAACAAATCAGCTTGATTCTGCATTTATCCGCCCTTATCGGCGTTTAAATCCGTGAAAATCCGTGTCAAATATTCTGTAAAAGGTTTTGTATGTTTACGATCTACATCGACAATAAACCCCATCAGGTAAAAGAAGGCCAGAACCTCCTCCAGGCCTGCCTCTCGCTGGGGTTCGACCTTCCCTACTTCTGCTGGCACCCTGCCCTGCACTCCGTGGGCGCATGCCGTCAATGCGCGGTCAAGGTGTTCAAAGACGACAAGGATACGCGCGGCAGGATCACCATGTCCTGCATGACCCCGGTGGCGGAAGGCATGCGTTTGTCCATTGACGATCCTGATGCGCGGGCCTTCCGGTCGAGCGTGATCGAATGGCTCATGCTGAACCATCCGCATGACTGTCCGGTCTGCGACGAAGGCGGCGAGTGCCACCTCCAGGACATGACGGTCATGACCGGCCATAATTACCGCAGGACGCGGTTCAAAAAACGGACGCACCGAAACCAGGACCTCGGCCCCTTCATCAATCATGAGATGAACCGCTGCATCCAGTGCTACCGCTGCGTCAGGTTCTATCGTAATTATGCAGGCGGCCGCGACTTTAACGTGTTCGGGTCCCATGACAACGTCTATTTCGGCAGGCATGAAGAGGGCGCGCTCGAAAGCGAGTTCAGCGGGAACCTGGTAGAGGTCTGTCCCACCGGTGTTTTTACAGACAAGACGCTCAAACAGCATTACACCCGAAAGTGGGACCTTCAGACAGCGCCGTCCATCTGCGTTCACTGCGGCATCGGATGCAACACGATCCCGGGCGAACGATACGGCACGCTGCGCAGGATATTGAACCGATACAACCATGAGGTAAACGGCTATTTCCTCTGCGACCGCGGCAGGTTCGGTTATGAGTTCGTGAACAGCGGAAAAAGGATCAGAAAACCTCTTGTTGCAACGTCACCCTCTCCCCCTCCCTAGGAGGGGCACTACTCTCTCCTGAGGGAGAGGGACGGGGTGAGGGGAAGCAGCAACCCGTTGAAAAAGTAACAGCCCTCAAACGCATAGCCGACATGCTTTCTCAAAGCAAAGGCGTGATCGGCATCGGTTCTCCCCGGGCCTCGCTGGAATCCAACTTCGCACTTCGCACCCTTGTGGGACCGGATAATTTCTATTCAGGGGTATCTGATAAAGAGCACCGGCTAACAGAACTCATAATCGATATCCTTCAAAGAGGTCCTGCCAGGATACCGTCGCTCCATGACGTTCAGTCAGCAGATGCGGTCTTGATACTTGGCGAGGATGTGACCAACACGGCCCCGATGCTCGCCCTCGCGCTTCGTCAGGCGGCACAGAACAAACAACGCGAGGCTGCGGCAGCCATGAAGATTCCTGTCTGGGATGATAATGCTGTCAGGAACGCAGGACAGAACATCAGAACACCGCTCTATATAGCGTCCTGTGAAAAGACGAAACTGGATGATGTGGCAACAAAGACCTATCTAGCTGCGCACGATGACATCGCAAGACTCGGTTTTGCCGTGGCACATGAACTGGATCCCGATGCACCTGACACTCTCCCTCCTCTCCCATCGGGGGAGAGGACTCGAGGTGAGGGGGGACACCGATAGAATGCCTCTCGCACGCGAGATCGCCTCCGCGCTCAAGAACGCACAGCGGCCGGTCATCGTGAGCGGCACCGGATGCATGAACCAGGCTGTTATCGAGGCAGCAGCCAATGTTGCATGGGCTCTTTGCTCGATTGGCAAGCAGGCCGACCTCTGCTACACGAGCTCTTGAATGCAATACCATGGGACTCGCTCTCATGAAGGGTAAGAATATAGATGCTGCATTCAAAACCATGCAGGACAGTCAAGGCAGATACGCTGATCATCCTCGAAAATGATCTCTATCGCAGGGCTGATGCAAAGATCGTCGATGAAGCATTGATCCCATGCAAAGAACGTCATCGTTATCGATCACCTGATCAACCCAACCTCATCAAAAGCGGATGTAACCCTGCCTGCTGCGACATTTGCCGAGGCACATGGGACGCTGGTGAATAATGAAGGCAGGGCACAGCGGTTCTATAAGGTATTCGATCCGAACCATGACATTCAGGAAAGCTGGAAGTGGATCGATGATATAATGCAAGCAATCGGGAAAGCCCCCCTCACCCAACCCTCTCCCTCGGGGGAGAGGGCAAACGATCATTGGATGATGTTATTGAGGAGATGGCTTCCTCTTTGCCTGTTTTCAAGCCTGTCCTGGACATTGCACCGACAGCTGACTTTCGGATATCGGGACAGAAGATACCGCGTCAGCCGCACCGGTACAGCGGCAGGACGTCCATGCTCGCGAACATCAGCGTACATGAACCCAAACCAGCCGACGATGCTGATTCCCCGCTTGTCTTTTTCCATGGAAGGATACGAAGGCCAACCGCCTGCCCCGCTTATTTCGCGCTACTGGTCTCCAGGGTGGAACTCGGTCCAGGCGCTGAACAAGTACCAGGAGGAGATCGGCGGTGATGCTTGAAAGGCGGCGATACGGGAATTCGCTTGATCGAACCTCTCACCCTCCCTTCATCCCTCCCATCAAGAGAGGGACAAGTTTCCCCTCTCCCCTCGCGGGAGAGGGCTGGGGTGAGGGGGGAGACCGTCGCGGAAATAACCTACTTCCAAAACATTCCAGATGCCAATCTATCCAAGCAAGGCGAAAAGCCTGATTCTCCGATGTATCGCATTTTTGGTTCAGAAGAACTCAGCATGTATGCGCCGGGTATCAGGGAGCGAGTAAAATCGGAATCAAACGGGCAAACAAATGAATGAAGCGCTTTATCATATCCTGGTCCTCTTCAGCATCCTCTTCGTGGTGCTGACCATCGGCGCAATGCTCATCTGGCTTGAGCGCAGGCTCCTTGCGCTCTGGCAGGACCGGTACGGCCCGAACCGCGTGGGGCCCTTCGGCCTGCTGCAGGTGCTGGCGGACACGGTGAAGATCCTGACAAAAGAGGACTGGGTCCCGCCCTTTGCCGACAAGCCGGTGTTCATCATTGCTCCAGCCGTGATCATGGTCGTCGTGCTCATGTCCTTCACGGTCATCCCCTTTGCGCCGGGCATCGAGGTCGTGGACCTGAACATCGGGCTGCTGTTCTTCCTCGCCATGTCGTCCCTCGGTGTGTACAGCGTGGCGCTCGCAGGATGGGCTTCGGACAGCAAATATGCGCTCCTGGGCGGGCTGCGTTCGGTTGCGCAGATGCTGAGCTATGAGGTCTTCATGGGTCTGTCGCTCATGGGCGTGGTCATGCTGGCGGGCTCGTTCAATCTGCGCGTGATCGTCGAGGCGCAGCGCGACGGCTGGTTCATCGTGCCGCAGTTCATCGGCTTCGTGGTCTTCTTCATCGCCGGCGTCGCCGAGACCCACCGGCTGCCCTTTGACCTTCCCGAGGCGGAGAGCGAACTGGTTGCAGGCTTCCATTCGGAATACTCGGGGCTGAAGTTCGGCATGTTCTTTGTGGGTGAATATCTCGGCATCACGCTCATCTCGGCGATCACGGTGGCGCTGTTCTTCGGCGGCTGGATGGGGCCGTTCCTGCCGCCGATCGTCTGGTTCCTGATCAAGACCTTTGTCTTCATCTGCTTCTTCATCCTGCTCCGGGCGTCGCTTCCCCGGCCGCGGTATGATCAGCTGATGTCGTTCGGATGGAAGGTGATGCTGCCGTTGTCGCTGCTGAATCTGGTGGTGACGGGTGCATGGATACTGCTTAAGGCAAAATAATATTTAGACACTGATCAACACAGATTTTTTATGATACGTCTTTAGATCGTATGTTTTAATCATAACGAGATCAGTGTCCTTCAGTGTCAAAAGGTTCATATGATTAGTCTTCTCAAAACGATCTATACGGTCTTCATGACCATGTTCCGGAAGCGGGCGACGATCCAGTACCCCGAGGAGCGGCCTTATATCCCTCCCCGGTGGCGCGGCAGGATCATCCTCTCCCGCGACCCCGACGGCCAGGAACGCTGCGTCGCATGCTATTTGTGCGCCGTGGCCTGCCCGGTGGACTGCATCTCGCTCCAGTCGACCGAGGACGAGCACGGAAGGCGGTATCCCGAGTTCTTCCGGATCAACTTCTCGCGCTGCATCTTTTGCGGATACTGCGAAGAAGCATGCCCGACCAATGCCATACAGCTCACCACCGATTTCGAGATGGGTGAATATAAGCGGCAGAACCTCGTATACGAGAAAGAAGACCTGCTGATCAGCGGCCCCGGCAAGTACCATGAGTATAATTTCTACCGTGTCGCAGGCTTGTCGATCAAGGGGAAGGACAAGGGCGAAGCTGAGAATGAAGAAAAGCCCGTTGATACAAGGAGCTTACTACCCTAAACATAATTTGCCACGAAGGCACGAAGACACGAAGGGGAGTCATGAGCACTCTTAACTTGTCGGAAACTGAAGAGGTTATTGCCAAGAAAATCGTTGATGCGGCTTACACTGTCCACAAAGCACTAGGGCCGGGCTTGCTTGAAAAAGTATATGAGATTTGTTTTTGTCATGAGTTGACTAAACGAGGATTACAAAACCAAAGACAAGTGGACATCCCCATTGAATACGACGGACTTAAATTCGACGAAGGATTACGACTGGATGTTCTTGTCGAAAATCTGGCTATTTGCGAGCTAAAAGCAGTGGAAGAAATGCACCCTGTCTGGGAAGCCCAGATAATTAGTCACTTAAAATTGACCGATAAACGTTTAGGTTTTCTCATTAACTTTAATGTCCCCCTTATTAAGCACGGCATAAAAAGGATTGTTGTATAGCGGCTTTTACTTTTTTAGAAGTTCTTCGTGTCTTCGTGCCTTCGTGGCAAAAAAGGTGTTCATGAACTTTCTTTTCTACATCTCAGCCCTCGTGGCAGTCATCTCGACCATCCTGGTCATTACCCGGACGAATGCCGTGCATGCCCTACTCTACCTGATTGTATCGCTGCTGGCAGTAGCTTTGATCTTCTTTGCCCTTGGCGCGCCCTTCGTGGCTGCGCTCGAAGTGATCATCTACGCCGGCGCCATCATGGTGCTTTTCATATTCGTCATTATGATGCTGAACCTCGGCGGACAGGCGGCGAAAGAGGAAGCCCGGCTTTTGACACCGGGTATATGGATCGGCCCGTCCCTCCTTATCATCGTCCTCGCTGCCGAGCTTATCTACCTGTTCGCGACCGGCCAGGAACGACTCTCTGTTGGCGCTGAAATATCGCCCAAGGAGATCGGCATCGCGCTCTTCGGCCCCTATGTGATCGGCGTTGAGCTGGCGTCCATGCTTCTGCTGAGCGGACTGGTTGGCGCCTACCACCTCGGCAGGCCCCATCGTCATGGAAAAGTTGAAGAGGGCAGATCATGATGGCAACGGTCCCCATGGAACACGGACTTATCCTGGCAGCCGTGATCTTTGCGCTGGGTTTTGTCGGCGTACTGGTCCGGCGCAACATCGTGTTCATGCTCATGTCCATCGAGATCATGCTGAATGCCGTCGGCATCGCCTTCGTCGTGGCAGGCGCCCGCTGGGGGCAGCCCGACGGCCAGGTCATGTTCATCTTTATCCTGACCATGGCTGCGGCAGAGGTTTCGGTCGGATTGGCGCTCGTGATCCAGCTGTACCACAACCTGAAGACACTGGATGCTGATGCTGCAAACAGCATGAAAGGATGAACGCTAATCTACCACGGAGGCACGGAGACACAGAGAAATGCATAATCGCTAGGATTTTCTCAGCGTCTCGGCGTCTCTGCGGTTCAACTTGTCTTGTGGTGAATCTAACGTATGTCTAATTATCTTTTCCTCATACCTTCCCTGCCCTTTGCCGGATTCCTGATCCTGGCGCTGGCAGGCCGTCGCCTCTCCCGGGCCACAATCGCCCTCGTCGGAGCGGGCTCAGTCGGCATGTCCGCTCTCCTGACCATGATCATGGCGATCGAGTTCATCGGGTCTCAGGACATTGCATTCACACAGACGCTCTGGACCTGGATGAAGGTCGGCGGTTTCTCGGCCAGCGTTTCATTCTCTCTTGATGCGCTGTCGCTCGTCATGATTTTCGTCATCACCTTTGTGGGCTTCCTCATTCATCTTTATTCTGCTGAATTCATGCAGAACGACGAAGGATACAGCCGTTTCTTCGCTTATATGAACCTCTTTGTCGGATCCATGCTGACGCTCGTACTGGCTGACAACCTGCTGCTCCTGTATCTCGGGTGGGAAGGCGTGGGCCTCTGCAGTTATCTGCTGATCGGGTTCTGGTACAAGGATCCCGTGAACGGCGCTGCTGCGCGCAAGGCCTTTATCGTAACGCGCATCGGCGATACCTTCATGGCGATCGGTCTGTTCCTCTTGTACACGAACCTCGGAACGCTCCATATTCAGGAACTGATGCAGCGGGCCTCGGCTGAATGGCAGATCGGCTCTCCCCTGGCAATGGCTGCGGCGGCACTGCTTCTGGGAGGAGCAGTCGGTAAATCCGCCCAGCTGCCGCTCCAGACCTGGCTTCCCGATGCCATGGCTGGCCCCACGCCGGTCAGCGCGCTCATCCATGCAGCCACCATGGTGACCGCCGGCGTGTATCTCATTGCCCGTACCCACGTTCTGTTTCTGCTCGCGCCTCCTGTTCAGACGGCCGTAGCAGTCATCGGTGCAGCAACGCTGCTGCTTGCAGGTTTCAGCGCCCTGACGCAGAAAGATATCAAACGGGTGCTTGCCTATTCAACGATCAGTCAGATCGGCTACATGTTCCTTGCCCTGGGCGTTGGCGCCTGGTCGGCAGCAATGTTCCACTTCATGACCCACGCGTTCTTCAAAGCGCTGCTGTTCCTTGGCGCAGGTGTCGTCATCCTGGCCCAGCACGAGGAACACGACATGTTCAAGATGGGCGGGCTCAGGAAGCGGCTTCCTGCTGGTGTTCTGGACATTCCTCATCGGCTCGGCCTCGCTCTCGGCGTTGCCGCTCGTGACCGCAGGGTTCTACAGCAAGGACCTGATCCTGTGGCAAGCATGGTCGTCGCCAACAGGCAACATCTGGCTCTGGCTGGCAGGCCTTTTGGGGGCGTTCATTACTTCGCTCTATACCTTCAGGATGGTATTTGTCACCTTCTTTGGAAAAGAAAAGATCGGGCTCAGTATGAAACCGGGGAGACGTATGACCGCTCCGCTCATCGTGCTCGCTCTTTTATCCATTATCGGAGGTTTTATCGAAATTCCTGATACGCTCGGCAATATGCCGCTCTTCTCGAATTTCATGTCAGCGGTATTCCCGGCTTCGCCAGATACATGCAGCAGGAAACATGGAACTGCTCTTGCAGATCGTGGCTTCATTAGTCTCTGTTTCAGGTATCGTGCTTGCTTACGTTCTCTACGTTCGCAAACCGGCCTATGCTGATAAGTTCGCAACTGCCAGCCCGGTTGAGGCGCTGCGCAGGTTCTGGTTCGCAGGCTGGGGATTTGATGCCCTCTATGATGCCCTTTTGGTAAAACCCTTTCTTTGGATCGCGAGGATCAATAAGGATGACTTCATTGATAGCGGATATGACGGCATCGTTACCATGAATACGGCCTTGCACCGTGTCTTGAGCAGAACACAGACCGGCAATATACGATGGTATGCAATGGGGATCGCTGTGGGTGTGGTGGTGTTTTTGGGGTTCATATTGCTCTTTCAGTAGGATGTAGCCCCTTATTCCCTCTCCCCTTCGAGGGAGGGGCCAGGGTGAGGGGGATAAAAGGGAAGGATCTCCATAAATGGAGCACAGTCCTACCAGTATCACAAACGCAAGGCAATTACGCAGGAAAGCAACCGACGCGGAACGGCTTCTTTGGAAACACCTGCGAATGCGTCAACTGGGTGCATTTAAGTTCCGGAGACAGCAGCCGATCGGGTCTTATATTGTAGATTTTATCTGTTTAGAACAACGCTTGATCATCGAACTCGATGGAGGCCAGCACACCGATCAAGTTCAATATGATGAAAAAAGAAGTGCCTGGTTGAAAGAACGGGGCTACCGTGTTTTACGTTACTGGAACCATGACGTATTAAAATCGCCGGAAGTAGTTATGGCTGATATATTGGAAAAGATGGAAAAGGGAATCTGATTCCCCCCTCACCTCGGTCCTCTCCCTCGTTGGGGAGAGGATGAGAATCAACAAGTACCATACTGAGAGGAAAGCACTAAACACCATGATCCTCCTCCTGCTCATCATCATACCGCTTCTGGGCGGACTGGCAGCATGGCTTTCCGACGGGAAGAACAGCAACCTGCCGCGCTGGATCGCGCTGAGTGCGCTCACGTTTGACCTGGTACTGGTCCTGCTGCTCTGGAACGAGCACGTTGCTGCGGTGTCCCTTACGCCTGATTCCTGGCTGGTCGAGATGCAGCGCGCCTGGATTCCGCAGCTCGGCATCAGCTTCCATCTGGCCTTGGACGGGCTGAGCCTGATCCTCGTGTCCCTTACGATATTTCTCGGCATTCTGGCCGTACTCTGCTCCTGGACCGAGATCAGCGACCGGGTCGGGTTCTTTCATTTGAACCTGCTCTTTATCCTGGCTGGCATCCTCGGTGTTTTCCTCTCGCTCGACCTGTTCCTGTTCTATTTCTTCTGGGAACTGATGCTCGTGCCCATGTACTTCCTGATCAACATCTGGGGGCACGAGAACCGCGTATACGCCTCGTACAAGTTCTTTATCTTTACCCAGGCCGGCGGCCTTTTGATGCTGCTCTCCATCCTGGGGCTCTACTTCATTCATGGCAAGAGCACCGGCTTCTACACCTTCGACTATCCGCTGCTGCTGGGAACCGCCATGTCGCCGTCTGCTTCCCTCTGGCTCATGCTCGGGTTCTTCATTGCCTTTGCCGTGAAACTGCCGATGCTGCCGTTCCATCCCTGGCTTCCTGATGCGCATACCGAAGCTCCCACGGCCGGAAGCGTCATCCTGGCGGGGCTGCTCTTAAAGACCGGTGCTTACGGGCTCCTGCGCTTTGTGCTGCCGCTCTTCCCCGATGCCGTGCAAATGGTTGCGCCAGTGGTCATGGGACTTGCTGTTGCGGGTATTCTGTACGGGGCCGTGCTTGCTTTTGCCCAGACCGACCTGAAGCGCCTCGTGGCCTACACCAGCGTAAGCCATATGGGATTCGTGCTGCTCGGGATCTTCGCCGGAACCACGGCTGCCTTGTCCGGTGCGGTCATGCAGATCGTGGCGCATGGCGTTACCACGGGCGCGCTGTTCATGCTCGTGGGCATGATCCAGGAGCGCATCCATACGCGCGAGCTGGGGAGCATGGGCGGTTTCTGGACCAGCGCTCCTCGGCTCAGCAGCATGGGCCTGGTGTTCGTGCTTGCTTCGCTCGGCCTGCCGGGCACCGCCAACTTCGTCGGCGAGTTCCTGGTCCTGCTCGGCACCTTCCCGGTGAATATCGCCTTGACCGTCATCGGCGCTTTGGGCCTCGTCCTTTCAGTCGTCTACTCGCTCCGGATAGCGCAGCGCGTGTTCCACGGTACCATAGGCAGATAGCAAGCTGCCCGATCTTTCAGTTCGCGAGACGGGAATGCTTGCGATCATGATCATCGCGATAATCACGATCGGCCTTTTTCCGCAGACCATTCTGGATACTGCCAAGCCCGTGCTGAGCGGACTCGAATGCTGTTCAAGCCATGGGCAACCAATATCAACCAGGGGAGTCGGACAATGAACATGGGAGACCTGACCGCCCTTTCACCCTTCATCATGCTGTCGATCACCGCCATCGTGGTCATGCTCGCGATCGCCCTGCGCCGCAGCCATTTGCTGACCGTGGTCCTGACGCTCTCAGGCCTTGCCTTGACGCTTGCAAGCATTAGCGGAGCCATCTGTACCGTGCCCCGTGAAGTAACCTCGCTCATCAGGATCGACTACTACGCCCTGTTCTTTCTGGGGTTGATCGTGATCGGCACCTTTGCAGTCGCTGCCTTGTCTTATTCCTACTTTGAAGGCCGTACCGGCGAACGGGAGGAGTTCTATCTTTTGCTGCTCCTGGCAACGCTGGGAGCAATGGTGCTGACCGCTGCCACGCACTTTGCATCGCTCTTCCTCGGCATCGAACTGCTTGAGCGTATCGCTCTATGCCTTGACCGCCTACCATCGCCACAGCCTCCGGAGCACCGAGGCAGGCGTCAAATACCTGATCCTGGCCGCTGCCTCGTCAGGAGTACTACTCTTCGGCATGGCGCTCGTATATGCCGAGACCGGCAGCATGACCTTCACCCACATCGCTTCCCGCATCGGCGCTCCCGGAACATACGGTTTGCCGCTGACAGCCGGGCTCGCCATGGTCCTGGCAGGTCTCGGGTTCAAGCTTGCAGTCGTTCCTTTCCATCTCTGGACGCCTGACGTATACGAGGGAGCGCCTGCACCGGTGACCGCATTCGTGGCAACCATATCAAAAGGGCGCGGTCTTTGCGGTGCTTCTCCGGATCTTTACGAGCATCGACATCCATGAACGGCCCAGCCCTGCTCCTGATCATGAGCGCCGTTGCCATCGCGTCGATGTTCGTTGGCAACCTGCTCGCTCTGAAGCAGAACAACGTCAAACGCATTCTGGCATACTCGTCCATCTCCCATCTCGGGTATCTGCTCGTAACGCTTCTGGCAAGCGGACCCATGGCGATCTCGGCATCCGCCTTTTACCTCGTCGCCTACTTCATCACCACCATCGGCGCTTTCGGCGTGGTAAGCGTGGTCTCGGGCAAGGACCGTGACGCCGACCTCATGGAAGACTACCAGGGCCTCGCCTGGCGCCGTCCCTGGCTTGCCGCAGTTTTCAGCGCCATGCTGTTCTCGCTCGCAGGCATCCCGCTCACCGCCGGATTCGTCGGCAAGTTCTATGTGGTGGGTGCAGGCGCGGAATCGTCCCTCTGGGCACTGGTCATCGTCCTCGTCATCAACAGCGCCATCGGCCTGTTCTACTATCTGCGCATCATCGCGGCGCTCTTTGAACAGGCGGAAGGACAGTCAGCCGAGCCCGCTGTTCCTTCATCGAGATTCGGAAGCGCAGTTCTTACGTGTCTTATGGTTCTGCTGATCTGGCTTGGCGTGTATCCCGGACCGATGATAGAAATAATAAAGAGTGCAATGCATTATTGATCCGATTGAGCTGACAGATGTGAGGGAACATTTGGACGCCGGTAAAATCTAACAACATTTTATCGTAAAGTTTTTTCCACCTTAATCTCTGGTTTTATCTGCAGTTAATCTGCGTACATCTGCGGCCAACTGCCGTTAATAAATTTTGGTTTTTCCGGAGGCCCCATGAACAACCTTGAAAGCATTGCCAGACTCATCCGCTACTACAGCCTCGTCATGTCAACCGAGGCAGGCTCGGGACATCCGACGTCCTCCCTGTCCGCAGCAGATCTGATGACCGGACTCCTCTTCGGCGGCGCCTTCAGGTTCGACCTGGACAACCCGCGCATGCCGAACAACGACCGCCTCATCTTTTCCAAAGGCCACGCATCGCCGCTCTTTTATTCGATCTGGGCAGCTGCCGGAAAGGTAACAGAGCAGGAACTCCTGACCTTCAGAAAGTTCAACAGCCCCTTTGAAGGCCATCCCACGCCGGCCTTCCGGTATACCGAGGCGGCAACCGGCTCGCTCGGACAGGGCCTTTCGATCGGACTGGGCATGGCGCTGAACGCGAAATATATCGATAAGCTGCCCTACCGCACCTATGTGCTTCTCGGTGACAGCGAGATGGCCGAGGGTTCGCAATGGGAAGCCATGGAACTCGCCGCTTACTACAAGCTGGACAACCTCGTGGGCATCATGGACGTGAACCGGCTGGGCCAGCGCGGGGAGACCATGTACGGACATGACCTCTCGGTGTATAAGAACCGGGTGTCTGCCTTCGGATGGGAGCCCATCGTCATTGACGGACATCATCTGCCCCAGATCCTTACGGCATTCAAACAGGCAACAGAAGCCAGGGACAAGCCCGTCATGATCATCGCCAAGACCTTGAAGGGCAAAGGCGTCTCCTTTATCGAGGACAAGAACGGGTGGCACGGAAAGACCCTCAACAAGGAAGAGCTTGTGCGAGCGATAGCAGAGCTTGGCCCTGTTGACAAGACGCTGGTGGGCCGGATCACAAAACCTCGAAGAGCTTCAAGCCGGGAGTAACAGGAAGCGCTTCCCCTGCAGCCGGTCTCCTATGCATCGAACACCATCCGTTGCCACGAGGCACGCCTATGGCACGGCACTGGAACGGATCTTCCCTTTTTTCCCGGACATGATCGTTCTCGATGCCGAGGTGAGCAACTCGACCTATGCCGAGATATTCAAGGCGAAGTACCCGGAGCGTTTCTTCGAGATGTTCATTGCGGAACAGAACATGGTCGGCACGGCGCTCGGCCTGTCCATCCGCGGCAAGATCCCCTTCGTATCGACCTTCGCCGCCTTCCTGACCCGCGCCTTTGACCAGATACGCATGAGCCAGTATTCGCTTGCCAACATCAAGTTCTGCGGCTCCCATGCCGGAGTTTCGATCGGCGAAGACGGTTCGTCCCAGATGGGCCTCGAGGACATTGCAATGTTCAGAACGCTGCAAAACAGTGTCGTGCTCTATCCTTCCGATGCCGTGTCAACGGAAAAGCTTGTCGAAAAGATGGCACAGCACACAGGCATTGCCTATCTGCGGACCACGCGGCAGGCCACGCCCATCATTTACCGTAATGACGAAGCCTTCTGGATCGGCGGGTCCAAGATACTACGGTCGAGCAAAAAGGATGTCGCCACGGTGGTCGGCGCAGGCATCACCGTGCATGAGGCGCTCAAGGCCTATGAAGAGCTGAAGAAGGCAGGGGTCATGATCCGCATCATCGACCTGTACAGCATCAAGCCGATCGATGCGGCAACGCTTGCCCGTTCCGCAGATGATACGGGGGCGATCATCACGGTCGAGGACCATGTTGCCGAGGGGGGAATCGGCGAAGCGGTCAGAAGCGCGCTTTCCGAACATCCGGTGCCGGTCTACGCTCTTGCCGTGCGCAGGATGCCGAAAAGCGGAAAACCCGGAGAGCTGCTCGATTACGAGGACATCTCGAAGAATGCGATCATCGCGAAAGTGAAGGAGATGCGGGGATTGCGGTAGCGGGCGGGAATAAAAGGATAGTGCAAAAAGTAAAGTGCAAATTTCAACCTGCAAAATTGGAACGGAAAGCGGACTTTGGACTTTGTATCAATTTACCTAACGTTCGCATTTTGCACTTTGCCTTTTGCATTCATCCACTTTATGCCCCGGGGGCCGAAGAAGTCTTGCTCTTGCCCGAATGTTTTGAAATATACATGGCCTCGTCGGCGCGCTTGACGAGCGTATCGATGGTATCGTTCTTCGTCTCAAGTCCGGCGATGCCGATGCTGATCGACAGCGTGCGTTTTTCTCCTCCGATAAAATCGAGGTCCATCCCGTCGAGCGCATCGAGCAGTTTCCCTGCAAGGATCTCAGCCCCCTCGACCGAGGTCTCCGGCAGGATAAGCATGAACTCGTCCCCGCCGTATCTGCCCGCGATGTCCGTCTTTCGCAGAATCGTCGTCAAGGTCGCAGCACAGGGTCTGGAGAGCGCGGTCTCCGGCGTCATGCCCGTAGGTATCGTTGATCTCCTTAAAATCATCGATATCGCAGAGGATCAGGGACAGGTCTGAATCATACCGTCTGGACCGGTCGAGCTCGTACAGCAGGCTGTCGGTCAGCGCCCGCCGGTTCATCAACCCCGTCAGCGCGTCGGTCCTCGAAAGGTATTCCAGCTTCTCGATCATGCGCCGACGGTCTGCCTCTGACTTCTTGCGGTCCGTAATGTCCCGGGTGTACTCGATGACATGCGAAACCTTCCCGTCCTCATCCAGGATCGGATACGTGTAGATCTCAAACCATACTTCGTCGCCGTTCGGAAGCGTGACGAGCTTGTCCTTGGCGCAGGGATCGGCAGATTGAAGCGACTTCTGCACGACGCAGTTGTCGCAGACCGTGGTCCCGTTGTGCAGCACCTCATAGCATTTTTTACCGAGCAGCTCCTTCAAGGGCAGGTTCTTCATCTGCGCATAGGCGTCGTTGACGCGGATGATCTGGAAATCGCGGTCGAAGATGCAGAAGGGATCGCGGATGCTGTCGAAAATGGTGTTCAAAAAACGCTCCGACCGCTGCAGCCGCGCCTCGCCCCGCTTGCGCCAGGAGATGTCGCGGACGATGTAGATGCGGCCGCCGTCCTCGAGCATGGTGACCGATGCTTCCTGGTAGTACGTGCTGCCGTTTTTTCTGGTGGCATGCAGCTCGCCGCGCCACGTGCCGTTTTTCCTGAGCGCCGGCGCGCAGATCTGTTCCATCCGTGCCCGTTCCTGTTCGTCATACATCAGGTGGTAGGTCTTCCCGATGATCTCGGACGGGCTGTCGTACCCATTGAGCTTTGCATAGGCCTGATTCACATACATATATTTATCGTCACGATCGTAGATCGCGATCCCGTCCATGGACGACTCGATGGCCGTCGAATTCACCCGGCATACGTTCCGAGAGCTTGTTCCGCTTCGCGAGAATAACCGAAAGGGTGATGCCGAAAACCAGAAAACCTGCCACGAGGAAAAGACGGAGAAAAGGTTCATGACTGTAAGCATCCGTGAGAATGACCCAGAAGGGGCCCTTGTGGGCGATGTAGGCATCATAGGCAGCATCGGATATCCAGGCACTGATACCAGCCACGATCGTGACCGTCATGATGACATATATGTCTTTGTATCTGCTCACGGTACTCTTTTCTATTCCCTTGCCAGCAGAACCAGCAGTGGGAGCTGCATACTTGAGTCACTATGCAGCGGCAAAAAAAATTAAACGATCCTTTTTCACATCCCGTTTATACCTCATTATTACTGCCGATGCGGTCTGCTTTTCCTTCAGTCTTTTCGCTGCAAGACGGCGCTGAGCGCCGCGCCCAATTCCTGGACCTGGTAGGGTTTCACGAGCACTCCGCTGAAGCCGTAGGAACGGAAATCCGCAAGGATGGAATCATTGGAATATCCACTCGAAACGATCGCCTTCACCGACGGATCGACCTTGCGCAGGAGCGTCACCGCGTCCTTGCCGCCCATGCCGCCGGGAACGGTAATGTCCATGATAACGGCAGCGAAGGGCCGGCCTTCCTTGCGGGCCTGGTTGATACAACTGGACAGCCTCTACTCCGTCCCTGGCGGTTTCCGCCTCGTACCCCAGGCTCGTCAGCATTTCCCCGGCCACCTCCCGGAGCAGCGCATCGTCGTCCATGACGAGGACTCGTCCAGTCCCAGTCCCCCCATGGCTCCGCTCCATGGGTGCCGCTTCCTGAACGACCTCCCCGTGAAACGCCGGCAGATAGATGCGGAACGTCGTGCCGGCCTTCAGGACCGAATCCACGGCGATATGCCCGTCATGTTTTTTAATGATGGAAAAACTGGTCGCCAGACCGAGACCGCTGCCGCGTTCTTTGGTCGTAAAATAGGGGTCGAAGATCCGTTTGAGGTTCTCCTGCGGTATGCCGTATCCCTGGTCCTCGATCTCGACGAGCACGTAACTCCCCGGCGTAAGCGGCAGCGCATCGCCTTGCCTGACTGTCGACATTCCTGGCCCGGACCTGGATGGTCCCGCCTCCGCCGGGCATTGCCTGGACCGCGTTGATGATGAGGTTATTGATGACCTGGCTTATCTGCCCTTCATCCACCTCCAGCGTCCAGAGATCTGCGGGAATGGTAAAGACGGACTCAACGTTCGTCCCCCGGAGGGCGAAGAGCGCTGATTCCCTGATGAGCTCGGCTATGGAGGCCGCCTTTTTGACCGGGGCCCCCCCTTTCGAGAAGGTCAAAAGCTGCCGGGTCAGGTCCTTGGCCCGCAGGGACGCCCGCTCAGCTTCGGCAAGCCGCGCCGCCGCCTTTTCAATATCGGAACGTTGTACCAGTGTCCGCGCAAGATTTATATTGCCGAGGATCGAGGTAAGCAGATTGTTATAGTCGTGCGCGATCCCGCCGGCAAGCACGCCGATGGACTCGACACGCTCAGCCTTGGCGAGCTCGGCTTCGACCAGTTTTTTCTCCGTAACATCCCGGAACGCCAGGACCACGCCGATGATCGCGCCGGAACTGTCCGTGATCGGGGCGGCACTGTCCTCAATGATCCGTTCCGTTTTGTCGCGGGAGATCAGGACCGTATGGTTCATCAGCTCCGCGATCCTGCCGGTGCTGAGCACCTGCGCTATCGGGGCCGTCAGGGGCTTCCGGGTCTTTTCGTGAACGATGTTGAATATCGCTCCCAGCTGTTTCCCGAGAGATTGCTCCTGCGTCCATCCCGTCAGCAATTCGGCGACCTTGTTGACCAGCACCACCCGCCCCTCGGTATCCGTGGTGATGACGCCGTCACCGATGCTCCGGAGGGTCACGGCGAGCCGTTCCTTTTCCGTGGCCAGGGATTCTTCCATACGGCGCTGGTTGGTGATGTCGATCCCCGTGGGGATCACGAACTGGACGCCGCCTGCATCGTTCAGCAGCGCTGTATTGGACCAGGAAATGAGCCGGCTGCTCCCATCGCGGATGCGCCAGTAATTGACATGGCTATTCGGGAACATGCCCGCCTTCAGGTTTTTGAATACGCCTTTGACGCCCGCTGCTTCTTCTGGCAGAATGAACAGGTCCCAGACATGTTCATTCTGCACTTCCTCGAAGGTGTAACCCGTAAGCTGTTCGCAGGCCCGGTTGAACCTGACGATCCGCCCGTCCGTGTCAAGGACCAGCACCAGCGATGCCACGGTATCAAGCACGGCATTGACGAAATTCCGCTCTTCCCGGAGTGAATTCTCGGCCCGCCACCGCGGGGTCACGTTCCGCGCCACCTCGATGCCGGCGATGACCGTTCCGGCGCTGTCCAAAAGCGGCGAGGCCATGATCTCCATCTGCAGAGTTCCCGGCGCCTTCGCATTCGAGCGCTCGACGGTATGCGGCTTTCCGTCATCGAAGCTCATGGCCACGGGACAGCCATCGCACACGGCGTCCCGCCCGTGGTACGCCCGGTAGCAGTATTCTCCCGCATGGGAGCCGATAAGATCGATGTGCGCCCGGTTCTGGTACAGTACCTTATACTGGCGGTCCTGGATGCTCATGGCGTCGCCCATGGCAGCCAGGACCGTTTCCGCCCATTTTCTTCGCTCTTCAGCCGCATGGAGGGATTCGCTCAAGAACTGCTCACGTTTCAGCAAGTGAGCGACGATCGCGTTCGGGTCGCCGGACGAAAGAGCGGCAGCGGTTGGCACAGCGGCATTCTCTGCGGCCGTTGGCTTCGGGGTTGTTTTTTTTGGAGGGTTCTTTTTGTTCTGCATAACGGTCTCAGGGCAGGGAGCTTCGCGCGGGAAGGCAACCCTGCCGCCACGGTCAAACGTTCGTCTTGCTGCTCTCTTCCTGAATCCCCAGAACGCGCTCGACAATATCGGCAAGGTGCCGGTCATGGTCGTGGTTCAGGGTGAATACCCGGCACTGCACAACGCGGGCGGGAATATAATCGAAAAAATCCTTGAGCGGTTCCTTTTCCACTTTTCGTGTCGAGGGATTGAAAACGTGGATCTGCCGCTCGCCCATCATGAGCGGATTGATGGGACGCGGGTCCTGGCTCGCCATGTCCACGGCGAACTGCAGGTCCTTCAAATGCGGGGGAAGAATTTTCTTGATCCGTTTGACCAACTCGGCCTTGTCGATGATGGTCTTTCCTTTTTCAAAAGCGCGCATCGAGAGCGTCACATCGTAGGCCATCTTCCATTTGACCTCGCGCGAGAGGATGGCGGCCCATTCGCGGCCCAGGGAGGACATCGGTCCCTGCTCGTCCTTGCCCCACCGTCTCACCGCTTCGAGCAGCGTCCAGTCCGTAAGTTCCAGGTACTCGGCTAGATTCTCCGCGGGATTGTAGGGGAACAGCGCAGCCATGGTCTCCTTGAACAGTTCCTTCAAATGTTCGTCGATGGCCCTCGTGGTCCGGTGGTAATACACATTGGTGTACATGTAGAGCCGCGCGTTCAGGAACATGTTGAGCGCCGTAAGGCCGGATTTGTGCAGCGTAAGTCCTTTGTCGGTAAAAAAGGTGTAGTACATGAGGCGGTCGATGTCCACGGCGCCGACGGCAACGCCGCACATGTAGGCATCGCGCAGCACATAATCGAGATTGTCCACCGTGTAGATGCCCGAGAGCAGGGGCTGGAGAAATACGAGCCACTTGGGCTGCCGGGCCGGAGATTGGGCGCCTTTGCCGATGAGGAACGCGACCTGATCGGGGTCCAGTTTTTCTTTTTTCGAGAAATCGCCGGAAGGGCTGCGGCGGATCGCCTTGATGACGTCGGCAAGTTCGGTCCTGATGATATGCTGGCCGAGCTTCTCATGCGTCAATCCGAACTGTTCGAGATAGTTGTCGTCGAAGAAATGACCGAAGGGGCCGTGGCCGACATCGTGCAGCAGCGCGGTAACGCGAAGGAGCTCTTCTATGATAATTGGCCGAGGGGCAGTCGGGGACCGCGGCCTTGAGCGAAGGATAGAGATGGCGGGCGAACCGGCCGGCCAGGTGCATCGCACCCAGCGAATGCTGGAAGCGGCTGTGCTCCGCCGAGGGGTAGACCCAGCGGGCGCTCTGCAGCTGGTAGATCTGGCGCAGCCGCTGCATCCAGGGCGTGTCGATAAGGTCTTTTTCAGTCTTTTCTCCCGCTGTTCTCGGCGTGATGAATGAAATATAGCCGTGCACCGGATCGCCCAGCAAAGCCGTCCCGTCGTAAAAATCTTCGCCCTTCGTGAGTTCGCGCATGGCGGCATTATACCGCGAAATCGCCGCGAGTCAAACCGAAAATGAGTCAAAAACCTGCCTTCTGCTTGATTTTTTAAGGATTATCAACTAAGCTTTGACTATGAAACGGTCAATGCCTTCGCTCTATGCCTTTCTGGAGAAACAGTCCCGAACTACCATCCTGGTCCTGGGCTCACTGCTCATCGCAGTCCTCGGCGCCCTGGACTATATGACCGGTCCGGACCTTTCGCTCTTCATCTTTTACCTGGTCCCGGTCTCGCTCGCCACCTGGTTTGCCGGACCCGCCACGGGCATCGGCTTGTCTGTCTTGAGCGCTGCTGCCTGGTCTCTGGCCGATATTCTTTCGCAGCATACCGGACGCCATGCCGCCGTCCCTTACTGGAACCTGTTCATGGAACTCTCCTTCTTTTTTCTGGCAAGCTCGGTGCTGGCGGGGTTGCGGTCGTCGCTGGAACGGGAGCAGAAACTGGGGAGGATCGACTATCTGACCGGGGCGGTCAACAGCAGGTACTTCGCAGAACTGGCGGAGCGTGAGATCCAGCGGGCGCTGCGGTACCGCCACATTTTCAGCGCTGCCTACCTTGACCTGGACAATTTCAAGGTCGTGAACGACAACAAGGGCCACCAGGAGGGAGACCGCCTGCTGAAGCTGGTCGTAGCGACCATTGCCGACTCCATACGGGCGACCGACATCGTGGCCCGGCTCGGCGGGGATGAGTTCATCATTCTGTTCCCGGAAACGGGCAGCGATATGGCCCGGACGGCAGTTGAGAAGATCAGAGAAAAACTGCTGGAGCTTATGACAGCCAACAACTGGCCGGTGACGTTCAGCTTCGGCCTGGTGACCTTCGACAGCGCGCCGCAGTCCGTCAACCACCTGGTCAAGCTTACGGATGAGGTCATGTACGAAGTGAAGAACAGCGGCAAGGACGGCTTGAAATGCTCGATCTACAGCGCCCCTCCCGTGGGAGACCTCGCCGAAAAATAACGGGAAGCGTGCTGCGCTTACCGCAGGATATAGGCGATCGATCCTTCTTCGAGCGCAAAAAAGATCGAGCGCATTTCCCTCGGCGGCACGATGAGCTGGGGCACGCCGCGACTTGGTGCGGCTGCGTTTTTGGTGCGCAGTACGAAGGTCGGGCCGAAGACCAGGGCAAACCGGTCGTCTCCTTCGATCTTTTTGGTCAACGACCGCACTCCCCGCGGTACGGTCCGGATCACACTTTTCGGAAGAGGCTTGAACGTAAAATCCAGGAACACCCGCGAGCGGTATTTCAACTGGCCGCGGCCGCGGGTCAGATCGAGGACCACATACCGGGAATCCATGGTGGAGAACTGCTTCTGAAAAAGCAGCAGGTCCTGCTCGGACCTGAGCGCTTCGATCCGTGCCTGCAGCTCCCGCTGCCGGGCCGCTAGACCGTCCTGCCCGGCATCATCCCCGTCCCGTCCATTCCCATGAGGAACACCGAGAGTAGCAGAAGCAGGCCGGCTGTTATTTGAGCGGTCTTTTTTTTCACCACTAGCGCGGCCTCCAGCCGCAACAGCAAGCATTATGCCACGAAGGCACTAAGATCACGAAGTACGGCCTTAATAGTAATCAGTTAAACAGTATCTTTCGGTTTTTATCATTCTTCGCGACTTCGTGTCTTCGTGGTAAAGGTTGGTTCCGGCTTGTCCAAGTTCAGGGTTAATAAATATACACCTTCGTGCCGATCGAGGCGCTTTTGTAAACCGTTTCCAGGTCGTCGTCATCCATGGACACGCATCCGTGGGTAACGGCTGTGCCGAGGAGGCTCTTGTAGGTCGTCCCGTGGAGCTTGTACCCGTTGCCGAGAAGCAGCGCGTACTTGCCCATCACATCGCGAACGATGCGGTCGGGATCGTTCTTCGGCGGGATCGGCATGTTCTCCTCCACATAGGACCAGTCCGGCCTGATCCAGACCGGGTTCCGCTCCTTGCCGAGCACGGTCAGCACGCCGGTAGGGCTCTCAAAGAACCATTTCCTGCCGCTCTCATCCTTCACCAGTTCACGGCTGCCGGTGGACACGACGATGGTCTGAAGGACATGCTCCCCCTGGCGGATGAAGAGGCGGTTGCTCTCGGTGTCCACGACCAGGTAAACCTCGTCGTCGCCCAGCGACTGCACCATCTGGCGCAGCCCCTGGTTCTCCTCCTCCAGTACCGCGGCTTCCTGCTCCAGTGCGGCGACCTCGGCGCGCAGGCTTTCGATCGTCACGGCAGAATGCGGTTCCTCGGCCCTTCCCGGGGAAGGAATGACAAGGCGCATGACAGGAGAACCAGCGTTAGTATGGTTTTGTTGAATTTGCTTTTCATAGTTAATGCAACTGAAGACCCCAAGGCTTGCTTTTTTTGACACTGATTAACACTGATCTATTATGATCCGATCTATCTGGGGGCATCATATAAAATCATGTTTTTCAGTGTCAAAGACATTCTGTCCTTCAATCCGCGTCAGTACCTCTGAATCAACTTCGATACAGATGCTTCCAATTTACGTCTTATCCTCCAAAAAGATCTTCCCGGGGTTCAGGATGTTCTTCGGGTCGAGCGCCTGCTTGATCCTCTTCATGGCAGTGAGCGCCGCCGGTGAGACCTCCATCGGCAGATAGGCAGCTTTCGACAAACCGATGCCGTGCTCGCCGGAGATGCTGCCGTCCATGCGCAGCGTGGCGGCGAAGATCTCCTTCACCGCGATCTCGGCCTTCGGCAGGTCCGCGTCATCGACCATGATATTGGTGTGGATGTTCCCGTCGCCGGCATGTCCGAAGTTCGCGATCAGGAGGCCGTGCCGGGCCGCGATCGCCTCGATCTCCCGCAGAATATCGGGAATCCTGCTCCGGGGCACGACGATGTCCTCGTTCAACTTCCGCGGCTTGATCGTGTAGAGCGCCGGAGAGATGGAGCGCCGCAGCTTCCAGAGCCGTTCGCGCTCACCATCGTCGCGCGCCTGCTCTATCCGCGAGGCATTGCATCGGGAGACGACGGAGGTCACGCGGTCCATCTCGTGCGCAGCTGATCCAACGGTCCCGTCAACCTCGATCAGCAGCATGGCTGCCGCGCCGCCGGACAGGTCTTCCTTGAGATACTGCTCCGCAGCACGGAGCGATGCGCGGTCCACCAGTTCCAGCGCCCGCGGCAGGACCCGCTCCCTGATGATGCCGCTTGCGGCCCGCGCGGCGGAATCGATATCGGGAAAGAACGCCGACAGGGTCAGCACGCTTTCCGGCAGCGGGAGCAGCTTCAAGATGATCTTCGTTGCCACGCCGAGCGTGCCTTCGGAACCGACGATGAGCTTCGTAAGGTCATACCCGGCAACACTCTTGGCCGTGCGCGCGCCGGTTTTAATGATTTCGCCCGTAGGAAGCACCACCTCGAGCCCCAGCACATAATCCTTGGTAACGCCGTACTTGACGGCCCGTAAGCCCCCGGCGCACTCCGCAACGTTCCCGCCGATGGTGCAGACCGCGTGGCTGGCCGGGTCGGGCGGATAGAACAGCCCGCGCGCCTCGACAACGCGCTGCAGCTCGCCGGTGATGACCCCGGGCTCGACCACGGCCAGGAGGTCCTGTTCATCGACCTCGAGGATGCGGTTCATGCGCTCCAGGGACAGGACCACGCCGCCCTGCACCGGAACGGAGCCGCCTGACATGCCCGTGCCTGCCCCGCGCGGGACCACGGGAAAGCCTTCGCGGTTCGCCAGCAGCAGGATCGCGGCGACCTCCTCCGTTGAGGACGGCCGCGCAACAGCCCAGGGCAGCGCTTCTTTGCGCGTCGCATCGTAGGAATAGGCGACCAGCTCCTCGGCAACCGTGTAGAGGTGCCGGGCCCGACGATGTTCTTCAGTTCTTTGATAATGGATGGTTTAAGCATAGTGGCCGTAATCAATGTCCGGAAAGATATTGTCTGCGTATTCTATAGTGCGAAGCCAGCCTTCGTCAACAGTATTTCCCCGGATATCGTTAAATAACCGGGTGAACCTGAGAATGTGGTCGTTGGTCCGCTTGACCGCATACTCTGCATGGCTTCCGGTCTTCATGATGAACGCCCAATCAGAACTCTGGGCCAGCATAAGCTCCCGGGCCGCCTGTTTGAGCGCCCGCCCCAGCAGGCCGTCGGCATCGGGGTAGGTCTGCGCAAGCTCCACCATCCGGTCGGCAGCCATATGCAGATGCCGGTAGATCCAGTCGTTCGAGCGGTCGAGCCAGACCGCGGCATACCCTTCCTGGCCCCAGCTCGACGGCGACGGCGTCGCGGCCTGGCAGCGCGGATACTCCTGCAAATACTCGCCCGGCGTGATCAGGCACAGGGTCTCCTGGTCACTGGCGATCTTCCGAAGAAGTGCGTCGAGCCAGTCAGGCCCCTCGAACCACCAATGTCCGAAAAGCTCGGCGTCATAAGGCGCCACCATGAGCGGCTTGCGGTCGTCAAAAAGTCCCGCCAACCAATGGACCTGCTCCATCCTGCTCTGGAGAAAGTTTCCGGCGTGCTCGGCCACCTTCCTGAGCGCCCGGGACCGGACGTAGGGGGCTTTTTTGTCCGTAGGCCCCGTGATCCGATGGTATTTTATGCCGAGGCTCACCCGCGCGCCGTCGGGATGGAGAAAAGGACGAACCGTGTCATAGTCCAGATCAAAGCCCGCATCCCGGTAGAAGTCGCGGTAATCGTAGTCTCCCGGGTACCCCTCGACAGAACTCCAGACCTGCTTGGAAGATTCAAGGTCCCTGCCGAAAGCAGCCACGCCTGAGGGGCAGAAGATCGGCGCATACACGCCGTAGCGGGGACGGGGAGTGGCGTGGAAGATGCCGTGGGAGTCGGTGAAGAAGTACCGGAGGCCCGCTTCGGCCAGGATGGTGTCGAGCCCCTCATAGTATCCGCATTCAGGAAGCCAGATGCCGCGGGGTTCCCTGCCGAAGTGCCTGGCATGGAATTCCACGGCCGTCATGATCTGCGCCCGCACCGCCCGCTGGTTCGGCATGAGCGGCAGGAAGGCGTGCGTCGCCGCACAGGTGATGATCTCGAGCTTTCCCAGGTCCTGAAACTTTTTAAAAGCGCTCACCAGGTCGCCGCGGTAGGTCGTGACGAAGAGCTCGCGCGTCTCGCGGAACAGGTCCTGGTACATGCAGGCGAGGTCATGAAAGGCCGGCTGCCCCGCGGTCCGTTGCACCTCGCGTTCGGACAGCGTTATCAATTTACTGATATGCAGCACAAACCGGTCCTGCAACAGCGGGTCAGTGAGCATCGAGACCAGGGTCGGCGTCAGGCTCATGCACAGGCGGAAATCAACCTGGTCCCTGACCAGTCCGTCAAAGACACGCAGCAGCGGAATATAGGTCTCGGTGATCGCCTCGAACAACCAGTCCTCTTCAAGGAACTGCTCATACTCGGGATGGCGCACGAACGGCAAATGGCCATGGAGCACCAGCGCCAGATAGCCCTTTTCTTGTCCCGTTCCGTGCCCGGAGTGTGCCTCAGGTGAAGCCTTGTCAGCAACCTGCATATACTCGCCTGCCGTCCCCAAAAAAAAGCCCATCCTTTTTGCCGGATGGACTTTTGCGTTCCTTACTTTCTAAAACCGCCGTTAAACCGGTACCAGCAGCATATTACTTGTTTTTCCCCTTTGCACGCGAGAACAGCCCGGGCGATGATATCTCCTGCTGATGCCTTCGGCGCCAGAGCTCCTGCACCTGGGGTGAAGAAATGCCGTCAGGAAAGCCGTAGAGCTGCCAGAATTCCTCATCAGCGAGCATCCACTCCTCGTCGATGACATCCGATACTCCTTCGCGCGGCATGGTGATGTAATTGGAGCGCGCCAGCGTCAGGAACCGTCCTTCAGGCGAGCGGATCCCCAGGTCGGCGCAGAACGAATGGCCCGGCCTCCCGGTCTCGAAGTACCAGCTGCCGGTTGGTTCGGCGACATCCTGATCAAAGTAGCCGACAGCGTTCCGGCCATCGAACTGCACACCCGTGACATCGTAGATCCGGACGACCAGTTCGGATCCCATGCCGAACCATGATCGCTCCTTCTCGAGCCGTTCCGGCGTCGCCTCCCAGTAGGCATAGGTCAATGAGGGGTCGCGCGCCATGAGCGTGATCCGGTCCTCGTCATATCCCGCCGGAAGCTTGTCCGAGGAGCGCAATGCAGCATGATCGACCTCGGGACCGGTATAAAATTTTGCGTCGGAAACCTTCTCCTGGGACCGCAATTCCTTAACGCTTTTCGGTACCGACCCAGGTGCGGCGTGATGCTTTGACAGGTGCGGACTTTGATGCTGCCGTCTTCGTCGTTGCTGTTTTTTTTGCTGCTGCCTTCTTCTTTGGCGTCTTGGCAACTGCGGCTTTTTTGGGTGAGGTTTTCTTTTCGGAAGAGACCGTTTTTTTCGCTGCTGCTTTTTTGGGAGCGGCCTTTTTTGCGCCCGGCTTTTTTGCAGTTGCCTTTTTCAGTTGGGCGGATCCGGCTGCTTTCGTACTTTTTCCAGCGCCGGCTGCCTTGAGAAGCGCCTCGATCAGATCAGCCTTTTTTGCGCCTGTGGTCAATGCGATCTTTTTCTTCCTGGCGAGGGCTTTGAGTCCGGTCACCGTCAATGCGGTCAGGTCTTTTCTGGTCATCTCAAGCTCCCTTCCATAAAAGATTTTGATCAAATCACAGTTAACTATAACATAATTAGGCCTGAAGTCAAACGCAAAGGGGTGAACGCAACGGAATGAACAATAAATGAAGGGGTATCATGTAAAAATGGAGACGGTCGCAGCCTGAGGAAAACTAAGGTTTTTTGACAAAGCCGCGCAAAAACCGTATACTGCGCGCCATGAACATTCGCGTGGTTATTACCGGCCTGGGTGCGGTGACGCCCCTCGGGAACGATATGAGAACGACCTGGGACGCGCTCATCAAGGCCATGTCCGGCATCGGATTGATAACACGGTTCGACGCCTCGGCTTTTCCCTGTCGCATCGCCGGAGAAGTGAAGGGATTCGAACCGCATCGGTATCTCGGCCCGAAGGAGGCCCGGAAGACCGATCCTGTTATCCAGTACGCTGTGGCGGCTGCATTGATGGCGCAGGAAGATGCAGGCCTCTCTCTATATCCAACCCTCGCACTCCGCACCGGTGTGCTGATCGGTTCGGGCCGCGGCGGCGTGACAACGTCTGAGAAGAACATGGCGCTCTTTCTCTCCCGGGGGCCGAAAGCAGTGTCCCCTTTCTATACGCCCATGTCGCTCGTGAACATGGCATCCGGCTACGTTGCCATGAAGCTCGGGGCGCAAGGACCCTGCCTCGATGTTTCGACCGCCTGCGCCACGGGCACCCACTCCATCGGCGAGGCCATGAAGATCATTCAACGGGGTGATGCGGACGTCATGATGGCCGGCGGCGCCGAGGCAGCGCTCACGCCGCTCATCCTGGCCGGTTTCTGCCAGGCCCGGGCTTTGTCGGAACGCAACGACGAACCAACGAAGGCCAGCCGCCCCTTTGACCGGGACCGCGACGGATTCGTTCTTGCCGAAGGAGCCGGAGTGCTGGTGCTTGAGGAACGGGAACATGCGCTGAAACGCGGGGCCCGGATCTATGCGGAGCTCGCCGGATACGGCCTGTCATCCGATGCGTACCATTATACGCGGCCTGCTCCGGACGGCGCTGGGCCCGTCCGTGCCATGCAGCTTGCGATCGCTGATGCGGGCATGGAGCCTCATGACATTGACTATATCAATGCCCACGGCACCTCCACCGAGGCCAACGACCGCATCGAAACGATCGCCATCAAAAAGGCCTTTGGCAGCCACGCCGGTCAGCTTGCAGTGAGCTCGTCGAAATCAATGCTGGGCCATATGCTCGGAGCCGCAGGAGCGGTCGAGGCTGCGATCACCTGCCTCGCAATTCAAAACGGCACCATTCCTCCAACCATCAATCTTGAGCACCGGGACCCCGATTGCGACCTGGACTTTGTGCCGAACACCGCCAGAAAGAAGGTTGTCAACGCGGCTCTTTCCAATTCCCTCGGCTTCGGCGGGATCAATGCCGCACTCGTGCTGAAACGCAGCACTGAGGGATAGCCTTATCCTGTTTTTTCCGACCCCTCCCGCACACAACCACAGAATAAAAAAAGGGACCCGAAAGCCCCTGATCGATCATGTATTCTCATGTTCTCGGCAATGCGGAACCGACAGTGATTTACCAGCTGGGACCGGGGCTGATCGAGGCGAGGAAGACGGTGACTGCGTAGAGGAGCCAGAATTCAAGGGACATGGCGGCGATCCTTTCCTGGTGAGCGAGGTTCTGCTGTTCCAGCGTTATTGGACAATTGCGGCCGAATCAGTTTACGCCTGCTTTGTCGATCTTCGCGTTGTGCAGGACAGTTTCATGGCAACCATGGTAGTCGGAAAGTAGGTAGAATAACCCAACGAAGAACTACTCAATATTTACTCTTGATTTTATCATTATATGGTGATAGCATAAAAACCATTCAAGGAGATAATCATGCCGATCATTAAACCCATATCAAGCCTTCGCAACAAAACACGCGAGATTGCATCAATCTGCCATGACCAGGATGAACCGGTCTACCTCACCACCAATGGAGAGGGCGACCTGGTCGTCATGAGCATTGAACACTTTGAAAAGCTGAACGCCAGGATAGACCTTTTCGAAAAGCTTGCCGTGGCCCAGTCGCAGGCCGCGTCAGGAGAAAAGGGCATTACCCATGCACAGATGATGCAGAAACTTCGGCAGCGCAGCCATGCCGGATAAATACCGTATCCGCTATCTTCCCATTGCCGTTGACGATCTTCTCTCCATCTCGGACTGGATCGCCGCAGACAGTCCTGCACGAGCCGCTTCCTTTACGGATAAATTTGACAAGCGAATCGCCCGTCTTGCAACGCACCCTTTTCTCGGCCGCATCCCGAAACACGATAAACTTCAGGCCTCCGGCTATCGTGTGCTCGTCATTGACGCCTATCTCGTTTTCTATAAGGTACGGGGTCCCCTCGTCGAAATACACCGTGTTCTTCATGGATCACGTCAGCTCGACGACATCGTGTAAAAGCTGCGAGGCCCGCCTTATCGCGGCTTACGGGTTCATCATGGGCATACGTCCGCCATGCCCTGGACCCCGGACCCTGAACCCCGCCGTCTAGAGGAGCCAGAATTCAAGGGACATGGTAGCGATCCTTTCCTGGTGGGCGAGGATTCACAGTGCGGGGTATCCATCCCAATAAAAGTCAATTTTCTGTTACGGCATACTACTGCTTTTTGGGGGTCGACACCATAACAAAGGCCCTGACCCTATTGGGTCCGATCGCAGTAGCTCTCCGAGAAGAGCCAGAATGTCAATTTTAAAGTCTGACCCCAATAGTCCCTAGTGTGGGGTATCTCGATTTGTGATATATGCGAAGGAAACAACTATAGATTCATGTCAGACCCTGGACGGCCCTGGACGGCCACTATGTTCCGAACACCAAAATAAAAGACGTGACCCTATGGTTCCCGGTTCTAATAATTTGAAGAAGGAAGGATTTTTATTGAGAACTGAACTTGGAAAGGACGATCCGAAAGAACCGCGTTCTGATGCGCTATTTTAATATACTTCGCCCTGCCGCTGCATGATAAAATCGTGAACCTCCCTGAAAATATTAAACCAGGTCGCATCCACCGGCGCCTCGATCACCGCACCGACAAAGAAGGCAGTGTGTTTTTTCTGACAGTGTTTCACCCGAATAGCGAACGCGAGCTCTCGTGAAAGCGACCGGGGTATGGAAATAACGCAGTCGGCAGACGCTCCCATTTCGCACGGCATCTGGCTTTCGAAGAGAACACCACTGTTGCTGAAGTTATGAAGAATGACGGGAACGAAGACATTGTCTATTTTTACTTTCAAATTGATTTCACGCTGATAAACAGCGGGGACCGGATGTCGTTCTTCCCATCGTCGTTCAGAACCATGAACGCCTTTTTTTTGCTCGTCAGTCATGCAGCATCCTCTCCCCTCTCTCCTTCACCATTCACCCTTCACCCCTCACACCTCTCATCGCCTGCTTACGGCGAGCCCGATACCGGCCCCGATAAAGGCGCCGCCGGCGATCCGGTTCAGGTTCTGGCCGCTGGCCTGCCGGGAGAAGAGCGCAAGGATGCGCTGACCCGCCGTTGCGTAGAGCATGAAGCAGAAGAAGGCGATGAGCGCCAGGGTCGCAAGCAGGATCGAGACCTCGGAAAGCCGCCGCACGCCGCTGCCGACGATCTGGGGGAAGAGCGCCGTAAAGAAGATGATCGCCTTCGGGTTCCCCGCTGCAACGAGGAACGACCGGAGGAACATGGCGCGGAGCGTCAGCATCGGGACGGTGCGCCACCCTCCTCTCCGGCCTGCAAGAGCGAGGAAGACCGCCACGTGACGATGCCGAGGTAAATGAGGTAACCCGCCCCCAGCCACCGGATGACCGAGAACACACCTTCAGACAGGGTAAGGATTGCGCCCAGACCTGCGATGGACACCGCCGCCTGGAGCAGCGAGGCGATGACGTTGCCTGCCGCCGTCGCTATGGTCCGCCGCGTACCGTACTTCATGCCGTGCGTCAGGGCAAGCAACATGCTGGGGCCGGGGCTGATCGAGGCGAGGAATACGGTGACAGCGTAGAGGAGCCAGAATTCAAGGGACACTGTAGCGGTCCTTTCCTGGTGGGCGAGGATTCATAGTGCGGCGTATCCATCCCGATTAAGTCCATTTTCTAAAGAGTCCGAATGGTAAGAAAGCAGACCGACCCTCTAGATCTCCGTAGCTCTCCGAGAAAAGCCAGAATGTCAATTTTAAAGTCTGACCCCAATAGTCTCCGCGAATCAACGTAACCGCTCTCGACGTCACTTGCGATGGTTCTTTGCTTCAATCTTTACAGAGCCGGCAAGGGGCTCGCAGGTCCATAGGTCCCCATCTTGAACCTGAAACTCCCCGTGAGATGATACTGGGGAGGAGGTATGATAGTTGAATCAAAATCGGTCACGGTCACCTCAAATGATGCGCGAACAACGCCGGAGGCAGTTGAATCCGGCGTAAAAGTGAGAATACCCTGTTCCACTTTTTTATTGACCGATCTTTCTCCATTAAACACGAGAAATTCGCCCGGGAATTGTTCATAAAGCGGATTATTTTCAATTGAAAACGTTTTGTTGATGGCCGGCATTTCACCGCTAGCCGATTTTTTAACATCTATTCTGACAACGCACTTGTACTCCGCGTCCCAGACGTCCTGCGCCACTGCGGCCTGAATCGACCAGAATTCTTCATTGTTTGTGGAGTAATAGAAATTGGGTTTCAGTACAGTGTAGTCATTGCTGATGATTTCAAAATAGTTGGAAGAATCGGAAGTGGCCGGTTCCTCGGTTGTCGTAGGATTCGAAGTGGCAGCGTTATCGACAATCCTGTCGCCGCCGCAGGCCGACAATAGCGAAACCAGCACTGCCGTCAGAAGCATCTGCTGCAAGCGCAGGCCCCGTTTTACATGTTTGGGCTGTGCATAGCCCTCTTCGATCAGCACTTCTCCGAGGTATTTCCGGAAGGTCGTCTGTTTTCGGAGCGCCTCATCAAGCTGAAGGCGTGAGATGCAGCCTGTGGACACAAGTAGTTCACCGAGCCTGAGCGGGCCGGAAGAGGGGCTCCCCCTGCCCTGGATACGCTGGAAATCGAGAAGACCGATAAGCTGTAGCTCTGTGAGCACGCCGAGACGTACAAAAACTTCACCCAGCTTTTCGCCGCTTCTTTTTCGTTCGGCAAGAGCTTGCTCAAGCTGGTTGTCCGTTATGCGCCCGGATTGAACAAGCAACTCACCCAGTTTCCGGCGGTCTCCCGCAGCGATCCTGACAGCGTCCTCCAGGCCGCCGAGGTTTGGTTGTACCGAAAGAGCCGCCTTGATGTCCGCTTCATCAAGGATACCTATTCTGACCAGCACCTGGCCCAAGAGCTCGCCCGTCCTCACCTGTTCCTCTAATGACCGTTTCAGGTCTTGCACGGACAGAAAACCGCCATCAAGCAATATCTGACCAAGAAGAGGTCTCGTATAGTTTTGGTTTTTCGGCATAATCAGTCAGCCTTTCCTGCAGGGAGAAATAAACATTTTATTCTTGTTTTAACTTTTTTTACTATATGTCGGAAATTTTTAAATATCTACAGCACTCACGGAAAGGGGGTATCCGATAAAATAGTCGCAAATGTTGCTTTTCTGAATATTCCCCCATGTCTCCATCACCTTTGGTGAGCATACGCCTATTTTGCACGTGCGATTTTCACTGTGCACATTGCCCTTCCGGCTTATCGGTATCAGAATCGCTTACCAGATAGTCTATGAACTTCTTAAGCAATGCTCGATCCTTCTCCGGCAGATCAGAGTACGTCACCGCAATCTCATAGCGAACGGGCTCCGCATCCTCCATTTTTCGGCTTGAAAAAACCTTTCCAATGAAATTGAGCTGGCTACTGTCGTCCAGATACAACTCCATGGGGATCATGCTTTCTATTTGCAGGGACTGCTCAGAATAGATAAGCATGCTGCTCAAGGTGATGTCTTTTACATTAAAATTAGCGGGATAGAATAGAACTTTTCCCTCGGGCGCGGTTATCTGAAACCTGACCGCACTCCTCCGCTCGGTTATCGGCGCCGCTACCGTTTTTGTACGAAGCTCAACGGTATTAAGAAAAGCGGTAATTTTATCTTCCGACCCCTCTTTAAATTTCATCCCTGCCGCGTATATTAAAACACTTTCTCCATCAGTTCCGGTTTCCATTCCGACTAATGTGGAACGAACGACCTGGCACCTCACATCAAAACTCCGCCCCTTGTCTCCGAGTTGGATCGTATAGTTTCTGCCGACATCCAATTTTGTCTGCTTTCACGGCAACTCCGCCAAGACTAATGTCAACTATTTCTACTTTGCTGGCCAGGGTCATCTTGCCCTGCATCTCTGCTAAATCTAATCTCGTGTGCTCCCTTTTGTTCCGCATGACAGGTTACCTCCACGTCAATCGTTTACATGAACCGACCATCCTCCAGCACAGGTTTTTTAATCCTGTCTGAGCCCCGCATACCCTGTTTCCCTATTCGGCTTCTTCACGACCGCGCCGGGTCTTTTCGTGATTTGCCCGCTGAAGATTCCTTATCGATCAGGGAAGTACCGGGCTATATTCCTGAGGATGTAGACTTCGTAGGCCACGGCAAACTCCACCTTGCAGGACGCTGCTCCTGTTATTTCTCTGATAATCTCGGGATTGTTGGGCTCTGACGTCGCTACGATAAGCACGGAATCCTCTCGTTTCTCTACGGGTATTACTTCAAAACGCTTCACGACCTCTTCTGGAAGGCTTTGGGCTACTTCTTGCGGGATTACCTCATCGGCCAAATCAATCCACGCGCAATTAAACTGCGTGGCCAAGGCAATGCAAATATCGTTCGGAGCAAGAAATTTGAGTTCAACGAGGATCTGTCCCAGTCTTTTTTTCCGGTATTCGCGCTGTAAGCGAAGGGCGTAGTCCAGCTGCTCCTTGGTAATGTAATTGGCATTCAGAAGAATTTCGCCGATAAATGCATGGCTCTTTTCCTGTTTCTTCAGCGACGCCATCAGTTGTTCCTCGCTGATCATATTTTCATCACGCAATATGGCGCCGAGTTTTTTTTCCTTGGAGTCCCACTGCCGCAGCACGCCGATTTCGAGCTGCTTTTGACTGATTTTACCGAGATCCACGAGTAATTTCCCGAAAAGCTTTACAACTTCGATGCGCTTGACAGCATGAGCAGGGACGAAAATCCGATCGCTTTTATCAGCCGGATTGAGGGGAATGAGGTAGAAACCCTTGTCATCTGGATTGTACCTATGGGTGGTGCCTGTAAGCAGAGAGCCGTCCTTGAACTCAACATTCAGCCGGAAGGAAGTTGCGCTTGCCAGTATCGTATTGTCAATTTTTTCCTGGCGAACAGGCGAATCGTTCTCAGTCAACTTTTTGAGATAGATAATCTGCTGCACCTGGCTCATGGACACTGATGTAGAAACAATCTTCCCCTCCGCATTCGGAATCTGCAGGTACAAAACCGGATTATTGATATTGAAAGCCAGCAGTTGGCCATGCCTCGTTTCACCGGACGTGCACTTCACCATCACCTTCATAATGACCTCCCGTGACTTAATCCGCCTATCCCTCCCGGAGCTCTTCAAACAAAGCGCCGCTCTGACGGCTACGACAATGAACATATCTCCTGTGTTTTGTTATTAGCTCTCCATCCGGCACGCTGTGCACCTTGTTCAATAGAATTGTCGGCGAGACAGCCGTACGAGCAAGGGTCTACTGCTGTACCTCGAGCATATCAATTTGGATCATGTCAGCGCTCATATTCCTCTCTGCTGCCAGAACTTACAAAGGTGGAGTTTGAAATCAAGTGGCTTTATCTAACAATTTCACACTTCAACCTTCCTTGCCGATTCTGATATTTCACACTTCACATTTCAAACTTCACACTCCTGCCCCATCCCGGTACGACGTTCTGCAAGGCCCCCGGTCACAGAACTCCCGATGCCATAAGACTAAAAAACACATCGATCACTTTTGGATCGAAATGAGTTCCGGCCAGCTGATGGATATGTTCCGTTGTTTTCTCCTTGGGCCAGGCAGGGCGGTACGGGCGGTCGGAGCGCAAGGCGTCCCATACGTCCACCACGGCGAAGATCCTCCCGGCGAGGGGTATCTGCTCTCCCTTGAGTCCCCGGGGATAGCCCGTTCCATCCCATTTTTCGTGATGACAATAGGGAACATCGATAGCGGACCTCAAATAATCTATCGGGTGGAGAAGCTCGTGCGCATACACCGGGTGAAGACGCATGATCCTCCACTCCTCTTCCGTAAGCGGCCCGGGTTTTAAAAGGATGCTGTCCGGGATCCCCATTTTTCCTATGTCATGAAGAAGAGCGCCCCATCGGACATGCACCAGGTCCTCTTCGCTCATCCCCATCTCGTGGGCGATCTTTATGGTGATTTCCGTAACACGCTGGGAGTGTCCTTCCGTCTCCTTGTCCCGGTAATCCAGGGCGCGGGACCAGCCTTCGATCGTGCTGTCATAGGCCAGGGCAAGCTTCATATTGGAGCGTTCGAGTTCCTGGAACAGCGAGTTGCTGTCTATCGCAATGGCCGCCTGAAGGGCAAGTGCCTCGAGAAACTCGAGCCAATCCTCGTCAGGCTCGAGCGGGCTTCTGTGAAAGATCTCCAGAACGCCTTTTACCTGTCCTTTCGCCACGAGCGGCACTCCGTAATATGCCACGATGTCCTCGTCTACCAGGACCCCCAGCCGCCTGAACTCACTGTTGTCCTTCGTGACGTCGGGTATGCTCACGATGCGGTTCTCAAGGGCGGCAACGCCGGCATATCCCTTGCCAAGGCGCAGATGCGTGTGCCTCAGGGCGTTCGTTCGAAAGCCCTGGCTGGCCGCATAGTCCAGTGTTTTGGCGTGCGGATTGAACAGGAGGACATCGCAGGCGTCCACGTTCAACTGGCTCACCACCTGCTCCAGGAACACTTTGAGGGTCACGCGAATGTCGAGGCTTGAGCTTATTGCCAGGTCTATGGAGCGGAGGGCGGAAAGTTTCTGGATATGGCGATCTATCCGTTCGTCCGCCCGGACCCGCTCGGTCACGTCCCTCAAGATACCGTCAATGCCGAGGAAATTGCCGTTTTCATCCTCTCTGATCATGCTTGTCGATTCAAGTTCGATGGACTTGCCGTTCTTGTTCCTGGCCCTCATGTGGTATCCGCTCACGGATTTCCTGATCTTCAGTTCCGCCCGGAAGGCGTCCCTGTCCCTGGGGTCTCTCCAGTATTCCAGGGCATTCCTGCCGATTATCTCCTCAGGGCTTTCATAGCCGAAGATCCTTGCCCCGGCGGGGTTCATCATAACGAAAAACACCGTCGGCATCCACCTGGTAGATCCCGTCGAGAGTGGAGTCAAAGAGCTCTTTGTATTTCTTTTCGTCTTCCCGATGGTTCTCCTCGGCCAGCTTCCGTTCAGTGACATCGCGAATATTGCATTGTGCCAGCCTTGCCCTGTCGACCATATATATGTCCGTGTAGATATTCTGCCCGGACCTGGTTTTTACCGGCACATCATCGTAATTAATAATGCCGCTCTTGTTCAATACCTGCATGATCGCCGGGAAATCGCTCGTATCGATCGACACCCCGATATCCTGAAGGTTTTTCCCGATGTACTCCTCTTCGGAATAACCCAGCATTTTCTCGGCGGCCGGATTGGCGTGGACGATATGTCCTTCGCGTTTTTCGAGAAGCACGATCCCGTCGCTTGCGGTCTCAAAAATACGCCGGTAGCGCTCTTCAGACTCTGTCAACAGGTCCTCCAGTCGCTTGCGCTCGGTAATGTCCTCGATGGCGAGAAGGATGATCGGCCGGTCGTTTTTCTTTTCCCTGATCTTGCAGGCGTTCAGGAGCATGGTTTTCCGTCCGATGCTCTCAAAATCATGTTCAATTTCGTAGTCATCGACGGTGTCGTTCTTCGGAAGAATATCCTCGAGCAGCACGCGAAGGTGCGGGATGTTCCATTGTCCGTTTCCCAGATCGTATAAAAGAGAGCCGATGGTATTTGCGGCATCAACTTTGAAAGTAATGAAGAAACTGCGATTGGCCGACAGAACCCGCATGTTTTCATCGAGTATGAGAATAGCTTCGCGAACTGTGTTAAAAATGTTTTTGAAATAGTCTTCTTGTATCAACATACGAACTCTCCTTCATGAAACACCATTGCACAGCCTGTAATTTATTCTGTCATTTGGTTTTTCCTCTGCATCTGCGGTTCAACTTTTTTTTATTTTTTACCGTGAACTGCCCTTGTGAACTGTCCACGGTATATACGTTATATCACTGCGATTTCCTTGAAGGCGCTGAAGACCGCCGGATCAAAATGTTTCGGCAGGCTCCTTCCGTCATCCTCGGTTATTTGAACTCGCATCAGAGAGACGGAGAACGGTCCTGACTTGCAACAACCCTGTTTTTTCCCGTTTCTTTGGCCTTATAGAGAGCGACGTCTGCAGAAGCAATGAGTGCTCTAACCTCATTTGCATTCGCCGGACAGGCCGAAACACCGATGCTCACCGTGATCTTCAGGTTATTCGTTCCCTTATCAAAAATAAAGTCTTCTACGGTTTTTCTTATCCTCTCCGCAACCAACGCCCCCCCTTTGGCATCGGTATCAGGGAGAAGCACGACAAATTCCTCGCCGCCATAGCGAAAGACGAGATCGTTGTCTCTTATGGAATGCAGCATGCATTGCGCGACCTCCTTAAGCACGGCATCGCCGGTTAAATGTCCGTAGGTGTCGTTTACCCGCTTAAAATTATCGATATCCTGCATGAGCAGCACAAACTTCCGGCCGTGCTTTTCAAACTCCGACACTTCCCGGTCAATGCAGTGCCTGAAATGTCTTGTCGTGAAGAGAAGGGTCAGTTCATCCGTTATTGCAACGGAATAGAGGCGCGCGTTCTCAAAGGCCATCGACATAAAATCAGATACGACATTGAGGAGTTCAAGCCGCCGGGGATCGATCGGTTTGTCATGCCTGACGAACGCAATGAGCGCGAGACGGGTATCGCCCTTTTTAACGGGCAGATACACCTGCTTTCCGTCATCGGATATCTTTTCTTTATCGAGTTTCCCGCCGAGCCATTCGTGTATCATCAAATGCAGCGGTTCGTCTATTTCGACATTTTTCCGCTCAATTCTTTCTTCGCCGCCGGACCACCGGTAGGCCCGGTAATCATCAACTCCCCTCGGGAATACGATATCAACGATATCCGCTTCAAACCAGTCCCGGACAATATCGGCGACTAATACGCTCAGTTCCCTGATCTCGATGGACCTGCTGAGACGTTCCGCCACGCTGAGCAGCAAGGTAAGCTGACTGTTCATACTCACTATTTCCAGGATGTATTTGTTGAGCTTCCTCGATAAAAACGGGATTATAAGAATAAAACAGCCGAGACCTGAAGCGAAAATCAGCAACTCCGTCTTAACGATCAGCGAATGCGTATCTTCCACCGAGCGGTCGATAATGAGTTTCCCGTTGATGCGGTCGGCTTTTGAATGGCAGCCATGACAGGCTTTTTCGTTGTAAATCACCCATGCATTCCTCTGGATTCGCTCACCACTCGCCGATCTTGTCAGTATCGTCATTTCATTACGCACAGTGCCTGTCGGTTGATGGCAACCCATACAGGAGGGTTCCTTAAATCTGTCCAGGATCTTTCCTATCTCATTTCTTTCGGTTGAAAAAGCTATTCTGCCGTTTTTATCGACGATAAAGGCCTTCGCTACCGAATGAGCGGTTTTCTTCATATTGTCGAAGGTTTCCTGGATCACCGCGGGGTCTCTCTTTAGCATCATGGTCGTCAAACCGGACGTTATTGCATCGCCCAGCTCCTGCGTCTTGATCCGGCTGTCATGGTGCAGGCTGCTCCGGAGCGTCATGACGACAAATATCAATGCCGCGGAAAGGAAGACCGCCAGCAGACCTAATATTCCGAAAAGGATCCTGTTCTTCAGCCGGTATATCCATGCGACTTTTTGTTTATTCATCCACTTTGCTCTTACCGTCACGATTAAGCTCCATTTTTCAAATACGTTTCATCTTCTGCAGGCTGTATCGTCCCTGTGCCTCTTGCGGGAAGCTCCGTATCAGACTGCGTTTTTTATATCTTCCGCGTTTCAGGGACCGCCTCATTTTTATTATTGATGCTGATCGAATATCTCTTCAAATACGGGTGCGACTTCCTTGAAGGCCTTGAGGACCGTCGGATCAAAATGCTCCGGCATGGTCCTTTCCGTCACCCTCGGCTATGATCTTGAACGTCTTTTGATGGTCAAAAGCCTGTTCGTAGCGCCTTTGACTCCGCAGCCGCGTCATATTGATCGACGAGCATGACGATCCTGCCCTCACCGGCGCTTCTTCTCCTTTGAGCCCACCCGGATAGCGACATACCTTCTGACCGCTATAATTATACCTATGCTCGTATATATGAAAGATAGCAGATAATTAACAGAATGGCTGTCAGGGAATCCATTGTGATTAGCGTCGTGGGCATCTGGCGGGACATTGTGTTATATTCACCCTTCTAAGCATATCTGTAACAGCTTTCCGACCGGATGACAACCCGGGGAATCCCTAACTTTCCGGAATTTTTCCCTGGTAGCGATCGCACGCAACAAGGCCATTACCTGCAACGCGGCCGGGACCCAGAACAAGGATCGCAACGGAACAGGCTCATGATGAGCTACCCCGCAGCAAGATTAACGCTCCTCTCCCTTCGATGGGAGGGAACTAGGGGGAGGGTGCAAGAATTGCTTTCTACTGAGACAAGAGGGGGTTTTTCAGTGAACTGAAATAAGAAGGGCAATCCGGAAGATATTTATGTCTCAGCGCCTGCCTACGGCGAGCCCGATACCGGTCCCGATAAAGGCGCCGCCGACGATCTGGGGGAAGAGCGAGGTAATGGTTTATTATATGAATATTTTCAACGTGTGTCACCTGTCAAAACCGACAGGTGGCGTATGAGGGGAATTTAAGGTGCAGTATGCCGGCTTGACAATTCGGAGGGCAGGGATATACTTTAGAAAAATTCTCCGATGGCTCGTCCTTTCCGGATGGAAAGCGAGGGGGAGAAAGAAAAGTTTTTTTGCACCAAGAAAGGAGTTGTGGAACCTATGAAGAAACTCAGTATGGTAATGGCTTTTTCATTCCTGGTCGTCCTGACCGTCCTGGGGAATGCTGTCCCCGCCGGCGCTCAGGAGAAGCAGGAGCCGTCGCTGCATGATCGGCTTGGGGGCGTTTACAGCATCGCGACCCTCGTGGACGACTTTATTGAACGGCTGTTGATCAACAAGACGCTGAACGCAAATCCGAAAATCAACGAAGCAAGACAGCGGGTACCCAAAGCCGGACTGAAATTTCAGGTGACCGCCCTGGTCTGCCAGGTGACCGGCGGCCCCTGCCAGTACACGGGGCGCTCCATGAAGGATGCTCACCGTCATCTTGCCATCACCGAGACAGAGTGGCAGGCAATGGTGGTTGACTTCAAGAAGAGCCTGAATAAGTTCAAGGTCCCTCCAAAGGAGCAGAGTGAGCTCATTGCCATTGTGGAAGGCACCAAGGGGGACATTGTTCTGTCCGCCAAGTAGTTCTAGGTCTCCGAGGGAAGGCTGTGATGTCGATATGCGGAAGGAATGAGAAAAAGAAAGTAGACCCGACCCTGAAGATTCTCAATAACCAAGCACCCTCTCCCCTTTTCCCTCCCCCTCGAGTTAGAGGGCGAGGGCGAGGGGCGGTCTTGATGAGAGATCTGAACCCTGAACCCTGAACCCTGAACCCTGAACCCTGAACCCTGAACTTCTTCCTTCGCCTTTGGCTTTGTTTTTCTTTTTCTTGTAATCTTAACATCCCCGATAGACTCCCAGGTTTCCTTGGAAATCATTTTTCTGATATTATCCACCAACTCTTGCTCGTCAACTCTGATTCCATGACTGCTCTTTAGACAAGCGCGAATGACTTTTAAGGTACTTTCGTGAAATAGTGCCTGAACTATGCTCTTAGGCGAGAGTGTTTTTACCTTCTCGTAAAACTCCTCTATCTCGCCTTTCAGAACACTTTTCCTATGAAGTATTCCCAATGCCTGTGCAGCCTCTTTAATGTCACCTTCTTTGAGATCTACAGAGAGAACCAAATCGCTCTGGATCCCATCTTCGAAACTTAGGTGATAGAGCTGCCAATAGACACCGTTGGTCAAAAGAACCCAGGGAACCCCGGAGTTTGCAGCGTAGTTTTCCGCTTGTTCTATATGCTTTTCCTTCAGATTTATTCCAGCTTGCTTTACTTCAATAAAGAATTTTACTTTGCCGTTGAGTTTAATCGCATAATCGACATTTCGTTCCTTAACGACGTGTTCTCGCGATATTTCAGTAAACACATCGTAACCCAATACATCCTCAAAGAATTTGTTTATCCGGGGAAACTTTCGGGACGTTGTTTCTATGCATGCTTTCCCTTGCGAGCTCCTTACCGTCCGCTCTTTGACCAATATAAATTATTGTCTATTTTAATTGAGCCAGTATTCTTTCGCTCAAGCCCCATCGATCGGAATCCCTGGTGATGAATTTCCCTTCCACGCCGCTTCGCTGGTCTTTTAAAATATCCGACAGCTTTTTCTTGCTCCCTTCATCCAAGAACGGCAGCATATCTTCAGCGGCCCGGAGAGCCTGATATTGCTCAAACGCAGATTTAGAATGTGCAATCGAGTCCAAAACGATATCGCCGCACTGCGGGTAAAGCAAAATCTGCAGGAGTCCGAGAGACACGATTCGATTGCCGTCTGTTCCCGTAGCGAATAACTTATTAATAATGTCCGGCTTGTAGTTAACCTTTTGCGCCAATGCCCTGACCTGGGCCAGGATGGTCCCCATTTGAACCGTTAGCTCTCGGCCCGGTTTCATTATTTTACGAACCAGTTCATACTCCTGTGCGAATTTCTCAAGCTGTTGCATCAATTTTGCATCAGGCAGCATAAAGGCCAATTGTTTTTCGGCCTCCTGCCTGAATTCTTGAAACGTTTTTTTGTCATTTTCATTGAGGCGTGGTTCGACTGCATCAAGAGTCGCGATCGACTGTGCAAGCAGTTTTGAAACATTCATCTCAGCTTTCTTAAGTTCACCCGCGAGAAAAAGCCGGGTCCACAGGTAGCCAAATAAGAAGCCGCTTACAGTAAAATAAAGGATGACAACGAGTGCAAACGGTCTCCCGCTAGTGCTGCTGCCCAGTCCGGCCGATACATAATCGGCAAGCTGCAGCAGTTTGCCCGGAATATTTGTGAGCTGTGTAAGGCCGACGCCGATTATTATTTTTGTAAGCCAATCGGATATTTGTTCAAGATTGGTATTGGCCTGATATGATACTCTTTCGGGTCCTGTCTCACGGGCATCTTTCTCTTCTCCATTTGGCTGCATGGCCTTCTGGAGCGTGCGCGGAATGCCAAACAGAAAACCGACCAAGCCACCGAGAAGCAGCGACGCCCCTGCGAGCATTGCCGCCACCCCCAGCACCGAAGTTATTATCTTTAGATCGCAAAATTGTAGCGAATAAACAAGGATGCCGGCCAGGCCTAAAGGGATAATCAAGGTAAGGACCTTGAGTGCCTCGGAACTATCAGACAGCTGGTCACCTCTCTGTAATTGCATAGCTTATTCTCCCCTCGTTGAAGCGCTTTGTTAGCTTTCTGAGAATCTTGCCCGGGACCGTTTGGGTAGAGTAGAGAGCTGGTCGTAATGACCAGCTCTCCCTCATCAAACCGTGCATGCGGTTTTCCCGCACACAGCTTTCGATGTTCTTCAGCCGCAAGGCATGCGCCTTCGTCCAGCCCGCTGTCGTCGGGACTTTAGACCGACTCGTTGTTACTTATGTTGCGTTACTCCCGGCGCTCACTACCCATCTCGAACCATGTCCGGTCCGCCAGAACAACCGACGTTTCCACCTGCCGTTCGGGGATCTTCCAGTACTTCCGGAGCAGCTGTTCCTTCTGTTGCTCGGTCACGAGCCGATACCCGTACTTTTCGTAGAACCGGATTGCCCAGACAGCGGCCTTCCAGGTGCCCACCAGCGTAGGTCCGCTGGTCTTCCGTTTCAGTGCCGACAGCAGCTTGCCGCCGATGCCTTTGCCGCGATCTGCTGTCCGCACGTAGGCATGACGGATGAGCGTGACGTTCTGAACAGCCTGGATGCCCATCACGCCGATCAGTTCGCCGTTCTCCTCGTATCCCCAGAATGCGACGCCATCATCGATCTCATGCTGAAGGTATTCGCGGGACATATAGGGCTCGTTCCAGCGATCAGCAGGAATGACGTCCCGGTATGCCTGCGCGGCATCGTTGATGATGACATACATTGCATCGAAATCGCTCTGCCTGCACTGCCGGATGATCACCATAAGAAGTTTGAAGAGTGAAGCTTGAACACTCCATACCTTTTCGGGAAATTCAGTTGAGGCAGTATGAGCTTACCGATGATACGTGTCAAGCAAGCGTTTGCTTTTTCCTTGCCGAGCGTTCGTTACGTTCTTAATTGCATTGTATGTAAACCGTATACTATCACGGCAGTGCGTAAAATTCTCCATCTCCGTCGTCTTCCCGCGCGTCCACTACCCCTTAAGTGGACCTTACTTAAGCTTCTGCAATTTTTGGGGACGCTTTTTTTTCTATGCTTTCCCTTCAACGAGACACATATCGCAGGTTATAATTTGAAATTCTTTTTTAAAGAATCGATCAATTCATTATGCTCATCAGGCGTCAGCCTAAGAAGTTTGAAGGTTGAAGGGTGAAGTTTGACATCATCGCGTTTATTTCACCCCAAACCGAAGCTACTCAGACAACTATGAAGTCTGTCCAACAAAGAGCGCAAACGATTTCCATGTTGCAATGGCAAAACAAATGAGGCTGCCGATGTCAATTAACATATCTACCCAGAATTGGTCGCAGAACCAACAGGCAAATGCAAATAACCTTTCGTCTTTTCTCTTTGGATGGCCTACTGCGAAATAGGAAGCCCAGTTCACTGCTTTGTTCATGACTGCCAGAAACACCTGCAGGACAACGCCGGCTAAAAATAATCCGGTAATAAGCTTTGCATCGAGCGAACCCGAAAACTTATCAACAAGTTTTGCGTTCGTCATGAAAAGAACCGGCGCACCGATCCCGTACGCGACAAGCCAGGTCCTCAACGTTTTCGTATGCTCCGTATAAGCGTCGAAATATTCTTCCTTAGGTGTCGTCGCCATTTTGAATCCTCCCTTGCGGTCACAGTCGCACGCTACTTGCGATTTCGTGCGGCTTCTGCAGGCTACGGAACGCCGCATTAGTTAATTATTACGTTCCCTTCTAAGCAAAGAGCTCACGGTCTCGTATTTTTCGAACGTCTACATAGTACTCGCCCCACCACGGTTTATCCTGAGTCTGCCGCGGCGGCTTTGCTAACACCAGCTGCTGCAAACATTCTTTACTATTTAACATTATTCTAATAAGTAACTGCTTTTCTGGTTTTCTTCATCAGTTAATTTCCACCTTGATCCCCATTTTTGCCTGCAAGTTGGGTTCCGGTTTACCCCGAGTAATCAAGATATCATCCAATTCTACGGACAGTTCTAATTTAACTTTTTCGGAAAAAGGGATATTCACGCCTGCGGTGGGGATGAACGACCCTTTCCAGCTGCTATCCGTCGTGAACGTGTTGTCTGACTTCTCTGCGTCCACCGTCTTCGCATATACCGCATCGATTTTGAACCCCAGCCAAGGTTTTTCAAAGAAGTCATTTTTTTTATCGAAATGATACCGCCAAAAGGGTCCGATCTGGACCGTGCGTTTGAGCGTAATGCTGACGTCGTTCTTGACCAGGGGCTCTTCCGAAAAATCCAGGCCGATCCCCATTTCATTCGCGCACTGAGCGAGCCCAAGGCAAATCGGCGAGTGATAGAATTTCTGCCACCAGCCGGAAAATTCATGAGCAGCGGGCCACTGATCGCTCAGCTCCAAAGAACCTCCGAGCTTTTGACCGCCCTCGCTTCCGAGCACAGGAGTGCCTATGCTAAAGCTAAAGCCGATGTTCTTTTTATACGGCTCGGGCAACGTTTTGCCGCTGTCAAGCAGCGGAAGGGCCTTATCTTTATCCAAGTTTTTACTATAGTCCACACTCTTCATGCTCTCGCCTTTCCCAAACCATTTCTCCTGTGCGGCAGCCAAATCAGGGGTTATCCGTGCATGGTTGATGATTGAATTGATCCTGGCCAAAAGCTCTTCATCTTCAAGCCGGGTTGCTATAACATCGCCGGATTTCATGACCAAATATCTGTCATCACCCTGCGCGTCAGGCTTTACGACTAACAGTTTCCACTTATCCCGCAATGCTTTATAGGCATCTTTCCCCCCATCGTTCGGCTGATACGTCATAAAAAATCTAAGGGTCGGCAGATCGAGCAAAATAGCGCCATTACTCTTTATGCCCCCCAGGAGAACGTCATCTAATGACGGCTGAGGTATCGAGGTAACGGAAAGCTGTTTCAGTCTTTTGCCGTCAAACCCTGTTACGTACGACAACTTGTCTTTTCCGAGCGTGTCGCCTTCAAAATAAACCACCCTGTTATAAAGAGCACATTCGATTTGCGTACTGCACGTAGTTCCACTCGTTCCCACGATACTTGTTCTTAACACAGAAGATACATCAGGTTTAAATTTGGGTATAGCTGCTGATTGATCTGTATTGAGCGCCTCTTGAGGGATGGCTATTGCATCCCCGCCTCTTTCGTTATAAGGCAAGGAGTATGCTATTCCACGTCGCTTTGCAGAAGGAGTGCTCGCCGCGATGGCGGCAATTAAAAAATCAATTTGTTTGACACGCAACCTGTCAAAAAGTTCATCATAGGGGGCATAGTATATGGCAAGCTCCGGCAAAGTACCTTCGCAAAACTCTTTCCGGATTATATTTATAATATCGAGGTCGAATCCGACAGCATAAACATAAACTTTATTGTCCTCGGGTAGTTGCTCGCTATAGAGAGGGATCAAATAAGGAGGATACCCTGCTTCGGGCGCGACAGGTTTAGGCTCTCCTTTTTTCGGGACGAGATCCGGATCGTCAATAGCAACTCCGACTTTTAGTTTCTTTAGCTTGCAGATGTCCTCCGGCTTCGTAGTGCCCACGGCATATGCCCTTTCAGAGATCGTCAAGATTAACAATAAAACCAGGATCACTCCTCCAATTGTTCTATTTATCATTACCTACCCCCTCGTATGAAATTCAGTGTTTATGAAAGAGATTTCGCAATACTTGTACCATAAAATGGCACCGGCCGCATGCCGACGATCCCTATTGCATCATAACCGGGGACTATTCAGAGACTCCTGGCACTTGTTGTTGAATGACTCCAAGTGTTTTTTTTGAATCTGACTGGGACCACTTGCGGGACATTGTTTCTATCTATGCTTTCCTAAGCTTCTCCTGTTCGCCCTGAATAACGAGGGGCAAGCTGGCTTTATCGAAAAAGCATAAAGTCAGTTTGTCCCCTTATTTCTTCATCCACCTAAGCACATCACGCTTATTGCGGAATTCTCACCCAGTTGCCGAAATCGACCCTTTCAGTGTCAGGTCTTTTATTTTGGCGTTTATTTTTATTCACGACCTCAGGGTTCTAATCGTGCCATTATTTTTACATCGCTACTTGAGGCAGACAGAATGCCGAGAGTATTATCACGGAGGACAAGATAATAAATACCTTCTGCTAAACGAGCTGAACGTTTGTAAACCTTTGTTTTGTCTGCCGTGAAATTAGTATAATGATTAAACTGTTTATGATTCTGATAATTTTCTAACTCTGATTGATCTATTAAAAAAATATCCACTGGATTGCCACGAACAACATCGACACTTAGGTTCAACGTACCGCTAAAAGTAAGGGACAATGGTATACCTTTCCAGGAAGACGGGTGAAACATACGGGGTAGAGTAGAGAGCTGGTCGTATTGACCAGCCCTCCCTCATCAAACCGTGCATGCAGTTTTCCCGCACACGGCTTTCCGATGTTCTTCACCGCAAGGCATGCGCCTTCAGCCAGCCCGCTGTCGTCGGCACTTTATAGAGCCCATACTTCTCGTACAAAGACCTGTTGGTGAACCTGGTAAACCCCGCTGCCCTGCTTTTGATCTTATGCCGCTTTCGCAGATGCGTGCGCACTCGCGCTTCCACATGAAACTTGAGACGATTGAACGCCTTGCTGCTATTGCGGTAATGAAAGTACCCGACCCAGCCCCGGAGGGCGGTATTGATATCTTCGATTATCATAGTAAGCGGCTTCGGCGTCATCCGCCTGTGTGTAAGAGCGGTAACGCTGTCTTTGATCTTCTTCAGGGCTTTTCGTGACGGTTGTATAAGGGGGTAAAGGTTGCCCGTTCTCCGACTTTTCCCCATACGAAGTTCAAATCCAAGGAAGTTGAAGCCTTCTTGCTTGGCGTTCACCATGCGGGTCTTGTTCTCATTGAGTACAAGTCCCAGTCGTTCGAGCACCCGGCGCACAACCGCCATCGGCTGCTCAGTTCCCTTTCTGCACAGCACGACAAAATCGTCGGCATACCGGACAAGACGCGCTTCGAGCCTATACTGAAGCTTCTTCTTATGCCATATCCTATCTAACAGGTGCAGATAGAGATTGGCCAGGAGCGGCGAGATGACACCGCCCTGCGGTGTTCCTTTGGTGTTTGCCTTGCCGCCGCCGATGTTGCGCTTCGTTCCGTCCTTGTCCACTTCCATAACCGGGGCCTTGAGCCACATCTGGATAATGTGCAGAATCGCACTGTCAACGATGCGCTCGGCGACCACGGCCATGAGTTTGGCATGGGGAATGGTGTCGAAGTACCTGGACACATCGGCGTCGATGACTTCCGTATAACCGCAGTTAAGGGCATACGATATGTCTTCGATTGCATCATGGGCCGACTTCTTGGGTCTGAATCCGTATGAGGTGTCTATAAAATCCGCTTCAAATATCGGTTCGATGACCAGTTTTACGGCCATCTGGGCCACCCTGTCCCTAATGGTCGGGATTCCCAAGGGACGCTCTGTGCCGTCTCCTTTGGGGATCATGACGCGCTTTACAGGGTTTGGTGCATAGGTCTTGCTCTTCAGTGCTTCTTGCAGCTCCGCCAAAAAGGCGATTACCCCTTCTCCGGTCTCTATGGCCTCGAAGGTGACGCCGTCGATGCCGGCGCTTCCTTTGTTGGCCCTGACAAGATGGTAGGCGTGACTGAGGATGTCGGCCCGGTGTATCTTGTCGTAGAGCGCGTAAAAGCGGTAGGCCGGTTCTTGCTTGGCCTTACGGTAGAGCTTCCTCTGGAGTGTCCTGATTGTATCTGGGGTTGTTAGCATCTCTGCAATCCCCTCATCCTCTCTCCTTCGGTTGCGTGAACAAAGCAGGGTCCCTTTTCTCGGGCAGGGTTATGTTGTCCCATACCTTCAAACGATACTATGGACCCCTCCGACTCCCGATACAGCCCAGTGCGTTTTCGTTTCCTTATACGCACCGGTTGATGTTCCTCTAACATCACTGTATGGGGTCTCCAGCACTGGACTGCTTATCTTCCGCTACATGCCGCCCCTGCTACCCCGGGAGATCGCACAGATCGATTCCGTTGTCTGAATCAGCGCGCATCGGCCTTCCCCATTTGACCACAAGGTCGGCATCTCCGAATAAGTTACGAGGCTACGTGTAGGTTCGCTTTCGCTGCGGCCTGTAGCTTTGCCGTTTGGGAACTCACGACCTCTGATTGCTCAGACGCCGCTCCCTCGTGCTACCAAGGTGTACGGACAACTCCTTGGGCGGGACTTGAACCCGCGAGATAATCAGTTGTTACTGCGAACGGTCAAATCTTCATTCGTTACATACTTGTCAACATCGAAGATTTGACTTTCCAGGCATGGCCCGAAAATCATTCCTGCAGCGCGTCAGTCAATTGTTGCTTCGACCGGGTACGAACTGTCGACCTTACGATATACTTGATATCGCATTTAGCGCGTCCAGGGTTGATAATTCTGCCCTCCAGTGCCTGACCTGCGGGCCCGGCTATGCGCCATGTCCCTCCATTGGACTCCAGGGGATAGCCCCGCGTACCGACCTTTAAATATAGTCCGCTGACGGATGCGGGCGTTGCAAGAGATCCATTGCCGCAATAACAGTGATATTCGAAATCATCCCCTCCGTACAGTTTCAGGGTATCTTTGCTTCGATTCGACATGAGCGCTGCTTCAGGCTGGCTATTCAAATTCATAAAGCCGTCATCATATTCTTTCGGGATATCCTGGGTCATGGTTGAAACGGCTTTTACCACGGCTGGTTTTAATGCATCGATTTTCGCTTGTGCAATCGCAAGCTGTTGTTCCGCACGCATCGCCCGCTCATATTGCTCTTTTGCTTTGGCTTCCTGCACCTTGCCTTTGTCCTGTTCACGAAGTTCTTTCCATATGCCTATGTTGAAAGCAATGAGCAACAGTAAAATGGAAAACCACCCTACCCGCGTAATGCGTCCATACACCGTTGCCGCGTTTTTGTTTAAGGTATCGCCGGTAAAGGCTGTCAATGCACCGGCAAAACTCACCAGCAGAAGCAATATGTTGATCAGGGTATCCATAAAGCCTCCTTAGTTTTTCTTCAGGGGCGTCCCGCCCCCTCCCACCCTCACTTGCTAAATATAAGTTATGTCCACTCTGAGAGCCAGCCAACGCCTCTATCCTTACGCCGCAGTTACGGAAGATAATTCGTGCCATTACAGCGAGTGCCTTTGGGTAGAGTAGAGAGCTGGTCGTATTGACCAGCCCTCCCTCATCAAACCGTGCATGCAGTTTTCCCGCACACGGCTTTCCGATGTTCTTCACCGCAAGGCATGCGCCTTCAGCCAGCCCGCTGTCGTCGGCACTTTATAGAGCCCATACTTCTCGTACAAAGACCTGTTGGTGAACCTGGTAAACCCCGCTGCCCTGCTTTTGATCTTATGCCGCTTTCGCAGATGCGTGCGCACTCGCGCTTCCACATGAAACTTGAGACGATTGAACGCCTTGCTGCTATTGCGGTAATGAAAGTACCCGACCCAGCCCCGGAGGGCGGTATTGATATCTTCGATTATCATAGTAAGCGGCTTCGGCGTCATCCGCCTGTGTGTAAGAGCGGTAACGCTGTCTTTGATCTTCTTCAGGGCTTTTCGTGACGGTTGTATAAGGGGGTAAAGGTTGCCCGTTCTCCGACTTTTCCCCATACGAAGTTCAAATCCAAGGAAGTTGAAGCCTTCTTGCTTGGCGTTCACCATGCGGGTCTTGTTCTCATTGAGTACAAGTCCCAGTCGTTCGAGCACCCGGCGCACAACCGCCATCGGCTGCTCAGTTCCCTTTCTGCACAGCACGACAAAATCGTCGGCATACCGGACAAGACGCGCTTCGAGCCTATACTGAAGCTTCTTCTTATGCCATATCCTATCTAACAGGTGCAGATAGAGATTGGCCAGGAGCGGCGAGATGACACCGCCCTGCGGTGTTCCTTTGGTGTTTGCCTTGCCGCCGCCGATGTTGCGCTTCGTTCCGTCCTTGTCCACTTCCATAACCGGGGCCTTGAGCCACATCTGGATAATGTGCAGAATCGCACTGTCAACGATGCGCTCGGCGACCACGGCCATGAGTTTGGCATGGGGAATGGTGTCGAAGTACCTGGACACATCGGCGTCGATGACTTCCGTATAACCGCAGTTAAGGGCATACGATATGTCTTCGATTGCATCATGGGCCGACTTCTTGGGTCTGAATCCGTATGAGGTGTCTATAAAATCCGCTTCAAATATCGGTTCGATGACCAGTTTTACGGCCATCTGGGCCACCCTGTCCCTAATGGTCGGGATTCCCAAGGGACGCTCTGTGCCGTCTCCTTTGGGGATCATGACGCGCTTTACAGGGTTTGGTGCATAGGTCTTGCTCTTCAGTGCTTCTTGCAGCTCCGCCAAAAAGGCGATTACCCCTTCTCCGGTCTCTATGGCCTCGAAGGTGACGCCGTCGATGCCGGCGCTTCCTTTGTTGGCCCTGACAAGATGGTAGGCGTGACTGAGGATGTCGGCCCGGTGTATCTTGTCGTAGAGCGCGTAAAAGCGGTAGGCCGGTTCTTGCTTGGCCTTACGGTAGAGCTTCCTCTGGAGTGTCCTGATTGTATCTGGGGTTGTTAGCATCTCTGCAATCCCCTCATCCTCTCTCCTTCGGTTGCGTGAACAAAGCAGGGTCCCTTTTCTCGGGCAGGGTTATGTTGTCCCATACCTTCAAACGATACTATGGACCCCTCCGACTCCCGATACAGCCCAGTGCGTTTTCGTTTCCTTATACGCACCGGTTGATGTTCCTCTAACATCACTGTATGGGGTCTCCAGCACTGGACTGCTTATCTTCCGCTACATGCCGCCCCTGCTACCCCGGGAGATCGCACAGATCGATTCCGTTGTCTGAATCAGCGCGCATCGGCCTTCCCCATTTGACCACAAGGTCGGCATCTCCGAATAAGTTACGAGGCTACGTGTAGGTTCGCTTTCGCTGCGGCCTGTAGCTTTGCCGTTTGGGAACTCACGACCTCTGATTGCTCAGACGCCGCTCCCTCGTGCTACCAAGGTGTACGGACAACTCCTTGGGCGGGACTTGAACCCGCGAGATAATCAGTTGTTACTGCGAACGGTCAGACTTGAATATTGCCATTTGTGATCCAAATCAAGTCAAGTTTCGAAGCTTAGTAGCCGTCTTACAGCAACTTACAAAGCCCGTCAATTACATATTTTTGAATTCCATTCGCAAGGCGTTGAGTGCTGGCTTTTGCCGCGACTTCCAGCTTAATCTCCTCCAATTTTGCAAGAACGTCCATCTTCGATACAAGCTTTTAAGACTTGTTAGGTAGAGTAGAGAGCTGGTCGTATTGACCAGCCCTCCCTCATCAAACCGTGCATGCAGTTTTCCCGCACACGGCTTTCCGATGTTCTTCACCGCAAGGCATGCGCCTTCAGCCAGCCCGCTGTCGTCGGCACTTTATAGAGCCCATACTTCTCGTACAAAGACCTGTTGGTGAACCTGGTAAACCCCGCTGCCCTGCTTTTGATCTTATGCCGCTTTCGCAGATGCGTGCGCACTCGCGCTTCCACATGAAACTTGAGACGATTGAACGCCTTGCTGCTATTGCGGTAATGAAAGTACCCGACCCAGCCCCGGAGGGCGGTATTGATATCTTCGATTATCATAGTAAGCGGCTTCGGCGTCATCCGCCTGTGTGTAAGAGCGGTAACGCTGTCTTTGATCTTCTTCAGGGCTTTTCGTGACGGTTGTATAAGGGGGTAAAGGTTGCCCGTTCTCCGACTTTTCCCCATACGAAGTTCAAATCCAAGGAAGTTGAAGCCTTCTTGCTTGGCGTTCACCATGCGGGTCTTGTTCTCATTGAGTACAAGTCCCAGTCGTTCGAGCACCCGGCGCACAACCGCCATCGGCTGCTCAGTTCCCTTTCTGCACAGCACGACAAAATCGTCGGCATACCGGACAAGACGCGCTTCGAGCCTATACTGAAGCTTCTTCTTATGCCATATCCTATCTAACAGGTGCAGATAGAGATTGGCCAGGAGCGGCGAGATGACACCGCCCTGCGGTGTTCCTTTGGTGTTTGCCTTGCCGCCGCCGATGTTGCGCTTCGTTCCGTCCTTGTCCACTTCCATAACCGGGGCCTTGAGCCACATCTGGATAATGTGCAGAATCGCACTGTCAACGATGCGCTCGGCGACCACGGCCATGAGTTTGGCATGGGGAATGGTGTCGAAGTACCTGGACACATCGGCGTCGATGACTTCCGTATAACCGCAGTTAAGGGCATACGATATGTCTTCGATTGCATCATGGGCCGACTTCTTGGGTCTGAATCCGTATGAGGTGTCTATAAAATCCGCTTCAAATATCGGTTCGATGACCAGTTTTACGGCCATCTGGGCCACCCTGTCCCTAATGGTCGGGATTCCCAAGGGACGCTCTGTGCCGTCTCCTTTGGGGATCATGACGCGCTTTACAGGGTTTGGTGCATAGGTCTTGCTCTTCAGTGCTTCTTGCAGCTCCGCCAAAAAGGCGATTACCCCTTCTCCGGTCTCTATGGCCTCGAAGGTGACGCCGTCGATGCCGGCGCTTCCTTTGTTGGCCCTGACAAGATGGTAGGCGTGACTGAGGATGTCGGCCCGGTGTATCTTGTCGTAGAGCGCGTAAAAGCGGTAGGCCGGTTCTTGCTTGGCCTTACGGTAGAGCTTCCTCTGGAGTGTCCTGATTGTATCTGGGGTTGTTAGCATCTCTGCAATCCCCTCATCCTCTCTCCTTCGGTTGCGTGAACAAAGCAGGGTCCCTTTTCTCGGGCAGGGTTATGTTGTCCCATACCTTCAAACGATACTATGGACCCCTCCGACTCCCGATACAGCCCAGTGCGTTTTCGTTTCCTTATACGCACCGGTTGATGTTCCTCTAACATCACTGTATGGGGTCTCCAGCACTGGACTGCTTATCTTCCGCTACATGCCGCCCCTGCTACCCCGGGAGATCGCACAGATCGATTCCGTTGTCTGAATCAGCGCGCATCGGCCTTCCCCATTTGACCACAAGGTCGGCATCTCCGAATAAGTTACGAGGCTACGTGTAGGTTCGCTTTCGCTGCGGCCTGTAGCTTTGCCGTTTGGGAACTCACGACCTCTGATTGCTCAGACGCCGCTCCCTCGTGCTACCAAGGTGTACGGACAACTCCTTGGGCGGGACTTGAACCCGCGAGATAATCAGTTGTTACTGCGAACGGTCAGGTCCTTAATGTTTATATAGCTACAGGAGAGCCCAACCAGCCCAAGCTCTCAGGTCTTTACTTTTGGCATTCAGAAACCATTGTCTGCCATTAGGAAATTGAGAAGGAATACAAGGGGCCGCATCTTTGCAATTGAAGCGTTTACTCCATCATAGATGCGACCCCACGAATTTACCTTAGACTTGCATTTGCGTAAATGCCCCACTCTTATGCCAGGGTGTCCACGGCTTCCGATATCGCCATGGCTTGTTCAAAGCTCACGGCGTTCACCCGTGACAGCTTAGCTTGGAATTCCTTCATCATCTTGGCAGAAAAATCTTTCCATTGGCTTTCATCGAGCAGGAAAATGTCCGTGTCGAAGTGCAGGTGAGGAACCCTTATTCCACCCGGAATGGGCCGTTTCATCTTGGAGACCGCTTCTGAACGTTCTCCTGTTTCCATCGACAGCGCGGCCATGTGTGCCGCAAGCATTCCCTCGGCGGCTGGCTTGTAACCTTTTTCCTTGATCATTTGTCTGACCAAAGAATGGTTCGCCATCCAAAAAGGATTATAGGGGCCTGCGCCGCCCCATGGTACTGCGAAATTTATCTCGATAAATCGTCTTAATAAAAGCCCCTCCACATTTATTACTCCCATGTTACACCTCCTTCTTTTGTACATTCACGACACGCTATTGCTTCTCCTCCCGAAAAACCCTAGGGCAATTTAATTTATCTTCGCTCCACCTCCTTCCCTTCGAGTATCGGCGTACCGGTCAAGTGATCAATAAAGGTCGGACCGAGTTCTCTCTCAAGGGTCCGGAAGACCGAGAACGCAGTTTGTATGGCCGCTCTTTCTGAAGCGCACAGGAATGGCCCCACCCGGTTGTAATAACCAGTCGAGAAATAATTAGAGCAGCCGCACCAGTTCATGCAATAATCCCGGACCCCGCAGGAGAGGCATTCACGGTTCCCTTCCTGCGCAGGCGCGACCTTGCAGGACATCCTCTCTCCATGCACTTTCGTGCGAATGTTGCCTATGCAGTGCTCCCCCGAATCATTCTCGATGAGACGCTCGCAAGGATAGATGTTGCCCGAGGGCGTAAAGGCAAACTCCCCTTTTCCCATTCTGCACCGCTCGCGAGGATCGTATCCGCCACGCATGAGAACGATAATTTTGCTGTCAATCAAGCTGATGAAGCGAGGCCTTCCGGCAAGATAGTGTTTCATGTACTGCTCAGCGACTGAACTGTAAATTTCGGGAAGTCGATCAGCGTCGCTCTTGGACCACAACGCTGAAAAATCGGGACTCAGGTATATCTGCCGGAGCCCAAGGTCGGAAAAATATTCAACGACTTGAGGAAGAAATAGAAGTGTCTTTGGGTGGTAGACTGCATTCACAATGACAGAGGGCAGCATTTCGATAGCTGTTTTCAAGTTCCTTTCAACAACCGCCGAACTTCCCTCCCCGCTCGCAAAGCGTCTGAACGTGTCCTGGACAAAGGGCGGTCCGTCACAACTTATGCACAAACTGATGTCGTGGGCCTTCAGGAAGTCGGCTATCTCTTTTGAAAAAATCGTTCCGTTTGACACAACCGTCATTTCAAACAGTTCCTTATGATAAGCCGGGTGATCTTCTGCCATCTCCGTAATGGTCCGAAGAAGTTCAAATTCAAGGAGCGGCTCTCCGCCGAAGAAGCCAAAATGGATCTTTTCTCCCGCTGCGGTTTTGTTGAATATAAAGTCGATGACATCCTTCGCGAGAGCAAGCGACATCCGGGCGTTCTTCTTGCCGATGTAGCAATATGTGCACCGGAGATTACATTGTTGAGTAATGCAGAGGGTGTATTTCATTAGTTTAGACCTCTCGCTTGCTTTTATTCAGCCACTCCCTCACGATGGAGAATTTAATTCTGAAACTCTTAAATGCTGAATGTCAGCTTATATATGCATCTTGACCCTATGCTTCCTCATCCGGCTGCTTGCATCCAGAATTTCAACTGAGCGGTTTTATTTTCTCCGCTCGCATCGAAGTACTGATCCAGCCAGGCGGTGCGCTAATTACGTAGCAGCGGTTTCCGCATCGCGGCCACCCCATGCAGCAGGAACGAATTTCGTGTTTTTCCATTGCGTCTCTACCCATGTCCCGTTCCACGCGTCCCCCCGGTTGTTCATGACAAAATCCCTTCTGTGCGCCGAGGCCTCTCCTCTGCATGATATAGAGATGATCGTCCAGAAATCATCGTGAGGTCATTTAGGGTCACTTCTCGACCTTTGATGTTTTTTGCCTCAAACGTACTCATGCTTGTCAAGTATCGGAAGGTGACACCTATAGGTTCCTCCAGAAGGCGCATAACTGTTTAGTTTTTTCTTACCCGAAGTATATAATTCACGCGGCCCAGATGCTTTTCCCGGAGATACTGGTCGGCATAGATCATATAATCTCCACGCGGAGCGTTCTTCGGCATTTCAACATATATTTTTACGGGGACTTCCTCTTTCATCTTCAGCGGTATTTCATCTATGATTAACGGCACGCCTTCCTTGATCGGCAGGAGCGTCTTCGGCGCCAAATAGCGGATCAACGCATTTTTCTTCCTTACTTCTTCCATTCGCTCGAATCCCCTCAAACTCTTTCCGACTTCTACCGCGGCCTGCGCATCTTTGGGAAGCCGGTGCCGAATTTCCAGACGAAAATGCGCGGCTTGGTCGGGCAGCCCCCGCAGAAAAAACGTATAGGGCGGCGCTGGAGCACCTGGAACTGCATCCACGACGTCTGCGTTGCGATAGCATATATTGTTGTGATTTCGTACGAAATCGAGGTATTCGGACACCGATGCAAATGTGCCGGGGACAGCGACCGGGTCGCGCACGGAGTTTACCACGCCGATCATACAATAATGCCCTACCGGCGGGACTTGCGCGGCCGGCCAAATGATCGGGCCGGCCACCCTGTGTTCTCCCGGCAGCACGTTGTTGACATTTAACGTACCGAGTATGTTCCAGGTAGCAGGATATATGAACCCGCTGGCGTTCGTCCAGTAAACAACGATTGTTACGTCGTCAGGAGCATTGCCCCGGTTATGCATTCTGACATACACATAATTGTCCTGGCCGAATTCAATGTTTTCTCCGAGATTTGCGTCTCCCCATGCAGCCGGACCGAAATCGGCCGACGGATCGGCAACGGGACCCTTTCGGGAAATAATGTCAGGGCTGCAGCAAAGAACGCCTCCCATATACGGCTCGGATCCCGTGTCGGCGACGTTATCACGCAAGTAAATATCGGGATAAATACCGGCCGCGCGCAGCGCTCGCCTAAGGTCCGGCAACGGTCCGATCGGATAGGTGGTGGCGGGGTATGCGGTCGAACTCGCCTGCGGCGTGCCGTTCGCCGGATCTGAAATTACGCTGCGAACAGTGCTTGAGGACAGCGGAATGCCCAAAGCCTGCCTGGCGGCCCCTTGAAGGCAGGCCACCGCGCCGGCCACGATAGGGGTAGCGCTCGACGTGCCGTTAAACGAGTCCGTATACATTGCGTTCGCGCCGCCATTGTATAGGGCGCCGTAACCGGCGGTGACGACATTTTGTCCCCATCCTTGGCAGTTTACGCGGACCCCGTAGTTGGAGAACCACAGCTTCGAGTGGGGATCGGCATTAGTAATCGAACCGCCAGCTCCGACGATTACCGCGCCTGAATCATCGAAATCGGCGCTAGACGGGTCCCAAATATATTTTCCATTTGCATTTGCCGCTGTCGTGAGATCAACGGAACCGTTGCCGGCCGCCGCAACGACGACTATACCCAACCCGACCGCCGTAGTGACCGCCGCATGAACATCGGGGTCATATTCTGCAGGTTTATAGGGCAACCCTGTTTGCATTTCCAAAATCAAGACGTCTCCGGGGAGGAGCGCGGCTACGGCATCGGTTATACAGTCTGTTCTGTGGCCTCCAGTCTCGGATGCAAACAGGTATGATGCTCCATGACCGATGCCGGTCACACCTTTGCCGTCGGATCGCGCGGCCAGTTCCCCCAGCACCGCCGTGCCGTGATCGGCATACGACGTCAGGTCATTGGCCCGGTTGGACACTACAACGACGGCCGGCAAATCTTCGTGACTTTGATTGAAGCCGTACTCACAATCGCAGACCTGGATGCCGGCGCCGTTCCCTCCGGGGAAAAACCAGGCATACGACGCATCAATGCCATCAGGCGCCGGATCCTGATAATCCTGTTGACCGCTGTAATCCGGCGTTTGAGGGGGAGGTCCTGGCACCCCCGCCAAACAGGCATATTCCGCCTCGGGATCGTCCGATAGTGCTTTTATGAACGCCTCAACATCGACGGTTTGCCTAAGTCGAACTCGCACAAACAGGTCCAAATGTAGGATGGGGCGGCCGAGATTCCTGCTTGCCTTATCATGCATCTCATGCAGCAATTTGATCTCTCCCGGAAAACTCCGCCGAACCCGGGCACCTTTTGCCGTTTTTATAGTCTTATGAAACCTATCGAGAGAGAGGTGCTCGGCCCTGAGCATTCCTCTTTGTTCCTCCAGCGCTCCTCCCTCTTTAAACTTGACGATAATTTCGGGCAAGGACTCTTCAGTTTTTTTCGTACGCGTTTTTCTTTTTATCACGTTGTTTCCCTCCTTTGAAAAGCCGACGGTCATTCCCTCTCGGGTAATTTAGGGTCACTTGTCGACCAGTTGACTGTACTGGGGCCACCTTGGCTTCCCTGGACCTGCCGGAATGCCTCTGCCAAATTCTTACGAGCAACCGCACGGCTCCGAAAGGATGCCGATTTAGGACCGTATCGTTCAATAATCATCGAAAAACGATCTGCTCTTATTCCCGCGGCACATACACCGCATATCCCCTCGGCGGCGCGGAAAACTCTCCCGATCCGTCCTCCTGGGTCTGCTGCACCTGCGGAATGCGGGCATCATCGCGTCCGCACCATGCAACGGGAACGAATTGGGTGTTTTTCCATTGCGTCCCGACCCATGCCCCGTTCCATGCATCCCCCCGGTTGTTCAGGACAAAGATCAATCCCTTCTGCGCTCCGAAGCCGTTCCTCTGCATGACGTAGAGGTTGTCGTCGACGTAGAGGACGGACGTTTCGCCGCCTGCGTGGTCTTCATGCACCCTTACGAGGGCCGCTATGCCGTTCTGCTCTCCTGCCTTACCAAGGCCCCATGCGTAATAGTCCTGCCAGAACACGCAGGGATAGCCCTCGTGGGTCAGGATGAAGGCGTAGGCAAGCATCTTGTCGTTCACGATCCCCGGGTTGTCGTCGCCGCGAAAGTCGTGGTTGTCCACGAAGGTCACGGCCTCGAAGGGACGGTCCTTCATGAGCACGCCGCCCTCGACGAGCCGCCGCAGGCTGAAGCCGTAGGAATCGCAGAGCTCCTTCAGCCGGTAGCGGAGCGGGAAATCGAACGCGCCGACCCGCTGCGCGGCCCAGCTGTTGACCTCATCGAGCCAGCCGTCGATGTAATCGTCGCCGGCCCAGCATTCGCCCACGCCGAAGAGCTCCACCGGTCTGTTGCCGCGCGTGTAGCTCCGGTCGTGGATCGCCCGGACGATCCAGGCGCCGAAGCCCTTGACGAAGTCGTAGCGGAAGCCGTCGAAACCGATCTCCTCGATCATCCACTTGGCGTGGTTCGAGGATGCCGGTCGAAACGCGCGGGTTGATGTGGCAGAGGTCGGGCATGTCGCCGAAGGCGGCGTTGTCCGCATTCGCGGTACGGCGAGGGGTTGAAGCAGGTCCAGTCGCGGGTGAAGAGTTTGCTCTGGGGCGTGAAGCGCGTCCACCGCGTCTTGTTCGTGATCGGGTTGAGCTCTTCGGCGTCCGCGCCGTTGTTATGGTTCAGGACCAGGTCCGCGTAGACCTTCAGCTCCTTTGCGTGCGCGGTCTTGATCAGGGACCGCAGGTCCTCTTCCGAGCCGAACCAGGTCCTGACCTCGTCCTTGTCGTTTATTTTTCTGACCGCCTTCTGCGGGTATTTCCCCAGGTCGTAGTAGTCGTAGACGTCGTACCCCATCGACATGCCGCCGACGTTCGCCGCCTTGGAAGCGGGAGGCAGCCAGAGCGCGGTGAAACCCGCGGACTGCAATGCGGGAATTTCACCCTTTACATGGTTCCACCACTCGAATTCTTTCCCCTCGATCCTGGGGCAATCCCAGTAGAATGCCTGCATGATGACGCCCATAGAAACCTCCTCTTGCCCGCTTCAGGAACGCTGCGTCCTGCGCTGCATCAGCTAACGATTTTTACCTAGATCGATTTATTGGTTCATCAAGGTCACCAAATCGCCGTTCAGTAATTCTCCAAAGCCTTGAACGTTTTGACATGCCGTAATCGTACATATTCAAATGTTTGATAGGTTTTTTCTTCTCGGTTTCGCCTGTCGAGGACCCGTCGAAGAAGTAAGTTGTGGTTGTAGCGAGGGCCGGGGAAGCCCTGTTCGTACATTGCGGCTTACACCTCATGCCTTTTTATTGCCATTGGCATAAGGAGATTTGCTCGCTCCCGCCGGAGCGGACGGCTCAGTACAGCAGCAACCCTGCGATCCCTGCCGCGGGAATGATCCATGCGGTCTCCACCTTGAACCGGAGCAGCGCGAGGAGGGCAGCGCCGAAGATCAGGAAGGATACCCCACTGACCTGCGCCGTTCGCGCCACCGTCAGTCCGGCAGCGGCGATCATGCCGATCACCGCCGGGCGGATGCCGCGCAAACCCGCCCTTATGCCCACCGAACGGTTAATGCGGTCCAGGAACCTTGTGCAGAGGATCATAACCAGCGCGGGCGGTGTGAAAATGCCGACGGTGGCCGCCACAGCGCCGGCCAGGCCTGCCACTTTGTAGCCGATAAAGGCTGCGCTGATGAGGATGGGCCCCGGCGTCACCTGGCCCAGGGCGATGGCGTCGATGAACTCCTGCTGCGTGACCCACCCGTAACCGTCCACGACGACATGCTGGATCATCGGGATGAACACATAGCCGCCTCCGAAGAGCAGTACGCTCATGCCGCCGAAGGTCATGAGGAGCTGGCCCAGCACGGCCGCGTTGAGGCTCAAGAACGGAGCGCCCGGCAGGGTGACTGCGGCAGCGCTGTGCAGCCGGGAACGGTCGCCGATACCGGTCGTCTTCTCGGGCGAGCGGCGAGCGGCCTGCGCCTCGTTCCCCGCAGTCCCGGACGGTCTTTTACGGAACAGCATCCACCCCGCCAGCGCACTCGCTGCGATAATGCCGAGGATAACCAGAAAACCGCCGATGCCGAGGAGGAGGCCGGCGGCAGTGAGGGCGATGAGCGACTCAGGGATGCCCTGGACCGCCTTCTTTCCCATGTTCCATGCCGCCACCAGAATGATGGCGGCTACTGCGGGAATGAACCCCAGGAAGAGCATCCCCACTGCGGGCAACTGGCCGAACTGAAAGTAGGCGTAGCTCAGTCCCACGAGGAGCAGGAAAGACGGAAGGATCACCCCCGCCACGCTCACCAGGGCGCCCATTGCGCCGCGCACCCGGTATCCCACGTAGGCTACCACGTTCACCGCGATCGGGCCGGGAAGGATCGTGGCCAGCGAGACGCCGTCGAGCATGTCCTCGTGTTTGAGCAGTTTGTTCCGCTCCACGGCGTAGTTCTGCACGACCGATATGAGCGCCATGAAGCCGCCGAAAGCGGTGCTCCCGATCTTGAGGAACGTGAGGAACAGCGATCCCAGCGATACCGGACCGGCGGGCCGCTGTTCCGCCGCGGTCATGTCCTGTTCGTTCATGGCTGCTTCAGCCATTGCACGTTCTCCGGGCGGTTGCTCATCGTCCGCGCGAGGTCCTGTCGAACGACCTGCCGCGCCGCCTCCCTGCCGTTCGTCGGCAGGAACCCTTTTTCCATCAGGTGCGTCATGATCATCCGGGCGCACTGGTCCGGCGAGATCGAGATGGTATCGATGCAGAGTTCCGGCGACCGGGGCGGCTCATAGGCATCGTCGACGCCGGTGAAGCCCTTGATCTTGCCGTTCTTCGCCATGGTGTACATGCCCTTCACATCCCGCACTTCGCAGACAGCAACGGGCGTGTCCACGAATACCTCGATGAACCGCTCCCCATCAACGAGGGCTCGCACCTGGTCCCGGGCCACCTCGAAGGGGCTGATCAGCGCGCAGACCGCCACACCCTCGTGCCGCACCACTTCGGACGCAACAAATCCGACGCGCAGGATGTTCGTGATCCGGTCCTCTTTGCTGAAACCGAGGCCTTTGGTCAGGTGCGTCCTCACCACGTCTCCGTCCAAAAGCGTCACCTTCTTGCCCGCGGCCATGAGCAGGGGCACGAGGATATCGGCAATGGTCGACTTCCCCGAACTCGGCAGTCCGGTGAGCCAGACGCAAAAGCCCTGACGCGTCTTCGGCGGGTTCGCCTCGTACAGGATCTGCGCCACCTCCGGATGAGTGAACCATTCAGGAAGCAGCGTACCCCGGAACAGGGATTCCTCGATCTCCTTCACAGCCGATACGCGGATGTATTCTTCCGATCCGTGCACGACCGTATCGGCAGCTTCGAACCGGTCTTTTCGGGGCAGGTAGACCATTTCTTTAAGGGGGGTTATGCGTACGCCGATCTCGTTCTCAAGTGCCCGAAAGAACTCCTGGACGTCGCGGGAGGCGTACAAGGCCCTGCCGCGGGAATCCTTGCCGGGGCCTTGGGAATCGCCGCCGATGAGCAAGTGGTCGGCGCCGTAATTCCGGTTGATGATGCCGTGCCACAGCCCGGCCCGGAGCCCCGCCATGCGCACCGCGAGAGGGATGAGGTTCATCAGCGTCCGGCCGCGATCGTAGTGGTTTTCGATGAGCGTCCTGTAGCACCGCACCCGCGTGAAGTGCTCCCGGTCGCCGTACCCGGTGATGCTGGCGAAGGGGTGGATGAGTAGCGATCCGTCCGTCTCCTCGGCGGCCGCTTTCGTAAGGACCTCGTAGGCACGGTGCATGGGATGCCGCGGCTGGTAGGCGACCACATGGTCCCGCCCCATTGCCTCCAGCATCATGCGGACCTCGGCCGGCGTCTTTCTCAGGTCCGGAAAGTCGTTGTAACGAGGCAGGTTCAGTACCCTCAGCGGCCCGGACAGGTAATGCCTGCCCCAGGTATGCATCTCCGATACCAGCGGGTGTCTCGAATCGGTTGTGTTGAGCACTGCGGTGCACTCCTGTTCGAGGTCCCAGGGAAACACCTCCTCCAGAAGCATGATGGCCAACATCTCGTTCGTCGGGCTTCGCAGCACCAGCTCCTTGCCGATCGTCAGACCGTCAACACTGTCGGCAGGCAGGGTAATGGGAATCGGCATGAGCGTTCCGTCGGCCATCCGCATGTGCTGAAGCACGGAACGATAGTCCTTCTCACCCATGAACCGCTCCAAGGGTGAGAAGGCGCCGACCGCCATCAGTTCCAGGTCGCAAACCGACCGAAAGGATATCTGGATGGAGGGTAGGTGTTTCGCCCTCTGCACGAAGATGTCGCGCTCCCCTTCGGGAACGAAGAGGTCCACCAGCTTCCCGCCGTAAGGCGCCACGAGTTTCGCAATAAGTGATTTCTCATTCATGCCATTCCCTCCCGGTGACGATAAAATGAGGATTCCGCAGATCAGCTTTGTTGTACCGAAGCGGCCTGCCGCTTGCCGCTTCCACCACCCGGCCCCCGGCCTCCTCCACGATCAGCTGGCCCGCGGCGGTGTCCCATTCCATGGTGGTCCCGAGGCGCGGATACAGGTCGGCGGCCCCTTCGGCCACGAGACAGAATTTCAGCGAGCTGCCGGCCGACAGGAATACAAGATCGTCGTGCCTGGCCCGGAGCGCCTGCACGTACTCGTCGAACTCCCGGGACGCGTGGGAACGGCTTCCTGCAACGACACAGCCCTTTCGCCGGTGATCGACGGGGAGCCGGACGGTCTCGCCATGCGCTGTCCGGTATGCGCCCCCGCCTTTGATCGCGGTATAGAGCAGGTCCTTCACCGGTGCGTAGATGGCGCCCATGACCGGCAGTCCCCGGCGGATGAGCGCCGCGTTCACCGTGAACTCTCCGTTCCGGCTGATGAACTCCTTGGTCCCGTCCAGCGGGTCCAGGAGCCAGAAGGTTTCCCAGTGTCTGCGTACCTCATAGGGGACATCCTTCCCCTCTTCGCTCAGGACCGGAAAGGAGGATGTCAGGGCAAGATAATCCACCAGGACCTTGTGAGAGAGCCGGTCCGCCGCGGTCACCGGGCTTGAGTCGGCCTTGAGCTCCGCTTGCACGGCACTGCCGTAGACGCCCAGGATCGCCTCCCCAGCCTTGCGTTCCGCGTCCGCGAGATACTTAAGCATGTCTGGATCCTGCATGATCATGTTCATGATTAGCATTAATGTACACAATTCCTGCACCGTGCGTAACTACCCATACGGGTACCTACCCATACGGGTACCTACCCATCTAGGCAGGTAGTATTGTCAGCGGGAGGGTGATATATTTTGTCGCACTTGATGCCGAAACGTACCGATCGTTTTCGTGCATAGGACTGCTGGGAAAACGTGAAAGGAGACTGTTCATCATGGAGAACCATACCGTGCAACAGAGCGAAGTCGTATCACGCAACAGACCGAGACCGGTGCTGATGATCCCGCTCCGGCGATGCGGCAGCCACGCGCTTCGGCTCAGGCTGAACTTCAATCCCGAGTTCTATGCGCCCTACCCCCTGCATATCGTCGACTTCATGCCCCTCATGGAGCTCTACGGCGATCTGCGCGACGACCGGGCATATTTTCAGATGATCGTCGACGTCATCGGCCTGCAGACCGTGAGCATGGTGAAATGGCCCGACGTGGTCTTCGATCCGGAAGAAATATTAAACGCCGTCAAGGACGAACCGCGGAGCGTGCACCGGGTGGTCGCAGAGCTGCTGTTCCAGGCAGGCGCGAAACGGGGGGCCCGCGTCGTCATGGATAAATCGCTGGACAGCGTGCAGAACGCGGACGAGCTGATGTCGCTTTTCGACGACCTCCTGTTCCTGAACGTGGTGCGCGATCCGCGCGCCCAGGTCAGCAGTATGAACAAGGCCATCATTCACGATTTCGACACGCTCCTGAACACCATGATCTGGGTGAATGCCTATGAAGCGGGCAAAAAGCTTGCGGACAGGTACCCAAAAAGGGTCCTGACCATCCGCTACGAGGACTTCGTGTCCAGCCAGGAGGCCGTGCTCAGGAAGATCTGTTCGTTCTTCGGCATCGAATATTTTCCCGCCATGCTCGACGTCTCCCGCTCTCAAGAGGCCCGGAAGATCTCAGTCATGTCCTCCCTGTGGGAATCCAATGCCAAAGCTCCCATTCCGGCAAACATCGACAAGTTCAAGAAGACACTGTCCCTCGATGAGATCGCCGTCATCGAGACCCTGACAGGCGAATTTATGGACTACTACGGATACGAAAAGCTCACTACGCGCCCGGCGGTCATAACGCACGAGATGATCGCCGCTGCCAGAAAACGGAACGAAGCGAACAAGCTGCAGGCATGGGCCGATCTCAGGGAGAGCAATTACCGCGATTATCAGCTGCGGAAATTCCGGGCGGACTACCTGCGCATGGTGCGGGAGCGCCTTCTGGAGGCCAGTTGGAGCAGGGTGGGCGGCCGGGTTGCATGATCCAGTCCGCAGCAGGACAGGCTCAGAACAGGAAACCGGGGGGGACGAACAGAGCGGGCATCGGATGTCAAGACTTTGCGTTTCCTGGTGATCCTGAATGAAGGGCTTGATCGTTCATTCTCTTGCTGAGCATAATTTGATACTTGAGCAGCAAAATAAATAACCATAACAAAAGGAGGTTGTATGAAGAGGAGTTTCATGAAGACGGTAATGACGGTTGTGCTTGTTGTCGCGGCGTTCATCGCGTTCGGGGCAGGCGTTGCTTCGGCGGAGATCAAGTTCGGGACGCTGCCCCGCCTCAGCGCGCCTGAGCTGCAGGCCATGTATAGTCCCCTTGCCGAGTACTTGAGCAGGGAAACCGGGGAAAAGGTTACCATCGTGATCCCCAAGGACTTCAATGCTTTCAAGGACGCCGTAAAAACGGGACAGATGGATGTGGGGTTCGCAAATCCGCTCATCTATGTCCAGGCGAAGGAGATGAGCAACATTGAACCCCTCGCCCTGTCATCGGAGGTGAAGAGCGGCACCCGGTTCCGCGGGATCATTATCGTGAGAAAGGACAGCGGCTTCAACAAGATCCAGGACCTGAAAGGAAAGAAGTTCGTCTTCATGGACAAGGATTCCGCCGCGGGGTACATCTTTCAGATGCTGCTTTTGAGCAAGGCGGGGTTCGACGTCAACAAGGACATTTCTCTCCTTCCCTTTGCGAAGAAGCATGAGAACATCACCACGGCCGTATTCAACAAGACTGCCGATGCAGGCGGCATCCGGGAAGACGAGCTGGAAAAGATGAAGGGCAAGCTGGATATTTCCCAGATCAGGATCGTGGGCTATACCGACTATTTCCCCAACTGGCCATTCTTCGCCACGCCGAAGCTGAAGCCGGAGATGGCGGCAAAGATACGGACCGCCCTGCTCAAGCTGAAGCCGAACGACCCGCAGAACGAGAATATCCTCGGTCCGGCACGGCTTACCGGCTTTATCCCGATCATCGACAAGGAGTACGACGAGCTCCGGAAGGCCGCGAAGGTAGCCGGGGCGCTCTAGGACGCGAACCGCGTCGCGGCCCGGGTCCCCGTTTCGGCGGACGGTGGCGGCGCGAACAAGGAGATGAAACCATGACAAACAGTTTTCTGTTCCACTGGACGCTCACCAGAAAATTCCTGGTGAGCATCCTGCTAGGCCTTCTGCTGATCTTCACCGCCATGGGCCTCGTCATCAACGCCCATGAAAAGAGGGTGCTCGTGAACGAGCTCAGCGGGAAGGGCGAGAACGTGGCGAGGATCCTGGCGGCGATTTCCGCTGAGCCGATTCTGAGCTTCAACTTCGCCGCACTGGAGAACCAGGTGCGGTACGTCGGCGCCGGGGATAAAAACATCGTCTTCGCTGCCGTTACGGACCGTGAAGACAAGGTGCTGACGGAGTATCGGCAGACCGAGTCGACAACGGCGAACGTCATAGAGTTCTCCAGTCCGATCCAGCAAGAGAGCGAGAAGATCGGTATGGTCAGGATCGGCTATTCCACGGCCAGCATCGGGAACGCATTGCGGCAGTCGCAGGCAATCCTCGCCGGTCTGTCCATCGGGACCATGCTCCTGGTATCGCTCATCGTTTACCAGCTCTTCCGATACCTTGCGCTGAAGCCCATCGACCGCCTGAACGCAGCGGTCGCGCAGGTGGCCAACGGCGACCTGACCCGTTCCATCACGGCCGAGTCAGGTGACGAGATAGGGAAGCTCTTCATTTCCATCGGAACCATGGTGCAGAAACTGCAAGGCGTCGTGTCGGATGTGAAGAACGCGGCCGATAATGTTGCCTTCGGCAGCAGACAACTATCGTCCGGGTCCGAGCAGATGTCACAGGGCACGACTGAACAAGCGGCCTCGGCTGAAGAAGCTTCCGCATCGATCGAGGAGATGCATGCAACGATCAGGCAGAATGCCGACAACGCCGTAGCGACTGAAACGATCGCACGAAAAAGCGCTAACGACGCACTGGAGAGCGGCAAGGCCGTGTCCGAGGCGGTTAAGGCCATGAAGGACATTGCCGGGAAGATCTCCGTAATCGAGGAGATCGCACGGCAGACCAACCTGCTGGCATTGAATGCCGCGATCGAGGCAGCGCGCGCCGGCGAGCACGGCAAGGGGTTCGCCGTGGTGGCTGCCGAGGTGCGGAAGCTCGCGGAACGGAGCCAGGTGGCTGCCGGAGAGATCGGCAAATTGTCCAGCTCGAGCGTCGATGTGGCAGAGAACGCCGGGGCAATGCTGAACAGGCTCGTCCCAGATATCCAAAAAACATCCGAACTCGTGCAGGAAATCAGCGCGTCCAGCAAGGAGCAGGCCTCGGGAGCGGACCAGATCAACAGTTCGATCCAGCAGTTGAACAAGGTGATCCAACAGAATGCGGGATCGGCCGAGGAGATGGCCTCGACGGCACAGGAACTTTCATCCCAGTCGGATCAGCTCCTGGAAACAGTGGGATTCTTCACGATCGACAGCACACGCGCAGCGATGAAAAGCGCGGCACCCCGAACACTGGCCGCTCCCGCCGTCCTGACCCCCATCGCGCGCCTCGCCGCTTCCGGGGCGGCGCATCGCGCGACCCGGCCTTCCGGCGCGGCGCTCGACATGGGTCGGCATGGGTCGGGCGGGAACGGCGACCCCCGGGACAGGGAGTTCGAGAAATTCTAGGAGTGGACGGACCGGGAGCCTGGGGGCGGCTCTGACCCGCAGAAAGGAACCGATGACAACAACGGATATAACAGCAACGAAACAGTATCTGACCTTCGGGCTCGGCGACGGGGTTTTCGCCCTTGACATCGCCAGGGTCCGCGAAGTGCTGGATTTCACGACCGTGACGAAGGTGCCCCGGATGCCGGACTTCCTGCGGGGAGTGATCAACCTGCGGGGAAGTGTGGTAGCCGTGGTAGACCTCGGGCTCAAGCTCGGCATGGCCGTGACGAAGAGATCGGTGAACACCTGCGTAATCATCGCGGAAATCGAGGTGGACGGGAAGACCACGATCCTCGGGGCCCTCGCAGACTCCGTGCAGGAAGTGATCGAGCTGGATGCGGACACGCTCCAGCCGGTGCCGCGGATCGGGGCGCGCCTGAACACGGAATTCATCCAGGGAATGGGAAAACAGAACGACCGGTTCATCATCGTCCTTGAGATCGACAAGGTATTTTCCACCGAAGAGATATCGCTGGCGCAAACGGTCCAGGCGGAACAGGCTCAATGATGTTTGGGGCCCGGAGAGCATGAACAAGCTGTTGACGAATCAGCCTATTTCGTAAAGACTTATTCAACAAGGTGTTAATGCCGGACATGCTCTCCTCTCGCGGACAGGCAGATCCCCTTTTTCACTTACTGGCAGGGCCTTGATCTGTTCGGCGGATACGGATCCATCGCGATCAAGACTCTATGAGCTTGTTCTCGATCGCGATGGCGATGGCCTGCGACCTGCTGATGGCATTGAGTTTCTGGAATACGTTTTTCATATGAAATTTCACAGTGTCCTGGCTTATTGTGAGAATGGATGCGATCTCACCGGTGCTCTTGCCGTCCTTGACCCAGATTAGGATTTCCCGTTCCCGCGGCGTCAGTGAGACGGCAAATCCAGCCGCAGTTTCACTCTGTGCGCGGAGAAGATACGGCAGGATGCGATCAAGGATCATCTGCCTGCGGCAGGACTCGGCATTCTTGATGCTTATATGAAGAGCGGAAACGATATCTTTCATATCTTTGCCATCCTCCAGCAGGTGAAGAACTGCCCGCTCCTGCTTCGGCACTTCGGATAACGGTGCCAGTTCTCCCTTCTGGACGCCGTGAATATAGTCCTTGAGAAGAACGTCTGCGACCCTCGGACTGAGATAGATGCCTTTCGACGCAACGAGCTGCACGGCATGGACCACCTCATCAAAAGCGCATTCCTTCAGGAGATAGCCGGATGCGCCGGCTTTGAACATTTCCAGCACCATGCGCCGGTCCAGATGCATTGATAGGGCCATGATCTTCACGGCGGGATTTTCCGCCACGATCAGTCGTGTAGCTTCGATACCGTTCATTCCCGGCATCGAAATGTCCATGATCACAATATCCGGCGATAGTCTGGCTGCCAGTTGAACAGCGGACCTGCCGTCCTCGGCCTCCGCTACCACCGACATGTCCGACTGTTCGGATATCAACGAGCGCAGCCCCTCGCGCAGCAGTTTATGATCGTCAGCAAGAAGTATCCGGATGCTCATGCCACCCCTTTTCGGTTACAAATCGGAACCAACGAGTTTTTTGACAGGGCTACCGGAAAAAAAGCGGATACGGATTTATCCTGTCGATCCTGTTATCCTGTCGAAGACCTGTCCTGTTTCCGGTGCGCCCCTCCCGAGATTTTTATCTTGTACGTCCTCTTTCAAGGGCGCCTCCAGGACAACCTTTGTTCCGGACCCCGGCCGGCTTTCGATCCTGCACGAGCCGCCCAGCCTCTTTATCCGCTCCCTGACAGAGAACAGCCCGAACCCCGACTTTTTCCCGGTTACCGCCGATGCATCGAACCCCGTCCCGTTATCAACAACGGTAATTCTTATCCGGTCGTTGTCCCTTCCCAGGGAGACCACGACGCCGCTCGCCCGGGAATGTTTGACGGCGTTCATGAGCAGCTCGCGCACGCACCGGAAGAGCGGGTTCCGGACGTTTTCGCCGATCAGATCGGACCTGCCGTCATCCTCGACGGCGACCGTTATTCCGTAAGCCGCTTCGATTCCCTCCGCCAGGGACTCCACCGCGGCCTTGAAACCGATCTCCGACAGGACCGGCGGGCTGAGTTCGACAGTCAACGACCTCGTATACTGGATGGTCTGGCCGAGAAGATCGCGGATCTCCTCCAGGTGCCTGAGCGCGCCGGGCGCAGAAATCCCCTTTTGCATGAGCCCCAATTTGAACAGCGACGCCACCAGGTTCTGGCCGACATGATCATGCAGGTCCGCTGCAATAAGATGCCGCTCCCGTTCCTCGATCTGCGATTCCAGCGAGGACATTGCGTTTTCCACGGAATGCAGTTCCCGCTGGTATGCTCTGACCAGCTCCTCCAGGCTCTTGCGCTCCGTGATATCGCGGGCCATGACCAGCACGGCGCTCTTGCCCTGGAACGGGAAGGGCGCGGCGGCCACTTCGGCATCCACGACCGTCCCGCCGGGCTGGAGATACCTGACCGGGAGGAAGGTGACGACGCGCCCCTCTTCCTCGACCTGTAGTGCCCGTTTCACGACGGTCTCGTGGTCTTCCTCATGAATGCGGTCCAGGACCTTCCGGTCCAGGATGTCCGCGGGAGCGGACACCCCCAGCAGTCTCGCGCCCGCATTATTGATGAAGACGATCCTTCCCTCAAGCTGCACGTAGATCGCGTCCGGGGAGAGTTCGACAAGCCGCCGGTAGCGCTCCTCGCTCTCGCGCAGGGACAGCTCCGTTTTCCGCCGTGCCGCGACCATGTCGTTGAATGCCGATGCCAGCCTTCCGATTTCGTCTCCGGTCTCGACTGGCGCCGGCTCCACCGGCACCCCCCGTTCGAAGTCCCTTACGCTCTCGGTCAGCCGCTCGAGCGGACGCGTGACCTTGCGGACCGCGCCCCACACGACAATGCCGCTTACCGCGATGAACAGCGCCATCAATCCCAAATTCCTTCCCACGAGCGCGACGATCTCGCTGCGGTAGCTGTCCTTGCTCATCACGATCAGGACATGACCGATCATCCGCTCCCGCGCGAGACCGGTCGACGAGCCGAAATACAGCGTTTCATCCGTATCGGCTAGAGACGCGCTGAAGACTGGCCGGGAGATACTGACCGCGTCCGCCTGGTCCGCGATCTCCAACTCCGTGCCAGCCGGCGGACCCGGTGCATTTCGCTCCGGCAACGTCCCGGGACCGGGCCGTCCGACCATTCTGCTGCCCCGGTAGAGCATCCGTCCTTCTGCATTGAACAGCGACACGGACACCACGTCGGGCAGCTTCAGGACATCCGCCGCCGACCGCTTGAGCTCCGCCTCGTTCTCCGTGAAGATGCCCACCACGGCCCCCCGCGCGAGGAGCGATGTCAGCATGATACCCTGGTCCTCGAGCTTGTGCCTGAGCCTGCCGATCTCATAGACCGCCCAGACGACCGTATAGAGGGTGAAGGACGCAGCGATGACGATAATGAATGCCGTAATGACCTTGAGTCCGAATCGCTCCTTGAGGACCATTCTGAAGCTATTCATCGGCAAGGCCCCTCTCAGAAACCGCCGCGCCGATCACGACCCCCATCTTCCCCGCCGCGCTCCGGTTGAACGAGAGCTTCGTTTTCCGCGCGAAGACGCGCACGGGCCCGTCCCCGCCCCTCGCGAGCCGGGCCGCCATTTCCGCGGCCTGGACGCCCATGTCATAGGGGTCCACGTCCAGCGACGCCACGGCGCCCAGTTCCAGGTATTTTTCTGAAAAGGTCATGATGGGAATGCGATGCTGGATGGAGAAGCGGACAAGATACTCGAATACCGGCGCCGACGTCACTGCGGGATCCGGCAGCATCCAGAGCACGTCAACCGAGTCGCGGAGAGAGTTCAGCGCCTTCGGAACCTCATCTGCCCCACTGACCTCCGCCGTTTTCAGCGTCAGCCCGGCAGCCTGAGCGGCTAGCACCGCCTCGGAGACGAAGGGGCCCGTATTCCGGGGATCGAAGAGCAGCCCGATCCGCTTCGCGCCGGGGAACATGCGCTTGATCGCCGACAGCCATGCCTCGGGAGCGATGCTCATGCTCACTCCCGACAGGTTTGCCGACGGGGAGCGCTCGACCACGGAGGGGATCACCATGACATGGACGACCGGCGCGTCCCGGAACGGCCGGACCGTCCGGAAAGCGTCGGTCCCGATGGCGACCACGGCATTGGGCGATGTCCGCCGCACCCGTTCCAGGGCGTCGCCGTCGCGCAACGTCACCTCCCGCACGGTGCAGACGGAAGCATCGCGGATACCCTGGAGGACCTCCCGATAGGGCTTTAGGTCAGCGCTCACGACGACAGTTGTCTCGCATGCGGACGATGCAGGAAGAGGGCACGCAAGGACAAAGACCGCAAGCGCGGCCAGCAGGACGAGGAAGACCAGGAAGGCCTTGTCGGGTTTTACTATGAAAGAGAAGCGCGTAATCATGGAGTGACCGGGACTACAGCCCGTACCGGATGTCCTGGGCCACCAGTGCCGCGAGGATCCGGTCGAAATACTTTTTTTGGCAATTAACGCCCCTCATGCTGTTCTCTCTGGCGAGCTTGAGGTATTTGCAGCCCCCGAAGCAGAGCGGCAGATAGGCACAAGCCAGGCAGTCGTCGTTCTTCCAGTCGTCGAGCCCGTGGGACGCGCGGCATTCCCCCGGTCCGCTCGCCAGATCGCCGGCGCGGCAGCCTTGCCTGCCGATCAGGCCGGGGCACTTGTACAGGATGCCGTCATAGTTCACGACAAAGCTGTCGTCATGTTCCATCAGGCAGGGCGAGGGCATGATCTTCGGTGTCTGGTACCCGCGTTTCAGCACTTCCTCGCGCAGCTGCAACGAGGCCATGGCGACCCAAGGCTCATCCATGGAAGCACACCCGTCGTGGAAGTCCGGGAGGGCAAACTCGCTGCTTTCGTTGACCACGGGATCGAACTTGACCGCCGCGATCCGGGCCGGGCCGAGTCCCCTCTCCATCAGGAGGTCCAGAAGGCGGGGGAATTGGCGATAGTTATCCTGAGTGAAGTTGCCGCCGATCTGGACACGGATCAGACTGGACACGTCGCCCACGTTCCGCATGATCGTGTCGAAAGACCCCGCGCCGTTCCTGAAGGGCCGGAACGCATCGTGGACCTCTTTCGGTCCATCCAGCGTCACTTTGGCGCTTCTCAAGCCAAGGGGCTGGAGACGCTTCACTACCTGTGGGGTCAACAACACGCCGTTGGTCACGAGGGAAAAGACATACCGCATCCCCCTGCCTTCGGCAAAGGTCTTGATCTGTTCCGAGATGCCGGCGATCCGGTCCACGGACAGGAGCGGCTCGCCGCCATAGAAGACGATCTTGATATCATCCTTGTTCGTGTAGTCGCGGGTCATGACGAAATCGACGAACCGTGCCGCCGCCTCGTCGGAAAGATAGTGTTTTCCTTTCCGGACGCCTTCGAAGCAGTAGCGGCAGGCGAGGTTGCAGTCCAGGTTCAGGACGACGATGAACTTCATGGACCGGTCCAGGGCGTTCATGTCCTGGATATAGGAAAGCAGCTCCTGCCGTTCCTCCTCGTCGCTGCGCGCCACGAGGCCCAGCTCCGCAAGATCTGCCTGCTCCTCCCCGGAAAGCCTGCCCGCCTCGATGTCCGCAAGGAGGCCCTTCGGGACGAGAACCGTCGAGGCGCGCTTGGTGGAGAACAGAATGACCGAATCAGGGTCTTCCGGGGAAGGATAGGTCTTGGAATAACGAGATAATTTCATCAGCAGCCGTGAATGATGCCTTTCTTCATGAGAAATAAAAAAGAGGGAGAGCGGAGCGCTCTCCCTCGAAAGCTCAGCCTACATCCACAGATAAGGGATGTATGCTCCCATACAGCAGAGTCCTTCTACCACCTGCTTTTTCTCAACACCCTTATTCAGCACAACAATCCGGTTTTTCATGCTCTTTCCTCCCCCCTAGAGTAGTTGACTTCTTTGTGTTATGGATCAAAAAACATATCTAACCCCTGCCTCGAACCATCTCCCGGGGTTCTTATATATACCCGCTGGATATTGCTCGTCATCGAAGAGATTGTGAACATCGGCAAAGGCTTCAAGCGAGTGCTCATTCCGCGTATACAGGGTCTTCATAATATGGGCATCCACGATAAAATCGTCGTACTTCCCTTCAAAGAACTTGTCCGTGTTCCAGTAGATATAATGCCCCTTCACCAGCGCCTTGAACGAGTCTCCATCGTACTGCAAGCCTATGTCATAGGTCCTTTGTGCCACGCTCTTGATCGTCTGGCCCGTGTCCCTGTCCGTCGCGCTGATGAACGACGCGCCGGCATTAAGCGTTGTATGGTAGACAGGAGCTGTTCGGAGCTCGACCTCCAACCCTTCCCGTCTTTCCCTGCCGGTGTTCAACGTAATGAACGATATAGGGGAAAGCGCCACGTTCTCGAGAACATCGTCAAGATCGTGCCTGAATCCCGACACTTTGACCCAGAGATACTTCTCAACAGTGGTTTCCGCGCCTATCTGGTAGGACTTGACATTTTCCATCTTCAGATCGGGATTGGAAACATGAAAGAGATTATCTCCATAGGTGCCCGCAAGCGCCGGCACACTGAATCCCCGGGCAGCATACGCACGCAGTAAGGTGGTCTCCGTGATCCGGTAGATCATTCCGAGGCTCGGGCTCGTGAAATCACCGTTCGTGTCTGTTTTATCATACCGCAGGCCCGGGGTGATAGTCAGGCTGCCGAAAGACATCGTATCATTTACAAAAGCAGCCTGTTTATCGATCCCCTGCCTGTTATCGGCGATGGCGTTCGAGTCCAACATCCTGGAGTCATAGTCGCCGCCGAGAACGATGTTGTGATGCTGCCTTTTCCATGTCAGCTTGAGGCTCCCGCCGTATCCATCATCGAGATAACGGTCCTTTGAAAGTTCCGCTCCCGAAGAGATGAGCATGTTGCTGAAGTCGCTGTGCTGGCGCAGGTGCCAGGCAGTAAAATGCAGGTCAGTGTTCTCGGAGAGGGACGATCGAAACGTTACGGTGGACCGCACGGCCTTGATGTCGTCGTTCACGAAGATGCCGAAATCGGGCAGTTCAGCAAGTCCCTCGCGCGACCTTGTCATAGCTCACCGTGGCAATTACTGACGTAGCGCCCGTGATATCATAGCTCAGCTTCGCGTAGGCATTGTTCCCCGAGAAGTCGTTGTGTGGCCGAAAGCCGTCGGTTTGCAGTCGGCCGGCAGTAAGGTAATAGCCCACGCCCACCTTTTTACCCGATGCCTCGGCCCGGAAGTCACCCGTATCATGCTTTCCTGATGAAGCCGACAGCACGCCGCCGAACCCCTCGTCCTGCCCCGCCTTGGTAATGATGTTGATCACACCGCCGAGAGCTGATCCCCAGGCGGACGACGCCGGTCCCTTGATGATCTCGATCTTCTCGATATTCTGGACCGGGAGCGACCCGAGCTCGGCCGCGTTATCGGAAAGGTTGTTCAGCGGGACGCCGTCGATGAAGACTGCCACATGCCGGCTCCCCGAGCCCTGGATGAACGCCGTCGCGCTGCTGCCGGGACCTCCCGTCAGGAAGACCTGCACGCCCGTCACCGTGTTCAGCACCTCGGCTGCTGTATGGGCGTTCATGAACCTGATCTCGTCGGCCGTGACCACGGACACGTTCTCCGCGGTCTGGGCCAGGGATTTTCTTGCCCGCGTCGGCGCTTCCACGACCAGTTCCTCTTCCTTGAAGTACATCAGGAGAAAGTCTTTCTCTTCGGTCGACTGGGCGGAGGCGGAGGATCGGAACAGGACCATCAAGTTGACAAAGATAAAGAAGATGTAGGACAGGCGGATAAGTAGCATCATTTCTTTGCCCTCAGGGTCGATGCGTCTGTCGTAGCGATATGGCGACGATGTGAAAAACGTGAAGTCATCATGATCACCTGCTTTATTTGCAATTTTGTTAAACGACCACAAGCGACGGTTTAAAGTGGCAAAAGTATACGAGTGTATATTTTATTGTCAAGAAATTTATTTTCTATTGATTGACTACGTATGTTGTGACCGGCTTCGACGTACAGGCCCCAAGCTGGTTGCACGCCGACCAGACAGCTATGTCAAAGAACAAGGAAGGTAGTGATGTGAAGGCCATTCCGCAGAAATTATGCTAACGACCATGACGTACCTGTATTTATAGGATCACGTTCACAGTGATTATACGGAATAAAGGCATAAATGGATACTACCCGTTCGGGTAGGTTGTGGGGTCATTTCGCGAATGGTATCGTAAGTTTTATACTTCATTGTTACGATCACGAGCTTATTGCACTTAACTGTTTCTACGGGAAACCCCATCGCTATCGTTGACATATTCTCAGATCAGGCGTATAGGCGGGACAAATTATGAGGTATTCATGAATAAAAAGGAAGAAGCGAGCTGCATTTATTCAACGGTGACATGGCTCGTCAATGACAAGGAAAGCCGTAACCGCCAGTACAAGTGGCGTCAACGGGAAATTGATCATATCAGACTTGGGATTTCTCTGATGAATGAGCGCCAGCAAGTTGCCTTCCGCGAACGATTTAAAAGCTACCAGATTATCAAGGCACTCGACGGAGATGTCACCGCGATCGAGTTCGGTCCTATCGGCATGCAAAAAAAAACTATCGGCGAGAGGGAACCATGAAGTTAAGAGAGCTGGTTCAGCAAACGATCGAAGCGCAGGGGATTACAACGTTTAAGGCGGCGGCAAAAAAGGCAGGAGTGTCAACAGAAAGCCTGAGGACTTTTTTAAACGCCGGTCGAATGCCGAAGGATAACACGCTCATCAAAATTGCGAAGGGTCTGGGGCTGGACCAGAATTTAGTCATACTCGCTGCCCACAGAGAAAAACTCTCGGGGGTCAGTAGTGATAATTTTCTTATTCCCATGGTCAACGGCTACGAAAAAAAGCGGAAGTGGCCGCTTTCCCAGGAACAGTGCCAGTATCTCGAAAAAATCCTGCACCAGCCAGAAATTCAGTTGATCAGAAAATACCGTCAGGTCTCAACGGAAGGCCAGGTTCAAATAAAAGGCTATGTCGATTTTATGTTCATGTCGCACCGCAGCAAGCCACAGTCGGAGAGTCCCTGATAACTCTACCGCAAGCGGCGGGGAATTTGACCCGGAGTGACGATTAAAATCGAACATGCGTTGCATCCTGATTCTGTGTACCATTTGTGTACCAAAAATAAAAAGAACCAGTCCCGTAAAGGTAGAGTAGAGAGCTGGTCGTATTGACCAGCCCTCCCTCATCAAACCGTGCATGCAGTTTTCCCGCACACGGCTTTCCGATGTTCTTCACCGCAAGGCATGCGCCTTCAGCCAGCCCGCTGTCGTCGGCACTTTATAGAGCCCATACTTCTCGTACAAAGACCTGTTGGTGAACCTGGTAAACCCCGCTGCCCTGCTTTTGATCTTATGCCGCTTTCGCAGATGCGTGCGCACTCGCGCTTCCACATGAAACTTGAGACGATTGAACGCCTTGCTGCTATTGCGGTAATGAAAGTACCCGACCCAGCCCCGGAGGGCGGTATTGATATCTTCGATTATCATAGTAAGCGGCTTCGGCGTCATCCGCCTGTGTGTAAGAGCGGTAACGCTGTCTTTGATCTTCTTCAGGGCTTTTCGTGACGGTTGTATAAGGGGGTAAAGGTTGCCCGTTCTCCGACTTTTCCCCATACGAAGTTCAAATCCAAGGAAGTTGAAGCCTTCTTGCTTGGCGTTCACCATGCGGGTCTTGTTCTCATTGAGTACAAGTCCCAGTCGTTCGAGCACCCGGCGCACAACCGCCATCGGCTGCTCAGTTCCCTTTCTGCACAGCACGACAAAATCGTCGGCATACCGGACAAGACGCGCTTCGAGCCTATACTGAAGCTTCTTCTTATGCCATATCCTATCTAACAGGTGCAGATAGAGATTGGCCAGGAGCGGCGAGATGACACCGCCCTGCGGTGTTCCTTTGGTGTTTGCCTTGCCGCCGCCGATGTTGCGCTTCGTTCCGTCCTTGTCCACTTCCATAACCGGGGCCTTGAGCCACATCTGGATAATGTGCAGAATCGCACTGTCAACGATGCGCTCGGCGACCACGGCCATGAGTTTGGCATGGGGAATGGTGTCGAAGTACCTGGACACATCGGCGTCGATGACTTCCGTATAACCGCAGTTAAGGGCATACGATATGTCTTCGATTGCATCATGGGCCGACTTCTTGGGTCTGAATCCGTATGAGGTGTCTATAAAATCCGCTTCAAATATCGGTTCGATGACCAGTTTTACGGCCATCTGGGCCACCCTGTCCCTAATGGTCGGGATTCCCAAGGGACGCTCTGTGCCGTCTCCTTTGGGGATCATGACGCGCTTTACAGGGTTTGGTGCATAGGTCTTGCTCTTCAGTGCTTCTTGCAGCTCCGCCAAAAAGGCGATTACCCCTTCTCCGGTCTCTATGGCCTCGAAGGTGACGCCGTCGATGCCGGCGCTTCCTTTGTTGGCCCTGACAAGATGGTAGGCGTGACTGAGGATGTCGGCCCGGTGTATCTTGTCGTAGAGCGCGTAAAAGCGGTAGGCCGGTTCTTGCTTGGCCTTACGGTAGAGCTTCCTCTGGAGTGTCCTGATTGTATCTGGGGTTGTTAGCATCTCTGCAATCCCCTCATCCTCTCTCCTTCGGTTGCGTGAACAAAGCAGGGTCCCTTTTCTTGGGCAGGGTTATGTTGTCCCATACCTTCAAACGATACTATGGACCCCTCCGACTCCCGATACAGCCCAGTGCGTTTTCGTTTCCTTATACGCACCGGTTGATGTTCCTCTAACATCACTGTATGGGGTCTCCAGCACTGGACTGCTTATCTTCCGCTGCATGCCGCCCCTGCTACCCCGGGAGATCGCACAGATCGATTCCGTTGTCTGAATCAGCGCGCATCGGCCTTCCCCATTTGACCACAAGGTCGGCATCTCCGAATAAGTTACGAGGCTACGTGTAGGTTCGCTTTCGCTGCGGCCTGTAGCTTTGCCGTTTGGGAACTCACGACCTCTGATTGCTCAGACGCCGCTCCCTCGTGCTACCAAGGTGTACGGACAACTCCTTGGGCGGGACTTGAACCCGCGAGATAATCAGTTGTTACTGCGAACGGTCTGATTCTTTTTTTTTAATGGCGTCCCCAGCGGGATTCGAACCCGCGTTATCGCCGTGAAAGACTATTGGAACACATTTTGTAAGTGGGCGACAAACAACGGTTTTGAGCTAAGTTTTTAAAAACATAGGAAATACTGATTCTGTACATTCCGTAGATTCTGCGGTTTCCGGTCATTGTGCAAAATTCTACTACAGTTCTACTACAGTGATCCGCTGTTATATTTCGTCCAATTCGCGCAGTTGACCTTGATTGTTCAATCTGCCATATATCCGATATCCCGAAAACCTCGCAATCTTTTTTTTTGCATTCGCAGAAGCTTGGGTACATTGGCGTCGACATAGTCGTGCACCCGGACTTCCAGCTTTCCCGGATGTTCCCGGTGAATCCGTCCCGCATACTGTACAATCGTTCCCTTCCAGGAAAAAGGCATGGCAAGGAAGAGCGTATCGAGTCGCGGATCGTCGAAACCTTCACCAAGGTAACGGCCCGTTGCCGCGATAAGGCGTACTTCATTATCGGGTATTGCTGCAAGCCTCTTCATTGTTTCACGCCGTTCTTTGGCAGACAGCCTGCCGCTGAGTACGATGAGATGCTGTACATCGCTTCGCAACTCATCCGCAAGTATATCCAGATGTTCTTTCCGATCGGTCAGAAGCACCGGCGACCGTCCCTCCTGGATGGCCTGCCGGACATCAGCAAGAATAAGAGCATTCCGCTTCTTATTTGCAACAAGGGCGGCAAATATTTCCTGAATCGATGCATCGGGATCGTGCACACTGAAATTCGTAGTTTTACAGATTAATTTGTGTTTGAACTGAGTTCTTGCCTCCTGGCTTCTCGGATGCACGGAAAAACGGACAGGTCCGCACTGCATGTGAATGATCGGCTGGTGCCCGTCTCGCCGATAGGGTGTTGCGGTCAAGCCGACAACATATCGTGCTTTGATCTCGTTCAGAACTCGCTCAAAAGAAACAGCCGGCAGATGATGGCACTCATCAACAATAACCTGACCATAGCCGTCAACGATATCGTTGACTTCATCCTTCCGGACCAGACTCTGGATCATGGCGACATCCAATATCCCGTTCGGTTTGTTCTTTGCCTGCCCCGATCCTGCCGATTTCTTTCGGATCAATCCCAAGAAACAAGGAAAGTCGCGCGACCCATTGATCCAGAAGCTCCTTCCGATGAACGAGCACAAGCGTGCTGGTGCCTCGTTTTGCAATAAGATACGCGCCGATAACGGTCTTGCCAAATCCCGGCGGCGCCGAGAGGACCCCGAGGTCGTGTTCGAGAATCCGGTCGATGGCCTCATGCTGCTTTTCTCTCAATGTTCCATGGAACGTATACGATGGTCCAGCGGGGGAAATGCGCTTGTCATCGAGCAGAAGCTTGACGTCATGTTCTGCAAAGAGTTGCCGAAGACCTTCAAGACAGCCTCTCGGGACGGCGATATGCTCAGGATGTTCTTCATAGCAGGAGATCACTCGCGGGATTCGGGCAGTTGAAAGGCGCAAGTTCTGCTTTTCGTAGAACATTGGATTCTGAAATGCAGCCAATTGTTTGATGCGCGTCAGAAAAGGCGAAGGTAAATCCTTTTTTTCGATGAAAAGACGTTGTGCGAAGACACAATATGTTTCTGAAGGAAACTTTCCGGTGATCTTCCCTTTCGGTGTTTTTCGCGACGGCAACCGGCTCCAGGGAGTAAGGTCGTCTCCATCCTGGCTGATATCTCGTTGCACCCCTATCACGGTATCAAGACGTATAGCCTCAGATGCAATACGTTGAACCACCTCCGGCGATCATCCGCCCGATCGCTGCAAGATATGTCCATTGATCTTCGTAAGGAGTCAAGTGTTCATCGAGAAAAACCGAATTGCCTTTTTGACGTGGCTCCTGCTGAAGCGGCAGCGATCAGATTCCCGAAACCGGCCTTGGACCAGAGTATCCTGACTGGGGAACAAACGGTCATAGGACTCCATGCTGAGTTGATGTCTCCGGCTCATCGTTTCCGTGATCAAAAAACATCCCAAAGTCCGTGCAGTCGTGGCCGGAACAGGTTCGGTAAAGAAGAGCCAGGCATGAGCTCCATTTCCTGACCGCGATCGTTCGACAGCCACGGGTATTTTTAAATTAGAACAGGTTTCACGTAATGCGCTGATATCGTCAATCCATGATTCCTTATCGAAGTCGGCGGCGAGAAACCAGCAGGTGTCGTCCGGGAGCATGGGGTAGACGCCGATGACATGACGCCCTTGAAGATGGTCAGTGATGACCTGATCAGTCACCGGAAGGAACTTGCGATTGGAGCAATCACTACATTTGAGCGGCGGTTTGCGCGTCTTTCCGCAGATTCCGGTCATCCAGTCGTTCGTGCAGGCAGGAGAGTAGCCTTTTTTGCCGGCACGGCTTGCCCAGAGCTTCGGAAAAACATCCTCCCTACCGCGAAACAGCGAGCGAAACAGCGTCACTTTTTCAAGAGGTGTTCTCGTAGAGGAAAATTTTTTCGACCCGGCGCATACTGCTTCCAGCGACGCAAGCTTTTGTCTGAAATCAGTGATTCTTAATAGCGTCTGCTCCCTTTCTCTGTCCAATTTGGAAAGACGCTCTTCTTCTTTTGCAATAGCTTGCTGAAGTGATTTCTTATCGGACATAAACTCTCCGACTCAGCGTGAATACTACGAGTAGAGCTTGATTCTGCTTCCCTTGTAATGCATGATACTCAGATCTACACACGAGCTTTTTTCAACTTGCCGTTTATATTTATTTCCTTTTTTTCCTGTTACCGGCAAGATCAAGCAGTGCATCCGGATGTTTTGCCGCAACTTGAAGCAATACGCGCGCCGGTTTCATGGTGCGCTTCATTATCGCCCCGCCCTGCTTCACGCTTTTTAAAAGTTCATCAAAAAGTTCTTTTTTCATCGAAACTTTCCTTTGACTCAACTCGCCTTCTTGAGCGCCCGCACAGGCTCATGCTTGCGCAAGGCGTGCCACAGGTCCCAATCCCTCTGCAGGTTCAGCCAGAATTCCGGCCCGGTCCCAAACGCCTCACCGAGCGCAAGGGCTGACGACGCACTTACTCCGCGCCTGCCGTTGACGATCTCGTTCAGCCTGGCCCACGTCCAGCCTATATGCTTTGCAAGCTCAACCTGAGTCATGCCCATCGGCTCCAGAAACTCTTTCAGCAGCATCTCGCCCGGATGCGTCGGCGGTCTCTTTTTCGGTAACATATACTCTACCTCCTTAATGGTAATCCACAATATCCACGTCCAGGGCGTCGGCATCTTCCCATCGGAAAATGATCCGCCACTGGTCATTTATCCGAACACTCCAGAACCCTTCCCAATTGCCTTTCAACCTCTCCAGCCTGTTTCCGGGCGGTGCTTTCAAGGTTTCCACCACCACGGCAGCGTTGATCTGATCAAAGAGCCGCTGCGCTTTCCGGTGTAACTCCGTGGGGATCTTCCGTGCATGACGACTGTTTACCCCGTCATAGATATCCTGCGCCGTCTTGCTCGTTATGTTCCGTATCATCGGATATCAATATATATCATATACCGATATATTGCAAGCCAAAAGAAAAAGCCCCAGGTTTCACCCGGAGCCCACCTTGTGTACCAAAAATAAAAAGAACCAGGCCCGTAAAGGTTCTGATTCTTTTACTTTTTAATGGCGTCCCCAGCGGGATTCGAACCCGCGTTATCGCGTGAAAGTCACAAACGATCAATTTTCGTAAGTGGGCCTCTTACCTGTGTTTTATCGAATTTATCTACTTTCAAACGGATATCCCCTTCAGGTCTTTCATTATTTTCTACCCTCTTATGCCCTATAAGTCAATTTCGGCTACGTTTTGGCTACGCTCTCAGCTAAAGCTGAAGCGTGTGACTTATGCCTATTCATTATCAGAGGTTGTGGCTACAATTCTAGTGTTTACTATATAATAAGCGCGGAAAAACGGTACCTCCAAAATCAGTCTTACCTTCATCAATTCGCTTCTTATAGAACTGATAGCTAGAATAAAACACTTCATGTAGGGCCGTAAGTGAATGGTTAGGGTTGTAATAATAAGCATCAGCAAGCTTATCTATGATAAATGACATCATATACTCCATCCTTTTAAGAATTCTGTCTAAATTACGATCCTGTATTTCGGCTCCATGAACGAGCATATTTCTGGTTCTATAGAATCTCTTAACATCTAATATCAGGTCGCACTCAATAGAATCAAGATCGCTCAGCAAAGTAAATCTGTTGCCCGTTTTGAAAGATGGATTGAGGCGCCTTACCTTATAAAATTTTCTTTTTAAAATTGGATGTATACTTAAAGAATCTGCTATCGTTTCATCGTCACAACATGTAGACAGCATTTTAGTGTAGTCCGGATGCATTCTCTTGTCTTTATTGCTGCAATATTTCATTAAGTCACTTGAGATTTTTCCTGGCGATATAATATTAGCAAACTCTACATGCCTATCAAAATCTTTCAAAACTGACCTTGCATAGGCAAGTCCAAAATAAGGGGGTAAATAAGAAACTATTCCGTCAATAGTTTTATATCCTGGGACCGAAAACAAAAACTCTAGTGCTGTCCATAAACTAATAAATTTTAACTCCGCCGGTGATTTTTGTGCTATTTCAAACCAGTAAAGCACCTTGTCTATTGCGTCAAAAGTTTTTTGATTTTTCCCAGACTTAGCTTCAATAGAGTAAAATTTATCTGCGCTAAAAATTGATCGGGAAATTAATTTTGGTACATTCTCGATTTGAATCGCCGTATCTGAAGATAAATCTAACACAATCCCGCTACTGGATATCTCCGGTGAAGTAAAAGATAATTTCTGAAATCTGACAGAAGAAAGATACCGAGTAAGAATATTTACAGCCTCTTCAAAAGCCGCATAAACATCTAAAGAGTTTCCCACCTCAACAATAACATATCTAGATGTTGAACTATTAACACTTGGCAAATTTAAAGTAAGGAATTTTTCTGGGATGTCTTCTTTATTTTCAACAAATTTAATATTACCTGTAGATTGAATTCTGGCATTTGCAGAGGTCTTGAGCAAAACGCTATATGATTTTGTAGATATTGATCCCAAAAAACGAGCGCCGGCGAGCTTTTCAACAGAATTTTGACCAAGAAGGTCTTTTTGATGCTCGATAATTTCACGTACTACCCATTTATGCAAATATAATTTCGAATGACCAGCGTGGATTAAGTCGGTCAGAAATTCATCGATATTTTTTTCAATCGTTGTATAAGTTTGTTTCGATTGAGCCAAATCACAAACTGCTCTCAACTGCTTTAGCTGGATGTTGTCTTTTTGGAGGGTATTGAGGAAGGCTTCGAGAATTAATTCAAGTTTATTTTGTATTGTTATATCCTTATATAAGGATGATGTCTTTGCCTCAGTAAGTACCGTCTTGATATGTTGAATTTCATTAGGGTAAAACTTATTGAGCCATATATTTCCCTCTAGTCTATTGAGAATCTCTTCGATAATGTCTGTAATGTTTTCAGGCGAAATTGTCTTTTGTTTTACAAGCGGAATTATATTTTGTAAATTTCTCAACAGCTGATAGCAGGAATGAAGAGGTAACTCGTAGGTAAAATGAGAATCAAAACCAACTTTTTCCAGCCACAATTCGAAGAATAGCTTAGATTGTTCTGGTTCATTACCGGTTAGATTCCATTTTTTATCAGGTATAAGATACATAGACGAAAAAAAGGGGAAGCGATCCAAATTCCTTTATAAACTTTAAATTTACTCAGGAATTTATCAGGCTTCCCCATGTGTTTTCTACTTAATTAATACACCATCGTCAAGATTGTGTCAAGTGGAACCTTTCAGCCTAGCATTAAAGCCACTTTTCCCCATATTATCATTAGGATACACTACGCTTTGTCTGGGACCGGCAATTTCGTAGATGAAATTTCTTTCCAGAAAGTTCTAAAATAGTTTACGTAGGCATCGCTAATTCTCACCACAGCATGGTATCGCATTACATTCAAAGGCTGATTGTGTAATAGAAACTCCAGGTCTAGTTTAATTCTTCAAATTTATTGCATTCTGACAAAAACTTAACTTTTATAGCTCCAATAGGTCCATTGTTGTTCTTAGCCACAATTAATTCGTCATTATCAATAACGTCTACATCCCTGAATGAAAAAATCACCACGTCCGATTCGGATCTTAGATCACCGAATGTATCTAAATCTCGTAAGCAAGGCCGTTTATCGCGAGACATCGCTTTAGCACGCAATGAGATAAGGTCAATATCAAGTGCACCGATTATCGGAAGATTAAATTCACGCGACAGGACTCTCAATGATTGGCCTACCCTGCCATCTTCATTTAGAATGTAGTTAAGACCATCAATAATTACCAACTGCACACCATGAGCTGCCATTATTTTTGAAATAAGTTTGCGTATATAAGGAATTGACAGTTCATAATGATCATCAATGTAAATCTCCTTTTCGTGTAATCTTCCGGCTGCATTCGAGAATGAAGTCCAATCTTGATCTTGTAAATTTCCACTTTTTAATCGATTTAACGCCACCACTGATGAATTTGAGATAAGTCGTCCTACAATCTCTTTTTTATTTAACCTCGGTGATATAAATAAAACCGTTTTGTCTGTAGCAACTATGTTTGCAGCAGTTACAAGTAATGTCGTTTTCCCGCTGGAAGCTTCGCCCGCTACTACTGTTAAATTTTGCTCGTTAAATTCTCCAAGCACATAATCGAGCTTTTTTAGGCCAAAAAATCTTCTTTCGGTTTTCTCCCTGTCATATTTTTTTTCTAGATCCCTTACATAGTCTCCAATTAATTTACTGACGCAGACAGGATCCGGATCTGCAACGCCTACTGCGGTTGGATCCGTTACAGCTCCTGTTATTTGCTTTTCATTTGAAAGCCATGCATTTATGTGCTCATGCAATAAGTCTTTGAATGCTTGAGCTGAAGTGTATTCTTTATAAAGAGCTTTGTCCTTGATTGACTCTTTAAATTCAAGTATTTTTCGAATCTCTTCATTTTGCGCCAAAGTCGTGGGTGACTCAGGCAATCTAAAATAGATTTTTATTGATGGCTTTCCTGTCTTATTACGTTTCTCGTATGCTAAAGAAAACTCTTCCATCGTACCAGATGGGAAATTGGTTGTTGGTGCTCCAAATTTGTTCCAAAAGGCAACAATAACCAACGATGCATCTTCCAAAACCCTATTCACAATAGCTTGTGGAGTATCTGCTTCGGGATAAGCATATTTCTCCCATATTATTGCATCCAGGTGAAATCCTTCTGCGCTACCCCTGCTACGGTTTATTGCCTCAACAACCTCACCAAAGACTTTTCTCTCTTCCTGCAAATCATCAGGAGAGGCCATAAATATTTTTAATTTTTCAATATGAGTATTCATAAATCTACCTTTTCTAATTTCTTGAAAAAAAGAGGGGGAGGTTTATTAGTGAGTAGGGAACTTTTCAAAAGTGCCTTCTCGATTATAGAAGCTATTTTCTCAAACAATCAATGCGAGAATAACGCATTTTTAAGGAACGGGCAAGGGAAATGCGAAAACGTTGTTGTGACGGTGGTCCAGGAGGGCGTCGATATCAACACAGTCAAGGATCTCCTGGGCCACAAGGATCTGAGAATGACTGTCCGGTACTGCCATCTTACTCCGGAAAATCTGAGTGAAGCGGTGAAGGTCTTGGATGCTAAGGAGAGTGGCTACGTTTTGGCTACGTTGGGGCAAATAAAAAGAGCTAGCTGATTAGCTAACTCTTTGAATTTGAATGGCGTCCCCAGCGGGATTCGAACCCGCGTTATCGCCGTGAAAGGGCGGTGTCCTGGGCCGGACTAGACGATGGGGACATTGTATTTCGGATTGTGTATTTCGGATTGCGGAGTGTAACGCCTTTAGCTCCCAACTCAAAACTCACAACTTATATCTGCAATTAAAACTGGTGAGCCGGCTGGGACTCGAACCCAGGACACCCGCCTTAAAAGGGCGGTGCTCTACCAACTGAGCTACCGGCCCATCGACCTCGATGGAAGAGGCGTATATTAGCAAAGAATGCGGGTAGTTGTCAACAAAAAACACGATTCAACAGAAAGACAGAGCATGAAACGCCGAGCAAGGAATCACTTGGCGCGAAAAGCCCCTGTTACCGCTTTTTTGCCGTCTGAAAAGGCCGCTCGAGAATGATGGTCTCGTCGCGGCGCGGGCCCGTCGATATGATGGACGGCTTGACGCCACAGAGTTTGCAGAGCTTTTCCACGTAGGCCCGGGCCTTTTTCGGCAGGTCTTCGTATTTTTTGATGCCGATCGTCGACTGCTTCCAGCCGGGCATGGTGATGTATTGCGGAACGCCCTGCTCGAGCACCGCGAGCTCCGACGGCATTTCCTCGTACAGTTTCCCCTTGTGTTTATAGCCAACGCAGATCTTGAGTTCATCAAGCGTATCGAGCACGTCCAGCTTGGTGATGGCTGCGCTCGTCATGCCGTTCACCCGCACTGCATGCCGGACAATAAGCGTATCGGCCCATCCGCACCGCCGCGCCCTGCCCGTTGTCGCCCCGTACTCCTTGCCGCGCAGCCGCAGCAGTTCGCCGGTCTTGTCATTCAGCTCCGTGGGAAAGGGACCGCTGCCGACGCGCGTGGTGTAGGCCTTGACGATGCCCAGGACCTCGGTGATCGTGTTCGGCCCGATGCCGAGCCCGGTGCAGGCGCCGCCGGCCGTGGGGCTCGACGAGGTCACAAAGGGGTAGGTCCCGTGGTCCACGTCAAGATGCGTTCCCTGAGCGCCTTCGGCCAGCACCTTCTTCTTTCCGGCGATGGCTTCGCTGAGATACAGCGTGGTATCGGCGATGTATTTTTTGAGCCTCCTGGCGTAGCCCCGGTACTCGTCATAGACCTGGTCCTGATTCACCAGCGGCGCGTTATAGAAACGCTCGAGCATGAAGTTCGCCTCGCCGGTATTGGAGGTCAGCTTTTCGCGGAAGGTCTTTTCGTCGAGGAGATCGGCCATCCGGATGCCCTTGCGGTTGATCTTGTCCGCATAGGCGGGACCGATGCCCCGGCCGGTCGTGCCGATCTTCTTATTTCCCTTCAGCGCTTCGCTTGCCACATCGAGGGCCTTGTGGTACGGCATGATGAGGTGGGCGTTCCTGCTGATGAGCAGGCTCTGGTCGAACTTGATGCCCCGCTTGGCCATGGCATCCATCTCTTCGAGGAGCGCCGCAGGGTCCACGACCACGCCGTTCCCGATGATGCACTTCTTGCCTTTATGCAGGATACCGGAGGGGACCAGATGCAGGATGAACTCGTCCTTACCCACCACCACGGTATGGCCGGCATTGTGGCCGCCCTGGTACCGCGCGACCACGTCCGCCCGCTCCGTGAGCAGGTCAATGATCTTCCCTTTGCCTTCATCGCCCCACTGGGCGCCGACTACGACTAAAACTGGCATGATAACTCCTTCAACAAATTCCGCATCACATCCGCATTACTAATCTTGACCTGCTTCACCGACAGCACGTTCGGCATCTGCCTGATCTTTGCCATAAGATCATCGGACACGGTGCTGTCGATGCTCACGACCGACATGGCCAGACCGCCCTGCTTCTCGCGGCCGAACTGCATGCGGGCGATGTTGATCCCGTTCTGCCCCAGGATCGTGCCGATGCCGCCGATGACGCCGGGCTTGTCGTTGTTCATAAGCACGAGCATGTCGCCCTCGGGCACGGTCTCCATGGGGAAGTTGTCCACCTGGATGATGCGCGGCTCTTTCTTGCTGTTCAGCGTGCCGGCAACGGACAGGTCCTTGCCGCCGGCCTTGACCTTGATCGTGATCAGGCTCGTGTATTCGGTGGTGTCCGCTGATTTGGAAACCTTGATCTCGATGCCGCGGTCCTTGGCAATGAGCGGCGCGTTCACATAGTTCACGTTCTCGTTCGACGATCGGCGTCAGCAGTCCCTTGAGCGCCGCAAGCGTGATCGGCTCCTGCTTGAGGTTCGACACCTCGCCGCTGTACTCCACGACTACCTGGGTGAGGCCGCCTTCGCAGAGCTGCGCCTGGAACAGGCCCATGCGCTCCGCCAGATTGATGTAGGGGCTGAGCGTCGGGAGCTGGTCCGCCGGCACGGACGGCACGTTGACGGCGTTCCGGACGGTCCCGGCGATGAGATAATCCACGATCTGCTCGGCCACGGCCACGGCCACGTTCTCCTGCGCCTCCAGGGTGGACGCGCCCAGGTGCGGCGTGGCGATGAAGTTGTCGAGGGTCAGCAGCGGATGGTTCTCCGGCGGCTCCTTCTCGAACACGTCAAAGGCGGCTCCGCCGACCTTGCCGCTCTTCAGCGCCTCATAGAGGTCCGGCTCGTTCACGATGCCGCCGCGGGCGCAGTTGATGATGCGCACGCCGTCCTTCATCTGGGCGATCGTGTCCTTGTTGATCAGGTTCGCCGTCTCCTTGGTCTTGGGCGTATGGACCGTGATGAAATCCGACCGTTTCTAGATCGTCGGCAGGTCGGCCAGCTCGATGCCCAGTGACTTGGCCTTCTCCGTCGAAATGAACGGGTCGTAGGCCAGCACCTTCATGCCGAGCGCCGATGGCAGCGGTTCGCGACCACGCCGCCGATGGCGCCCATGCCGATGATGCCCAGGGTCTTGTCATAGAGCTCGATGCCCTCGAACTTCTTCTTCTCCCACTTGCCTGCCTTGAGCGAAGAGTAGGCCTGGGGGATCATGCGGGCGCAGGCGAAGATCATGCCGATGGTGTGCTCCGCCGTGGTGACCGTGTTGCCGCCGGGCGTGTTCATGACGACCACGCCCTTCTTGGTGGCAGCCGGGATGTCCACGTTGTCGAGGCCGCTTCCTGCGCGGCCCACGACCTTGAGCTTCGCTGCCTTCTCGAGCAGCGCAGCGTTCACCTTGGTGGCGGAACGGATGACCAGCGCGTCGTAATCGCCGATGATCTTCTCGATCTCCTCGACGCGAGGTCTTGCTCCGGGCGTCGACGTCGAGCCCGGCCTTCTTTAATATCTCCACCCCGATGGGCGAGAGGTTGTCGCTGATCAGAACCTTCATGGAACCTCCAGAAATACTTAACCACGAAGGCACTAAGGCTCGAAGTCACGAAGACCAGAAAGCATCTCCTTGCAGTTCTTCGCGTCTTCGTGCCTTCGTGGCGAAATTATTTGTTACTACTTCATCAATATTTCCTGCGCTGCGCCCACGCCCGTGCCGAGCTTCACCGGATGGCCCAGGCCCTTCAGCACCATCTCGATGCCGGCGATTGCGGTGATCACATCGAAGGTGTCGGCATAGCCCAGGTGCGCGATGCGGAAGATCTTGCCCTTGAGCTTGTCCTGGCCGCCTGCGCCGGTGATGCCGTACTTCACGCGCAGGTCCTTGTAGATCGCCTGGCCGTCCACGCCTGCCGGCGCTTCGATGGCCGTGAGCGCATTGCTCGGGCTTTCCTTGGGGAAGAGCTTGAGGCCGAGCGCCAGAGCTCCCGCGCGGGTCGCCCGGGCAAGCTTATCGTGGCGCTTGAGCACGTTCTCGAGCCCCTCGTCCTGGAGCATCTTGATGGCGGCGTTCAGGCCGATGATGAGCGTCACGGGAGACGTCCAGGTCGTCTGGTTCTTGGACAGGTTCTCGCGCTCTTTTTTGAAATTAAAATAGAATTTCGGCGTCTTTGCCGTATCGGCCATCTTCCAGGCCTTGTCGCTGACGGACACGAAGGCAAGCCCCGGAGGCAGCATCACGCCCTTCTGGGAGCCGCCGATCACCACGTCGATGCCCCACTCGTCCGTCCTGATGTCATGGGCCACGAGCGCCGAGATAGCGTCAACCACAAAGAGCGCGTCGGTCTTCTTGACGACGGCGGCGAGCGACTTGATATCGTGGTACACGCCGGTGGAGGTCTCGTTCGCCTGGACGAACACGGCCTTGATCTTGGGGTTCTTCTTGAGGCTGGCCTCTACCTGCTCGGCCTTCACGGAATAACCCCACTCCACCAGGATCTCTTCCACCTTCATGCCGTATGCCTGGCAGATCTTGGTCCAGCGTTCGCCGAACTTACCGCCATTGATGACCAGCACGTCGTCGCCGGGGCTCAGGAAATTTGACACTGCGCCGTCCATACCGCCGGTGCCGGTGGAACACAGGATCAGCACATCGTTCTTGGTCTGATAGAGCCACTGAAGGCCCTTTTTCGCTGAATCGAGCACGGGCAGGAAGTCAGGCGCGCGGTGATGGATGATCGGCATGGCCATGGCGAGCAGCGCCTCAGGCGGCACCGGTGTCGGTCCAGGGGCAAGGAGATATTTTTTCTGCATGGGAGTTCCTCCAATTCTTACGGTAAATGGCAATTATAAGTTGAGTTTTGTATTATCGTACACAAGCGCTGAAACACAAAAGGTTTCCGTCACAACGAAGAAGTCACAGGCCCGCCGGGACGGGACCTATGCCCGGGGTTGGCGTGTCGCTGGGATAGTGCGGATGTCTGTGCTGTTTCAAGTTGAACTACCTTTCCTTTGGTCACTTGGGTCAAAAAGCCCTATGAAATTAGCACAGGGGGCTGAAAATTGTCAAGGAAATAATACGGATAGAACCCGGCACCCTGAGAACCTGGTGAGGAAATATCATGATAAAAACAGGGTTTTCCGACCTGTTCCTCTTTTCGGGCAACGGAAAAGCGGAAACTCCGACCACCTGCAGGCGGAAAGGGCAAAAAATCGAGCTCCCGTCCCTGCCGCACGCGCCTTATGGCTTGGGCTTTTGGATGATGTCCATGGTCATGATGATCGTCCGTACCGGATTTCTTTGGTCATTCGAGTAGATCGATATTTTTTTAACCAGGAGACCGCTCCTGCCGGCGGTGTCCACCGATGCCTGGATGCGGCCAATGTCTCCCGGTTCAAGGTGATTAGAACTAATCACCGCGGCGGTGCAGCCTCAAGTAGGCTGGATCCGCTGGATATCGAGCGCGGCATCTCCGGTGTTCCCCACCTCGAACACATGCTGCAGTCTGGCCCCCTCGACAACCTTGCCGAAATCGTAGGTCGCCTCTTTGATCTCTATCTGAGGCCCCTTCGACTCCTGGGCCGGCAGCGGCTGGCAGAAAAAGCCGGCTGCAACTGCCACGAGCATGATCGCAAATACCTTCTGTTTCATTGCACTACTCCTTTCCCCTGGACCGTATTGTCAAAAGCAACCACAGAGAACACAGAGAAAATCGTAACACTCAAGTGGTTATAAAATATGCGTCATCAGCGAAATCTGCGGATATGTTTGCCTTTCACCGTTATCCTGATGAAATCCCGGCAGGTTTTCATATACACCTTTCCTGAACACCTACAACCCGATTTTCTTTTGATAAATCATTTTGACGAGGTCCTCGCGGTTAATGATGTTTTTTTCGATCAACAGGGTGATAAGCGCATCAAGGCGGAGACGGTCCTCCTGCGATCCCTTGCTGGAAGCCTCTCCCTGGGCGGTGACCGCAACCTGAGCCTCACTGCTGTTCGACATCAGATCGCTCCCGAAGATGATCTCCATCTTGCCAGGCTTGCCGAAAGAGACCACTTTCGTTTTACGGACCACTTCTTCGCCGTCGTAATATTTCCTGATGGCGTCTTTGATCTCGGATTCCAGCGCCAGCGCAGGCTTGACCACTAAACCGGTGCTGAACCTGAGGTCGTCGATGGCCTCCATATCCAGCGGATCGGACATGGCGATCACGATCGAGTTCCCTTCTTTTCTGACCGGCATGACGCCGTATTTCTTTGCCACATCGGCCTTGATGAGCATGATCGATGCCGCGGGAAGTTCAGGTTCGAACAGGTTCACATAGGGGATGCCCATTTTTTCCGCGATCACCCTGGCAAGTTCCTCCTCGCGGATGAACTCCATCTCAACGAGGATGGATCCCAGCTTGCCGCCCCAGTTCCGTTGGTGCGAAAGTGCCGTCTGGAGCTGAAAGTCATCGATCAGGCCGGCTTCCTTCAGAAAGTCACCAAGCTTTTTCTTTTCAGCCATAGGCCCTCCATTTCACAATATTTCAGGTGACAAACAAAAATATATTGCGCAATTATAAGCCATGGATGCATGGGATGTCAATCTTTTATACCAACAGGTTCCCGGGATTTTTCAGATACTGAACGGGATTTTCTTCAGTGTTCCTGAAGGGAGAATACCAGGCTTTTATAAGCCCCCTCTTCGAGTGTCATCACGATGGCGTCCTCGAGGGGATCGTCATAATAATCACGCCTGACAGCGGTGCCGGTGAAACCGAGGCTGGAATAGAGCTTGCGCGCTGATTCGTTCGAGACGCGGACCTCAAGAAAGGCACGGCGCGCGTCTTTCGAATATCCGTACCTGAGCCCTGCCAGAACAAGACGCCGGGCGATCCCCTGCCGTCTCAACCCGGGAACCGTGGCAAGGTTCAGGATGTGCATTTCCCCGGCCACGAGCCAAAATATGAGATAACCGGCAATGGTGCGCATTGGTGCATCCGCAACCAGGGCGACCAGGAGCCGCGAGACCGAAGGGCTGCGGAACTCGGAAAGAAAGAGGTTACGCGACCAAGGCATGGAAAACGAGGCCTGTTCAATGGCCATGACCTGGTCCAGGTCCTCTTTCTTCATGAAATCTATAGTGATGCCTGTCGCTTTTCCCATGCCACTTCCGCCTCCGGCCTGCGGATATACAGGGGGGTCAGATTATCCGGATCGGTCTGCTCTCCGTTCCGCAGCATTCCGAGCCCGATCTCGGCGACCGCTGCAGCAGAGGGCAGGCATGCCGTTCTCGGCGCAAAGAGCGCCCGGTCCCCGAAAGCCTGTTCAAGCGCCTGCTGAAAGAGACGGGACGCCTCGCCGGTGAACAGCACGGTCCCCGGGATCCTGTCAGCGATCTCGGCAAGCGCTATCGTTGCTTCCGGCATGAGCTGCACGAGCCGAGGCCCTTCGTACCGGTAGAGTGCCGCATACACCTCTTTCTTGCGCGCATCAAGCAGGGGGCAAACAGGATGAGAGGCCTGCGGCAGGTTCCAGGCGAGCGCTTTGAGCGTGGGTACTGCTGCCACCGGCTTTCCTGTGGCAAAGGCAAGGCCCTTGATCGCCGCAAGCCCGATGCGAAGGCCGGTGAACGAACCCGGCCCGATGGCAACGGCAAAGCCGTCCATATCAGCGATAGCGATACCGATGTCCTTCAACACCCGGTCCACCGTGGACATGAGACGCTCGGAGTGCGTCACTTCGATGTTCAGGCTGTATTGCGCGATGACACCCGTCTCGGAGACCACCGCGACACTGCCTGTCTTCGTAGATGTTTCGATGCCGAGGATGAACATGGTGCCTACCTTACCGCAAAAGACCTGCACTGTCAAAAATAAAAGAGCGTGATGCCGTCCCGCGTTGTGAACGAAACGGTCTCATAGGGCACATGATAATCCGAAGGCGGAATGTGGAGCGGATACTTTGGCGGATGGGTGTTAACGTAGACAAGAACAAACGAAAGGGCAATGATGAGAAGAACGATCCCAAGCAGTATATTCATTGCAGTTTTCATGCATTATCCGAAAAGGTGTGAAACTGGAGAGCCCCAGCCTTTTCTCATTCCGCAATCCGAAATCCGAAATCCGCAATTCTCAGTCCCACACCAGATAAAAGCGGTTCGTGCGCGTCATTTTCTTTGCCAGCTTTTCGAGCGTTCCCGCTTCCGCAGACACCGTGTCCGGAGCAAAAGCATAGATCTGTTTCGCGAAAGCATGCATGTTCTGCGGCTGTTTGACGAACCGCGCCTCGACCCAGTCCGGCCCTGCTCCGACGATCACAAAGGAGCCCTGCTTCTGCTGCTCCTTGAGCCAGGCGATGATCGCCTTGGTGTCGAGGTTGAAGCTTATACCTTCGGTCCTCTGGCATTTCAGAATATCGTAGGAGCTGTTGCCCTTCACCACAGTTACATGGTCCGGCACATTCCCGTAGTTCCTGCGGCTGCGAAAAATAAGAAAGCCCCTGGCGCGGAGTTTTCCGGACAGAGCGTCAACGGTCTCGACAGCACTTTTCGTTCGTACGCTGAATCCCGCCAGCCGCTCCCGCTCAAGGCTTGTTTCGCCTTTCAGGTTCTCTGCAGGCACCATCACGGTCTCGAAGAACGGCTCCGCCTCGGCCCCTGCCGCAAGCTCGACCTGGGACAGGATATCGGCTGGAAAATTGAGCTCTGCGCGCTGTTCGCTCGTAAGCACCGGATGCTTTTGAGTGAACACCACGGGAGGAGACTGTACCTTTTTCGGCTCCGGCGGCTTCTCTTCCTTGCAGCCGAAAGCGAGCAGGGACAGCAGCGCAAAAACAATTCCGTGTTTAGTAACCATACCGGATCTCAAAGTGCCTGAACTCCCCCTTGTACGGTTCGAACGTGATGTCCACGCTGCTCACCCGCGCGCCTGACGGGCCTTTGTGGCACCAGCCGAGGATTTCCTCGACCTTCAGGGTCTCTCCTTCGAACAATGCCTCAACCGATCCGTCAGGAAGGTTGCGGACCCATCCGCCAACGCCGATGCGCAGCGCCTCGTCGCGGGCGCTGGCGCGAAAAAAAACGCCCTGCACGCGGCCGTGAATGACCGCATGAGCGCGAAGAAAGTCTTTATTCTTTTGTTTTGCTGCTGGTGGCATATCCTGACCAGGGGCTGATGCCAAAACAAGCAAAGCATTTGACACTGATACGGGCTGATTTTTTATGATTAAAACCCATTTACTAACACCTTGAAGTATCAGTGAACATCATATTTTATCCGACTTGATCTGTGTAAATTATTTACTTCCTGTTTGAGGAGTCTCGCAGTCTGCTTAAATATCGCTCGACCTCACGTCAAACCCTTATGCTGTATTATCTTCTCCCTGCGCTGCGACCGCCGCCCTTGGGCCCGCGTGCCGGCCCTTTATGGGTACTTTTGTTCGGACGGGGTCCCGAGACTCTGCCACCGGCTCCCCCCTTGCTGGGCCATGCACCGGGGTTAGGCCTCGGACGGGCGCCTGCCTTCCATGCGGGTGCTCCCGTTGACGGCCTGCTGCTCGAAGTCCTCGGCGCTGCACTGCGCGTATATGTTCCTGCTGCCGGGCGGTCTGACGCAGATCGTGCTCCCGGGCTGTAAGGCCGGCCGGGACGGGAATTGAAGCTCGAGGGGCGGGTGCTGCGGCCATCATCCCTTCCTCCGCGAGCGGGCGCGCTGCTTCTTGCATAACCGGGTCTTGAGTCGGGCCGGCCGCCGGCTGATGGCCTCGGCCGTGCGGATGCGGACGCTGACGGCCTGCTGCGTGGAGTCCCTGGCGCTGCACTGCGCGCATACGTTCCTGTTGCCGCATGATCATAGGTAGATCGCGCGCCCGGGCTATAGGGACGATCACTTCGGGGTTTGAAACTTCCGGGACGGGTACTGCTTACCTCATCTCTTGCCCCGCGAGCAGGCGCGCTGCTTCTCGAATAACCGGGTCGTGTGCCGGGCCGGGCGCCGGCTGCTGGCCGGGGCCGGGATGTCTTCCAATCGGGATTCCCGGTATCAGGCTTACGCGCATACGTTCCTGATGCAGAACGGCTGGAGGCCGGCCTGCCAGCAGCAGAGGGACGGTCTGTCCTCGGCGGCCGGCTGGATGCGGTGCGTGGGGTGAAACCAGGTTCGCTGGTCCTTGCGAAGCTGCCGCTCCTCTCGGGCCTGCCCTGCTGGTTCTTCCTGAGGCCGGTACCGGTCTCGTGCATAACCATGGTCTTTGGACCTGCGTTTATTCTCTCTTCTCTTCCACCCGAACCCTGGACCCCGGACCCTGAACCCTGCAGTTCTCTTGCTTCTGCCTTCTGCTTCTTCATCTCCGGCTTGTATACCCTGACCTGCTGGCCGCCGACATCGGTCTTCTCGGCCGTTGCCCTGAGGATGGCCACCTCTTCAGGCGTCAGATAGCGCATTCTGCCTTCAGGAAGGTCGCCCAGCGTGAGCCCGCCGGTCTTGACCCTTTTGAGACGGATCACCGTATGCCCCATGTGGTCGAACATGCGGCGCACCTGCCGCTTCCGTCCTTCGTGGATCGTGATCTCGAGCCAGGAATTGGATTCTTCCTTCCTGATCTTTTTTATCTTCGCAGGCGCGGTCTTCCCGTCCTTCAGGAAAACGCCAGCTTCGAGCGCCGCGATCGCTCCATCCTCGAGCACACCCTTGATCTTCGCCAGGTAGGTCTTGGGGAATTCGTGTTTGGGGTGCGTTACCAGGTGGGCGAAATCACCGTCATTCGTAAGCAGCAGAAGCCCTTCGGTATTGTAGTCCAGCCTGCCGACGGGATAGACCCTGATCTTGACCCCTTTGAGCAGGTCCTGCACCGTGGGCCGCCCCTCCGGATCGGACATGGTCGTCACATACCCTGCCGGTTTGTTCAGCATGATATAGGTAAGCGGCTGGTGGGGATTGATAAGTTTGCCGTCAACCTTGATATGGTCCTTGGACGGGTCTGCCTTGGTCCCGAGTTCGGTCACCACCTGGCCGTTCACCCGCACCCTGCCCTCGGCTATAAGCTCTTCCGCAGCGCGGCGCGATGTGACCCCCGCGGCTGATATGATCTTCTGTATACGCTCTTCCATGTGTTCCTTTCGTGGTTCAGTCCCTATTTTAAGAATGACATTATACAGACTATCCAGGCGAAAAGCAATTAAGTCTCGCAAAAGAAGGGCTTTTGTAGCGGATTTTAACGTTATAACTGCGGAAACTGTTGTGTTTATGCATGCAGGAGGGCATAAACGTCGGGCTAAGGCTTTCGCCACGAAGACACTAAGACTCGAAGAACGTCCGTAAACCTGTTAATTTCATAAATCTCAAGGACTCAGACATTTCTTCGCGCCTTCGTGCCTTCGTGGCAAATATGAGTTCGTCCAGGTTAGTTAGTTACGAATCAAATTCTACTCAAAACGGCAAGAATATTTTGCCACGAAGGCACGAAGACACAAAGTTACGGCCTTAATCCAATTATTAAAACAGTAGCTTAAGCAATTTTCGTTTTTCTTCGTGACTTCGAGTCTTCGTGGCAAATTTTGGTTCCGGCTTGTCCGGGTTAGGTTATCAGGCGTGATTCCTGAGCATGAGTTCCAGCGGGTGAGGATTCAGGTAATGCTGTTCCTTCAGGTAGGGGTCGTCGTACTTCCTTACGTAGTGGTTAATGAGCGTGATCGGTACGATGAGCGGGACAAGGCCCTGGCGGTATTGGGTGATGACATCGTGCAATTCCAGCTTTTCCGCGGGAGTAAGCTGTTTCTTGAAATACCCTGCCATATGCTGCAGCACATTGGTATGCTTCCTGACCGTTGCCTGCAGGTTCAGGCCTTCCATCAGGATTTTGAAATACCGTTCGTACAGCTCCGACCGTTTGTACTTCTTGAGATCCGCAACAAGGCTGCCCAGCTCCTTCAAGTGCTTTGCGCTATGCGACATGAGCATATATTTATGCCGGCTATGGAACGCGACCAGCTGTCCGACCGTTCCTCCTTTACCGAGAGAATCCTGCCATCGCTGATACACGAACAGACGTTCGATGAAATTTTCCCTGATGCCAGGGTCTTGCAGCCCTTCTTCATCCTCGACCGGCATGAAAGGAAAGCGGACCATGACCGCCTCGGCGAACAAGCCCGCCCTTCCGTTTGCGACCCTGCCGGGTTTGGAATAGACCTTCGAATCATGCACGCCGCAGCTCGGCGACCGCGCCTTCAGCACAAAGCCGCATAAGTCTTCTCGTTCGAGTGCAGCCAGTTTTTTCTTCACCCATTGCAACATGCGGCCCGTATGGTCTACGCCCGTGACCCTGGTGATCAGGCCGCGGTGAACTCCGGATCGCCGACCAGGTCCATTGCCTCCCGCGGAACAGGCAGTCCGCATTCCGCCTCAGGGCAGATCGGCACCCACTCGATGAACTGTCCCAGCGTCTGGCGCAGATAAGGGTCGAGCTTGTGCCCGCCGTCGTAGCGGACATTGTTGCCCAGGAGGCAGGAGCTGATGCCGAGTTTAATAGGTTGTTTTGGATTCATTAAGCGCGCCTACTTTGTCTGAACATGCCGGAAGAATAAAAAGCAACGCGCGGCTGACGCGCCGACTTTGGCGCGTCGCTGTCGAGCGCCAGGTTAATCATTGCAATTTCTTTTTAGAGGTTGTCGTACTTTCAAGAATATATGTACCCTTAGCCGAATCCCATTGATATCTTTCATGCTTATCTTTTGTGGGGCAACACATTGGGTCTTTTGGCTGCCACGCGCCGGAAGTCAGTAAGAATTCTCCATCTGTAATTTTCTCGATTTTGACACCATAAAGGTATTTATTCTCAAATACCTTTCTCACAGCGCCATTAATACAATCAAATACTAAGACGGTGTCCCAAGCTCCACTTCCCGTTTTATGGTTGGAGTTAATAATGATGATGCGAACTTCTTTATCTGGGACCGGCTTGAGAAGTTCATTCCCTGATATTTCATGTTCCCAATCACAATCCGACATTATATCGGAATCTGATGTACATGCTTCTCCATCGACAAATTTGATATTGTTAATGGTGATATTTTGTAGGTCGAGATTGGCGATAGAAGAGCAGGGTATCTTCTCGGGTGGAACCTCAGCTTTTAATTTTGATGCGTTACTGAGAAGCATCACCAGTAATAAGATGGATAGAAATACAGGTTGCTTCATGTTCATGCACCTCATTTCAGTTGAGGATTAACGCCAGGGGAGTTGAGCTGCGGGCCACCGCCGGTTGCCCAGGTAGAATGCTCTATGAGAAGCAGACCGTGTTCCCCGTCAGCTCTGACGTGTTGTTAGGCAGGCTTGTTATGCATTAGTAGTTTCTTCTTTTTTGATAGATCGCCAAAGGTAAATTATAGCAACAGCAAACATTGTACCGACCGGGAAAACCACTAAAACTATGCTACACATTACAAATAACCAGAAAATGATTTTGAAATATAGTTTATTGCTTTTTATGCCTTTATAGGCCCCATAGCAAAACAACGACCAAAATATTGCAAGTGTAAAGAAGACAATAGAGAAGGCGGTCATTGCTGCTTTTAGATGCGGTCCTGGTCCTGAGTCGTATACAAAGGCCATCAAGCCCGCTAGTGCTCCATATCCTACACTCACAAGAACTGCATTAGCTATAAAAAGATACTTTGCTATTTGAATTTTATTTAAGTTCATTTGTTGCCTACCTAACGCCGACTATTTTCGCCTAAAGGTACGGAGTTGTTATCGACTCTCATTGGAAGTTTTCTATTTTCTGGCCGTTGGGCCAATGGTAAGTCTCAACGATATACTTATGACGGACATCGGTTATTTTCTTAATCAGCAACAATTCGCGAGTCTTGACATCACGCATCTCGTAGAACAGCACATTTTTTTCTTCCCTATTGGCTCCATCCGTGTTTCCCAGATGTAGCGTCTTTAAAAAACCGAAAGTAAGTTTATTTTTCCTTTTTTTATCCTTTGTCTCAACAATTCTGACAATTTTTTCGTTTTCTACCTTGATGATAAGTGTCTCGTCAATTATTAAAAATGCACCTCGGAAAGGAGAATCAGTATACACTTTCGGAGAATCGTTGAAAAAAACTGGCAACTTTATATAGAATTTGTTGTCATCATTTTCATCCTGAGCAAACAGGGCAGGAAGTTCGAAACTGCCGGTGGATAGGTCCTTGAATAGCTGCATCAGGCTTTTTAGTTCACTATCTCGGTCTAATTTGACAAGTTTATTATTTTTATAATAGTGGTATTCAAAGCCAGGACTGAGCAATTTATCAATTTGTTTTGTGTCACTCTTCGATAGAGCGTCGAAGTACGTCCACAACGCTCCTTTTTCCTGCCACCCGCAGTCCGCAACTGTTGGAAATAAGAAGGTCGTGCTCAACATGATCAAGACGATTTTATTTATCATTCAATATCACCTATCGTAAGCGCATAACGACGAGTTCACACGCCGCGAAGCGGTCGGCGTGGACGCGGTGGTTGGATCATTTTCTTTTTCGTGAAGGAGCGGCATATGTTGAAGTCTTTTTTAAATTTATGGAATTATCAAGAACCGTATTTGAAGAAGATGAAGATATTATATTTCTGGTGGGCTGTTGGATATTTTGCTCAATCTTGGAAGGCGTACCATTATCATTCGTACTACATTTCTGAATTGGCAAAAACGGAACAACTATTCCAACAATTGCAGCAATGCCAGCAATCCGAGCCCACCGGACGGAGATAGACATTTGAAATTTATTTTCTGTTTCTTTTATTTCTTGTCTTCGACAGATCTCACGTAAAGCTAGTTCGCAATCTGGATTAAGAGGATTCCATAATTTAGTTATTACGATTAATTCCGTATCGGAAAGCTTCTTAATTTCATCAGGAGTCATATCGTTTCCTTTGCTTTTTACTTTGCGACCCGCTGTTACATAACTAACCAGCAGGTCGATACCGACACAGGATAACGCGCGCCTGACGCGCCGCCTTTGGCGCGTCGCAGTCGAGGCGCTTGTTGATATCATTTATCGAGCTGCTTTTAATTAACAAGCGGCTCGCACATCTATTGTTGTGTACATGATAGTTTCAAGGTGATCATTCATATCGATAATGAAAAAGAGATAGTTGCCATCCTTGCTGAGAACATATTGATGTTTCATTTTGCCGGCCACATGACAGTGCACTGGTGAGCCTTCCGCGTCTTGCGTCAAATTCAAGTCAGGATGCCCCTTAATAAGTTGATCCAGTTTCTCTTTTACCTCGATATCTGAAGCGCCGAGTCTAATCCCCCAAACATCATCGAATGAAGTAGGCGCGTTATCATCAAGTTGCCTGACAGCATAGAGCCCTGTGCTTGCGGAATAATCAACTTCAGGCCTATAACAGTCACCGAGTACGAGCAGCTCAATGTTTTGATCTTTCAGAAGCCATTTGTGCAATTGGCCGATAGGGCAGCCTTCATTGTCATCAATATAGGTGTCATCTGGCTTTGAAAAGGCATTTACAAACGAACTTACTTTCTGCGGAAATATGTATTTCTTAAAAAAGTTGGTGGAAGTAAAAGGGAAAACATTGTAGTTAAATTCTTTCTTCGTAGTTTTCTCGAGCTGAAAATAGCCCGGATGCAATAAATTGATCCAGCTGACAATGGCAACGCCAAGTAGCACAATAATTATGATGCTCAGAATTTTCATCCTTTTTTTCATGCGAAGCCTCCATCAATTTATCCAAACTAACGATACGATTGAGGCGCGTTCTTTTCGCGCCGCTCTCGAATCGGTGGTTATAATTCCCGTTCATCGGAGGCAATAATGACACTGAAAATAAAAAAGATCATCAGCCTGACGCGAAAATTCGACGGCATCCAGTTCTATCATCAGTATCAGTTCTGGACCGGATGGAACAATGATTTCAATTTTATTGCGATCAGCCTCGATTGGAACTCTCCGAATCGATATTCTGTGAGATTCATTCTTCTCGGATTCGGAATGAGGATTTCGTTCGGGGAATTATAACCAGTTATTGACTATAAGTAACCTGTCATCTACAGATGATGGTCTCGTAAGAAGTCACGCGGCAAAAAGACGCTTCGCAGTGCATATTCGGCGATTGAAGACTGCTCCAACATCTGATGGCCTCTGATACGCGTTGCAATTGCTCTTTGACAGCACAAGATAACGAGGAAAAGGTGTCTAACGGATCCGGGTTTCCCTTCTGCTTCCCGGTTTCGATGCGCCGCCGCCCGGATGATGTTGATCCCCGCCGCTTTTAAGTAAGAGGAGAAGCTCACCGCAGACATGCCCCGGACGCGAAGGTTCTTTATTCCGGTCAAGCGATCAAGCTGGGACATGGTCCCTTCGATTCCCGCACGGAACCGGTACCGGCCACGAAACTCCGGGGACTCTTCATACGCACGGCGCCGGGCAACCCGGACCGCTTTATCATCGTACCGGAGAGAGCGTCCTCTTTGACCGGGCTTTGTCGGACATGTCTCCTTTCGGGAGCAGCCGCGACAGGTTCTTTTTGAGAAAAACGCGAAATGCCGGTCATCGTGGCTTCGGGTCCGTTCCGGCGTACATCCCGCTGGGCATGAGGTAATCTCGTTCTCGCCGTTCATGGTGAACTCGGCGAGGGTCTCCGTAATTTTGCTTCCTTTGCCCTTGACCGGCGAAACGATTTCAACGCCCAGAGCCTCCGCCTTCCCGCGGTTCTCGTCACCGCCGTAGAGAGTGTCCGCCAGGGCTTCCTTGGGCTTCAGACCAAGCTCCGCAGTGGTTTCGATGAGCGGGATCAGGGCGTGAGCGTCGCGCTTGTGTGCAGGCTCGATGATCACACCGGTGATCAAATTCAGGGTGTCGGTATCCTCGGACGTGCCGTAGCTTTCGGCAACCTGCATCTGATAACCTTGGCCCTTATAGCCGCTATATCCAGCCTCAGGGTCGGAAGGGTTCTGCAATGAGTCAGAAGCCACGTCTTTGTTCTCTTTGACCAAAACCTGGTTGGTATGCGTATCAACACGTTGTACGAGGCACTGCTCCTTGAGCAGCCGGACAAGGAACTGATAACTGGTCATGGTGACAACCGGCTCGTTCCCCCTGAAACGTTCCACAAGGGTGAACACGTCGTCAGCCAGAGTCGTTAAGGTCTTTATCGATTCCGAGGGTTTAACCATCGAGAAGACGGCGTCTCCCTGTTTGGTCATGTATCGGTCGGAGAGAGCTTTATCCAGGGCTTCGTAGAGGTCTTTATGATGGCGCTTGAGGTTTACGAGGAACTTTTTGATGGTCTTGACGAACAGGCCGATCCGGCCCAGATGGCGCATGTTGGAAAAGATATGGACTGAGTCGAACCGCTGCTTCGAAACATCGACTTTGAACACATCGGCAAGCTTCTTCGTTACTTCGTCGAAGATGTTCTGGTACAGGTTCCGCTCGGTCAGGACATCCCGCATGGTCCAGAGGGTTTTGGGACTGACATAGGCGTCGGCATCGGCTGTACTGGTGATGTTCAGAGCGTAATGCCACTGGAGGTTGTACGCAAACTGGTCTACGGCTTCCTCGTCGGTCAGATCGTGCATCTGCTGGATCACCATGAGGCCGAGCATGGCGTAAAGCTCCTTGGTCGGTGCTCCCAGGGCCGGATCGTACTTGGAAAAAACCTTCTCGACGGGAAGCGTTGGGAGGATGTGTTCCCGGAAAATCTTCGCCCAGGACGCTTCGATGCGCTGCTTTCGTTTGGGTCCCAGGAAGGGAAACGGTTCGAACATGTCGTGGGTTTTGTGATCCTTGGTATAGATCATGCTGGCTCCTCAAAACGACGAGTGATGCCTGTATGTATCACGAAAACCCTTGTGCTGCAATGGAATTATGATGATTCATGCGTTTAATTTGGAGCGAGCACGGCAGTTGTTCTCACGAGACCATCAGATATATACTAGCATCTACAGGCATATGCTTGCATCTACCTGTAGATGCCGACCATGCATATACGGGTAGATGCTTTTCCCGTTTTCATGTCCATCGAAAAGCATCTACAGGCATATGCTTTTCGGAACGCCTACTTTCCGCCGCTGCTCTGGATCGCCTGGTACAAGCGCTGCACCAGCGCCTGATTGTAGCCGTGGGAGGTCATGTTGGCAATGATGCGTCCTTTGATGGGAAAGCCGAGGAGGTAGAGGTCTCCGATCAGGTCCAGTATCTTGTGGCGCACGAATTCGTCGGGGTAGCGGAGCTCCGTGTTGATGACCTTCCCGTCGTACATGATGATGTGGGAATTGAGATATCCGCCGCCGACCTTTCCGAGCTTCTGCGCCATTTCGATGTTCTCGAAGGTGTTGAAGGAGCGGGCCGGGGCGATATCCTTTGCAAAGGACGCGCTTGCAGGATTGAACGTGAGGACCTGTTCCCCTATGGGTTCAGGGTAATCGACCCTCATCGATATCTCGAACCCTTCGAAGGGCTCGGCATAGAGATGCTTTTCATGCTTCGCCTCGTTGCCTACCCCGATCTTCCTGCGGATAACGGCAACCTTCGTGGACGCGGACTGATCAACGATCCCAGCCTCTTCTATGAGTTTGCAGAAATCCCTGGCGGAGCCGTCAATGTTCGGTATCTCATCGTCAACCTTTATAAGCACGTTGGTGATGCCGTACATGGAAAGGACTGCCATCAAATGTTCAATGGTGCGCACCCGCCGCCTGCCGTTGTCCAGGGTCGTGGAGTTGGCAGAGAAGGTCTTCGACTGGCCGGTCTGGGCGAAATCCTCGAGCGCGGTAATATGCCCGCGGATGGTCTGGCCGTCAAGCGTTTGAAAAACGATCCCCTCGTTGGTCCCGAGGGGACTCAGGATGACGCCGGTGTTCCGGCCGCTCAAAAGCCCCGTGCCGTTCAGGACCACATTCCCCCTGAGGGTGCGCTGCGGCTCGGAGGAATCCTCCACCTCCACCACTCCGGAAGGGACCGAAAGGTCGGCACTGGCGATCTCAAGCCGCGTATCCGACGGGCAGGGTCTCGCTGCTCTTGGAAGGCCGGTGTTTCAGGGCGGACGCAACCTTGTCGAGCAGGACCTCCAGATGCAGCGGCTTTTCCATGAAATCGTAGGCACCGGCCTTTATGGCGGCAACGGCCGCGTCGATGCCGGCATGTCCGCTCATCATGATGACGGGGAGTTCGGGGAACCGGGCATGCAGCTGTTTCAGGAGCTGCATGCCGTCGATGCCGGGGAGCCAGATATCCAGCAGCACGAGCGAGGGCTCAATAGTGTCGAGCTTCTGCCAGAAGCTCTCGGCATCAGGAAATGAAAGGACCTGATATCCCTCGTCCTTCAGAATGCCCTCCACGGTGGAGGTGATGGAAGCTACGTCGTCTATTACACAGATAGGGTTCATATAAGGTTACACCTCATGTTCGTCCCGCTTTGAAGTGAAACTAGAGTAGGGCAACGAAGGGCGTTTGTCAAGGGCATGCTGCGCATCAGATCGTCAGCGTGAACATGTCCATCAACTGATCATTGCTCATCTCCGTGATCCAGGCCTCGGACCCGGACTGGATGACCTCGGTCGAGAGTTTCAGTTTCCCCTCGATCATCTCGTCGATCTTTTCCTCGACCGTCCCTTTGGTGATGAACTTGTGGACGATCACGTTCTTCTTCTGGCCGATCCTGAATGCCCGGTCGGTTGCCTGGTTCTCGACTGCCGGGTTCCACCACCGGTCGAAATGGATAACGTGGTTCGCCGCGGTAAGATTGAGCCCCACGCCGCCGGCTTTGAGCGACAGCACCATGTAGGGCACATAGTCCTCATCCTGAAAGCGTGCCACGAGGTCCTTCCTCTTCCCCACGGGCGTGCCGCCATGCAGCACGAGACCCTGCTTGCCGAATATGTCTCTTAAAAATTTTGAAAGCGGGTCCGTGATCTCCCGGAACTGGGTGAACACCAGGACCCGTTCCCGCTTTTCATGGATCGTTTCGCAGATCTCGCGCAGCCGGCTGAATTTACCGCTGTCGCTCTCGTCGTATATTCCCGTACCGAGATACTGGGCCGGGTGATTGCAGAGCTGTTTGAACTTCATGAGCGAGCTCAGGATGAGCCCTTTTCTCTGGATGCCTTCCGCGCCTTCGATGGCCCCCCGGAGATCGTCCACCAGCTTCTGATAAAGCACCGCCTGTTTTCTGCTCAACAACGACCACGTCTTCATCTCGACCTTTTCCGGCAGATCGGAGATGACCGTCTTGTCCGTCTTGAGCCGCCGAAGAATGTAGGGGCTGATGACCTTCCTGAGCCGGCCGTATCCTTCGGGGTCCTGGGACAGGTTCCGGGCGAACTTGCTGAACTCCTTGCTGCTGCCGAGAAGGCCCGGGTTGATGAAATCGAAGAGAGACCAGAGATCGGAAAGCCGGTTCTCCACCGGCGTGCCGGTCATGACAATGCGATTGACGGATTTCAGCTTCTTGACCGCTTTGGTCTGCTTGGTGTTCGGATTTTTGATCGCCTGCGCCTCGTCGAGGACAACGTACTTCCAGTCGTAGGCATGGAGCCATTCGTACTTCTGCACCATCGAGTAGGTCGTGATCACCAGGTCGAGTTCGTCAAGTTCATGCGCTTCCTTCGGCTCCACGCTGTTGGAATCGTTCCCGGCAGGATGAGCAGTATAGAACGCAAGGTCCGGCGCGAACCGCATGATCTCGTTCGCCCAGTTGGCGATCAGCGATGCAGGGATCACCACAAGGCTCGCGCCTTTCTCTCCCCGGTGCTTCAGCAGATGGAGCAGCGCCAGGACCTGCACGGTCTTGCCAAGCCCCATGTCATCGGCAAGGCACATGCCGAAATTGAGGGAGTGCAGAAAGGAAAGCCAGCTCACGCCTTTTACCTGATAGGGCCTTAGTTCCGCCTTGAAGGTCGGCGCCATGACGACCGGGGCGACGAGCTCGGGGCGGCGCATCTTTACCATGACCGTTTCCAGCCACTCACCGGTGTTGACCGTCACCACCGCTTCCGTGCCGGTGATATCCAGAAGCGCCCCGGGGTTCAGCTGAAAGCGGAGCGCATCGCGGAACGTAAGCCCCTCGCGTCTGGCCAGCGTGCGCGCTTTTTCGTAGGCATCGAGGGTCTGGCGCAGCTTTTCCGGGTCCACCGCCACCCAGCGGTTCTTGATCAGCGCGAGCCCTTCCGAGGCTTCGAGCAATCGCCGGGCCTCCTCCAGGGAGACCGGCGTGTCCTCAAAAAGCAGCCCCATGTCGAAGCTGAGCAAGGCCTCCATCCCCACGGTGGAAGGCCGGCTGTCGCCAATGGAGATGCTGACCTGCAGCTTTGCTGATCCGCCCTTCCACCAGTCGGGGATGCGGCACAGAATGCCCGACTGCTCATACAAAGGGATCTCCTGCAGAAAGGTGTAGGCCTCTTTCGCGGACCAGGCCAGGTGCTTGAACAGATCTCCGCTTTCCAGAAGACCTGCGACAAAGGCGCTCTCCCTGGCTGCGCGCTGAACCGTCGTGAGCAGATCGGACAACTGCTGACTGTCCCTGCCGTATTCGGTCAGCGCATGCTGCAGACGATGCCGGTGCGACCTTCCTTTTTTGTTCAGCGGGGTCGTGTAGGTGGCGAGAAATCCGAAGGGATGAGCCTCTTTTTTGCTCTCAATGAGATGGAAGAACACGCGTCCTGCCAGGTGCACGTCGGGGCTGTATTGCCCGATGAACTCCTCGACCGTCCCCGGGTATTCCCTGATCTCGCTGCGGAACTCGTCGTGGAGCCGCTGCCAGAGATAGTCCAGCACCGCCCTGCTCAGGTACTCGGCGCCGGTCATCAGAGGGACGGCCGCAAGCGCATGCTCCCGCTCCTCATCGCTGAGCGCCACAGTGACCTTATGCCGGATGGATTCAAGGTCCGGCGTGTGCCTGAGCTTGCTGGCAAACAGACCGCAGAAGCTGCGCAAAAAATGGAGTGACGGGGAAAGGCGAACGGAGCTGTCGCGGAACCCCAGAAAAAGAAAAGCGCCGTCCGGATTTTCCGAGAATCGCCTGAATAGCTCCCGTTCAAGCAGACTTTTGCTCTTGTCAAAGGGCTCGCGCGTCTCAATCCACTCGATACGCACCGTGCCGACGGGCATGATGACTGCCTGCAATTCCTGGTTTGGGGATGCAGCCTTGCGATGTTTACCAACCCTGTTCATTCCAGCACATAGCCTTCGTCCTAATCCGACAAAAAACCCTGAGTCTGTATAAAACTCAGGGTTTTCAGTTTCGCTTATCGAACGCATTACGAGTACTATCTCTTTGCCAGCCATTCCTTCAGCCGCGGACATTTTTTCTTCGCGCGGTTGTCAGTGCAGTCGCCGCAGATCGTCATATCAGGACTGCAGGGAGTGAAACCGTCAGCTTGATGAGCGTTCGCTTCTTTTTTGGTCTTCGCGCTTCGCGCTTTATCAATATTCGTGACTTTTGCCATGCTGTTATAGTACTTTTAACGAATTTCCGGTTTAGCCGTTCAATCCGCAATCCGAAATCCGCAATCCGCAATTGTCAGTCCATCCGATAGTTCGGCGCTTCCTTCGTGATCACCACATCATGCACATGCGACTCGCGGAGGCCGGCGCTCGTGATCTTGATGAACCTCGCGTTGTCCCTGAGCGCCTTGAGGCTGTCGCAGCCGCTGTAGCCCATGCCGGCCTTCACGCCGCCGATCAGCTGGTGCACGCTCGCTGCAAGCGTCCCCTTGTAGGGCACGCGGCCCTCGATGCCTTCAGGCACGAGCTTGGACCGTTCTTCCTCGTGGGACTGGAAATAGCGGTCCTTGCTGCCGCGCTCCATGGCGCCGATGGAACCCATGCCGCGGTAGACCTTGTAGCTGCGGCCCTGATAGAGAATGGACTCGCCCGGGCTTTCCTCGGTGCCCGCAAAGAGGCTGCCGATCATGATGCAGTGCGCGCCTGCTGCAAGCGCTTTGGTAATGTCGCCGGAGAACTTGATGCCGCCGTCGGCTATGACCGGGATGCCGGCCTTGTCCGCTTCCTTGTAGCAGTCCATGACCGCCGTGATCTGCGGCACGCCCGCGCCGGACACGACCCGCGTGGTGCAGATGGAGCCGGGGCCGATGCCGACCTTGACCGCATCGGCGCCTGCCTTGATGAGGTCGCGTGCCGCCTCGGCGGTTGCGATGTTGCCGGCCACGAGTTCGAGGTCCGGATATTTCTTTTTGATCGCCTTGACGGCGTCGATGACGCCCTGGGAATGGCCGTGCGCCGTGTCCACGACAATGATGTCAACGCCGGACTTCAGGAGCTCGGGCACGCGCTCCGAATAGTCGCCCACGCCGACTGCCGCGCCGACGCGCAGCCTGCCGAGATCGTCCTTGCAGGCATTGGGGTACCTGATCTTCTTTTCGATGTCCTTGATGGTAATAAGACCGCGCAGCCCGTAATCCTTGTCCACGATCAAAAGTTTTTCGATCTTGTACTTCTGAAGGATCTTCATGGCCTTCTCGAGCGTGGTGCCGAGCGGAGCGGTGATGAGCGGCTCCTTGGTCATGACCTCGGAGACCTTGAGGTTGAACCGGGTCTCGAACCGCAGATCGCGGTTGGTGAGAATGCCGACGAGTTTGTTCCCTTTGGTCACCGGGACGCCCGAGATGTGGTACTTCTTCATCACGTCCAGGGCATCGGAGATCTTGGCGTCAGGCGATATGGTGATGGGGTCGATGATCATGCCGCTTTCCGATTTTTTGACCTTGTCCACTTCCTCGGCCTGCACCTCGATGGCCAGCGCCTTGTGGATGAAGCCGAGGCCGCCCTCCTGGGCCAGAGCGATGGCAAGCTTTGCCTCGGTCACGGTGTCCATGGCCGCGCTCACCAGCGGGATATTGAGGAGGATCTTTTTCGTAAGCAACGTCCGGACGTCAACGTCCTTGGGCAGCACATCGGATTTTGCGGGGAGCAGCAGCACATCGTCAAACGTAAGACCTTCTCGAATAGGGCCAACGACCATGGGATTTCTCCTTAATAGAATAAAAAGGTAACTGCCAAGTCAGCAGCGCATCCACAGATTCCAAAAGTAGGCGCTTCTAAGCGACGCAGATTCCACCGATTATAACGAACTTGACCTATTTTTTTAAAATCTGCGCTCATCTGCGAAATCTGCGGATAAAAGCCTCGCTTCGGTGCTTCAGGGTTGGGTACTTTACCACACTACGCGGAAAACCTCAAGGAAAACCGGATTATTCGAACCCCGATTCTTTGTTCAGGAAGGGGTTCTCCTTCCGCTCATCGCCGATGGTGGACGCCGGGCCGTGTCCGGAAAAGACCTTGGTGTCGTCCGGCAGGGTCAGGAGATTCTTCTTGATGGAGCGGAGCAGGGTCTTGAGGTCGCCGCCCGGGAAATCGGTCCTGCCGATGGAACCGGCAAAGAGCGAATCTCCGGTAAAGGCCATACCCTGCCCGAGCAGGCAGATGCCGCCCTGGGAATGACCCGGCGTATGCACGACCTTGAGCGCTATTTCCCCGGCAGTGATCACATCCCCGTCCTTCACGAACCGGTCTGCCGGCGGGGACGAGACAGCTCTCATGCCGAAAGCCGAGGACTGGCTTGCAGCCGAAGCCATAAGCTGCGCATCGGCCTCATGCATGAGGATCTCCGCACCCGTGGCCTCTTTGACGGCCTTATTCGCGCCGACATGGTCGAAGTGTCCGTGGGTGTTCACGATGTACTTGACCTTGAGGTCCTTTTCCTTGATAAGCTTCAGGATGTCAGCGGCATCGTCACCGGGATCGATGACCACGGCTTCTTTGGTCTTTTCGTCCGCGATGATGAAACAATTCACCTGGAGCGGCCCGACCACCAGTCTCATTAATAGCATATTCACCTGAAAATCCCCCCTCACCTTTATCCTCTCCACCGAGGGGAGAGGGTGGGGTGAGGGGCTATCATTCGCCGTTATGCCGGCAGATCGGCTTGGATCTTTTTTTCCTGCATTATACAAATAGGAGAACCAGGCCAGCCACATCACCGCCAGGAACGCCGAGAGGATCACGGCGAATTGAACGATCCCCTGCCTCGGTGCCTCAATGGTTGCCTTTGGCATGCGTCTCGAGCTCCAGCAGCTGCTTCTTCATCCCAAGCCCGCCGGAGTAGCCGCCCATGGTTCCCGTTGAACTGATGACACGGTGGCAGGGAATGATGATCGGGACCGGATTCGCGCCGAGCGCCTGGCCCACGGCACGGCTGGCTTTCGGGTTCCTGATCCGTTTCGCGATCCAGGCGTAGGACTGCGTTTCGCCGGAAGGGATCGCTGCAGCCGCCTTCCATACCGCCTGCTGGAAGGGCGTATAATACCGTAAATCGAGCGGAAGGTCAAATAAAACGCTTTCGCCCGAGAAGTAATGCTGGAGAAGCTTCACTGCTTTTTTCAGGATGATGAGGATTTGACGCATTGCATACTTCCGAACTCCGAACCCCGAACTCCGAGCTACGCAGTTCCTGCTCCACAGCCGTTTTATCCTTCTTCGGCAGGACGATCCGGGATATTCCCTGTTCTGTCACCGCCACACCGACCCAGCCGAGAGACGTCCGAAAAGCAACATTTTTTATTCCGCATTCCGCATTCCGCATTCCGAATTACCTTCGCTTCCTCTTCACCATCCCCCAGATGAACTTCAGCTCCTCGCTCCGTAAGGCCCACATCAGCATCACATAGAACAGCGCGCTCACGGCCATAGTGCCCGCGAGCAGTTCGGACTTGTACAGCGTATTCCCCCGCGATTCCCATACCGGGTCCCTGCTGACCCACCAGCCGATGGCGCCCATGACGGCAGATGCCGGTATGATCCTGAAAAGCGAGGTCATGATCCTTCCGCCGTCCATGCGGCCGATCTTTTTCCGGAGCTGCAGCGTGAGCAGGCCGATGTTCAGCATGGCAGCAAGCGACGTGGCGAGCGCCAGGCCTCCATGGGCGAGCGGCCCCATGAGGACGATGCTGAGCAGGATGTTCGCGGTCATGGCAAGGGCGGCGATCTTGACGGGCGTTTTGGTGTCCTGCAGCGAATAGAAGGCCTGGGCAACGATGCGCACGCCGGCAAAGGCCCAGAGGCCGATGGAATAATAGAGGATGGCAGCTGCAGTTCCTGCGGTCGATATGCGGTCGAACTGGCCGTGCTCGAGCAGCAGGTTCACGATCGGAACGCGAAGGACAATAAGGCCGGCCATGGCCGGGAACATGATGAAGAACACGAGCCGGAGCCCCAGGGACAGGGTCTCGCGGAACGCCTCGGTCTCGCTGCGCGCTGCCTGGGCCGACATGGTCGGCAGCACTGCCGTGGCAATGGCGATGCCGAAGATGCCGAGCGGGAAATGAATGAACCGCATGCCGTAAAAGAGATAGGTAATGCTCCCGGTGGCGAGGAACGAGGCAAGGATGGTGCTGACAAAGATATTGACCTGGGTGACCGACGAGCTCAGCATGATCGGCAGGGCGAGCCGACCGACCTTCGCGACCCCGGGATGGCTCGGCTGAAACTCGGGCCGCATCATCATCCCCTGTTTCCTGAGCCCCGGCACCTGGATCAGAAACTGGAACAGTCCGCCCAGGACCACACCCACGGCGACGCCATAGATGGGATTCGGCAGGAGCCAGAGGCTCAGCAGAACGGAGGAGATAGTCATGATATTCAGCATCACCGGCGAAAGCGCCGGAGCCAGGAACGAGCGGAGAGAGTTCAGCATGCCCATGGCCAGGGCAGCAAGGCCGATGAACAGCAGATAGGGGAACATGATCCGGGTGAGCATGACCGTCGTGGCATACTTGTCGGGATCAGCCTTGAACCCCCAGGCGATCGCCTTGACCACAAAAGGGGCAAAGATGATGCCCAGCAGGGTCAGGACCGCAAGGATCACGAGCAGCCGCGCGAAGACCGCATTCGCCAGGTGGCGTGCGCTCTCCTTTGACTCTTTGGTAAGCGTTTCGGTAAAGACCGGGATGAACGCCGCCGACATGGACCCTTCTGCAAGAAGCTCGCGCAAAAGGTTCGGGATGCGATAAGCTACATAGAAAGCGTCTGCGGCCAGTCCCGTGCCAAAGGCCCAGGACATGACCATGTCCCGCGCATACCCCATGAGGCGGGAAAGAAGCGTGGCTGATCCGACGATACCGGCGGCCCGGGCAACCTGTGTTTTCTCAGAAGACATGCACAACCACCTCGATACAGCATAATTGGACGCCGCAGGACCTGCGGGCGGATGGGGCACTGTAACAGAAAAGCCCCTTTAGGAAAAGCAATAACCCGGCGCTTCACCCTTTTTTGCTTGACAGTAGCCTGTTATTTATGTTAGAAATTCAACCTGTTTTACAAATTCCAAGGAGGAACACAGTATGCCGGCAATACATAAATCCGTGATCAAGAGGCAGAAGCAGGCCGACAAAAAGCGCTTGCTCAATGCATCAGCAAAATCCATGCTCAAGACCCTGACGAAGAAGGTCGAGCAGGCCGTTGAAACCAAGAACGCCGATGTGGCCAAAGAAGCCATGCTCCAGGCCATGAAAGCCTACGACAAGGCAGCATCAAAGGGCCTCGTCCATAAGAACACCGCTTCCCGCAAGATCTCCCGCCTTTCTATCAAGGTAGGCAAGATCACCGCAGCGAAATAAAAACAGGTCAATCGGTGAAGCGGTGAAGCGGCTGGAAAGTTCAGTTTCTTCACTGATTCACCGATCTGTCGGTTGCTCCATCATCTCCCTCTTTACCGATCCACCCATTCACCTCTTCACCGGTCCTCTTTCCCAGCACATCCTCATGATCATCCGCTCCAGCACCAGCCGTCCAGCCAGCCCGCTTGATTTGAGCGTTTGGTCCGCCCGGAGCAGGACCTCGAAGACCCCGCGCAATTCGTCGAGCGAGAAGCGCTTCATCTGTTCCTTGAACTGAGGCGCCTGGTGAAAGATCACCGGGGGCCTCAGCTTGCGCATGATCTCGTCAGGCCCCAGCCCCGCAAGCTCCATGGACTTGGCATGCATGAGCCGGCGGAAATTCCAGGAAACCGAACCGAGCAGACCCACCGGCTGCTCCCCTTCCTGGATCAAGCGGGACAGGATGAGGAATGCCTTTTCCCGGTCCTTGCGGCCGATCGCATCAGCCAGGTCAAAGGACGTGTATTCCCGGAAGTCTCCGATCACGGTCTTCACATCATCAAAGGTGATCGTTTTCCGCTCCTTGATGAAGATCTCGACCTTCTGCAGCTCATTCCCGATCTTTTGCAGATCATTCCCGATGGTCTGCCACAGGTAGGGCGCCGCGTCGCGCTGCATCGACAGTCCCCGTGCCCGTGCCCAGGCCTCGATCCAGGCCACGATCTCCCGGTCCAGAAGCGCATAGAACCGGGTCACGGCGCCGTGCGACTCCACCGCCGCGATCACGGACTTCTTGTCGTATTTCCCCTGGTTCGAGATCAGCACCAGGCAGGTGCTGGGCGAAGGGTCCTTCAGGTAGGCAATGAGCTCTTCCAGATCGGCGGCCTTGAGCGCATCGATGTCCTTGGCGATCACCAGCCGCTTTGCGGACATGAACGGAAGGGTCTGCGCAAAGTTCACGATGTCCGAGACCGGGGTGTCGCGGCAGTAAACAACATTGCAATTGAAGTCCCTGGCCGCAGGGTCCACGACCTTGGCCGTGATCAGGTCAACGGCCTCCTGGAGCAGGAACTCCTCGTCGCCGAAGAGCAGATAGGCAGGGAGGATCTTTCCCTGCTTGAGGCCGGACATGAGTTCTTGATGCTTCAGCATGATACAGGGGGGTTGCCTTGGCGGCGCTCAAATTGCGGAATGCGGATTGCGGATCGCGGAATTAACAACGAGTAAGGCTCCTTCAATGCCTCTCTGCGGTTCCCGGCCGAGGGCCGCTGTTGCAAAACCTGCATTTAAAAACCTTCCAGCACGAGGCTTCGGATCGTCCAGGCAATGTCGCGGCTCGCCTTCTGAATGGCCGTCTCCTTTGAGATCTTTGTCTGCGATATGTTCGCCGCCTCACCGATCGGCACGGTCGTTGTCGGAGCAGTGACAGGAGCATAGGCCACTGAATAGTCCGAGATAAAAAGCGACGTGATCCCTTTTTCCTGCCACAGGATCTTTTTTGCTCTCAGATCCTCGAGACGTGCATCCACCGTGATATGCACCTTGTACTGCTGAATGTGGGAAGCGGCCGTGAACGACAGCGGCAGGACCTCGTATTTGGTCACCTTGCCATGGAGGACCAGCTCCGCCTCTTCGGGACTGACGACCTTCAGCCTGCCGTCGGTCAGGAACTCCTGCACCACAGCCTGCGTCACCTCCACATCCACATAGGGCTCATTCGTACCGTTGAGGAACACGGGAATAGCGACAAGCCTGGTCCCTTCGGGCACCACGCCGCCGGTCCCGGAGAGGCGGTACCCGCAGGAAGACGCGAGCAGGAACACTGCCAGAAGGATACTGTATCTGATACGGCTGCTTTGCACGCTGTTCATCCTCGGCTTCTCAGGGGGCACCCCGCAGCGATCTACACCACCACATTCACGAGCTTCCCCTGGACCACGATCACCTTCTTCGGTGGTTTATTGTTCATGAACTCCCTGACCTTCGGGTCAAGGAGCGCCGCAGCCTCGATCTCCTTGTCCGGGGTCCCGGCCGGAAGCGTCAGTTTGCTCCTGACCTTGCCGTTCACCTGCACCACGACCGTCATTTCCGTGGCCACGATCGCTTCCGGGTCGTGCTGCGGCCAGGCAACGTTCGCGATCGTACTCTTCCCTCCGAGCGATTCCCAGAGCTCTTCGGCAAAGTGCGGGGCAAAGGGTGCTATAAGCAGAATGAGCGTATCGATGGCCGACCGGACAACAGCGCCCTGCTTGTTCGGACTAAACTCGCCTGAAGTATAATCATACATCTCGTTCACCAGTTCCATCAGCGCGGAGATCGCCGTGTTGAAGTGGAATTCGCGCTCGATATCCTCAGTGACCTTCTTGATCGTCAGATGGATCTTGCGGTAAAGCTTGTCCCCCCGCGCCTCATGTCCGGCCGGCTTTACATTCCTGACGCTCTCGCTGTGTTTATACACGATGGCCCAGACGCGGTGCAGGAACCGGTACGCACCGTCCACGCCCTGGTCGCTCCATTCAAGATCGCGCTCCGGCGGCGCAGCAAAGAGCGAGAAGATCCTGGCCGTGTCCGCTCCGTACTTTGAAAGGATGAAGTCCGGGTCAACCACGTTGCCCTTGGACTTGCTCATCTTGGCGCCGTCCTTGATCACCATGCCCTGGGTCAGCAGGTTCAGGAACGGCTCGTCGCCGTCGAAGAGGCCGAGGTCCCGGATCACCTTGGTAAAGAAACGCGCATACAGCAGATGCAGCACGGCGTGCTCGATGCCGCCGATGTACTGGTCCACGCTCATCCAGTAGCCTGCCGCCTTCTTGTCAAAAGGCGCGGTGTCCTCTTTGGGCGAGCAATAGCGCAGGAAATACCATGACGAATCGACGAAGGTATCCATGGTATCTGTTTCACGCCGCGCTTTGCCGCCGCACGTCGGGCAGGTCGTTTCGCGGAACGAGCTGGACTCGGCCAGAGGCGAACGGCCCTGGCCCGTGAACTCAACATCAACCGGAAGGCGCACCGGCAGGTCCTTTTCAGACACCGGCACGGTCCCGCACTTCTCGCAATAGATAATCGGGATCGGCGTGCCCCAGTAGCGCTGGCGCGAAATGCCCCAGTCGCGAAGCCTGAAGTTCACCGTGCGTTTGCCGAGTTTTTCCCGCTCCACATGATCGGCGATCGCATCCTTTGCCAACGTGTTCGTGAGCTTGTCGAATTTGCCCGAGTTCGCCATGACGCCGTTCTCAACATACGCCTGCTTCATGGTTTCGGCAATGAGGCCCTGTTCTGCATTCTGGATCACGACGCGGATGGGCAGCTCGTATTTCTTCGCGAACTCGAAATCGCGCTGGTCATGGGCTGGAACGGACATGATCGCGCCGGTGCCGTATTCCATGAGCACGAAATTGCCCACCCAGACCGGCACTTTTTCGTTATTCAGGGGATTGATGGCATAGGCGCCGGTGAAGACGCCCTCCTTCGCCTGTTTCTCATCGGTCCGAACCGCCTTATCCTCGCTCATAACGCGCTGAACAAAGGCGCGGACCTCGTCGGCCTGCGGTTTACCGTGAATGAGCGATTCGAGCATGGGGTGCTCGGGCGCAATGCTCATGAAGGTCACGCCAAAGAGCGTGTCCTGGCGCGTCGTAAAGATCGTCAACGTTTCGCCGGTGCCTTCGACCGTGAAATCCACCTCGACGCCCGTTGACTTGCCGATCCAGTTCCGCTGCATCGTGAGAACGCGTTCGGGCCAGCCCGTGAGCTTGTCGCAGTGCGACAACAGCTCCTCGGCATAGGCCGTGATCTTGAAGAACCACTGTTCGAGCTCCTTGTGCTGCACGATCGAACTGCAGCGCCAGCAAAGGCCGTCCTCCACCTGCTCGTTCGCCAGCACCGTGTTGCACGACGGGCACCAGTTCACATAAGAGAGTTTCTTGTACGCGAGCCCCCGTTCGTACATCTTGATGAAGAACCACTGGTTCCAGCGGTAGTATTCCTCGAGACAGGTTGCCACCTCGCGGTCCCAGTCGTAGGACAACCCGAGCCGCTTGAGCTGGTTGTCCCGCATGGAGGCGATGTTCTCCAGGGTCCATTTCCGGGGATGGATCCCGTGTTTGATCGCCGCGTTCTCCGCCGGCAGGCCGAAGGAATCCCAGCCCATGGGGTGGAGCACGTTGAAGCCGCGCATCCGTTTGTAGCGCGACACCACATCGCCGATGGCGTAATTCCGCACGTGGCCCATATGGATCCGGCCCGACGGGTAGGGGAACATCTCCAGGCAGTAGTACTTCGGCTTCGAGGCGTCCTCGGTCACCTTGAAGGTGCCTGCCTCCTGCCAGGAGCGCTGCCAGCGTTCTTCAACTTTCTTAAAATCGTACCGTTCGTCCAACCCATCCTCCAAACATTGAAAAACCGGGACCGCTAGCGCCGCGCCTGGACCTTGACATAGTTTTCTATGATGATCAGCGACTTCGTATCAAGGTTTAAAAAATTCACGCCGTATCGGTGTCTCCCGGAAGCGGTCAGGTCGGCCCGTACGATCATGCAGGAAACCCTGATCTCGCTGTGTGCGATGTTAAATGAGCAGGTCAGCCGGTCCCCCGGCGCAAGGCTCCGGTCGGTCTCCAGCATCATACCCGAAATGCTGATGTTCTGTGACGCCGCAAAAAATGACTCATCGCCTTCCAGTCCTTTTACGGAGGCGCGCAGCAACACCCGCATGTCCTTCCGCTGCGGCACCAGGAGCAGTTCGGACATTGTGGAAAAAAGCGCCACGGGGTCGATCGGCGCCGGGATAAAGGCGTTGGCCCCTGCCTCCAGACATTTCGCCCCGCCCTCCCCGCTGTTGTCGCCGGTCACAATGATGGACACTTTTTTCAGCCGGCCATCATTGCGGATGGCGGTGCACAGCGTTACCGCACCCATGAGGCGGTACGGCCTGATCGGTTATAATGAGGTCTGCATTCTTGAGACCATGCAGCGTAAGAATCTCTTCCGAAGATTGAGCGGCAAGCAGCGTGATGCCACCCCTCCTAAAGATAGTTGCATTGCTGTCGAAGACCGGCAGGAGGTTCTTGGCAACGATGATTATTTTCATAACGCACTGGTCCCGGGAAACACCCGGTTTTCTCCTTACCAAATACTCCTTGCTCCCCTTTTCCGGGCGAGCCGGCCCCCTCACGGTTGGCACATTCGCGGGATTGTCGGGAAGCGGCCGTTATTCCCGCAGCCATCCGGGGTACGCGTCAGCCTTGCGCGCTTCCTCGGGAAGATCCACCTCAAGCCGGCGTTTTGCCTGGGCGATCTTCTTTTCAAGCTGCATCTTTTTTCGGTCATCAGCCGCTGAAGACTTTTTCTTTTTTCCGGATATCCGCGTTGACTTCGCTTCCTGGTCCTGTTCTTTCTTCTGCAGCAGATCAAGGTCGTCCTCAAGCTTGCGAAGCTCCAGGCGCTGGTTCTCGGCACGCCGGCTGCCACCACTCTTCGCCGCGGCCGTTCTTGTCACGGTGCTCCCTGACCTCCACGGTCGGCGAATGCGGCAGTGCCGGTTTCCCTGCGACGCTGACCCGATTATCGTCGGTCTTTATAGCGGTGGCCGTGCTCCGGTACTCCTGCGGGACCTTCGTGGGCTCGTTCGTGAAGAACTCCTGCCCGTCCCTGTCCACCCATCGGTACAGTTCCGCAGAAGCCGGCGATGCGGAGAGCAGTATGAAAAAAGCTATGACGGCGACACTGTTCTTTGCACTCATCTGAACCTCCTGTGCGGGACCATTTGAATGTCAATAAATAACATAAACAGCAGGGCTTCGCAAGGTTTTTTCTTGTAATGAAGAGCGCAATAATGATATAGTGCCCGCTGTCAACCACAGAGAAAGGTATAACCCTGCACGCGGAGCGCTCCAACGCCCCGCTGCCTCCGTGGTTATTATCGTGTACTGATCATGTCTAAACCAGTCATCGCCATAGTCGGCCGGCCGAATGTCGGCAAGTCGACCCTCTTCAACCGGATCATCGGCAGGAACCTCGCCATCGTCGAGGACAAACCCGGCGTAACGCGGGACCGCAACTACGCCAACGCGGAATGGGAAGGCAAGCATTTCCTGATCATCGACACCGGCGGGTTCGAGCCGGAGACCGACGATCCCATGTTCACCAAGATGCGCGAGCAGACCACGCTCGCCATTGAAGAAGCGGACATCATCGTTTTCCTTATGGACGGACAGCAGGGCCTGCTGCCGGCCGACATCGAAGTGTGTCAGCGGCTCCGGGCCTCGGGCAAACCCGTGCTCTATGCCGTGAATAAGGTCGACGGGGCCCGGCATGAGGGCCTCATCCTGGACTTTTACCGCCTCGGCATCGACACGCTCTATCCCCTTTCAGCACAGCATGGCGGCGGTTTTTCGGAGCTCATGGAGGAACTGACGCGGCTCCTTCCGGTAACCGGGTCCGAGCCGGAGGAAACCCATCCGCGGATAGCGATCATCGGCAGGCCCAACGTGGGCAAATCATCGTTCATCAACGCGCTCATCGGCGAGGACCGGATGATCGTAAGCCCTGTCTCGGGAACAACGAGGGACGCCGTGGACAGCCTGTACCAGTACTACGGCCGGAAGTATGTGCTCGTGGACACTGCAGGCATCAGGAGCCGCGGCAGAGTCACTCAGGGCGTAGAGAAATACAGCGTCATGCGGGCCATCAAAAGCCTGGACCGCGCCGACGTGGCTCTCGTCCTGATCGATTCCATCGAAGGAATCACCGAGCAGGACGAACGGATCGTCGGCCTGGCGCACGAGGCCGGCAAGGCGATCATCATTATCCTGAACAAATGGGACCTGGTCACCGACAAGGAAGAGGAATACAAGCGGATGATGGCGCAGGCCGAGCAGAAGCTCAAGTTCGTCGATTACGCGCCCGTGCTCACCATGTCGGCATTGACGCGGCAGCGCATCACCAAGGTCTTCGACGAGATCGACAAGGTCATGGTCGAGGCCTCGAAACGGGTCTCCACGGCGGACCTGAACCGGGTGTTCGAAAAACTTGCCGCGCACCACGAACCGCCGCTCTACCGCGGCAAGCGGGTGAAGTACTTTTACATCACCCAGGTGGACATTAAACCGCCGACCTTCGTCGTCTTCGTCAACTACCCGGACGGCGTCCATTTTTCATACCTCCGGTTCATCGAGAACAACCTGCGCCGGGCCTTCGGCTTCCTGGGCACGCCCGTCCGGATATTCCCCAAACGGCGCAGAGAAGAAGAATCTCCCCGCAAAAAGCCGGTCAGCAGCCGGAAAAAAAATAAAACGGGTTGACTTTTCTTTGCATGCCACCTATACTGTACACAGATTATCATAAGTAATTTTCGGAGTTTTTGTTAATCGGATTCGGACTGCAAAAACTTATATTTTTGCGGTCTTTTTTATTTTTATTGCTCAGTTTTAAAGTCTCTGGACGCAAGCACTGAAAACCATCTGAAAACAGTTACGGTTTCTTCGGGATTTCCGGTTCCCTCATACGAACAAAGTAGCAGACATGTGCGACCGTAGTGCAGTGAACAACCAGACAGGAGGAGCAAATGGCAAAGAAACTGTATGTGGGCAATTTGTCGTACAACGTGACCGAAGACAGTCTCAAGGAAGTATTCGCGGCCATCGGGGAAGTTCAGTCGGTAAGGATCATCACGGATGCTGCAACAGGCAGGTCAAAGGGTTTCGGTTTCGTTGAAATGGCAGTTGACGAGGACGCTGATAAAGCGATCGCAACGCTGAACGGCACGGCTGTTCTGGACCGGACGATCAATGTCAGTGAGGCTCGGCCCCAAACGGATCGTCCCCGGACCGGTGGCGGCGGAGGAAGGGGTGGACAGCGTTCCGGATTTGATCGCGGCGGTGGCGGCGGAGGAAGGAAGTCGAATAATTGGAGATAAGGGTTGACGATAAAAACATAGAAAAAGCTATCCGGCTGCTCAAGCGCAAAATGCAGACCGATGGCTTGTTCCGGGAACTGAAGAACAGGCGCCATTACGAGAAACCATCGATCAAAAAGAAACGAAAACGGATAGAGGCCAAGAAACGAAGGCTGAAAAGCCTCAAGATGAGCAAAACAAACAGGTCCACCCGTTAAAATTGCCCTTGCGGGCGGTCTCCTGCGGCGAATAACAGGACGCTGCCCGCCGGGGTCTTGACACCCGGTCCTTGCCAAGATTGCAGAGGCGAACAGTACTTCATCCAGCGCTGTTGCACATCTTTTGTTCCACCTGCCCTGAAGAACGACAATCCAGTACGGTTTTTCTTGACAAAAATTCCGCAATGCAGTATCTTTACCCGTGTTTTTTCATGGGGCGGTGTAGCTCAGCTGGTAGAGCAGGGGAATCATAATCCCTGTGTCCGGGGTTCGAGTCCCTGCACCGCCACCATTCTTCTCCCCTCGCTCACGATGAGTCTGTATTCGTTCTTGCTACCCTCTCCGGTATACTACAAAAAACAACCAGGGAGAATGCTGGAGTCGGATCGTTCCACGTGCCTTGTCGTCTGCTGCTGCCGGCCTCTGGTTCAATGAATACGATGCTGCTTGCCAAGCTAAAAAAAACCGTACTGAAATACCGGATGCTGAGTCCCGGCGAGACCGTGCTCGTCGCGGTCTCGGGCGGCCCTGATTCCGTCTGCCTCCTCGCGGCGCTCCATGCGCTTTCCGACGAACTGGGCCATCTCACTCCATGTAGCGCACCTCGACCATATGTTCCGGGGAAAAGAATCCGCGGACGAAGCGCTGTTCGTTGCCGGTCTTGCAAAACAGTTCGGCCTTCCGTCCACGATCGAGTCCGTCGATGCAGCAGCGCTCTGCCGTGAGCGCGGACTGTCGGTTCAGGCCGGAGCACGGGAGGCGCGGTATGCCTTTCTTTCCCGGACAGCTGAAAAGATCGGCGCCTCGCGCATCGCCACCGGCCACACCGCGACGGACCAGGCCGAGACCGTGCTCCTGCGGCTGTTGCGCGGTGCAGGCAGCGCAGGCCTTGCCGGCATCCCGCCGATACGCGGCCCGTTCATCAGGCCGCTCATCGAGATCACGCGCGAACAGGTCCTGGAGCACCTCGCGCGGTCCGGGCTCACGTTCGTGACCGATCCCTCGAACACGAAACCGCTCTATACCAGGAACAGGATACGGCTGGAACTCATGCCTGTTCTCAAGCAGTTCAATCCGCGCATCGTCGAGACGCTCGCTGCCGAGGCAGCGCTGCTCAAAGACGAAAGCGAAGCCCTGGACCTGTCCGTCGAATCGGCCGCTCAGGCGATCACCGGGAAGCGGGAAGACGGCTTCGTTGTGCAGCGCGAGGCATTCCTTGCGCTCCATCCGGCCATCAAACGCAGGCTGCTGCGCAGACTGGCAGATGCTCTTGCTGACGGCCCTTCCAGCCTTTCGTCTCTACAGGTCGACGAAGCGCTCCAGTTCATGTCCGCAGCGCCGACGGGCAGGACCATGCGACTCCCGGCAGAACTTATGATCGAACGGACCTATGAACAATTCCTTGTTGGTCCGTCAACAGCTGCAGCACCCTTTACCCGCAACCTCCTGGTCCCGGGCAGGACAGCCGTGCCGGAGTGCGGAATTGAAGTGGAGGCCGTTCTGTGCAACGGCCCGGAAATGCCTCCTGATACAAATTATTGCTGGCAGGCCCTTTTCGATTATGATAAGATAGGCCTCCCGTTGCAGGTCCGGAACAGGCGCCCCGGCGACCGGTTCCACCCTGCCGGCCTGGGCGGAAAAAGCAAGAAACTGCAGGACCTGCTGGTGGATGCCAAGGTCCCGCGACGGCAGCGCGATATTGTCCCGCTGCTCTGCTCCGGGACCGAGATCCTCTGGGTCATGGGGATGCGCACCGACCAGCGGTTCCTGGCGCAGGCGGACACGAAGCAGCGGCTGCTGGTGCGGGTGAAGAAGCAGGCGGAAGGTTAATAGGCTGAAGACTGAAGGGAAACGCACTACTACACCCTTCAACCTTAACTTTAGCCTTCAGCTTTGAACTTCAGCCTTCAGCCTAAACACCTGATCTAAACACCTGATGCGAACTATATCTCACGGAGGACATGCAATGGTAGGAATCGATTTCGGTAAACCGCTTTTCACGAGCGAGGAGATCCAGCGTAAGATCCAGGAACTCGGCTCCCGGATCTCCAAGGACTATGCGGACAAGGACCTGCTGGTCGTCGGAGTGCTCAAAGGCGCCATCTTTTTCATGTCCGACCTGCTCCGTTCGCTCAGGATCTCCGTTCGGATGGACTTCATGCACTGCACCAGCTCGTCCTCCAAGGGCAAAGGAGTGACCCCGGTGCAGATGCTGTGCGACATGAAAGAGGACATCAAAGGCAAGCATGTTCTGCTGGTGGAGGATATCGTTGACTCCGGCGTCACGCTCCAGTATCTCAAACAAATGCTCATTGACCGCGGCCCGGCGTCGCTCAAGGTCTGCGTGCTCCTGGACAAGTCGGAGCGGCGGAAAGTGGCAGATCGAGGCGGACTACGCCGGTTTCCGCATCCCCAACAAGTATGTGGTCGGATACGGCCTCGACTACAAGGACCGGTACCGCAACCTGCCCTATATCGCCGTCCTGCCCCTCGAGGAACGAGAGGGATAGCCGGAGCATCGAAGCTGTTGTCAGCAGCAGTAAAATATGGTAAATTATTAAAAGGTTACCTGTCGTGCTTCTTTGCAGGGCGCGCAGGATCGGAGGTTTGCATCGGTGAATGCATTCTATAAAAATCTGGCGCTGATCCTTCTGTTCGTCGTGGTATCAGTGCTCATTTTCAACCTGTTCAACCCGGTTACCCAGTCAACGCTGCAGATCGCCTTCAGCGAGGTCATGGACAAGATCGACAAGGACGAGGTGAACGACGTCACGATCAAGGGTCCCGAACTGCTCGGCAACCTACAAGACCGGCAAGTCGTTCAAAACGAATCTGCCGGACTATCCGGACCTCGTCAAGGACCTTCGGGCCAAGGGCGTCAAGATCAACGTCGAACCGCTCAAGGAATCGGGGTGGTACAACTTCCTCGTGGTCTGGGCGCCGCTGATCCTCATGGCGCTGTGGTTCATGTTCATCATGCGCAACATGCAGATGGGCGGGAACAAGGCCATGTCCTTCGGCAAAAGCAAGGCCAAGCTCCTGAACGAGAGCGCCAAGAAGATGACGTTCAATGAAGTGGCCGGCATGGACGAGGCCAAGGTGGAGGTCCAGGAGATCATCGAGATCCTGAAGGACCCGCAGAAGTTCCAGAAGCTCGGCGGCAAGATCCCCAAGGGCGTGCTGCTCGTCGGCCCTCCGGGCACGGGCAAGACGCTCCTGGCGCGGGCCATCGCCGGCGAGGCAGGCGTGCCGTTCCTGTCGATCAGCGGCTCCGACTTTGTTGAGATGTTCGTCGGCGTGGGCGCATCGCGCGTACGCGACCTTTTCGAACAGGGCAAGAAGAACGCGCCCTGCATCATCTTCATCGATGAGATCGACGCCGTGGGCAGGCACCGCGGCGCCGGTCTCGGCGGCGGCCATGACGAGCGCGAGCAGACGCTGAACCAGCTCCTCGTGGAGATGGACGGATTCGAGAGCAACGAGGGCGTCATCCTGGTCGCAGCGACGAACCGCCCCGACGTGCTCGATCCGGCGCTTCTCCGGCCGGGCAGGTTCGACCGCATGGTGGTCATCCCGCGGCCCGACCTGAACGGCAGGATCGGCGTGCTCAAGGTGCATACCCAGAAGATCAAGCTTGCGCCGCATGTGGACATCGAATCCATCGCCCGCGGCACCCCGGGCCTGTCGGGAGCCGAGCTGGCGAACCTGGTGAACGAAGCGGCGCTCCTCGCCGGCCAGACTGGGCAAAACGCAGGTGGAGAACGACGACTTCGAACGCGCCAAGGACAAGATCCTCATGGGCCTCGAACGCAAGTCCATGCTCATCAGCGACGAGGAAAAGAAGAATCACGGCCGTACCACGAAGCCGGCCACACGATGGTCGCGAGGCTCATTCCCGGGACCGACCCGGTGCACAAGGTCTCGATCATCCCGCGCGGCATGGCGCTGGGCATCACGCTCCAGCTCCCCACGGCCGACCGGTACTCCTACGACCGTGAACATCTGCTGAACGACATCGCCATCCTGCTGGGCGGCCGGGCCGCTGAGGAGATCGCGCTCCAGCACATGACCACGGGCGCAGGCAACGACATCGAGCGCGCCACGACCCTGGCGCGACAAGATGGTTTGACGAGTGGGGCATGAGCGATGCAATGGGCCCGCTCGTCCTACGGCAAGAAGGAAGAGCAGATATTCCTCGGCCGCGAGATCGCCCAGCACCGCGACTTCAGCGAGCAGCACGGCCGTCGAGATCGACGACGAAGTGAAGCGCATCGTCATGGACAACTATGATCGGGCCAAGGAATCTGATCACCGAACGCAGGGAAACGCTCGACCGGCTTGACAGCGGCTTTGCTCGAAAAAGAGACCCTCGACGCTGCTGACATCGAAGCCATCGTCAACGGCCAGCCAACGGCCGCATAGGGCGCGCTATGGGGCTTGCTGTCAGGATCGTTGAAGCCGGATCGCTCGCCGTATCCATTCAGGGCCTGACCACGGGGCAGCAGGCCGTGGTGCGTGACTTTGTCCGGGCGCTCGACGGCGGGATCTCCATCAGCTTTCAACCGGCGCGGGACGGAAAAGAGGCGCTCCTGACCGCCTCGCCTGAGCGTTTGCGGCAACTCCCCGATGCGTTCCGCACGAACGCTCATGTCCCGCCGGACCTCCCTGCAGCATTGCAGTCACTCCTTGACAACTACCTGCGCACGGACCAGAGGGTCAGCTGCAAAGGGCGGGTCCTCGACCTCGGCAGCCGTACGCACATCATGGGCATTCTGAACGTGACGCCCGATTCCTTTTCCGACGGCGGCCGCCATGCCGATACGGCCCGGGCCATTACCCAGGCCCGGCTGATGGCAGCCCAGGGCGCGGATATCATCGACGTCGGCGGGGAATCGACGCGGCCCGGCGCAGAGCCGGTCTCTGAGGACGAAGAGCTCCGGAGGATCGTTCCGGTGATCGAACGCCTCGCCTCGGAGCTCACGATCCCGATCTCGGTCGACACCTACAAATCCAGGGTCGCCCGGAAGGCGCTTGAGGCCGGCGCCTCGATCGTGAACGACATCAGCGGACTCCGGTTCTCGCTGGATATGGCCGGCGTAGCCGCCGAGCATGGCGCCGCCGTGGTCATCATGCACATCAAGGGCACACCGCGCGACATGCAGCAGAACCCGGTCTACACCGATGTGGTCGCCGAGGTCAGGTCCTACCTGGCGGACAGCATCACCATCGCCGTGCAGGCAGGCGTGAAGCCGGAGAGCATCCTCGTAGATCCGGGCATCGGCTTCGGCAAGACCCTGGAGCACAACCTTGCGCTCCTGAACCGCCTCGGCGAATTGCGCAGCCTCGGCCGGCCGATCCTGCTCGGCACCTCGCGCAAGAAGTTCATCGGCACCGTCCTCGGGATCGCCGAGGCCGACCGGAGACAGGAAGGCACGGCAGCGACGATCGCCCTCGGGATCGAGCGGGGTGCGCGGGTCGTGCGGGTCCATGATGTGGCGCAGATGGTCAAGGTCGCGCGCATGACCGATGCGATAGTCAGAGCAAGCACCAAATAGAAAGCTCCAAAACGCAAATAATGCACCAAGCGTCAAAAACCAAACAGTTTGAATTTTGGAGATTGCTGTTTGGAATTTATTTGGGATTTCGATATTGTAATTTAGAATTTGGAACAAACGGATGACCAACTTCACTGAAATAAAAGAAGCGCTGGCGCACTACCGGTGGTTGAACGATACGGTGGATATCGCGCTCGTCTACTATCTCTTCTACCGTCTGCTGCTGCTGATCAAAGGCACGCGGGCCTTTCAGATGCTGGTCGGCATGGGGCTGATCATGCTCGCGCTCGGCGCATCGCAGTGGCTCAAGTTCTACACGCTCGACTGGCTCATCCGCAGCTTCTGGTCCCAGATCGTCCTCGCCGTCATCATCCTGTTCCAGCCCGAGATCAGGCGCACGCTCGCCCAGGTGGGGCAGCGCCATCTCTTCCGGCACCTGTCTCCCGTGGAAGGCTCCAAATTCATCGAAGAAACGGTCAAGGCAGCCGTCTCCATGGCGAACAAGCGGATCGGATCGCTCATCGTGCTCGAACGCGACACCGACCTCACGACCATCGTGGAAATGGGAACGGAACTGGACGCCAAAGTGACCAAGGAGATCCTCATCAGCATCTTCCTGCCCTATTCGCCGATCCACGACGGGGCCGCCATCATCCGGAACGGGAGGCTCATCGCCGCGGGCTGTTTTCTGCCGCTCACGCTTGCATCGAACATTTCGAAATCGCTGGGTACGCGCCACCGCGCCGCCATCGGCCTCACGGAAGAATCGGACGCGATCGTGGTCGTCGTATCGGAGGAAACCGGCGAGATCTCGGTCGTGTCCGGCGGAGCGATCGAGCACAACGCCGACGCCCAGGCCCTCAGGAAGACCTTGTCGGACATTTTTGTGAAGCCGAAGAGCAGGAAAGCGTAGCTGCCTGAAAGCAAGGCAAACTGCAAAGGGTAAAATGCAAAGTGCAAATTGATGAAACCATGAGGTCTTAGCCTGTGCCCACTTTGCACTTTGAAATTTGCACTTTGCACTTTGCAGTACGATTTTCGATATCACGGAGCAATACCTACCATGGACTACCGGAAGATCCTTTTTGAAAACTGGGGCATCAAGCTCACCTCCCTCGGACTGGCGCTCATCCTCTGGTTCAGCATAACGTCCAAAGGGAAGATGGAGATCGCCCTTACGGTCCCGCTGGAATTAAAGAACATCCCCGCGGGCATGGCCGTTGTCGGCGACGTTCCCGGCTATATCGATGTGCGCCTGGAGGGCCAGGAACGCCTGCTCCGGGATATCTCGACGGACAAAGAGGTATCCGGGGCACTTGACCTCTCACTGGCCAGGGGCGGCGAAAATAGTGTCCGCATCTCGCCGGACGACATCACGCGGCCTTCAGGCATTGCCGTGACCCACCTGTCTCCCTATGAGATCAAGGTCAGGCTCGAGCCCATCCTCCGCAAGACGGTCAGGCTCACCCCGGCGCTCCACGGCATTCCCGCCCCGGGCTACCGCGTTGCAAGCACCGTGGCGGTGCCCGCGAGGATCGTTATCGAGGGGCCGGCAGGTGTCGTAAAACCGCTGACCGCGCTTCAGACCATGCCGATCGATATCGAAGGCGCTACCGGCACCGTCACCGTAGAGCCAAAGCTCGACTATGCAGGCAAACCGGTCAAGCTGCTTGATAAGGATGTCAGCGTTCGCATAGTCATAGAAAGGGTGCGACCATGAAAAAACTCTTCGGGACCGACGGCGTCCGCGGAGTGGCGAACCAGGACCCCATGACCAGTGAAATGGCGATGCGCATCGGCCGCGCCGCCGCCCATGTGTTCCGCGATTCGTCGCGGCGCCACCGCATCGTCATCGGCAAGGACACGCGCCTCTCGGGATATATGATCGAGAGCGCCCTCACCTCGGGGCTCTGCTCCATGGGCATCGACGTGTTGTTGATCGGCCCGGTTCCAACACCGGGGATCGCCTTCCTGACACGAAGCCTCCGGGCGGACGCCGGCGTCGTGATCTCGGCATCCCACAATCCCTATGAGGACAACGGCATCAAGTTCTTCGGCCGCGACGGGTTCAAACTTCCCGACGAACTTGAAAAGAAAATGGAAGACCTGATATTTTCCGGAGCAATCGATTCCATCAGGCCCACGGCCTCGGAGATCGGCAAAGCGACCCGCATCGACGATGCCATCGGCAGATACAACGAGTTCGTGAAATCATCGATACCGCGCGGCCTCGACCTTGCGGGGCTCCGCATTGTCGTGGATTCGGCCAACGGCGCCGCCTACCGGATCGGCCCGCGCATCCTGACCGAGCTCGGCGCCGACGTCATCTCCCTCTACGACCAGCCGAACGGCATGAACATCAACCAGGGCTGCGGCTCGCTCCATCCCGAAGTGATCTCCCGGGCCGTCGTGGCGAACCGTGCCCATCTCGGCGTAGCCTTTGACGGGGACGCCGACCGCCTGATCCTGTGCGATGAGAACGGCACGGTCGTCGACGGCGACGCCGTGATGGCCATCTGCGCCCTTCATCTGATGAAGCACGGCAAGCTCAGACACAACACGCTGGTCGCCACGGTCATGAGCAATCTGGGGCTCGAGCTCGCCATGCGCGAAGCAGGAGGCAAACTGGTCCGGGCCTCCGTGGGAGACCGCTATGTCATGGAAAAAATGATCGAGGGAGGATTTAACCTCGGCGGCGAACAATCGGGCCATATCATTTTTCTGGACCACAATACGACGGGTGACGGACTCATCTCGGCGCTTCAGGTCCTCGCGATCATGAAGCAGGCGGACAAGCCTCTGTCACAGCTCGCCGCGTGCATGAAGACCTATCCCCAGACGCTGGTAAACGTGAAAGTGCGGGAGCGGCGCGATCTCGAATCGATCCCGGAGATCGCCGGACGGATGACGGAGATCTCGAAGAAGCCTCGAGGGCACCGGCCGCCTGCTCGTTCGCTATTCAGGCACCGAACCCAAGGTCCGCGTCATGATCGAGGGCGAGGATGAACAGGAGATCAAGCGGCTCGCCGAAGGACTGGCGGGGCTTATCAAAGAGAAGCTGGGGTAACCGCGCATACCCACCAGGTGACGATAGTCATCCTAAAAACAACAGTTGGACGCAGATGACCAAAAGTGATGTGTTCGTAAAAAGTCCTTTAAGCCGTCTTTGCGAGCAAAGCGAAGCAATCTCGCAGTTTGTAACCGCCTGAAAAAACGAGATTGCCGCGTCCCCCGGATCATGCCCGGGGCTAAAGGCGCTCCTCGCAATGACGGCAGAGGAGACTTCTTACGAGACCGTCAAAAGTAGGCGCTTCTAAGCGATACCGATTTTCGTAGATAAAACCTCGCATTCAGCTGGAAAGAACCTTCACCTCAAGGGTGAGCCTTTTTATTATCAGAAAAGTTTTTAATCTTTTTTTGTCTGTCGTTATTCGCGTTCATCAGATTTCGCTTAGAAGCGCCTACTTCTTGTATCTGCGTCCAAATACTCTTTTCAGTTTATCGCGCAGGAACAGGCGCCATCTGATCCAATCGTGCTTTGCCGTGACGAACGGAGCGGCCGTCCATGCAAAAGCCCCTCATTACGCTCACCCTTGCCTATGTCGCCGGCCTTCTGTCCGGAAACTTTTTCCTGTATGCTCCCGCTGTCGTAAGCGCGCTCATCGTGCTGTCCTTGTTGACGGCGGGATTCTGCCTACGCTCCGGCCTGCTGTCCCTCCGCCGCTTCCTGCTCCTTGCCGTCCCCTGCACTCTGGGTATGGCCGCCTATCTTTACTCTGCAGCATGGATACCGCCGGACCACTATATGCGGGAATTCCCGGACACCACGGTTAAGCATGAGATGACCGGAACGATCGCGTCCGCACTGGAGCGCGACCCGGACAGGACCGGCTTTGTCGTGGAACTGCACCGGATCGACAGCACGCCGGTGTCCGGTGCGATACGGATGAGCGTTCGCTCAGCAGTGACCGGCATCGGCTATGGCGATGTCATTCGATTCTCAGGCCGTTTTTTCGAACCGGAGGATCCGGCAATCCTGCGGGCTTCGATTATGCGGCATACCTTCAGGCGCAGGGAATCCGGCGCACCGTGAGCCTGAAACAGGAACGCGATATCGATATCCTGCAGCGCGGAACAGGGCTGTTCAGACAGATACAGAATTGGCGGGAGCGCATCCGTCTGGCCTTCCTTGCTTCAACAACAGGCCCGGGATCGGCGATCCTGCAGGCCATGACGCTCGGAGAAGAGGGCGGGCTTACGGACGACATGCGCGAGAGCTTTATGGCCGCCGGCGTCACCCATATCATTTCCATATCCGGCTCCCACCTCGGCATGGTCGCCATTTTCTGTTTCGGACTGATGCGGATCATGCTGCGGCTTCTGCCGGAGCGGCACTATCACCGCCTGACCCTCAGGGCAGACCCGAAAAAGATAGCGGCCTGGCTCACCCTTCCGTTCCTGATCTTTTATACGCTCCTTGCCGGGGGGCAGGTCGCAACGATCCGTTCGCTCATCATGCTCTCCGCCGCGCTTGCGGCCATCGTTCTCGACCGCGATAAGGCGCTCATCCATTCCCTTGCCCTCGCAGCCCTGTTCATTCTCGTCGCAAGCCCACAGGCCGTTTTCGACATATCGTTCCAGCTGTCGTTCATCTCCGTTCTGGCCATCGGTTCCGTGGTGATGCTCTGGAACGAACTGCGGCCGCCTGCCGGGAGCCGCTTCGCCCGGTTCCGGAACAGCGCACTGCTGCTCGTCCTCGTCTCACTCAGCGCCACCCTTGCAACGGCCCCCCTGGTTGCGCACTACTTCAATCAGGTATCGCTCGTCGGCGTGATATCGAACATGGTCGTCGTTCCGTTGGCGGGCTTTATTATCGTGCCGCTCGGCCTGTTCTCGGGGATCGTGTCGCTCCTGACCAATGCGCTGCCCCTGCCGGCGCTGAACCAGCTCGTTGCAGATCGGTTTTGCGACACGGTCACGTTCTTTTCACGCCTGCCCCTGGCACAGTTCCATCCCCCTGCGCCGGGCCTGTTCAGGCTCCTGGCCTTTGCCCTGTTCCTTGGATCCGGATATGTGATCGTCAGATCGTTCCTGCGCTATCGGTATCAGCCTCTCGCAAGCTCCTCCCGCGTGCCGCGAAGCCACAGAGCGATTGCAGCGGTCTCGGGGCTGCTGCTTATCCTTTCTATGACGTTTTTTTTCCTGCCGCGCCGGACCGGAACAATACAGTTTCCCGATGTGGGGCAAGGTGACTGCGCGCTCATCACGCTTGCTACCGGGAAAAATATGCTCATAGACGGCGGCGGCTCTTATGACGACCGTTTTGATGTCGGCAGGCGCATCGTCGCCCCCTATCTCTGGAACCAGGGCATTCACAGGATCGATCTCATGATCCTGTCCCACCCGCATCCGGACCACATGAACGGCCTTAAATACCTTGTCAGCTCTTTTGACGTGGGCGAGGTCTGGACATCCGGTCTGGACAAGGACCTGCCGGGATATGCTGAATTGGAACGCCTGATATCCGACAAAGGGATACCTTGCCGCGCCGTATCCGCAGCGGACCCGCCTGTGGCGATCAGCGATATCGAGCTGCAGCTGCTCCACCCCGCGCCGGGCTTTCGTTCCCGCGAGCGCAAGGCCTATGCAGCCGAGAACAGCCGGTCACTGGTGGTACGGATAGCGCTCGAGGGGAAGGTTTTTTTGTTTCCGGGAGATATCGGCGAGGATGCGGAAAAAGAAATGCTGCAGGGCGGCAGGGACCTCCGGTGCGACCTGATCAAGGTCCCGCACCACGGGAGCAAGAGTTCGAGTTCGGCACCCTTCCTGTCCCGGACGCGGCCCGCGATCGGCATCGTGACCGTCGGCAGCAGGAACCGCTACCGCCACCCCTCGCCTGAGGTCGTGGAACGCTACGATGCTGCGGGAACACGGCTCTTCCGGACGGACTCGGACGGAGCACTCACCGTGACCGTGGATAAAGGAGGCTTGATCGTAAAATCGTGGAGGACCAGGATGGTGCAGCGGATCGAACTGGAGGATCGTGCCTCATGGAGGCGTCAGGAGGAGCAGAACTGGCGCGCCCTGTGGCTCAGGGCAACGGATGCTTGATGGTCGCAAATAACATTGGCATTCACTCACCTGCACTCCGCGAGTGTAGGGCCGCGTGGACATGCGGGGTTGGTTTAAATACGCTGCACTAGAAGCTTCCCATGCGAAAATCTAGGCATGCGACCGAGTCCGAGGGTTAAACATTTCGGACTGTCTGAGCCCGAAGGGCGAGTTTCCGAAATGTACCGAGGACGACCGAGCATGCCGTAAAGGATTTTCGCCGGGTGCCCTTCTTTCGGTCACCTTTCTTGGGCATGCAAGAAAGGTGACAAAAAACGCGAAAAATGGGGCAAATACTGCTTAATAAATCATACAGGCGCTTATTCTATCCACATGAAAGCCAGACGATCCAACAATAGAAACCTGGCCCTAATATGTTGATAAATGCCAGCCAAAAGAATAAACTTACCGCGTGTCTGAACCAGCAACGAAATCACTGCTAAAAAGCATCAAACGCATCAACGAGTCGATTCCCCGGTCATCTTTAAAAAGGGCTTCTTTTTGTTCCCGCGGGAAGTGATGTGGTAGACAGCACCGGCGTATTCGATACGAAGCGGACGGGACATGAACCGAGTATTGCAGCGAATCGGGCTGAATGCAACAAAAGAGACATAGGTTCTTCGCTCCCTATTTTCCGATCACACGACGAACTTTTCGACGGATACTTCCTTTATCTTGCTGTAATCACCGTCAGCCGTGACCACGGAGAACCCAAGGGCGATAGCCGTTGAAGCGATCATTAGGTCGTGAGCGCCGATAGTCACTCCCTTTTTTGCAAGATTGGCCCAGAGCTTCGCATATATTCTCGCAGCGCTCAAGTCAAACGGATAGAGCGGAAAGGTCTGGATGATCTTTTCGACGAACGCCCCCCGTGCGAGACGCCTTTTTTCAGAATCCGCACGGTGAACACCATGCAAAAGCTCGGAAACAGTGACAACGCTGATGCCGAAGGGCTCGCTTTCCCTGCCTGCGGCAAGTTTCTCCAGTCCGTGAGCACCGCGCTCAAGGGCAATGAGAACGCTGCTGTCGAATATTATGCCCATTTGTCTTTCTCCGGCATAAGGGGCTGATGCTTGCGGGCTTCCTTAAGGTCCTTTTTGAATCGTTCCGCTTCGTCGCCGAGTGTGGGAAGCGACTTCACTAGTCCCGCCAGGTCGCCAAGGGTCAATGCCTTCGCGTGGGTTTCCGCCGAACGGATCGTCGCAACCGGCTTGCCTCCCCGCATGATCGTGTAGTCATTTCCCGTATATTTTATGGAATTCAGTATCTCGGAAAACTTCCGAACAGCCTCTGTGGCGGTTATCGTTTTTGTCATAGATCCCCTCCATGCTGCATAATATGATAATCATATTTTACATATTTTACCGCAGTCCGTCAACTGCTTTTTGCATTACCAGGATTCTCGCAGCGTTTCCCGGAATAAGAGATCGAACTTGCCGGTATCGGGCGCAATTGATCGGGCCGAAGCTCTTTACCTGTTCTTCAAAGAACGTGATCCGTTCTTTAAAATAATCATTGATTACCGTGATCTTTGGTTCCCGGTCCAGTTCGTCCCCGCTCTTTTTCCGTTTCACCAGTTCTTCGCGCTCGAATTTCATTAGGAGTCTAACAGTTTCGATGCGAAGCGGACGGGACATGAACCGAGTATTGCAGCCAATCGGGATGAATGCAACAAAAGAGACCTGACACGATAGGTCTGGTGCGTTCCACAATCTCAAAGTAATCGAGCCATAATTAAAGTAGATACGATTGCGTTGATAAACATTCTAAAGAGAAAGGAGAAAAGCCATGTCGACTGAGACCATACTTATAATTATTGTTTTGATTTTGATCTTCGGCGGTGGTGGATTCTATTGGACGAGGCGCGGCCGTTAGGCACCCCACAAAGTACCAGGAGTCTTTCCTGCGCTCTGCATCATGATAGACTGCGACCGGCTTCATGGCGGGATTTTTACGCCCGTCCGTCGCTCTCGCCATATACGCCTTGCCGGCGTCATGGTGAATCTGGAAACGATCGTCGAAGCTTACGGATGCCGCTGCCGCCTTGTTATTAACAACTCATGACTGACCCGCTGCTGGATTTCTCTCAGGTTTACGGCCTTCACGTCCCGAATGTTTCCCTGTTACTAAAAACCCTTCAACAGCTCAATACTCTGTCCCATCCCTTCCTTTCCTGCGTCCAGTTCGAGGACCACCCGGACATCGGGCCTTCTCCTGATCAGTTCTTTCAACGCCTCGATCTCTCTACACCCCGGCACGAGCGGCAAGTGGTCCTTGATGCCGGACCGATCCTCTGCCTTGTGATGCACGTGCGCGAAGTGGACGCGCGAAATGAGCCGATCAGGCAGTGTGCGGATGAACGAAATGGAGTCAATAGCAGCGGACTCAAGATGACCGATGTCGATAGTGATTGAAACGCTCTCACGGGCCGGGACCACGAACCGTTCCCAGAACCGGATTATATCGCCGGAGTTGAAAGAGTTCTCTATCGAAACATGACACAAGCCGCTTATCTCGGCGAGATTCCTTTTAAACATCGCTTCTTCAGCAGCCGAGATCCTCTCCCCGCTCGCGCCACCCTCGTCGTGGACGATAATACCAAGGTCGCTTGCCGCCGCCAGCCGACGCATAACATTCATGGTTTGAGAAGCCTGTATAGTCGTCAGCGGGTATTCGAGCGGATGGAACACGGTCCTGATGCCAAGCGTTTTGCACACAGCAGCGATCTCGATCGCCTCCGTTACCGCCCGCTCACCAACTACAATGTCCCAGGCAGCAGTGCGCCACAGCGAAATCTGCGCGAATGCAAGGGGCTGCAGGCCAACGTCTTGAGGTCGTATGATTCGATAGCCTAGTTCCATATGGTTCCTGACTTCATAGAAGCCGCCGTGAGTCCTGCCTTGGCGGGATTAACAACCATAAGACTTGTATAAACATTTGGACACGGCGAATGAAACTGCTGCAATGGTACGGATGAAGATAACGAAAAGCTCGACTAGAAACTTCTGTTTCTCGCCACAAGATAGCTTTTTTGCTTGACGGTGTCCTTTTAAATGGGACCCTATGAGGTTTCCTGCGCGGCTACTTGCCGGCGGACATGATACGTACCATGATATCGTCAATGGCGTACCAGATGAGCAGGACAATGACCGCGGCCACCGCCACCCAGTGGTACCAGAGCATGTTGGATTCGGCCTGTTTCTTTTCAAAGGCCTGGACCGCTGCGGCATCCGCGTTCCGGGCCTCCTCCGCCCGCGTGGCATCCCGCACGGCTTCGGGCTGAGACGACGCGAGCAGGCTCTTCACGCTTGGCAGATACCGGTTCCGGACGATATGCTGCTCCGGCCGGTCAGGGTCAACGAGCAGGATGATCTCGTCCCCCTCCTTCAGCAGGCTGCTGTCCATGACGCTGCCGGCGATCCCCCAAACATCCAGCGTCCCCTGGAGCGCCTGCCCCCGGTATGCGTACGTATAGGTCAGTTCGTTCTCGACCGTCGGCTCGTACGCCTGACCGACGTCTGTGGAAGTCTGGGTGACCCTCCGGGCGATCCCGACGACCGTCGCCCGCACTTCCTCGCCCTGTGCATAGAGCCGGCGATAGCGGCGGTAGCGGCCGACGGCAAGGAGCAGCATCAGGCCTCCCAACGATCCCGTCACGGCGTAGCGGACGGGAAACTCGCCCCATTGGCCGGCATTCAAGCCGAGAATGACAACGGCGATGACTGCGCCGACCGTTTCGAGCGCAAGGATATGGTCGGCAACGAACAGTGATCCTACTGTTGGCTGAGCGGATGGTTCTGGCATTTCAGTTCCCTCCCTGATGTACGGCGGAATGAGACAGCAATGAGAGACCGGGCGCGAAAAAGCTATTCGCCTAATTTTGCAGAAACAGCATCGATCGCCGTTACTTCGATTTTTCTGATCGCCTTCTGCCATTCCCCGCCGGTGCCGGCTCCCGTGTCATCAGCCAGGATTTGCTTCTGACCTTTATGGAGTTCATAATGAACCTTCATAGAGGCAGCCCCAACACCATACCCTACGTACATCCGCGCTACTTTGGCGCCGGGGTTGTAATCGGTAATTTTTATGGTAAGCAGGTAGGTGCCCGGTGCGGCTTTATATTCGGACCGCTTGTTGATGACATATCCGGCATAACCGGCTTTCTTCAGCATTTTTTCTATGTCCTTTTCCATCCATGCCGAGGTCTGTTTGCGGTTCTTCACCTGGTAGTCGGTGAACGATTTTTCGATACCGGGGTCGACCAGCACGAAGATCGGGATCGGCTTGCCCTGTGACGTCGGTCCGCTTTTCGGGACCGGCCAGCAGGCTACGAAAATTATTGACGATACCCCGAGCAAGAGAAGAATCCTTAAACTTTTCAACATTGCATTACCCCCTTTATGATTGCTGTTTTAATTTGTCGCCGTTATCCCCGGCAGGTACTTTTGGAGAATGGACAGTCCGGGTCAAGTCTTCTTCGTGCAAGTACACTCCATAATTTAATAAATTCAAGAAGACAGTGCCCTTTAAATGGGTGACCCTATAGATTCTCTAGGCTCGACCTCGCTTGAGCCAGAAAATGGGCTAAAGCATCAAGTACCGGCCTTGTCAGCCGCTGCCCACCAAGGAGGGTACGGCTTCGAAATCATTTCGTATCAGGCTGTGCGGCTCTGCTCATACAAATACCGTTGGAAGCCCACAAACACTCCCCTGATCTGCTCGGTCGTACCCAGGACCTTCGTCGCATCCGGAAGAGTGTGGTATCTCAGCTTCAGCAGCGGCGACAGTTTCTCCTGGTCAAGCTCATCCACGCCCTCCTTCACATACTGCGACAACACGAAATCGAGGAAGGCCCGCTGCTTGTCCGTAAAGGAGGTAAGTATCTTTCCCTTAGCCCTGGTAGCCCGCTCTTCCCGCGTAACCGGCTGCAAGGCAAAAGCGACATAGGCAAGCACGTCAAACAAGTCGCTCTTTTCCGCATCAATGATCTTCTGCATTTCAGTCATCTGCTCTTTGCCAAAACCTGACTCCGCTAATCTCGCCAGGAAGGCCTTGCGCGTATCAGGAACGCTCCAGATCCTGCGCAGCTCTTCTTCGTCCTTAAAAAACTCCGGAAGTTTGCCAAAGAGCGCCTCCATGAACTGCTGCGCCGACATAGGCGTCCCGTCAGGATGCCAGAAGCTTGTTGCCACCATGTATTGAATGGTGCGTTCCTTGCCGTCGGCAAGTTTCACCTTCGCTTTCACCTTTGGAGTGTAGTCAGGCCCTGTTTCTTCGGCCGTTATGGGAGCTATGCGACTCATGGGGTCCATGGGTTTCATAGGCTTTATTTGTTCGATCGGTTCGCCATCCCATTCGGGATCGCTGAAATGGTGATACGCCTTCACAAAGTCGTAGATGGTGAAGTAATCCTTGCCGTCGTACAGCCGGGTACCGCGTCCGATGATCTGCTTGAACTCGATGATCCTATTGATCGGTCTCATCAGAATAATATTGCGGATATTGCGGGCATCTACCCCTGTGGAAAGCTTCTGTGATGTAGTCAGGATTGTGGGAATAGTTTTCTCGTTGTCCTGGAAGTCGCGCAGATGCTGTTCGCCCAGTAAACCGTCGTTTGCCGTCACCCGCTGGCAGTAGTTAGGGTCGGTGCTGTTCTTCATCTGGTTGATCAGGTCACGCACCGCCAAAGCGTGAACCTGATTCGCGCAAAAGACCAGACTCTTCTCCTGCTGGTCTATCTGCGACAGGAAGATCTCGACCCGTTTTTTCTCCCGCTCCTTGATCTCGATGATCTTGTTAAAATCGGGTTCCTCGTACCGTTTGCCGAATTCTATCTCCCCTTCCATGACGCGATCGTCCGATGTATAAACATACTCATCCAGCGTCGTGGAAATCTGCTTAACCCGGAACGGCGTCAGAAACCCGTCGTTGATTCCGTCCTTGAGCGAGTAGATATAAACCGGATCGCCGAAATAGGCGTAGGTGTCAACATTGTCTTTGCGTTTGGGCGTAGCGGTCAGGCCGAGCTGCACAGCAGGTTTGAAGTAGGTAAGAATGTCCCGCCAGTTGCTCTCGTCATTTGCGCCGCCCCGGTGGCATTCGTCGATAACAATGAAATCAAAGAAGTCAGGCGGGTACTCTCCAAAATAGGGCGTCTCGTTCGGCCCGCTCATGAAGGTCTGGAAGATGGTGAAGAAGATGCTGCCGTTGGTCGGGTACCTTGCTCTTTCTGCCTGAATCTCATCGGGGCAATTCGCACCAGCGCATCTTCAGGAAAGGCTGAAAAAGCGTTATATGCCTGGTCAGCCAGAATGTTACGGTCAGCCAGGAACAAGATGCGCGGTCTCCGCGTGGGCTCGCCTTTTTTCTTCCAGTCAGTCAGGTTCCAGCGGCTATGAAACAGTTTCCAGGCTATCTGAAAAGCGATAAAGGTCTTGCCCGTGCCGGTTGCCAGTGTCAGCAGGATGCGCTGTTGGTTGTCGGCGATTGCCTCCAGCACCCGTTCGATGGCAATGTCCTGATAGTAGCGGCCCTGGAAGTAGCCGCCCCGATCCTCGAATGGTACTTTGGCGAAGCGGTCACGCCAGGCGTTCTGAGTGGCAAAGGTGCGGTTCCAGAAGTTCATCGGGTGTTGGGTAGCATGGGAATCTCCGCCTTCCCAGGGTTTGGAGGAATGGACGCAGGCGACATATCCACCTGATAAATACCTTGCCCGTTGGTGGCAAAGGTAAAACGAATCGCCAGCTTGCCCGCGTAATCCTTTGCCTGCCCCACGCCCTCGGTCAGCGGCCTGTCCCACGCCTTGGCTTCCACCACCGCCAGCTTGGTATTGCGATACTCCAGCACATAGTCAGCAGTCAGCGCCTTGCCCCGCTTGCCGTGGCCTTCGATGCGACCGAGCGTGATCGGATACTCCCGCCGAATGCGGCTGCCATCGACCACACCCCAGCCAGCGGCTTTCAGGGCAGGGTCAATATGTTCGGCTCGGGTTTCGGCTTCGTTCATAGGTAGTCTTCCTATAGTTGGCCGGTGAAGGCCTGATCCAGCAACGATTTTTTCAGCGCATCGAGTGCGGCGAGCTTCTGCTGGTAAATGGATTCGAGGCGTTGGGTTTCTTCGTCGAAGTGCGTCGAGCTTGTACGACTAATTCGTTCTGCTTCTTCACATCTGGCGTCACACACGAAACTCAAAAAGATGTTCTCTATGTACCTTTGGCATTCCAGCACGGGCAGAACCTTGAATCGCATGATCCGTGAATGGCTTACTGAGCAAAAGATGAAATAGGTAGTCACGAGTCTTCTGCTTGGGCAACGGTGCGAGGGGATACATGTCAGCACTACACAACCCATTAAAATCAGGACGTGCAACCTTCATGAGATAAGGTCGTATTTTGCTGTAGAGAACCATCGACTTATCGAAAAGGAACTTGCCTAAATCAGCCCTTCTTCCCGCGCCGTTTTGAACGTTCACAGTCGAAAACACCGTTTTGTAGCATTCAATGTTTCCGGCACCCACATGAACCAAGTCTAAACCAATCCTTCATTGCGAGGATCAACGTCAGAGCTTGCAGGTGATAGCGCAAACTTCTCCCAGCTTTTTCTCCAGCCATCCCGTCGCCGCGCTGAGTGAAGACGGATTGCAGGTGGCTTTCAAATATGGCACGGGCGTTTTGGAGGTTCTTTTCGGCGTTGGCTTTGGCGGTGGCGATGCCGCTCAAACGCTTCGTCGAGGATGCCGACGATTCGCTGCTGTTCGGAGGGCGGTGGAAGCGGAATCGGATAGCTCTCGATAAATTCCTTCGCAACACGTTTATGACCGACAGCGCCAGTCATACGTTGCGCGCCTTCTATTCTGAAATCTTCCCGAGATAAAATAGTAGTAAAGCCATTCGTTATACAGTGATTTGTCTGGTCTGAATACGAAATATTCACTCGACCCAAAATCAATACGATTCGTCATATCTGTTTGCAATGCCAAGCTTCCCATTTTCGAAGCAGGATCGTAATCGTTGCTAATAGAACATCGTCCATTAGCGAAGTACGTATAGCTACCTGCGACATCAGACAATTGCCTTTTCTGTGTTCGGTTTCAGAATTTTCTGGTCAACTTCCCAAGTCTTCCATCGGCCAAAAGAATACCAACTGCCGATCCTGCAAGCCGTTCACGTGCTTCAGATCTTTGGCAGTTTAATCTGGCAGACTTCAGCAAGTGTCTTTGTTTGCCACCCCGCCTTCATACCTTCCCCCGTCTGCTTCTCTGCTGCTCCCGCGCCTGCAAACGCGCGCGGGTCATGCGCTCGCGCAAGCCGCCGTCTTTCAGAAAATCCTGCTCCAGCCGCCGCATCTGCTGGTCCAGCAGGTAGTTGGTCTGGTGGATCAAACAGATGGCGATGTTGGCCACCACATCGGCGGGGCGGGTTTCCACGAATTCGCGGAACACATCGAAGGTCAAGGGAGTCGTCCTGCTCAGGTCGCGGACAAAGATCGATTCCTTGCAATCCTTGTCCCAGATGGGCATATCGCGCACGCGCAGAAAATCGCGATAATCCTCCAGCAGTTCTTCCTGGCTCGCCCGTGCCACATTCGTCAGCTTGATCTCCATCTCCTTGGACGTTGTCGCGGCCTTGCTGCCTTCGATGATATTCTGTTTTCCCGAGCGGGCCGCCTGCACCATCTGATCGACGGTGCGGTCGCCTATTTTGAGAAAGCGTTTGCAAAAACGATAGGTAAGTTCATAGACAACTTCCGACTTCTGATAAGACAAGAGGGTCTTATAATCACCCCTCGGGGGAATAATCGAAGGCTGGGAATCATGGGAAGTATGTGCCTCGGGTGAAGGCAATTTTCCCTTACTCACATTATTCCCATCACTCCCATTCTTCTTCACAAAAGCCCCCGAATCTTCGCCAGCACCTTGGCGCTCTCGGCATCCAGCACCGCAATCTCTTTCATGATCGCTTTCGGGCTTCGATGTTTGACTTCTTCGTTGCCGTTCGGGTTCTTCACCGAAAGATCGAACGTCTTCTGGTCGATGCTCTTGGCGTCTACGCTCCAGGACTTTGGCGAGTCGGCAAAGGTCTTCTGCAATTTAACAAACTCAGCCAGATCAGCGTCATTCAGCGGGTTGGTCTTGCCCATATTGCGGCCGGGGTCGAGCGAGTAGTACCAAACCTTGCGCGTTGGCGCGCCTTTATCAAAGAACAAGACCACAGTCTTGACGCCCGCGCCCTGGAACGTGCCGCCGGGCAGATCCAGGACCGTGTGAAGGTTGCAGCTTTCAAGCAGCAGTTTGCGCAGGCTGACTGATGCGTTGTCAGTGTTCGACAGGAAGGTGTTCTTGATGACCACGCCGCCGCGGCCTCCCGCTTTCAGGATCTTGATGAAGTGCTGCAGGAAGAGAAACGCCGTCTCGCCTGTCTTAATGGGGAAGTTCTGCTGCACTTCCTTGCGTTCTTTGCCGCCGAAGGGCGGATTTGCCAGCACAACATCGTAGCGGTCTTTTTCCTGGATATCAGCGAGGTTCTCGGCAAGCGTGTTCGTGTGAATGATGTTCGGCGTCTCGATGCCATGCAGGATCATGTTCATGATCGCGATCACATAAGCGAGGCTCTTCTTCTCTTTGCCGTAAAAGGTCTTTTCCTGCAGCGTCTTCTTATTGCTCGTGGTAAGGTCGGACTTAGCGATCAGGTAATCAAAAGCCTCGCACAAAAAGCCCGCCGACCCCACTGCCCCGTCGTATATCTTCTCCCCGATCTTCGGCTTCACCACCTTGACTATGGCGCGGATCAACGGGCGCGGGGTGTAATACTCGCCGCCATTCCGGCCTGCATTCCCCATGTTCTTGATCTTCGCTTCGTAGAGGTGCGATAGCTCGTGTTTCTCCTTCTGCGACCGAAAGCGTAGCTCGTCCACGAGCTCGATCACTTCGCGCAGGTTGTAGCCGCTCTGGATCTTGTTCTTGATCTCCCCGAAGATCTCTCCGATCTTGTACTCGATGGTATTGGGTCCGTCCGCCTTCTGCTTGAATTTGTGCAGATACGGGAAGAGCTTGCCGTTCACAAAGTCACGCAGATCGTCACCGGTCATCGCCTTGTTGTGGTCGATCTTGCCGTCCTTGTTCTTGGGCGCGGCCCACGCCTCCCAGCGGTACTGCTTTTCCAGGATAAAGTTGTACTTCTTCCCTTCCAGCTCCGCCTCCATCGCCTTGTCCTGCTCCAACGCGTCAAGGTACTTCAGGAACAGCAGCCAGGAACTCTGCTCCGTATAGTCCAGCTCGCTCGTGCAGCCCGCATCTTTCCATAGTACGTCGTCGATGCTTTTGAATGCCTGCTCAAACAAAGTTATTTCTCCTGGGTATGTTCATGACAATTAATGGAAAGGGCTTCGGCGAGGTTCTTGGGATCGTGGAATTGCGCCCAGTCACGCTCGTTTCGGAACGAGATGATCTTTTTCTGGATGGATTCTAAATCTGACATGCTCCTCCATGGACCGCTTGGCGCAAGCTTTTGAATAACCAAGAACTTTACTACAAACGGTCATAAAAGTCCAGAAAAGAGGCCGACGCTGACGAGGCGCAGAAAAATCAGAAACGGTCTGGGGCATGAACGAGGCTGGTGTGAGAACTGGCGCGCCCTGTGGCTTAGGGCAGCGGATGCTTGATGGGATAGACCTTGAGGAAGTTCAGGAATTCCTTGGCTGTGTGCGTGCAGTAGTTGCGTTTGGGCGAGATGATGCTGAAGTTCCGGTTGAACTTTATGTCCTTGAACGTCATGGCTTTCAGGACGCCGTACTTTATCGCCTGGCGCGCTGCCCAGGCCGAGACGATCGAAATACCGACCCCCTCTTCCACGGCGCTCTTGATGGACTCGGTGCTGCCCAGGACGAGCGATACCTTGAGGTTGTCCCGTTTGATCCCGTGCTCTTCCAGATATTTCAGGATCACCTGGCGCGTTCCGGACCCCTCTTCCCGCAGGATGAGCGGCTCCTTGATGATGTCCATGGCCGGGATATTGCGCCGCTCCGCCCAGGGATGCGCCGGCGACATGATCACGACCAGCTCATCGGACAGCAGGGTGTCGACGGTGAAACGCTGCTTGCTCACGTCCCCCTCGACCAGCGCGATATCGATCTCCCCTGCATTGAGCCGTTCCGTGATGATCTTTGTATTGCTCACGACGAGCGAGATGTTGACCTGGGGGAGCTTTTTCTTGAACGCGGAGATGATCGACGGGAGGAGATAGTTGCCGATGGTCGAGCTGGCGCCGATGGACAGGGAGCCTTTGATCGATCCGGTGATCTCGCTGATGTTCTTCTGCGCCTCGGCATAGAGGGCCAGGATCTCCTTGGCCCGTTTGTACAGGATCTCTCCGGCCGGCGTCAGGTTGATGGAATTGCCCGACCGGTCGAACAAACGCGTTTCATACAGCTCCTCCATGGCCTGAACCTGCAGGCTGACCGCAGGCTGGGTGAGATGAATGAGCTCCGATGCCTTTGAAAAGCTTTTTGTTTCTGCAACGGCGCAGAACACTCTTAGTTTATGATCTTCCATAAGAAAAGGTGGTACGGAGACGAGAGTAGTTCTGATTGACGGAAATATCGACGACCGTATGTAGTTATAGAACAATCATCTTTTTCTGTCAAGCCATTTATCGGCGCATCGGGCTGGTTTCATCCGTTTGCACGCGGGGAAAAGACAGATTTTTCTTGACATTTTCTCCGGTATGGTTACAATGCACGGGTTTACGCGATTTTATCAGGGAGGTAATGTACCATGGCAGAAATGAGCAAAACAGCTAAGGCAGCCACGAAGAAAGCCATCGTGAACCTTAACGTGCCCCAGTGCTGCGGCAAGCCCATGCAGGCGGCGAAGATGATGACCTCGACCGGCAGGGTGCGCGGCATGATGTATCTTTGCGACAAGTGCTTTAAAGAAAAGCCGATCTAGCTAGCTTTTATTGCTGTTCAACGGCGTTCTTCGCGGCGGTGCCCAGGCACCGCCGTTTGTTTTTGTCTACGCCCCCATTCCCTGCCCGTCTTCTTCATGTCACTAGTGCACGGCCACGTGTCCCATGCCGCGACCTCTCGTTACCGTGGGGAAGGTGACTGCGTCACGCTCGTTAATAAAAACAATGTCAGGATAATCATTTTGCTAGTTGCACGGCACGAGCGTTTATGCTATTCTTCTGCCTGCATCATCCGCCGAACCGCTGCTGTACGCTATCTGACCAAAGGAGTCCTACACCGACCTATGGCATTATTCCCTAAATCTATCGACTTTTTCGAGATCTTCGACCGGGCGCTTGAAAACCTCTCGCGCTCGGCCAACGTCCTGGTCGACATCCTGACCAACTACAGCACCTTCGAGACCTTTGAAAAAAAGGCGAAGGCCATTTATGAGTTCGAGCAGGACGGCGACATGCTGACCCACGACATCATGAAGGAGCTGAACAAGACCTTCCTGACCCCCATCGACCGCGAGGACATCCATGCCCTTGCCTCGCGCATCGATGACGTGCTGGACCTGCTCTGGGCCGCCACGGACCGCATGATGGTCTACCGGATCGACAAACCGACCACCGAGGCCATCTCCATCGCCGAGGACCTGCAGATGACCGCCGAGATCCTGAAAAAGGCGCTCCGGGAACTGCGCGCCAAATCCTATGCCCATGTGCAGGAACACTGCATCGAGATCAACCGGCTCGAGAACCGGATCGACCGCAAGTACCGCGACGCCCTGGGCAAGCTCCTCAACGGGCCCCACGATCCCGTCTATATCATCAAGTGGAAGGACATCTACGAACTGCTTGAGGACGCCTCGGACCGCTGCGAGGACATCGCCAACATCCTCGAAGGAATCGTCCTGAAACATGCCTGAGATCCTTATCCTCATCATCATCCTTGCGGTGCTGTTCGACATCGCCAACGGGTGGCACGATTGCGCCAATGCCATAGCCACGGTCGTCTCGACCAAGGTCCTGTCGCCGGGAGCAGCGGTCGCCATCGCGGCTTTCATGAACATCCTCGGCGCCTTCCTGACCACCGCGGTCGCCAAGACCATCGGCACGGGCATCGTGGACCCGGCGGGCATCACCGACCAGGTCATCATCGCGGCCCTGCTCTCGGCCATCATCTGGAACCTCATCACCATCCTCATGGGCCTGCCGGTCAGTTCGTCCCACGCCCTCGTCGGCGGACTCATCGGAGCGGCGGCGGCGCACGGCGGCATGAGCATCCTGAACAGCGACGGCATCATGAAGATATTCACGTCGCTCCTGATCTCGCCTCTCTTCGGGTTCGTCATCGGCTACGCCTTCATGAAGCTGATCCTCTACGTCTTCGGCCATCTTTCACCCAGAATCATCAGCAAGTACTTCGGCCGGCTCCAGATCCTGTCGTCGTCCTTCATGGCCTTCGGCCACGGCTCCAACGACGCGCAGAAGGCCATGGGCATCATCACCATGGCGCTCTTCGCCTCCGGCAAGATCAAAACGCTCGACGTGCCGATGTGGGTCGTCTTCACCTGCGCCCTTGCCATGGGCTTCGGCACGATCTTCGGCGGATGGAAGATCATCAAGACCCTGGGCGTCAAGATGCTGAAGCTCGAACCCATTCACGGATTTGCCGCCGAGACCTCGTCAGCCGCCATCATCCTCGTCTCCAGCCACTTCGGCATGCCGGTCAGCACCACGCACGTGGTCTCGACCGCCATCCTCGGCGTGGGCGCCACGAAACGCCTCTCTGCCGTGCGCTGGGGCATTGCCGGCAAGATCGTCATGGCCTGGCTGCTGACCCTGCCGTTCTGCATTGCCATGGCCTGGGGCCTCGAAAAAGCATTGACCGCCTATCACATCGGCGGATAAGACCCTCAGCCTCCCCTGCCGGATCCCTCGCACTCCTGACCCGCGTTTCTCATGTTGATCCACCTGCGTGCTATACTTGGAAACAAGAACGGCCATACGTGCAGCTTGGAGCGTCTCCGCGCCGCATCTGCTGACGATTGCTCCGTTCTGCCCTACGGACCCGGAGGGACTCATGTACGATGTGCTCATCGTCGGCGCCGGCCCGGCAGGCTCCACGGCCGCGCGGCTCTGCGCATTGGCAGGCCTGAAGACCGCACTCGTTGATAAAAGCCGGTTCCCGCGGCAGAAAACGTGCGGCGGGGCCGTCTCCGGCAGAGCGCTTTCCTATCTCGATTTCCCGCTCCCGGCCGCCTTTGCCGAAGATGAATGCTTCGGCGCAAGAATATTTTGTGGTCTTCATTCGGTGATTGTCCGGAAGGAACAACGGCTGGCGCTCCTGGTGGACCGGGAGCAGTTCGATGAACTGTTGCTGAATAAGGCGGTCGAAGCGGGTGCGCGGTTCCTGCCTGGCGAAGAGGCCGTCCGTGTGCATGTTGGGAATGAATCCATCGTGCTCCATACAAATAAGGGAGTCCATGAGACCCTTTTTCTCGTCGGAGCAGATGGTGTGCACAGCGTCATAGCGCAGTCTGTGCGGCCGCCTCTCAGCACAGTGGAGACGGCCATTGCACTCGTCACCCACGCTGCGGTGAACGCATCCTCAATCGACCCCCAGCGCAAGGGATTCGTCGACATGCATTTCGGCGCTGCCCCTCAGGGTTACGCCTGGGTCTTCCCCCGCCGCGCATACCATTCCGTAGGAATCATGGGCGTAGCATCACGTTTTTCCCATGCGTATGCAGCCCTGTCCGGATTTTGCCGCGACATCGGCATGCCCGTTGCCGCGGTTCGCGGCCACCTGATCCCCCTGGGAGGGATAAAAAGAAAGATTACTTCGCGCAGGGTCCTGCTCGTCGGCGACGCTGCCGGTTTTGTCGACCCTTTTCACGGCGAGGGGATCGCCTATGCCATCCTCTCGGGCAAACTCGCAGCTGAATCCCTTTGCCGCGTCCTGCTGAATGGGTGGAGGCACGCCAGGGCATTCAGGTGGTATGAGCGGCAGTGTGAACAGCTCATCCGGAAAAACCTGCGCGTCGCCCTCTGGATGGCGAGACTGCTCGATCGCTATCCAAAGCTCTTCGTCCGTGTATTCTTTGACAATCCCCGGGCGCTCGAAAAATACATGGACATTTCAACAGGCAGGCTCGAATACCGGCGTTTCTGGAAATGGGTCGCTGTTCGGACTCCCTGGTATCTGCTGAACAGCTGGCTGAAAGCGCCGCAGTCATCCGCAGCGGAGATGAAGAGGAATGCGAAGAAACTGGGCGCCGCATGACGATGGACGAACGCCGGCAGGACAACTCGCTGCTTTTACGAGGACGCTAGAATTTCATGGTCAACTTTGATATTTTCCGGGTATCGATACCCCGGTACTTCCCTGCCTTCAGCAGGCCGATAAAGTTCTCGGCGGTCACCGCATCGTCAAACTCCGTAAAGCAGGCGCCGACCTCCTGCGGAGAATGGGCATCAGAACCCCCGGTAAAGGGGATTCCCAGCGCTTTTGCGGCTTCGATCGCCCGGACATTGAAGCCGTGCATATTGCAGCCATTATAACCTTCCAGAGCGCAGATCCCGTCCGCGCTCCGCACGAGATCGCCGATACCGTTCACCGACCGGTAGGGATGGGACGGGATCACGACGCCGCCCTTTCGCGTGACCACGCTGATAATATCCCTGAGCGGAGCATATTTGAGCGACAGGTCGTCCGTATCAACGCCGAAGACCAGACAATGCCCTTCCTGTGCCGAGAACTCGACCCCGCGGAAGATCATGATGCGGTCCCCGTACTTTTCGCGCAGCGGCTCGATCGGCTCAGATGCGCCGTAATAATAATGCTCGGTAAAAGCGATGCCCTGCAGGCCGAGTTCGATGGCCCTCAGGATCGTTTCCTCCGGTTCAGCATCGTTGTCAGTGCTGTATTTTGAATGAACGTGCAGATCGATTTTGTATTTCATGATGCAGGATTACCTAACCCGGACAAGCCCTTCGCGGCATAATGTTTGGCCCTTTCGTATGCTAGTTGAAAAACAGATTTAGCTTCAGAAACCCGAAGGAGAACCTTTTAGGAGAAATGGAGAAGGATGGTGAAATGGGGATTAGACCTTATGAATAAGGCGGTTACCCCTTTTTTCCCAATTCCCCCTTTCTCCTCCGAAGAAGTTCTTGATCTTTGATTTCGGTTTTATGAACTTTTCAACTTCAATACGAATGAACCTAATGTTTTTTCCATTTTTTTTAAAGTGCTATTTCAACAGCCTGTTAGTAACTCCCCCGGCCCCCGGCTCCCGGCCTTCGGCAGCACAACTTCCTCCGCAGGTACAGGCAAAACTTCCCGCTTTCGCCTTCTCGAACGATTCCTTCCCCTCCCGGTAGCACAGGCCTCCGATGATCAGCGCGCCGACCGAGTCAAGGCCGCCGATGTTGGTGAGCCGGTATCCCAGGCTTGCGACCAGCAGCACCACCGAAAGCTGCAGGCAGGCCCGCGTGCAGGCCGCATCGGCCAGAATGGCCTGCGAGTTCAGCTTAGTGCCTACCGAAACCTTGGCGCGAATGAGCAGCCACATGGACAGGATGGAGATGACCGAGACGACGATGCCCCAGAAAGTGCTTTCCGGTCGGTGGCCGCGATAAAGATCAATGATCGAGGTGACCGCCAGCCCGGCGGTAAGAACGTAGAAGGCGCTGCCGGTGATCCTGAGCGCGGTCTTTTCGAATCGGTCCGGATCTTCATCGCCATGCTGCCTGATCCGGCGGATCATGTGCCAGATGCCGACGCCGGACACGACCTCGACAAAGGAGTCGAGACCGAACCCGAAAAGCGACATGCTCTCATCTTCCATGCCGAAAAAGACCGAGACCAGACCTTCGGCGATATTGTAGAAGATCGTGATCACGGCGAGAGCCGATGCCCACGCATAAAGTCTTGTTGTTTTTGTGCGCCGATCCGATCAAGATTGTGGCCATACCTATTCCTCTCTTCGATTCAACAACTGTGTGGTTATAGCATGATCGCACCCTGCTTATCAACACGAAAGAGCAGGGATCCAGGACTCTTCAGCAATACCTTCAGGCTAACGGAACATGATAGTGTGGTTCGGCAAATATAACCACCATATATTGTGGCTTACAGCAACTGAATGAAAATACCAATATAAAATTAGAATTTTATGTTGATTTTACGAACGTTTCGTGATACTAAGATTGCACGACATCGACCGGAAGGACCATTTTTCCCAGCTCGCGCTACCCCGGAACGCAGTACCGATTTACTTCGCACCTTATCGGACATGCATACACGACGGGTTCCTATCTGTCGTCTTTCATAGTTAAGCTTGTTCCATTATCCGTCATGGAGACGGATCACTAACGTTCCCGGGGGGGAGAACCATGCGTGAGATCGGTCTGGTATTAAAGGAGGGAAGATTGGCCCGCGGTCTGGAGATCGGCGATATTGCGAGAAGCACCTGCATCAGCGCCCACTATCTCAAGGCCATGGAAGAGGGGAAGTTTCAAACCATCCCGAACGTGTTCGACAAGGGCTATTTAAAGCTCTATGCCAAAGCCCTTGATATGGACACCAAACCACTGCTGGCCATGTTCGAACAGATGAAGAACAAAACAACAGCTCCCGTCATCACGCTCGGAACAGGCAGCGCTCACTAAGGAGCGCATGTGCAGCAGCGGCCGCAACGCCGGTGCGCTGATGGAAGCCGCCTGGGCAGCTTGTTGAGGATTCCCCTGCCCGCAGCGAGAAACCGGCTCTATTCCCGCTTGCCGGACCGCGCTGCGCGTCCTGTTCCGCCTCCGCAGAATTCCTCCAACGCACGGTCCCCCTCCCCTAACCCGGACAAGCCGGAGCAAAAAGCCTTTTCACCACGAAGGGCACGAAGATCACGAAAAAGTTGAAAAAGACAAAATCAAAATAATATTGATTTTAACTTCGCGCGCTTCGTGTTCTTCGTGGTAAACTTTCTTGCCATTTTGAGAAGAATTATATTCTTTAGTTACTAATCGATCAACTTGTCCGCCTCCCGCAGTCTCAGCGCCATCTCGCGCAGCATCTCCACCACAAGCTCAGGATATTCATTCATCAGCTGAGAGACGTTCTCATTGTTGATGCGCACCAGTTCGACATCCTGGACCGCAACGGCCGTGGAAAGCCGGGGCGACGCCAGAAGGAACGACATTTCGCCGAAGCATTTCCCTTCAGGAATCTCGGCGACCGGCCTCCCCTGCTGATGCAGCGCCACCGTTCCGCGCAGCACGGAGAACATCTCGCCGCCGGGGTCGCCCTCGCTGAAGATGACGCTGCCCTTGAGAAAAGAACGCACATATTTTTCATACACGGCAGCTGGGACATTCCGCTTCCCCTGCATCAGCTTTTTCATGAACACCGCCTCATGCCGGTGGAGGCTCCGGGCGATCTCGGCGCCGAACAGAAAGACCGCGAGAGAAGCATAGATCCAGATGATGACCACAAAGAGCGACTTGAAGGAACCGAAGGCGAAGCCGTAGCCCGGGTTGAAGGTCAGAAAGAGATGAAAGGCCGGCCGCATGGCGAACCAGATGAGCGACGCGACCACGGCCCCGGCAAGGAGATACCGTTTCTGCTTCCGGGAAGAAAATATGAAATAGGAGAGGAAAACAACAGAGGCGACCAGCAGGAACTGGACCACTGACTCCATATTTCCGGGCAGCACGCGCAGCAGGCTCTCTTTTTCCAGCAGCGGAACGCGATACCGGCGACCATGACCGCGGTGAGCCCGACGAGGAACACCATGCTGACCACGACATCAAAGAGCTTTTCGAGCAGGAACGGCCTGCTCGGTTTCTGCCTGAAAACCGTGCCGAGCACGAACCGCATGTCCGCCACAAAGGGCGTCATGGTCCAGAAAAGAACAACGCTGTTCACCAGGCCTACCGCCCCTTTATGGGAAGCGAGAAAACGCACTTCCTCCACAATGTCCTGGCTGTAGGCCGGCAGCAGCCGCATCAGCAGCTCCTGCGTTCGCGCCAGCGCCTGCGATGAAGAACCGATCGCGAGACTGAGCAGATAGGTAAGGAGGAACAGCGTGGGGATGAGCGCCAGCATTGCCGAAAAAGCGAGCGACGAGGCGGCGGTCAGGTCGTTGTTCCGCATGAACGATGACAGTGCTTCGGAAAGCACCAGCCACTGCTTCTTTATGTTCCTCGCCCGATTTTTCATAATGAATGAGGATCTCTCAATGCGCGCTGCGATCCGTCGAAACAGTATAGTCGGCACCTGAGCGCTAGTGAACCGGAAGCGACCTTTCCTGATCACGATCTGCGATATCAAGCGTCAGCTGTTCCCGGATAAAACACCGCAGCACGGCCCGGTCGGCATCCGATATCTGGACGAATTTCATGCCCATGCCAGGCTCCACAGAAGAGGCCCCCTCCTCACCGTGGCCGCAGATATACAAGACCAGCGCCTTCGCAGTCACCTCACGGCCGCTGATGAAGATCCTGAGCGGTGTTACGGCGTTCCGGGGCTGGGGATAGCGCGTATTGATGAACAATCCGCCCTCGGAGAGCGCCGTTGCATACTCAGTCCTGGCGGCCCCGCCTAACACCGAGCCGTCCCCAACAATGACCTTGAGCGAGGTCTGAAGTCGTATGTTCGCGCGCGGTACGGATTCCGAAGCAGCCTGTATGGTTCTGTAGAGCAGATCAGGCTCCACGGGCTTGAGAAGGCAGGCAGCGCACCCCAGCTGCATGCAGGCATCTTTGATCCCGGGTTCGTCCCCGGTGGTGAGCATGATAACGGGCAAGGCCCCGCAGCCCGGCCGCTCCTTGATATGTTTGAGCAGTGCGACGCCGCTCATGGCCGGCAGTGCCACCTCGGCAAGAACGACCGAGGGAAGGGACTCGTCCATCAGGCGGAGCGCATCTTCACCCGAGCGGGCCTTCACGATCCGGTATTCGATCCTTGTCAGGAGCGAACCAAGAAAGGACAGCATCGACGTGCTGCAATCCACGAGCAGAATGGTGCGGACCTCTCTGTCCATCAGGCGGTATGTCCTTTCTGATGTCATCTCATCGCAGAGACGCATTCATCCTTACGAAATAATGCTGGCAGCATACCATCTCTCCCTGTTTTGTCAAGCAAAGGGGCAGATCGTGAGCGCAGGTGCGGGGTTCAGGAGAATTTGACAGAACAGACAGACAGCCGTGACGCCATCATCATCAGCAGCAGACACGAAAGGCAGGTACAATTTCGGTGAAAAGGGAGGGTCAGTTCCGCTCAGGCCGCAAAGCGAAAGCGCCGTTGCCGGACTGAACAAAACACGCCATGAGTCCGGCAGGAGCCCTGCATGATCAGTCTTCGATCTTATAGCCGAGTTTTTCCATGCTGTCCTTCGTGATCTTCGACAGCGCCTCCTCGTCTATCTCTGCTTCGTTGAACTGTACCGCGATCCTGCCGCTCTCCACATCAATAGCCTCCACACCGTCCATGCCGCCAATGAACCGCCTGAGCGCCAGGGAGCACTCTCCGCAGAGGTTTTTATCCACATTAAAATGCGCCACCTTCATTAACGCCGCCTTTCTCTTCGGAAGCATATCTGCCCTGATTCCCTCCTGCCTGTCCGGCCGGCGAAATCTTACCGGGCATCAACGTTGAACGTAGCATTTACCGGTGTTTTACCCGGCTGCGTCACGGTCACATCGACCTTCCAGCCGCCCTCCATGGGGATATTGGCGGCAAAGGAATAGCCGCTGCCCCTTGGTGCGGCCTGCGTGTTGAATTCCATGGGCGCCATGCCCGGCATGGGGGGCATGTAGTAGCGCACATCGACCGTTGCATCGGTCACGGATTTACCGCCCTGCCCGGCTACCTGCACGGAAAGCGTGTTGTCTCCTTTTACCAGCGGGTACCGGTCAACCTTAAGCGTAATCCCCAGATCTCCCACATTTTTCTGAGACTCGTACCCTTTTGAACATCCGAACAGGACCGAGATAGCCATGACCATTGCCATGGTCACCAAGTATACTTTTTTCATTGTAGTTCCTCCTTTGAGCATAGTAGTAACGTCACTTTCAATGTATTAACAGTATAACAGCAATGCCCGTGCCAGAAATAGCATAATATTTATATCGGAAAATCAAAGAGTTGGCATTCATGACACAAGTGTCATAAAGCTCATGCTTCAGTAAGGTGCAGGATAACAGACACCGCACCGGACTGCAATGACTGCTGAAAAAACAACGAACTAGCACTGCAGATTCTCCATCCACAGAGGCCCCCCGTTCAAAGGCACGATCACCCATACGCTTCTGTTTCAAACAATTTGATTTTTAATCCCCGATTCCATGACTGGCCTATAAATGTAACCAGGATCACATAATACTTTTGTATTTAAAATCACATACCACTTTAGGATTCTTGTGTACTATGGCCAACGTGAGATGAGAATTTCACGCGATCTTTGACCGAAATCAACAGCATCACGTATTGCACGCTTCAATCTTTCTCTGCTCAGAGCAAACCAGGGGAAACCCTGGGACGCAGAGCAACGGGACTAACGAATTGCCGGAAGCAACGTCCGCCGAGCCGCCAGAGATGATCGCTCGTATTTGTTTATTGCTCAAAGCAGAGGAGGATTATTCGATGGTACAAAACAGAGTAGGGTTCATTATTATGGTATCGCTGTTCGCTGCAATTCTGGCAGGTTGCGGGAGCAGTGCAGATTCGAATGAAGCAGGTTCAAACGGTGAGATCATTTCGATTTCACTTACACCTCCCAGTCCATCGTTGGCAAACAACACCAGCCAGCAATTAACGGCAACCGCCGTCTATGCGAACAACAAAACAGGCGATGTGACACAAAGCGTCACCTGGAGCTCCTCTGATGAAACCACGGCAACGGTTGACAAACCCGGGAGTGTGCACGGCAGAGGCATTGGCATTGCGACCATCAAGGCGCAATCAGACGGCATTGCCGGCGAGACCACGGTCACCGTTTCAGAAGCCACATTGGTATCCATCGCTCTCACGCCAACCAATCCCGCCATTGCCAAAGGGACAACCCAGCAGTTCACTGCCACAGGCACCTTCTCTGACAATACCACGCAGGACATGACCGCGTCGGTCACCTGGAGTTCCTCAAATACGGCCGCAGCTACGATCAGCAACGTTGCGGGTTCCCAGGGGCTGGCAGCGGCCGTAGCAACCGGTTCAACCACGATACGGGCAACCTCGGGGAGCATTTCGGGGGCGACCTCGCTGTTGATAACTCCGGCAACATTGGTATCTGTCGCCCTCACCCCGACCAACCCGAGCATTGCCGATGGGACCACCCGGCAGTTCACTGCCACGGGCATCTTTTCCGACAATACAACGCAGAATCTGACCGCTTCGGTCGTCTGGAGTTCCTCAAATACAGACACAGCAACCATCAGCAACGCAGCCGGCTTCCAGGGGCTGGCAGCGGCCGCAGCAGCCGGCTCAACAACGATCACTGCAACCTCGGGGAGCATTTCCGGATCGACCACGCTTACGGTGACGCCGACGACATTGGTATCTATCGCCATCACCCCGGCCAGTCCGAGCGTTGCCAAAGGAAGCGTTAAACAGTTCACTGCAACAGGCACCTACTCCGACAATACGACCCAAAACCTGACAACCACGGCAACCTGGAGTTCCTCCAGTACGGCAGTGGCAACGATCAGCAACGCAGCAGGCTCCCAAGGCCTGGCAACGTCCGCAACCAGCGGTTCAACCACGATCACTGCAACCTCGGGGAGCATTTCCGGATCGACCACGCTTACGGTGACGCCAGCGACATTGGTATCTATCGCCATCACCCCGACCAGTCCGAGCATTGCCAAAGGAAGCGTTAAGCAGTTCACTGCCACAGGAACCTACTCAGACAATACCACTCAAAACCTGACGACTACGGCAACCTGGAGTTCCTCCAGTACGGCAGTGGCAACGATCAGCAACGCAGCAGGCTCCCAGGGCCTGGCAACGTCCGTAACCGCCGGCTCAACCACAATAACAGCAACCGCAGGGAGCATTTCAGGATCGACCACGCTGAGCGTGACGCCGGCAACATTGGTATCTATCGCCATCACCCCGGCCAGCCCGAGCATTACCAAAGGAAGCAGCAAGCAGTTCACTGCCACAGGAACCTACTCAGACACTACGACCCAAAACCTGACGGCCTCGGCAACCTGGAGTTCCTCCAGTACAGCCGTGGCAGCGATCAGCAACGCAGCAGGCTCCCAGGGCCTGGCAACGTCCCTAACCGCCGGCTCGACCACGATCAAGGCGACCTCGGGAAGCATTTCCGGATCGACCACGCTGACGGTAACCCAGGCGACGCTGGTGTCCCTTGCTATAACCCCGTACAGTCAGAACATCTCCGTTGGCACGACCCAGCAATTCACGGCCACCGGCACCTACTCCGACAGCACGACTCAAAACCTGACAACCACGGTTACCTGGAGTTCCTCCAGCACAGGAATTGCATCGATCAGCAATGCATCAGGCTCCATAGGTCTTGCCACAGCAGTTGCTGCCGGGACAACCACCATCACGGCGGTATCAGGGAACATTTCTGCAACTGCGACATTGACGGTCACCGGCAGCAGCACCGCAACGTTAACGTGGGATGCGCCTACAACGAGGAGCGATGGATCGACGCTCAATCCGCTTACAGACCTGTCTGCCTATAAGATCCATTATGGAACCTTGTCGCAATCGTATACGCAAACGGTAACGGTAGTCAATCCCGGGACGACTTCTGTCACGCATACCTTGAACCTCGGGCCAGGCACCTACTATTTTGCTATCACGGCCATCGACGCATCGGGACAGGAAAGCACGTACTCCAATGAAGGCTCGAAAACGCTCTAACAGACCGGAAAACCTGCTTCCCCGCAGGAACGTCGCAGAAGTGAAGCTCAAAAAAAGGCAGGCGAAAACGCCTGCCTTTCCTTTTTCTCGCCTGCACAAGCACAAACCGGCACAATTTTGACACTATGGCACAAAGAGAAGCCTTTAGTTTCTTCGGAGACCGATCAACACGGTACCGTTCAGGATGTCCCTTGTGTCTTCGCTGCCTCTACCTGATACGAGCACCATCAATAATTCTCCGCAAAGAACAGCAATTTAATACCGCTTGACAAAAGTGCTATATTTAAAAAAACCAAAACATCACGCTTAACCATTAAGTCTTATTATAACTATGGCTTTACATTTTCTGGGTCCCAAATAGAGTTGCCAAAATGAGGCAATAATTTAGTCAACCAATTGAAATAATAAAGAATAATTATGGGCATAACAGGCCGCTCCCGTGATTATCAGCTTAAATTCTGTAGTAGTGACCGCAAAAAGCGATATAATCAGGCCATTGCGCTAATAACACGGTGCATTTCTGTTTTTTGTTGCTGCTTTACCCATAAAATCACCCTATAAGGGTATTGTTTCTGCGGATATATACGATATTATTTGGATTATCATGAAAAAAATATTGATCGGCTCAGGATTGTCAAAGTCAGGCAACTTGCAGGTGCATAGGAAGGAAAGGATGAAATCCTTATTTTTTCATACTGATAACAATCTATGCATCAGCGTGTGGGGCGACGAAATCGCACAGTTTACGGGCAAACCAGCAGAAATGACGCTCGGAAACAAATATTATGAAGTGCTCCCGCTCATATCTCTTGAAGGCAAAGATGCACTTGCTGAAGCGGTCCGGACAAACAACGCGCTGTCGCTCAAGAAATACGATATACCCTGTTTGTTCGCACAGATCAGTGCAGACATCGAGATCATCCCGCTGGATTCGGCATATGGCAACGTCAAAGAGGTCAAAGTTACTTTACTGCCGGCCACAACCTGCACGGTTGCCCATAAGCTCAATCAATCGCAGCAGCTCATCAATATCGGCAAGATCGCATCGACACTGGCCCACGGCGTCAGGAACCCGTTGAATGCCATAAAAGGCGCAGTTGTCTATCTCAGCGAAAAATGTTCCAATGACGCACCCCTGGTCGAATTTACCAGGATCATGGAGGAAGAGATCTCCCGGCTCGAAAATTTCATCACCAATTTTCTGAACTCATCCGTCTCGGATACGGACGTCAAGGAAACGGACGTCAATTCCCTGCTGAGAAAGATCGAGGTATTCACGTCGCTGCAGATCTACACGCGGAACATTCAATCGCTGTATGAGTACGGAAATATCCCCCCCGTTCTCATCAACTCATTTCATCTGGAGCAGGCCATTCTCAATGTCATCAATAATGCCATCGATGCCATGCATCAGGGCGGCCAGCTGAAAATATGCACCAGTACCGAGGAACGTGCGGGAAGGATCTTTGTCGTGGTCGCGATTTCCGATACCGGCAAGGGCATCGCTGAATCCGAAAAGATTCTGGGTGAACCGCCGGCTGAACCAAAAGAGAACGGGAGAGGATTCGGCCTCTTTATCACCCATGAGATCCTGAATCACTATGGCGGTCATGTGGAGATCGACAGCAAAAAGAACATCGGAACAACGATCAAACTGTTCATTCCATGTCATACACAACACGAGGTGCATCATTATGGCAGTTACCGGAGGCAGTACAATACTGGTCGTTGACGACGAACCCAATGCGGTTAAAGTACTGTCGGCGATCCTGAGGGAAGAGGGATATCATGTCCTGGCATCGATGAACGTCGACCACGCCGTGGGCGTCCTGAAGAACGAGGATATTGATGCGGTCATTACGGACATGAAAATGCCCGACAAGGACGGGTTCCAGCTGTTCAATTACGTTTCCCGGCATCATCCGTACACGCCGGTCATGTTCCTGACCGCCTATGGTTCAGTGGAATCCGCCGTGCAGGCCATGACCAGCGGCGCGTACCACTACTTCATCAAACCGCCCGACTACCCCAAGCTCAAAAATGTCCTGGCAACGGCCATTGAACAGCATGCATCCAAAAAGCAGGTCGAGAACCTGAAACGCCGGTCATGCCAGCGGAGCAACCTGCACCGCATTATCGGGAATACGCCGTCCATGGACAGGATCGCAAAAACGATCGAAATGGTCAAGGACTCGGACAGCAGTGTTCTCATCCAGGGAGATACCGGCACCGGAAAAGAGGTGATCGCCTGCAACCTCCATTTCCTCAGCAAGCGCTTCAACAAGCCTTTTGTTGCCGTGAACTGTGCGGCGATCCCCCGGGAGCTGCTCGAATCAGAGCTCTTCGGCTATGAGAAAGGCGCGTTTACCGGCGCAGCAGCATCCAGAACGGGCAAATTCGAAGAGGCCTGCGGAAGGGACGATGTTCCTTGATGAGATCGGTGAAATGGAGCTCCCGGTGCAGGTCAAGCTGCTTGCGGGCGCTGCAGGAACGGGAGATCGAACGGCTGGGAACGAACAAGAAGATCAAGGTCAACTTCAGGCTCATCTCATCAACGAACAAGGACTTGAAGCAGGAAGTGGAACAGGGCCGGTTCAGAGAGGACCTTTTTTACCGGCTCAATGTGGTTCAAATAGACGTTCCGCCCCTCCGGGAACGCAGCGGTGACATCCCCCTGCTTGCAACGGAAATACTGAATGACTTTTCAGTGCGCGAAAACAGGCTTTTTTCCTTTACCGATGAGGTCATGAACATACTTACCCATTACCCGTGGCCCGGCAACATACGGCAGCTCAGGAACGTCATCGAGCGGGCCGTCGTCCTGGCCAAGAGCGACCGCATCTCGATGACCGACCTGCCCGAGGACTTCCACCACCGCCTGCAGGGCGCCGCCCCGGCCATCGGGATAAAACCGCTGAAGGCCCTGGAACGTCAAGCCATATCCGAAGCGCTTCAAGTGTTCAACGGCAACAAATCCAAAGCAGCGCGTAATCTCGGCATATCAAGAAAGACCCTGTATAAGATACTGAGCGAACAGGAATTTCTCCGCCGCTTGACGCTCAGCAGTGCGAGCAGAAGAAGGCAAGAGAGCAGCAGTAATGGCGATTCGGAACACTGCATCTGAGCGCAGCGGAGTCGGCGGTATGCAGCACTTCGAACTCTTAAAACTGAAATTGTCGATCATCCAGGAGCTCTCCTCGGCGATCGCCATTTCCGACGACATCAATGCAATTGCAAACCTCATCCTCGACCGTGCGATCGGCTATGCGCATGCCGAGAAGGGCTCCCTGATGCTGCTTACGGAGCGGAACGAGTTCGAGATATTCGCGGCAAAAGGACTTGATCCGCAGTTTGTTCGCCGCTACCGGACCGGCTTTGGCGAAGGCATTGCCGGTACCGTAGCGAAAACCCGCACCGCCGTACTGGTCGAGAACATTGAACGGGAAGAGGGGCTTAAGGACCTGCGGCGGGACCACTATCGGACCACGTCCTTCATTTCCTGCCCCATCGTGAGCAAGAACAAGCTGCTCGGCATCCTCAATATCAACGACAAAAAAGACAATAGCACATTCAACAGTGACGAATTCGAGCTGGTCAAGACCCTCGCGAATCATGCGGCGATCGCCCTCGAAAATGCACTCCTCCTTACCCGGCTGAAATCAAAAGCCGACGAGCTGGAGGACATCAACAAAAAACTGATCGAAACGGACATCCTGAAAACAGAGTTCCTGACCAGGATCTCCCATGAGCTGCGGACACCGCTGAACTCGGTGAAAGGCGCCATCTATGTCCTTCAGCAAACGGACCCTCACCTTGAATCAAACGACCGCAAGGAATTTCAGGGCATCATATCGAGCGAGATAGACAACCTCGTTTACATCGTTGAAAACCTCCTGGGCTTTCTCAAACACGAAGATGAGTCGAGGATCTTTAAAAAGACCATTATCAACATGAAGGATTTTTTCAGGGACCTTCAGGAATCAAAGTCGCTGCAGACCGCCCTGGCCCGCATAGGAGTTCGCCTTTTCATCGAGACGCCGGACAGCCTGCTGGAATTTGCAGGCGACCGGATAAAGGCATTGCAGCTCTTTACGAACCTAATAGACGGGCTCGCTCATTACCTTGAACGCGGGGACTCCATGCGGATCAGAGCAACGGAGGACGAACAGCTGCAGGTAAGCATTACGGTTTCGCGCGCATTGCCGGAGAGCATCATACCGATCCTGTACGACACGCGATACATCTTTCAGTTCGAGCATCCCGAAGATCAGCTCAAGCTCTATCTTGCCAAGAATATCGCCGAAACGCACCGGTGGACGCTCTCCGCAAAAAACACCGACACCAGCAGTCACATCATGCTGAGCATCGAAAAGAACAGCAAGGAGGCCTTTGATACGTATGTGAACCGCGGCATGGATTCCTTTGTCGAGTTTATCTCCGAGCTGCTGGACCTCGACATTTGCTCCGTCATGCTCAGCGACGATCTCACCAGCGAGCTGACGGTTAAAAGCGCGGTCGGCCTCGATGATGACATCGTCAAAAGGACCAAGATCAAGTTGGGGGATAAAATAGCAGGGTGGGTGGCGCTGGAGGGGAAACCGTTATTTATTGAAAATATCGAGAACGATCCGCGTTTTTCTCAAAAAAGCATATCGCAATATACCACAAAGTCCCTGATGTCGATTCCGTTAAAACGGGACGGCCGCGTTATCGGCGTTCTCAACCTGAACAACAAAAAGTCCTCTGAGCCGTTCACGAGCAAGGATTATGATATCGCCTCGTTAATAAGCGAAAAGATATCGCATTTTATTGAGCTCTTGCATTCAGATACGGTGCAGGAAGCGGAGATACAGCAATTCCTTGCGTCGTTGAATACGATGTTCTCGTCAGAGACGTCACGTCAGGTCAAACAAACGCTTCTGCCGGAGTTGACCGACAAGATCCTCAAAAACCTGAAACCGCTCAATAAATTGAAATACAGCCGAGCGTTGTCCTCGTAATATGTCTGTGCCGCTGCCGGCCCTCAGAGCGGAGCGTCATCCCCTCTCTCTCCCCGCCTGCCGTCATCCCGCCCGTGTTTACTATCAAAAAATTGCCCTTTCGTATACTAGTTGAAAAACGGATTTAGCTTCAGAACCCCGAAGAAGAACTTTTAGGAGAAATGGAGAAGGATGGTGAAATGGGGATTAGCTCTTATTAATAAGGCAGTTACCCCTTTTTTCCCAACTTCCCCCTTTCTCCTCCCAAGAAGTTCTTGATCTTTGATTTCGGTTTTATGAACTTTTCAACTTCATACGAATGAACCAAAAAAATTGAACACGGAAAGAACTGAAGACGGCATCATTACAGCTCGATCGAATAGAACTCGTCGTTCAGGCGGATGTACTTGCTGCGGAGGACCTCGATCTCTCCGTTTTTCTTCCATTTATCGAGCACCCGCGTTACGGTCTCGCGGGTCAAGCCCGCCATATCAGCCATATCCTGATGGATCAGCCTCACATGCAGCACCGTACCTTCAGGGGTCTTTTCTCCGTGTGCTTCCGCCAGGATGTTCAACAGCATCTTTAGCCGCTGCGCGGCATCGTTGAATGTCAGCATCTCTATCTTTTGCCATGCCTCCCGAAGCCGCGAGCAAAGTATTTTGAGAAGGTTCTCCAGCACCTTTCGCTGGGTAAACAGCAGAGAATAAAAATGATCCTTTGAGATGGTGGCCACGTTCGAGTTCTCCACCGCCAGAACAGCGGCCGGAGCAGTTCTTCCGTCGATCAGGGCAACCTCTCCGAAGAACTCTCCCGACCCGTGCATGGAAAGAATCGCTTCTTTTCCATCCTTGCCGACACGGGTAACCTTTACCTTGCCATTGATGATGATGTACATGAATTCGCTTGTTTCTTCTTCATGAAGGATAGTCTGGTTCTTCTTGAACTCCCGCAGGATAATATGGGTCATGATCTGATGCAACTCCTTATCAGCAAGCGACGAAAAGAGCGCAATATCTTTTAGAATGCCGTTTCCCTCGTGCCTGGCTTGAGCGGGAGCTCGATCAACGGCATGAGCTTCTGGACGAGCCTTTTTCTTAGCGCGGCCTGCACCGGTCTTCTTATTTTTTGAGTTCTGCATCGTTCACCCTTTTTTTCGCAGTAATGGCGACAGTTCCTTCCGCATCATTTTCCCGCCTGAGAATACGACTCGCCCCTCTTTTTTCCTTCTTTCCCGGGTCCCTGCAAAGCATCTCTCCATAACACTGCATACAACTTTATTATTACAATAATCCAGATCGTTCAAATTAATCCTTTATACTCAACAACTTAAGTTTTATTTATCCTGTGATCGCAATCACAGAGGTCTTATCGTTTTAATCGTACTATTGTACAACTTTTTAACGGCAACTTTTTTTAATAATCCGCTGTGCCGGACCGGACTGCACCGGTCACCGCGCTGTGGATCAAGGAGGGTAAATAACAATGTCAACACTCATTACTGCCGCACCGGTTCAGAAAGGAACCGATCTCCACAAAGGACACATTTCGCGCCACGGCCTGCTTTTTCTTGCCGCGCTCGTTGTCATCATCCTTACACTCTTCGGATGCGGCGGCGACGCCTCAACCGCGGACCTACAGACACCGGGCGTTTCACCGGGAACGGAGACTGCAACGGTACCGAACGGATCGGGACACGGGAACGGATACGGGAACGGGTACGGGAACGGCAACCCTTACATGGTCTGCGCCGACAACCAATGTTGACGGAACGCCGCTCACCACACTGGCGGGATATAAAGTGTATTATGGTACCACGCCCGGCGTATACACCTCTATTGTCGTCGGTAATGTGAGTTCCTATCAGTTGGCCGGCCTTAACGGGGGACAGACCTACTATTTTACCGTGACAGCCTACGATTCGCTGGGGATCGAAAGCGATTTCGCTCCCGTCGTGAGCAAGCCCATCAGCTGATACGATCGTTACACCTACACCTGTAGCCCCCTCACCCTACCCTCTCCCCTCTGGGGAGAGGACATCAGGATCGGTCTTTCATTTGGCCTTCACCATCGGGGCACGTTCTAACAGCTGCACTCTTTTGAGCGGTCATGCCTTTACCACGGTCCCCAGCTTGTGGAAGCCGTTGACGACGTTGCGGGTATCAACCACGAGCGAGGAATTCTTCACAATAAGCTCGTAGTCATAGCACGAGTGGTCGGTTGCGATCACCACGCAATCGTATTGTTTGAGCATATCCTTGGAAAGAGGCACCGAGCTCTTCTTGAAATCGTACATGCGCATCTTCTTGGTATGGGGAATATAGGGATCGTTGTAGTCGACCTCCGCCCCTTTTTGCATCAGGAGTTCCACCAATTTCAGGGAGGGCGATTCCCGGGTGTCATCGATATCCTTCTTGTAGGCCAATCCCAGGACAAGCACTTTCGAATGAGTAGTCATCTTTTCCTGCTTGTTGAGGGCGTCGACAACCTTCTCCACCACATAATAAGGCATATAGGTGTTGATCTCACCTGCCAATTCAATGAACTTCGTGTGGAAGCCGAATTCCCGCGCCTTCCAGGTGAGATAGAACGGATCGATGGGGATGCAATGCCCCCCCAGGCCCGGTCCGGGATAGAACGCCTGGAATCCAAAAGGTTTGGTCTTGGCTGCTTCGATCACTTCATAGATATCGATATCCATCCGGTCGAAAAGCAGCTTGAGCTCGTTGACCATTGCAATGTTCACCGCCCGGTAAATATTCTCAAGGAGCTTTGCCGACTCAGCGACCCTCGTCGAGGATACCGGAACGGTCTTTTGCACCACCATGCTGTACAGGGCGTTGGCAACGTTCAGGCACTCCTTCGTATAGCCGCCCACGATCTTCGGTATCGTGCTCGTAGAATAGTCTTTATTATTGGGATCCTCCCGTTCCGGAGAGAAAGCGAGATAAAAATCTTTGCCGGCTTTTTTGCCCGTTGCCTCAAGGATCGTTCTCATATCGCCATCGGTCGTCCCCGGGTAGGTCGTGGACTCGAGCACTACGAGCTGGTCTTTTCGGAGATACTTCGCGATCGTTCTCGTCGTATTGAGAACATACGACAGGTCCGGTTCACGGTAATGGTTGAGCGGCGTCGGCACGCAGATGATGATGCAATCGACCTTCTTCAAGAGCGAGAAATCCGCAGTCGGATGAAAACCGCCATTGGACCTGAGCAGCTTCATCTCCTCGGCAGGTATATGTTTTATATAGGATTTTCCCGCTTCCAGGTGCTTGATCTTCTCCGGATCGACATCGAATCCGTAGGAGGTGAAGCCCGCCTTCACGAATTGAATGATCAGAGGAAGCCCGACATACCCAAGCCCGATAACACCTACCGTTGCGCTGCGATCTTGAATTCTATCCAATAGTTTCATGGCCGATCTCCTTTCTCTGCCTGCTGATTTTCATATCTGAACAAAAGAGCGCATGCCTTTTCTATTTTCTTCCGATCCCGTAATACACGAAACCCATCTTTTCCAGATCTCCCTTGCGGTAGAGATTTCTGCCGTCGAAAATGACCGGTCCCTTCATGAGATTTTTCATGTTGCGGAAATCGGGCGACCGGAATTCACTCCATTCGGTTACGACAGCGAGGCCATCGGCCCCCCGGAGTGCTTCATAGCCGTCTGTGGTAAACATAATCTTGTTTTTGAATATCTTGCGGGCTTCATCCATGGCCACAGGGTCGTGAGCCCTGACAACAGCGCCTGCACGTAGAAGACTGTTGATGATCACGATGGACGGCGCCTGGCGCATGTCGTCTGTTCGCGGCTTAAACGAAAGGCCCCAAACAGCGATCGTCTTTCCTGCAAGCGCTTTTCCATTCCCGTTGCTTCCCCCCATTTTATTCTGCTTGAAATGATCGATGATCATGTCGGACAAAACCGCCTTTTGCCGTTCATTGACCGCTTCAACAGCCTTGAGCATTTTCGTGTCCATCCCCTGCTCTTTCGCGGTCTGAACCAATGCCTTTACATCCTTGGGGAAACAGGACCCTCCATAACCGACTCCGGGGAAGAGGAACTCAAAACCAATTCGCTTGTCATATCCCATTCCCCGACGCACGCTGTCGATGTCTGCTCCGAGACTCGCACAGACATTTGCCATTTCATTGATGAAGGATATCTTGGTTGCCAGCATGGCGTTGGACGCGTATTTTGTCATTTCCGCACTTTTGATATCCATGACAAGGATACGGTCTCCTTTCCGGATCAGTGAGGCATAGAGCTCCCGCATGACTTTAATTGCTCTCGGGCTTTCCGCGCCGATCACAATACGGTCGGGCTTCATGAAATCCTCGATGGCTGCGCCTTCCTTCAAAAACTCAGGATTTGAAACCACATCAAACCGGTGTTTAGTCTTGCCGGCGACCAGGGCCTTCACCTTGTCGCCTGTACCTACGGGCACAGTGCTTTTGTTGACGATGACCTTGTATCCATTCATATATTTGCCGATCTCCCCTGCAGCTTTGAGCACGTAGTTGAGATCAGCGGCGCCGTTCTCTCCGGGAGGAGTGCCGACGGCAATGAAGATTATGTTCGAGCGTTTCACTGCCTGCGCCATGTCCGTGGTGAACGTGAGCCTCTTAGATGTTACGGACCGTTTGATAAGTTCTTCGAGTCCCGGTTCATGGATCGGTATGATCCCCGCGGCGAGCATTTCTATTTTCGCGGGATCGATGTCCATACAGATGACATCATTGCCGCTCTCGGCTAGGCACGTGCCGGTTACCAGACCGACATATCCGGTTCCGATGATTGAAATTTTCATATTTCCCCCTCGTTTGTACCCGCGTATGACCCGATCACCCTGCCAAGGTACCGTTGTAACGCTTATGGCGTCCGATCATGCCGATAACCGCTCTTGTCCGTCCCGTTCTCCGATGAGCTGAAGCAGATACCGCCCGTAGCCGTTCTTCTTCATCGGCTCCGCAAGGCCGGTGACCTGGTCCGCAGAGATGAACCCCATCCTATAGGCCACTTCCTCGATGCACGCAACCTTCAACCCCTGGCGTTTCTCAATGGTTTCGATGAAGGTACTCGCTTCGAGCAGCGATTCATGGGTCCCCGTGTCGAGCCAGGCGAACCCCCGGCCCATCAACTCGACCCGCAGCTCCTTCTCTGCCAGGTAGGTATTGATCACGTCGGTTATTTCCAGCTCGCCCCTTGCCGAGGGCGTCAGGTTTGATGCGATTTCGATAGCCCGATTGTCAAAGAAATAGAGCCCTGCCACGGCATAGTTCGACTTCGGTCTTAACGGTTTTTCCTCGATGCTCAAAACACGGCCGTCGTCGCTGAATTCCACGACACCGTATCGCTCAGGGTCTTTCACCCGGCATCCGAAGATGAGGCCGCCTTTTTCGACCTGCACCGCGCGCTTCAGCATGTCCGGCAGCCCGCTGCCGTAAAAGATATTATCTCCCAGGATCAGGCAGCAGTGGTCCTCGCCGATGAAGTCACGGCCGATGGTAAAAGCCTGCGCCAGACCTTCTGGCCGGGGCTGCGCGGCATAGGACAAGCGCAGGCCGATCGAGGAACCGTCGCCAAAGAGCAGCTCGAACTTCGGGAGGTCTTCCGGAGTAGAGATTATCAGTATGTCGCGGATGCCTGCCAGCATGAGCACCGAAAGCGGGTAATAGATCATCGGCTTGTCGTACACACTGAGCAGCTGCTTGTTCACCGCCAGGGTGATGGGGTATAATCTCGTCCCGGCGCCGCCGGCCAGGATGATCCCCTTCCAGCGAATTGCAGTACTTTTGCCCATAATGACTCCTCCTGAATGCACCCCACCTAACCTCCCCTTAGCAAGTGGAAAGAAAGACTAAACAACTCCCCTCCTTGGCAAGGAGGGGCTGGGGGTGGTGCTTTTTACCCCATCTTTTTATAGCATCTTATTTTATAACTGCTCAGGTTGGCCGCAAAAGAGCGCAGAGATCTCAAAGAAAAGCGTCAGTTCTTGGGTTTCAGCTTTAAAAGCTCTCTGCGTTCTATGCGATCTTTCGCGGCTAATGGTTTTGACCTGAGTTGTTACCTTATTTCCACGCGTACTGTTCCCTTACATTGCGATGGAGCCTGAAAGGCCTGATGCAGTCGTTTATCCGTTCACCCAAAACTTCGATCTTTTTCAGGTCCGCCTCACCCAGGCCCATCTCCGCGCAGTAGTGAAGATATCCCACTTCGTGCAGATCTACCCCCATGATCTCGCACCCAACCCGATCTGCGGCGAGGGCATCGGTGCCTGCGATAGCGATGCCGAGAGGGACCGCTTCGCCGCGGCAGGGGCCGTCCCCTTCCATGCCTTCATAACCGTCTATGACCGACAGGTCAGGCCAGACCTGTTCTGCGATTCCCGCGATGTACCGGTTGGTCGCACTGATCCCCTGATGGACTGATTTCTTGTCGCCGCTGAAGATACCGCCCATTGCCAGGTTCTTGATACCGAGGCTCACCATGACGGTATCGTGGGTCTTCATTCTTGAGGCTGATATGAGGTATTTTGATCTGTCGAGCAAGAGACGGGATGCCCGGAGAGTCAGCGTCCTGTTGCCGCCGGAAATGGTGATGTTCTCGAAAGGACCTTCATTCAGATCCAGAAGTTCGACGGGATATTCACGGGCCAAATCGAGATAACCGAAGTTGCGGTAGGCCTCCCTCGTGTCATAGCAGGAGGCTTCGGCGACGAGGATGGTGCCTTGATAGATGCCCGTGATAACATCCAGGATTCCCCGTATTTGATCGACATGGCTTGAGGCAAGCTGGATCGTCGGAGAGACGAAGTTCGGTTTGATTATTGGCTGCTTTGAAGAGAGGTGCTGTTTGATATCGTCAGCGATGAGATCAAGAGACTTGCTGACAATATCCCGCCTGTTCTTTCCCCTGACGAGAGATACCCGCGTCATATCGGCGGGGAACCTGCTACCCGAGGCGATACTTTCATATTTTCCCAAGTACTATGCAATGAATGCTCGTGCGAGACATCAAGATCTTATTTTGAATAAACTTTCCGGTACCAATGAATCCTGCCCCGGGTATCCCACAAGAAGAGCCAGCGCTCGAAATTTATCTTTTTATCCTTACTAAAAAACGAAAGGGCGATGCGAACATAAGCTTTTATGATCTTTCCTATCAGGTGCCGTGGAATTCCGAACCACATTGAAATATTCGATTTGTCTTCTTTATGGGAATTTTGCTGTCCGAACCGGAACGCTCTGCCATAAAGCCAATCCATGTCGAGTTGTTCTTTTCGTATCTGATGATGCACTAACGATTTTGGAAGATATACAGCAGGGTTACCGGCTTTTTCAAGTCTATTGGTTAAATCTGTCTCACTTCCCGGTACATAGGCCGCGCTTCCATCGGGCCCGATATCAGCGTTGAATTTCCATCCTTCTTTAAAGAGTGCCCCTCTGATCGCCATGTTCGGCCCCCATACCCGATGGGCCGCATAGATCCCCTCTGGGATATCGAAATCCGCTATTGCATACGCACCTGTAAGAAATGGATGTTCAAAGGGCGGCACTTGACCCTCTGGATATTTCGGTAAAATTTTCCCGCCAAAAACGTGGTTTTGGCTCCAACGATTTGCTCCTTTCCACATTTCGATGAGCCAGTCCGGTTCAACGACGACATCGTCATCCGTAAATACAAAAAGCTTTCCTCGCGCTTCTGAAACAGCCCTGTTGAGAGCATTGTTTTTTCCACGCATGGTGACCGTTAAGAAGTGGATTGGGAGCATGTCCCTGTACTTTTTGGCTATAATTTCAGTCTCTGCGTCTCCCGCGTTGTCTACAAGTACTATCTCCCAGGTAAGACCTTCCAGCTTCAATGAGAGGAAGCTGCTGAGGGTTTCCTCAAGCAGCTTAGGGCGCTTGTATGTTGCAAAAATTACAGAAATATCCATAGCTCTGATCCTGACCCGGACAAGCGGGAACCAAATACGCCGCTCAGACTCGAAGCAACAAAAAATTTATAAAAAGGATTTGTAAAAACCTGTGCACGGGGAGGAGTGTTCCTGAGGTGCCGCACGGTGACGTTACCTCAGTCAAATTTATGAAAGCTCACTGAAAGTTCACCACAAACCACCCCATGCCGGCGACAGCATTCCCGGTTGCGTTCCGTTTGATCTGCAGGTTTGAGCCGCTGGTCAGATCCAGGGTCATCCAACCTACCCCCGGATTGTCATCCCCGGCATATGACGATCTGCCTCCGCGCATACAATAACCACCCGCTGCAAGTGACCGGGCAGGGTCAACAACCGAGATCGCAACGTTTTTTTGGGTCTCTGTCGTTCCAAAGCTCTGAGACCCTTGCTGAACCGTGGTCCCGTCCGTGAACTCGACCAGATACCAGGTCAGGTCCATCGCCTGGCCTGTATTCGCTCTGTCAAAGGTCACGGTCGTCCCGTTCGAGATCAAACCCTGCACCAATTTCTGCCCGATATTGGCGGTCGTTCCCGTCGCGGTCTTATAGGTATAGATCAGCCAGGATTTGCCGGTATCCACAGCGCTCATCGTCGCCGTCTTTACGCTGTCTGTTGCTCCAAAGGATACGCTGCCCGACTGAACCTGCGAATCCGCGAATTCGATCACCTGCCACTCGACAATACCTGCTGCGACAGGAAGATCGATCGACAGCTCAAGGTTCGTACTGCTGGTGATCTTTGCCTTCACAAAATCATCGTTCGTATAACTCGACCCGGAATTGCGGTACGTAATGATCGGAAAGCTCCGCGCAGTATCGACAGCTGTCAGCGGGATATTCTTTGTAGCGGCGTCCATCGCCGTACTGCCGCGCTGCACCGACACACCACTTAAAAATTCCGCCACATACCACTTCACGGTGACCGCCGGTGCGGACGTCCCGCTGGAGCGCCGGAAGGTCAATGTGGTGGCGTTCGTGATCTGGCCCGTAACCTGGGAAAAACCGGGATTGGCATCATTGAAGCTCATGCCAAAGACAAGAAATGCCTTCGTTATGTCCACCGGGGCAATGGTCACGGTCGCCGACTGACTCCCCGAGAGCAGGGTGACGCTGCCCGACTTGACAGCGGGCAAGATCTGGGAGGTACCTGTCATGAAGGTAAAATCCGCACTGGTCGACAGGTTGCCCGCCGCATCCCGGCTCATTACCCGATAGTGATACAGGGTCGATGCAGAGAGGTTGGAAAGATTGATGTTGTGGCCGGTTAAAAGCGTCGGGTTGAGTGTGCTGCTGTTTCCATAGGCGGCCGTCGTTCCATATTCGACCTGAGAATCCGAGGCCTCATCCGTCGTCCAGGTAATCGCCGCCCCTGTCGAGGTGATGCTGCCTGAAGCAACACCCGAGATGACCGGTGGATTGGTATCCTCAGACATCGGTGAAAAGTTCACCACAAACCACCCCATGCCGGCGACAGCATTCCCGGTTGCGTTCCGTTTGATCTGCAGGTTTGAGCCGCTGGTCAGATCCAGGGTCATCCAACCTACCCCCGGATTGTCATCCCCGGCATATGACGATCTGCCTCCGCGCATACAATAACCACCCGCTGCAAGTGACCGGGCAGGGTCAACAACCGAGATCGCAACGTTTTTTTGGGTCTCTGTCGTTCCAAAGCTCTGAGACCCTTGCTGAACCGTGGTCCCGTCCGTGAACTCGACCAGATACCAGGTCAGGTCCATCGCCTGGCCTGTATTCGCTCTGTCAAAGGTCACGGTCGTCCCGTTCGAGATCAAACCCTGCACCAATTTCTGCCCGATATTGGCGGTCGTTCCCGTCGCGGTCTTATAGGTATAGATCAGCCAGGATTTGCCGGTATCCACAGCGCTCATCGTCGCCGTCTTTACGCTGTCTGTTGCTCCAAAGGATACGCTGCCCGACTGAACCTGCGAATCCGCGAATTCGATCACCTGCCACTCGACAATACCTGCTGCGACAGGAAGATCGATCGACAGCTCAAGGTTCGTACTGCTGGTGATCTTTGCCTTCACAAAATCATCGTTCGTATAACTCGACCCGGAATTGCGGTACGTAATGATCGGAAAGCTCCGCGCAGTATCGACAGCTGTCAGCGGGATATTCTTTGTAGCGGCGTCCATCGCCGTACTGCCGCGCTGCACCGACACACCACTTAAAAATTCCGCCACATACCACTTCACGGTGACCGCCGGTGCGGACGTCCCGCTGGAGCGCCGGAAGGTCAATGTGGTGGCGTTCGTGATCTGGCCCGTAACCTGGGAAAAACCGGGATTGGCATCATTGAAGCTCATGCCAAAGACAAGAAATGCCTTCGTTATGTCCACCGGGGCAATGGTCACGGTCGCCGACTGACTCCCCGAGAGCAGGGTGACGCTGCCCGACTTGACAGCGGGCAAGGTGCTAGTCGGGGGTGGTGAAGATGTAGTTGCCGAGACCGGGCTTGATACGGGAGATCCGTTGCCGGCCGCATCATAGGAAGAGATGGTGTAGGTATAGGTTGTTGAGGCGGCAAGACCGGAGTCCGAATAACTATTACCGACCCTCATTGCGGCAAGGATTCCATTGCGGTATATTTTATATCCTTCCACCGCCACATTGTCAGTTGAAGCTGTCCAGGAGAGATCGATCTGTGAGGAAGATACGACCGCAGCCTGAACGTTGGTCGGTTTAGAAGGCGGTGTGGTGTCCAGGGAGAGGGTCACCGCAGAGTCCGGGTCTGACAGAGGAGACACATTGTCTTCCGCATCAAAGGCGCGTACTGCATACGTATACATCGTAGAAGCAGTGAGACCGGTATCCCTATAGCCGGTGGCTGAAGTGGTTGCAACCGGGACCCCTCCCCGGTAAACAGTATACCCCGCAACACCCACATCATCGGTCGAGGCCGTCCAGGAAAGATCGATCGCAGATGAAGATACTGCCGTGGCCGACAAGTTTCCCGGGGTCGAAGGCGGCAGATCACCGGAGAGCCTGATGAGGACGACATAGTTTGAACTATCACCAGAGGTCGGTCCCACATAACCGGCCGCCTGATTGCCTCCCAAAACCACCATGCCGGGACTGAACGGCTTGGAATAAATCCGAAGCGAGGCTACTCCCTTGTCCGAGACGCCGATACTAAGACCCGTGTCCGTCCAGCCCTGGCCGGAACTCAGCCAGTCAGGAGCCGAAATCGCTCTCGGGTCATAGGCTACATAGACGATGGCATCCCGGCCCAGGCCGATATTGATATGGTTCGTATCCGTGCTGACCTTGTCAGCATTCTTCGTCCTCACCCACCAGAGTCTGTCGAATCCTTGAGGGATGCTGGTAATGGTAAACGAACGATCTGTATAATATTTATGGTTTACCTCGATGCGTGCCAGTTGGTAGGCTGGCGGTCTCAGATCAGTGATCGGCGCGCTGAAGACATCCGCGGCGTTGAGTCGCCCACCGGAGACGACCTTTCCCACCAGTCCATCCTCCCGCGTGGTTGCGCTGATAATATGCGCCTTCAATCCGGTGTATGAAATGGTCGGATCATAAGCCGACAGAAGCGCCGCAACTCCGGTCACAAACGGCGTGGCGTACGAGGTCCCGTCATCTGCCTGGTACTGCGGCGTATAGACGCTGCGCACCGTGCTTACGATGCCCACGCCGGGAGCCGCAAGTTGGATCCCGACCTGCCCATAGTTGGAAAAACCGGCCAATGCATTGGAATTATCGATCGCACCGACAAACAGGACGTTGTCATACACATGGGATAAAAAGTTTGTAGGATCCGTATCGACATTCTTGCTGTTGTTCCCGGCAGACCAGATCAGGAGAATACCGGCGTCCCGTGCCGCATCGATCCCGTTCTGCAGGGACAGACTGTAGTTTGATATCAAAATGCTTAAATGGGCAAGGGGGATGTTCACCCCCTGGTTCCGTTTGGTTATGAGATAGTCCATTCCTGAGAGCACGAGATCCAAAGAGCCCTGCCGGTCCGGTTCATGGCGGATCTTGATAGGCATCAATTTCGTATGCCAGCCCACCCCAGCGATCCCCAGACTGTTATTCCCGACAGCACCGATGATTCCGGCCAGACGCGTACCATGACCCTGAGTTGATGTATCATCATCGAGGGGGTCCCCAGCCGGATGCAGGCAGGTAGTATCTGAGCACGTGTCCGTAACAGCATTAAATCCATAGACGTCATCGATATACCCATCTCCATCATCATCCTTGCCATTACCCGGGATCTCTGTAGGGTTGACCCATTTATTTTCAGTCAGGTCAGGATGGTGGTAATCGATACCGGTATCCAACACTGCAACGACCACATCAGGAGAACCATGAGTAGCAGCCCAGGCCCCCTCGGCCTGGATATTGGCAAGTCCCCACTGATTGATATATTCAGGGTCATTTGGAATGCAGGGAGTCGGACAGGCCGAACAAAAATTGACAATGTAGTTCGGTTCGGCATACGCTATAGAAGGCTCCTCTTTCAGCACTTCGAGCGCAGCCTCGACGGTAAGGCCGGGACGCAGACGAACATGGAAGAGGTTTTTCATCCAGGTATAACTCTTGGAAATAGTCATGCCGTATCGTGCTAATATGGCCCTGGCCTCTGCCTGACCGACTCCGGCTTTTAATCGCACCAGGATCTCGCCATCCACACGATCACTCTTAACGAGCGAGTGCTCCTGAGCCGGTTCAGTAACCGTCCAGCAGTTCGTCGGCAACAGATACGATATCGTTAACGCCAACGCGAGGTACACTAAATATCTTATCCGGGTTCCGTAAGTGTCCATTCTATCCATCCTGTCCATCCTGTCCATCATCTCTGCTGATCCTCTCTACGACATTATCGCATCGTACAGACCGCTAGAAACCATTTAGGACACCAAAATGGGCCAAAAGAAGCCCGCTCCAAGACAGAAAAACCAGATTGATCCAACAGACGCTCAAATCGCCTCCTGGATAGATGATGTATCTTTCCCTGCCATTCAGGCAGGATCCCTTTTCCCAAAAAGGTGCGGAGCCATCGCACCGGCCTCCGTAACGGGTTTACATAGTGGGGGTAATTTAAGACCCAGAGCGGATTGCTGTTCGTACTATCTATAAACAGCATCCCGCCGGGTTTCAGCACGCGGCGTATCTCAGCCAGCATCTTCATTGCATTGGAAACGTGAGGAAGCAGGTCGATAATCAGTACACAGTCAAAGCTTTCGTTCTTAAAACATAGTTCCTCAGCATCGCAGTTTACCCTCTCAAATCCGGTTCCGTTTTCACCAGCCAGCTGAAGCATTCCCATTGAAAGATCGGCAAGGATCACCCGGTGCTTGCTTGAGAGGGGAATAGCAAGCCTGCCCATTCCGCCGCCGAGATCGAGAATACGAAGGTTTTCTCCCGGAATCCGGTGAAGCAGGTAGTCCCGTTTCTCAGAATAGATCTCCCGGAATGAATTCTTTTCTGAGTCTGGCCGAAAGTGAGTAACATATTCACCGGATGTATAAAGCTGTTTATCCATAATATCTAGACCCGTCTTCGCAGAGATAATTTACTGTTTTCTTCCCTGTGGGAATCCCGTGGTCGCTAAACGATTACCAGCGCTGCGCTGAAACAAAGGGAAACGGAACGTCTCGACAATCTGGCCAAGATACCAGTAGCTCTCCAGCTTATGGTAGAAGGCTTTCGGAAATTGACCGCAGCCCAGCCTTACCACACACCGTATGAGCTGCCCGACGAATTTTCTGATGAGATAACGCGGCACTCCGAACCATCGGGCCGCTTCCTCGGAATAGTGAACGCGCCGGCCGATCGACCGGCCGATATTGAAGTACGAGGTCGTAAAGTAGCTTTTTGTCATCCTCGCTTTGTCGACCGGGTGATAGATGACTGCCCGGGGAAGATAGAGCAGTTTCTCCCCTGCCCGGAGCAGCCGTTCGCCAAACTCCGCGTCCTCCCCGTAGAAAATGCGCTTCCCGGTCATTCCAAGATCGGTCCGTAACAGCCCGTGACGTTCGAACACTTCCCGACGATACGCCACGTTCCCCCCCAACGGGGTTCTCCTTGTGTCCAGGCTGTATTCGCGCGGCTCGTCTCCAAGGTCTTGTCCGGGCACCACGCCTCCCTTCAGCATGCTGAACGGCCCGCTGCCGATGAACCACGCCGGCGGGGTAAAATCCCATGTCGGCACGACCCGGCCTCCAAACCCGGCGTGCGGATACGTGACCAATGCTCGGGAAAATTCCCTCAGCCAGTTTTGGTCCACGACAATATCGTCATCGATAAAAGCAATAAATCTTCCCCCGGCCTCTTCTATTCCCCTGTTGCGGGCGTTGGACAGCCCCTGCCGGGCCTCGAACACATGCCGGATCACGGCTGGATACGCTGCCCTCACCGACTCGATCACGTCCGGCGTGTTATCGCTCGAATTATTATCCACAACCACGATCTCACGGGACAGGCCATCCGCCGTCTTGAGCGCGGCGAGTGATTCAAGGACTGCCGACAGGCTTGACGCCCTGTTATAGGTACAAACAACGATGCTGATGTCAATATTCGTCATTGAGCTGCCCCCTTTGTAGTGCCACTGGTGATGAGAGGTTATGACCGACCTGACCGCCTTCAAATTGAGCCGCCAGACGCGCCGGATCTTTCATCAGGCCGCCACGCGGGACACCAGATTCAACATAGTCCGGTATCTTCCCTGAAGGAATACCGGCAGGCGATCGCCGCCCCGCTTCAATACCTCGATATCTTCCAGCGACACCGCGCGGAACAGGACCACCGCCATGAGATAGATCATCGCCCCGATCGCCACAAGCGCGATCAGTCCAACCGTGCCGGGGAGCAGATCCTTGAGCAGCCAGACGGCGCCACCCATGGTCAGGGCGCCGGCCAGGACCCGCAAAAAAACAGCGATCGGAAAAACAAAACGGAAAAGATAGTATATGATGAACGGTCCCGTGAACACCCCCGTTAACTGCGTTGCGCTGTTGGCGATTACCGCTCCCATCACGCCGTGGCGGGGAATCAGCAGCAGGTCGAGGGCAATATTGATAGTGCCCCAGATAAGGGCGGTATAAATTTTTATACGCACCATATTCGCGCTGTACATGACGCTGGCGAAGGCTCCCCCAATCCGGCCGGCCGCCGACGACAGGAAAAGTATCGGCATGGCCACAGCAATCGGCAGGTATTCAGTGCCGTACATTTTGAGAACTATCCGATCGGCCAGCACAGCGCCGCCGATCGCCACGGGAAGGGAGACCATCGCGAGGTATTGTATAGACTTCTCATAAATCCTCTGCATGGCGCCGTGATCCTTTGCGCCGAAGGCCTTTGAATGGATCGGAATCAGCACATTGATTATCGCGCTGGCAAAAAAGGAGACCGTCTTCTCGGTAAAACCGAATGCCAGCGAATAAAAACCCACCTCCTGCACTGTCCGGAACTTTGCAAGAAAGAAGACCTCCGAACGCTGCCAGACGATGGTATCCAGAAAGTTCAGTGCGATTATCCCAAGATTGAACCGCGCGATTCCGGACCGCACATCGCGGGGCAGCCGGACGGACCAATCCAGCAGGCCTTCGCGTCTGGCGGCCCAATAGTTGACCACGACGCCGATGATGGTAATAAACACGGGCACGATCATCAGCCCGACAATGCCGTATCCAGCGAGCAAGGCCGCCAGCGACAGAATAAACGACAGCGGTGTCACGACGAGGCTGATCGCCGTTGAGTAATGATACTTCTGGATCCCTTGCAGGCTCGCGCTGAATATCTCGCCAAGGGCCGATGGAAGGATCGGAATTGCCGCCCATATGAGATATTGCCGCGCAACCGGCAGATTGAAATAACCCGCGATGACGCCGGAAAAAATGATCAGGACCGAGGTCACCGCAAGTGCGACGGTGACACGTATCCGTATCAGGAAGTTGATCAGACCCGCGATGGACCGGCGATCGTTCCGGCCCTGGAATTCCGCCACGTGCTTTTTGAGACTCATCGCAATGCCGAGATTCACGAACAGCATGGCGATGCTGACCGCCCAGAGCACGAGGTGATAGGCGCCAAGATTTTTCGGTCCCAGGTAGCGGGCAATAATGACAGACAGGACCACGCTGCCAAGCAGACCTATTATATTATTCGCAAAACTGAACAGGACGTTCTTAATGGCGGTGAGAGATTGCATCAGCCCTCATCCTTTCCCTGCATTTAAACCGTCCACCTGCGTTTGCGATAGACACAGTCTCTGCAGATCTGTGACGGGTCCTCGGACGCAAGCCGACGCCTGAAGTCCTTGTAGAGCTCCCCGTTCCAGATCTCGCCGAAAGACTTCTCGAAAAGGTTGCCGAAATTCACGAGACGGGGGTCGGTCCCCTGTATCGGACAGGGAATGGCGTATCCGTCGGCCGTAATATAAATGTCGACCCATGGCACATGACAGACCGTGCGGTCTCCGGTCTCCCACTCGAAAAACGGCCGTATCAGCCGGACTCCGAGTTCTGCCGCCTTCTCGGTCGCCATCCGCCTTATCTCCGCCATCTCATCTCCCGGTATGTTGTCGAATAGATTTTGTTTCGCGTGAATATCATCCTTGATATTGATACCATGAATTTTAACCACTGATTCCTGGTCTTTCCCCCAAAAATGCATGTATTGAGGCTGCACCGCGGCCACGCCCAACTCCTTCGCCAATTCTATCAGCTTTAAAAACTCACGGATGTTGTCCTTCATGCAGACCATAGAAATGTAAGTCCAGGGCGTCTCGGAATTCATTTCTTTTTTAAGTTCGAGGAGGCGCTTGATGTTCCGGATCAGGCGGTCGAAATTTCCGCGGATCCGGATCTTCTCATAGGTCTCCTTGGTCGCGCCGTCCACTGAAAGGGACAGGACCTGCAGGCCGTTGGCGATCAACTTCCGCGCGTTCGCCTCGTTCAGCGCCATGCCGTTGCTGCTCATGATCGTCTTGAGTTTTCGCTCTTTCGAGGCATACTCGACCATCCGGTAAATGTCCTTGTTCAGCAGCGGCTCCCCCATTCCGTGCATGATCACGCGGTTCAAGTCGGGCATCTGATCGATGATCTGCCGAAAGCCTTCGTAGGTCAGGTCGGAGCATGTCCGGTCCCAATAAGTATGGTCGCAATGTATGCATTTGAGGTTGCATCGTGTGGTCGGCTCGATATGCGCCACGCTCGGTTTGACGAAGACGTGGGTAAAGTTGGTATTCTGCGCCAGTTCCTCGCCGAGCCGCCGGACAGCGTAGCTCGCGTAGCGCCCCATACCCATTGTCTTTATCCCTTGCGGCAGTTTGACAATTCTTCTGACCCAGACGGAATCCATTGTAAGAACCTCCGTTTTATTACTGCGTTAATTTTTTCAAGTGATTTATTTCGAGACAGAAAGAGCTTCGTCAACCAGCGGCTTGACCGGAGGAGGGACCACGACCACGACATCCCCTCCCTTTTGCCTGACAGGCCAGCCGATAGTTTCCATCCAATTGCTCACGCTCGAGCACTTCTCGTTCATCAATCTCTATATCCGAGAGAACGGAAGTTTTGCCGGAACCTTCGGCGAGTCGGACTCGACACATGCTGCAGGATGAAACACCGCCGCACTCCTGGTTCAACTCCGCCCCCAACACCCCGGCAGCCTCAAGGAGGCTGATACCCTCCGGCACCTCACCGCTTTTACCTTCCGGCAGAAATACAACTTTAGGCATTTCGCTCCTTCTTAACCCAATCCGGTTTGACCCTGTAGCAGTTGGGTGTAAACTTCCAGAGACTCAAGGGCCATCCGGTTGAGACTCAGATCTTTCAGGGCCTTTTCCCGGTTATTTCGGGAAAATAGGTCCCTTTTTTCAGCATTCGTCAAGAGGTCCGATATCGCTCCCGCCAGTGCCTCAGAATCTCCCGGCGGCACCACGAGCCCATTGGTCCCATGGACGACAACCTCAGGCGATCCGCCGCTCGATGTGGTGATTATGGGTAATCCGGCCGCCATGCCTTCCAGGAGGACATTGGCGAGATTTTCGTAGAGAGACGGGACAATGAGGATGTCCCCCAGCCCGTAAATGCGGCAATTTCCTGATGTCCGACCCAATCGATGATTTTTAACGCCTTTCCGGTCCCGTTGTTCCGAAAGATCTGCTCGGTGTAGGTCCGCATCGAGCCACCGGCCAGCGCTGATTTTGTATCTGATCCGACAAAGACAAATTGCACATCGGGGAACCGATCAGCAATTCGGGACGCCGCTTCAGCCAGGATATGGACGCCCTTCCTGAATTCCAGCCTTCCGACATAGAGCACGACGAGCGAACCATCCACTCCGTATTTTCGGCGCAGATCCGGATCGTTGCAGGGTTTGAACCGGTCCACATCCACGCCCGGATAGATCACCCGTTTAGAACCTTTCAGTCCGATCCGGCGTTCCATCAGGCCCATGAGGTCTCTGCTTGGAAAGATGAAGGACCGGCCCCGGCGCGGCGGCGTATTTTCAGTCCAGATGTCAAACAAGTGATTGATCATGGCCCGTGGTCGGGCAGTGAGGGAATGTCCCTGATTCAATTCGTCCACCATCCAGCGGGGCGTCGAAAACCGGATAACATACGGGGTCCGGCCCAGGAAGCTGTGAAACAGTCCCTCACCCAGATATTCCGGAAACTGGATGACCTCTATCCCCTGTTCGCGAACCAATTTTTTCAAGACCCGGTGCAGCCTGAAACTATAGATTACATTATTGATCGATCGCCCGAATCCCTTCAGAGAGTAGCGCGGTTTCGGAACGCGATAAACAGTCACCTGGCCGTCTTTTCGGGTCGTTACCTCCGTTTCCTTCAGCGTGCTGGAAACCACCGTGACGTCATGACCGAGGGCTGTAAGGCTGTGGGCCAGCTTATAGACATAGCTCCCGAGTCCGCCGAAGCCTGTTTCAGGAGGATATTCCGCTGATGCCAACGCTATCTTCATCTTCACTGCTCCGTTCAGTGCCCCGTTGTACTTGTATGGTAAAAAACCTGTACCTCTTCAGTAATCTGAGGAAACCCTTTTTATCCGCAGATTTCGCAGATGACGCAGATTTTAATAAATATTAACTGTCTCATAATAGTATTGACATAACACAGGATGATTCCCGATTGAACCTGCGGGAATTAGTTTCATTTTGTGTCTATTTGAGACAATTAATAACTCAGTTTGTTTTAATCGGTGCAATCGGCGTAATCTGCGGATAAACCTTCCTGAGTAGTTATAAAAATTTACGGCAGAAAGTGTCCAACAATTAAAATCATAACGTGCAAGAAAACAATTGTGTAGTACATCTGAATCATTACCGCTCACACTAAAACGGCCAAGCGTAAGTAATTTGTCACTTGCAGTCGATATCGGAAGACGTGTCTTCGTTGGTTTCACGGTGACACCCAGCAAAAAATTCATCTCCCTGCATATGTCGATTACTTGACTTGAATAGCGTCCGCTTGGATATGAAATAATCGGTATACTGCATCGGGTAATGTCGTAGAGAGCATCCTGCGCACGTGAGACCTTCACTCTGATGTCACTTTCATTATAATTCGTAAGGATTGAGTGATCGAAAGTATGATTCCCGACACACACTAATGGTTCAGCAGAGAATTCCCTTAGTTCTTTGACACTAAACGGCCGGTCCAACTCACTTACAGGCTTGAAAGCATTCGTGCCGTAATTCGTGTAAATGTATTCATCGATTTCTTCCGTTTTACAGTTTTTAAGTCTCTGAATCTCGATCCTGATATCTTCTAAGGAAGAATGCCGCATGAGCATCTCTCTGTATACGACATCCCACCAAAAGCACTTGTTATTTATAACATTGCCAATTGAGACAAAAAATACTGCCGGGACGTTGTAGTGTTTAAGCAGAGGTAGCGTTATTTTATTGTTTGCATACCCATCATCAAAAGTGAGCATTGCATATTTTTTGTTGTTCCTTAGGCCATCACACATATTTTCAGGAGAGATGAACGTGTATCCTGAAGCCAGGAAATAGCTGATGACATTTCGGAGTCTATCAAGCGTTATTCCATCATGAGACAGAGCTACTTTCAAGCTATCTTTTTTTTCTTCTTCAGATACAAAAGTGGTGTGAAAACAAAGAATTATTAGAGAATTACTTTCGTAGCCTAATCGCAGTAAAAGCCTGGCTAAAAAAACGTCACTAAAGAAGATAGTTTTTCTAAATGCTTTAAATGCCATGTTATTCTTAGTATTCATTACTTTATGCTTCCTGCTTATCCCGCTTGGAGCGGATGTAGCGGCTGGCCATGACGCGCTGATGGTGCAGTTCCTCGGACGTGAAATGCTGTAGAAAGCTGCTCTCCCCGAAGTGGTGGATGTAGCTTGACCGCGTCCATAATGTCCGATACCCTCGCCCATTCAATCGCCGGCACAATTCGACCTCGTTGCCAAAGTTGGAGAGATTCGGATCAAACCCTCCACTTTCTTTCCAGGCAGCTCGGGTCACCATAAAAGCAAATCCCCCCACATACTCCATGTCCACGGGTGCGGCTGCCTGGTTTCGGGTGATGTGCCGGAAAGCAAACTCGTCGATCTGTGCATCTGTCCAATACAAGCGGCAAAGTTCCGCACGCCGGATCTTTTGGCGTGTGCTCGCGTTGCTCGTAGAGGGGCCCACCACGCCGACACGAGGATCTGTTTGAAGAGCCTTGACCATACCCGCCCAACTAAACGGAGTCACGACAGTGTCCGAATTTAAAAAGCAAATATAATCCCGGTGAGCCATCTTCACCCCCTGCTCACATGACCGGCTGTGACCGCGGGCAGTTGCATGACGGGACACGGCCCAGCCGTTCCTGGCAATGGCCTGATCTATCACCTCCCGTGTTCGGTCAAGCCTTGATCCGTCATCGATCAAGATGACCTCGGCGTCACCGCCATTTCGCTCCAGGCTGCGCAGGCACCGATCGGTCACCTCGGGGGCATCGTGGATCGCGACTACCACAGAGATGAAGGCACTGGCCCTGCGTTCTTCAAGAGTCATGACATGGTTTCCGCCGCCGCGCAATCCCAGGCTGAGCACACACGCGCGCAGATAGCGGTATTTCTCACGAATTGCTAGTGGGACCATGGATCGAACAAGGCGTCTCACAACTTCACCCCGAAGGACTGGTAGATTAATGTCCTGACTCGTGCCTTGGCGTATCGCCACGGAAAGGACCGTCTCAGAGGCAGCGTTTCCATGATCTCAATAACCTGGGAGGCTTGCGACGTATGGGCGTTCTCATGCAAAGAACCAATGGCCTCATGGCAGAGGTACTTCTGAAGAATGGGCATGAACTGAGACGGACAGTTTCGGAGTATTCCATCCGGGTCGCTCAGCACAGGTGGTATGAACCCCGGCCTGCCGTACATGCTTGGCGGATAGAGTTGAGAGTCCTCCGAGTGATACCAGAAGAGTGACTTCATGAAAATGAAAACTCTGTGGTTCAATACCACCTGCAGCCATAAATACTTATCTTCGCTGAAGCGGCACTTGTCCTTGCTGTAGAACCCTCCATATCGAACGACCGCCGGACTACGGTACAATACGCGTCCGGTCGAGAACAGATCCATCATGCGGCACAGGTGTTCCCAGGTGGGGTCAGCCCCGAGGGACCAGACACCCTCTGTGATCCCCCTCTGTTGCCACACCGGGCAGTGGTCTTTCCTCTCCGGTCCGAACAGTGTCGGACCGATGACAGCATCGCAGTCCGGATGGCTTCTTAAGCCATCCATGCATTCTTCCAGAAAACGAGGCAGCCACTCGTCATCGGCATCGAGGAAAGTAAGATAAGGAGCCTGCGAATCCTGAATTCCACGATTGCGGGCTGCCCCTGGTCCTGCATTTGCCTGTTCTATCAATCGAACCCTCGGATCGGAACATTCGCGGACCAAATCCGGCCCTTCGTCGGTTGAACCGTCATCCACGACTATTACCTCGAAGTTCTGATAGGTCTGACTAAGAACCGAGTTCAATGCTCTGCGCACCAAGGTTCCCTTGTTGTACAGAGGGATCACAACACCCACTTTTGCATCAACCGCCATCATTTCCAACCACCACCTGGTTTGCTGGAAACAAGATTAGCATAACCGGCCCTTATTCTCAGAATAACGCAAGCAAACATCATTCGTACTAACCTATGTATTAGATGCGGTCCGTTTGCACAGAACGACAACGTTTCTCGACAGGATACCTTTCAGCAACCCCATGGTGAATCGATTCAAACGTTCACGGTGAGGTTCAACCTGGCAATGCTTGCGCACCACCTTCAGCCCGCATCTTTCCAACCATGACTCAATGACGTGTCGAGTCGTAAAATGTATTTTATGTTTCTCAAAGGAGCGCTTACTGTTAACCTTTGAAAACAGCATTTTCCCAAGAATCCTCTTACGCACAGTCGAGGGGTGGTTGAAATTCGGAACACTGATAATAATGGACCCAGACCTCCCAAGCAGTTTCATAAATTCTTTCAATAAAGAGGTGGGTTCAGCGTAATGTTGAAGAATATCAGGGAACAGTATGCAATCAAAGTCCTCATCTTGTAGTGCATGCATGGCCGCCGCGAAACTTGGAGGGGCCACTTTGACCCCTCTTGCCTCAGCACTAACCTGAATGACACAATCTAAAGGAATCCCAACGACTTCAATGCCCTGCTTGACCAATTCGGATTCAGTCGAGCCACATGAACATCCGACTGACAACACCTTTTTAACGTCTTTCGGGATCAGCGAAAAAATGTCATTTCGGCAAGGTTCATAATACTTTTTTTCCCATGTATCGTGTTCGAGCAGCGTGTTTGTGTCTACCAGAGGCCCGCGAGCTGTATTCGTTCCGTATATTGCTCGAAGTCTATCAATCTCCCGTTCTGCATCCTCGGCATCAACCCCCATTTTCCCAATGTAAACATTAGGAAGATGATGGACACAAAAGTCTTTTAAACGGGAAATACAAATGAGCTTTTTCAACCCGCATTGCGTGTAGGGGTCCGTGGCAGCGGTTTCGGGCATAGCATAACGGCCTCTTCTCGGCGGTAAAAGAAAACCTCCCGAGTTGATAACCCTTTGCAGTTGACCGTGGGTCAGCATAAAACACGCTGAATGTTCATTCGTGTAATAAGCGAAGCTATCCCCGCCGATCTTTACAACCGAATTTGGGTCCCAATGGAAATGTTTATGAAAGTCATTGTAGTATGTCCTTCCTTTTTCAGAAATCTCATAGCGAATGAATCCGGCAATATATTCCTCCGGGAGCATCCTTGTCATCGCGAGAAAAGCATCGATATTCCGCTTAGTTATAAGTGTATCGTCTTCCGAATATATGAACAAATCGTAATCATCAACCCGGTCAGCGAACAGCTTTTTATACCCAAAAGTCAACGACCACGGATCTTTTATAGGGAGGCCTACTAAAACTTCAATATCAGCACCCAGATTCTTCTGTATATTGGATAGTACAACGATGCTAACGTCATATGGCATGGACTTATATTCGATCAAAAGCTTGTCCAGATACTTCGAGTTCTTTGTGCCGTAGTTCGCGATCGCGACCAGTATTTTCATGATATCACGCTCTGATTCTGAAGGTAGGTAAGCAAAGCAGCTTGTCTTTAGGTAGATGGCAAATTGAGCTTCAACAACGAAACAACCGATTGAAAAAGAGATGCGTCACTGAGAAGAGCGTATCGAGGCAATGAAAAGTGCAGTACCGTCCATTGAAAGCAGAGGAGTATCAACAGCCAGACACCCTTGTAACATTTTAGTTAAGTTTATTTCATTTGAATGTTGCAAGAAGTGAAAATGGGGCAAGCGGTAGTCTATAGTGGTTCTATGATGGACATATCCCCCCAGCGAGGGCTGGGGGGTTACATCCCTTCAGGCTGCAGCGTTCATCACAAGTCAGGCGTAAGGTTTTGCGGTCATTAGAGTAACAAGGCTTTAACGCTGAATCGGTTTAAAATAAACTCCTTAGTAAACCGAAAGTACTGGAGGCATAGGCCTTGCGGCAATAGTAGTTCCAGAGCCATACTCGTACGCCCCAATATCCCACGCAGCCCCTTGTGGGCGAGCGGCTCCGTCTATATCCGTGGTGTATCCAGAAACGACGGTAGCATTGTCTATTAAAGCAGAGGTAGCACTGATATGGAAGTTGCAAGTATTCGCTGAGCAATCATTGTAATATGCAGTCAGTTTAGGATCGCCGCCGTTCACCCCATGAGTCTCACTAAAACCTGTCTTTGTTGCGCCTGTTGCCGTATTGGAAACGAAATTGTAATCTTTCGTTACATATCCGGCATACCATCCATTGTTTACCGTTGCTCCGCAGGCGATAAAAGCATTATTTTTTGCTATTACTGAGGCACCGGTGTATGTAGCGTTTATAGGCCAATTATATACCCCTGTTGATGTGCTGCACCGATAAAACGTATTGTTATAGAAGTTCATCGGGATTGCAATATTCGCTGGCATTGTAACATTGGCAAATACGTTATTTCTGAATGTCCAAGACTTTGTTCCTCCTGTTGATGTGAAATTCCCGATTTGCCCGTTGAAGTCATGGATATAGTTATTTTCAACGATTATCCCATTTGAGCTACTGCCACCAAATATCTGGAACACATCAGGATGCGGACCTGAAATTGTCCAGTCGCAGTTTTTTACCTCATTGTTAGCCAGCCGGTTCGACGTTCCATATACCTCAAATACCCGCTCGATGCTATTGGCCTCTTTGATCGTGTTATAGGTTACCTCGTTGGAGGTTCCAGAAATATACATTGCCCGGTTAAAACTGGTGGTCGTCCCGTTTCCCTGGCCGTCGAAGGTATTATGTGATACGGTGTTATAGCTCCCCTCTGCATGAACACCTGTGGCATCTCCATTAAATGATCCCATGGGAGTACCATTCCCCATGACAGTATTGTTTAGTGCCTTGTTATAGCTTCCAGCCAAGTGAATGCCTGCGCTACTTAAGCCCCCTGAACCGGTTACCGTAAATCCTTTCACAACATTGTAATTATGCGTAATGATGACACGGGATATGCGCACGGTCTCTCCGCTCGCCGCCTGAACGGTAATCAGTGAACCCGACGAACCACTCCTGGCAGACGTAAAGATCGGTGAACTTCCGGTATAGGTTCCTGTGTGAACGGTCACCGTGTCGCCGGCATAAGCGAGATCTACTCCGGCCTGGATGGTTTTTTTTGCACAGTTCCCGGACGAACCCGCCGCATCAGCCGTTCCGTTGCAGCTGTCGCTGCCATCAGTACGGACATAATAGGTACTTGCAAAACTTGTAGAAATAGTTAATAGTAACATAAAAATTGTAATGATTGTTACCCTAGTATCCTTCATAATCCTCGTTGAGCACATGGTTAATCCTCCCTTATATAATAACCCTTGCAACCTTGTGCTCATATTGTAATAATATACTTACCCAAATAAAGTGTTTCAAATCACATTTTTACGACTTATATCTTTTCACTCATTTACTGCAACAGGCCGCTGAAATACTCTCAACAATGAGGCTCTTTATGACTGCGCTCCAATTGTATAGAGCTAATTGCCGCAAGTGTCAGGTAAACGAACAGAAACGACTGGTCGACGTATGAGACTGACATGAATGTTGTGGTATGCACAAATAGAGACGCCCCAAGCGTCCAAACCAGAAACCGGGACTTGGGTGCCAATTCAGTCTCATGCCGTTGTGTCTGGCCAACAAAAGAAAAACCTATCGCCAGAACGGCAATGAACAGCAGCATCAAAGGCAGTCCTCCCATTACTCCCATGCGAAGGTAATGATTCGTAATGTCCGTGTGTTTCTCGCTCCATGCAACACCCGTAGGCATCCAATGACGAGTGTAATCCGTTCCGGCAATCCACCATTCAGTGAGGTGCTGAAAGGCTGATTTTAGCAACTCGGCTCGATGCCATCCTGTGCTCCCACCAGTTAAATCAATGCGCGCTATGAGATAATAAGCTGGTGCCTTCATGAACAAATCCAACCCAACATAGCCCAGCACCGCGATCCACCTGACCACGCGCATCATATGGCGGTAATGCCACATTCCCAAAGCTCCTATTCCTGCCATAGCGCTCAGGATCGGCCCACTCGATGAAGACGCAACAATCATTATCATGCAGGCCAAAAGTCCGATTATTGCTTCTTTTCTTTGCCGATGCCATATTCCAATCATAAGAGGAATGCATGCAGCACCTATCGAACCCGCTAGGATAGCATGGGAAAAAGGCCCCTGAGCACGAATTCTACCCTCCCGGATTACCGGATTTTCCGAGACGCCCCCCAGTACAGAGAATAGGTTGTGCCCCGTCAGTTTTTCGTAGAGCATCTCGACGGCTACCGGAGCCAGCAGAATTGCAGTGACGCGGCACAGTCCCACCACGTCGTCGAGTGACCGACAGAATATACGAAGAAGGAAATAAATGCCACAGGCATTGTAAACGAGGCCAAGTCGGGTTACGAGTGTGTCAGAGGGATCATTGTGAAAGGCGCTGTTGAACACCGCATAGATCGCCCATATCACCATCAGATGGTCCATAGCATTCAGTTTGCCTGCAAATCGCTCGCCGCGTATAATTACCCGTACCACTCCTATGGCCACTAACATGCGAATCACGGTGAAGGTAAACTGCCCTACCTCGATTCCCTGGCCCAGGGTCATATAGCAAGCGCCGATCAGGAGTGGAAGAGGCGCCCACCTCCGAGGTAACACCAGCAATAAGACCGCGTTTACCACCAGAAATACTGAAGCTAAGTCGCTCATTCTGCTCTCACCACAAGGTTAAAATATCAAAAAAATAGCTTCGCCAACCCTTTAGCATCATAGATATTGAGCTGTGGAGGGATGCTGATTAACTTATGACTATCTCAATGCCTGTCTCACTAAGAAGAATACACTTAAAGGTCATCAGGAGCGAAATCTCTTTTTTAGTTAGCTGGAGGGGGCAGACCTACCTCAAGCGCCTCAAAAGAACATCGACAATTTTTTGCGATTGTTCCTGTCGAAGATGCTTCATAAAATCCTTTGCAACAGACTTTTCTTCAAGTTCAAAATAACCAGAAATAAAACCGATAAATCTGCAGGCCAAATATAAGCCATAGGGTTTTACATTAATTCTTGAAAGGCATTTAAAAATTTCAAAAAAGGGACTGCCCCCAAGAGAGTAATCCATTCTTCCCTGCCTGAAAGCACCTTTGAGTTTGCCCTCAGCAGTCAATGTCGGCTTATGATGGTAGACGGGGAGATCAGTAAACGCCTGCACCTCCCACTCCTTCATCCTTGCCATAACCTCAGCATACGAATCTGAACCACCATGCTTCAGAGGTACGTACCCGCCGATATCTTCGAAACAGCTTCTTCTCAATAGCTGTACAGCATGCGCAACCGAGTACGTCCTATTTCCAGACCGTGAAGCGAATTTTCCGCCCTGTTCTTCGTAAATATATCCCCCGCCGATTCCCAGGCGCGGACGTTCCCGGAATCTTCTCAGGATAACTTCATAGTAATCCGGTTGGAATGAGACATCTGCGTCCAAGTTGCCGATGTAATCATATTCAAGCCCCTTCACTTTTTCGTATCCTACGTTAAATGCGCGCACCTGAGATCCAAAATTTCTCTGCACGTCCCCCTTTTTCTTAAGAAGCACCATAAAGGGATTGTTCTCTAAATAACTTTCAACTATGGCATCAGTTCTATCAGTAGACCCGTCACTCACAATTATCCATTTGAGCGGCGGGATTGTTTGGGATATGACAGACTGAATGGTCTTTTCGATGTACGCATCTTCATTTTTTGCAGGAGTTATCAATACGTAGCTGTTATGTATCATGGCTTTATACTCCTTGCAGAAGAATTACCAGCTGACCTTGATTTTCAGTAGCGCCAATATGCTGACAATACTTCTTTTGATTTTGTAAAGGTTGGCATCTTTCCTCTCTGATGTAAGCAGGTAATACATTGAATAGCCAAGTGTCCGTAATGACTGATGCAGAAGGAGAATGCACCTGTAGACACCGAGAGAGAAACTGCCGTAGTGCTTGCCCCAAAACCTTAAGTTCGCATTTTGCATTTCAATATAAAACCTGATTGGTGCGTTCGATGAACTCGCGCCCCCATAGTGCAGAGCTTCTACCAGCGGATAATAGACAACTTTCCAACCGGCATTATTGAATCTTTTGCACCAGTCAATGTCTTCTGCATACATAAAGAAATTCTCATCCATCAAACCTATTTCTTCAATAGCTTCGCGTCTAACCGTCCAAAAGCAGCCATTTATCACATCAACCTCTTTGACTTCATCATGCGCCCAATGGCTTAGTTCGTACCCATTAAAAACCTTAAAGCGTGGAAAGAGCGTAGCTAATAAAATTGCCCGACAGAATAAATTCCAAAGGGATGGGTACCCCATGCAAGATCTTTGGACTTTACCATCAAAGCCGGTGATTCTTGGCCCAAGCAGGCCAATCTGCGGCTGAGCTTCCATGTAATTAGTTATGGAACTGAAACAATTGGGATAAACGACAACATCGGAATTAATAAGAAAAAGGTATTTACCGTGACTTTGGCCAATTCCAATATTGTTGGCCTTGGCAAATCCAAGATTATCCGAATTGCATATTAACTTCACATCTGAGAATCTTTCTCTTACGATTTCAGGGGAGCCGTCAGTGGAAGCATTATCGACAACTATGATTTCGGCAGCAGATGCGTCTGAGCAGCTACGTATAGATTGAAGGCATTGTTCAAGGTACTTCTTTGCATTCCAGCTAACAATTATTACAGATATCATCGGGAGAGTATTTTGCATTTTACTATCTTTCTCACTTTATACGCTGCATGCAGGATTAACGGGCAAGGGTTGTACGATACAGGGTCAGAAAACGTTCGAAGCGAGGCGTAATCAGCCTGCACCCTTCTCTATGAGATTATCAACAAGAGAAATATATTTCATCTCTTTCTTATCCCAAGTGTAATCGGCGACAAATGCAATTGCATTCGAGGATAAGCATTCCCTGCTTTCTTTATTCCTTACTAGGTCTATGATAGCTACAGCGAGTGCTCTTTCGTTTTCTGGCTCGAAGAACCTGACAATACTCTCATTGAAATAATAGCGGTCGATACGGGTCGCTGCAACGACGACTGGGACACCGAGGGCCATAAACTCAAGTATCTTCGTGCTGAATGCGTCGCCACCAAAAAAATCGTTTCTCTTTGGGACGACCCCCAAATCCGCACTAGCCATTACCGATGCTACCTGATCTGACGGAAGAACCCCCCGTAAGAAAACACGCTCCTGCACGCCAAGTTCAACGATAAGTTTCTGGATTTCTGCCCGCATCGGCCCGTCGCCGTAGATATTGAATTCCGCTTCGGGAGCTTGGTCCTTTATCAGGGCAAATGCCCTGACTGCGACATCGACTCCCTGGTGCCAATTGATAGTACCGGGATAGACGACAATGAACTTATGGTCTTTTCTTGTCCTCGGCCTTTTGAAAAAGATAGACCGGTCGGGATAATTCAGCATCGTCATGCATTTCTCTTTTTTTACCGAGCGAGCGGTAAGTGTTTTCTCCCAGATATGGTTAGCAATGATCACATGATCGGAGAACGCAATAGATGTCTTTTCGACCATTGTTAATGCCTTGAAGACAATAGAATCCTTGCTTACTTTAAATTTGCTGGCATAGAACTCTGGGACGATATCATGAATATCGAGAATGATCCTGGCACCTGTCATTTTTGCAATAAACGTCGCGAAGACCTCAAAATCGGGAACGGAATGCACATGGATGAGATCATACCGCCGGTGCAGATGCCGCTTCGATATGAAGAAAGCTGAATTGACAAAAAATTTCAGTAGTCTATACAAATATGAAAATTTATTTTTTTCGTCACGGATTCTGCCTTGTATTCTGCAAACTCTTACACCATTTATATTTTCATAACGGGGTTGGCCATTTTTTCTGAGCGAAACAGCATCGACCCGATATCCACGCCGGACAAGAGTTTCCGCATATCTTCTCACTCGATTATCACTTTCATAAAATGAGTAAGCAAGCATGCAGGCTCTTTTCGAGTTGACGCTCTTTTGGTCTGATAGCTGCATTTCTTACCAGTTTCCTGATTGGAATAAGTCAAATGTTAGGTTTTCAACTCGAAGTCCAAGAGACACCAAAGATATATCTATGCTGGTCCGAGAGAGCGGACCTTTTAAGCTCTGAAAGTCACAAATAACTCACCATTTCAACTCCATTGATCATGCTTCTTTCTAAATAAGTTGCGGAATACGGCTGCTAGCTGAACAGGATAATAAATCATCGAATTCTTCGCCCCCCAATAGAGAAGCCACTCCTCGCACGTAAATGTCTTGTTCTTTCTGCGCATCTCATCTACAAACTTCGTATTTCTTGTATGGAATGCTAGTTTCAAGGAGCATATTTCATAATATTTTTCATACTTATATACCATCGGTTGAGGAAGATTGTATTTGTAGCAAAGATAAAGCATAAGCTTAGCATTTGAAATTGAAAACCGTATCGTCTTCGTCACATCACTGCTTCTCGTTGCTGATTCTTCTGTAATATTATAAGTCGCCAGTGACTCTGGAATACAATAGAGTCGAGCTTTCGTTGCCATTTCCGCCCATAGTTGGGTGTCGCCCATGAGGAAATTCTCGCTTTTGTGAAGGTAAGCATCCGATTCAATAATCTGCTCACAAAGATTCCGTCGAGCCATAACGGTACAGGTTTGAGGGTTGTTTTTGCCATCAACAATGTCGGATATATTGGGATTCACCACCATCTTTATTTTCCGGTATTTTATAAAATCGCTTATCTTTTCCCCGGATGCGACATGGTATACGTCATAACTGGAATACACCAGTCCGCATTCGGGGTGGTTGTCAAGATAATCCGCCTGTTTTTGCAATTTGTCTGGACGCTGCCAATAATCATCGCCCTCACAATAGGCGATATACTTCCCCTGGCATGCTTTCATGGTGCGCAGGCTGTTTTTTTTCATTCCGACGTTTTTATCAGACGTCACCATGCGAATAATATCAGGATACTTTTTTTGATATTCAAGAACGATCTCCCGTGTGCCGTCGGTGGAACAGTCCTCCCCGATGATCAGCTCGAAAGGGAAGTTCGTCTTTTGCTGCAAAACCCCCTCGATCGCCTGGGCGATGAAAGGCGCGTGGTTGTAAGTGATCATTTTGATGCTTACCAGAGGTGCTTGCATGTTAATGAACTCCTATTCGTGAAGATAAACCCATCAGCTTATCTTTGTTTTTCTCAACAAACTCCGGATAAGCCTCTAAGTTGCCGCTTACCATGCGCGGTACGCAGCCGGTTACTGGAAACACGTTTCCACATGTGCATGACATTATCCCTTCCAAGATTTCTTTTTTATAACATGTTATGCAATCAAACCTGAACTGTTTCCTGCCGGCATCTTCACCTTCTATCGAAATGTTTTTTAATCCGCAATATTTGCTGCATCGAGGCGAGGTCATCGACTGCTCTGAATTACCCGATTCATTGGTACCTTCTTCAAATGGATTCAGTATTAATTGATTTCCACACGAGGGACAACAGAGCAGGTCAAGAAGATGATATTTCATTGCGATCCCCTATCATTTTGAATAATTGCAGTCGTTTGAGATAAGCAATTTCGAACAGAGGAAAGTTCATGTGAAAAAACTGCACAATTATACACTCGAGGAAAAGATCACATACTCAAGCTGCACGTTGTCGAACAGGTTCCTGTATCGGAGCTGTGTGGAAAGTATCTTCTGCAGCATCCAGGCCATAGCCGTAATACTCCTTGAACCATACCACAAATTTTTGAATGCCCTCCTCGATAGGAGTCGATGGTTTAAAACCCACGTCGCGTATAAGATCATTCACATCAGCGTAGGTAATGGGGACGTCTCCGGGCTGCATGGGAAGCATGTTCTTTACTGCAGTTTTGCCGAGATTCGACTCCAATACCGCGATAAATTTCGACAGGTCAACAGGGTTATTGTTGCCGATGTTGTACAATTTGTAAGGAGCATGGCTGGACCCCGGATCGGACTTTATCCTGTCCCAGCCGGCATTTGGCCGAGGGATTTTATCCATGACGCGTATGACCCCTTCAACAATGTCATCGATATAGGTGAAATCACGCTTCATGTCGCCGTTGTTGAATACGTCGATGGGTTTTCCCTCCAGAATAGCCTTGGTGAAGGAAAAATAGGCCATATCCGGACGACCCCAGGGACCATAGACCGTAAAGAACCTGAGGCCGGTGCACGGCAGACCGTATAAATGTGCATAGGTATGCGCCATCAGCTCGTTCGCTTTTTTGGACGCTGCATAGAGTGAAAAAGGATGGTCCACATTATCACTGACCGAGAAGGGTATTTTGGCATTGGCTCCGTAGACCGAGCTTGAAGAGGCGAAAACGAGATGTTTGACATGATTGTGCCGGCAGCCTTCCAGAATGTTCGTGAAACCGACAATGTTGCTGTCGATGTAGGAATAAGGGTTCTTTAAGGAGTAACGAACACCAGGCTGGGCCGCCAAATTCACCACGCAATCGAATCTGCCCTTTCTAAACAGCTCATCTACGGCCATCCGGTCCGACACGCTGGCCCGCATGAATGTAAAATTCTTATGCTCTTCGAGGGTCGACAGTCGTGCTCGCTTGAGATTCACATCGTAATAATCGTTTAAATTATCGATGCCGGTCACCTCAACGCCTTGTTCGAGCAATTTTCGCGATAGATGGAATCCGATAAAACCGGCCGCTCCGGTAATCATAATTTTATTCACGCACTCACCTCTCTGACCGTAGCTGGCTACGGGGAGTTGCACGTTCAAGGGGTCCGATGCTCAAAGATTTCACTTGAACCCCTGAACCATCATCTTGAATCCCGATTTTTTTATCATATTAAAACCCGCTTGCCAGATCTCCATAAAAGCCTTTAAACGAAATGCACGGCACAGGAAAACATAAACAACGATGCCCGCGGTAATCTGCGTCAGAAGCAAGGACCACCGGCTGGGGAACTGCAGCAACCCGGCTGCATAAACCGCAAAGCCCATCAGCGAGGCCATGCTGAGGTAAGGGAGCAGGTCAAGCACCTGTTCTTTGATGGAGTAATCGATCAGCATGCCGTTGTAATAACTGTTCAAATAATACGAGATAATCGAAGTGACGATCATACCGGAGATCATCGCGGATATGCCCCATCGCCAGGTAATGGCGATGTTGACGCATATGAGAGCTTTTTTTGACGATCTCCAGACGGAGAAACAGATCGGACCGTCCCAGGGCCTGCAGCACATTCAGGTTCATCGATTGGAGCGGAATCAACAAGCCGGCAACACAGAGCAGCTGCAAATAGGGAATGGAGGGTGCCCATTTATCCGTCAACAATACCAGCACCAGGGGACGGGCGACGATCGCCAGGCCGATCATCATGGGGAAATTCACCAGAACCAGCGTGGTCAGGGCCTTTTTCAATCCCCTTTTCAATCGCACGCGATCGTCCTGGATGGTGGAGAACACGGGAAAGGTGACGCGTCCCACCATTTGCGACAACGATTGCGAAGGAACATCATTCAAGGTCTTGGCGCGCGTAAAAAACCCGAGGTCAGCAGCCGAAAACAGCCTTCCGATGACCACGAGATAGATGTTGTCAAAAGTCTGGTTAAGCACGCCCGAAGCAAGCAGTCGTGATCCGAAACCGAACAGTTCCCGCAGGGAGGTGAAGCTGAAGATCAGGATCGGCCGCCAGGAACTAAAGAACCAGAGACAAGCGGTCCGGACAAAAGCACTGGATATCTGCTGGATAGCCAGGCTCCACACGCCGAATCCATGGACGGCCAGAGTAATGCCGACGATGCCCGACAATACGCCCGCAATCAAGGTTACCTTGGTCTGCGTCTTGAAGTTGATCTGCTTGGTAAGCAGCACATTCTGGATCAGGCCAAAGGAATTAATCACAAGGGTCAAAGACAGCGCCCTCGTCAGGGGGGTCAGGACAGGCTGCTTATAAAAAGCGGCTATCCAGGGGGCGGCGAGGCTCAAGAGGCCCGCAGCCGCCAATCCCACCAGTATATTAAAATAAAATACCGAACAAATGTCGGTTTGCGTTATCTCCTGTTTCTGGATCAGCGCGGCGCCGAATCCGCTATCGAGAAATGCCTGCGATACAGCCATGAAGATCATCAGCATCCCGATCAGACCGAACTGCTCGGGGAACAGCAACCGGGCCAGGATGATGCCGATGACGAATTGCGCGCTCCGCGCCGCCATGGACTCGACAAAACTCCAGGAGAGGGCCGTAACTGTTTTCTGTTGCAGGTTGTCCGTCATGGAAATGCCTGTACCATTTTTCTTTCAGCTTTTGACGAGCGGTTCATCACTGTTAGTCGTCTCAAGGGCACCCTGCGGTCTGCAATACGCCCGCGCCCTCATCAGCGCCGCCCGCCACATTGATTTCCAGCGTGATCGGAGTGCTGCCATGCAGGGAAGAGACGTATTTTATCGAGTATTGGCCGAAAAGAATGTCACTGATGGCCTGGTAAACACCGGTGAGTTGATCGATATTTGTCATATAATAATATTGTCCTCCGGTCTCGCTTGCCAGACGGTTCATGACCACCCCTTCAGCGTCGCCCAGACCTACCGCGTATATTGTCACGTCATTTGCCGCTGCATATGCGATGACCTCATCCAGCGTTTTGATGGAAACGTCCTTCTCCCCCTGAGAGTTCTCATCCCTGCCGTCGGAAATTACAACAATCGCTTTGTGTTTCTGTCTCACTGATGTTTTTTCAATAGCGTACCAGAGGCTGTCGTATACATATGTTCCGCCGCTTCCGATCTGTGATGGCGCGGTGTTTATCGCCGTTATCAGATCAGCCTTATTGCCCGTGAAATCCTGCATCAACTGGGGAAGCACCTCAAACTTGATGACAGCAGCCTCATCATCCGGATTCAAGTCCCCTATAAAATTGATAGATGCGGCTTCAAGGGTCGGTACCTGGCTCTCCATGGTTCCCGAGTAATCGAGGACCATAGCCACTGACACTGGTACTGCCGTCAGGACTTGTGAAACGCTTTCGAGTAACTGCGGCACGCCGTTTTCCTTTAATTGAAAGTCGCCGACTGCCAACCCTGGCAGGGGAGTATTATTTTCATCAGTTACGTTGACTATAAGCTCAAGAACCCCCGTCGAACAGCTGTCGGTATTGACCTGGTTAATGGCGACCCTGAGCGCTTTTCCGCTTCCGGTAACGTCTACGGTCACGGAATTTTCATTGGAGGCATTAGAGGGGATGTCAAAGCTGTCGTTAAAAGAACCCTGATCTGTCGGCATGAACTGAACCTTGAAGCTGCATACCGCCGACGGCTGCACTGCCCGCCCGGAGCAATAATCACTTACGATGCTGAAAGGAGGCGCCAGGGTATTCGCCTGAGCGATCTGGCCGATAGTAAGGCTGATTGATCCGGTATTTTGGAGCGAGACGGTCTGTTCCGAAATATTATTCAGAACAACATTGCCGTTTACGATTTGACGGCTGCTTACTGCAATTTGCGGCTGATCTGGCTGCCCAGGCGATTGTGCAGTGTGGCCTTTGCAGCCGTTGCTTGCCAGCCATAAAAACATGACCATAACGATGAAACTCAAGGTTAATGCGAACTTCATGCTGAAATTTCTTTTCATTTTGTCCTCCGCTTTTACGCGTTAACAAGTCATTTCACTACAGACCGATCGTCAATTATCTAGATCAGGCTCTACAAAACAAGTCAACGCATTGAAGCTTTGCGGCCAGCGCTGGAACAAACTGCATGACGTCAGCCACCACGAGGACATCGGCCACGTCGCCGATGGGGGCGTCCCTGTCTTTGTTGATGGCGACGATGAATTCGGACTTTTTCATGCCGGCCACGTGCTGGATGGCGCCGCTGATGCCGCAGGCAATGTAAAGCTGAGGACTGACTGTCTGGCCGGTAGTACCAACCTGCTGGCTGTGTTCGGCCCAGCCGGCGTCAACGACAGGCCTGCTGGCCCCCAATTCGCCGCCGAGTGCCCTGGCTAGAGCAGCAATAGCCGTCATGTTTTCTTTCCCGCCAACTCCCCGGCCGGCGGCAACAATCACCCTGGCCTTGGCAAGGTCTACATCTTTTGGTTCTGCAGGCTCATAACCGACAAACTCGACAGTGCCCGTGCCATCAGCATCCAGCCGCTGCACCTGCGGGGTGCCGCCCGGCCGTATAACCGGGAATGCCCCGGCTTGGATCGTAAGCACCGCCTTGCCGCTTGCCGGCTTGATAGTGCGTCGCATCTTTCCGTTGCAGCACCCCACCTCGAATTCTCCATTTATCAATCCAATAATCCCCGAAATCTGGCCAAGTCTGAGGCTGGCGGACACTCGTGGCGCCAAATCCCAGCCATAGGATGAATGGAGAAAGACTACGTAGTCGGGCTTTTCCATTTCAATTGCCTGGAGAACCAGTTTCTTGTGCAGATCAGGGTTGTATTCGCCGTATCTCACGGCATCTGCAAGATAAAGACGTCCTCCGTATTCAGGAACCTGGCTGTCGCTGCCGACAAGCACCATGACAGCTTCTCCCTCAAACAGCCGTGCAAAACCCAATAGTTCATACGTTGATTCAACGAGTTTCCCTTCGCGAAATTCTGCAACTAATAAGAGTTTCATTTCACGCTCTACCGCAGCACCGGGGTCTTTTGTTTGAGTATCCCCACCAACTGGTCTGCCATCGCAGCCACATCACCATCGAGGACGATCCCTCTGCTTTTTTTGAACGGCGGATAGAACATCGATGTGATCATAAGCGGCCCGTCATCCAAGAGCGACGACACAGGAATTGCCTTAATCTCTTTCTTCCTGGTCTTCATGATGTTAGGGAGAGTCGGGTAACGGGGTACGTTGAGTCCCAACTCGCAGGTGAGCAGTGCTGGTGTCTTCAATTTCACCACCCCTTTGGTCCCTCCCTCAAGCTCACGCTTAGCGGTGATGGTGCCATCGGCATAGTCGAAACCGACCACGGTGGTAGTGCAGGCATAGCCAAGCAACTCCGCCACGGTAACGCCTACCTGGGCTGAGCCCCCGTCTTCGGACTGCATGCCGGTGAAGATCAGGGCAAAGCCCCGGTCTTTTGCGTACGCGGCAATTATTGAGGCGATCTGCCAGGGGTCCTTGAGCAGCGCTCCCGGATCCTGGACATGCACGCCGAGGTCGCAGCCCATGGCCAGCGCCTTTTTGATAGCCTCCCGCGCCCGGTCCGGGCCGATGGAGAGGACGGTCAACTCGGGAGCATTGCCTAGTTGTTCTTTCAGCTGCACAGCCTGTTCCACGGCGTATTCGTCGTATTCGTTCAACCGCCAGGCAAGATCTGCCTCGTCGTACCAGACACCCTCGGCGTTCGGTTTGAACCTTGACTCCCTATCAGGAACCTGTTTAATGCAGATAAGAATCTTCATTTTTATGCTATTCTCTCGGCCACGACCTCCGCCAGGTCTTTTATCACCAGTTCCCCTTCGCAACCAGCCATCTTGATCCCGTCCTCGAACATGGTGAGGCAAAAAGGGCAGTTGGAAACGAGGAGCGGAGCGCCGGTCTCTTTCGCCATTTGAATCCGCCTCACATTGATCCGGTCGCCGATCTTCTCCTCGGCAAGGATCCGACCGCCGCCGGCGCCACAGCAAAAACTATCATAGCCGGACTTCGTCATTTCCGTTAATCTCCCGCCTGCCATCCGGAGCACCATGCGCGGCTCGTCGGTAATATCCTGATAGCGGCCCAGGTAACAGGAGTCGTGGTAGGTGAAATCGAATTGCTCAGGGGCAAGCATCAACCGCTCTTCCTTCAGCAACCGGGCGACGAAGGTGGAATAGTGTTCCACCGGAAGATCGAGCCCCAGGTCTTTGTAATCCCGTGCCAGGGTGTTGAAGCAGTGAGGACAGGTGGTAACTATTTTTTTCACTCCGTACTCCTTGATCAGTTCTATGTTTTGCGCTGCCAGCATCTGGTAGAGGTATTCGTTGCCGAGCTTGCGGACCGGCTCACCGCAGCAGTTCTCCTCTTTGCCGAGAATGCCGACCCTGACCCCTGCGGCGGCGCAGATCCTCACGAAGTTTCTGGCCACCTCCTGGTTCCGTTTGTCAAACGAAGCATAGCAGCCGGCGAAGTAGAGAATGTCGACTTCCACGCTATCTCTCATCAGGATCACGGGGAGGTCGTCGACCCATTCACCACGCCCCGTAAAGTCCAAACCAAAGGGGTTGCCGTTCACCTCCATGTTGTTCATCGCGCTGCGCACCTCTTCGCCGGGAAAAGCACCCTGCATAAGGACCAGGTTGCGGCGCATCTCGATGATCTTGTTCACATGCTCTACATTGGCGGGACAAATATCCTGGCATGCACCGCAGGTGGTGCAGGACCAGAGGGCTTCCCGGCCGATGGTTTCTATCAGCCCTGCATCAGTATTGTTCTCAGCGGCCTCGCCTATTTGTTTGATCAGTTTCATGGGGGACAGCGGCTTGCCGGTGGCTGAAACGGGACAGTGGTCCTGGCAGCGCTTGCATCCGGTGCAGGCGTCGGCATCGAAGATATCTTTCCAGGAGAGGCCGGTGACCTCTGCAGCGCCATACTGCTCGATCTCCTCGGCTTCAAGATTTATAGTGGCGATCGATCCCATTGGCTCGAATGGTGCGAAGAAGGCGTTTGCACTGGTGGTGACGACGTGCCGCAGTTTTGTGAAGGGAATGGCACCGATAATGCCGATGGTCAGGGCGAAGTGGACCCACCAGAGGTCTTTATGCGTCGTGAGGATCGACTGTTTATCGAAGCCGGTGAACAGGTGTGCGGCGGCATAACCGACAGGGGAAAAGAGTGCCAGTCCGGGGTTTTGTCGCTGTTCAGTGACGGCGATTCGCGCACCTTCCAGCAGGAAGCCCGTGATAAGTACGGCAAAGAGGAGCAGGTGGACCACATAATCCTTGCTGACGGTCTCCAACCCCTCCGGCTTCCTGATGAAACGTCGGTAGGAAAGCCCCCCCAACGTCAGGAACGCGGCCAGACCGGCCATATCCAGAACCAGCGAGAACACCTTGTAAAATGCGCCGCTGAGAATGTTTATCCCGGTGAAGGGCGCAAGGAGATCATCCTGTATCATCACCAGCAGGGTTCCGGCGAACAGAGTGCCCATCGTCCAGAAGAGCCGGGCGTGGAAACGTCCGCCGTCCCGTTCCCGGGCTACCTTCTTCTGCCCAAGCACTTCGACAATGAGTCGCCTGAATCGTTCGTCGCAGCGGTCAAAACGGTTGATTGCCGTCCCTATGCGATAGAGCGACAACCTCCTCCCTATCCCCCATGCGAAGAACACAACAGTCAATACAGTCGCCAGGTACATGGGCCCCGCGACGCTGCGCCCTACGTTCCAGTAAATTTCTCTTGTGGCTTCCATAATCCGCTTTCTGCTCTATGGTGCGACTCATCCAAGCAGTTTCTTTATGAACCGTGCGATCGCATCAACATTTTTAAAGTTATCCGGGGTGATCTCTTCAAAATCGATTTCCACGTGATATCGCTTTTCCAGGAAGGACACTAAGGTCAGTATCCCCAGGGAATCAACAATCCCTTCTTTCACGATACTTGCCGCAATATCAAAATCACTTGAATGATTCAATTCGTTCTTGATATAGATAAAAATCTCCTCAGCAAGAGTCTCATTTGGCACCACAACCTCTCGAGCAAGAGGCTTAGGTGTCATCGCAGCTTCCCTGGCAAGAGGCACAGTCGTCATCGCAACCTCCCTGGCAAAGCTCTCATTTGTCATCACAACCTCCCTTTTTTCTGGACAGCAAGCTTGCTGCGGTTCCTCCCAGGAGCTGCTTCACTTCGTATCCAACAAACGTCGTGCCGGAGCTGTCTACGGACTTCAGTTTCCTGAATGCATTCACATATTCGTCATTCTTCATCACACTCTGGGAAAAGGGCCAATCCGTGCCGAAGAGAATGCGCTGGCTTCCGAACAAGTCGCACGCCAGACGGAGATTGCCGGCAAACTCCGAATAGTTCTGACGTGCCCTTATCTGCATCAGGGAGCAATCAGCATACAGATTTGGCTTCGCATATCCCAGCCAGCAGAGTTGCTCGAGGTTGCCGGAACCCAGGTGCGCGGCAACAAAGGTGATATCAGGATACCTTGCACAGAGGCAGTCCAACACGCCGGGTCCGCAATATTCACTCTGGAATGGACCAAATGAATATCCAGTGTGAACCAGCACCGGAACGTCATATTGCAATGCAGCCTCAAAGATGCTGCGATAGGCCTTATTACTTGGATCATATCCTGCAGCCGGATATAACTTTATCCCCTGCATCCTGCAATCCTTCAAGCAATATTTGATCAGTTCAAGGGCGCCTTTTCTTCGGGGATCCACGCCGACGAAGGGAACGATCTTTCCGTTGCTTCTCTCCGCTATTTCCGCGATCCGGTTGTGTTGCTCTTCAATAGACACAGGAGGCTCCCCGAACAAGAGCCCCCAATCCAGAGGCAGTACAATGCTCCTGTCGATCTGCGCATCCTCCATCGCAGCCAACAACTTGCTCCCGTCGCCATCACAGAGCTGCTCCCTGAGGGCGGCAGTTTTGAAGTGCGGCAACAGCGGACTCCGTCTCCTTGAATTGTAGAATTCTGTCAGCCATGCCCACCATCGTTCCGGCAGCCAGGAATCCTCTATGATATGACTGTGGAAGTCGATGATCATACTGTCGCTTTGTTCCTCTTTGGCTTTCCTGATTCTTCCACGGCGATGGAATCATGGAAGCTGATATGGGAAGGGAGCTTATGCTTCTCAAGCCTCCCGCAGCAATAATCAAATAGAGCTTCTTCGTCAATAGACCCGTCTTTGCGAACTACCTGCACATGTATTATCGAGCCCCGGATATCATCCTCTACTCCATAGGCCAACACGTCCGCAACACCCGGATGCGATCCGATGACCTCTTCTACCTCATGCGGGGACACGGCTTCGGCGCCGATCTTGATCATATCGTCTCGCCTTCCCTTCAGGTACAAAAGTCCCTTGTGGTCCGTGTAGCCGATATCGCCGGTCCTGAAGCCGAGAGGCCCGAATGCCGCAGAGGTCTTCTCAGAATTGTTCCAATACCCCAATGCCACATTGGCCCCGTCCACGACAATCTCTCCTTCTTCGTACGGCAGGCACCGCTGGGAATGGTCATTGACAACTTTTACAGCGACGCCGGAAGTCGCATGCCCCACAGAGAGACAGGTAGTTGCATCGGAAGGATCCACGACCGCGTAGGTAGTTCTTGGAGCCTCGGTCAATCCATAGGTGTTGAACAGCGTAGCGCAGGGGTAAAGATCTGCGACTTCTCGAATCAACGAACTGTTTATCATCGCACTGGAAGATTCAACGGCGCGCACGGTGCTCAGATAGGGTTTCACCTTCTGTTTGGGATGTTTCGTCAAGAGCGTAAAGAACGACGGCACCGCGGGGAAGATGGTCACTCGATGTTTTTTTATCGCGGCCAGAAATTGTCCGATCAATGCAACTGTTTCACCGGTGACCAGTTTTGCCCCGGCACGCAAGTGTGCAAGCATGTGCAGCAGGCCGGCGCAGTGCGCAAAACTCATAGCAACAAGACATGAATCCTCCGAGGTAAGACCCAGGTGCCGGATAATCGTCGCCGTAGCAAGTTCCAGATTCACCTCGCTGAGCATAACTCCCTTCGGTTTACCGGTCGTCCCGGACGTATAAATAACTGCACTAATTGAGTGAGCGTTTTGAGGCTGCGCTTCAGCGTACCGCTCCTGGACAGCGCCGTTGTCAACGGGGATCCTCTTCGAGCTGATTCCTTCGTCGAAAGAGTAGACCGCGATCCCGCGCAGACTTGCAGCCTCACGGACATCAGGGGAAAATAGAAATTTCATGCCGCGGGGGTACGACGGTATCCTGCCCACTACTCTGGATTCGCACATCATGCCGGCTGCGCCACTATCAGCGAGAATGTACGATAACTTCTCGGCGGGGAGGTTAGGGCTCAGGAGCACCGGGATGCACTCTGCTCCGAGGATAGCCAAATACCCGTAAACAAAAGCAGCCGTATTGTCGTAGCAGAGAGCGATTCGACTGCCCCGAACTGCGCCAGCGCTCACGATATTGTCAGATAAGTTGCCGACTCCTCCGGCCAACTCGCCGAAAGTTATGGTCCGGCCCTTTTCATAGATTGCAGCTTGATCGTTGCGCGGGTCCAGATTAGGGCAGAGCAATGTGAGACGCTTGTCCATGTATGCCTCGTTGATAAAACGGCTGCTCTTCAGCGCTCGGTATCTTCAGTGCAGGTGATGGTCCGCATTCATGAAAGACCTGTCGCGATACTTCCACAGGCATGCTTCGCAATGAGGGGGCGCAAGACCTCACTGGTCCCCTCGATGATCGTACAGAGCCTCACATCCCGATAGTGTCTCTCAATGGGGAGCCTCTTGATGTAGCCATAGGCGCCATGAATCTGCATTGCCCGTGTCACAACGCGGAGCGCGGTTTCCGAGCAGTAATACTTGGTCATTGCGGAATATGCTTCCGTATTCTCTCCACGATCCTGTTTGATCGCGGCATTATTCAACAAGAGCTGCGCGCATTCCAATTCAGTTTCATTGTCCGCCAGGTATTGCTGAATCGCCTGAAATTCGGAGATCGGTTTCCCGAATTGTTTGCGCTGTCTGGCATAGCGCGCCCCTTCCCCATGCGCCGACTGGGCAATCCCGAGAGCTAGCGCCGCGCTGGCCAATCGGGAACAATTAAGGCCCTTCATAATCAGGAGCAGGCCCTGTCCTTCCTTGCCGAGGAGCGCCTCTTTTTTTACGATCACATCGTCAAAGAATAATTCAGTAGTATCCACTGCGCGAAAACCCATCTTGCTCTCGCTCATTCCCGTCGTGCAGCCCGCAAGAGGTTTCTCAACTATGATCAAACTCTTATTGAAGAGAGGGTTTTTGGAAAGGGTGGATGCGAGAACCACGATCACGTCAGCGTTGCCGCCGTTTGTAATAAATTGTTTATGACCCTTCAGGAGAAACCCTTCCTGACAGGGCGTGGCGCTTGTCCGGACCGATGCGAGATCCGAGCCCGAATCGGGTTCAGTCATCGCAACCGCGCCGAGATATGCCCCCGTTGCCATTTTCGGCAACAACTTTTCTTTTTGATCACTCGTGCCAAAGGCGGCGATGACATGGGAACAGAAGGAATGAGACAGCAGGATAAGTGCATGCGAAGCGCATACTTTGGCTATTTCGTTAATTATCCTGTAGTACAGGTGATAGCTGCTGAAGGACCCGCCATATGCCTGAGGGATGATGGCCCCGAACAATCCCAGGCGAGCCATTTCCTTCACCGTTTCTTTAGGCCATGTCCCCAGAGCATCTGCATCTTGACTGACCAGCGACAAACGCTTCGATGCAAAATCTTTCACCACGGCTACGATCAACCGTTCTTCCACCGAGGACTCCGCAGGCATTATCCCTCTCCTTTTTCTTCGAGCACGATGTGCAGGCTCACCACGTGAGCCACGCTTTCAACGCATCACTCGGTTTCGTCAGGAGTTCGGGGGATCGCCCGACATACACTCCCTTTTCCCGGGTATCTTTTGTGATGGTAACTCCGCAGCCGATGATGCAATCTCTGGCGACCGTGACTTTTTCCTTGACTGTAGAATTCGGCCCCAGCAGGCAATATGGTCCAACGGTGACACTGCCAAGAATCACGGTGCCGGAAGAGATGAAGCAATGGTCCCCTATCACCGAATGATGACCGATCAGGACGCACGCGCCGATGGTGACATTGTTCCCGATCTTGACAAACGGGTTGAGGCTGGAATTCTCCGACACGAGGCAGTTGTCACCGATAACCAGGTCGGGCCACGTCGTCGTCTTTGAAGAGACATAGCTGATCAGATCATATCCCTTGGACTTGGCCTGAAAGTACTTCTCTTCCCTCAGCCGGTTAATCCTCTGATAGCTGAGAGCGACAAGCATTGAGTACTCCGTCGGGGGGAAGACCACTTCGACCTGGTCGAAGGGCACAACGGGTAATCCGAATAGCGTATTTTCCCTGATATATTGAGGGTCGACCGTAAAACCGGCAAGTTCGAAGGAGGAATCCTGCGTAAGATAGCAATACATCAGCTCAGCCCATCTGCCGTTCCCAAATACGACTACCTTCTTCATTTTCGCCCCCGCTCGCTGCTCCCCGTTCCCCTTGCAGAGAAAACTTCTTCATCCTAAAAACGGCATTTGGACACGGAAGAATCGGAAACATCTGATTAACGCGGATAAATTCTAAAGCAAAACATTCACCTATTGGGTGAACCTCTTATAAAGAAATAATCCGCCGTTATCCGGCTCTTATCCGTGTTTATCCGTGTCCAAGTGCTTTTTTAAGGTTCATCCGACTCTTGCGTCGGGCCACTTGGACACCAGCGCGTCCGACTCGCTCCGAGCCCACGCTCTTTCCGGAAAAGACCTGCTTCTCGTATGAAGAAATATGATGATATCGCAGATGGTCTCGACATCAGACAGTTCAAGACTGTCATAAATCGGGAGTGTCAATATGCGGTCGGCCACTCGACGCGCGACAGGCAAGGAACCGTTCACCGGAATGCTGCGATAACACTGGTAATCGCAGATCAGGGGATAGAAGTAGCGACGCGAATACACGTTCCATTCCTTCATTTTTTCATACAGCGCATCGCGGCTCATACCGAACTCCTTTTCATCCACTTCGATCGGCATGTACGCGTAGTTGTACCGGATGTCGCCGGACAGGGGCGGAGCAAGGCGAATGCCCGGAATTTCCCTGAGCCTGCTGCGATAGACAGCGGTGATCTTTTCCCGCTTTTGAATGGCGCTGTCGAGATATTTAAGAACATGAAGGCCCATCAGTGCCTGCATTTCGTTCATTTTTGCGTTGGTGCCGGGCATGACCACTTCAACCTCGTTCTTGATCCCAAAGTTTTTGAGATAATCAAACAGGCCTTTTAATCCTGCTTCACGAAACACGAGCATGCCTCCTTCAATGGAATGGAACAGTTTCGTCGAATGGAAACTGAACATGCTCAGGTCGCCGAAGTGGGAGATCGGCCTGTTGCCCACTTTTACGCCAAAGGCGTGGGCCGCATCATAAATAAGCCTGATATTGTGCCTGCGCGCGATGTCGGCCAGCTGGTCCAGCTTGCAAGGATGGCCGTATACATGGACCGCCAGGATTGCGGTCGTCCAGGGAGTGATCGCGGCCTCGACCTTGTCGGGATCGATCGTATAGTATTCCGGTTCGATATCGACAAAAACGGGCCGGATCTTGTTCCAGAACAGGGAGTGGGTCGTTGCCACGAATGTGTAGGGAGTCGTAATGACTTCGCCGGATATCCCCATGCCCTGCAGGGCTATCTGCAGGGCGAGCGTACCATTATTGAAGAGGCAGGTATTCTCGGTTTCCATGGCATTACACAGTTCACGGGTAAATCGCCGGAGAATCGGCCCGTTATTGGTCAGCCATCGGCTTTCCCAAATCTCTTCGAGGCCCTTGCAGAACTCGTCTAAGGGAGGCAGGAACGGTTTGGTCACATAGATCGGTTTTTCAAAGGGTTTAATCATTTGTCGTCTCCGCCCTGCTCCGTAACAGAAACTTCACTTGTTGTTCCGACCCCTGGATGATGTCGCAGCGGAATCGTTCGCTCATCATGGATCCCATCGTACTCGCACGTCGCAGACCGCCACCGCGAGGGATTACGCCGGTACTACGCCGCAGCGGTAACGCCGAGGCGCCGGCAGGAGAATTCCCGTATTCCGGCGGCGACGCGGTCCTGCTGCTGTTCGGTCAGCGTTGGGAACATGGGGAGGGACAGGATTTCCCGGGCCGCGGCCTCGGCTTCGGGAAAAACGCCAAGGCTGCACTCAGATCCCTGATAGGCCTTCTGCTGGTGCAGCGGTATCGGATAGTGAAGCGCAGTGCTGATGTTCCGCTCCAGCAGAAACTTCTGCAGCGCATTCCGGTCCTTCGTCCTGATGACATAGAGATGGTAGACGCCTTTGCTCCACTCCGGCTCAAAGGGCAGCGTAACGCCATCAAGGTCCCGCAGCAGAAATGCATAGCGCCCGGCGTGCTTTCTGCGGCTCTCGTTCCAGCCGGACAGCCGTTTCATCTTGACCTGAAGAAATCCCGCCTGGATCGCATCGAGCCTTCCGTTATATCCTTCCAGATCATGGATATATTTTTGCGCCTGACCATGGTCCCGCAGCATCCTTGCCGTGTTGGCGATCTTTTCGTCGTTCGTGGTGAGCGCCCCCGCTTCTCCGCAGGCGCCAAGATTCTTTCCCGGGTAAAAGCTGAACGCGCCCGCGGCGCTCATGCTGCCCGCTTTCAGCCACCGTCCCTCTTGTTTCGAGTAATATTCAGCGCCATGGGCCTGGCACGCGTCCTCGATAAGGATCAGACGGTGGTCTTCCGCGATCTTCCGGAGGCTGTCCATGTCCGCGGCTTGTCCGTAAAGGTGCACGGGTATGACGCAGGAAACCCTGCGTCCGGTTGTTCGGTGGGTGGTCTCTCCGGTCTCCCGCGCGGTTTCGCACTGCACGGCCAGGAACTCCCGCAACCGTTCCGGGTCCATGTTATACGTCCTTGGGTCGATATCGACGAACACCGGAACGGCTCCCGCCTGGGAGATCGCTTCGGTCGTGGCAATAAAGGTGTTCGGGACGGTGATCACGATGTCCTGCGCCCTGACTCCCGCAGCGATCAATGCAAAGCGGAGCGCATCAGTGCCGCTTCCGACGCCGACACAGTATTTGGTATTGCAAAATGCCGCGAACTGCTCTTCAAAGCCTTCCACGAGAGGTCCGCCGATAAACCTTCCTGTCCGCAGGGAGCCCCGCAGCACCTCGATGAATGCCGCCTCTTCCTCGATGTGCGGTGCAACAAGATCCAGAAATGGCACCTGACTATTCATGGTTGATCCTCCTTAAGACGCTCGCAGGGTTTCCCGCGACGATAGTGCCGGGAGGCACATCCCTGGTTACCACGCTTCCCGATCCGACGATTGCCTTTTCCCCGATCGTCACGTTGCCGAGTATGGTCGTCCCCGACCCGATGGAAGCGCCTCGCTTCACGATCGTCGGCAGGACCTTCCAGTCCGCTTCATTTTGCAAAGCGCCGCCGCCATTGGTCGCCCTCGGATACTTGTCATTCACGAACGTCACCCCGTGCCCGACAAACACATCGTCCTCGATGGTCACGCCTTCGCAGATGAACGTGTGGCTCTGTATCTTGCAGTTCCTGCCGATGAACGCGTTCTTCTGCACTTCCACGAACGTACCGATCCGCGTGTTGTCTCCGATCGTGCATCCGTAGAGATTGATGAACTGCGCCAGTTTGACGTTCGCGCCGAGCTTCACATCGTCGGCGATGCAGAGATAGGTCATACGGCTATCGCTTTCCCTTCCTGCCTCACAGACTGGCTGCAGGCGTCAAGCAGTTTCACCACCCGCAGCCCCGCCTGGCCGTCATTATCCGGGCGTTCGCCCGTTGTTACGCAGGACAGAAAATACTCGGCCTCACGCTTCAGTGCTTCGATATGCTCCACCTTCGGAGCATACATGTCACCCGACCGGTAGCTGACGCGCAGCTTGTAATCGCTCTCGCGGTTCTTGATCTCCACACCCTTGTCGTAGATCTTGATTTTCTCATCCGCCTCCAGGTCGTTCCAGACCAGCATCTTTTTTTCACCGCCGATCAGGGTCGTTCTCACTTTGACCGGAGAAAGCCAGTTGACATTGAAATGGGCGATCATGTTGTTGCTGAAATGCGCCGTTATATAGGCGGTATCCTCCAAACCGTTGACGTGGGCCTTTCCGCAGGCTGTCACGGACGCCGGTTTTTCGTCGATCAAATAGTCCATGACCGCAAAATCGTGGGGCGCGAGGTCCCAGATGACATTCACATCGCGCTGGAACAAACCCAGGTTCACGCGGACTGAATCATAGTAGTACAGGTCGCCGAGCGCTTTTTCCTGGACCAGTCGCTTGATCGTGCGCACGGCCCCGGTGAAGATGAACGTATGGTCAACCATAATGATGAGCTTCCTGCGCTCCGCGATCTCGATAAGCTCTTCCGCCTGGGCGACCGTAGCCGTGAACGGCTTCTCGACAAAGACATGCTTCCCGTTCAGGAGCGCGCGTTTTGCCAGCTCGTAGTGGGTCGAGACCGGCGTAATGACCGCCACGGCATCGATGTTCGTCGCATTGAGGACCTCGCCGCAGTCCTGGGTCAAACATATCTGCGGATAGGCCTTGCGGGCGCGGTCCAGCGACTGGGCATTGCCGTCGCAGATGCACTCCACGGTTGCCCCGTCAAGGGCGCTGAAGTTCCTCACGATGTTCGGCCCCCAATACCCGTATCCGATGACCCCGATGTTGAGCATGTCCTCCACCTCGCTTTTTCGTCCGCGTCAGTACGCGCCTTTGCCTTTGAACACCGCCCACGGCGTCATCGCCAGGATCTTGAGATCCAGCCAGATGCTCCATTCCCGTGAATACCTGATGTCCAGCCGCACCATCTCGTCGAAGCTCGTAGTGCTGCGTCCCATGACCTGCCAGAGCCCGGTTATGCCGGGCTTGACCTCGACGACCCTGCAGCGGTGCCAGATGTCGTAATTCCGCACTTCATACGGGATCGGCGGCCGGGGGCCGACCAACGACATGTCCCCAAGCAGCACGTTGATGAACTGCGGCAGTTCGTCCAGACTGGTCTTGCGAAGAATGCGGCCGACCTGCGTGACCCGTTTGTCGTTCGTGATCTTGAACACAGGCTTTCCGCCGCCTCCGCCGTTGCCGTCGTTGCTGCCGCCGTCAACCGTCCCTGCGATGAGTTTTTTCACGTACTCCTCATGCACGCGCGGATCGTTGTTCACCTGCATCGTTCTGAACTTGAGAAACGTGAATTTCGTTCCATACAATCCCACGCGTTCCTGACGGAAGAGGACCGGGCCCGGGGACGTGAGCTTCACGAGAAACGCGATTGCCAGGAACAACGGTAAAAAGAGGATCAACCCGACGATGCTCCCGCAGATATCGATGGCCCGCTTGAAGAGGAACGGCCCCGTGTGCGCACCGTATTTCTTCTTCACCTCAGGATAGAAAACAGGATCCGGCGGGTCGCTCTGGTCTTTCTCGCCTTTTTCGGGAAATTCATGGATGGAGATGGTAATCTTCCCCATCTGGTCCGCCGTGAGACTGCTCTCAAGGCCGTTCGTGATCTTTTTCACTATTTCCTGTTTGTCGATGGAGCTGATCTCTGTAAAGAGCACCCCGATGACCCGGCCTTCGCTGTACCAGCCCTTGATATCGGTCTCCCTCGTCATGGAGACGAGTTGGGCGGCGATCGGACTGATCGCCGCATTCTGCTCTTCTTCCGTCATCCGCATGACGTCGAGCAGGAGTAGATACAGGGGCCGCTGCGACCGCTCGCGCCGCTTCCGTTCCAGATACAACGCCTGATGAAAATACTCCGCCGCAGAGAACCCATATACCAGTTCGGGTGTGTGGTCCCCGTGAGAAAGCAGTGCGTCCTCGGCATTGTTGAGCGCCATTTTCCTCATGATCACCTATCCCCGCCTTCCGGCGTAATGTTAGAATTTAACCGCAGGGTCCCAACATACGCTCACGGCTGCACCATCGGCGGCACGCTCCCGGGCATACCGGCGAACAGGTTGCCTTTGAGCTCGGATCTCAAGACCTTTCCGCTGGCCGTTCTCGGCAAGGCATCCACGAACAGGACTTCCTGCGGGACCTTGAACGGCGCAAGTCTGGCCTGACAGTGTCGCTGGACCGCCTGAGCGTCCATGACACATCCTCTTTTCAAGACCACCACGGCCCGGATCTTTTCGCCGAGAATGGCATCGTGCGTTCCCATGACACTGGCCTCGCGTACCGGGTCCATCTCGTGGATCACTTCCTCTATTTCCTTCGGGCTTATCCGGTGGGTCCCGCGTTTGATCATGTCGCTTCGCCGGCCGGCAATCGTAAGGTATCCATCCTTGTCCATGGTGCCGATATCGCCGGTATGCAGCCAGCCTTCCTTCAGGACCTTTTTCGTTTCTTCCGGATCGTTCCAGTAGCCGGCCATGATGTTCTTCCCTCGGGCGATGATCTCCCCCTCCTGGCCTGCAGCCGCAGCTTTTCCCTCTTCCGTCACCACCATGATCTCCACGCCCGGCACGGGTTTCCCGATCGAGCCGGGCCGTTCCAGGAGATCGTCGGGATCAAGATAGGTGAGCCGCGCGGTGGCTTCGGTCTGCCCGTACATGATATAGATCTGGGCGCCCGGGAGAAGCCCGGCAAGCTCCTGCGCATGGCGAGGCGGCATCGCTCCCCCTGCCTGGGTCACGTACCGGAGGGCGGGAAAGCTGAAGTCGTGGAAATTCGACCGCTCGAGCATGATGGCGAAAGTCGAAGGCACTCCGGCAAAACCCGTGACCTGCTCTTCCATCATCTTTTTGAACACCGTCTGCGGATAGAGAAAGCTGTTTTCCAGGACCAGCGAACCGCCTGCCATCAAATGCGTCGTGAGGAGGGATTTCCCGTAGCAATAACAGAAGGGCAGCACGACCATGGTCCGGTCGTTCTCACTGAGCCGCAGATATTCTATGATCGATCGCGCATTGGCCAGGATGTTCTCGTGGGACAGCATGACGCCTTTTGGTCTTCCGGACGTGCCCGACGTGTAGACAATAGCGGCCAGGTTCTCCCCCGTGACGGCCGGAGGCGTTTTTATCGCCTGCTCGGAGCACAGAATGTCTCCGAGGACCGCGTAGTGAATGTGGGGCGGGATCCTTCTGCGCACGGACTGGAACCCCCGCGCCCTTCGCTCTATGCCGATAACGGCGCGGAGCGAAGGCATGGCGCCGAGCGCCTCGGGAAATTCGCCGGTGAAGCTGTTTTCCAGGATCACCATCTTGATGCCGCAATGATTGACGATAGTCTTGATCTCGTGGATCGAGCTCTGGTAATTGACATCAACGGCAACGCATCCGGCGCGCTGTATGCCGAGGTAGGCTGCGATGTATTCCGGAGAATTCCTGCTGATGATGCCGATCCGGTCGCCTTTCTCCATCCCCAGGCAAAGCAGGAATGAGGAAAAGCGGGACACCTGCACCTCGAGCGCCCCATAAGTAACGCGGCGTTCTCCCTGAATGATGAATATGGTATCCGGCGTTTGAGAGGCCCTTTGCGATAAGTAAGCGTGAAGCATCATGTCCCTCGATACGGGCCTGGCCGGAAAGTACATCAGCGCAGGTGCACGTATTTCAAAATCCACCACAGACAGGACCAAGAACTTCTCAAGGCGGAGCCAAAAAGTCTTTTCACCACGAAGGGCACGAAGATCATGAAAAAGTTGAAAAAGACAAAATCAAAATATTGATTTTAACTTCGCGCGCTTCGTGTTCTTCGTGGTAAACTTTCTTGCCATTTTGAGAAGAATTTTATTCTTTAGCAGGCTGTTGAAAAAGTATTTTAAGGGGTCATCCTGAACGAAGTGAAGGATCTGAAGTTGTTGTAAAACCGCGATTCTTCGTTGCGCTCAGAATGACAACGCTAGTGACCTTTCGCCTTTTTCAACAACCTGTTAGGTACTAAAAGGTTCTTCTTCGGGTTTCTGAAGCACTATTATACGAAAGGGCCTTTGCGACTGAAAATCTTGATGACCGGTTTCTCCGTATGCCATATGACATCAGGAAAAGCCTCCCCGATGTCGGAATCGGTACAATGGAGGACGCTGTGTCGGGCATGCAGGAAACCGATCATCTGTTGTTGATGCCTGCTATGCCGCACAACGGCGCGCTGAATGATCCCGGAACCACGCAATGGTCTCTGCGAGCCCTTTTTTAATGTCATATTCTCTGCTGTAGCCGAGCTCTTTCGCTGCATGCTCAATGTCACCGACGGAGTCGCGCACATCACCGTTCCGTGCCGGTTTGAACACCACTTCAGAATCAGAGTCGGTAAGATCAAGGATAAGGGAGGCCAATTCGATGATGCTCGTCTGCACCCCGTATGCAATGTTGAATACAGCACCATGATTCGACGACCCCGTAAGCGCTCTTATATTCGCTTTTACCACGTCATCGATGTAAATAAAGTCGCGCGTTTGGCAACCGTCGCCTTCGATGGGAATGGGCTCGTCAGCCAGCGCTTTATTTATGAATTTCGGTATCACCGCAGCGTAGTCGGAGCCAGGGTCCTGTCTCCTGCCATAGACATTAAAATAGCGGAGTCCGACGATCTCGATGCCGGACAGATGCGAATAAACACTGCCGAGCAGTTCGTTCGCCGCCTTCGACATGGCGTAGGGGGATTGCGGGCAGATCGGCATGGTTTCCCGCTTCGGAAGGTCGGGGGTATCTCCATAGATCGATGACGAGCTCGCATACACGATGCGCTTGCATCCACAGGCAGATGCTACATGGAATAGATTCGCAGTTCCCGCAACATTTGTTTCCATGGTTTTAACGGGGTCCGCAATGCTTTTCGAAACACTCGATAGCGCTGCCTGATGGGATATGTACGATATTTTTTCAGACTCCAGTATCGACGCCAGCAGGCCGCTGTCAAGAATGCTTCCTTTTACAAACTTAAAGTTTCCCTGCTGTCCAAAGTTCAGAATGTTTTCCATCTTTCCGGTGCTGAGGTCATCGAGGATCACTACCCGGAATCCCCGGACAAGCAACGCCTCCGCAACATTGCTGCCGATAAAGCCTGCGCCGCCGGTAACTAATATGTTTTCCATGGCTCCCCCCTTCGATTGAACTGACTGCGAACTCGGCTGCGGTTCTGTCGCGATGACAACAGCGAGAAAACATGCTTATTACTTGATGGCCTAGAGTCGGAAACTGACAACTTTGTCGTTCTGAGCGAAGAATCACAAACACCGTTGTCAGTTACCCGCAAATTTTGCGATTACCGTTCCAGGGATGGAACTTTTAAAAATGATATCTTCCTTAGAGAATCGCTGTAAAGGCCGCCGTTACCGTGCAGTCTGCCGTAATCGAACCGGTTGTGTAGCTGTCCCCCGTGAGCGTCCCGCCGCAGCCCGTTACTGTCTCAATGCGGTAACCCGTGTCCGGCGTAACCGTGAATGTTTTTGTGTCGTTGTAACTGACTGGCTGCGGAGTATGCGGACTGATGCCGCCGTTCGGACCAGCCAGCGGCGTTACGGTAAAAGTGGCGATTGCGAAGGTCGCCGTTACCGTGCAGTCAGCCGTGATCGGGCCGGTTGTGTAGCTGTCCCCCGTGAGCGTCCCGCCGCAGCCCTTTACATCCGCAATGCCGTATCCCGTGTTCGGCGTAATCGTAAATGAGGTCGTGCCGTTGTAACTCACTGGCTGCGGAGTATCCGGGCTGATGCCGCCGTTCGGTCCGGCCGACGGGGTCACGGTAAAAGTGGCGGTTGCGAAGGCCGCCGTTACCGTGCAGTTTGCCGTGATCGGGCCGGTTGTGTAGTTGTCCCCCGTGAGCGTCCCGCCGCAGCCCGTTACCTCCGCAATGCTGTATCCCGTATTCGGCGTAATCGTGAACTTTTTTGTGCCGTTATAACTGACTTGCTGCGGAGTATCCGGGCTGATGCCGCCGTTCGGTCCGGCCGACGGCGTTACGGTAAAGCTGGCGATTGCAAACGTCGCCGTTACCGTGCAGTTTGCCGTGATCGGGCCGGTTGTGTAGCTGTCCCCCGTGAGCGTCCCGCCGCAGCCCTTTACCTCCGCAATGCCGTATCCCGTGTTCGGCGTAACCGTAAATGAGGTCGTGCCGTTGTAACTGACCGGCTGCGGAGTATTCGGAATGATGCCGCCGTTCGGCCCAGCCGACGGGGTCACGGTAAAACTGGTGCTTGCGAAGGTCGCCGTTACCATGCAGTCTGCCGTGATCGGGCCGGTTGTGTAGCTGTCCCCCGTGAGCGTCCCGCCGCAGCCCGTTACCGCCGCAATACTGTATCCCGTATTCGGCGTAATCGTGAACTTTTTTGTGTCGTTATAACTGACTTGCTGCGGAGTATCCGGGCTGATGCCGCCGTTCGGTCCGGCCGACAGCGTTACGGTAAAGCTGGCGATTGCAAAGGTTGCCGTGACCGTGCAATTACCGGTGACCGCGTTCGTCGTGTACGTGTTCCCGTTGAGCGTACCGCCGCATGTTCCGCCCATGACCGCGTAGTATCCGGCGCTCGGCGTCACGGTAAAGGATGTCGTATCGTTGAAATTCACCGTCTGGGGAGCATTGGGACTGATGGTTCCGTGGGTGCCGGCTGACGGCGTCACCGTATAGGTATTGATCGCAAAGCTCGCACTGAGCGTATGATTGGCGTTGACATTGGTGAACGTGTACGAAGTCACGGCGCCGATAGAAACCCCATCCGCCAACACGTCTGCAACATGGTATCCGGCAGCGGGGCTTATCGTGAACGATTGAGCTGCGCCGTAATTTACCGTTACCGGTCCGGAGGGGCTGATGCTGCCGTTCATGCCCGCGGTAGCTGTGATGGTGTAGGTCGAAGCCGTACCGGTCGTGAATTTCCATGAATAATCGGCGGTCATCGCATTGCCCGCCAGGTCCCGAAGCCCCGCGCTCACCGTCGCCGTATACTGGGTGCTGTATGCCAGCATATTCTGCGGCGAGAAGATGGCGGTCGTGCCGCTGTAGCTCTGGTTGCAGGAAACCGGAATGCCCCCTGCACTGAGACTAAAGGCAATGGATGCCTGGTCGACCGGTTCACTGAACGTAGTGCTGATGGCGGCATTGACGCCGACATTGCTCCCTCCTGCGGCAGGGTTCGTGGCTGTCACGCTCGGCGGCGCTGCATCTTGCGCCGTTGTGAACGTCCACGTATGATCGGCCGACATCGTATTACCTGCCAGATCTCGTACCCCATTCGGTCCGCCTGCGATCCTTGCCGTATACAACGCGTGGGCAACGAGAATATTCGTCGGCGTAAAAACAGCGGTCGTACCACTGTACGATACCGTGCCCGGAATGGTCGTTGTTCCCAGGGTCAGCACAAAGGATATGGTCTGCGGGATCACCGGCTCACTGAACGTAACGCTGGGCGAACTGTTTTCCGGAACGCCTGTTGCCCCCGTTTCAGGGTAATTGACCGCTATGACCGGCGGTATTGTGTCCGCTACGGTGCTCGTGTAGAAGGAAGCGGTGAAGGGAGCGCTCATGGCATTGCCGTAGCTGTCCTTTACGCCGGCGCCGACCACGATGCTGTAAAGCGTGGTTGGGTTCAGGCCGACGGAGGGAAGGAGATCAACCGTTGTCCCCGCCAGGTCCGTGATCGTAACCGAGCACGGAACCGTGCCGGAAACGCTGGGATCTACCAGGGTGATCGTTTGGTCATTGATCGTTGACCGGTCCATTGCCTCGCTGAAGGTGATCGTTATTCCAGACAGGTTGACGGGGATATTCACCGACCCGTTGGCGGGGATGGTAAAGCTGACCGTCGGCGGGATCGTGTCGGGAGGCGGCAACGGTCCCTTGGAGCCGCATGCGAAGAGCGCCAGCGTCGTTGCAAGCATGAATGTCAGAACTGAGTATGATCGTTTCATGGTCTGTCTCCGAGTGCACACCGGTGATATCTGCCCCTGAAATGCCCGTCTGAACAGGCATCAAGCCGGCAGCAGAGGCTCCGTTGGCACTCAAAATGTCTTTTTTGATCTCCACCATGAACCCTGTTGCTATCGTGGTTTTCCGCATACACATCGGGCGAATAGGCATTTGCGTACCGGTATTGCAGCGCGAGCGTGAGGGTTTCAGAGGGCATATATTCAAACCGGAGCCCCCCGCGTATAGAGTGCCGTATACTGGTCCAGCACATTGTCCTCATAGCGGCCGATGCTCAGATCGTAGATGATCTTTGATGTCGGCGACGATTCATGGCTGATCGTTCCGGTCAGCGCATAACGGGTGTGCTCAAGGTGTTGCGTAGCAACGTTCCGATACTCATACCGGCCTGCGGAAATGCCCAGGGAGGTCCGTTCGGTGTCCCGATTGATGGTTGCCACATACCGGTCCTCTCTCCGCACGATGACGAACGGGTCCTCTACATAGGTCAATTTCGCGGTGAACGAGTAAGTATATTTTCCGGACTTTTGAGCAATGCCGGCATCCCAGGTCACCTGGCTCGTTGTCATCCGTTGTTCCGAAAGCGAACCAGCTGTTGCCGATCGTGAACCAGGACTTTGGAATCCATCGCGTAGGCATACGTCAAAACCTGCAAAGAGTTCCATCTTGCGCAGGTAATCGTTCTCTGCCTCCGTGCTGGTATACCTGACATCCATGTTCGTGGTGAGAGTCGGATGACAGATCATAGTTTGCGGCTGCATACACACGGTGATCGCTCGTATCGATCGCGGTGGGGTCCTGGTACCAGATGTTCCGGTACCAATATCCGGCTGTTACGGTTGAGTTCGGGGGACGGTCGCATCCTGATATAGGGGGTCACGATGAAGGTATTGATATCTGTTTGATTCAGGAAAAGACTTTCCTGCGTCCAGTCCCGGACAACGGAGAGCGGCTTCCGGGCATGAACATCCTCTACATCAAGCTGTAGAAAATCACCGAGTATCCTGGTATGGTTCTTCAGGTCGAGCGTATAGAGGTCCTGATCATCGCGAAATTTGGCATAGTACCGATGGTCATAGGCATACGCGACATCCCAGTCCCAGAGCGGCGCTTTGTATGTCCACCGGATGCTCGGAACGATCCTCGTGATATAGTCTTCCGATCTGTTCGTTGTCGTCAGGAACAGATTGTCGGTATATTCTTCACTGACGGTTATGGCGGGTTGAAGACTGAATTCAGCACCATGAGCGCTCGCGGAATAACACGTCGAGACGACCGCAATGCTTGCCAACGCCAGGAGTATGGTTTGAACGCTCACGAGTAGGAGAGAGAGAATGTGTCCGGCAGCAACGATACGGGCAGTCTTCAACCAAAAAGCGGCATTTGGACACGGAAGAATCGGAAACATCTGATAAATTCGGATAAATTCAAAGCAAAGCATTCACCTTTTGGGTGAACCTCTTATAAAAGAAATAATCCGCCGTTATCCGGCTCTTATCCGTGTTTATCCGTGTCCAAATGTTTTTTTAAGGTTTATGAGCCTTATGTGCTTTTTGTGGTTAACTGCCGTTTATAGGTTCAATGGCTATGATCGGATGGACGACCAGCCTTCACGGTTTTAAGCAGAGGGTCCCGTGAGGACCCGTTTGCATTTTATCAAGCGCAATGCTCCGCCTTCTCAGTTACAGACCATCGACCGAGAAGCGTATTTACGTTCATATTTCAATGGGTTGGGAATGCAGCCATTGTACAGCTTTGAGCACTGCCTATGCCGTCTCGATATCCACTGCCTGTATCTTGACGCCGACGCTTCTTCCCAGCAACTCCACGTTCACCATAAATACCTGCTGATCTTCTTTGTTCGCAAGAATACCCTCAGCGCCGGAAAGGGGGCCCTTTTTAATCCTCACCCGTACTCCCTCCTTGAACTGAGGGTAAACATCAAAGGCAGAACCGCTATCGAGAACGATCTTCAGGGAATCGATCTCCTCGGCGGGAACAGGCGTTGGATACCCGGGCCGCAGAGAGACAAAGGTCACCGAACCCCGGACCTTGATGACTTTCATAAATTCCTCCGCACTGGGGGAAGATAGATACGAAGAGATACCCCGGGAAGAGAGGGAACGCCACGGACGTTTTCCTGTCCTTCCATTGCCTCACCCTTTTTACGAACGGCAGGAACGTCTCGATCCCCTTTTGGCGCAGGGCATCATAGACGACAAATTCATGCCGTGACCGCACGGAGAGAGCGAACCAGTTCTGTTCTTCCGTTCCCATAGGCGTTCCTCCCGAAGAAGTAATATCTTCCGCGCCGCGATCCGTCAGCGGTGGTTCACAGCAACCTGCGCGTGCTTCCTGCGGTCACTGCTGCTCAACGACCATACCTTCTTTGGCCTGCCTCCTGCGGCGGGCGTTTATTTCTTGCGCTTTCCATAGTAGTGGCTGTAATAGTGATAATACGAGCGTCCATTCAGGTTTTGCAGACTGGCATTGTTGTAGACGATCCCCATGACATTGGACCCTTTCAGGATATCGATGGCTTCAGAGATGTTTTCGAGCGTCGCCTGCCCTTCCTTGACCACCAGGATGGTGCCGTCGGCGAAAGCGCTTATCTTTTTTGTCTCCGCAAAAAGAAGGACCGGCGGCGTATCGATAATGATGTATCGATCGGCATATCGTGCTTTCAGGTCCTGCATAAAGGCCTGCATCTTGCGGGAAGCAAAGAATTCGACCGGGTCGTCTATCTTCTTTCCTGCCGGCAAAAACGACAGTTTTTTTGATCCTATGGGCATAAGTGCCGAATCCGGATCAATGCCCCCGGCCAGGCAATCCGACAATCCTTTGCCGGGCTTTCTGTTGAGATAGGTATGGAGCGTCGGCCTTCTCAGGTCGGCATCGATAAGGATCACCGCATGATCGTAATCCTGAGAAAGAGAGACCGCCAGATTCACCGCCGTAATGCTCTTTCCTTCGTCGCTTACCGAACTGGTCACCGCCAGCGTATTCTGAAATCCGTTCTTTGTGGTCAGGTCAACGATCCTGGATTTCAGTTTTTTATATTCTTCAGACACGGGTGACGTCAGCCTTGCGGGCAGTCACGATGGTCGGATGGTCGATATTCATATCCTCCCGTCCTGTTCTGCCGGTCGCGGTCCGGCTGATGCTGCCCGGACTGCCGGTGCTGTCTCGTGACACTGGGCCCTTTGGTGCGGTCATGTTCGAATCTGTTCATGCTCGATATCTCCATAATCGCGGTCAGAAAATGCCCTTTACCGCTGCCTTGCAGCCCCGGCCGACTGATGCGCAACGGTATCCGCAATGAGTCAGGCCCATTGCCTCAACGGCAACGATCGCCAGAATACACAGCATATACAGAACAGCAATGCCATAGAGAATGCTGTCCTGCATCTTCTCCCGCTGCACCTGCTGGTCGCTCTGGATCTTCGGAATGATGGCAAGAACGGGCAGGCCCAGGCCTCTGATCGCTTTGGATGATTTCACTGAATGGTCCATCGCATCAAGCACCACAACGATGCCGATGCCTCCCGCCAATCCCGCCATGATCCCCATGAAGGATCACTTTTACCCTGTCGGGGCTTACCGGCTTTGTGGGCAAAACAGCCGGCTCCGAGATATTGAACATCTCGGACCTGTCCAGAGGTCCCATTTGCTGAGAGACCTCGGATTTGCTTAACCGCACGAACAAGCTCCTCATAGATCTTTTTATAGGTATCGCGCTCCCGCTCCAGATCCATCCAGTTTTTTACTCGCATCTCCAACTGTTTTCCCGGACCCTTTCTGTGCTGTTGACCGGTTCTTATGCACGACTCTGGTCCGCAAATAGTTCAATTGATTCTGCAGGTGTCTGATCTCCGTCTTTACCGCGATCACCTCGGGGTAATCATCCGTGTACTTAACGGACAGCTCACCCAGCCGGTTCTGGAGCGGTATTAATTTTTCATTTATTTTAGCTTCATCGGCGACCACATAGACATTATTCCCGGTGTTGAAGCCGGCGATCTCCGCCTCGATCGCATCTATCTTATTTTTGAACAATTCCACCTGTCCCGAAAGGAGCTGCCTGGCCTCGGAGGTATCCTCCTTTTTCCCCGAGAGGTCCTCTTCTATATATCGCCGGACAAGCGCGTTCACATAGTCCCTCGCAAGCTCGGGATTCGTATCGCGGTAGGACACCACGAACAGGTCCGTCATTTTTGGATTCGCCTTGTTCGTTTCGGGATCGTAATCATGGTCCTGTCCTGGAAGCTCGCGACCACGCCTTCCTGCTCCTCCGGGCTCATATGTGTCCGTAACAAGCCCGAGGTCCCTGATGACCTTGAGGATCAGGCTTTTGCTTTTAAGGGCAAAGGAAAGACTGCCGAGGCTTTGCTCGCCGGATGGCGTGATGGCAATGCCTTTGACATATTCGTCGTAAACACTTTTCTACAATAAGCACCGTACACTGTCGCTTCATAGGTTTTGGGCAAGAGATAGCCGGCCATGACGAAGACCGCCATGATCGATGCGGCGACCGCAAAGAACAGGCCTTTTTTTCTCAGAATGAGCCGTGCGTACTTCTTTATATCCTGTTCAGGTGATTCCATCGCGAGCTCCTAAAACAATCCTTCCGAAACGACGATATAGTCGCCGGGTTTCAAGGCCAGATTCTGGTTCAGATCGCCGTCGGCAATGAGACGCTTCAATTTTACGGGAATCGTGACCTGCTTCCCGCTGCCGTCTTTTCTCCGAACTTCAGTGGCGTTCTCCCGTGCATACTTCGTAAACCCCCCGGCCTGCAGTATCGCCTCCATCACCGTCATGCCTTCGCGGTACGTTATCGGCTTGGGGGTATTGACCGCGCCGATGACATAGATATTGTTGTCGGTCACTGCCGGAATGAAAACAACGTCATCGGGATTCATGACGATGTCCTCTTCAGCGCGTCCTTTGACGAAAAGCCGGTAAAAATCTTTTTTTATCTTCGTCGTCGTTCCTGAGGACATAGGCCTCATGCAGGTCGGCAGTTGCTAAGGTCTCCCAATACGCACAGCAGCTGCAGAAGGGTCGTTCGTCGTGTCAGGTCGAAAACCGTCGCCTTCACGCCCCCGCCGAAGATATAGACCTTATTATTGCTGACCTGATCGATGGTCACGGTAATGAGCGGGTTTTTCACCAGACTCTTCATTCTTTCCGTGAGCAGGTTCTGCAATTTCAGCGGCGTCAGGTCGGCGGCATGCACCTCGCCCAACGCGGGCAGGCTGATCTTTCCATCAGGCCGGACCTTCACAATGGCGCTGAGCTCCTTATTGCCCCAGACGGAGATGTTCAGCATGTCGCCTTCACTGATGATATAGTCGCCTCCCCGGGCGGCCAGCGGCACGAGCACAAGGAAGAGGAGTATGATAATTTTTGTTTTCATGATCGACCTCACCGTTGTTTTCTTCACCACCCACCCCTGCCAACGAGCACGACCGCGATCGTCACTCGAATGCATTGAATATCGGGCTCCGCGTTTCCATGGCAAGACGGCCGCACTGCCTAGGGAGTGCGGCACCCCGCACTGGCGGATCGATCACTGCTCAGGACCTGTTTTACGATGGTTCTGAACTTGTTGTAATCGATCGGCTTTATCATGCAGTGTGAGAGCGTCTTGTCAAGATGGCCAAGGGTTGTCATAAGGTCCCTGTTCATATGGTCCGACAGAATAATGGTCGGAATACCGACATGCGCCAGGTCCTCAAGAATGACCGTGCAGAAGGGATAGCTCGTGACCAGCAGCTCGTACTCATGGTAGTTAAATTTTGAATCAACCTGACGAACGTCGGTTACCGAGCTCGTTTCATACCCTTCTTTTTCAAGGATGGCCGAACAGATGCGCGAAAAACGCGTTTCATCGACAATGAGTATCTTTTTTTTCATCGTTTCCATATCACCTTCCCTAATCACGATTGATTAGCAAGTTTGGTGCCGCAGTAAAGCACGTTGTTTTTCATGATATTTTAGCTGTGTCGCGATTCTGAATAACATCTGTGTTCCTCCAGGGAACAGATCGTGCCGGATTTCTGGATACTATTTTGTATACAGCGGTTACAGAAACGGCATCCCTTTGAAATTCACCATTTGTATCATGAGCACTGTATCCCACGGGAACACACTCCCCTCGATCACTGGTACGGCTGCATGGCAATTAACCAGAGAACATGATGATCCCATTCAAGCGTATCAAGTAGTCACAGAATGTTCCGCAACCTTGAATATTCAGGTACTTGCGGCTCCGGTTTGCATCCGGATCTCTGCGGATCGGATTTTTCTTCCCCGGTGAAACAGCATGAAAATGGGCAGGTACGGTTATTGCTATTATCCCGGTACGATTTATGTGCATCCTTATTTATCCGACCCCTTGGTCGTAGAAATTTCAGCCATGCGCCGGAATCGTTCAACAACTATGAACAATAAAGCGTGATAAGACCACGAGGAGACAGAAACTATGTGCGGCATTGTCGGCTTTATAGGAACAGCCGGTTCTCTCCAGGTGCTGGTGGACAGCCTGAAGAGTCTCGAATACCGGGGCTACGACTCCGCAGGAATAGCCTTCCAGAACGGACGCGGTTTGGAAGTATATAAGACCAGGGGCAAGATCAAGGACCTGCAAAAAATGCTTCCGAAGCCGTCCCCGCAGATCACGATCGGCCTCGGCCATACGCGGTGGGCCACGCATGGCGCACCTTCCACGGCGAACGCGCACCCGCACTGCGCCGGTGGTGTGGCCGTCGTTCACAACGGCATCATCGAGAACTACCGGGAACTGAGGTCGGACCTGGAAGCGAAAGGCCATCAGTTCCTCTCTGAGACCGACACAGAGGTCGTTCCCCAGCTTATCGCAGGGTATTTACAGCAGGGATATTCGATCAGAGAGGCCATACAGGCTGCCGTTGCGCAGTTGCGGGGCGCCTACGCTCTCGGCATCATGAGCGAGTGCAGTCCAAACAAGCTCTTTGCGGTCAGGAAGGGCAGCCCCCTGGTGATCGGGATCGGCGATGATACCCGGTATTTTGCGTCGGATATCCCGGCCATACTCCCCTATACGCGCAGGATCGTTTTTATGGAAGACGGCCAGATCTGCACCTTGAGCGGAACGACCATGGACCTGGCTGATCTTGCCTCGGATGCCGTCGTCTCTTACCAGGACCGCGTGGTCGAGATCGACTGGTCGCTCTGCAATGGCCGAAAAGGCCGGGCACGCCCACTTCATGCACAAAGAGATCTGCGAGCAGCCCCAGGCCATCACCCATACGCTGGGTGAACGACTGGGCGATCCCCTGGGCGTTGTTGCCGATATAGACCGCTGGCTGCAGCGAACAGAGGAGATCGGCAAACTGCACATTGTTTCCTGCGGTTCCTCGTACCATGCGGGCCTGATCGGAAAATACCTGATCGAACGGCTGGCACGCATACCCGTGGACGTCGAGATCGCTTCAGAGTACCGCTACCGGTTCCCGGTCATCGGACAGGACACGCGGTTCATTGCGGTCACTCAGTCAGGTGAAACCGCCGATACCCTTGCTGCCCAACGTGAAGCAAAGCGCCGGGGCGCGCGGACCCTCTCGATCTGCAATGTTGTGGGAAGCACATCGACCCGCGAAGCGGACGCGGTCCTCTATACCAGGGGCGGACCGGAGATCGGCGTGGCATCGACGAAAACCTTTACCACACAGCTTGCCGCCCTGTGCCTGCTTGCCATCGGTCTTGAGCAGGAACGGCAGGGAGTGGACGGGGTCGATATGAACGCCCTGAGGTCGCAGCTCGCCCGTATCCCCTCGCTCATTGAGGAAACGCTGCGGAAAGACGAGGAGATCAAGGCGCTTGCCGCAACCATGGTGCACGCACAGAGCATGCTCTACCTGGCGCGGGGCATCAACTATCCCATCGCTCTCGAAGGGGCGTTAAAGCTGAAGGAAATATCGTATCTGCACGCGGAAGGATATCCGGCCGGAGAAATGAAACACGGACCGATCGCGCTGATCGAAAAGGGCCTGCCGGTGGTGGTGGTGGCCCCGTCGAACGACTTCTTTGAGAAGATGATGTCGAATATCGAAGAGGTCAAAGCGCGGGGCGGGAGGATCATCGCCCTGACGGACGCACCCGCATTGCTCCGGGGCAAGGCCGACGACATCATCGAGGTGCCGTTGACACACCCCCTGCTTTCACCCTTCATCTATGCCGTCCCGCTTCAGCTCCTGGCATACCATATCGGGGTGCTCCGGGGGTGCGATGTGGACCAGCCGAGGAACCTGGCAAAAAGCGTGACGGTCGAGTAAGCCCGGTGGGGCTGGACCATACGTTTCATGAACCTGATAAAAGCATGTGGATGAAAGGAGGACACCATGGCCGACATGTGGTTCAAACGCTGTCCCCAGTGCGGTACGTATATGAAAAAGACCGAACCCCAGGAATCCTCGATGTGCTGCGCCTGCGGGTGGCAGGAGTACGTCGGTGAGTTCTACTGCGAGGTTGTCGATGGATACTGCGCAAAACTTTCCCAGGACTTCAAGCCTGAGATGGCCTCGCCCCTTCATCACCGAATGAGGAAATTCCGGCCTTGATTCCGGTGTCCCGGCCCATGGACGGCACGTTTTCTCCGCACCTGCCTCCCGGGTAGTACCACGTTCTGCAACAACGGCACGCAACACAGGGAGGCAGTATGCAGCATGATCGCACCGGTGGAAACCTCCAGGACCTCTTCGCAACTGATTCCTGGCAGGACTCTGTTGCGGCTCTTTCCGAGAGCCTCGGATTTACCTTGAGTATTTTTTCCCGTGACGGAAAACTGCTGTACAGCCTGCGCGACACGGCCCACTTGTGCCACCGGCTTAGCTCATCCGCGCCCGGCCTTATCCCGTCCTGCGAAACGCATTGCCGCTTCTTCATGAAAAACGCGTTCGAAACGGGAAGACCTGCCGTGTTCAAATGTTATTTGAAGGTCGTGAGCTTTGTCGTTCCTCTTCGGCACAAAGCGGAACAGGCGGTCATTCTTGGACAGGGTTCGTTCTCATCGCTTGAGGATTTTCAGGACGGCATGAAGCACCTGCACGCCGCCGGACTCGATGTGGCCTCCCTGGCGCCGCCGACCGTGTTTACGAATTATTCGAGAGCCTGGATGGTCTGTGATTTTACGACCGATGCGGTTCGCAGACTGTTAGGCAGCCGTGGGGACCCCGCCCTTGGAAATGAATTCGAAAGCATGAAAAAGTTCATCCACGCGGGGGGAGCGCCGACCGGAGAGCCCGAAGCGCTGTATCGGCATCTGCTGCAGGAGCTGCCCTCGCTGATAGATGCCGACGGTTGCGCGGTGTTTGTCCGTGACCGGCGGCACGGGGGATACACGAATCTGTCCCGCCTTTCCCATAACGGTGACGAACCCGACCCCGCCACCCTCTGTGATACGGGCGAGATCATACAAGGCCTTCTTGCCGGCAAGCCGTTTATGCTTTCGGCTGACTCGGCGGCAGTGTCCGATGCCGGGTTCCTCAAGAGCGCGGGCGTCCTTCATTTTTTTCCGATCATCGTACACGGACAGCTTGACGCGGTCCTCTGCATCGCGGACCGCGATTTCAAAACCGGCGATACGCATATCATCGCCGCACTCTGCCGTCAAACCGCACTTTCGATCGAGAACAATCATCTTCGACAGAAGCTGTTCCGCAAATTTGACGGATTCGTTGCGCTCTCGGAGCTGGCCAGGGCCATAACGCCCATCCAAAATTATCCCCTGCTGCTGCGGAGGATCCTCGATGAGTCCGCCGGCCTGCTCAAGGCTGAGCAGGGGTCCCTGATGCTGATCGACCAGGAGACCGAAGATCTGCTCCTGTCGGCCAAAAAGGGGACCGTCGAAGGCCTGGCGGATCAGGTCCGGATCCATCGCGGCGAAGGGATCGCCGGCAGAGTGGCCGAATTCGGTGAAGCGCTCCTGGTCGAAGACCTTGAACAGGACCAGAGGATCCGGCAGAAGAACAGGCTGCATTATAAGACCCGGTCCTTCATCAGCATACCGCTCAAGATCGGCGATCGCGTCATCGGCGTGCTCAATCTGTCCGATAAGACGACCGGCGAGGTCTTCAACGAGGAGGACCTGAAGCTCATTCAGGCGTTTGCGACCCACGCTGCGATCGTCATGGAGCGGAATGTTTTTTTGAAAAGGACAGAGGCGCTCGAAAAACTGACCATCACGGACCATCTGACCGGACTCGCGAACCGCAGATACCTCTTTGAACGGCTGAAAGAAGAATTATCCCGCTCTGAACGTCATGGCCATCGTCTCAGCCTGCTTATGCTCGACCTGGACGGCTTCAAGCACTGCAACGACACGCGGGGACATCCGTTCGGAGATCAGGTACTGAAAGAGATGGCGCTGACCATCGTGAATACCATCCGGTCCATTGATCTCGCGGCACGATACGGAGGAGATGAGTTCATTATCATCCTGCCCGAGACCGATGAGGCGTTGGCAAGAGATATCGCTGAGAGGATACGGGCCTGCCTGGAAAAGCGGTGTGCGGTTCCTCCTCAGGACCCTGAATGCGGGGAGCAGGAAAGGATCACCGTCAGCATCGGAATCGCCTGTTATCCCGAGCACGGCCTGGCGCTCGAACAGCTGCTGAAAAATGTCGATACAGCGCTGTATTGCGCAAAAAGAAGCGGAAAGAACAGGATAGCGGTTTTTCATGACAGCGAAAGAACACGCAGGACAGCATGACAGGCCAGCCTGCCGCACTTCGCAGTCAATCCTGCGCTGCGCACCGTCTGTTCACAGCACCGCAAGCACACCCCGCTCAACGGGACCCGCTGCCCATCTTGGCAACCAGTTTCCTGCGCCCCAGCTTTCCCGTGTCCGTCCTGATGAAATGCACCATCCTGTCAGCCAGATCGACGATGCTGAGCCTTCCCGGCATGCCCAGCACGGCAAAGAACGCGCCGGTGTCGATAAACAGCGTATTTGCCTTGGCATCGAAGGTCACGCCTTCCGACTGGACCGTATGCCCCGCCACCACGAGCTTGCCGCTGTAGTGCGGTGCCACGTTCCTGCTCCACAAAAGATCATCAGGGTCGGAGTGTTCAAGCGGCAGTTCGGGAACAACGCCCCCATGAACAAAGATCGTGTCCTGGTTCTCATGGTAGAGCAGCAAAGACTCCATGAACCGGAGCGCCTCGGGTGGCACCGTTCCGCCCCAGGATGCGAGCGTCGACTCACAGCCGTCAAAGCGCCACCTGAGCCTGGCCTTGCCTTCCCTGCTCATTCCGTCCTTATGAGCCTGAAGGCACATATCTTCGTGGTTGCCTTTCAGCAGCGTCACCCGCGGTCCATGATGCTCCTTGAGCTCCATGAAAAGCTCCACAACCTTCCGCGAGTCCGGCCCCCGGTCTATATAGTCGCCCAGGCAGACCAATTCATCCTCCAACGGATCGTACCTGACCGCCTGCAGCAGGGCAACCAGCGCATCATGCATCCCGTGAATATCGCTTATAACAAGCGTCCTTTTTATGTTTCTCTCCTTCTGCGCATTGCTCAAAGCGATAACCGTGGTCGCAGGGATCACTGAACGCCTGACCATTCGCATTTCCTTGTCGTGTTTTATCTCTATTTTATCACAGCCGAAGGAGTCACCGGCAACAGGACCCGGCCAGGAGGGTATATTCTGACAACAAGCAGGTGGAACTTGCAGAGTGCGTCACTTCAAGAGGAGACTTCAAGAGGAGGAAAAGAAGGCAATACATCATTATTAAAGGAACGAAGTCTGAAACCTATTTGCTTTTTGCGCCGCGCGCCGAAAATGACTTCATCTGCGCCATGAAGGCCTGGGCATTCTGCCGCTGTTGCGGATAGGCCATCCTGGCTTCGGCCATGCTCATGTTCTGATATGCCAGGTCATACTTGCCCGTCTGTGCAAGGGCCATGGCCGCGTTGGCGTAGTAGGACGGGGAGTCCGGGTCAGCGTGGGCGGCATCAAGAAAATACTTTGCCGCTTTGTCGTACTCTTTTTTTATCATACTGACCTGTCCCAGCGTGTTCAGCAACTGGGGCATCTGTGGATTTGCCTTTAATGCTTCCTCGGCGCTTGCCGCGGCTTCATCGTAGCGCTTCTGCTGCATATAGGCAACCGACAGATTGTTCAGGAGCCCCGGATCGCCAACGGCATAAAGGAGGCCTTTTTGCCATGCTTCCACCGCCGCATCGAGCGATTCCAGCCTGAATTGGACCACCCCGATCTCACGGTAGAGATCACGCAGTGGAACACTTCCATCGTCCTCAAGCGCCAGAACCGTATTGAACTGCTCCAGCGCCTCCTGCAGGCGTCCCGCCGTGGAAAGCGCCTGTCCATAATTTTCATGTGCCCGTCTTTTACTGGGAGAGGTTTCGGTAATGTTTTTCCACAAAGATAGCGTTGAACGATACACGTCATTTCTGGCAAGCGTCGTGATCACCAGACTGATGAGAACAGCCGCGATCAGGAGCAGTGAAAAGATCCCTGGAGGCGTCTCACGCTCCATCACCTTCCGCGGCATGGCGACAGTGTCTCTGTTCTTTTTTTTGAGAACCATTTGTTTTTTAGCCATCGTTCAAGTATCTCTTTCTCTTGTTCTTAACGATTTCGCAAAATACCCTGAGCCGAGGAAGCAGCCCTCGATCCCGATTCCGGCAACCTGCATTCTGCCGATGATAAGGCTTACCCGGAACAGAATCAGCCGATATTATTGCCGATATCACGGACGTAGTCAAGTACAATGCTCTAGACGCGTACAAACAAGGTCGCGCAGCATGTCCTGCCGGAAGGCGGGCCCCTGGAGCAAATCGCACCGTTTCCTTAAGAAGGAACATGAGTTTATCAGATGCGCATATTTTTAACTTATTACCAAAGTATCAGTGGATATTTCCTGTTGACAATTTGCGGGATTAGCACTAATCTTTGACCTCATCTTCGCGGCAGCTGCTTTTCACCTGGTGATATCAAACTTTGCTGGAGGTCAAGCCATGAAAGAGATTGCCCGCAAGACCGTCATTGTTCCCTCAGTGCCTGTCTCACCTGCTATTGCATCAATGCATCCGTCCTACCGGAGCGCCGCGATCCAGGCCTCCGCTGCCCTGCATAATCTCACCATGCAGTACAGGCTGAAAAATGCGAGACGCGCTGTAAAGACCGGAAGCGCGTGAGCGGGGCAGTAAAACAGTAAAACAAAATCAGTTCAATGCGCAGGCATATCTGAAACCGTCAAGGATCACCTTGACGGTTTTTTGCTTTTTTCTGCTCTCCTGTGCCGAAGAAGATCATCGCCCTCGCAGTCAAAATAGTCCTGCAATATCAATGACCTGTAATAATTTCCTGCTTTACTTGAAAAGTCCCTTTTGTTGATCTATATTTTTATCATGGTTTTATACTCTCCGCGCTGACATCATGATCTCATTCACCGACCAGCTCCAACATGACCCGGAAGGAGGCTGCAGCATGAAGAAGATATGGTCCTGGGAAGTATTCGCAGTCCTCGTTCTGCTCATCGCGTATCTGCACGGCAATGCCTGTGCAGCGGAGACGAAAAAGGCGAAGACCATCGACGAACTCGCAGCGATGTACGACTCGACAGGATGCAAACAGTGCCACGAGGCCGTCTACAACGAATGGAACCAATCGCTCCATGCGCGCTCGATCTACGGAACCGGCAGGACCGCGGCAACCATAAAGACCACTGTGGCCGTAGGACTCATGAGTTGGCAATACTCGGGAGTGAAGAAGCCCGAGGACGTCCAGATCAGGCACCTGATGATCTGCACCAAGTGCCACCTGCCACAGCTCGTTGACGCAACAGACGACGTGGCCAAAGAGATCGTAAAATACTGCTACATCATTGCCGATCCCAAGGCAAGCGAGAATGCGCGGGAGCAGGCAAGCGCCAAGCTCTCGTCAGTGAGCATCAACTGCCTCATCTGCCACCAGCGAAATGCCATCACGCACAAATGGGTTGACGGGTTCCCTGAAAAGGACACGGTCTACGGTTCAAAGGACGGCGCGCATGCCGACGCAGGCCATCCGAAGATGAAGAAGAGCCCGATCATGGACGAGTCCATCCTCTGCGGCCAGTGCCACGGGCTCGGACCGAACTTCGAGCTCGAGAACCCGTCCCAGTGCGGGACGCTGTACGGAAGCTACCTCTGGGCATACCGCGCCGAGGGCGGGCAGGAAAGCTGCCAGGAATGCCACATGAAAAAGAGCAAGCTCGGCCACAACATGCAGAGCTATCAGAACCCGGCCATGGGCAAGGCGGCCGTGGACTTCAAGGTCGAGACGCTGGGGTATCAGTGGCGCGACGGCACGAAGATGATGCCGCAGGCCCTGGTAAGGGTCGAGATGATCAACCGGTCCGGCCACTCCATCCCGGACGGCTGACCAACCCCCAACCGGCTGGTCCTGGAAGTGACCGCTAAAAACAGTAACGGTAAAGAGTTGTTCAAGCAGACACGGGTGTACATGCCCATACCCCAGCAGCTCGGCCGCGGAGACAAGATGGGACGCGGCCCCTATGAAAAGAGCGGCATCATCCGTGACAATGGATTGCCGCCCGATCGTCCCGTGCACGAGAGCTTCGAGATCCCCTTCCCGGTCGAGGACGTGAAAAAGGACGACAAGATGGTGAGAACCATCCTGGATTACGATATGACCGTGGATGTGGAGCTGATCTACCTGCCCTTCGGCAATAAGGAAAGCGGCGCTTTCACCTGGCAGAAGGAAACAAGGAAAGTGAGCATCGAAAAAGGCGGAGTGTAGCTCCATGAAGCTGTGCAAATGAATGGTTTCACCATGCCGGCGGGAAGAAACCTCCCCCCATTTCCGCCGGCATTTTACCAGATAAATCCCCCTCACCTTTATCCTCTCCCCTGGGGGAGAGGGTAGGGTGAGGGGGATGTTTCATCAGATTTTATCAGAAGTTCATCCGACATCTTAAACAGCTAAAAAATGCCGGAGAGGACATCCTCCTGCGTTTTCAGTTTTGTTGGGAAGCAACAGTCTACTCCATCGGTCAGCACGATCTCGATCCACCGGTTCTTCGCTTTCCCCTCATGTCTCACCCAATGATCCTCCTTATAGATTATTCACATCTTTCGGCCTTATCGCATTTGCCGATACCTTGCACGTCACCGCAAGATAGGTAAGATAGGCCTTCACGTCCGTCGCGGAAGGATCATCCGGCGACTTATCTTTCAAATGGATCTGAAACTTGCGGCACCAGTCGGCGTAGGCCTTGAGTGTTTTTCGTGAATAATGCCGCGTTTTGATCTCATCAGCCAGCTTATCGATCACCTCGTCCCATGCAGGTGATTTCGTCCGCTCCAGACTCCACCATTCATTGTACTTTCTCCCGCCGCGATGCAGGGGAGCGACCCATGATGGCAAAGGAAGGACGGAAATGGAAGTCATGCAAGAAGGACTTCTTCGTCCACGTCAAGGTGATGTCGAAGCTCTTTCGAGGGAAGTTTATCGCTTATCTGAAAAAGCTCCGTGCTGAGAACAAACTCATTTACCCCGGCGCCGTAAGCCACCTTGCGTCGCCGGGGGCCTTTAATGCCCTGATCTCAGACCTGTACAAGAAGAACTGGGTCGTCTACTGCAAAACGCCTTTCAAGCATACCAAGGACGTTCTGGAGTATCTCGGCAGATACACTCACCGGATCGCGATCAGCAATCACCGAATTATGAAGTTCGAAGACGATGAAGTCTCTTTCCGGTGGCGCGACTACTCGGACGGGAACAAAACCAAAATCATGCCCCTGAAAGCCGAGGAGTTCATCCGGCGGTTCCTACTTCACGTCCTTCCTGACCGGTTCGTGAAAATCAGACATTACGGCCTTCTGGGCAATCGCTGCCGCAAGGAGAAACTTGCCGCCTGTCGTCAGTTTCTTGCCTGCACACCCAAAGAGGACGACAAAATCAAGGAGACCTGGCAGGAAGCGTTGTTAAGGTTCACCGGCATAGATATCACCAAATGCCCCGTCTGCAAAGAAGGCAAAATGCAAACGAGGGAAATACTCCGGCCCGCGCGATGCAACGGGCCTTGATGCCGGAATAGAATGAACGACATGAAAGAGAAAAAAAGAGTAACGCCAACCCTGACCGAAAACAGACTTGTTTTTCGCAACGATATCCTATTGCCCGAGAGTCCTGTTTCCTGTATAGTCGTGACAAATAGGGGCTTGCGGAACTGTCCGGAATCGCCGCTTTTCACTGAAATCAATCCCGCAACTGTCTCCAAGCCCCTTCCAGAACTCTCAGCATAATTCTAAAAAGCAGGACCAATCTTTAGAAATCCCATAGCCGGTTAGCGCGTACCGGCTTAGTCCAACCAGCTTCTTTCTGAATAATGCGTTCAGAAAGAAGCCTAAACATTATTCTGAAGGAGTGAATATGAAATATACCGTCTACGTATTTACGTTCTTGGTCTTCTCAATCATCATCGGTGTCAATAATCCTGTTTATGCTAACAAGGACAAACTGCCCAATTCCTCTACTCAACTTAACGATCCTAATGGCCTTAATGAAGCCAAAGCATATCGCATGCTTTATGATAATCAGGTTAAATCAAACGATGCGATTCTCAAAACTATATTTTATGCCTTAGGGGGGCTTGCCACGGCAATTGTTTTGGTGTTTGCAAGTAACTGGTGGTTCAATGAAAAGAAAGTGGTTGACATGCGAAATGGAATTAATGCACAAATAAATGAAGCAAAGAATGCGGCACTTAATGAAGTGGCAATGAGAATGAGTGCCTTTGCAGCCGAAAAAACAGCGTTACTAAATGAGCTACAAATTAAACTTCAAGGTGAGATGTCCGCAAGTATTGCGGATTTGACCGCAAAAAATAGTGAATTTCACGAAAAAGTAAGAGCAGAAATAAAAGAAGACAATAAGTCGCTATTAAATAATTATCAAACGCAACTTGAGTCATTCAATAAAAGCTATCGACAAGAAGTTTCGACACTAAGTGATAATATTAAAAATCAAATTGATAACGTCAACAATAAGATTAAAAGTACTGAAGAGAAATTAAGAAATCTTATATCTAAAAGAATCGACATGGTCAGCCGGAACGTTGCAAGAAACGAGTTCTATACTTGGAAGTTTCGCGGGATAATGGAAAATGCCCTGTCCGCACAGGTAGAGGAATTAGAGCTTCTGTTGAAACATCCAGATGAAGATAGGGATTACGATACTTACTTAGAACAGATATCCGAAACATTAGGCGAGTTATCTCAAATAGATTCGTCATCTAAAGAAGAAGCAATTAACGTCATAAAAGAAGTTCCAGATAGGTACAATAACAGTAAAAATGAATTATTAAATAAATTAGAGAAAATTAAAACTGTAAAAGGTTAAATATTTAGAGAACTAGAGTAAATAAATTAATTAATAACAAATCGTTCCACGCCGACCGCTTCGCGGCGTGTGAACTCCGCGTTGTCTATCTTAGAGGGGCAATGTAATCGTATGGCAGCCTCGAAATCAAGCGTTGTTCTTAATAGCTTATCAGTTGTATTTCTACTGGTTCTGATAGGCATTTTCTTTTTTGCACACGCAAATCCGTTAGCCGCTGTTTTTCTCTTCATAGAGGCTGGCCTGCTATTTGTTGTCCTTTGGTGCGTGCTAGTCATCGCTTCCATTGTGAGCCTTTTTCGGAACAAAAAGGACGGATATATAAAATCAAGTATCCCACTTACAATTAACCTTCTTTCGGTAATAGTGGTATTAATTTTTGCCAACCTTGACTCGGCTCAATATCTGACTGACAAAGATATTGTAATCCACAGCAAGGTGCTTTCTCCCGACGAAAAACATGAAATTATTGAATATGCCTATGACATCGGCGCTTTGGGTTATACGACAACATTTACCGCATTAATCGCCGTAAAGGACGAGTCCAAGAACTTGTCACGGTTTAAACTGCCGAATGAATACAGACACGCTAAATGGCTCAGTAATGATTCTGTGGAAGTTGAAGTAGATGTTCGTGGATATCAAGCAAAGAAGAAGAACTTCAAGCAGGATGTTTCTCAGATAAGCGACATAAAAGTTATTGCTCGTACGAAGGGATTTGATACTTCCTCACCTCTTTTCGTCGAACATCGTTCGCTTTCACCTGATGGGAGCAAAGAACTTGTCGCGTACAGATATAGAAATGGTAAAAACAGAGGTCAACTTCATATTTCCGTTATTAAAAAGGGCGAGACAATGCCGAGCCTAGGAAATGTATACATTGGCTCTGATTACGACGATTATGTTTACTTTGGAGAGTGGGTTACTTCAGAGAAAATCGTTCTTTATACGAAATTTAAATATATGGCGAATCAGTTCTTGCTGAGTGAAAGCGGTTGCGACGTTGAACTTGTAGAAACCAAGTTAGATCTCGCAAATCCAAACGCAACTCCGAAACAGTGGAGTGCCAACTGAGTGAAGAGATTGTAATAGGATCAGTCACAACCTGGCGCTCGACAGCGACGCGCCAAAGTCGGCGCGTCAGCGCCGCGTTAAAAGAGGTAATCATGTCGATGCAAAACACTCTTCGGACGCCGCTATTTTTTAAAATATTTTGCACAAAGAACGTCTTCCTCAGCATGCTTTGCCTTGCCATTGTCTTTCTATCGAAATCGTCGCGTGCCGAAGATTGCAATCCACTCCAGGTAAGCCTATTGCCGTCTGTTCAACTTATTCTAAAGGAAAATTCGATCTGTGGCGCCCGTCTGAACCTTCTGTGGGGGGAAAATACCTCTGTTATGGGAATCGACGCTGGCCTTGTGAATGTTACAGAGTCGCTAAAGGGCATTGAAATCGGCGGGGTCAACTGGCTCTCAGGACACGAGAGAAAGGAATCATGGGGAATTCAAATAGCAGGTATAAACTATGCGGGCAATTCTACTTTTAGCGGGGGCCAGATAGGTGTTCTTAATGCAGGATCTTCTAAGGCTTCCATAACCGGTATCCAAGCAGCTGCAGCAAATATCAATTTAGGTGAAACTAACGGCGCTCAGCTGGGCTTCTTAAATGGCGGGAAGAATGTCAGTGGTTTGGAACTAGGCTTTATAAATGCCGGAGAGAATGTCAATGGTTTGCAGATAGGCGCATTAAATGTTGGGGAGAATGTCACTGGCATCCAAGCTTTTTTTGTAAACGGTGCCGAGAATATAACTGGATTGCAGGTAGGTTTTTTAAACCAAGGTGACGGAGCCGTACATGGCGTTCAAATAGGGTTCGGAAATTATGCAGCAGACATGCACGGCATCCAGGTGGGACTCATTCTTAATGTCTGTGACTCTCTTTCTGGAGTGCAGATTGGTTTGTTTAATATTGTGACGAACAGATTCCCGGACAAGGGCCGTTCTTTTTCCCGCTGATTAATGCGGGATTTTAACCTGCGGGTCGAGTCCGACGCGCCAGGAGCCACAGGAGGCCGAATGGATCATCGAAGCATTGTTGGGCTAACTATCTTTCCCATACTCATTCTATTGCTCATCTTCCCTTCCGGGTGCGTTCCTCATGGACCGACCCTGTACGAACGCAGTCCTCACATCGTGGCAGTGGTCATTGCGTCGTCACCCGTGGCAAGCGGGATACGGGGAATGCCGGGCAGCAAAGGCGAAGGCGCGGGCAAGAGCGCCGGATCGGCGGTCGGCAGTTTATGGTCTGGTGCACCAGGCGGGGTCTCTTGGAAGTTCTGATCTAGGTGCTATCGTTGGTATAGGAGTTATCCTAGTCTGTGCGGCACTTACGCCGGTCGTCGGGATCGGCGGAGCCATAGCAGGTGCTGTCGGCTCGCCTTCGGCGGAAGATGTGGACCGCGCGAAGAAAGGGCTTGCGCAGTACCTTCCCGAGCGGGACCGCACCGTCGCGCTTTTTGAGCAGAAGCTCTATGCGCCCCAGGAAGGCATCGCCGGTCATGCGTTCAGGAGCGGGAAGGAATTCGGCTGATCGACCGGCGGCCCGAGGGAGACTATCGCGATCTTGCGGCAAAGGGAGCGGATGCCGTTCTGGAAGTCGATCGTTTCGTGGTCGCGCTGTCGGGAAAGAATCTCGAATCGGAACTGGCGCTCAAGGCATGCGCGGAGGTGAAACTGACGGACACTCGTGACAACAGCGTCTTGTACCAGGCGGAACGGTGCGAGAACGGCGAATCAACCAGAAGCCTCGATGCCTGGTCAGCCGGGCAATGGGCGGCGGTGCAGGCTGAAATGGATGTTGCGATCGGTCGACTGGCTTCGAATCTTGCCTGGTATATCTTCCATGGAAATAAAGAAACTGCCGCGACGGCCCCACCGGGAGAAAAACAGGTTTTGCCGGATGAACGCCCTTAGGGAGCAAATAGGGTCAGGGAGCAAATAGCAGGAGCAAATAGTAAGGTAACATTATGACAAGACCACTGAGAATTGAATACCCAAATGCCGTTTATCATGTTACCTCCCGTGGCAATGCACGAGGCAAGATATTCCTCGGCGATCAGGACAGAGAGAATTTTCTGTCGGTCCTCGATTCTGTCGTGAAGCGGTACAACTGGCTGTGTCATGCCTATTGCCTCATGGACAACCACTACCACCTTATGATTGAGACCCCGGATGCCAATCTGTCCCGTGGCATGCGGCAACTCAACGGCGTCTATACCCAGAAATACAACTGGTGGCACAGCAAGACCGGTCACATCTTCCAGGGACGATACAAGGCCATTCTCGTGGAAAAAGAGAACTACCTTTTAGAACTGTGCCGGTATGTGGTATTGAATCCGGTGAGAGCTAATATGGTTGATAAGCCTGAAGAATGGAAATGGAGCAGTTATGGAGCCACTGCGGGCCTCATAAAAGTGCCCGGCTGTCTTACCGTAGACTGGGTACTCGGCCTTTTCAGCAGGAAAAAAGCAGAGGCGCAAAAACGCTACCGCCAGTTCGTCAGTGAAGGAATCCAAAAGGGTTCGCCGTGGGCTGATCTTCAGGGACAGGTGCTCTTAGGAGAAGAAGGCTTCATCGATAAGTATAAAGACCTTTTGAGCGATAAAGAGCAGGTAAAGGAGATTCCGAGGTCCCAGCGATATGTGAGCAGACCCAGCCTGTCTAAATTGCTTGCAAACAGGACAGCGCGAGCAGAAGAAACAAATGCATGCATTCTGCCTTTGTTAAACATGGATATACCCTGAAAGAGATTGCGGACCATCTCGGAATTCACTATACTACGGTAAGCAAGGCAATAAAGAATTTTGAGGAAAAGTGATAATTCAAGACCTGTATGCTCTGACCCTGTATGCTCCTGACCCTGTATGCTCCTGACCCTGTATGCTCCGTTATCGACATTTCATCGATGCCGGCTGCTCCTTACCATGTTTGCTTTGACCCGCTGCCATGCGTGTTTCCCCTGTAGGGACTCATATCCGCTGACAGCGAACGGATATGCCTGGGCCTTGGTTGCCGGGTTGACCCGTCCCGGATTCTCTCATAACGATCCTATCGCACGTCGCGCAGATCTCCCCGGATAAGAACGTGAACTTTCCGTGCACAACCGCCGCATTTGCCCTATCCCCTGAACCGGTGGGCTTCGTCATGTAGTGCTGACTTGCTTCAGGGACTGAGCCTTGTATGCGGTTTCTGTTCGTCGGCTCGCACGTTCGCCTTAGGCTTCCTTCAGACGGTCGGTCGCCCTTCCGCCCTTGCCTTGGGCTAGTACTTGTGCTACTGTTGGTTCTCGTACAGGGGACTTGCACCCCATAAGTTCACGCCCGTGCCGGGCGTACACGAGTCGTTCCACGCCGACCGCTTCGCGGCGTGTGAACTCGTCGTTATTTAAGAAATACGAAAATGACTTTTAAGTGGTTTGGAGTAATACATGCCTCTCTTTGTTCAATGGTTAATACTTGTGGTTGGCTGTACAGCTGGTATTCTTTTACTGCTGATTTCCGTTAATTTCGTATCCGACTTACGGGAACTAAAACAACAAAATGCGCCTACTCCTATAATCATTTTGATAAAGGGTATGCTGACTCTGCCTATTTCGATATACGCTAAAATCCTTGGTCATCAAGCAACATCAGCAGAATTAGAACAACTGGTTAATAAAACTGTCTGGCTTGATTGGGACATTCGCTGGCAAGCGAACGATTCGAGTCAAGGTACAGTTCTCGAAGTTATAACAAATCTGTCCGGCGATGGCCTATTACTTCAATTGCGCAAACCGATTCCCAACACATCAGAAAAAGTAATATTTTATCCGAACAGTGCTGCAAGAAGCATTCATCGATTCAAGTATGCCTCAACATGGGGCAAAATTGTTCCGACATACAACCCAAATAAGTCTGATATTTTTGGTTCTTTAAAAGTTCTTTAAGTTGGCGGACATTATCCCGTTTCATAGGAACCCGCAGTCGAGAAAGGTGAAAAAGACAATAACACGTCGTTCCACGCCGACCGCTTCGCGGCGTGTGAACTCGTCGTTATGTGTAAGTTACATGCCGTATCCGTTGGTTGTTGCATCAGCTCGAACCTGCAGGTAGTACTGATCACAATCCATCATATTGAACTCGCGGATGCCGCAAATAGGTTTGGTAACCAAGACATTGCCGCAAACCATGCTATCGGATTAAACGGGGTTGAACATCTTTCCGCCACAATTCACCGGAGGTGCTCCCATGAAATCATTGTCGAGCTACAATTCCCAGGCTTACGCATTGATGCGGATCGTCGTTGGATTCCTGTTTTTGTGGCATGGCTCGCAGAAGCTGTTCGGCATCCCGAGCGCGATGCCTGCGGGAGTCCCCGGCTTCATACTCTATGGCGCCGGTCCGATCGAACTGGTCGCGGGCATCCTGGTCATGATCGGGCTGTTTACTCGCTGGTCGGCCTTTCTCGCAAGCGGTCAGATGGCCTTTGCCTATTGGATAGCGCACGGAACGAAGGCAGTGCTGCCGATCCAGAACGGCGGAGAACTCGCGGTGCTGTACTGCTTCGTCTTTCTGTACATCTCCACAAAGGGCGGCGGGATCTGGAGCGTCGATGCTGCCCGGAAATAAAAACAGCCGCTATCGACGTACTTTAAACCTACCAACATTATCTCGCGCAGAGGCGCTGAGCCGCTGAGAAAGCTTAGCAGGTTGTTGAAAAAATCGAAATTCCGCAGGATTTGTCATTCTGAGCGCAGCGAAGAATCTCGGTTTTACAACCTCAGATCCTTCACTTCGTTCAGGATGACACCATAAAATACTTTTTCAACAGCCTGTTAAAAAAATAGATCTTCGGTTTAAATCTTTTGCTTTCTCTGCGCCTCCGCGTCGCTTAGAAGCGCCTACTTCTGGCTCCGCGCGAGTTCAGCCTCTCCCCCCCTCCTGAATAAAAAAAAGCCGGCATGCGATGAACATGCCGGCCCAGGGAGGATAAACGACGAGGGTTATATCGCCGTTTCGCCGCGTTCTCCGGTCCTGATCCTGATGATCTCCTCCAGCGAGGAGATGAAGATCTTTCCGTCTCCGATCTTTCCGGTCTTTGCCTTGTCCATGATCGCGGCCACGACCTTGTCCACCATGCCGGCCGCCACCACGATTTCCATCTTCACCTTCGGGATAAAGGCGATGTCATACTCCGCGCCGCGGTAGAGCTCCACATGGCCTTTTTGCCTGCCGAAGCCCTTCACCTCGGTCACGGTCATGCCCTGAATGCCGAGCGCGTTCAAGGCCTCCTTCACGTCATCCAGCTTGAATGGTTTTATGATCGCTTCGATCTTTTTCATAGTATCTCCTTATTGTAGGTGCGGGTTTTAAACCCGCCCCTACGCGTCAACGGCTACAGATTATACGCCCGCTCACCATGCTGGCTCTCGTCAAGCCCGACCGACTCTTCCTCTGCATCGACCCGGATCCCGACAACGACCTTGATGACCATGAAGATGATGAAGGTCATGATGCCGCTGTACACGAGCGTTACGCCGACGGCGACGATCTGCGTCCAGAGCTGGCCGGGATTGCCGTAGAGCAGCCCGGTGCCCGCCGGGTTGATGGCCGGGTCCGCGAACACGCCGGTCAGGATCGCGCCGAGGGTGCCGCCGATGCCGTGAATGCCGAAGGCATCGAGCGTATCGTCATAGCCGAGCAGGGGCTTGAGCTTCGCCACTGCATAGAACGGGATGATGCCTGCCGCGAGACCGATGACGATGGCGCCCATGATGTTCACGAAGCCTGCCGCCGGGGTGATGGCGACCAGACCGCCGACCGCGCCCGAGGCCAGGCCGAGCACCGTGGGCTTGCCGGAATGCTTCCACTCAACGAACATCCAGGCCAGTGCCGCGACCGCTGCCGCCGTGTTCGTGTTGATGAAGGCCGCGCCTGCCAGGCCGTTCGCTGCGAGGGCCGATCCGGCATTGAACCCGAACCACCCGAACCACAGGAGTCCGGCGCCGGTGATGACCAGGGTCAGGTTGCTCGGCATGATCGCCTTTAGCGTGCCGCTTGCCCAGGACCAGTGCGCCCACGAGCGCCGCAATACCGGCATTGACATGCACCACGGTCCCGCCGGCGAAGTCAAGCGCTCCGAGCTTTGCCAGGAACCCGCCGCCCCAGACCCAGTGCGCCACCGGGATATAGACCAGGGTCATCCAGAAGATCGAAAAGAGCACCCATGCCGAGAACTTCATGCGCTCGATGTAGGCGCCGCTCGCCAGGGCCACGGTGATCGCGGCGAAGGTAAGCTGATACACGATGAAGATATACTCGGGGATGGTGCCGAAGAGGCTGTTCGAACCAACGCCCTTTCAGGAACATCTTCTCCGTGCTCCCGATGAAGCCGCCGATGTCCGTGCCGAAGGTCAGCGGATACCCGTAGATGACCCAGAGCAGGCTCGCGATGCAGAAGGTCACGAAGGTCATGGCCATCGTGTTCAGCGAATCCTTGGTCTTTGCCAGGCCGCCGTAGAACAGGGCCAGGCCGGGTATGGACATGAGCATGACCAGGGCCGTTGCCACGATCATCCAGGCCGTGTCGCCGGTGTCAAGCTTCGGAGCCGCTGCCGGCGCTGCAGGAGCCGCCTCCGCAACAGCAGCTGCCGGGGCCAGGGCCTCCTCGGCAAATGCCGGGAAGCTCATGCACAACAGTGCAGCCATAAGCATAATGATGCTGATAAACTTTTTCATGATAATTCCTCCCTGCGTTAAATATTATGAGAGCGCCTGCCGCATACCGATGCATACGGCAGGCCTCCCGATCTGTTAGAAATCGATATCGAGCTGCAGCGTGTCCACGTCGGGCGCCGTTGATCACCTTTTCTTGATACTTGCCTGGCCGAGGAGACGCCCACGTTCGGTGCGAATTTCCAGGAACGCCGTAGCTCCGCGCGCCATAGCGTTCTCGCCGCCCATGTCCGTCGACAACAACCCAGAGCTTGTTCCCCGCAGATCCTCGGTATGGTCCGGTCCCGATCGATGCGACCAGCACGCCGGTGTTCTCCTTCTTACCGTTCTTGTCGAGCAGCATCTTGTCGTTGCCCTGATAATAGACCGACCGAGACACGTCCCGACACGGCGCCTAACGTCTTTGCCACATGCCGTAGACGATATTCTAGTCGGTGCCCCAGCGGACCTGCCTGTACTTCCTGGTGCCGAAATCATACCCGCCGATCGGCATTGCCGGCGACGCCGTAAACAACTAACCTTCAGGAGTGCCGAGCTTCGCATTGAAATAGATACGGATGCTGAGTCCGAGGTCGATGCAGTGCGCTGTCGATGCCCATTCCATCTGGATCTTCTCAAACGGAAGCACACCGACGGTGATGCCGTTGGTGATGAAATTCGGCTCCTGCTGATCTGAATCCGACTTCTTGGTTGTTGTGTGTAACTGTCGATGCCAAGATGCGCAATTTCATAAACGCCTGGATGTCCGATCACCATCGGCGATCCAGATCTGCGTGGACGGCGTGGCATGTGCCGTGCCTGCTGCCATCAGCACCAAACCCAACATCATCATAATCTTCTTCATCGTATTCTCCTCCTTGAATCTCTCTGTTTTATTCCCGCTCCTGCCAGTGGGCAGGTGCACATTCTTTGAAACTGTGAAAGCCTCCGGAGCCTTCTGTCAGTTGTTATGCAACAACCTCTTGCCTGTCTATTAGCAAGGCCCATGCCATAATATTGCTCAAGCTGCAGATGCTGCAATGGCTTGTTTTCATGCGCTATTTTATTCACGGCGCGAAATCTGGTATTTTGATCACGAAACATCCCTGCGGCATTAATTAAGCAAGTGATTAAAATATGAACATGGGAAGAGCACAGATCCGAGCTGAAGTGGGGAAAGTCGGATGTTAATACTAAAATGCCAGGCGTGAGAGGAACAATCCGAACAGCATGGATCCCCAGGCAACAAGCACCAGCGAAGCCGCGAGCTTTCCCTGGTCGAACCGGGGAGCTTTTGCGATCCCGAAGGAAACTGCAAAGACCGCAATGCTGAATATGAGAACTCCGATCACCATCATAAGGACCTCCCCTGGGACGCATTGATCAAATAATGCTCCCGCAGTAAATTCATGCCGAACTTCTGCAAAGACCGTCCCCGCAGATCTCGCAGTTGTCGTTCCGGGGTATGTTCAACTTCCTGAATTCCATATCAACCGTATTGAAGACCAGCATCTTTCCCACGAGCGGCTTCCCGTAGCCCGTGAGCAGCTTGATCGCCTCCAGCGCCATCATGCAGCCCAGCATGCCCGACACTGCGCCGAGCACCGGGAACCCCATCTCCTGCCAGGCACGGGTCGTCCTCGGGATACATGCAATGCAGGCAGGCGCTTCTCCGGGAAGGACGTTAAACAGATATCCTTCCATGCCGTTCATGGCCGCCTCGACCATGGGGATGCCCTTCTCGAACACAGGCCTGATTCAGGATCCGTCGTCTCGCCGAAAGTTCGGCCGTGCGGACAGCGCGATCTTCGCCGAACTGATCAGCATGCCGGCATTGGCTCCCCGGTGATCCGCTCATCGAAGGATCTCGACCTCCACATCGGGATTCATGCTCCTGGAGCGTCTTCTTCGCCTGGACGACCCTGCTCTTGCCGATAGCCTTATGCTTCATAAGGACCTGGCGGTTCATGTTCGACAGCGTCAGGTTCCCGGCGTGCACCAGGATGAGCCTGCCGATGCCGGCAACGGCCAGATAGAGCGCTGCCGTCCCGCCCAGTCCGCCGACGCCTGCGACGAACGCCGTGGCGTTCCTCAGCCGATGCTGATGGTCGGGAGTGAAACCCCGCAGCATGAGCTGTCGACGGTATCGCTCCATTTCATGTGCAGTCATAGGAAGACCTCCTGCAACAACCAAAGAACAAATCTTTGACACGGATAAAATCCGATAAAGGCTATGATCAAAGCGGATAAGTCCATGACGTTATCCTGCTTTTTCATAAATAAATCCGCCTGATCCGTGTCAAAGGTTTTTGACACAGGATTCGCCTGCAATCCTACAACGAATCGTTGTAGTCCTCGCCGATGCGCGCCATCAGCACTTCATGCTCCATGTCCTTGTCCTCGCCCAGGATCCCGCAGGCATCGGCGCGGCACTGCTTGCAGTGGGTCATCTGCTTGATGAAGGGACGGCACTGCTCGCGCAGCCTGGTGATCTCGGCATGCGAGGGTCTTGTCAGGTGAGCGAACTCGGCCTGCGGTATCAGCGGCAGAATGTTCATGATGTCCGCGCCAAGCTTTCCCGCGCGTTCCGCGATCAGCGGGATCTCGTGATCGTTCACGCCGGGGATGAACACGGTATTGACCTTGGTGATAAGGCCCGCGTCGATCGCGTTTTCCAGTCCCTGCCACTGGTTGGCCAGCAGGAGTTTTGCTGCTTCCTGCCCTTCATACCGCCGCCCCTGGTAAATGACCCAGGCGTAGACGTTCTCCGCGGTCTCGGGAGTCACGGCATTGATCGTCACGGTCAGGCTCCGAACGCCCGAGGTAAGAAGCTGCTCAAGCCGGTCGGAAAGAAGCAGGCCGTTCGTTGAAACGCAGAGCGTCAGGTCGGGATACTCCCAGTTGATCTGCCTGAGCGTCACGTAGGTCGGCGCGTTCACGAAGCGGGTCTCCGGGGCCCGCGATGCCCACAACGCTCAGCCTGTCGCTCCGCTCGATGAGCGCCCTGGTCCGGTCCATTGCCTCGTCCGGCGTCAGGACCCGGCTGGTGATCCCGGGACGGGACTCGTTGGCGCAGTCGAATTTTCTGACGCAGTAGCGGCACTGGATATTGCAGGCCGGCGCGACCGGCAGATGGACCCTGCCGAACAGATGGTGCGCCTCTTCCGAAAAGCAGGGGTGCACCTTCATAAGATCTTTGCAAATAGGCCTGATGGTATTCATGGTTTCCTCCCTGGGACTGGCAATCTTCCCGTACTCACGCTATAGCAAAATGATTGCCACGGGGTGATCGTTGTTTTTAAAGGAGGATAAAGGAAGGGAAAAAGAAAGCCCTGCTCGAAACGAAAGCAATTGCATGTTTTTCAGACAGGTTAGATGATCAGGGCGCGTTCAGGCGCAGAACACCACACCCAGCCAGAACTTTTCGGTAGTGAGCACATAGCAACGTCAATCGTTGACTTTGCATATATTCAATGATAAAGTTCCGCACATATAAGCACTGCTTAGGGCATCGTTTTTACTAGGCTGGTAAAATACGAAATTCCGTGTTTTACGACTTAGCTGCGGCTAGATAAACACTGGTTATGCGGCAAGAAAATTTGGGCGTTGGAAATCCACGCTTACAGTAACGTGTTGGGGTCGCAGCCGGGAGGAAGGCTTAAAATGAGTCGTATATTTCTGTGCATATTTGCTTTTGCGATCGTCAGTTGTGCAACGTCAATGACGCCTAGTCAATTCATGGAAAAATTCCCCAACTCAACAATGTCTAGGTTTTATGATCGGGCACGGGCGAGTGAGGCAGTTCGAGACGGCAGCTGCAAGTTACAAGTCGCAGGACGAAAGTACATCGCTCCAATTGGTTTAACCGTTGAAGGTGATTTGCAAAATGGGGCGGCAGGAATTGACGAATGGGTTCGAATAGACGGCGGAAACGCTTACGTTCTTAATAGCTTTGAATGGATATCTGTGGGTGATCAGGGTGTAACACAGCTTCTAGTCTATTTCGATAGCATGTTGTGCAAGTGAACCTTGCAACATCCTTGAGCCGCATAACAAAAATTTCGTATGGGACGCTTCGCCACAATGCGGCTCGCGCCCCACAAATTATCGTTAGCTCAAAGAAGCAAACTCGAGTTGATCGATGAACATGAGAATAAGAAAAATAGATTTTCAGGGAAATGCTATTTGGCCTGACAAAACCGTACCTAATGTCAAATGCTTTCTTGAGATTGACTTGTTATCCCATGGGCCGATTAAAGGTTATTTTATATGCGATGATGCGACTGAAAAAAACCTTAGAGAAGACAAGAGTATATTCAGTTATTACTTTAATCTCGAACCAGTATTCCAGAGAAAATATGCAAACAGTTACAGAATTACCAAATGCCGCCTTCAGGGCCATCACGGTGGAGAAGTAAGAAAATTTTACTTTGAAGCTAATATATTTGAAGACAATGCTGATGATCCGATTCCACAAGCCGAAGAGATTAAATCTGTAATTTTCTACTTCTACATAAATTATCACAACATATTCTATCCCCCTATTTGGCTAGAACCGCATTGGAATGGCAACCGATATAGAAAAGATAGCGACGGCATCTTGAAATTATATGAAGAAGATGGCCAGAAAATCGAGATAGATCTTAATTTTGATTACATCGAACATGAGCTTGAATCGATAAAAGGTTCGTTCGAATTTATTGAACAGACGCTCATTGTAACAATCAACAAGCCTACAAATATCGAAGCGGACATCAAAAGAGCAATTGATCTGATCGAAGATTTTAGAACATTATTGTCGTTCTCGTCCAAAAAGAGAATTAATTGCTATAAATATAAATATTTGGTTTTCGGTGCAAATCAAAACGGACAAGACGATAAGATTGTTTATCACGGAGAATGTTTAAACGGACAAAAAAGGGTCCTCTATAAAAGCGATTATAGGGATACTATTTTTGAGCGGTTTCAGGACTGGCATTTCTTTATTCAAAAATCGTTTCCTGTTTATCTTTCAATAAAGAATAAATACAATCTTTATGAATCAATTTGGATGTACATATCTGCCATAGAACGAGAAACATTTGAATCGAGTTTCATGTCATTATGTACGGCACTTGAAGCGATTAAAGATTCTTATCTCGATAACAATAGAGAGAGATTTAAACTCAGCGCTAATCAGCAGAAGAAACTCCGTACACTATTAAATGAGACAATTAATTCATTCGGAAATAAAAATGATATTGATAGCGGAATTATCAATAACATAAGCGATAAGATTCCCGACCTTTACAATCCATCATTTAAATCTATTCTTTTATCTCTCCTATCAGACTTGCATCTTACCACTGGCGATTTAGAGCCTGACAAGCTGTTTGACTTTATACCGATCAGAAATGAGCTTTTTCATAAAGGTAAAATCGATTTTAAAGAAAGTCAACAGATAATACTGGAAAAAGAACGGTTGAGGATTTTGTTTGAAAGAATATTACTACGGATATTAAATTTTTCTGAGCGTCCTTTTAGGACAATACCAGATCGACCTCTGCCAGATGATTATTTTTTGAAGAAAAATTTCATAAAATAGAAACATCTTTGAAAGCCAACATGCCGGTCCACAGCGACGCGCCGAAAGGCGGCGCGTCACCCGCGTCGTGATGGGATCTTGACGAGGCCATAAAAAACAAATGCCGGACCAGAGAATAAATGGCAACCTACTCTGCCGCAACCGGGATGAGTATGGGGAACTCGTCGTCGCAGAAGAAGGCAATATGCGCTCGCTCTACTTCGGCAACGGGATGCTGCAAAGCACGATACAGATCGACCAACCCGATCTTCTTCTGGAAGATTACACAGAAGCCATGATGGCCGCGCTGCTCTTCGGCGATCCCCGCACGGTCCTCCTGGTCGGCCTCGGTGGATGCTCGCAGGTCCACTTTCTGCTGAAGGCGTTGCCCGATTGCGCCATCGATGTCGTCGAAATCAGGCAACAGGTGATCGATCTTTCCCGGGAGTTTTTCTTTCTTCCCCGGTCGGACAAGCATTTGAGGATATTTCATGCATCAGGGAGCGACTTCATGAAGGACCGGGCGCATCCCGGGAGCTACGATATGATCCTTGTCGATGCCTTCGATGAATCCGGCCCTGCCGCTTCCCTTCTGGAAAAGGACTTTCTTTCCGCCTGCCGCAATCGCCTGAACCAGGGCGGCGTATTCGTCATGAATCTCTGGAACAGTCCCGGGTATGATTTCACGGCGCGGTACAATACGATTTGCGAAGCCTTTCATGGCAATGTACTGAAGCTCCTCCTCGCCGAATCATACCAAAATGCGATCGTTTTCGGGTTCGAAAACTCCGAAACCTGCCGAAACCTGCCCGATTACCGCCGCGGAGCCCGCGACCTGCAGGCTAAACATGGGATAAACTTTCCGAGGTATCTGAAACAACTCTATTGGCAGTTTGTCGGGTAGAACAAGGTGAAACCTGACGATAATCCTCTGCACGTTATTAATGCAAACGAATTAAAAACTGTTACGTCCCTTGGAGGGATCCCCCTCACCCTACCCTCTCCCACAGAGGGGAGAGGATATAAAAGAGCGAAGCAGTAACAAGTCTAAATACGTTTGTATTAGAGCATTTTCCTGAGACAGGTGAGACGCGTGCGGATTAATCCCCGGGCAGAGTAGAAATCCAGCGCCGGTTGATTATCGCGGTCCGCAAGAAGCTGCAGCCGTCTTAAGCCCCGCGCTCTTGCTCCAGGTCATGATCCCTTCAAGCAGGAGCGTACCGATCCCCTGCGAGCGAAACTTCCGGTCCACGATCACGTCCTCGACAAGACCGACCCGGCCGCCTTCCGCCGTGGAAATGAGCGTCTGCACCGTTGCCATGCCCACGACCAGCCCGTCAATGACCGCGACGAGCACCAGCACTTTTCCCGGAGGATGGGCGATCAGCGCACTGAGGCCCTGGACCTGCTTTTCCCGGTCCGGGACAAAGTCGGACTCGATGGAGAAGAGCTCGGCCAGGAGGTCGCACATGCGCGGGATGTCCTCGGGCCGGGCGTGACGGATGGTGATGTTCGTGGTATTCAGGGTACTGTCCCCCTCTCCCTCCGCCCTCTCCCACAGGGGGAGAGGGGACAAAGCGTCCTAACCCATGAGAAAGGATTTTTTTTACTCCCTCGCCCCTTGCGGGAGAGGGTAGGGTGAGGGGCATTCCGCATTCCCAAATCCGAAACATGCACATGGCACTTCTTGGTGCAGGTGCGCGCGCAGGCCTCGCACCCGATGCAGTTCTCGGGCCGCGCAACGGACATGACCTTGTTGCCCATGTCGTCGCCGTATTCGTCCTCGCCCTCGAAGGGCTTCTCGATCAATTCAAGCACATCGAAACCGCAGACCTTGTAACAGCGGCCGCAGCCGATGCACTTGTCGATCTCGATCGCATCGATGAATTTCGGTGTCCAGGGCTTGCCGCCCCGGTTAAGTCCGATGATGGGGGACATGGTGCCTCCGTTTTAAAAAGTTTGAAGGGTGAAATGAGAAGTAAGAAGCGGGAAGTTTGAAGTTTGAAACAGCGTTTCCCTTTCGCCCTTCACACTTCACTCTTCTACACTTCACTCTTCACACTTCACTCTTCTCACTTCACTCTTCACACTTCACTCTTCTCACTTCACTCTTCTCACTTCTAAGAAATCGCTTCCCCGTTCTTCTCCCCCGTCCGCACGCGCAGCGCGCCCTCGATGGGTGATACGAAGATCTTCCCGTCGCCCGCCTTGCCGGTCTGGTTCACCTTGATGATGGCTTTGACGACCGTGGTCACCACGTCGTCGGGCACCACGATCGTGAGCTGCCGTTTCGGGACAAAGAGCGCGACCTTCGGCAGGGTATGGTCCAATGCATAGGCGGAGGGCGTGGGCTTCAGCTTCACGGCTGTGCAATAGCTGTCCGGCATCTCAGAATCCATTTCAGCGCACATGGCGCCCCGCTGCTTTCCCCGGCCTTCAACGCTCTGGATCGTGAGCGACGGATAGCCGAGGTTATCGAGTGCTGTTTTCGTTTCCGGGAGCTTGTCCCGGCGTATGATGGCGGTGATCTCTTTCATGTAGTACCCCTTCTAGCCGTCATTCCGGGCTTGACCCGGAATCCAGTGAAGCTAAGATAGACCCTGGATTCCCGCTTTCGCGGGAATGACGAACAATGTTTATTATTGCTCTACTGCGGCCTTTTTTAACGGTTCTTATTCCGCAATCCGCAATCCGCAATCCGAAATCCGCAATGCCACTACAAGCCTCGCTTCTCCGGTCCTGACCGTATAGGCGGCTCTCCACCGGGCTGATGAAGATCTTGCCGTCGCCGATGAAACCCGTCCGGGCCTTGTCCTGTATCACCTTCATGACCTTGTCGAGGTCATTGTCGTCCACGACCGTCATGATAAGCACCTTCGGCAGCTCGTCATAATGCACCGGCCCGACGGTCAAGCCCTTCTGTTTTCCCCTCCCGAATACCGGCACCTTGGTAAGCGACGGAAACCCCGCGCCTTCCAAAGCCAACACCACTTCCTGTTCCTTCTCGGGTCTGATGAACGCTCTGATCATCTTCATTTTTATTCCTCCTCAAGCTGCTGTGTATTTTAAATCCGAAATCCGCAATCCGAAATCCGCAATGCTTCATCGGTTCATCGCTTTTTTAAGCCACGGCGGCGGCGATGTTTTGATGGTCTCGGCAAGCTGTTTCAGCGCGCTCTCGATGGCCATCGGCTCCTTCACCTTCATCGGCATGATGCCCTTTTTGACCAGCCGCGCCGCCGACGGTCCGCCGATCTCCGTAAGGTAGATGAGCTTGCAGTCCGCAAGACGGTCGACCTTGTTCTGGACCGCGCTTTCATGGAGCGGGCCCGTGTCCCGGGAGTCCATCACCGTCCTGTCCATACCGTCAGCGAACTTCCGTATCTCCACGAACCGGTATCCGTCCTCGGTCATATCGTAAACAGCGAACGAACCCGCCCTGCCGAAATGCTCGTCGACATTCGTATTGTCCGTCGTTGCAAATGCGACCTTCATAGTAATCTCCTTCGCCCCCTCACCCTCCGCCCTCTCCCACAAGGGGAGAGGGGACTAAAATGCCCTTATCCGTAGCCCCTCCCTCGATGGGAGGGGTTGGGGAGGGTGAGCAGTCTTTCAATGTCGTTTCATCAACAGACTGCCGACCTCATTGATCAGCGTCGTCGTCCCGCGATAACCGATCAAGACCTTCGACGTATATCCCAGGGTCTTATATACCGGGAATCCCATCTCATACAGCGGGACCCCGAGCCGCTTTGCCGCACTCTCTCCATGGGAGCTTGCGATAAGAAGATCAAAGTTCTCCCGCAATGGAGAACAGATCGCCGATCTGCACGTCCTGTGCACGGATATGATCGGCTGCCGGAGAAAGGGTCGGGATGACCGCCAGTTCCGGCGCTGCCCCCATTTCATCGAGCCACTTCGAGGTCTGCGCCGCCAGGTCGGGCTCCAGTGCGAGACAGATCTTCTTTCCTCCAAAGAAAAAGTGCGCATCCCGCATGGCGTCCTGCAGAACCCTGCGCTGCCGCTCCTGCTTGGCTGGAACAGGCTTTCCGCTGAGCGCCGACAGGGTCTCCAGCAAGCGATCCGAATCAGCAAGCCCTGCAACACTCTCGAACACCCGGTACCCGATCCCGAACTTCTGCTGCAGCAACCTTGCTGCCGGCTCCATGCTCATGCCGAGCGCAATCGTCAGGTCCGACTGCCCCATCCGGCGCACGTCTTCCAGGAGCGTACCTCCGGCTGCAAGCGGTGAAAAATCCCGTCTGCTCCCATCAAGTGCGGAGAGGTCCGGAAGAATGATCGCACTCATGCCGAAGTCCGCGACGATCTCCCTGATCTCCGTAAAATCCGCCGGAGTAAGATGCGACCCCGCGAGGATGCTTATTTGTTTCTTCTCATTACCCCTCTCCCCTCGGGGAGAGGACGGGGTGAGGGGGGATTCCGCAATCTGAACGATCGCTTCCACCGCCCGCGCATACCCGGTCTCCAGCCCGCCGTCATAATCCGGTGTCGCTATATGGATGAACTTGGTCTTTGCGCCGTTATTCCTGACTCCTGACTCCTGGCTCCTGACCACTGCCTTGACATCATCCCCCTTCACCTCCGACAGGCCAGAGGTGAGCACACCGACAAGTGCAGGATCGTTCTTTTCGATAAACCCGTCGATCACGGCGGACAATTTATCTTCGCTCCCCATGACCACTTCTTCGACAAAGAGCTTGCTCGAAGCCAGGGCGATGGGTTCGCGGAAGTGTTTGGTCAGAAGCACCTTGCCGAGGAATGTGCAACCCTGCGCTCCGTGAATGATCGGCAGCGCCCTGTCTATCCCCTGGAGCGCCATGGCAGCGCCGATCGAGGGAGAATGCTTCAACGGATCAATAAGTAATTGCGGATTTCGGATTGATGATTTCGGATTTTACGTAGTTGGATCCTTTGGTTTAAATCCGCAATCCGAAACTCCGCAATCCGAAATCCTGCTTCGAACTTCTTCGCGTAGAAGCGAAGGCCGTTGCTGATCTGCTCCGCCAGGTTCACGAGCCCCGCATATCCCGCATAGGCAGTATGCCGTTCCTGGTTCACATCCACGAAGGGATACCCTTCCTTGATCGCAAGATACTGGTTCCGTCCTCCCGCGATCAGCATGTCCGCGTTCCGTTCTTTCAGAAGTTTGAGCAGGTTCTTCGGCGTCACGTCCTCCACCAGCGGGGCGTCAGGCCCGAGGATCGCCTTCATTTTTTCCTCATCCTCGATGGTGCTCTTTTTGGTGCCCACCGCCACGACCTCGATGCCGAGGTCCTGCAGTGCGGAGATGAAGGACCAGCTCTTGACCCCGCCGGTATAGAGCACCGCTTTTTTCCCGCGCAGATGCATGATACGGCTTAAGCGCTTCTTTGAGCTTCTTCTCTTCACTCTTGATCAGCGTTTCTACCGACTTTTGATTATGTCGACATCTCCCGGACCCTGGCCCCCGGCCCCTGAACCCTGAAGTTCTCCCCGCAATGGCCCGCAAAGCCTTTGCTGTCTCGGTGCTGCCGAAGAAGGATACTTCCACATAGGGGATGCCGTATTTCCGCTCCATCTCGCGGGCAACGTTGATAAGCGCCCTGCCGCAGACGACCACGTTCAGTCTTGCCTGGTGCGCCCAGGTGATCTGTTCGAACGTCGCGTCGCCCGTGATCCGTGAAAGGACCCGGATCCCGGACCGGGCGAGCAGCGGCTCCACGAACCAGAGATCGCCGGCGATGTTGTACTCGCCGATAAGATTGATATCGGTGTGCGTCATGACCGGCGTCTCGCCCGTTCCGATCACGTGCTCCAGCAGAACCTCGCCGGCGATGCGGTTCCCCAGGTTCTTGGGCCCCACGAACCCCGGCGCGTTCACCGGGATCACGCGGATGTCCAGTTCGTCTTCAGCCCGTTTGCATACGGCGTCGATGTCTTCTCCGGTCATTCCGCTCACGCACGTTGCGTACACGAAGATCGCCTTCGGTTTGACCGCCTCGATAAGTCCGCCTGATGGCGTTCAAGCAGCTTTTCTTCCGACCCGTAGATGATATCGATCTCGCTCATGTCGGTGGTGAACCCCATGGTATGCAGTTCACCCTTGGAAGAAAGCGTTCCCCTGCCTTCCCAGGTGTTCCCGCAGCAGGCGATCGGTCCGTGGACGATATGGGCCGTGTCGGCGATGGGCTGCAGCACGATCATGGCGCCGTCGAAGGCGCAGGATTCTCCCCCGCGGGAGCGGCAGACCTTGTGCTTGTCGTCGGTGGAGCAGCCGTCTGCCGTCAATTTGTCGATCGTCGTTATCATGGGATCACCTTTATTCAACAATCTTTAAACCTTTTTTACCACGGAGACACGGAGGCACGGAGAGAGTCAAATGCTTTAATCTTTGTTTAAAAAACAAAGCTAAGGCTTTTGACGCTCTCTGCCGTTCTCCGTGTCGCTCAGAAGCGCTCTTCGTGTCTCCGTGTCTCCGTGTGATAGCTCTTGCGCTCATCAATCTCAGATCACGACCATTTTCAACCCGGCAAAAACCAGCATAATACCAAGCAATACCCTCAACACCGGACTGTTGAACTTCGTTGCCCCCAGCGTCGAACCGATGAACCCTCCGGAAAGCACGGCAACGGACCAGAAGGCGATATGCTCCGGGAAAGCGCCGCCTTTCTGAAGATAACCTGCCAGCCCGGAGATCGAGTTCAGCAAAATGAATGCCGCAGCCACTGCAGCCGTTCTCCGAAGTCCCGCCCATTGCAGAATGATCAGGACCGGGCTCAGAAAGATGCCGCCGCCGACCCCGGTGAGGCCGGAAAGGAATCCGAGTCCACCGCCTACCGCCAGCGACGGGCCGATTCCCGGGTACGATACTCGTCCGCCATCATCGGGGGCGACTTTGCTCCTGATGATAAGATGTCCGGCCGCGAACACCAGTGCAATGCCCACCAATATTTTGTAGATCGTCGCGTCTACGTGCATTCCGCCGCCGAGAAAAGCCATGGGAACGGATGCCAGGGCAAAAGGCCAGAACAGCCGCCAGGAAAAATGGCCCGCCATGGCAAACCGGATCGTCGTGACCAGGGCAACGATGATGTTCAGCGCCAATGCGGTCGGCTTCATCACCTCCGGACTGAACGATAGAAGCGCCATCGTCGCCAGATACCCGGAAGCTCCCGCGTGTCCTACCGTTGAATAGAGCAGCGCGATCATGAAGAAATATATGCCTGCCAGTGCGATGTCGTGCATGGGATCACCTTCGCCCAACAACTTTTAAACCTTTTTTACCACGGAGGCACGGAGACACGGAGAGAGTCAAATTCTTTAATTTTTTGGTTTAAAAACCCAAGCTCAGGTTTATGGCTCTCTCTGCCGTTCTCCGTGTCTCCGTGCCTCCGTGGTGAATGCTGTTGCCCTTCTTAACGAATCACATCAAAGCTCGCCGACCCCTCGGTCTTCCGGTCCAGTTCGTCCAGCACCGTGTTCACCAGCATGGTCACCAGGTTCAATGCGCCCTGGTATCCGATGATCGGCTGGCGGTGGAGATGATGCCGGTCGAAGAGCGGGAACCCGATGCGCACCAGCGGCGTTCCCGTGTCCTGCGTCAGGAACTTTGCATAGGAGTTGCCGATCAGGACGTCCACGGGGTCCGTGAACAGGAGCGAGCGGAGATGCCACATGTCCTTGCCCGCGTAGACCGTGCCATTCGCTCCGAAAGGAGATGAAGCGAGCAGCTCCTTCGCCTCTGCCTCGAAATGCTTGTCCCCGTTGGTGCAGACCACATGCACCGGCTCGCCGCCCATCTCCATGATGAGGCTCATCATGCCGAGCAGGATGTCCGGATCGCCGACCAGGGCGAACCGCTTGCCGTGGACGTAGGGATGGGAATCCACCATGGCGTCCACCACCCTGCCGCGCTCCGCTTCGACCTCGGCCGGGACCGGCTTGCCCGTGATCTTGGAGAGCTCCGCAAAGAACGCATCGGTGTTCCTGATGCCGATGGGCGAAAGCGTGAGCGTCTTCTGCCCCCACTCCTTCTGGATGTAATCCGTGGTCTTCACGGTCGAATACTTCTGGAGCGCCACCGTGGCCAGCGCATTCACCCCGTCCATGGCGTCAGCAAGCGGCGTGCCGCCGGGATAGAGCTTGTACTCGCCCGTGTTCGGCGAGTCAAAGGTATCGCTCACGTCGGCAAGCACCGTTGCCTCGATGCCCATCAAGGCTCATGAGCCGCTTGATCTCGTGGTAGTTCCCGGTATAGGTATCGAAGCCCGGGATGATGTTGATCTTCCCGTTCGATTCGCCTTTTTTGCCTGCCCAGAGCGCTTTCAGGATCCCCCGCATCATGTTGTCATAGCCCACGATGTGGGAACCCACAAAGCTCGGAGTGTTTGCAAAAGGGATGAGCAGGTCCTGGGGAACGACGCCCTTCTCCTTCGCCGTCTTGATATAGGAGTTGAGGTCGTCGCCGATCACCTCCGCCATGCAGGTCGTTGAGACCGCGATCATTTTGGGCTTGTACAGGGCATTGGTGTTTTCCAGGCCTTCGAGCATGTTGTTCAGCCCGCCGAACACCGCCGCATCCTCCGTCATGGACGTGGAGATCGCGGCAAAGGGTTCCTTGAAGTGGCGGGAGAGGTGGCTCCGGAAATAGGCCACGCAACCCTGGGCGCCCTGCACGAACGGCATGGTGCCTTCGAAACCCGAAGCGCAGAACACCGCGCCGAGAGGCTGACAGGCCTTGGCGGGATTGATCTTGATGTTCTCCCGCTTGAAATTGAGCTCCTTGTACGCCTCGGTCTTGGTCCAGTCCGAGATCTCCTTCACCTTCTCGGCAGGCCAGGGGTTCTCGAACTCCTTTTTGCGTTCGAACTGCTCCTGATAGTCCTGCTGCTTGAACAGCTCGCTATGGTCTCTGATCTTCATGATGAATCCTCCAAACTTTATTAACCCCTAAAACCAGCAGAACTTCGACACGGAAGAGGCGGATAAAAGCTATGATTTTCAGGATACATCCTTGCCTTATCATGCCGCTTCATAGCTGTTATCCGTGTAAATCCGTGTCAGAATTTGACTTTCTCCGTGTCTCCGTGCCTCCGTGGTAAACTGATCTTTTACTTCTTTCTCCGTATCAACCCCCACGTCGGGCTGTTCACCGTCATATCCATGTCCCGCGCGAAGACCGGGAACCCGTCGAACCCATGATAGGGGCCCGAGTAGTCCCAGGAATGCATCTGCCGGAACGGCACGCCGAGCTTGTGGTACGAATACTTCTCCTTGATGCCCGAGCCGACCATGTCCGGCTTCAGCCTGCGGGTGAACTCTTCCAGCTCATACAAGGTCGCGTCGTCCATGATCACCGCGCCTTCCTTCATTTCCGGATAGGTGCGTTTGTAATCGTCGGTGTGGCCGAACTCGTAGCCTGAAGCAACGACTTCCATGCCCAGGTCCTCGTAGGCGCCGATGGTGTGGCGCGGCCGGAGGCCGCCGACGTAGAGCATCACCTTCTTGCCTTCCAGCTTCGGCCGGTACTGCGCCACCACCTTTTCCATGAGCGGCGTGTACTTGGCGATCACCGCCTCGGCGTTCTTCTGGATCTTTTCGTCGAACCTGGCGGCGATCTTCCTGATGCTGTCAAAGGTCTTCGTGGGACCGAAGAAATTGAACTCCATCCAGGGAATGCCGTAGTTCTCTTCCATGGTCCGGCAGATATAGTTCATGGACCGGTAGCAGTGGATCAGGTTCAGCTTGGCCTTGCTCGCGATGCCGAGCTCGTTGATCGTGGAATCGCCCGTGTACTGGGCGATGACCCGGAGGCCCATCTCCTCCAGTATCTTGCGCGAGGCCCAGGCGTCGCCGCCGATATTGTAGTCGCCGATGAGGTTCACGTCGTAGGGCGTGGTCTTTTCGAGCGTGCCCTTGCCGAGCACATAATCCTTGATCGTATCGTTCGCGATGTGATGGCCCAGGGACTGGGACACGCCGCGGAAGCCTTCGCACCGCACCGGCACGATGGGGATGTTGATCTCCTTGGCCACGCGCTTCGAGACCGCTTCGATGTCGTCGCCGATCAGCCCCACCGGGCATTCGGACAGGATGCCGATGCCGCGGCCGAGCGGGAAGAGCCCGTGCAGCTCCTTGATCGCCAGGTCAAGCCCCTTGTCGCCGCCGTAGACGATGTTCTTTTCCTGGAAGTCCGTCGTAATATGCATGGTGCCGAAGGCGTCGATGCCGGTCTGGCCGTTGTAGTAGTTCCTGCGCGACCACCAGGAGTACTGGCCGCAGCCGATGGGGCCGTGGCTGATCGTGATCTGGTCCTTCACCGGCCCCCAGACCACGCCCTTGGCGCCGGCGTACGCGCAGCCGCGCACGGTCATGACGCCCGGCCGGGATTTGACGTTCGCCTTCACCTGGCAGGTGCTGCACTGTCCCGTCGGGTCGTTGGCAGCCAGATGTTTCGCCCGGTCCTTCTTCGACTTCTCCGGGTAGGCATCCAGGACCTCCTCGATCATCTTTCTGGGTGTCTTTAATTTTTGTGCTCATGGGAATCTCCTACTCATCAACCGTAAAATTCGCAAATCCGAAGGCACCAAGATCCCAAATAAGCTCCAATATTCAATCCGAAAATTCCAAACGTTTGACCCATTTGAATTTTAAATTTCGACATTATTTGGGATTTCGTATATTCGTATATTGGTGCTTGCCGTAGCTATGCTACTGCTTCTTCCTTCTCCATGATCCCGTAATCCATCAGAAGCTTTTCCAGCTCATCCATGGTGATCGGCGTGGGAACCACGAAGTTCTTGTTATCGGCGATCTTCTTGGCAAGCGTCCGGTACTCATCCGCCTGCACGTGATTCGGGGCATATTCGATCACGGTCTTTCTCCGAAGCTCGGCGCGCTGGACCTCGTTGTCCCGGGGCACGAAGTGGATCATCTGGGTGCCGAGCTTCGCGGCCAGTTCGGAAATAAGCTCATTTTCCTTGTCCGTATTCCTGCTGTTGCAGATAAGGCCGCCGAGACGCACACCGCCGCTCTGGGCGTACTTCAGGATGCCGCGGGAAATGTTGTTCGCCGCGTACATGGCCATCATCTCTCCCGAGGTCACGATATAGATCTCCTTGGCCTTGCCTTCCCGGATCGGCATGGCGAACCCGCCGCAGACCACGTCGCCCAGCACGTCGTAGAACACGAAGTCCGTGTCATCGCCGTAGGCGCCGTTCTCTTCCAGGAAGTTGATGGCGGTGATCACGCCGCGGCCTGCGCAGCCCACGCCCGGTTCCGGTCCGCCGCTTTCCGCGCACTTGATGCCCTTGAACCCGGTAAGCAGCACTTCACCCAGCTCCAGGTCCTCCACCGTACCCTTTTCGCGCGCCATGTCCATGACCGTATTCTGCATCTTGCGATTGAGTATGAGCCGCGTCGAGTCCGCCTTGGGATCGCAGCCGATGATCATGCACTTGTGGCCCGCCTCGGCGAGCGCCGCTACCAGGTTCTGGGTCGTGGTGGACTTGCCGATGCCGCCCTTGCCGTAGATCGCTATCTGTCTCATGGTGTTCCTCCTGTGTTTAGGTTTTGCTTTTCCTATAGCAACTGGCGTGCCAATTCGGAAAGTGCGATTTTAAAGGGTTATTGACGTGCGGAGGGCAAATGGAATGAAAACGGTAATGAATAAGATAGATTGCAGGTGACGAGAATATAAGCACCAACACGACAGCGCTGTGGACACAGAAAGAAATACAGTGCGGCGAATATGCTGAAGTGATGAGATGAATGCAGAAGAGAGGGGGGGTCTATCGCTGCGTAATCGATTGTTAAGACGCTATGGCCACCCTCGCTGCGCGGGCAATCGCCATTTGTTATTCTAGAGTGTCACCGTACGTCGATGCCCTTGGTGAGCTCGTCCCTGATAAAGTGCCGTATGCGCTTCTGGTCCTCCCGGGAGATCTTTGTGAACTGAAGTCCCATGCCTGGTTCGTCCCCGGGGTCGTTGCCGGCCTGGTGGCTGTAAATGACCACGGTATCGGCAGCGATGGTCCTTCCTGCAAGATGGACCTGGACGGGAAGCTTGGTGTTCAAAGGATAAGGGTCGAGCGTGCGGACATACAACCCGTGTTCGGACAGGACCGATGCGCACTCGCCCGCGGTACACTCGACGGTCTTGTTGTTTACGGTCACCGATAAGCTGGTGTTGATCCGGATGTTCATGCGCGGCATGGGTTCGATGGCCACCTGAATCACCCGGTACAGGTCTTCCGCCTGGACCGGCACGGAGAGGCAGGTGAGCGCTCCAGCGAAGAGGCAGTCCCGCTCATTTGCGGGATCGGTTTTCCGGGTGAGGACGACAAGGGGAACCTTGCGGACCTGGTCGATCCGCCGGAGCTGTTGTATAAGCTCGAGGCCGGGCAGGTCGTCGAGGAATTGAGCGATAACAATGAGGTCCGGCACCGCAATGGTTGCCAATTCCAATGCCGCCGCTGCGTTTTGAGCGGTCCAGATGTTGTATTGGAACCGCTGAAGAAGCGTGGACGTATAAAAGAGTTCTTTTACATCGCTGTCCACCACGAGCAGGAAGCGGCGCCGTCCGGCGGGATGCGGGACGACAGAGGAACTTTTTGCTGCCATAGTTCAACCTTCTCTTCGAAAAACTTCAGATCGATAGGGCTTCGTTATAAAATTACTATAAACGGACACAAAAGGCAAGTTTTTCGGTAGGACTTGAGAATTGCGGTATGCCGGAGGGGACGCGCATTTGCAGCAACGCTGCTCATGCAGGCTGGGCCGGGCTACGGGACACATTCGTGCTCAGAATTTTCATTGACGTGCTGCCTTCGTTTTGTTATGGTCATGAGAAGCAGTATGACATCCTGTCGTACCCGCCGATCGTTGAACTGCACAACAAGCGGTGGGCGCAGAACTTGCCGAATACAGGAGGCCGACATGTCCCCGAAAAAAAACATCTACATCCTTTCCGATGCCACGGGCCAGAGCGGTCTGCACATTCTGAGGGCGGCCCTGGTGCAGTTCAAGCATGCCCGCACCAAGATCATGGTCTACCACGATGTCGACTCAAAGGCCGGGCTCAAAAAACTTCTCGATCAAGCGAAATCGGACAAGGCCCTCATCGCTTTCACCTTTGTCAAAAAGGAGATGCGGGACTTTACCGAAGAGTACTGCAAAAAGAACGATATTTACCACCTCGACATCCTGGGCCCGCTCATCAACACGCTTTCGTCCTACCTGAAACTGGAACCGCTCGAGACCCCGAGCCTGCTCAGGAAGGTCGATGAACGCTATTTCAAGCGCATCGACGCCATAGAATACACGCTCGGCCACGATGACGGCAGGGGCGCGGAACGGCTCAAGGAGGCGGATATCGTGCTCGTCGGACTCTCGCGGACGTCCAAAACGCCGACCTCGTTCTTCCTGGCGCAGGAGGGATACAAGGTCGCCAACGTCCCCATCGTTCCGGGCATTCCGCTGCCCGAAGAGCTCTTTACGATCGACCAGCACAAGATCGTCTGCCTCAACATCGACCCCGAGGTCCTCCAGAAGATCCGGAAGGTGCGCCAGAGAAATTCCGGCCTCAAACCGAGCTACAGCGACCTTAAAAAGGTCTTTGCCGAGGTCGAATATGTTCGGGACCTGGCCAGGAAGAACCAGAGCTGGAAGGTCCTGGACACCACGAACAAATCCATTGAAGAGACCTCCTGGGAGATCATCCACCATGTGTTCGGCGATGATCATGAAGAGTATAGCTAGACACCCGCTCTAAATATTCGTCATTGAACAGCCGGCGTAGAAAATATCTGCGCTTTATTTACGCTCCTGAATTTTTTTGATTTTATTCCGCATTCCGAAATCCGCATTCCGCAATTGCCCTTCTAAAGCCTATAGTTCACTTGACTTTTCAGCGCATGAGATGCTATTATCCAGCCTGTTTTGCATCATGAAAAAAGAAGGGGCGTGGCACCGTGAAATCAATGAAAAAGACGCATACCTGCGGAGAATTGGGAAAAAATGATGTAGGCTATAACGTGACGCTCATGGGCTGGGTCAACACCAGGCGGATCCCAATCCGTGCAACTCAATACAAAACAATAGTATTTGAGGAGAGATTTCATGAAAGCGTTTTCCTGTTCTGCCTGCATTGGCATGGCAGTCGTCGTGCTTGTAGCAATTACGGTGCTTTTTGCCGGTTGTTCCAGTCCCACAGACCCAAAGATTCCCGCGGCGACGGATTCCCTGGCGTGACTGCCGGGCAGGGGGTACCTGCTCTGGCCAGCACCTCTGTGCCGGCCAATACGGGTGTGAGTGCCTCCCTTCCCTATGGTGTAACCATTTCAGTCCCGGCCGACTGGAAGAGGCAGGATGTTCTTATGGGCGGGGTCAGGGACTATGGGAAGATGACAGAAAATATTGCCAATTTCTACTCCCCCGATACCATACCAGGGGACCAGTCGTCATATGTTGTCCTGAGTGTTGATGTCGATCAGAACCCCGGAACGGACTTTGAGAAGTATTTCAACAACGCAACCGTTGCTGTCCAGAAGACCTACGATGTCCTGACAGAAGTAAAAGTCCACAGTTACACCCTCATGATATCCGGTTACAAATCCTATGAGCTGGATTTCCAGACCGACCAGGTTAAAGGGACATACATATTCACATCAACGGAAAACGGCATGTATATCTTCTCGTTCAAGACCCAGAACAAGCGCCAGCCAGTCCAGGAATTCCAGAACAATATCGTGAATATTTACAAATCGATCCGGATCAATCCCCCGGCCGTTGTTGTCACCCCGCACCGGTGAAGAATTCCTTTTTTGCACCGCGAACGTTTTTCATACACTGCCGTCCGCCTGCGGAGTATAATCCCCACCCTGCATATCAGATTATACACGGTAACAAACCGTAATTCTCCTTTCCTGTGAAAAAATCCGGACAGGTTCCGGGCCGGTTAAAGAATTTGTTATCGTTAAAAGGAAAAAGCGACAGCCAAAAGGACACCGTGGCAATAAAAATTATGGTAATGTGCTGGTGGAGGATGAAAGTTCTTTTATCACCGACGCTGCCGGTATGTCCGCGACAGGTTTTACCTTTTTATATTGGCTTTTTGTAGCTGACTTTCCTCTCCGGGCCCCATCGATGTAAGAAGATTGCCTGACATCCCTGCCACACTATTGCGCAGCTTAGAGGCAGCTTCTTCCGATGCCAATAAGACCTGGTACCTGATATTATCAGCCTCGGCTGCCTGGTTGTCTTGTTCCTGCGTCGTTATTTCCTGCGTATTTGTATCCTGCATGTTTTTGTCCAGCTCCTTTCCTTACTCAACTGAAATGATGGGGTATTGATGCTCCGGGAAAATGTTCCTGAAAATGCTGTCCTTTGTTTCATACCAGAGCAGGCGATTACATGGTGCGTGCGTATAAAGAACTGCCTGTTGATTACAAAATCTGCTCTTCACCTGCGGTTTATTAAAAAAACGCCTGGTTTATAAAAAAATGCAAAAAACGGCTCTGCAGAAAAGTTCAAAAAACATGAACGCTCACGGGGTTTCCCCCCGCCGCTACGGCCTCCCAAAATGCGATAACCCCTGAATAGGTAATAACAGCGCTATCGCAAAGCGGAGGGGCGGTATGGGGGGACAGGCACTGTCCCCTCCTTGAAAGTATCTATGATTTCCCATGAAAACAAACATGATCCGGATGTACTGCAAGCATACCGGATGAAAAAGTGAGGGTATTTTCATATTTAATCATGTTTATCAGTTGCTATTCGGAATTGGAACCCTTCTATCGATAAGTTGTGATGAATGCCGCCGCACTTTCACCTCAGTACCACAATTACGGTTATTCAACGGGAATTTTACCTGAACTGGATAATACCCATAACCACCATTACAATAATGGCTAATACCACGGCACCCAGCAAACCAAATATGAACCAGCCCACCAGAAATGCAATCACGGAGAATAATCCCATCATCCCCCAATTCACTTCAATCGCCATGTTAATCTCCTTGTTCCTTATTTTTTTTCATCATGTACACTTCACCTGGCCGTGTTTGCAGGTAATCCAGATATCAGGTGGCGGCAGATTCACTGCGCATCAATCGCTGGATTATCTCCTGATCAACATACCGGCAAGAACCCCAACACCAATCGCTACCAGGACTGCGGGGATTGGGTGATCGGTAATCATCGTTTCTATCGGTTTCATGGATTCATGGAAACCGGCTTCCATTTCATCATATTTTACACCAGCCTCTTTTTTGAACTGGTACACCTGGGATTCGATATCATTCATGATTTTCTTGATATCTTCCCCGTGCGTCGATATGTCTGCACTCCGAAGCTTACGGGCAGCCTCCTCCAGTTTCTGTGCGGTCTGGAGCTTCACGTCATCAGCTCCCAAAACACCCTTATTTACCATCCTGTTAATTGAGTCTTCTGTCATATGTATTCACCAATCGTCCTTTCTGACAGGATATTTTTCATGATGCTTCAACGAAACATAAGGAAAATACCCTGGAACAAGCGAGTACATCTCCGGATTTATTTAAAGACCTGTCTGTAATTTACAAAATTTGAATCATGCCATGTCAGGATATAAATTGCAAAAATCAGAACACGGGGATATGTTATTAGTAACGATAAAAAGGAGGTCTGTCCATGTTCCAGCACTTCACTGTCATGCAGAATACAAGGACACGGCAGCAGCATATGTCCAGGACCTCTATCCGGGTCTATGACGAAAAACACAAAACAGCACTACATTCCGGTCGGATGGTGGTGCCCGGACTGCAATTGCGTTCATGGATACTGTACGGTGACCGAAAAATTGATCACCCTGCGATCTGTGCCGAACAGTTCCATACCTCTCCTTTTGTACCATACCTGCAGGTTCTTCGGTTATGTGGACCTGTGAAAGAAGAACGAGGTGGGAGGGGAGTGAATAAAGATGGGAGGATACTGCTGATACTATAACTCCTGATACATAACCGCACAGAAGATTATTATCTGGGAAAAGAGACCGGGGAATACCCGGAAATGATCCAGTCATGCCTGCGGGTTTTTGTGATATGAGGGAGTACATGAGTCGTTTTGTCTGTATACATGGCCACTTCTATCAGCCCCCACGCGAGAATCCCTGGCTTGAAGAAGTCGAGATCGAGGATTCTGCCTACCCGTATCATGACTGGAATGAACGTATCGCTGCTGAATGCTATGCACCGAATGCGGCATCCCGGATTCTCGATTCAGATAAACGGATCATTGATATTGTCAATAACTATTCAAGGATCAGTTTTAATTTCGGTCCCACCCTGCTTACCTGGCTGGAGCGCAACCAGCCGGAAGTGTATCTCAGCCATTCTAAAAGCAGATAAGGAGAGCATTAATCGGTTTTCCGGGCATGGTTCAGCCATAGCCCAGGTATACAACCATATTATCATGCCCCTTGCCAGCCGCAGGGACAAACGTACACAGGTAGTCTGGGGAATAAAGGATTTTATCTCCCGGTTCAGACGACGACCTGAAGGGATGTGGCTGCCGGAAACGGCAGTTGACATCGAAACCCTGGAAATTCTGGCAGAACAGGGCATTGCGTTTACGATACTCTCTCCAAAACAGGCCAGCCGTACCAGACCGATCAATGACTCCCGATGGACGGATGTAAGCCGGGGACCATTGATTGTTCCCGGCCATACCTGTGCCGTCTGCCCTCCGGTGGGTCGATTGTCATCTTTTTTTATGAAGAAACCATTGCACGGGAGATGGCGTTTTTCCGTCTTTTGGAAAATGGCGAAGTGTTTGCCAACCGGATGATGGACTATTTTTTCCTGAACCAGAAAGAATCCGGGTTGTTATCCATTGCATCTGATGGGGAAACCTACGGGCATCACCACCGCTTTGGTGACATGGCACTGGCGTACGCCCTTCATTACCTTGAATCCAGAAATCTTGCCCGGATTACCGTCTATGGCGAATACCTGAGCACCTGTCCACCCACCCACCAGGTAGAAATTATCGAAAATACGTCATGGAGCTGCCCCCACGGTGTCGAGCGCTGGAGAAGTGACTGCGGATGCTGTACCAAGGGTTCCAGTATCCAGATGACTCCTCCTGGTCCCTGCCCGGTCCCGGTTACACCTCCTGGTGACAAAAGTTGTGAGATCGTCTCACGACAGAAGTGGAGGGCACCCCTCCGTGAGGCCATGGACTGGCTCTGCCAGAACCTTGCGGCACTCTACGGTGAGAGAATGAATTCGTATGTTACCGATCCCTGGCAGGCACGGGATGATTATATCAACATCATCCTGGACCGTTCTCGTGGAACCATCGAAGCCTTCTTCTCAAACCATGCGGTACGGACACTTTCAAAGGAAGACAAGGTCCAGGTACTCAAGCTTGCTCGAGATGCAGAGAAATGGTATGCTCATGTATACCAGCTGCGGGTGGTTTTTTGAAGATATTTCCGGTATCGAATCCGTCCAGGTAATGAGGTATGCCTGTCGTGCAATGCAGCTTGCACGGGAAGTGGCGGGGGTTGATCTGGAACCCCGAATTTATCCGTATCCTGGAAAAAGCTCCCGGCACTGTACCGGAACAGGGGAATGGCGCACAGGTGTACAAAAATTTTGTCCGGACATCAGTTGTTGATCTTTCAAGGGTTGGATTTCACTATGCAGTGTCCTCACTGGTTGCAGGATCTCCGGAAACGATCCGGATACGGAATTATACCCTCCGGAACGAAGCGTTAGAGAAGGCAGAATCCGGCGATCTCAGACTTGTCACTGGGAAAAGTCTTCCTGCATTCCGATACTACGTGGGAAGAAAATACCCTGATGTTTGCCGTTCTTCATCTGGGAAACCATCAGTTTCATGGGAGGGGCAACCGAATACGTCGATGAAATGACCTATGGTGCGATGCGGGATGAATTAATGGACGGTTTTTCCAAAAGTGACATCCCCCGGATAATGCTCAGTCTTGAAAAACACTATGGCAGTCATTCCTATACACTCCGGCACCTGTTCAGGGACGGACAGCGAAAGGTAATATATGCTGTTCTTGATTCCACGCTTGCGGATAGGGAATCTGCATTCCGGCATATCTACAAACAGTTTTTCCCGCTTCTCTCTGCGATGAAAGAGATGCAGATACCCCCGCCAAAAGTACTCGAAGACCCGGTCTGGTATATCATCAATCTTGATCTCAAAAAGATTCTTTCAGCCAAAGATCCCGATACAGAACGACTTGCGGTCCTGGTTGGTGAAATGACAAAAGGAAAATTCGAACCGGATACTGCGACGCTCAATTTCACGGCAAGTGCAGCCATCACAGCCCTCATGCAGCGACTTCTTGAAAGCCCGGACGATCCATTCCTGATGGAAAAGATCAATGAGGTCTTTACAATTTTATGCCCGCTCGCCCTGAAATACAATCTCTGGGAATCACAGAATTATTATTTCCGTATCGGCCGCAAAAAAGCAGCGGGTATGCAGGTGCTTGCAGGATCCGGGAATGCACATGCACGGGAATGGATCCGGCTGTTTGAGGAGCTGGGATGTTATCTTGGGGTGAAATTTTTATGACAGGGTATGGAGTGGCCGGATCAGGGAGCGGCACCAGCACTGTACATCCAGGAAAAATACGGGGGCATCTTGTATGAAACAAAGAGGAAGCGGAATCCTTTTGCATATCACCTCCCTTTTTTCAGGATATGGCATCGGGGATCTCGGGCCATCTGCCTGTCAGTTTGTGGATTTCCTGTCGGATGCAAAACAGCGTTACTGGCAGATCCTTCCCGTGAATCCCACCAGTCCGGAATATGATAATTCCCCCTATCACAGCATATCCACCTTTGCATTCAATACAAATCTGATCAGCCCGGACTGTATGGTAAAAGACGGTTTTTTACAAAAACACGATATTTCCGGAGTCCCGGAATTTCCTCGTGGTACCGTAGATTTTGACGCGGTGATCCGGTTCAAGGAAAGATTGTTTTTTCGGGCGTATGAGCGGTTCAGGCGGGACCAGATCGACCGTGACCAGGTTTGATGAGTTCTGCAGGAATAATTCCTGGTGGCTTGAGGATTTTGCGCTTTTCACCTCGTTACACCGGCACTATTAAGGGAAGTCTCTGGAGCACCTGGCCGGAGGCGATAAAATACCGGGATCCGGCAGCACTGGATGCGATGAGACAGACCCTTTGGAAAAATATCGAAACGGGAAAAATTTCTCCAGTATATGTTCTTTCATGCAGTGGCAGGCTTTGAGGAATTACTGCATAAAAAAAGGTATCCGGTTGATAGGGGATATCCCGATTTACGTCAGTTATGACAGTGCTGATGTCTGGACGCACCCGGAATTGTTCCGGCTCGATGACAACCTGCTTCCTCTCGTTATGGCCGGCGTGCCCCCTGATTATTTCAGCAGAACCGGGCAGCTCTGGAAAAATCCGCTCTACTGCTGGGAAGAGCATGAACGATCCGGCTTTTCCTGGTGGATAGACCGGATCGAGCATACCCTCTCCCTGGTTGATTATACGAGAATTGATCACTTCCGTGGCCTTGTCGCGTACTGGGAAGTTCCGGCAGGTGCAGACAATGCAATGCACGGGAAGTGGGTTCCTGCACCCGGTGAAAAATTATTAACCGTCCTGAAAAACCGTGTTGTCGATCTTCCCCTTATTGCAGAAGATCTCGGCATTATTACCCCGGATGTCTCAGACCTCATGGACCGGTTTGATCTGCCGGGTATGCGAGTCCTCCTCTTTGCATTTACCGATGATCCTTCCGGCAGTCCGCACGCCCCGCATAACCTGAAAAAGAACTGTATCCTGTATACCGGTACCCATGACAATGCCCCTGTCCGCGGGTGGCTGGAATCGGAGGCTGCAACGGAAGAGAAACACAGGCTCTTCCGGTATATCGGGCAGGAACTTCCGCGCAGAACAGGTACCCGCCGTTTTAATCCGGTCTTGCCATGATGTCAGTTGCAGATACGGTAATCATTCCCCATGCAGGATATCCTCGGCCTTGGTGTAGAATCCCGGATGAACCGGCCCGGAACCGATAAGGGCAACTGGAGATGGCAGCTGGAAAAAGACCAGATCAGCCCCCTCGTAACTGAAAACCTCGGTGATATGACCGAAGTATACGGGAGAACATGAATTACTAAAAAGAGGTTACGGGCAGAGTTCCCGGAATAATGATCCGTATTTTTCAGGATAATTGAGAAATTCCAGACCGGAGCCCGCTTTTCGATCAAATCGTAGAGCGGGGCTGTGATCGCATTCCTCACACCAGCGACCCGCTGTGCCTTCACATCGGAGAGGTGGAGGTTTCGCATATGCCGGGTTCTGTACAAACCCTTCCTTTACCATCTCAAAAAATGCTGCCCCCCGTTGCGCTTCATATCTCTGGTAATTGCTCGAAAACCCCGAAGAGACAATGTTTGCCATCTGCAGGACCGGTAGTTCTGGCAGGATTGATAGTTACATGTCCATATCCCGGGGGAACAACAACGATCTCTCCGGCACACGCCGTTATCATCACCACATCGGAACAATCCTGGTCCTGGATCAGGTAGTGTGCCTCTCCGGCAAGGACTTCATAGATCTCAGGGTAGCCGGTCCCTGATGGATTATCCGGGTGATAATGCCCCTTTGTCTTGATGAACTCACCGCAGATCTCACGCGGTGGGATCACCGTGATATCAAACCGGAGCTGCTGCTCCGTTAACCAGTTGCGGTCGTTTACCGAACGGGCAACATCACGATACATGTAATATACCGGTCCGGTGCAGGTACACTCCGGGTCTGCAAGAACTCCCCGGAGATCTTCTGCGGTCCTGACCGAAGGTTCGGGAAGCGGGCCCTCCCAGCAGACAGAAAACACTGGGTCTGGATGAGGATTTTTTGGGAGACGGGGAAGTTCCCTTCATACGTGGTCGCTTATTCCTTTCTGCATCACATTGCATCCTCCTCGTTGTACAACCGTTCCCTCTGCACGGGATCCCGTGGAGTGCCATTACCGGCAGGTCTCCATGAAAATGCGGCGGTGAATAATCCGCCAGCAGAGAATCAGCTGGGCAAGATCCCCGGCGGGTACGTAGTCCCGTGTGTCTGAAGAGTGAGATGGGGTGGACCCGTGTCTGGTTCTCGATGCTGCGTTCAAGTTTTTCCCCGACATCTTCACGGAGTTCGCCATCCATGACCAGCTGACCTATCCGGTGGTTATTATGATCACTGGTCAGGAATTTAAGAGAGAAATTCCGCTGGGAAAGGGAGAGGATGGAATAGAGATCCAGTGAGAGATCGATATCTTCCATGGCGTGGTTCATCCGGTTCTGCGAGAGGGTGATCCGGTAGACATTGCGCTCCAGGCCCAGGTCCTGCCCGAATTCCGAATAGTCGATCCCGATCACGGCATCCGCGAATTCCTTCTGCGGGGCAATATACCGCTCGTAATCCGGTTCACGTTCAGTAATTTCTTTCATGACAGCGTCACGGGAATATCCCCGTTTTTCCATGTCGCGGCGGATCTTCCAGTCATATTTCACCTGCTGTGCCGGATCCACAAAGAGGGTAAAATCAAGGTATTTTCGCAGCGTCGGGGTGAACAGCGTGTGAAGCCCTTCAAGGATGAGGATTTTCTTGGGCCGGAAGAGGACGGGTGGATCAAATGTTCCGGTAGCATGGTTGTAGACCGGTTTTTCGATCTGGCATCCCCTGTTTGAGCGAGATGAGGTCCCGTTCGAGCTGTTCAATACGGTTTGCCCTGGGGTCCAGCGCCGTTATTCCCTGCTCCGTTCGCCCGGCCCGGTCAAGGCTGTGGTAATCGTCAAGCGTAATGGTTGACACGAGATCACTTGCCAAAGATGCTCCGTACACCCTCGGTGAACGTGGTCTTCCCGGACCCGCTGTCCCCGGCAACACCAAGGGTAAAGATACAGGGCGATGCTGCAATAGTGTCCTTAAAGTTCTTATGATGCATGTGTGATTCCTTTAAGGTCATGAATCAGGGACCATCCTGCATCCCCATTCAGATATCAGACATACACCTGTACGCGTTTGTGATGGACCGGGGAAACAGAATACCGGTTTCAGGCCCCTCAAAAAAGGAAGGGAACACTTCCATGACCATACCTCATGTTCATGCAACCGTACGGGCATAGGTATCGGTCAGTCCTCGGACAATCGGATCCCAGAGGAAGAGGCGATCCACTTTGATCCTGCCTCGTTTTCCCAGTGCTCCTGCGTTCTCTGGTTCGTCTATCATCATATTGATACCCCATGCGAGGGATTCAGGGTCGACATCCACTTTGATACCATTTACAAATGCGTCAATGTTCTCGGAGAGCCCGCCGACATTGGACGCAACAACACATTTTTCGGCACTCCATGCCTCCAGGAGCACAAGCCCGAACGGTTCATTCCGGCTGGGAATGACGACAATATCAGCGGCATTTAATAACCGGATATACTCAGAATCCGGGATGTACCCGACAAAGTTGACCGGCAGATCTTTTGCCCGCTCCTCCAGGAACTGTCGCATGCCCCCTTCCCCGGCAACGATGACCTGTGCATCCCAGCGGTGCTGGCAGACTTTCCGTATCGCCTCGATGAGCAGGTCCGGGCCTTTCTGGTAGACAAGCCTGCCGATAAACAGGATGAGCGGTGCGTAGGGATGTATACCATACGATTTCTTCACTTCCCCCGGGTTGATCGCTGCCCGGAACTCGCGGGGGACCACACCATTGGGAACCACATCGCATTTCTCATCAGGGACATTGTATAACTGCATCACTTCATTTTTCAGGGTTGCGGAAACTGCGGTTACCCGTTTTGCAATAAGCCCGCCATACCATTCTTTCCCGGAAATTTCCTTAAACTCCCACCAGTCGCCGAACTGGTTGCCATTCCTCCCGTATTCTGTTGAATGGAACGTGAGGATGGTATTCCTGTCCTGCAGGTGATGGAGAGCCTGGACCGGATGCCAGTCATGGAAATGGAGAAAATCAAACCGGTGGGGTCTATCATAGCGTTTAAACTGGTCCACCATCGAGGCTGCTCATGGCATCGCAATATTCGACAATATTTTTTCCGGAGGGCTGGCAATAGTGGTAATGAACACCGTTGATTGTCTGATCGGGAATATTCCCCCGGGTGAAGAAATGCACTTCATGGTCCTGTTTTACCAGTGTTTCTGCAAGATTGGTTGCAGCACTGGCAAGCCCGCCGACCCGTTCGGCGTACATCGATTCCCAGCAGAAAAAGGCTATTTTAAGTGACTCCACAACAGTTCCCTCCGTTCTTTTATGACACGTGTACCAGTTCGTGACGTTCAGTGAGTCCGCTGATACTCTCTGCAAGACGGGGATCATCGAGCACATCGGTAATCCAGTTGGCAGAAATCACCCCGGTCCTGGTGGTAACTGAGATCGAATCCTGGGGCACGATAATAGAGAATTCTTCAAACTGGTCAAGGTTGTAGGCAGTATGGCCGATGAACCCGGCGGGACACGCAAAATGAAATGCCTGTTCCGGGGCCAGGGTTCGCAGTGTCTTTGCCGATTTCCGGTTTTTCATCACCCGGATATTCCGTGATTCATAGTCCGCAAGGACCCTCATATATGTCTTGAACGCATCCTCCGCCTCATGATGGCTGAAATAGGTGTGGACTTCCCCGCACGTGCCGTATTTGGAGGCCATGTAATAGAAATGGTCGCTGGTCTGGAGATACCGCCAGATCGGTTTATTGACTGCGTATGCCCGTGCCGACTGCACAGCATGAAACGCTGTCTGCTGGCGATCATTTCCCATCCATGCAGACGTATCCTTCTCGAGATCCGCCCATGAGATGGTCTCGTGAACATCAATGTCTCCAACCGGTGAATACTGCTGAAACAACCTGCGATGGCAGGATCGTATCCAACGTCCCGTCTGCTGAGTTCATCGGGCAGGGCGCGTAAAAAGTCAAATATACCGGTCTCCTTCCAGAAATGTTCACCAAATGTCTCGTAGTCAAGGAATACCGTGATGATATCTCCGGAAGATGAGGCAACCCAGTGGGCATAGGTGTCAGCTGTCAGCGGATACATGTCCCATGTGCGGTTGGCAAACCGGAAGGCAATGTCATCGGACAACTTCGTATTCCGGAGAAGAACAGGAATGCCCCTGCAGGTATACAGGTAATCCGGGCTCCTCCAGCCCAGAATGCGGTCTACCCCTTCAGTAAAAATTCCGGCGAAATCCCATATCCCTGATGGTGGCAGCAACTTCGTTATTGAACGTAAATTCGGTATTTTCAAAGATTGTCGGACGGACTCTGAACAGGTCATGCATCAGGTCTGAATGCAACCGTGACCTGGTCCCTGAATTCTGATTTATCAGAAAAACAACTGGCAATGCTGTGGTAGTAGGTCTGCCCGATCATCTCGGTGTTTTTGTGCCGTGCAACCTGCTCAAAAAGCGACAGGGTATCCTTGCTCCATTTCTCCAGCTGCTCGATGAGAATGCCCGACATCGAAAATGAACAGGCAAATCCTTCATCGAGTTTTTCAAGGATGAGTTTTGTGGCAGGATCATAGCACTTGTCTACGACCCGCAACAGGATTTCCTTGTTCAGGCTGTCGAAATAATGATCAAACAGATCCTTTTTCTTGATCTTCGGATCAGGTGAGAACGTCCGGTTCAGCCGGTAAGGCTGGTGGACTTCAAACCCTATACAGATGTGTGGCATACTTTCATTCACCTCCCATTTACTACCTGACTTAAAGAACCTTACCAGAACCTGAAACCGTTTTGAGTCTCTCTGCGCCTGCTGGTAACCGGTATCAGGATAAAAATTCACCGAGGAATCCGCACGGGGGTTCTGTGGATACGAAACTTTCCTTTAGTCAAGTGAAAATACCCAAGAGAACATATAACTTTTTCTTTGTTTACAATTTTTGAGAGAGAACTTTTTTGTTCTTTTTCTGCACCGTAGAAACCGGCATGAGCTTGTAGCGAGCTTCAGTGCCCGTTTCCTATGAAAACGCCTATCTGATCGCCTGCGGCCACAGGCACACAGAATAGGAATTATCAGCATTTCTTGACTGTTAGGGAAACGCTGTTTAGCACCTGATTTTTCCATTTCAAAGTGAGAATTGTATTCATTTTCACGACCGAATCCAGATGGTGGTTGAAGAACATACCCCCATTATCATTATGCTGCCGCCCCTAAGGGGGGCCACCGCGGCTGGATCGGAGACTTTCAAAAAACCGAACGCCCCCCGGCCCCGTATGGGTCTTGAGCGGGGAGCCTCGAAAAATCACGATGTCTATTCCGATTTTCATGGTTCGTGAAAATTACATATTACCCGTTTCTCCAGATACAATAATTTTAAAAAAAACGGGCGATGTTTCGATCAGAACCGGTCTGCAACAAACGCGGTGGATGAAAGAATGTCGCCAAGCCCGGTTGTCTTCTGAATATTGCGTGAAATGTACGTGGGGATGAGCACCACCACCCGTTCATCATCCGTAAAAATCCCCGGTGTCTCATCCGGACCAAACACTTCCCGGACAGCAGCGTACGCTAAAAGACCTTCCCGTGAAAGGACCTGCGTCTCCCAATCCCGCTTCATCGGCAGTCACCCGTGCGGCAAGGAGCAGGGCATTCCGGGATACTTCCGGCTGTACAGTTTCGGATTTCAGGATAAGAATATAATACCCGAACGTATGGAGATGAATCCGGCGCACACCCGTCGCATCTGCAAGGGCGATAGCATCACGCACGCAGGCAACAGGAGAAGATGGCAGTATGGCTGCTGACGCCGGGTCAGGTGCCCGCAACGCATGCATGAACAACCCCAGTTCCCGTTCATTGAGCCCGATGCTGTCAGTATTCGGAAAGATATGACGGAGCATCATCGCCATCACATTACGGTCTGCACCAGAGACGCATTCCACATGGGTCCGCATAAGGGGATGAACACTGCGGATCATACCGGATCTGCCTGGCTGCGGTCATAAATTCCTGTTCCGTTTGCAGATACTGGTAGCCCGAGAGAAATGCACGCCGGCAGGAGGACAATCTGTTCCAGAAAAGAATTCTCATGAACCATCGGGATGATTACCGTGGATGAATCGTGGACAGGAGACACGATGAACCGGTTGCTCCGTGGCACAACACCATCAGCCACCGGCACCAGGCCCGGGGGGTATTCGAAAATCAGATGGATTATGTCAGGACGATCGCCCGATCCTGATTCAAATGTCAGGGGAATGGCACCGGCATCCTGCAGAAGAGCACAGGTCTGTGGGCCGGCACCGGGTACAGCACAGGTAACTGACGGGATACCAAGTCTGCGCAGGTGAACTGCAGCAATACCTGCCTGGCCTCCCACAGAGAGCGTACCGAAACGGGAAAAAGATTCTGAAAGTGCACGGTAGACGTGACGGGTTCGCTGATGAATACCTCATCGGCAGAACAGTACCTCATGGATTGTTTCAGCCGGTCGGAGTATCGCATCAAATCCCTTCACGGCATGCTGCTCAAAGGATCCCAGTATATCCGGGTGTCAGCCGGAATAACCCGATCGATATTGGCATTGAACCCGGTAATTACCGGATCCAGCCGGGGTTTTTGCAGGGATTGATACAGGTCCTCCCAGATGCCGGTGTTCATACATAATATCACCTTCCCACACGCCTGATGGGATGTCAGAAGATTAGAATGTTATCATGCGATGATTCCCGTTTTCCTGCTCCTGTTGTATTCTCCCAAGAGTATTAATCATGACAATACCCACATTTAAATCAGGAAGGTAACCACACATGGCCGACCATTATGACCGACTGGCGGAAAAATTCCCCCATGTTCCGGAACGGCTGGCCGGTCTCGTCGATCTGGCATACAATCTCTGGTGGAGCTGGCATCCGGAAGCAAGGGTACTCTTTAAGCAGATCAACCAGCAGGCATGGAAAAAAAGTGTCCACAATCCCGTTAAAATGCTTCAGGATATTCCCCCGGAATTTTTTGACGGTCTTCTTTCAAATCCGGAATACCTCCGTCGTTATGATATCATTATGAACCGTTTTTCCCGGTACATGACCAACCGGAATGGCTGGTTTTCGGAACATTACCCAAAACGCAGATCCCTTACCATTGCCTATTTTTCTGCGGAGTACGGTCTCCACCACTCACTTCCCTTTTATGCAGGGGGCCTCGGGTTCCTGGCCGGGGACCACTTAAAGGAATGCAGCGATCTGGGTGTTCCCGCTGGTAGCCGTGGGATTCATGTACTCGGAAGGATACCTCCACCAGCATATTCGTCCCGATGGCTGGCAGGATAATATCACTGAAGTGCTGGATCGCGATGCGGCACCTATTTTAAGGGTTCTGAATGATTCCGGAGACCAGATGGTGATACAGGTCCCCTTCATTGAACCCCCGGTTTATGTCGCCGTCTGGAGGGTGAATGTGGGCAAGGTACCTCTCTATCTGCTTGATACCGATATTCCTGCAAACATTCCTGAACACAGGACCATCTCCCATCGCCTGTACACAGAGAAGACTGAACAACGTCTGCAACAGGAAATAGTTCTCGGGATCGGGGGACGGAAAGTACTCAGTGATCTGGGAATAGAGTTTTCAGCCCTGCATCTCAATGAAGGGCATCCGGCGTTTGCCCAGCTGGAGCGGATCAGGGAACGGGTGGAAAAAGGGATGACCTTCAAGACTGCCCTGGCGCAGGTGAAAGGGACTTCGGTCTTTACGACCCATACGCCGGTTCCCGCCGGGAATGATATTTTCCCCTTGGATCTCATGGACAAATATTTCTCCCGGTATTATCCTCAGCTTGGCATCGACCAGGACACCTTTTTCCAGCTCGGCCACCATCCCTGTGACTGCAGGAACCGGGTTCAACATGACCGCGTTTGCACTCCGGATAACAGAATACCATAACGGTGTGTCAAAAAAACATGGCATGATTGCCCGCGGGATGTGGCGCTGTATGTGGCCGGACCTGCCCGAAGAGGAGATCCCCATTGACCATATTACCAATGGTGTTCACATGCCGACATGGCTGAATCCCCGGATGGAAGTGCTCTATTCAAAATATTTTGACTCCGCTGATCCCCACTGGCAGATCAACCATGACAACCCGGAGATCTGGCAGATGATTGATGAGATACCGGATAAAGAGATCTGGGAAGTACATCATATGGCTGAAACAAAAACTCCTCAACAGGATCCGGGAAAGAAAGCGGATCAAGTGGGAGACCCATTTAAAAGAACCCAGTAACCTTGTCGCAGACGGCCTGATGCTCAACCCCTCGGTTCTCACCATCGGGTTTGCCCGCCGTTTTTCCACCTACAAACGGGCAGATCTCATTTTTCATGATCCGGCCCGTCTCCGTCGGATCCTGAATAACCCCTGGCGTCCTGTGCAGATAATCTTTGCCGGAAAAGCGCATCCTGCCGATTATGAAGGAAAATTAATTCTTCAGCGGATTTATGAATTTGCCCAGCAACCGGATTTCGGTGGCAGGATAGGGTTCGTCGAAGATTATGGGGAACAGATGGCCCAGTACCTGGTTCATGGCGTGGATGTCTGGATGAACAATCCTGTACCCCCGATGGAGGCCTGCGGGACAAGTGGCATGAAGGCTTCGTTAAACGGTGTACTCAACCTGAGCATTCTTGACGGGTGGTGGATTGAAGGATATAATGGCAGTAATGGCTGGGCTTTTGGTGGTGAGACGTCTCCCGGATCACGGGATGCAGCTGATGCTGCATGCTCTCTATACCCTGCTTGAAAAAGAAGTAGTGCCGCTGTACTATTCTGCATCCATTGACGGAATACCCCATGGCTGGGTAAAGAAGATGAAAGAAACCATAAAAAGTACCAGCGCAGTATTTTCAGCCCGCCGTATGGTCAAAGAGTATGTCAATAACTACTATCCTTCTCTTCTCACGTGTGCGGAAAACGAGTGCTCCCCCGGTTCTCCAGAAAGTAAAAATGATGGGAATTCAGGGTAATTGTGGTTAAAAAGACTAAATCAGCGTTTTTTTACCGGGGGTAAATAGACAATTATGCGACCTCTGAAAGAAAGAAGCGGGAGGAGGGTGAATGAAATTAAATTTTCGGGCAGTTCACCGGACATTCTCACCAGGGTAGTAGGGAAGGTAAGAAAACAGTTCTGATATGAGCATATCGTATCCGATTCGATCCATGAACCTGTCCGTCCGTTCATGAGGCTTTGCATGAATACGGTAATACTCACCGAGCCGCTGTGCATAGCCGGGGACTTCAGCACCCGAAAAGGTTATGGACGATAAGATCCCGAATCTCATCCTGGTCCCCCCGTTTCCTACGAAGAAAACTGTTCAGCCCTTGTGTGTCCCTATGAACCCGGTCATGAAACCACGTTTTGCGGTTCTCCCTTTTGGATTTTTCAGGGATTACCTTCGTTTTTGCACCTCCCTCAAATCCAAAAAGTGATTTTTCGATAAACCATAGGCTGTAACCGCATAAAAAAGATATATATCCAAAATTTTTCATTTTAAAGATATTTAATTTGTTTTTTTAAAATCAATTACTATAAGTATGAGAAATTTATTTAAATGAAATTGATTAATAATCATATATGTCTGCGACAAAAAACGAAACAAAACGTTCACAGAAGGGGTTTTCACTTCAGATCCCCATTTTCTATAAACTCATGGTGAGTATGCTCTTTGTTTCCATGATCCCGATGCTGCTTCTCGGGATCGTTTCCATGGGCGGGACTGACAGCATCGTTACGAGTATCGGCCTGACACCCAGCATCTTTGTCCTCACGCTCGTTACCCTGTCTGTCGTCGTTATGTGGAGTTTTTTCCTCGCCAGCAGCATCACCAGCCCGATTGTAAAACTTTCTGAAATTGCCACCAGTATGAGCACCGGAGAGCTGAAAAACCCGGAAATTGAACTGCTCAGCAATGATGAGATTGGCGAGCTCCAGACCGCGTTTAACCGGATGATCAATACCTATAAAATCCTCGATACCCTGGCTAAAGAAGAAAATGAATGACCAGGCGGAGGGAGGCACCATTATTCCCTTACAGGGATTATCAGCCGGGAACAACATGCCTTCAGGGATACTACGATACTGTTAAAAATCCATGATATTTCATGAACGGGTTTACAAACGATATCATTCACACCATGAGGAAAGGAGATACCCATGCTCAAGACAATCATGAATAAATTTCTTATCCTGCACGATGTCCGGGGAGTCATGGTCATACGGCAGAACGGGGAAATTATTGAGGGCATTAAATCGGGTATCGACTATGACGACAGGTTCCGGACAGCCGTTTCTGCCCTTATGGTGGGTTCAAAAGCCACGGCAGATGATTTCGCAAATTCCCCCGTCTTTATGGTATTTATGGAATTTTCTGACTATTTCCTCCTCCTCGCACCCCTGAAAGAAGAGTTTTTTTTCCTGATTATTGCACAGAACACCGCAAATATCGGGCAGATTAATCAGGAAATGAAAAAGAACAAAGAAGAGATTGCGGCACTCCTATGATAGAATTACCTGAAGGAAAAAGTCTCGGCTGGATGCAGGCACCACCGTCGTGGATCAGTTCCCACACGGTACGCTTCGTCGGGATTGTCCGGGTAGTGATCCAGGATGGAGAAGGATATATCCTGATAAAAAAAGGAAAGCCGCTCTGTCCATTATTTCAGACACGGCACCATTGAGCTCAAAGGACGGTCTGCACTTGATTATTTCAATTCGCACCCCATTATAGAATTTGATCTCTGCAAGTACACTCCTGAGGAGCTCTCCGTTGCGCTGAAATTATGCAATATTGAAGACCAGGAACCAGTACCTCCGAAAGAAGCGGAAAAACCCGGACCTGTTGCTGCCCCACAAAACCCACCATCTCACGCCGCAGACACACCGGAAATGAGCCCAGTCCGGGACACAAGAACACCTGATTCGGCCGGGGTTTACCGGAGGAAAAACCTGTTGAGGAAAAACCGGTTATACCACAACCCGTCGTCCTCGACGAACCGGATTTGCATATCATTGCACAGATCAAGAACCTGAACGGGATTGTTGCCGTTTCAGTATTCGACGGTAAACGGAATGTCATGACCATAGGTGATGCAGATAGTGAAGCCATGGTTAAGATCGCAAAAAAGATGCTCGGGACCGCACAGAACGTTACCCACCTGCTCCCCTGGGGACCGTTTGTTCACCTGACGCTCCAGATACCGGAGGGCAACATGATCATCGCTCCCTATCATGACAATTACCTCTGCCTGCTCACGACAAGAACAATTAACATAGGGCATATCCGGAGGATCCTTCGCGAGCTTCAGCAACAGGAAGCACCGCTTCACTGAGCATGATCAGGACTTCGTTTTAAAAAAAATCAGGGATAGTGCCATTTTAACAACCAACTCGTAAAGGAAATAACGAGAGAGACATATAGTCAGAACATCTGTTCCAGAATTGCAGATCGAAAAAGTGTTCTTGTTCAGGGACCAAAAACGAAGACGCTCCAGGGGCTTCGCCTCTCCACGATGGCACCCCAGTTGCGATGGTGTTGTATAACCAGGAATCAGGACGACAGATGAATCGCATGCGCCCCCGCCCCAAAGGGGGCAGGGCTGGTGCAAGGGGGGCGTCCCTTAAAACAAGAAATCAGTCGCTGAAATGTGACTATACCAAAAAAATTATTTTACCGATACCGTGCTTATCGTTGGCATATCGTACATGTAACTGGAACCCGTGGCCAGGTTGAGGTTCACTATCTGCGTTACCCGGTCACAGGCATTGACCGTAGCGTATACCCGTCCCTGGGCAGAATTTCCAAATCTGTTGTATGTCCTGCTATCGATATAAGAATACCCGCAGCTGACGTCTCCGGTCATGGTGAGGGAATGCATAGTGGGATTTATGAATTCAACAGCAACCGTAATCCGGTCTCCGCTCAGGTAATACCCGACTATTCTCATTGCAGGTTCTGAAAATTCCAGATCCTCTTTTAATTGTTCTGACAGGTCAACCGTCTGTTGTTTTCCAAACGAGACCATCACATTCTCACGTTCACAAATCCTGCCGCAACAGACTTCAACGACATGGCTCCCTTCTTCGATCATCAGCGTTAATGGGTTTTTTGCCGATACAACACCGACACTCATATTATCCACAGATACGGGATATTCACCAGTCCACCCGCCATTGGATATTTTCAATGGTCCTCTGGTAACATTCGCAGGAGGGACACTGAATGGGCTGAAAGTTACGTTCCCGCCTTCGTCATTATGAGGGGGTGACGGAGTTACACACCCGGTAACAAGGACAGATAGGACAATAATGACAAGCGTACGGACCACGATACTTTTCATGGGGTTGTCACTCCTTTTCAGGGAAAAGTTCCTTTAGGGATGTATCGGTATCACCATTACGAAAACCGTGATATTTTTAAAAATAATTCCATCGCCTCTCTCCTTTTGCCTCATCTCATGGAATAATAAAGTCTGGCAAGGCTCCCATGCAATGCAGTCTGGCCTTTTTTCCTCACCAGACAACAATGGATTTCCTGACCCGTTATCCAATGAATCCTCAACAGCCCGTTCAATGGTCAGGCACATACAGGGATTGGCAGGATATTTTGTTTATATACATACAGCCGGAATTCAATGGTTTGGGGTAGCGAATTCGGGATCTGTCTGTTTAAAAAAAACCCAAATCCGTGATAGTGAAGGTATTTTATTTTAAACACAGTACGAAAATTTTTATTTCCTGCAGCCTCATGCAAGGTGTACGAAAGACCATACCATGAAGCCCTGTCCCCGCTGTACGATAGCCCACTGGCAGACCGGAGGGCAGACTAGGATACAGTTTATCCCGCAGTTCATGGAGTCGTGCCGGGACTGCTGTGACCCGGGAGAATATGCGTTGCGGGAGAGTGAGAAGGAGCAGTTCCTGGATCTCGTCAATACAGCAAGGAATGAACGCACCCGAAAGCGGACTTCGTGTGAAAATATCATTGTCGTAAAAAATCACTTTTCTTAAGAGTAAAACCGAATAATTCAGAAGAATACCCAAAGGCGGCTGAACAATATGGATTTTTCGTCATGCCCGCGAGGATCCGCACGGTTCGGCTTTGTAGATCTGCGGCCGGTTATGGTTCCCTTCATCGCATTTTTTCACAAAACCTCCGGTCTTTCCAGTTGTGCAAAAAAAAGAGTCCTCTTTTTCTTTCTCCCTGTCTAAAAATCAGCGGGACAGGATGTAGTCATGTCCTTTTTTACCGATTACCAGGAGAAGAATTCCAAAAAATCCATAAATTATGACAAGCGGCATAATGGTGGATGAGATCGTCTGGGACGAGGGTGTCGCATCCGTAACAAACGACATCACGTACACTATTGCGCCCATGATCATAATCATGAAGAATACTAACAATTTTTTCATGGTCCGTTTTTCCCCCTTTTGTACACTTCCTGATCAGGTTCTGGCATACCCGGCTTAAGCCAACAATACCTTTTCACATGAAATAATAAAGGCTGGCGAGGCGCTGTTGCCTTGCAAAACAGGCATTGTTACGGGGTTCTGTGGCTTTTTTTCCAGGGATCACACCTGCAGGGAGTGAGGATGCCATGCAACCCATGGCAGCGGGTGCCTTGCATACAGGTAATTGTAAAAAAAGATCTTCCGGGTTTTATCTGCCTGAGCCGGATTGAGAATTATTCCTGCTCCAGGACCAGTCCGCCCTTCGCACGGTGCAGGTAAAGCCCGATGACAACCGGGATGAGGAAGGTCACGGCATAGTACACAAACACATCAGTACCGTAGTAGGTTGCCTGGAACAGCCGGACAATGAACAGGTAATCAAGCACGACGGCAATTACCATCCACGCTATCCCGACCTTCGCGTAGTACGGGAGAGGAAGCGGCTCCTGCTGTTTAAACCACCACCAGGTAATCGCAATCGTGATTGGGGTAAAAATAATAAGGAGGATCCAGCCGCCCATGATTTCCCATATGGGCGTGAAGAACAACAGCAAGCGATGCGATATACCCGATCAGCCAGAGACCCGTACCAAGGCCTGCCATATCTTTAATCCACTGCTGCATACAAAGATGTTGTACTGTTCCGTATTCTTGTGCTTTGTGCCGGGGTTATGATCTCTTCATTTCCGATACGTGCCTTTCTTCCTGCTGACGGGCAGTTCTGCGGGTGTTGTTTTTCGTTCGACAGGTCTGTTCTGAACCTGTTGCAAAGAAGCAAGAGAGATACCGCACGCAGGGCAGAAATTCGCAACAGGAGGTACTTTTTTTCCGCAGTTTTTGCAAAAAGGGGGAATTTCTTCGATCGCAGGGGGTACTTCAGGTGTAACGGGGGGTTCCTCGATAATGAAGGGAGGAGCCGGATTCCGGGTATCAGTCTGTACGGATTGCTCAGCGGGAACGGGATCCGGAAGGATTTGCGGACGCCTGACAGGTTTCGGGAAATCCGGTTTTGGCAGATGCGCATCCTTCATTGCACCTTTCACTGCCGACAGGATTTTTGGCCGGGGCACCATGGGGGGATCTGCGGGTTTTTCTGAAAGGATTTCACGCGGGCTGTCTCTTCCAACAATCCATTCTTCCGGCAGTCCGATGATCTCATCTTCGGGTATCTCAGACTCATCCGGAAGGGATTTTACCGGTTCGGGTTCCTTTTCCTGCATTATGTGCGGCCGGACAGGATTTTTGAGCCGGTGCTGCTTCGTCCTCATCTCCGGCTGGCTTTTTCTTCTCCGTATGTTTATCCAGCATCGATACAATTCTCCCGCAGACCACGAAATTGTCACTGGCGTTATACCATTATTATTCCTTATTTTTTAAAAAACCCCTGCAAAGGAGCATTCAATCCTGCCAGAAAACGAAATACGGATAATTGCGGAGGGTATGACCTTTCTTTCCTGCATCGTCCTCAACTCTCATCCTTGCATCCGCTCCCTACCGGATGCAACGGCTGCAGGGATACAGTTTTATAAAAACAGACTATTACTAAATAAAAGATTATAAATATCCAGAAACGCATTTCCATGTACTCCCTAGATTAATGCAAAAGGTTCCCGTACGGTAATTCATTCCTTGTAGTTCTGGCAAGGTGAAGAAATGGCGACTCAGGCAGGTTGTCCGGTCTGTTCCAGTGAAGACGTGTATTGTCTCCTGAATACCCTTCATTGTAAACGATGCGGAAACATCTGGAAGGAGGAGAAGAACACCAGGAGTGGTTCTGATATACGCGAATTCAGAACCACTGCCAGTAACCCGGTACGGCCCAGAACAATTACGGATAATTCGGAAAGAAGAATGGAACAGAAACTGGAGGGATATCTCAAAAAATTCAAAGGAAAATTCAGTCCGGGCAAAATCCCGTGGACAATCGGGGATATCCAGATGGCAATGTTCAGGAGATACTTAAAAAAATGCGTAAGAAAAGGGACACTTCGTGAACATAAAGACCAGTACGGAATAGTGTGGTATTCACGGCCGGATTAAGATTTCAGGGAATTTTTATGTTACACATGGGGAGACAGGTTTCCCCGGGCATCTGCAAAAAAGGGTTTTATCTTTTTGTAGTATTCGTTGAAAAATAGCGTCAATCTATGAAATTCCTGCCAGAGGTTCCGGAATGAAAAGAATATCTATAACGTCAATGAATAACTAAAATAGAAATATATATGGCTTTATTTTCAACAGAAACCCGCCGGTTTTTTGCAAAGTGTATACTCTGTTTTACGCTGTTTGTCGCAGGTTTTTTAATTTTTTTCAATATCATCTTTCCCTTTATTTCCAACAAACCCCAGCTCATCGGAGAGAACCTGACCTATCTCTACCATAATGCATTGCTGGTTATTTTCATCATCCTTCCCTTGTTCGTGTATCAGAAACTCCGTTCACCCGAAGATGATGACTGGAGAAAATCAGCAGAAGTCCTCGTCCCGGTATGCATACTGGGGTTGTTATTTTTACTTATTGCCGGCGCGCCCGGGTTATTAACGAGGGGTGCGGCTTCCTCTGCCACAAATCCTCCTGCAACACAAACCTTTGGTGATACTGGCATGGTGAATGTCTCTGCATTGCAGGCACGGTACGGGATGTATGGTTCATGTGCGGATGTCGCAAGGACGGCACTCGAGATCACCCACAATGATGAGATCTATAAGTGCTCGGATACGGCAAAATCACTCCAGCTCGATAACCCGAATTGCTATTTCAATGGCATCTATATTGACAGACAGCTCCTGAAGGATTTCGCATCGTTATCAGGAGAAATCTGCAGGAGGGAGGCAGCAAAAACCACCTCTTCAGCTGTTGACAATGTCCAGTACTGCCGTGAACAGGTATCCCGGGTCGATATATGATCCTTCGGTCAACAAATGCGTGTTTCCCGCGCAGGGAACTTAAAAGACCAAAGAAACTATTGAACATGACCCTCCCCCCCATCAGGTTCCGGACAATCGTCATCCTTGTCGTGGTTCTTGCAGTTGTATCGATTTTTGCCTGGACTTCATACCAGTTCGACCAGGCAGCCGCCCGGAGCGAGCGCCACGATTATTCACTATCTCATCGAGCTCTCGTACAATACCTCGCTCCAGGACGTGACCTTCTTTCTCCCGGTCCCCGAACTGAACCATACCCCGTTTTTCATGGGCTCCATCCTGAACAAAACGGCGTATGGCATTTCTTCGGACTGGAACTGTTCTCTTGTCAGGAAGAACACGACCCCCATGCTCGCAATAACAGCCGCCCGGATGGTCCCGGAATACCACGGGTACCCGATCGCGATCGAGCCCGGAACGAGTGTCCTGCCGACAACCCTTGTCCCCGGGCGTGAATATTCGGCTGATACCCCCATCCTAGTCCCCGTAACGATCGCCGTCATGGAACAGGTTGACAGGGAAATCAACACAAGCTACCCCTACGGCCGTGAACCGCTCTTTTTCCCGGACGGTATATTCACTCCGGGATCCTGTACCCTCCCCTGTGCAGGACGGGTGTATGACCACCCGGTACCGGTATACATCTGGTATACCGCAGAACACCCGGTATCGTTATCACTCCGTGTCAGTATCTCCGGGACCAACTCGGCCTGGAGAGGCGGGTGGACCAGTCACGGCTACTCGGATACGGTGGTTATTGAAAACGTGGACAATACCCGGGGATGGATCGCGGGTGAGGGGCGGCTCTTTACGTCCATGAAGGCAGAGACCGTCAGATAGGAACAACGGGATAACACCTCCGCTTAAGGCACAAAAAAGAAGAGATTATTGCTCTGGTGAAACGCTCTGACAAAATTCACATCTGATCGGTTTTTTCTGCGAGGACCCCGCCTCAGGACCTCTGTTCAGGCGCAACGGGAAATGAGGTATTTTGGAATTCTCCAGGTACTGGATTTTCAGTACTGATCCGCCGCGGGGGCTTCCTTTCGGGGGCGGCGGGGTTCATCGTTTTTTTAAAGTTCTGAGGGAACAGGTCCCCAACCACATTTTATCTAAAAATATTGATTATTTTTCACTGATCTGCTGCCGCTTTCCCCGTTTCAGCGAGGCAGCAATCCCGATAATACAGAGGACCATAAAGAGAATGAACGTGTAATGCATGCTTGATACAAACTGCGGGAAGTATTCAGGAGTGATCTCGACGCGACCGATGATGAGTGCAAAAAGCATCATGGCAATCCCCATCGAAAGCATCTGGCCAAGGAGCCTCATCGTCCCGTTCATACCCGATGCAACCCCGTAATACCGTTTTTCAACTGAGCTCATGATCGCATTGGTATTCGGTGAAGCGAACATCCCAAGACCAATGCCAAGCACGACCAGGCAGATGACCAGGTACCATAACGGTGTCGATTCAACTAAAAAGACGAGCAGGAAAAGCCCGGTCGCGGAAAACGCCATTCCACCCGATGCAACGATCTGAGGGTCAATCCTGTCAGACAGCCGCCCGGCAACAGGTGAGACAAGCGCCATCACCGCGGGCTGGACGATCAGGATCAGCCCGGCGTGTTCCGGTGAAAAATCCCTGGTATACTGGAGATCGAGGCTTAAAAGAAACGTCACCGCAAACGTTGCACTGTAACTGATGAGAGCCGCAAGGTTGGAAAAGGCAAAGACGCGGTTCTTTGTCAGGAGGCGCATGTCTAATACCGGCGCCGGAAATTCTCATCTCGTAGAGGACAAAAATGATACCAATCAGACATCCGGCAGCAACCAGCAGGATGCCGGTGACATCCGGCACAAGGGAAAAACCGTACATCACACAGACAAGAGCGCCAGCATAGATGACAGAGCCATACAGATCGAAACGCTCACCCCTGCACTCCGCCCATTCACCCTTCAGTTTCCAGAAAATAAGCAGGCAGGTGATGATCCCGATCGGGACATTGACAAAGAAGATACTGCGCCAGCCAAAATACTGGGTCAGCACTCCCCCTAAAAATGGTCCGACCGTGAGCCCGAAGTACACGGAGGTTATGTAAATCCCGAGCGCTTTTCCCCGCTCACCCGGGGGAAATACTGACGTCAGGATAGCGACACTCGTCCCGAAGATCATGGCACCCCCGAACCCCTGGAGGGCACGGACGGCTATGAGGAGACCCGTGGAGGGGACCATTGTCATGACAAGGGACGCAAAGGAGAAGATCGCAATACCAGACAAAAAGACCCGTTTTCTGCCGTAGATATCGGCGATCTTTCCCAGGGGCACCAGAAAGAGGGCGGCGGCAAGGAGGTATGCGGTCGCAATCCATGAGAGAGAGATGGCATCCATGTGGAATTCCGCACCCATGGCCAGGCAGCGCGATATTGACCGCGGACCCGTCAAACGGTGTGAGGAAGCCGGCAAGTATAGCGATCAACAGCACGATATGCTTACCGGTTGGTGTAACAGGTACATCGGGCGTATGGCAGATAGCCGGGACATCCGGAGTCGTTTCAATCGCAGGACCGGGTTTCACCAGGATCACCTGAACCATGTGCAGGGTCCCGCTCTTATGCAGGGAAACTCAGTATTTTGCCATTGAATAAACATGGGTATCAGCCTTTTTTGGTATCCCGACCCGACACCCACCCGGCGCCCGGACTGTTTTGGTGTGGATGTGTCGCTCATGCTCAGGAAAAAAGGATCGGTTATTGTTTCCTGGTATACAGGGCTGCACCAAGAGCAAGGGTAATACCCGCAATCACGGTGACGAGCCCAACCGGCGACTTTGCAGCAGTCGTGGAAACGGGTACTGCTCCCGTTCCGGCTGGTGTCGCGGATGGTCACTGAACCCGGTGCAGGAGTATTTCCCGGGTAGGTTGGCACGGCCTCATTTGCCGGAAGAATGGTAAATACGAGTTTCGTATAGATATCATCCACTCCGGGGGCGTTGAAGGCATTGCTCAAAGCAGTGACAGCCGCGGCGTCAACAAGGTTTCCGGCTCCGGTAAAACTGAAAACCGTGGCATTGGTTTTCCGGTTGATTACCTGTCCGGTGTTCCCCTTGGTCGTAATCTGGAGGCTGTTATCAACTCCCGGGTGCTGGACAATCACGTAATATTTCGCCGGGGCAAGACCGGTAGTAGTATAGGCGTTTGAGAACGTACCGGAAGGATTGACCGCTGCAGTACCTGACATTTAAATAATTCCCTGCAAAGATCCAGATCTGGACCCCTTCGGTGGCCTGACCTGTCGCTATGCCCTGGACGGTAAGGGGCTCGCCGGCTTTTAAGAACACGGTTGACATCGATGCAGAAATGGTGGGTTTTCCTTCGGTAGCTGCAGATACCGGCAGGACAAGCAGGGCAACGATCAGCTGCAATGCGAGAAGACCACATACAAATCGGGTATTCTTGTGCATATGGATGTGTTATGCTGATATACCTATTATTATTAATGTCCGGTCTTTACCGCAGGCAACCAGAAAAGGGTAGAAAAGGATCCAGCTCCCGGATTATACGTTTGCCTGACCGGGGTTCATTTTACCGGGTTGATAACAAAAAACCGGTATCTTTTCCTCTCTTTTCCTGAAAAGATACCGGCAACAACACAAAGATTTCAATTTTTAACACACTATTTGAAAAAAGGAGATCAGTTTTTATACTTAATGAATGCCGGCGAGGAAACGATACTGATCTCCGGTTTTGTTTTAATACCCTCAATTCTTTTTTCTTTTTAGTATCCAGGCCCTCTGCAACCTGACAGGTCAGGCAATAAACGTCAATCCCGGGAAGACAAATCCACGTGATTCATCCTCTGAAACCGGGAGATCAAACTTACGTGTAACGAGGTCCATGAAATTTTTTTCAAGAATCAGTGCCGGAAATTCCCTGGTCGTTTTCTTATAATACCGGACCCATTCTGCCCAGAGCAGCATGCACTGCACGGCACAATCCGCACTGGGTTTCACAAACCGTTCCAAAAACTCCTGAAATGCGGAGAGCTCGGTTAATTCTCCGGCGGTCGCATACATCCGGAGGGCCTCCAGATTTTCACTCGTTAATTCCCGCGTTTTCCCGTCAATTCGAAAGGCAGTAGTATTTTTATTGCTGTTCCTGATGTGTAACAGGTACGGGGGAAACGAACATTCCCTGGAGCTAACAGATTCAGTACAGACATCAGACCCCTGTGTTGAGAGAATACAGATCACCAGTTCGTAGTAGAAACCCGGGGTTTATAACCGATTTGTGGAAAAACAGTTTTTGAAACATAAAATGAAACATAGACTGCTGTCTTTATTTTTGCAAATTGTTTTATATTCAGTGAGGGTATCAGGAGACATAATGGACATGAATAGATCCCCGGTCTTGGCACAGGAAATCCTGCTTGACTTTGCCCGGTTGACCGGGCTTGATCCCCCTCATAAACGGCCACAGCGGTACCTGTGGACGGACGCCTTTGCCGTGTGTACCTGTCTTGGGATTTTCTGCCAGACGCAGGATGCTGCCTGGCGGGATCTCGCCCTGCGTCTTGTTGACCAGGTGCATCATACTCTTGGCAGGTACCGTGATGATGGATTAGAAAGCGGGTGGATCAGTGGCCTTTCTGCACAGGACGGCGAGATTCATCCAACAGCGGGAGGGCTGCGGATAGGCAAATCCCTGCCTGAACGCAGGATCGATGAAGGATATAATGAGCGCCTTGAATGGGACAGGGACGGGCAGTACTTCCATTACCTGACAAAATGGATGCATGCTCTCAGACCGGGTGAGTCAGGTAACCGGGGATCCAAAATATATACGGTGGGCAATCGAACTTGCAAAGGTAGCATGCGCCCGGTTCACATACCTTCCCTCACCTGGCAGCAGGAAACGGATGTACTGGAAGATGAACACAGATCTCACCCGTCCCCTTGTCCTCTCGATGGGCCAGCATGATCCCCTCGACGGTTTTGTAACCTGTGCCGAACTGCAGCTGACCGCAGGTAATTATTCCGGCCTGTATTCTTTTCCTTCCCTGGCCACAGAAATGGCCGGTATGGCCGGTATCTGCCGGGGAATGGATCTTTCCACCGAAGATCCTCTTGGTACCGGCGGGCTTCTTTCCGATGCTTTGAGGATTGCCCAACTGTCCGTCGTATCCGGCAAATCGTACGGAAGGCTCCTGGAATCAGTCGTGGATTCAGCTTTGCCAGGTCTCGTATCCTGTCTGCAGGGAGGGTCTCTGGATTTGCCCGCAAAATACCGTCTTGCGTTCCGGGAACTCGGACTGGCAATTGGACTTGCAGGAGCAAAAAACCTCTGTGACCTGATCCGGCACCACCCGGAATTGTTTAAGGATACAGGTTCCCTGCAGCACAAGGTTGAGGCAATTTTGGCATATGTGCCGCTAAGAGAAGCAATCATTCATTTCTGGATGTCGGATAAAAACAGGGAGTCTCCTGCCTGGACCGGATATAAGGAGATCTCAATGGTAATGCTCGCCACAGGCATTGCACCTGAAGGATTCCTCACACTCTGATATCAGGCCACAGATTACTCTCTCACACTGCAAAAGGGAGGATTTTTTTACCTGTTGTGGTGTACTGCCTCAGGCACGCACCTCAGGATCATGTATCTCCCAAGGGCAAAATCAGGCTTTCTTATCCTGGTTTTTTATCGATTCACCGGGACTCTTTTGATAAACGATGAAGTTCTTCCCACAAAAAAGATACTACAACCAATTTTTTTATTCCTTAAAAAAATTGTTGCCCGTAACACAGTATGATCTTATAGAAAGGATAGACCATACCCATCACGAATAAATTTCAGGATCGTGAACATGTACAGATAGTATACAAAAGATGATGACCATGAAGGAAAACCAGATGACAGACTGTCCTGTTGGGAATTCTGATACTATGCGGTACCGTTATGAGCGGGTGTGTAACCGGCAATCCTGCAACACCTTCTCCTCAGAATACGTCTGCGCAGCAGGTTAAGAGTGGTGCAGACTCTCGGGGACACGGTATCGGTCTATTATTCGGGGATGCTTGAGAACGGGACCGTCTTTGGCTCGAACATGAATGGAACACCTCTCACATTCACGCTGGGCAATGCGAGTGTGATCGATGGCTTCCGGGATGCGGTTACCGGTATGACGATAAATGAGGAAAAAACGGTAACCATCCCCTATGATAAGGCATACGGCCCTTACAATCCCGAGCTGGTCCGGGTTGTTCCCCGCGTAGGTCCCCTCGAAAATAAATCGTTTACAGCAGGACAGAAAATTACGATCACCCGTAAGACAGACAATGCCGTCATTGTGGTAAAAATACTGAATGTAACCCGCGATTCCCTGACGTGGGATGAAAACAACCCGCTCGCAGGCCAGAACCTCACGTACCGGATAAAACTCGTCACTATCAGTAAGACCTGACGTATTTTGGGGAGAGCACCAGTCAGTTCCAATAACACAGGTGTGTGACGTACCCGGCAGGGCAACTTTTCCGCAGGGGCCAGAAACGCAGGGCACTCCCAGATTGACTTATTTTTTTACCGCAGGCTCCCGGGTGCAGGGCAGGAACTTTTTACCTTCCGTCCGCAAAACTATGTGATGTATGCAGGAGCTGACCCGAAAACTCATTCACCTGTATCTTCGGCCTGGGTATCGCCGTGATGCTCGTTGTCCTGGACAGTGCAACGGCGACCGCGATCCTTGCAGGAGGTCTCTTTTTTGGCATCATTCTCGTTGACCTGATCCTCCGCGGCTACAGGCTCCCGGTCTTCTCGGCTCTCGTGAAATATGTGGACCGGTGCGACCCTTTACCGGGAAAAGGTGCACTGTATTTTGCCATAAGTGCCCTTGCCTGCGTGATCCTTTTTTCAAAACCCGTGGTCATACCGGCGCTGGTGTCGCTGGCAGTCCTTGACGGGGTTGCAACCATTGCGGGTACCAGGTTTGGCAGGAACCGCATTTACAATGGCAAATCCCTGGAGGGGACAGTCGCCGCAATTATTATCACCTTCCTCGTCCTGCTCCTGGTCATGCCGGCTCCCGGTGCCCTCATCGTTGCGGTCATTGCCGGAATGATCGAGATGTTCTCACCGGTTGATGACAACCTGGTCATCCCCATCAGCATCTGTATCCTTTTAACTGCTGTTCCGGTGCTTCTCTGATCTATGACCCCGTTATCGCATCTCTTGTCTCACGAGAGAGATTCATACCTGCATTCCGGATATCGCCGACAACAACAGCCGAGCCTGAGTTATTCGCTGGTTTTTTGGACCGGATATTCCCTGTGTGACGCCAGCTGGTACCCGAAAATAAGGACAAACAGCCACAAGGCCCCGATGATATAACTCCCTAAAACATCACTCGCCCAGTGAGCGCCGAGGTACACGCGGGACGGGCCGATGAGCAGGATCAGTACTCCACAGGCTGCAATTACAGGTATACGGACACGTCCGTCGTGTAAAAGCCATGCCAGGTACGCAATGAAACCAAAGAAGACCACAAAAAAGAGGACATGTCCGCTCGGGAAACTGTACTGGTTGACGAGGGGGAACATATCCGCAGGGTTCGGGGAAAAATCCGGCGGGCGGGGCCGGGCAACCAGCACTTTGAGCACGGAAGTGAGCACGAAATTGCTGGCAGTTGCAAGTACAAAACCTGCTTTCAGGAACTGGCGCCTGATTACAAAAAAACCAGAAACTGACCCGATCAGAATGACTGCGATCCAGGTTTCCCCGAGTGCACTTACATCCTGCATAACCAGGGCGAGCACCGGGTTTTTCATTTCCTGCAGTTCATGGGAAATTTTGAGATCAAACGGGAACACTGCAAAAACGTGCGCAGCAACCGAGAGCGCCAGTGCACATGCTGCCATCAGGAACAACACATGTTTTACTTTTCGATCCATCGTATTTGGGATACTATACCGGCTCTGCTTAAAATAGTGCAGGTTTTCCGCAAGTAAGGATTCGTCAAACCAGTTATCCTGTCCTTATTTTCAATCTGAAAAAGACAGTTGAATACGGATTTTAACCTGGCCTCGGAAAAAATGGGGTTATAAATAGGGTTAGTTCCATGGTTTCTGGCACAACGTAATGTTGTGTCATACCTACAGTATCCTTTTACCATTAATATATTTTCTATATATTTCACGATGAATACTGGAAGCATTCACAGGTCATGCACTCATTTTAGTGCCCAACAAAAAACATCACAACTGCCATCCCAATCCCACCAGCGACTACCCACATGATTTCAGCGCCAAGGAGGAGAGAAACAAATGTTCCCGTCGCAAGGAGTGCCGGGGAACCATGACCATGGGACTGCAAGCGCCAGTCTTAAGGGTTACGCTCAGGAGCAGTCCCACAAACGAAAAAAAGATACCCAGGAACAATTTCTGGTACAGCAAAAGGGAACATGGGGATCAGTCAGGACCACCAGAGCTGGTAGCAATAATTGAAAGATGTTTCTTTGAACGGTCAAGAGTGATACCTGGAACCGGATTGAAAACCAGGGATGTTCTGGTTTTTGAGAAGAGAGCATATGCATAAATACCTCAGATGAGAGGAAAATTGCACGGTAAAAGAGGACCAGTTGAGGTTAAAATGGATCGGACCGGGATTCCTGTCGAGGAATCTTCCATTTATTGGCGGGTTTCCGGTTAAAACGATATTTTTGCTGATCGGGGAATAAAAACAAGGAGGACAACCACACATGATCAAATCATTACCCATTGAAGAGTACCGGGCTGTGTATGAGGCCAGCCTGGTTGAGTGCAGGACCACCGAGACCATGAGACCCACCGAAGAGATTATCGGGCAGGAACGGGCACAGAAGGCGCTCCGGTTCGGTCTTGAGATCCAGGAAAGGGGGTTTAATATCTATGTCGCCGGGATGCCCGGAACCGGGAGAAGGACTGCTGTGAGGAATTTCCTCGACGAGCTGGCGAAAACCAAACCAAAAGCCGATGACTGGGTCTATGTCAATAACTTTGCCAACCCGTACGAGCCGCTCGCTATCCGCCTTCCTCCCGGCATGAGCGGCCAGCTGAAGAGGGACATGGCCTTCTTTGTCGAAGAGGCACGAAGAGCCCTGCCCCGTGCATTCGACAGTGATGATTATACAAAAAAACGGTCAGAAGCGCTCGGGAAAATCAACAAGGAGCGGGAGAATATCGTCGGTCAGGTCAATGAAAGTGCGGCAAAACAGGGTTTTTCGATCCAGATCGGGCCAACCGGTCTCATCATTATTCCGGTCATTGATGGTAAATCCCTGACGCAGGAAGAGTTCGAAGCGCTCCCAAAGGAGACCCAGGGAGGGATAATCCAGAGAAGGGAAGCACTCGATATCGACCTGCGGAGCGGTTTTCGCCAGGTCCGGGAACTTGGTGCAAAAGAGATGGAGGTGGTCACACAGCTCAACAGTGAGATAGCGCTCTATGCCATCGGTCATCTTCTCACCGGTCTCAAAGAAAAATACGAAAAAATCAGTGACGTGATCTCGTATATCGACAGCGTCCAGAAAGACATCCTGGACAACCTCGGTATATTCCTAGGATCGGCACAGCAACTTCAGCAGCAGCAACAGGAACAGGTCCCGCCCCCGTTCCAGCAATGGCTCGCAAAAGACCTTGCATTCAGGAAATACGAGATCAATGTTATTGCGGACAATGGAGACATTGCCGGGGCACCGGTCGTCTTTGAAGAGACACCCAGCTACCAGAACCTCCTGGGGAGAGCAGAACGGGAAGTCCAGTTCGGCGTAGTAACAACAGATTTCATGATGATCCGCCCGGGATCGGTCCATAAAGCCAACGGGGGCTACCTGGTCATCCCGGTACTTGACCTCTTCAGGTACCCGTTGGCCTGGGACGGGCTCAAATCCGCCCTTAAAACGGAGAAGGCCCGGATTGAAGAGCCGGGTGAGCAGGCAGGGTTTATTACGATGAGAGGTCTCAAACCCCAGCCAATTCCCCTGAACGTGAAGGTCATCCTTATCGGCACACCCGATATCAACCAGATCCTCCAAAAGGGAGACCCGGACTACCCGGAACTCTTCAAGGTAAGGGCTGATTTTGATATTGTCATGGACAGGAATGAAGAAAATACAAAGAAATACGCTGCGTTCATCTGCACGCTCTGTAAACGCTTCAGTCTGAAGCACCTCGATAATACCGCTGTAGCAAAGGTCGTGGAATACGGGTCACGCGTTGCAGAAGACAAAAAGAAGCTCTCCACAAGATTTTCGGGTATCGCTGACCTTATACGGGAGGCCAACTTTTACGCAATTGGGGAAAAAGCACCCTACATAACCGTGAAACATATCTTAAAAGCGGTCGAGGAAAAGGTGTACCGTTCCAACCTGATCCAGCAAAAAATACAGGAGTTCATCAGGAGGGGAGTATTCCTGATCGATACCGAGGGCAGCAAGGTGGGGCAGATCAACGGGCTCTCGGTGATGGAGATGGGCGATGCTGCGTTTGGCCGACCATCCCGCGTGACTGCCAGCGTCGCGGTGGGCCGGGAAGGGATCGTCGACATCGAGCGCCAGGCGGAACTGGGAGGACCTACCCATACAAAGGGTGTCCTGATCCTTGGAGGTTACCTTGCAGACAGGTTTGCCCGGGACAAACCACTCTCGCTTGCCGCAAAACTGGTCTTTGAGCAGAGTTACGGGGGAGTTGATGGTGACAGCGCCTCGAGCACGGAATTGTATGCGATCCTTTCTGCTCTCTCGGGTCTGCCCATCAGGCAGTCCATTGCAGTCACCGGATCGGTCAACCAGCGGGGAGAAGTCCAGGCGATCGGTGGCGTAAACGAGAAACTTGAAGGATTTTTCGAGGTATGCAAGGCCAGGGGCCTGAACGGGAATCACGGAGCAATGATCCCGGCGAGCAATGTCGAGAACCTCATGCTCAAAGAAGAGATCCTGGAAGCAGCCAAAGCAGGAAAGTTTACCGTTTACCCGGTAAGGACCATTGACGAGGGTATTGAGTTTCTCACCGGAGTGCCCGCAGGAGAGCCCGCAGGCTGATGGGTCGTTTAAGGAAGGAACGGTAAATTACCTGGTCAACAAAAGGTTACAGCAGATGGCAGAAACGGTCAGGGAGTTCCAGGTCCCTGCACGGTGATTTTCTTTTTTACTGCCACAGGAAAAACAAAGCCCCGTTCCACAACGATTGGTTATATGGTTTTGCTGTCTTTCGTCACTTGTCCCGGCCTGGTGTTTTCCGGTATACCATCCCCTCAAAGATCGCGATCTTCTCTCCGGCATCATCTGTTACCGTTACGATATAGGTGGCAATTTTTGGGTTTATGGAAAATTCCACGGCATCCGCGTATAGCGTGCCGGCAGTCGCTGCTTTTACATACGAGATGTGGGCGTTGATGGCAGCGGCAGGGACCCCGTGGGAATTGGAGGCAAGGGCAAAAGCAGTATCTGCCAGCGTGAAGATTGCACCGCCGTGCACGGTCCCGTGACTGTTCATGTGCCAGCCGGCAATCCGCATCCGGACCTTTGCCCTGCCGGCCGATACTTCCATGAGCTCAATATTTGCTTCCTGTGCCCAGGCATCTTTGGCAAAGAACGGGTCGGGTGGGCTACCGGGAGATGTCATTATGGTGTATTTGGGAAGGTAAAAAGAAGAAGGTTGCGGGGAGGTTTCCGGAAATATAATCTCGAGACAACAGACATAGCCCGATCAAGTTCATTGACCGGAAACATGAACATCTTTCAATACATGAAGGACTCTGCCCATCCCTTCACGTGGTACGGCGGCCAGGGAGTGTTTTTTTATTAGTCACTGATCCGCCGCGGGGGCGCCCCTTCGGGGGCGGTGGCATTCATCGTTACTGAAGAATAGCGATGATAATCCCATGATCATACGGGCAAGATTCAATTATCATAGGAAAACCTTTTCCTGGCAGAGATTCTTGGAGAAATGAGTACCTGTCCATCAAAGCTGCAAATGAAAAGCAGGATATCTTATTTATTCGACCGCAGTCCCCTTCCTGAGCATGGGACAGACATTGCAGCCCATCATTTCTCCAAAACAGAACAAGAACCGTTCCTTGATACTCCGGGGGAGCTGGTCTTCGGGGATTGGGGTAAAACCAAAGGTCTTGTAAAATGAGATCAGGGCAATGGTTGAATGGATGTAGATCGGCTCCGAACCGCAGTGCCTGATCAGCTCTTCTACGGCAAACCTGGCATATCCCTTCCCGCGAAAGGATTCGGGGACAAAGACACAATCCATCTCCACGCCGTCAGGGTGCCGGGTATAGCGTGCAGTTGCCGCGAGAACTCCCTCAACAAAGACCCCGAATATCCGTTCATTGGGGTGGTCCGCTTTCTGGCCGCGGTATTGTTCCCACAACTTCTCTGCCAGGTAAAACTCATCGGGTCTCAGTTCACGGGTCTCTGTCGTCATGATAGTTCTCTGCCACATTCTCCTGTTAGGTAAAATACCTATATGAGCATGCCTTTCTGTTGCAGGTCTACGGTTCCCGATCTCCTTTATTGAGATAATAAAAAAAATTTATAACTGGACTCAAAATCTGCCCCGGTTAACCCGGATTTATCCATTGAAAATGCTAAAAGACAGGAAAAACAGGTTTAAAACGGGATATATTTATTCGATAAAAAATCATGTAATAAAATACGGATACTGGTTTACCACTGTCTGGGTAAGAACTAGGTGAATGCATGAAACATAATGATGAAGGATTTACCGGTCTCGAGGCAGCAATTGTCCTCATCGCATTTGTTGTTGTCGCGGCGGTGTTCTCGTATGTCGTACTGGGTGCCGGGTTCTTTACAACCCAGAAGGCCCAGGAGACCATATACAAAGGTCTTGAACAATCGACCTCAAACATCCAGTTAATCGGGAACGTGTATGGGTTATCAAACGATACCACAAAGGGTATCAGCGAGATCAGGTTTTCTGTCGGCCTGGGTCCCGGTGCATCATCGGTTGACCTGTCAAAGTTTACGGTTATCTTTTCTACGCCCACTACCTCACCTAAATCGCTCACGTGGACCAGTGGCAGTGCAAGCCAGGGCAGGTTTACCACAAAGATAAATGGTGTCGGCAGCTCGGTCAGTTCACTGGATGTAAACCAGCAGGTGGAATTCGATTTCCTCACCGAATATGTTCCGGCGAATTCCCGCATGAACATTCGAGCTGCATCCCTCTGTAGGTGCGTCATTGCCGTTCTCAAAGGCAACACCTGCCACAATCGCAAGCACCAATCTTCTCTACTAATATCTTTTTTACCCCGGCATCACCGGAAATGGACCTAAATCCGCTGAGGCACCGTAATCAATAGTGAGAAAATACCTGTGTTCCGGTACCGCCCTCCTTTGTCGAATCGGTATCCTCCGTGCCATAGGGCAAAGTGATAAAGACATATCAGCTGTTCTGGCCCGGTACATCAACCGTTATTCCTTAGACTTCCTGATTTTTACCGCCACCAGGAGGGTGCCGATTGAAAGCAGTGCGGCGATGACCCCAAACCCGGGAGTTTTAGCAGGCGTTACAAGGGATGTGCTGTATTCCGCAGTCTTCCCGGCACTGATAACAATGGTCGTATTCAGGTCGATATAACCCGGGACAGACAAAAGAACGGTATGTTTTCCTGCGGCAAGCCCCGGGATTGTTGCGGGAGTGACACCTTTCATCTCTCCATCAACGTAGACCCGTGCACCCGCAGGAGAGGTTGTGACCGAAAGTGACCCGAACTCCCCTGGGGGTTGGACCGTACCGGTTAAGGTCGGCTGTACGGTCGTTGAAGTCCCGAGAGGATTCAGTGCGATATTGACGGTCATTGAATTTCCGGTCACAAGAAGGTTCCGGACAGCCTCTTCATAGCGGTCAAGCCGCAGAACCACGACGTGTCTGCCGTTTGGCACGTCATCGATTGTCAGCGGGGTGAGACCCCTGTACGCGTTATCAAGGTAGATATTTGCACCTGACGGGATGGATGTGAAGGATATCCTGCCCGATGATGGTGTCGGAGTTGGCGTGGGTGTACCGATCAACCGGGTAACGGAAAATACCGAGCTGTTGATCACGTATCCCCGGGCATCCAGTTCCTGGACGGTAACAAGATTTTTTATCGCTCCTGTTCCGGATGTCGTGGGAATACGGCCTTTTAATGTAACCTTCACGATGACTTCATCCTGGTTACGGTAGGACAACTCAAACCCGGAGATGGTGATGGTACGCCCTCCTGCAACCGGCCGTACATTTTCCACGCCGTTGACGGTGATAGAATAAAGCCAGACTGATTCGTCAAGACCGGAGACAAACTGGAGGTCATCATACGAGGGAAACGCGGTTCCCGTTGCGGCATACACCGTATAGGAAATATTCACCGCACTGTTGGGATTTATCGTACCTGATGGAGTTACCGTAACCGCGGTTACGGTGAATGCCGATACTCCCGAAATTATGAATACCATTCCGATACAGAGGAGAACTGCTTTTATCGCACCTTTCATGGTTACCACAGGATCGAATGTAAGCTTACAGATTGATATTTCTATAGGATAGAGAACGTTTTGCGTGCAAAAAGGAGCGGTAGCGGAGATCATGCCACCCGGTTCCCCCGCAGAATAAATGCCAGGACAACACCGGCGATAAATCCACCGATGTGGGCCATGTATGCGACACCACCGGTGTCAGAAGTAGCAGCAATAGAACCGATCCCGCTGAACAACTGCAGGACGAACCACAGTCCGATAACAATCAGTGCAGGCATCTCGGTTACTCCTGCTCCGACCATAACCCTGACACTGCGCTGCGGGAACAACAAAAGGTACGCCCCGAGAACCCCGGCAATCGCACCTGATGCCCCAAGGTTCGGTATGCTGGATCCCATGCTGAACGCCAGCTGGGCAAACGTTGCTGCAATACCGCAGATGAGGTAGAAGACCAGGTACTTTGCGTGCCCGAACCGGTCTTCCACGTTATCGCCGAAGATCCACAGGTACAGCATATTGCCTCCTATATGCAGCCAGCCGGCGTGCATGAACATGGAGGTGAAGATCGTGACAAAATCACCGGCGGGATTTGCAAGGAAGCGGCTGGGAACAAACGCCCATGTATCAATAAAAGCATCTCCTCCGATTAATTCGACCAGGAAGAACAGGACGTTTAAGGCAATCAGGGCGTACGTGACTACAGGTACTATCCTGCGAGAGGTATTGTCATCACCAATAGGCATCATCGGCTTTTTACTCCATCATGTCAGAAAATCTGTGCAAGGTGTCCTTTTTTGGTATGGACACATGCGGGACATATGCGAGAATGCAGTCTTTTCCCATATAAAATATCCGGAATCCCATGGATACCAGGACAGGCTATCCTCCCTGAAATAAAATCCAAAAAAAAGGCTCTGTAGATACAGGCATGAACCTATAGCAATCATACCCAAATCATGAAAATCATTAAAAATTCATATTTGGGAGGGCTCCCCGCCTCAGGGCCTCTCCGAGGCACGGCGGGGCAATGAGGACATTTACAGTCCCTAAAACCGCCGCGGGGGCGTCCCTTCGGGGGCGGCGGTGTTCATCCTAATTATGCAAAAACCACTTTCTAACAATATCTGAATAATCCGATTTTCATGTGAATTGTTCAAAAAACGTGAATGTTCATGGGGGTTTCACCCCCGCCACTTTGGCTCCCCCGATGCGATAACTTCAGATAAGGTAATAACAGCACTATCGCATAGCACAGGGGCGGTCTCGAGATGACAGGTTCGGCCGCATCATTCAAAGCAACGGTTCTTTTTTATTTCGAACGATGATAAAAGGAATTCTACTGTGCCAAAAAAAGATTATTCTCTTTCCACAATGAACGCGATTTTAACAACAGCCCGGTATTCTACAATCTTGTTGTTCTCTACTTTTGCTGTACATCGCTTTAGATCAACACCCTTGATATTCCTGATGGTCTGACCGGCTGCCTCCACGGCGTTTGCGGTTGCTTCTTCCCAGCTGTTGGGTGAACTGCCAATCAACTCTACCACTTTGGCAACGGATATATGCTCTTTTTCATGAGTATCCTTCATTGTTATTCATCTCCTGTATGATCGAACCCTTCAGGGTTATGGTGAGATAATGTTTCAAGGTAATATGTATTTCGGCGGGCGCTCTGCAAAGACCATTGCGGTTCTTTCAGGGATTAAAAGGAATTATTTTCTGGTCAGGAGGGCTGGTCCGAGGCCAGAAAAGACAAGCAGCGCTGCACCCTTTGCATCTGTCGAGGGTAAGGCGGTCACCTTTGATGGTAAAGGTTTTTGCCTGGCTGATGAGGGTCAGGTAGGAGCCTCTCCTGCTGCATCACACCCGGGGCACCACAGGCCATCTTCGTTGAGCCGGCCTGGCTGACCTGGAGTGATGTGCCGGTGACATTATACGAGGCAAAGTATTGGTTGCACCCGGCTGAACCGGTGATACTCCCGTCTTTGGTAAAAACGGCAGTGATTGTTGTCCCTGCCAGGACTGATGAGACCGCGTCTCCAGTATGGAAGGAGTCAAGCGTCCAGTTGGTACCAAGCAGCGGTTGTTGCTTCGGGGGGATGGTCCTTGCAAATGTCAGGACCGCAACACCTTTTTCATCTGATAACGTCAGGCGGTCACCCACTTCAGAGATGGTTTTTGACCGGGCAAGGAGCGTAAGGTAACTGCTCTCCTGGTCCATAACACCCGGCGCGCTGCAATACATCATCCGTCGACCCGGCCTGACCGATAGTGATGCCTGTTCCCTTCAGTTCGTAGGAGGCAAAATAGTGGTTACACCCGGCAGACCCGCCGATTTTGCCCTCTGTGCCAAAATCCATCGTGATCGTCGTTCCCGGTATCGCCGGAACGACCGTTCCATTGTGCAGATATCCTGTCAGGGTCCATCCGGTTCCTTCCAGACGGGGTCCGGGAGCCTGCCCGGTGCATCCTGCGAACAGGAGGAAAGGTATTAGGATCATAGCCCCCGCAAGAACGGGAAGCAGGGGGAGTTTTTTGGTCCTGGTTATCGGTTGCATGCTGATTCATGGGATGCACCGGGTAATAAAAAAGCCTTTGACTACAAAAAAATTCGCAGTTATACCGAGCAAATGGGGGACCTGAAGAAATTCTGAATTTTTTTTTCGCCGAAGAAAGAGGTGGGGTCCGGATCTCTTTATGCATCTGATGGTATGGATTCTTCGCGTCAGAGCTTTATTTTCCTGAACAGGAATGCCCCAAGAACTGTCATCAGGACAGCAAAACCCCCGATCACCCGGCACAGACGACGGGATTAACCTGGGAAACACCGGTAAGGCCGAACCGGATTCCTTCGACACCATAGGTCAGCGGATCGAGCAGGGTAACCGGTACCAGCCATTCGGGCAAAGAGCTGATGGGGAAGAGTGCCCCGGAGAGCCCGAAGATCGGGAAGACGACAAAATTCATGATGAGCTGGAACCCGGTCATATCTTCCATGCGCGAGGCGATCGCAATACCAAACGCCGTGAACGATATCCCGATCAGGACCATGAACCCGAGTGCAATAAGAAAACCGGCAGGATTTGAGACCTTAAGACCAATGAACAGTGACAGGATGAGGATCATGAAGCCCTGCAAAACGGCAGTCGTTGCCCCGCCCAGTGTCTGGCCTAACATGATCTCAAGCCGGGAAACCGGTGCCACGAGAGTCTCTTTCAAAAAACCGAACTGTTTGTCCCAGATGATCTGGATACCGGAAAATACCGAGGTGAACAGCACGCTCATGGCAACCATGCCCGGGATCAAAAACACGATATAGTTCCCGCCCATGCCCGGCAACTGCACGACTGAATTCAGGCCAAACCCCAAGAAGAGCAGGAAGAAAAGCGGCATGCTGATACTGCCGATAATCCGGCTTTTGGAGCGGACATAGCGCTTCATGTTCCGGAGCCAGATGGTGTAGATGATGTCCATGATCAGTGCCTCACCATCTTCTGGTACATCCTCATGTTGGTTTTATGGTCGGCTTCTTCCTCACGGATGGTTTTTCCGGTAAAGGAGAGGAACACATCCTCAAGCGTTGGTTTGTGTATGGCGAGGGAATTTATAGGGACCTGTTTTTCGTTGAGCAGCGTCACAATGGTACTGATGTGCTGCTCTGCGTTCTTCAGGCTGACAATCACTTCATCGTTATGATGTTCCACGCGGGTGATCCAGGGTTCTGCCAGGGCTGCGACAATCGCTGCCGGGTCTGAAGACCTGATGGTCACAACGTCCCCGCCAATGCCATTCTTGAGGTTTTCAGGGGTATCAAGGGCAATAATCTTTCCATGATCGATAATGGCGATCCGGTTACACAACCGGTCGGCTTCTTCCATGTAATGCGTGGTGAGAATAATCGTAATTCCCTTCTCCTTTGCGAGGGTGGCGATATACTGCCAGAGGTGGTTGCGGGTCTGGGGGTCAAGGCCCAGCGTTGGTTCATCCAAAAAGAGGACCGAGGGATGGTGAAGGAGACCGCGTGCGATCTCAAGACGCCTCCTCATCCCACCGGAAAATGTCTTGACAATATCATCTTTCCGGTCTTCCAGCTCAACGAGGGAGAGGAGTTCGGTGATCCTCTGTCTGCGTATGTCTGAGGGAATCCGGTAGAGCCGCCCGTGAAAGTCCATGTTCTCCCACGCCGTCAGTTCTTCATCAAGGCTCTGGTCCTGGAAGACAATGCCGATGGATTTCCTGACACCGTCCTCGTCATGTTCGATATCGATGCCATTGACCGTCGCAGAACCGGAAGTTGGTTTAAGCATCGTGGAGAGCATGGACAGGGTCGTTGTCTTCCCGGCACCGTTGGGTCCCAAAAGCCCGAAAATCTCTCCCTGTTCAATATCAAAGGATATATTGTCCACGGCGACCAGATCGTTAAATCGCCGGGTTAGGTTTTCTATATGGATTGCGACAGTCATGAAGTATGATCCCTTCTTTTATACAGGAAGCAGGTGTTCCGGTAAACGTGCTGCCTGTTCCGATAATACGTTTTTCATAGCGGCACTGTCCTAGATACCATGCATGGCTCAACCAGAAAAATCGGGATCTGGTCTCTGTATCTGACATTCCATTCGAATTTTCTGGTTGATTTTCTCCGATGAACTTATTGCGTTTGAACGGATAATGAAGATAATCACGCCAGGTCATTCTATGGAGCATGCCCCGCACGATACACAGCCCCCTCTCATCTACCTCAACAATGCAGCGACCACATGGCCAAAGCCGGCTGAAGTGCTTGAGGAAGTGGCAAACTGCCTGCGTCTCCCGCTGCATGAACCGGGCAGGACTACGGGCAATGGATCCGTGGACTATCCTTCTGCCGCACGTGACGCTCTCGCAGCATTTTTCCATGCCGGACCTCCTGAAAATATTGTTTTCACCCAAAACGCTACCGATGCCCTGAACCTGCTGATTCATGGATTTGCAAAAAAGACCGGCAGGCCGTTCCATGCGATAACGACAGAACTCGAACATAATTCTGTCCTCCGTCCGCTCACTGCGTTGGAGCAGGAGAGAAAGATCAACCTTTCAGTCGTGCCATTCAGGAATAATACAGTCAGCCTTGCGGCAATCAGGAACGCGATCTCTCCGGAGACCCGTCTGGTTGTGATGACGCACGGGAGTAACGTGCTCGGGTCCGTGCAGGACATCAGACCCATTGCAGAATACCTCCATGCCAACGACATTTTTTTCATCGTTGACGGAGCTCAGTCTGCCGGTCATATCCCAATCAATCTTTCGGACATCCCGGTCAGTGCTTTCGTATTCACCGGGCATAAGGCTCTGTTCGGCATTCCCGGCATTGGCGGGTTCTTCATCCATGAGCCGGATGCAATCGCGATCACCCGCCAGGGCGGCACCGGGACGGATTCGCAGACGCTTACCCATCCCTTCGAGATGCCGATGCGGTTCGAGGCAGGAACACACAACTACCCCGGGATTGCATCGCTCTGCGCCGGGATACGATTCATCACCACGACAGGTCAGGCTGCAATTGAGAAGAAGAACAGGGATCTTACCGTGTACGTTCATAAGCGAACTCAAAAAGATACCGGGGAATCACTCTCTATAACAAAAACCCGGACCTTCCGGTCGTATCGTTTGATATTACCGGAATCGACAACCATGATGCGGGATTCATCCTTGCCCGGGCATACAATATCGTCACACGGACCGGGCTGCACTGCGCCCCGCTCGTTCATGAACGTATCAACGGCGGGAAAGGGTGCATCCGGGTAAGTTTCTCGTATTTCAATACCCGTGAAGAATGCAGGACAGCGGCAGATGCGATTCGTGAGGTGGCAGCGAGTGCGGATCGTTAAGTCTGTCCAGACAAAAGTCTGCGTCGACGGTTCACTCATGAAAGAATATGTGCTGGACGAACCGCTGACCGAAAGTTTCCTGAAATTTCTGGAAAACTTCGGAACGGTCCGGTTCCTTGAGCAGCTCAGAAAACCCTACTTCTCGTTTGAAAAAGAGATGTTCATCTCCATCAAGGGATTTATCGGGGACAGCAATGTTGAGGTGCGGTACAAAAAAGAGAACCATGACCTGGTGGGAGATTATTTTCATCTCCTGCTCTACTATTATGACCAGGGTGACCGGGGGATCTCGGCACTGAAAGGTCAGGAAGATTCCATACAGGAAAAGAATGAAGCCCCGGTTAAGCCCCTCGTCTGGGAATGGTGTATGATACCATCGCGTCGTGTTTTTGAGGACCATGCCGGTGATTATGACCAGTGGTTTGATGACCACGGCGATATCTATGCAGCACAGGTCAGCATGCTTCGTAATGCAATGCCTGATCATGGTCGCGGGCTCGAAGTCGGAATCGGGTCGGGACGGTTTGCATTACCATTTGGTATACGATTCGGTATCGATCCCTCCGGAAAACTCGTTCATATGGCAAAAAACCGTGGAATCGACGTTGTCGTTGGCGAGGGGGAGCATCTGCCCTATCGTTCAGGATCTTTTGATCACGTTCTCATGATGACGGTCATCTGTTTTCTTGATGATGTCATGACAGTTTTCAATGAGGTGAACCGGGTGCTTAAGCCCGGAGGGATGCTTATTGTCGGATTCATTGAAAAAGACGGGGAAATCCAGCGGGAATTTCTGCACGAGTCAACGAAAGGAAGATTCCTGCGTTATGCAAAATTCATGGCTGTTTCAGAGGTGGCCGGTATCTTTTCCGATGCTGAATTTGCTGGTGTGTCCGTAATTGAACGGACCCGGGGATTCTGCATAATGAAGGGGGCAAAAAAAGGTTGGTGAGGATGATTTGTTATCAGAGTGCAGCCGCATTGAAGGTGTCGCACGAGCCGACATCTCCGCTCACATAACCGGCGTTAAACCATTTCATCCGTTGCGCGGACGTGCCGTGCGTGAAGGAATCAGGCACTACATAGCCCTGTGACTGTTTCTGCAGGGCATCGTCCCCGATCTTCGCTGCAGCATTCATGGCTTCCCCGATATCACCGGCTTCGATCATCTGGCGTTGTTTGTCAGCATGATTCGCCCAGATTCCCGCATAACAATCGGCCTGTAATTCCAGCATGACAGAATATTTATTGGCCGTGACCTTGTCACTCTGGCTTTCGAGCCTTTGTACCTCTGCAGAGGTCCCATCAAGTTTCTGCACATGATGACCCACTTCATGGGCGATGACATACGCCTGGGCAAAATCGCCGGGGGCTCCCAGCTGGTCTTTTAATTCATTATAAAAATCCAGGTCAATATACACTTTCTCGTCACCCGGACAATAAAATGGCCCCATGGCGGCCTGGGCATATCCACACGCGGATTCCACACTGCCTTTGAACAGGACTAATTTTGGTTGCCGGTAAACCTGGCCGTTTTGCTGGAAAATCGACTGCCAGGTATCTTCTGTATCGGCCAGGACAACGGATACAAAATCGGCCGACTCATTCTCGGCCGCGGTCAGCACTACCGGAGTACTGTCTCCATGGAACCGCTTTGTGTAACGATCGCATTCAGAAGTGATACCGGATCAGCACCGGTCAGAAGACCGATAACCAAAAGAGCCAGAATTCCGATACCGCCACCGATTGCCCCCTGCTTTACGCCAAATCCCCGTTGATCTTCGACATTATCACTTCGTCGTCCATCTCTCCATCTCATGGTAATTCCTCGTCCAAAAAGAACGTATGTGAACCTGATGGTTATTTAATTGTCTGATGGATCCCGGAATCATGCATGCAGAATTCGTATTGATACCTGGTCTGGGGGTATTAACCGCCTGCTCCCCGTGTCAGGTAAAGAGACAAAACCATACCGGTATTCGGTGAGGGGTACGAGCCGGGTAAAAAATGCCAGGGAAGTCCTGGTCTCTTTCAGTCGTCCTCTTCTTCTTCTGTACTGGGCCAGATATACTCATCATTCAGGGGATCCGGCAGATCTTCAAACCCATCTTTGAGATCACGGTAAGGATCCCGCTCCATGTCCACCGGATCCCAACGGTCATCGTTACTGCCCCGGATACCCCGCTCCATGTATCCCTCACCGCCCCTGCGGCCTGATTCCCGTTCACCTCTTGCCATCCGTGTCACCTTTATCCTCCGGTAATCCTTAACAAACCCACTGGTATTTTCAGAATTAAAAACATTTTGCAGCAGGCAAACGGGTGCTGCCGGTTATCAGGATGCTTTCAGACAGGGAAATGCGGTCGTGAACTGGCCATTTGAATATCGGATAAAAACAATTGTCCGAAGCATTGAGCACCCGGTAAAGTTTTTGAATTAATCAAAAATTTTTTATACTTTTGACAGGTTCATTAGCCATAGGGCACCGCATACTTAAAAACCGGCGGTGCAGACGGAGAAAACTTTGGCAAAAAAGGTAAAACGGGTACCGGCACGAAGTATAAAAGCTGCCTGCCCCCAAAAAAGAAAGCCACGCGCAAACCATACCAGAACCAAAAGACCTTCCACCCGAGGTGAAATGCAACTATCCCGGCTGGGAGGCATATCTTGAACAGTTTCCGATGATTCATTCCCTCCAACGGGAAGATTTCCCTGAGCACGGCGTAAGTTTTGTCTACCTGGCACATTTTTACCGCACAGAAAATACTGCGGATGAAAGTTCCCTTGCCCAGAAAGAGTTCGAAGCGTTTTTTTCAAAAATCGGTTACGAATACGATTACTCGGGAAATTTTGAATCCAGGTGGTTTGAGGGAATAGGAGTAAAAATCGACTGATTGTACACTACGGCGATCAGAGCCTGCCGGGTGCAATCATACAAGGTTGTGGCGGGTATCTTCTTTTTTGTCGGGAAATTTTTTTGCATATGATTATATAATGTGAGCAATATGTAATGTCTTTAATAGCGCAAATCTCCCGGGCTTCTGACCATAGTCGCATCGTGATGGTGTATGTTTGAAAAAATTATTTTCCCGACAGATTTTTCAAAACCTGCGAGGACCGAACTTCACTGTATCACCAGTATTCCCGGTATCCGGGAAATAATCCTCCTCCACGTGATAAAACAGTACGCGATTCCCATGGGCGTGGATACCATCGAAAGCCTGGAACTAAAGACCGCGGAAGTGTACCTTCATGAAGCCAAAGCCTGTATCGCAGCACTCAACCCGGCTATCCGTGTGACGCTTGAAGAGACTATTTCAACCGATATCACCGGTTCGATCCTGGAAAAAGCAGAGGAACATCATGCCGGCCTGATTGTGATCCATGCACACATAAAGGGCATTGTTGCAGGAGTTCTTCTCAGCTGTGTATCTTCAAAGGTGCTCTGCCGCATCAGTAAAATCAATGTCATGATTATGCCAGATACCCTCGTCGGGACACTAACCGGGGAGACATATGAGAAGTTCTGTCCGATGATCTTCTCCAGAGTCCTCTGCCCGGTAAATTTCTCAGAACATTCAGAAAAAACAGCCGCTCTCTGCCTGTACTATCAAAGGTGTGGGGGAGATCATTCTCCTGCACGTGGTACAGAAAGGAGAAGAAGAGGAGGACTATGAGCTGGCGTTTTCTACCGCAGAACAACGGATCCATGCTTTTTGCGACCAGGTTACCACCCGGGGCATCCATGCCAGAAGTATCGTGGTTGCCGGGGAACCCGGAACAGAGATCCCCAGGATCGCAAACGAGGAGGATGTATCGCTCATATGGATGCGATCTGCAGCACAGGGATGTCTTCACGACTTCTTTTTCGGCAGCATGGTGCACGATGTGGTCATGAACGCGAAACGGCCGGTAATCATTATCCGGTCATATGCATAGGGGACCTCTTTTTATCGCATCCCGGTCCATTTTTACCGGATCTTCCGGGTCGTATCACGCCTTCTGGAACAGGAAATGAATGAACTGCTGATAATCGTGCCTGCGACCTCAATAGCCCGCCCCACGTGGAATTATATATATCAACCATTCCAAATGTAATGCAGGTAACAGGCGGGAAAACCAGGAATTCATGAGGATGTTTTCAGTTCTCTATGTTGATGATGAGCCGATGCTGCTCGATCTGGCGAAATTATTTCTTGAAAAGACCGGGGATTTCAGGATTGATACGCTCACGTCGGCAAAAGCGGCGCTTGATACCCTGACCAGGACTCAGTACGATTGTATCATATCCGACTACCAGATGCCTGATATGGACGGCATTGTCTTTTTAAAAACAGTTCGTTCGCAGGCGAATGACATCCCCTTCATCATTTTTACCGGGAAAGGCAGGGAAGAGGTTGTTATTGAGGCTCTCAACAGCGGTGCTGACTTTTATCTCCAGAAAGGGGGTGACCCGAAAGCACAGTTTGTTGAGCTGGCACACAAGGTCAGGCAGGCTATCCAGATCAAGGGAGCGCAAAAGACCATGCAGGACCTCGTGCAGGGAGCGCCCATACCGGAGTTTGTCATCGATAAAAATCACCGGGTTATTTTCTGGAACCGGGCCCTGGAAGAATACAGCGGTCTTGCAGCATCCGAGATCGTGAATACCACAAATCACTGGAAAGCCTTTTATCCCGCTCAGCGCCCATGCCTTGCAGATCTCATCGTGGACGGGAACATCGACGGGATTACCCGATGGTATGCGGGAAAACACGTAAAATCCATGGTTGTTGCTGATAATTTTGAAGCAACTGATTATTTCCCCTCCATCAAAGGGGGAACATGGATGTTTTTCACTGCCGCACCTATCCGTGATCCAGCCGGAAACATCACCGGGGCCATTGAAACCCTCCAGGATATTACATCGCTCCGGAAAAAAGAAGAGGAGCTGCAGGCAGCCTGCGAACAGATGCAGGCAGCATTCGAGCACGCAAAAGCCAGTGAAGCGGCGCTTAATATCCAGCATACAAGGCTTGAGGCGAGTGAACAGAGATACCGCGAATGTGGTCGAAGACCAGACAGAATTCATCTCCCGGTTCCTGCCTGACGGGACCCATGTCTTTGTCAACGAGGCATATTGCAGGTATTATCATAAAACCCGCGAGGAGATTATCGGAAAAAAATTCATCCCGGATGTTCCGGCAGAGGACAGGGTGCTTCTAAAAGAACATTTTGCATCCCTGACACGGGACCATCCCACTGCCATAATTACCCACCGTATCATATTAGACAGCGGCGAGATCCGGTGGCAGCGCTGGAGCGACCGGGCAATTTTCAATGAACAGGGATCTCTTACTGAATACCAGTCAGTTGGCAGTGATGTCACGGAACAAAAAAGGGCAGATGAGGCTTTGCGGGAGAGCGAAGCTACGCTGGCCAGTATCTTCCGGGCAGCACCGGTCGGGATCGGTCTTGTTTCAGACCGGGTCCTCATGAAGGTGAATGACCGAATCGCTGAAATGACCGGGTATTCGTGCGATGAACTTATGGGAAAGAATGCCCGCATCCTGTACCCGAGCGATACAGACTTTGAGTTTGTCGGAATTAAAAAATATGATTTGATCCGGAAACAGGGGACCGGGACCGTAGAGACCCGCTGGATACGAAAAGACGGCACAATCCGCGATATCCTCCTCAGTTCGACTCCGCTTGACCCTTCCGATATCAACAGGGCAGTCATGTTCACTGCCCTTGACATTACTGACCGCAAGAATGCTGAATCCGAGCTCCATACGGCATATGAACAACTCGCAAACACTGAAGAGGAATTACGGAAACAGTATGTTGAGCTGGCACGGGCAAAAGAAAGCCTCAAAGAAGCCAACCATAAACTCCACCTCCTGTCGAGTATCACCCGTCACGATATTCTCAACAAGATAACGGTTTTGAGGGGAAACATCGAGCTCATCAAATCCCGGTCAGCCAATCCGGCAATAGCAGGATTCTTAAAAAAGGTGGACTCCTCTGCAGTTGCGATACGCGATCTGATTGAGTTCACGCGGGTCTACCAGGACCTCGGATCCCTTGAACCACGATGGCACAAACTGGACAGCGTCATATCCAGCCTGGAAGTCCCCCCGCATATTTCACTTCACCAGACCCTGGACCATACCGAGATTTACGCAGACCCCATACTGGAGAAGGTGTTTTACAATTTCCTTGATAATTCCGTGATGCATGGGAAGAAAGTGACAACGATAACGGTTTCATCACGGGAAGTGCAGGAAGGGCTGCTCATTTCCTGGGAGGATAACGGGGTCGGGATTCCTGCAGATGAAAAGGAAAAAATTTTTACCCGGTATTTTGGGAAGCACACCGGGCTTGGGCTTTTCCTCGCCCATGAAATCTGTTCAGTGACCGGTATCATGCTTCGGGAGACCGGTGAACCCGGGAAGGGAGCACTCTTTGAGATGCTGGTGCCCAAAACCGGGTACCGGTTCACCGGGACCCACCTGAAACTGGATAACAGGTGAAAAATCCATAAGAAAATACAATAGATACATGGTCGAACCCTCTAAAAGTGTACTGTTTCTCACCTTTAACAAACGTGATAACTTTTTTTTATTCCGGCAACCCCGGGAAGGTGTCTGTCGCCAGCGGCGGTTCAATGAAAAACAAACTCAAAAAACTCCTTGCCCACCGTGCCTCAAAAGAAGCCCTGATGCGGGGTCCTTCATCTACTGATATTTTCAATGTTGTGGAGTGATCTCTATCTGTTCATGTCTGATTCTCCCGAGCAAAAATAAACAACCTCACGAATCCTGCGATATCTTTTTCTGTCATAAAAATAGTAGTCCTCACATAAAAGAGGACAGATATGGATTTCCTGACGGTTGTTGCCCTGGTTGTCATCCTGATTGTTGTCATCGTCCTTATCGCACTCAGCATCAGGATTGTCAAACAGTGGGAGAGAGTTGTCGTGCTGTACCTGGGAAAATTTGTGGGGATTCGGGGGCCGGGCCTCGTTGTCATCATACCGTTCCTCAATACGATACCCTATATCATTGACACAAGGGTGATCACGACCTCGTTTAACGCAGAACAGACGCTTACCAAGGACACGGTCCCAGTGGACGTAGATGCTGTCCTGTTCTGGCAGGTCTTTGATGTACAGAAAGCAGCCCTCGAAGTTCAGGCATACAAGGACTCCGTGCTGCTCGCTGCACAAACTGCCACTCCGGGATGTGATCGGAAAGACCATGCTCGCCGATATGCTGGCTGGCAGGGAGATGATCGACACCGAACTCCAGAAAACAATCCAGCGCCGGATTGACGGGTGGGGCATCAATGTTTTGTCAGTTGAGATACGGGACGTGGAAATCCCGGTGAATTTACAGAATGCCATGTCCATGCAGGCACAGGCAGAACGAGAACGCCAGGCACGGGTCATCCTTGGTGACTCCGAGCGGCAGATCGCAAAAAGTTTTGAGGACGCGGCAAAGACGTATGCAGGAAATCCCACTGCCCTCCACCTGCGGGGGATGAATATGCTGTACGAAGGACTCAAAACCAACAATTCTGTCCTGATCCTTGTCCCGTCATCGGTCCTGAACACGATGGGGCTCGGGGACACAACGGGCGTGATTGCCCTTGCCCAGAACTTAAAGAAACAAAAGGAGGAGATGGAGAAAAAACCAGAAGAGTAGTTGCACTGTTCCACAATGAGATACTATATGTACCGGAAAAATAAAACAACGAGATCATATGCATGATACCTATTCCCCACCGTTGTGGGCGGTGATGGGATGTCTTGCCAATATCCTCGTTTCTGTCGCGATGATATGGTACCTTATACTCTTTTTATCCTCGTGCGATACATGCGCAGCACGACCGTTTGCCTATGCGTTTTTTGTCGGGTTTCTGATGATCCTCCTGCTCACCGGTTTCGAATTGTTCAAACTGTTATTTGCCGGCAGGAAGAAATCCCGCAAGGCAGGCTCCATGGTGGCCAGAATTATCGAGATCGATGGAAAGGTAAACTAAGATCATAAAGAAACACCCTGCTCTACCATTTTTTCCTCATCTCCAGGTCCATTCTCGCGGAAGGTCAGGATCATGGATCAGATGCTCCTTACTTCCATGGTGCAAAGGGAACAACAACTTCGTAAACGAATAAAAACCGGAAATGAAAGATATAAATTCCGCATCATAAAAGATCAATCAGGATATGCATATTCAATCGCTCCGTCTGCTCCACGATACCTTTCCGACAAGAAATTGTTTCCCGTTTAACCTGGAAATTTTTCAGAAGACTGAAGGGATAGAATTTACCGGCCGGTAACCTTTTTCATTGGGGAGAACGGGACCGGAAAATCAACGCTCCTCCGCGCCATCGCCCGCAGACTGTTCCATCCATATCTGGGAAGAGCATGAGGGAACAAAAGACCGCAAGAACCGCTATGAAGATCTCCTGCACCAGTCCATCCGGATCACATGGACTGAAGGGAAAGTCCCGGGATCGTTCTTTGCATCAGAAATTTTTTGTCATTTCACCGAAATCCTCGACCAGTGGGGCATGGTTGATCCTGATACCATGAAGTATTTCGGTGACGGGACTCTTGTTGTAAAGTCGCATGGCCAGTCCCACATGAAATTTTTTGAGACCCGTTTTAAGAGAAAAGGACTATACCTGCTGGACGAACCGGAAAACGCCCTGTCACCAAAGATGCAGCTCGAACTGGTGCGTTTGCTAAGACAGTTCAGCACACGGGGAGATGCACAGTTCATCATCGCCACTCATTCCCCTATCCTCCTTGCCTGCCCGGATGCGGAAATCTTCAGCTTCGATGGACCCCGAATCCATAAAGTCGCCTACGAAGATACGGATTATTTCCAGATCTACCGGGATTTCCTCACGAACCGGGAGAGGTACCTGGATGATATCTGATGCAAAGGTAATTGATACCCACAAACTTTTTTTCCGGATTCCCTTTCCAAAGTATGCCACCTCGCAGAGCGATTTTTTATATGAGATTATGATATGGGACAATGAAGATAAAATAGGAGGGAATTTGAAATGGAGGCAAAGACAATCGGGCTGGGTATCTTGATTGTGTGTGTCATTGTGGCAGGCATTCTCATCGTTATGGCTATTGGGGGTTTCAATGCATTTGCCGGTCAAAGGAGGGGAGGCATGATGATGGATTCGGATCGGGTTTTCATCGAGCAGATGATCCCTCACCACCAGGATGCGATTGATATGGGGAACCTGGCGCTTATGGAGCGGAACATCCCGAGATCAGGCAGCTGGCAGAGAATGTAATCCGGGACCAGAGTAAGGAGATCTCCCTGATGCGTACCTGGTATAAGGCTTGGTATGGCACGGACGTACCAGAGTATCAGGACGCGACAAGGGGGGGTGCCATGAACCGGGGAGGAAACGGCACCGGCATGATGGGCGGGGGCATGGGTGGGCGTATGACAGACCTGGTGCAGCCGAAAATGCCACCCCGTTTGATAAAGAGTTCATTGAACAGATGGTCCCCCATCACCAGATGGCCATCATGATGGCTCAAATGACGCTGAATTCCGATCATAAAGAAATGCGGGACCTGGGCCACTCTATCATCAGGTCACAAGGTTCAGAAGCAGCCCAAATGCGGGTATGGTACTCCACGTGGTATGGAACGCAGGTTGAGGATTTTCCCATGATGAATATGAACCGCCGGTTTTGAAGGGTTGGCTCTGGAGAAACGGCATGAACTGAGTGTTCGCACCCAAATCATGAAAATCAATTTTCTATGCGATGGACACCCGCCTCAGGGCTTCTTTAGAGGCACGGCGGGACAGGAAGGTTAATTGTATTTTTTAGTTACTGATCCGCCGCGGGGGCGTCCCGTCGGGGGCGGCGGCGTTCATCGTAACTGAAGAATAGAGATGATAATCCCCTCATCATACCGGAATGATTTCGATTTTCATGGGAAATGTTTAAAAAATTCTGAACGTTCATGGGGGTTTCACCCCCGCCACTTGGCTCCCCCCAATGCGATAACCCCCGAGAAGGTAATAACAGCACTATCACATTGCGCAGGGGCGGTCCGGGGGGACAGGCACTGTCCCCTCCTTCAAAGCATGTGTCCTTTTTATTTTGTGCTAGAATAAAAGGAATTCTACAGAGCCGAAGGGTCCTTTATGTTCAAAACCTTCGCTTCACGATTGCACAAAACTATTTTTGAATAGGGAACATCAACTATTTCAAAATGACCGGGAGGTACAGGAAATAACGGCAGAGAACCATCCCTCCGTGACCTCACGAGAGTCCGCCTGACAAACCTCGAAAAGATGATGTACCCGGCCGTTTCTGTGACAAAGCAGGACGTGATCACCTATTATGTCAGGATGGCCCCCCGGATCCTTCCCTTTCTCCATGACCGTCCTCTCACGCTGCACCGTTTCCCGGCTGGTGTTGAAGGGGATGCCTTTTACGAGAAAGATGCCCCGCAGGGCACTCCTGACTTTGTTGATATCTTTACCCATCCTGACACGACTGCGGACCGCGATCTCCATTATGTGCTGTGCAATAACCTCGATACGCTCATCTGGCTTGCAAACCTCGCATCCCTGGAACTCCATGCCACGCTCTCTTCCTCGCTCTTATACGATTCCCCGGACTTCCTGCTCTTCGATATCGATCCTGAACCCCCACTCACCTTTGACGATGTGATCGATGTTGCCCATATTGTCCATGAACACCTTGAGAATGCCGGGATCAGGTCGTTTGTAAAAACCTCGGGCAAAAAAGGAGTCCATATTGTGGTGCCGCTTACGGGTGGACACCGGTTTGAGGTAGTGCGGGCATTTGCCCATACCCTGGGAAAAACGATCGCACGGGACTCCTCACACGTGGTTGCTGAGTTTGCCCGGTCACCGGCACCCGGGACAATCTTTATCGATTATCTCCAGAATGCCCGGGGAAAAACCATGGCAGCACCGTATCCCTCCGTGCTACTGCCAGCGCAACTGTTTCTGCACCGATCACCTGGGAGAACCTCATACACGGGATTCGTCCCGAAGATTTTAATATACGGACAATGCTTTCCGGAAGTGAAGACCCATGGAGGGGTATTTTTGACACCAGGCAGACCATCGCGAGATAACGCCGTCCACCGCGCATCACCGGGAAAGGGTGCAAAGAACATGAAAGGAAGTAACGGACCCGGACCTGTCCATACTCCTGAAGTATCGGGGATTGATGCAAAAAAGGACCGTCACGCATCCCCGGTCAGACCGGACCACCTGCCGGACGAAACAGAACAGAAGGGAACCGCAGGACGGCCGTTCTGGAGCGGGAGCATCACGATCGGGCTGGTCAATGTACCAGTGAGGTTGCACACGATGGTAAGGGACCGGTCGTTTTCATTCAGGCTGCTGCACCGGGATGACGGGCAGCCGCTTAGGTACGACCGGGTCTGCACAAAGGACGGGCGGCGGTTGTCCCGTGGGCTGATACCGTCAAAGGGTATGAGGTGGAAAAAGGCAGGTACGTGGTCTTTGAACCTGAAGAGGTCTCAAAGCCATCATGCCAGAGTCCGACCGGAAGATAAGGATTGAGAAATTCGTGTATTTTCTCTCGCTCGACCCGACATATTTCGAGACTCCCTACATCCTTGTTCCGGACCGGAGCGAGGAAGCCTACAGTCTCCTTGTAACTGCACTAACTGAACTGGGACGGGCGGCAGTCGGGACAATCACCCTCCGGACAAAGGAATACCCGGTCGTGGTGCATGTCTACCAGGAGGGTTAGTCCTGACGACACTCCGCCATGCAGACGAGGTCACGTCCCCCCTTACTTTTGAACGACTGACGAGCCTTCCCGTGCCAAAAGACTCCGAACTGCGCTGGCAAAACGGATCATCAACGAGCTTGCGGGAGATTTTTCGATTATGGATTATCCTGACCGGTACCAAAAAGCCGTCATGGAACTTATCAACAAGAAACGTGCCGGTGAGAAGATCGTTATTGAAGAACCACCCCATCCCGAGCAGGCAAAAGAACTCATGCAGGCATTACAGGAGACCATTGCCACGCTAAAGATGAAATGAATACCGGAATTATTGAGGGGTTATGACGTCCGAATACCAGCCCATGTTCGCAAAAACCATCATACTCCTTTCAACAGCGATGAGTGGTTTTTTCGAGATCAGAGTGGGTGATAATTGGCGATCGCCCCGCATACCGAGACCCTGTCCCTGAAAGAGCCGGAACAACCATGAGCCTGAGCGGACAGTTCCCTGAACTGGACGAACTCCTGCACCTTGCCCCGGGACAGTTCTTGACGGTGAAATTGTTGTGATGAGCGGGGGTAGGCCTGATATACAATCGCTCCTTCCCCGAATTTACACCGGAAAAGAGGCAAAAATACTTTCACCGGATGAACGATTTCCGGTCACGTATATCGTGTTCGATATCTTAAAAAAAAAATAAAAAATCCCTTATAACACTCCCCCTGGTCAGAACGGAGAGAAATCCTGCAACAGGCCGTTAAGAGGGACTCATGCGGTAATTTCTGTACCGGTGACCGGAAGGTGAAGACTACCACCATGCAGCGGTTGCACGGGGACTTGAAGGGATCATGGCAAAGCGGATGAACGGTCGTTATGAGCCTGGCCTGCGCAGCGACAACTGGTTGAAGATCAAGGCAGAGATGACCTGCGATTGCGTGATTTCCGGTTACACGCCCGGGCAGGGAGGCCGCAGTCCTGCATTCGGAGCCCTCATCCTGGGGTTGTACCAAAAACAGGGACCGCGATGTGATCCCGACTGAAGTCGCGACCGGTCACCTGCAGGTGGATCGCCACAAAGGAGGCTTGTGTATATCGGCAATGTCGGTTCGGGTTTCTCGGACCAGGACCTTCACGATCTCATGGGCACGTTCTCATCCCTAAAAAACCGGAACACCGCAATTTGCAGTACCGGGGCAAAAAGGCATAGTGGTCTGGCTGGAACCGGTGCTGGTCGCTGAAGTAGCATACCAGGAAGTAACAAGGGACCGGAAACTAGAGAATTCCCCGGTTTATCAGGTTACGTACGGATAAACGGGTGGAAGATGGCGACATCGAACCAGGCTCGAACCGGTGAGGACCGATCCCCCGCAGACAGGTCGGTACCCCGCAAGAGACCCTGCAACCACTCTTCAACATGCCGGTGAGAGAATTGGGTACGGAAAAACCGGTGCCGGGCAGACCATCGGATGTCTCCCCGGCACGCGCATTGAAAGACTACCAGGAAAAAGAGGGATTTTTTAAAGACAAAAG